>CAWAMW010000017.1:0-543914 GCA_963783305.1 uncultured Gemmatimonadales bacterium | reverse complement strand
TTCAGGCGCTCAGCGTGTCGCGCCGGCGCTGCCGCTCCATTGCCCAGACGACGGCTTCGGGGGAGTACAGCGCTCGGCCCCGGTGTCGGTGCCGGAGCGCTCGAGCAGCCCACGCTGCACCCACTTGCGCACCGCCGACGGGGTGACGACCCGGCCGTAGGTGCGGTGCAGCAGGGTGACGACGCCGTCGGCGGTGACGAGCCGGCTGGTCCCGTCGGGGAACATTTGCGTTTCCCACCACGAGGCGACTGCCCTGGTCCCGCAGGACCGGCAGGAGGCCCAGGCGTCGCCGTCCTCGTCGAGGTGCTCGGGGTAGGCCCGCACTTGTCCGCCGCAGACCTGGCCGTCGTCGCCTTCGATGGGGCACTCGCCGAGGCCGACCCAGTCCCGGCGGTGGGGGACGGCCACGCCGCGTACCGCCGGGCGGCGGCGTGGACCTCGTCGGCGCAGTCTCGGCCGGCGTCGTGGCCGGAGAGGTGGCGCGCCCAGCGGGCGAGGAAGGCCGCCATCGCCTTGGCGTCGAGGCCGTCCGGGACGACTGTGGTCACGTCGAAGGCTTCGATGACGACCTGGCACCAGCTGTTGAGGGTCACCACGACGTCGTGGCGCAGCGAGACGACGACGTCCACGGCGCCCACGTCGCGGTTGTGGTCGCCGTTGTCCTCGTCGCGCCCGGTGGAGGTGCGTGAGACGGCGGCGCCGGCGCCCACGGACCCGGTTGGCCCGGTGGGCAGCATCTGGTCCCAGTGGGCGGTGATCGTGGCGCATGCCTCGGTCAGGCGCTGCTCGATCGTCTCGGCTTCGGTGATCGGCTCGGGGATGTACTCGGGGGGCTTGGTCACGCGGGGTCCTTCGGGTTCGTGGGGCGTGGGGGGATGTGGGATTTGGAGCGCAGGTCGATGACGGCGCTGCAGGTGGCGCAGCGCACCCACGGGCACACCGGGCCGTCGCAGTGTGGGACGCTCCCGGCTTTGGCGAGGTGGCTGCGGCAGGTGGGGCAGCGGCGGTCCAGGCTCATGTGGGTTATCTCCGGTTCGTGCGGGGGTGGTCGCAGCAGGACGCGGCGAGGCTGGCGCGGACTTCCCTCCGCTGCGCTTCGGGCATGGGTGCGGTTGCGGGTCAGTTGGACGTAGACGGCGCGGTGGTAGTCGCACAGCGGCGCGGCCTCCGTGGGCGGTGCGGGGGACGTGGCGGTCCCAGACGGCGGCGACGACGGTCAGGCGGGCCCACCGCCGTTCGGCGGCGACCGGGCAACCGGTCGCTCTCGGCCCGCAGCCGGGCGAGCTCGGGGTCGTTGTCGGCGGTGACCGGGCCGGGCTGGCCGGGCACCGGGTGCAGGGGCTCGTCGCGAAGGTGCGCCGGGCCGGGTCGAGGCCGAGGACGCGGTAGGCGGCGTTGACGAGCAGGATCGCCCGTTCCCGGTGGGCGCGCCGCTCGCTGGGGTGGGCGAGCGGCCAGGAGGCGTAGAGGTTGTCCTGGTCCCACAGTTCGCGGGCGACGCGTTCGACGACGACGCGGTCGCGGGCTACGGCCGCCCGTCGGGCGGTGATGATGGCGTCCACGCTCTGTGTGGCCGTGTGAGGCCCCGTGGCGTCCCGGACGTCCCGGTGTGCCGCCTGTGCCTGTTCGGCGCTCACAGGTGCCTCCCCGCGACGTTTTCGGGGTCAACACGGCTGCTGCCCGAGAACCGCGGTTCGGCGAGGTCGCAGCCGCCGGCCTTCGGCGGGGTGGTGGAGACCCGGCGGGCGCAGGTGGTGTCGAGCTGGGCGACGACGGCGTCCCGCTCGGCACGCGCCTCGCCGAGCGCGGCCTCGAGGGCACCGGGTCTCGTCGAGCTCGTCGCACCGCTCGCGGGCCTTGTCGCGCTGCTGCCCGAGGAGGGCGTTCGCCTGGCGCATGGCCTCGAGGAACTCGATGAGCTCGGCCTCGCTGAGCGGTGAGGGAATCATGGGGACCTGCTCTGCCATTTCCTGCTCCTTTTTCTTCTCAGAATGGTGGGTTGGTGTATTCGGGGGGCGGTGCTTTCATCCAAAGGGTATTCGTTTCCGGGGGTGGGATTCCGCAGGCGTGGGCGACGTGGACGGGCTCGTCGTCAGCGCTCTTGACTCGATGCGGTCCCAGTAGCGGGCGACGAGCTGGCCGGCGACGTGGGACCAGGTGCGCCGGCCGCCATGTGGGCGGCGAGCTCGGCGGCGACGGTGACGGGCCACGCGGAGGCCAGGGCGTCGAGGCCGAGGTCGTCGATCGCGCCGTAGACGATCTCGCGGCAGGTGGGGCAGCGTCGGTGCTTGGGGGTGCGGGTCAGGCCTTGCTCGGTGATGTCGCCCTTCGCCGATGAGGTGGGCTCGGACGCGCTGGTCCATGCCGGCCATCAGTCGAGGACCTCTCCGGTGTCGAGGTTCACGCGGCGGTTCTGTCCGGCGATCACGCGGTTGCCGATGTGCGGCCCGGGCGACTGGGAGTCACTTCGCGTTTCGGGGGGTGCGGCCTGGTCCCCCGTGTCCTCCCGAAGTGCCTCCGTCTCCCCGTAGGGGGGGGAGACGGGGAGGCACTTCGAGGGGAGGCACTCGAACCGCCTCCCGGGATGCACTGGGAGGCACTTCGGGAGGCACTTCCGAATGGGTCGCAGGAGGCGCCGTCGGCGGCCTGGTCGTAAGCCTTCACGAGGACGTGCACGAGGCGCGTCCCGCCTCTGCCGGAGACTTCCCGGCGCTCGACGTGACCCTCGTCGACGAGGACCGCGAGGGCGTCCCTGATGTAGGACTCCTTGCCGCGCACGCCGTCGGTGATCGCCCGCTGCGAGGAGCCGTCGGGGGTGCTTGCGAGGAAGTCGCTGACGCGCTGCATGAGCTGTGTCGGGCGGAAGGTTTCGTCTTTGACGTGCTCGGTGCGGTGCTGCGGCGACTCGATGACGATCTCGACGGTCCCGTCGGCGTTGCTCGTCAGGTGGGCAGTGCCGGCCCAGTGACCGTTCTGCGAGGGCAGGGAGGCGCCGCGGACGTCGCCCTGGCGGTCCTTGTCCACGCGCAGCGTGAATGTGCCGTCCTGGCCTTTCCCGAATGCTTTCCTGACCTCGACGCGAATGGCGCACCCGGTGGTCATGGCGCGTTTCGCCTGGGCGCCGATTCCGCCCGCGGTCTCGTTGTCCTTTGACTTCGGGGTGTGGTCGACGTAGACCACGGCGGCACCGTTCTTCGTCAGCGGCTTGAGGATCTGCTGGGCGAACGTGGTGGCGTCCTTGTTGCTGACCAGGTCGAGGCCTTGAAGGGTCATGGCGGCGTTGACGCCGTCGAGGACGACGAGCTTGGGCTGCCAGGTGTCGAGGTGCTCGGTCAGGTCGCGCCCGGTGTCCGACAGGAACGGGTGGTAGGGCTCGTCGGGGCCGATGTAGGCGATGTGGGTGCGGATCTCCTCGGGGGTGAGCCCGAGGAGCAAGAGGCGGCCGATGACGCCCTTGTGGGTGTCCTCGAAGTCGACGATGGTGACGCGGGCGCCAGCCCGGGCGGCCTGTGCGACGGCGAGGAGCGCGAGCCATGTTTTGCCGGACTCGGACGGCGCGAGGAGTCCGTTGACGCGGCCGGGGTAGAACAGGGCCTGCCCGTCGTCGCGGAGCAGGAAAGCCGGTCCGGGCTCGTCGTCTTCCTCGCCGGCGAGGGTGGGTTCGAGGTCGCGCGGCCACCAGGTGGTGCGCTCCGGCTCTCCGTCAGTTGTGGAGGTGGCCTCGCCCGTCGCATCTGGCACAGGGCTGTTCGCCGTCGAAGTCGTCCACGACTCCGCTTCCAACGCACCATGCGCAGGTGTTGAGGCGGTGCTCGTCGTCGGGGCACTTGTTGGAGTCGGGGTCGTGACCGTCGGGCCAGGGAGGTCCGAAGTCGCTGGGGCGCTCGCTGGGGTGCTCGTGGGGGCGCAGGCGTGCTCGGGCATGGCTGGTCCTTTCGTGGGATGAGTCCGTGGAACGGGTCGTTGCAGGGGTCGATCGTGGCGGGGTTGGGGTGGGCGGCGGCGGCGATGCGGACGGCGCCGGCGACCATACGGTCCCACTCGGCGGCGGCCTCCCGTTCGCCGCGGTCGGGGCGACGACGGTGGTGAACGCCTGCCGGGTCTGGGTGAGCGCGGCCGCGGCGCCGGTGTGGCCCTCGCCCGCGAGCCAGACGAGCCGGTTGGTCAGTTGCAGGGTGGCGTCGTGGCGGGAGGTGGCGGCGGTGAGGCCGTTCAGGCCGGCGGTGAGGGCGCTGTCCACGTGGCGGCAGGGCGCGCCGGCGCCGGGTGGCGACCCAGTCGGCGGCGGCGGTGTCGGTGAGGTCGGCGTGGGGCTGGTCGGTGGCGGTCTGCCCGCCGGTGAAGTGGTCGACCCACGCTTGGGGAGCGTGGGGAGGTCTTCGGGGGTGGGGACGACGCCGAGGGCGGTGGCGCCGTCGGGGGTGATCCACCGGTAGGTGCCGCCGGTGGGGTGGACTGAGGGCCACGCGAGGGCGTAGCGGTGCTCGAAGCGGATGGTTTCGATGCCGGGGCCGAGGACGCCGGGCCAGCGCAGGCCGGGGGGGATGCGGTAGAGGCGGATGCCGGAGGTTCCGTCGTCGCGGCTGGTGGTGCGCCACGTCGCGGGCAGCGCCCCGAGGCGCTCCTCGAGGGAGGCGAGGACGAGGCCGCCGGGCTTGTCGCCGTAGGAGTCGACGTCGACGCCGAGGACGTCGGGGGGCAGGCGGAGGGCGATGTTCCCGCCGGGCTGCTCCTCGGTCCAGGCGTGCACGTCGGCGTAGGAGGGCCACCCGCCGTGGGCGCCGGTCCACCCGCGGGGGACGGGGGTTTTCGCCCCGGCGGGCAGTGGCAGCACCCCGCGCCAGCCGGCCTGCCAGTAGGTGGGGGCGGCGGTGGCGTAGGGCCCGGGGGTGGGCTGGGTGTCGTGGTCGCTCATCACGAGGCGGTGATCCCTTCCTTGTCGTCGTCGGTGAAGTCGAGGGTATCGGCGTGGGCGAGGGGGCGGTTGGACCACAGGACCTCGGTGCGGCGGCCGTTGGCGTTGGATTGCCCGGTGAAGGCGGCGACCTCGGTGTGGTGCCAGTCGGCGTAGAGGGAGGCGTAGAGGTCAGAGTGATAGCCGGACAAGACCACTGATGCTTGACAGTCGTGGAGTGCCTCGGCGAGCCGCTCGCGGTCCTCGACGCCGTCGAGCTCGTGGAGGTACTGGCGCGAGCTGCGGGTGGCGCCGAGGTAGGGCGGGTCGGCGTAGATGCAGATGGTGGGGTGCTTGCCGTAGTCGCGGATGACGTCGAGGGCGTCGCGCGCCTCGAGGGAGACGTTGGCGAGGCGGCCGGCGGCGCTCCTCATCCGGTCCACGTAGGCATCGAGGTAGCCGTGCATGGAGAAACGGTGGGCTTCGGGGTTTTGGATGTGTCGCCATCCGGTGCCGGTGAGGGTGCCGGCGCGGCCTTGGGTCAGGTTGGTCCAGACGCGGCGGGCTTGTTCGACGTCGGTGATGCTGGGGGCGTCAAAGTCTCGTTGACAGGCGAGGTATTCGGCGCGGGAGTGGGGGGTCTGTGCGCAGACGCGCATGAGTGTCGGGTGGTCGCGGAGGACTCGCCAAAACGTGACGATGTTGTTGTCGAGGTCATTGATCGTCTCGAAAGCCGACGGAGGTTTCGCCAACAGCACTGCGAGGGATCCGGCGAACGGCTCCACGTAGTGAGTGTGAGCGGGGAGGAGGGAGGCGATTCCGGCGGCCATCGTCGTTTTCCCGCCGTAGTAGGAGAACGGGGGGCCAAGTGTGACGGTCATCAGGCGGACCTCCTGCGCAACTGCTGGCGTTGCTTGTACGTGGTGCCGCCCCACACGCCGTCGAGCTCGGGGCGGGCGAAGGCGTACTGGAGGCAGGTGTGGCGGACGGCGCACTTGGCGCAGATGCGCTTTGCGGGGTTTGGCGTGCCACCCTTCTCGGGGAACCTCTCGCGTCGGCCTGCGTGCAGAGTAGGCCGCGTCGGCCATCCACGCGACCGACCCCCAGCTCCTCGGCGTAGGTGTACACGCGCCGGGGCATGCCGAGCAGCCCCACCCAGTGCATGGGCATGAACACGGCGTTGAAGCCGATCACGAAGAGCCAGAAGTGCCACTTGCCCAGCGTCTCGCTGAGGAGTCGACCGGTGACCTTGGGGTACCAGTAGTAGAAGCCGCTGAACACGCCCATGATCAGTCCACCGATCAGGACGTAGTGGAAGTGGGCCACCACGAAGTAGGTGTCGTGCTGCTGGAGGTCGGCGGGGGAGGCCGAGTGCATGATCCCGCTGATCCCGCCAATGGTGAACAGCGCCACCATGGCGATGGCGAACATCATGGACGTGGTGAACTTGATGGCCCCACCCCACATCGTGGCCAGCCAGTTGAAGATCTTAACGCCTGTGGGAATGGCGATGATCATGGTCGAAATGGTAAAGAACGAGTCGGCAATGGGGCCGAGCCCGGTGGTGAACATGTGGTGGCTCCACACGCCCCAGCTGATGAACCCGATGAGCGCACCGCTGAAGACCATGATCGCATAGCCGAACAGCGGCTTCTGGCTGAACGTGGGGATCACGTCGCTGGCGATCCCGAACGCCGGCAGGATCAGGATGTAGACCTCGGGGTGGCCGAACAGCCAGAACAGGTGCTGCCAGAGGATCGGATCGCCGCCCGCCGCGACGTTGAAGAAGTTCGTGTCCCAGAAGCGGTCGAACGTCAGCATGAAGAGCGCGACTGCCAGAACGGGGAGCGCCGTCACGATGATGAAACTGGTGACCAACGCCATCCAGGTGAACAGCGGCATCCGCATGAGCTTCATGCCGGGCGCGCGCAGGTTCACGATCGTCGTGATGAAATTGACACCACCGGCGATGGACCCGATACCCAGGATCTGGAGACCGAGGGCGTAGAAATCCATGTTCGGCCCTGGCGAGAACTGCCGGCTGCTCAGGTTGGCATAGCCGAACCAGCCGCCGTCGGGCGCCGCCCCGATGAACCAGCTGGAGTACATGAAGAGTCCTCCGAAGAGGAAAATCCAGTACGAGAACGCGTTCAGCCGCGGGAAGGCCACATTGCGGGCCCCGATCTGGAGGGGTACGACGTAGTTGAAGAACGCGACGGCGATCGGCATGCCCACCAGGAAGACCATGGTGAGGCCGTGCATCGTGAACAACTGGTTGTAGAGGTCCGGATCGATGATGGCGGCTTCGGGCCTCGCCAGCTGCCATCGGATCAGCAGCGCCTCCAGGCCGCCCAGAACGAAGAAGACCAGGGCCGTACTGGCGTAGAGGATCCCGATCTTCTTGTGGTCGATCGTCGTCAACCAGTCCCAGAGACCGCTTCGCTTCTGCGGCGTTCCTACCGGTGTGTGTGCTTCGGCTGTTGCCATCGTGCCTATCGAGTCCGAGAGCTGTGGATTAGCGCGGCTGGCCCGCGGTCGTGTCAGTGATCTGGGGTAGCGGCTCCGCGGGCGCGACGAGCATGTCGTCGGCCGTGTCGGCGGCGCCGGTGGGGGCGCCGACGTCGGTCAGCAGATCGATGCGCCGCCCCGCCATGGGGCGCCGGAGATCGACCAGGTATGCGGCGACCGCCTCCGCGTCGGCGCGGCTCAATCCCGTCGGCGCCATCCCGCCGGCTCCGACGTTCGCGCCAGGCATGATTACCCCATGCTTGAGCTCGGGAGCGTGGAGGATCCACTCCGTGAGGTTCTCCTCCGTGTTGTCCATGAGACCGGCGGCTATGCTCCAGCGCTCGCCGAACATGGTCAGGTTCGGCCCGAGCTTACCCTGGGCCGGCGTGCCCTCGATCGTGTGGCAGGCGATACATGTGCTCCGCAGGAAGATCTCCCTGCCCCGCGCCGCTGACTCGCCCGACGGCTCCACCGCGCTCTTCATGTCGCGGACCCATCCGTCGAACACCTCCGGCTCCACCGCTATGGCCATCATCCGCATGATCGCGTGAGACGTGCCGCAGAACTCGGCGCACTGCCCCATGTACTCGCCCGTGGAGTCGACCTCCAGCGAGATCACGTTCTGGTGGAGCGGTTCCACACCTTCCGGCGTCCGGGGGACGGGGTTTACGTCCTTCTTTCCGCCGAGACGCGGGATCCAGAAGCTGTGGATGACATCCGCGGAGCGGAGCTCGAGGGCCAACGGGCGACCCACGGGCACATAGAACTCATTGGCGGTGACCAGGTCGAGCTCGGGGTAGCGGAACTCCCACCACCACTGGTGACCGATGGCCTGCACGACGAGCGCGTCCTCCGGCGGGTCGGCCTGCGTCTCGAAGATCGCCCGGATCGTGGGAATCGCGATGACGAGGATGATCAGCGCCGGAATCACGGTCCATAAGATCTCGAGCATGGTGCTGCCGTAGATCGGTTTCGGCCGCGTCCCGTCCGGCCGCTCCCGGTACCGTACCAGGATGAACGCCAGAGCGCCGAACACGACCACCATGATCCCGACCGACCACCAGGTGACGGTGGCCCAGAGCGCGATCTGGATCCGGCCGAATTCGGTGACCGGCTCGATCATCGTCTGCGGGTGGTCTGCACAGCCCGCAAGCAACAGGAACGCGCCGGGTACGACCCGGCGCGCGAGTCTTATAATGCCGTCTTGCATTGAGAGTCCGGGTTCGTCACGGATCGGAGGTCACCGGAGTCACGGCTCCGGAGCCCGAAAGGTTAGCGGCTGCCTCGGGCCTCGTCAACTTCAATGCCACCCCGCGCAAAGTCGGGCGGCACCGCGGAATATGGGGAATGTTTCGAGGGCCGTCCACCGTTGACGTCACTCGTCGAGCTACTCTATCCTGAGCGAGTTCGCTCCTCCCACCAAGTGCGGCCGTGCCGCCAGGAGTCTGATCATCATGAAACTGTCCCGCCGAGCACGCCGGTTGCGGCCGCGCCCGCTCCTCCTCTCCCTTCTCTTCCTCCTCTCCGTGCCGGCCGTGACGGCCGGGCAGGTCGGAACGGAAGGCGATGCCGCGGGGGATCGACCGCGCGCCCGTGAGGCCGGGGTGGTGGTGGGGATCCTGCCGCCGGGGCCGCTCAATGCCATAACGGATGTTGCGGGCGTCCGGGTGGGTCAGCGGACGGTGGTGGAGGGCGACTCGGTCCGGACGGGGGTGACGGCGGTGGTGCCACACCCGGGCAACATCTTCCGTGAGAAAGTGCCTGCCGCCATGGTGGTGGGGAACGGCTTCGGGAAGCTGGTGGGGGTGACTCAGGTGCGGGAGCTCGGGGAGCTGGAGACACCGATTCTGCTGACGTGCACGCTCTGCGTCTGGAAGGCGGCGGATGCCATGGTCGAGTGGCTCCTGGCGGGGCCGGGAATGGAGGACGTGCGATCGATCAACCCGGTGGTGGGCGAGACGAACGATGGCTATCTGAACGACATTGCGGCCCGTCCGATCCGGCCGGAGCACGTGGTGGAGGCGCTGGAGGGAGCGCGGGGCGGCCCCGTGGCGGAAGGGGCGGTAGGAGCGGGCATGGGGACGGTGGCGTTTGGCTGGAAGGGGGGGATCGGGACCTCGTCGCGTCTCCTCCCCGAATCGCTGGACGGGTGGACCGTGGGCGTGCTGGTGCAGTCGAACTTCGGCGGTGTCCTGAGCGTGGGCGGTGCCCCCGTGGGGATCGAGCTGGGGCAGTACTCCTTCCGTGAAGCGCTGGAGGAGGGGGTGGGCGGAGGGGACGCCGGGGACGGCAGCATCATGATCGTGGTGGCGACGGATGCGCCGCTGAGCGCGCGCAACCTCGAGCGGCTGGCGCACCGGGCGCTCGCCGGCCTCGCCCGAACGGGCGCCAGCATGAGCAACGGGTCCGGGGACTACGTCATCGCGTTCTCCACCGCGGAGTCGGTACGGCGGCGATCCGCAGACGGCCCGCGCGCGACCGTCGATCTTCCCAACGACCGCATGTCTCCACTCTTCCAGGCGGTGGCCGAGGCCACGGAGGAGGCCATCTACAACTCGCTCTTCCGCGCGGTCACCACGCGCGGGCACCGTGGGACCGTCGACGCGCTGCCGCTGGACGCGGTCCTCTCGATCCTGGAGGGCCACGGCCTGCTGCACGCACCGGACTGACCGTCGGCTGAAACCCCGGCGCGGCGTCCGACGTAGAAAGATCGAGGTCCAAGAGTTCGATCGAGCCGAGGACGGAGACCATGAGACTGCCGAGCAGCTTCCTTCTCCTGCTGCTGGCCATGCCGGTCGCGGCGCAGGAGCAGGAGATCCGGGGCGCGAACCTCCCATCCGATCTGGAATGGGAGCTTCTTCGCATGTATGAGGGGGGCGCCGAGCGGTACGACGGCCCCATGACCATCGACCGCACGCGCGTGGTGGAAGGCGGGATCGCCGCGATCGGCGGTCCGCTGCGGGTGGCGGGACAGGTCAGGGGTGACGTGGCCATGGTCAACGGGGACGTCATCCTGGAGCCGGGCGGCTCCGTCACGGGGGACATCACCGTCATCGGAGGCGCGGTCCGGCTGGAGGGCGAAGCGTCCGTGGGGGGCACCGTCACCACCTACGCCGCGTCCCGCCGGGACCGGGCGTGGGAGCATGACCGCGAGGATCGCGGGGGCTGGGATTGGGACTGGGACTGGGACGACGAGGACCACGACCGGCGGCGCGATCGCCGGCGGGATGACTGGGACCGCGGATTCTCGCGTCTGGCGGTGAGGGCGGGCAGCAGCTACAACCGGGTGGAAGGTCTGCCGGTGATGTTCGGGCCGGTGATTCAGACGGCAGGGCGCAATCCGCTCCGGCTGGAGGCGCTGGCGATCTGGCGTACGGAGTCCGGCGCGTCTCTGGATACGGACCGGATGGGCTACCAGGTCGAGGCGCAGCAGTACCTGGGCGGCGACCGTCGGTTCAGCGTCGGGGGCTCCGCGTTCTCTGCGATCGATCCGCTCGATCCGTGGCGGATCCGGGACCTCGAGGCGTCACTGGCGGCCGCGGTCTTCCACGAGGACTACCGGGACTATTACGATCGCACCGGGTGGAGCGTGTTCGTGCGTGCGGAGCCGGTACGGGGTCTGGAGGCGCGCGTGGAGTACCGGGATGAGGAGTACGACTCTCGTGCCGCCGGTGACCCGTGGTCGCTCTTTCACGGCGGCGACGACTGGCGCGTCCAGCCGCTGGTGGGGGAGGGCGACCTCCAGCTGCTGGCCGGCTCGGTGGAGCTCGACCTGCGCGCTGACCGCGACGATCCGAGCGAGGGCTGGTACGGCCGCGTCGCTCTGGAGCGGCCGGTGGGTGGCGCTCTCGCGCGACCGGCTCTGACGCTGAATACGCCGATCGACGACCCCGCGCCCGAGACCCTGCCGAGCGCGGAGATGGATTCCGACTTCACGAGCGCGTTCCTCGACCTGCGCCGCTACACGCGTGTGGGCTATCAGTCCCAGCTGAACGTGCGGGTCGTGGGCGGCGGGAGCATGGAGGGCGAGGCGCTCCCGCCCCAGTACCAGCACACGCTGGGGGGGATCGGCACGCTGCCGGGGTTCCCTGCCTTCTTCGGCGACTGTGGCGCACGGCGCTTCATGGGGCGGGTGGAAGAGGAGTCATTCTACCCGACCTATGGTTGCGACCGATTCGCCCTGGCGCAGGTGGAATACCGCGGAGAGCTGTCGCTCGATTTTGGGTTCGGCGATCCGGACTACGACGACGATGAATGGTGGGGTGTAGTGGACATCGACATGAGCCCCACCTGGGTGGTGTTCTTCGATGCCGGCCGCGGCTGGGGCTACGACAGCGACCTGCTGGGGGGCGAGCGGAACACCGGCACGCTCACGGATGCGGGGCTCGGGTTCCTGCTGGGCGACCTGGGGATCTATGCGGCGCTGCCGCTGAGCGGCGACGTAGAGCAGGAGCCGCGATTCTTCGTACGGCTCGGCCGTCGGTTCTAAGCCGAGGCGGTCTGCGTGGGGGCTTCGACACCGAGGAGCGCGGCGATCTCGTCGATGCGCTCCTCGGTGTCCGCTTCGCCCAGCTCGATGAGCCGCCGGATATAGTCCGGCTGGAACATCATCATGGCCAGGATCGCCGGGCTGCCCGTCCGCGACGTGCCCAGTCCCCTGATGAGAAAGCGGAAGCCCTTGGGCAGCCGCGCCTCGAACTCGCCCGCCAGCCTGCTCAGGTCCTGGGATGGGCGGAGCACCACCATCTCCACCGGCCGCAGCATTGACTGGTCCTCCTCCGAGAGCCTGGCGATGACCTCGTTCAGGCGCTCGAGGCGCCGCGCGTCCTGGTCGAGCGTATCCAGGAACACCGACTGCATGAGCACGCCGAGGATCTGCGCGGGGGGCGGGTAGCCGGAGATCTCGGGCTCGTCGCCCTCGGCCTGGGAGCCCTCGAAGCGGGTCGACACGGCCAGGATCCGCTTGGCTCCGAGGTGGAGGGCCGGTGAGAGGGGCGCGGTCAGGCGGATCCCGCCATCGCCGTACCAGTGGTCGCCGATACGGATGGCGGGGAAGAAGCCCGGCAGGGCGGACGATGCCATGACGTGCTCCACGCGCAGACGCGTCTGGACGCTCCGGCGGTAGGGGCGCTCCCAGGTCTCGATGTCGCGACCCTGAACGAACACCACGTTCTGTCCGGTGGTGTAGCTGGTGGTGCTTACCGCCACGGCCTTGAGCGTGCCGCGATGGAGGTTGTAGTCGATCCCCGTGATCTCCCCCTCGATGGCCGCCATGGCCTCGGTCAGGTACTGCTGGAGAGGGCTCGTGTCGAGGAGCCCCTCGACCTCTGGCGCGGGCAGGAGACCGCCCGTGATGAGTCGCGCGATCCACCGGCCGACACCCCAGGCGAGGTGGCCCCAGTCGGTGCGGAAGACTCGCTCGGTGGTCAACTCACTCCAGAGGGCTGTCAGCTCTTCGGCCGCCTGCTGGAAGGTGCCATGGTGAGAGGCCAGGTGCACCGCGTTCACCGCTCCCGCCGACACCCCCGTGATGATGGGGAAGCTCAGCTCCGGGAAGTAGCGCGCGAGACAGCGCACCATGCCCACCTGGTACGCCCCGCGCGCCCCGCCCCCGGTGAGTACGAGCGCCAGCTCATTCGTCGAGGAGGGCGATGTGTCGAGCGGACCGAGTCGCTCGAGGTCCTTCCGTGTGAACCGCGGAAATCGGAACCGGGCCATGGGCTCCCGCTGTCGTGATGGTCGGGGCGGCACGACGGCGCGGAGCAGAGATCCCGTCCGTCGTCCGTCCTGGCGGTGCCCACGCGGGCGCTGCCTTCTGCCAATGTCATCCATCTCGTGCTCCAGCTCGTCGGCGGCCGCGTTCATGCGACGGCCGCGCCGGGGTGCGCGGGGAAAGTACCGGGAGAAACGAGACTGCGAAATCCACGCCCGCGCGCGCGCCCGGGTTGCATCGGCGCGCCACGGGCGTTAGACACCGTGGATGATAATGCTTGAAGCGGTTTTTTCGGGCCCCTGGGGCCCGCTTGTCATATTCGGTCTCCGGATCATCGATGTGTCGCTGGCCACCACTCGCATGCTGCTGGCCGTGCGCGGTCAGAGAGTGCTGGTGCCCATCATCGGGTTCTTCGAGGTGATGATCTGGCTCTTCGCGGCCGGGAGCGCGATCCAGTATCTGGACAGTCCGCTGCACGTCATCGGGTACGCGGGCGGGTTTGCCGCGGGGAACGTTGTGGGGCTCTGGGTGGAGGAGAAGCTGGCGCTCGGGCTCGCGACGATCCGGATCATCTCGGAGCACGGCGGTGTGGAAGCGGCGGACGCGTTGCGCGAGGCTGGCTTCGGCGTGACCGAGTTCTCCGGTCAGGGCCGTCATGGCACCGTGGAGGTGGTGTACACCGTTGCCCGGCGCAGCGATACGAAGCGAATCCTGCGACTGGTGGACCACTGGGCGCCGGACTCGTTCGTGACTGTGGAGGAGCCGCGGTCCATCCACCGCGGCTGGCTTCTGCAGAAGCGCAGGAAGTAGGGGGCGGCCTGCGGCCGCGGGGGCGCCGACTGCGTCGGCGCGGGGGACCTCGGCCTGCGGCCTCGGTGGAGGGTGCCGCGTTGCGGCACGGGACCGTCAGCCGCTCGGCGTGGACCCGTAGGAGATCTCCAGCATGCGCTCGATGGACTTGCGCGCCCTGGAGCGGGTGGGCTCGGGGACGTCTACCTCATAGCGATCGTGGATGAGGGCGTCGCGGACGTTGCCCAGGGTGATCTCGTTCATGTGAGGGCAGCGGACGCTGCAGAGTCGCACCATCTCCTTCTCGGGGTTCTCGGCCACGATGTTATCGGCCATGCTACACTCGGTGAGGAGAAGATAGCGCTCCGCGTCGGCGTTCTGGACGGCTTTGATGAGCGCGCTCGTGCTCCCGCTGTAGTCGCTGGCCTCCACCACCTCCGGGCTGCACTCGGGGTGGGCCAGAACCATGACGTCCGGAAATTGTCGCCGGACGTTCGCGATGTCTTCGGTCGTGAACTGCTCGTGGACCTCGCAGCGGCCGCGCCAGCCGATCATGTCGTACTGGAGTCCTCCGGAGTCACCCGCGTCCTTCCCGTTCCCGGACAGACCTCCGGCCTTCGACCCATCGGTGGTGGGGAAAATGATGGTCTTTCCGGTCTCTCGCGCCACGTTCTTCGCCAGGAACTCGTCCGGGAGGAAGATGACCTGATCGCTGTCGAGGCTCTCGACGATCTTCACGGCGTTGCTGGAAGTACAGCAGACGTCGGTCTCGGCCTTCACATCGGCGTAGGTGTTCACGTACGTGACGACGGGCACGCCCGGGTACTTCTTCTTGAGCCGGCGCACGTCCTCGCCCCGGATGGACTCGGCGAGGGAGCAGCCTCCCTTGGCGGTGGGGAGGAGCACCTTCTTCTCCGGGCTCAGGATCTTTGCGGTCTCGGCCATGAATCGGACGCCGCAGAAGACGATGGGGTCACCGGGCGCCTCGGCGGCGAGGCGGCTCAGCTCGAGGGAGTCGCCCTTGAAATCGCAGACGCTGTGGAAGAGAGCGGCCTCCATGTAGTTGTGGCCGAGGATGACGGCCCCGCGCTCCTGCTTCAGCCGGTTGATCTCGGCGGCGATCTCCGCCTTCTGCCGGATCTCGAAGTCCGGCAGGACGTCGCGCAGCCGCTCACTGAGAGCGGCGTACATCTGCTCGGGTGACGTGGTCCTGGCTGTGTCGATGCGGTTCATGCGACTCTCTCAGTCCGTCCAGTCGAAATCGAGCGCCACGTCCAGCGCGGGCGCCGAGTGGGTCAGCGCGCCCACGGAGATCAGGTCGACCCCGCTCTCCGCCGCGGCGCGCACGGATTCCAGTGTGATCCCGCCCGACGCCTCCGTCAACGAGGCGCCATCGATCTGGCGCACGGCCAGAGCGAGCTGTTCCGGAGTCATGTTATCCAGCAGGATCGAGTCCGCGCCGGCCTCCAGCGCCTCGGAGATCTGGTCGATCGTGTCCACCTCGACGGTCACCACGACCCCATGACCGAGGTGAGATCGAGCCTCCCTCACCGCCGCCGGCAGACTGGTGCCCGACCGCTCCAGCGCGGACCGATGGTTGTCCTTCAGCATGAAGCCGTCGGAGAGGCCGAACCGGTGGTTGTGCCCGCCGCCGCAGCGCACCGCGTACTTCTCCAGTGCTCGGAGACCCGGTGTAGTCTTGCGGGTGTCGAGGATTCGTGCGCCCGTGCCCTCTACGGCTTCGACGTACCGCCGTGTGAGCGACGCTATGCCGCTCAGGCGGCCCACGAAGTTGAGGGCAACGCGCTCCGCCGAAAGGATCGGTCGGGCGAGTCCGCTCACCTCGAGGAGAGTGGTGCCGGGTGTGACCTGCTGGCCGTCGGCCGCGTGGACCCGCACGTCCAGCGCGGGATCGATAGCGAGGAAGATGGTCCGCGCCAGGGTCATCCCGCAGGCGACCCCCTCGGCGCGCGCGACGAGCGTGGCGTGCACCTGGGTGCCCGCGGGGACGAGCAGGTCGGTGGTGACATCACCGGACCCGAGGTCCTCTTCGAGCGCCGCGAGGGCGTATCGTCTCAGTACCGGATCCGGGATTCCCGGTGCGGCAGTGATCGTCTGCATGGGTGGTCCGGCCAGAGGCGTATCGCTTCCATCCTTCGGCTTGCCGATGAAACCCGATTCTCCCTCCGATGTTCCTGGGGAGGCGGTGCCAGTGGGGGTGACCCTGTTGTTCGGTGGCACGGCGCTATGCGGGTCCGGTCAGCCGAGCCGCACCTGCCGGACACTGACGACATCCGGGAGCTCGTCGAGCTGCCGCACGAGGTCCGGGGTCAGCTTCTCGTCCACCGCGATTGCGGCCATGGCCTCTCCGCCAGCTTCCAGCCGGCCCTGGTGGTACTCGGCGATGTTCACACCCGCCTCTCCCAGCAACATCCCCACTCGCCCGATCACCCCCGGGACATCCCGGTTCCTCAGGAGCACGAGGATGCCCTCCGGCCGCACGTCCACCGGGAACGCGTCGACCCGCACGATGCGCGGGTGATCGCCCCTCAGGGCGCCAGCGACCCGGGTCTCGCGGCCACCACCGGCGATGCGCAGCTCGAGGTGCTCGGCGTAATCGGCCTCTGGCTCGAGGAGGACGCGGCGGATGTTGATGCCGCGGGACTCGGCCAGGTGGAGCGAGCTCACCAGGTTCACGCCCCCGCGGCCCACCACATCCTCGAGGATCCCCACCATGGCCGCGGCGGCGAGCGGGCGAAGCGCCTCCTCGGCGAAGTCGCCGGCGTAGCGTATCTCCACGCCCTCTACGGTGGAGGCGAGGGCGCGGCCCAGCTGACCGAGGCGGGTGGCCAGCGTCATGAGCGGCTGGAGCTGCCGGATCATGTCGCTGCCGACAGCCGGCGCGTTGATGGCGCCGGAGAACTCGGATCGGAGCAGCGCATCGCGGACCGACTCGGCGACCTCGTAGGCGACATTGTGCTGGGCCTCCACTGTGGCGGCGCCGATATGGGGCGTCAGCAGCACGTTGTCGAGGGTCCGCAGTGGATGGTCGGCCGCCAGCGGCTCGGTGGAGAACACGTCGAGGGCGGCGCCGGCGATCCGGCCGTCCCTGAGCACCTCGACCAGCGCCATTTCGTCGAGCACGCCGCCCCGGGCCGCATTGACGATGATGGCGGTAGGCTTCATCAGGGACAGCTCATCCGCACCCAGGAGATTGGCGGTGGCGTCCGTGAGGGGCACGTGGAGTGAAATGACGTCCGCCTGCCGCATGACATCGCGGAGCGACGCCGACGTGATGTCGAGCTGGCGTGCCCGCTCCGGCTGCAGGTACGGGTCGTACGCCATGACTTTCATGCCGAAGGCACGCGCCCGCCGAGCGACCTCTCCGCCGATCCGCCCCGCGCCCACCAGCCCCAGCGTCTTGCCGAACAGCTCGAATCCGCGGAACGGCTTGCGGTCCCACTCGCCGGCCCGCATGGAGCGATCGGCGGCCGGGACTTTCCGCATGACACTCAACACGAGCGCCATGGTGAGCTCGGCGGCCGACGTTGTGTTGCCCGAGGGCGCGTTGAAGATGGCAATGCCGCGGGCGGTCGCCGCGGACACATCGATGTTGTCTACGCCGACGCCGGCCCGGCCGATGACCCGGAGGCGATCGGCGTTGGCGAGCGCCGCGGCGTCGAGGGTCGTGGAGGACCGGATGATCACGCCCTCCACATCGGAGAGCGCCAAGGCCAGCGACTCACCCGACAGGCCGGTGGACTCGATCAGCTCGAAGCGGTCATCCTCCAGAGGCGCGAGCCCGCTGGCGGGGATCCGGTCGGCGAGCAGCACGCGTATGCGGTCAGCCATGGGCGACGCTCACCTCGCGGAGCACGCCCTGGAGCGTATCCAGCAGGACCTCGAGCTCGTCGACCGTGTGGTCCCCCATGTGGCCGATCCGAATCATGTCATCTTTCATCCGCCCATAGCCCGATGCGATCACGAAGCCCTGCGCCCGCATCGCGGCGCAGACGGCAGAGCCGCGAATCCCAGGAGGAAGGGTCACGCAGGTAACGGTGGGCGAGCGATGGCCGGTGGGGGCCAGCACTCCGAGTTCCAGACCTTCCTGCCGTCGCTCATCGACCCAGGCGTAGGTCCGCTCGGCCATGGCGCGGTGGCGCGCCCAGCGGGCGTCGATCCCCTCCTCAGCGATGGCCTCCATCTGGACCGCGGCGGCGTAGAGCAGCGAGATGGCGGGGGTGTTGGGAGTCTGGCTCTTCTCGAGGTTCTTCTCGTACGCGAGCGCATCGAAGTAGTAGCCGCGGGTGGGGTTGGACCGCGCCCGCTCCAGCGCCCGCTCGCTGGCAACGGCGAAGCCGAGGCCCGGCGGGAGCGCGAACGCCTTCTGCGAGCCCGTCACGACGAAATCCACGCCCCAGTCATCGGTGTGGAAGGGCGCACCCGCCATGGAGCTGACGGTGTCGACGCACAGCATGATATCGTGGGCCCGGGTGATCTCGGCGAGCTCCGCCACCGGGTTGAGGACACCGGTGGAAGTCTCGGAGTGGCAAACGGTCACGGTGTCGTAGTCGCCACCCTCCAAAGCGGCGGCGAGGAGCATGGGCGTGTGGTTTTCACCCCATTCCACGGCGAGGCGGTCGACAGGAACCCCACACTGCTCGGCGATCTTTGCGAAGCGCTCGCTGAACGCGCCGTTCACGAGGCTGAGCACCCTTCGGCTGGCCACGTTGCGAATGGCCATCTCCATCATGCCGGTGCCCGAGGACGGGGCGATGTACACCGGGCGCCGGGTGCCGAACGCCTGCTGGAGTCCGGGCTGGATCCGCTCCATGAGCTCTTCCATCTCGGGCGTTCGGTGGCCGGTCATCGGGGCCAGCATCGCTTCCAGCACCTCGCGGCGGACCTCCGTGGGGCCGGGAAGGAAGAAACGGCCGAAGGTCGGGCCGAGATCGAGCGTCATCGCCACTGCACCTTTCCCTCATCAATGAGAGTCTTCCCGCGGTCGTAGAGCGCGGCAGCGTCGGGTTCCGTCGGCCGGGCGTCGCCGAGCGCGAGGGGGAGTACGGGCGCGAGGGAGCGTGAATGCACGACCACGGGAGCGGCGGCGATCACGGCGGGGCGAGCGAGCACGCCGGCGTAGGCCACGAACAGGTCCACGACGTCGCGTGCCTCGAGATCGGTGGCGCCATCCCCCACGAACATCACGGGGCCGTCCAGCCCGTTCTCAGCCCAGCCCTTGATGATCTCGGCCTTGCCGCCGGCACGGGCGCTGGGCGCGGACTCATCGAATCCCGCGTAGGCGCCGTCGTCGGAGAACCGGAGCGGCACAGCGGCGACGTGGTCATCGCTCAAGCCCAGGTGCCTGGCGAGGCCGAGGACGGCGGGAGCGAGGCCGCCGGAGATGATGCGGACGGCCACGCCGGCGGCCTGGAGCGCAGCGACGGTCTCGGCCGCATCCTCCACGAGCGCTCCGATATACTGGTCGACCAGGCCGTCCACGGCTCGGCGCGACGGGCGGATCAGGTCGAGTCGCCGACCGTAGACCTCTTCGAGGGGGACCTCGCCGCGCATGGCGGCGTCGGTCAGGGTCTCCACCTCCCGACGATGGCCGGCCGCCAGTTCCTCGATGCCTTCAAGGGCCGAGAGGGTGGAATCGCAGTCAAAGATGACAGTGCGGTAATGGATCATCGAATCGCTTCCGGAGCCCGGCGGCCTGGAAGGCCGCTCGAGCGCGGAAGGTGCTGCGGGAGGCGCTCCCGCGCAAATGCGCGGCCCGCGAACCGTCCGTCCGTGAAGGAACGGACCGCTATCCCGAGGAGTCGTCCGCCGGTTCCGCAGGCGCGGGAACAGTGGCATTCTGGCCGTTATCGGTGACGAACTCCCGGTAGTGCTCGAAGCGATCGAGGATCCGACTCACGTAAAGGACGGGCTCCATGCCCCGGGCGTAGCCATATTTGACGACGGGGTCGTTGTACACGCTTTTCTTCGACTTCTGGAGCAGCCAGAAGGCGACGTCCTCCCAGACATTGGGGTCGTCCCCGTTTTTTTCGGCCAGGCGACGCGCGTCCCCGACATGGCCGGCGCCGGCATTGTAGCTGGCGAGGACGAACCGGAGCCGCTGGTCCGGGTCGGGAATGTCCTCGTCCCACTGATCGGTCAACCACTCCAGATAGCGGACGGCGCCCGCAACGTTCTCCTCCGGGTCGTATGGGTCGTTTACGTCCACCTCCCGGGCGGTGGCCGGCATCAGCTGGAGCAGGCCCATGGCGCCCGCCCATGAGCGGGCCCGGGGGTCGAACTTCGATTCCTGGAACGCCTGGGAGGCCA
Source organism: uncultured Gemmatimonadales bacterium (assembly GCA_963783305.1). Taxonomy (GTDB): domain Bacteria; phylum Gemmatimonadota; class Gemmatimonadetes; order Longimicrobiales; family RSA9; genus JAWVYT01. The sequence goes on along the minus strand of CAWAMW010000017.1, from coordinate 523,680 downwards.
GGAGCCGCCAGTCCCAGCCGATCCGAGGCGCGGCCGCCTTCAGGACCCCGTCGTACTCGCTCAGACGGCCGGTTTCCGAAGTGAGGTACTTGCTCTCCTCCCGCTCCTGGAGACCCTGACGATCCACGAAATACCGCTGGTACGCCTGCTGGATCAGTGTCTGCTCCGTCCCGATCCATTCGTTGAGCGCGTGGAGCAGCTCGGGGGAGTTGCGGCGCACCGCCCAGACCACGTCGTGTTCGGCCCCGATCACGGGCCGAACTTCCAGGTTCGTGTAATAGCTTCCCTTGAGCCTGGCCAGGTTCTCGGGCGAGACCGTGAGCCGGATCGAGCCGCGGGCAAGACGCCGGAGAAGTGCCTCGTGGCTGGCGTCCACCTCCACCACATGGATGTCCTCCCCCAGGCTGTCCGACAGCTCCACAAGCCGGTCCTCGTAGAACGTGGCTTCCGGTACGGTGACGTCCCGACCGGCCAGCCCCGCCGGTCGCTGGATCAGCCGCGCCCGGATCTCCACGGGCTCGGTCGGGGCGACCACGCTGTCCCGGGCCACGAGAACCGTGTCCAGACGGGACGGAATCGCCGTGCTGTCCGCCGGGCCGGTGCGCTGCACGGTGGTGGGACGGGTGGTGTACAGCGCGTTGGTATATGCCACGTGCGGCGAATCGCTGGGCGCCGGGACCACCCGTGCCGCGACCACATCGCCCTCCCCCTCGTTCAACATGTGGAAGAGGCGGGAACGATCCCGCACCACCTGCGCCTTCAGGACCAGGTCGTGCGCATCGGCGAACTCCTGGAGGAGCCGGTATTCGAATCCCATCGTCTCCCCGCGGTAGATGAAGTACCCGGTGGAGTTGAAGGTGACCAGAGCCGTGAGGGTGTCGCCGGCCTGGAGATCGGACAGGTCGCGCTCGATGGGTGCGCCCGGCTCATTTTCGCCGATGGCGTCGCAGCTGACGAGGGCGGCCATGGGAAGCAGGAGCGCCAGCGTGATGGTGCCTGGAAGCGAACGCAGGAGTTGGTGCAGCGGCATGTGTGGCTTGGCGTGCGCGAGGATCGAGTGTGGACGTGTTGCGGCTGTCGTATCCGTCATCTATGGGGCCGCACGCATCATTCCGCGAGGCGCGCGGAGAGGTGGCTCGGCGGGAACGTCCCTTGCACTCTCCTGCCGTGCCGCCGCGGGGACCGCTCCGCGGCTTTTTGTGTCTCATCCAACCGGAGGAACCATGGATATCGACAGCATGAAGAAGCTCTTCGTCCACGAGCTGAAGGACCTCTACAGTGCGGAGAACCAGATCCTGGAGGCGCTGCCGAAGATGGCGAAAAGGGCGAGCCATCCGGATCTGAAGAGCGCGTTCGAGGAGCATCACCGGCAGACGCAGGAGCAGGTGAAACGGCTGGAGCGGATCTTCGACGACCTGGAGTTCGAGCCGGGCGGCCAGAAGTGCAAGGGAATGGAGGGGCTGCTGGAAGAGGGCAAGGATGCCATGGAGGACGCGGAGGAGGACGACGTGAGGGATGCCGCCATGATCTCCGCCGCGCAGCGGGTGGAGCATTATGAGATCGCCGGCTATGGCTCCGCGCGCACCTATGCCCGTATGCTCGGAAACGACCGCGCCGCGGAGCTGCTGCAGCAGACGCTCGACGAGGAGGGTGAGACGGACAAGAAGCTCACGAAGCTCGCTGAGAGCGGTGTCAATCGGGACGCGATGGAGTAGCGGCCACCGGCCGCCGGCACGCCGAGCGGAAGAGGCACACCGGCCGGAAGGACCGGTCGGTGCGCCTCTTTTCTCGTCGTTCGGAAGGGGGCTCGGAGGGTCCTGCCGGCTTCACACCGCCTCCTCCATGACGCCACCAAACCGGCGATCGCGCCGCCGATACTCGGCGAGCGCCTCCGCGAGGTCCGACTCGCCAAAGTCCGGCCACAGAATGGGCGTGAACACCAGCTCGGCGTACGCGCACTCCCAGAGCATGAAGTCGCTCAGCCGCTGCTCCCCCCCTGTCCGGATCAGGAGGTCCACGTCCGGAACGCCGTGGGTGCCCGGCCGCGAGCCCTCCGCCTCGGAGAGCAGTCCCCGGAACCACTCGCGGTCCGTCCCTTCCGCTCCGTCGAGCCCCCGCCGCGCCGCCAGCTCCGCGGCGCGCACCACCACATCCCGCGCCGAATAGTCGATTGCCAGCCGCAACGTGAGGGCCTCGCCGCCGGCCGTGGCCCGCTCCGCCTCCTCCACGCGCCGCACCAGTGCGGCCCCCAGCCGATCACGGCGACCAATCACCTCGAGGCGCACTCCATTCTCCACGCAGCGGGGGGTCTCACGGCGCAGGTATTCACCGAAGAGCCGCATCAGACCTCGAACCTCCCGCGGCGGTCGGGTCCAGTTGTCGGAAGAGAACGCATACAGCGTCAGACCGCCGATCCCGCTGCGAGGGGCCGTGGCCGCCTGAACGATCAGGTCGACGGCTCGGGATCCTTCGCGGTGGCCGGCGGTGCGGGGCATTCCCCTGCGGCGCGCCCACCGACCGTTTCCGTCCATAATGATTCCGACGTGGAGGTCGTTGTTTCTCATAGCTCTTTGTATCGCAAAGCATTGGGGGTCAGGTGGGTTTGTACCATGGAGCGAAGGGTCCTACTCCCGGACCGCGCGGATCAGCGCTTCCATGTGCTCGAGGTAGGACTCGAGGGCGTTTCGACCCTCTGAGGTGATGCGGTACTCCGTGCGGGGCACGCGTCCCTCGTATCCCTTGATGCACTCGAGGTAGCCCGCATCCTCGAGCTTGCGGGCGTGGGCGCTCAGGTTGCCGTCGGTCAGATTGAGCAGACCCTTGAGGTCATTGAACGACACCGCCTCGTTCACCGCCAAAGCGGAGATGATGCCGAGCCGGACGCGCTCGTGGATGATGCGGTTGAGCTCCGAGTCCCGCAGTCCGGAGATCTCGGCCATGGCTTCCTCATGCGCCCGCTGCGGGCGCTCGTCGCGTGCGTGCGCCTCAGCCACCGTAACGCCTCCAGACCACGAGTCCGAAGAGGATGTGCAGCGCCCCGAGCCCAACGGCCAGGAGCAGGTCGCCGGAAATGGGCGTCAGCAGCGCGATCGCAGACAGCGCGATGAGCGCTGCCCCCATGAGCGGGATGATGCGGACGCTGAACGCACCCGCCGTGATCACGCCGGCGCCGTAAAGGCCGAGCCAGATCCCGGGAATCAGGCCGTAGTCGCCGATCGTGAACGCCGCCACCGTCAGCAGCCCCCCCACGAGCATCGGGGGGGTGAATGCCAGTACGAGCTTCCGCCCGGCGTGCGATCGCACCGCGACGCCCTCGGCCCGCGCCTTCCGGACGGTCCATCCCACCGCCACCACACCGGCCAGGAGCAGTTCCACCAGCCACACGGCCATCCACGCCGCGGGCGTGGCCTGGCGGGAGGCCAGCCAGGCGGCCGCGGTGGCGGTCAGTCCCATGACCACATAGCCCTGGCCCGACACGGCCGTGAAGGACGTGGCGCGCTCCATGGTCTCGCGAATGTAGGCGAGGTTGTCCGCCGCTCTCTCGTGGAGGGCGAGCGGTGGCTGGTGCGGGCGGCTGTGACGGACGGGCTCTGGTTGCATGGGAGCAAGGATGTCGGAGCCCGCCGTTCCTGTCAAGTACTTTGCCCAACAAAGTGGAGAGCCGATGGGACGCTGGTCAGGGGGTGGAGAGGGCCCGGCCGGGTTCGTCAGCCGTTGCCGACGGGCCCGGCGGGGGTGCCGGTGTCTTCGGCATCCTCGGCGTCGTCAGGGCGATCGGCGGCGGGGCGATCCGGCGCCTGCCAGTCGTCGTTCCCGCGGACGTGGGTCTCGAACCATCGGAGCTCCTCGACGAGGCGGGTGCGATGGTGGCGCGGCTCGCTGATGCCGTGGCCCTCGCGGGGGAACAGGATGAGGCGTGTGGGCACGTCGAAGTGGCGGAGCGCGACGTGGAAGTTCATGGACTGGCCGGGGGTGTCGACGGTGTCGTTCTCTCCGTGGAAGAGGATGGTGGGTGTGGAGACGCGGTCGGCGTGGGTGTAGGCGCTGCGTTCGACCCAGTACTCGGCGTTGGCCCAGGGGTCGCCACCGAGGTACCAGCGGCTGACGTCGAAGTTGAAGCCCACGCCGAACTCGCTTTGCCAGTCGCTGACCATGGCGCCGAGGGAGGCCGCCCTGAACCGATCGGTGCGGGTGATGGTCCATCCGCCGAGGATCCCGCCGTAGCTCCAGCCCTTTACGGCCATGGAGTCCGGGTGGGCGACGCCCCGTTCGATCATGGCGTCGACGCCGGCCATGAGGTCCTGGAAGTCTCCGCCGCCGATGTCGTTCATGTTGCCGCGGAGCAGGGCGTCGCCATAGCCGGTGGAGCCGCGGACGTTGGGCTGGAGTACGGCGTATCCGTGGGCGGTGAGGATCTGTGCGTCGCTGTCGAATCCCTGGGAGAAGACGCCGGCGGGTCCACCGTGGATCTCGAGGACGAAGGCGCCGGGTCGCGCGCGGCCGCCGTGCGGCAGCCAGAGTAGCCCCTCGATGTCGAGGCCGTCGGCGCTGGTCCAGGTAACGACCTGGGGCTCGGCGAGGTCGAGAGCGCGGATATCGGCGTTGACGTCGGTGATGGCGGTGCGGGCCATCCCGGGGCCGTAGAGTGCGGTGTACACTTCGGCGGGGGAAGCGGGGGCATCCGCGACGAAGGCGACCCGGTCGTGTCCACGGGACCAGCTTGCGCCCCGGATCCCGCCGGACCCGTCGCTCATGGCCCGGACCCGGCCGTTGCGCAGGTCCAGGCGGTAGAAGTTCGTGATGGTGCGGTCGAGAGCGATGAAATCGAAGTACCGGCCGTCGGGGGTGAAGCGGCCGTCGCGGACTTCGAGGGTGGCTTCCGGCATGAGCTGCTGGCTGGCGCCGCTGGCGGTGTCCATGAGGTAGAGGTTGCCCTGGTCGAGCTCCCAGGTCTCGAGGTCGGGGGCGTTGAAGAGGAGCCGTCCGTCCGGGTGCCAGAGGAGCGAGCCCTCGGGCGCCTGGTTATGGGTGAGAACGCGGGGCTCTCCGCCGGTCAGCTCGACAACGGCGATCTCGGAGCGATGGCCGTCGTTGCGGTGGTTCTCCGTTCGGAAGGTGAACGCCACGCGGTCGCCGGACGGGTGGATGGCGAAGTCGCCGATGAGGCGGTCGCCGCGGGTGATGGGGCGTGCCTCGTGGTCGTCGAAGTCCGCGGGCGCCCACCACAGGTTGGAGTAGCTGCCCCGCTCCTGGCCGTTCGAACCCTCGTTGACGAAGACCGCATCCGCGCCGGCTTCCCGCGCGTCCTCCTCCTTCTTGGACAGCGTGTCGGCGGCGACGAACACGAGCCGCCGGGAATCGGGGGTCCAGTCGTATTCCCGAACGCCGCTGGGGTGCGTGGTCAGCTGACGCGCCTCCCCTCCGTCGGTCCGGATCAGCCAGATCTGGCGACCCTTTGCAGCGTCATCGTCGGCATCCTCATCGGCGTCTCGGGTGAACGCGACCCAGCGGCCGTCCGGGGACCAGCGGGGCGACCCGTCGCCCTCCTCGGCGGTGAAGGGGCGGGCATCGGAGCCATCGAAGTTCGCGATCCAGAGGTGGCTGTCGCGCTCGTTGTCATCCCAGTCGAGGTCGGAGACGGTGTAGAGGAGCTGCCGGCCGTCGGGGCTCAGCGCAACGCTGCCGACGTTCTTCATGTCGATGGCGTGGTCCACCGTGAACCCGGTGGTGACGGGTGTTCCGACCTGGGCGTCGAGAAGCGAAGGAGCGACGAACGCCGCGGTGATCAGGGCCGCGGACCGAACGGCGGACGCTGCATGGCGCATGGTTCTCTCCGGTTGGGCGTTGGGAAGACCGTAGTGTAGCATCTCGACGGTCGGTTTGCCCACGGTGTGCTGGACGGCGCGGCGCGCTGGCTGGGCATACCCCGAAGGATGGGCCTCTGGCCCGGGCCGTGCGGGCCGGAGCCGCCATGACCTCTCCCACCAGACGAGTCCTCTGGCTGCTGATGGTGCTCCCGGCCTGTTTCGCCCGGGCTGCGGGACCGGCCCGGGCGCAGCGGGGCGGCGAGCCCGCCGTGGTCGCGGCCTCGTACGCCGGTGCCATACGGGCGCTCGAGCTCGAGCTGGCCGCCGACGTGGTCCGCGACTCCGTCGGGTCGATGGCCGCGGCGGTGTTCGTGGGCGACGAAGTGATCTGGCGCGGCGCATTCGGGTGGCGCGACCGGGACGCGCGCGCGCTCGCGGGAACGGAGACTCTGTACCGGGCGGGCTCCGTTACGAAGACCGTGACGGCGCTGGTGCTGCTCCGCCTGGTGGCGGAGGGGGTGGTGTCGCTGGACGGGCGCGTGGCCAGGTACCTGCCGGAGCTCACGGAACTCGCCGGGGCGGCCGGCGGCGGCGTCGGTGGAACAGGTGCGGGAGCGATCACGTTCCGCGACCTGGCGGCACACCGATCCGGACTCGATCGCGAGCCGCGCCTCCGCAGGTGGGGTCGGGGGCCGTTCGCGCAATGGAAGAGGAAGACCGTGGGGGCGATCTCGAGCACCGGACTTCGGTCGCGACCTGGCTCGGAGTACCGGTACTCGAACATCGGCTATGCGTTGCTCGGGTTCGCGCTCGAGCGGGCGGCGGGGCGGCCCTTCGAAGTGCTGGCCGACTCCCTGGTGCTCGAGCCGCTGGGCATGCGCAGCACCTTCTTCGTGGTTCCGCCGGGGCATCGGCGGCGGCTTGCCGCCGGGTACGTCAACCTCCCGGGCGACACCGCCGATCCCCGCGTTCCGCGGGTGGAGCACCGCGGCCGCGGGTACCGCGTGCCCAGCGGCGGCCTGTACACCACCGCGGGCGACCTGGCACGCCTCGGAATGGCGCTTACGGGAGCGCTGCCCCTGCTCCCCGATTCGCTCCGGGTGGTCATGCTGACGGACCCCGGCCGATCCGGGCACGCCAGGTACGGACTGGGGGTCCAGCTAATGGACGTGGGCGGCGCACAGCTCGCCGGGCATAGCGGCACCACCCCCGGCTACGCCGCCTACCTGCTGGTGGACCTCCGCCTGCGCACGGGGGTGGTGCTGCTGCGCAACTACAACAACGGGGCGACCAATCCGGGGGCGGCCGCCGCTCGCACCCTCCTCGAGCTCCGGGACTCGAGCCCTCCATGATGTCAGAGCCCCGCCGGACTCGAGGTCCGGCGGGGCTCACGCGCTCCGGTCGCGTGCTGCGTGCTACTTTCAGATCACCTGCCGGACCCGCCGGAGCGCGTTGCTCCCCGCTTCACACGTCACCTTGAATGTCGCAGCCATGATCCCGGCGGCGATCAGAGCGGCCATGGCGCTCCCCGCGATCGGGAGCACGTTCCCCAGGTAGAGCCCGATCACCACCATCCCCATCCACCCGGCCAGAACCGCGCCCACGAGGCAGGTCGGGATCGCGTAGAGGACGCCCTTCGCGGCGTCGTAGCCCGCGTCCTTCCAGCCCATCCCGTCCGCCCGTCCGATCATCCCCATGGCGAGGCTGAGCGCCAGTCCGGCCAGGGCGCCCACCAGGAAGAGCCCGATGCTCGTCGGCAGAAGCGCGCCACCGTTCATGCGACCCAGCAGCGTCATCGCCGCGACCGCGAACCCTCCGAGCAGCAGCCCCGTGCTGACGGTGCCCCCGACGATCAGCTTGCCTGTGGTCCCCAGCTCGCGGGTCATGGTGTTCCGGGTGCTTTCGGTGTATGCGGTCATGGTCTTCCTCTTCCTGTTTCTTTTCGGGTCCGGCGGCCAACCCGACCGCCTTCGCCCTGTTATAGGGCACGGACGGGACCACAACCGCATGCAGTGGCCTAAATAGTTTTATGACAAGCATTTACAGCTATATCCGGGTGGAAGTCACGGGGCGCACGAGGGCATAACCGCGCGGTATCGCGCGCTTTTAGTGAGCGATTTCGCGCGCTCGTAGGGCGCCGGCCCGCCATACTCGTTGTGGCGACGTCCGGCGCGTATGTTTGGGGACGGGAGCGGGGCTGGCGTGGCCCCTGGACGGGGAACCGAGAGGCGAGGAGCGGGCAACATGAGGACATGGGTAGGGGCCGCCATGGTGGTGGCGGGAGCGGTTGTGGGGGGCTGCGCCGAGTCGGGCCCGGATCAGTCGCGGCTGCCGGCGGAGCGGCGGGTGGCGGAGCGGTACGCGAGCGCGCTGGACGTGGAGCTGGCGGAGATGGAGCGCCGCCCGACGGGCCTGTACGTGCAGGATGTGGTGACGGGTGAGGGTGCGAGGGCAGACTCGGGGGATATCGTGACGGTGCACTACACGGGCTGGCTGCCTCAGGGGAAGAAGTTCGACAGCAGTCGGGACGGGGGCAAGGCGTTCGAAGTGGCGCTCGGGTATGGGCGTGTGATCGACGGGTGGGACCAGGGGATCGTGGGGATGCGGGTGGGCGGTCGGCGTCGTCTGGTGATTCCGCCGGTGATGGGGTACGGCGAACGGGGGATGGGTCCGATCCCGGCCAACTCGACGCTGGTGTTCGACGTGGAGCTGCTGGACGTGGTGGACCGAACGGTCGAGCCGTAGGGTGTGGTCGGGGCAGGGGGTATGCGAAAGATGAGGGGGAGGACGTGGTGGCTGCCGCTGCTGTTGGTGGGGGCGCTGGCGTGCGGCGGAGCGGGGGATGATGCGGGGCCGGATGACGCGTACGATCCGCTGGTGACGTTCGACACGACGGGGGTGGCGATCTTCACGGCCGTAGACACCGTGCGGATTACGGCCGAGCTGGCGAACGACGGCGACCGGCGCTCGTACGGCTTGATGGAGCGGCCCACTTTGCCGGAGGAACACGGCATGCTGTTCGTGTACCCGGAGACGCTGGAGCCAACGGGTGCGTTCTGGATGTACCGCACGCGGATCCCGCTGGATATCGCGTTTCTCGACGCGGAGGGGCGGATCGTGTCGATCATGGCGATGGACCCGTGCACGAGCCCGAACCCGGAGCTGTGCCGCCGCTACAGTCCTGGAATGCCGTACCGCGGAGCTCTGGAGGTAGCGCAGGGGTTCTTCGCCCGACGCGGTGTGGAGATCGGGGACCGGGTGGCTCCCGCACCGGGCGAGGTGCCCGCGACGCCGTGAACCCGCCGGATCTGCGGTGGTAGAAGGAGTGCCCAGGAAAAGGAGAGCATGCCATGTCGGAAGAAGATCGGAAGGTCGAGAAGACGGACGCGGAGTGGCGCGCGGAGCTGACGCCGGAGCAGTACCGGGTGCTGCGGGAGCAGGGCACGGAGCGGCCGTTCACGGGGGCGTTGTGGGACAACAAGGAGCCGGGCACGTATCGGTGCGGCGCGTGCGGGGAGGTATTGTTCAGCTCGGAGTCGAAGTACGAGTCGGGGAGCGGCTGGCCGAGCTTCTACCGGCCTGCCCGTGAGGCCGCGGTGGCGGCGCGGGAAGATCGGAGCCTGGGGATGCGGCGGACGGAGGCGCTCTGTGCCCGGTGCGAGTCCCACCTCGGTCATGTGTTCCCCGACGGTCCTGAGCCCACGGGTCTGCGGTACTGCATCAACTCGGCTTCGCTGGAGTTCGAGCCGGAGTCGTGAGCGGGCCGGCGCGACCCTTCTTGAAGCCGGAGTTGCCCGCCCTCGCCCGCGCGGTGGGCAGCCCCGGGTTCGATCTCGCCCGTACCCCTCCTCTCGACGACGACCCCCCCTTCACGGTCGTCGGTGGCGACGCGTCCATCCACGGCGGGTTCCGGCGCGGTGTGGACCGGTTGCTCGCCGGCGGGATTCCGCTGGTGCAGGGCCTTCGCGCCGAGGGCGCCACCCCCGTCTCAGCGACGCTGACGCCCATCGGCCTCGAGCGCACGCTGCGCCTCCCGGGCGGGACGGTGATCGAGCGAATGGTGGTTTCGTCCGCTGATTCCGTGTGCTTCCTGGAGTGGGTGGCGGCCGGCGACCTGGTGCTGACGCTGACATGGTCGCTCCCGAGCCCCGGGTATCGCTGGACCTTACTGAAGCGTGGCCTGGTGGTGGAGGGTGAGGGGGGACGCGGACTGTACGCGCTCTCGACATCCCCGCTGGAGCTATCTGTTTCCGACTCCGACGACACGCGTTCCCCTCTCGCCGGTCCGCGCGTGCTGGCGCGGCTCGATCTGGGGGCGGGCCACGCCGTGCGACTGGCGCTGGGGGGAGTGGCCCCGGGCGCCGACGAGGGGCGGCTGCTGAGGGTGATGGGTCGGCCCCAGGTCGTAGTGCCGGCGAGACGGGCGGAGTCGGTGAGGAGAATGGAGACGGGGCTGTCGCTGGATGCCCCCGAAGCAGGGCTGGGAGAGGCTCTGGAGTGGGCGAAGGTGGGGCTGGCCATGGCAGCGGCTGCACCCGGAATGGGTGCGGCTGCAAGCGAGCGCGGACTGCGGATCGCGCTGGCCGGACTCGCGGTGGGAGAAACGGGTCCGGCGCGCCGGCTGTTGGCCGTTCCGGATGCCCCGGCAGAGGGCCCTGGTGGGGACGGCCTGCGGCTCGTTCTGGCATCCCGGTACCTGGCGTGGACGGGGGATATCGCGGGGCTGCGGGCGGACTGGCCCGGTGTGAGGGAGAGCGCGGAGCGGTGTCTGGAGCACGTGGGGGGCATCGTCACCAGCGTCACGACGCTGGAGTCATGGTCGCGGGCGCACTGCTCGCGCGGGCTGGCGGAGCTGCGGGTGGCGGCGGAGGAGGTGGGGGACGAGGAGCTCGCGGCGCGGATCGAATCCGCGGCGTCCGGGTCGTCGGGACCGGCGGCCGCGAGCCGCCCCCGGCTGGAGGAAGCCCCCGCCCAGCCGGACGCGAGTGCGGGTGCGGTCGCAGAGCGGGACGAGGCCCTGCGGTCGGCGGCGCTGGTGGAGGCGCTGCTCCTGGGCATTCTGGGGGTGGAGCCGGATGCACCGCGGGGACGTCTCACGCTGCGGCCGCGGCTTGCGTCCTCCTGGGCCGATTTCAGGTTGAGGAACCTGCGGGTGGGTGCGGCGGTGGTGGAGATGGAGTACCGGCGGGATGGTTCGATCCATCGGTTCGTGCTGCGGCAGGTAGGCGGGGTCGCGCCCATCCGCGTCATCTTCGAGCCGGAGCTCGGGGGCGCTCGACTGGAGAGGTCGTGGGTGGACGGGCAGGCGGCGGAGCTGGATGCGGCGCTCGTGGACGGGCGCCTGCGGGTGCCGGTGCAGCTGGTGCTGGACCACGAGCGGCGGCTGGAGTTGGAGATTGGCGGTGCCGGCCATTAGTTTCCCGCAGCCTTCCAATCTGACGACATGAGGGAACTGATGCAGAAGTGGCTCATGGGGTTCGTGGTGAGCGCCGTCCTGATGGCGCCGGCCATGGCCTCCGCGCAATCGGCGGTGGGCGTGCGTGCGGGGGTGCGTTGGTCGGAGCTCGACAGCAATCAGGGAGCCGGCTCCATCAGCGGGCTCGTGGTCGGCGGCTATTACGGGTTCGGCCTCTCCGATCGGCTGGCCCTGCAGCTGGAGGTCGTCTACGGCACGCGCGGAGCGGGGGCTCTGCGGGTGGGCGCATCAGAGCTGGACCCGGCGGCCGATCCGGCGAAGGTGGAGATGAGCTACATAGAAGTGCCGGTGCTTCTGCGGGCAGGGTTCCCGGGCGACCGGCTCCTGCCCAGCGTGTTCGCCGGTCCTTACGCGGGGTTCCTGCTGGATTGTCAGATCGAGCCGGCGGGTGGCGACGCCCGCGCCTGCGACGACTCCGCGGAGCAGGGGTTCAATGCGCGGAGCACCGATTACGGGATGGTGATCGGCGCGGCGCTGGACCTGCTCATGGGGGCGAGCACCTTCTACATTGATGCGCGCTACACCCTGGGGCTGCGCTCCATTCAGTCGGGTGACCCGTCGCTGGACGCGCGGCACACGGGCTTCGCCCTGTCGGGAGGGGTGGCGGTGCCGCTGGGGCGCTAGGACCAGCCGGCGATTCCCGGCAGGAGAGCGCGGTCCATGCAAAAAGAGACCGCCCAGCGACGCCGGGCGGTCTCTCGTTTTTCGTCAAGCGGTGAGGCCTACTTCTTGTCCATCCAGCCGCCATCAGCCAGAAGCTGCTTCACTTTCTTCCCGCGCTCGCTCAGCGTGGTCTTCACCACGGAGCGGGCATAGCTGATCCGATCCCCCTCCGGAAGGCGCTCCACGACCGAGATCGGCGCGCCGTACCGCAGGAGCAGCCTCTTGGCGTCCTTGGCCACTTCGTCCATTCGTCCCCCTGAGAATTGCAGATCGGAAAGTAACATGGAATAATAGCGCATCCGAAGGGGCGATTCAACTGTGGGGGCGGCCGGGGTCGGCGTGCGGGCGGGTGCGGTGTGACAGTTGCGGGGTGGCGAGCCGGCGGAGAGGTTTCCTGTTCGAGAGGTCGGGAACAGAAAAGGAGCGAGCCGATGTCGATGCGTCGTGTGCTGGTCGTCTTGATGGCAGCGACCCTGGGGGGGTGCGGGTCCGTGGCCGCGCCGCCGGCCGCGCCCAGTCCTTCCGAGGCCGTGGCTTCAGCGAGGCCGGAGCGTCCGCTGCCGCAGCCGGTCGTTGCCCCACCGGAGTTCCGGGTGGCGATCGGGGCGGACACCCGGAGCCGGGAGGGAGTGCCGGGCCGCGACTACTGGCAGCAGTGGGCGGACTATCGGATCAGCGCACGGGTGGACGTGGAGTCGAAGACGTTGTCGGGGTCGGAAACGATCCGCTACCGCAACAACTCCCCGGACCGCCTTCCGGTGCTCGTGGTGAATCTGCTGCAGAACTACCACGCGGAGGGGGTCGAGCGGGTCCGTCCGGCGGAGGTGACGGGTGGAATGACCATGGACCGGGTGGCGGTCGGTGGCCGTGCGCTGAACAGGGCAACGGACCAGAGCACGCCCGGATGGGCGGTGGAGGGGACGCTCATGTTCATCGTGCTCCCCGAGCCGCTGGAGCCGAACAGCTCTCTCGACCTCGCCTTCGACTGGTCGTTCCGGCTGCCCCGGGAGGGCATGAGCGGGAGGATGGGGTACAGCGGGGATGAGCTTCTCTACCTCGGCTACTGGTATCCTCAGATCGCCACGTTCGACGATGTCATCGGGTGGCACGCCGAGCCGTTCCGCGGCAACGCCGAGTTCTATTCGGACTTCGGCAGCTACCGTGTCACGGTCGACGCGCCGGAAGGGTGGCTGGTGATGAGCACGGGGGAGTTGGAGAACCCGGCTGAGGTGCTGGCGCCGGATGTGGTGGAACGACTGCGTGCAGCCGAGTCGAGCGACGATGTGGTCCATGTGGTCTCGCACGCCGGCGCGAGGTCCGCGACGCGGCGGGCGGAAGACGGTCGGCTCCGGTGGACCTTCGCCGCGGACAGCGTGAGGGACGTGGCGTTCGCCGTGATGAAGAACCACGCGTGGGACGCGGCGCGCACTCCGGTGGGCGACCGCGATGGGGACGGCGAGACCGACTATACGCGTGTGGACGCCTTCTGGCGCGAGCACGCGCGCAACTACGATCAGGCCTGGCGCTACGCCCAGCACTCCATCGACTTCCTCTCCCGCTATACCGGCCTTCCCTACGCGTGGCCGCACATGAGCGTGGTGGAGGGGGGTGGGATCATCGGGGGGGGGATGGAGTTCCCCATGATGACGCTCATCGGGAACTACAATCGAGCGGGAGCCGACGCGCTGTACAACGTGATCGCGCACGAGCTCGCGCACATGTGGATTCCCATGATGCTCAGCACGAACGAGCGGCGCTACGCGTGGCTCGACGAGGGGACGACGTCGTTCAACGAGAGCAACGCGCGCGTTGAGTTCTTCGAGGGCCGCGACGATCCCTGGCCGGGGGAGCAGAGCGGGTACGTGGCGGCAGTCCGGAGCGGGCAGGAGGGGCCGATCATGCGCTGGTCGGACTTCCATCGTCCGGGCTCCGCGTATGGGGTGGCCTCGTACTCGAAGCCCTCTTCGGTGCTGCACGCGCTCCGCGGCGTGCTGGGCGAGGCGGAGTTCGATCGCGCCCTGCGGGCGTTCTACGATCGGTGGGCATTCAAACACCCGTACCCGTGGGACCTGTTCAACACCTTCGAGGACATCACCGGCGAAGATCTGGGTTGGTTCTGGCAGTCCTGGTACTACGAGAGCTCCGAGGAAGGCGACTGGTACCTGGACCAGGCGGTGGAGGCGGTGGAGCGCCTGCCGTCCGGCGAGACCCGGGTGACCATCGCGGATCGCGGCTGGATCCCCATGCCAGTCCTCCTTCGGATCACGCGTGAGGACGGGGAGGTCCTGGAGCGCAGGATCCCCGTGGAACGGTGGCTGGAAGGTGCGGATCGGGTTTCGATCACACTGCCGGAGGGCGCGGCGGTGGAGCGGGTGGAGATCGACCCGGCCGGGTACTTCCCGGACGTCGACTCGAGAAACGATGTGTGGCGCCGGTGAGCGCGGGCGGGTATCGGTGTTGCGGATGCGGTCGCGATGGAGCCGGGCACCTGCGCTTCGACTGCGGGGTGACCCCCCGCTCACCTGACACTCAAAACCTGGACTGCTGAGCACAATGTCTCCACGAAACCGATGGATGCTTCAGCCGCTGTCGTGGCGCCGCGGCGGCGCGGTGGCGCTGGTCGTACTCATCGTCGTGGCGGGGGCGGCGCTCGTACTGGACTCGGGTGCCGCGAGCGAGTTCACCCCGGTCATCGAACGGCTGCAGGAGCAGGCGGTCGAGCCGGGGTTACTCGTAGAGCAGGTGGCCCGGGGCGCGCAGATCGTGATCCTGGGAGATGTGGCGGGGAAGGCCGCCCCGAAGCGAATGGCGGCGCAGGCGATCGAGCGTCTGTCGCGGGAGCAGCGTCTGGACGCCGTCCTGCTGGAGGTGCCGGCATCGGAGCAGCGCTACATTGACGCGTACCTGGGGGCCACCAAGGATGACGCTTCCATGCTGCTGTCGAGGCCGGCCGCGGTGCAGGAGCAGCAAGGGCAGGCCCGGGAGTATCTCCGCATCTATCAGGCGGTGCGGGAGGCCAACCAGGGGCTGAACGCGTCGCAGCGGATCCGGATCATCGCGGCCGGCGTCGAGGACTGGCCGCCGCCGGAGGGGGTGGCGCCCCGCGACATTGGCGAGATCTTCGCTCGGCGCGCCCCGCAGATGCTGGACCGGCTGGACCGCGAGCTGTTCTCCATCATGCCGGATGCCCGCGTGCTCGCGTTCGTAGACGGCTACCAGGCGCTGCAGGGCACGTACGGCGAGATCCGCTCCGGCGGCGGTGACCCGGTGCGCGTGGAGTGGCTCGGCGAGCTCCTGCGGCGGCGGTCCGGGAGCCGGACCCGGACGATCCTGCCCGACATGGGCTCGTCCGCGGACGGCATGCAGCAGCTGCCGACATACCGGGGCACGCGGCTCCACCGGCCGCTCCGTAGAGCGCTGAAGGAGCCGGGCGGTACCCGGATCCGCGGGGAGATCGCGGACGTGCAGGACGCGGTGGAGGAGCTGTCCACGCCCGGCATGAGCCTGGAGATTCTGCCGGTGGGGTACCGCTTCGACGAGGTGGCACAGGGATATGTATTCCTCCCCGGAGGCAGGTGACCATGGCCACCATGCTGCTGAAGGTGGAAGGACTCCGACCCGGGGATGAGGGCCGTCTGGAGGCTGCGCTGCGCGACATGCCAGGCGTGTTCGGGGTCGTGGTCAGCCCCGGCGAGGGCTGTGCCGAGGTCGATTTCGAGGACGACGAGGTAGACTACACCCGGATCCTCGAGCGGGTGAAGGAGGCGGGCTTCAGCGCCAGGCTGTCGGGCTAGCCCGCGCTGCGCCCGTCGGTGCCCGGGGCGGCCGCTGGGGCCGACCGGTCAGGGGCGGGCGCTGGAGCCCGCCGCCGTCCCGGTCTCTACGGCCACGGGCGCGACCCTGTCGCGGGCGCCCACCTCTCCGGCCTTCTTGAGTCCCCACTGGAGCAGGATCGGACCCGTCAGCTCGTGCACGGCGACCATGGCGACGAAGAGCGTCTGGAGCTCGGCGCCCCACTCCGGGAACGATCGGGCCGCGATCACGACCATTCCGAGTGTCACGCCGGCCTGGGAGATGAAGCCGAGCCAGGCGTAGCGACGCACTTCCGGCTCGGCGCCGCTGACCCGTGCGCCGATCCATGTCCCGCCGAAGATCGCGGCGGCGCGGAGCAGGACGAACCCGGCGACGAAGGGCCACAGGGCGGCCAGATCGGCGAGGTGAATCGACGCGCCGGCCAGCGCGAAGAAGATGGCGTAGACGGGGAGCGCATTCTTCTCCAGCCCCTCGACGAATGGACCTCCGTGGACGCGGCTCAGGTTCTCGAGGAAGAAGCCGGCGACGAGCGACATGAGGAGCACCTCGAGGTGGAGGAGCTCGGCCACGTAGGCGTTCAGGAACGCGATGGCGAGGGCGAAGAGGACCGCGTGCCTCCGTACGCTGGGCAGGAGCGCCGCGATCACCGCGCCGCTCAGTGCGCCGGCGAGAATGGATCCGCCGATCTCCGCGGCCAGCCCCAGGAAGAACTCCGCCTCGAAGCCCTCACCCGGCGTGAGCGCGGTCCGGGCCACGGCCAGCGCGATGGCGAAGAGGAGGATGACGGCGACGTCCTTGAGTACGGTGACACCCAGAATGGTGGACGCCACGGGGCCGCGTGAGCGGGTGTCGTTGATCACCGCGATGGCCACCGACGGCGAGTTGGCGATGGCGATGCTCCCGAAGACCACGGCGATGACCAGGACGGCGCCGGTGGGCATCCCGGCCGTAATGGGCAGAAGGTCCGCGGCCACGACCACCCCGCCGGCGACCACCATGAAGACCAGCGTCATCTCGGCCAGCATGATGGCGGCCATGGAGCCCGCCCGCTCCCGCAGCTCGCTGATGCGGAGCTCGCCGCCGGCCGAGAGGGCGATGAGGCTGATGGCGATGTCGTCGATGAGCTTGAGTCCCTCGATCGCCTCCTCCGTCACCAGGTTCAGGACGCCGGGGCCCACGAGCAGGCCCAGCAGGATGTACCCGGTGATGCGGGGGACGCCGAGGTCGGCGGAGATGCGGCCGCCGAGGAAGGCCGCGAGGAGGAGGAACCCCAGGCTGACAGTCACGATGGGCGTGAGGCCACCGCCCGGGATCGCCTCCAGGAGCTGGCGTACCAGGATGGTGAAGCCCAGGAGCGCGAGCAGCGTGAGCAGCCGGCTCCTGAGCGTCACCCCTCGGCGTTCACCCTTCCGCCGTTCGGGCGTGGGCGATGCCACGCGTCAGTCGGTCTCGTTCGCCTGGTAGCCGGCGTCCGCCACGGCGGCGGCCATCTCCCGGGGGTCGGCGTGGGCGTCGTCGTAGTCCACGATGGCCGTTCCGCTGTCGAGGTCCACCCTGGCGGAGCGAACCCCCTGCACATTCTGGAGCGCGTTCTGGACCGTGTTGACGCAGTGGTTACAGGTCATTCCGGAGACGTTCAGCTTCGTCCTGGCCATTGATTTTCTCCCCTTGTACCGAGTTTGGTTTCCGTGTGAAACATACACCCTGGTGCGGTTCCGGTCATGCCGCCGGGAACCGCCGCAGTCGCAGCGAGTTCGTGACGACGCTGACCGAGCTGAACGCCATGGCGGCGCTCGCGATCACCGGGCTCAGCAGGATCCCCCAGACCGGGTACAGCACGCCGGCCGCGATGGGGATCCCGATGATGTTGTAGACGAACGCCCAGAACAGGTTCTGTCGGATGACCCGCATGGTGCGCCGGGACAAGCGTATGGCGTCGGGCACACCGCTCAGATCCCCGCGCATCAGTGTGACGTCCGAAGCCTCCAGGGCAACGTCCGTTCCCGTCCCGATGGCGATGCCGATGTCCGCGGCGGCGAGGGCGGGGGCGTCATTGAGGCCGTCGCCCACCATCCCGACCTTGCGACCCTCGCCCTGGAGCCGCTGGATCTCCTCCACCTTCCCCTTCGGCAGCACCTCGGCCACCACGCGATCGACCCCGACCTGCCGCGCGATGGCCTCCGCCGTGGCGCGATGGTCGCCGGTGAGCATGACCACCTCCAGGCCGAGCGATTCGAGGGTCCGGATCGCCGCCCGGCTCGACGGCTTCACGGGGTCCGCGATCCCGATCACGCCGAGCACGGTCCCTTCGCTGCCCACGAACACCGGAGTCTGCGCTTCGGCCGCCATCCGATCGGCCGCGTTGGCCAGACCCGCGGTGTCCATCGCCTGCTCCGCCATGAACGCGCCGTTGCCGACGAACAGCAGCCGTCCGTCCACGACCGCCTCGGCGCCCCGGCCGCCGGTGGCGAAGAAGTCCTGCGGCTCGGTGAGCTCCAGACCGCGCTCCCGCGCGGCGGCCACGATGGCGCCGGCCAGCGGGTGCTCCGATGCGGTCTCCAGGGAGGCGACCAGCTGGAGCAGCGCGTCCTCCTCCAACGGGCTCTCGCTGTCGTCACCGGCGACGACGATCTCCACCACGGTCGGCTTCCCCTCCGTGATGGTCCCGGTCTTGTCCAGCACGATCGTGTCCAGCTTGTGCGCCGTCTCCAGAGCGGCGCCGCCCTTGAAGAGCACCCCGTGCTCCGCTCCAGCGCCCGTCCCCGCCATCACCGCCGTAGGGGTGGCCAGGCCGAGTGCGCACGGGCAGGCGATGATCAGGACGGTGACGAAGGTGACCAGGGCGAACACGAACCCCGGGTCCGGACCCACGATCCACCACACGGCAGCGGCCAGGGCTGCGATGCCGATGACGATGGGCACGAAGATCCCCGCGATGACGTCCGCCAGCCGCTGGATGGGCGCCTTCGATCCCTGCGCGTCCCGGACCAGCTTCACGATCTGGGCGAGGGCCGTGTCCCGGCCGACGCGGGTGACCTCGAACCGGAACCCGCCCTGGCCGTTGATGGTCCCGCCCACCACTTCGGCACCCTCACCCTTCTCCACCGGAAGCGGCTCGCCCGTGAGGAGCGATTCGTCCACGGCGCTTCGGCCCTCCACCACGCGGCCGTCCACGGGGATCCGCTCGCCCGGGCGAACCACCACGATGTCGCCCACACGGACCTCGTCGATGTCCACGTCCGCCGGACCGCCGTCACGCACCACCCGCGCGGTCCGCGGCTGGAGACCCGCCAGCTTCCGGATCGCCTCGCTCGTCCGCCCCTTCGCCCGGGCCTCCAGCATCTTCCCCAGGAGGATCAGCGCGATGATCATGACCACCGCCTCGTAGTACACGTCCGCGGGGAGCCCCGCGCGCGTGAAGATCCCGGGGGCCACGGTGGCCACCACGCTGTACGTGAAGGCCGCTCCGGTACCGACGGCGATCAGCGTGTTCATGTCCGAGCTGCCGTGCAGCAGCCCGCTCCAGGCGCCCTTGTAGAACTGGCGCCCGGCCCAGAACACCACCGGTATGGTGAGCACCAGGAGCAGCCACGTCAGGATCGCCCGATCAACCGTGTAGAGCCATGGGGCCACGCCCGAAAGGACTTCGTTCACCGGCATCATGAGACGGTGGAAGAGGTCCTGCCCCATGGCGCTCGAGTTCCGCATCATCAGCGGCATGGAGACCACCATGGCAATGGCGCTCACCACCGCCGAGAACCAGAACTTCCGCCGCAGTGTGCCGTACTCCCGCTCCCGCGCGATCCGCTCCCGCTCGGCGGGGTCCGCCACGTCGATGGGTGCCGCGAGCTCGTACCCGGCGGATTTCACCGCCCTCTCGAAGTCGTCGGCCGTCACCACCTCCGGGATGAAGACGACGCGAGCGCTGCCCGTGGCGATGTTCACCTCGGCGTTCAGCACCCCCGACAGCGCCTTCAGCTCGCGCTCCACTCCCTCGCCGGTCGCCGCCATCTCCAGCCCCGAGACCTGCAGCTCCGTCTCCTCCAGACGCGCGCCGTACCCGCTCGACCGCACCGCCTCCACCAGCGACGCGGCCGTGGCCGTGGCCGGGTCGTACTCCACCGTGGCGCGCTCCGTGGCAAAGTTCACCCCCGCGTCCCGCACGCCCTCGGCTTTCGTCAGTCCCTTCTGGATTCGCGACGCGCACGCCGCACACGTCATCCCGGTCACCGGGATCTCCAGACGGGCGAACCCCTGCTTCGCCCCCTCCTCAGGCCGCGTCTCCACGGCTGTGCCCTCTTCTGTCATCTCGCCTACTCCCGCACGTGCCGGTACATGAGATCCATCACCTCTTCGTACGTCCGCTCCGCCTCCACCGGATCGCCACTCCGCAACGCGTCCGTGACACAGTGCTGGAGATGGCTGCGCATCAGCACCTTGCCCACTCCTCGCAGCGCCGCGTGCACCGACGCGATCTGCGTCAGCACATCCGGGCAGTAGCGTCCCTCGTCCACCATCTTCTGGATCCCTCGCACCTGACCCTCGATGCGCTTGAGACGGGCGGTCACGTTCTCGCGGGTCTCGGGCTCATCGTGGAGTGCCCCGTGTCTGTGCTCGGTATGCATGTCGCTCCTTGTAGGATACCCCCCTACCCTATCCAAAAATGAAGTTGAGGTCAAGAGCGGCTCCCGCGGCGGCGGAGTGTGCGGTATGTTGGGCGGGCGTGATGGAAACGGGGTGGCGAGGTTGGAGCGTGAGATGCTGCATCACAAGGTGTACGAATCGGGAGAAGGCCGGGAGTGGGTGGTCTTCGTGCACGGCGCGGGCGGGAGCTCGTCGGTGTGGTTCCGGCAGCTGCGTGCGTACCGGGAGGTGCACAACCTGGTGCTGGTGGATCTGCGCGGCCACGGAGGTTCGGCGGCGATCCCGGATGGGAGGGAGCACAAGCCGTACACGTTCGAGGCGGTGAGTCGGGAGGTGGTGGAGGTGCTGGACCACCTGGGAATCGAGCGGGCGCATTTCGTGGGGATCTCGCTGGGGTCGCTGATCATCCGAACGATCGCGGAGGTGGCGCCGGAGCGGGTGCAGTCGATGGTGCTGGGTGGAGCGGTAGTGCGTCTGAACGTGCGATCGACGGTGCTGGTGGCGCTGGGCAACCTGCTGAAGCGGGTGGTTCCGTTCATGTGGCTGTACCGCCTGCTGGCGTGGATCATCATGCCGCGGGCGGGGCACCGGGAGAGTCGGAACCTGTTCGTCCGGGAGGCGCAGAAGCTGGCGCGGAAGGAGTTTCTGCGGTGGTTCCGTCTGACGATGGAGCTGAAGCCGATCCTGCGCCTGTTCGAGGAACGGGACGTGGGCATTCCGACGCTGTACCTGATGGGGGAAGAGGATCACATGTTCCTGTCGGCGGCGCGGCGGCTGGCGGAGCGTCAGGGGCGGGCGGTGTGCTGGGCGATCGAGAGGGCGGGCCACGTCTGCAACATCGACCGCCCGGACCACTTCAACCGGCTCTCGCTGGGATTCCTCCGGGACCCCGTGGCGGCGACGCAGGCATCGGCGGCGGTCTGATCGGCGGAATCCGGTCGTGGCACGTCTCGTGAATGGCGGTCCGCCCCCATGACCGATGAGCAGAGCTGGTGGTTTCGCGGCGGCGACAAGGACTCCGGGTTCACCTATGAGACAGTGAGCGGCGGAGAGCTGGTGTGGGAGGCCGGGCTGGATCGCATTGACCGGCTCGCCATCCCACCGGGCTGGACGGACGTACACATCGCCCCGTCATCGAAGCGGAAGCTGCAGGCGTGGGGTCGGGACGCGGCGGGCCGAAAGCAGTACATCTACAGTGAAGAGGCGGTGGCGGAGCGGAACCGTCGCAAGTGGGACCGGGCGCTGATGTACGCGCGGGCGCTGCCGGAGCTTCGGGCGGCGACGAATGTCGACCTGAAGCGGACGGAGCTGGACCGTCGCAAGGTGCTGGCGACGGTGGTCCGGCTGATCAGTCGGGCCTTTTTCCGGATCGGGAGCGAGCGGTACGCGGAGCAGAACAAGACGTTCGGGATCGCCACGCTGAAGAAGAACCACCTGGAGATCCGCGACCATGACCTCGTGTTCACGTATGTGGGGAAGCGTCGCAAGGACCATCGCCGGGTGGTTGCGGACACGCCGCTGGTGGAGATCATCAGGGATCTGATGGAGCTGCCGGGCCCGCGGCTGTTCCGGTACCGGTGCGAGGACGG
Source organism: uncultured Gemmatimonadales bacterium (assembly GCA_963783305.1). GTDB lineage: Bacteria > Gemmatimonadota > Gemmatimonadetes > Longimicrobiales > RSA9 > JAWVYT01. The sequence continues at coordinate 501,688 of CAWAMW010000017.1, read as the reverse complement.
ACGGGTGGAAAACGTGACGGCCCGGGCGGTCAACCGGTACATCAAGGAGATTTTGCACGAGCGCTACACGTCGAAGGACCTGCGGACGTTCGGGGGCACGGTGCGGGCGGCAACGATCCTGTCGGACCTGGGCCCTGCCTCGGGGGAGCGGGAGGCGCACAAGAACACGGTCATGACCGCGCGGCTCGTGGCGAGCGAGCTGGGGAACACGCCGGCGATCGCCCGGAGCGCGTATATCCACCCGGCGGTGTTCGAGCAGTACGAGGCGGAGGGGCGGACCATTGAGCCGCTCATGCGGAAGGAGCCCCGGGAGGTGAGGACGGAGGAGCCCGTCCAGTACTATCCCGAAGAGGCGGCGCTCATGCGGTTCCTGGAACGTTACGGGTAGGGCGGCCGCGCCGCCGTTCACTGAGCACGGATTCCAGTTCACAGGAACAGCAACAGCAACAGCAAAAAGCTTTGACACGAAGGGCTCGAAGTGACGAAGGGCGCGAAGCCGGTGGGGGGGCTCGCGGCGGAACTGGAGCTACCGGGGGCAGCCAGCATCAGGAGCTTTGATCTCGCCGGGCGGCTGACATTCTCCGGTGGGCCCGCCGATTCCCCGGTCGTATTCGAGTCCTTCGAGCCGTTCGAGCCCTTCATGTCAGGCCGTTCTGGACGGCGTCGGCCCGCGTGGTGGGTGAATCCGCCGGGGGGTGCGCTCTCGTAGTAGGGCCGGGCGCGATATCCTGCCGGGCCGCGGAACGGTGGCGGCGCGGCGGCGTACCACGATGGGCCACCTTTCCAGCACGGGACATGTCCGACACACGAACTCTCAGCCTCGACGAGCGATATCGCCGCGCCCTGCGGTGGGGGCTGGTGCTGTCGCTGCTCGGTCACGCCGCGCTCTTCCTCTATTTCAACGACCGCCCGATCCCGCCGTCGCCGTTCTCCGCCGCCGGCGAGCGTCGGGGCGACGCCCGGGCGGCGCTGGGAGGCGGGATGCAGGCCGTGGATCTGAGATCACCACCGCCGGAGGTCGAGAGCCCGCCGGAGCCCATCCCGCAGCCCACGGAAGACGTGCTGGAGGTGGAGCCGGAGCCCGAGCCGGAGGTGCTCGAGGTAGGGATCGTGGCGCCGGAGCTGTCGGATGTGGCCATGCTCCCGGGGCTGCCAGGCGCCGAGGAGGGGCCGGGCCTGGCGGACGGCACCGGGCAGGGGGATGGCGGGACGGAGGCGGAGGGCCTGTTCCGCGTCGTGCCCCCGCGCCCCCGCGGGATGATCCTGCCGCCACGCGACCCCCCCGACCGGGTCCGCGGGAGGGAGGTGGACGTGTGGGTTTTCGTGAGCTCCGTGGGCCGGGTGATCGCCGATTCCACGCGACTCGATCCGCCGACGGGCGACCGTGGTTTCGACCGTCGCCTGCGGGAGCACGCTGCCGGCTGGGTGTTCGAGGCGGCCCGGCGGGATGGCTCGCCGGTGGCGGAGTGGTTCCGCTACACCATCATCATGTAAGCAGTGCCCAGCGTCGCCGTCACTCGGCGCACGAACCTGCGGAGGTGGCTCTCAGAGTCCGAGTCGCTCCCGTAGTCCGGGCCGCTCCGGGGCGGCCAGCTCGCCGTGCTCCAGACGGTCCAGAATGCTCTCCATGAGCTCCCGCTTCCTGGCGATGACCCCGCGGTAGCCGGCTCGGGAGCCCCAGGCCGCGGCTGCGAGGACGGGGGCGCCGACGAGGGCGGCGGGCGGGGCGATGGCGATCCCGAAGACAGTCGCCAGCACGACGCCCCCGCTCGCCCCGGCGGCCGCGCCGCCCAGCCACCCCGCCCGGAGGCCGCGGAAGTTGCCGCGGAGCGCCACGTAGCACGAGTCCTCGTTGGCCTCGCGGACGCCGATCTCGAGCTCGCGGGCGTCGAGGCGCGGGTGCTTCTGACTGAGCCCGGACAGGCCGCGCTGGAGCTCGGCAGCGAAGCCGGCCGCTCGAGTGTAGACGGTCCGATCACTGAACCGCCGTCGGACCACCATCAATTCCTGGGTACGGGCGAACCCGTCCAGCTCGTCCCGCGCCCGGTTCGCCGGAATGCCGAGGAGGCGGGATGACGCGACGTCCGGGGGGCCGAAGCTCCGGTCTACCAGACCGGGCGTCGGCGCGGGTCCGGGCGACGTCTCGGCCAGAGCCTGCTGGATATGGCGAGGCGACAGCCCGATCTCCCGGCCGATCCGCGTCAGCTCGCCCTCCGGCATCCCTTCCTGCGCGCTCGTGGCATCCTCGCCCTCGTGGACCTGGAGCTCCACGGCGCGACGGATCACCGCCTCGACCTCCAGCGCGGAAAGGCGGCGCGCCTGCGGTGACGCCGGAACGTGCGAGTGTTCGTCTTCTATGGCCTGGCCTCCGTGTCGCGGGTCATGCCGAACTATATCCGCACGAGTCAGGGCGATCCAGCCTGACGCGCTATGGGAACGGGATCGCTCGAGGGCGCCAGCCCCCTCCGTTGGTGTGCCGGGCCGGGCACGGCGGCAGTGCCGTTGCCGGTGAGGATCCCCTATAATTCCCGCTGCCCCATACCCGAGGACCGTCCATGTTTGCGATCCAGACGACGTCGATGGATTCGTTCATGCCGCATGGCATGTGCTATCTGTGGGAGCCTGATCTGCTCTGGCTCCACGTGCTCTCCGATTCTCTGACGGGCATGGCGTATTACGGCATAGCGGTCGCCCTCCTCGTGCTCGTGGTCCGCGCGCGAAGAGAGGTCCCCGAGGGGGCGGAGTACGCGGTCCGAGGGCTGCCGCTCGAATGGATGTTCCTGGCGTTCGGCCTTTTCATCGTGGCGTGCGGAACTACGCACTTCCTGGCCGTCTGGACCGTCTGGAATCCCGACTACTGGGCGGCCGGCGGTGTGAAGGCGGTGACTGCGTTGGCTTCGGTGGCGACCGCCATTGCTCTCCCACCGTTGATCCCGCGTGCGCTGCGGCTCGTGCGAAGTGCGCGGGAGTCGGAGGTCCGTCGGGTCCAGCTGGAAGAGGCGAACGCCGAGCTTCGGGACGTGCGCGACAGCCTGCAGCGGGAGTTGGAGAGCGCGAGCGGCGACATCCGCGGCCTGGCCGGGGAGGTTGCCCAGCGGCAGCGGGCGATGGAGGTCGCACTTCGGGAGGCACGGGAGGCGCGCGACGCGGCCAGCGCCGCCAGCCAGGCGAAGACCGACTTCCTCGCCGTGATGTCCCATGAGCTGCGGACGCCGTTGAACGCGGTCATCGGCTACGCCGGTCTGCTGGAAATGGGCGTGGAGCAGGAGCTGACGGAGCGACAGCGCTCGCACATCGACCGCATCAAGCAGAGCGCCGACCACCTGCTCCGCATAATCGATGATATCCTCGTCTTCGCACGGAGTGACACCCGGCCGCTGGAGCTGCAGGCGGAGAGGATCCACCTCCCGGCGCTCATCGACGAGATCACGGGGATGCTGCGGCCCTCGGTGCAGGCGAAGGAGATCCGCCTGGAGGTGGAGGTGGACGATGTCGAGATCTCGAGCGACCGCGAGCGACTGCTTCGCATCGTCTCGAACCTCGTAGCGAACGCCGTGAAGTTCACCGCGGAGGGCCGGGTCGTGCTGACCGCGCGAGTGCGGGAGGACCGGCTGCGCATCGCCGTCGAGGACACCGGCCCCGGAATCGCGCCGGAGCATCACGAGCGGGTCTTTGATGCCTTCTGGCAGGTCGATCAGTCATCGACCCGGCAGGCCGGGGGCACGGGTCTCGGTCTCAGCATTGCGCGGCGCATGGCGCAGCAGCTGGGTGGCGATGTTACGGTGGAGAGCGAGGGGGCCTCAGGCAGTCGCTTCATCCTCACGGTCCCCCTGGGCGTGTAGGGAGATTTTCCGCCGCTCCCCCTGAATCGGTGAGGGAGTTTTCCCTACAGGTGTATCGGCCGCCTCCCTACCGGGATTTCAACGGTTTTCCCGATTGAGGGGCCGCCAGCGGGTCCCCCATCTTTCATACAGGTTGGCGCGGTCCCCCCCGCACGATGAACCCGTCGCCGGCCCATCCGACCCCATCCTCTTCACGTTCGACCTGATCGATAGATGAAGCGCCCCGTCCGGAAACGGATCGGGGCAGGCGCTCCCGAGGATCGGGAGGTGGTCCATGGCCTTCAGTGCTGACGGACCGACCGGATCAGGATTCCTTACTCGACAGCTGGGGCTGGTGGGGCAGGTGGCGACGTCCTGGGGCGTCGCCGGCGGCCTGGTGGCGTCGCTGGTGGTGACGGCGCACGTGGCGGCCGGCAGCCTCAGCTCCAGTGTGAGTTTCATCACGACCTCTGTCTTCTTCATCGCCGGTTCGCTCGTGGGATTCGTGCACGGGTCCCTGCTGGCCTACCTGGGGCGTCCCCCCGACGTGTCCCGTCAGCGGGCGCTCCGGCGGCTGGCGCTGTCGCTACTCTACGACATCCCTGCGGTAGTGGTGGGGTGGATCGTGGCGATGATGATCACCCTGTCGGCGGTTTCGGCCATGAGCGGCCGGGTGGCGGCGGTGGCGGTCACGGTGGTGGGCTGGTTGGCCGCCGCCCTCATCCTGTGGTGGGCGATCGAGGAGACCGTGGAGGCCGCTCGCAACCTGTTCCGGCGCTGGCCCGACGCCCGCGCCCTGGGTCTCGTGCTGGGTCTGGCGCTCCTGGTCCTTACCCCGGCGTTCCTGTTTACTCGTCCGGAGATCTGGGGGACGAGCGTCCGGCCCACCGCCACGGCGGCGGCGGCCATGGCGCTGGGGGCGACCGTCTGGATTGCAGGGCCCGTCGGGGTGCTCGGGCTCCTGACGCTTCGGGCGTGGCACCGGCGTCATCCGTCGACGGAGGTTCGTCCGAAGGCCACCCATGGGCGGTCGTGACCGGCTGCGTCGCATGACCTTCGGGCGCGAGTCTGGGTGCCCCGGCGGCGTCGGGGAGTCGGGGCGGTAGCCATGGCGCGCTCCGGGTGGATCGCGAGGGTGGTCCTGGCGCTGTGCGTGGTGGTGGCCCTGCCTGTTCCCGCACCGCTGCGCGCCCAGGGCCCGGTCCCGGGGGGTGGGGTCAGCGCCGTCGAGGGGCGGCGCGCGTTTGAGCACGCGCGTCACCGGCGGGTCGACTGCGAGATCTGCCACAGCCGGGACGAGCGGCACCGGTCGCGGATGAGCTGGACCGCGGCGGACTGCGCTGCGTGCCACCATCGGAACGAGCCCCCGGCAGGGTGCCTTGCCTGCCACGATCCGGCAGACCTGACGGCGCCGCGCACGCGCGCTGTCCCGCTCGCCCTCTCCGTCTGGGATGGTGTTCGGGAGCGGGAGCTGTCGTTCGAGCATGGCCGCCACCAGGGAGTGGCCTGCCTCGACTGTCATGGGGGTGGGATGAGCCGGCCCCCGCGGTCCTGCGCCGAGTGCCACGTCAACCACCACAGGGCGGACGCCGACTGCGCGGGGTGCCACCCCACCCCGGACCCCGCACCCCACGGGCTGGCGGTCCACGAATCGTGCGCGGGCGGCGGCTGCCACGACGCGGCCACGACCGTCGGTATCGAGCGGGCGCGCCCTGCGTGCCTTCTCTGCCACCAGGAGAAGAGGGAGCACAAGCCGGGTCGCCCCTGTGCGGCCTGTCACGTCCTGCCCCGGACCAGCGGTAGGGAGACGTCATGAGCGGACCGGACCGCAGGACCTTCGTGAAGCAGGTGGCCTCGGCATCAGCGGGGATGGCGGCCGCCTCGCTCGTGCCGGGGACGGCGGTGGGGGCCGGGCTCGGCCGTTCGCTGGGGGTACTGGGCCTGAACTGGGAGAAGGCGCCGTGCGCCCTCTGCGGCGTGGGCTGCGGTCTCATCCTGGGGATCGACGCCGGCCGGGCCGCGGCGGTGCGGGGGGATCCCGCGTCCCGGGCGAGCCGTGGCCTGGCGTGCGCGAAGGGGTACCACTCCGTGCAGGCGTTGTACGCCCGGGACCGCCTGCGCACCGCCCGGGTCCGGCGCGGCGGCAAGCTGGTGGAGGTTCCCATGGGGGAAGCGCTGGACCTGGTTGCGCAGACACTGCGCGAGACGGTGTCGCGGCACGGCAAGGACAGCGTGGCCATCTATGGCTCGGGCCAGTGGACGATTCCCGCGGCGTACGTGGCCACGAAACTGTTCAAGGGCGTCCTGGGAACGAACAACGTAGATACGAGTGCTCGACTGTCCTCGGGGAGCGCGGCTGCCGGGCTGACCGCGAGCTTCGGCCTCGACGCGCCCATCGGCTGCTACGACGACCTGGACCAGGCCGACGTGATCGTTCTCTGGGACACGAACATGGCCGAGGAATACCCGGTGCTGTTCTCCCGGGTGCTGGAGCACCGGCACAAGGAGCCCCGCAGCCGCATTGTGGACGTGGGCACCCGGACCACCCGCACCAGCTACGCGGCGGACCGCGGTCTCCTCTTCGCCCCCGACGGCGGATTGGCCGTGGCCAACGCCATCTGCCACGAGATCGTCGCGCGAGGCCACGTGAACCGTGACTTCGTGGAGCGGCACCTGAGCTTCCGGAAGGGGAAGACGGGGATCGGCTATGGCCGGTCCGATCGGGATCTCACACCCGACGCCGGGGCCGAGGTGGGCTACGACGACCTGGTCCGATTCCTGGCGGACTACACGCCGGAGCGGGCGGCCCGGATGTCGGGACTGCCGGCGGCCGACATCCGATGGCTGGCGTCGGTCTACGCCGACCCGGCGCTGCGCGTTACCACCGCCTGGGGCGCGAGCGTGAACCGGCACGCCCGCGGGACCTGGATGAACACCCTGCTCTACAACATCCACCTGCTGGTTGGAAAAGTGGGGACGCCGGGCAACAGCCCACTCTCGCTCGCGGCGCAGGCGAGCGGGTGCGGAAGCGGGCGCGAGGCCGGCGGGTCGGCGCACGGCCTGCCCCGGGGCACCGTCGTGCGCCGGGAGGACCGCGAGCGGGCGGCGGGGATCTGGGGCGTGCCCGTCTCCAACATCCAGGCGCGGCCGGGGCACCATGCCCTGTCGATGTTCAGGGCGTTGGACGACGGGGATATCCGGTTCCTCTGGATCCAGGGGGCCAATCCCATGGTGGACCTGCCGAACCTGGACCGACAGCGAAGCGCGCTGGCCCGGGAGGACCGGTTCGTCGTCGTCTCGGATGCCTATCCCACGGCCACCACGGACCTGGCCGATGTGGTGCTTCCGTCGGCGCTATGGGTCGAGCAGGAAGGCCTGTTCGGCAGCGGGGAGCGGCGGATCCAGCACTTCGAGCGGATGCTCGAGGCGCCGGGCGAGGCCATGGGTGACGCGTGGCAGCTCATCGAGGTCGCACGGCGTCTGGGCCACGAAAAGCTGTTCCCGTGGGATCGGGCGGGCCATGCGGCGGGCATCTGGGAAGAGTACGCGCGTTTCCGCGACGCCCCGGCCGACCGGCTGCCGCCGCTGCGGGTCCTGCGGAGTCGGCCGGGGGCGTTGTGGCCGTATGTCGACGGCCGGGAGACCGGGTGGCGCTTCAGCACGGCCCACGACCCCGCCACCGATCCTGCGCGGGGCGCGGTGGACTTCTACGGTCTCCCCGACGGGCGAGCCCGCGTCTGGCTGCGCCCGTGGGAGCCACCCTCCGAGTCGCCGGACGCCAGTTACCCGTTCCGGCTTGCCACTGGCGCCGTTCTGGAGCATACGGGCACGGGCACGCTGACCCGTCGCGTGCCGAACCTCCATCGGGCCGTGCCGCGGGCGTACGCGGAAGTGAACGCCGACGACGCGCTGGAGCTGGGAATCCGGACCGGCGACCGGATCCGACTGACCAGCCGGCGCGGGGCGCTGGTGATGGAGGCCCGGATCGACCACCGTGCGCAACCCGCGCGCGGCCAGGTGTTCGTGCCGGACTTCGACGAGGGCGTCCCGATCCACCGCCTGACTCTCGACAGCCACTGCCCCCTCTCCGGGCAGCCGGACTACAGCTGCGCGGTGCGGGTCGAGCGGGTCGGAGCCGCGTCGTGAGGGACTCCGGCGGGTGGGAGCCGGACGACGGCGAGCTCCCGCGGCGGATGGTGGGCATCGGTGCCGCGGCCGCCATCATGGTGGCCGCCGCAGTACTGATCGCGCCCGACGGGGCCCCGGCCCACGAAGTCTCCGACGAGGCCGCCGTGGCCCCCATCGAGGCGCCGGCCACGCCCATTGCCGGGGAGGCTGGCGTCTTCGCCCTCCGACCGGGTGAGCTCGCCGTCCGTCCGGACGCGGACCCGCGCCGGGGGGCACACCCTCGGACGGCGGCCATGTACCGGCGGCTGCGCGCGTTCCCCGGGGGTCCGCCCAGGGTGCCCCACGGGCTCACGCTGGAGGAGTACCGGGGCGGACGCTGCAACGTGTGCCACCGGCGGGGCGGCTTCGTGGCCCGCTTCAACGCGTACGCGCCCGTGAATCCGCACCCGGACCTCGGGGGCTGTCTCCAGTGTCACCTCCCCGATGATGCGCTGGTGGGCCGGCCCTACCCGGACGAGCTGGCGGGGGAGAAGATCTGCTTCCAGTGCCACACCCTCGACCGGAAAGCTCCGGTCTACGTACCGGTGGATTGGCCGGAGCCGACCTGGCCCGATCTACCCGAGCCGGCGCTGCCGGGAGCGCCTCCGCCCATCCCCCACCGGATCCACATGCGGGAGAACTGCCTCGCGTGCCACGGCGGCATCGGAGTCATGGAGGAGATCCGGATCGGCCACCCGGAGCGCAGCAATTGTCGGGGGTGCCACGTGGAGGTGGGCGACGGGGCGGCCGTGTTCAGCCGGGCCGGGATCGATTCGGATGCGTCGACGGGAGGAGACCGATGAGGAGAAAGGAGGTGGGGCGGTGGGGACGGACGGGAGTGGCCGTGGCGCCAGTGGTCCTGCTGCCGCTGCTGCTGGTGGCGAGCGTGGGCTGCGACACGGCGGCGGCCGGAGACGGGGTGGCGGCGGAATGGGCCGGTGAGCGGGCGCCGGGGCAGGTATCGGACCCGGTCGATGGGGTGGGGGACGACGGGACGGAGGCGTCTCCACCCGGCCTCGCGGTGGTGCGATCGGAGCCCGTGGTGGGGCGACTGGGACCTGGGGGCGAGCCCTTCGAGGTGGCGGTCCACACACCTGACCGACCGGGCCACGAACGAATGTTCGGCATGAAGAGCTTTCGCATCTCGCTCCGCGGCCGGCCGTCCACGGGCGAGGCGTGTGGCTCGTGTCATCGCCCGGGGCGGCCGGTGATCCAGGCCGAGCGTATCGAGGACGCCCATCGGTATGTGCTGCCCAGGCACCCGGAGGAGAGCGGCACCCACTGCAGCACCTGCCACGCCCCGGACGACGTGCAGAGCCTGGTCCTGGCCAGCGGGGAGCGGATCAGTCTCGAGCACGCGTACCGGCTCTGCGCCCAGTGCCACTACGCTCAGGCCGACGACTGGGCCGCAGGCACGCACGGCAAGCGGCTCGAGGGCTGGCGTGGCCGACGAGTGGTGATGAGCTGCCCCGACTGCCACGATCCGCATCAGCCGGCGATCGCCTCGCGCAATCCCTACCCGGGCCCCCGGCTCCCCACGAGCGGAGGAGACACCCCATGAGCGGAACGCGGGATATGGAGTTCGAGGACGTCCTGCGCTATGCGGGCCGAAGCGAGGTGGAGCGGAGTCTGGCGGAAAGCGGGCTGGCGGGGCTGTCGCCGGCGCCGGAGTCCGGTCCGCCCACCCTGGTCCCGACCCGGAGCGACCGGGCGCCGGGGGGTGGCGGCCGGGACGCGGAGGCGGGTGGCTCCACGGTGCTGGACAAGACGCTGGATCGCCGGAGCGCGCTCCGCATGATGCTGGGCGCCACAGCGGCCGCGTCGCAGGTGGCGGCGGCCTGCTCGCCGCTGAGTGGAGCCACCGCGGAGGAGCGTGAGGCGAAGGTGTTGGAGTGGGAGGAGTACCTCAAGGGCCACTTCTCGCTGATGACGGAGGAAGAAAAGGCGGAGACCGTGCTCCGGCTGGAGCGGCTGGCCAGGCTGCGGTACGGCGTGGACGTGAACATCTCCACCACCGAGGCCCAGCCCGGCGTGGTCTTCGGCTACGCGTTCAACATTTCCAAGTGCAAGGGGTTCCGGAACTGCGTGCAGGCGTGCGTGAACGAGAACAATCTCGACCGCCGCACCGACCGCCACTTCATCCGGATCTTCGAGATGGAGGATGGCGTGATCGATTTCGACCACGCGGATGCGACGTACCAGCACGAGGTCCCGGCGGAGGGGCACTTCTACATGGGGACGCAGTGCTTCCAGTGTGCGAACCCGCCGTGCGTGGCCGTCTGCCCGGTCCAGGCCACGTGGCAGGAGCCGGACGGGATCACGGTGATCGACTACGACTGGTGCATCGGCTGCCGGTACTGCATGGGCGCCTGCCCGTACTGGGCCCGCCGGTTCAACTGGGGCGCTCCGGAAGTCCCGGTGGAAGAGTTGAATCCGAATCAGCACTACCTGGGCAACCGCATGCGGAAGAAGGGCGTGGTGGAGAAGTGCACGTTCTGCATCCAGCGGTCGCGGGAGGGGCGGCTGCCGGCGTGCGCCGAGGCGTGCCCCACGGGCGCCCGGGTCTTTGGCAACCTTCTCGATCCGAACTCGGAGATCCGGTGGGTCCTGGAGAACAAGCGCGTGTTCCGGCTCAAGGAGAACCTCTACACCGAGCCCCGGTTCTGGTACTTCACCGACTGAGAGATCATGTACCTAAAGGACTTCTTCTACGACGCCCTTCGATCCGTCACATCCGGGCCAAGACGCTACCACGTCTGGATGGGCGCGCTGACGCTGATCATGATCGCAGGGGCGTCCGCCTATTCCGTGCAGCTGCGGGACGGCCTCCAGACCACGGGGATGACCGACCATGTGAGCTGGGGCCTGTACATTTCGAACTTCACTTTCCTGGTGGGCGTGGCCGCGGCCGCCATGATGCTGGTGCTGCCCGCCTACGTGCTCAAGGACGTGGACTTCTCCCGCGCCGTGCTCATCGCCGAGGGAGTGGCGGTCTCCGCCCTGCTCATGTGCCTTGCGTTCGTGGTGGTCGACCTCGGCAACCCCTTCGCCGCCTGGCACCTGCTCCCGTTCGTGGGCCGACTCAACTTCCCGCGCTCGCTTCTGGCCTGGGACGTGGTGGTGCTGAACGGCTACCTGGCGCTGAACCTGGGCATCCCCTTCTACATCCTCTACTCCCACTACGGGGGGCGTACGCCGCTGACGAAAGCGTACGTGCCCTTCATCTACATCTCCGTGTTCTGGGCCGTGAGCATCCACATGGTGACGGCGTTCCTGCTCTCGGGGCTCCCCGCCCGGCCGTTCTGGAACTCCGCACTCCTCGGCCCCCGCTTCCTGGCGTCGGCGTTCACGGCGGGGCCAGCGTTCATGCTTCTACTGCTCGGATTCATCCGGATGGAGACGCGCTACGAGATCCCCGACGGCGCGTTCTCCAAGCTCGCGCTGATCACCACCGTGGCCGCCCAGATCAATCTGATCATGCTGGCCTCGGAGCTCTTCTATAAGTTCTACTTCCCCACCCACCACAGCCTGAACGCTCAGTATCTGTTCTTCGGGCTGGACGGCCACAACGCGCTGGTGCCGTGGGTGTGGACGGCCATCGTGCTGAACGTACTGGCGACGCTCATCCTCACGATCCACCCGCTCCGGCGCGATTTCCACTGGCTCATGCCCGCGGCACTGGTGCTGTTCGTGGCCATCTGGATCGAGAAGGGGATGGGGCTGGTGGTGCCGGGCTTCATTCCCTCTCCCCTGGGCGAGATCGTCGAGTACTTCCCGACCCGGAACGAGCTGGCCGTGACGGCCGGGATCTGGGCGATGGGACTGTTCGCCCTGACCGTCCTGGTACGTGTGGCGCTGCCTATCGAGCTGGGCCACTCCCGCAGTCCTCACCTCCGCCCCGGGCTCCGCACCGGGGCGACGCCCCCCACCAGCTCGCGGTCGCGCGCTACCGTTGGCGCACCGGACAGAGGCTGAGTCGCCGGAACACCCGCCGTCCCACAGGAGGTAGCGGCACGTCAACCCGCCACGGTCGCTCCCCCGGACGGCCGGAACGGTGTTGCCGCCCGCCGGCGTGGTGGTCATCCTTCACGGGTCCGTCCTGCGCCGCAGCCGCGCACGAGAGTCCCTTTGACATGAGCGGGTCAGGTGTTGAACCGGACGACGGAGATCGTCGCGCGACCTGGCGCGCGCGAGGCGCTGGAAAGCTGGGTCCGCGATGCCGGCACGCTGGCGGATGCGGCGGCGGCGCACCCGGCAGCAGCCACGCTGGAAGGCCGTGGGCGGGTCTTCGTGGTACCCGCGCTGGTGGGCTCTGGGCTCTGGGCGGTGCGGCATTACCACCGGGGCGGCGCCATCGCGTCCCTGCTGGACGACCGCTACCTGCGGCTGGGCACTCCGCGACCGGTGCGGGAGTTCGGGGTGGGACGGGCGCTGGAGGGAATGGGCGTTCCGACGCCGCGGCACGTGGGCGGAGCCGTGTACGGGAGCGGCCCGTGGTACCGGGGTGACCTGGTGACCGAGTACGTGGCGGGGTCCCGTGACCTGGCGAGTGTCCTCTTCGAAACCTCTCCATTCGATCCCGCCCAGGCCATGCGGGCGGCAGGCTCGGTCGTGAGGCTGCTGCACGAGCGGGGCGGCGTCCACCGGGACCTGAACCTCAAGAACATCCTGATCGCCGACGGCGCGCACTCCGGGGCCGCCGGCGATTCGCGCGCGTTGATCCTGGATCTGGACCGGGCGTCGATCCGGTCCCGGGTCGGTGACCGGGCGCGGAGGCGGATGCTGGATCGGTTCTGGCGCTCGGCGCGGAAGTGGGAACGAAGTACGGGGCGGCGGCTGGCGGATGGGGTGGTGCAGGCTTTTCGGGACGGGTATGGAGGATCGAGTATCGAGCGGTGACACCTAGGGTGGAAGCAGAGAAGCATCCACTTCAAATTCAAATTCAAATTTCGGATTGTGCATTCGACATTGGATATGAGCGCGGTTGAGAGGTTCAGGGAGGAGCCGCCGGCGGAAGTCTGCATCGTGATGCTCAGCGCGCTGGGCGACGCGGTGCATGTGCTGCCGGTGGTGAACGCGCTGAAGCGGGCGTGGCCGGACACGCGGATCACGTGGCTGATTCAGCCGGTGCCGCATCGGCTGGTGCGGGGACATCCGGCGGTGGACCGGTTCGTGGTGTTCCGTCGTCGGAGAGGGCTATCGGCGTGGCGGTCGTTCCGGGACGCGGCGGTGGAGCTGCGGGAGCGGCGGTTCGATCTGGTGCTGGGGCTCCAGGTGTACGCGAAGGCGGGGCTCCTGACCGCGCTGACGCGTGCGGACGTGAAGCTGGGGTTCGACCGGGGGCGGGCCCGGGACCTGAACTGGCTGGTGACCAACGAGCGGATCGCGCCCCACCCCGTCCAGCACGTGCAGGACCAGTATTTCGAGTTCCTCGAGCACCTGGGGGTCGACCCGGAGCCGGTGGAGTGGCGTGTTCCGCTGAGCGATGGGGACAGGGCTGCCCGCGATGCGTTCTTCGACTCACTCGGCCGGCCGGCGTGCGCGTTCGTGGTGGGGACGAGCAAGCCGGCGAAGAACTGGACGGCGGAGGGGTACGCCCGGGTCATGGATGCGGTGGAGAGGGAGTTCGGGATGCGGCCGGTGATCGTGGGCGGCCCCTCGGCCGTGGAGCGCGAGATGGCGGATGCGATCCTGGCGCGGACCGGCGCGGCGGTGGTGGACGCGCTGGGCGACGACCTCCGCCGTCTGGTCTGGACTCTGGAGGGGGCGCCACTGGTGATCAGCCCGGACACCGGGCCGCTGCACCTGGCGCGGGCGCTGGGGACCCCCGTGGTCGGGCTGTACGGGTATACGAACCCGAAGCGGTACGGGCCCTACCGGGCGTTCGAGGACCTGGTGGTGGACGGGTACGCGCGCCACGAGGGCGAGCAGTACGAGGCGAGCATGGAGTACCGGCCGGACGGGATGTCGCGGGTGACGGTGGAAGCGGTGCTGGAGCGAGTTCGTCGAGCGCACGAGCGATACCTCGCGGCGTCCCCGACGGAGGAGTAGCTTCCCTCAATGGCCAACGATCGTCGGATCCTGTGGGTGGATGACGAGGTGGAGCTTCTGGAGCCCCACCTCCTCTTCCTGCGCCAGCGCGGTTACCAGGTGGACACCACCACGAACGGCGATGACGCGCTGGAGATGGTGGGACGCGAGTCGTACGACCTGGTTCTGCTGGACGAGCAGATGCCGGGGCGGTCCGGTCTCGACGTGCTCCGGAACCTGCGTCGGGATGCGCCGCATGTGCGTGTGGTCATGGTGACCAAATCGGAGGAAGACCAGACCATGCAGGAGGCCATCGGCCGCCGTGTGGATGACTACCTGGTCAAGCCGGCTTCGCCGCGGCAGGTGCTCTCAGTGGTGACCCGGCTGCTGGAGGGCTCGCAGCTGCGGCAGCAGCGGGCCGCGCAGGACTTCGCCGGTCGGTTCATCGAGCTGAGCGCCGAGAAGGACCGGGCGAGCGGTTGGCGGGATTACTTCGACATCTACTCGGAGCTGGTCGACTGGGAGCTGCGACTGGAGGAGGCGGGCGAGGACGGCCTGGTGGACTCCGTACGATCGCTGCTGGACGACCTGCGGCGGGAGTTCGGTGAGCACGTGCGGGACAGCTATGCGGGCTGGCTGCGCACCCAGACGCCGGGAGCGCGGCCGGCGCTCAGCACGGACGTGGTGCGGCAATGGCTCGTCCCGCGCCTGGGTGAGCGGCCGGTGCTGTTCGTCGTCATCGACTGCATGCGGCTGGACCAGTGGCGCGTCATCCGGCCGGTTCTGACGGACCTCTTCGAGATCGAGGAGGACCTCTACTCCAGCATCCTCCCGACGGCTACGCCCTATTCGCGGAACGCCATCTTCAGCGGGCTCTTCCCGGACGACATCGCCGAGCGGCGACCCGAGTGGTGGGAGCAGGAGGAGGGGAGCCTGAACGCGTTCGAGGACGAGCTGTTCTCGCAGCACCTCCGCGAGCTGACGGGGCGGGACGTGCCGGTGCACTACGAGAAGGTGTTCAGCGACGATGGGGCGGACGACCTCATCGCGCGGGTTCGGACCGCCATGAAGGAGCCCGGCGTCGTGAGCCTGGTCTTCAACTTCGTGGACCTGCTCATCCACGGCCGGAGCGAATCGAGCCTGCTGATGGAGGTGGCGCGGGATGTACCCCGTCTGCGGGCGCTGACCCGGCAGTGGTTCGAAGGCTCCTCGGCGCTCCGGATCCTCACGGAGGCCGCCGAGCAGGGCGTGGAAGTGGTCATGACCACGGACCACGGCTCCATCCTCTGCGAGCGGCCCGTGACGGTGTACGCCCGCCGCGACGCGACCTCCAACCTGCGCTACAAGTTCGGGCAGGATCTGCGTGCGGAGCAGCCCCGGGCCGTGTTCGGGGTCAATGACGAGACCGCGCTCCGGTTTCCGCCCGGCCGCATGGCCACGAACTACCTGATCGCCCTCGAGGACTACTTCTTCGTCTATCCCACCAAGCTGCGGGAGTACCAGGCGCGGTACCGGGGTTCGTTCCTGCACGGCGGGATCTCTCCCGAGGAGATGGTGCTTCCGGTGGCGACCCTCCGGCCCCGGTAGCCGGGGGCGGCGTTGGGCCGCGGGGGCTCGCTTCGCTCGCGGGGGCGGCCTTCGGCCGAGTGGACCCTGGGGGGGAGAAGGTGGTATCAACGGGCGCGGTGACCGGGGGCCGGGTGTGCCGCTGAGACTTCTCTGAGGAATCGTTTTGCGTCGTTATATCCGAATCCTGCGCTACCTGAAGCCCTATCGCGGGCTTTTCGCGCTGTCGGTCGTCGCCATGGCGATCTTCAGCGCGCTGGACGCGATCAGCATGGCGATGCTGATCCCGTTCCTGGAGGTGCTGTTCAGGGATCCAGCGGAGGCGGGCTCATCGCTCTTTGCGGGTCGGGAGGGGGGCGTGTACGACTTCCTGAACGACGTGGTGGGGGGGATGATCCCGCCGGACGCGCCGATGGTGGGACTCAGGAACGTGCTGGTGATCCTGTTCCTCATCTTCCTGCTGAAGAACATCGCGCTGTACATCCAGCTGTACGTGGTCGTGGTGATCGAACAGCGGGTGACCAAGGACCTGCGGGACGAGATCTATTCGCACCTGATGGAGATGGACCTGGGCTTCTTCCAGCGGACGAAGTCTGGCCAGATCATCTCCCGCGTGACGAACGACGTGGACCAGCTCCGCACGCTGGTGACGCGGAACCTGGCGCAGGGTCTGAGCAACGTGATCCAGGCCGCGGCGTTCCTTGTCGTGCTGCTGCTCCTCTCCTGGCAGCTGACGCTGGCGACGCTCATCGCACTGCCGGTGATGATGGGGCTGTGGCAGCGGTTCCGGAAGCGGATCTGGGCGGGGGTGCTGAAGGTGTGGGACGCGGTGGGCGAGGTGTCGTCGCACATCCAGGAGTCGATTGGCGGTGTGCGGCTGGTGAAAGCTACGGGGTCGGAGCGGTACGAGGAGGCCCGGTTCCGGGAGCTCACGCGGCGGCAGTACAAGGCGACAGTTCGGAACGAGCGCTGGCGGCAGTTCTTCCCACCGGCCAACGAGATGATCATCGCCACGGCGCTCCTGGTGGTGCTCTGGTTCGGGAGCCGGCAGGTGCTGGTGGAGGGAACGCTGGCGCCGGGCGCGTTCATCGCGTTCACGGTGCTGGCCGCGCGGATCCTGTCGCCGATCAAGTGGCTCGGGAAGTTCCCGGCCATCGTGCAGCCGGGGCTGGCGGCGGCGGAGCGGGCGTTCGAGCTGCTGGACGCCCGGCCGGAGATCACGGATCCACCGGACGCCCGCCGGGTGGACGGTTTCGACGACGCGATCCGGCTGGAGTCGGTGGGCTTCGAGTACGAGCCGGGGGAGCCGGTGCTGCGGGGCGTCGATCTCGAGATCGGACGCGGCGATGTGGTTGCGCTGGTGGGGCCGAGCGGGGCGGGTAAGACGACGATCGCCAACCTGGTCCCGCGATTCTATGAGCCGACCGCGGGGCGGATCACGCTGGATGGGACGGACCTGCGGGAGCTCCGGACAGGCGACCTGCGGTCGCTCATGGGGATCGTGACCCAGGAGACGATCCTCTTCCACGATACGGTCCGTGCCAACATCGGATACGGCGCCGGCGACGTGCCGCAGGAGGCGCTGGAGGCGGCGGCGCGGGCGGCGCACGCCCACGACTTCATCGTGCAGCTGCCGGAGGGCTACGACACGGTGCTGGGCGAGCGGGGCACGCGGCTGAGCGGAGGTCAGCGGCAGCGGATCGCCATTGCGCGTGCGCTGCTGCGGGATGCGCCCATCCTGATCCTGGACGAGGCCACGAGCGCGCTGGACACCCAGAGCGAGTCTCTGGTGCAGCAGGCGATCGAGCGTCTCATGGAGGACCGCACGGTGCTGGTAATCGCGCACCGGCTGTCCACGGTCCGGAAGGCCGACAGGATCGTGGTCATGAAGGATGGCGCGGTGGTGGACCAGGGGACGCACGAGGAGCTGCTGGAGCGGGACGGGCTGTATCGACGGCTCTACCAGCTCCAGTTCGCGGACATGGAAGCGGCCGGCCCGGCGGTCGGCTGAGGTGGCGGGGGCGATCGGGGGGGGCGCAGGAGGGGAGGGGGAGGCCGAGATCGCGCGGCCGCTCCGGGTGGCCGCCCACAACGGTGCTCCGGTATGGGGCGGGGCGGAGATCGCCTTGGCCCGGGTCCTGAGTGGCCTCGACGGCCGCGGCCACGCGGTGCGCCTCTACTGCAGTGACCCCGAGGTGAAGCGGAGGGCGGCCGCCATGGGGATCCTCACCCGGCGGCAGCATCTGGGGGGCGACATCGCGATCCACCAGGCGCTCCGGTTTGCCCGGGAGCTGCGGCGCAGAGGCCCGGAGGTGCTCCTCCTCGGTACGTTCCGGAAGCTCTGGCTGGGAGCGCTGGCCGCCCGGATTGCGGGCGTACCCCGTGTCGTGGCGCGCATAGGGCTCGAGACGGACATGCCCCGCAACGCCAAGTACCGTTTTGTCTTCGGCCACTGGATCGACGCGGTGGTCTTCAACGCGGACGGGATGCGGGAGCGGTTCCTGGAGCGCATGCCCGAATTCCCCGGAGAGACCGTCACCATCCACACCGGTGTGCGCCCGCCCGCGCTGCGCGGTGGCGCCTCGTTCCGCGCCATGACCGGGATCCCGCTGGACGCGCCGCTGCTGGGGTCGGTGGGGCGGCTGGCAACGCAGAAGCGATACGACCGGCTGGTGGGAGTACTGCGGTCGATGCCGGAGGCGCACGCGGTTGTGGTGGGGGAGGGTCCTGAGCGCGCCGCGCTGGAGCGGGAGGCCACGAGCGCGGGCGTGGGAGCTCGTCTACATCTTCCCGGCCACCAGGAGGACGTGGGCCCTGTCCTGGACGCCATGGACGTGTTCGTCCTGCCATCGGACCGGGAGGGGATGAGCAACGCCATGCTGGAGGCGCTGGCCGCGGGCGTTCCGGTAGTGAGCACCGACGTGAGCGGCGCTCGGGAGGCGCTGGCCCCGGTGGACGAGGGTACCGCGCCGGGCGTGGTGGTGGGGTTCGAGCCCGGTGATCTGGAAGCGGCGCTGCGTGCGCTGCTCCCGGAGCGGGGCCTACTCCGTGCCATGGGGGAGGCGGCGCGCCGGGCCGCCCGTGCGCGGTTCGACCCCGAGCGGATGCTGGATGAGTGGGAACGGGTGCTGCGGGCAGGGAGCCGAGCCGAGGCCGGGTCGCCCGCGGGAGACGCGGAAGCAACCAAAGGAGCGGAGTGAGACCGGACTGGTGGAAGAGGATCGAGCGGGCGCCTTCAGTGCTGCGGGCGAAGCGGCGGGTACGGCAGTGGCTCGGCAGTGAGGTGCAGAGCCGGGTGGAGATCGAGTGCCGTGTGGAGGAGCACGGGGGATGGTGGATCTGCCCCGATCTGATGCCCCGTGGCGGTGTCGCCTACTGCTTCGGTCTCGGCCACGACATCCGCCTGGAGCGGCACCTGGCGGAGCGTTTCGAGATGGACGTGCTGGGCTTCGACCCCACGCCCTCGAGCGTGGCCTGGCTGGGGGGGCAGGAGCTGCCCGCGCGGTTCCGGCACGTGGACCAGGGCGTTGCCGGCTACGATGGCAGCGCGTTCTTCCACGGGTCCAGGAGCCCCTGGGGATCCCAGAGCATGGTCCGGGAGCACGAGGAGGGCGCTGGCGATCGAGTGGAGGTCCGTCGTCTGCCGACGCTGCTGGAGGCGCACGGCCATAATGACATCCACCTGCTCAAGCTGGACGTCGAGGGAGTCGAGTACGAAGTGATCCGCGACATGATAGACGCCGGGCTGCGCCCCCGGGTCGTGCTGGTGGAGTTCCATCACCGGTTTCCCGGGATCGGGATCGCGGCCACAGAGGATGCGCTCGCCATGCTGCGCGCGCACGGCTACGGCATCTTCCACATCTCTCCATCCGGACGGGAGCACGCCCTGATCCTCCGCGACGCCGCATGAAGGTCGTGGTGCAGAGCGACGCTTCGATCTGGGGCGGGAACGAGAAGTGGCTGGTGCTGGTGGCGAAGGGTCTTTCGGAGCGGGGCCATGATGTGCTGGTCTCGTGCAAGCGAGGGAAGCCGGTGGCGGAGCGGGCTCGGGCGGCGGGGCTGCGGCTGACTCACGCCCGCCCTGGAGGCGATGCGGATATCGTGCGGGCGCTGGTATTTGCCGCGATGCTGCGGCGGGAGCGACCGGATGTAGTGCTGCTCTCGGCGTTCAAGCGGGTCTTCTGGGGCGGCTGGGGGGCTCGACGGGCGGGAGTCCCGCGCGTGGTGGAACGGCTCGGGATCGAGCACGACCTTCCGCCGAAGTGGAAGTACCGGCACGCCTTCGAGCACTATATCGACGCGCTGATCGTGAATTCCGAAGTGATCCGGCAGAGGTGGCTCGATTCGGCACCGGGGTTCCCGGCGGAAGAGGTGCACGTGGTGTTGAACGGTGTGCGCCCTCCGGAGGCGTCCGGCCTGACCGTGCGGAGCGAGCTGGATCTGCCGTCGAGCGTCCCGCTGGTTGCGGGAGCCGGTCGGCTGGAGTCCCGAAAGGGATTCGACCTGCTGCTGGATGCGTTCGCGAGGGCCGGGTCGGACGCGCGCCTGGCGATCGCCGGTCGGGGCGAAGCGGAAGGAGCGCTTCGGGAGCGGGCCGAGGCGCTCGGCGTCAGTGACCGCGTGCACTGGCTGGGGTTCCGGGAGAACCTGGGCGACCTGCTGGTGGACGCCGATGTGTTCGTGCTCCCGAGCCGGAGGGAGGGGATGGCGAACGTGATGCTGGAGGCGATGGCGGCCGGGTGTCTCATCATCGGCACCGACATCAGCGGGGTGCGGGAAGCGATCGGTCGACGGGGGGACCGGCCCGAGGCGGGCTGGATCGTCCCGCCCGACGACGCTGAAGCCATGGCGGTAGGGCTGCGGGAAGCGCTGACGGCGCTGGGGCGGGACGAGGTGCCGCCGGGGGCCGTGGCCGTGGGAGGGGCCGGTGCGCTCCGGCCGGGGGCCGGAGCGACCGCGGCGGGGCTGCGGCGTGAAGTCCGTTGGCGCGCGGAGCACTGGTTCGCGCCAGAGCGCACGGTGGAGCACACGGAGCGGGTGCTGGCGGGGGAGGAGCGCGCGCGATGAGAGGGTCGCCGAAGGCGCTGGAGGGGGTTTGCGACCTGTGTGTGGTCCTGCTCACCGGTCTCGGTGATGTCATCCACGGGCTGCCGGTCGTGAACGCGTTGAAGCGTGCGGACCCGAGCCGTCGCATCACGTGGGTCGTGGAGCCCATGCCCGCGCCGATCGTGCAGGGGCACCCGGCGGTGGACGACGTGGTGGTGTTCCGGAAGAGCCAGGGCGCGAAGGGGGTGCTGGACCTGTGGCGGTCGCTGGGTCAGCGCCGGTGCGATCTGGTGCTCAACCTCAACATCTACTTCAAGAGCGTGTTCCCTACCCTGTTCGCGGGCGCCGACCGCCGGGTCGGGTTCGACCGCGAACGGAGTCGGGACATGACCTGGCTGTTCGTGGACGAGCGTCTGCCACCGCGGCCGCGGGCCCACACCCAGGACATGTTCCTCGAGTTCCTGGAATACCTCGAGGTGCCGGCGCGACCTCTGGAGTGGCGGCTCATCCCTACGCGGGAAGAGCGCGCGGAGCAGGCGGAGTTCTTTCAGCGCTTCGATCGGCCGGTGGCCGCTATCGTCCCCGCCTCGGCCAGCGTCAAGAAGGACTGGCTCCCGGAACGGTGGGCCGCGGTGATCGACGCGCTGGAGCGGGAATACGGCTACGACACCGTCCTCGTGGGCGGCCCCTCGGAGCGGGAGCGGGGGATCGTGCGGGAGATCCTGGCGGCATCGGAGACGGAGCCGGTGGTGGCGATGGGCGATGGCATCCGGCCGCTCCTCTGGCGGCTGGAGGGGAGCGATCTGGTGATCGCGCCGGACACGGGTCCCGTCCACATCGCGCGGGCGCTGGATACCCCGGTGATCGGGCTGTACGGGCACACCAACCCGTGGCGGGTGGGACCCTACCAGAAGTACGAGGACCTGTGGGTGGACGCCTACACGGAGTCGGGGGATGATCCGGACCCCTCCGATTTCACCCCCAAACTGGGACGGATGGAGGAGATCACGGTCGGGCAGGTGTTGAGCCGCGTGGAGCGTGCGGCGGAGCGGTACCCGCCCGGGCGGGCGCGCGGCAGCGACGGGCCTTATCTTGGCGCGGAACCCGAGGGGCCGGAGGGGCAATGAGGGATGGGCAGGCGAAGCGGATGAGCGCCTGGCGATGGTCGCTGGCCCGGATCCGACGCAGGGTCCGGCAGTGGCAGGGCACGGAGCCGCGGACGCGCGTGCAGATACGAGCTCACCGCGTGCAGCACGGTGGCTGGTGGATCTGCCCCGAGGTGCTGCGGCCCGGCGACCTCGTGTATTCGTTCGATCTCGGGAGCGACCTCCAGCTGGAGCGGGCACTCATCCAGGACTACTCCGCACGGGTGTACCTCTTCGACCCGCACCCCGAGGTGGCCGCGCGCGCGGAGGCGGAAGGTCTGCTCGACGAGCTTCAGCTCGACGCCATCCAGGTGGGTGCGGAGAACCGGGATGCGGATCCGTCCCTGGGGATGCAGGGCGCCGGAACGGTCCGGCTCGGGAGCCTCATGAAGACGCTGGGCCACCGCCGAGTGGACCTGGTGAAGCTGAACGCGGCCGGGGCGTCCGCGGCTATCCGCGACCTGGTGGCGCTGGAGGTCGACGTCCGGCAGTTGCTGGTGGCGTTCCCCACCGCGTCGAGCCCGGAGGAGCGCGACGGTGTGGAGGAGCTCGTGGGGGTGCTGGAGCGCTACGGCTACCGGATCTTCTACATCACACACGACGGCCGCCGCTACTCGTTCATCCGCACCGATTTCGGCGAGTCATGAGCCTGCGACGTCGCGCGCAACACCGTCTCGAGTACGGCCTCGTTCTCCTGGCCCGCGGCTTCGACCGGGTGGTCGGCGCGCGCCTCAGCGGCCGCCTCGCCGCCGCGCTCGGCCGTTTCGCCTATCGCCGCCTGGGGATCCGTCGGCGGGTCGTGGAGCAACAGCTCCGGGACGCCTTCGGCGATCGGGACGAGCGGTGGATCGGGCGCGTGGCCGCCGCGTCGTACGAGCACCTGGGACAGGAGGCGATGATGCTCCTGAGACTGTCCCGCCTCGGCCGGGACGAGGTCATCGCGGCCACGGAGGTGAGGGGGCTGGAAGCGCTGCGGCAAGCGGTGGAGAGCGGCGCGGGCGCCATCCTGGTCACCGGACATCTGGGGAACTGGGAGATCGGCGGTGCGAGTGTGGCCGCGCGCGGGGTGCCGCTGGACGTGGTGGCGCAGCGGCAGGCGAACCCACATATCGACCGGCTCATCAACCAGGCCCGTGAGCGGCTGGGCATGACGGTCATCCGGCGTGGCGGCGCCACGAAGGCGTCGTTGCGCTCGCTGCGCAAGGGACGAGCGGTGGCGCTGGTGGCCGACCAGGACGCCCGATCGCGGGGCGTCTTCGTGCCGTTCTTCGGCCGCCCCGCCTCGACGCACCGCGGGCCGGCGGTGCTGGCGTCGAGGACGGGGGCCCCCGTATTCATGGGGACGGCCGTGCGCCGCGCGGACGGCGGCTATCGGGTCACGATCCGGCCGGTGCCGATGCCGGTCGCGGCGGACGCCGAGGAGCAGGCGGACCTGCTTACGGCGGAGCTGGCGGCGGCGCTGGAGGCGGCGGTGCGGGAGGAGCCCGGGCAGTATCTCTGGCACCATCGTCGCTGGAAGACGCGGCCGGGGAACGGCGGCGGGGGCGCGAGGTACAAGGAAGTGGGTCGAGAACCGTGATGATCGAAATGAGCTCCAAGTGATCTATATCTGCATACCGGCATACAACGAAGAGCGCACCATCGGGGTCGTGCTGTGGAAGATCCGGGAGGTGATGGCGGAGTTCGAGCGTGACTACGAGGTCCTCGTAGTGGACGACGGGTCCACCGACGGGACGTCCGATGTCATCACTCCCTACACCCGGATCATGCCGATCCACGTGCGGAGGAACGAGAGCCGCGAGGGGTACGCGTCGTCGCTGGAGGCGCTGGTGCGGGAAGCGTCGAACCGGGCGGCGTACCCGAAGCGGGATGTGGTGGTGACGCTCCAGGCCGACTTCACCGACGAGCCGGGGGACGTGGTCACGCTGGTGAAGCGGATCGAGGGGGGCGCGGACGTGGTGACCGGCCGGATGCACATTGTCGCGGGCTCAGCGCCGAGAGCGTTCCGGTGGACGCGGACGGCGTGGCACTACCTGCTCCGGCGGGTCCACGGCGGCGAGGTGGAAGGCGACGTGCTGTCGGGCTTCAGGGCGTACCGCGTCATGGTGCTGCTCAGGGCCATGGAGGCGCAGGGCTCGGCGCCGCTGATCAGCACGGAGGGTTGGGCGGCCAACGCGGAGCTTCTGGGGCACGTGGTCCCGCACTCGCGCCGCACCGAGGCCGTGGACGTGGAGGTGCGCTACGAGCGACTGCAGCGGGAGAGCCGGTTCCGGCCGGTCCCGACCTCCCGTGAGCTGGCTCGCCTGCTCAAGCCGAGACGCCGTCCCGCGGGCGGAACGGCGTGAGGCGCCGGTTGCACCGGGCGGCGTTCATCGCCGTCGCGATCCTCATGCTGCTCCCACCGATCGCCTCGGCACAGGGAGGCGCGCCGCTGGGCGCCGCTCCCGACATGGTCCCGTTCGGGCCGGGCGAGCGCGCGGAGTACAAGGTCTCGCTGGGCATCTTCGGCAAGGTCGGCACCGGGTACATGGAGGTGGTGGGCACCGAGCGGGTGCACGGCCACGCCACGTATCACCTCCAGTTCGGCCTGAACGGCAAGGTCCTGGTGGGGTCGGTGGACGATCTGTTCGAGTCGTGGCTGGACGTGGACCAGCTCTTCGCCCGTCGGCACTACAAGCGGCAGCACGAGATCACATACAATTCCGAGCGATCCTACGACTTCTTCCCGGAACGCATGATCTACCAGCACCGGGACAGCGGGAAGACCGAGCCGCTCGCATCGGATGAGCCGCTCGACGAGGTCTCGTTCCTCTACTACGTCCGTACGCTCGATCTGGAGCCCGGCCGCACGTACACGCTGAACCGCTACTACAAGGAGTCCGGCAATCCGGTGACGCTGAAGGTGCTCCGCCGCGAGGTCATGCGGGGCCCGCAGGGTGGCGACGTGCCGGTCGTCGTGGTGCAGCCGATCATCCGGACCAGCGGGCTGTTCGGCGAGGGGGGCGAGGCGGAGGTGTATTTCACCGACGACTGGCGGAGGATCCTGGTGAAGATGAGCTCCAAGGTACCGATCATCGGACGACTCGGGCTCACGCTCACCGGCTATACCCCGGGCCAGCCGCTGTCGACCCGCTGACCAGGCCGCGCCTCGCGCCGGCCGACGACCCCAGGCCATGAACCGACCCGAAGAAGCCGACCTGTCCGAGCTGCGAACCGTGCCCGTCGCCGGCCGTCCCAACAAGGTGCGGTCGGAAGAGTTTGCCGGCACGCCTTCCGGCGACGCTTCCTTCGCCGCGTTCTTCGACTCGCTCCCGGACATTCTGGAGGCCCGAAGCCTCCGGGCCGTGGTGGACGCGCTCGTTACGGCCGCGCGGGGTGGCCGCGGTGTGATCTGCATGATGGGCGGCCACATCGTGAAGACGGGTGTGGCCCCGGTCCTCATCGACCTGATGGAGCGGGGCGTAATCACCCACCTGGCGAGCAACGGCTCCGCCATCATCCATGATTACGAGATGGCGCGCTGGGGCGGCACCAGCGAGGACGTGGAGGCGGGGCTGGCGGACGGCACCTTCGGGATGGCCGAGGAGACCGGGCGCGAGATGAACGAGGCGATCACGCGCGGCGCCGCGGAGGGCTGGGGCCTGGGAGAGGCCGTCGGCCGGGCGCTCGAGTCGCGCGACGACCTGGCGCACCCGGAGCGGTCGCTCCTGCTGGCCGCCCGCCGACTGGGCGTCCCGTTCACGGTGCACGCGGCGATCGGCGCGGAGATCATCCACCAGCACCCGGCCGCCGACGGTGCGGCCATCGGCGGCACCAGCCACACGGACTTCCGGCGGCTGGCCGCCGCGATGACGGCGCTGGAGGGCGGGGTCGTGCTGAACCTGGGCTCGGCCGTGATCATGCCGGAAGTGTTCCTCAAGGCGCTCACGGTGTGCAGGAACCTCCACGACGGCCGGCCGCGGGCATTCACGGCGGTGGACCTGGACATGATCCGGCACTACCGGAGCCGTGTGAACGTGGTGGAGCGGCCCACGCGGACGGGGGGCGGCGTGGGGTACCAGATCACGGGCCACCACGAGATCATGGTGCCGCTGCTGGCGTGGGCAGTAGCGGCCCGGATGAGGGGTTGACCGTCGGGTCCCTTTCGTTAAGTTTCGGGCTGTCCTGGCCCCCATCGTCTAGTGGCCCAGGATATCTGGTTCTCAGCCAGAAGACGGGGGTTCGATTCCCCCTGGGGGTATGAAGTGAGGTCGGGAGAAGTGGTTCCTCGCCATGTGTGGTGAGGCTCCCGCGGAAGGATCTGCTGTCCGGGAGAGGTAGTTCTCGTAACGCTTCGCGTCACGAGGCTGAGCTACGCTCCCTTCGGGCGCGTAGCTCAGCTGGTTAGAGCGCACGGTTCACATCCGTGAGGTCGCAGGTTCGAGTCCTGCCGCGCCCATGGCAAATTCGGAAGTCGTTGCGCCCCAGGGGCTTAGGCCGCTGGGGCTTTTCCGTACCCTGATTTACCTACGGAAGACTTCGACGGCTTCTGCGACGGATCTGGCGGAACAGCGAGAAGAACGGGCTGTCGTCTTCCGCAGGTTCGAGTTCCCTGGGGAGTCGAGGGTGTGGCTGCACGCCTGTAATTCGGGTGCCATACCTCCCAGGAGGTGTGATCTGGGAGTGGAGAATGTAGCAGTGGCCGGGCCGTGGATGAGGTCTGCGCTCTGCCGTTCTCCGGTCCGTCGTGCCGCATCGACCTCGTGAAGACAGCGCCAGGTTCTTAGACGGGTGGGCGGCTTACACCGAGCGTTGTCGATCGGTCGCCTCGTGCCCTGCAGCCACGCCGCGGGCCTCGATCGTTTCGGCCACGACGTCCAACAGCCGCGCAGGTGTGAACGGTTTTTCGAGCACGGTGGCTCGGAATTCGAGATCTCCCCGTCGCGAGAGGAAGTCCTTGCTGTAGCCCGACATGTACACGATGGGGAGGTCCGGCCGAACCTGGTGCGCCCGTTCGCCGAGTTCTTTTCCGCCCATTGCCGGCATGGCCATGTCAGTAAGGAGGAGGTCGATGGATACGGTCGACTGCTCCAGGATCGCCAGCGCCTCCGAACCGGATTCCGCCTCCATGACTGTGAAGGCACGGCGCTCCAGTGCCTTCCGGACGAGACGTCGAACCGGATCCTCATCGTCCACGACGAGGACGCTCCACGAGCTGCCATCCAGTAGGGTGTCCGTTATGCGTGGAGTCGTAGCTTCGGGCGCCGACGGTCGGCGTGAGGCGGCCGGGAGGTAAATCCTGAATGTCGTCCCGATGGACGGTTCGCTGTACGGCCAGATGAAGCCACCACTCTGCTTCACGATTCCGTAGACGGTGGAAAGGCCGAGGCCCGTGCCTTCGCCCGGCGCCTTGGTGGTGAAGAAGGGATCGAAGATCTGGTCCAGCGTGGCCTTGTCCATGCCGTGGCCCGTGTCCGCTACTTCCATGACCACGTAGCGCCCCCGCTGGAAAGCTGGATGAGACGCGGCCCGCGCCCCGTCTACCGTCTCGTTGCGCGTAGCGATGGACAGGCGTCCGGCCTCGGGCATTGCGTCACGCGCGTTCACGGCCAGGTTCATGAGCACCTGCTGGAGCTGCCCTGCATCCGCGTACACGCAACCAAGCTCCGGCGACAACCTCAGGTCGAACTGGATGTGCTCTCCGAGCAGCCGTACCAGCATCCTATGGGTTGAGGCGATCAGTGCGTTCAGGTCGAGCACCGTGGGCTCGAGGACCTGCTGACGGCTGTACGCCAGAAGCTGACGCGTCAGCGTCGCCGCGCCCTGCGCAGCTCCAGCAATTTCAGCAGTGGATTCACGGACTTCCTGGTGCAACTCATCTCCGTGGCTCTCGATCAACGAGGCGAACCCCTGAATCACGGTCAGGAAGTTGTTGAAGTCGTGAGCCACTCCTCCGGTGAGGCGACCTATCGACTCCATCCTCTGCGCGTTCTGCAGTTGCTGTTCGAGCTGGCGCTGCTGGTTTATCGCGCGAGTCAACCAGTACGCCAGACCGAATCCCACAAGCAAGACGGTCAGGCCGGCGAAGAGGACCATGACGCGGAACTCATCGAGTAGAGCCGCATAGGACGAGCGGTTGAACGCAATCTCGAGAACGCCTGCCGGCTTCCCCTCATAGTCGTCGAGCGGCCTCAGCAAAACCGCTCGGTCTGCGCCCGCCCGCCGGCGCACCACGACCTCACCAGTCCCTGTTGCGTCCAGCGCCCGCTGTAACTCAGCGAGTCGTGGGGCGCCCTCCGCATCCGCCAGGGTACTGCCGCGGAGAACGAAGCCTCCCTCCGTCGCCTCATAGAAGGCGATTTCGGCACCATGCCTGTTCTTGAAGCGGTCGAAGAACGCCTGGTCCAGACGCATCCCGAATTCCACGGTACCGACCGCTTTTCCAGCGTGGTGCACTGGAACGACGCCTCGAATTCCGAATCCGGCCACGCCCGACTCCAGGCCACGGACGGTTCGATCCTCCGTATTCGCTGCGACAACAGTCTGGCGGAAGCCGGACAGGTCATCCCCGAACTTCTCGGGTTCGTGGAGCCGGAGAAAGGAGGTGGCGGGCGCCAGGTGGAACTGGAACTGCTCGGCGCCGTACTCCCGGCTCAGTGCCTCGAAGACTGGAGTGTACAGACTCCGCAGCGTGTCGCGATCGCGGGCGGCGAAGGCGCTTTGCGTCCTCGGCTCGGCTGCGGCGAAGGCAGCCAACGCGGAAGCCAGCCGCGCCTCTCCAGCGATCCCTGATGTGGCACTCTGGAACAGCGCAGTCAGCTCCGACCGCTCCGCCTTGGCTACGGTGGTCTGGACCTGCCGATACGCCAGCCCCCCCAGCACCGCTACGGTGAGGATCAGCACTCCGCCTATGCCGAGCATCAGGCGAGCCCCGATCCGCGTGTTCATGAGCCTGATCACCTATCGATTCCTCTCGGCTGCGGACTGCGGGTCATCTGCTGCGCGAGTTACGCCGGCCTGTGGCTGTATGGCGAACTTTCGCCCTAACTGGTCGCCAATGCCTCGAATGTCCTCTGCTCGTATAGTCGGTCGTTACGTCCTGATCTTTACCTCTGTCGCGACGCGCCCCCTTGAGAACGGAGAGACGGCGGCTGTCCTCAAGTTCCACGTGGCAGCGCCGAGGCTCTTCCCCTGTTGAAGTGCGATACGACCACGGTTGAACGGGGCTAAGCGAGATGTGGAACGGAGTCGTTGTGTTGTGTGCGTGGGCCATGGGGGGTGGAGGACTGGGTGACGCTGGCCATGTCAGTCCCGAACCTGCGTTGTCGGCGCACGCGTCGGCCAACATGAGCCGGCTGCCCGCAACGGCGGATACGGCGGACGTGACCTCTCCCGGCGACCCTGGAACCTTGGCGACAGACAGCGCAGCCACTCGAGCTGATCTCATCGGCCTCAAGTTCAGCGGTCTGCTCCAGGCGTGGTACCTGGACGGGGACGCCGTCTCGCCCCGTAGCTTCCGCCTGCGCAGAGCCATGCTGAAGGTCAGCGGCGATCTCTCCGGGTCCGCCGCATGGACGCTTTCCGTGGACCCGGCGAAGGCGCTGAAGCTGAGCAATTCCTACGCGACGGTCGGTGCGAGCCAGACGGTGAGCGAGACCCGGCCGAACCAGGCGAGTCTGCTGCTGCAGGACGCCTACCTGAGCTTCCGCCGGCCGGGCTTGAGGGTGGACGTTGGTCAGTTCCGGCTGCCCGTGGGACTCGAAGGGTCCGTACTCTCGTCATCGAAGCTCGAGACGGTCGAACGGGCGCTTCTGGCGAGCACCGGCAAACTGACCCAGGTGCGGGATGTCGGCGCCGCTGCTCGCGTTGATCTTCCGCTCGAGACGGACCTCACGGTCGGCGTCTTCAACGGGCTGGGAGAAGGGCAGAACGGCACGGACAGCGATGACGCGAAGGCCGTGGCCGGCCGCCTCGGATTCCGGACGCCGCTGACGGGGTTGAGTGTGGGGGTTTCTGGAGCGTGGGGTGGCGAACGAGGGGAGACCGAGGCGCGCCGCCGCCTGGGTGCTGATGTGGCCCTCGCCCACGGCCCTGTCAAGGTGCGCGGAGAGGTCATCCGGGCGACCGACGGAGCGGTCCGCCGCCTCGGATACTATGGGCTGACCGCGTACAGAGTCGGCCGTTGGGAAGCCGTCCTTCGCTACGACGCCTGGGATCCCGATCGCGACGGGACCGGCGAAGTGAAAGAAATCCGGGACGCCCTGATCGGCGGCAGCTACTTCTTTGCTGAATCGCCGGTGGCGCTGAAGCTCAACTACGTGCGACGCGACCTCGGGCCGAGCGGTGCGGTCACGAACCTACTGTTGATGGAAATGCAGGCGTCCTGGTAGCGGGACATCCTACGGGA
This sequence comes from uncultured Gemmatimonadales bacterium, assembly GCA_963783305.1. GTDB lineage: Bacteria > Gemmatimonadota > Gemmatimonadetes > Longimicrobiales > RSA9 > JAWVYT01. The sequence goes on along the minus strand of CAWAMW010000017.1, from coordinate 471,527 downwards.
TAGATGCGACTCGAAAGGAATAGACCCATGAACAGGTTCAGGAACATGAGGATCGGGACCCGATTGATGCTCGGCATCGGTGGGGTGCTGGTCCTCACCGTAGGGGTGCTGGGGACGCTGGCCTACCGACAGGTCCAGGCCACCGTGGCCAGGGCGGAGCATGCGGAACTGACGGCGTTGTTCGGGAGCGCCACCTCCGAAATCGCCGGAGAGGCGCGGCTGGCCACGGCGTTGGCCGCCTTCGCCGCGAGCGAGCCGATGGCGCAGAGTGCATTCGCCGCCCGCAATCGCGATACGCTCCGAGCCATGTACACCCCGGTCTTCGACGTGTTGAGCGAGGAGTACGGCACCGAGCAGTTCCAGTTCCATCTGGCTCCTGCCACCTCTTTCCTCCGCCTGCACAAGCTCGAGAAGTTCGGCGACGACCTCTCCAGCATCCGGCACACCGTGGTGACCGCTAACACGGAGGATCGGACCATACGGGGCCTGGAGTCCGGCGTGGCCGGCATCGGCATTCGCGGGGTCGTTCCCGTGCACCATGAGGGACGGTCCGTGGGAACCGTGGAGTTCGGGATGGGTCTGGACCAGGCCTTCTTCGACCGCTTCAAGAACAGGTACAACGCCGACATGGCCTTCTATCAGGTCATGGACGAGGGCTTTGAGGCCCGCGGCACCACCATGGTGGACGGAGAAGGCGCGCCAGGGCCGGAAGAGTTGCGGCGGGCGCTGGACGAGGCCACGGCCGGCGAGGTCGTGGTCCGACGGCGGGCCGGCGGAGAGCGGGCGGTGTTGCTCCGGCCTCTCCCGGACTACGACGGCAACCCGGTGGGCGTCCTCGAGATCGCGCTCGACCACGCGCCCTACGCGTCTCTATTGAATCAGCTACGGACCATTGTCCTCGTGGTCGGCCTGGCGGTACTGCTCGTAGGGCTCGCCCTGGCGTACTGGTTGACGCGCGGCATGGTCCATCGAATCAGACAGGCCGGGGAATTCGTCCGGGAAATCGGACGCGGGCACCTCAGCGAGCGGTTGGAGGTGCGTCAGGAAGACGAGCTCGGGATCCTCGTCCGCGACCTGAACACGTTCGCTGACGATCTGCAAGACCGCGTACTGGGTTCGATCCGTAACCTCGCGGCCGGCGACATCGAGGTAGTGAAAGACGCGGAAGACTGCCGCGACGAGATCGCTCCTGTTCTCCAGGAAATCCGCAATTCGCTCCGGACACTCGTGGACGAAAGCTCCCGGCTGACGGAAGCGGGTCGCACCGGACGCCTCAATGAGCGAGCCGATACGACGGCAGTGAAGGGCGCGTATCGGGCCGTTCTGCAGGGGATCAACGATACCCTGGACACGGCGAGCGTTCCCATCGACGAGGCCGCAGCCGTTCTGGAGCGGTTCGCAGATCGAGACCTCAGCGCCCGGATGACTGGCGAGTACGCGGGCGAGTACCAGCGGATCAAGCGAGCGGTGAACCAGGCCGCGCAGAACCTGAACGAGACCCTCACCGAGGTGTCGGCGGCCGCGGAGCAGGTGGCCGGGGCGGCGTCGCAGATCAACGGGAGCAGCCAATCCCTGGCGCAGGGCGCCAGCGAGCAGGCATCGAGCCTGGAGGAGACATCCAGCTCGCTCCAGGAGATGGCCAGCATGGCGCGTCAGAACACTGCGAACGCTCAGGAGGCCCGGAGCATGGCCGAAGGGGCGGCGGACAGCACACAGAAGGGTGCGGAAAGCGTCCGACATTTGAGCGAAGCCATGACCCGGATCAGGGATTCGAGCCAGGCGACGGCGAAGATCGTGAAGACGATCGACGAGATCGCGTTCCAGACCAACCTCCTGGCGTTGAACGCGGCCGTGGAAGCAGCCCGCGCCGGCGAGGCGGGAAAGGGCTTTGCGGTGGTGGCCGAAGAGGTCCGCGCGCTGGCGATCCGCAGCGCCGAGGCGGCGAAGAACACAGCGGAGCTGATCGAAGACAGCGTCGCCAACTCCGAACAGGGCGTAGCCGTCCAGGATGAGGTCCTGGATCGGCTGCGGGAGATCGAGGCGGGGGTGGGTCGCGTTCGTCAGGTGATGGAGGAGATCGCGGCCGCGTCCGAGCAGCAGACGGACGGCGTGGACCAGATCAACACCGCAGTAGAGGAGATGAACGGCGTCACGCAGAACACGGCGGCCACCGCGGAGGAAGCGGCCAGTGCTGCGGAGGAGCTCACGAGCCAGTCCGAGCGGATGCGGCAGATGGTCCAGCTGTTCACGCTCGCCGAAACGACCCCCCACGGGCGCGGCGGTGGCGGGAGGCGAGTCGGCACGGCTGAGTCGGGGGTCGAAACGGTGAGTTCAAACGGCCATCACGCCCGAACGGGGGAAAGTCGGTCGCCGCGCTGGACCGATCAGAAGTGGGCCGAGCCGGAGGCGGATGTGCTGGCCTCGTTCTGACGAGGTTTTCTGAGTCGCCCACGTACCGCCGGAATCCGCCGTCAGTCCTACCGCGGCCGTAGGGAGTTTCGGAAGTTGTTACGCCCCAGGGGCTTAGGCCGCTGGGGCGTTTCCGTACCCTGGTCTCGGTACGGAACGTGGCACGACGAGGAGTGTGGAGACGAACCCCCACTGACTCGCAGGTCTCGAACTCACCCAGAGTCGCCTCCGGATCCGAACACGCGCCCGCCAATCAGGAGGCGATCAGGAACAAGACTGCGGTCATGGGCATCGCCTTCCGGTGCCTGTCTTCTTCGACTATCATGGACCCGTCGTCCCATGACTGTGCGCACCTGAGAGGACCATCATGCCCGCATGTCCTGGTTCGATCGAGCCCGTGATCCGGCTGCGGACCTGATGGCGCGGCTCCAGCCGGGAGGGCTCGTACTGCTCGACGAAGCGGAGCTGCGCAAGCTCCGGTTCGCGCCGCCGACGGCGGAGGTGGTGATCGCCGCGCACCCGGGCGCGCTCCGGGCACCGGACAATCGACTCACGCTGGCGGCATGGGTGGACGACGCGGGGTCGCCTGCCTGGGTCGGCGCGATCGACGAGCGGATGGTCCTGGGCTCTGTCGGCCGCACCGCCTCGCCGCGCCCGCGCATCGCCCGGTGCCTGTTCCAGGGCGGCCGGGTCTGGTCGCTCGTGTGGCCCGGCCCCCTCCTCGGCCTGGTGGTGCCGGCGCCGTACCTCACGCTCTACGACGGCGACCGGCCCTGGATCATCCTCGGCGAACTGCCGACCGGTGCGCTGCTGGCCGCACCGCTGAACGACGCCCGCGGCAACCCCAAATGGTACGCGCCGCGGATCGACAGGGCGGCGCTCGAGGGGGCCGGGGCGAAGGATGCGCAGCTCGAGATGGCGCACCTGTGGGCGCTCCCGGCTGGGCTGCCCGCGGTGGGGGCGGTGGCGGAGCGGGCGCGGAGCGATGTGCGGGAGCGCGTGGTCGCCTACTACCGGTGCTGATCGCCCAGAGTCTCGCCCACCTCGGGCGAAGAGCCGCCGACACGGGCGCGGGATCGGAGCGAACGGGCGCGGGGTTCGCAGCCAGGGAGGGCAGGGGCCGATGGTGATGGCGGCATTATCCATCACGATCATGGCGTCCGCAGCCGCGGTTGGACCGGTCGAGGTCCAGGGCTGCAGAGGCCATGATAGGCATGGCCTTCGCAGCCGCATGCACAGGCCAGCCCAACTACGGCTGCGGTCTCCGTGTCCGCCCAGCCACGGCTGAGCTCCCCGCCACCCCGCGCACCGCCCGCCGTCCACCTCCACCGCCGACCTCCACCGCCACCTCCACCGCCACCTCCACCGCCACCGCCACCGCCACCGCCACCGCCACCGCCACCGGCCACCGCCACCGGCCACCGCCCGGTTCTGACGCGGCAGCCGGCGCTGGATCCGGTTATCGGCCGGTGCCAGGCCGGACCGCGGGCGCTTCAGGCCCGGCGCCGTCTCCGCCAGAGCGAACGCGCCACGGCCACCGCGACGCCCGCGAGCAGCAACATGAGGGCGATCCGGAAGCTCGCCGACGGCGCCGACGCCTCATCCAGGGGGGGCGTTTCCTCGTTCACCCTCCAGGCGACCCACCGCTGACCCCGCTGCCGTGGCGGCTCCCGCTCGTCCAGGGACGCGATGAACCGCATCCGGTCCCCCTGCTCATGGAACGAGAGGGTGTACGGGACTCCGACCATGTAGAAGGTGCTGTCCGTCCGGGGCTGGAGCGGGACCCGGACGCCCCCGGGTCGCTGATATGTGAGCCGGCCCTCTTCCTCGAGCCGGATGAAGTACCGGCCCGCGTCCGGGACGGCCGTGTACCGCCCGACGGTCGTACTGTACGTCCCCGCGTACCGCCCGGCGATGGTCGGATCCACATGGTGCGCGGGCTCCGAGGGCCAGGGGTCCAGCCAGAGCAGGTTTCGACTGACCCACGGTCGGGTGTCGCTGCTGCTGGCAAGGAAGACGGTGCCGATGCCCCGCTCGCGGTCGAGGGTGATCAGCGAGGTGAATCCTCCGGTCCGGCCCCCGTGCGTCACGAGCAGTGGCTCCCGTCCGCCGCCCCCGGCGTACCGGCGCCATGAGAACCCCCGGCCCTCCCCCGTGGGGTCCGACCCGGGAACCTGCTGGGCCAAACGCATGGCCCGGCCGAGCTCGGTGTCCGGCGGGCGGGCGTTCGCCTCGAGGTAGGCGAGCATGTCCGTCGGAGTCGATCGCAGCCCCGTAGCGCCCTGCAGTGCTTCCGTCGGCATCTCGAACGGGACGACCTCGCCGCGGGCGTGGCCCCGGACCATCCGGTCCTCGATCTCCCCCTCGAGTGCGAACCCCGTATGCTCCATTCCCAGCGGCTCCAGCACGCGGCTCCGCAGCAGGTCCGGGAAGCGGAGCCCGGCCGACCGGGCCAGCGCGTGGCCGAGGAGGCCGTAGCCGATGTGCGAGAACTCGTGCTCCTGGCCCGGTGGGTATTCGAGCTTCGCCCTCGACACCACGTCGTACAGGTCCTCGACGGTGAACGCGTCCTGAGGCTCCGGCGCGTCAGCGGGCAGACCGGACCGGTGCCGGGCCAGGTCGACGAGCGTGATCTCACGACCGCCCACCGACGGGAGCTGGACGCTCTCCGGGAGGTAGCGGGCGACAGGATCGTCGAGCGAGACCTCGCCGCGCTCCGCCATTACGGCGAGCAGGGTCGCCGTGAAGGTCATGGTCAGATCACCCAGCTCGAAGACGGAGCCGGGCCCGAGGGGGGCGGCTCCCGGGCCGGCGTCGCCGGCGGTGAGGACGGAGGTGGAGCCGTCCTGGTCGAGGAGCCCGAGAGCGACGGCGGGTGCCGCTCCGTCCTCGGCCCGATACCGGAGCAGGAGAGCCAGCTCCTCCTCCGACGGGAAGTGCTGCGCCTGTGCCGGCGCGGGAGCGAGCACGGCTACGGTCGCCAGAAACGGACCGAGACATTGCGTCGTAAAGCTGGCCATCCCTCTATCTCTTCCGTATCCCCGGGATCGCGCGTCCCCCCATAGGGAGCGTCGCGCGCACCGCCCGCCCCTCGACGACGTCGAACACGAGCCGGATGTTGGTGTTGTCCGACAACGCGAACGTGTTCTCGCCCGTCCTGATGAGCGGCTCCTCGTTCTGCGGCGGCGTCTGCGCCATCAGCACCCCGTTCCGCCCCCACATCCGCAGCTCGACGGGAGCCGGCAGCCCCTGGAGCGCGTACGTCCCCGCGTAGCGCGCCATGTCCTCGGCCGTCACCGCCAGCCCCTGCTCACGGGCATTTCCGGCAACCTCCCGCGGAGGCGGCGTGCGGCCGCTGATCTTCGACGCGCGTCGCACCGACGAGCCATCCCGCTCCATCACCCCGAGCACGATCCCCGGCGTCTCGCCGTCCTCCACCAGGTAGCGGAGCATGACCGCCAGATCCTCGTCTTCCGGGAAGTGCTGTGCCGAGACCAGCGACGGGATGAGCAGCGCCGCGGCGAGGAGCACACCGAGGACGGGTACGGTCCGAGCGAGTCGTGTCATCGTCCTCTCCGTCCGGGTCCCATGGTGAGGCCGGAGCCGGCCCCATTCCTGAGCCTTTAGTTCAAGGTAGGCCGTCGCTATGGCCCGTGTCAACTAAGGATTTGGTTGACAGCCCGGCGCCGCGGACACAACTTGGGGCAGAGACCGATCCGGAAGGAGGTGTGGCCGTGGAGATTTCGTTCACCGAGCGCGAGTCGGACATCATGGCGGTCCTGTGGCAGGACGGGCCGGCGACCGTGGCCGAGGTGCGGGAGCGGTTGAGTGACGACCTGGCGTACAACACGGTGCTGACCATGCTCCGGATCCTGGAGGAGAAGGGGTACGTCGGCCATGAAGCGGAGGGGCGGGCGCACCGGTACCACGTTCTGGTGGAGCGCGACCAGGCGGCGCACAGCGCGGTGCGGCGGCTGGTCGGCCGGTTGTTCGGCGGCTCGCCGGCGCTGCTCGTGACGGAGCTGATCCGGGAGCGCGACCTGCCGGAGTCGGAGCTGAGGCGGCTGAGGGAGCTGATCGACGAGCAGCTGGGGGGCGAGAGCTGATGCTCGCCTGGATCGTGTACGTGACGGCGATCGGCTGCGGCGCAGGCGCGGCGGGCTTCGTAGCGGAGGGTGCGCTTCGGCGGCTGGGTCGTCCGGCGCGCTGGGCGTGGGCCGGCGCCATGGTCCTGTCGGTGGCGGTCCCCCTCGTGCACCTCCTGGGCGGTGGCGCCTCGATGGTGGAGCCGACGTTCTGGCGCGAGCTGCCGACAGGCCCGCATCCGTTCTTGATGGGATGGGCGGCTGCGGCCGCATGGGCCGCCGTGAGCCTGATCCTGCTCTCGAACGTGCGGCTCTCGGACTGGACGCTGCGGCGGAACGAGCGGCTGTGGCGGAGGCGGTCCGTGGCGGGGCAGCTCGTCCTGGTGGCTCCGGGCTTCGGCCCCGGGGTGATCGGAGCGGCGCGTCCCAGGATCGTGTTCCCGGAGTGGGTGCTGGACGCCGCGCCGTGCCTCCGGCGGGTCATTCTCCTGCACGAGGTCGAGCATGTCAGGGCCGCGGACACGCGACTGCTGCTCGGCGCGGTCGTTCTCGTCTCGCTCCTGCCGTGGTCGCTTCCGCTCTGGTGGCAGCTCCACCGTTTGCGCGGCGCCGTCGAGAGCGATTGCGATGCGCGCGTTCTCGCCGCGACGGGCGACGCCCGGACGTATGCACGAGCGCTCCTCGAGGTGGCGGGGAGGCCGAGCCGGGCACCCCTGCTCCCTTCCACCGGCCTCGCCTCCGGGCGGAGCGAGCTGGAACGACGGATCCGGCTGATCACGGCGCGCGACAGAGGGGGCAGGAAGCAGGCCGCCCTCGCCGCTGCCGCGGCATCGGCCATGGCGCTCGCCCTCCTGCTGGTTCCCGCGCCCCGGGCACCGCGTCTCGGCATTGAAGCCCCGCCACGCGAGACCGGACTGCCGCTGTCGGCAACCATCTATCTTTCCATCGAGCCGGCTGACGCGGACGAAGGGCCAGCGCAATAGCGCGCGTCCATTCCGACCTGCCGGTGCGCTTCCGTGGTGGGTGTTCGCAGCCCGGGATGGCGGGCGCGAGAGCGGCGGCTGCAAAGACCGTGAATATCCGGGCGTTCGCATCCACGAGTGCGGTTCGGGAGGTCGAGAGCCGCAGACAGCAGGATAGTCATGGTGTTCGCAGCACTCGCGGGCGCCTCGGCCGCTCGCGGCTGCGATCACGACGTCCGCGTCCGGCGCGGGCGCGGAGGAAACCTTCTCCCCCTCTTCGAGTACCCCTCTACGAGCGCGGGTTGGACCCGCTGGATGACCCCTATCATGACAACGACCAGAGAGCGCCATGGACAACACGATCACCGGGAAGGTCACGCAGGTCCTCGAGGAGCAGTCCGGCACGGGCAAGAACGGGCCGTGGCGGAAGCAGGACTTCATCCTGGAGACCGAGGACAGCTACCCGAAGCCGGTCTGCATCACGCAGTGGGGCGAGAACATCGACACGTTCGCGGTGCGCGAGGGTGAGCGGCTGACGGCCCACGTGGACATCCAGAGCCGGGAGTACAACGGCCGCTGGTACACGGACGTGAAGGCGTGGCGAGTGGAGAAGATCACGGACGGCGGCGCGGGCGGTGCCGGCGCCGCGGGCGGACCGGGCGCGCCGGGCGCGGGTGCGGGCGAGCCGTGGCCGGAGCCGTCGGGGGATGTCGACGACGACATGCCGTTCTAGCGAACGGTCGCTGCGCTCCCTATCGAACGCTTCGCTATCGAACGCTCCGCTGCGCTTCGCTATCGAACGCTCCGCTGCGCTCGCTATCGGACGCTTCGCTGCGCTCGCTATCGGACGCTTCGCTGCGCTCAGGCGCGTGAGGCGTTGTAGCGTTCCATGAAGCGCTGCTCGTCGTGGGTGGTGCCGACGAGGATCATCTCGCTGCCGGGTGTGGCGGGGATCCCGGAATCGGGGGGCGGGTTGGTCCGGACGCCGTCCTCCGTCTGGAACGCGACGAGGTGGCAGCCGGTGTCCTGGCGGATCCGGGAGTCGCGGAGCCGGACGCCCAGGAGCTCCGGGGGGACGGGGACGCGAAAGAGGTCCAGGCCCTCGGCTACCATTACGATGTCGCCGCCCTCCAGCGTGTTGAGGATGGCGTTGGCGCCCATGGACGCGTAGGACATGACGAAGTCGGCGCCGGCCCGGTGGAGGGTGGAGACGTTGCGCTCGAGGGTGGCGCGGCTGACGATCTGGACGTCGGGGCGGAGGCGGCGGCAGTAGATCGTCAGGTAGATGTTGGTGGCGTCGTCGGCGGTGGTGACGAGCACGGTGGGTGCCACGTGGATGCCGGCGCTCTCGAGGCACTCGATCTCCGCGGCGTTCCCGACCGTGGTGTGCTCCGGGTCCTTCACCCGATCCGGGTTCTTCTCGACGATCCGGTAGTCCAGCCCTCGCTCCCGGAGCGCCGCCGCCGCGGCGCGGCCCACGCGCCCGCCGCCGAGGATCAGCACGGCGGCGTCGCCGGGTCGATAGATGGCGGTGAGCTCGGTGAACTGGAGCAGCTGCTCCTCCGTGCCGGCCAGGAGCAGCACGGTGGAGGGGCCCAGTCGCGTGTCGGGAGTGGGGACGGAGAACCGTCCGCGGTCCCACGCGCCCACGGCGGTGAGCCCCGTCATCTCCCGCAGCCACCCCTCGCCCAGCACCTTCCCCACGAGCGGGGTCCCCGCCACGGGCGCCTCGGCGATGAGGAGCTCATCGAACTCGCCCACCACGCTCACCCGCTGGTCGCCGGCGAGGATGCGGCGGGCGAGGGATCGTCCGAGCATGTCCGGCAGCTCGAGGACCGTTGTGGAGCCGGCGAGCTCCAGGACGTCCACGGACGCGGGATCGCGGGCGATGCTCACGATGGGGACGTCGTCATCGAGCTCCCGGACGGTGAACGCGATGTTGGTGTTCACGTGGTCGTCCACGTTCGCGACGATCATGGCCGCGCGGTCTACGCCGAGGCGGCGGTAGGTCTCGATGTCCTCGGGGCTGCCGAGCACGACGTGGAGCCCGGCCTCCTCCATCTCGAGGGCGCGGCCGAGCTCCGGCTCCAGGACGTAGTAGGGGCGGCCCACGGCTCCGAGCCGCTCGATCAGGCTGATGGCGATGGGCTCGTGGGAGGCGAGCAGGACGTGTCCGGAGACGGAGGCGTCGAGCTCGCGGGGGACGCGTCGCCGGGTCTGCGCCTCGAGCCAGGGGGCGTAGAAGAACTGGATGAAGGTGAACGGCAGGACGATGAGCAGGAAGATCACGCCGGAGACCATGACCAGGATGGAGAACATCCGGCCCAGGTCGCTCTGGAAGGTGATGTCGCCGAAGCCCAGGGTGGACATGACCGTGAGGGTCCAGTAGAAGCCGGTGACCCACGAGTGGTTCTGCCCCTCGTACTCCATGATGACGTGGAAGAGGAGGCTGTAGGCCACGATCATGACCAGGAGGATCCCGATGAACCGGATCAGGAGCGCGACGTTCCGCCGCATGGCGGTGGTCTCGACGAAGTAGGAGAGCTGGGCGGGTAGGAACTTCACGGCGTCGGGCGCTCCTGCTCCGGGTCACGACGTGCGGGAACCATACGGTACTCCGGGAGCGGCGGCCGCGACAGTCCGGGATGAGGGGCGGCGGTCTCCCTGGTCCGGGTGCGGCGCGGGCGGGGCCCCCCGTCCCGGCTCAGAAGGAGAGCTTCATGCCGATCTGCGCCTGCCACTGCGATTCGGGGACGAGCACGCTGTGGGGCAGTCCGGCGGTGGACCGCTGCTGCTCGGCGTCCCACTCGAGGGGGCCGACGTAGCGGAGGCCGAGGGGGGCGTTGGGGTTGGGCCGGCCGTCGGGCGGGAGCTTCTCGAGGAGTCGGCCGTGGAGCGCCAGGACGGGAACCAGGGGTGGCACGTCGATGACCCGGCCCCAGGAGGGGTCCAGAAAGTTCAGCAGGTTGAGGAGGCTTGCGGTCACGTCCATGCGGTAGCGGCCGAAGCGGAGCGGCTGTGCGAGCCGCACGTCGACCCGGTGCGACGCCGGCCCCCGGCAGGCGTTCCGACGCACGATGGTGCCCCGAGCGTCGGCGAGACACGGCTCACGCTCGAAGAGCTGACCCAGGAGGTTCCACGTGGCGGGGGAGGCATTGAGCACCCCCACATCCAGCGGGACATTGATGAGGTCGTTGCTCTCGTCGATCTGGATCCCGGGGCCGGGATAGCCATCGCCGTTCACGTCCCCTCCATAGACGTACGAGTACGGCGTACCGGCCTCGCCGATGTAGACGACGGACAGCTCGGTGCCGCCGGTCCAGGAGTCCGGGAGGGTGATTCTGGCGGACGCGACGGCCTTCCACGGGCGGTTGAACGCCGAGGTCCGGCGGGCGCGTTCGTTCGGGTCGCGGGTGGCGGGGCTGGTGGCATAGTTGAGGAGCGCATCGCCCCAGGTGAGGCTCTGGGTGTCGTCGGAGTGGTTGAACGAATACGAGCCGCCGAGCGTGACGTGATCGCCGAAGCGCCCCTCGAGGCCGAGGGTGACGGAATGAGCGAACCCGCTGCTCGTCTCGTTGCCCATCTCCAGGACGTGGGCGTAGCCCTCGAGGAGTCGGCGCTGGGCGTAGCCGGTGGGGAGGATCGGGTCGCCGAACTGGGTGCGCTGGCCGGCGATGGTGAGGTACCGCCGGTCCTTCGCCCCGGCGGGGTCCAGGTTCAGGTCACGGATCACGACCTGGCTCAGCGTCTGGACCAGGAGAACCTCGGCGGACGCGATGAGTCCGAAGGGGAGCCGCTGGTCAACGGCGAGGGAGGTCTTGATCTCGCGGGGGACGCGGAAGTCGGGGTCGAAGACCAGGACATTGGCGGCGCGATCGCCGGGGATGCTGCCCGCGCACGTCGCGGGGGCGGTGCCAGCCTGGAGGTCCGGAGCGGTGAAGCCGGAACAGGAGAGGACCTCGGTCCGGAGCCCGGTCCTGGCATACGCGTCGGCGAGCCAGACGTAGGGGAGCCGACCGGTGAAGACCCCGCCGCCGCCGCGGATCTGCGTCATGTACTTCCGGTCGCTCTGCCAGTTGATGCCGACCCTGGGCGAGATCAGGAAATGGCCGGACGGCAGGCGGTCGGTACGGCGGTCGAACGCATCCTGGATGGCGGGATTGTGATCGGGCTCGGTGAGGAAGAGCGGGACGTCGGCGCGGATCCCGTAGTACATGATCAGACCGTCGGGAAAGATGTGCTCGTTCTGGACGAGCGCGCTCGGCTGCGCGACCGTGAACCGGACGGGTCCTTCGGGTGCCCCCTCCTGGAGAACTCTCCGCTCGTAGTACGACGGCGTGTTCGCCCGGAGCTCGTCGAGGGAGTCGAACCGGTAGTAGCCGAGGGCGCCGGGCAGCACGTCGTGGCTGAAGCGGTAGAGGTCGATGCCGGCGCCGAAGGTGGTGGTGAGGGGGCCGCGCTCCCAGGACAGGGCGTCGGAGAGCTGGAGGATGGTCTGGCCGAGGTCGCTCCGCTGGTCCATGTAGCCGGCGCCGGCGCGGAGCGTCCGCTGGAGGAGGTAGCCGTCGAGCTCGCCGCGAGTGAGCTCGCTGCGGACCTCCACATCGATCTGGGGGAATCGGGCGGCGGGCTCGCGGCGGTCGCGGGTGCGCTGGAGGTTGAGGGTGAGCTCGTTCTCCAGCGCGGGGGAGAGCCGGGACTTCAGGCGCGCCATGGCCCCGATGGTGGTGCTCTCGACCGCGTACCCGCTGGAGGAAAGCTCGTAGGCGCCCACCGGTGTGCGGTTCGCGGGCACGTCCCGCGAGGCCGACACGAGGTTCAGGTGGGACGTGAGCTCGTGGTCCGGGCCGATGCGCCAGTCGACGCGGGCGAACGCGTTGCCGCTCAGGTTGTCGAGGTCGTAGGCCCCGGGCTCGCCTCCCTCGAGGTCGTATACGTCTTCGAGAATGGTGGCGAGTGAGGCGGCGGAGTCGGCGTCGACGCGGGTGTGGACGGTGGAGGTGCCGGGGCCGAGGGAGTACCCGAGGGGCGGCTCTAGGCGGGAGTCGACCTCGGCGGCGAGGAACACGTGGAGCCGGTCGCGGAGGATGGGGCCGCCCAGCGTGCCCGTGAGGACCTGCTTGCGGTAGGAGGCGGGCGTGAGGTCCGCGCCATCGACGACCAGCTCGCCGAAGAACCGCTCGTTCCGGTAGTCCACACCCAGCGAGCCGTGCCACGCGTCGGTGCCGCGGCGGGTGACGGCGTTGAGGAGCCCACCGGTGAACCCGCTCCTGCGGACGTCGAAGGGCGCGGCCTCCACCTCGAAGTCCTCCACGGCGTCGAGCGGCAGCGCGCGGGCCCGGGCCTCGCTGCCGGGCACCCCGCTGGACGTGGCGCCGAAGTGGTCCTGGTGCATGGCGCCGTCGATCATCACGGCGTTGTAGCGGGCGTTCTGGCCGGAGATGGAGAGGCCGCCGCCGCGCGTCGAGGAGACGACGGGCGAGAGCTCCGCCAGTCGCTCGAGGCTCCGCTCCACGGTGGGCACCGCCCGGATGGCCTCGGCCGTGAGTGTGGTGCCGGTGCCGGTACGGGTGCGGTCGAAACGCGGATTGGCCGCCACCTCGACCCTCACTTCGTCCACCGCGAAGGCATCGGTGGCGAGCACGAGATCGAGGACGACGGTGGCGCCCGGCGCCAGGCTCGCGGCCCGCTCCAGGTCGCGGTACCCGAACGACCGGACACGTACGTGGTAGTCGCCGGGGGGAAGCCGCGGGAGGATGAACCGGCCGTCCTCACCCGTGGTCGTGGTGTGCTCCCCGGTGATGCCCGGTCGGGACGCGGTGACCTCCGCCCCATCGATGGCCTGGCCCGCCGAGTCGGCGACGGTGCCCACCAGGACCGACGGCGCGACGACCTGCCCGGCCGCCGGGGCGGCGGTGATCAGCGTGGCCGCGGCGATCAGCCAGACGGCGGCGGTCAGCGCACGGGCGGTGGCACACGCGCGGCCGCCACCGGCCTCGCGAGCTCCCGGGGCCTCGCGTGCGAAGGCGCGAAGTGCGACATCGATCGTGCGGACAGCGAGCATGATCCTCGGGGAGGCAGGGAAGCGAGGTCGGCTCGGGAAATTTACGCCCCCCCCCCCCGCCGCGAAAGCACCCCTGCCGTGCCTATTCCGCCCGGAGCGCCTCCGTCGGCTGGATCCGGAGCGCGCGCATGGCGGGGAGGACGCAGGCGAGGAGCCCCACGACGGCCATGGCGAGGGCCACGCCGGCGACCAGGCGCATCTCGTCGGGGTTCTTGAAGACCAGGGCGCTGACGAGGACGCCCCCGACCACGATCCCGAGGCCGATCTGGAACATGGCCCGGGAGAAGATGGCGGCGATGATGCGGCGCGGGTCGGCGCCCAGGGCCGAGCGGATGCCGATCTCGCGGGCGCGCTGGGCCACGGTGAAGGACATGAGGGCGTAGATCCCGATGAGCGCGAACAGGACGATGATGGCGGCCACGACGTTCATGGCCGCGACGAAGAAGACCTGGCTGCGCTCGACGGGGTCCCAGATCTCATCGAGGGGCTCGAGCCCCGTCATGGCGAGGTCGGGGTCGACGGCGGTGACGAGCTCCATGAGCCTGGGCACGACGGCCTCCGGCGGGCCATCGGTGCGCAGGTACACCTGTGCGCCCACGCGCTGCCGCGGCAGGAGCGGATGCACGATGGCGACCGGTTCGCCCGGTCCCGTCGCCCGCTGCATGCCGGCCATTACGCCGACCACCTCGTACCAGCGGCGCCCCTCCTCGTCCGGGCGGTTGGGGTAGCGGAACCGCTGACCGATGGGGTTGCGGCCGCCGAAGGCCTCGGCCGCCCAGTCGCCGTCCACCACGGCGACGGGAAGCGCCTCGGCGGTGGCATCGACCTCCCTGAGGCCGCGCCCGTCGGTGACCCGGACCTCCATGGTCTCGAAGAAGTTGGGGTCCGCGCCGATCTGACGGACCCATTCGGACGAGGCCGTGTCGTTCTCGACCTGGACGAGCTCCATGGGGTGGTTGAAGCCGGGCAGCCGGGTGACGCGGGTCGCGGCCACGATGCCGGGCTCGGCGGCGAGCCGCCGCTGCAGCTCGTCGAGTCGCTCGGCGCGCCGCAGGTCCTCCCCGCGCTCGGCCTCGGAGCCGGCATCTTCGGCGGTGGACCGGCGTGCCGTCACCATCGAGGGCTGGACCTGGCCGGAGAGGTAGGCGTGGGCGGGGAAATCGCTGGATCGCTGCTCCTCCAGGAGCTCCTTGCCGTTCGTGATGGAGATGGGGATGAAGGCGACGCAGAGCGCGACCTGGACCACGATCACGCCGGTCGCCACGAAGCCGAAGCGCGCGCCCGAGCCACCCGCGCCCGTCTGCGGGAGCCGGCTGCGGATCTGCTTCCGAGTGGCGCGGAGCCCGGGGATCCCGCCGATGATCAGCGCGCCCAGGAGCGCCAGACCCGCGGCGTAAAGGGCCGAGCCGGCGGACAGGCCGGGGTCGAACCAGAAGGGCGGCCGTGATTGCTGGACCTCCCAGAACAGGTCCATGCCCCAGCCCATCCCCCAGTGCGCGGCGGCCAGGCCGACCACCGTGGCGATGACGGTCAGGACGAGCGCCTCGGCCACGAGCTGGAGGAGGATCCGGCGGCGGCTGGCGCCCAGGGCGCTACGCATGGCGATCTCGCCTTCCCGGGTCACGGTGCGGGCGAAGAAGAGCGTCGCCACGTTGGCGCTTACCACGATGAGGAAGAGGAGGAAGGGGACGTTCAGGAGCGTGGCCGGGCCGTTCATGTTGCTGCCGCGTCCGAAGCGGTCCGCCCGCGGTCGGAGGTGCCGCTTCGACTCGGGGAACTGCGCGGCCGCGCGCTCTCCGACGACGTCGAGCTCGGTACGCAGCTCGTCGAGCGACGCCCCGCTCGCGATGCGGCCGACCACCATCACCGGCGGGCCCCCCAGCGCCCCGTGGTCCAGCGCGCTCTCGCGGAGCGGAGTCCATGCTTCCTCGTTCACGGGGAATCCGAACCCCTCCGGCATCACCCCGACCACGGTGGCGTGGTCCGGCCCGAGCCGCACGGTCTGGCCGACCGCCGAGGGGTCACCGTCGAAGAGCCGCCGCCACACGGAGTAGCCCAGCACGACGGCGGGCGTGGCGCCCGCTTCGAGGTCCGCCGCCGTGAGCGTGCGCCCGTGCAGCGGTGGGACCCGGGGCACCGCGAAGAAGTCGCCGGTCACCCGCATGCCCTCGACCGGTGCGAAACGGCCGCTCTCCGTCGTGATGCTGTAGTCCGCGGGCGACACCGCGGCGATCACCCGCAGCGACTCCACACCTTCACTCCACGCCTCGAACTCCTGGAGCGACGAGGGGATGTTCGTGGCCTTCTCCGCGTCCCGGGTCCTGATCTGCACGATGCGGCCGGAGTCCTCGAGGCCCAGGTTAGGCCGCACGATGTCCGTCATGAACTCGAACCACGACGCGGCCATGGCCACCGCGATGGCCAGCGCGAGCACACTGGCCGTGGTGAGGACGGGGTGCTTCACGAGCGTGCGCGCGCCCAGCTTCAGGTCCAGGCGGAAACCCGACATCCACGCCAGACCGCGGCTGTCCCGCAGCTCCTCCTTCGTCTTCTCCACACCGCCGAACGAGACCAGCGCACGCCGTCGCGCCTCCCGCGGCTCCAGCCCCTCCTCCCGGACGAGACGCTCCGCCTCCATCTCGATATGGAAGTCGATCTCCTCCTCCATCCTCGACTCCGCGGCATGACCCGCGAAGAGCAGCCGCAGCCGCGCCCGCACCGCCTCGACCCACCTCACCCCCCGGTCTCCAGCACTGCCTCGAGCCCCGCGGCGAACCGCCGCCAGCTCGCCACCTCCTCGCCCAGCGCACGACGCCCCGCCCCGGTCAGCTCGTAATAGCGCGCGCGACGGTTGTTCTCCGTGGTCCCCCAGTCACTCGTGATCAGACCCTCCTTCTCCAGCCGCTGGAGCGCCGGGTAGAGCGAGCCCTGGTTGACCTCGAGCACACCATCGGAGATCTGCTGCACCCGCTGGCTGATCCCCCACCCGTGCATGGGCGTGAGCGAGAGTGTCTTCAGGACGAGCAGGTCGAGCGAGCCCCTGAGGGCATCGGACGGGGAACGAGCGGGCATGGAAGGCTCCGGCGGGGGGCGGGGTCGACTGTAGCTGTCGACAGGAACCTCGCGCCGGTACCTGTAGCTGTCAAGAGGTGGGGCGGGGGAGTGGCCTCACCCCCGCCCCTGCGCGCGATCAGCGCTCGACGGGATAATCCGTCCGGCTCCAGTCGATGAACGAGCCGTCGTAGAGGCGGACTTCGTAGCCGAGGTGGCGCGCTACGGTGTAGAGGAAGCTGGCCTGCCCGCCGGTACGGCAGTAGGCGACGACGAGGTCACCCGGCTCGGCGCCCGCCTCCTGGAACAGGCGGCGCAGCTCGCTCTCGTCCTTGAGGCGCGGCTGGTCCGGGGACTGTATGAGCGACTGCCAGAAGAGGTTGTGGGCGCCGGGGATGTGACCTGGCCGGTCGATGCCATCGCCGGGTGTCTGTCCGGTGAACTGCTCCGGCGGCCGGGCGTCCAGGATAGCGACATCGGGATCGTCGAGGTGGTCGTGGACCCACTCGGCATCGACGATCATGTCGTGGCGTGGGTCGACCGAGAGGCCGGCTCCGTCAGCATTCGGCGCCCCCTCGGGCGCGGCGCGAGCGCCGTCGTCGCCGCTGTTCAGTGGCGGGAGCGCGCCGGGGCCACCGTCGAGCAGGGCGGTGCTGTCCCCGAGGCCGAGGTAGTCGAGGCCCGCGTAGGCGCGGCCGGCGGGGATCGGCTCTCCAATCACGACGATTCGACCATCGCGGACGCCAGCGGATTCCAGGAGCGCGGCCATGCTGTCGACGGGCGGGAACTCGTTTGGAATCCCGTCCCGTTCCACGCTGAAGGTGGACATCGGCACGAAGACGGCGTCGGGGCGATCGCCCGGCCGTATGGCTTCGTCGTCCCCGACGAAGACGAGTTGGGCGGCCGCAGGGATCTCGTCCACGAAGAGGTCGGGGGAAGCGCCGTCCTCGGCCTGGAGGGTCGGTTGCAGGCTTTGATCCGCGGCCACCTGCGGATCGTCCTGAGTCGTGTCCGTTCCGCCGCACGCGGCGAGCAGGGCGGCAATGAGGGCGACGGTCGAGAATCGAGCGTTCATGAGTCCTCCCTGGTTGTGGGGGCTTCGCTGCCCGTGGGGCTGGTGCAAGACTCGGGCGAAGGTCGTCCGGTCAGCGCGGCCCGCCGCGGGCGGCGGGCCCGGCGGTGGCGGCGGGCGCGAACCGGCCGTGGTGTGGGTAGAGGGCCTCGTCCGTGAGCTGGTGGATGCCCGACTCGTAGCCGAGCATGCGGCGGGTCCCGAGGTGTCGGCCGGTGTTGTATTCGTCGTAGAGCGGGTCGTCGGGATCGATGCTGCTGATCTGGACGCTGCCACTGGAGTGGATGAAGCGGTCGCCGCCGATCCACATCCCCACGTGAACGACGCGCTGGGGTGAGGTGTCGGTGGCGGGTCGCCCGAAGAAGAGGAGGTCGCCTGGGCGCAGCCCGTCGAACTCGCCCGGCCCGCCGACGGGGGCGCCGGCGAACACCTGCTGAGAGGCGTCGCGGGGCAGGATCATGCCGTTGAGGAGAAAGGCGGTCTTGGTGAAGCCGCTGCAGTCCATGCCCTTGGGGGAGGTGCCGCCCCAGAGGTACGGTCGACCGAGGAGCGTCAGGGCGGCGGCGACGAGGGAGCTTTCGGTGGCCTGGAGCCCCGCCAGCCATTCGGTGAATGGCTCGGCTTCCGCGGTGGGCACCCACGCTTCGCGGCCGTCGGGGAAGCGTACGTGGTGGAAGCCGTCGGCCTCGCCGAGTCGCTCGAGCAGCCCGCCGGCGACCAGGTCCGCTACCGGGTCGGCGCTCGCCGACGGCGCGGAGAGCGCCACGCCGGACGATCGCAGGTAGATCACCTTGTCGGCCGCACGGTGTTCTTCGAGCCGATCGGCGGTCACCCGCGTGATGGCGCCGCCGTCCACCCAGGCGATGTAGCCATCGGGGACCTGGACGAGCAGCCAGCCGCCGTCCCGGTCGAGGATACGGAGCGGGGTGCCGAGGGGAGCCTGCGTGGCGAGCTCCGCGGGGTGCCGCGGCTCGGAGCGGAGGTTGGCGACGGAGTTGTTGACGAGGGCCCAGACGGGGGAGCCGGCGGCCTCATCCGGGAGGCGCCTGACCTGGTCATCCCAGGCGACGGCGTGGGCGGCCATGGCGCGGCGGAGTCGGTCCAGGGCCGCGGGCTGGTCCGTGGCCCCGGTGAGCGCGAGCCGGCCGTCTTCCCATGCGGCGTCGATGTCGAAGCGGGCGACCCTTCGATCGGGCGCGTAATCGGCGCGGATGGCGGCAATGCTGTCGGCGAGGAAGGCGGGCAGCGGCCGCTCGGCGGGGGCCGCGGGGCCGGAGGAGGCCGGTGGTACGGCGGTCGTGGCGAGCGGGCCGCACGCGGCGAGCAGCACGAGGAGTGTCGTGGGAATCGCGCGCCGTAGCATCGTCATGTTCTTCATGTCTCGTGGGTGTTCCGTGAGCATGGGAGGATGGCCACGGTCACGGGACGGAGTCAAGGCGCGGCGGGCGGGGGCAGGGTCGTGCGGGTGAGTCAGGCGGTGGGGAGATCGAAGGCGTCGGCGATGAGGTCGTAGGACCGGAGTCGTGCCGCCGGGTCATGCACGATGGTCATGAGCATGACCTCGTCGGCGCCAGCGGCCTCGGCGGTGGCGCGGATCCGATCGCGAACGTGGTCGGGGGTGCCGGCGATGAGGAGGTTGGCCATGGGGCCACGTGGCGGCGCATCGGCGGACCAGCCGTCGGCGCGGGCCTCGGCGGGGCTGGGCAGGGGGCCGGTCTCTCCGCGGCGGATCCGCTGGAACATCACCTCGACCGAGGACGAAAGCTCACGGGCCTCGGCGTTGGTGGGGGCGCAGATGACGGACAGGGCGAGGATCGCGCGGGGCTCGGCGAAGGCGGGGGATGGCGCGAACGCGTCGCGGTACGCCTGGATGGCGGGGGCGGCGGGCGTTTCGCTGAAGTGACCCGCGAAGGCGTACCCCGCACCGATCTGTCCGGCGAGTCGGGCGCTGCCGCCGCTGGAGCCGAGCATCCAGACCGGCGGCAGCTCCACGCCGCCGGGTGTGATGCCGATGCGGCCGAAGGGATGGTCGGGCGGGAACTCGCTGCGCGCGAAGGCGAGGAGCTCGGCGATGAGTCCACCCACCTGGTCGCCGGAGACGGAGCGGAGCGCCTGCGCGGTGAGGGGGTCGGTGCCCGCGGCGCGTCCGATCCCCAGGTCGATGCGGCCGGGGTGCAGCGCCTCGAGGGTGCGGTAGCGCTCCACCACCTGGAGCGGCACGTGGTTGGGGAGCATGACGCCGCCGGCGCCCACGCGGACGCGCTCAGTGAGCGGCGCGACGTGGGCGATCATCAGGTCGGGTGAGGAGGAGGCGATGCCCCCCATGCCATGGTGCTCGGCGAACCAGAGGCGGGTGTAGCCGCGGCGGTCGGCGAGGCGGGCGAGGTCGGCGGCGCGGGTGAGGGCGTCGGCGGCCGTGGAGCCGGAGCGGACGGGCAGGACGTCGAGTATGGACAGGTTCATGACCGGAAGGTCTAACCGTCGGGGTTGAAGCGCCATTCCCCCTGCACGAAGAGGCCGCGAGCCGGGATCTCCAGTCCGCCGAGAGCCCCACGAGAGATGCACGGCTGACCATGCAGGCCGAGGAGTTCCGCCGGGTCGGAACCGCGCTGGTGGCTGCCATCGCCAAGCGTCTGGCCGGGATCCCGGATGGACCGGTGACGCCGGGGGAGCGGCCGGGTGCCGTGCGGAGCCGGCTGGACGCGGAGCGCACGCTGCCGGGCGCCGGATCGGATGCCGAAGCGCTGGTGTCGAACGCGACGGAGCTGCTGTTCGAGCACTCGCTGTTCAACGGCCACCCCCGCTTCTTCGGGTATATCACCTCGTCTCCAACGCCGTGGTCCGCGACGTGTACCTGCTGCGCGCGTGCATTGTGAACTTCCACACGGACGCCGCGGACGTGGACGCGGTGCCGGAGATCGTGGTGCGGCTGGGGCGTGCGGTGGACGCGTCGCTGCGATCAACGTTGCCGCTGCCGGAGTAGCAAAAGCCTTGCGCTTCCCCGTGGGGCCGGACATCTAGTTCCCAGCGGAACACCCTCCCCTCCCCCCCGGCGGCAGCCCATGACAATGCGCCCTCTCGTCCTGGTCCATGGCTATTCCGACAGCGCGGTGGGGTTCGAGCGCTGGAGCGAGATCATCGCCGGCTGGGACCGGCCCACGGAGAGCGTCCATATCGGGCAGTACGTCAGCCTGACCAACGAGGTCTCGCTCAAGGACGTGGCGGAGGGTTTCGACCGGGCGCTCCGTCGGCAGGCGGGGCTGGACACCCGCGACGAGTTCGACGCCATCGTCCATTCCACGGGGATGCTGGTGTTGCGGGCGTGGCTTAACTCGTATTCCGAGGGCCGGAGCCGGCGGAAGCGGCTCAAGCGGCTCATCGCGCTGGCCCCCGCCACCAACGGCTCGCCGCTGGCGCACAAGGGCCGCAGCTGGATCGGCTCCGTGTTCAAGGGCAACCGGGAGCGCGGCCCCGACTTCGGAGAGGCGGGCGACGAGATACTCTTCAACCTCGAGCTCGCCAGCCGCTTCACCTGGGACCTCGCCCACGACGACCTCATCGACCATAACGCCCGCTTCAAGCCCGGCCCGGAGACCCCGTTCGTCTTCACGTTCTGCGGCAACAAGAACTACGGCTTCTGGAAGAACCTCGTGACGGACGAGAAGGGCTCCGACGGCACCGTCCGCTGGGCTGGTGCGCCTCTCAACAGCCGCAAGATCACCGTGGACCTGCGGGTCCCGCCGGGCTCCCGGCGGAAGCCGAAGATCACCCCCTCCGACTGGGCCAACCAGGACCACCCACTGATCCTTATCAACGGGCTCGACCACGGCAGCATCATGGCCAAGCCGTCGAAGCTGCTCCAGGAGCTCGTCCGGAGCGCGCTGGAGGTGGAGACGGCCCGGCAGTTCACCGCGTGGAACGAGGACGCGCTCGCGCGGACCGAGGCCGCTCGGAAGAAGGTGGACGAGTGGCAGCAGTTCGTGATCCGGGTCGTGGATGAGCGCGGCGACCCCGTTACCGACTGGAACGCCCAGCTCTTCAGCCAGAAGGCCGACGACCCCCGCGTCCGCGAGTTCGGGATGAGCGTCCACCCCTACAAGCGGGATGGGAGCCTCCGCTGCTTCCATGTGAACCTCAACGAGCTCGAGCCCCACACCCTCACCCGCCTCAAGCTCCGCATCATCGCCACGTCCGGCACACAGCTCGTGGCCTACCACGGCCACGGCAGCGAGCGCATCACGCCCGATGGCACCGCCATGAACGGCGATGGCGTCTGGGACGCCGAGGTGGACCTTACGGCCGGGCTGAAAGGCGAGGAGTTCCGCCTGTTCTATCCGTTCACCACTACGTTCGTGGAGGTGTGCCTGAACCGCGAGCCGATGCCGATGGTGGGGGAGAACAAGGTCTTCTGGTTCCCGACGGCGTAGGAATGGCGGCGGACCGGCGTACCGCTGCGGGTCTCGGTGCCGCGCCTTCTCCGCCTCGACCTCCCGGTCTTTCGCCGCGGCGGTCTCATGGCGGTTCAGCTGACAATGAGCCTGGTCCCCTTCAGATCCAAGGAGCCTCTCGATGCGCGCACTCCTCTCCTGGGACGTGGACGCCCACGACCCCGAGTTCCAGCAGATCGTCTTCGATCTGGCCGCGCTGCTGCCGCCGGACCGAACCCAGCGGCTCACCACCTGGACGGCCATCATCGATCCCGTGACCACGGCCAGCTTCAGGAGCCTGGCGCGCCAGTTACAGGTGCTGGCCAGTCACTACCCGGACCGCCTCTTCTTCGTCCTCTCCCTTCAGCCGGCGGGCGCCGTCGTGTGGGGCAAGTGGCACCCCCGGGGCGCGGCCCTGCTCGCCGGCGACGATACCCTCGGATTCGGGCCCGGGATCGGGCTCGGCGACGGGGAGGAGGACTGACCATGCGCCCCGTGAGACTGGCTCTTCTCTCCGCTGTCGGGCTGACCCTCGCGGCGGCCGACCCCTCAGCCGCACAGGAACGGACCGGCCGGCCGGACGCCTTCTTCATGGAGCGATCCCGCATCTTCAACCGTGTTCCCACGGACGATCTCGCGTTCGAGGGCCAGATCGCGCCGCACCTGTTCATCGTGCGCCAGGACCCGTGGGGCGCGGGGGAGGTCTTTTCGAAGCCGATCACCAGCTTCGCCTGGGTCATGACGCCGCTGATCCGGCTGCGGATGTTCTCCACTGAGTCGTTCCCGGTCCGGACGCCGTCGTACATGCCGCGACCGCTCGACTTCCAGTTCCTGCGCACGAGCCTGGCGGACACCGCAACGGCGCTCCGCGAGGAGTTCGCCGCTCCACTCCGGGTGTGGGGGATGACGATCACGCCATGGGCGCATCATTCCAATGGCCAGAACGGCTGTCTATTCGCAGACCAGAGCCAGGACCCGGTGAGCGGCGAGTGCAGCGACCCGGAGGAGCGGGCCGGCGTGCCGGAGCCCAACCGTGTGAACGGCAGCTTCTCCACCAACTTCGCGCGGCTCGCTCTCGGCTACTCCTGGTACCGGCTGGAGGACCGGGATACCCGCATGGTCGGCAGCGAGCGCTGCACGTACCAGGCGTCCGTAGAGTACCACCCGGGCAGCTGGGGCCCCGGCTCCCTATCGGACGAGCAGGCCGAGTTCTACCCGCGGATCCAGGCCACGGTCGCCGCCGAATGGGGCGCGCCACTGCGCGGGCAGCTGACGATCGGCGGAGAGGCGCGGTGGCTCGATTCCCCCGCCCCCGATGTCCCCAGCTGGGCACACACCGCCACCGTGGACTGGATGCCGGATGGACTCCAGGGCTGGGGTCTCTTCGGCCGGTGGTACTCCGGCATGGACTACTACAACCTCGGCTTCATGGACCGCATCGACTACCTCCAGATCGGCGTCGTGTGGGACATCGGTGCCGTGCCCGACCTCACCATGGGCGAGATCAACCCCATGCAGGCTCTGCCGCGGTACCCCCGCAGCCCGGTGCTCGACGGCGGCCTGCCCAGCCTGCTCGATGCCGCGTGCCGAGCCGTCCACTGACCTGACGGGCGCACGGAACCTGCATACGCCCGGCGGCATGATTACAAATTCCAAACACGCCGCCGTAGTCACGTCCCTGTTCCTCCTCCTCGCCGGCGCCCTCGCGGGTTGCGGGGAGAAAGCCGATGTGGCCGGCGAGGCCGCGGAGATAGCGGCGGAAGGCGGGACGACCCAGCTGCGCGACAGCGTCCGCGCCCCGGCGGGACCGCCGCGGGTGCTGGTGTTCGCGCTGGATGGGGTTGGCTACAACGATATGAAGGCGGCGCTGGATGCCGGCGCGCTGCCGACCCTGACGTCGCTGCTGGGCGAGGCCACGGGCTCCGGCTGGGCCCATGGCGCGGATGCGGGGCCGGTGATGACCGTGCTGCCGTCCATCACCATGGCGGCGTGGACGACACTGTTCACGGGGGCGCCTCCAGGGGAGTCCGGGGTGCCGGGGAACGAGTGGTTCGACCGCCAGAGCGACCGGTTCCATGCACCGGCGCCGGTGTCGGTGACCAGCCGGGATGAGGCGCTGGAGACGATGAGCGACCAGCTCATGGACTCGCTCGTGGCCGTGCCCACGCTGTTCGACCGGGCGGACGTCCGGAGCTACGTGGCACTCCTTCCCGTGCACCGGGGCGCCGACCTGCTTGTAGCGCCGGGCGCGACGGACCTGGCGGATTTGCTGGGCGCGTTCCCGAGGGGCGCCGTGAGCGACGAGCCGGTGGAGCGGAAGGTGTACGCGACGGTGGATCGCACGTCGGCGGAGGGGATGGCGGAGCTGGTGAGGAAGGAGGGCCCGGCGGACCTGGCCGTGGTCTATTTCCCGGGGATCGACCTCTACACGCACGCGGCCCCCGACCCGCTGGCGGAGCAGCGGCGCTACCTGGCCGAGGTGACCGATTCCGCCATTGCCGAGGTGATCGCGGCGTACCGGGAGGCGGGAGCGCTGGAGGGGACGTGGGTCGTCGTGGTCGCCGACCATGGCCACACGCCCGTTCACAACGACGCCGTTCATGCCCTGGCCGGCGATTCCGCGTTCTCGCTGGGCGACGCGCTGGAGGGGGCGGGGTTCAGGGTCCGGCCGCCCGAGCTGGACGTCGAGGACGGGGACCACCAGGCGGTGATGGCGTGGGAGGGCGCCTTCGCGTACGTCTCGCTGGCCGATCGATCCACGTGCGCCGCGGAGGGCCAGGGGTGCGCGTGGCCGCGGCCCGCGCGCTGGAGCGAGGACATCCTGCCGGCGGCCCGCGCCATCGAGCGGTCGGCCGCCGCTCACCCGACCCGGCCCATCGACCTCGTGTTGGCCCGCCATCCGAACGGCGGACTCCGGGTCATCGACGACGGCGAGGCGGTACCGCTGGGCCAGTACCTGTCGGCGCACCCGCGGCCGGAGTTGCTGCGGTTCGAGGAGCGGCTGGGCTGGCTGACCACCGGACCCGAGTCGGACCGGTCGGGCGATGTCATCGTGATGGCGCGGCTGGGGGCATCAGCGCCCATGGGGGAGCGCTTCTACTTCTCGCACCCCTACCAATCCTGGCACGCCAGCGCCGAGGCCGAGGACAGCTACGCACCACTGCTCCTGATCCGGACCGACCGCACGGGCCCGGAGGTACGGGACCAACTCAAGGCGCTCGGCGACTCGCCGACCCAGCTCGACTTCACGCCGCTGATGCTGTCGTTGCTGGGCCGGGAGCCGTGAGGGAGGTCCCAAGGCGGCGAGTCGGTGCTCGACGTGGAGCCGGAGCGGTGATCCGCATGAGGAACCGGCTGGCCGCGCGTTTCGACTTCGACTGAGCCGACCTGGAGGCGGACGCCATCGCGGTTCCGGCCGATCGGGCGCGTTCCGCTAATTCAGCGGGACCACGGCGGCGCTGCCGGCGAAAAGGGCCGGCCGCGTCACGCTGAATACGGGCGACGTGCGGAACGGGCGGGCCCTCGAGTCCGTGGAGGAGATCTGAGAACCATGGAAAGCTACCGCACGCCTGACTCGCGCTTCGAATCACTCCCGGGGTACGATTTCGAGCCCCACTATACGACGGTCGCGGGGCTCCGCATGCACCACGTGGAGGCGGGCCCCGCGGACGGAGAGCCGGTGCTGCTCCTCCACGGTGAGCCCACGTGGAGCTTCCTGTACCGGAAGATGATCCCCGTCATTGCCGAGGCCGGGCACCGGGTGCTGGCGCCCGACCTGCCGGGGTTCGGCCGGTCCGACAAGCCCATCCATCGCGGCGACTACTCCTATTCCGGCCACGTGGCGTGGGTCGAGGAGTGGATCCGGGAGAACGGGCTGCGGGACATTACGCTGGTAGCCCAGGACTGGGGGTCGCTCATCGGGCTCCGGCTGGTGGGGGAGCGGCCGGGGCTGTTCCGTCGCGTGGTCATCGCCAACGGCGGGCTGCCCACGGGCGGGGAGCGGCTACCGCTGGTCTTCCGGCTGTGGCAGGCGTTCGCCCGCTGGACGCCTATCTTCCCGGTGCGGGCTATCGTGCGCGTGGGGTGCGCGCGGTCGGTATCGCGGGAGGCGCTGGCGGCGTACGGCGCGCCGTATCCCACGCGGCGCTCGAAGGCCGGCGCCCGCGCGTTCCCGCGCCTGGTGCCCACCAGCCCCGACCACCCCGAAGCCGAGGCCAACCGACGGGCGTGGGCGGTCCTGGACGAGTGGCGGAAGCCGTTCCTCACGGCGTTCGGCACCGGCGACCCCATCTTCCGCGGCTTCGACCGCGTCCTCCAGAAGCGGATCCCCGGCGCCGCCGGGCAGCCCCACCAGCGCCTCGAGGGTGCCGGCCACTTCATCCAGGAGGACCGCGGCGAGGAGCTGGCCCGGATCGCGGTCGACTTCATCGCCGGCACGCCCACGGAGTAGCGCTGGACCGCGGGCACGAGCCCTCTCCCGGTGATGTGTGTCGACAGCCATCGCAGGTTCACATGTCGATTTCGCGATCCGCCGTTCGACCACACATTGAGAACGGGGTTCAAACCCGGTCGAGAGCGGCCGGGCCCCACTTCGCACCAGGAGGAGGGGGACCAATGCGAGTCATGGTGATCGTGAAGGCCAGTGAGGACAGCGAGGCCGGGGCAATGCCGAGCGAGGGGGAGCTGGCCGCGATGGGGAGGTACAACGAGGAGCTCGTGGATGCCGGCATCATGCTCGACGGCGACGGGCTGCACCCGAGCTCGAAGGGCGTGCGCATACGGTTCTCCGGCGACGACCGCACCGTGACCAACGGTCCGTTCGCGGAGACGAAGGAGCTCATTGGGGGCTACTGGCTCTGGCGGGTGGACTCCATGGATCACGCCGTGGAGTGGCTGAAGCGGGCGCCGTTCGATGGCGGGGTCGAAGTGGAGATCCGGCCGGTGTTCGAGGCCGACGACTTCGGCGAGGCGTTCACGCCCGAGCTGAGGGAGCAGGAGGACCGGGTCCGGGACCGAATCGCCGGACAGGAGCACGACGCTCATGACTGAGTGGGGCGGTCCCGAGCACGCCGCTCCGGGGGGGCAGAAGATAACGTCGTTCCTCTGGTTCAACGACCAGGCCGAGGAGGCGGCTCGCTTCTACACGTCCGTCTTCCGCGACTCGGAGATGGGTGCGGTCGCGCGCTACCCTGAGGCGGGCCCCGAGGCGGCAGGCGGCGACGCCCGCGGGCCGGAGCCGGGGTCGGTGATGACGGTGGCGTTCCGGCTGACGGGCCACGACTTCACCGCGCTCAATGGCGGCCCGCACTTCACCTTCACGCCCGCCATCTCCTTCTTCGCCATCGGCGACACGGTGGGGGAGGTCGACGAGATGTGGTCGGCGCTCTCCGACGGCGGCACGGCCCTCATGCCTCTCAATGCCTACCCGTTCAGCCCGAAGTACGGGTGGATCCAGGACCGGTACGGGGTGTCGTGGCAGGTGATGCTGGCGGAAGAAGAGGTCCGGCAGTCCATATTCCCGTCGCTGATGTTCACCGGTGACGTATGCGGAAAGGCCGAGGAGGCCATCGGCTTCTACACGTCCGTGTTCGACGATGCCCGACCCCTCGCCATCCACCGCTACGGCCCCGGCCGGGAGCCCGACGCCGCGGACGCGGTCATGTTCGCCGACTTCGTCCTCGAGGGCCGGCTGTTCGCCGCCATGGACAGCGCGCAGGACCACGGCTTCACCTTCAACGAGGCCGTCTCGTTCGTGGTGCACTGCGCGTCACAGGAGGAGGTGGACCACTACTGGGAGCGGCTTTCCGCGGTCCCCGGCGCCGAGCAGTGCGGCTGGTTGAAGGACCGGTATGGCGTGTCGTGGCAGATCGTACCCAGCGCGCTGACCGAGCTGCTGTCGGACCCCGATCCCGAGCGGGCGGGACGGGTCATGGACGCGATGCTCCGGATGAAGAAGATCGACATCGCCGGGCTGCGGGCGGCCGCGACATGACGGACGGATGGCCTACCGGAACGCCCGCAGGACCTCCCGCAGCAGGTCCCACTCGCCGAACCCCTGCTGCCCCCAGTCCAGTCCGCGACGGACGATGACCAGGTCGTGGGACGGGTCGATGATGACGTACTGGCCGCGGTTGCCGGCGGTGGTGTACGCGCCGGCGGGGACGTCGTGGCGGTCGGTGGGGACGAGCCAGAACTGGCCGCCGTAGAAGCTGCCGATGCCGACGGTGGCGGGCGCGGGTGCGCGGACGAAGTCGATCCACTCCCGGCTGATGATGCGCTCCCCGTTCCAGGTGCCGCCGTTGGCGTAGAGGAGTCCGAAGCGGGCGAGGTCGCGGGCGTTGGTATAGACCTGGCTGCTGAGGATGAAGTCGCCGAACCGGTCGGTGCTGAGGAGGGTGTTCCGCATACCGATGCGGTCCAGGAGCGCGGATCGGGGGAACGAGTGGTACGCGTCGCAGGTGGCGGCGTCGGAGCCGGCCCCGGCGTCTTCGCAAAGCGCTTCCTTCATCTTCCGGACGGCCAGGAGCGTCTCGGAGTTCTCGTAGTCCCAGTATGTGCCGGGGTCGCGGATGAGCCCGCGGTCGAGGGCGAGGCGGACGGAGCTGGCGCCGGCCCAGTAGCCGAGGCCGGAGCCGGTGGCGTACTCGAGGCCGCCGAAGTCGATGGGGTAGAGCCCGGTGGACATGTGGAGGGCGTTACGGAGTGTGATGGCGTCGCGCGGGTCGGTCTCCGGCGACCGGACCTCCGGCAGCCAGTCCAGGGCCAGCGGCGCGTCCAGCGCCATGCGGTCGTCGTCCACCAGGATGCCGATGAGCGTAACGGCGATGCTCTTGGCGGTGGACCACGTGCGGGTGCGCGTTTGGCGGTCGAAGCCGGGTGCGTAGCGCTCGTGGATGATCCGGCCGTCGTGGACGATGACGAGGGAGATCGTGTGCTGGAACGGCGACTCGCGGTCGAAGGCCCAGTCGGACGCGGCCTGGAGCGCGGCGGCGTCGATGCCGGGCGGGAGCGGCGCGTCCTCCACGAGGTCGCCATCGGGCCAGGGGATGGTGTTCGGGTCGCCCGGGAGCGGCGGCGTCCGGATCGCCGGAAGGTCGTCGATGTCGTCGAAGTCCTGATCGGGGGCCATGATGACGCACCCGATTCCGTCGCGGAAGGCGGCGCGCATGACCGGGCCGGTGGCCGGGTCCCCGATGGCGACGGCGCGGCGGTCCTCGTCGATGGCGTAGTCGCCGCCGTCCGGCGACCCGATGGGGCCGGGCTCCACGAAGAACGCCAGCTCCCGCTCGTAGACCTGCTCCAGCGTCCGGTGGGAGGTGAAGAGTCCGTTGCAGGTCAGAATCGCCTGCTGTCCGCGGCGGACCATCTCGCGCTGCGGCGCCCAGTAGTCCCAACTCTCTTCCTGCTGGAGCTCCTGTGCGGTCAGCGGTGCGGCGCTGCCGGCGGCGGAGGTCAGGATCGCGAGGAGAAGGAGTGGGTGGGCGCGGAAGGGGCGGCAGTGTGACATCACGTCGGCGGCTCGGTTTCGGTTCGATGGACCCATGTCAAAGGACAGTACGGCCGGCGGTCCCCCCGCGCGACCGAGCTCTGGCCAGGAGCCCGACGCCGATCATGGGCGACCGGGGTGGGAGCGCTCCCCACGCCCGGCCCGGGGATGGGTCCATCCGCAGGTCATGGACGCCGACCGGCGTCCGCTGTCACCCGTCGCGCCAGCGGACCTCCGCGTCCAAGGTGGCGTCGCCCCGGCCCACGGCCACCACGGCGAGCTCGCGGCCGCCGGCCATGAGGCGGACCACGCCGTCGCCCGAGGCGGGGTCGCCCTCCTCCACGGCCTCGTCCCATTCGGGGGCGTGGCCCACGTAGCTGACCTTGGCGTCGAACTGGTTCGTCCAGAAGAACGGGGCCTGGGTGTACGCGCCGTCGGTGCCCAGGATGCTCCGGGCCGCCGTCTGACCGGTGCGCTGGGCGTGGACCCAGTGCTCGACCCGGACGCGCTGGCCGCTCCTGGGGTCGGGGTAGCGGGCGATGTCGCCGGCGGCCCAGACCCCGGCGGTGGGGGTCCGGAGCCGCTCGTCCACCACGACGCCGTCGTCCACCTGGAGCCCGGCCGCCTCCGCCAGCCCGGTCTCGGGGACCACGCCGATGCCCACCAGCACCAGGTCGGCGTCGAGGGTGGTGCCGTCGTCCAGCGTCACGGAGCCCGGATCGATCCGGGCCACGGTGCGCTCCGGGTGGAAGGCCACGCCGTTCTCCTGGTGCACGCCCAGCAGGTACCGGCCGATGGACGGGCCCAGGGAGCGCGCGAACGGGAGCGCGTCTTTCGACACCACGGCCACGTCCAGACCACGCCCCCGGAGCGCCGCGGCGCTCTCCATCCCGATGAAGCTCGATCCCACGACGACCGCCCGCTCCGCTCCGTCCGCGTCGTCGATGATCCGCCGGCAGTCGGCCAGCGACCGGAGGGTGTGGACGTGGCCGAGCTCCGCGCCCGGGACGTCCAGCCGGCGTGGCGATGCGCCCGTGGCCATCAGGAGCGCGCCGTAGGTGAGGGTATCGCCGTTGGAGAGCCGGACCTCCCGGGCGTCGGTGTCCAGCGACTCGACGGTGGCCACCACCCGATCGATCCCGTGCTCCTCGTAGAAGCCCTCCCCCCGGAGCGGGATCCACTCCTCCGGCGCGTCCCCTGCGAGGAAGTCCTTGGAGAGGTTGGGGCGGTCGTAGGGCGCCAGCTCCTCGGGGTCCACGAGGGTGACGGGCCCGTCGTACCCCTGGCGACGGAGCATCTCCGCCGCGGCGCTCCCGGCGGCGCCGGCCCCGATGATCACCACGGACTCCGGCCCGTCGGCCGAGCGGCCCCGGGGGTCCAGGGGGTCGGGCTCGTCTTTCCCGGTGACCCGAACACGCCCGTCCTCGACCTCCACGGTCCAGCGGGCCACGGGGTTCAGTGCTGGCGCCTCCAGCGCCTCGCCTGAGCGGAGTGAGAAACAGGCGTGATGCCAGGGGCAGTACACCCGGTCGCCATCCACCTTCCCCTCGGCCAGGGGCCCGCCGTAGTGGGTACACGTGGCGCCGATGGCCAGCACCTCACCGCCCCGACGGAGCAGAAGCACCGCCTCGCCGTCGGCGTGGCCCACGAACGGCGTTCCGTCCTCCAGCGCGTCCAGCGCCACACCCGCCCCCAGGTCCGGACCCTTCAGCTCCTCGTCGTCGCCGCCCATATGTGCCTCCGTTCGCGTGTCTCTCAGTCGGCGTTCCGCCTGGCGCCGTCCACGATGTATCCGATCAGCTCGTCGTCGGAGAGCGTTTGCAGCGCGGGCGGCACGGTGTGGTGGGGGGGGTGGGCGCGCACGACCCTCTCGAGGGCGTCGCGGTCCAGCCCATCGAGGCGGTCCCGGAGCCCGGCCTCGCCCTGCCGTTCGTACACTGCGACCGGGTCCGGAATCTGGTCGTTGGTGTCGGAGTGGATCGGATCGTTGGCCATGGGTCCTCCAAGGTCGGTGAACTGCGCCTGACTCCCGCCCGGAACCGGTGCAACGACCTTGCCACGGGCGGGGCTTCGTGGGCCGCTTCTACTCCTCCCGCAGCACCGTCGCCGGCTCGACCCGTGCGGCGCGGCGTGCGGGCACGATGACGGCGGCGAGGGCGGTGAGGGCCATGGTGAGGACGGCGATGCCGAAGCTGACGGGGTCGAAGCCGTGGACGGTCTCGAGGGCGTGGGCGAGAAGCCGGGTGGCGGCCAGCGCCGCCACGGCGCCGAGGGCGACGCCGACTGCGACCAGCCCCACGGCCTGGCGCAGCACGGACCCCACGACGCGGCGGGCGTCGCCACCGAGGGCGAGCCGGATCCCGAACTCGCGCCGGCGCCGGTTGACGGTGTAGGCGATGGCGCCGTAGAGGCCCATGGCGGCGAGGAGCAGGCCGAAGGCGGAGAAGGCGGCGCTCAGCCGCGCGCCCTGCCGCTGGCGGGTGAGCGACGCTTCATGGAGCGCGACGGCCGGCAGCAGATCCTCGAGGGGGAGGTCGGGCGCCACCCGGCTCATGGCGCTCCGGACGGACGGTGCGGCGGCCGCCGCGGCGCCGCCGGTCCGGACCGCGAAGGTGGCGCTGGACGCGTTTCCGCTGCCGGCGTGCTGGGCGTACGGCAGGTACCAGCTCTCGGCGACGTCGTAGAACTGCCGTACGTCGGCCACGACGCCCACGACCGTGAGCCATTCCGCGTCCTCAGACCACGTCGGCCGGATCTGCTGTCCAATGGGGTCCTGGTCGGGCCAGAGCTTCCGGGCGGCGCTGGCGCTCACCACCGCGACGGGGAGGGTGCCGGCCCGGTCGCGCTCCTCGATTCCGCGGCCCTGGAGGACGGGCAGCCCCAACGCGTCGAAGAACCCTGGCGTGACCAGCCGGTGATTGAGCAGGGGCCGCTCGCCCCGCTGATCTTCCTCGCGCCCGGCCACCTGGATGGGGGCGAGGGCGTTGCCGTTGTCGGAGGGGAACATGGTGGTCACGCCCGCGGCCCGGATGCCCGGGACGGCGCGCAGCCCGGTCTCGGCGCGGGCGAGGAACGCGGTGCGGCCGGTGGAGTCGGCGTACGCGCCGCGCTGGAGCGGGACGGAGAAGGTGAGGAGCCCGGCTGGGTCGTAGCCCAGGTCCTGGCGCTCGAGGCGACGGAGGTCCTGAACCACGAGCCCTGCGGCGGTGAGTAGCACGACGCCCAGGGCGATCTCGGCCACCACCAGCCCATTGCCGAGGCTGCGGCCCCGGCGGTCCGGTCCCCCCGACCGGCTGCGGAGCGCGTCGGTGGCCGGGCCTGCGGAGGACAGCCGGAGGGCGGGCAGGAGGCCGAAGAGGAGCGTGCTGAGGAGCGCCAGGCCCACGGCGAAAGCGAGCACGGTGCCGTTCATGCTGACGGTGGCCTCCACGAACTCGAGGCGACTCGGGAGCAGCGGCTGGGCCAGGCCGCTGCCCAGGTAGGCCAGGAAAACGCCCAGGGCGGCGCCCATGCCGCCCAGGACCAGGCTCTCGGTCAGGAGCTGTCGGACCAGACGACCCCGGGTCGCGCCCAGGCTCGACCGTAACGCCAGCTCCCGCGTCCGGTTCAGACCCCTGGCCACCAGAAGGTTGGCCAGGTTCGCGCATACGATCAGCAGGAGGAACGACACGGCGCCCAGCAGCGCCACCGACGTGCGACCTTCTTCGCCCACGAACAGCTGTCTGAACGGAATGGCGGTGAGCGTCATGCCCTCGGCCTGGAGCGACGGCGCCTCGCCGGTGCGGGCGACCTCCTGGGCCAGCGAGGCCAGCTCCTCCCGCGCCGCGTCCAGGGTGACGCCCGGGCGGAGGCGTGCCAGCGCGTTGTAGGACCACGGCCCAACCTGCTCGTCCTCGACCCGCATGGGCAGCCACACGTCGGCGTTGTACGGGTAGCGGAGGCCCCGCTCCATGACGCCCACCACGGTGTGTGGCTGCTCGTTCAGGACCAGCGTGCGACCGAGGGCCGCCGGGTCGCCCCCGAAGAGGCGCTGCCACGCGCCGTAGCTGAGCAGCGCCACGGCCGCGGCCGCGCCCAGTCGCTCCTCGTCCGGCGAGAACGACCGGCCCAGGTGCACGTCCACCCCCAGCGTTTCGGCCCAGCCGGCGGTGACGGCGATCCCCACCAGGCGCTCCGGTCCCGATTCCGTCGGGCGCACGAGGGTCGTGTACCGCTGGCCCACGATCCGGTCGAAGAAGCGGCCGTTGCGCTCCACGGTCGCGAACGTCGCGGGCCGCAGGCTGATCCACGGCGTGCCGGCCTCCGGAACCCGGTAGATCCGAACGAGGCGGTCCTGGTGCTCCATGGGCAGCGGCCGGTACAGGGCGACCTCGGCCGCGTTGAAAACAGCCGTCGCCGCGCCGATGCCGATGGCCAGCGTCGCCACGGCGATGAAGGTGAAGCCAGGCTGCCGCCGGAGCTGGCGCAGCGCGAAGCGGAGGTCGTTACGGTTGGTGCCCATCGAGTTCGGTCTTCCGCGGGGGGGATGCCATGCGTACCGAACGAGGCAATGCCCGTGCTACGCAGCGTATAAGGCGGTAATCCGTTGGGCGTCAATCGCTTGGAGCGAGCACAACTGCCGGCTGGGGCGGGGCGGACGTCCCATGAGCGGGCGTCGTGTGTCCCGTTCCGAACAGCCCGGCGCGCCCGACGGCTCGGTGTTCTGACCCCCGCCGCCCTTCGGCTACGGCGCCCGCTCGACCTCGAAGACCAGGACCGAGTTGGCGGGGATAGGGCCGTTGCGGGCGTCGCCGTAGCCGAGGGACGGCGGGATCACCAGGAGTCGTACGCCGCCGGGTCGCATGCCCTCCACGCCGCGGTCCCAGCCCTCGATGACCCTGCCGGCGCCCAGGACGAAGGAGAACGGATCGGCGGGGGGTCGGCGGGCGTCGAATCGCGTGCCGTCGGGAAGCCAGCCCTGATAGTAGACGTCGAGGCGCGCGCCCGGCTCGGCGGGGGGTCCCTCACCCGGCTCCACGTCGCGGAAGTAGAGCCCCTGGGGGGTGCGGGTCATGGCGTCGAGGTCGATCCCGAGCTCGGGGGCGAACGTCACGTCGCGCACGTCGACCGCGGTGGGGTCATCGCCGCAGCCGGCGAGCAGCGCAACCGGGGCGAGGGTCAGCAGCGCGCGCAGCGCCATCCGGTGCGCTCTGTCGGTACGTATCGGTATCTGGATCATGGCTGGACGATAATCGGGACGTTCCATCGCCGGAACCCCGCGGCCCGGCGCGGGAGCCGCTGGTTGTGACGGCGCGGGCGCGGCCGCATGTTGCGCGAAACGAGAGCCAGGAGAATAGCCATGAACGAGAAGTCAGCCACCGAAAGCGCCACGCCCGGCGGGCGGGCGCCAAGCTGGACTCCCATCGAGCTGAGTGATGACCTGCCGCGCGCGACGGGCGCCTACTCCCGGGGCGCGCGGGCGGCCGGCCTGCTGTTCCTCTCGGGCCAGGTGCCGCGGGACCTGCGCACGGGCGAGCTGGCGGGCGACGACCTGGCGAGCCAGACGCGGGCGGTGCTGGAGAACCTGCGGACGGTGCTCGCCAGCGCGGGCGCGGGTCTGGAGGACGTGGTCGCCATGACGATCTACCTCCAGGACGTGGCCGACTGGGACGGCTTCGACGCGGTGTACCGGGAGGTGATGCCGGCGCCCTGGCCGTCCCGCACGGTGGTGGGCGCCGACCTCCGCGGCATCCGTGTGGAGCTGAGCGCGATCGCCGTCAGCCCCTGATCGTCCGCCGCTCGACCGTCAGTCCTCCGGCTCCGGCGCGGGCACCGGGAAGCCCCGGTCCCGCATGAGCGCTTCCATGCGGGCATCGCGTCCCCGGAACGCGCGGTAGGCTTCCGCCGGGTCCACGGAGTTGCGGGGCGCGAAGAGGTGCTCCACGAGCTTCTTCGCGAGCGCCTTGTCGTAGAACCCCCCGGGCGCTTCCCGGAAGGCCTCGGCCGCGTCGGCGGTGAGCACGTCGGCCCACATGTAGCCGTAATAGCCGGCGGAATAGCCCTCGCCGCTGAAGATGTGGCCGAACTGGGGGCTGCGGTGGCGCATGACGAGCTCGTCGGGCATGT
Organism: uncultured Gemmatimonadales bacterium; assembly: GCA_963783305.1. Lineage (GTDB taxonomy): Bacteria > Gemmatimonadota > Gemmatimonadetes > Longimicrobiales > RSA9 > JAWVYT01. The sequence goes on along the minus strand of CAWAMW010000017.1, from coordinate 435,866 downwards.
CGAGCTCGGCGAGGGCCTGGCGCTCGAAGGCGTCCGGGTCGATGCCGGCGGGATCCGCGGTGTGGTACTTCATGTCCACCAGCGCGGAGGCCAGGTACTCGGTGGTGTCGAAGCCCTGGTTGAAGGTGGCGGCGTTCCGGATCTTCGCCACGAGCTCGTCGGGCATGGGCTCGCCGGTCTGGTAGTGGACCAGGTAGTTGTCGATCACGGGGTCCGTGAGCAGCCAGCGCTCCAGGAGCTGCGACTGGAACTCGGTGTAGTCGCGCACACCGCCGTTCAGCGTGGGGTACGCGACGTTGGACGAGAAGTAGTGAAGGGCGTGGCCGAACTCGTGGAAGAGGGTGGTGGCGTCGTCCCATGAGATGAGGACGGGCTCGCCGGGGCTGCCCTTGATGAAGTTCGAATTGTTCGACCCCAGAACCGTGCGCTGGCCGTCGAACGTCTCGTGGCTGCGGTAGGTGGTGGCCCAGGCGCCGGAGCGCTTGCCGGTGCGGGCGTAGGCGTCGAGGTACCAGACCCCGATGGGCTCGCCGGTGGCGCGGTCGGTGACCTCGAAGACCTCCACATCGGGATGGAAGACGGGGACCGTGCCGTCGGGGACGGGCGAGAACTCGAAGCCGAACAGCTCCCCGGCCACGAAGAACATGGCGTCGCGGAGGTTGGCGAGCTGGAGGTACTGCTTCACCTGATCGGAGTCGAGGTCGTACTTCGACTGCCGCACCTTCTCGGCGTAGAAGCGGTAGTCCCACGGCTCGATGGTGATGCCGGCGTTATCGGCGTCGGCGATGGCCTGCATGTCGGCCACCTCCTCTTCGACGCGGGCGATGGCGGCGGGCCAGACGGCCTCCATGAGGTCGAAGGCGCGCTCGGGCGTCTTCGCCATGCGGTCCTCGAGGCGCCAGCTGGCGTAGTTGTCGTAACCCAGGAGGGCGACGCGCTCATCGCGCAGCTTCAGGATCTCGGCGATGATGGCGTTGTTGTCGTGCGCGTCGCCGTTGTCGCCGCGGGAGTAGTAGGTGCGCCAGACTTCCTCGCGCAGTCCGCGCTCCTCGGAGAAGGTGAGGAAGGGGTCCATGGAGGAGCGGGTGTTGGTGATGGCGTACTCACCGGGACGGCCTCGCTCCGCCGCCGCGGCCGCCGCCGCCCGGACGAAGGACTGCGGCAGCCCGCCGACCTGATCCTCCGTGATGAAGGTGACGTACCCCTCCTCGTCGGCCAGGACGTTGTTGGCGAAGGCCGTGTGCAACTCCGCGAGCCGCTCGTTGATGGCGGCGTAGCGCGCTTTCGCCGCGCCGGTCAACGTGGCGCCGTTCCGCGCGAAGCCGTCATACGTGAGCTGGGCGACCCGGCGCTGATCCGGCCTGAGCGTCGCCATCTCGTCGCCCTCGTACACCGCCTTCACGCGGCGGAAGAGGGCGTCGTTCTGGGTGATGCGGCTGTAGTGCTCGGAGAGCTTTGGTGCGAACTCCCCCTGGATGGCACGGAACTCGGGCGAGGATCGGTTCGAGCTCCAGATCCCGTAATAGGTCATGACCCGGTCCATGTCCCGCCCCGCCCGCTCCAGCGGCACGATGGTGTTCTCGAACGTGGCCGGCTCGGGATCAGAGGCGATGGCGTCGATCTCGGCGAGCTGGATCGCCATGGACGTCTCGATGGCGGCCGGAAGGTCCGCCAGGTCCATGGCGTCGAACGCCGGCACGCCGCCATAGGGACCGGTCCACTCCGCCAGGAGCGGGTTGTCGGCCGGTGCGGCGGCGGGTGTGGGGAGCGCCGGGGAGGACGGCGCGGCTGAGGAGTTCTGCATGGGCTCGGCGTCGGGTGGATGATGCGCGGCGCACCCCGATACGACCAGGAGGGCGGCAGCGGCAGGGACCAGGCGATGAATGGACATTATGGACTCGTGTAAAGGGGTACGACGTGTTGCGTCCCGGGACGATAGGCAGGGATCGTGGCCCCCACAAGGCGCTCCGGAGCAGGCGATCCACCGCGAAATTACGGAACCGCGCGGAACTCCCGGAGGCCGGGCCGGTCAGGCCCCTCTGATGCGGGGGCCCGCCCCTGCTCAGAACACCCGCAGATTGATGTAGCGCTTGGGGTTGGCGCGGATGTCCTCCACCAGCGCGTTGATTCCGGCGGCCGCCGACTGGAGGTCGTCGTAGAGGGCGGGATCGGTGGAGAGCCGGCCGAGCGTGCCTTCCCCGCGCTCCAGCCGCCCGAGGACGGTCTCGAGCGAGCGTGCGGCGCGACTCGATGCGGCGGCCGTCTCCGCGGCATCGGCACTCATGGCATCGAGCTGCGCGATGACCCGCTCCAGCTCCGGGCCTGTGGTGGCGCCCTCGATCCCCTCCGCCGACCGACGGAGGCTCGCGGTGAGGGCCCGCAGCGACTCCCGCTCCTCCCCGGCCAGCGCCGACAGCTCCGTCAGGAGGTCGCGCAGCTCCACGGCCCCGGCGCCCACGGCGTCCACCGTACCCGGGTCCAGCAATGCCTGCATTCGCCGGAGCACGAGCTGGGCGTCGCCGCCCAGGTCCGCCGCCGTGTCCATCATCCCGCCGGCGACCGTGCCCACGAGCACGTCGTCCCGCCCGGCTCGCTCCTCGGCGTTTCCAGGGATGACGTGGGCGGACATGCCGCCCAGGAGGCTGCCGGAGACCAGCTGTACCCGGGAGTCCTCGGGGATCGGGTACTCGCCCTCGATCTCCAGCCGGATCAGCACGCCGTCATCCTCAATGGTGAAGTTCTTGACCCGTCCGATGTTCACGCCGCGCAGCTGCACCGGATCGCCGCGCCGGATCCCGCTGGCCTGGTCCACCCGGACCAGCGTCTCGTAGCGGCCCCGGAAGAGGCTGGCGTCGGTGAGGGTGAACAGGGCGGTGAGCGTGGCCAGGATGGCCGCCACCACGAACAGTCCCACCCACGCCTCGCGGCCTCGCTTGCGGGTGGGCAGCGACTCCAGCCACTCCGTCTCCCGCTCTGTCGCCGTGTCGCGTTCCCTATCCTGTCGGTCTTCGTCCGGAGACCTCATGGGACCTCCACCTCCCTCTCTTGCGTTCCGGCGATGCGGCGCTGGGTAAACGCCCGCACCAGCGGGTCATCACTGTACTTGAACTCGGTGGGGGTGCCCTTGAACCGGACGCGGCCATCGGTCAGAAGTGCCACGTGGTCGGAGATCGCCAGTGCGCCCTCCACGTCGTGCGTGACCAGGATCGACGTGGCGTCCATCTCATCGGCGAGGCGGGCGATCAGCTCGTGGATCACGTCCGAGTTCACCGGGTCCAGTCCGGTAACGGGCTCGTCGTAGAGAAGGATACACGGCTCGGCGATGATGGCCCGGGCGATCCCGACGCGCTTCTTCATGCCGCCGGAGAGCTCGGCAGGAAGCCGCGTCATGACCTCGAGCGGCTCGAGGTTCACATGCTCCAGCGCCTCACCCACGCGGCGGGCCTGCTCCCGTCGTCTCATCGTGGCCACACGGTCCTTCGGCAGTCCGTAGAGCACGTTCTCGAACACGTTCAGCGAGTCGAAGAGCGCTGCGTGCTGGAAGACGTATGCCGCCTTCCTCCGCAGCCGTCCCAGGGACTCGGGCTCGTGAGCCGGGACGCACTCCCCATCGATGACGACCTCGCCGCGGTCCGGATTCACGAGGCCGATGGTGGTCTTGAGCAGAACGCTCTTGCCCGTCCCCGACGGCCCCACGATCGAGAGGATCTCGCCGGTCGAGACGTCGAGGTCCACGCCGGTGAGGACCGGGTGCTCGTAGCGTTTCCACACGTTGCGGTACCGGATCATGGTCAGTCCAGGAGCAGGGGCGGGAAGAGCGCGTCGAGGATCAGGATCGAGAGGGTCATGACCATCACCGCGGTGGTGGTGGCGCGACCCACGCCCTCGGCGCCGCCGCGGGTCTGGAAGCCCATGTGCGTGGCGATGACCGGTATCGCGAAGCCGAACACGACCGCCTTCATGAGGGAGTAGAAGAGGTCCCAGCTGTGCCAGTAGAGGCGCGCGCCGTAGAAGAAGGACTCGGCCCCGAGCCCTACGGTGGCCTGGGCGGCGATCATCCCGGAGAAAATGCCCACCGCGTCGGCGATTCCGACCAGCAGCGGCACGGTGATGATGGCGGCGAGGACCCGTGGCGCCGCCAGCTCTCGCACCGGGTCCCGACCGAGGGCGTACATGGCGTCGATCTGCTCGGATACCTTCATGGTTCCGAATTCGGCGGTGATCCGGGCGCCCACACGACCGATGAGCACCACCGCGGTGAGGACCGGCCCCAGCTCGAGGACCACGCTGGAGGTGACCACGCTGCCCAGGACGTGGAGCGGAACGGCGCCCGTGAACTGGTAGCCGCCCTGCTGCGAGGTCACGATCCCCGCGAGTACGGCGGTCACCAGCACGATGGGCAGGCTCCCCACGCCGATCCAGTACATCTGGTGGAGGACCGCGCGGAGGGGGACGGCGCCGCGCACCGTAGCCGACGCGATGCTGGCGACCAGCTGCGCCATCTGGCCGACGTGCGTGAGGAAGGAGTCGGCCTCGCGTCCGACCCGCGCCAGTCCCCTGGTCGTCATGGCCGCCTCCCGCGCGAGGCCATCACTGGCCGGCCGGGCTCCCACCCCAGATGGGGCCCGGGGCCATCCCGGCCTCTTCCTGCTCTCGGTGGATCGTGCGGTCCCGTTCCGGAGACACGAAGCGCTGCTTCATCCATGTGCCGAAGTCGTCGAAGTACGTGTACGCGACCGGTACCACGATGAGCGTGAGGAGCGTGGACGTGATCAGGCCGCCGATCACCGCTCGCGCCATGGGCGCCCGGAACCCGCCGCCCTCACCCATGCCGATGGCGATGGGGAGCATGCCGAAGATCATGGCCGCCGTGGTCATCATGATCGGCCGCAGCCGGATGCGCCCCGCCTCGACCAGCGCCTTGCGTCGCTCCAGGCCCCTCGCGCGATGCTCATTGGCATTGTCCACGAGGAGGATCGCGTTCTTGGTGACCAGACCCATGAGCATGATGACACCGATCATGCTCATCATGTTGAGGGTATCGTCCGTAATCAACAAGGCCAGCAGTACACCGATCAGTGACAGTGGCAGGCTCACCATGATGGCCAGCGGCTGCGTATAGCTCTCGAACTGGCTCGCCAGGATGAGGAAGATCAGGATGATCGCGAGCAGCAGCGCCTCCACCACGTAGCCCACGGTCTCCTGGAGCTGCTCGGTCTCGCCACCGAGCGTGGTCGAGTAGCCGGGGGGGAGGTCGATATCGGCGAGGGCCGCTCGGATCGCGCTGGAACCCTCCGACACCGACAGGGCCGGGCCGAGCCCGGAAGAGACCGTGGCCACTCGCTCCAGCGACTGGCGGTCGATCTGCGACGGCGCCACTCCCTCCTCCACCCGCGCGATCTGCCCGAGCGGCACGGTCACCGCGCCACCGGCCTCCTGCCGCGTCGTCGTAGCGATGGGCAGCGTCAGCAGGTCCTCGAGAGACTCCCTCTGACTCGGGTCCACCTGCACGACCACGTCCCGCTGCTCGCCCGTGGGGTCCTCCCACGATGTGGCCGTCTGACCCGCCAGCAGCGGCCGGACCGTGGCCGACACCTGGCCAATGCTCAGTCCGAGCTCGTTGGCCACGTCCCGGTTCACGTCGATGCGGTACTCGGGACGGGGCTGGCCCAGCGATGTCTGGACGTCCACGATCCCGGGGATCGACCGCATGGCGGCGGCGATGCGGTCGGAGATCTCCTGGAGCACGACCACGTCCGGGCCGCGCACGTTCACCTGGATCGGCTGCTGGGCGCCGCCCATGCCGCCGGCGTCGAGGATGGCGACCTGTACGCCGTAGAGGGAGGAGAGTCGCTCGCGGGCCGCCACCATGAGCTGGTCCTGGGAGCGGCTCCGCTCCCCTCGGTCGTGGAGCGCCACGTACACCGCCCCGGCGGTCACGGTGCCCGTGGCGCCCGAGCCGATGGTGGTGTAGGTGTAGTCCACGCCCTCGATCCCCCGCAGCGCCGCCACGACCTCTTCCGCCTTCCGCCGCGTGTACTGCAGCGACGACCCTTCGGGCGTCTCGAAGCTGACCTGGAACTCGCCGGAATCGACATCGGGCATGAAGCCACCGCCGATGAACGGGAAGAGCAGGAAGGTGCCAACGAACGCCGCGGTGGCGATGGCCAGCGTGCTCTTGCGGCGGCGGAGCGCCCAGCCGATCACCCCGCGGTAGCGGTCCGCCTGCCGCTCGAACCACGTGTTGAATACGACGACGGGTCGGTTCAGCACGCCCCAGACACCCGTCGCCTCCTGGTGCGGCTCCACCCCCCACCACGCGGAGAGCATGGGGGTGAGCGTGAAGGAGACGAACAGCGAGACCAGGACGGCGAACGCCACCGTCATCCCGAACTGGAAGAAGAACCGCCCGATGATCCCGCCCATGAAGGCCACGGGCACGAACACGGCCACGATGGAGAGCGTCGTGGCGAGCACGGCGAGGAAGATCTCCCGGGTGCCCCACTTGGCCGCATCGAAGTGATTCTCCCCGAGCTCGCGGTGCCGGACGATGTTCTCGATGACCACGATGGCGTCATCGATGAGGATCCCGATGCTGAGGGAGAGCCCCATGAGCGTCAGCATGTTGAGCGTGAAGCCCATGGCGTCCATGAGGAGGAAGGACGAGATGACGGAGACGGGGAGGGCCAGCGAGGTGATGGCCGTGGCCTTCCAGTCATTGAGGAAGAGCATGACCACGAGCACCGTCAGGAGCGCGCCCAGGATCAGCTCGAAGATCACGTCATCCACCATGCGGCGGATCTCCTCCGAGTTGTCCCGGACGATCCGGAGCTGCACGCCCTGCGGGAGGAGCGGTGTGATGTCCTCGGCGATCGCCTCCTTCACCGCTTCGGCCACGGCCACGGTGTTGGCGCCCGATACCTTGAGGATGTCCAGCGCGACCGCTCGCTCGCCGTTCACGAATGCCAGCGACCGCTCCTCCTCCGTGGCGTCCTCGACGCGCGCGACCTGACCGAGGCGCACGGGCTGATCGTTCCGGTTCGCGACAATGACGTCGGCGAACTGACGGGGCTCGGTTATGCGCCCGGTGACGCGCACGAGCTGCTCGCGTGCGCCGCGCTCGAGCCGCCCGGCCGGGACCTCCAGGTTCTGCTGCCCCAGCGCCCCCATGAGCTCGTTCGCGGACACGCCCAGCGCCTGCATGGCGTCGGGGCGCAGGAACACCCGCACCTCGCGGGCGAGGCCACCGGAGATCTGGACCTGCCCCACGCCCGAGACGGCCTCGAGGCGCCGCCGGATCTCCTCATCGGCGAGGCGCGTGAGGGCGGGCGGGCTGAGGCGGTCGGAGGAGAGGGCCATGGAGAGGATGGGCTGGGCGGCCGGGTCGAAGGTCTGGACCACCGGCGGCTCCATGTCCACAGGCAACTGCCGGCGGACGGCGTCGATCTTGGCCCGGATGTCCTGGGCCGCCTGCTCGCCTTCCCGCTCCAGCTCGAACTCGATGAGGATCTGGCTCACGCCCTCCAGCGACACCGACGTGATCTTGTCCACCCCCTGCACCGGGTTGAACGCCTCCTCCAGGCGTCGGGTCACCTCCCGCTCCATGGTCTCCGGGCTCGCGCCCGGCCAGACCGTCTGGACCACCACCACCGGGATGTCGATGTCCGGGAACTGATCGATCGACAGACCCCGGAAGCTGAAGATCCCCAGCACTACCAGCCCCAGCATGACCATGGTCGTGAAGACGGGTCGACGGATGGCCACCCCGCTCAGGCCACCGCCGCCAGCGGGATGGTCGGCGCCGGACTTGATCCCCGACTCGTTCTGCTCGCGCTCCGCCATGCTACCGCTCCTCCTCCGCCACCAGCCCCGGCCGCTCCGACTCACGCATCCGGACCGCCGTGCCCTCCGAGACCTGACCGGGCGACACGACCACGATCGACCCCGGCTCCAGGCCGTCCATCACCGCCACCTGACCCCGCGCCTCGCTCCGGGCGCCGAGGCGCACGGGACGCCGTGCGATCCGGCCATCCTCGACCACGAACACGTACGGCTCATCGCTCGAGCCGCGGATCGCACCGGTTGGAACCGTCAGGACGGCATCCCGTCCGCCCGTCAGGATCCGGCCCGTTCCGAACACCCCACCCACCAGCGCGCCACCCTCGTTGGGCAGGCGCACGTACACCCCTACCTGGCGGGAGGCGGGGTCGGCGGTGGGGTCCACCCGGGCGACCGCACCCTGGAAGACCCGCCCCGGGTAGGCGTCCACGGTGAACTCCACCGGCATGCCCGGCCGGATGTGGGCGGCCTCCTCCACCCCCACACGGCCAGCCAGCTCGAGCTGACTCGTGTTCACGATCGTCAGGAGCGGCTGCGCAGGATTGACCGCCTCGCCATCGCTCACCATCCGGTCGCTCACCACACCCGTGATGGGGGCCTCGACCGTGGCGCGGCGTGCGCTCTCGCCCGCCCCCAGCGCCTGCGCCTCGGCGGCCGCCACCTGCGCCTGCGCCGCTTCGTACCCAGCCTCCGCCTGCTGATACTCGATCTCCGACATGGCTCCCGCTTCGTACATGCGCCGCGAGGAGTCGAGCTGCCTTCGCGCCAGCGCAAGCTGCGCCCGCGCCGCCGCCACCCCGGCCCGGGCACTGGCCGCCTGACCCCGGATCCCCTCCGCCTCGATCCGGGCCAGCGCCTGACCCTCGCGGACCGCATCACCACGGTCCACGGCCAGCCGGGTCACCACCCCGGGGACCTGCGCCCGCACCTCGACCCGCAGGTACGGGTCGAGGTTCCCCGATACCACGATGCCCGCATTCAGCGTATCCAGGCGCGCTTCAGCCACATCATCCGCCCCGAGCACCACCACCCCGGCCTCGTCGCTGGCGTCGACCTCCGCCTCCTCGCCGCCGCCGCACGCACCCAGTGCCAGCACCAGGGCCGCCGCGATCGCCACTCCCTTCGATCTCACCGTCATCCCGTTCCCATCCCGTTTCATCGACTCGCCGTTCATCGCTCGATCGTCTCCACCGCCAGCCCCAGCGCCCGCTCCGCGCGGGCCAGGGCCACATGGGCGTCGTGATACGCCTGTACTTCGTTCAGCCGCGCCTGCTGGAGCCCCAGCCGCGCGTCCGAGATGTCCAGCTGCGTCGCGAGCCCCTCCTCGAACCGGAGCTCGGTCAGCTCGTACACCCGACGCGCCTGCTCCACCGTGCGGCTCGCCGCCACGATCTGCGTTCGGGCCCGCTCCAGCTCGCCGAGGGCGGCCTCGTAGTCGATCCGCACCCCCTCCTTGAGCTGATCGAGCTGGTGCCGCGCCTCCTCGACCTGCGACCGCGCGGCGTCCACCTCCGCGTCCCGACGCAGCCCCTGGAAGAGCGGCCACTGCACCGCAAAGCCCACGTTCCAGTCATCCCGCCAGTCGTCAGCCGACGGGAACTGGAACCCCCCAGGGAACGCCTGACGCGACAGGTTGGCGGTGAGCGACACGGAGGGGAAGTACGCCGCCCGCGCCATGTCCACCTGCTCCTCGCGCATTTCTACCTGTGCGGCCGCGGCGCGGACCGCCGCCCGCGAGGCGAGGAGCGCCGCGGCCTCGTCGAGCCGCGGGAGCTGCCGGGCGAGGGCGTCGTCGTCCCCGTCCGGAACCAGCGGCGTGACCAGCACTACCTCCGTCTCCACCGGGATGTTGGTGAGCCTCTTCAGGTTCAGCATCGCGAGCTCCACCGCATTCCCCGCCTGCACCAGCTGCGGCCGCAGGTTCTGGAGCTCCACCTCGGCCCGGAGTGCTTCGAGCTCCGACGCGCGGCCGGCATCGAGCCGCAGCTGCACCTGCTCGAAATGCTCGGCCGCCAGCTCCACGCTCGCGCCCACGATCTGCGCCGCTTCCCGCGCCAGCGCCGCGTCACGGTACGCCTGCCGGACCTGCAGCACCACGTCGGCGGCCGCCTCCTCGTACGCCGCCGCCGCTGCGTCCTCCGCGTGACCCGCCAGCTGGATCGCCGAGCGCAGTCGCCCCCCCGTGAATACCGGCTGCGCCACCGACAGACCCGCCACCCACGTGTGCTCGTTCCCGAACGGCAGGTCGCTGAACAGGCTCCCCAGCGCGCCAAACGCAGCCGACGGAACCCGGTCCTCGAGGTACGCCACGCGCTCCTCCAGCGGCGCCGTCGGGTCCGGGTCGAAACGCAGACTGTCCGGGAGCGTGAAGCCCCCGCCAGCACCCTGGAACACCGACCGCAGCGTCCGCGTGTACCCCAGCTGCGTGTTCACCTGCGGCAACAGCCCCGATCGCGCGACCCGGTACTGCGCGTTCGCGCCGGCCACCCGACTCCGCGCCGTGGCCACCTCCTCGCTCCGCTCCAGCGCCATGGCCACGGCTCCCTCCACCGTCAGCCGCACGGAGTCCCGCTCCGCCGGCGCCTGTGCCCACGACAACGTCGGAACCAGCACCGCCAGCGCCCCGATTCCCACCACGCCCCGCCTCATCCTCGCCACTCCATCGTCCACGATCCTCATGCCGCTTCTTCCTCCCCACCCAGTCCCGCCTCCGCCAGCGCTGCGGACAGGCCCTGCATCATCCGCGCGCCGCGCCGAAGACGTCGCTCTACCACGTCCTGCTCCGCTTCCGGCGTGTCCAGCGCGTCCTCCAGCAGCTCCCGCGTCCCCGTGAGCCGCTCACGCCAGATCGCCGCCATCCGGTCCGGCAGGTCCGCGGCGATCTGGTAGTAGTTCCGCCGATCTCCCGCCACCGTCACACGTTCCACCGTGCCCATCCGCTCCAGGAGCCGGGCATCCGTGCTCACGCTGCTCTTGCTCACCTGAAGCACTTCCGCCAGCTGGTCCAGCGTCCGAGGTGCGGGACTGAGGAGGAGGTAGGCCAGAACGCGCCCGGCGATGCGGGGCAGCCCATCCTTCTCGAAAAAGAGCCCCATCCGCTCGATGATCTTCTGTGTCTGTGGGTGCATGCAGTGACTCCATACGGTCGATAGAGCCATTAGAGTAATACGTTCAGTACGTTCAGTCAACACTTAACGACCAGCGCCGTTTCGGGCTCCTCAGGGCGCGACCGGGCTAGGCCTGGTGGCCCTTGCGCCAGCCGTCGAGGAAGTCCTCGAGGCGGTCGGCGGCGCGTGCGTTGAACTCCGCCATCGTGGACAGACGCTCGGCCGCCGTGGGGCGGTCCGGTGGCACGGCGCGGGAGCCGGCCGCGAGCAGCTCACTGACTTCGCGAACGCGCTGGAGTCGCCGCTGGAGGACGGGGACGAGGTCGGGCGCGGCGATGTAGAAGTCGCGCCGGTCGCCGGGGCGGGTGACACGGCCGACGATGCCCCACTGCACGAGGAGACGGGCGTTGGTGCTGACGCTCGCCTTGCTTACGCTCAGGCCGGCGGCGAGCTCATCGAGGGAGCAGGGCCGATCCTGAAGGAGCAGGAAGCCATAGAGCCGGCCCCCGATGCGAGGAACGCCGTCGGCCTCGAAGTGGCGACCGACGCGCTCCACGAAATCCGCTTCGCTGGGTGTCATTGCTGAGCTCATCTCAGGAGTGCCGGGGGCTGGCAATATGGGGAAGATAGTCCGGTGGGTCGAGCGGCGTGGCCGTGGCGGCGGTCCTGGCCCCGCCGCGGGGAGGACGCCGTATCAGCGCGGGTCCAGCTGGCATGCGAGGCGGGCCCACAGCGGCCGCGCGTCGTCGTCCTCCGCCTCGCTGGAGAGCCAGACGGTCCCGTCATTCGCCATGGCGATGGCCTCGCCCTGGCGGCCGGGCAGGTTGGAGAGATCCACCACGCGTGGCTGGAGCGAGGCGGTGCCCACGAGGTCCTCGAGCGGATAGAGGTACAGAGCGCGGTAGGTGCGGATCCCGACCCAGCGGCCGTCGGGGGTGGCGGTAGCTGCGGTCACGCGGTCATCCGGATCGTGGGGCTCCGCAAAGAGCTCCCTCACGCGCTCCAGCGTGGCAACGCCTTGCGTCCGCTGGGGCGCCCGGAGGCGGTAGAGCTCCGCCGGCCCGGGTCGGCCCTTGGTGACGATGTAGAGGTCACCGGAAGGTGCGGCGAACAGCGCTTCGGCGTCTCTGGGGCCGTCCGGGTAGCGCCCGCGGATAGCCTCGGCGGGCGCGGTTTGCGAGGATCCCGCGGCGGGCTCGGGGACGCGATAGATCGTGACGCTCACGCGTTCGCCGTCGTTGTCGCCGATGTCGCCTACGTACAGGCACGCGCTCTCGCCACAGCGTGCTGCCTCCAGGTCCTCCCAGTCCACCAGTGTCGCGCCCGTCACGCGCACGCGCTCCCGCAGCCGGCCGTCCCCTCCGATGCCGAACAGCTCGGCGCGGTTCCCGGCGTCGTTGTGGGTCCAGAAGAGGGAGGAATCCGTCGCGCTGACGGCGAGCCCGCTCGTCTCCCGTACCTCCGCGGGGAGCGCCCGGCCCGCCTCGACCACTTCGCACGTCGCTGCTGCCGGTGAGGTCGGGAGCGCCATCGCGCGGGGTTGGAGCCCGGCGTCGGCGGTGTCCGGGGAGCCGCCCGTGCACCCGGTGGGGCACAGTGCGGCCAGGACCATGATGGCGAGTGGATAGGACATGGATGCGTGCTCCTCGGATGGCCGAATCTTCCAGGGCACCGGGTTGCAGGACGTGTACCGTCGCGGCGGATCAGAAGAGCAGTCGCAGCCCGGCCAGGGTGACGAGGAGCGACACCGCGATCCGGAACCCCCGGTCGCTCCAGCGGCGGAAGAGCCGGTTGCCCAGCGCCAGCCCCAGGGGGAGCGCAGGCAGGGACGGGAGCACGAGCATCATCAGCTCACGGTCCACCTGTCCCGTCAGCGCGTAGGTGGCGACGCGGAAGACGGCGGCCGTGAGTAGCAGTGGAACGATCAGGGCGCGGAACCGCTCTCTCGGCAGCCGCGCGCCGAAGTAGATCACCAGCGGCGGACCGCCGACACCGATCAGCCCGCCGGAAAGTCCGCCGATCGCCGCCATGAGGTGCGCGCTGAAGCCCGCGCGCTCTCGCCGGTCATCCCGAGGCTCCGCGCCCGGTCGAGTGCTCTCGTCCGTGCTGCCGCCCATGGTGGGGGTCGCGAGCATCCACACCCCGAACGCCACGATCCCTACGGCGACGACGCGGGTGAGCGTTGCGGTGGGGATCACGCCGAGGAGCATGGCACCCACTACCGCGCCGGCCGCCATGGTCACGGCCAGCCCCCGCCACGCCTCGGCGGCGATGCGGCCACGATCCAGCCACAGGAGCCCGGCCCCGCTGGCCATGTCCAGGAACGCCGCCAGGATGACGGCGTGGGCGGGGCCGACCAGCATGCTCCCGAGGGAAACCACGACCAGGGCAGGGCCGAAGCCGGTGGCCGCCTTGACCGCGTACGCCAGCAGGGTGATGAGGGTGAGCGAGACCAGTGTCGTGATCATGACCCGCAGTGTGGAGCGATGGGGGGCCCCGCGTCCAGGGGTGGGGGCGGTCACGTGGCGCCCGCCGTCGGAGCTTTCCCCACAGGAACGTCATCGGGGATCTCCCCACTGCGGACGCCCCCGGCGCGCGGTATGGTGATCCTGCGCACCCCCCGGACGGAGGACGATCATGTTCCGCGTTCCCTTTTCAGCCGACGAGTTCTTCGGTGTCTTCGTCGCCTACAACGAAGCGGTCTGGCCGGCGCAGCTCGTGCTGCTGTCGCTGGCGTGTGGCGTCGCAATACTGGCATTCCGGGGCAACGACCGCGCCGCCCGCTGGATCTGGGCCGGACTCGGCGCGCTGTGGCTGTGGACGGGCGTCGTCTATCACATCCTTCATTTTTCTGTGATCAACCCGGCGGCGTTCGGGTTCGGCGCCCTATTCGTGGTCGAGGGTCTGCTCCTTTTCGGCCGCGCGGCCGAGCGGGAGCCGCCGAGGTTCCGGTTCAGCGTGGGGATCCGCGGTGTATCGGCGGCGGCGATGATCGCATACGCGCTTGCGATCTACCCGCTGGTCGGTGCGCTCGCCGGCCACGCCTACCGTGCCAGCCCCACGTTCGGGGCTCCCTGTCCGTTGGTGATCTTCACCTTCGGCATGCTCCTGCTGTCGCCGCTCGCGCCGCGCTGGCTGCTGGTGGTACCCGCCGTGTGGGCCGTTCTGGGGCTGTCGGCCGTGTTCGAGTTCGGCGTGATTCAGGACCTCGGCCTGCTGCTGAGTGCTCTGGTGGCGGTCCCCCTCATGGTCCGGCGGCCTCGCTCGGGCGGCGTGGGACCGCCGGTGCAGCCATCCGGTACTCGACCCGGGTGATGCGACCGTGCCAGAAATCGTGCCGGCCCTCGGGCAGAACCCACTCGACATGGCCGGTCATGGGCACTCTCATGCCCGCGACCTTCTCGTAATCGCCGAAGTATCCCACGAAGGGCGTGGGCACACCGGCTCCGTCCACGTCGCGCATCCGGAGCGCCTCGACCCGCTCGATGCCGCCATCGTCTCCGAAGTGCGCCACCATGGAGACGTCGAGCTCGCCATCCACCAGTGTGGCCCGGGCGGAGGACTCGTTGATGGGATCCCAGCGCACGCCCTGGCTCGGGAGCAGCGACGTGGGTAGCCACGGCGACTCCAGGAGCCGTCGGTGCAGCGCGCCCGACGCAAGGCCGGGTGTGTCTTCCTGCCGCACCACCGGGAGCAGTGCGGCGATATTCCCGAGCATCCCCGCGCGGCCGCCAACGTAGTAATCGCGGACGCGGACGGTGACGAGCGGGGCCAACCGGATCCGTGCGTCCCAGACGAAGCCAGGGCGCTTCACCGTGAACCGCTGCACCGCCGTGAACGGGCTCCGCGATCCACCGCGGCGCAGCTGAAACGTCCCCTCCTGCTCCACCAGCGCCGACCGCACCACCGGCTGTCCGGGGGTGAGGGCGAAACGGAAGTATCGGCGCACGGGCGCCGGCAGGCCGGTGAGCTCATCGGGCGAGAAGAGCACCGCACCGTCCTGCTCGACGGCGCTGTCCAGCCGGGCCATCACGCGGCCGGTGGCGCGATCCCAGCGGCGGGCGCCCATGGCCGTCGCCGTCCACGTCGCGGCCGTCACCGCCATGGCGGCCACCGCCGCCGTTCGGGACGCGTTCATCGTTCGTCGTCGTTGCTCTGGAAGATGCTGGACCTGAGTCCGACGGAGACGCCAACGTGGATCGTCAGCATGTCGGCGCGGCTTCGCTGCGGGTCGAGCTGGATCGTGCCGTCCGGCCGGTCTGTGATGTCGCCCTCGCGGAGGTACTCGACCTCGCCGATACGGTGATAGCGGGCGCCGAAATCGACGAGCACCGGAACGGTAGACACCGGCAGCGGCAGGCGCACGCCGGCGCCGCCTCCCCACGAGAAGGCAAGGTCATCGTGATTGACGGTGCGTCCGAACTCCTCGTGGTCGCCCGTTCCCGAGAGCGATGACGTGGTGTTGAAATAGGCACCACCCGCGAACGCGAGCGCGTACGGCCGCAGGGTCCCGGTCGTCACCGCCACCTGAGGGCCGACACCCAGGTAGAAGACGTTGTTGGTGGTGGTCAGGTCCAGCCGGATGCGGCCACCCACCGAACCGCCCAGCGTGACCTCGCGGCGCTCATTACCGTAGTTGAGCACGCCGCCATCGAGGCGAATGCTCCACGGGCTCCTTTCCCTGATCGGCACCGACAGCCCGAGCGCCAGCCCGACCCCTCGATCTATGTGGTCGGCAAACTCGCCCACGGGCTGTGCGTACAGGACCGATCCCTCGGCAAACGCCCGCACCGGTGCGGGCTCCACAATCTCCCCAGTGTCCTGCGCGGCCAGCGGCGTCCACGCCCCCATCGCCACGGCCAGCGCGATCATGGTCGTACGAACTGCAGTCATGGCTCTCCTCCATATCCACATAGTGCCGGTCACCCTCTACCCTGTCACAAGCCTACACGCTCGCACGCTCCCGCGTATCCCCCATCCGGAGGGGAATCGGGGGATACGCGGTGGGAACGGGCATGGCTCGGCGTCCCTGGTCCGCTCCGGAGCCGCGCTGAGACCGGCCACTGCGCACTCCAGTCGCGCTCCACTCCCGCTCGGCGAGTCGTCCGTTCAACCGGTTCAGCGGGACGGGCAGTCATCTCCCCACAGCACTTTCACCCGTTTCCCGACAGACAACGGGTGCATGTCCGCCCATATTGCCATGGCTCGGCCGGCCGGCGCGGAGGTGGCAGGAGGAGTGATGCCGCAGGACCCGGGACTGATCCAGACCAAGCTCGTTCCCCCACGGGTGCCCTCGACGGTGGTCCGCAGGAGGCGGCTGCACGATCGCCTCGATGATCACCACGGCGGCGTCATCCTCGTGTCGGCGCCGGCGGGGTTCGGCAAGACCGTGCTGGTCCTCGACTGGCTCGCGAGCCGCGGCCTCCCCACGGGCTGGCTGTCCGTGGATCCCTTCGACAATGACCCTGCCCGATTCCTCGCCCACCTCGGTGCCGCGTTCGCCCGGCTGGACGTCCCGGGCGCCGACCGAGCCGGGAGCCTGATCCGTGGCCTGGGCGCGGGCGAGGGACGCGGTCCGCTCCCGCCGGGGCTGCTGGATGCGCTGTCGGAGATCGGACGGGACGCGGTGGTGGTGCTGGACGACGTACACGAGCTGGAGGGCCGCGCGGTGGTATCGGTCCTGGAGGCGCTGCTGCACGCGCCCGTAGAGGGGCCACGGCTGATGCTCCTGACGCGGGTGGACCCCCAGTTCGGCATGGGTCGGCTCCGGCTCGCCGGCGAGCTCCTTGAGCTGCGCGAGCGCGACCTGCGCTGTACGAGCGCGGAGGCGGTGGAGCTGTTCGATGCGCTGGTCCCCGGCGCCATCGAGCCCGCGCTGGTGGAGCGGCTGGAGCAGCGGACGGAGGGGTGGGTGGCCGGGCTGCGGATGGCGGCCATCGCGATCCGGGATGCGGAGGACCCCGTGGCCGTGGTGGAGTCCTTTGCGGGGAGCCATCGCTACATTGTGGAGTATCTGCTGGAAGAGGCGGTGGAGCGTCAGAGCCCGGAGGTCCAGCGGTTCCTCATGGAGACCTCCGTGCTGCGCCGGTTCCGGCCGGATACCTGTGCGGCGGTTACAGGGGACCCGGAGGCGGCGACGCGGCTCGCGGAGGTGGAGTCCGCCAACCTCTTCCTGGTCGCCCTCGGCGGCGACCGCCAGTGGTACCGCTACCATCGGCTGTTCGGTGAGCTCCTCCAGTTCCGGCTCGGTCGGCTTTATCCCGACCGGCTCGATCTCCTCCACCGGCGGGCGAGCGCATGGTTCGCGGCGGAGGGGGACATCCACGCGGCCCTCGAGCACGCGTCGCTCCTCTCCGAGCCAGAGCCCCTGATGGAGCTCCTCGATCAGCACGCGCTGGGGATGCTGGCGCGGAGCGAGATCGCCACCGTCCGCCACTGGCTCGGGCGCGTGCCCGACCCGCTGTCACAGCCCTACCCCATGCTCCTTTCCATGTTGGGCTGGGTCCGCGTGCTGACCGAGCGGGCACCCGACCTCCAGCCCATCCTCGACGCCATTTCCGCCGCCCTCGAGAGGGTGCCCCCGGACTACGACCCCGACCGGATGCGGAACGCCTCACGGGAACGCGAGATCCTGAGCGCGTTCTCCGCGCGGTTCACCGGCCGCTACCAGGAGGCCATCGAGATCAGCGAGCGCACGCTGGCCGGTCTCCGGCCTGAGGACGCGCTGATGAACGGGCTGCTCACGTTCAACATGGCCCGCGCGTACATGGCGCTCGGGGAGATGGTGCCGGCCGGCGAGCTCCTGGAGCGGGCGCAGGACCACAACCTCCGCGCATCCAATCTGTACCTGGTGCTGGTGGGTCTGGGGCAGGCGGCGGCCGTGGCGGTGCAGACGGACGGCGTGCAGCGCGCGTCCGAGGCGCTGGCCGGAGCGGTGGCTTTCGCCGAGGAGCGCGGACTCTCCCGCCTGCCGGCGTTCTCCACCGTCCTCTACCACCTGGGGCATGTGGAATACCTGGCGGACTCCCTCGGCCCCGCCCGCGACGCCTTCCGTCGCGCGGTGGAGCTCGGCCGGGCCACCGAATTCCCGGAAGGTCTGGCGAACGGGCTCGTCGGCCTGGCCCGCGTGGCGATCGCACGGCGAGAATTCGACGAAGCGGAATCGCATCTGATCGATGCCGCCTCCCTGGCGCAGGCGCAGAATGCGGGATTCATGGACACCAGCATCGACCTGGAGAGGTCGCGACTGGCGTTCGCGCGGGAGATCGCCGGGGCGGCTCCACCCGCCCCGTTGATCGCCGCGGCCACCGACCCGGACGGGCCGGCGGTGTGGTCGGCGCTCCGGGAGACGGAGCACGTGCTGGCGCTCTGGCAGGCGGTCCGGGGGGAGCGATTCGGCCCCGCGGCCGCGCTCGCGGAGTGCCTGGAGAGGGAGAGCAGGAGCCGCGGTCGCGGCATCGGGCTGTGCGTCGCCCTCGCCGTTCGTGCCCTGCTCCCGGATGCGGAAGAGGACCGCTGGGAGCGCGTGGAGGAGCTCCTGCAGCTGGCGGCCATTCGGGGCTATGCGCGTCCGCTGCTGAACGGCGGTGAGCCGGTCCGGGCGCTGCTGCAGGCGGCGGTGAGCCGCCCCCTCTCCACCACGTCCCGCGCCTACGCGACGCACCTCCTGGAACGCTTCGATGACCAAACTCCAGGACGCTCCCCGTCTCCGGCCGCCGCGCTGGTCGAGCCGCTCACGGAGCGGGAGGAGGAGGTCCTGGGCTACCTGTTCCAGGACCTCAGCAACAAGGCCATTGCCCGCGCCATGTTCGTCTCCTCCGAGACCGTGAAGACGCACCTGAAGCACCTCTACGGGAAGCTCGGCGTGGGCGACCGGAAACGGGCGGTCACCCGGGCTCGTGAGCTCGGCCTCGACCCCACATCCGTCGCACCACACGGCTGACGCGCTCCACGCGCCGCCCGCACTCCCCCCATCAATCCCCCATCTACGCCGTCGGTGGGGGACGTGCCGCTGACCGCCCCCGGCTATCCTCATCATCGGGAGGGGCAGGCACGCCAGGATGGAGGCAGTCATGGAGGGACTCACGGAAGGGGACGCGGACGCCGGCTCGATCGGCTATCGACTCGTGGTGGACGGCGAGATCGGCGAGGAGTGGGGCTCCTGGTTCGGCGAGTGCGTCCTCCAATCCGAGGGCGGCCGGACCATTCTGCAGGTGACCGTCGCCGATCAGGCGGCGCTGCACGGAGTGCTCCGGCGGATCCACGACCTGCACCTGCGGCTGGTCTCGCTCACGCGGGTAGGGAACGGACCCAGCCCGTGAGGGGAGCGGGTGTGTGTATCCCCCTGGACGAAGGGTTCTTGACGGCCGGCGATCACCAGTCCTCGTCGATGGCCGCCGTCCCGTCGAAGTGGATCACGTAGTCGCCGTACAGGGGGTCGTAGTAGTGACCGCCCTCGCGGTAGTCCGGGTTCCACTCCTTGTCTCCATCCTCCGCCAGACGATACAGGAACGGGGACAGGCGCAGCCGCTCCAGGTGCCAGCGCCCCTCGGCCCCCGACTCGATGGCCTCCCCGCCACCGTACACCATGAGGCCGCCCTCGGCGTACACCTCGTGTTGCGGCGAGATGTCGCGGTACTCGTGGCTCACGTTGATCACCTTGTGCCCGATCTCGTGGGCGACCGTGCGCCGGTACCGGTCCGGGCGGGACAGGTTCGTGATGGTGATGACGCCGCGGTACGGGGCCGGGATCGTCGCGCCGTAGGAGTAGGTGGGGAACGAGAGCCCGCCCGTCCGGACCGTCTTGAGCATCCAGTTTCGGCCCTCCGCCACCTCGAGGAACGGGTAGAACACGTCTTCCAGCACTACGAGGTAGAGCGTGCGGTGGCTGTCCGGGTGCGGCTCCACGATGCTCCGGAACGCGCCCAGCGTCTGATCGGTCAGCCGCGCCGGGTTCCGTCGCATGTGCTCGTACAGGTTGACGTAGCCCGTGGTCGGCACCCCCGGGAACTCGTCGGACTGGATCGCGAAGAAGCGCGGGTCGACGACGCCGGTCTTCACCCAGAGCAGGTTGATCTGGACGCCCGCGGGGGCGTAGATCTCCTTCGCCGCCCGCAGACTTTCCAGCAGCCTGGGCAGCGTCACCTTGTGGAAGCCCGGGTCCAGGTTGGCCGGGAAGTACACGCCCACGTCCATGGTGAGCCGGTCCGGCCGGAGATCGGCGTTGAACGCGGCGACATCCACGGAGTCCACGACCTCCCAGTCCACGGGCGCGACCTCTGGTGCGTGGTCGCCGGGCACCTCCGGCCCGATGCCAGTGGACTCGTGGGACGCGGCGCTGGCGCAGGCGGTGGCGGCCAGGAACAGGAGGCAGGGAACGGATCGGCTGATGCGTCGCATGGGCTCACGGCTCGGTTGAATCGGCGGGACCCGGGAATATGCCGCCGGCCCGGAGCGATGCCAACCGCGACGGGCGCGGCCGGGGTGGAGCCGAGAATCTCCTCGGAGCGCCCGACCGCGTCAACGGAATGGTCGCCGGCGCGGTGGCTGGTTACCTTCTCCCTCTGCCCCACCTCCGGAGGACGAACATGCATCGAAATCGCCGACGCAGCACGGCGCCCGTGACCCCGTCGCGAGGCGATCCCGGGTCCAGCCGCCAACGCTCCGGCCGGCGCCGCTCCGCCGGAGCCGCGCTCGGCACCCTGCTTCTGACCGCACTCTTCGGAGGTGGTTGCGCCTCGGCGCCAGCGGGAGATCCCCCGTCGCGCGTCCCGATGGCGCCGCCGCCGGACGCCGCTCGCCCGAACATCGTCTTCATCCTCGCCGACGACCACGCCGCGCACGCCCTCTCGGCGTACGCCCCCCACCTCCGGTACGGGGAACACATCGCGCAGACGCCCCGGCTCGACCGGCTCGCGGCCGAGGGGATGCTGTTCACGAACGCGTTCGTCACCAACTCCATCTGCGCGCCGAGCCGCGCCACCCTCCTCACGGGGCAGTACGGTCACCTGAACGGGGTGATGACCAACGGGCAGTCGCTCCACCCCACCGACCTGGCGTTCCCGGGTCTGCTGCGGGAGGCCGGCTACCGCACGGCGCTGTTCGGCAAGTGGCACCTCAGGGAGGAGCCGCGGGGCTTCGATCATTACGAGATCCTGAGCGGCCAGGGACCGTACTACAACCCGACGCTGCACAGCGCCTCGGACACGGCGATCTACACCGGCTACACACCGGAAGTCATCACCGACCGCGCCCTCGACTGGCTCGCCAGCAGGAGCGACGAGGCGCCGTTCCTCCTCATGCTCCACCACAACGCCTCACACCGGTACTGGGACCCGGGGCCGGAAGAGCTCGGGATGTACCGCGACACGCCGCTGCCCGTCCCGCCCACGTTCCACGATGACGCCGCCGGCCGCGCCTCGCCGGCGTCGACCCCGGAGATGTCGGTGGCGCTGGACCTCTTCCCCCGCGACCTGAAGCTGGAGTCCCCGGCGGGGCTCACCCCGGAGCAGCAGGCGGAGTGGGACCGCGCCTACGCGGAAGAGAACGCGTGGTACCTGAGCGTGGTGGACTCGCTCCCCCCGGACGAGATCGCGCGGTGGAAGTACCAGCGCTACATGAAGGACTACCTCCGGACGGTGGCGGCGATCGATCGGAGCGTCGGGCGGGTGGTGGACGCGCTGGAGCGCGCGGGCGTCGCGGGCGAGACGCTGATCGTCTACACCTCCGACCAGGGCTTCTTCCTGGGCGACCACGGCTGGTTCGACAAGCGGTGGATGTACGAGGAGTCGCTGCGGATCCCGCTCATCGTGCGCTGGCCGGGCGTGGCCCCGGCCGGGTCCGTGAGCCACGACCTGGTCATGAACCTGGATTTCGCCGAGACGCTTCTGGACGCCGGGGGCGCTCCCGTCCCCGCGGCCATGCAGGGACGCAGCCTGGTCCCACTCCTGACCGGCCGCCCGCCCGCCGACTGGCGGGACGCCATCTACTACCAGTACTTCGAGTACCCGGGCTGGCACATGGTGCGGCGGCAGTACGGGGTGCGGACGGAGCGCTACAAGCTGATCCACTACTACGAGGTGGGGGAGTGGGAGCTCTTCGACCTCGAGCGGGACCCCGAGGAGATGGAGAGCGTGTACGACGACCCGCGCTACGCGGGGGTCCGGGCCGAGCTGGAGACCCGACTGACACGGCTGCGAGAGCAGTACGCCGTTCCCGCCGAGGACCCGGTCCCGTACGAGGAGTTTGAGCCCCAGCCCCGTTCGCTCCGCACCGGCGGAAGCGCGGGGGGCACGGACGTCCGGTCGAGAGAGCGGTCGCCGGCGTACGACTGGCTCATCGCGGGCGGGACGGTGGTGGACGGCAGCGGCGCCCCCGGCCGGGTCGCCGATGTCCTGCTGCGGGGTGGCCGTGTGGCGCACATCGGGATCGTGGACCCGGACACACTGACGTTCCGCGACCGCTACGATGCGACCGGCCGCGTGGTCGCGCCCGGCTTTATCGACGCCCACGCCCACGGCGCGCCCGACCGGGACCCGCGCTTCGACAACGCGCTGGCCATGGGCGTCACCACGGTGGTGCTCGGGCAGGACGGGAGCGGCCCGGAGGCCTCCGGGATGGCGGCGTACCTGGACGCCGTGGATGCGGCGCATCCGTGGGTGAACGTGGCGTACCTGGTGGGCCACAACACGATCCGGATGGAGTCCGGGGTGGAGCACGGCGACCCCGGCGCGGCGGGGATCCGGCGGATGGTGGAGCTCGTGGAGCGCGGCCTCGACGCGGGCGCGTTCGGCCTCTCCACCGGTCTCGAGTACGATCCCGGGATCCAGGCGGACATGTCGGAGCTGACCGCGCTCGCCCGCCCCGTCGGCGCGCGGGGCGGTGTGGTCATGAGCCACATGCGGAGCGAGGACCCAGGCCGCGTGGATGACGCGCTGGCCGAGCTGATCGAGCAGGGGCGAACCGCCGACGCCCGGGTGCACGCGTCGCACATGAAGGTGGTCCTGAGCCATGACCCCGCCGACGCCGACCGGCTGCTCAACGCCATGGCCGCCGCTCGGGCGGAGGGGCTGACGGTCACGGGGGACGTATATCCGTACATCGCCAGCTACACCGGCCTTTCCATCCTCTTCCCCGAGTGGGCCCGGCCCCCGTACGACTACGCGGACGTGGTGGCAGAGCGACGGGGCGAGCTGGCCGACCACCTGCGCCGCCGCGTGGAGAGCCGGAACGGCCCGGGGGCCATGCTCTTCGGCACGGGCCCGTGGAAGGGGCGCACCCTGGCCGACGTGGCGGCGGATCTGGGGCGGCCGTTCGAGGACGTGCTGGTGGAGCTCGGCCCCGACGGCGCCAGCGCCGCCTACACCGTCATGGACGAGGCAGTGATGCGCCGGTTCCTTGCCGATCCCCACGTGGTGGTTTCCACCGACGGCAGCCCCACCATGCTGCACCCCCGCTCCTACGGCGCGTTCGCGCGCGTGCTCCGGCGTTACGTGATGGAGGAAGAGATGCTCGGAATCGAGGAGGCCGTGCGGAAGATGTCCGGTCTGACGGCCGCCATCGTGGGCCTGGACGATCCGGCGCGCGTGGACCTGCCACGGGGCCAGCTGAAGGAGGGGTGGGCGGCGGACGTCGTCGTATTCGATCCAGCCGAAGTCCGGGACCGGGCTACCTACGACGAGCCCTACGCCACCGCTCACGGGTTCACGGTATGGGTGGCCGGCGAGCCGGTGTGGCGGGACGGCACGGTCGTGGGGGAGGCGGGGCGCGGTGTCGCGCTCCGGGCGCGGTACTGATCGTGGCGGTCTTCCCACCAATCCGTTCAGGCTGGGCACTCCTGCAGGAGGCGACTCCCGCGGCCGCGGTCGATGAGGACCTCCCGGCGCGGGCCGCCGCGGCGATCCATCCGCTGCTGGCACCCGCCGCCGACCTCATCGCCGCGAACCCACTGATCTCTTCGCTCGTGGTGGCCGTCGCGGTTCTGGTGGTGGGAGAGATCGTGCACCGGATCGTGCGGTACTACCTGCTCTGGTTCCTCGAGCGCCTGGCGCGCTCCACACAGCAGGGGTGGGACGACGCGCTCTTCGAGTCGCGGCTGCCCCACCGCCTCGCCTGGGCCGTTCCGCTCGTGGTCTGGCAGATCGGCGTGGACCTGATCCCCTTCGTCCCGCCAGCGGTGCTCCTCATCGTCAAGCGCGTGATCCTCGCCAGCATAGTCCTGGTGGTGGTGCGCGCGTTCGCCGCGCTCCTCGACGGCATCAATCGCATCTACACACTCCAGCCGCGAGCGCGGGAGCGGCCGATCAAGGGGTTCCTCCAGGTCGCCAATATCGTCGCGCACCTGGCCGGCGTCATCATGGTCGCGGCCATCCTCATGGACCGCTCGCCCATCCCGCTCCTGAGCGGTCTCGGCGCCATGACCGCCGTGCTCCTGCTCGTCTTCCGCGACACGCTCCTATCCCTCGTGGCCGGCGTCCAGATCACCACCAACGACCTCATCCGGGTGGGCGACTGGATCGAGATGCCCCAGTTCGAGGCCGACGGCGATGTCGTGGATATCGCCCTCAACTCGATCACCGTCCAGAACTGGGACCGCACCCTCAGCGTGATTCCCACCCACAAGTTCCTCGAGCACTCGTTCAAGAACTGGCGGGGGATGCAGGAGTCCGGCGGGCGCAGGATCAAGCGCGCAGTCCACCTCGACCAGAGCACGATCCGCTACCTCGAGCCCGACGAGGTGCAGCGCTTCGCACAGTGGGAGCTGCTCCGCGAGTACATCGCACGAAAACGCGACGAGGTAAAATCCTACAACGCCGGCCGGACCCCCGGAGAGGGCGTCACACCCCACGCCCGCCGGCTCACCAACGTCGGGACCTTCCGCGCGTACCTCATCGAGTATTTGAAGACCCACCCCGAGATCCGGCAGGACATGACCTTCCTCGTCCGGCAACTCGCACCGGGGCCGCAGGGGCTGCCCATCGAGATCTACGTCTTCACCAGCGACACCCGCTGGGCCTTCTACGAGGCCCTCCAGGCCGACATCTTCGACCACGTCCTCGCCGCGGTTCCCGAGTTCGAGCTCCGCGTCTACCAGCAGCCCGGCGGCGCTGACGTGCAGCGTGCGTTGGAGCGGATCCCCGCGGGGTAGACCTCTCCGTGCAGTAATCCCGTACCGCTAAGTCGCGGTACGGCAATCATTTACAGCGGTTCATGGCACGGCCCCTGCACTACTCCGGGGTGCGCGCTCGACGCCTCTCGATGGGGCTGCGAGCGCGTTTTTAATTCAAGGCGAAGCCAGCGACGGAGGTAGACAGATGGCGGACGGGATCACGGGAACCGGTATGGAGGCGGGTTCGGACTCGGCTCATGACGGCGGTGCAAAGGAGACGGCGCGGGAGCTGAAGGACCAGGCGGCGGACAAGGCCGGCGAGCTCAAGGACCAGGCGGCGGACAAGGCCGAGGACCTGAAGGCGGAGGCGCGCGAGAAGGGGAAGGAAATGGCGCGGGAGGGGAAGGCCCGTGCGCGGAGCCAGGCGGAGGATCAGAAGGAGCGGGTGAGCACCGGTCTCCTTTCCATGGCTGACGCGCTTCGGCGGAGCGGCGAGGAGATGCCGGAGGACCAGCGGCAGTACGGCCGTCTGCTGGACGCCGTGGCGGACCGGGCCGAGGACGCGTCGCATTACCTGGCGGAGCGGGACGTGAGTTCCCTCGGTCGGGACGTCCGGAGCTTCGCCCGCGAGCACACCCCCGTGTTCCTGAGCGGCGCGTTCACCCTGGGGATGCTGGGCGCCCGATTCCTCAAGAGCTCGCCGCCGGACTCCGACCAGGATCACGCCGGCCGCGACTATGCCGGCGAGGGCCGCTCGTATCGTGGCGGCGAGTCCTACGGCGACCTTCCGGCCTACGAGACGCGCGAGCCGCTCGAGAGCCGTGGCGCGTACGAGACCGACGATTTCGGCAACGTGCGGTCGGCGCGTGCCGATCGCTCGCTGCCGGATGACCGCGCGGTGGAGGCGGAGCGTTCCATCGACGGGCCCGAGTCCTACGAGCTGGACGAGCCCACCCGCGGGACGCAGCGCGGAGGCGAGTTCAATGGCTAGGGAATCCGAACGTGAGGTCCTGGAGCGGATCGAGGCGACGCGCAGGCGGATGGGTCGCACGGTGGAGGAGATTGGCGACCGTGTCCATCCCGACCGTGTGCAGCACGAGCTGAAGGTCCGAGCGCGGGGACAGGTGGACGAGCTGAAGCACAACGTAAAACGGAAGGCGAGGCATACCATGGACGAGGTGGAGCACGAGATGCGAGAGACCGGACGAGGGGTGTGGGACACGATCCGGGAGAACCCGATCCCCGCGGGCATGGTAGGTGTCGGCCTGGCGTGGCTGGTGACCAATGGCGCCCGCGACGACGACAGCGGCTACCGCAGCCGGACCCTGCGTCGAGAGCCATACCCGTACGGCCGTGATCGGGATGTGCCGAACCGTTACCGGCCGGTCGCGGGCACAGCGTACGGGCAGGACGTAGACGAGAGGTACGACATGGACGGCGCGGACGAAGACGGCCGGATGGCGGAAGCCGCCGACCGGGTCCGTGAGCGGGGCGAAGAGGCGATGGAGAGTGTGCGTGAGCGGGGTGAAGAGGCCATGGACAGCGCCCGGGAGAAGGGGCACGAGATGGCCAGCTCCGCGCGGGAACGAGGCCGCGAGCTGAAACACGACGTGCGTGAAGGAATGCACGAGGCAACGTATCGCGCTCGGCGGGCGGAGCGGCGCGTGGAGCACGCGGTGGGCGAGAACCCGCTGGTTGCGGGCGCCATGGCCGCGGCGCTCGGTCTGGCGGCGGGGTTGCTGCTGCCGGAGACGGACCGGGAGCGTGAGCTCATGGGTGACGCCCGGGAGCGTGTGAAGGAGCGGGCCGAGGAGGGCGCTCGTCGCGCCGCATCGAAGGCGCGTGACATGGCCCGTGAGACGGCCAGCAGGTCGGCGCACCGGGCGGTGGACGAGGTGCTCGCGGAGGACGACAGCAGCGAGTCCCGGGGGGCCGGGAGCCGGAGCTCCACCGGCATGAACGCCATGCGCGAGCCGGGGAGGTAGCATGGCGAAACGGTACACGCTGGACGACCGCGGAGACCTGGAACTGGAGTCGGACGTGCGGCGGCTGCCGCCGTCCGGCAACGGCTCCGACGGGTTGGACCTTCGCACGCTGATCGCCCGACTCGGCCAGGACGCGTCGCAGCTCGCGCATGACGAGCTGACCCTGGCCAAGCTGGAGGTGCGGGACGTGGCCAATGCCTTTTCCGCCGACATCCAGGACGCGGGCCGAACGCTGGTGAAGGACGTGGCCAAGGTCGGGGTGGCGTTGTCGCTCGGCTCCCTGGCGGGGCTGGCGCTCACGGCGGGCGCGATCCTGGCCGTGGGGCAGCTGCTCGGCGGCGCGTTCTGGGCGGGCGCCCTGATCGTGGGTGGCGTGCTGGCCATTGCGGCGGGCGCGTTGGCCATGAGCGCCGCGCGGGACCTTCAGAGCAGCGACTCGCTGCGCCTGGAACACGGGCGCGACACCCTGGAACACGATTCCTCGGTGTTGAAGCGCGAGGCGCGTGAGACCGGCGAATTCGCCCGGGACGAGACGCGAGAGGTGAAGCGGAAGATGCGAGAGGATCGACCGCAGCCGGAGCGGCAGCACTGACCGGTCGTGACCCGGATCGGGCCCACACGTCCACGACATAGCTGAAGCACGGCTGAACACGATGGCAGGCGGAGGAGCGGCACACGCCGCGGCTTCGCCTGCCGTCTTCGTGTGACTATCTTCCGCCCATGACCCCGTCCACCTGGATCACCGCGGCGGTCCTGACCGCCATCCTCACCGCCATCGTGGCCGCCCTCCTGCTGGAGGCCGGCAGCGGTCCGACGTTTCGCGCCGAAGACTACGACTCCCACCAGGAGTGTCTGCGGGGCATCCCGCCGGAATGGGCGCCGGGCAGCCTCCAGCGCTCGGGCGCGGAGGATGCCTGCATGTACGTCCACCAGCGGACACGCTAGGTCCGGCTCGGCACCTCGACGTCCCGCACCGGCTCGGCCAGCAGCTCGCCGCGCTTGGGGTTGAGGACGAAGAAATCGAACAGGAAGAGCAGCGCGCCCAGGCTGAAGAGGGAGGCCGTGGCCAGGAGCATCTGGAAATGCACCTGAATTCGCTGCTGGGTCTCCAGATATCCGAGGCCCATGATCCTCTCGAGGTAGACCTGGCCAAGGCCGCCTGCGGCGAAGCTCAGGGTCATGCCCGTGATCCCGGAAACCATGAGCCAGAAGGCCCAGAGACCCACCCCCCCGTGCCGGACCTCGGCATCGGCGTTGCCGGTGACGAAGGGGAGCGAGTAGGTCATCATGCCCAGGATGATCATCCCGTAGGCACCGAAGAATGCCAGGTGGCCGTGCATGGGAGTAATCAGGGTGCCATGCGTCCACTGGTTCACCGCGGGCCACGTGTGGGCGAAGCCGAGAACGCCGGCGCCGATGAGGGCGACGAGGGCACTGCCCGCCGCCCAGTGCAGCGCGATCATGTTGGCGGGGCGCCGTTCCATGGAACGGAGCGCGACATAGGCCATGATGGCCATGCCGACGAACGGTAGCGGCTCCAGCGCGCTGAAGAACCCGCCCAGCGGCAGCCAGTACTCGGGCACGCCGATCCAGAAGTAGTGGTGCGCGGTGCCGATGAGTCCCGTGGCGAACGTGAGGCCGATGACCACGTAGAGCCACTTCTCCACCCGGCTCCGCTCCACACCCGTGAGGCGGATGAGGAGGAAGGCCAGGAGCGCTCCCTGGATCAGCTCGAACACCCCCTCCACCCACAGGTGAATGGTCCACCAGCGATAGAAGGTGGCGATCGTATAGTTCGTGTACGACAGCAGCGATGGGAGGTAGAGGAGCGCCGCGCCAAAGATGCCGCCCACGAGGATCACCGACGTTGCGGTCGGCTTCGCGCCCTTCGCCATCGTCCGGACTACGTTGTAGCCGAACATCCCGAACACCACCACCAGCCCGAGCTTGATCGGCAAGGGCTGCTCGAGGAGCTTGTTCCCCTCCGTCCAGCCGAAGAAGTAGCCGACCACGGCGGTCACGCCCAGAGCCGTGAGGAGCCCCAGCGTCCAGTAGGCGAGCGTGGGGCTGTGAAGCTCCACCTTCGACTCCTCGGGGATCACGTAGAAAGCGGAGCCCAGGAACCCCGCCAGGATCCAGACCACGAGCAGGTTGGTGTGCAGCGTCTTGGCCACATTGAAGGGCAGCACGGTCTGGAGCGGGTCCGGCCCCAGGTATTTCGCCGCCATGAGGAAGCCGAACACGAGCTGCAGCGCGAAGAGGGTGAGCGCGACCGCGAAATACCAGTATGCTACCGCCTGCGTGCGATACCGCATGGTTCCTCTCCTTGGCTCAGCGCAGCGACATGAGATAGGCCACCAGCTGATCGAGCTGGTCGTCGGTCAGCGACTGGTCGAAGTCGGCGGGCATCATGGACCGCCCGTCGGAGGCGAAGAAGTCGGGACCGTCGGCGATGTGGGCGCCGGGGTCCACGATGGACTCCCGGATATAGCCCTCCGCGCTCGTGGCCGAGCCCGTATAGTCAGCGCTCTGCACCACCTGGCCCGCCCGCTCCACCAGCCCCGCCATCGAGGGCCCCGCGAGCACCACGTTGGGCGACGTGGAGTGGCAGGTGAAGCAAGAGGGAGGCGATGACCGGAACAGGGTTTGACCCTGCGCCACGGGGTCATCCGAGGAGGCCGCCGCGGTGGGCTCGCCGCCGTATCCTCCGGGTACTCCACCCGTCACCAGGATAGGGCGTGGCGGCCAGTCGAAGTTGTCGATGGCGGCGATCCACCCGAGGAATGCGATGACGCTCGCGATCTGCACGTCGTCGAGGCCCTGGTCCGGCATCACGCGGCGGTGTTCCTCTGCGTTGTAGAACCGACCGGGGTCCTGGAGGAACGTGCTCAGGTACGCGTCCCCCCGCTGGCGGGTGATGTGTGTCAGGTCCGGCGCGTAATACGCTCCCTCGCCCATGAGCGTGTGGCAGTTCACGCAGTTGTTGTGGTGCCACACGTCCTTCCCGTCGAGCACCTGATCGGTGATCTGATCGGCGTGCGTCAGCGCGGGGAAGCGGGTGTGGCTGTGCAGAGTAAGTCCCACGAACACCGCGATGAAGATGCCGGTCACCGCGAAGAAGAACGTGACGGCCTGCTTGTATGTCATGGTGGTCTCCTCAGACGCCGACGTGATCCCAGTAGATCACGACGATCCAGCCCGCGTAGGCCATGGCGGCCACGACCAGCGTGGAGATGAGGATGAAGACGGCCTTGAAGAGAGCGGGTCGTCCGTTGCCTTCGTTCTCACGGCTCACGGCGGACTCCTTGGTCGCCGGCGAGTATGGGGCCTCCGGCGGGCGGCCGGGGTTGCCCCTGAGATCAATCTGCGGGGGCCGTGGTGGGCGCGCAGTAGGGGGATACCCGCGAGGATGACGAAGCCCGGATGTGGAGGAACGCCCCACACGACGCGTGCATCCAGACCCCGCGACTCGCCGCGAGCGTCCGTAGACCGGCTCAGCTCGTGGGCTCGACCGAACCCGAGTACAGCCCGTCGTACAGCGCCCTGTTCCGCGTCAGGATCTTGACGTAGTTCCGGGTCTCCCGGTAGGGGATCCGCTCCGTGAACAGCTCGTCGTCCCCGTACTCCGGGAACTCGCTCCACCATTCCACGCGGTGGCTGCCGGCGTTGTAGGCGGAGAAGACGGAGGGGAGGGAGCCGTCGTAGTTCTCCATGTGCTGGGCGACGTAGCGGATCCCGAGATGGACGTTGATCTCGGGGTGGTAGAGGAGCTCTGCGTTCCAGCGTTCCATGCCGGCCGCCTCGGCGAGGCGAGCGCCTGTGGCCGGCATGATCTGCATGAGTCCGCGGGCGCCGGCGGGCGAGGTGATGAGCGCCTCGAACATCGATTCCTGCCGGATCAGGGCGGCCGCGATGAAGGGGTCGAGCCCCCGGTCGCGCGCCTCCTCGGTGATGAGCGTCCGGTAGGGGAACGGATAGAGGATCTGGAGTAGCCGGCGGTCGGGCGGCCCGGCGGTCTGCAGGCTGTTGCCCAGGCGGATGGCGCCCCGGCTGTAGCCCCGATCGGCGAGGGCCTCGGCCAGCGCGTATCGGGTGGCGCGATCGCCGCCCACCTCTCCCACGAGGTCATCGGCCATGGCGGCGGCGGCCGCGTCGAAGCCGGCGCTTCGAAGCAGGTCGAGCTCGCGGATCCAGACGCCGACGCGGCGGTCGGCCTCCGCGTCGGCGGCCGGGCTCGGGCTCATGGGGAGCGGCCAGAACGGCTCGCCGAGCCGGCGGCTGGCCATGAGCGCGTAATAGGAGTTCCGGTCGCTCTCCCGCACGGCGCGGAACAGCGCGGCGGCGTCAGCCGAGTCGCCCCTCTCCTCGCGCGCCCTCCCCGCCCAGTACGTGGCCTGGATGGCCCGGTCGCCGTTGGGATACCGCTTCCGATACTGGTCCCATATGCGGGCGGCCTCGGTGTAGTCTTCCTCCTCGAAGGCGATACCGGCCAGCCGCATGAGCGCGTGGCCCATGCGGTCGCTGCCGGGGTATCGCCGGACCACATCGCGGTAGAGATCCCGGGCCTTCTCCGTCTCCCCCGCATCGTGATAGGTGCCGGCTGCGATGAAGCGGGCGTTGGCGGCGGTCGAGCCGGCGCGGTCTCCGGCGATGTCGAGGTAGAGCCGGGCGGCTTCGTCGGTGTGGCCGCGGTGGGCCTCGGCGCGGGCGCGGAGCATTCGGGCGGAAAGCCGCCCCTCGATGGGCTCCAGCGCCTGGATGGCCTGGCGATAGCGCTCGGCGTAGAAGAGTGCCGTGGCGTGCTCGAGGTGGACCTCCTCCCGCTCGGAGCTGGAGCCGCGTCCCGACTCGAGCCAGCGCTCGAACCCCTCGATGGCTTCTTCCTGGAGCCCCTGCGCCACCTGGACCCGGGCCACCGCAAGGTGATCGTCGGGGGTCATCTCGTCCTCCAGCAGGAGCGCCGCGGCGCGTCGGGCACGGGCGCTGCCGGCGCCACTCGCGATGACGCTTCGGAACGCATCGCGCCCCGCCGCGGTGTCACCCATGGCCACGGCGATCCTGCCGGCGGTGAGCAGGAACTCCGCCTCGGTGGTGGACGTCCGGGCCCACGCGCGTGCGCGATTCGCCAGCGCGCGCGCCTCGGCCAGGTCGCCGGCGCGCTCGGCGGCGGTCACCCGCGCCCGCCAGCCGCGAAGTCCGAGGATGCCGCTGTCGAGGCCGGCCACGGCCTGTCGAACCGCCGCGGTGTCGCCCCGCAGCGCCAGCGCGTCCGCCCGCAGCACATCGAACCAGCGCGACGACACCTCCAGCCCGGCCAGCGCCTCCTCACCCGCCGCACCCTGCCCCGACTGGATCAGCGCGAGGGCGAGACGCAGCCGCGCCGCGCCCCGCTCCGGCTCCAGTTCCCCCTGCGGTGGCGAAAAGGCGAGGAACGCGCGGTACGCTTCCACGGCCCCGTCCGTGTCGCCGGCCTCGTCCCGGCCGCGACCCAGGAGGTACAGGCCGATGCCGTCCGCGTGGCTCTCCAGCGCCGGCACGGTGTCGAGGAGCGCCAGTACCTCTTCCCACGAACCCCAGCCGCCCTCCGCGCGCGCCGCCAGCACGAGGTCCTCGGGCGGCGCGTCCGGCGTGGCTTCCAGGTACCGCTCCATGAGACGCGATGCCCGCCACGGCCGATCCGTCTCGAGCAGACCCCGCGCCTGCGCCGGCAGATCTTCCGGCGCCGTGGCGCCCAGCACTTCCTCCACGTCCCCCGCCATCCGCCGGGCCACCGGCTCTTCCTCCGGGGAGCAGGCGCCCGCCGCGAGCGCGATCAGGAAGGCGGCGGCGATCTTCCGTATGGACGTGGGGGCCACCGCGTTCATCGGCACCTCCGGTACCTCGTGCGGGTCAGGCGGGCCGTGAGCGCCTCGTGCAGTGCCGCGGTCGTAATCCCGAAGACGAGGTGGGCCGCGAACGGAAACGGGATCTTCGCGGGCCCGGTCAGGGCGCCCTCGATGGAGCGCGGCAGGCACCCGCCGGGTGTGGCGTATTCACCCGTTGCGGCCACCGCGAGGCGCGGTGGGAACTCGCGCAGATGGAACCGCCGCGGCCGCCGCCGCGTGGCCCGCCGGCTCATGAGGGGGCTCATGGCCAGGGCGCCGGCGGTGCCGGCGATGACTCCCGCGGCCACCCGGCCAGGGCAGGTCGCTGGGCGTACGGGTAACGGCTGTTTCGCTCTGGTGCTCGACACGGATATCCCGGCTGATCGGCGGTTGCTGCGGTCGGGTGGGAGTGTTGCCGAATCCGTGCCAGTGGCCGAAACGGTCACCCGCCGCTGATGCGCTCCCAACGGATGCGTTCGAACGGATCCGCGAGCGACCGGTACGCCAGGAGGCAGAGGAGGATGGTCCCGATTGAGGTCGCCCCGGCGATCATGAACATGATCAGGATCTGGTAGGCGACCGCGTCTCCGGGATCCGCCCCGGCCAGGATCTGGCCGGTCATCATGCCCGGCAGGCTCACGAGCCCCACCACCATCATGGCGTTGATGATGGGGATCAGCCCCGTCCGGACAGCATCGGCGACCCACGGCTGCACCGCGGTCCAGAGGGAGGCGCCGAGGGCGAGTCGCGCCTCCACCGACTCGCGCCGCTCCACCAGACCGTTCAGCAGGCGGTCCATGGACAGGCTGATACCGGTCAGACCGTTGCCCAGCAGCATCCCGAGGAGCGGAATCACGTACTGCGGCTGGTACCAGGACTCCACGCCGATGATCAGCTCGGTGGAGACGAACGTGACCGTCCCGGTGGCCAGGACCAGCGATGCGAACGCGGCCAGGTACGCCCCGGTGAACCGCCGCTCCGGGCGCTGGACGGCGGCGCGGGCGGCGGCCACGAGCATGAGCAGGAGGACCGGCAGGACGTAATACCAGCGATCGAGGGCGAAGACCCACTCGAGCACCAGGCCGATGAAGGCGAGCTGGAGTACCGTGCGCACGCCCGCCAGCGCCAGCCGGCGCTCCAGCCCCAGCCGGAGCCCTATGCTGATGGCCGCGGGCACGATCAGCAGGAGCGCGGCGAGCGCCAGGTCCCAGGGTCCCAGCTGGATCAGCGGCGCGTTCACCGCGACAGCTCCCTCATGGGGACCCGGCGGGTAGCCAGACCTTCGACCTGGTGCGCGTGGTGGCTCACCCAGACCAGCGCGCGGGAGGGCTCCTCCTCCAGCCACCGTTCCAGCGCCTCCACCACCGCGCCCACGTTCTCCGGGTCCAGGCTGGCCGTGGGCTCGTCCAGGAGGAGTACCTCCGGGCGGGCGCTGAGCGAACGGACGAGCGCCACCCGCTGCTGCTCGCCGCCGGAGAGCTCCTCGAAACGCCGATCGCCCGGGATCTCGCCCATCCCCAGGCGCGCGAGGAGCGCCCGCTGAGCTGTTTCGGTCATGGCGTCGACGTGCAGCTGCCGCGGGAACGACAGGTTCTCGTACACGGTCCCCCCGACGCTCACCGGCCGTTGTGCCACGTAGCCCACGCGACGGCGCAGCTCACGAACCCGCGCTGGAGCGACCGGCTCGCCATCCAGCAGCACGGCGCCGGCGGCGGGCTGAAGGAGGACCATGCAGCGCAGGAGCGTGGACTTGCCGGAGCCCGAGGGACCGCTGAGCACGACGCGCTCGCCCGGTTGAACGGCGAAGTCCACGTCCCGGAGGATGGCCGGGCCGGATGCCGGCTCCGGCGCGGTCAGCCCGCGTACGGCGATCGCCGGCGGACGCTGCTGTGAGGGTGGCGCCATGGCCGCCAAGCTAGCGGACGGGATCGTCGCCTGCGAGCGATGCCCCGGCCGATCGTCAGCCTGCGGCCACCGGCTCCCCCAGCTGCGCCTCTACCGGTGAGGCCTCTCGAGACTCATCCACCGCTCTCATCCGGCGGAGCTCCCACTCCCGCCAGAGCGAGTAGATCGCCGGGATCACGAGGAGCGTGAGGATGGTGGAGGAGGCCATGCCGCCCACCATGGGGGCCGCGATGCGCTTCATGACGCTGGCGCCGGTCCCGTGGCCCCAGAGGATCGGCAGGAGCCCGCCCGTAATCGCCATCACGGTCATCATCTTCGGGCGTACACGCTCGACCGCACCGTGCATGATGGCGTCATACAGGTCGTGGAGACTCGGCGGAGAGCTAGCCCGAAGCCGCTCCCGCCACGCGATGTCGAGATAGATCAGCATGATCACGCCGGTCTCCGCCGATACTCCCGCCAGTGCAATGAAGCCGATCACCGTGGCCACGGACCAGTTGTAGCCCAGCAGCCACATGAAGAAGACGCCGCCCACGAGCGCGAACGGCAGCGAGAGCATGACGATCATCGTCTCACCCACGCTCCTGAAGTTGAGATAGAGCAGAAGGAAGATGATCAGGAGCGTGGCCGGCACCACATACTGCAGCTTCGCCTTCGCCCGCTCCATGTACTCGTACTGCCCCGACCATTCCAACGTGTAGCCGGCGGGGAGTTTGACCATCTCGTCGACCATGGCCTTGGCGTCCGCCACGTAGCCGCCGATGTCGCGGTCCGCCACGTCCAGGAAGACCCAGGCGGTGGGAAACGCACCTTCCGTCTTTATCACCATGGGCCCGCTGGCGCGACGGATCGTCGCCACTGCGCCGAGCGGCACCTGCGCCCCACCCGCCGCCGCCGCGCCGCCGCCGCCGGCCATGTCCATCCCGCTCATCGCCCCGCCACCACCGGCGCCACCACTGGCGCCACCACCGCGGAGGGAGCCCACGGGGATCAGGAGCTCCGCGAGCTTCTCCGGCTGATCGCGCAGCTCCTGGGGATAGCGGAGGCGAACGCCGTACCGCTCGCGACCCTCCACCGTCTCGGTGATCCGCATGCCGCCCACGGCCGACGCCAGCACCATCTGGATGTCCTGCGTATTGAGGCCGTATCGGGCCGCGGCGACCCGGTCGATATCCACATCCAGGTAGTAGCCGGAGACGGCCCGCTCCGCGAACGCCGATCGGGTGCCGGGCACCATGGCTGCGGCTTCTTCCACCCGCTTGGCAATGCGCGCCAGCTCGTTCAGGTCAGGACCGAAGACCTTGACCCCCACCGGCGTGCGGATCCCCGTGGCGAGCATGTCGATGCGGCCCTTGATCGGCATGGTCCAGGAGTTGGTCACGCCCGGGAAGTCCAGTGCCGCGTCCATCTCCTCCACCAGCTTCTCGTGCGTCAGCCCGGCCCGCCAGTCGCTCTCAGGCTTCAGTACGATCGTGGTCTCGAACATGGCGAGCGGCGCCGGGTCCGTGGCCGTCGTGGCGCGACCCGCCTTCCCGAAGACGCTCTCCACTTCCGGGAACGAGGCCAGGATGCTGTCCTGCTTGATCAGCGTTTCCCGGGCGGTGGCGATGCTCACCCCCGGCAGCGTAGTGGGCATGTAGAGAATGCTGCCCTCGTTCAACGGCGGCATGAACTCGCTGCCGATCCGGCTGAACGGGATGAACGTAAGGATCAGGATCGCGCCCGCACCCGCGATCACAGGCCAGCGGCGGGCCAGCACCCACGTGAGCGCGGGCCTGTAGATCCGGATCAGGAACCGGGAGACGGGGTTCTTCGACTCCGCGTGGATCCGTCCCCGGATGAACAGCCCCATGGTCACCGGCACCAGGGTCAGCGCGAGGAGGCTGGCGGCCGCCATGGAGAGGGTCTTCGTCCATGCCAGCGGCTTGAACATCCGCCCCTCCTGCGCCTCCAGGGCGAACACGGGGAGGAAGCTGACCGTGATGATGAGCAGGCTGAAGAAGAGGGCGGGCCCGACCTCCTTCGAGGAGTCCACCACGATCTGCCAGCGCTCCTGCGAGGTCAGCATGTTCGTGTGCAGCCGATCATCGTCGGGAACCGGCTCACCACGCGCGATGGCGGCTTTCCGCTTCTCCCCCACCGCCCGTTCGAGATGCTTGTGCATGTTCTCGATCATGACGATGGCCGCGTCGATCATGGCGCCAATGGCGATGGCGATCCCCCCCAGGCTCATGATGTCCGCGCCGAGACCCAGCCCCCGCATGGCGATGAAGGCGATGAGGATGCCCACCGGCAGCGTGAGGATGGCCACCAGCGCGCTCCGGGCATGGAAGAGGAAGATGATCGCAACCAGCGCCACGATCAGCGACTCCTCCAGCAGCTTCTCCCTGAGCGTGTGGATCGCGTCCACGATCAACCCTGAGCGGTCGTAAACCGGCTTCACCACGATCCCCTCCGGCAGCCCCGGCGCGATCTCGGCCAGCTTCTCCTTCACCCGCTCGATCGTGGCCAGCGCGTTCTCGCCAAAGCGCATGACGACGATCCCGCCCACCACATCACCGCGGCCGTTCAGGTCCGCGACACCCCGCCGGACGTCCGGCGCCAGCTCCACGTTCGCCACATCGGCCACACGGATGGGGGTTCCGCCCACCGTGGCGCCCACTACCACGTTCTCGATGTCCTCCATCCCCTCGAGGTAGCCGAGCCCGCGGATGATGAACTCCCGCTCGCTCTGCTCCATCATCATGGCGCCCACGTCCTGGTTCGACGCCTTCACCGCGCTCATCACACGGGTCACCGGGATCCCGTAGCCCCGGAGCTTCGCCGGATCCACGGTCACCTGGTAGGTCTTCTCGAACCCCCCCACGGTCGCCACTTCGCTGACGCCGGAGACCGCCGTCAGCTGGTAGCGCAGGTACCAGTCCTGAAACGCCCTCAGGTCCGCCAGCGACCGCGTTCCGCTCTCATCCTCGATGACGTACTGGTAGACCCAGCCCAGGCCGGTCGCATCCGGGCCGAGCTCGGACTCGGCCCCGTCGGGGAGCCTCGAGCGGATGGCGGACAGGTACTCCAGCACCCGGCTCCGGGCCCAGTACAGGTCCGTCCCATCGTCGAAGATCACGTAGACGAACGACGTCCCGAAGAAGGAGTAGCCCCGCACCGTTTCCGCGCCCGGCACCTTCAGCATCTCCGTGGCGATGGGATACGTGACCTGGTCCTCGATGATCTGCGGTGCCTGTCCCGAGTAGTCCGTGCGGACGATCACCTGGACATCGCTCAGGTCCGGCAACGCCTCCAGCGGCATGCTCCTCATGGCGGCGACACCTCCCGCCACGAGGAACGCGGTGAAGATCGCCACAATGAACTTGTTCGAAACCGACCATTCGATGATGCGATTCAGCATGGTCCGCGACTCTCCTACTCGTGCCCGCTGTGACCGCCCTGGCCACCCGGGTCGGACTGCTCCGGCAGCTCCGCCCCGTCCATGTCCATCCCGGACGTGTGCCCGGAATGGTCCATCGCCGGAGCCGGGCTCCCGTGCCGCGAGTGGTCGATCTCCACGGAGCCGCCGGCTCCCGCGTCCATCTCCCCCATGGAGGCGCCGAGGTTGGACTCGGCGTCGATCAGGAAGCTGGCGGACGTCACCACCTGCTGGCCCTCCTCCAGCCCGGCCAGGATCTCGATGTCGTTGCCGGCGACCAGGCCGGTGGTGACCTCGTGGGGAATGAGGACGCCGTTGTCGTGGCGCACGAAGACGATCGCCCGCTCGCCCGTGAAGAGAACGGCGCTCCGGGGGATCGCCAGACCCTGCGTCCCTCCCGGGACGGCCAGGCGGATGTTGGCGTACATGCCGGGCCTGAGCCGGATCCCGGGGTTGGCCAGCTCGATCCGGATCCGCCCGGTGCGCGAGCTGCTGGAGACGCTCGGATAGACGTAGGCGATCACCCCATCGAACACTTCTCCCGGATACGACTCGAAGGAGACCGTCGCCGACTGACCCACCGTCGCCAGCGAGAGGTCCTTCTCGAACACCTCGCCCTCCACCCAGACGGTGGAGAGGTCGGCGATCTTGAAGACGTCCATCCCCGGCATGATCCGACCCCCCTCCACCACGTTCTTCTCCACCACGATCCCGCTCGCGGGCGAGCGCAGCGTCAGGGTCTTCGTGGGCTGGCCCGTCTTTTCGATCCGCGCGATCTGCTCGGAGGGGATGTCCCAGTACGACAGCCGACGGCGCGATGACTCCAGCAGCGTCTGCGCGTTCCGCATCGCGCGCTCGCCGGTCGCCTCATCCGCCAGTCGACGCGCCAGGATCAGTTCCTCCTGTGCCGCCACCAGCATGGGGCTGTACAGCTCGAGGAGCGGTTGGCCCTTTCGGACGGGCGCCCCGGTGAAGTCCACGTGCAGACGCTCCACCCACCCCTCGATCTTGGGGTTGAGGTTCGCGAGCCGCGTCTCGTCAAACTCGACAGTCCCGACCGTCCGGACCTCCCGATCGATCGCCCGCCGTGCCACGGTCGCGTAGGTGACGCCGATGGCCCGCGCCGCGCTCTCCGTCAGCCGCACCGGGTTGAGCTGATCCCCCTCGCCGCCGCCACCCATGGCGGCGTGGTTGTGTCCCTCCATCCCCGTCGAGGTCTCCGCCGGCGATGCCCACGCGCTGTAGAGTCCCACACCCCCGCCCGCCAGGACGAGGAGAATCACGGATACGATGATCTGCTTCCTGTTGCTCATGGGGCCTCCGACATCGGTTCGGCCGTCGGGAGGTCCCGCCCGACCGTCATTTCCAGCTGCGCCACCGCGCGACCGTGGTCGGCCAGCAGCGTGTAGAACTCCTGTTCGTATCGGTTCGCCGTCATCTGCGAATCGACGAGGGTCATGAAGTCGACATCGCCGACCCGGTAGGAAGCCAGGGAGGATTCCACGTTGGCGTCCGCCTGCGGGAGCACCTCGTCCGCGTAGAGATCGACCAACGACCGGACCCGCTCCAGCTCCGCCTGCAGCTCGCCAATGCGCGCGTCCACCTGCGCCCTCACGTTCCTCAGCTCCGCCTCCGCCATTGCCTCCATCGCTGCGGCCTCGTCCCGTTCCCTCAACTGGCGACTCTTCGCGAAGACCGGGATGCTGAAGCCCACCATCGCGCTCCCCATCCGCTCGGTGCCCATGGCCCCGGCGTTGCGCTGGCCGTACTGCACACCCAGGCTCAGGTCCGGCCAGATCTGCTTCCGGGCCAGCTCCTCGCGAGTTCGCGCCTGCTCCAGCCCGGTCCGCGAGCGGAGCAGCAGCGGTCGG
Organism: uncultured Gemmatimonadales bacterium; assembly: GCA_963783305.1. GTDB lineage: Bacteria > Gemmatimonadota > Gemmatimonadetes > Longimicrobiales > RSA9 > JAWVYT01. The sequence continues at coordinate 395,767 of CAWAMW010000017.1, read as the reverse complement.
CTTCCCTCCGCCCATTCGCGCAGCGCCGCCGGATCCAGTGACCCCGCGAGGGCGGCCGGAGCGGGGAGCGCCACGCTCGGGATCGGCGTGTCCGCCGGCCTGTCGAGAAGGGCGTTCAGGCGAGCTACGGCGGCCTTCCGCAGGGCCACCATCCTCTGGATCTCGGCGTCCATCCGGGCCACCTCCACCGTGGCGCGAAGGACATCGCTCTGTCGGCCGGTGCCCGCCGAGTACATGGCCTGGGCCACCTGCTGGAAGTCCTGCAGCAGCCCCAGTGTCTCACGCATCACGTCCAGCTTCCGGTCGACCTCGTAGATGCCGAAGAAGGCGGCTGCAGCCATGGTTCGGACATCCCACCATGTCTCCTCCGCGCTCGCCCGGGCCATCGCCGTCGCCTGCTCCGCGATCCGCTCCCTGAGGCCCAGCTTCCCGGGGAACGGCAGCATCTGCATGGCCTGGACGGATGGCACCATGGACGTGGGCATATCGGCGGCGAGGCCTGGCACGGAGAGGTTCATCACGCCGAGCTGGAGTGTAGGGTCCGGGGGCAGCCCGGCCGACGCCTCCCGCGTCTTGGTGGCGTCGGCCAGCGCGGCTGCAGCCCTCAGCCTCGGGCTCCGCTCCCGGGCCAGCTCGTAGACCTGGGCCAGGCGTAGCGGAGCGCCAGCCGGCTCGGCGAGTGTCGTCGCACCAGAGTCAGCTGGGGACCCGGGTGTCTGCGCTCCGGCGCCGCCGGCGATCAGGAGCAGCGCTACGGCCGCGCTCCCTCCGCTTCGTCGTAGCGCGATCTTCCCCATCCCCCATCCCTCCCGCCGTTGGTCCATCGTTTCTGTTACGGCGGGAACTTCGCACCGGGGGGGTGAAGTCGCGGTGAAGCGTCTATGAAGATGTCCTTAGGAAACCAGGCAGCGCCGCCCGGGGTGGTCGGGGCCGCTGTGAGGCGGTGTGTGCTCCGGTGCGGCGGATCAGCGGATCAGGGCGCCCGCGGCAGCCGAACGACGAGCTCGGCCCCGCCCTCCGGCCGGTTTCCGGCGCGCACCGTGCCGCCGTGGACGTCCACAATGGCCTTCACGATGGACAATCCCAGCCCCGTCCCCGACTCGTCCGTGTGCGGTGTGCGGGAAACGTCGCCGCGGTAGAACCGCTCGAAGACGCGGTCCAGGTCGGCGGCCGGGATCCCCGGGCCCGTGTCGGCTACACGGATCTCCACATGATCCTCCCCACCTCGCACCCCGACCTCGAGGGTGCCGCCAACCGGCGTGAACTTCACCGCATTGTCCACCAGGTTCCACAGGAGCTGGTCGATCAGCCCCGGGTCGAAGATCCCGTCGGTGTCGCCGTGGGCGTCGAAGCGGAGCTCGAGCCCCTTCTCCTCCGCCTTTGCCTGGAGGCGCCCCAGCACGTGCTCGGCGCGCTCGAGCACGTCGGAACGCTGGAGGCGCGGCTGGATCACACCGGCGTCGGAGCGGGCGAGGGTGAGGAGGTCTTCCGTGAGTTGGGAAAGCCGCTCGACCTCCTGCAGGCTGCTGCCGAGGACCCGACGGTACTCACCCGGGTCACGCTCGCGCCGCAGCGCCAGCTCGATCTCGCCTCGGAGCGCCGTCAGCGGACTCCGCAGCTCGTGGCTGGCGTCGGCGGTGAAGCGGCGCTGGGCGTCGAATGCGTGGTCCAGCCGGGCGAGCATCACGTTCAGCACCCGGACGAGACGCCCGTATTCCCGCAGGTCCGCGTGGGCGTCGATGCGGCGGTCGAGGGTGTGAGCCTCCAGCCCTTCCGCCTGATCGATGATCTCGTTCACCGGCTTCACCATCCGGCGGGCGAACCACCACGCACCCACGAAGGTGGCCAGTCCCACCAGCGCGGTGACCATCGCGAGAAGGCGCCCCAGCCGTTCGAGAAGCTGGTTGCGGCCCTCCATCGGCGCGGCCACCTGCAGCACGTGGTGCGCGTGCAGCGGCCCGAGCCGCTCCAGCGGGTAGTAGAGGGAGCGGATGGGCATGTCCATGTACTCCTGCTCCACGATCACCAGGCTGCCCGCGGACGCCCGTCGAAGCGCCATCGTGTCCAGCGGCAGGTCCCGCGTGGCGAACCGGCTGCGCAGAAGGCTCTCCCCGTCCGCGCTCCAGATCTGGGCGAACCGGTTCAGCTCCCGGATCTGCGTCGCTTCCTCCGGCGTCAGCTCCCACTCGTGGAACGTCATCCCACCGCCCGGCTCGTCCGTCGCCGCCGCCGCCTGGATCGACGCCACGTTGATGAGGTTGGCGTTCAGCTCGCGATCCAGGAACTCGCGCATGGAGAGGACCACAGCCAGCGACACCACCGCGAGCGCCGCGGTCATCCCCAGCGCCGCCTGCACCGCCAGGCTGAGACGGAGCGACCGCATTCAGTCCTCGGCCTCGTACCCGCTGTCCAGGATGTAGCCCACGCCCCGGACCGTGTGGATGAGCGGCTCACCCCGGGCCCGCATCTTCTTCCGGAGGTTGCCCACGTGGACGTCCACCACGTTGCTCATGGGATCGAAGTGGAGGTCCCATACCTTCTCCAGCAGCTCCGTGCGCCGCACCACCTGCTCCGGCCGCACCAGGAAGTACTCCAGCAGCTGGAACTCCTTCGGCGTCAGGTCCAGGTCCTCTCCGCCGCGCCGCGCCGTATGCTTCAACCGATCCAGCTCCACGTCGGCGTAGATCAGCCGCTCCTGACGCGATGCTCCGCCCCGCCGCAGCAGCGCCCTGACCCGCGCCAGCAGCTCCTCGAAGCTGAACGGCTTCGTCAGGTAGTCGTCCGCGCCCGCGTCCAGCCCCCGCACGATGTCATCCTTGGAGTCCCGCGCCGTCAGCAGGAGTACCGGCACCGCGTTCTCCGAACGCCGCAGGTCACGCGCGATCTCGTATCCGCTTTTGCCCGGCAGCATCACGTCCAGCACCACCAGGTCGTATTCGTATACACTGGCTTTAAGGCTGCCGTCATCGCCGTCGTGGGCGACATCCACGGCGTACCCCTCCTCCCGGAGCCCCCGCTCCAGGAAGCTCGCCACTTTCCGGTCATCCTCCACGACCAGGATCCTCATCTCGTTTCCTCCCGTGCTGGTCTCCGCACGAAGATAGGGCATCCCGGCCGCACGGCACCATCATGAACGCTCCTTAATCCACGGTTCACGACTCCCTCACCCCACTCCCGCTATGGTATGTCGCGCGGCGCGGGGCGTCGCTCCGACGACCATCGACATGGAGGCGGGCGTGGGCAGAGGTGGAAAGGACAGGAGCCGAGGGCGCGGCGGCCGCCGCGATAGCTGGATGAGCTCCACGTACACCTGGATCGGGGGCGCCGCGCTGGCCGTTGGCCTGTTGCTGATCCCCACCCTCGACCTGGGCGCGAAGAGCCACCACCCCGTGCCGCGGGCCCACGTCGACCATTCCCACGTGGCGCCGGCCCAGCGGTACGCGGCGTATCCCCGCGTGGCCGCCGTCTACCAGGAGGCCAGCGAGGTCCCACACGTCATCGACGGGATCTACTGCTACTGCGCGTGCTCCGAGCACTCCGGGCACCACTCGCTCCTGGACTGCTTCCGCGACGACCACGCGGCACGCTGCGACATCTGCCTCTCGGAGGCCACCATGGCCCACCGGATGCACCAGGATGGCAAGTCGCTGGACGAGATACGAGACGCCGTAGACCGGCTCTACAGCACCTGAGCCCGAAATACCACACCCCAGATTCCCGGACGGGCGCAATCGTGCGTCCCCGACGAGCTAGGGGCATTCACCAGCAACCGATCGAGGATACCATGAACTACCCGATGAAGCCGCTCGCTCTCGCCCTCGCTGTCGCGTCGCTCGCCGCCGCGCCCGCGTCCGCACAGGAGCAGCCGCAGGAGCACCCGCAGGAGCAGCATCAGATGCAGGGCCACGAAATGCACGGTCAGCAGGGCCAGGATATGCACGGCCAGATGGGCCAGATGGGCCAAGAGATGCACGGCCCGATGGGTCAGGCCCATTGCGCGGCCATGATGGGCGCGGCCAACCCCGTCATGGCGCTCCACCACGCCGACGACCTCGGCCTGTCCGAGGAGCAGGTCTCTGAGCTGAAGGACCGGATGGCCAGCGCCCACGAGGCCGGCATGTCCCACATGCGCCTCGCCATGGAGACCCGCGCCAGCGCCCGGGAGATCCTGGACGCCGAATCCCCCGACCTCGCCGAATACGAGGCCCGGCTCGACAACGCCGCCCGCCACATGGTACAGGCCCATGTCGCCATCGCCCGCGCCGGCGTAGACGCCCGGTCCGTCCTCACCGCCGACCAGCGGAGCCGGCTGCAGACCCTACCCATGGACCACGACATGGGCGGGAACGGCCATGCAATGAGCGGGATGAGCGGGATGAGCCACGAAGGCTGCCCCATGATGATGGACCACGGCACCGCCGAAAATCCTCACACCGACCACTGACGACCCCCGCCCTCCATGCGGAACGGGGCTGACGCGACCACCGCGTCAGCCCCGTCCCACATCCATGCCCGTGACCCGTGAACTGTGAACTGTGAACTGTGAACTGTGAACTGTGAACTGTGAACTGTGAACGGCGGCGCAGCCGCCCCCTACACCGCCGCCTCCTCGATCCCGCGCAGCCGCCTGACCATCCGACCGAACGCCGCCGTCCAGTAGAACGAGAGGACGTAGGAGAACGCCCACGTCCCCAGCACGATGGTTGCGAACCACGCCACGATCTCCCACACCTGGCCCTCGAGCGTGAACGCCGGCACGTACGCGAACAGCAGCGGTCCCGCGTAGAGGAACTTGGCGAAGTGGAAGGAGTGGAACGCCGTCTTCCACATGTCGGCTTTGGCGATGGCCGCGCCCGCGAACGCCGCGATGCAGACCGGCGGCGTGATGTTCGAGTCCTGCGACAGCCAGTACACGATCATGTGCGCCGCGATCGGCGACAGGCCCAGCGCCGTGAGCGCCGGCACCGCCACCACCGCGGTGATCAGGTACGCCGCCGTCACAGGCACGCCCATGCCCAGGATCAGCGAGGCCAGCGCGATCAGTATGATCGTGAGTAGCAGGCTCCCGCCCGCCAGCTCGATCACGATGTCGGCGAAGCTGAGCGTCAGACCGCTGAACGTGAGTACCGCGATGATCACGCCGATGATACCCACGGTCGCGCCGATCTTGAGACTCGCCGCCGCGCCCGCGCGCGCCCCCTCCAGGACCTCCCTCGGCCCCATCCGCGTCTCCCGCTTGAACCAGCTGATGACGATGCACGTCAGGATCCCCACCACCGCCGAGAACCCGGGCGAGTACCCCTTCAGCATGACCGCCGTGATCAGCACGATCGGCATGCTGTAGTACCAGTTGGCCCGGAACACCTCCCGTGCCCGGACCGCCGAGCGCTCGCCAATGACACCGTACTTCTTCGCCCGGAAGTGGACCATCACGTACACGCTGAAGAAGTACATGACCGCCGGGAACAGCGCGACGAGCATGATATGGGAGTACGGGATCCCCGTGAGCTCCGCCATGATGAAGCCACCGGCACCCATCACGGGAGGCATGAACATCCCGCCCACCGACGCCGCCGGCTCGATTGCGCCGGCAATGTGCGGCTTGAACCCCGCCTTCTTCATCAGCGGGATCGTGAACGTGCCGGTCGATACGGTGTTGGCGATGGCGCTGCCGGAGATCGAGCCGAAGAGCCCGCTGGCGATCACCGCCACCTTGCCGGGGCCGCCCGTCTTGTGACCCACCGCGGCCAGCGGCCAGTCGATGAAGAAGCGCTCCGCACCGGACGCGGCCAGGAACGACCCGAACAGCACGAAGAGGAGCACGTACGTGGCCAGCACGTCCGCCATGATCCCGAACACGCCATCCGCTTTGAAGAAGATGATCGTGCTCAGGTTCATGAGCGACGTGCCGGGGTGCGCGATCAGGTCCGGGGCGGCGTAGCCGTATATGCCGTACAGCAGCAGCGCGCCGCCCAGTCCCACGAAGACCCAGCCGATCACGCGCCGGGCGATCTCGATCCCCAGCAGCGTTCCCACCACCGCGATCATCTGGTCCGTCCGGGTTTCCGCCCCCGCCCGGTAGTTCAGCGGGCCGAAGTTCCGGATCCAGTAGCCCACGGTGACGATGGCGATCGCCATGAGGATGTAGTCGATCACCCGCTTCCACCCGGTTCCCGACTGGTAGACCAGCAGGATCAGCAGGTAGGTGATCAGTACGTACATGCCCCGGTGCATCTCGGTCGACACCGGCTGGACCAACGCCGAGTACGAATAGAACAGCAGCAGAAGCAGGGCGAGGGCGTCGAAGATTCGACGCTCCACCGGGTGAAGCTCGTCAAAACCGGGCATCGGGGCTCCGAAGGTACGGGTGCTCGACTACACGCTATCCTGGGTACTGGCCCATCGCTGGCAGGAGCGCGAATGTCGCCGCGCTCCCTATCGAACGTTTTCGCCGGTCGACCCGCGCGCCAGCGGGTCCCGGAGGGAGCGGAGCGACCGCAGGGATCGACCCCCGCCCCGCCCCCCGGGACCGTTCGGCAGCCTGCTAGTTCGCCGCCGGAAGCCGCTCCGGCTGCATCTCCACGTTGTGCTCGTTCCAGAAGCGGATCGCACCCGGATGGAAGGGCGTGACGATGCCCTTGGTCCCGCCCGGAACGCTCATCTCTTCCGCCGAGATGTGCGTGCTCACCATGTACGACAGGCCCGCATCACTGAAGACCTCGGTCAGGAGGTTGTGCACCGTCTGCTCCGGCACATCCGCGTTGGCCACCCAGACCGTCGCATCCTGGAACGTCTGCACGTCCTCCGTCTGACCCTCGTAGGTGCCCGCGGGGATCACGATCCGGCTGAAGTACGGGTAGTCCTCGAACAGCCCCGCCTCCTCACCCGCGGCGTAGGTGTCCAGCAGCTTGATGTCCTCCTGCAGCGCGACCTCCATCACCGCCGCGCTGGGGAAGCCCGCGAAAACCCAGAACGCGTCCAGCTGGTTGTTCTGGAGCGCCTGCGCGGCGTTCCGGTACCCGAGGTACTCCTTTTTGATGTCGTCCCAGATCCCGATCTGCTTGAAAAACAGCTCGGCGTTGTAGGCCGCGCCGCTCCCGGCGTTGCCCACCGCGACCCGCTTGCCGCGCAGATCCGTGGCCGAGTTGATGCCCGAGTTCTGACGCACCACCAGCTGTGCGGGCGCGCCGTACAGGAAGGCCACCGCCATCACGTCCTCGTACTTCTTGTCGTCGGCTTCGAGACGGCCGTGCCGACCCTGCCAGACGTTCCCCGAGTATACGACGCCGAAGTCCGCCTCTCCCGAGTTTACCAGCCGCAGGTTCTCCACCGACCCGCCCGTGGCCCGCGCCAGCAGGCGCGCCTTCACCAGGTCCGAACGGCCCGCCAGCGTGGACATGCCGCTCGCGTAATACTGGAAGGTGCCGCCCGACGGCCCGCCCGCAAACGTGTACCGCGCCCGCGGCGCGGCGTCACCGCCCTCCTCTGCACCAGCCGAGTCGCCGCACGCCGTCACTCCGAGCAGCGCCACCAGCGCCAGCCCGATTCCCAGCCTGTTCGTACGCTTTCGCATGGTCTTCTCCTGATACGTGGGGATTACTTGAACGAGACGTCGAAGTTGATCTCGAACTTGGAGCGGCGGCGGGCCAGGTCGTCGTCCCGGTCCTTGTTGAAGAACCGCCATTCCGGGGTCATCGCGAAGCTGCCACGCTCGCCCGTGTAGATTGGTATGGTGTACGCGAGCCATGAGTACAGGAAGTCGTCCGTGCGGTCGCCGCCGACCAGCTCGTCCGTCCGGCTGGCCACGTCCACCCACCAGAGCAGGGAACCGGGACCCAGCGGGCCAGCCACCTTGGCGCGGGCGAGCCAGCCGGTGTAGTCCACCAGGCGGTCATTCATGGTGTAGCCCACCGTCCCCGATGGCGTGAAACCCGCCACCTTCGGGAGCACCACGTTGGCGCCCACCGTCAGCGGCGCACTGTACTCCGTCAGGTCCTCCACACCCTCCGCGAACGTCCGCTCATCGGACGGGAACGTCTTCAGGATCATGGGCTGGACCGTCAGACCCGCCATGGGGATGGAGTAGGCCGCCGTAAGCGTGTACTGGTCGCCAGAGTCCACCGTCGTTACACCGTCGGTCGTCTCCTGCTGGTCCACGCGGTCGTGATCGAGCAGTGCATGCACCGTGAGCCGGCCCGGCCCCACGTCGTAGTACGTACGACCGCCGAACCCGCCATCGTTGTTCCAGATGAAGTAGGGGACGTCCACCATCAGGTTCGGATAGTAGTGCAGGTCCCACAGCGGCTCACTGAAGCCGGGGACCGGGATGAGCCCGAGGTCGAAGCCGAAGTCATCCGTGGCCCGGCCGATGTACATGTACATCATGTCCAGGCTGGGACGGCGCGCGGATTCATCGGAGACCGAGTTGTTCGGGTTCCCGAAAATGTCGGGAACCTCGCCCTGGCCGCCCTTCTGGTAGAACCCGATGCCGTTGTGGGACAGACGGCTCTTCACGTAATACCCTTCTCCGATCGCCGCCGTCATGTTCAGCCGCATCCGGTACATGAAGTAGAAATCAGTGCGGTCGTAGTTGCTCTCTGGCCGCTCGTCCAGGTCGAGGCGCGGGCGGAACCGGGCATCGCCCGAGAAGACGACCTGCGCGGACGCCGTGGTAACGAAACTGACGGACAGGAACAAGAACGTGGCCGCCATCAGCACACGCTGGATCCGATTCATGTTGTTTCTCCTCGCGGAGTGTGGGTCGGGATGTGAGGCCGGACTGCGCCCCTGGAGGGGGGTGAGCCGCACGAGACTCTGATGTCGATCTATGACTTCAACTTGATGCGACCCGGGAAAAGGCCAGCTCGAGAACGGGGGTGTCCGCGGGCTGGATCGGGTCCTCAAGTACGGTACGCTTCGGGGGTTGCGCGGTCAGTGGGGGAATGGCCTAAAATCCGGTCGGCAGTTCACCGGTAGCTCCGTGTAGTGGAACCCCCCACAGGGGCGGCCGGGGGTGTGGTAGGGGAAGCGCCCATCCCCCCGTACGTCAGCGGCGGTGTGGGTAGCGCCGGGCAGGTCGACGCAGCCGCACCTCAGGCGGTGAGTCGTCGCACCAGCGCCACGACATCCTCGGCCTTCACCGGCTTGCGGAGCAGCTCGACGAAGCCGTGACTGGTGACCTCCTGGCGGCTCGCCGGGCTCGCGGTCACCGCCACGACCGGGAAGGGGAGGGGGCCGGCGCCATTCATGGCGGCGATCGCCTGGTAGCCATTCATGCGGGGCATCATGAGGTCCATGAGCACCAGGTCCGGGGTGCGCGCTGAGACCAGCGCCACAGCCTCCTCCCCATCCCCCGCCAGGGCCACGTCGAACCCGTGGTGTCGAAGGATCAGTCCCAGGACCTCCCGCAGGTCCGGGTGGTCTTCCGCCACGACGACGAGGATCGGGGCGCTCACGCGGCTACCCTTCCCGGGGATACGGCTTCTGTCTGGATTGCATGGGGCCGGAGGTCGGCCGGTGGAGGAGGGGCGGCCGATCGGGGCATCGGCCGGACAACGGCGAGATCTACAGATGGCGCGCCGGGCGCGCTCGTATTCGTAGCCAGCCATTCTCGAAGCGCCACGCCGGCGTTCGAGCGCGCGGTGCTCATGGCCACGACGTCTGTGCGGGGGCGCACGACCTTCAGTCGGGGCAGCGGGGGAACCAGTCGCCACAGCGGCTCCCTGAGCTTCGCCCGCGTCTCCAGCGCAGATCGTCGGAGCTCGAGCAGCCGGTGGTACAGCCGCCGTGCGGCCGCCATACGCCCATGCGTTTCCAGTCGTCGCGCCGACGATCGTGTCCGCGCACGGGCCGACTCGGCCCGGAGTGCCCTCGATCGCGCCCGGATCCCCGCAGTCTCGGCGAGGATCTGACGTGAGCGGTCGCACGTCCGGCCGAGGCGCTCTTCCAGAGCCTGACTACGGACGGTTGATCGGTTCGCGTTCACGTATTCCCCGGGGATTGGACGAGTCCGTAAGGCGGTGCAACTTCCGTGCGAGTCGGAGCCGGGGCCCCGCCTCCTGTCAGGGACCCTCGGATTCTCCTACGACAGGGTGGCTGCGCCCGGTGCCCCGGTTCGGGAGCACACGCGGCACGCGCACGGTGAACGTCGTGCCGACGCCCCGCTCGCTCTTCGCCTCGATCTCGCCGTGCAGCCGTTCCACCAGTTCGCGGGTGATGGTCAGGCCGAGCCCGCTCCCACCCCGCATGCCGTCGCTTCCCTGCCCGCGCCAGAACCGATCGAAGATCCTGGGCAGATCCTCCTCGCTGATGCCCTCGCCCGTGTCCGTTACCCGGAACACCACCCACTGATGCTCCGTCTCCAGGGTGAGCCGAACGTGGCCTTTCTTCGTGTGACGAATGGCGTTGGAGAGCAGATTCGTCAGGACTTGCTGGAGCTTGCCGCGGTCGGAGATCCCCTGCACGACTACCGTGGGGAGGGTGTGGTCGAGTTGCACCGGGCGGTCTCCAATCTGCGGCCGGACCATGGCCACGGCCGAACGCCCAGCCTTCCGGAAATCCAGTTCTTCCGCTACCAGGCTGTCGCCCTCCCGCTCGACCCGCTTATAGGCCAGAATCTGCTCGACAAGCTGCCTCTGGTGATCGGCCGCCGCGGCAATCTGGTGCGCGTACCGCGCCAGCTTCTCCGGCAGCTCCGACGCGCGGTCCTCCAGCAGCTCGGCGTAGCTGACGATGGCCGTGAGCGGGGTCCGCAGCTCGTGCGAGACGATGGAGAGAAAGTCCGCTTCAGCCCGCGCCGCCGACTCCGCCGCGCCGCGCGACCGGACCACCTCCTGGAACATGAAGGCCGCTTCCAGGATCAGCCCGATCCGGTCCGCAAGCTGCTGTGCGACCAGCAGCTCCTCACCGATCCGCGCGCCCGGCGTCAGCCATACCACCAGCGCTCCCAGCACCCGCTCGGGCGAGCGCACGGGCGCGACCAGGCACGCACCCGCGTCGTCCGGCGGGTCGTCCGGGGCGGGGACCACCTCCGCGTCGCCCCCCTCCAGCGCGCGCTGGATCGGCCCCAGCGGCACGCCCTCCACCATGCCCGCGCCCCACTCGAGCACCCGGTCCTGGAGCGGCTCCAGGTCACGCAGCGCCTCACCCGATCCGCCAATGCCCCGCACGCACCCGGATTCCGAACCCCGCGGCTCCACGATCATGGCCGCCCGCGTGTGCTCCCCCGCGATCCGCGCGGCCAGCCGCCAGACCTCGTCGGGCTCCAGCACGCCCATGAGCCGCGCGCTCGCGTCGCTGAGGTAGCGCGACCGCGCCGCCACCTGCGCCAGCGCGAACCGCGCCGCCTGCTCCCGGTGGAGCTCCTGCTCCCGCTCGCGCGCCTCCCGCCGCGGGCGCGCATCCTGGAGAACCCACCGGAGCTCCACCGCTTCCCCCGCCACGCCCGCCACGCCCGGCACCATGGACGCGGAGATGTCCACGGGGATCGGATCACCCTCGCGCCGACGGACCTCGCTCTCCCACGGCCGCACCACTCCCCCCGAGGCCAGTCGGTTGATCCGGCTCCGCAGCTCGCCCTCCCCCATCAGGTAGACCGGGAGCGGCTTGCCCACCAGCCGCGCGGCACCGATCCCGATCAGCGCGGCCGCCGCGCCGTTCACTTCACGGATGACGCCGGTATCATCGGTCGTGACGTACGGGAGCGGCGCGTTCTCGAACAGGTCGATGTATCGCCGGCGCTGCCGGTCCGCCTGATCGAGCGCGGACGTGAGCTCGTCCGTCTGGACCCGCAGCTCCTCCTCGGCCACCTGGAGCGCCTCCAGGTACGTCTCCACCTCCTCCGCGAGCGCGCTGTCCTCGGGCCCGCCGCTTTCCCTGCGGGCTCGCTCCAGCCACTCCTGGAGCGCCTCGGCATACCGGTTGTGGGCAGCGCCCCCGCCGCGAGGACCTGGGTGCCCGCTGCCGCTCATGCCCCGTCACCGTCGGACAGGAGCGGCTCCATCAGCAGGATCGTGCCGCTGACGGAGTCGTCCGGCCCGCTCAGCGGCGACGTGGAGACGCGGCACCGGATGCTCCGGCCGCGGCGGTCGTGGGCGTCCAGCACGCGCTCGCGGCCGTCGCCGGTCCCACGCAGCGTCGCCCGTACCTGCTCCGCCAGCTGCTCAACCGGGAGCCCGATGTCCAGCCGCAGGAACGGCGCGTCCTGCACCTCGTCCACCCGGAGACCCCAGAGCTCCTCCGCCTGACTGTTCCACATCTGGACGCGCGACGCCTCGTCCAGGACCACGATGGCGGCGCCCACGCTGTTCAGCACCGACCGCATGTAGGCGTTCAGCCGGTTGTTGACCTCGTTCCGCTCCTGGAGCTCCTCGTTGATCGCGCTCATCTCCTCGTTCGTGGACTGGAGCTCCTCGTTCATGGTCTCCAGCTCCTCGTTCGTGCTCTGGAGCTCCTCGTTCGTCGTCTCCAGCTCCTCGATCGTGCTCTGCAGCTCCTCGTTCGTGGTCTCCAGCTCCTCGTTCGTGCTCTGGAGCTCCTCGTACGCGGTCTCCAGCTCGTCGCGCGACTGCTCCAGCTGCGCGTTCAGCTCGTGCACCCGCGTCACGTCGGTGAAGCAGATGCTCGCGGCGATCGCCGTCTTACCCTCCTGCGTGTCCCGGAGCGGCTGCACCTCGATGTTCAGGAACGATGAGCGGCCATCCGGGAAGAGCCTCGCCACTCCCTCCAGCCGCACCGCGTCTCCCTCCCCGAACACCCGCTCGATGTGCGACCGGAGCTCCACGGGACGGTAGGAGATCTCCACGTCCTGGAACGGGCGGCCGATGTCCGCGGTCGAGATCCCCAGCTGCTCCCGCGCCGCCTCGTTCGCGAGCGCGAGCGTACCCGCCCGGTCCACCAGGATCTGCGGGATCGGCGACGCCTGATACGCCAGGTCCCGCAGCTCGACCTGCTCCGCCACGTCCGCCTCCTGCACCCCGTCCGGGTCCCCGTCCTTCATGAGGCTGAGCCGGTCGCGCAGCGACAGCTCGTCCGTCTTCCGGAACAGCCGCACGCCGTTCTCCACCGGCTGGAACAGGTGCCGCCGGCTCAGCATCATCTCGGCCGTGCCCAGCAGCAGCAGCGCGCCCGGCCCCAGCGCGAAGTGGAAGCGCGCCAGGATCCGGTCCTGCGCGGATCGGTTGAAGTACATGAGCGTGTTCCGGCACACCAGCAGGTCGAGCTTCGAGATGGGGGCGTCCTTCAGCAGGTCGTGCCGGCCGAAGATCACCGTGCGGCGCAGCTCGGGCACGAACGTGAACCGCTCCCCGTCGGGCTCCATGTAGCGCTCCCGCAGCGCTTCCGGCACCTCCTCCACCTGCGCCGCGGTGTACGACCCCTGCCGCGCCTGCACCAGCGCGCCCTCATCCACGTCCGTGGCGTAGATCTTCACCCGCTCCCGCAGCGCCTTCATCCCCAGCATGTCCGCCAGCACCATGGCCACCGTGTACGCCTCCTCGCCGCTGGCGATCCCCGCGCACCAGACACGGAGCGGGCGATCCGACGATGGGTCCAGGAGCTCCGACAGGTTCGCGCGCAGCGCCTCCCACGCTTCCGGATCGCGGAAGAACGAGGTCACGTTGATGAAGAGCGAATCGAGCAGCGCGTCGAACTCGTCCGGCGACGCCTGCAGCCGATCCAGGTACTGGCCGTGGTCCTCGCATCCGGTCGCCTGCAGCCGCTTCTCGAACCGCCGGCCGAGCGTGGTGCTCTTGTAGTCCCTGAGGTCGACCCCCCGCTGCTCGTTGATGTACGCGAGGAGAGCCGTCCACTGCGCTTCGCTGCTGCTCATGGGTGCTGCTTGGGTGCAGGAAAAGGGACCCCGGAAGAGCGCGCCATTGTCGTCGCACAGGTAGAGCGGGTCGGGGCCCCGAGAGCGGCGCCCCGTACGTCGAAACATGTCCGTCCGCACCATGGGTGTCAATCTGTATCCTCCCCCCGCGCCCGCCCCTCGACGCGGCCATTCCGCGGCCATCACGGCGCCCGCTTGGTGCGCGCTGTGCATGCTGGCAGCGGGCACGGGAGCGAACCAGGGGAGGCGAGATGTCGCAGCGATCGGTGGAAGAGCGTCTGGACGCGCTGGAAGAAGCGGTGGCGGAGCTCCAGCGGCGGGCCGCCGCTCGGCTGGGCTCGACGGAGGCGGCCGGGATCCTGTCGACGGCCCGGGAGCAGGGTGCGCGGGCGGAGGAGCGAGCGCACCACCTGCACGCGCGCGCCACGGATCTGGCGGAGCAGGCGCACATGCTGGACGAGAAGGCGCGCCGCACGCACGAGGACCAGCGTGAGCTGGAGGAGCGGGCTCTGCGGCGCGACCGCGACGGCTGACTCATCCTGGAGTTCGTGCCGCTCGCGCCGCGGCCGGAAGGGTGCCACATTGAGCGGGGGCGAGGCAGACGTGCCGCATCGCCGGTCGGGTGCCGGCGGCCGCCCCCGTCCCCCTCCCGCGTGGGACCCCATGAGCCAGACTCGTCAGGCCGCTCCTCCCCGACCGTTCGCGATGGTGGTGATCGGCGGGTCGGCCGGAGCGCTGGGCCCCATGCGGACTGTCCTCGCGGGTCTGCCCGCCTCCTTCCCGGCGGCGATCGCGGTGGTGCTGCACCGGGTGCCCGACATGCCCAGCGTCCTTTCCGGAATCCTCCGCAGGTCCACGGCGCTGGACGTGGTCGACGCCACGGACGGCTCCGAGGCGCGGCCCGGCCGCGTGCTCGTGGCACCGCCCGATCGCAACCTCGTGCTGGAGCCCGACGGCGCCGTCTCGTTCCGCGGCGGCCGCCCCCACTTCGTCGCTTCCGCCCTCGACCCGGTCATGGAATCGGCGGCCAGGGTCTACGACCAGCGCGTGGTGGCGGTCATCCTGAGCGGCGGCGGGGATGACGGCACGCCGGGAGCGCGCGCCGTCCGCCGGGCGGGTGGCGTCGTGGTCGTCCAGGACCCGGTGACGGCCGGGACGCAGCGGATGCCCGCATCGGTGGTGGCGGCCGGTCTCGCGGACGCGGTGCTGCCCCCCCGCGAGATCGCGGACCTCCTCCTGCGACTGGCGGAATCCGGCCGCGCCGCCCTCCCCCTGATTGGCTGATTCTCTCCGCCGCTGAACCCGGGCCGCGCCCGCGCGCTCCCACCCGGTCGAGCCGAGCGGGTGGAGCGGAGATTGCTGACGTCTGAGGCGTCCGGCACACGGCCGGAAACCCATGACAGGATCGGAGGACGATGATCCACAGCAGCAAGGTCCACAGGGACACGGTCGTGATTGGCGCCTCCGCGGGGGGCGTGGCGGCGCTGCGGAGACTCCTGTCTTCGCTCCCCGGCGATTTCCCCGCCTCCATCTTCGTGGCGGTTCACACCGCCCCGAAGGGCGTCTCCTTCCTGGCGCAGATCCTGGATCGCGCGGGGCCCCTCACCGCCAGCTTCGCGGAGGACGGGGAGCCGACCCGACCCGGCCACGTCTACGTGGCGCCTCCCGATCGCCACCTGCTCGTACGGCCGGGGCATGTCCACCTGAGCCGCGGGCCCAAGGAGAACCGGACCCGACCCGCGGTGAACCCGCTCTTCCGCTCGGCCGCCGCGTGCCGCGGCCCGCGCGTGGTGGGCGTGGTCCTGACGGGCATGCTGGACAACGGGACGGCCGGCCTCCTCGCGGTGGAGCGGGCGGGGGGCACCACCATCGTTCAGGACCCCGAGGACGCCGCGTTCCCCGGCATGCCGGCCTCCGCCCTCGAGTTCCTGGACCCCGACCATACCGTGGGCATCGCCGAGCTGCCCCCGCTCCTCACCCGCATCACGCGGCCCCCGGCGGGAGTGGCGGCGCCCACACCCGATGAGCTGACCGACCAGGGAAAGGAGTCCTCGATGAACATTCGTGACCCGGACACCCCCCATCCCGTCAACGCCGCCTCCGGCTTCACCTGCCCGGAGTGCAACGGCGCGCTCTGGGAGGTCGACGAGCACGGGCTCACCGAGTTCGTCTGCCGCATCGGGCACCTCTTCGGTCCCGAGACGCTCATGGACGAGCAGGCGACCCGGCGCGACGACCTGCTGGAGTCGGCGCTCCGGGCGCTGCGTGAGGAGACCGCGCTCACCGGGCTCCTGGTCGAGCGCGCCCGCGAGCGCGGCCTGGGCGACCGCCAGCTCAAGCGGCACACACTCCGGATGGAGGAGCTGGAGCGGACCGGCGACCTCCTGGAGACGCTGATCCGGGAGAACGGACCCCCCGACTCCGACTCCCTCCATACCACTCCCGACGAGGAGCGCTGACGCCGCTGCCGGGGCCGATGCCCGGGTGCTCCCGGAGCCATGTGGCCCCCGCAATTCCCCACCTGTACTTTCCCTTCCCGGTCCGCGCCCCGTCCGGGCGCCCCGGCACTCAACGGAAACGGCGCGTCGGTCATGGCCGAACGCGGAAGGGATAGAAGCACATGTTCAACGATTTCGCTGATGCTCGCCGGCACATCGAAGACTCCGGCTCGCGCATGGTGGATCTCAAGTTTGTCGACCTGTGGGGCCGCTGGCACCACGTGACCCTGCCGGCCGCGCAGTTCGACGAGACGGTGATGGAGGAGGGCGTCGGCTTCGACGGCTCGAGCGTCGGGTTCCGAAGCGTCGCGTCCGGTGACATGGTCCTCGTGCCCGACCTGGCCACCGGCGCCATGGATCCGTTCTGGGACGAGCCGACCCTCAGCTTCATCTGCTACGCCATGGAGCCGGACACCAAGGAGCCCTACCCCCACGACCCGCGCAACACCGCGGCCCGCGCCGAGTCGTTCCTGCGCAGCACGGTGGACGGCGCGTCCAGCCTGTGGGGCCCCGAGTTCGAGTTCTACGTCTTCGACGACGTCCGGATCGACAACGGCCCCAACCGCGCCTCGTACCGCGTGGACTCCGCCGAGGCCGAATGGTCGCTGGCGAACGGCGGGCAGGGCCACGTCATACCGGTGGGCGGCGGGTACCACGCCATACCGCCCCGCGACCGGCTCTTCAACCTCCGCTCCGAGATCTCGATCCACCTCGAGGCCATGCGGGTCCCGGTGAAGTACCACCACCACGAGGTGGGCGGACCCGGACAGGTCGAGCTGGAGATCCCCCTCGCCGGGATCGTCGACGCCGGCGACATGGGCATGCTGGTGAAGTACGTCGCCAAGATGACCGCCCACCAGCACGGCCAGACCACCACGTTCATGCCCAAGCCGCTCTTCGGCGAGGCCGGGAGCGGGATGCACTTCCACCAGCAGCTCACCCACGCCGGCGGGAACCTCTTCTACGACCCGGACGGCTACGGACTGCTGAGCGACACCGCCCGCTGGTACATCGGGGGCCTCCTGCTCCACGCGCCCGCGCTCCTGGGCATCACCAACCCCAGCACCAACTCCTACCGACGGCTCGTCCCCGGCTTCGAGGCGCCCGTTCGCACCTTCTTCTCACTCGCCAACCGCAGCGCCGCCGTTCGCATCCCCAAGTACGCCACCGCCCCCGACGCCGTGCGGATGGAGTTCCGACCCCCGGACGCCACAGGCAACATCTACCTCTCCATGGCCGCCCAGCTCATGGCCGGCGTGGATGGGATCCGTCGGAAGATCGACCCGTCCGAGCACGGCTTCGGACCCATCGACGCGGACGTCTTCTCGCTCTCCTCCCAGGAGGTGGCGCAGATCGGCCAGCTCCCGACCACCCTGGAGGACGCCCTCGATGCCCTCGCCGCCGACCACGCCTTCCTAACGGAGGGCGGAGTGTTCAGCGAAGAGCTGATCGAGCGCTGGATCCGAACCAAGCGGGAGAAGGAGGTGATGGCCGTGCGCGCGCGCCCGCACCCCTACGAGGTGGGGCTGTACTTCGACGTCTGAGGCGGTCGTGCCGGCCGGTGAGAGCGAAGCCAGCCCGATAGCCAGGCCGAAGGCCGAAGCGTTCGATAGCGAGCGCAGCGAAGCGTTCCATAGGGAGCGCAGCGACCGTACGACAGGGAGCGCAGCGACCGTACGACAGGGAGCGCAGCGACCGTTCGTGCTAGTCGTCCTCGCCGTCGTCGCCGCCGCCCGGGAGGGCGCGCTCGTCGTAGTAGTCGAGCTTGTGCAGCGGCATGACCACGCCCGAGAGCACGTTCAGGAGGTGTGACTCCACCCGCTTGTAGTAGCGCGCGCCGAGCACCAGGGTGGTGGTGGACGCAGCCCCGTACTCGCTGCCGGCCACCCGCTTGACGAGCGCATCACAGCGGCGGTTCACCTCCCGACCCCGGCGGATCAGGTCCAGTGCCGTTTCGGTGTCCGAGGTGCTGAACACCCGCCCGGTGAGCGACAGCGATTCCTCCACCACCGCGCGGATCTCGCTCAACTCGGCGGCGTTTTCGTCGTCGGGGAGGGGGCCGCCGCCGTCGTCGTATACCTCCGCCAGGTTCTTGCAGTAGTCGCCGATCCGCTCCACGTCCTTCACGAGGCTCATGAGGAGCAGACCGTAGGCGGCGTCCGCCTGACCTTCGCCCAGCGCCAGGTGCGTGATCACCTGCTTGCGGAGGCGCCGCTCCATCTTGTTCAGCTGCACGTCCCGCGTGGACACCGACGTTCGTTCGTCCGGTGTGGGCGGGCCATCGAAGAAGTACCGGCCGGCATTGAGCGTGAGCTCGGTGGCCAGCTCGAGCATCCTGGTGAAGTTCGTCCCCATCTCCGCGATGGGGTCGTTCGACCGGAACAGGGAAAGCAGTTCACGAAGCATGTAACCTCCTACCCGAAAGCTCGGCCCAGGATCGCGAACAGCGCCGGGACACCATAGAAAAGTACGACCACATAGAGGATCGCGAGGATCTTGGAGCGGGCCGCCACGTCGGCCAGCTTCCGGGCCGCGTCCAGGGGAATTCTCCGAATCCTGGGGACCGGATAGATCAACAGGATCCCCGTCACGTTGAAGAGCAGGTGGACCAGGGCGATGGTCAGACCTGCGGCCGCGTTCTCGTCCGTGGCCGCGAGCGCCGCCAGGAGCGCCGTCACCGTGGTTCCCACGTTCGCGCCCAGCGTGATCGGGAACGCCTGCGCGAGCGAGAGCACGCCCGCTCCCGCGAGCGGCACGAGAAGCGACGTGGTGATGGAGCTCGATTGCACCATGACCGTCGCCACCACCCCCACGATCATGGCGATCAGCACGTTGTTCTCGAACGCCTTCGACACCAGGCGCTCCATCCGGCTCTTCATCGCTGATCGCATGACCGACACGATCGCCATGAGACTCACGAAGATAATGAGCGCGCTCAACAGGATGTATCCCAGCGCCGCCCAGTGATCGGTGGGCGCAACCAGGTGCACCAGCTCTTTCAGGGGCGCGCCGCCCGCCTTGATCGCACCCTTGATCGGGCTCTCGTACTGCGCACCGCCGAACCCGCCCAGCGCGCCCGCCAGCGCGTGGGCGCTCTTTTCCAGGAAGCCCGTCGCCAGCTCCAGCGGGAGCAGCAGCAGAACCGCGATGTAGTTGAAGAAGTCATGCACCGTGGCCACGGCGAACGCTCGCCGGAACTCTTCCTTCCAACCCATGTGGGCCAGAGAGGCGATGGTGTTGGTCACGGTGGTCCCGATGTTCGCACCCATGACCATGGGGATCGCGGTGGCCACCGGGAGCGGGTTGTCCGGCGCGGCCACGAGCCCGACGATCAGCGATGTGGTCACCGACGAGCTCTGCATGAGCGTGGTGGCGAGGATCCCGACCATCAGCCCGATGAAGGGGTTCTCGGTGGCCGCGAAAAAGGTGTCCAGGACGTCGCCACTGAGGAGCTCGAAGCCGCTGCCGAGGCCGTTCACCCCCACCAGGAAGGCGTACAGCAGCGCCACGACCAGGAGGACCCGGAGGACCGGGTGCTCGAGCCAGCTCTGCACCCGAGCCGTGGGGCGGGACGGCAGGTCAGGCAGCTTCACGGGCTGCCCGCGTGCGGGTTGGTACCCATTCGTGACCGTTCGTTGGGTTGCGTGAACAGGCCGCGGGGAGCAGCGCTCCCCGCGGCCCTGGACCTTCAGGCTGGTGCGGCGGCCAACTCCTGGCTCAGCACCTCTCGGATCGCTGGCAGCACCGCCTCCAGCTGCTCCCGACTGATCACCAGCGGCGGTGCGAAACGTACCACGTTTTCGTGCGTCTCCTTCGCCAGCATCCCGCGCTCCTGGAGCGCTTCGCAGTACGGCCGTGCGGGCCCGTTCAGCACGACGCCGATCAGAAGACCCCGTCCGCGAACCTCCTTGATCACGGGAGAGTCGATCTTTCTCAGCTCGTCCATGAACCAGCGGCCCAGCTCGTCGGCCCGCTCCGTGAGCTTCTCCTCCACCAGCACGTCCAGTGCCGCCAGTCCCACGGCCGCTCCCGTGGGGTTGCCGCCGAAGGTGGAGCCGTGTGTGCCGGGGGTGAAGACCTCCATGATCTCGCGGTCCGCCAGGATCGCGCTGACCGGGTACACGCCGCCGCCCAGCGCCTTGCCCACGATCAGCACGTCCGGCCGCACACCCGACCACTCCACCGCGAACATCCGGCCGGTCCGGCCGAGGCCCGTCTGGATCTCGTCCGCAATCAGCGCTGCACCGTGCTCATCACACAGCTCCCGGAGCCCCTCCATGAAGCCTTCCGGCGGGACGACCACGCCCGCCTCGCCCTGGATCGGCTCCACGAGAATACCCACCGTTCGGTCGCTCATCGCCTCGCGCACCGCCTCGATATCACCGTACGGCAGGATCGTGAAGCCCGGCGTGAGCGGGCCGAAGCCCTCCTTGTACAGCTCCTCCGACGAGAAGCTGATCACGGTCGTCGTGCGGCCATGGAAATTGCCGCTGAACACGATGATCTCGGCTTCACCGGCGGGAACCCCCTTCACGTCGTAGCCCCACTTCCGCACCGCCTTGATCGCTGTCTCCACGGCCTCCGCCCCCGTGTTCATGGGGAGCGCCTGCTCGAAACCGGTCACCTCGCACAGCCGCTTCAGGAAAGGGCCCATGCGGTCGTTGTGGAACGCTCTGGAAGTCAGCGGCAGCCGCCGGGCCTGGTCGATGAGCGCCTGGACGATCTTCGGATGCGCGTGGCCCTGGTTCACCGCCGAGTAGGCCGACAGCATGTCCAGGTACCGGTTCCCCTCCACGTCCCACACCCAGATCCCCTCGCCTCGCGTCAGCACCACCGGCAGCGGGTGGTAGTTATGGGCGCTGTAGCGCTCCGCCTCTTCCAGATACCGTTCCGTCTCCATACAGGCCTTCCTCCATCCGGTGTATTCGCGCAGCATGCCTCGTGGTCACCCGCCCCCAGTCGCACAACATATCGGCAGCGTGGCCCTCACTCCACCCCGGCCGCCGACGCCGTGGATAATCAGGAGGGCACACGGAGCGCGCTGTCGGGACACTCCCGCGAGAGGCGCCGGGAAAATCCCGACAGCCGCCGCCCCGCGGGTACAGTGGAAGGGCTTACGCAGATTTCGCTCAGGATCGACGCGGAATGGCGGGATTGTGGGACCGGGGGCTCGCGGGTCGAGGGGGGCGGCTATCGCCCCCGGAGCATATTCCGCCGGCGCTCGGCCTCCTCCTCGATGCGGCCGCACATGAGGTCGCACATCCGGAAGATGTCCTCGCCGCCCAGGCGGTAATGCACGTACAGCCCCTCCTTACGCCGCTCCACGAAGCCGAGGGCGTGCAGGAGCTGCAGGTGCTTCGAGACGTTCGCCTGCCCCAACTCCGTGCTCTCCACCAGCTCCGAAACCGTGCGCTCACCGCTGCGCAGCGACTGCAGGATCTGCAGCCGCGCCGGCTCGGCCAGAGCCTTGAAGCGCTCCGCCACGAGCTCCATCAGTTCCGACGTCAGGGGGGCTCCCGTCCCGTCTCCCATCTCTTCCTCCGCCACGCATGCATCAGTGGACTCGCCCTGTGGCCGAGGTGCCACGGACCCCGGCCACACCGCCGTAACGTTATCACACAGCCGGTTTCGCGCCAGCTTCACAGCCCGGCGCGACCCGCCTAACGCCCCCATCCATCCGGAGCGCTCCAGCAGCCGCTCCCCCCAGACCGCGATCATCATCCTGGCCGTACAGGTCCCATTCGCCCAATTGTTGCTACCCTTACGTCGCAGCGGTGTACAACGGGATCCTGGATAAACTCTGGTGGAGCGGGACGGTCGATGAACATGAAGAGCGGAGTCGTGCTGGCGGCGATCGCGCTGTCGGCGTGCGGCAGGGAGACGGTGGAGGCGCCGACGCCGATACCGGCGGATACCGCCGCAGCCGGTCGGACGGGGGAGCCGGTCGGAGCACCGGTCGCCATCGAGCCCGTCCGGCCCGATACGGCCGCGCCGGAGCCCCGTCCCGATCCCGAGGCCGAACGGCGGAGGGAGCGCGAGCGCGAGAGGGAGAGGGAGCGGGAGAGGAAGAGGCGCGAAGCGGCGGCGGCGCGCGCAGCCGTGTCGCGCCAGCCGGTGCCCGTCCTGCCCGGCGCCGTGCTGCCCCGGCAGCGCGTGGTCGCCTTTTACGGGAACCCCGCATCCGCTCGCATGGGCATCCTGGGCGAGCTGCCGCCCGATCAGATGCTCGCCCGCCTCGACCGCGAGGTCGCCGCCTGGCGGCGAGCTGACCCTTCCAGGCCCGTGCGGCCAGCCCTCCACATGATCGCCGTCATGGCCGCCGGCGACCCCGGCCCCGATAGCCTCTACCGCATACAGATGCCCTCCCGGCGCATCGAGAGCGTCCTCGAATGGGCTGACCGCCGGGACGCCCTCGTATTCCTCGATATCCAGCCGGCACAGAGCTCCGTCCGCCGCGAGCTGCCCCGGCTCCGGAAATGGCTCGCTCGCCCCGACGTCCATCTCGCCCTCGACCCCGAGTGGAACATGCCTCCCGGCGTTCGCCCCGGACGTCAGATCGGCTCCATGACCGCCGACGACATCAATTTCGCCATCGACTTCCTCGCCGACATCGTGGATGAGCACAACCTCCCTCCCAAGGTCCTCGTCGTGCACCGCTTCACACAGAACATGATCCTGGGTGCAGAGAGGATCCGGCGGGACCCACGCGTGCAGGTCGTCATCAACATGGATGGCTGGGGTCCACCCTCCCAGAAGCGCCACGCCTACAGGGACATCGTGGCCCCCGAAGCCGACCAGTTCCTCGGCTTCAAGCTCTTCTTCAAGAACGACCTGAAAGGGGGGTCGCGACTCATGACCCCCGAGGAGATTCTGGAGCTGGATCCCGCGCCCGTCTACATCCAGTACCAGTAGCGGGGAACCTGGCGCGGGCCGCGGTGTTATACTGCATCGTCACACAGTTATATTACCGCCAAGAGGAGAGCCGTCATGCCGCACCAGCCGATGGTCGTTACTCACCAGGGGGGGACGAAGTTCGCCACCCAGATCCGTGGACACACCCTCATCGTGGATCAGCCGGCCGGCGTCGGTCAGGACCAGGGGCCCATGCCGCTGGAGCTGCTGGGTGCGTCGGTGGGAACCTGCGTTGCGCTGTACGTGCAGCAGTTCTGCCATTCCCGCGGACTGCCCTACGAGGGCATGCGGGTGGAGGTGGAGCAGCTGGGTGCGAGGAACCCGAGCCGTGTCGGTCGGTTCGATGTCCGGGTGGTGCTCGAGCAGGAGATCCCGGAGCAGTACGCGGCCATGCTGGAACGCGTGGCGCGGAGCTGCCCGGCGCACAACACGCTGGTGCACGGCTCGGAGGTGGCGGTCCGGATCGAGCAGACGGAGGTCGCGGAGCGGCTCAGCGCCTGAAGCGGGTGCCGTGGGTCGAATAGCGCTCTTGCCCGGTCCTCGGGGCCGGCGGGGCGGTCGGTAAACCGAGGGGGCGTCAATCATGCCGGCGCTCGACGAGCTACTTCCCCACGCCCCACCTCTCAGACAACGCTCTATCGGCGGGTCCGGATCACGCGCCACCGGCCGGTGCTCCGGTCTCCGCCGTTGACGTGCTCGGAGGTGTACGTCCCCTCGATGTGGTCTTCGGTGATGCGACCGGTGAACACGGTTGAGAGCTCGCAGCCGCAGACGGGGTCAGGGTACGGGTCCATGCGGCCGAAAACCGTGGTCCCCGCCGCCCGCACGAAAGTGACGGTGAGGATCTTATCCGGGGCCACCGTCGCCCAGGGGTCGGGGTGGGGTATGGCGTCCACGGTCTCGCGCCCGCCCACCCTCATGAGCACGTCGCCGCGGGCGGTGTCCTGCCCGGCGTCCAGGCGGAAGTAGATGGTGCCGGATCGGCTCGGGCTGTCGTAGGAATGGTACTGGCCGGCCCACTGCCCCTCGAGAGCGGCAACGTCGGCGGGGGGGCCCGAGAGAGGGACGGGTCCGGGGGAGTGGCTACAGGCCACGAGGATCCCGGCGAGGAACGCGGTCACAACGTGAATCAGGCGCATGCGATCACCCAGTTCTTTTCGAGGGACGCATGAGAGCCAAAGTAGCCGGTCGGGCCGCCGCCTGTCAGTAGGGAGATGGTCGCGATCCGGGTCGGGCAAATCCCTATGGGACGGCCGCCAGGACTGGCGGATCCCCCTTCCATTCGCCGACACTGGAGCGACTGGCGGTCTGCGGGAGGCGGCCGTCGTCGTGCAGTCGGAACAGGACGTCCACGGCGGCGACACCCGCCTCCCTGACGTCGTGGAGCGCAATGACGTCCTCGTCCGCACCGGCTTCACCGTCTCCTTCCGCTGACGACCCCCGGCCCCATCAGGGAATCGCTGGCGACACGGTGCCGCCGCCCGCCCTCTCCCGCCGGCGCGAGCGCGCGGCGGGGGAGGCGAACAGCGGGCGCCGCCGCGGAGCGTCAGTTCGTCGGCAGCGCGGTGCCGTACTCCGCGTTGATGGCCGCGGCGAGGGCGTTGGCCATGATCACGTGGGTCGCGCCCGACGGGTGCACGCCGTCGAACGAGATCAGCGAGCCGAAGAAGCCGGGCGCGGCGAACGGCTCCGTCGCGCCCGAGTTCGGCACCGGGCAGGAGAGGACCACGGCCTGCTGGAACGCCGCCGGCGTGGCGGCCGAGGCGAGGAGCTGGCACTTGCGGATGAACTGGAAGCGCCCCTGCGCGTCCTGCGCCTGGAGGTAGGGGGCCACCACCGCGTTCGGATCTACGTAGACCCAGCCGTTGGCGTCCGCGGCGGCCGCGAGGGCCGCGTTGTAGGCGGCGATGCGGGTACGGACCACCACCTGCTCGGAGGTATCGAGCAGGTAGACGCCCCGGCGCGGATCCCCGACGGGGTAGGCGTTCGGGTCGCAGTTGATCTCCGGGAAGCTGGCGACCCCCACCACCTGGAACGAAACCATGTTCGCGGCGAGGGGGTTCGGCTGGCCCAGCGCGGTGACGGGCGAGCAGTTGTTGTTGACCGGCTTCCCGTTGAAGTTCCCGGTCGCGTCGCGCGCGAGGAAGAAGTACGCGCCCGGCTGGAGGATCGGCGCGGCCAGGACGGCGTCCACCACGCCGATCAGCGCGGCGCCCTGCGCACCCGCAGCGTCGATCTCCTGCGCCAGGGCGTCCACGCGGGCCTGGAAGTCGGAGAGCGGCGTGAGGGTCGAGTCGCCGCCGGCGCTCTGCGGACCGAGCACGCCGCCCACGGCGGCCGCGAGGGCGTCGTTGTTCCCGACCCAGACCGACACGAAGCTGGGGTCGGAGTCCTCCATCACCTGCACCTGCGGCTCACCCCTCGTGATGAGCCGGTACAGCGGGAGCGTGGAGTTCTGCGGCACCGTGAACAGGTCCTCGATCAGCGCGCCCGGGACGGCCAGATTCCGCCCGACCGGACCTTCGGGGAGCGGGTTCACGAGGAAGCACGGCGATCCGGCTGGCGCGGCGGGGGCGGGCGTGAGCGGCGCCACGAACGGCTGCGGACAGCCGGGGCCGACGAGCAGCGGGAGGTAGAAGCCGGTGCCGATCTCGAGCCCGGCCTTCTGCGCCAGGATCGCCGCGTACGACTGCGCCTGGAGCGGGGCGACGATGCCGCCCGCCTGGTAGCCGGCCGTGATGGAGTTTCCGAGCGCCACGTAGCGCTCGAACAGCGCGCCGCCCGGCTCCGGCAGCGTCGGCGTGACGGGCCCGAGCGGCGTCTGGTCCTCGTCGGCGCAGGCCGCCATCAGCGGCAGAACGATCAGGGCGAGAAGGAGGCGAAAGCGTATACGTCTCATGGAAAGGCTCTCCGTAGATATCATCGATGGACCTCTTTGGCGGCGCTCAGCGCACGCCGAAGCGGTACGACACTGTCGCATTCAGCACGCTCGCCTCCGCCTCGTACACTCCCACGTTCAGGGCGCGCAGGGTGGCGAGGTCGGCCGGGTCCGACGGGTCCAGGCCGGGGGCCCGCCCACGGACGCGCCCGCGCCGGTCAGACTGGTCGACGAGCTGGTAGCCCACGTCGATCGCGAGCGCCCGGTTGAACCGGTAGCCCAGCCCCACCGAGTAGTAGTTGCGCTCGGCCTCGGGGAGGAGCGGAGTGACGGAAAACTCCTTCTCGGCCGCCGTGTTGTAGATGAACCCCGCGCGCAGCGCCAGCGCATCCGTGGCGGCGAATTCGGCGCCGTAGCGATACGTGCTGGCGTTCTGGTAGTCCAGCACCAGCACCTGGTCCTGGGCCGTCGCGTTCTCGAAATCGATCCCCGCCTCGTCGAACACCGACCACTCGGTCCACTGGTAGTCGACCTGGAGCTTCAACCGCTCGATCGGCCGCACCGCCGCGCCGATGACGAATTGGGCCGGGAGCGTGAGCGTCGTCTCGATCCCCTGGGTGGCCAGCGCCGAATCCGGGAGGAACTGCGGCTGAAAAGCCGCATCCACCGGCACACCGTTTGGCAGGATGAGCCCCGTCTGGATCTGTCGGAACTCGGCCGTGCCCGAGTAGTCGATCTCGACCTCGCTCATGTAGCGCACGCCGAGGGAGAAGCGCGACAACTCCAGGACGGCGCCGGCGTTGAAGCCGAACCCGGTCCCGTCGCCCGAGAGGCCGATGTCGGCGAAGTCGGTCATGAGCGGGACGCCCAGGTTCCCGAACGTGATCCCGGCCGGAGCGCCGGGGACCCCCGTCGTCGCCAGGTCAGCCCGCTGGTTGATGTCGATGGACGCCCGCACGTAGTCCACGCCGGCCCCCACCGCCAACATGTCGCTGACGCGGTAGGCGAGCGTGGGCTGGATGTAGATGTTCCGCAGCGCGGTGTCGTAGCTGCTGTACCGGCCCTCGAACGTATCCGGCCAGTCCAGCCCCAGCCCGTACGGCGCGAAGACCCCGATCCCCGCCGCGAGCCGCTCGCCGAAGCGGTACGTCGCGAACCCGAACGGCACGGGCGTGGTGGCCTGCTCCCGCTCGATCCGCTCGCCCGTGTAGTCGTACGTGAACGCGCCATCCGACGTGATGGCCGTCAGCCCTGCGCCCACCACGCCCGGCTGGGTCGCAATCGCCGCCGGACTGAACAGCACTGCCGACCCGTCGTCGCACGGGGACGCGACCCCCGCGCCACCCAGGGCCGTCGCGCACGAGCTGTGGGTCATGACCGCCGACCCCTGCCCGGACGCGGGCGAGGAGGCGAGGGTGGCCGCAACGAGCGCGGCACTCGCGAGGACGAGACGTCGTCTCATGGCATCTCCTTCAGGTTGTAAACGCTGGAAACCTGGGCGAACGCGGGAGAAGCGCTCCCGGCTATCATCAGCCCGAGTGCGAGGGGTCGCAGTGGGAATCGACCCATTACTGCCTCCTGGTTGTGACGGTGTTGGGGGGGTACATCTGACATGCGCCTGAAAAGTCCGGGTTCGGAGGCGTTCCGGCAAGGGCTTCCCCGTGGGTGTCACGACGTCTATCATCACCACGCATGCGAATTCTAGCGCTGATCCTTCTGCTTCCGGCCCTGCTGACGGCCTGTGGAAGGGATGATCTTCCCGCCGAAACCGCTACCGGTCCGGCCGTCGTGGCCACGCTCCACCCGCTGGCGAGCGTGGTCCAGGCAGTCGCGGGGGCGCACGTCAGCGTCCACACGCTGCTGCCGCCGGGTGCGCATCCCGACACGTACGAAGCGACTCCTCGCGACGCCGAGGCGATCGCGGCCGCCGACCTGCTGGTGCGTGCCGGTGGCGCCGCCGACGCCTGGGTCGGCGCGCCCACCGGGATCCCCACGGTAGTGTTCACAGAGGGGATGGAGCTCGTGGCCGACAACCCCCACGTCTGGCTCGATCCGATCCGCGTTCGTGACATCCTGCTCCCGCGCTGACGGAGGCGCTCGTGCAGCTCGAGCCCGATTCCGCCGCCGCGATCCGCGGCCGCGCTGCGGCGTACGCCGACTCCCTCACCGCGCTGGACGCGGAGATCCGCGCCATGCTCGCCCACGCGCCCTCCCGCCGCTTCGTCTCCGCACACCCGGCGTGGGTGTACTTCGCCGAGCGCTATGACCTGATCCCCGCGGGGGTGGTGCACGCTGCGCCCGGCCGCGAGATCGCCACCCGGGCGCTGGCGCGGCTGGTGGACGAGGCGCGGGCCCGGCAGGTGTCCGCCGTGATCGCCGAGCCGCAGCTGGGCCGCGGCGGTGTGGACGCCCTGGCCAGCGAGTTGCGCGCGCGCGTCGAGGTCGCCGATCCCGTGGGCGGCGCGTCGATGCCCGGCCGCGAAGACTATCTCTCGCTCATGCGCTTCAACGCTCGTGCCTTCGCCCGCGCCCTCGGAGCGGCGAAGTGATGGCGCGGCCCGAGAACGACGGCGGGAGCCGCGCGGACGGGGCCATGGCCATCGTCTTCGACGGGGTGTCATTTCGCTACGGGCGCAGTCAGGTGCTGGAGGACGTGAGCTTCGACGTGAGGGAGGGGACCTTCACCGCCCTCATCGGCCCCAACGGTGCGGGCAAGACCACCATCCTCCGGCTGCTCCTGGGCCTGCGGAAGCCGCGCTCCGGCGTGATCCGGGTCCTGGGCCAGAGCCCGGGCTCGCGGGGACACAGGATCGGGTACGTCCCGCAGACCACCGGCGTCCCGCAGGAGTTCCCGCTCTCGGTCCAGGACGTGGTGATCATGGGACGCTACCCGCATGTCGGCTGGGGGCGGCGTCCCGGGGCGAAGGACCGGGCGGCGGCGCACCGCGCCCTCGAGCGCGTGGACCTGGGGCCGTCCGCCGATCGGCGCTTTGGTGAGCTTTCGGGCGGCCAGCAGCGGCGCGCCCTCATCGCCCGGGCACTGGTGGCAGAGCCGCGGCTCCTGCTCCTCGACGAGCCCACCGCCGGTCTGGACCCCGCCGCCCAGGCCCGCTTCTACGACACCTGCTGCACCCTCCAGCGCACGGAGGGGATCACCCTCATGGCCGCTTCCCATGACGTAGAGGTCGTGGCCCGCCACGCCGACACCGTGCTGCTCGTGGACCGGACTGTACGCGCCATGGGTACCCCCGCCCAGGTGCTCCAGTCCGAGACGCTGGACCAGGTGTACGACTTCCCGCACGGCCACGTCCATCGGCACGCCCAGTGATCGAGTTCCTCTCCTACGAGTTCGGGCAGCGCGCCCTCCTTGCCGGCCTCATCATCGGCCTGGGCTGCGCGGTGCTCGCGTTCTTCGTCGTGCTCCGACGCATGGCCTTCGTCGGTGTGGGGATATCCCACGCCGCCCTGGGCGGCGTGGCCCTCGGAGTCCTCCTGGGCATAAACCCGCTCGTCGCCGCGCTCGGGTTCTCCGTCGCCGTGGCGTGGTTGATCGGGGCCACCACCGGACGTGGCAAGCTCTCCGAGGAGACCGCTATCGGCATCTTCTTTCCCACCGCCATGGCGCTGGGTGTGGCGCTCATGGCCGGCACCCCCGACTATCGGCAGGACCTCCTGGGGTACCTCTTCGGCAATATCCTCCTGGTGGGGCACCAGGACCTGGTCTTCGCCGGCATCCTCGTGGGCGGCGTACTCCTGGTCACCACCTTCTTCTTCAAGGAGCTCCTCTTCGTCAGCGTGGACGAGGAGACGGCTCGCGCGGCCGGGCTCCCCGCCGCTCGTCTCCGCTACCTGCTCCTCACACTCCTGGCGGTCACCATTGTCTCCGCCATCAAGGTGGTGGGGATCGTGTTGGTTTCCGCCTTTCTGGTGATCCCGGCCGCCACCGCTCAGCTGCTGGCGCCCGGCGTCCGTAGCATGCTCGTCCTGTCCATCGCCTTCGCCCTCATCTCCGTGGTGGGCGGCCTCTGGATCGCGTGGCTCGTCAACCTGCCGTCGGGTGCCGCCATCGTCCTCCTGGCCGCGGCCCTGTTTTTCGCCGCCGGGGTGTGGAGCCGCATCTTCCAGCGAGGCTGACCATGCGACGACCGCAGCCGCGCGCACCCGAGCCTCTCCGGCAGCTTCTCCTGCAGCGCCTCCGCCGCCCCGGTGACCGCCTGCGCCCCACCCTGGCGTCCGCTGCGTTGCTGGTGATCTCTCTGGCGGGTGCCGCCGCTCCAACGCCCCTCTCCGCCCAGGACACCAGCCGGATCGCGCCGCTCCCCGCGGGCCC
This sequence comes from uncultured Gemmatimonadales bacterium, assembly GCA_963783305.1. Classification (GTDB taxonomy): domain Bacteria; phylum Gemmatimonadota; class Gemmatimonadetes; order Longimicrobiales; family RSA9; genus JAWVYT01. Next base: position 365,321 of record CAWAMW010000017.1, on the reverse strand, counting down.
GAGTGGCTGGAACGGACCGCGTGCGCTGGAGCTCGTGGCGCTCGCGCGCACCCGCAGGCGGCAGCCGGTGGCCGACTCCTCGCTCCGGAGCTACCGCGCCGATGTCACCGGCCACATCTACTTCTTCATTGACCGGGAGGACGACCCGGAGCCCGTGCTGCTCCGGGCCGACCAGGTGGCCCTCGACCTCTACTGGGCTGAACCGGACCGGGTGAAGCAGGTGATCCGGGGAATGCGATCGGCGGAGGAGTTCCCGATCAAGGATTTCCGCTACTATCTCGATCGCTACACGGTCATCCAGAACGGCTTCGATGACGTGATCCGGGTGGGCGAGGGGCGGGACGTGCGGAACGTCATCCACCCGCTTGCCGCCGAGGGTCGCATCTTCTACGACTTCCGGCTCGGCGACTCCACCACGATCCGGCTCCCGGGGCAGCCGGACCCCATCCGCGTGTACGAGATCCAGGTGCGGCCCCGCGACTTCTCGCTGCCCGGGTTCGTGGGCTCTCTCTACCTCGAGCGTGCGCGCGGCGACCTGGTCCGCCTCGCCTTCACCTTCACCCCCGCCTCCTACCGCGACCCCCGCAACGAGCGGGTGGAGGTGATGCTGGAGAACGCCCTCTGGGAAGGGAAGTACTGGCTGCCGCGGGAGCAGCGCCTGCTGGTGAGGCGCGAGATCCCCGAGATCGACCTGGACGTGGGAACCGTCATCCGCGGTGCGCTCCGCGTGCAGAACTATGATCTGAATCCCGACCTGCCGCCCACGTTCTTTCGCGGCCCCGCCGTGGCCGTGGCCGCTGGCCCCGAGCGGCTCGCGGAGTACGAGTTCGAGGAGGGACTCTATGACGGGTTCGCGAGCGTGGGGCTCGAGGGAGCAGAGCCCGGCACGCTGGACGATGTGGACGTGGATGCCATCACCGGCCGCATCCTGCGAGAACGTTTCCTGCGCGGCGTGCCGCGCACGCGCTTCTTCGCGCCGTCCGCCTCCGACGTAGTGCGGTTCGACCGGGCCGAGGGGCTCGTCACCGGCGCCGGCCTCACGTTCGGGGTCGGCCGGTCCCAGGCGTACGTGTACGGCGGCTGGGCGTGGGGAAGCGGAGAGCCCCTGGGTCGCATCGGCTGGCGCCCCGCCGGACCCGATACGCGCCCACGCCTCTTCGCCGAGGCCTACCTGAACCGGCCACGCGCGCTGGGCTTGAGGCCCGCCACAGCCGGTGTGCTGTCCTCCATTTCGGCGGCCGCGCTCGGCCGTGACTACCGCGACTTCGTCCTGGCGTCGGGTGGCACGATGGCCCGACGCTGGGGTGCGGGCCGGAGCCGGACCGCCGTGGAGCTCAGCGTCGAGTACGTGGAGCGTGCCGAGCAGGCTCGCACCCACGCCCCCGGCGACGAGGAACGCCTCTTCCGCCCGGTGCCGGCCGCGGAGAGCGGGACCGAGATCGCCGCGGCCTGGAGCCGGGAAGGGGGTCGCCCCCTGGGACCGGCCAGGGTGTCGCTGCGCCCGAGCCTGCAGGTGGGCGTGTTCTCCGGAGACTCCGACGATCAGCCGCGGGAGTTCCTCCGGGGCCGGCTGGACGCGGAATGGGGCTGGACGGACGGCGCGCGCAGCGCCGGTGCCGACCTCCGCCTCACGGCCGCGGTGAGCGCGGGGCCCCTGGCGCCGCACCAGCTCTGGTACATCGGCGGTCCGAACACCCTGCCGGGTCATCCCTTCCACGCCTATGTCGGCGCGCAGGCGGCCTGGGCCGACGTGACGCTCTGGCGGACGATCGTCCCCGGCGCGCTGCGCGTGAGGGGGCTCGGCGCCATCGGCTGGACCGCCGGCGGCCCGGTGCCCGTTCCGTCCTCCTTCGACGGCGATGGCGGCCCGGCGCCCGCGACCGGGGAGCTCGAGCCATGGATCCCGCGCCACACCGGCTCGCCCCGCGCCTCCGTGGGTGTCGGGCTGGGGCTGCTCCACGACGTCATCCGCCTCGATTACGCGCTCCGCACCGACCGCTGGGACGGCGTGGTCATCCTCTCCGTGGACCCGTCGCTCTGGTCCTTCCTCTAGGAGGCAGGAGGCAGGAGTAGGAGTAGGAGTAGGAGTAGGATCTTCCGGGCGGCCTCCTACTCCTGCCTCCTACTCCTGCCTCCTACTCCAGCCTCCTACTCCTGCCTCCTGCTCACGGCACGTTCCGCCGCAGCTCCTCCAGCCACGGCGTTGCGCTCGCATCGCTGGGTGCACGCCAGTCGCCACGCGGGCTCAGCGACCCGCCCGACCCCACTTTCGGGCCGTTCGGCATGGCGCTCCGCTTGAACTGGCTGATCTGGAAGAAGCGGAACAGGAAGACTTCCAGCCACTTCTTGATCGTGGCCAGGTCGTACTCGTTCCGGCCCTCCTCCGGGATCGTGTCGGGCCAGTGGCCGCGTCCGCGGTCGCTCCACGCCGCGCGCGCCAGGAACGCCACCTTGCTGGGCCGGAAGCCGTAGCGGCTCACGAAATAGAGGTGGAAGTCCTGGAGCTCGTACGGCCCCACCTTCTCCTCCGTCCGTTGCGACGGACCGTCGTCCGCGTGATCGCCCTCCGCCCCCTCCTCCAGGGCACCGGGCACCAGCTCGGGCGAGATCTCCGTGTTCACGATGGCCGTGAGCACTTCGTTCGTCGCGTCGTCGAACAGCCCCTCGCCCACCACCCACCGGATCAAATACTGGATCAGCGTCTTCGGAACCGACGTGTTCACGTTGTAGTGCGACATCTGGTCGCCCACCCCGTACGTCGTCCAGCCGAGCGCCAGCTCGCTCAGGTCGCCGGTGCCCAGCACCAGCCCGCCGTGGTGGTTCGCCAGTCGGAACAGGTGCGACGTCCGCTCGCCCGCCTGCACGTTCTCGAACGTCACGTCGTACACCTCCTCGCCACGCGCGAACGGGTGGCCAATGTCTTCCAGCATCTGCCGCGCCGACGGCCGGATGTCGATCTCCTCCGCGCTCACGCCCAGCGACTCCATCAGCTTCCACGCGTTCGACTTCGTCGACTCACTCGTGGCGAAGCCGGGCATGGTGTAGGCGAGGATGTTGGAGCGGGGGAGGCCCAGCCGGTCCATGGCCCGCGCGGCCACGATGAGCGCCTGCGTGGAGTCGAGCCCGCCGGAGACGCCGATCACCAGCTTGTCGATCTTCGTGGCCCGGAGCCGCTGGGTCAGTCCCTGGACCTGGATGTTGTAGGCCTCGTAACAGCGGGCGTCCCGCTCCCGCGCCTCGCTCGGGACGTAGGGGAACCGGTCGAGGGGACGCTCGAGCGGGATCGTGCCGGCGGGAGGGTCGAAGGTGAATGGCACCCGACGCATCTCGCGCACGCCCTGGAGGTGGTCGCCCACGGCGTCGTTGAACGTGGTCATCCGCATCCGGTCCTGCGCCAGCCGCTCCAGGTCCAGGTCCGCGATGAGGACGTGCGGCTCGTCGCTGAACCGCTCCCCCTCCGCCAGCAGCTCGTTGTTCTCGTAGATGAGCGCGTGACCGTCCCACGCCAGGTCCGTCGTGGACTCCCCGGGGCCGGCGGCCGCGTACATGTAGGCCGCGATGCACTTCCCGCTCTGCGCCGCGCACAGGTCCTTCCGGTACTCCGCCTTCCCGATGATGATGTTGCTCGCCGACAGGTTCGCCAGCACCGTGGCGCCCGCCAGCGCCGCGTACGTGCTCGGCGGGACCGGCGCCCACAGGTCCTCGCAGATCTCCACGTGCAGCGAGAGACCGGCGAGGTCGTTGGCGTCGAAGATCAGGTCCCGGCCGAACGGCACCCGCCGGCCCAGGAGCGACACGTGCCGCGACACCGCGTCCCGCCCCGACGTGAACTGCCGCTTCTCGTAGAACTCACGGTAGTTCGGGATGTACGTCTTCGGCACGATCCCCAGCAGCTCACCCCGATGGATCACCAGCGCGCAGTTGAAGAGCTTCCCCTCGAACCGGAGCGGCGCGCCCACCAGCAGCAGCGGGCACAGCTCCGCGCTCGCCTCCACCAGCGTCCCGATGGCGTCCACCGCCGCGTCCAGCAGCGCGTCCTGCTGGAAAAGGTCGTCGTTGCTGTACCCCGTGATCCCCAGCTCCGGGAAGAGCGCGATCCCCGCCTGCCGCGCGTCCGCCTTCCGCGCCATCGCCAGCGTGGCCTCGACGTTGTGCGCCGGGTCCGCGATCCGGATGTGCGGAACGCAGACCGCGGCGCGGACGAAGCCGTGGGTGTAGATGTTGTCGAAGTCGCGGGTCATCGTGGTCCTCTTTTCAAAAGCGTGACACGAAGGGCTCGAAGTTTCGAAGGTCTCGAAGTACTGCTGACCCCAGCAGGCTACGAGGCACCGGCCGCGCGCCGGGATCCCGAAGCTCCCCGGATCAAAATCTTTTAATTTTTTTTCGCTGTTCTTCGAGGCCTTCGTCCCTTCGAGCCCTTCGTGTCAAGAATTTCTTCTGTTCCCCTCGGCCACACTACTGGTTGAGGTTCTCCGGCACGCACTGCGTCGCGATGTGCTCGCACAGCGTGTTCGTGTACACCTCCGTCATGGTCACGTAGGACGTCATGTCGAACGCCGCGCCATGGGCGCCCGGCGGGTAGAACCGGAGCTCCGCGTCCTTGCCGGCCTTCGCCAGCGCCGTCAGCAGCTGCATGGTGTTCTGCGGGTGCACGTTCTCGTCCATCCCCGAGTGGATCAGGAGCAGGTAGTCCTGGAGGTTGCCCGCGCGCGGGAGCGTGGACGTGGCCTCGTAGCCGGCCGCGTTGTCCGGCAACAGCCCCATGTAGCGCTCGGTGTAGATCGTGTCGTAGAGCTTCCAGTCGGTGACCGGAGAGTTCGCCATCCCGAGCGCGTAGATGCCCGGGTGCCGCACCAGCGTGCTGATGGTCATGAACCCGCCGTAGCTCGTGCCGTGGATCGCCATCCGGTCGCCATCCACCCACGGCTGGCTCGCGAGCCATTTCCCGACCTCCGCGAAGTCCAGCGCCTCCCACTTCCCCATCTCGCCGTAGACGACCTCCATGAAGTCACGGCCGTAGTTGCCCGACCCGCGGTTGTTCAGACCCACCACGATGTAGCCGTGCTGCGCCAGGTACTGGTGCCACCCGTTCGAGCTCCACGCGTCGTAGACCTGCTGCGAGCCGGGGCCGCCGTAGATGGCGAGCACGACCGGGTACTGCCGGCTCGCGTCGAAGTCCGGCGGGCGGATCATGGAGCCGTCCAGCCGCTGCCCGTCGCTCGTGGTGAAGTCGAACAGCTCCATGGGGGAGTAGTCGATGGACTCGGCGAACGGCAGCACCTCCTCGTTCCCCTCGAGGGTCTCCAGCAGCGACGCGTCGCCGCTGCCGCCGCCCGTGGACCACAGCTCCACCTTCCGCGGCGACGTCGTGCTCGACCACGTGTCCACGTAGTACCGGGCGTTCGGCGACATGGCGATGTTATGCGTCCCCGCCTCCGGCGTCAGCCGCCGCTTCCCGGAGCCGTCGAACCCGATGGCGTACAGGTGCCGCTGGAGCGGGCTCTCCTCGGTGCCCGCGTAGTAGATCGTACGACCGTCGGCATCGATCCCCTCCACGCGCGTCACCACCCAGTCGCCCTCCGTCACCTGGTTCAGCAGCTCGCCGTCGTAGCTGTAGCGGTAGAGGTGGTTCCAGCCGTCGCGGTCGCTGATCCAGAAGAACTCGCGCACGCCCTCGGGGAAGTAGAAGTAGTCGTCCACGCCGGCGAAGAAGTCGTACACGTCGATCCACGTGTCGGTCGTCTCCTCCATGACCAGCCGTCGCTCCCCGCTCCGCACGTCGAAGAAGAAGAGCCGGAGGTGGTTCTGGAGCCGGTTCAGCGTGACCACGGCCAGCGTGTTGGGGTCGGCCGTCCAGTAGATGCGCGGGACGTAGTACGCCTCTTCCTGGCTCATCTCCATCCACCGCGTCTCCGCCGACGCCGCGTCTACCACGCCGATCCGGACCACCGAATTGGGCTGCCCCACCTTCGGGTACGGCATCACCGTCCAGTCCGGGTACTGCCCCTCCCAGTCCGTGATCTGGATCGTCGGGACATCCGCGACCTGCGTCTGCCAGTACGCGATCCGCTCGCCGTCCGGGCTCCACTTCCACGCCTGCGCCTGACCGAACTCCTCCTCGTAGACCCAGTCGAAGACGCCGTTCCAGACGTTCTCGCTCCCCGTGTTCGTCAGACGACGCTCCGCACCCGCGGCCATGTCCCAGACGAACAGGTCGCCCTCCCGCTCGTACCCCAGCAGCCCGCCATCAGGCGACAGCTCCGCCGTCCGCGCGTCATCCGCCGCCAGCACCAGCGACTCGTCCGCCACGCCGAACACGTAGAAGTCCGCCACGCCCGAGTTCCGGTAGATCGGCCGGAAGTCCGTCTGGAACACCAGGTGCTCCGACGTCCGACCCCATTCGAACGACCGGTAGCGCAGCGGCTCCGCCGTACCCGGCAGCGTCAGCGCCCGCGGGTCGAACAGCAACTCGTCGCTCAGGTTCTTCGGGTCGTACCGCCGGATCTCCGGCGACCGCGTCTCCGGGTTCGTGCTCGTGTACGTGAACCGCTCCCCCTGGTCGATCCAGTTCAGGCTCCGCGGCGCGCCCGCACCGGCGAGCCGCCCGGAGAGCTGGAGCGCCTCCTGGACGGAGCCGATCGTTGGCGCCTGTTGCGGCTGGGCGGGCTGGGTGGCCGGCGTCGGCTGGACCGGTACGGTCTCGGGGCCCGCGGCGCAGGCGGCGGCGAACAGGGTCGCCAGCGCGAGCAGCGCGGCGCGGGAGCGGTCGTACGTCATGGGCAGCTTCGTCATCGTCATCGTCCTCGGTTCGCTTTCGTGCGACGTCGGGTGCGGCGGCGTTCGCCGCGCGGTGGCCGGGTTTCCGGCGTAGTCAATGTTTGTCGCCGGAGGGCTGACGGAAAGGGCAGCGCGCTCTTCACCCGCCCGGTGCCAGCAGTACAACCAGCTCTTCCCACCCGCTCCCCGCCACAGCCCGCACCAGCCTGGCGTCCGCCGTCCACAGCCGTGCCCCGCGCAGCTCCGCCACGGCGATGTACGTCGCGTCGTAGACCGTCACGCCGATTGCACAGGCGATCTCCAGCGCTCGACCTGCCACCGGCTCTACGGCGGTGGTGATGAAAGGTGCCTGACCCAGCGTGCCCAGGATCCCCCGCGCCTCGTCCGGCTCGAGGCCGCCACCGGGCGGGCTTGCGTTAAAGAATGTCGGGATGAATTTTAAGGATTCGGCAGACGTTGAAGTCCCCTACAGTCCCCGCTTTAAGAACGAGCTTTCTGTTGAAGCCAGAATCTTTCGGGCCAACTTCGACTGGCAAACTGGTGGCAGTTTCGGGCGCGAAGCTGAGGGTTGCGTTTGTTCCCGATCCACTTCCGCCCGATTGGGAGTGGCCCCAGGAATTGTGGCCGGTCTTGCTCGAAGCGCACAAGGCACTGGCGAGCCTGGACGGAACCGGCAAACACCTGCCCAATCCGGAGTTGATCCTCCGTCCTCTTCAGAAGCGCGAAGCGCAGAAGTCCTCGAGTCTCGAGGGAACGTATACGGATCCACAACAGCAGGTTCTGTTCGAGCTGGATCCGAAATTTCCCGCATCAACGGACGATCCTGCCAATGCACAAAGAGAGGTCTTCAACTACACTCGAGCCCTCAGTCTTCGACGCAATCATCCAGAGGACCTCCCCATCTCGCTGCGCCTGATCAAGGATCTGCATGGCGTCTTGATGAACGGCGTTCGGGGAGCCGACAAGAACCCGGGGGAATTCCGTAAACTCCAGAATCAGATTGGTCGGCCTTCCCGATATGTTCCGCCCCCGGCCAATCAGCTGCCGCAGGCCCTGGACCAGTTTGAGAAATATCTCCACGCGCCAAAGCAATTCGATCCACTCGTGGAGACATTTCTTGCGCATTACCAGTTCGAGGCCATACACCCGTTCATGGACGGTAACGGACGCGTTGGGCGGTTGCTGCTGGCCATCCTGATCGCTGATTGGTGCGGTTTATCGAATCAGTGGCTCTACATGAGCGATTACTTCGACGCCAACAAGGATGAGTACATCGACCGGCTCTTCCAGGTCAGCTCGGAAGGCAAGTGGGAGGCCTGGATAGCGTTCTGCCTGAGAGGGGTTGTCGAACAGGCTCGCGACTCGGCTCGACGCTACGACAGACTGATCGAGCTCAATCGCGACTTCCATTCGGAGTAAAGGCGGGGTGCAAGAAAGAGAGTGGCCGACGCTTTAACCAGACGAGCGTGCGTTAAAATATATCGCGCGTGATTTTAAGACTTCGGCGGACATTGCTCCCCGAACGCTGCCCCACCCCGCCCTTGCCATTCCACCCTCCCGCGACCCATTCTGTCTCCGGCCGGTGACCCCGGCGCGACACGGACGCAGCCTACCCCCTTGCCCTGTCGCGCCTGCCCGGCCGCGCGTGACGCATCCGGCCGTTTCTGAACCCTGACAAAATGAACCGCGAAGACGCCCTTTCCGCACTCGCCGACCGCTGGCGCGACGTTCCTGCGAAGGAGCTCGCCAACGCGCAGTCGTACGTGATCGAGCTCTGCGAGGCCCTGGGCGTCGAGCGACCCCGCCCGTCCGGCTCCGGCTACGAGTTCGAGTTCGCCGTCCGGATCGTGAACCGGGACGGGTCCGAGTCGGCCAACCGCGTCGACCTCTTCAAGGAGGGCCACTTCCTCCTGGAGTCCAAGGACGAGCCCGAGCGCACCGACGAGAGCGCCGAGCTCCGACTCCGCCGCGCCTTCGGCCAGGCCTCCTCCTACGCCGCCTTCGTCCCCGGCGGGCCGCCGCCCTACCTCATGGTCCTGGACGTGGGCCGCACGCTCCGGCTCTGGGACCGCTGGGCCGGCTCCTACGGCGGGTTCCAGGGCGCCGTCCGCACCATCGACCTCACCCGCCTGGCGCAGAACCCCGACGATGTCGAGTTCCTCCGCCTGGTCTGGGAGGACCCGAAGCGCCTCGACCCCAACGTGAAGTCGGCGGAGGTGACCCGCGAGATCGCCACGAAGCTGGCGAAGCTCGCCGCCCGCCTCGAGGCCACGGGCGAGGACCAGGAGCGCGTCGCGCGGTTCCTCATCCGCTGCGTCTTCACCATGTTCGCCGAGGACGTGGGGCTGCTCAAGGATGACCCGTTCACCATCGCCGTGGAGAAGGGGCTGAGCGAGGAGCCCATCGCCTTCGAGGGCGCCGTCGACCGGCTCTGGGCGACCATGGACGCCGGCGGCGACTTCGGCCACAACCACGTCCTCCGCTTCAACGGCCACTTCTTCCACGACCGCGACGTCATCCCCCTCGACCGCGACGCCCTCGCCGTCCTCCTCGAGGCCGCCCGCGCCGACTGGGCCCACGTCGAGCCCTCCATCTTCGGCACCCTCCTCACCCGCGCCCTCGACCGCGAGGAGCGCCACCGCCTGGGCGCCGAGTTCACGCCCCGCGCCTACGTCGAGCGACTCGTCCGCCCCACCATCGAGGAGCCCGTCCGCGAGCGCTGGACCCTCGTCCAGGCCGAGGTCCTCCAGCTCCGGGAGCACGGCACCGCGCCCGCCCGGAAGAAGGCCGTCGAGCGACTCCGCTCGTTCCACGACTACCTCCGCTCCATCCGCGTCCTCGACCCCGCCTGCGGGTCCGGCAACTTCCTCTACGTCTCCCTCAACCTCCTCAAGGAGATCGAGCTCGAGGTCACACGGGAGATCGAGGAGATCACCGGCCAGAAGGAGCACGACGTCGACCCCGTCGGCCCCCACCAGTTCCACGGCATCGAGGTCAAGCTCTGGGCCCGCGAGGTCGCCGAGCTCTGCCTCTGGGTCGGCTACCACCAGTGGTGGAAGAAGACCCACCAGCACACCCAGCCCCCCGAGCCCGTCCTCCAGGACACCGGCACCCTCGAGCACCGCGACGCCGTCCTCGCCTGGGACGACATCCGCGAGGTCCCCGAGAAGTCGCGCCCCGACCCCACGCCCCGCATCCCGCACCCCGTCACCGGCGACCTCGTCCCCGACCCCGAGGCGAGGCTGCCGTACTACGAGTACGTGGGGGCGAGGCAGGCGGAATGGCCGGAGGCGGATTTCATTGTGGGGAACCCGCCGTATATGGGGCAGGATGCAGACGAGAAGCGTTTGGCGATGGCTATGTCGACGCCTTGCGGAAGGCATATCCGGATGTGCCTCGAACAGCGCGGACTATGTCATGTACTGGTGGTACCGGGCTGCGGAAGCGGTGGCCACAGGAGCAACCGAGACGGCGGGACTCATCACGACGAACTCAATCACCCAGGCTCAGAATCGAACAGTTGTCGAGGACGCCATGCTGAACGAGGTGCGAGGTCATCTGGGCCGTGCGGATCACCCGTGGGTGGATGAGATCGGACGGAGCTGATGTCCGAGTGGCCATGACGGTGATCTCGGCAGCAACGACGCTGAGTGCCCGCTGGTCACTGTCGATCGAAGAGGACGGCAGGAGATCGCGCGAACGAACTGTCTCGACAGACTGAACGCGGACCTTACGATGAACGCCGATATCGCCGGCGGCAGTTCGGGAGCACTTCTTGGCGAACAATGGATTGTCTTCAGCAGGGCTTCACGCTGTGCGGCTCCGGGTTTCATCCTGGAAGCGTGAAGAAGCCGAGCGAACTACTCGGACAGGACTCCGAGCATCGCAGATGTGGTGCGGCCAGTATCGCAATGGGAAGGATCTGACCGCACGCGGCCGCGCAGCGTTTGGGTGATCGATTTTGGCCTCCGGGAAGAGGACGAAGCGCGAGAATATCCCTGTTCTGTACGATCATCGTGCGGACGCGCGTTAAGCCGCAGCGAGACACGAACAGGATGGAACGCCGACGAAGGTAACTGGTGGCGCTTTGGCGAGCCAGCGCCCCGAGCTCAGAGAGGCACTGCGAGGACTTGAGCAGTATATCGGGACTACATGACACAGCAAAGCACCGATTTTTCACGTTCCTGTCGACTGATATCGTTCCGGATGAGACAGGCTCGTTTGTGTGGCGTCGGACGACGCTTTTGCGCTTGGCGTTCTTGTCTTCACGCATTCACGTCGAGTGGGCATTGGCGGCCGGCGGGCGGCTAGGTGTGGGGAACGATCCTGTCTACAACAAGACCAGTTGCTTCGACCCGTTCCCGTTCCCTGACCGTACCGGAAGCAGCAAGCGGACGTAATTGCCGAGCAGTCGCCGAGCAGCTCGAATCCCACCGCAACGCCGCCCTCGACCGCGACAGACTCCGTCACCATGACCGGCATGTACAACGTCGTCGAGAAGCTGCGGAGCGGGGAGCCGCTGACGGAGAAGGAGCGGAAGGTCCACGAGATCGCCGCGTGCGGCGTGCTCCGGGACCTCCACGACGAGCTGGACCGCCTCGTCGCCGACGCCTACGGCTGGCCGTGGCCCATGGAGACCGACGAGATCCTCGCCCGCCTGGTCGCCCTCCACGACGAGCGGGTCGAGGAGGAGCGACGCGGCCTCGTCCGCTGGCTCCGCCCCGACTACCAGATCCCCCGCTTCGGCGACAAGGTCGAAGGCGACCTCGCCCTCGACGACGCCCCCGCCGAGCCCGACGACGACACCCCCACCGACCTCCCCGACTGGCCCGACGACCCCATCGAGCAGCTCACGGCCCTCCGCACCGCTGTCGCCGACAAGCCCCGGACCGTCGAGCAGGCGGCCCGGCGGTTCAAGGGCGCGGTGCGGGCGGAGGTGGAGAAGCACTTCGAGGCGCTGGAGGTGCTGGGGGTGGTGGCGAGGGTGGAGGAGGGGAAGTGGCAGGCGCGGGGTGGGGTCGGGGTCATAACAGCGCCGGGAAATTGAACCTACCGAAGCTGGGCGAGTTGTCCGATGTCAAAATTGGCAACCGGCGAATGTTGACGACGTCATGCTGCAGATCTTGGCAGAGGAACGCGAGGGGGCTTTGATACCCATGACGTCTACGACCGGATCTGTTCCATCACCGCTCTCCGGAGGGTGGACCGGCAGCTGCCGAGCACGCGAGCTTGTGGGGTCCTCACGGAACGCGGGGGCGGAGGCGGCGCCGTTCGATGAATAGAGATTCGGCTGTCGGAGCGCCCGGCACACCCGCGCCAGAAGCCGCGGAAATCGTCCTGCTCCTAAGCGGAGGGTCGATTCAGCGGCCTGCCTTGCGTTCTTCTCAGAGCTTGCAAGGCCGGTGACAACTCTCTTCGTCGACTACGGGCACCCCGCCGCGACGGCCGAACGAGCCGCTGCCATCTCCCTGGCCAAACACTATCAGGTCCCACTTAAAACACTGAAAATTGTGGGTGCTGAACAAAAGACGGAAGGCTTCATCACTGCGAGAAACCTCATGCTCTGTTCTCTGGGTTTGCTTGAAAGCGGGCCGCACATCAACGCGGTGGCACTTGGAATCCGTAGCGATAGCCCGTATTCCGATTGTCAGCCTGTATTCATCAGAGTCCTTGAACAGCTCCTAGTGCACGCGGTGGGCAGGCCAGTGAGAATCATCGCACCGCTCATTGAACTCAGTAAGGCTGAAATTGCAGAGTTCTGTACCTCACATTCGGTTCCCATTGAAATGACATACGGTTGTGAGCGAGGATCGGAGCCTTGTGGTGAATGCATCTCGTGCATCGACAGAAACGGAATCGGACTATGCTAGCTCGTCGCGGCACGCTGCATCATCCATGGTCGGGGCGGATCGAACTGCCCCTCCTAGTGCCAGCGTTTACCAGCAAGGGCTTCCAATTCCATCGCGATAAGGATGGCAGGGAGTACAGCGATGTAGTTGTTCATCTGCTGAGTGGCCGAAACTGGGCGGCCAGTCAACCCTCATTAGCGCCTACGACCTGCATTTTGATCATTTCGGAGGACCTAACGCGGAAGGAGGCAGCCCGGCCGATTGGCTGCTGTCCGCAAGCCTCGTTTTCATGGATAGCGGCGGTTATGAGTTGGCCGGAGGCTTTGACTCAACTGAGCCCAAGTCGTTCGTATACGTGCCGAAGCCGGGATTCGGCAACAAAGAATATCAAACAGTAGTTGATCAAGTTCTAGCTGATTCTGACCTGCCGTTAGTCGTAGCGAACTACGATCACGAGAGCATCAACATTCCACTTCACGAACAGATCAAGAAAGCCCGCGTCTTGTTTCTTCCCTGGCGCGGAGAGGTACTAACTGATTTCATTATCAAGCCTTGGACCAAGTCGGGGGGCGTTGTGGACCCGAGCGACCTCACAAGGTCAGATTTCGCGAAGCTTCGCAATTTCGACGTAATAGGCGTCACCGAAAAAGAGTTGGGTAGGGACATGGTGAAGCGCCTAAAGAGCGTGGCAACTCTCCGAAGGGGTTTGGACGACGCGGGAATAGATTCTCCGATTCATATATGGGGAGGATTAGACCCCCTATTGACCCCACTGTATTTCTTCGCTGGTGCCGAAATCTTTGATGGCGTGTCTTGGCTCCGCTACTCGTATCACAAAGGGGTGGCCGTGAGCAGAGAATGTCATGGGATTCTCCGGGAAGAGTTCGGGCTTGTGGGCAAGACCGTCAACGAGATGTTGGCCAACTTACACAATGTACAGGCGTTACTGAATCTGGCCGCCTCACTGGAACAGTGGGTCGACACTGATGGCGAACAGTTCGACATGTTCCAGCCATTTGTGAAGGAGCGTTTGGCCGCTGCGTACAGGCATATGACCACAAAAATACCTGAACTGCAGGAAGGAGGATGATATGGGGGGCGGCGGCAGCAGGTTCAGTGGCACACCTAGTGAAAGCACCCGATTGAAGGTGGAGCGGGCCCGGCAGGCCGAGCAGCGTCGCCTCCAAGCGGAAACGAACCAATACCTGGGAGAAGAATTAGCGAAGTTCAACGATCGTGATCATGACAGGGTTAGGAAACGGCTCGAGGAAATCAAGCAGTCACTAGGGGACCTCGAGATCGATTCGCTACTGCTCGGAGGGTCGGTGGCGAAGCACACAGCCGTCGACGGGATTAGCGACATCAATGCACTCGTTGTGCTCGATGCTTCGGCTGTCGGTGCCGCCACTGGGAAAGAGAATGCTGGAATCTTTGGAACGGCAGGTCCGCGTCAATCTTAACCTCGGAGACGTCGACACCATCTCGCGCGGAAATATGGCAGTTACGGTCACCTACCGGGACGGCACGGAAGTGCAGTTGCTGCCGGCATTACGGCAGGGGGACACGGTAGCTGTTCCTGATGCAGAAAGTGGGGGCTGGCGTGTATCGAAGCCTCGGCTCTTTCGCGAGCGCTTGACTGCAGCCAACAATCAGACCGGCGGGGTTCTCGTGCCAGCCGTGAAAGTGATCAAGGCCATAAATGAAGGTCTCCCGAAGCAGAGGCGGCTGTCGGGATATCACATAGAGGCGCTAGCGGTCGATTCGGCCGCGGGCTATAAGGGTGATCGCAGCGTGCGGGACGTAGTCCTTCATGTGCTTCAGCATTCCAGCGAGCGGGTCCTCCGACCAATCACTGACGTTATCGGACAGTAGGCCGTCGTCGACGCAGAGCTCAGAGGGCCTGGGAGCGACGAACGAAGGCGCGTGGCCGCGCTGCTCCGATCTATCCACACTCAACTTTCAACAGCCGCAACTATTGCCCAATGGAGGGCAAAGATTTCATTGGAGCGCTCATGACTGTCCCCGAGGGTGAAACTGCGCGCCAATACCGGCTTACGAAGCAAATGGCTTCGATGCACGCTGCTCTGCGAGATCGCTATCGAAGGCTTGAAGTTCTCTCTGGGAGTGCGTTGATTGTTGTCTCCGTTCTCTTCACGGTTACGGCTTTCAGTGGAGGCGAGCTATTCAGCCTCTTTGATCTTTCTGTGCAGCAAGGAAGATCGGTGCTGGCGGGTGGGTCAGTGGTCGCTTTCACCTTCTCGCTCATAGTTCTGCTGTTCGATTGGCCTGGGAAAAAGGCGCGTCATGGCGAGGCGTGCCGCCGCTGGGCGGGGTTGGCAAGCGAGTACCGGACCCGCCGTGACCAGGAAAAGGGTTGGGATGCTGTATCGAGGAATCAGTTGGCGGCACTTTATCGTGAAGTAGGAAGTAGCACGCCCGCCATACCGGAGGATCTCTTTGCTAGATTGAAGGCGAGGCATCTCCGTAAGGTCGCTCTTAGCCGCATCCGCGAGGAGTATTTGTGGACACCCGAATGGATCTTACGGCTCCGCTTCATTCGACAGGAATTGAACACCGGCGCACAGAAAAGGTCGACTTGACGCGATCCATGGCTCTCTATCCGTTCATGTTGGAGGCAGTGACAGAACTATATACCCGTTCGAAGCGGGTCGTGGTCGCTTCTGGATACGGCGACGAGATGGAATGGATTCGGACCGTGGACCTATCGGACTGTACTGAGTCGGATCTCCTACGTGAGCACGCTTGGGTCGTGCTGGGGTCTGGTATGAAGGAGGTGGTCGTTGCTTCAATTTTTCCGGAAATCAGCAGGGCGTTTTGTGACTGGAGATCGGCTAAGTGTATTGCCCAGTCGTCCAAAGAGTGTAAACGGCAGGCGCTCGATCATTTCGGCCACGCTGGGAAAATTGACGCCATCGCCGTCTTTGCCAGTCGTCTCGCTGAAATGGGGGCCGCAGCATTCAAATGTCGTTTAGGTGCAGAGGGACCCGAATTCCTATTGACCTTTCCCTATTTGGGGCGAGCGACCTCCTTCCACTTCGCAAAGAACTTGAGCCTTGATGTGGCCAAGCCGGACCGACACGTGGCTCGACTAGCCGAAGCGTTCGGTGTAGGGGTGCAGGAACTCTGCGGCGATGTTGCGGCAACGTCGGGAGATCTAGTGCGGGTCGTGGATCTTGTCTTTTGGCGGTACGCGGTGCTGTCTCCGCATTATCTCCTAGAGGCTCGTGGCGTTGCAGACGGCATTCCGTCGACCGACTGGACAGGTGATCGGGGATTTGTTTAGTGGAGACCGTCGGGTGGAGGAAAGTCCACAACGAGCTGGACCGCGCTTGAGGTGCCGGGGGTCGTGGCGCTGGTCGATAGGGGGAAGTGGTAAGCGCGGTACAAGGTGGTGATGCTGGATAACGGCGGCCATATATCCCCTCTTACCGATCTGACAAATGACTGATCCTCGGGACTACATCCTTCGCAACCCTTTGCTCGTCGACACCGGACTGTTTGGTGCACTTAGCTCGCCTGCCGCAGCGCTCGCACATACTAATCCGATGCTGGCGCGAACTCGCGTATCTCCGCCGGTAGCCTCGCGCACACGATGCTCACGCCAGGCACGGTGTTGGGCTCCCATACACCCCTGTCAGTGCAGTATGCGAACACCGCAATCAGTTCGCTTACAGCCCTACATACGGATGTGTCGTCTATTTCGGCTCTTGCGACACTTGCCCCGTACTCGGGAGCCGTTAGCGCCTTGGTCTCCGGGACGGGCTTAGCCGAACGCCTCGGCAGTGTCTCCGTGAACGCACTTCGAGACTTTGAGGCTCCGCCAATTGCCTCCTTTTTGGCCAATGCGTCGTTTCGAGTGGGTATGTCTGACTCGCTCTCGCGCATCAGCTTCGCCACGGAGCCATATTTCGCGTCTGCAAACGCGCTTATCTGGCTCGAGTCACGATATCAGCTGGGGGCCACTGCGCAGGCGCTGTCAGTGAATACGGCGGCATTTCTCCCGAACGTTTCAGCGTCGTATCTAACGGAACTGCACAGCGGCGTGGTACGGCTATCATCGGCGTCGACAAGTATCATGGAATCGTTCCGCGCGAGTGACTCCCTCGTAGCAAACACGGCGATTGATCTAATCCGTGCGCCCGGACTCGAGCTTTACGCTGCCACGAGACTCAGCGCGTCCGTGTCGCTCGCCGATATGTCAGTCGTCGATGCCGACGAGGAGGTGGAAGAGCAGCTTACCGCTGTCGTCGACTCCTTCGAGGCTCGCCTTGCGGTTTGTCGAACGAACTTGCTGTGATGTACCGAGGAGGGTCGGAGGCAATCGCGCGTGGCGGCACGGATTGGCAAAAGCACGCGCTGGTATCGTTTCGTGAGCTCGTCACGCACCTGATGCACCAACTCTCTCCGGACAGGGAACTCCTCCCCGTTGTAACGCCTGACGACATGCACAACGGAAACCCACGCGCCGCGCGCGCCTTCGCTTCATCTTTCGGACCAAGCGGGACCCGAAATCGCAAAGTTCTTTGAAGCCGACCTGAGGCAGCCATTGAGTTGTTCGATTTGCTCAACAGTGAGACGCACCGTCTAGATGGCAATGCAACGAAGGAACAGGCGCATTACCTTCGGGGACGAGTTGCGGGACTCGTAGCTCGATGCTTGCGGCGCAGGGGTACTGAGAGCTGTCATGCTCTGGCATAACGGACGGAATCCAGGCAGAACGAGCGGGCGCGAAGCCGCTGTTTGATTAGTAGTCGAGCGAGCTGTTCGGCGCTGGTTGGCCTGCAGCCTCCGAAGTGGCGTTAGCGGGCCATGGAATCAGAAATTCCCACTCACTGGTTTCAACGGTATGGTGGACTCAGAATACCTCTCTAGTTGGGAAACATTAGTCAGAAGGAGATCGCAGAGCTGTTTACCGCTAACCCGCAGTCAAAGTACAGTACCGCTGGATAATAGAGAATGAAATCAGGCCAGCAGACCTTATTGCTATCTCGCTCGGTTCAGCCCACCCAACGTAATACAGAACTTTCTTCGCAGTGACGACTCGGACAACCTGATCCACTGGGAGTGGACTCTTCGGACACCCAAAGTCTTCGTCGACATCAGGTTTGAATTTCAGAACTGAGATCTTGCTCGTCAGCTCGGCGTCTTTCAGTGAAGTCGAGAAGAAAGAGTTGTTAGACAGTTAAGGAGGATCTTAGCAAAGACGGACCGGGAATGTCGAAGGTTCGAGAATGCTATAACCGTGGACCCAATGGTAATCCTTACAAGAATCTATACCGGTCTATTCAGCAGCTTTTTAACCGCTCACATCAGAACTACAAGCAAGCCATGATCTTAACAAGCGGCAATTCAGAACTGAGCTCCTTTTGCAGCTATCGACCTTGAGTCCTCGCTGCCCTTTTCCACTTCCGTGCTGTTCTTCGTCTTTCTTTCTTTGCTTCCTTTTTCTTCTTTTTCTTTCTTTTTTCTTGCTGCTTTCCCTGTTGTGAAGCACCAGTACCGGAGGTTTGCGGCTCCGCGAAAATTCAATTCTCAGCCGATTGATGTTAGAGTGAAGAGTCTGAGTATCACCTGTGAGGTGTTCCTAACACCAGTCGATTTCGCCGCTGATCCTTGCTAAAATACAATTCGTTGGTCTTTGTACGGATCGATCTGTTACACTGTATTGTCGTTCTGAGCTAGCTGTAGTTCTATACTTCTACTTCTGGTATAGTGCCAATCTTCTTCAGTTCAGGTCGCTGTGGGTAGGTCAATTGCGTCGAGTTCAGGCGGTCGGTCTCTACACGCTGCGGGAAGAGCGTGATGTTGTAGTGGATTGCAAGCACTAAGTCCTGTCGTGCATGACAACTGAGCCGGGAGACAGTCGAGTTCATGTTGGATCTACTCGACCTTGTATATCTAAGTGATACAGGAGCGTCGGCGTTCTCTTTCCATTGGCTGGTAGACTTCGGCCTGGACCTCCGCCCTTTAATAAGCACGATGATTGACAGTAGTCCGTTCATCTTTTTCTTATCGACCTTGAGCCTACGCTTACTGCCTCCGGATGTGCGTTTTCACAGGCAGGTCTTCTTTGGGGAAAGTTACGGACGCATCATATATGTAACTAGCGTCCCGTCCCACGTATCGTCAGGAGCCGAATGAGCAGAATGCTGAAGCCCGGCGCCTGGCCAATCCTCATTGTCTTCGCCGCGTGCGCCGATGCCGGCCACGCCCCGCTCCCCACCAACGCCATATCCTCGCCGTCTTTGCGTCGGCCCCTACAACCACCCAACGTCCGAGCGGCAGGCGACTTACCCCTACACAAGTCGAAGACCGGAATCCCTCTCTCACGCGCGCGACATTACACCGAGCCGCTGCACGACGGAGCAACGCGGAGCGTTGTCGCCAGCTCGGCTGCCGTCGCTGCGCGTGTTCTTCACCGGGGTGGGAGCGGCAACCGTCGTTGCCGGCTCCTACGCAGACTCGGCGGCCGGCTTTCGTCGAGCGGATGTGCCGCGCCCGTCTCGTCGACGCCGCTTCGCCCCTCCCACCCCGTACGACCGCACCGCATTCCCTTCCACCTCCGCCCGCGTGAACCACGCCGGCTTGAACGCCCGCCGGACGTACAGCTCCGCCTGGTCGAAGAAGTGTCTCGAGCCGGGGTCCCCGCTCTGGCCGTAGTTCAGCACGGACCGGGCGGTGGGCGTCGGGCCGAACTCGATGACCTTGACGAACGAGTTGCCGCCCACGCCGATCCGCAGGCCGGCGGGGCCGTCGACGGGGACGCTCCAGTAGCTGAACACCGAGCCGAACCCGCCGCTGGCGCCGCCCACCGGGAGGCTCGGCCGGTCGGGGTCGAGGGCGCGGGCGGGCTCGCCGGGTAGCGGGCGCTGGTGTCGGTTGATCCGGCCCCAGGCGACTTCGGTGGTGCCCCACTCCTCGCGCAATGAGCTCAGCACGTCGGCCAGCATGGCCACCGTCAGGGGTGGATCGACCCCGAGCGCCCCCCATCGCTCCATCGTGAGCGTGAGCCAGGTGGTCTCCACCGACGCGGTGTCGGCGACGCGGTCCCAGCGGGCCAGCCGGTCGATGGCGCGGGCGAGCTCGGCGCCGGCGGGGTCGTCGGCCGGGAACGAGGTGGCGGCCCACTCCTCCATCAGCGCGGGGATGATGTCCTCGTCGGCCACGCTCAGCCAGCTGTCCCAGACGCGCGAGGCGAAGTCGTCGAGCGTCACCCCCTCGAGGTCGCGGAGGACGCGCCGGGAGCTGACGGCCCGGACGTTGTCGTGCTCGAATCCGACCATGTAGTGGGGGAAGTCGCCCCGCCCCATGGCGAGGCCGGTGGTGACGGTGTAGGGGGTGGAGTTGGTGTTGAGGAGCCAGCCGGTGTCGGGGTTCCAGACCTGGGGCAGCTCGTCCAGGTCGTGGAAGCCCCGCCACTCGGTCGCCGGGTCGCTGCCGTCCAGGACCTCGCCCGGGTCCACGCCCGGGGCGCGGCGCGGCACGGCGGAGTTGTAGATGTAGCCGATGTTGCCCTCGCGGTCGGCGTACATGGTGTTCATGTAGGCGACCCGGAGCATGGCGACGGCCGCGCGCCATTCGTCCAGCGACCCGGCCCGGATCATGGCGTCCCACTGGTCGTACCAGCCGCCCTCCTCGTACCGGGCCATCCGCACCGCCAGCGGCCGCCCGTCGTCGTCGATCCCGACGATGGAGCCGTGGTGCGTCTTCCAGTGCCGGAACACGCGGGTCTCCATCCCCGAGCCGGTGCGGACGCGGAGGGTATCGATCCAGGTGCTGGCGGTGCGCCAGCCGTCGTCGTACCGGTAGCGGAGCGCGTCGCCCGGGTCGTCGAAGGCGGTGGCCCAGAGGTCGCTGTGGTCGGCGTAGTTGTCGGTGTAGGCCCAGCCCAGCGCTGGATTGTGGCCCATGTACGGGAGCAGGAACCCGAACACGGTGAGCCCCGAGAAGCGCAGCCCCTCCCGGCTGTCCAGGTGGATCTCGGCGTACCGCTGCACGCCCACGAACGACTGGTGCGGGTTGATCAGCAGCATGGCGTGGCCGCTCGCCGTACGCGACGGCGCCAGCGCCCACTGGTTCGACCCCCGGGGGCGGAACCCGAGCTCGTCGAACTGCGCCTCGTAATACGCCTTCGACGGTGGCCCGCCGTCCGACCACCCGCTCGACGACGCCACCTTCGACGGCGTGTCGCCCAGCCCCCGGTCGAACAGCCGCTCGGCCCACGCGCCGCGGAGGCCCGCGTAGCCCAGGAACTCGTTCTGGTAGTACTTGTAGCGGATCAGCGCGAGCGGGTACCACGGCTCCACCCGGGTGAGGATGCGCAGCTCCTCCCGCGGACGCGATTCGAGCCACGAGTTCAGCCCGTCGGCGAAGGCGTCCAGGAGCCCGCGGAGCCGGGGCGACGCGGCGTCGTATTCCGCCACCGACAGCGGCACGATCTCCAGCGTGCGCGCCATCCAGTCGTCCCGCACCCCGTCGTCCCCCGCCAGCTCCGCTGAGCGACCCAGCGCGTGCAGGTAGTTCTCCTCGATCAGCCGCCAGTCGTCCTCCGCCAGCGCCCACGCCATCCCGAAGACCGCGCCCTCGTCGGTGTCCGCCAGCACGTGCGGGACACCCCAGGCGTCGCGGTGGATGACGGCTCGGGGTTCGGGGCGTGCGAGGCCGTGTTCGGGGGTCGTAGGGCTGGCGGCGGCCGCCGTCGCTGCGGGAGCGGCGGGAGTGCATGCGGACAGGGCGAGGGCGGTCGCCAGCACGAGGGAGACAACTGTGGCGCGGGCCGGACCAGGGGGGAGTCGTGTCATGAGGGGATGAATCGGGTCGCGGTGAGTGAAAAGCAATGGGAACACGTCGATCCGGACGTACGCCACACGTGCACATTGACCGTGACGCGTGCTTGGCCAAGTTTTGGTGGCATGACTACTTCGGGATCTGAGGGCGCACGGGTCAAGGACGTGCGGTTCGACGACGACACCATGAGCGTCGACCTCGCCGACGGCCGCACCATTACCGTCCCGCTCTCCTGGTATCCCCGCCTGCTGCACGCCCCGCCGGCCGCGCGCGCAAACTGGCGGATCGCGGGTGCCGGCTTCGGAATCCACTGGCCGGACCTGGACGAGGATCTGAGCACGGAGGGCCTGCTGCGCGGCGCTCCGGCGTGAGCGTGTCCCCGGCCGACATCTTCCGGAGCGCCAAGGGTCAGGAGGCGATCCGCAAGACCGCGCGGGTGGTGACGGTCCAGAAGTCAGCGGCGGCAATGGCTCATCGTACCATTGCCTTCCGCGGTGCCCCGGACCATACTCGAAAGCGGCGGTGATCGGGTCGGTGCCACTGCGGCCAGAGAGTTGCAACACGTTGTGTCTGGTCGGGTAGAATATCACCCGGAACCACGAACGAAGAGGAGGCCGGCATGACAGTCATGAGTGGCCAGCAGGAGCGGCTGATGGACCAGTTGCTCAAGATCGCGGGCGGGGACGTCGGTCTGGTCGAAGAGGCCTTCAAGAACGCCCCTCGCGAGGCGGGTGAGCCGCCGGCCATCGAGGATGTCATTTACGAGATCCTCGAGAGCCGCGGTCTGGGCGCTGTGGCGGCCCGGGTCCGTCAGGAAGTTGGTTCTGGCGAGGCCGCAGCCGTTTAGCTGGACCCTCCGTTCTTCTGCGGTTTGCGGACCGCCCCCCCCCCAACTGATCGCCGGCCATGTCCTTAGCCTGGGGCACTGTTGCCCTGCTCGCCTTCCTCCTCCCGGGCTTCCTGTTCTTCGTGGGCATCTACATGCCCGAGAAGTTCACGCGGGATGCGGCCCCGCGTTCGGTACTCGGACAGCTGGCGGGGACCATCCTGATCTCCGTCGCCATCCACGGAGCTCTCTTCGTCGCGCTCAGGAACTTGTGCCTGGCCGATGGGACTTTGGTCGCGCTGCTGGCGTTTGCCGCGATATCCCTGGCCGGGGGCGCCTGGCTCTTCCGTCAGGCGGGAACGGCGCGCTGGTGGCTGACGATAGCTGCCGCCCTCGGTGGCGGCGTGGCCCTGTATCTCTGGGTCGCCGGCGGGTCGGCGTTTTGCGTCGACACCCTGATTTTGCTGGCCGCGTTCCAGCTCCAGGGTGCAGAGGACCACGTTTCCCTGCACGCGCTCGCCCAGAACCTCACGGTCAACTCTTCCCGCATCCTCCTGTATCTCGGCGTGTCCAGCGCGGCCGGGCTCCTGGTGGGATGGTTCGCTGGGACGCAGGTCTTACACGGCCGACTTCGCTTCCTCGCGCAGCATCCCTGGGTGTACCGACTCGCCATCAAACCAGAGCAGTCCGGAGACGCCTTCACGTTCGCGTACCTGCTTACGCATGTTCGCGCCGAGGATCGGGTTCTCCTGTACCGTGGCGTCCTACGGGACTTTGCGTTGGCGCGGGACGGCCGGTTCTCGTACGTGGTGCTGACCGGCCCGCAGCGCGGGTATCTGCGACTCCTGGAGCAGAAATCCGCCGTCTCCATCGACGAACGACCGATAGGCATGACAACCGTCTCCGGGAATCGCGATGCAAACGATGACTCGCGGCTCCTGGTCGTGGAAGGCGAAGACATCGCCAACGTGGTGTTCGAGCGAAACCGCTACAAGGAAACTCCCAGGACGAAAGAAGTCATCCAGATGGCGCTCGCATACTTCGCGGGACGAGTTCATGAGGCGCACGAGCGGAAGAAGAAACCGGAGTAGTGCAATCATGGCATCACGTATTGCACACCCCCCTCACGGCTTCCTGGCCGTGGGCGCACTTCTCCTGCCCCTCTCGGCGTGCGCCGACACCGGCGAGGTTCTCGCCCGATCCATCGCCGCCCAACGCCATCTCCTTTGCCGTCTTCGGCGACGGCCCCTACACCGCCCCCGCCGAGCGGCAGGTCGACGTGCTCCTGGACGACATCGCCCGGGTGGCGCCGGACTTCCTGCTGCACGTGGGCGACATCGACACGGACAGCTGCACGGACGGGAGCTACGAGGAGCGGCGTCGCCAGCTGGAGCGGCTGCCGGCGTCGGTGCCGGTCGTCTACACGCCGGGCGACAACGAGTGGACGGACTGCCACCGCCGGGGCGTGGACCCGCTGGAGCGGCTGGCGTCGCTGCGGCGGGTGTTCTACGCCGGGGAGTGGGCGGCCGGGAACCGTCGCCTGCCGGGGTTCGTGACGCAGGACTCGGCCGCCGGGCTGCCGTACCCGGAGCACGCGCGCTTCGAGCTGGGGTCGGTGGTGGTCGCGACGGCGCACATCGTCGGGTCGGGCAACGGCATGGACCGGTTCCGGGGCCGGACGGCGGGGCACGACAGCGCGGTGGAGGCGCGGACGGCGGCGGCGGTGGCGTGGGTCGGGTCGGCGTTCGAGCGGGCGCGGGAGCTGGCGTCGCCGGTGGTGGTGATCGCGTTCCACGGCGCGCCCTTCGACGACGACCCGTTCGCCCCCTTCATCGCCGCCCTCGCCCGCGGGGCCGCGTCCGCCGCCGGCTGGGGCGGCCGCGTGCTCCTCGTCCACGGCGACTGGCACGAGCTGACCTGGGACCGGCCGCTACGGGACCCGGCCACGGGGCGGACGCTCGAGAACGTGCGGCGGCTCCAGACGTTCGGCGAGCCGGACGTCGGCTGGGTCCACGTCGTCCTGGACACCACGTCCGCCGAGCCCATCACGATCCGGCCATACCTGTGCGGCGGACGCGTGCGCGCGTGGCTGCGGCTGGAGATGCCGGCGCACTGCGAGGCGGTGGTGGCGCCGTCGGACGGCAGGTAAGCGCGCCGGCTCGGACCCTCGATTCCGCCGTTCTGTTCTTCTGCCCCATGGAAGTGTAACTTTGGATCGTGGTTAGTTACACATATATCACAAGTGTAACTAGCGCGATCCGGGCAGTTTCGTTTAGAAGGGCCGAGACATGGGCGGGCGCTGGGTAGAAATGACGTGGGAGCACGATCCGCGGAGTCCGGCCCCGCGGAAGTATCGGCGTGCGTGCCGATACCAGGCGTACATCCCCGATCCCTTGTCAGCGGTGGATCTCACGCTCGGTGGCGAGCTGGCGGGAGTGGTATCGGAGGCCGAGGCGGCGGTGCGGGATCTCAACGCGAGTGCTCGCCCGGCGCTGGCACCGCTCGCGCGGCTGCTTCTGCGTACCGAGTCCATTGCCTCTTCGAAGGTGGAGGGCATGCAGATGGGCGTGCGGAAGCTCGCGCGCGCGGAGGCGAAGCTGGAAACCGGTGGCAAGGCGGGCGCCACGGCGGAAGAGATCCTCGCCAACATCGACGCGATGCGGCTGGCGATCGACGAAGCGGCCGGTGCGGCGCGGTTCGGCCGTACGGAGCTCGAGGCGATTCATTGTCGTGTGATGGAGGGCAGCACCAACCCGCGGCTCGCGGGCAGGATCAGGGAGGAGCAGAACTGGATCGGCGGGAACGACTACACCCCGTGCGGGGCCGACTTCGTGCCCCCGCCTCCGGAGCACGTGCCCGATCTGCTGGACGACCTCTTCGGCGCCATGCAGGACGACCGCCTGCCACCGCTGGTACAGGCGGCGCTTGTCCACGCGCAGTTCGAGACCATCCACCCCTTTCACGACGGAAACGGCCGAACCGGCCGCGCGCTGATCCACGTCGTGCTGAACCGGCGCGGCATTGCACCCGAGTACGTGCCACCGATCAGCGTCGTGCTGGCCAACAACAGGGATCGCTACATCGCCGGCCTGACGGCGTACCGTGAGGATGACGTCGCCCGCTGGATCGATCATTTCGCCGCCGCGACGGCCACGAGCGCGAACCTCGCCTCTCAATACCTGCGGGCCGTGGCTGACCTCACAAGCCAGTGGAAGTCGGCGCTGGGGAAGCTGCCGAGCGCGCCCCGGTCCGATGCGGCCGCCTGGGCGATCATCGACGTCCTTCCCGCGCACCCGATCATCACGGCTCCGGTGGCGGCGGCCGCAACGGGTCGAGCCAAGCCGCGGGTTTACCAGGGACTGGAGAGCCTCCAGCAGGCCGGAGTTCTTCTGCCGGTCACCCGAAAACGCCGGAATCAGGCCTGGGAAGCCGCCGGACTGCTGTCGCTTCTGGAGGGTCTGGAGGCCGGCGAGCGCCCCGGCGACGAGGTCGTCGTCGCTACGCCGTCATGACTTCCAGTGCCAGGTGCCGGTCCACCGCCCGTCCGAGCGCCCGGTCCCCGGTCAGCAGCGTCGCGCCCAGCCGCTCGGCGAGGGCGACGTAGGCGGCGTCGTAGGGTGAGAAGTCGTCGCGGAGCTCCAGGATCCGCTCCATGAGGGCGAGGTGGCCGTGGCGGGTCAGGGGGAGGTCGCGGTAGTCCTCCGTCGCCTGGCCCGCCCGTTCGGGTCCCATCGCCCCGCTGAGAATCGCGCGCCGGAGCACGGACGCGACCTCCACGTCGCACAGGGCGGGCACGGAGAGGTCGTGCGCCGGGTCGCGGAGGACTGCTTCGATCGGTCCGGCCCGCTCCGTCCGCAGCAGGTACTCGGCGACGGCGGACGCGTCCACCACCACCGGCTTCACGACGCCTGGCGCGAGCCGCGCTCCTCCGCCAGCAGCTCCGCCGCCGGCCGGTCCAGGCGCACGGAGCTGCGCGAAGCCACCCGCTCGAACACCTCCTCCGCCAGCGGACGGGCGACCTCCCGCTCGAGGATCCCCTGCACGTAGTCGGTGAGCGTCTGCCCTCGCGCCCTCGCTCGCCGCACCAGCTGCCGGTGGAGCGGGTCAGGGACGTTCCGAACCTGGATCATCTTGGCCATACGGGAAGCCATACGGGTGACCTTGGCTTGCACATGAAATATTCCGTCGGTATCTTTCAGGTACAATGCACCGCTCCCTTCACGCGGCCCAGCCCGCGCCCGGCCAGGTCCTGACGAAGGCCGTCCTCTCGGCGGCCGGGCGGCTGGGTATGCGCAACCGCGAGCTGTCGGCGGTGCTGGGGACGAGCGAGGCGTCGATCTCGCGGCTGAGCGGGGCCCGGACCATCGACCCGGGGAGCAAGGAGGGCGAGCTGGCGCTGCTCTTCCTGCGGCTGTTCCGGAGCCTGGACGCCATGGTTGGGGGAGAGGAGTCGAAGGCGCGGGCGTGGCTGAACGCGGAGAACGCGCACGTGGCGGGCGTGCCGCGGGAGCGGATCCGTCGTGTGGAGGGGCTGGTGGATGTCGTCGGATATCTGGACGCGCTGCGCGGGCGACTCTGAGCTCCGGCCGCTGCGGCTGGAGCCGTGGCGCGCGGTGGAGAGCCAGCACCAGGTCGCGACGCGTCGGCTGGTGGACACGGCCGCGGAGCACGAGGTGCTGGAGCGGCTGATCGACGACGCGAAGCCGCCCGCGCCGGCCGCTCCGGCCCATCGACCGGGCGCCGCGCCCGGGATGCACTACCTGCTGTTCACCCCCTTCCGGTACCCGCCGCTCCGCCACGGCTCCCGGTTCGGACCGCGTACGGAGCGCGGCATCTGGTACGGCGGCGAGGCGCTGCGGACGGTGTTCGCCGAGGTGGCGTACTACCGGCTGGTATTCCTGGAGGGCACGGCGGCGGAGCTGGGTGTTCTGGAAGTCGACCTGACGGCGTTCCGCGCACGCGTGCGCACGGAGCGCGGGATCGACCTCACGGCGCCTCCGTTCGCGGCGCACGACAGCGAGCTGGCCTCGCCCGTGAGCTACTCGGCCACGCAGGCGCTGGGCGGTGCCATGCGGGACGCTGCGGTGCAGGCGTTCCGCTACCGGTCGGCCCGCGACGTGGAGGGCGGGGTCAACGTCGCGGTGCTGGACCCGGCGTCGTTCGGGCGGCGTGCCCCGCGGTCGTTCGAGACCTGGCACTGCGCCGCGACGAGGGAGCGGGTCGAGGTCTCCTCCAGGGGCTATGGACGGCGGGAGACGTACGCCTACCCGAGGGAGGACTTCCTGGTGGACGGTCGGCTGCCGACACCGGCGGTGTGAGGCCGTCCCAGCACGTGGATCGCCCACGGCGCCACCGCCGTCTCGCTGACCCACGCGTACCCGTCGTCCGGCCGACCCAGCGGCCGCGCGGTCTCCAGCACCCGCAGCCCCGCGGCCTCGGCCATGACCCGGTAGTCGTCGTCGGTCCAGAGGAAGTCGGGCACGGGCCGCGCGTCGGGGACGTCCTTCATGACGATCCGCACCGGGTCGCCACTCGCGGCCCGCCGGTTCTCCTCGAACGCCGCGGTCGTGAACGACAGCCACTCGTGCTGGTACAGCTCGGGGGACGACGCCACGATGATCACCCGGCCGTCCTCCTTCAGCGTACGACCCAGCGCCCCCAGGATCCGCGCCCGGTTCGCCCGACCCGGGATGTTGTCGAACGGGTACGCGCAGAAGACAAGGTCCCGCGAGCCCGCCGGGACCACGCCCGCCAGTGAGTCGGGATCCTCCTCGGCGATGAGGACGTAGCGCCCCTCCGGATCCCGCGCCCGCGCCCGCTCCAGCATGCTCCGCGACACGTCCACCCCCACCGCCTCGAACCTGAGCGCCTTCAGCAGCCGCGTCGAGCGACCCGCCCCGCACCCGAAGTCCAGCGCCGCCCGCCCGCCCACGTGCCGCTCGATCAGGTCCGGCAGGTCGCGCACGGCGAGGTGGTAGGTGCCGGTGAAGTCGACGCCGGCGTAC
Source organism: uncultured Gemmatimonadales bacterium (assembly GCA_963783305.1). Lineage (GTDB taxonomy): Bacteria > Gemmatimonadota > Gemmatimonadetes > Longimicrobiales > RSA9 > JAWVYT01. The sequence goes on along the minus strand of CAWAMW010000017.1, from coordinate 337,056 downwards.
GAAGCGGCCCGCTCCGGGTCGGCGTAGGTGTTGGTGAAGTCGGTGCGGTCTGACATGACAAGCCCGATGCGCGGTTTTCGTATCCTTCGTCCCTTCGAGCCCTTCGTGTCAAGAAGTTAAGCTGTTCCCGTCGGCCGCACCTACTGGTCGGGTCCTCCACGCAGCCGCTCCGTCGTTCCTATTGACCGCCTACAGGAGTCCGCGCTACTTTGATCTTTAGACCTTCTACAGGAAGCGCGCCCCCATGGCACACGACCAGTCCGATCTGCTCCAGGGGACCCTCGAGCTCCTGGTCCTCAAGACGCTCTCCTTCGAGCCGATGCACGGCTGGGGGATCAGCCAGCGGATCCAGCAGATGTCGCGCGATGTCTTCCAGGTGAACCAGGGGTCGCTCTACCCGGCGCTCCAGCGGCTGAAGTCGAAGGGGTGGCTGAAGTCGGAGTGGCGCAGGAGCGAGAACAACCGCCGGGCGAAGTACTACATGCTGACGGCGGCGGGGGAGGCGGAGCTGGCGCGGGAGCGCGAGCAGTGGAAGCGGTCGTCGTAGGCGGTGAACTGGGTCCTCGAATTCGAGCGGGGCGTTCTCGTGAGGTGGTCTGGAGCCGGCCCCGGTGAAGATCCGCGCGCCGGTGTCGTGACGCGGCTCGCGGCCCGGATGCGGCGCCCCTCGCCGCGCTGCGGGAGCGGATCACCGGCCTCCTCTTCCAGAACCGCGAGGCGGCGGATCTCGACGAGGAGCTGCGGTTCCACCTGGAGATGGAGACGCAGCGTCTGATCCGGGAGAAGGGGCTGGAGCCGGGCGAGGCGGCGCGTCGTGCGGCGGTGTCGTTCGGCGGATTGGAGCGGACGAAGGAGGAGGTCCGGGAGGCCAGGGGTCTGGGCTGGCTCACGGGCTGGTGGCTGGACGTGAAGCTGGGGCTGCGGATGCTGGTGAAGTACCCGGCGCTCACCGTCCTGGGCAGCCTCTCAATGGCATTCGCCATCTTCGCGGGGGCGACGGCGTTCGAGGTCATCTCGCAGGTGGTGAGCCCGGACCTCCCGCTCCCCGCCGGGGACCGGGTGGTGGCCATCGAGCTCTGGGACGCGGCCGGGACGACCACGGTGGTGGGCGTCATGCCGGAGGGGTTCGCCTTCCCGCTGGCGCACGACATTCTGGGTCCCGTTCGGTGACCCCGGGGAGGCGTTCGCTCCGCTGGCGGGGCCCCGCGTGGTGGTGTTCGGGCGACTGGCCCCCGGCGCGTCGCTGGAGGACGCCCGGGCGGAGCTGAGCGTCCTCGGCGGCCGCGTGGCGGCCGACTTCCCCGGGACCCACGAGCACCTCCGGCCGCAGGTCTCGCGGTGGGCCACGAGCTGGCTCGGGGCGAACATCGGCGGGGCCGACCCGACGGCGCTGTCCACCCTCGCGCTCATGGCCATCGGCGCGGCCACCAACCTGCCGCTGGCGCTCTTCCTGATGCTCGTCTGCGGCAACGTCGCGCTGCTGCTCTTCGCCCGCGCGACGTCCCGGGAGGGCGAGCTCGTGGTCCGGAGCGCGCTGGGCGCGAGCCGTCGCCGGATCATCCTCCAGCTCTTCGTGGAGGCGCTGGTCCTCGCCGCGCTCGCGGCCGTGATCGGGCTGGTGGCCGCGCGCTACGCCATTGCCTGGCTCTTCCGGATCACCGAGCTATCCCTCTTCGACGAGAGCCTCCCGTTCTGGTTCGACGCCAGCCTGTCCCCGACGACGCTGCTCTACACCGTGCTCCTCACCGTGCTTGCGGCCGCCGTGGCCGGAGTGCTCCCGGGGCTCAAGGTCACGCGCGACCTGCGGCCCGGGCTCCAGCAGGCGTCGGCCGGCGGGGGCGGCTTCCAGTTCGGCGGCGTGTGGACGGGGGTGATCGTCCTCCAGATCGCCGTGACGATGATCTTCCCGCTGGTCACGCTGGCGGTCCGGGCAGAGGGGAACCGTGAGGTCAACGAGGACCTCGATCTCCCCGTCCGCGAGTACCTTTCGGCCCGCCTCGAGATGCAGCGGCCGGCGCCGCTCGAGGTTCCCGCGGACTCCGCCGCGGCGTGGACGCGTCGTCGCATGGGCCCGACGCTCGATCGGCTCGCGCAGCGGATCCGCTCCGAGCCCGGTGTCCGCGGGGTGGCCTTCACCGAGCGGCTGCCCCGGGAGTACCACCCCTGGCGCCAGGTGGAGGTCGACGGGCCCACGGCGGAGCCGCCGGACGAGCGCGGCCACCGTCTCGGCTCCGCCCGCGTGGCCATCGACTACTTCGACGTCATGGGCGCCACGGTCACCGCCGGGCGCGGGTTCCGCCTCGCCGACCTGGAGGAGGGGCACCGGGCGGTGGTCGTGAACGAGTCGTTCGTCGAGCGCGTCATGGGCGGCCGCAACCCCGTCGGGCTGCGCGTCCGGTACCTGGCCAGCGAGGAGTACCGGGACCCGACGCAGGAGCCCGGGCCGTGGCACGAGATCGTGGGCGTGGTGGAGGACCTGGGCACCGTCTCCGGCTACGGCCACCAGGGCATGTACCACCCCGCCGAGCCCGGCGACATCCATCCGGCGCGTGCCGTGATCCACATGGCCGGCGACGCACGCGCCTTCGGACCCACACTCCGCGGCATCGCCATGGAGGTCGAGCCCACCCTCATCGTCGAGGACATCCAGGACCTCGCCGAGCTGACCCGCGCCCAGCGGGAGTTCTACGCCTTCTGGTCCACCGTGCTCGGCGCCGTGAGCGGTCTCGCCATCCTCCTCTCCATGGGCGGGATCTTCGCGGTCATGTCCTTCACCATGGCCCGACGCACCCGCGAGATCGGCATCCGCGTCGCGCTCGGCGCCAGCTCCACCCGTGTGGTCGCCGCCGTCTTCCGCAAGCCGCTCATCCAGGTCGGGCTCGGCCTCACCACCGGCGCCGCCCTGCTGCTCCTCCTCCCCCTCGCCCTCGGGGAGAAGGCGCACGACCTCCAGGACGTCCTCATGATCCTCGGCTACGTCCTGCTCATCGGGGCCAGCTGCATGCTGGCGTGCATCCCGCCCACCCGCCGTGCGCTCGCGGTGGAGCCGGCGGACGCGCTGAAGGCGGAGGGCTGACGACCACGGCGAGGGCGGCCGCGTCGCGGCGTCGAGGTCGACGGATCCCGCGGTCATCCCTGGCTGTAAGCGATCGCCCCACAGGACGAGGTTCAGGGTTTTTCCGTACTGACAGCGCCGGGCCGGCACCGCACTATGGATCGCCGGCGTCGCACCGCGCCCGCCCAACCAGCGCCGGCCCCGGGGGGTTCGCAATGAATGCTGATGTGCGTGAGCTGTTGTTTGCTTCGCGAGACGACTTCCGTACGTGGCTGCGTGAGAACGCGGAGACGAGCGACGGAGTGTGGCTTCTGATCGGCAAGACACCCGCGGTCGTCACGTTGTCAGCGGATGACGCACTGGAAGAAGCCCTTTGCTCTGGCTGGATCGATGGGAAGGTACGGAGCATCGATGAGACACTCTATGCGAAATACTTCACCCGTCGACGCCCCAGGAGTCCCTGGTCTGAAAGAAACAAGGGAAAGGTGGAATCGCTGCGGCAGAGAGGGTTGATGACCGATCCGGGCGAGAGAGCGGTGGAGGCCGCAAAACGAAACGGCATGTGGGACGCCCCGGAAAGTGGCCCCATTGCCGACGAAGAAATCCAGCGGTTCGCGGCAAAGCTGACCGGGATATCACCGGCCCGCGAGAACTACAACAACATGTCCCCGTCCGTTCGCCGCACCTATGCAAAGAGGAAGGCTCAACCAGAACCTGAAACCCATGTAGCGAACGCGAGCGCGCGGGATGTGAGTGAGCGCGAACGGCCCGGCCTGCTTGACACGCAGCCCGACAAAGTAAATACTTACTAAGCGATGCCTTAGTAAATCGGGTAAGGCGTTTCTTTGTAGCAGGGGCGTATCCATGACGGAGCCACCTTTTCGGACGCATCAGATCGCCGAGGGCGCCTACTTCACCGACCGGGAGACGGAGGTGGCGCGGGTGCTGGCGGCCATGCGTGCGCGCGACCGCCTGGTGCTGTACGGCGAGCGCCGACAGGGGAAGACGTCGGTGATCCGGCGGGCGGCGGAGCGGCTGCGGGCGGAGGGCGGCGTTGCGGTGACGGTGGACGCGTGGCTGGCGGAGAGCCTGACCGCGCTCAACCGCTCGCTCCTGGGCGCGGTGCCGGGGTGGTGGCTGGTGGGGGAGCGCGCCCAGGCGCTGCTGCGCTCGCTGTCCGGGCTGGTCTCGCTGTCCGTGGACGAATCGGGCCGCCCGCGGCTCGGCCTGGGCGGGTCGGCGCGGCTGGACGACCGGCCGGAAGAGACCTTGGAGCGAATCCTCCGGGCTCTTGACGGGGCCGCGGAGGGGACGGAGTCGCCGATCGTGGTGGTGATCGACGAGTTCCAGAAGCTGGAGACGCTGCACGGGTCCGGCGGCGCGCTGCTCCGGGGGGTGATGCAGGACACGCCGGGCATCGGCTATGTCCTTTCCGGGTCCATCGAGGGCGTCGTGCAGTCGCTGATCGGGCCGAAGGGGCCGCTGGCCGGGATCGACCGCATGGAGATCGGCGGGATCGGCCGGGACCACCTGGTGCCGTGGCTGCACCACCGGCTGGAGCCGCACGGCGTCCGCTGCGGCCGGGACGTGGTCGAGGCGATCCACGACCGCGCCGGCCCCGTGACCGAGCCCATCCTCCGCCTCGCCAAGGTCGTGCACCGGCTCGGGCTGGAAGCGGCGGAGGCGAGCCTGGAAACGGTGGACGCGGCGTTCGCCGACATCGTCGCCGACCAGGCGAGCGCCTACGAGCTGATCTGGGAGAAGCTTTCGCCCGACAAGCGCCGGATCATGCGCGCCATCGCCGCCGGTGAGGAGCAGCTGACGTCGCGCGCCGTGCTCGACCGCTACGGCATCGGCAGCTCGGCTGCCGCCTCCTGGGCCACCACCGAGCTACGCTCCGACGGGATTCTCGCCCCCGGCAGGCCCGTCCGCATCTCTGATCCTTTCCTCGCAGCCTGGGTCGCCAGGGCGGACCAGCCTCCGTTGCGGTGACGCCTGGCCAGGCGTCACCGCAGCCGCAGGTCGTGACGCGTCATGAGTGCGGTGAGGGCAGCGGGCTCCGCCGGGGGCCAGGCGCCGTGCTCTGCCGCCAGCGCCGCGAGGTCGTCGAAGTACCCTTCGAACCCCGCGGGCGTGAGGACGACCAGGTGGCGTGCCGGCCGATCGGTGGCGTTGCGGAAGCGGTGCATTACACCCGGGGGGACCACGGCAACCGCCCCCGGCAGGAGCGCGACCTCGCGACCGTTCACCTCCAGCCGCGTCTCTCCCTCGATGCCGTAGAAGGCCTCGGTGGCCAGGTCGTGGGCGTGGGTTGGAGGCCCGGCGAAACCCGGGGGCATGGTGTAATCCACCAGAGCCCATCCGCCCCCGGTGTCCGCACCCCGCACCAGCACGTGGATCGTCACGTCCAGGGGACCGAGGTGCCCGGGGGTGCCGGGACCCCGGACGAAAGGGGCGAGGGGACGGGGGGCTACGCCGGTCGGAACAACGGCAGATTCGGGCGTGGGCATGGGCATGGGCGTAACCTCGGGCGATGGGTGGAAGCAGGCGCCGCTCCCGGACCGGAGCGGCTACGACCGTAAGCTACCGGCGCCGCCACGGGAGCGTCCAACGCTCTTTTCCGCAGCCTCCCTTGCCGCATCGAGAAGGCCCGCTAGTTTCCCGCGCCATGGACCTGCGGCAGCTCCGCTACTTCATTGCCTCCGCCGAGGAGGGGAACATGGGCCGGGCGGCCAGACGCCTCTTCGTGGTCCAGTCCGCCCTCTCCCGTCAGGTCCGGAAGCTGGAGCGGGAGATCGGTGGGGACCTCTTCATCCGTACGGCCCGGGGTGTGACTCTGACCGCGGTGGGAGAAGCCTTCCTGCCCCGGGCCCGGCGCACCCTCGCCGAGGCGGCCGAGGCCCTGGTCGCCGCCCGGGCCGCCGCCCGGACCGACGAGGGCCGCCTGCGCGTCGCTCCGCCAGACGTGGGTCCCTGGACTGAGCGGGTGGCCGGGGCTCTGGGACGATTTCGGGAGGGCCACCCCGGCGTGGTGGTGGAGCGGGTGGCCATCCCCTGGGTGGAGCACCCGGGCGCACTCCTCGATGACATCGTCGATGTAGGGTTCGGACTGGCCGCGAACCCCCAGGATTACCCTCCCGGGCTCGTCGCCGACGCCCTTGCCGCCGAGCCCCTCCGCTCCGCCCTGCTCCCTGCGAAGCATCCCCTCGCCCGCCGCCGGTCACTTTCCCTGGACGACCTGGCGGATCTGCCCATGTTGCTCTCGGACCGTGAGACCATACCCTCCCTCCACGACACGATCCTCGAGGCGCTCCGGCGCCAGGACGTGGCCCCCGAGGTGGTCCGCTCCCCGGGTGCGTTCGCCGGCCTGGCCCAGCTCGTGGCGAGCGGCGCGGGGTGGGCGGCGGTTCTGGACATGGTCAGCGCCTCGCCCCCCGCCGGCACCGCTGTCCGCAGAGTCCGGGGACTGGAGGCGGTTCTGGAGTTCCATGTCCTGCGCAGGGATGGGGCAGACCGGACGGTGGTTGCTTTCGTAGAGGCGCTTCACGGGCAGGCCAGACCCGGCACGGACGCCCCGCCCAGGGCCACATGAACGCTCGCGCCGCGGCGTCGTGGCGCTGCCCGCGCTCGACCGCCGCCGGCAGGCTGAATCGGCGGGCCTGGCTCCCGCGCCAGGACCAGGTCCGGGACCGCGTTGGTGTCAGCAGGAGCTTCAGCCGCCGTAGTCCTCCTCAGTAGCTGAGGCGTCTGGCGCATTTCCGCACGACACCGCCTTGACACCTCCCCCGTCCTAAATCATGTTTTAGGCCACACTAAAACATTAGGATCAGGATGATACCCGAGTCCCTCTTCAGCCCGATGGCGCTGCTCGCCGTCGCAATCGCCCTCGCCGCGGCCGCCGCGTTCTGGCCGCGGGCCGGTCTGCTCGCGCGCATGGATCGCCTCCGCAAGGAGGCCGAGCGGGTGCGTCTGGAGGACGCGCTGAAGCACCTGCTGGACAGCGAGCGGTCCGGCCGGCTGTGCTCGCTGGAGCGGCTGGCGGGGCGGCTGGAGACGTCGCGCGGCGCGGCATCGGACGTCCTGACGCGGCTGACGGACCAGGGGCTGGCGGAGGCGAACGGAGACGGCTACGGGCTGACGGAGGCGGGTCGTGAGTACGCGCTGCGGATCCTGCGCACGCATCGTCTGTGGGAGCGGTACCTGGCGGACCGCACGGGGGTGCCGGCGGCGGAGTGGCATACGAAGGCGGAGCGGGTGGAGCACCAGTTGAGCGCGGCGGAGGCGGAGGCGCTGGCGTCGCGGCTCGGTGATCCCCGCTACGACCCGCACGGCGACCCGATCCCCACGGCGGGCGGCGAGATCCCCGACCGTGTGGGGACCACGTTGGGCGCGCTGGGGGCGGGGGAGAGCGCGGTGGTGCGGCACCTGGAGGACGAGCCGCGCGAGGTGTTCGATCGTCTGCTGGAGATGGGGCTGGCGCCGGGTCAGACGCTCGAGGTCGTGGAGCGCCGGGAGCGGGGCGCGGGCGACGCGGGCCGGGTGCGGATCCAGGTGCGGGGCGCGGAGCACGTGCTCAGGCCCGTGGACGCGGCCAATGTCACCGTGGAGCGGCTGCCGGAGGGTGAGGCGGCGATGGGCAGGGTGCGCACGCTGGCCGACGCCGCGCGGGGCGAGCCGGTGCGGGTGGTGGGGATCGCGCCGGCGTGCCAGGGTCCGCAGCGCCGTCGTCTGCTGGACCTGGGCGTGGTGCCCGGCACGACGGTGGTGGCGGAGCTGGTGAGCGCGGCGGGCGACCCGGTGGCGTACCGGATCCGGGGCGCGCTGATCGCGCTGCGTCGTGAGCAGGCGTCGTGGATCGAAGTCGAGGAGCAGCCGTCGGAGAGGGCGGGCTGATGGCGACGCGCACGAGGGAGCGGCGGTCGTCGAGCGAGCACCGGCAGCAGAACCTGGTGCGGCTGGGTCTGAGCCCGGACCGGTGGGACTACCTGGTGGCGCTGGCCGGCAACCCGAACGTGGGGAAGAGCACGGTTTTCAACGCGCTGACGGGGCTGCGGCAGCACACGGGGAACTGGCCGGGCAAGACCGTAGTCCGCGCCGAGGGCGCGTTCGCGCACCGGGGGCAGCGGGTGAAGGTGGTGGACCTGCCGGGGACGTACTCGCTGCAGGCGGGCAGCACCGACGAGGAGGTCGCCCGGGACTTCCTGGTCTTCGGGCGCCCCGACGTCACGGTGGTAGTGGTGGACGCGAGCCGGCTGGAGCGGAACCTGAACCTGGTCCTGCAGGTGCTGGAGATCACGGATCGGGTGGTGGTCTGCCTGAACCTGGTGGACGAGGCGCGTCGTCATGGCGTTTCTATCGATGTGGAGCGGCTGGAACGGACGCTCGGAGTACCCGTCGTCGCCACGGTGGCCCGGAGCGGGGAAGGGGTGAACCTGCTGCTCGACACGGTGCAGGCGGTGGCCATGGGCGAGCGGCCCACGACGCCGTACCGTCTCGAGGCCCACGCGCCGGAGGTGGAGGGGGCGGTAGGTGAGCTCATGCCGGCCATCGAGCGCGCGTACCCGGGGGTCGCGAACCCGCGCTGGGTCGCGCTCCGTCTGTTGAATGGCGATGGCGCCGTGGAGGAAGCGGTGCGGGAAGGCGAGCTCGGGTTTCTGGAGGAAGGGGTCGTCGCCACGGGCGTCGCCCAGCTCACCGGGGATCCGCCCGAGCCGGAGCCGGAGGCTATCAACGAGGTCCTGGAGACCGCGTCCCGGCTGCGCTGGAACCTCCGGCCGGACTTCCACGACGCACTCATGGAGCGGCTGTACGGCGCCGCGCAGCGGATCGCGGACGAATCGCAGGAGCGGGGGCTCCGGGCGATCGGTCAGCGCTTCGACCGCAAGCTCGACCAGCTCCTCACCAGCCGCTGGCTCGGCCTCCCCATCATGCTCGGGGTCCTCGCCGCGGTCTTCTGGATCACCATCGCGGGCGCGAACGTGCCGTCGCAGATGCTGGGGACGCTGCTCGTCGACCATGGCCACAGCCTGCTCACCGCGGCGGGGAATGCCATCGGCATGCCCTGGTGGCTGAGCGGGTTCCTCTTCGACGGGGTCTACCTGGCGACGGCGTGGGTCGTGGCCGTCATGCTGCCCCCCATGGCCATCTTCTTCCCGCTGTTCACACTGCTGGAGGACTTCGGGTACCTGCCCCGTGTCGCGTTCAACATGGATTCCATGTTCCAGCGGGTCGGAGCCCACGGGAAACAGGCGCTGACCATGGCCATGGGGTTCGGTTGCAACGCGGCCGGCGTGGTGGCGACGCGCATCATCGACAGCCCGCGGGAGCGGTTGATCGCCATCATCACGAACAATTTCTCACTCTGCAACGGGCGGTGGCCGACGCAGATCCTCATCGCCACTATTTTCATCGGAGCGCTCGCGCCGCCGCACCTCGCCGGTCTGGTGGCCGCCTCGGCCGTCGTGGGGATCGCGGTGCTCGGCATCCTCTTCATGTTTCTCGCATCCTGGATGCTGTCGAGTACGGTCCTGCGCGGTGAAGCGACCACCTTCAGTCTGGAGCTACCGCCGTACCGCCCGCCGCGCGTGCTCCAGACCCTCTACACGTCCGTGGTCGACCGCACCCTCATCGTGCTCTGGAGGGCCGTCATGTTCGCGGTGCCGGCCGGGGGGGTGATCTGGCTGTCGGCCAACGTCGTTATCGGCGATGCGAGCGTCGCCGAATACCTCATCGACTGGCTGAACCCGATGGGCGTGCTCCTGGGCATGAACGGCGTGATCCTCCTGGCCTACGTGGTGGCGATCCCCGCCAACGAGATCGTCATCCCCACGATCCTCATGCTCACCGTCCTCAGCGCCGGGTTGGCCCTGGGGGAGGGCGCCGGAGTCCTGTTCGAGCTGGACAGCACCATGGCCATGGCGCAGGTCCTTCAGGCGGGCGGCTGGACGCTGCTGACCGGCGTGTCGCTGATGCTCTTCAGCCTGCTCCACAACCCCTGCTCCACCACGATCTACACGATCTACAAGGAGACGGGGAGCGTGAAATGGACGACCGTCGCGGCGCTCATGCCGCTGGTCATGGGGATCGTCGTCACCTTCATGGTCGCGCAGGTGTGGAGGCTCGTGGCCTGAGATCGATCAGCGCCTAGCGACTCTGGATCTTCGATCCCCTGAGGCTCGGTGCAGAAGCCGATGGGCGATGTTCGATGCTGGCATGGTTCCTTCAGTGCAGGGAGTGCTCGCTTCGTCACGTCCCGCGCAGGAGGACTCGCCCCATGGCCCGCATCGACAGTGACCACATGAACGGAATGCTCCGCGGAGCGCTGGGCAGCCTGGCGGGGCTCGCAGTCATGGGACTTTTCTTCCGCGCGTCGCAGGCGCTCTCCAACGGAGAGGGACAGGGTTCCGACGAGGAGGACATCGTGGAGCGGCAGGACGCCCTCGACGACATCGCGGTCTCCGGTCGTCAGGCCCGTGAGGACGAGGCGGCGACGGCCGCGCTCGGCCGAATCGCGTACCACACGGCCACGGGGGACGAGCCGGACGAGAAAGCGAAGGAGAAGTTGGGCCAGGCGGTCCACTGGGGCTACGGAGTCCTCGTCGGTGGCCTCTACGGCGCGCTCCGCCCCGCCGCGGATGTGCCCGACCTGGTGGCCGGGCTGGGCTATGGCACCGCGCTATGGGTGCTCGGCGACGAGATCATGGTGCCGCTGCTGGGCCTGTCCGCAGGGCCCACGGCCCATTCGATCCCCGACCACGCCAAGGCGCTGGGGGCCCACCTCGCGTTCGGCGCGGCGACGGCCACCGCCACGCAGGCGCTCCGCCGGGTGATGTGAGCCGCTGATGCATCCGCTCCACGACCTCAAGGCTGGACCCGCGCCGCCCGACCTCCTCAACGCCTATGTCGAAATCCCGGGCGGGAGTCGGAACAAGTACGAGGTGGACAAGGACTCCGGCGTCCTGAAGTTCGATCGGCTGCTCTACAGCGCCGTCCACTACCCCGGCGACTACGGCTTCGTACCCCGGACGCTGGCGGAGGACGGCGACGCGCTCGACGTGCTCATCCTGATTACGGTGCCGACGGTGCCGGGCTGTCTCATCGAGGTCCGCCCGGTGGGGATGTTCCAGATGCGGGACGAGAAGGGCATCGACCACAAGATCCTGGCTGTGCCCACCTCCGATCCCTACATGGACGAGTACCACCAGCTGGAGGACGTTCCGCCTCACACGCTCCGCGAGATCGACCACTTCTTCGCCGTGTACAAGGAGCTGGAGGGCAAGGAGACCGTCACCGGCGGCTGGGCGGGCCGCGGCCGCGCCATCGAAGCCATCGAGGACGCGATCCGCCGCTATGATGAGGAGAACGGTCAGGCGGTCTGAGGCCGTCAGCCGGGGTTCAGGACATCCACCTCGACGTCGATCTCGATCCCCTGCCGCACACTCGCGCTCACGATGCAGAAGTCTTCGAACACCTTCAGACACCGGTCCACCCGGCTCTGATCTTCCGGTGGGATCTCCGTCAGCACCTTCACGGCAATCCTGCCGATCCGGAACCGGCCACTCTCGTTCCGCGTGATCGTGCCCTTCACCTCCGTGCGCATTCCCACCACGTCCACGCGGGCCTTCCGGAGGCAGAAAAGCAGGCTGGCGCTCAGACAGTTGCCGATGGCGGCCCCCAGGACGCGCGCGGCGTTGGGGCCCTCATCCTCTCCCACCGGCTCCGGCTCGTCGAAGAGCAGGTTCGCCATCTTCTCGCCATCGAACGCAGCGTCGAACTGCATCCCCTCCCCGAGCGTCAGGGTCAGGTCGAACTCCTTCTCGTCCATGGGCTGTCTCCTTCGTGACCGTGGTGATTGGAACCACGATACGGTCGGGGGAGCGGGTCGTCTGTGGGGAAAACCTTGAAACGCGGCGCGCGATTCGTGGCGTGCATCCTGCACAAACATCCGTTCACGGAAGGCAGTTTTCTTCTCCTGAGACAGAGGTGAACCATGACGGACCGAGAACATCTTTCGGACGACGTACGCGACGAGAACCCGGGCGCGGGCGAACAGGCAGGCGAGGCCGCTGGTGGCATCGGCGGCGTGCTGGCGGGCGCGGGGATCGGTTCGGCCGCGGGTCCCATCGGCACGATCATTGGCGGGATCGCCGGTGCGGCCGGTGGCTGGTGGGCCGGTGAGAAGGCGGGTCGCGCGCTGGAGGACATGGGTGACCACGAAGAGCATTATCGTGCCCATCACCGCGAGGTCGGCTCGGACCTGGACTACGACCAGGCGCGGGTCGGCTACGGCGTGGGCCACGCGGCGGGTCGGAACCCCGACTATCGCGGCCGCTCCTTCGATGAGGTGGAGCCGGAGCTTCGTGCGGGTTGGAAAGACACCGACCACGAAAACGACTACGACACCATGCGCCCGCACGTCCGTGAGGGGTACGAGCGGACCTCTCGGGATGCGAACCCGATGCGCTAGTTGATCCGCGCGAGGAGGGCGAGGGCGTGCTCGCCGCCCCCGGTGGTGGCGAACGCGACCCGCCCTTCCCGGTCCAGAACATAGACGATGGCCGGATGCGTGATTTCTCCGGTACGGGCGTCCCTCGTGGTGGGAACATTCCACCGTTCGAGGGTCGCCCGTACTGCGTCCGGCTGGGCGCTGAGCACCCACTCGTCTTCCGCCAGCTCCCAACCCTTGGCGATGTGTGGAAGCCGCGGCGGCGTGTCGCGCCACGGGTCGACCGTGACCACCACGACGGCGGGTGGCGCGAGGCCGCGATCCAGGGCGAGTTGCCGCGCACGCCGCACCTCCCGAACCAGCACGGGGCAAACCGTCTCACAGTGAGCGAAGGCGAATGTAACGAGGGCGGGCTCCCCCCGGAGCCGTTCGAGGGTGAACGGCTCACCGTGCTGGTCCACGAGGTCGAGCGCCGGCGCAGCCAGGTGGAGGCGTGGCAGCTCGGCCGCGGAGCGCGTCGGCGCATCGAGCGTGGAGCGCCCCCCTCCCGCCGCCCCGGCCACGCGCACGGATGCGGCCGTGGCCCCCGTGGCCAGGAGCAGAGTGGCGCTGGCGAGGGCGGCACGGCCGGCCCGGGATCGGCCGACGATGCGCAGCGCTTCGGTCGTGGTTCGCCACCAGCCGAAGAGGAGCACCGCCAGCATGCTGGCGGGCTGCCCGATCAGGACGGCCCAGCCGGCGGCGTCCGGAAGCCCGGAGTCGCCCACTCCGAAGCAGACGGCGCGGGTTCGACCCAGCCAGGCGGGGGCGTCGGCGGGCGCCGGCCAGAGTGCCAGCGCCCACCACCCCGCAGTTATGCCCGCAATGGCGGCCAGTGCCGAGATCAGGAGGCCGTGCCTGCGGGTCAGCCGGGTCCGGATCAGCCGATCTGCCACAGGAACGACAGCAGCTTCCAGTTCGTGAAGTAGTAGGTTGCGAAGGCAACGAGGAAGATGGCCACCAGGATCACCGTCCCGGGTGTAGGCCCCATTTTCCCGTGCCGCTCGAGCACCGCCGCCTCGTCGGCCTCAGTGAACGGCCGGGGCGGGTTCACTATCCCCTGTGGGAGTCCGTGCATCGACATAGACGTCATCTCCTTCTTCAATGGGTTCTCCGAAAAATACCGACCAGACTGTGACCAGGATGTAGATGCCTCCGCCCACCGCTGCCACCAGGCCGCCGATGGCCATGATGCCGAGCAGCAGGTCCACGGTCGGGCTGAACTGGAGGTCGAACGGCGCGTTCTGGAACGTGATGTCCCAGTGCCTCCGCGGGACCGCGAACGTGCCGGCGAAGGTCATGGCCATGCTGAACACGAGCATCCCGCCGGCGAACAGGTAGGGCTGGATCTTCGCCAGCGGCCAGAACGCCACCTTCTTCCTGAAGATCAGCGGGATGACGTAGTAGGTGAGCCCCATGAACGCCATGGCCGTCCCGCTCACAACGGTGGCGTGGAAGTGGCCGGGTATGCGGAGCGTGTTGTGCGCGATGATGTTGATCTGCTCGGTCCCGAACGTGACGCCGGTGATCCCGCCCACGAAGCCGAACACCACCACGGAGAACGCCAGTGAGCTGAACCCCGGGTCGCTCCACGGGGCGCGCCGCAGCCATTCGAATGTGCCCTTCGTGTACCCCCGCAGGCGCTGGCCCACTTCGATTCCCGCCGGTACCGTGAAGCCGTGGAGCATGCTGGCCAGCACCGCCATGTACATGAAGTAGCTGGTGTTGACGATCTTCCATGCCGGCCCGAGCCCCGGGTCCACCAGCAGGTGGTGCGCGGCGGCCATGGAAATGAACAGGACGTACAGGACGAAGGCGGTGCGGCTGATCTTCTCGTTCAGCACCACGGCCCCGACCGTGAGCCCGCCCAGCAGGTACCACACCGAGACCATGGCGGCCACATTGATCTGCTGCGAACTGTGCCCCAGCCCCCACCACACCATCCGGTATACCTGCGGGTCCACCTCCCCGATCCCCAACGACCAGAAGAACGTCGGGATGTAGATGGCCGCGCCCTGCGCCAGCGTGATCACGGCGATGATCGCCGCCGTAATCCCGCCGAACGTGACCAGCGGGACCGACCCCTCGTACGACTTCTCCCGCTTCGCCACCACCAGCGACGCGAAGAAGTGCCCCACCACGATCAGAGCGCCCACTGCGAAGAGGATGATGCCACCATAGAAGGCCGGGTGCGCGCGGAGTGGCACGTATGACGTGAACAGCACGTCCGCGCGACCGGTGAACATCGTCCACTCCACCAGCAGCGCGCCCACCACCATGAGCGCGAACGCCGACCACCCCACCTTCGGGGCCGGGAGCCGACTGTTCAGCAGCACCGGCCCGGCGAAGTACAGGATCGCCATCTCGAAGAACAGGATGAAGAAGATGAGCATGTTCATCCCGTGGATCGTCAGGACCCGGTAGAACATCGCCGCGCCCAGCAGGTGCACCGCCTGCCAGCGCGTGAGCAGCACCAGGATCGCCGCCACTCCACCCACCAGCAGCGCCACCGTGGCGGCCACCGCGTTCGCCTTGATCAGGTTGTTCGCCTGCCGGTCCACCTTGAGGCCGGTGGTGGGACAGACCCGATGGATGAAGCTAGTCATGGCTGGCCTCCCCACCCGTGCCCGCCGCGACCACAGCCGACGCTTCGGCTTCCGGGTCCACCACGATGATCTTCCCCACCATGTTGTGGTGGTTGATGCCGCAGAACTCGTTGCACATGATCTCGAACTCTCCGGCCGTCGACGGCGTGACCTCGAGGCCGTAGTCGTAGCCCGGGACCACCTGGAAGTTCACGTTGATCGGGTACAGCGCGAACCCGTGGTTCACGTCGAGACTCGACAGGTGCAGCACGTAGTCGGCTCCCTTCCGCAGCTTCAGGATCGGTGTCCAGCTCCACATCCGCGCCTGCAGGTACACATCGCTGCCCACCGGCGGCTCCACGATGGGATACCCGTTCTCTTCCCCCACCTGGTACTCCGAGATGAATTCCTCCACGCGCTCGGCATACGCGGCCGGCTCCACCTTCGCCCGGATTCCCGCCGGGTTCTGGCCTCCCTTCCAGTGCCAGAGCGGCATCATCGCGAACAGCACCATGCACCACGCGAACGCCACTCCGAACCAGACCTTCTCCGCGCCATGGGCCGGTATCCACCAGACCCCCGTCGGGGACTCCAGCCCCGTTCTCCATCTCATTTCGCGCCTCCTTACGGCAGCGTCGCCTGAGGCAGCGTCAGAATCTCGTACATGCCCCAGCCCACGTACGTGATCGACACCACCAGGACCCCCGCGATCAACAGCAGGACCCAGTTGTCGTATAGCCGCTGGCCCAGCGGCACTTCCTCCTGCACCCTACTATCTCCGTCCATTTCTCCTCCTGTGTTCACCCGCGCAGCACCGTCTCCACTCGCCTCGTGTCCCGCACCACGTCGTCCAGCCCCGTCTCCCGGAAGAACGAAGCGACGTCCGCCGCCACTCCGCTCCACCGACCGTGCACAGCGCACGGGTTCCGCTCGTCGCACGCGCCTCCCAGCAGGCACATTCGCCGTGACTCCATCTCCTCGAACGGACGCACCACGTCGAACAGCGTCAGCGACGACGACGGGACCGCCAGCTCGAACCCCCCATTCGGCCCCCGGAGCGATCGCAGCGTCCCGTCCTTCACCAGGGCGTGCAGCACCTTCGACAGGTAGTTCCTGGGCACGCCCAGCGCCTCGGCCACATCGTCCACCCGCACGGGACCCTCTCCCTCGCGGGCGGCGAGGTGGATCATGGCCCGGAGCGCGTAGGCGGCGGTGGCGGAGAGCATGGGTGTCGGGGGGCAGGGTGACGTTGCATTTGTCATATTGCTATGATAAACTGCGAAAAGCAAGAAGGTAGGGGGCAGCGGGCTCCTCGCAGGCAGAAGCCATGGAGACGATGGCAGAAATGGAAACCAGGCCAGGGGCGGCATGAGCGGCATCGCGGCGGCGCTCCAGCGGACGGCGCTACGGGCGCTCCGGTGGGTGGACCGGTGGATGGACCGTGTGTACGGGTCTCGGTGGAACCCACTGTACGCGAGCGGGGCCATCGTGGCGGGTCTGTTGGTGGTGCTGCTTCTGACGGGCGCATACCTGCTGTTGTTTTACCGGATCGGGGCGCCATACGAGTCGGTGGCGAGGATCACGGAGCAGGCGTGGCTGGGGCGGTGGATCCGAACGCTCCACCGCTACGGGTCGGACGTGGCGGTGATAGCGATCGTGGTGCATGCATTCCGGATGTTCGCGCAGGGTCGCAGTTGGGGTCCGCGAGCGCTGGCGTGGGTGAGTGGCCTGGTGCTGCTGTTGGTGGTGCTGGTGTCTGGGTGGACGGGCTACGTGATGGTATGGGACACGCAGGCGCAGCTACTGGCGGTGGAGGGAGCGCGACTGATGGATGCGCTGCCGATCTTCAGCGAACCGATCGGTCGGACATTCGTGGGGGACCGGCCGGTGCCGGCGGCGTTCTTCTTCCTCAACCTGTTCCTGCACATCGCGCTGCCGGTGGGGATGGGACTGGTCCTGTGGCTGCACGTGTCGCGCGTGGCGCGGCCGACGCTGCTTCCGCCGAAGGGGCTGAGGTACGGTCTGCTGGCGCTGCTCGTGGGGGCGTCGGTGGTCTGGCCGGTGGCCATCACAGGGGAGGCGGAGCTGCTGAGCCAGCCGCTCCGCGCCCAGCTGGATCTCTTCTATGCTTTCTGGCTGCCGCTGACGGAGGGTCTGCCCGCAGGGTCGGTGTGGGTCGGGGGCATAGCGCTGGCGCTGCCGCTCCTGGGGTTGCCGTGGCTGGTCCGTCCGAAGGCGGAATCGGCGCCGGCGCCGTCGTTCGTGGACGAGCGGCTGTGCACTGGGTGCGAGCAGTGCTACGAGGACTGTCCCTACGAGGCCATAGCCATGGTGCAGCGAGGTGGAGACGACGGCCGTTCGGCGCTGGTGGCGCGCGTCGACCCCGATCTGTGCGTCAGCTGCGGCATCTGCGCCGGCTCCTGTGCCCCCATGGGTGTCGGTCCGGCTGGCCGTACCGGTCGGGATCAGATGGCGGAGGTGAAAGCGTTCGTGGCTCGCGAGTCGCCGACGCGTGGGGATGTGGTGGTGATCGGGTGCGATCGAAGCGCCACAGGTTCTGCCGCGACGGTGGCCGGCGCGGCAGTGTACCTGGTGACGTGCGCTGGCAATCTCCACACGTCGGTGGTGGAGTACCTGGTGAGGTCGGGGGCGGGCGGGGTCCTGGTGGTGGCGTGCCCTGAGCGGGACTGCTGGAATCGGGAGGGATCGAAGTGGCTGGAGCAGCGTCTTTTCCATGACCGCGAGGCGGAGCTGCAGGAGCGCGTGGACCGGCGGCGAGTGCGGCTGGTGAACCGCGCCTGGGGCGAGGAGGTGCAGTTGCGGGCGCAGCTTGAGGCGTTCCGGCGGGCTGTGGCGCGGATCGAGAGTGTGGCGGAGGCGGAGCTTGATATCGACCTGATCGCGGAATGCGATACGCCGGGACCCGGCGGGGAGGACCCGAGTGCCGGTGAGGCGACCGCGGTGAGGGAGCGGCGGTGGTGAGCGCTCGGATGGTGCGTGGGGTCGTGGGGGCGGCGTTCGCGCTGGCGGTCCTTGCCGCGGTGGGAGCCGGGACGCGCTTCGAGTACGCGCGGGAATCCGCGGTGGACCCTTCGCTGCGGTTGGCCTGGCGGGCCCGGGTGCCGCTGGTGGAGGAGTGTCTGCGGCTCACCGAGGAGGAGAAGGAAGCGCTGCCGATCCACATGCGGCGGGACGTGGTCTGCGAGGGTCGCGTGGCGAGCTACGCCCTCGTCGTGAGGGTAAACGGCGAGCTCCGGCTCCGTTCCACCGTAGCAGGCGCAGGTGCGCGGGGGGATCGCCCTCTCTACGTGTTCGAGTCGATCGCTCTGCCGGTTGGCCGCCACGAGGTCGTGGTGGAGTTCTCCCGGATGGGTGAGGCGCCGGACTCCGCCGCCCAGAATGCGGGAAATTGGGCGGAAACGGTGCCGGAACGACTACTGTTACGGCGAACCGTTGACGTTTCGCCGGGGCAGGTCGTTCTGGTCTCGTACGATCCGGCCCGGCGGGAGCTGGTGCTGCGCGAATGAGGAGAGCGAGACATGTACACGCTGGTCCGCAGGTTTATCAAGACGGGCATCGGGTTCCTGGCCGTCGGTCTGGTGCTCGGGTTCTGGCTGGTGGTGCAGCGGGAGCTTCTGGGGCGCTATCCCCACCCGAACCTGGTGTCCGCGCACGCCCACGCCGTGCTCATCGGCTTCGTCATGTTCCTGATTCTGGGTGTGGCGCTCTGGCTGTTTCCGCGGGCGGCGAAGGACGACACGCGGTACTCGCCCGGGCGCGCCGCGGCGGCGTACTGGATCCTCTTCATCGCCACGCTGAGCCGGTTCCTGGCGGAGGCGGGTCGGGCGTGGGTGGACTCGAGGCTCCTGGCGTGGGTGGTGGTCCTGGGCGGGTTGGGGCAGATCGTAGGGCTGCTCTTCTATTTCTGGATGATGTGGACGCGGATCCGACCGGTGGGCAGCCACAAGCGGGAAGCGAAGGGCGAGCGGTTCTGACGGGTAGACTCCCGGAAAGTGGTAGCTGAATGGGGATGGAGTGGTTCGTCCGGGGCTTCATACGGTCCAGTCTGGTCTGGTTCGGAACCGGAATCCTGCTGGGACTGAGCATGGTGTGGTGGCCGGCGGAGACGCTGGCATTCCGGCCGGCGCACGCCCACGCGCATCTGCTGGGATTCGTCAGCATGATGATCTTCGGCGTGGCGTATCACGTAATTCCGCGGTTCTCTGGGGTGCCCCTCACCAGCCGACGTCTGGCGGGTGCGCACCTGTGGGTCGCGAATGCCGGACTGGCCGGCATGGTGGCCGGCTGGATCCTGCGGGTGTGGGTGCGACCGGCTGGCGGCGCGCTGCTCGGGGTGGGCGGGAGCCTCACTGCGATCGGGGCGGCGCTTTTCATCTACAACATCTGGACGACCCTGGGCCCGGTGCGTGCGAGCGCCCGGGCGGCTGGCCGTCCTGAATTCACAGCGTAACGCGAGGAACTGAATTGGAAGCGACACAGGCGATTCTCGGGGAAATGACGATCAACGAGACCATAAAGGCGTGGCCGGAGACGGTTGGAATCTTCCAGCTGTTCGGTCTGGATGCGTGCTGTGGTGGCCCGCTGCCCATCCGGGAGGCGGCGGAGCGGCACGGGCTGGAGCCGGACAGGCTGCTGATGGCGCTGAACCGCCATCGGGGAAACTGAGCAGGAAATCTCGGACCCACCGAGTGTGCACAGAAAAGGGGGCGCCGACGAGTCGGCGCCCCCTCCCGGATCTTGGCTGGGGTCAGCCCGGCGAATCAGACGCCGGCCATGACCTCAGCCGCTTTTGGGGTCCGGTCCCTATCCTCCACGGACGTGTAGGGACGGGTGTCGTAGCCGGTATAGATCTGACGCGGCCGGGCGATCGCCTGGTCGGAGTCCATCAGCATCTCCTGCCACTGCGCCAGCCAGCCAACGGTCCGTGGAATCGCGAACAGCACCGGGAACATGTCCGTCGGGAAGCCCAGGGCCTTGTAGATGATCCCTGAATAGAAGTCCACGTTCGGGTACAGGTTCCGGGAGACGAAGTAATCGTCCTCCAGGGCGATCCGCTCGAGCTCCACCGCCAGGTCGAGGAGCGGGTCCTTGCCCGTGATCTCGAACACCTGCGGCGCCAGCTCGCGGAGGATCTTCGCCCGCGGATCGTAGTTCTTGTAGACGCGGTGCCCGAAGCCCATGAGACGGAACTCGCCATCCTTCGCCCGCTGCACGAACTCCGGCACCCGGTCCTTGGTGCCGATCTCGCTCAGCATGCGGAGCACGCGCTCATTCGCGCCGCCGTGGAGCGGGCCGTAGAGCGCCGCCGCGGCGGCCGAGAGGGCGACGTAGGGATCGGCGTGCGAGCTGCCCACCGTCCGCATCGTGGTCGTGCTGCAGTTCTGCTCGTGGTCGATATGGAGGATGAACAGCGTGTCCATCACCTTCTCGAGAACCGGGTCCGGCCGGTACTTGGGCGAGATCTTGAACATCATGTTCAGGAAGTTCGCCGCGAAGCCCAGGTCGTTGTCCGGGTAGACGTACGGCAGCCCCTTGCTGTGCCGGTACGCGAACGCCGCGATGGTGGGTACCTTCGCGATGAGCCGCACGATCTGCCTCAGTCGGTTCTCCGGGTCCTGGATGCTGCGGGCCTCGGGATAGAACGTGGAGAGGGCCGCCACCATGCTGACGAACATCCCCATGGGATGGGCGTCGTGGTGGAACCCGTCGATGAGCGTCTTGAGGTTCTCGTGCGTGAAGGTGTGGTGCGTGATCTCGTGCTCCCACGCCTCGTACTGCTCCGTGGTCGGCAACTCGCCGAACAGCGTCAGGTAGGCCGATTCCAGGTAGTTGCTGTGCTCGGCCAGCTCTTCGATGGGGATGCCGCGGTACCGCAGGATGCCCTTGTCGCCGTCGATGAAGGTGATCGAGCTCTTGCACGATGCGGTGTTCTTGAACGCCGGGTCGTAGGTCAGGAGCCCGAAATCCTCCTCGGACGTCTTGATCTGCCGCAGCGGCGGTGCCGGCGTAGCCGAACCGTACTCCGGGTAAGTCCCGTAAATGATCGGGGAGGTGTATTCCTTCCCGGTCCTGTGATCGGTGATCGTTAGCTGGTCCGGCATGTGTATCGCCTCCTCTGGAAAGCGTCGAGCCCAGTTGGGTCGCTCAGAACGCGCACGGGGGCAGCGCCCCGATAATGATGAACCTCTCCCGGCAGCGTGTCTGTCGGGCAACGGTGGAAACTTACATGTCAGGGATCTTCCCACACCATGCACGTTTCGTACATTCCCGCAGAACGCTCCTCTGAACCCCTCCGTCATGGCTGACTCGATTTCCATCAGCAACCGCTTCTCCATTCCCGCCGCCGAGTTGGACTTCCAGGCGTCACGCTCCGGTGGCCCTGGCGGACAGCACGCGAACACCACCTCCAGCCGCATCCAGCTCCGCTGGAACGTCCGGAACTCGCCATCCCTCTCCGAGGGTCGCCGTGAGGTCCTCCTGGAGCGACTCTCCGGCCGAATCGACCAGGAGGGCGTGCTCCAGGTCACTGTGGACACCCATCGGAGTCAGCATCGTAACCGGAACGTGGCCGCCGACCGGCTCGCCGACCTCGTACGGGACGCACTTCGGCCTCGCAAGAAGCGGAAGGCGACCCGTCGCACCCGCTCCTCCAACGAGAAGCGGCTCCGCAAGAAGAAGCAGCGTGGCAGGACCAAGAAGCTCCGGGGCCCTGTGGAGCGCGAGTGAATGTCGCCATCGAGCATCCCCGGACCAGGTTCCATATTCCACTTTGGACCCATTCCACTATCTCCAGCCGGCTCTCCGCTGCTTGTCCGTGAGTCAGCTCCACCGCGTGCTGGACCTTGAGCGCTGTACGCCCCCGGAATGTGGAATATGGAACCTGGTCCGTTATGCGGTCCGTTATGCAGGAATGCCTCTCCACCGCCCCCGCCCGACCGTTGCGAACGGAACTTGCTCTCAAGATTCGTTCGGTCTGTCGACCCGATGGTAGGCGGCCGCGATTGATGACGAGAATGGACCCGATACGAGAGTTGATCATACGGCGGCACGTGAGAACGGAGGCCGGCGAGCCCGGAGGAGCGAAACCAGTGGCGGACAACGATACGGTGGCCGAGGTTGTGGGTGATCTGCTGCAGGGGATTGCCGGCCGAATGGAAGATGTGGCGCGCGAAGCGGGGGTATCTTACTCCGCGCTGTACTCCTGGGCCACGGGACGTCGCCGTCCTGGGCGCCAGAACCTGGAGAAGCTGGCGACGCTGGCGGAGCAGCGGTCGGAGGAGCTGGAGCGACTGGCGGCGGAGCTGCGGGCGCGGCTGGAGGGAAGGGGGGGGTCGGCGGCGGAGCGATAGCCCTTTTCGACCGATGATCCGGCCCGAGCGCGATCCCGGCCGGTGCCACAGCCTCAGGATTCGGACTCGTGCCGCTCCCTTGCCCGGTCGACGGCGACGCTCTCGACGGCGACCGCGGGGATCCAGCCTCGGGCGGCAGCGTGCCGTGCGGCGTCCACGGTATCCTGAGCAAGGACGAGGTCGATCCCGTGATCTGCGAGTTCCTTGCCCAGCATCCCTACCGCCTCGATCCGTGCCCGATCGGGCACTACGCTCCTGATGTAGATGGCGAGCACCCGCTCCGGGTGGTCGTGAACGACGCTCCGATAGATTTCGGGGTCCTCCTGTCCGCTGTCGCCCACCAGAATGAAGGGCAGGTGCGGATAGGTGGCGAGAATGCGGTCGATGGCGGCGCGCTTGTGCCCGTGATGGCCGCCGATGCCGCGAGAGGGTCCCACGCCCCAGTCCCGGAGGTCCATGGGTCCGGCGGGGATACGGTGCAGGTGGAGGAACTGGCTGAGCACGTCGTAGAGGTTCCAGGGGCTGCTCGACACGTAGAAAAGCGGGTTGCCGCCGTCGTGCAGCGCCCGGTAGAAGGCGCCCACGCCGGGGAACGGGATGCGCGTGTGGGCATTGCCGAAGAGGACCTCCCTCCCCATGCGCAGGATTTTGCGGACGTCCGTCTGGAGCACGGTGTCGTCCAGGTCGCTGATAACGCCGAACGCGGGGTCGCGGGGGATGCTCACGGGAACGGTCGTCGCCGATCCCTGTGGATCGAGCAACTCCACCCGGGCGTCGTGCCAGAAATCTCCCTTGTCCAGAGGCGTGGCTGCGTGAATCTCCGCCGTGAAGTACCCCTCCTCGTCCGCGATCGCTTCTGCGCTGACGCCGTTGAGGTGTGCTCGCACGCGTGCGCCCGGTACTTCCTCCGATCGAATTCGCCGAAACGCGTTCGACAGGTTGAGCCACCAGGAGTCTTCGGCGGCGGCGGGCGCGGGCGCTCTTCCCAGGAGGACCCGCCCACGGACGTAGGCCATATTCCCCGTCCCGTAGCTGCGATAGCCGACCACCCGGGCGGGCCGGTCACCGTCGCCTGCACGTCGAAGCCGGGCCCGACCCCGGTCGAACTGCTTCTCCGCACGCATGGCGATTCGCTCCGCCAGGCGCTTCCAGTCCAATTCCCCACCCATCGGCATCTTTCCTCCCGGCCAACCTCATGTGCCGTTGCGGCCACGCGACCGCACCCCGCATGATGGGCGCATGAGACAAGCCAAGCGAGGGGCGAGGATGACGAGGGTGGCGCTAGTGGTGGCGCTGGGGCTGTGGCTCGGATGCGCGGCATCGGCGCTCGCCCAGGAGCCGCTGACACGGGCGGAGCGGACCGACTGGGCGGAGACGAGTCGCTACGGCGATGTACTCGAGTTGCTGGAAGCGCTGGCGCTCGAGGACGCACGCGCCCCCGGGGTTCTGCACCAGCGGACGTTCGGCTACTCGCTGGAGGGGCGTCCGCTCCCGCTGGTGGTGGTCGGCCGCGGGCTGAGGAACGCGGACCCGGAGACCGTGAGGGCCACGGGTCGCACCCGAGTCCTGGTGCTCGCCAACATCCACGGGGGCGAGGTGGAGGGAAAAGAGGCGGCACAGATGCTCCTCCGGGCCTTTGCGGCCGGTGAGCACGGCGAATGGCTGGACTCGCTGGTGGTGCTGGTGGCGCCGATCTACAATGCCGACGGGAACGAGCGGTTCAGCGTGCTGAATCGGTACCGCCAGAACGGCCCTGCGGGGGGTGTTGGAGTGCGCACGAACGCGCAGGGGCTCGACCTGAACCGGGACCACATGAAGCTGCGGTCACCGGAGGCGCGCTCGCTGGTGGGCCTGATCGATCGCTACGATCCCCATATCGTGGTGGATCTGCACACCACCAATGGCACCCAGCACGCCTACCATCTCACCTATTCTCCGCCTCTGCACCCGGACACCGACGCGGCGCTCGTGGAACTCGTACGCCGGGATCTGCTGCCCTACGCCACGGAGCGGATTCGTGATGTCGGTGGCTGGCGCGCCTACTACTACGGCAACGCCTACGCCCCCGACGATGGCGAGCTCGGCTGGTACACCTTCGACTACCGCCCTCGCTTCAACAACAACTACGTGGGGCTCAGAAACCGTATCGCCGTGCTGAGCGAGGCGTACTCCTACGCCAGCTTCCGGGACCGGGTGGAAGCGACGCTCGCGTTCGTCGAGGCGATCCTCGATTACGCCCACGGGAACGCCCGGCGGATCAAGGACGCGGTGGCGGCGGCGGATGCCCGGGACCTCCGGGGGGAGCGGCTCCCGCTGCGGGCGGTGTTCGAGAGGGGCGCCGAGGCCGAGATCCTCATGGGCGCGACCGAGGAGCGACTGAGCCGGTACTCAGGGCTGCGCTACCTGGCGCGCCTGGACAGCGTTCGGCCCGAGCGGATGGCGGAGTATGGCGCCTTCGCTGCCACGGAGACGGAGCGTGTTCCGGAGTCGTACTTTGTGCCGAGCGGCCTCGACTCGGTGGTCGACCTGCTCGCGCTCCACGGCGTGCGGACGCGGGCGTTGCCGGAGCCCCTGCGGGTGGAGGGGGAGCAATTCGTCGTGGACTCGATGCACGTGGCCGAACGCGAGTTCCAGGGTCACCGCGAGCGCGAGGTCTACGGACAGTGGGTTCCGGCGGTTCTGGACCTCCCGGCGGGCACCCTCGAAGTTCCCATGACACAGCCTCTGGCCCGGTTGGTGTTTCACCTGCTGGAGCCGCGGGCCCCCGACGGGGTCGTCAACTGGAACCTGGTGGACGAGGCGCTGGAGGCGGACGCTGGCTCGTACCCGATCCTGCGGGGACCGGCGTCCGCCAGCGCCGCAATCCGCTGATCTCCCTGTGCTGATCGAGGGAGGTGCAGACACCCCCGTCGCTTGACAGAAGGGGGCGCAACGCCGGACAATGGTGGCATGAACGGACAAACGAACATCTCGGATGATCGTCCTCGTCGTGGCGATCGCGGCGCTTATCGTGTGGGCACTGTTCGCGTTCTTCCGACGCGGAGGGTCCACGACTTCTACGACGACACGAGCCCCCGACCAGGAGGCGCGACCGAGCACGTTCGACGACGTGGTGGAGCACGACGAGCTGCGAAGAGGCCTGCGACAACTCGGCTGGAGTCGACCCCGCCCCGTCCAGGAGCGTACCATCGACGCGCTCCGGAGCGGCCGGGACATCATCATGAGCGCCCCCGAAGGCACTGGTAAGACCGGGGCGTACATGGTGCCGGCGCTGGAGCGCCAACTGCACCGGGAGGGTCTGCACACGCTGGTGGTGACTCCGGCCGTGGACATGGTCGAGGACATCGCCGAGCAGGCCCGGACGCTGGCGAAAGAGGCGGATCTGTGGGTGGGTGAGATCCACGGCGGCGTGCCCGCCGTGGATCAGGTCAGAGACCTGAACGCGGGCTTCGACGTGCTCGTGGCGACCCCGGACCGACTGCTGGAGCATCTGGACGCGGGCAACGTGCGGCTCGGGCAGGTCGAGGTGCTGGTTTTCGATCCCATCGATACGCTCCTGCAGCGCGGGAAGCACGCGGAAGTCGAGCGAATCCTGGAGCTCACGCCGCAGAAGCGGCAGGTCGTCTTCGTGGGCCGGACGCTCTCGGGCGAGGCGCAGGAGCTGGCACGGACGGTTCTCAACGATCCAATGCGCGTGGATGTGGGGGCTGCCGAAGCGGTGCCGGCCCCCAGGAGAAAGTCGTCTTTCGAGCAGCCCGATCGTGTAGTCGCCGCGGCTTCGGCCGAGGGCGGGTCCAGCGATACCATCACCGGTGTCGTCCGCTGGTTCAGCAACAGCAAGGGCTTCGGTTTCATCGAGCCCGACGACGGCGACGAGGACGTGTTCGTCCACCACTCCAATATCGTGGGTGACGGCTTCAAGTCGCTGGACGACGGCCAGCGCGTCCGCTTCCGGCGGGTACCGACAGAGAAGAGCCCCGAGGCGCGCGAAGTCCAGCCGCTCTGACCGAACGCGGCCAGCCCGGAGCCGCCGCCGCACGCGTGTGATGGCGGCGCCCTGAAGAAGCGTCCCGCGGCCTTACGAGGCCGCGGGACGCTTCTCCATCCGCCGCTGCCGCTTGCCGCTTGCCGCTTGCCGCTTGCCGCTGCCGCTTGCCGCTTGCCGCTGCCGCTTGCCGATTGCCGCTGCCGCTGCCGATTGCCGCGGCCGCTCCCGCTCCCGCTCCCGCTCCCGCTCCCGGCTCCGTCCCCGGGCACGCGCGCGGCGGCCCGGCTCTTGAAGTAGTGGCCGTACGAGGGTGCGGTTTAACAGGAGCGTTGGGATGGCACGCAGCGGGCGCGGGGACCGGCGGAGCGGAACTGGTGACTTCAGGACGCAGCCCAGGTCGAGCCCCGGCAGCATGGTGGTGCTCACGGTGTCGGCGGTGCTGCTGGTGACGGCCGCGGCCACGGCGATCCTGGGGCGCGGATTCAGCGACGCTACGCCGCACGGGCGCCTGCTGGGAACGCTGGGGCAGGTGGCGGAGGCGCAGGAGCGATACCATCGTGAGACGGGCACGTTTGCAGCATGGGAGCGGACGCTGAGCATCGAGATCCCCGGGGACGTGCGGTTCAGGCTCGTACACGCCACCGACTGGTCGTGGGAGGCCATGGTGGAGGACGATGACGTAGGTCTGAGCTGTGTGCAGAAGGGCCGCTGGGCTGGAGAACGGCTGGTCGTCGAGCCGCCTGTCTGCTACCGGTAGCGTCGCGCTCTGCCGTGGCCGTATTTTCCAGCATGAACCACTCGATGGCAGCGTTGGTCGTTGGGCTGGCCGCCGTGCTGGCCGTTCCCGCCGGTGCCCAGAACGCCGCTCTGGAACGTGTGGACTCGCTCGTCGCCCTCGGCCGTCTGCAGGAAGCCGTGTGGGCGGCGCGAGCGGCTGGAGATACGGCGGCCGGCGATCGCATCCTGGATCGCCTCGACTCGATCCTGCGCTCGCAGCCGCGCTCCGCGGAGCCGTTGTCGCTGGACAGCCAGGGTGTCAGCTTCACCTACCGGCTGGAGTATGGCGACGGGGTGGCCGCGATCTTCAAGGTGGATGGGTCCGACATCTTCTGCCGGTCTTGCGGTGCCGATCGCGAAATCGCCACCTACCGGCTGGACCGGCTCCTGCGGCTGGACCTCACGCCCATGACGGTGCCAGCCCGGATCCTGGACAGTCACGGCGACACCCTCGTGGGATCGGCCATGTACTTCGTGCGGGACGCCTCGTCGCCGCGGGATGTGGGTGCGCTCAAGCCGGACCGGCTGCGCTTTTTAGACGCGCTCATCGGCAACAGCGATCGTCACCAGTCGAACTGGCTCGTGGTGGACGGACGGACCGTGGCCATCGACCACAATCGTGCGTTCGAGTACCACCTGGCGAGCAAGCCCAAGACGTGCTGGGAGACGGAGATCGACTCGATCTACCTGCCCGGTGCGCTGGGGACGCCGTTCCGGCGAGCGCGCTCGCTGCCGGACGACTCGCTCGTCGACGCGTTAGGGAAGCTCGATCCCCACCTGGTGACAGAGTTCCTGAGCATGCGACCCCGCGTCGTCGAACGGATCGAGCAGCGCACCGAGAGTCCCACCCGTACTCTCCCGCACGAGGACTGTCAACCGGATCTGTGAGGCGGTTGACACCCGCGTCGCGACACCGGACTTTGACGCCATGAACAGAATCCAGGGAAAGCTCGCGCTCGTCACGGGCGCGAGCGCCGGCATCGGTGAGGCCTGCGCACGCAGGCTCGCGGCGGAAGGCGCGGACGTGGCCCTCTGGGCTCGGCGCGAAGATCGGCTCCAGCGGTTGGCGGACGACCTGACCAGGGAGCACGGGGTGGCCGTGCACACCTGCGCGGTGGATGTGCGGGACCGCGCGGCCGTGCGCGAAGCGGTGGACACGCTGCTTACGGAGACGGGCGCGCCCCACATCCTGCTGAACAACGCGGGCCTCGCCTCCGGTCTGAGCCCGGTCCAGGAGGGCGATTTCGACGACTGGGACCGGATGATCGACACGAACCTGAAGGGGCTGCTGAACGTGACGCGGCTCCTCCTCCCGTCCATGATCGAAGCCGACCGGGGCCACATCATCAACATCGGCAGTACCGCCGGGCACCAGGTGTACCCGAAGGGGAACGTCTACAACGCCACGAAGTTTGCCGTCACGGCGCTGACGGAGGCGATCAACCTGGACGTGGCGGGCACGCGACTGAAGGTCTCGAGCGTGGATCCGGGGTTTGTCGAGACGGAGTTCAGCGTCGTGCGCTTCCACGGAGACCGGGAGCGGGCGGACAGCGTCTACGAGGGGTTCGATCCGCTCACGGCGGACGACGTGGCGGACGCGGTGGCGTACATCGCGAACCTTCCGCCCCACGTGAACGCCCTCCGGATGGTCCTCCTCCCGACCGCGCAGCGCAACGCGTACGTCGTGGATCGCCGCTAGCGGCCCGGGCCGATCTCAGCCGATGCAGGCGCCCCGCGTTCTGCTCACGCTGCTTCCTGGAGCCACGGTGAGAGCGGGCTCGAGCTCGGATTGCGGGTTGCGGACTGGACCGGGAGGCGGAGGGTCCCGTAGGTTCCCGGACGAGCTTCCACGATCATCAGACCTGCAGGCCACGCAATGACTCTACGCTCCATCGGTTCAAGACGACTCCACCACCATCTTCCGGCGCTGCTCCTGATCGCGTTGGGCGCTTGCGCCGCGCCCGCCGCGGAGCCAACGCCTTCTGAGCGCCCCGCTCCCGCGCACGCCGTCGTCGTGGAGGCGACCGTCCCGGCCGACCGGGCCGCGGTGGCGGACGACGGGATGGTGGTTTCAGCGCACATCCTGGCGAGCCGAATCGGCGACGAGATCCTCAGGAGCGGCGGCAATGCCGTGGACGCGGCGGTGGCGACGGGGTTTGCCCTCGCTGTCGTATATCCGAGGGCCGGGAACATCGGCGGGGGCGGCTTCATGGTGATCCGATTCCCGAACGACTCGGCCACGACCCTCGACTTCCGTGAAAAGGCCCCGCTGGCGGCGCACCCCCGGATGTGGCTGGACGAGAATGGCGAGTACGACCCGGACCGGCACCACTACAGTCACATGGCCGTGGGGGTTCCCGGGACGGTGGCGGGGTTCGCGTACGCCCACTCGAAGTATGGCAGCCTGCCGTGGGAGCAGCTGGTGCAGCCTGCGATCCGGCTGGCGGCGGAGGGGTTCGAGATGACGCCGGGCGCGGCATCGTCGCTGGAGTCCTTCCTGTCGCGAGCGAGGCGGTATCCGGCCACGCTGGAGGCCTTCTACCGCAATGGCGAACCCTACCAGGTGGGCGAGGTGCTCCGGCAGCCGGACCTGGCGCGGACGCTCGAGCGGATCCGCGATGATGGGGCGGATGGGTTCTACTCCGGCGAGACCGCGCGGCTGCTGGTAGAGGAGATGGAGAGGGGCGGCGGACTGATCACGCGGGAGGACCTGGCCCGATACGAGCCGGTGGAGCGTGCGCCGATCCGGGGAAGCTACCGCGGCTATGGGATCATCGGGATGCCGCCGCCATCGAGTGGTGGAACGGCCGTGGTGGAAATGCTCAATATCCTGGAGGGCTTCGACCTGGCGGCGATGGGACACAACTCACCGGCCTACCTCCATCATCTGGCGGAGGCCATGCGCCTGGCGTACCGGGACCGCGCGCGGTACGTGGCCGACACCGATTTCATCGACGTGCCGCTGGACCGGCTGACGAGCAAGGCCTATGCGGCCGAGCTCCGGAGCGGGATCGTCGCCGGGCGCGCGACGCCGTCGGTCGTGGAGGACACCGCGCTGGCGGGGGCGGAGAGCACCGAGACCACGCACTACTCGGTAGTGGATGGTGCCGGGCTGGCGGTGTCCACCACGTATACGCTGGAAAACAGCTACGGCAGCGCTATCACGGTGGCGGGCGCGGGGTTCCTGCTCAACAACGAAATGGGCGACTTCAACCCCGGGCCCGGCCTCACCACTGCGTCGGGACTCATCGGCACCACCCCCAACCTGGCCCGGCCGGAGCAGCGGATGCTGTCGAGCATGACTCCCACCATCCTCACGACGCCTGCCGGGGAGCTGCTGGCGGTGGTCGGATCGCCGGGCGGCCGCACCATCATCAACACCGTCCTCCAGGTGAGCCTGAACCTGATGGACTTCCGGATGGACGCGCTGGAGGCCGTGAAAGCGGCCCGTGTGCACCACCAGTGGCTGCCGGACGAGCTGCGCATGGAGGGCGGGCGCTGGTCCGAACCCGTGTTGCAGGGGCTACGCGACCGGGGTCACACGCTGGAGATGCGAGGGACCCAGGGGCACGCCCACGTCATCGTGGTCGGGCCGTCTGACCTCCGCCACGGCGCGCCCGACCCGCGGGACGAGGACGCCGGAGCGGTCGGTCACTGAACGCCGCCGGCCGCCGCGGGAGTCGCGGCCTCCAGGCGCGCGCCGTCCAGGAAGCCCAGGAGCATCCCCCAGCCCAGGCGCGCCGCGCGGAGGTTGGCGCCGTCCCGCCCGTCCTGCTGGCGCATGAAGCCGTGGCCGGCGCCCGGATGGATGTTGGCGATGAAGGCATCACCGAGCACTTGGCGGGCGCGCGGGATGGTGGCATTCACACGCTCGTCATCGCCGCCGTAGTGCCCGGTGACGGGCACGCTCACCCGGGCCAGCGCCTCCTCGGAGGGTGAGCTGCCGTAGAAGACCACTGCGGCTGCGAGGTCATCGTATCGCGTGGCGTGCTCGAAGGTGGTGCTGCCACCCCAGCAGAAGCCGGTGATGGCGTACTCCGGCCGCGCCGATGGCAGCGCCATGGCGTGCTCCGCCACCGCCCGGATCTGGCGGTGTACCCTGTCGGTGTCGAGGTCGCGGATGGCCGCCACCGCCGCCTGACGCTCCGGATCGCCGGCGGCATCCACCGGGACGTCATGCATGGTGAGCAGGTCGGGCGCGACGGCGATATACCCCGCGGCGGCCGCCTGATCCGCCACGGCGCGCACCCAGTTCGTGAGGCCGTAGATCTCGTGGATCACCACCAGGACCGGCGCCGCGTCCGAACGCTCCGGGTATACGATCCAGCTCCGGACGCTGTCGCCGTCGGCCAGCCGGACCATACTCCACTCGCCGTGACGCGGAGATGCGTTCAGGGCCTCCAGCGCACCCTCGGCGGTGGGCGGCAGCCAGCGATCCGCGGAAGCCACCGTCTCCTCCTGCGCGACGGCGGGCATCGACGTCCATGCCGCGAGGGTGAGCAGGAGCGCGGCGGCGGCGGGGAGGGGGCGAGGTCCGGGCAGGAGCGTGCGAAACGTCATCATGGCAGCAATCCGGGTTCGGGGGGAGACTGGTGAGAAACGTGTGGCAGGGCCCAGAGCGACACAAGAACCACGCCCTCGGTGCGATCACACGGGACAGGGGCCGGCGCCGCCGGCCGGGAGGTCGAGGGAGTCAGTGCGGCGCGTGCCCGTCGTCGTCGATGACGATGCGGCTGAGGTCCCGGCGCATGCGGACACGCACGCGTGCCACGAGGAACAGCGCCACGAGCCCGAGACCCGCGACCAGCCCCCACCAGAGGCCGACGGGACCGGCGCCCGTCCCGAACCCGAGCCAGAGCCCCAGCGGGATCCCTACCGCCCAGAAGGCCAGCAGGTTCGCGATGAACGGAGCCGTCGTGTCGGCTATGCCGCGCAGCACGCCCGCGGCGACCGCCTGGAGGCCATCGAAGACCTGGAACACGCCGGCGATAGGGATCAGCGTCACCGCCACGGCCACCACTTCCGGCTCGTCCGTGTAGAGGGCCGTCAGGGGTCCTGGCAGCGTCAGGAACAGGATGGCCGTGAAGCTCATGAAGACGGTGCCACTGAGCAGCGCGCTCTTCACGGCGACCCGCGCGCCAGCGGGGTCGCCCCGGCCCACGGCCTGCCCCACGCGCACGGCGCCCGCCTGGGCGATGCCCACGGGGACCATGAACGTGAGCGAGGCGAGATTGATGGCAACCTGGTGCCCGGCCATCTGTGCGGTACCGAGCCAGCCCATGATGAGCGCCACGGCGGCGAACGCGCCCATTTCCAGCTGAAATTGCGCCCCGATGGGGGCGCCCAGGCGCAACATGCGCCAGAGCGGCCGGGGCTGCAGCACCACCCGACCTGCCGGCCGCAGGTATGGGTGGAGTCGAGGGAGCGTCATTGCGGCGAGGAGGATCAGCATGGTCCAGCGGCTGATCGTCGACGCCCAGCCGGTACCGATGGGTCCCATGGTGGGGAACCCCCAGTGTCCGAACACGAGGAGCCAGTTCAGGGCGGCGTTCACCAGGTTCGCCACCACGATGGCCACCACGATGGGGCGAACCCGGTCCATGGCCTGGAGTGTCTGCCGAAGCACGACGAACGCGAAGAACGCCAGCATACCCGGAGTGGCGGCGTGAACGTAGCCGGCGGCAAGGGGGATCACGTCCGGTGGCTGCCTGAGGAGTCGGATGACCGGTTCCACCAGCAGGAGGGGGACAAGTGAGGCGATGGACAGGACCAGCGCGACGATGAGGCCTCGCTGCATGGCGCGCGCGATCGCACGATCGTCGCCCGCCCCTACCGCCTGCGACACGATGGCGTCGAGGCCGAAGAGGGTCCCCATGCCGAAGATGGCGATGAAGAAGAAGTAGAGGTTGCCGAGCGCGACGGCGGCCAGGGCGGCGGCGCTGACCCGTCCCACCATGAGCGTGTCCACCACCCCCATGAACATGAGGCCCACCTGAACGGCCACGATGGGCAGTGCCAGCTGGATCAACGAGCCGAGCTCGCGCCGGGGCGGAGGGGTGAAAAGGGCCATAGCCCTGCAAGGTAGCGGGGCGGCCTTCCGAGAGGAATCGGGGGACCGCGGTGGGCACGAGTGATCCGAACGCCCTGGGCCCCCGGGGGAGGCGCTCCAGCCGCGATCGCCGACCGGGGCCTGGCGTCGGAGCGGTCGGCCGCGACGCCGATCTCTCCTCTGGCGCCGTACGGCACCACCCGCCACCTTCCGGTCTGCCCCGCCTGCCCTATACAGAAACCCGAAGACGGGATAGACAGACCATGCGATGGATCCGTGCGCTATTCGCGCTCGCCCTCCTGGCCGTGGCGGCCGTTCCGGCCGGCGCCCAGGAGTACAGCGCTTCCACCTTCCGCGGGATGAGCCTGCGCGAGATCGGACCGGCCCTCACGTCGGGTCGTATCAGCGATTTCGCCGTGAATCCGCAGAACCCCTCGGAGTACTACGTCGCCGTGTCGAGCGGCGGGGTCTGGAAGACGACGAACGGGGGTGTGACCTACCGGCCGATCTTCGACGGCGAGGGGTCGTATTCGATCGGGGTCGTGACGCTCGACCCGGGCAACCCGCACATCGTGTGGGTCGGCACGGGCGAGAACAACGCGCAGCGCAGCGTGGCGTACGGGGACGGTGTGTACAAATCGCTGGATGGCGGCAAGAGCTGGGCGCGCATGGGGCTGGAGAACAGCGAGCACATCGGCGCCATCGTCGTGGATCCTCGGGACTCCGACGTGGTGTACGTCGCCGCCCAGGGCCCGCTCTGGAGCGCGGGTGGTGATCGCGGTCTCTACAAGACGACGGACGGCGGTGCCACGTGGAACCGCGTGCTGGACATCAGCGAGCACACCGGCGTCACCGATGTGGTCATGGACCCGCGCGATCCGGACGTTCTCATCGCCGCTGCATGGCAGCGCCGCCGGCACGTGTGGACGCTGATCTCGGGCGGCCCCGAGTCCGCCCTGTACCGGTCGCTGGACGGGGGCGCAACGTGGGACAAGATCTCTCGCGGACTGCCCTCTGGCGATGTGGGCCGCTACGGCCTCTGCCAGTCGCCGGCCCGTCCCGACAATGTGTACGCGGTGGTGGAGGCTGCGGGCGATGCGGGCGGTTTCTTCAGGTCCACGGACCGGGGGGCCAGCTGGAGCAAGGTCAATGACTGGACGAGTCGTGGGAACTACTACCAGGAGCTGATCTGCGACCCGGTGGACGCCGAGCGTGTGTTCGCCATGGATACGTATACGCGCGTGACGACGGACGGCGGCCGGACCTTCGAACGGCTGTCGAACTCGAACCGGCATGTGGACGACCACGCCCTGTGGATCGACCCGTCCGACACGGAGCACATGCTCATTGGCGGGGATGGCGGCATCTACGAGAGCTGGGATGACGGCTCCACGTGGCAGTTCAAGCCGAACCTGCCGGTGACCCAGTTCTACAAGGTGGTCGTGGACAACGCCGAGCCGTTCTACAACGTCTACGGCGGGACCCAGGACAACTGGTCGCTGGGTGGCCCGGCCCGCACGCTGGCGGAGGCCGGGATCAGCAATGACGACTGGATCATCACCAATGGCGGGGACGGCTTCGAGAGCGCCGTCGATCCGGTGGACCCGAACATCGTTTACGCCCAGAGCCAGCACGGCTTCCTGGTGCGCTACGATCGGGCGAGCGGCGAGTCCACGTTCATACAGCCACAGCCAACCGGCGCGAGTGAGGCGCTCCGGTGGAACTGGGACGCGCCGCTGCTCATCAGCCCGCACTCCCACACCCGCCTCTATTTCGCGGCGAACAAGCTCTTCCGCAGCGATGACCGCGGGAACAACTGGACGGCGGTCAGCGGCGACCTGACTCGCCAGATCGACCGCAACGAGCTCCCGGTCATGGGCCGGGTGTGGGGGATGGACGCGGTGGGGAAGAATTCCTCCACGTCCATCTACGGGAACATCGTGGCGCTGTCGGAGAGCCCGGTCCGCGAGGGGCTGATCTACATCGGCACCGATGACGGGCTGATCCAGGTCACCGGGAACGGTGGCGAATCCTGGACTCGCCACGAGGACTTCCCCGGCGTCCCCGACCGCACCTACGTCAACATGGTGCTGGCCTCCGCCCACGACGAGGGCACCGTGTACGCGGCGTTCAACAACCACAAGATGGGCGATTTCACGCCGTACCTCCTCCGGAGCACCGACGGCGGACGCCGCTGGCGCTCCATTGCCGGTGACCTGCCGGAGCGTGGGAGCGTGTACGCGATTGCCGAGGACCCGACGGACCCGGGGCTGCTGTTCGCCGGCACGGAGTTCGGCGTCTTCTTCACGCGGGATGGCGGCGAGAACTGGACTCCCCTGACGGGCGGGATCCCCACCATCGCGGTGCGGGACCTGGCGATTCAGGAACGGGATAACGACCTCGTCCTGGCGACGTTCGGCCGCGGCTTCTGGGTCCTGGACGACTACTCCCCGATCCGCGAGGCCACCAAGGATGTGCTGGCGCAGGATGCCCATATCTTCCCGGTCCGTGACGCGCAGATCTACGTGGAGCAGGAGCGCGGTAGGGAGTACCAGGGCGGCGCCTACTGGTGGGCGGAGAACCCGCCGTTCGGTGCGGTGATCACGTACTACCTGAAGGATGGGATCAAGACCCGCGAGGAGGTGCGACAGGAGGCGGAGAGCAGTGCGCGGGAGGCGGGCGAGCCCGTGGCGTACCCGTCGTTCGAGGCCATGAGGGGGGAAGACCGCGAGGAGGCGCCTTACCTCCTGTTCACCATCACGCGCCCCGATGGGGCGGTCGTGCGGCGTCTCACCGCGCGGCCGAGCGAGGGGATCCACCGGATCGACTGGGACCTTCGCTGGGCTTCCCGGGCCCCGGTGAGCTCCAGAAGCGAGTTCGACCCGTTCGACGACGACCCGACGGGGCCGCCCGCGGCTCCGGGGACCTACGCGGTGTCCATGGCCCGCGTGGTGGACGGTGTGCCGACAGAGCTCGCGGGGCCGATCTCTTTCGAGGTCGTGCCTCTGCACAACGCGACACTGGCCACGGAGGACCGCGCGTCGCTGGAGTCGTTCCAGCGCGAGGCCGACGCGCTCATGGCCCGGGCCCGCGTGGCGTCCGACCGCCTGGACGAGCTGGACACGCGGCTGGAGCGGGCGCGGCTCGCGATCCGGCGCGTGTCGGACACCGGGCTGGAGATCATGACTGACGCGCGCGCGATCAAGGACGGGCTGGACGTCCTGCGTCAGACGCTGGAGGGTGACCGCAGCGTGGCGGGCCGCGAGTTCGAGACCCCGCCATCGATCCAGGACCGGATCGGCATGGTGATGTGGTCGTCGTACGGCTCAACGGCGGCGCCGAGCGACCAGCAGCGACAGCAGCTGCGGCTGGCGGAGGAGTCGCTGGAGACGGTCACGCCGCGGATCGACGAGATGGTCCGCCGGCTGGACTCGCTGGAGGCGCGGCTCGAGGAGCGGGGCGCGCCGCGGCTGCCGGGCGGTCGATAGAAGAGCGGCCACCATGGCATGGAAGAAGCCCCCGCCGGCAACAGGCCGGCGGGGGCTTCTTCCTCAGTGGAAGGTGGGGTCCGACCCGGTGTCGGGCAGCGGCGGGCGGTGGCGGGGCGGCTCGTCCACGCGGAGCTGGATCTCGCGCTTGCGCACGCCGTCGATCCATACGCTGAAGGTATGCACACCGGTGGTCTGAAGAGGCAGGTCGGCCAGCCCCACCACGTGGTTCACCGATACGGACTGGTGCGGCTCGGCCCCACGCGGGGTGAACGAGCCGTTCAGATCGAAGAGGCTCGCGTCCTCCGGGTCGGCCAGCTGGATGCGGATGGCGTGCTCCTTCCCCAGCTCCTCCGGTTGGGCCTCGAGCCGGACCACCAGCTGCATGGGCGGGAAGCGCGACGGGAGCTGGCGCGCGACCACGCGGTCGAAGATGCCCATCACATTCAGCTTCCCCTCCCGGGTGACATTGGCGTAGTCGGCCAGGACCGCGAAGGTCACGTCCATCAGATCACCCCGATCCGTCCGGTGTCCACGAGCCGGAGGAGCTGACCGATCCGGCGCCAAAGAGCGCCGATCTCGGAGTGGGTGAGACCGAGCTGGATCCGATCGCCGGAGCGCCGGACGCCCCGGCCCCCGTCGAAGCTGGGGGTGGGCGCTACCCGCTCCAGAGTGCTGTCCGGGAGGACCCGGAACTCCGCGACCGTCTCCAGTGCCCGCGTCACGTCCTCCCGCGTCAACGACCGCAGCCGCTGCACCGTCTCGGCCGGCACACTGTCCACCCGGATCCGGCGCCACTCCATCCCGCGGTTGCTCTCCCGGCTGGAGAAGGCGATCCCGTTGTCCACGGAGAACACGCGGGGGGCATCGGGGTTCGTCGAGATGAGGTAGTTGCCGGTGTTCGAGTCGGAATGACGGATCAGGTACGTGAGCACGTTGAAGTCGCCCAGGTGCCGGGCGTACTCGCCGTCGGTCCGGTACCGCTCCGAGTCCCAGATGTTCTCCGGGGTCACGCTGAGGAGCCAGTACTGGAGGACCGCCAGGATCGACCGGGTGCCGCGGAAGGTGGGGTGGACGTCCGGATCGCCGGCGTCCAGTGCCTTGTACTCCTCGATGGGGAACGCCCGGACCACCGTGGGCGGGACCACGTAATCATCCTCGCCCAGGAACAGCTTCTGGACCTCGTAGGCCGCCAGCTCGTACTGCGGGCTGTTGTTGAACTCCTCACCGCCGCGCGGGGCCCGGGCCCACTTGACCACGAGCAGCAAGCCGTCGCTGAAGGAGAGAGCGGTGCGGCTGGTGCGCTCACCACTGATCCCCCGGGACTCGCGCCGGTCGATGACGCGGAACGATCCCTCCGAGAGCCGCTGCTCGATCGAGTCCACCGGGAACAGGACGTTCGCTCCCTGCGCCTCGGCCCGGGCCGAGGGCGCCGCGAACAGCAGGACCACCAGCGCAGCTTCAAATATCCGTCGCACGAATCTCTTCTCCAGCGTTGAGGCTGGTATCGGGGGCCGGGTCAGCCCGCACCGCCGTACCCCGGCCGCCCTGCGCGCCCGGTTCCGTCCCCTTCTCCAGCCGGACCGGCAGCCGCACCGTGAACGTTGTACCCGCGCCGACCTCGCTCGATACCACGAGCCGGCCGCCGTGCCGGTCCACGATCTGGCTGGTGATGAGCAGGCCCATTCCCATCCCCATTCGCTTCCCCTTCGTGGTGAAGCCGGGATCGAAGATGCGGGAGAGGTTGTCCGCAGGGATCCCGGCGCCCGTGTCCTGGATCTGGATCTCCGCGTGTTCCCCGTCCCGGCGGGTGCGTATCGTGATGGTCCCCGGGCCGGTCATGGCCTGCGCGCCATTCAGGATGAGGTTCATGAACACCTGGTGGACCTGATTCGGATAGCACTCTACGCGGGGGAGCTCGCCATACTCCTTCACCACCGAGACCTGCCGGCTCCGAAGCTCGTGGCCCAGGATCGCCAGCGTGCTCTCAAGGCCCTCGTGCAGGTCCGCGAAGTCCAGCTCGGAGCGATCGACCCGGCCGAAGGTGCGCAGGCTGTCCACGATCTTGACCATCCGGTCCACGGCCATGTTGTTCGTGGACGTCACTCCCTCGATGGCCCGGACGATCTTGCGGACGTCTTCGAGCTCGTCCTCGTCCACCACCTCGTCCTCGAGGATCTCCTGCAGCCGCGCCAGCGCGCGGCGCATCGTGTCGTGGTTGCTGTAGAGCGCCCCGAGCGGTGTGTTGATCTCGTGCGCCACGCCCGCGATCAGGTGGCCCAGCGACGCCAGCTTCGCCGATCCTACCAGCTCCGCCTGTGTTTTGCCCAGCTGATCGTACGCTTCTGCCAGCTCCGCATGCGACCGTCGCACATCCTCCGACATCTCCCTGAGCCGCTCGTTCGCCGCCACCAGCTCACGGCTCTGGCGACGGCCGGCTTCGGCATACCGGCTGACCACGGTCGAGAGCCCGACGATCACCGATGCGGAGACGAAGAACGCACCCAGCGCGTAACGCGGGTCGCCGTACTCCGGGTCGATGGTGGGGTAGACGGCACCCGCGGGCACGAAGCCCACTGCCTCGCCCACGATCAGCGTCCCCGACGCGACCACGGCCAGGAGCGAGCCCATGATCCCCCAGCCCCCGGGGTAGAGCATATTCCACTCGATCGCCGGGAAGAGCAGGAAAAGAGTGGCGAGCCAGCTGCTGGCGCCGATGTAGTGCGCCAGCCACGCTGCCGCCACCACCTCGAACGCGAAGAGCACGAATCGGGCGGGGAAGAAGACAGCGGTGTGGTGGTGCCCGCCGAGCCAGTGCAGCGTAGCGGAGGTGATCATGGCCCAACCCACGATCAGGCCGAAGAAGCGGCCGGACAGGGGGAGCTGCAGGACGAAAAGGATCAGGGCGCCGAGTATGATCCCCCACGCCGCCACCGCGATCCGCGCGCGGACCGGGCGATAAAGAGCGCGCTCCACCGAGGTCCAGGCCGGCGCCTCGGGCAGCTCTTTCCGTCTCACAGGAACGCCTGGACCAGGCGTCTCCGGATATCGTAGAGCTCCTGGTTCGCGCCCTCCAGCGCCTCGATACGCTGGTTCAGCTCCGTGAAGAGGGTGGACCGCTCCACACCGTTCCGGATCACCAGTTTGAGGTGCTCGTTGCTCCAGGGCTTCTCGAGGTAGTAATACAGCCCCGCCTCGTTGATCGCCCGGATGGCATTTTCCTTGTCCGCGTACCCGGTCAAAAGGATCCGTGTCGCCTCGGGGTTCGACTCCCGGACCTGGCGCAGGAAAGTAATGCCATCCATCCCCGGCATCATGAAGTCGGCGATGACCACGTTCACATCGCGCAGCCGGGGTGCCTGGATCGCTTCCGTAGGTGAGGTGAACGTGAGGATGTCATAGGACGTCTCGAGTTCCAGGAAGCTACGGAGCGCCGTCGCGACCATCTCCTCGTCATCCACGATCAGGACGGTGGGGGTGTGCTGTTCAGCCATGGTCCGCGCTGCTGGCAGGAAGGGAGGGTACGGCCACGTTACGCTACGAGGGTACGCACCCGCCGGGCAAGTCCCTGGAGCAGGCCGAGGGCGAGCTCCGAGTGATCGGCCAGCAGGTCGTAGAAGTCCCCGCGGGCGATCCGCAGCAGTCGCGCGGGGCCTCGTGTGGTGGCGGTGACGAGGCTGGGGGCCTCGTCGATGAGCGCCCAGGTGCCGAACGCGCTGCCTTCGAGCGCCTCCATCCGGTGGTCCGCGACGCCGGTCAGGTCCACCGCGCCCTCGACCACCACGTACAGCGCGTCCGTCGGCTCGCCCTGCCGGAGCAGCACGGTGCCGCCATCCACGTCCACGTCCTCGGCGATGGAGGCGAGGAGGGCAAGGTGCGCGCTGCGGGCGTCCTGGAGGAGATCGATCTTCTGGAGCAGGAACACCTTTTCTATGAGGTCCATGGGCATCCGTCCCGATCGTGGTGGGGCGAGGAGTCGTTCCGCCAGGGCGCAGAGCTCGTCGCTCGTTCCGGTGTCGATGATATCACGCAGCGCCGCCCGGCTCCAGCGCGCGTCCATCTCCCCCGTGGCGGCCACGGCCATCCGGGCGATCCAGGGATCGCCGTCCCGGAGCAGGGGCCCGAGATCGCCCCGGAGGTCCGGCAGGGCCGAGCGGGAGGGCGCCTGACCCACGACAGGTCCGATTTCGGCGAGCTGCTCACGGTCCACGGTCTCCTCGAGCCACTCGAGCGCGTTCGCCCGCGCTCTGGCCTCGCCGCCACTCACGGCCAGATAGCAGCGGTACATGGGTTCCGGCTCGTACATGAGCCCGAGGAGGCGGAAGACTCCCTCCTGCCGCTCGTTCCAGGCCTCCTGGAGCGCGCGCCGGAGAAGGTGGGCCGATGGGCCGCGGGCCCCGACGCGCTCGAGACAGTGCCGGGCGCGATCGTAGCCCGCCGCGGCACCCACCTCCCGCCGGATCGCGGATCGTACCATCACGCGGTCGAAGTGGAGGTGGGGCGCCTTCAACCGGAGCTGGCTGAGCGCCTTGAGCGTCCTGTAGTCCAGCAGCTGGTCGGTTTCGGGCGCCACCACACTGTGCAGCATCACATCGGCCGATCGCCGGTCGGCTACACGGGCGAGCACGGCCGGAATCTGTCGTCGCACCGTACTCGGCACCCTTTCGTCCAGGAGGTGGCGGGCGAGGGCATCCAGAGCGCGGCCCCCGCGCTCCGTCAATGCCTCCCGCGCCGCCTGCCGCGTTCCGGGGCGCTGGAGCGCCGCGATCATGACCGGGTGGAGGTCGGGACGGTCGAGGAGAGCCGCGCTGCGGAGTGCCGCGGAGGCCACCACGGGATCAGGGTCCCCCAGCAGGTCGTCCAGGAGGTCCCGCGCCCCGGGGTGCGAGCGGAGGGCGCCCGCGGCCAGTGCCAGCTCCACGCGCGCCTCCCGTTCCCCTTCTTCCGCCTGCCGCATGCGCTCTTCCAGATAGCCGCCGCCCACCACCTCCGCCACGTCCACGGCGATCTGGTCGCGAGTGAGACACGCGAGCGCCGCCGTGCGCACGTCCGCGTGCACGGAGGCGAGCAGGGCATGGATCAACTCGCTCTTCTGCTCAGGTGCCTGCGCGGCCAGCGCGAGCACCGCCTGCTCGCGTACGGGTCGCGCCGGGTCCTGAAGTCGCTGGCGGGCCCGGACGGGGTCGATGGAGTCCGGGTCGTCGGTCAGGATCCGGAGCGCTTTCAGTCGGATGGCCTGGGAGCTGTGCTCCAGGAGGTCGTGGAGGGCGTCGGCGATGGGTCGCGTATCGGTGCCGGCGCTCTGCTCCACCAGGTCGAGGCCGAACGAGACCTGGACGGGATCGGGGCTGCCGAGCGCCTGCTGCACGAGCCGCTGCGTGCTCGCGTCCGAGAAGGCGGACAGCCCCTGGAAGCTCGCGAAGCGGCCGCGGATGGACTGCGCGAGCGTGTCCACGTACTTCCGGCGCAGGAGCAGCGTGACCACGACCCAGGCCGCCGTAAGCGCCACCACGACCCACGCGATCTGTCCGAGCCCGAGCCCCAGCACCTCCACCAGCACCGCCACCACTCCCGCGGACAGCGCCTTCCCCAGCCCCTTCTCCACTCCCACGTCGATGTACGTCTTGGCCTTCAGCTTGATCGATTCCGGGACAGGGACGTACAGGATCTCCCGGCCCGCGCGCTCAGCGGAGTAGCGGAACGTCGTGTCCACGGTCCGGACCACGATCACCGCCCAGATGGTGAAGAACGCCGCCATGCCGAGGCTCGTGATGAACATCAGACCGGGCAGGAGGAACACCACGGCGCCGATGCCCCAGCGCTTCAGCAGCGGCCTGAGGGTCACTACGGCCACGAGGGGCAGCCACTGGGTGGCCAGGCTCACCTTGCCCTGGAACGCCGTGATGGCGTCCTGGGTCAGGAAGATCTCCTCCGTGAGGGTGTTGTACTGGTAGTCCACCAGCTGCTTCGCCATGACGATCAGCAACACGCTCACCGCGATCAGTCGCACATGGCTGTTCGAGAACACCCGCCGCACCTCGCTCATGGAAACGGCGTCCCTACGACGGATCCGCTTCGAGCGCTCCCGCTCCACCGCCTCCAGCGCGTCCACCGGCCATACGAACCGGATCCCCACGCCGAAGGCCAGGATGAAGAATGCGCCCACCAGCAGCAGGTTCGGGGTCCCGATGATGTCGACCATGAAGCCCGCGATGCCGCCGCCCAGCATGGCCCCCACCGCGCCACCCCCGATGACGAGGGGGTACGCGCTCCGCGCGGTGCGGGCGTTCAGGATGGCGTGGGTGGCCACGAAGAACTGCGTCACCAGCGCCGCCGCGAAGAGGTCGTACCAGCCGTAGAAGACCACGCCGAGCACGGTGCTCCCCTCGGAATAGAGCACGCGGAAGATAAGGAGGTTCAGCCCGAAGAAGATCGCCACAGCGGGCACCAGCGCCCGCCACCCCACTCGATCGGCCAGCCGGTTGTAGATCGGCACGATCAACACCACGACCGCGCTGACCAGGTATACGCGGTAGAAGGCGCGATCCCCGAGACCGGAGAGCGCCAGGGCGTTGCGCACGGGCTTCAGCACCCCGACGGCGGTGACCACCAGGAAGAACATGCCCATGAGGCCCAGCAGTCGACCGCGGTCGGCCTTCTGGTCCTCCGGGAACTCGGGAAGGAGCCGGTCTAGTATGGACAATCGGGAATGCGCTCTGCGGGTGCGCGTGCGATGACTGGATTAGAACCCCCACGTCCCACCCACGCAATACGAGGGGGAACAGATGGCGGTACTGATCACCAGTGAATATAGGGGAGACCCGCGCGTCAGCGCCCGACCCGAACTGTCCGGCACCGAGCTCACCATGGCCGCAGAACACAGAACACAGAACACAGAACACAGAACACGGACCACGAACCACGAACCACGAACCGCGAACCACGGAACGGTCGAGGATCCTCGATCAACGGACCGCTGCCGGACTTGGTTCCCCGTGAACTGTGAACCGTGAACTGTGAACTGTGAACTGTGAACTGTGAACCGTGAACCGTGAACCGTGAACCGTGAGCCGTCCCCGTTATCCCGGCCCGCGCCGCCTTGCCGACCGCTCCATCTCCCGTAGGTTACCGTCAGCACCGGCCTCCAAAAGGAAGATCCAATGTCCAAGACCCCTCTCGTCGGCCTGATCATGGGCTCGACGTCCGACTGGGAGACCATGCGCCATGCCGCCGAGACGCTCGATGAGCTCGGCGTGTGGTACGAGAAGCGGGTGGTGAGCGCCCACCGCACTCCCGACCTGCTCTACGAATATGCCGGCTCCGCCCGGGACCGGGGGCTCGAGGTGATCATCGCCGGGGCGGGTGGCGCGGCGCACCTTCCGGGGATGACGGCCGCCAAGACCACGCTGCCCGTCCTTGGCGTTCCCGTGAAGAGCCGGGCGCTGAACGGCATGGACTCGCTCCTTTCCATGGTGCAGATGCCCCGGGGCGTTCCGGTAGGGACGCTGGCGATCGGGCGTAGCGGTGCGGTCAACGCAGCGCTCCTGGCGGCCTCGATCCTGTCGAACAAGCACGCCGAGATCCGCGACGCTCTGGATGCGTACAGGGAAGCGCAGACGGAGCGTGTCCTGAGCCACCCCGACCCATCGGAGGCGTGATGCGACTCGGGATCCTGGGCGGTGGCCAGCTCGGCCGGATGATGGCGCTGGCGGCGTACCCGCTGGGCGTTCACACGCGCCTTCTCGACCCCAAGGAGCCGGACGCGTCCGGGGACGTGGCCGAAGTCCTCGCCGCGCGCTATGACGATCCGGACGCTCTGGACCGCTTCGTGACCAACCTGGACGCGGTCACGTACGAGTTCGAGAATGTGGACGCGTTCGCCCTCGACCATCTCGACGACCGTGTACCGGTCCGGCCGGGGCGCCGTGCGCTGGAAGTGGCGCAGGATCGGCTCATCGAGAAGTCGTTCTTTCGCGACCACGGGATCGACACCGCGCCGTTTGCGGCGGCCGACACCCTGGAGGAGCTGCGGGCGGCGGTGGAGGAGGTCGGGATGCCGGCAGTCCTGAAAACCCGTCGCTTCGGCTATGATGGCAAGGGGCAGGCGGTCATCCGGGACGCGGCTGATATGCAGGCGGCGTGGGA
Organism: uncultured Gemmatimonadales bacterium; assembly: GCA_963783305.1. Classification (GTDB taxonomy): domain Bacteria; phylum Gemmatimonadota; class Gemmatimonadetes; order Longimicrobiales; family RSA9; genus JAWVYT01. Next base: position 292,115 of record CAWAMW010000017.1, on the reverse strand, counting down.
CCAGGTCGGGGGCGTCCCCATGTTGCTCGAGGGGCTGGTGGAGTTCGATCGTGAGCTTTCCATCATCGCGGTGCGCGACCCCAGCGGCCGCATCGCGTCCTACCCGCTGGTCGAGAACCATCACGAGGAGGGGATTCTCAGGCTCTCCTTCGCGCCCGCACCCCACCTCCGGCCGGAGCTTCAGGCCCGGGCGGAGGGCTATGCCCGCCGGGTGCTCGAGGACCTCGACTACGTGGGCGTGCTCGCCATCGAGCTCTTCCAGGTGGGCGACCGGCTCCTGGCCAACGAGATGGCGCCACGTGTGCACAACTCCGGGCACTGGACCATCGAAGGGGCGGAGACCAGCCAGTTCGAGAACCACGTCCGCGCCGTGCTCGGGCTGCCCCTCGGCTCTACCGCGCTCTGCGGCCACTCCGCCATGATCAACCTCATCGGCGCGCTGCCCGATACCGCCGACGTGCTTCGCCACCCCCACGTCCACCTGCACCTCTACGGCAAGGAACCGCGGCCGGGGCGCAAGGTGGGCCACGTCACCGTACGGCACGATGACCCCATCCTCGTGCGCGACACGGTGCCGATGCTCCGCGAGCTCCAGGGGATGCGGCTGTGAACGACCTGAACCGACCGGACGCCGGGGGCCCCGAGGGCGACGGGGACGCGAGTCGCGGGGCCGAGGACCCGCCGTCCGAGCAGGCCATCGAGCGCGAGTATCCGCGCACCCTGGCCGAGCGCATGGCGCAACGCGTGGTCATGAACGTCCCCGACCGCGACAACCGCCGCCTCGCCCGGATCATCGAGCTCGTAAACGACGACGACGACCTCTACGCCCTCTGGACCGCCGCCAACGTCACCGCCATCAGCCGGCTCGGGATGACCGACCACGGACCGGTCCACGTCAAGATCGTCATGAACATCGCCGTCCGCCTGTTCCGGCTCCTGGCCGACGCGGAAGTGCCGTTCGGAATCGTCCGCGACCACGGGCTGGAGCGGGAGGACGCGGAGGTGGTCGTGGCGCTGGCCGCCCTCTTCCACGACCTGGGAATGTCGATCCACCGCGCCGACCACGAGAACTACTCGCTCTTCGTCGCCCAGATGAAGCTGCGGGAGATGCTCACGGAGATCTACGACCCCGCTCGCGCGGCCGTCGTCCGCAGCGAGGTGCTCCACGCCATCATCGCCCACCGCTCCGGCGGGAAGCCGCTCACGATCGAGGCCGGGATCGTCCGGATCGCCGATGCGCTCGACATGGCCAAGGGCCGCTCACGGATTCCCTTCGAGCGAGAGAGCTCCGTCAGCATTCACAGCGTCTCCGCCGCCGCCATCGACCAGGTCCACATCGAGCGCGGCGAGAGCAAGCCCATCCGGCTGGTCATCGAGATGACCAACTCCGCCGGTGTGTTCCAGCTCGACCAGCTCTTTCGCGACAAGCTGAAGGGGAGCGGCCTCGAGCCGTACATCGATCTGGAGGCGCGCATCGAAGGCGAGAAGGAGAAGCGGCTCCTGCGGGGATTCCGGCTCTAGCAGGGCGCGGCGGATGAGCCGGGCCGCTCCGGGCGCTATATCCCGCGGCGCCCCAGCCGCCAACGCGCGGCCGTGAGCCCGATCCCCGCCATGGCGAGCAGGGCGGCGTACTGCGGCCACAGCTCCGCCGGGCCATAGCCCTTGAGGAACACCGCCCGAACGATCTCCAGGAAATGGCGGACGGGATTCAGCAGCGTGAGCCACTGGAAGAGCGGGGGCATGGTGAAGATCGGGAACATGAACCCGCTGAGGATGATGGCGGGCATGAAGAAGAGGAACATCACCATGAGCGCTTCCTGGAGCGTGCGGGCCACGGTGGAGATGAGGAGCCCGAACGAGAGGCCCGACACGATGTAGATCAGCGCGGCGGCGGTCAGCGCCAGCAGGTTCCCGCGGAACGGGATGTGGAACCAGAAAATCGCCACGACCATGATCAGCGCGAACTGCACGAGGGCGATGAGCGCCACGGGGATCGTCTTCCCCAGGATCAGCTCGGCCGGCTGCAGCGGCGTCACCTGGAGCTGCTCCAGCGTGCCCATTTCCCGCTCCCGCACCACCGTGAGGGCGGTGAGCAGCAGCGTCATCAGGAGCACGATGACCCCCAGCACCCCCGGCACGTTGTAGACGCGGCTCGCCAGGTCGGGATTGAACCACGCCCGCATCCGAAGGTCCACGCCCGCCGGCCGCCCGCCGGCCGCCCGGGCCATCCGCCGCTCGGTGAAGTCGCGAATGATCCGAAGCGCGTTTCCCTGCGCCACCGTGGCCGTGTTCGAGTTGCTGCCGTCCACCAGCAGCTGCACCGATGCGCCCTCCCCGCTGCGGAGCCGGCGGGCGAAGTCCGGCGGGATCTCCAGCCCCACGATGGCGCGGCCGGTGTCCAGTGCGCGCGTGAGATCCGACGAAGACTGTGAGCGCCCCGCGACCCGGAAGTACCCGGAGGCGGTAAGGGCGTCCACCAGGTCACGTGAGTCCGCAGACCGGTCTTGGCTCACGACAAAGAGAGGTGTCTCCCGGATATCCGTGTTCACCGCATAGCCGAAGACCACGAGCTGGAACATCGGCGCCACGAAGATGATGCGCTTCATGCGCGGATCCCGGAAGATCTGCCGCAGCTCTTTGCGGATCAGCCGCAGTACCCGGGTGCGGCTCAGGCCGGTCACGCGATCTCCTTCCTGAAGACCCGCATGGCGAGGCCGAAGCCGATCACCGCGAAGGCCACCATGAAGGCTGACTGGACCCAGAGCACGTCCGGGCCCACGCCCTTCAGCATGATTCCCCGCGCCACGACGACGTAATACCGCGCGGGTACCGCGTAGGTCACCGCCTGCAGGATCGGAGGCATGGCGGCGATCTCGAACAGGAACCCGCTCAGCAGCATGGCCGGGAGCAGCGTGGCGAGGAGCGCGATCTGTGTGGCCAGGAACTGCGTCTTGGCCACCGCCGAGATCACCATTCCGAGTCCGAGCGCGCCCACGAGGAAGAGCACCGTCTGGAGGAAGAAGACCACCACCGGCCCGCGGAACGGGACGTGGAACACGAGGATCCCCGCGGCCACGATCAGCCCCACGTCCACCACCCCGATCAGCACGTAGGGGATCAGCTTCCCCAGCAGGATCTCGAGCCGGGTGGCGGGAGTGGACGCCAGCTGCTCCATGGTCCCCCGTTCCCACTCGCGGGCGATGGTGAGCGCCGTGAGCATGGCGGCGATGGTCATCATGATCACCGCGATGAGACCCGGGACGATCATGTTGCGGCTCTCCAGCGAGGGGTTGTACCACGTGCGGACGTCCGCTTCCAGCGGTACCTGGATCGACCTTCCGGACAGCACCACGTCGCGCGACCAGCGGTCGACGATGGAGGTCGCATAGCCGTACGCGATCGTCGCGCTGTTGGCGTCAGCGCCGTCGAGCAGCAGCTGGACAGCGGCGCGGCGGCCGGCGGCCAGGTCCCGCGCGAACCCCGGCGGAATCACCAGCACCGATGCCGCGTTCCCACGGCCCACCGCCGCGTCCACCGCGTCGTACCCGTCCAGGCGCTCTTCGATCGTGAAGTAGCCGCTCCCCTGGAACGCCTCCACCAGCCCGCGGCTCCGGGCCGTCCGGTCCTGATCCAGCACCCGCAGCTCCAGGTCACGGACGTCCCACGTGATGGCGTAGCCGAAGAAGAGGAGCATCAGGACCGGAAGGATGAACGCCATGGTCATGCTCCGGGGATCCCGCCGCAGCTGGATCCACTCCTTCCGCGCCATGGCGCGCAGCCGCATCCAGCTCATCACCCCTCCCGTGCCCCGCCCTCGCGGCGCACCAGCGCCACGAAGACATCCTCGAGGGATGGAGGGACCGCTTCCACCGACTCAGGCTCCAGCCCCGCTTCTGCCAGGAGCGTGCGGACGACCTCATCACCACCCGCTACACCGCCCTCCGCGGCCGCGGTCATTACGTGTACCGCTCTCCCGAACATGGCCGCCTCCATCACCCCGGCGGCGCCCGTGAGCGCTTCGACCGCCCGCGCGGGCGACCCCAGCTTCACTTCGAAGATCGGCTGGTCCAGCGCCTCTCGGAGACGGGCGGGGGTGTCCAGCGCGATCAGGCGCCCGCGGTTCATGAGTGCCAGGCGATGGCAGTACTCCGCCTCCTCCATGTAGTGCGTGCTCACCAGGACGGTCGTGCCCGTCGCGGAGAGCGCGTCGATGAGGTCCCAGAACCTGCGCCGGGCCAGCGGGTCCACGCCCGATGTGGGCTCGTCCAGCAGCAGGATGGGCGGCTCGTGCAGGACCGCGCACCCCAGTGCGAGGCGCTGCTTCCAGCCCAGCGGGAGATCGCTCGTGAGGCGCCCCGAACGCTCCTCCAGATCCGCCATCCGCAGGACCCACGACTTCCGCTCCCGGTACCGCTCGCCGGTAACCCCGTACAGCCCGGCGAACAGCTCGATGTTCTCGTCCACGGTCAGGTCCGGGTACAGGGAGAACTTCTGCGACATGTAGCCAATCCGCTGCCGCAGCGCGTTCCCGGGCGTGGTGACATCCAGCCCCGCCACCACCGCGCTGCCGGAGGTAGGCCGCAGCAGTCCGATCAGCATCTTGATGGTGGTGGTCTTGCCCGCCCCGTTCGGGCCCAGGAAGCCGAAGATCTCCCCCTCGGCCACGTCGAAGCTCACGTCGTCCACCGCCGTGAAGTCGCCGAACGTCCGCGTCAGGGAGCGGGCGCGGATCGCCGCGTTCTCGTGGTCAGGCATGCTCCACCGCCTCGACCCGCTCGATGAAGATATCCTCGAGCGATGCGTCGGTTACACGGACCTCCCGCACGTCGACGCCGTCCCGCTCCAGCGCTTCGCGAATCGACTCGGGCGGCGTTTCCGGTGCCACCACGGCGTGGACGGCATCGCCGAACAGCGACGCCCGCCGGACGGAGGGGTGTGACCTCAGCCGGTCCCGCGCCGTACGCGGATCCCCCGATCGCACCTCCAGGATCCGCCCCGGAAGCGAGGCCTGGAGCGCGCTCGGTGTGTCCAGCGCCAGGATCCGGCCCTCGTGGAGGAAGGCCACCCGGTCGCAGCGCTCCGCTTCGTCCATGTACGCCGTCGAGACCACGATGGTCACGCCCTCCTCGACCATCTCGTGGAGGATGAGCCACAGGTCGCGCCGGCTGATCGGATCCACACCGAACGTCGGCTCGTCCAGCAGCAGGATGTCGGGCCGGTGAATGAGCGCGCAGGACAGCGAAAGCTTCTGCTTCATGCCACCCGACAGATTCCCCGCCAGTCGCTCCTGGAAGCCGCCCAGATTGCTGAACGCGTACAGGCGCTCTAGCCGGGATGGCCGCTCATTTCGCGGGACGCGGTAGAGGTCCGCGTAGAAGTCCAGGTTCTCCCGCACCGTCAGGTCCTCGTAGAGACCGAATCGCTGCGGCATGTACGCGATGTGCGGCCGGATCCCGTCCGGGTGCTCCACCACCGAATGGCCCGCGACCCGGGCCTCCCCCGACGTGGGAGGCAGGACGCCGGCGAGCATCCGGAGCGTGGTCGTCTTGCCGGCCCCATCCGGCCCCACCAGCCCGAACAGCTCTCCCGCCTCCACGCGAAACGACAGGTCTCGCACGGCGGCGACCTGCCCGAACCGCCGTGTCAGGCCATCCGCCAGCACCGCCGGCTCGCCGCGAACCACGCCCCCCGCACCGGTCACGGGGATTCCGCCGCTCCCGCTGTGCCGGCATCCATCAGGACGACGTCCGCCGGGACCCCCGGCTTCAGGACCATCTCGGGGTCGTCCAGGACCCGCACGCGGACGGCATACACCAGCTTTACGCGCTCCTGCCGCGTCTGCACGTTCCTCGGCGTGAACTCCGCTTCGCCGGCGATGTAGGACACCTCCCCCTGGTGCTCCCGGTCGGGGTAGCTGTCGGAGGTGATCACCGCCCTCTGGCCGATGGCGACCGTTCCGATCCGATCCTCGGGGATGTAGATCTGGACCCAGCGGTCGTTCGGGTCCATGATCGTGACGACCGGCTGCCCCGGCTGGACGGTCTCCCCCGGCTCCCGGTGTCGCAGCGTTACACGACCGGTGAACGGGGCCGTCACCGTGGCCTGAGCGAGGCGCGCGTCCACCTCCCGCGCCGCCGCCTCCGCCCCTTGCACCGATGCGCGCTGCGCCGCCACGCGCTCGGCCCTCGGCCCCGCAGTGACCGCCGACAGCTGCTCCCGGGCCTGGTCCAGGGAGGTTTCCGCCACCGTATGTCCCGTCTCCGCCTTGTCCAGCGCCTCACGGCTTATGGCGCCGCCTTCGTGCAGCCGCCGCGCTCGCGCGAGGTCCCGCCGCGCATCCTCCAGCCGCCGGTCCGCCGCTCGCACCGCCGCCCGCCCCTGCGCTACGTCCTCCGGGCGCCCGCCCGCTTCCATCTCGGCCAGCACCGCGCGCGCGGCGTCCACCTGGGCGCCGGCCGCCGCACGGCGCGCAACCAGGTCCGCGGCGTCGAGCCGGGCCAGCACCTGCCCCTCCGTCACCGCGTCGCCCTCCCGCACAGCGACGGATTCCACGCGCCCCGGCAGATTGAAGCCCAGATCCGATTCCGTGACCTCCACGGTCCCGGATGCCTCCAGGGCTCCCCGGTCACCGCTTCCGCCGAGCACCAGGATCGCCACTACCGCGACCACGGCCACCACCACCAACCCGACCCCGATCCGTCGCCTCATCGCTCCACCTCTTCCGTCAACTCCATCACCCAGTTCATGTCGAGGCGGCCCGTCGCCTGCGCCAGCCGCACCCGCGCCTCCACCATCCCGTGCCGCGCATCCGACAGGGCCGCCCGGGCACGGAGCAGCTCCGCCTCAGCGGCGAGGTAGTCGGTCTGGACGCCCGCGCCCGCGCTCAGCGCCAGCGCCTCGATTCGTACGACTTCAGCGGATTGCGTCACGGCCGCTTCCAGCGCTTCCACCCGTGCGAGCGCCGACAGGTACGCCTGGAGCGCCGCATCCACCGCATCCGCCACCGCCCGCTCCGCCAGCTCAGCCTCCGCCCGCGCCGCGTCGGCCAACGAGCTCGCCCGCTCGACCTGCCGCAGGCGCCTTCCACCCGTGAAGAGCGGATAGCTCAGCTGCATCCCCGCCTGCCACTCCATTGCCGGGTCCACGCTCGCCGCCGCGAACGCGCTGTAGCGCCCGGTCAGCGACACACGCGGAAGGAACGACGACCGGGCCGCCCCGACCGCTGCACCCGCAGCCGTCACCCGGGCCCGCGCCTCCGCCACCACCGCGCTCGTAGCCGCCGCCGCCGACAGCAGCGCGTCCCTCGGCTCGACCCCCGCTCCGGCGGCGCGCACGTCCACCAGCCGGGCGGCCGTCACACGGGCGCCGAGTCCCGTCACGCGCTCCAGTCGCCTCAGCGCCACGAGCAGCCGCTGGCGCGCCGCTTCACGGTCCGCCTGCGCCGCGCTCAAGGCGGCTTCCGTCCGCAGCACCGCCACACGCGGCGCCGTCCCCTCCTCCAGGAACCGCCGCGCGCGAGCGAGCTCCGCCTCCAGCGCCTCGACACGCGCACCATGCGCGAATTCGATTTCCCGCGCCGTCAGCGCCGTCAGGTACGACAGCACCGCCTCCGCAATCACCGACTCCCGCGCCGACCGCGCGGCTGCCTCCGCCGCCACAGTGCTGGCCTCAGCCCCCCGGATCCGGGCCCGGCGGGCACCGCCATCGAAAAGCGTATAGTCCGCGCTCGCATGTGCCTGGTACAGCGCCGTGTCGAACTCCGGCGGCCGCGTGGGATCGAACCCGTGCAGCGGCGCCACCACCATGGGCTCCTCGTACCGTGTCGCCACCCCGGAGACGGCCAGCGACGGCAGCAGCGCCGACCGCGCTTCCCCCGCCTCCGCTTCCGCCACCCCGACCCGGGACTCCGCGCCCGCCAGCCGCGGGTGGCTCACCAGCGCCGCCGCCACGGCCTCGGTCAGCCCCAGCGTCGGCACCGTGTCGCCGATCGACGCCAAGAGCCCGGCCGCGCCGGGAACGCCACAGGACGGCGCGCTCGACTCCATGGATGCCCGGGGCCCCGGGGCCGTGGCTGCCCCCGCCGTCATCGCGAGCAGACCGGTCACCACGAGCTCCCCGATCATGGCCGCAGCGCCTTCATGAAGAACTCCGGCAGCGTTCGCTTGCGCTCCTCCATCAGCTCGGCGAAACCCTCCGGGCTCACACCCAGGATCCGGTGCAGCAGCGGCTGCGCGGCAAAGGGGAAGATCGTCATGGACACCAGGTTCATCAGGAAGTCCTCCGGCGAAATGGCCCGGAACGAGCCGGACTCCAACCCCTCCGCCAGCTGCTCCCGCAGCTTCGCACGCACCGCCTCCCCCACGTCCCCGAGCTGCATCCCCGCGATCGACGCGAACACCTCACGCACCCGCTCCGGATGATGCGTCAGCTCACCCAGCACGTACCCCGGCAGGAACGGCGTCGCCGTCAAAAGGTCGATGTAGAGCTCCACGATCCGCTCCACCTTCGCCTCCAGCGACAGTTCCGATTGAAGTACCCCCAGCGCCGCCGGCAGAAGCTCCTGGAACGCTCGCCGGAACACCGCCTGCGCCAGTTGATCCTTTGTCCGGAAGTAGTAGTGCAGCAGCGCCTTGTTCACTCCCGCATCGTCCGCGATGTCCTGCATCCGCGCCGCCGCCGTCCCGCGCCGCAGGAACACCCGGTGCGCCGCATCCAGGATGTCTTCCTCCCGATCCCGCTCGCTCATGCGTGCCGCCTTGACTGGTTGGTTAAACTAACCCGAAGGTTAAACCGCACGGTTAATGCGCGCAACCCCGTTCGCGCAAGCGCTCCCATAGTGACCCCGCAGAACGACCGTCCAGCAGCGAGCCCCGCAGGGCGAGCCTCCCTCGGCCTCGACCTCGCTGAAACCGCGGCCGAGGCCCCCCCGTAGGGTCCCCCAGAGAACGGAAGTGCACTCCGAAGGAGATTATTCCCCATGCGAAGCACACCCCTGACGGCCGCAGGCGCTATTGCGTTGGCGGCCACGCTCCTCTTCCCGGGCTACGTCCGGGCGCAGGAGGGAGATCCGAGCCGGCTCTATGGCCGTGTCATCACGACGGACGGATCCACCCATGAAGGGTTCATCCGCTGGGATGGCAATGAGTCGGCCTTATTCGACGTATTGAGCGCGAGCAAGGAAATCCCGGAGCGGAACCGTCGGGATGCGGAGCGGCTGGGGTGGGAGCCGCGGGAGGAGGAGTCCCGGTTCGAGATCTTCGGTATCGGGTTCACGATCCCGGGCGGCCGGAACGAGATCGGCCGCACGTCGCAGTCGGGGATCCGCTTCGGTCACATCAGCTCGCTGGAGCGCCGTGGCGGAGCGAGAGCGCGGCTGCTGTTGAAGTCGGGCGAAGAGGTGGAGTTCGACGGGGGCGGTGACCTCGGCTCGTCGGTGGATGCGATCCTGGTCGAGGACCCGCGCGGCGGGGAGATCGAGCTCCGCTGGCGGGACGTGGACGTGATCGATTTTCTGACCCCGCCCCCGGCGCCGTCCCGTTGGGGGGACCGTCTGTACGGGACGCTGCTCACGCGGGACGGGGAGCGCTTTACCGGTTACGTGGTGTGGGACATGGACGAGCTCTTCACGAGCGATGTGCTGGACGGCGACGACCGCGGCGGTGATCGCGAGATCCCGTTCGCGATGATCCGCGCCATCGAGCGAGTGAGCTCGAGCGCATCCCGGGTGGAGCTTACCGATGGCAGCCAGCTGGTGCTCCGGGGCTCGAACGATGTGAACGATGGCAACCGGGACATCATGGTGGCCATCCCGGCGCTGGGAGAGGTGCGGGTGGAGTGGGACGAGTTCGACCGGGTCGACTTCCAGCGACCGCCTGCAGAGGTGGATCCGTCGGTGTTCCGGCGCAGCGGCCGCCTCTGGGGCACCGTGGCCGCGAGGGGTGGTGAAACGCAGGTCGGCTGGATCCGCTGGGACAATGACGAGGAGTTCGGCTGGGAGATCCTCGATGGCGATCTCGTGGACGGCGTGGCGTTCGACGTGGAGCTGGGGCAGGTCGGCGCGATCGAGCGCGTGGGCTACGACCGGTCACGGGTCACGTTGCTGGACGGCCGCTCGTTCGTTCTTGGCGACTCCAACGACGTGGATGAGGGGAACCGGGGGGTCTACGTGGAGCGAGCGGATGGCGCGCTGGTGCTCGTGCCATGGGACCGGTTCGAGAACGTACGATTCCACGATCGCCCCTGAGGGACGGGAAGTCCTTGTGCCGTACGATGTTCGCCGTTAGCTTCGTTTCGTCGCCGCTGGGGCGACTGGGCCGGAGGCGATGCCACAGAAAGCACCGCCGATGGACCGCGGGGCAGGAGAGCCCGCTGGTGCCAACGCCCTTTGTTGAACCGAAAACAGGAGGTGATCCTTGTCTGCAAGTCCAAGTACTGTCCGCGACCTGACACGGGCAAGCGATCCCTTGATCGGCGCCTAGCCGAAAGGTTTTCGCAGTTGCTGTCCGGCTGACGTTGTGCCGATCGCAGGCATCGCGTCAGGATCGCGGCAGACCTCTACGGCGCCGCCGGAGTCACTCCGGCGGCGTCGTTCTTTTATGCGGTGAAGGTCGCGTCTTCCCAGGTCGCGTCTTCCCTCTACCGCTCAGGCGATGGCGGCGATCACCCGCTCCATTCGTGAGCGTACCTCCTCCGCGAGCGCCGGCAGATCCGGGTTGTCCGCGACGCTCAGCTGCTTCACCGGGTCGATAGCCTCCACCACGGTACGGCCGTCCTCGAGCGCGCGTACCACCACGTTGCACGGGAGGAGCAGGCCGACGTCCACCTCGGCCTGCAGCGCCTGGTGGGCCATCGGCGGGTTGCACGCCCCGAGGATCTCGTAGGGCGGGAAGCTCACGTCCAGCTTCTTCTTCAGCGTGGCAGCCACATTGATCTCGGTCAGGATGCCGAAGCCTTCCTCCTGCAGGGCCTCGCGCACCCGCGCGTCCGCTTCTTCGTAGGAGAGGTCGACGGTACGGGAAATGGCGTAGCTTGCGGTCCGTTCAGCCATGGGTCCTTCCTCCATCCTCGATTCAGGGTTCCGGATGGCGCACATCCGTGTGGTTGAGTCTGGCCTGCTCGCACTCCGGGAGCAACCCCGTCCGACCTCCATGGAACGGTTCCCGCATCGCCCGGCCACGAACCATGCCTCACGAGAGGAACAGCGTTGGCTGAGTCATTCGACCTGGGTGCTCTGGTCGGCGAGTTTCGCGAAGAAGCGCGGGACCAGCTCGACCGGGTGGATGCGGGACTTCTGGAGATCGAGCGGGAAGGCGCGCTCGACTCGGAGGGCCGCAGTGCGCTCATGCGTACGCTCCACACGCTCAAGGGCAATGCCGGCATGCTGGGGCTCTCTCCGATTCGCGACTTTGTCCACGTCCTCGAGAACGTTCTGAAGGCGGAGCCCCACCGATGGCCGGACGGGCTGGTGGAGCGGCTGTTCAAGGGAATCGCGACGCTGCGGGCGGCGGTGGAGGCGGCGGGCAGTGACCGGGAGCCCGAGGCGTTCCGTGAGCTGGGTGCGGCCGGGCATCGACTGGGCCAGCTGGACTCGTCCGCGGATCCGCCCGTGGACCGGCCGTCGGAGGTGGACCCTCCGTCTGATGACGTGCCTGTGACGAGCGATCTCGTCCGCATTCCCTTCGCAAAGCTGGACGCGCTCATGGCGGAGGTGGGTGATCTACTCGGGGAGGCGGCGGGACTCAAGGCCGAGGTCCGGAACACGGAGAGCGAGCGTCTCGGGGATCTCGCCATGGCCATCCGGCGGCGCGCGGACTCACTGCGGGAGTCGGTCATGGCGCTCCGTCTCGTGCCGCTGGACCGGGTGGTGGGGCGCTTCCATACGCTGGTCCGGCGCCTGGCCCGACAGCAGGGGAAGGAAGCTCGGCTCGTGGTGGAGGGGGAAGGGACCGAGGTGGACAAGAGCACCGCCGACGCTCTCTCCGAGCCGCTGCTCCACCTGGTGCGCAACGCCATTGACCACGGGATACAGGAGCCGGAAGAGCGGGAAGCCGCGGGAAAGCCGCGCCACGGAACCGTTCGGATACGCGCCCGGCAGTTGGGAGACCGAGTGCGGATCGACGTGGAGGACGACGGCCGGGGCCTGGACCTGGCGCGGATCCGCGATCGAGCGCTGCGACTGGAGTTGGTGCGCCCTGACGAGTCCCTCTCGGAGGGGGAGCTGATCCAGTTGATTTTTCAACCCGGGTTCTCGACCCGCACGGACGTGAGCACGGTATCGGGTCGCGGTGTGGGCCTGGACGTGGTCTCGCAGAGCGTACGGGATCTGCGAGGGGAACTTTCCGTTGAGCGACCGGACGACGGCGGGACGCGCTTTGTTCTGCGCCTCCCGCTGACGGTCGCCGTGATCCCGAGCCTGGTCTTCGAGGCGGGCGGCGAGCTCCTCGCCCTCCCCACCACCTACGTGGCGCGCACCCTCCGGCTGGAAGAGACCGAGAGGGTGGGACCTACTGAGGTCGTCCGCACCGAAGGCGACCTGTATCCGCTCGCGGATCCGGACCGTCTCTTCGGCTGGCCCGCCACGGGGCCGGGCGCTTTCGGCGTGCTGGTGCTACAGGAAGGGAGGGGCGCCGTGCTGAGGGCGAGTCGCCTGGTCGATCAGCGGGACCTGGTGGTGAAAGCGATGCCGCGCTACGGGCGCCGGTCGCGCCTCGTGTCCGGGGGCAGCGTGCTCCCGGGGGGTCGAGTGGTGCTCATGCTCGACCCTGGCGAGCTGATCCGGCTCAACGACGAGCGAAACCCTGGAGGAGCACGTGCCGCACTGGGATAAGGTCCTGGTCGTCGAGGACAGTCCGATGATGAGGAGCCTCTATCGCATGGTGCTCGAGGATGCGGCCGGCGAGCTCGTGTTCGCCGAGGACGGCGTGGAGGGGCTGGACCGCGCCGCGCAGGAGGTGGACCTGTCCCTGTTCATCGTCGATGTGAACCTGCCCCGGCTGGATGGCATCGAGTTCATCCGCCGCCTGCGGGGCGAGATGGGGATCGATGCGCCCGTGGTCGTGATCTCCACGGAATGCGCCGACGCCGACAAGGCTGCCGCCGCGGACGCCGGCGCCGACGCATACCTCTGCAAGCCCTGGACGCCGGCGGATCTCACCGCGGTGCTGGAGGACCTGGCGCCGAAGGAGCGAGCGTGACGAACGAGCCCGGCACCCCGACCCTCCCTCAGGAACAGGACGGGGTGGAGGATCGCGACCGGCCGGATCTGGAGGTCGCGCGCCGCGGCCTCCTGGCGCTGCGGCTGGGGGACGCCCGCTTTGGACTGTGGGTGGACGAGGTGCTCGAGGTGGGGCGCACACCGCCCATCAGCCGGCTGCCCCTGCCGGAGCCGGAAGTGGCGGGCGTAACCAGCGTACGAGGGGAAGTGGTCCCGGTGCTGGACCTGGGGCTGCGACTTCTCGGCACCCCAGCCCGCCGACCCGGTCGCATGGTCCTTGTCCGGCACGAGGAGACCGGGGCGATGGTGGGGCTCCTGGTGGACGCCGTGGACACGCTGGTCACCGCCACGGAGGAGGAGATCAGGCCACCGCCGAGGGCCGCGGAGGCCGCACTGCCGCCGGAGCTGGTGACCGGTGTACTGGCGCGCGACGATGGCGTCGTGACGATCCTGCATCTCGGGCGCGCCGCCGCGCCGCCCGAGGCCGACTCGAGCGAGGACTGACGGATGTTCGACTGGTTCCGGAATACACGAGTACGAAACAAGATCCTGTTCGGCTACGGCATCGTGCTGCTGCTGATGCTGCTGATCGGGGTGGTCGTCTTCGTGCAGGGTGCCGCTCTGGAGTCTGCCCGACAGGAGCTGGAGCGGGTGGAGGACTCGCAGACGCACACGGCCGAGATGAGCGTGGCCCTGTCGGAGAGGGTCGCCGCGTTCCGCGAGTATGTGATCACTGGCGACGAGAGCGCCATCGAGGACCTGCGGGAGGCGGAGAGCTCGTTCGACCAGCGGGTAGTAGCGCTGCGCGAGTCCGTGGCCGACCCCGCGCAGGTCGCTCGACTCGACTCCGCGGTGATTCTCGCCCAGGTGTGGGACGAGGAGGTGGCGGTCCCCGGCGTGGAGCTGGCCCGCGCCGTCCGCGCCGGCACGATCCCCGACGACTCGCTGACGGCGTTCTTCAGGCGCGATGGGCTCCGAGAATCCACGCGCGCGCAGGCCGCGATCGACCGTCTCGACGACAAGGCTCGGCAGGTGGCCGATCGGGAGCATGCCTCCATGCGGGAGGCCCTCAACCAGATGCAGCTGGCCAGTCTCCTCCTGACGCTCCTGGCCATGGCCGTGAGTCTCGCTGTCGCCGTGTGGATCGCGGGCCGCATCTCCGGCCCGCTGACAGAGGCGGTGGAGTTCGCGGAGGCCGTGGCCGGGGGGGACCTGACGCGGCAGCTGGACCCGCCGGGCAATGACGAGATCGGCCGCCTGGTGGGAACGCTGAATGCCATGGCCGCCCGGCTTCGCGGCCTCGTGGGCGAGGTCGATGAGGCCACGGCGCAGGTGGCGTCGGCGGCTGAGCAGATCGCCGCCACCTCCGAGCACATCTCCAACACCGTCGACAACCAGGTGGGATCCACGGAGTCCATGTCCTCGTCCATGGAGGAGATCGCCGCGCAGATTGCGCGCGTGGCGGAGAATGCGGAGGGGCTGGCCGCGTCGGTCGATCAGACGTCGTCGTCCATCTCCCAGATGGGACAGGCGATCCAGTCCACGGCCGAGAACGCCGATGGCCTCGGCACCGCCGTGGATGAGACATCCACCACGATGGAGGAGATGGCGCTCTCCATCAGCCACGCCGAGCGGCACGTGGCGGAGACGCGGGAGATCGCGGATGCCGCCGCGTCGGACGCCGCCGCCGGCGGCGCGGCCGTGGACCAGGTCAACAGCGGGATGACGCGCATCCACCAGGAGATGGCGTCGCTGGTGCAGACCATTCAGGAGCTGGGACAGGCCGGCGAGTCGGTCGGCAGGATCTCGGAGCTCATGGAAGACATCGCCGATCAGACCAACCTGCTGGCGTTGAACGCATCCATTGAGGCCGCCCGGGCCGGGGAGCACGGCCGCGGGTTCGCCGTTGTCGCACAGGAAGTACGTCGGCTGGCGGAGCGTTCGGTGGAGTCGGCGCGGGACATCCGGACCACGATCGATACGGTCCGGGAACGGGTCGATGACGCGGTGGACTCGACGGGCGTGGTCGCGAACCGGACGGAGGAGGGACTGGATGTCGTGAGCCGCGCCGCCGAGGTGCTCCAGCGGATCGTGGAGTCTTCCACGCGGACCCGGGACCTCATGGACGAGGTGGCCGTGGCGACACGGCAGCAGACGCAGGCCGCGGATCAGACGCGAGAAGCCATGCGCAACATCCAGCAGATTGCGGAGGAGTCGCGGACGGCCACGCACGAACAGGCGTTGAGCAGCCGGCAGATCGTGAACGCGGTGGAGTCGATGAACCGCCAGACGCAGGAGGTCTTCGAGGCCACCGCCGAGCAGAAGCGAGGGGGTGAGCTGATCCTGAAGAGCACCGAGGAGATCAGCGGAGGCGCGCGCGAGGCGCAGGCGGCCGTCCAGCAGCTCGTGAAGGCCGCCCAGGACCTCTCATCGCAGGCAAGCCGACTCACCGGGCTGGTGCGGACGTTCCGTGTCTGATCTGGATCAACGCCTGGCGGCCATCGCGGGCGAGGACGAGTGGACGCGCCACCGCGCCCTGGAGGAGCTCCGGGCTGCCGGGCTCCCTTCCACGGCGGTCGAGGAGCTGGGTGAGCGCCTCCACGACGACAACGCCACCCGCCGCGCCGCCGCCCGCATGGCCCTGGCCGCCCTCGCGTCGCCCGGGTCTGCGTCGCGCTCGGATGCGCAGCGCGAGCTTCGCAGGCGCCTCACGTCTGACGATGAGAGTATGCGCGTCCTGGCCGCCTCCGCCCTCGGGGAGTCGGGGAATCCCGACAGCGGACCCCTCCTCCTGGACGCGCTCGACGACCCATCGCCCAACGTCGTCGCGGCCGCCGCAGACGGACTCGGGGAGCTTGGCTACGCCCCCGCCCTCGAGGCGCTTGGTGAGACCAGCCGAACCGAGGACTTCTGGGTCCGGGCGGCCGCCATTGTCGCCCTCGGCCGCCTCCAGGACGAGCGCGCCATTCCCCATCTGGACTTGGTGGCTCGGGAGCCCGGGCTCGAGCAGCCCATCGTCGAGGCGTTGACCCGAATCGATGACCCGGCCGCGCTCCCCGTCCTCGAACGCGTATACGCAACGGCCCCCGACCGGGCGCTCAGGGCCGCCGGTCACGTCCTCGTCACGCACCCCGACGTTGAGGCGCCCGCGTGGGTCGTGGCCGGGGCGCAGGCGGATGAAGAGGCGCTTCGCTACGCCATTGTCGAGGAGGACGACCCCGCGGTCGGCCGACTGGTTGGGCTGGCGGGATCGCACGAGGCGATCCAGTGCCTGGTGGACCTGATCGGCCCGCCCCGGCGGAGTGAGGCGGCGATCCCCGGACTGCTTGCAGCGCCGGCAGAGCCCCGTGCGGACGCCCTCCTCGATCACCTTGAGGACGCGGACGAGCGGGAACTCGTGACCCGGCTCTCGCTCCTTCCACCCCTCCGGGACCGGGGGCGGATCCGCATGCTCGTGCCGCTCCTGGAACACGCAGACGTGGGTGTCCGGGGCGCCGCGGCAGAAGCCCTGGCGCGTGCGGAGCCGGGGGAGGCCCTCCATCTGCTGACAGCCGAAGTAACGCGCGAGGGCGTGATGCCGGAGGTGATCCAGGCCGTGGGCGCGCTGGGCGAAGTGGCGTGCAGTTCGCTCGTGCCGCTCCTCGTAGATCCGGCGGCGCCCGTGCGTGCGGCCGCGGCGGCGGCGCTCTCCCGCTGCGCCAGCCCGGGGACGGAGAGCGCCCTGCGTGAGGCGCTCGGGCGCGAGGAGGACGCCGAGGCCCGCGATGCCATCCTGCGATCCCTCGCCCGGTGCGCCGGGGCGGGCGCGCTGCCGGCGCTGGAGCGTGCGCTCGAGTCGGAGCGGATCGATACCCGGCTGTCCGCCATCGAGGGGCTGGGGTTCACGCGGGACGAAGGCGCGGTTCCTCTCCTGGAGCGGGCGCTGAAAGGAACTCGAGCAGAGACACTGGCCGCCATTCGAGCGCTGGGCCAGCTCGGTGTGCCGGCCGCCGCGCCGGTGCTCGCGCCGTTCCTGGAGCACCCGGAGCTGGATATCCGCCGGGCCGCGGCGTGGGAGGTGGTGGCGCTGGCGGAGGGGCTCGAGCCGGAGTCGCTGGCGCGGGTAGCGGCGGACGAGGATGCCTGGATCCGGACCTGCGCGGCCCGCGCCCTCGCGCGCCGGGGTGTCAGCGGGCGGCAGCGGCTGCAGGAGCTGGCCGAGCGCGATCCGGATGCCGCCGTCCGCAGCGCCGCGAGGCGGGGGCTGGACGGGGGAGGCTGATGCCGACGCCTCTCACCGATGACGAGTTCCGGCTCTTCTCCGACTGGCTCGCCCAGGAGTACGGTCTCCGGTTCGGGCCTGAAAAACGCGAGATCCTGCGCGCACGCCTGGACCCGCAGAGGTCGGCGCTGAACCTCGATACCTTTGAGCGCCTCCTGTTCCGCGTCCGCTATCACCCGGACCGGGAGGCGGAGCGCGCTCGCCTGGTCGCCAGCCTGACGAACAACGAGAGCTACTTCTTCCGCGAAACGAACCAGCTCGATCTGATCAGGGACGAGATCCTCGGGGTGCTCGCCCGTGAGCACGCTGGGCGTGGCGGGCCCCTGCGGCTCATGAGCGTCGGCTGCGCAGCGGGCGAGGAGGTGTACACCCTCTCCATTCTCGCACGTGAGGCGCTGGGCGCCACCTCCGACGTGACCATCACCGGCGTGGACCTCGACCCCGAAGCCCTCGACCGCGCCCGGGAGGCCACTTATCGGCCTCACGCGTTCCGGACTCTGGATGACGAGGTCCGGGACCGGTACTTCGAGTCCATCGAGCGGGAGCGATGGCGACTGCGGCCCCGTTTCAGGGCCGCGGCACAGTTCCAGCAAGGGAACCTCGTGGCGCCGGAGTGGCCCGATTCCGTCCCTGCGCAGGACATCGTCCTGTGCCGGAACGTCCTGATCTATTTCGATGCGCCCGCGCTGGAACGCGCGTTGGAGAATCTGTACCGGGTGGTTCGGCCGGGAGGCTACCTCTTCCTGGGCCACGCGGAGTCATTGAGCCGGGTGCCGACGAGATTCGTTCCGAAGCGCCGGCCCGGAGCCGTGTACTATCAGCGACCGAAGGAGTGAGGTGGGGCAGCGGACGAGAGTGCTGGTTGTGGATGATTCTCCCTTCATCCGCAGCGCCGTGGAGCGAATGCTGGCGCCGCTGGAAGGGCTCGAAGTCATTGGCATGGCCACGAATGGCGAGGAGGCGATCCGCATGACGCAGGAGCTCCGCCCGGACATCGTCATTCTCGACATCAACATGCCGGAGGTGGATGGGCTGGAAGCGATTCGGGGAATCATGGGAACCGTCCCGACACCCATTCTCGTGCTGAGCTCCGAGGCACAGCCCGGGGCGGAGACCACGCTCACCGCGCTGGACCTCGGCGCAGTGGACTTCGTCAGCAAGAGCGCTGCGGGAACGCGCATGGACATTTACGACCTGGCGCCCACGCTGCGCGAAAAAGTTCTCGCCGTCGCCGGGTCGCGGGTCCCGGCCATGCCGGCCGCGCCCGAAGAGGTCGCGCCACCACAGCCGCGGAGATCTTCCTCCGCACTCTACGATCTCCTTGCACTCGGGGCATCCACCGGCGGACCGAGGGCGCTTGCGTCCATCCTGCTCGGACTCCCCGCAGACTTTCCGGCCGGGGTGGTCATCGCGCAGCACATGCCGCCCGGCTTCACCCGCACGCTCGCCGAGCGGCTGGATCGCAAGGCGGCCATCGCCGTTCGTGAAGCGGAGGACGGGGAGCCGGTGCGACCGGGCGTGGCCCTGGTGGGCATGGGGGGGCGGCAGCTGACCGTCGAGCGAAGCCGGGACGGCCTGATCGTGCGGGTGCCCTCCGAGCCCGACCAGCTCCTTCACCGGCCTTCCGTTGACCTCCTGTTCCGCTCCGTGGCCGCCGCCGTGGGGCCCGGCGCCGTCGCCGCCGTGCTGACCGGTATGGGCCAGGATGGCGCGGAGGGACTGGCCGCCATACGGGAGTCGGGTGGCCGCACGTTCGCGGAATCGGAGGAGAGCGCGGTTATCTACGGCATGCCTCGGGCGGCCGCCCAGTGGGCGGAGCGCGTGCTCCCTCTCGATCGGCTCGCGCGCGCGATCCGGGACCTCTTCCTCGAGGAAGCGAGCGGCTGATGGTCAGGATACTCGTGGTGGACGACCAGAAGATCTCGCGCCTAACACTGGCCGGGCTGCTCGGGGACGCGGG
This sequence comes from uncultured Gemmatimonadales bacterium, assembly GCA_963783305.1. Taxonomy (GTDB): domain Bacteria; phylum Gemmatimonadota; class Gemmatimonadetes; order Longimicrobiales; family RSA9; genus JAWVYT01. The sequence goes on along the minus strand of CAWAMW010000017.1, from coordinate 272,681 downwards.
GCACCAGGTGCGGGCGGCGGGGAGCGGGACGGACGGACTGGACGCCGCTCGAAGCTGGCTTCCCGACGTGATCATTCTCGATGTGCACATGCCAGGGATGGACGGGTTCGAGGTGGTGGAGCGACTCAAGCGCGATCCCGTGACTGAGCCGATCCCGGTCATTTTCCTCACGGGCGACCCGCCCACCGATGAGCTGGTGGTTCGCGGGCTGGACCTCGGTGCGTACGATTTCCTGAGCAAGGGCTGCAGCAAGTCGGAGCTCCTCGCGCGCGTGTCCGCCATGAACCGGATCAAGCGGAGCCACGATGAGCTCGCCGCCATCGCCCGCATCTCCGACGCACTCCTTCGATCCGTGGAGCCTCGGAGCGTCGCCCAGGAGTTCACCGCGGAGGCGCGCAGCGTCTTCCGGGCGGACGCCGCGCTGCTGGCTGTGGAGCGCAACGGTCACCCCCGCCTCCGGGTCCAGGACGGTCTGGATGTTCAGGAGCGGTCACTCGTCCGTCTGTTCCGCGACGTGGCCGCTTTGTTTCACGACGGGGAGGCCGCCAGGTCGCGGATCCTGAATGCCGATGAGGTCGCCTCGCTGGTCCGTCCCCACCTGAACGAAGACTACCGCTCCGGCGGAGTGGCGTGCGTCCGGCGCGGTCCCAGTGAAGCGCTGGTGGTGGTGCTCGCCCACGCCGAAGGCCTGCTGCGCCCGGACGTCGATGGACCGCTGCTGCGCAACCTGAGCAGCCAGGCCGCCATAGCCATCGAGCACTCGCTCCTGAATGAGCGCGCCCGGCAGCAGGCGGAGGACCTGGAGCGAGCCATCACGGAGCGGTCCCGGTTCTTCGCCTCGCTCAGCCACGAGCTCCGCACGCCCATCAACGCGGTCATCGGCTACAACCACCTTCTCCAGGAGAAGATCTTCGGGCAGCTCAACGAGCGACAGACCGAGGCGCTGGAGAAAGCGAACCGGAGCGCACAGCACCTGCTCGAGCTCGTGGACGATATCCTCGACATCTCCAAGATCGAGGCCGGGAAGATGGAGATCGCCGATGAGGAGGTGGACCTGAGCTCGCTGATCCGTGACACGGCCACCTCCATTCAGCTCCAGGCGCAGGAAAAGGGGATCGACCTGGAGGTTCAGACCCCGCCCGCGCTGGAGGTCCGCACCGACCCGGCCCGCGTCCGGCAGATCGTGCTCAACCTCCTGTCCAATGCGGTCAAGTTCACGGATGAAGGCAGCGTGCAGCTCCGACTGGAGCGTGCGGACGATTCCCGGGTCAGGCTCGAGGTCGTCGACACGGGGCCAGGGATCGACCCGGAGGACGTGGACCGGATCTTCGACGAGTTCGAGCAGGCGCGTTCCGGCTCCGGCAAGGCGGGGACGGGGCTCGGCCTCGCCATCTCGCGCAGGCTTGCCGAACTCCTCGGCGGAGGGCTGCACGTCGAGAGCCAGCCCGGCCAGGGCTCCACCTTCACCCTGACACTGCCCATCGTCTGGGAACCGCCGGAGGACGAGCACGGCCAGGCGCCGCGCCAGGAGTGAGTCTCAGTCGCTCGACCCCCAGCCCCCACCCCCCGGGCTGCGGATACTGAGGATGTCGCCCTCACGGCATGACAGGGTGCCCTTCGAGGGAAGGTCCCGCTCGGTGCCGTCCCGGATCAACACGTTCCGACCTACCGCGCCATCCCCGCCGCCCGCCACTCCGCGGGGCGGTGTCACGCGCCTCTCCGTCAGGAGGCTCACGTCGCTGTCGGCCAGCAGTTCGAGATCGCGGCGCAGGCCGTCCCCGCCCGGGTGCCGGCCACCGCCGCCGGTGCCGCGCCGGATCGCGTAGCGGCGGATCCGGAACGGGTAGGCGTGCTCCAGCGCCTCCACGGGGGTGTTGAGCGAGTTCGTCATGTGCACGTGGACCCCGGACAGGCCGGCGCCGTCCGCACCGCCCCCCATCCCGCCCGCCATGGTCTCGTAATACGCGAAGGGAGCTCCGGTCCGAGGATCGATCCCGCCTACCGTGAGGTTGTTCATCGTCCCCTGCGACTGCGCCACCGCGATCTCCGGCACGGCCTGCGCGAGCGCGCGCAGCAGCACATCCGTGATCCGCTGGGAGGTCTCCACGTTCCCGCCGGCTACGCTCGCCGGCGGCCGCGCGGAGATCACGGTGCCGGGCGGGACCGTCAATCGCAGTGCGCCCATGGCCCCGCCGCCCGCCGGCAGCGGCTGCCCGAGCAGCCGCTCCACCACCAGCCGGAGCGCGTAGCGGGTCGCAGAAGCCGTGATGGCCTCCACCGCGTTGATCCCGCCGCGCGCCTGAGGCGCGGTGCCCGTGAAGTCCGCCTCCACCTGGTCCCCGGCGACCACGAGTCGCACGCGGATCGCGATAGGACCCTCGTCCACGCCATCATCCTCCAGGAAATCCTCGGCGGAGTACACACCGTCGGGAATAGCCCGGATCCCCGCCCGCAGCACCCGATCGGCGTACTGGAGGAGCCCCGCCATGGCGGCGGTGACCTCGTCCACTCCCTTCCGCGCGACGAGTTCCTGCACCCGGCGGCGGCCGGCCACGAGCGCAGCCAGCTGCGCGTCCAGGTCGCCCTCCCGCTCCACCGGCGTCCGGACGTTCGACAGCAGCAGCCGCCACACGTCCTCGTTCCTCTCCCCTCCCATCATGAGCAGGACGGGCGGGATCCGAAGTCCCTCCTGGTAGATCTCCCGCGCCAGAGGCATCGAACCCGGCGCCATGCCGCCCACGTCGGCGTGGTGTGCTCGCGACGCCACGTACGCCATCGCCTCCGTCGTTCCCGGCCGCGCCACAGCCGCCACCAGCGTGATGTCCGGGAGGTGCGTGCCACCGCGAAACGGGTCGTTCAGCGCCACCACGTCCCCCGGCCGGAGGGGGCCCCGGTCGTCCAGCGCCGCCCGAACACTCAGCGGCATGGCGCCCAGGTGCACCGGCATGTGGTCCCCCATGGCCACCGGCTGACCGGCTGCATTGAAGAGCGCGCAGGAGTAGTCTCGGCGCTCCTTTATGTTGGGAGAGTATGCGGATCGCCGGAGCGTGGCGCCCATTTCCTCCGCCAGCGCCGTCAGCAAGTGGCGGTATACCTCCAGGCGGACGGGGTCCGTCAGGGGAGCGAGGGTTGGCATCATCCGGGCACCCTTCTACATTCCGACGCTGGCACCATTCTTTCCTTCCAGGGTAGGTCAAGTGGAGCCATGAAAATTTGATTGTATGCGCAAGATAGGGAGGCACGATTGGGCAAGCACGAACGTACAGCGCTGGACAAGGCGCGTGACGAGCTCTTCAGCCATATCAACCGGTGTGGCGTTCTCGAAGCGACCGACGACCAGCAGCAGGAGTGGATGGACGATACACTGAAGTTCCTCGAAGAGCGGTATCCCGACCTGTCGGCGCCGGAGCTCAAGCAGCTGGAGCAGCTCGGCATGCGGTACTGCAGTCCGGTGATCCGCCACGGCAAGGGCAACACGGCCGGATCCGAGTGGAAGAAGGAGGAGACGCCGGCCTGAGCCGCGTCTCGCATTTCGCAGCACCCTCAGCGCCGGCACTTCCAGTGTCGGCGCTTTGTTCATCCGTACGGCCCCGCCGCGCCCGTGCCCGCGCTCGCGCTCGCTCGGCTGGACCCGCCCTAAAGGACGCCGCGACTCCGGTCGACACTCTATTTGCAGGGGATCGGATCGTTGAGGACGATAGCAGGTGGAGGATGTAGCGGCATGGCGGAGGTGGAGAAGAGGGTGGAGCGCGTGCTGGTGGTGGACGACGAGGAACCGGTCGCCCGCACCATCGCCCGCTGGCTGGAAAAGAGCGGGTTCGAGTGCAGGATCGCCCACTCGATGCAGCAGGCGCTGGAGGAGGCGGACGGATTCGGGATCGTGCTCACGGACGTGCACATGCCAGGTGGCTCCGGCCTCGACCTGGCGCGCGCCCTCAAGAAGCGCGACAGCGCCACGCAGGTCATCGTGATCACCGGCAGCACGACGCTGGAGACGGCCATCGAGGCCATCCGGCTGGACACGGACGACTACCTCCTGAAGCCGTTCGAGTCCCAGGAGCTAGTCCATGCCGTCCGCCGTGCCGCCGAGCACCGGCGGCTCCTGATCGAGAACCGGGAGTACCGTCAGACCCTCGAGGAGCGCGTCAAGGCACAGGCGCGGCGGCTCGAGACGTTGTACCTCTCCAGCATCCGTTCGCTGATTGGCGCACTGGAAGCGAAGGACATCCACACGTGTGGCCACTCCGCCCGGGTCAGCGACTACGCCGTATCGCTGCTGCAGTGCATCGGCGGTGTGGACGAGGAGTCGCTCAGGATCGGCGCGCAGCTTCACGACATCGGCAAGATCGGTGTCACGGGAGGGATCCTCGGCAAGGCCGGTCCGCTGAACGGGGACGAGGTCCTGCACATCCGTCAGCACCCGAGCATCGGAGTAAAGATCCTCTCTCCCCTCCTCGAGGATCGGACGGCGCTGGACATTGTACGGCACCACCACGAGCGCTGGGACGGACGCGGCTACCCCGACGGCCTGGAGGGCGAGGAGATTCCCCTCGCGGCCCGCATCGTCTCCGTGGCGGACACCTTTGACGCCATGACCACCGCCCGCGCATACCGGCAGGCACGGACGCCCGAGCAGGCGGTGCTGGAGATCCAGAAGGAAGCGGGCCGGCAGTTCGATCCGGCGGTGGCGGCGCACGCAGCCAAAGTGTTCCTTCGCCCGGTGCGGCGGGTGTCGTGATGCCGTCGTCGATCCTGCTGGTGGACGACGACCCGGGGGTCCTCGACCTCCTATCCCGCTTTTTCGATCGCCGAGGTTGGCTGGTGCACGGATCTTCCACGGGCACGGGCGCCATCCGGACGTACGAGGACGAGCAGCCGGACCTGGTCCTGCTGGACGTGGAGCTTCCCGACCTGAACGGCATCCCCGTCCTCCGGCGTCTCCGCGACATCGACGAGGACGTGACCGTGATCATGCTCACGGGCCACTCCGACGTGGAAACCGCGGTCGAGGCCATGCGGATCGGTGCCGAGAACTACCTGACGAAGCCGTTCGAGCTCGATCACCTTTCTGCGGTGGTGGAGCGTGCGGAGGAGAAGGCGCAGCTGCGGCGGCACAACCGTGTCCTGGCCACCGCCGATGGCAGGGACGTAGACGGTGGTGCGCTCGGCGTGTCGCCCATGATGCAGGAGATCGCCACGCGGGTCGAGCGGATCGCCGCTGCGGACGGAACGGTCCTCCTCCAGGGGGAGACCGGTACCGGCAAGGGCTGGGTCGCCCGCCGGATCCACGAGCGCTCCGCGCGCCGGTCGCGGCCCTTCGTAGAGGTCAACTGCGGTGGGCTCAGTGCCACGTTCCTGGAGTCGGAGCTGTTCGGCCACGAGAAGGGCGCTTTCACGGACGCGCGCGCGCGGAAGGAGGGGCTCTTCGAGCTCGCCGATGGCGGCACCATCTTCCTGGATGAGATCGGGGACCTGGCGCCCGAGCTGCAACCCAAGCTCCTGAAGGTGCTCGAGGATCGCCGCTTTCGCCGCCTCGGTGGCACGCGCGAGCTCAACGTGGATGTGCGCCTCATCGCCGCCACCCACCACCAGCTGCGCGACTGCGTCGACCACGGCGAGTTCCGCGAGGACCTCTACTACCGCATCGCCGTTCTCCCCCTCGAGCTGCCACCGCTTCGGGAGCGCCGACCCGAGGACGTCGCCCGGCTCATCTACGATATCCTCGAGGAGCTCCGCCGCCGCATCAACAGCGGCCCATCCAGGATCGGCGATGCCGCCCTGGACGCTCTCGTCCGCTACAGCTGGCCCGGAAACATCCGGGAGCTGCGGAACCTCATCGAGCGGATCCTCATCCTCGCCACGGACGCCGACGTGATTCGGCTCCGTCACCTCCCGCCGGAGGTGCGCGACCAGGACGCGGTGCCCCTGTCCAGTGACGGCCCCATGACGCTCGAAGAGGTCGAGCGCCGGCACGTGGCACGCATCCTCGAGCTCAACGAGGGGAACCGGTCCCGGAGCGCGCGGGCACTCGGGATCTCGCGGGCGGCCCTGTATGACAAGATGGACAGGTACGGGCTCCGCACCGTCGGGACCTGACTCGCCGCCGCCGACCGCAGTGCCATGGCCGGGATCTTGCCCTTAGCTTTTCAGGCACGCGACCGGATGAAGTGAGGCGAGATGCGGGGCAGGCACGGCCGGACGGAAACACCCAGGTGGGAACGCGAGAAGCGCGCGGTATGGGCGCGCGTGATCGTCAGTGCCGTCATACTGGGGCTGGTATACTCCCTGGTCCGCATCCAGGTGGTGCGGGGGGAGGAGTTCTCGGTGCAGGCGCGCCAGAACATGCTGCGTCCCGTCACGGTGCGAGCACCGCGCGGCACCATCTACGACAGGAACGGCGAGGTGGTGGCGGAGAACCGGGTCGCATACCAGGTGCAGCTCATGCCCGCCCCGATCGACACGCTGCGCAACAAGGTGGCGCAGCTCTGGCCGGTTCTCGGACTCACCGAACAGGACACCGCCACAGCGTTCCGGCGCTATCGGGCGTCGCCGAACCGGCCCATGGTCGTCCTCAACGATGCCACGCTGGACCAGGTGGCTCGCCTCGAGGAGCGGCGGATCGAGTTCCCCCACATCCTGATCCATGAGTATCCGAAGCGGTACTACCCGTCGCGCTCGGCGGTGGCCCACCTCATGGGATACGTGTCCGAGATCAGCAGCAAGGAGCTCGAAGAGCCGCTCTATGCGGACTACCGACAGGGCCGGTGGATCGGGAAGGCCGGGCTCGAACAGAAGTACGAGCGCATCCTGGGCGGGGAGCCGGGCATGCGCTACATGGAGGTGGACGCCCGCGGCGGGATCAAACGGTGGCTGCCGGAGTCCCTCGGTGTGCCCGCCATCCCGGGGAAAGACCTCCACCTCCACCTCGACCTCGACCTGCAGCGCTACGGCGCCTTCCTCCTCCAGGAGACCGCGCGCTCGATGGGCATGGAAAAGGCCGAGGGCGCGTTCGTGGCCATGGACCCGCGGACCGGTGGCGTGCTGGCGCTGTACAGCAACCCCAGCTACGACCCCAACCTCTTCACCGGCGGTATCAGCTCGCGCGTATGGACGGCGCTGAACGAGGACCCGACCAAGCCACTCCTGAACCGCGCCACGGGGGACGCTCAGCCGCCGGGTTCGACGTTCAAGATGACAGTAGGGGCCATGGCGCTGGCCGCGGGCGTCATCAGGGCCGATGAGGAGATGCCCCAGCCATGCACCGGCGGCATGAGCTACCAGGGCCGCTACGCCCGCTGCTGGACGAACCATGGCCGCCGGTTCGACCTGCCCGGCGGGATCAAGAACTCCTGCGACGTCTACTTCTACCAGGTGGGCATCCGCATCGGGCTGCGGAACTTCATGGAACGCGGCACCGCCCTCGGCCTGGGTGAGCGCACGGGCGTCGACATGCCGTCCGAGATCGCCTCCATCTTCCCCACGGGCGTGGACTGGTTCCGCAACCGCTTCGGCTACGCTCCGCAGGAGCCGGAGGTCATGTCGCTGTCCCTGGGTCAGGGTGCCGTCACCGTCTCGCCCATGAAGCTCGTTCAGATCGTCTCGGCCTTCGGTCGCCCTGACGCGCGTATGCCGATCCCGCGGATCGTCCAGTCGGAGGAGCCGCTGCAGTTCGCCCACGAATACGACATCACGAGGGAACAGCTCGCCGCCATTCGCAGCGGCATGCGGCAGGTCCTGTCCCCGGGCGGAACCGCGTACCTCAGCCGGATCGACCGCTGGGACATCATGGGCAAGACCGGAACCGCCCAGAACGCCCGCGGTGACGACCATGCGTGGTTCGTCGGGATCGGCGGCCCGAAGGGTGAAGAGCCGGAGATCGTGGCCGCCATGCTCATCTTTCACGGACTCCACGGCACCGCCGCGTCGGGACCTCTCGCCAACGCGATCAACTTCTACCTCAACCGGAAGCACGGCTACGAGTTCGAGCGCTACCCCACCCCCCGGGAGAGGCAGGCGGAGGGGCTCCCCGTCGACTGGCAGGCGCTCGCCCGTCCCGTGGAAAACTTCCCGATCCGGGACTATGATGATCCGGCGCCCACGCAGCCGTCGGGCTCACCCGCCGCCGGGGCCCCGGAGCAGGAATAGAAAGCGTCCGTACGGCGGACCGGGGCAGGGGGCTGGAATCGGCATCCGCCACCGGTTAGATTGACACGACCGCCGTAGCGGTCCTTCCTGACAGCCCGACCCGCACCCACACACCGGCCTGGAGGCGCTGCCTATGCCGACCCCGTTCCTCAGCTCCGAGGAGTATGATGAACGCGCGCACAAGCAGTACGACCGTGGTGACTACGAAAACGCACTCGCGACCCTGAAGGACGGACTCCAGCTCTACCCCCACTCCGTCGAGCTCCACGTGGGCCTCGGATATACGCGCCTCGCACGAGAGGAGTTCGCCTGGGCCCGCCAGGCGTTCGAGACCGCTCTGGTCCTCGACCCCGAGCACGACGATGGGATGGTCGGGCTCGGTGAGACGCTGCTCCGCTTCGGTCGCTATCGGGAGGCGGCCGTTCTCTTTGACAGGGTGCGCACCGGCCCCGCCGGCGACGACCCGGAGCTCCTGCTGACCATGGGGCGCGCGCTCTACCGGGAGGGGCATTTCAACGAGGCCCGCGAGTGCTTCGAAACCGCGGCCAACCAGTATCCCGATGATCCCGACGCTTCCGCCGCCCTCGCCTTCACGATCCACCGCCTGGGGGAGGAGGAGGGCGCGATCCGTGAGTTGACCGCGGCGCTCACGTTGAACCCGCAGCACCAGGAGGCCCGGATCTACCTCGGGCACCTCCTCTACGATCGCGGCGAGTACGCGGGCGCCCTCGAGAATTTCGCTCTGCTCGCCCCTGCGGATCACTGGGATCCGCTCGCCGTCTGGCGCCTGATGGAGCTCAAGAAATCCATTGGCGGACTCGAGGAGTCGGATCCCGAGCTGATCATCTGGGAAGACCGCCTGGATGAGCTGGAGGGCGAGATCGACCCCATCGATGACATGCTCGCGGAGATCGAGGCGGCGGCGCTGGAGGAGCCGGGTCCGTTCTGGAAGAACGCCGGGTCGCCGCCGCGAGGTGAGCCCGCGTATCACCGGGTTCGCCTCCCGGACGGCACCACGTTCGAGGGGAGCTGGAACGACATCGTTCGACAGCTTCGCGACCAGGCCGGACGCTCCGATGAGAGCGTAGCACAGTTCATGCGCCGCTGGGCCGAGGACACACGCGTGCGCATCGGGGTGGGCGTCCCGGTGGACGACCCGGAGGGATTCCTGCTGGCGCACGCTCGAGCGGGTCTGCTGCACATCGAGCGCTGACGGGAACATGACCGAACCGGCCGCCCTGCGACCCCTCACCCAGGTGACGGAGCAGGTCCGTCGTTTGAGTGACTACGCCAGCGAGCAGGAGCTCGCGGCCGCCGTACGCGCGGTGGCCGATGCCGTGGAGCGATCCGTGCGGGCGCGACTCCGCGCCGATTCCACCGCCCCCGACGACCACCGCCTGGGGGCTCTTGATCCCGACACCCTCTCTCTGGAGGAAGTCGTACAGAGTCTCCGAGCGCGAGACCTGATCTCGCTGGAGACCGCCGGTGCCGTGCACGAGCTGGTGGCGACCGCCGACCGCGCCGAGCCCGGCGCCGCTCGACCCGCCGACGCCGATCTGGCGCGCACCGCCGTGGACCGCCTGCGGACCGACTTCGGCCAGGGGCCGGGGCCCGCCGGGCCGAAGTCGGAGCCAATGGACGAAGCTCCACCTCCCCAGACGCCATCGACGGTTGGGCGCGGTGGACGCTGGATGCGCTGGGTGGCGGCGTCGTTTGCGGTGTTCACCGTCGTGGCAGCCGCCTGGGTCCTGACGCGGGGCGGTGCGCGGGAGTACGACGCTGCCCTGATGGCGTTCCGCGCGGGGCGGCTGGACTCCGCGGCGGCCGGTTTCGAGCGAGTGCTCGAGGACCAGCCCGGCCATGTGACGTCCATGCTGTACCTGGCGCGGAGCTACCGCCGGCTGGACCGGCCCGCTGAGGCCGCCGAGGTGCTCCGCCGGGCCGTCGAGAGGGCACCGGACGATGCGGGCGTGAGGCGCGAGCTGGGGCACCTCTTCATGGATCTCGGCCGGCCGGTGACCGCCATCGTGCAGTACGAGCGGGCGCTGGAACATGAGCCGGAGGAGCCACTCAACTGGGCCGCCCTGATTCGGGCGCTCCGGTCCACGGGAGATCCCCGGGCGGAGGAGCTGTTGCGGAATGCGCCCGCCGAGGTACAGGCTGCGCTGCGCGGCACCTGATAGGGCGCGGCCGGCCCACCGTTCCGGACTGGAAAGGCGCTGTACCTAATGACCGACGAAATCGTAAACCGACTCTACCGCGCGATTGTCCGTGAGCTGCGGAGGCGCGGACACCAGGATACCCGTCCACTCAGGGTGTCGGAGCTGTACGAGACCGTGGTGCCGTATCGGACGGTGCGCTCAGCCCTCGGCGTGGAGCTGAACGCCGACTACGAGCATGCCCTCCTCCGCCTCCTGGCCGGCGAGAAAGGCCTCCTGAGGGTAGAGCCGAAGCAGGCGCGGGAAGAACTCCGGACTGAAGCGAGCGCTCCCTACCCCCTGGTCGGCCTCTTTCGGAAGTTCTCCTCCTCCGAGGTCTGGGTGCAGCTGCCCGAGCAGGAGCACGAGGGGGACGTGGAGTCGGACGTGGAGTCGGACGTGGAGTCGGACGTGGAGTCGGACGTGGAGCCGTCCGCGGCGTCGAACGCACCGTCCGAGGCGGAACGGCTCGCCGAGCGTGGAACACCGGCAGCGGCCGGGTTGGTGCCGCCGCTACAGCCGGATCCGCCCCCGACCTTCCACCCGCCGCTGCGGTCGCCGTCGGCCGATGTTCCCGGCCCCGCTCCCGATCGGCTGATGGCGGAGGCGGAGCCCGTGCGGCTCCGTGGTAGTGGGGAAGCGAGCGAGGCGCTCGCGCGTGTGCCCGAGTCGCTGCACCAGTCGGCGCCGGAAAAGAGCCCATCGGAGCCACTCACGCACGCGGACGGCGTGTGCGTCTTCTGTTCGGAACGGCTGCCCTCCGGCCGGCGAGTCTCATTCTGTCCTCACTGCGGGGGCGACCAGCGGCTCCAGCCGTGTCCGCGCTGCCAGGCGGTGCTGGAGCGGGAGTGGCGGTACTGCATCAGCTGTGGTCACGACGCCAGCGCGGGGTGAGAGCATCTGGTTCGCCCCTTGCATCCGGGATACCCGCTGGCTGCTTGACCGGGTTTCTGGCCCGCTCTATGTTCGCCGCACTCGTTCGAATGGGCATTCCCGGGGGAACCATCCCCCGGTGCTGACAATCTCCGAGGAGGAACTACGATTATGCGCGTCAGGCAGTGGAAAGTACTCGCGTTTGCGACCGTCGCGGCAATGGGAATGACCGCGTGCGGCGGGGATACGGCCGACGAAGCTCCGGAGCAGCCGGCTACCGACACCGGCCTCGAGAGTCCGGCTCAGGAGCCCGGCGCCATGGCCGCGAATCTTCCGGAGGGCGTGACGCAGGAGCAGTTCCAGCAGGGTCAGCAGCTCTTCACAGGTCAGGGCGCGTGCCACGCCTGCCACGGACCGCAGGCCAAGGGGACCCAGCTGGCCCCGGATCTCACGGACGATGTGTGGATCAACGTCTCCGGCCGGAACTACGACGAGATCACGCAGCTCATCCACACCGGCGTCCCGCAGCCGCAGGAGCATCCGGGCCCGATGCCGCCGATGGGTGGCGCGAACCTGAGTGACGAGCAGGTGCAGGCGCTTGCGGCCTACGTGGTCGGCATCGGCGAGGGCTGATCCCCTTGTACCGAGATCCAGCGCCGGGGCGTCATTGGAGACGCTCCGGCGCTCTCCTTTTCGCGCTGATCCCCGCCCTTGCGGCGGGTGGCTGTGAGGCGGTGGGTGGGGGTGACACCATCGCCCTGGACAGCACCGAGATCTCCATCGAGGGTACCGTCCACGAGATCCACCTTTCGGGTGCCGGTGCCGCCGATTCCATCACGCCGGCCATGATCCAGGCCGAGCCCGGGGATGCCCTCGTATTCGTGGTGGACGACCGGCGGCCACACGCGGTGACGTTCACCTCGGAATCGCTTGCCGCCCCCGTGCGCGAGTACCTGGAGCGGACGGAACAGCTGCGTGGACCGCCGCTGGTGAACGAAGGGTCGAGGTGGGTGGTCCTGCTGGAGAACGCGCCGCCCGGACGCTACCCGTTCTACTGCCGCTCCCATGACGCCGCGGGCGAGGTGGTGGTGGCGGGGGATCGAGACGGGGGCTGAAGGTGGCACGGATCGCGGTCATTCCCGGGGATGGGATCGGCAGGGAGGTCACGGCTCAGGCCGTGAAGGTCCTGCGCGTGCTCGACGACGCCTTCGGCCTCGACCTCGAGCTCGTGGAGTGGGAGCTCGGCGCGGACCGGTACATCGAGACGGGGGTCACGATCACCGACGAGGAGTTCGAAACCCTCCGCCAGGACTACGATGCGCTCTTCCTCGGCGCCCTCGGCGACCCGCGGGTTCCGGGTAACGAGCACGCCCGCGATATCCTCCTCGGTCTCCGGTTCCGGCTCGATCTCTACGTGAACCTCCGGCCCGTCCGCCTGCTGATGGCCGGCGGCTCCCCGCTCAGCGATGTGGAGCCGGCGGACCTCGACATGGTGATCTTCCGGGAGAACACGGAGGGGGCCTACGTCGGCCTGGGCGGAGTCTTCAAGCGCGGCACTCCGGACGAAATCGCCATCGAGGAGGACGTCAATACTCGCAAGGGCGTCGAGCGAATCATCCGCGCCGCGTTCGAGCACGCCGCCCTCCACAATCTCCGCGTCACGCTGGCCGACAAGTCCAATGCCATGCGCAATGCGGGACAGCTCTGGCGCCGGACCTTCGCGGACGTGGCCGCCGAGTTCCCGGGCGTTCAGCGGAACGCCATGTACGTGGACGCTCTGGCCATGGACATGGTGCTCCACCCGGGCCGCTATCAGGTCATCGTCGCGTCCAATCTCTTCGGCGACATCATCAGCGACCTCGCCGCCGGGCTCGTCGGCGGCCTCGGGCTCGCTCCTTCCGCCAACCTGCACCCCGGTCGCATCGGGCTGTTCGAGCCCGTCCACGGGTCCGCCCCCGACATCGCTGGGCAGGATCGTGCCAATCCGATCGCCGCCGTCCTCACCGTGGCCCTCATGCTCGACCACCTCGGACACGACGAAGCCGCGCGCCGCATCGAGGCGGCGGTGGACGCCGCGCTTCGGGAGGGCGCCACCACCGCGGATATCGGCGGCACCCTCGGCACCGAAGCCGCCGGCGACTGGCTCGCTCGCCGCGTCCGTGGATAGCCCGAACGCCACCCCCCCCGTAGTCCAAACACCCCGCGGCCGGTAGTTTTACCGCAGAGATTCGGGGCACCCTCACGTCCATTCACCGCAGCCAGGAAACTCATGGGTACTCAGGGACAGGGCACGGATATCGTCTTCCTCTCCGGACGTCGCACGCCGTTCGGCACATTCGGCGGGACGCTCAAGGACTTCAGCGCGACGCAGCTGGGTGCCGAGGCTGCGCGCTCGGCGATCGAGGAATCCCACGTGGATACGGCGGATATCGGGCACGTGGTCTTCGGCAATGCGCTCCAGACATCCGCGGACGCCATCTACCTGGCCCGGCACGTGGGGCTGCAGGCGGGGTTGGCGAACGAGGTGCCGGCGCTGACGGTGAACCGGCTGTGCGGGTCGGGGTTCCAGGCGATCGTGAGCGCCGCGCAGGAGATCATCCTTGGACAGGCGGACGTCTGTCTGGCGGGGGGCACGGAGTCCATGAGCCAGGCGCCGCACGTGGTGCGTGGGGCCCGCTGGGGCTCGCTCCGGCTGGGCGAGGCGGGCGGCTTCTTCGAAGACCTGCTCTGGCAGGCCCTGACGGACACGCAGTGCGGGATGTCCATGGCCCAGACGGCGGAGGAGCTGGCGGGGCGGTACGAGATCGAACGGGAGGCGGTGGACCGTATCGCGTACGAGTCGCAGCAGCGAGCCAAACGCGCGTGGGAGGAAGGGCGGTTCGACGCCGAGGTGATCCCCATGACCATCCGGACGAAGAAGGGGGAGCGGGAGTTCCGGAAGGACGAGCACATCCGGTCGGACACGACCATGGAAGCGCTCGGGGGTCTCCGTCCATACTTCAAGAAGGACGGGCTCGTGACGGCGGGGAACGCCAGCGGGATCGGTGACGGCGCCGCGGCCACCGTGATCGCGAGCGCTGAATGGGCGGAGAAGAAGGGACTCCGGCCGCTCGCGCGGCTGGTCTCCTGGGGCGTGGCCGGTGTGGACCCCCGGATCATGGGCATTGGTCCGGCCCCGGCGAGTCGGAAGGCGCTCGCGGCGGCCGGACTGGATCTGGACGACATGGACCTCATCGAGGTGAACGAGGCATTCGCGCCGCAGGTCGCGGCGGTGGCGAAGGAGCTGGGGCTCGACATGGAGAAGACGAACGTGAACGGCGGCGCCATTGCCCTGACGCACCCGCTGGGCGCGTCCGGTGCGCGCATCACCGTGCACCTGATCCATGAGCTTCGTCGCCGCGGTGGACGGTACGCGCTGGGCTCGGCGTGCATCGGAGGCGGACAGGGGATGGCTGTAGTGGTGGAAGCTGTGGACTGACACCAAGGGGAGGTCCGGATGATGACCACAATCCTGCTGGGCGTGCTGGCGGCGGTGATCGGCGTTGGCGCCACGATGATCCGCATACTGCGGGAGTACGAGCGCGCGGTGGTTTTCCGCCTCGGTCGACTTCGGGCACCCAAGGGGCCCGGGCTGATCGTCCTCTGGCCGTTCAACCTGGAACGGATGGTGAAAGTACCGCTCCGGATCGTGGCCATGGACATCCCGCCCCAGGACGTGATCACCCGCGATAACGTGTCGGTGAAGGTGAACGCGGTGGTCTATTTCCGTGTCAGCGACCCGGTGAAGGCCATTGTGGAGATCGAGGACTACCTCTTCGCCACGAGTCAGCTTGCGCAGACCACCCTCCGCAGCGTGGTGGGGCAGGCGGAGCTCGACGAGCTGCTGGCGGAGCGCGAGCGGATCAACAAGATCCTGCGGGACCATATCGACGAGGGGACCGACACCTGGGGCATCGATGTCTCGGCCGTGGAAGTGAAGGATATCGACCTGCCGCAGGAAATGAAGCGGGCCATGGCCCGCCAGGCTGAGGCGGAGCGCGAACGGCGGGCGAAGGTCATCAACGCGACCGGTGAGCTCCAGGCCTCGAAGCAGCTCGCGGAGGCCGCTGGCATCATGTCACAGCAGCCCGCCTCGATCTCGCTCCGCTTCCTTCAGACCGTGACGGAGATCGCCGCGGAGAACAATTCTACGACGCTGTTCCCGATCCCCATCGACCTCTTCCGTCCCATGATCGAGAAAGCGGCCCGGGTCCTCGAACCGCTGGCGGGCGAGCAGAGCGGTCCCAGCGGGAACGACGAGACCGGCGACGATGCCGGTGACGCTCAGCTGGCGGGGCCGACCGAGCACGCACCGCGGACGCTGCCGGCGTCGCGTCCGGCCGTGGCCGCCGGCGGCGCAGCCCATGACCTCCACAGCGAGCCGGCCCCCAAGCGGGAGCCGTAGGCGCATAAATGGCCGAAGATCCCTCCCCTTCCGATCTGACCACGGAGGCGCGGGGCATCAGCCGGGAGGAGCTCCAGCTGGTGATCCGGAGGGCGGCCGAGCTCTACACGGCGGAGACGGACTCGGACGAGCGGCTGTCGGAGTCGGAGGTGCTCCGGATCGCCGACGAGCTCGGTCTGCCGGGGCGGCACGTTCGACAAGCGCTGTACGAGCTTCCCCGGACCGGCTCCGAAGTGGGCGGCTGGGTGGACCGCTGGTACGGTCCACCCACCGTGGTCGGGACCCGTGTAACCCCCGGAGAGCCGGACGGCGTGGTCGACCGGCTCGAAGACTATCTGATCACGCGCGAGTTCCTGCAGATCCTTCGCCGGCAGGGGGGGCGCGCCTCCTTCAGTCCGGCTGATGACGCCATCTCCAACGTGGCTCGCGCGGTCCGACGCCCGCAGCGGCAGTGGCAGATCGCACGCTCCCGGCGAGTGCTCGTGGAGGCGCGACCCCTGCCCGGCGCGGAAAGCCATGTCCGACTGGAACTGGACATCGAGCCGCAACGTCGAAAGGCGCTGACCTCCGGCATTGTGGGCGGTGCGCTCCTGGGCCTGCCCCTGGCCGCGGGCGCCTTCTTCCCCGTGGGCCACATCTTCTTCGACATCGCCGGCGATACCGCCGCCTACGCCGCGGGACTCGTGGCCGGCGCCGGGGCGCTCGGGGCCAGCGTCGCCGGCGGGATGGCCGTCGCCCGGTCTCGTTTCAGGACTCGCGTTGACAGCGCCCGGATGGAAATCGCGGCGCTGCTGGACCGCCTAGAGGGCGGTGGCAGGCTCGATCCGCCACCGGCACCCTGGCTTCGCGGCCTGCGGTCCAGGATCGCCGATACGCTTCGGCCCCGGTAGCGTTCTCCATGGCGCCCCGCCTCGCCCGGGTTGCCCGCCCCTCGCCGCAGCGACCATATTCGCCAGGACGAACGGAGCGGAACCGTACCAAGGGGGACGTGCGTGAGTGAGATCAGGACGGTGGCGGTGGTCGGGTGTGGGCTGATGGGCAGCGGGATCGCGGAGGTGGCCGCCAAGGCGGGCTTCACCACCATGGTCCGCGAAGTCGATGACGAGCTGCTCGAAAAGGGACTGGGCCGGATCCGGAAGAGCCTGGATCGTGCGGTCGAGAAGGGGAAGTTGGAGGGCACCGACCGCGATGCCGCCCTCGAGCGGATCCGCGGGACCACGTCGCTGGACGAGCTGGCTCAGGCGGATCTGGTGATCGAGGCGATCGTCGAGAACATGGACGTGAAGAAAGAGCTCTTCTCGAAACTCGACCAGGTGTGCCCGGCGCACACCATCCTGGCGAGCAACACGAGCTCACTGACCATCACGGAGATGGCGGCCGCCACGAACCGACCCGATCGCTTCGTAGGTCTCCATTTCTTCAACCCGGTGCCGGTCATGAAGCTGGTGGAGGTGGTCCGCACGATCGCTACCAGCGACGAGGCGTACCGGAGCGCGTTCGAGTTCACGTCGGCGATCGGGAAGGACCCCGTCGAGGCGAAGGACGCGTCCGGGTTCATCGTGAACCGGCTCCTGGTGCCGTACATGCTGGACGCCATCCGCTCCCTCGAGCAGGGGCTCGCGTCCATCGAGGACATCGACAAGGCCATGGTCCTGGGCACGGGCTACCCCATGGGACCGTTCACCCTGAGCGATTTCGTGGGCATCGACACCCTCTTCCGCATCGCGGAGATCATGTACGAGGAGTTCGCAGAGACCCGCTTCGCCCCTCCACCCCTCCTCCGCCGCATGGTCACCCTCGGCTATGCGGGCCGGAAGTCGGGGCGCGGCTTCTACGACTACTCGGGGGACAAGCCCGTACCTCTGGATCTCGCCGTCTAGGGCCGGCCGGCCGGGGCGGCTCCCTCCGCCGCCCGGGCCGCACCGCTGGGGACCTCCAGCGCCCGGCCGGTTCGTCCCCTTGCGGGAGCGGCGGCTCCCCCCGCACTTTCGCTACCTTCCCGACCCACCACCGTTCGATCGCATCATCGACGCCACCGACCCCACAGGAGACCGCATGGACACCCGCACTGACCCGGGCGCCGCGCCCACCCGCGACACCTGGGGCTCGAAGGCCGCCTTCATCTTCGCGGCCGCGGGCAGCGCCATCGGGCTCGGCAACATATGGGGCTTCCCCACGGTGGCGGGGACCAACGGCGGGGCCGCCTTCCTGGTGGTCTATCTCCTGGCGGTAGCGCTCATCGGCGCGCCAGTCATGCTGGCCGAGCTCATCATCGGGCGCAGGACCCAGCGCAACCCCGTCGGGGCCTTCAAGGCCCTGGCCCCCGATTCCGCCTGGGTGGTCGTGGGAGGGCTGGGCGTCCTCACCGGCGTGGTGATCCTCAGCTTCTACTCCGTCATCGCCGGCTGGACCCTCGCCTACATTCTCAAGGCGATCACCGGGACCTTCGTCGCCAGCGCCGACACTGCGGCCATCTTCGATGGCGTAGCCGGCAGCGGTGTGGCCTCCATCGGCTGGCACTTCGTCTTCATGATCATCACCATCCTGGTGGTGATCGGCGGCGTCCGCCACGGCATCGAGCGCTGGACCAAGATCCTCATGCCCGCGCTCCTCCTGATCCTGCTCCTCCTCGTAGCCCGGGCCGTCACCCTCCCCGGCGCCGAGGCGGGCCTCGACTTCTACCTCAAGCCCGATTTCAGCAAGATCACCGGCACCGTGATCCTCGCCGCCGTAGGCCAGGCCTTCTTCAGCCTCAGCCTCGGCATGGGCGCCATGATCACCTACGGCTCCTATATCACCAAGAGAGACGACCTGGTCAGCTCCGCCGCCTGGGTGACCGGTTTCGACACCGCCATCGCCATCATGGCCGGCCTCATCATTTTCCCCACGCTCTTCTCCGCCGGGCTCGAGCCCGGGACGGGCGGGCCCGGCATGGTCTTCGTCGTCCTTACCTCACTCCTCGGCTCCATCCCGCCGGCGCCCTACGGCGGCATCATCTTCGGCACCCTCTTCTTCTCGCTCCTGGCCATCGCCGCCCTGACTTCCTCGGTATCCCTCCTCGAGGTAGCCTCGGCCTGGCTCATCGACGAGCGCAACTTCAGCCGCAGGAAGGCCGCATTCACGATCGGCGGCGTGGCATTCGTTGTGGGCATCCCCAGCGCCCTGGCCAACGGCGCCGTGGGTTGGCTGTCCAACGTTCCCGGGGTGGGGCTCGACTTCCTCTCCCTCCTCTTCACCATCTTCGGTCAGTACTCCCTGGTCATCGGCGCCCTCCTCATAAGCATCTTCATCGCCTGGGTGTGGGGCGTTCAGTCCGCGGGAGAAGAGGTCCGGGCCAACGACGGCAAGTTCCCCCTCGGTGGGGCATGGGTTTTCCTGATCCGATATGTCGCCCCCGTCGCCATCACCGCCCTCCTCATCCAGCTGGTCTGGTCCCTCGTGGCCTGAGTCTCCCCCCTCCCCCGCCGGACGGGGGGGAGGCGCCACGCGACGAGCCCCGCCGGCATCCGCCCGGCGGGGCTCGTCGCGCCCGCACACCCACGCCCTTCGCTCTCACCTGCCCCTGCATCGCCCTCAGACGCGTGCACCCACTCTCAGCCCGGAAGCGTACCTTCCCGGTGCAGGTCGTGGGTGTACCGATGGTAGACGTCCCGGCGGTCCATGTAGTCTTCCACCCAGACCTCGAACGGCGGCAGCGGCAGGTGCCGCTCCAGCTCCTGTACCACGATCATCGCCAGCTGCAGCCGGTCACTCGCACGGAAGTCGATCTCGCGCCCTTCCAGCAGCCGGTCCACGACAAGGCGGAACTGCGCCGGCTCCACCAGCGCGATCAGGTGCGAGACCTGATCGATTCGATAGGAGTCGTAGAGCGACCGCAGGTGCGTAAGCGAGATGTCGTCCGCCTCACCCAGAGGCACCGCCAGCTCCTCCGATCGGTTCGCCAGCACTTCCCGGAACCACCGGCTCACGTCCGGCGACGGACCCCGCTTCCGGTCGTGCGTGTGCAGCGCCGACTCCAGGAGTGACCCCAGCAGCGGCCGCCCCAGACCCCGCGCGCGCGCATCCACCTCCGCTTCACTCGGCTCCACGAACAGGTCCGCCGTTCGGATCTCCTGCCCCTCCAGGCCCGGCGCCGCCGTCCGGAAGGTAAAGTACCCACGCCAGCGGCCGTCATCGCCGGCGTACGTCGCCAGGAACACCGACCACCGATATCCTTCACGCTCGACAAATGTGAACGAGCGCCGGCGCGCCCCCTCCCGGGCCGCGTTGCGCGTCCCCGGGGGTGCTCCGTCACCGCTCTCCCGCTTCGTAGATTTCAGCACACAAAGAGCGTAGCCCGCGGCCGCCGGGAGTGTCAAGGATGGGGAAAACCGGGCTACTTATCAACGCCAAAAAACAAGTGTTTCTGGACGGCGAAAATGAGGCTTCCCGGCTCCGGCCACACGCCGGATGTGTCCGAATTGCAACGGTTCCGTGACTTTCGATACCCTCACCGGCCGTCCTCGAGACCACGGATGTTTGCCAAAAAACGTGAAATTGGCCATTTCGCTAAGTTGTTGTGCTGCAACCATTTAGGTGTTTGCGGGGGCGATCGCCGGGAGGCATCGTGAGGGTTGACGCGCCCGTTTCCGCGTCCTATCTTCTTCGTCCCCTGCGGGAAACATGGCTGGCCGCCCAACGGAACGTGCTGGATCGCTGATGATCCGACGTTTCCACGAAGTTGTACACAGTTTTTCCACAATTTATCCAGAGAGCCATCCAATGTCGGAAACCAGTGCCGCCGAGTTGCACGTCCGCCCCCCTGAACCGCTCGAGAACGAGGTTGAGCGGGTGCAGGGGAGCGATCCGGAGGCATTGGCCCGGATCGTGGCGTACGGGATCACGCGGCGCATGATCTTCGAGTATCTGGTGGCGCGGGACGGGGGGCTGGATGTCGCGGGGGACGCCCGCTATTGACGAAAGTCCGGTCCGACCTCTAGGCTGATGGTCGAGAGGGAAGGATCGAATTCACCGTCTCAGCGGAGCCAATGGATCAGTCCGGGGACCGAACGCGACGGGCGAAGTACCTGGATTGGTGTTCGGCGCGGCTGGCCGAGCGGTTCCTGGATCTGAGCCCGGAGCAGATCTACGAGCTGGCGCGTCCGGACGACCCTTCCGCCGCCCGGCGTCCGGAGGCCGCTCCCGGGGAATCGAGACTCCCTCTTCCCACGCACCGTAGCTATCGCTCACTGGTCCAGCGCGTGACGGATGTGCTGCTGGAGCGGACGCCCCTCCCGACATACGAGCAGTGGTCCGCGGCGTATGAGGAATCACCGGAGCGATTTGACGTGGAGCTTCTGGGGTTCTGGAAAGAAGCGGTGGAGGGGTCGGAATCCACGCCGCCCGCGGACGCGAACAGCGCCGGCGGTTCCTGAGGCGGGAAGGTTGGAAGCCCGGCGGATCGAAGCCCGGCGGATCGAAGCCCGGCGGATCGAAGCCCGGCGGATCGAAGCCCGGCGGATCGAAGCCCGGCGGATCGAAGCCCGAGTCGTGCTAGTGGCGGTCCCGTCTGACCCGGAAGGTGTGCCACCAGGTCCCGATGAGAGCGGATGCGCCGGCGGCCAGCAGGAAGAACCCCACCAATCCCCAGCCCAGGCCCCAGTCATCGCGTCCGTTGGCGTAGCCCTGCATGGAGCCCCAGATCGCGTTGGCGGCCAGGGCCAGCCAGATCACGCCGATTACGAACCCGGGGACCGCGCCCATGGTCCTGGAGATGTCTCGCGTTTCCCTCATGTCGCCTCGTATCGATGAATCGTTCGGGGGGCGGAAATATAGGCAGACGCCCGTGTGTGGCAAGCCGGCGGTCGAGGCTCTGGTGCATTGCCCGGCGGGTCCGGAGCCGCCATCTTCCGGCCACCATTGAGCCGAACGAGGAGAGGTCATGGCCATAACCGAGCTGTCCGTTCTGCCCCACGGCACGCGCGTTCGCATCCAGCGTGGACCCCTGCCGTCCGATCCTGGACTGATCGGCCGGACGGGTGCGGTGGTGGAACACTCCGTATACACGCCGCAGAAGGTGAGTGTGACGCTGGACGGGGATCCGGAGATCCGCGCCTTCGCGCCCGTGGAACTGGAGATCGTAGAGGGACCGGAGGCGCTGCCAGTCGATCGCGAGACGGCGAAGAAGCGGCTTTCCCGGCCGTAGCCAGAACCGGATCGTGCTTCCGCCGTCGGGCGGGCGCGGTCCGTGAGAGGCTAGATATGAGAGGGCCCCGGCTGCGGGTGCGGCCGGGGCCCTCTGTCGCTTCAGAACGGCAGGTCGTCATCTTCCTCGAAGGGCGTTCCGCCGCCGCCCTTGGGCGACTGGTCGAAGCCGCCGGAGCCGCCGGAGCCGCCGCGGTCCTGATTGAACCCGCCGCCGGAGTCGTACTCGCCGCCCCCGCCCCCCCCTCCGGGGCCGCCCTGACCGAGCATGACCATCTCGCGCGCCACGATGTCGGTCCAGTACTTCACGTTCCCCTGGTCATCCTGGGTCTGGCTGTACTCGATGCGCCCCTCTACGTAGATGCGGTCGCCCTTGTGGACGTAGCGCTCGACGATCTCCGCCATCTTGTCCCAGAACGTGATCCGGTGCCACTCGGTCTTCTCCTGCTTCTGACCGCTCCGGTCGGACCATTCACGATTGGTGGCCACGGAGATCTTGGCGATCCGGGTGCCCGAGGGAGTGGTGCGGACCTCCGGCTCGGCCCCCACGTTCCCGATCAACATTACCTTGTTCAGAGAGCGGCTCATTCGTGATCCAGCGTAAGAGGGTGGTCAGGACTGCCCGATTGGGTCTGCTCCAGCGTCCACGCTAGGCGCCGAGGGACCGGGCGGCAAGGTTGCGCACCGCGGAGGGCGAGTCCATGGCCCGACCGGCCACTTCCACGGCGGCGGCGCGGGCGTGTCTGGCATGACCGTTGCCCGCGGTTCTGCCGTTACTCCCCCGCACGAGGAGCAGGCATGGAGCAGACGCAGCGGCTGACGTACGGATCCGTGGCAAAGGCGGCCGTGGTGGTCATTGCCGTCTGGGCGCTGGCGCAGGGTCTATGGCTGGTGCGGGATGTCCTCTTCATCGCCTTTGCGGCGACGTTGCTCGCGGTGTTCTTCTCGCTCCTGGTGGACCGGCTGGAGCCGGTCATGCCGCGCTGGCTCGCCGGGCTCATCACGCTCCTGGTGTTCCTGGGCCTGGTCGTGGGGTTCTGGGCCGTGGTGTGGCCCCAGGTGCAGAGCCAGATCACCACCGTCGCCGATCAGCTGCCGCGCACTCTCGGGAGCGCGGCCGAATGGGTACGGCAGCAGTGGGATCAGATGCTGCCGACGGCCTCCCCCGATGGAACGGTGACCGGTACCGCGGCCGGCCAGACCGAAGAGAGCTTCCAGGCGCGGCTGCGGACGGAGGCAGTGAACATGGTGGCGGGCGCGCTGCCACTGCTGAACACCGCCATCGGCGCGGTGACCGGCGTCATCATCACCATCTTCGCCGCTGTCTTCCTGGTGATCGCCCCGGACACGTATGTGAATGGAATCCTGCATCTCGTGCCACGGAACGGGCGCCCACGTCTGCGGCGGGCCGTCGAGGACGCGGGGTCGGCGCTCAAGCGCTGGATCGCCGGAATGTCGGTGAGTATGACCGTCATATTCCTCATGAGCACGGCCGGGCTCTACCTGCTGGGGGTGCCCGGCGCGCTGGTCCTGGGCATGATCGCGGGGATCCTCGTCTTCATCCCCTTCGTCGGACCCACGCTCAGCGCGGTGCCGGCCATGGCCATGGGGCTGACGGTCTCGCCCATGATGCTGCTATGGGTGGCTATACTCTACCTGGGCATCCAGCTGCTGGAATCGAACTTCCTGACGCCGGTCATCATGAAGGAGGCGGTGGAACTCGAGCCTGCGGCGATTATCCTCTTCCAGATGGCCATGGGAGTCCTCTTCGGATTCCTCGGGCTGTTCCTCGCCGTGCCGCTCTTCGCCGTCCTCCAGGTGATGATCGCCGAGCTCTACGTCGAGGACCTGGACGCCGACCGTGGCTCCGCCGACGGTTGACGACGGAGCCCCTCCCACTCTTCCGATCAGCCCTGCGTCACCCCTGCATCCTCTTGCGGAACGCCGCCAGCAGCCTGCGCGTGATCGGGCCCGGCTCGCCGTCCAGGATCTCGCGGCCGTCCACGCGCACCACGGGCATGATCTCGGTGGTGGTCCCGGAGAGGAACAGCTCGTCCATATCGAACAGCTCGTCGTGGAAGATCATCCCCTCGCGGGCCTCGATCCCCAGCTCCCCGGCCAGCTCGAACACCTCCGCCCTCGTGATCCCCGGGAGGGTGTAGTTGCTCGCCGGATAGGTGATGAGGCGATCGCGATGCACTCCCCAGAGGTTTGAATGCGAGCCCTCGATGACGACGCCATCCTTCACGAACAGCGCCTCGAACGCACCCGCCGCGTGGGCCGCCTGGTTCGCCAGCACGTTCGGCAGCAGCGCGATGGACTTGATGTCGCAGCGGGCCCAGCGGTTGTCCGGCACCGTGATCGCCTCCACACCATCCAGCCAGTACTCCTCGGGATGGTTCTTGTAGGGCTCCGCGGTCACGTACACCGTCGGCGGCGTCCCGCGAGCCGGGAAGGCGTGCCTCCGCGGGGCCGAGCCGCGGGAGATCTGGATGTAGATGGTGCCATCGCCGTCGATGCCGTTCTCCTCGATCAGCCGGTCCATGGCCGCGGTCACCGCGTCCATGTCGCGGAAGTCGATCTGGAGAGCCGCCAGCCCACGCTTCATCCGCTCGACGTGGTCACTGGCCCGGTGCAGCCGACCGCCGAAGATCCGGATGACTTCATATACGCCATCAGCGAAGAGGAACCCCCTGTCGTTCACCGAGACGCGAGCTTCCTCGTGGGGGATGTATTCGCCGTTCAGATAGACCAGCACGTTCGCTCCGTGGTTGTCATGGTTAACGTGGCGTTCACAATGCCGCGGCCGCCGACCTCGCGCAACGGCATGAAAGCTTCGTGCCTCTCTCCGATACCATGAACGGAAATGAATTGCTGGACCGAATTCGCCCCATCGAGCACCGTCTCGACAACGGCCTCACCCTGCTGGTGCGGGAGGACCACTCCTCACCGGTGGTGGCGATCGTCACCCATGTGAGCGCCGGCTATTTCGATGAGCCCGACGCCCTGGTGGGGATCAGTCACGTTCTCGAGCACATGTACTTCAAGGGGACGGAACGGCGCGGGGTGGGGGAGATCGCCCGCCAGACGAAGGCCGCGGGCGGATTCCTGAACGCGGGCACCATCTACGACCACACGTCCTACTACACCGTGCTCCCGTCGTCGGCGGTGGAGATGGGGCTGGAGATCCAGGCGGACGCGCTGATCCACTCGCAGATCGACGAGGAGGAGCTGCGGAAGGAGCTCCTGGTGATCATCCAGGAGGTGAACCGCAAGCTGGACAACCCGGGGGCGATGGCATCGGAGAAGCTGTACGAGGCGATGTTCGACGTGCACCCCATGCGGCGCTGGCGGATGGGAACGGAGGAGGCGCTGCGGCGGCTCGAGCGGTCGGACGTGACGGCGTACTACCGATCGATGTACCGCGGTCTGAGCACGACGCTGGTGGTCTCGGGCGACATCGATCCCGCCCGGATCATCGAGCGCGTCGAGTCGCTGTATGCGGAGCTCCCGCCGGGGGATGCCGAGCGACTGGAGCGGCCGGAGCCGCCGCGGTCCGGGGCGCGGTTCCGTGAGCTCACGGCCGATGTCGGGCACAGCTACGCCGAGCTGGGCTGGCGGTCTCCCGGCGCACTGGCGGAGGACACGCCGGCGCTGGACGCGCTGGCGGTAGTGCTCGGCCAGGGTCGCGCGTCGCGGCTCTACCGGGGCGTGCGGGAGCGGGGGCTGGCCTCCGATATCGGCGCGTACAACTACACGCCCCGGGACATTGGCGTATTCGGAATCAGCCTGGAGTGCGAGGCGGGACGAACGCGCGAAGCGGTCCGGAGCGCGATCGGCGAGGTGGAGTCGGTGCGCGCCGGAGCGGTGGGCGAGGAGGAGCTGGAGCGGGTGCGGACGCTGCTGGAGTCGCGGCTGCTTCGTCGCCTGGAGACAGCGCAGGGGCAGGCGAACCTGCTGGCCGAATGGGAGGGCATGGGCGACTGGCGGAAGGCGGGCGCCTTCCTGGAGCGGGTGCGGACGCTGGCGCCAGCGGACCTGAACCGAGCCGCCGAGCGCTACCTCGATCCCGGCGATGTCACACTCGTCGTGTACCGCCCCGAGTCCTCCGAGCCGGTGGGATGGCGCGAGACCGACCTGCCGGACGTCCTCCTCGGTCACACCCCCCAGGAGCCGGCGCCCCCGGCCGATCTGACCGTGGAGAAAACACCGGTGGGTGCGCCCATCGTCCTCTCCTCGCCCACGGCCGACGACGGCGTGCTCCAGTACGACCTCGGGGGTGGCCGGCTCATCGTGAAGCCGCGCTCCCGCGCACCGCTCGTCTCCATGGCCATCGCGGCGGCGGGCGGCAGTCCCCGGGAGACGCCCGGAAACGCCGGGATCACGAGCCTGGTCATGCGGGCCTCCGTGAAGGGAACCGGCACGCGGTCGGCCGAGCGGATCGCGCTGGAGTCGGAAGGTCTCGGCGGGTCCATCGGGGCCGCGGCCGGCGCCGACCGACTGTCGTGGTCGCTGACCGTGCCCTCCGAGCACTTTCGGGACGGGTTCCGGCTTCTGACGGACGTGGCGTTCAACCCGCTGTTCCCGGCCGGTGAGGTGGAGCGGGAGCGAGAGGTGCTCATGGCGGACCTGGACCAGCTCAGAGACGACATGTACCGCTACCCGCTCCGGCTCTTCCTCAACGCCGCCTTCGGCGGCCACCCCTACGGCACGCCGGTGGAGGCCGTGGAGGCGGCGGTCCCGGGACTGACTCCGGAGGACCTCCGGCGGTGGCACGCATCGGAGGTGGCCGAGCCCTGGGTGTTCGTGGTCGGCGATGTCGATCCGGAGCGGGTGGCGGAGGTCGCCTCGGAGCTCGTTCGTCCGTCCACCCGTGCCGTCCCCGCGACGGGTCCCCGACCGCTATGGCCGGAATCGCCCGTCACCCGATCGGTGTCCAGGGACCGGGCGCAGACGGCGCTCGCGATCGGGTTCCCGGGCCCGTCGCACACGCACGCCGACCGTGTGACGCTGGAGGTGCTGTCGAGTGCGGTGAGCGGGCTGGGGAACCGCCTCTTCGAGGAGCTGCGGAGCCGACGGTCCCTCGCCTACACCGTCACCGCGTTTCCAATCGCGCGACGGTACGGCGGCGCGTTCGTCGGGTACATCGCCACCTCGCCCGCTCGGGCCCCGGAGGCCCGGCACGCGCTGATCGACGAGCTACTCCGGCTGCGGACCGAGCCGCTCTCCGAGGAAGAGCTGGAGCGGGCCCGCCGCTACACCCTGGGGTCCTGGCAGATCCGGACCCAGACGAACGGCGCTCAACTCTCGGAGCTGGCCCAGGCGCTCATGCTCGGGGACGGCGTGGCCGAGGTGCGCGAGTTCGGGGACCGGGTCCGGGCGGTCACGAGCGAGCAGGTCCTCCAGGCCGCCAGCCGCTGGTTCGATCCGGATCGCCTGATGGAGGGGGCCGTGCACGGGCGAGAGCCCGGCGGGCACGATTGAGACCGGCGCTCACCCGGCCTATATTCCCGCCACGACATTCCACCAGACACCGAGAGCCGCGAAATGGCCGATTACAGGACCATCCGCGTGGAGCGGGCACAGGGCCGCGCCACCGTCATCATCTCCCGTCCCGAAAAGCTGAACGCGCTGAACGCCGAGACCATCGGTGAGCTCGATGCTGCGTTCCGCGACCTGGCGGATGACCCCGCCGTCCGGGGCCTGGTCGTGACGGGCGACGGGGACAAGGCGTTCGTCGCGGGCGCCGATATCGCCGAGCTGGCGAAGATGGGACCGATCGACGGGATCGGCGTATCGCGGCAGGGGCAGGAGGCCTTCCGGCGGCTCGAGCGGATGGGCAAGCCGGTGATCGCCGGGGTGAATGGGTATGCGCTCGGCGGCGGGATGGAGCTCGCGCTGTCGTGCCACCTGCGCGTGGCATCGGAGAAGGCCCGGTTCGGGCTGCCGGAGGTGAAGCTGGGGATCATCCCCGGCTATGGCGGCACCGTGCGGCTTCCGCGGATCGTAGGTCGCGGGCGGGCGCTGGAGATGATCCTGACGGGGGAAATGGTGGGCGCCGAGAGGGCCTACGAGATGGGGCTGGTGAACAAGGTCGTTCCTGCCGGCGAGACCCGCGCGGCCGCGGAGGAGCTTCTGGACGCGATCCTGAAGAATGGCCCCATTGCCCTGCGCTTCGCGCTGGAGGCGGTGGACAGGAGCCTCGAGACGGGCATCGACGAAGGCCTCGGTCTGGAATCGCACCTGTTCGGTCTGCTCGCGGCCACGGACGACATGCGCGAGGGGATGAGCGCGTTCCTGGAGAAGAGGGAGGCGGCGTTCGAAGGGAAGTAGCGGCTCTGCGCGCGACCGCGCCCGGTTCGGCCGGAAGGCGTTCGGTCGCCTGGCCCGCGCACGGCCCGGCGGACCTCTGCGGCGTTTGCCTCACGCGCACACGCGCGCTAGCTTTGTTTCCGCATGACTGACCCGCCTTCCCTCGTCTGCCGCGAGTTGCGTGTACGCCAGTTCAGGAACTTCGCGGCGCTGGATCTGGAGCTTCCACCCGAGGGTCTGGCTGTCATCGGTCCCAACGGGTCCGGCAAGACCAACCTCATTGAGGCGCTGTATTACCTCGAGATCTTCCGCTCCTTCCGGGGGGCGGCGGACGGACAGCTGGTGCGGTTCGGGCAGGAGGCCTTCCACATCCGCGGTCGGTTCGAGAACCCCGCCACGGGCGAGGAGCTGGAGGTAACCGCCGCGTACGAGGAGCGGCGGGGTCTCAAGAAGGTCCTGGTGAATGGCGTCGAGCCGGAGCGGCTGAGCGATGCCCTGGGCCGCATCGGCGCGGTGGTGTTCTCACCCACCGACGTGGCCATCATCGCCGGCTCGCCCGGAGAGAGACGGAGGTTCCTGGACATTGTGCTGTCCCTGAATGAGCCGGGGTACCTGGACGCGATACAGAGGTACCGTCACACGCTCAAGCAGAGGAACGCCCTGCTCAAGGACCGGGTGGGGGCGGCGCAGCTGGAGCCGTGGACGAGGGCGCTGGTGGCGGCGGGCGCCCGGGTGATGCGGGCGCGGGCCGCGTGGGTGCAGGCGCAGGGGCGGGGCTTTGCCGACCGCTACCAGCGCATCGGCGGCGAGGCGGCCGCCCGGATGGACTACCGGCCGAGCGTGCCGGACGCCGCGGCGCCGGACACCGACATGGAAGGGGCCCTCGGCGCGGAGCTGGAGCGGTTGTCGGCGCGGGAATGGGAGCGCGGCACGACGCTGCGCGGTCCCCATCGCGATGACCTCGGCTTCGTCCGGGAAGATGACGCCACCGAGCGCGACCTCAGGGACTTCGGCTCCGGGGGGCAGCAGCGGACGGCGGCGGTGTCGCTCCGCCTGGTGGAGGCGGCCACGATCCGGGAGGCGCGCGGCCGCGCACCGATCGTCCTGCTGGACGACATTTTCGCGGAGCTGGATCCCGGCCGGAGCGAGCGGCTCCTGGAGCAGCTCGAGCGGGAGCCGGGACAGGCCCTGCTCACGGCACCCAAGGACTCGGACGTGGAAGTGCGCCAGGGCGCACTGCCCCGTTGGCGGATCGCCCGCGGCTCGATCACGGCGGGAGCGGCGGAGGAAGCGAAAGGCGCGCGATGACCAGCTCTGAGAACCAGCCGATGAAGGTGGCCGAGGCCCTCGCCCGGTATCTGGATCGGTCGGGTCTCGGCAATCGCCTGGAGCAGGTGAGCGCACTGGATGACTGGGCGGAGCGTGTCGGCGAGCGGATCGCGGCCGTCACGGAGCCGCTCCACGTCACGAACGACGTGCTCTTCGTGGCGGTGAAGTCGAGCGCGTGGCTGATGGAGCTGCGCATGATGGAGGCGGACATCCGCCGTCGTCTGAACGAGGGACGCGACAAGGGACGGCTCGCCGGCATCCGCTTCGTGCAGGCGGGCGAGGATGCGGCGGACGAAGAAATGGGGCAGGGCAGGAGCCGGATGGGGTGGGGGCGAAGGGGTCGCTGAGGCGGCGGCCGCTTCAACGCAACCTCCGGAGCCGGACAGGGTAGTAGAAACGGCTACGGCCCGGACTACGCAAACGAACACACACGAACTCGGGGAACATGGCGAAGAAGCCGAGCAAGAGCGACTACACTGCGGGGCAGATCCAGGTACTCAAGGGCCTGGAGGCCGTGCGCAAGCGGCCTGGCATGTACATCGGCTCCACGGCCGCGCGCGGGCTCCATCACCTGGTGTACGAGGTGGTGGACAACGCGGTGGACGAGGCCATGGCCGGCTACTGCGATGAGATCGAAGTGAAGCTCCACGAAGACGGCTCCGCCACGATCTCCGATGATGGCCGCGGGATTCCCGTCGACGTGCACCCCACGGAGGGCGTGCCGGGCGTTGAGCTGGCCATGACCACGCTCCACGCCGGCGGAAAGTTCGACAAGAACACGTACAAGGTGTCGGGCGGTCTGCACGGCGTGGGTGTGAGCGTGGTGAACGCGCTGAGCGAGTGGCTCGTCGTCAACATCAAGCGCGACGGCGAGGAGTACACGCAGCGCTACGCCCGGGGGATCAAGGAGACGGATCTGCAGACCGTCGGGAAGGTGAAGAAGAACGAGACCGGGACCACGGTCTCGTTCAGGCCCGATGCGGACATCATGACGGAGCTGCGGTTCAACTTCGACACGCTGTCGAACCGCCTGCGGGAGCTCGCGTTCCTGAACAAGGGTCTTCTGATCCGGCTGATCGACGAGCGCGTGGCCGGCGAAGGCGGAAGCGGCCCCACGGTCGAGGAATACAAGTACGAGGGCGGGATCCGGGAGTTCGTCGAGTATCTCCGGGGATCGCGCACGCCGCTGCACCCGGAGCCGGTGTACCTGGAGGAGGAGCGGGAGGAAGCCGAGATCGAGCTGGCGCTCCAGTACGACCAGGGGTACAACGAGAGCACGTTCACCTTCGTGAACAACATCAATACCCACGAGGGCGGTACACACCTCACGGGGTTCAAGGCCGCGCTGACGCGCACCATCAATGATTACGCGAAGAAGAACAACCTCCTGAAGAAGGACCTGGAGTCGCTGTCGGGCGATGATGTGCGGGAAGGGCTCACGGCGGTGCTGAGCGTCCGGGTCCGGGAGCCGCAGTTCGAGGGCCAGACCAAGACCAAGCTCGGGAACAGCGAGGTCCGTGGCGCCGTCGAGCAGGCGGTGAACGACAAGCTGGCCGCGTTCCTCGAGGAGAACCCGAAGGTCGGCAAGGCCATCATCGAGAAGGCCGTGTCCGCCGCCCGCGCCCGCATGGCCGCGCGGAAGGCCCGCGACCTCACGCGGAGGAAGAGCGCGCTCGAGGGCAGCGTCCTGCCCGGCAAGCTCGCCGACTGCTCCATCACCGACCCGAGCGTCTGCGAGATCTACCTGGTGGAGGGTGACTCCGCCGGCGGGACCGCCAAGCAGGGCCGGGACCGGTCGTACCAGGCGATCCTCCCGCTACGAGGAAAGATCCTGAACGTGGAGAAGGCGCGACTCGACAAGATCCTCTCCAACGAGGAGATCCGGACCATGATCACCGCCATCGGGACGGGGATCGGGGAGGACGAGTTCAACATCGAGGGCGCGCGCTACCACAAGATCATCATCATGACGGACGCCGACGTGGACGGCGCGCACATCCGGACGCTGCTGCTGACCTTCTTCTTCCGCCACATGCGGGAGCTGGTGGAGCAGGGGATGATCTACATCGCGCTCCCGCCCCTCTACCGGATCGCGAAGGGCAAGGAAGAGCACTACGCGTACAACGAGAAGGAGCGGGAGGAGCTGCTGAAGCGGCTGTCGCCGAACGGCAGGGAGAGCGGCCGCGGCGTGAGCCTCCAGCGCTACAAGGGGCTGGGCGAGATGAACTCCGAACAGCTCTGGACCACCACCATGGATCCGGACTCACGCACCATCCTCCAGGTCACGCTCGAGGACGCGGTGGATGCCGACATGGTCTTCTCCCAGCTCATGGGCGATGACGTCGAGCCGCGCCGGGAGTTCATCGAGAAGAACGCCGAGTTCGTCAAGAACCTGGATATCTGAGGCATCCGTGCCGGGGCGGAGAAGTGTTAGGGCGGCATTTCGGGTGGCGGTCATCCGGGTGGCGTCCTCCGGCAGTGGCGGTCCCGGCGGTGGCGGTCCTCCGGCAGTGGCGGTGGCGCGGGGGCTGATACCAAGGCGGTGGCCGCGCCCGATCTCAGCCGTCACGCCGCCACGCGCCGTCGCAGCTGAACACCCTCCGCCGCAGTCCACTCCCCGGCAGCGCAGACGTCGCTGAGGAGCGCGGCGGCTGAAGACCGTGGCGCCTACCCGCGCGAGTTCAGCCGCCACGGCGGGCGCGGGTTTCACGGCCGCGACCCGGCGGCAGTTCCCGAACCCGGAGGCTCCAGTCGGGACACGCGCCGGCCGAGGGAAGCGCCGCCGGAGTGGTGATCGTGAGCCTGAGTGGTGATCGTGAGCCTGAGTGGGGGTCCGCGAGTGCCAGTTGCAGTTGAGCGGGCCCTGACCGAAACCGGCCCGGGCCCACTCGCCCTTTCCGACTGCGGACCAGGCGTGGCCCTCGATGTTCGGGCCGGGCTGGGGGCAATGCGGGCTGAGGGCAATGCGGTCAGGGGGGTCGCTCAGCCGCCGTCGCACCTCCGCCTCGATGGCCGGTTCGGTTCAGTCGCCCTTGTAGCGGAACGACACCTTCACCTTGGCGCGGTAGGCTCGGACCTGGCCGCTTTCCAGCTGCATGTCCAGCTCGACGATCTCGGCGATGCGCAGGTCCTCCAGGCTCTGACCCGCCCGATCCACCGCCGCTTTCGCCGCCTTCTCCCAGGATTCGCTGCTCGTGCCCACCAGCTCGATGACCTTGTAGACGCTCTCCGACATCTGCACCTCCGGTTCGGGGTTGGAACGCTCGTACCGCGGCGTTTCGACCGGAGCGCCGGCGTCAGCGCCCGGGCGGGCGCGGCATAATTGAAGGTGCGAAGGCAGTGGGGCCGCCGCAAGCGGGCCCGGTCGAATTCGGCATTGCTTCCGATTCGTGCTTAGCTTCCTTCCGCGGCCGGTCCCAACCGCCTAGCTTTGAGGGAGCAACCCCCCCACCCGTGGCCGCATTTACGCGGCCCCGGTAGCCCGCGCGCCCGCGCCACGG
This sequence comes from uncultured Gemmatimonadales bacterium, assembly GCA_963783305.1. GTDB lineage: Bacteria > Gemmatimonadota > Gemmatimonadetes > Longimicrobiales > RSA9 > JAWVYT01. The sequence continues at coordinate 239,697 of CAWAMW010000017.1, read as the reverse complement.
GAGGGCAGCAGCATGTCAAAGCGTCGCCGTCACCCCACCCCCCCGATTCTCGCCTGAATGGTCCCGGAACGCTCTGCGTGCTCGCGGGGCAGGTACCATGAGGTGGAGGACCCGTTACACGAACAGGAGGCAATCTGCCATGCCCTTGCCACGCAGGATGCTACCGGTTGGTGTTCTCCTGACCCTCCTCGCGGGTTGCGGCGACCTGATCACGCCGAACGAGAACGAGCCCGACCTGCTCCGGGCGCTGGCCACGGCGGAGGATGTGGATGCGCACCTGGAGCCTGCCTTCCGTGCCACGTGGGACGCGAGCCAATGGACCGGTCCGGCCCAGCTTGGTGCCGTGCCGTCAGCTGGTACCGGGCCTCAGCCCCACCTCGCCCTCCAGGTAGGTGTAGCCCTCGAGCCCCTCGATGTAATCGGCGATGAAGGCGTTGGCCTCCGCCCGGGGCAGCTTGGCGTTCTGGACCTTGCGACGGAAGGTGGCGACCAGCTTCCGCGAGTCGAACTGGACGTACTCCAGGACTTCGGTGGTGGTGTCGCCCAGGACCATGTCGGTGATCTCGTAGCCGCCGTCCGAGAGCCGGACGTGGACGGCGTTGGTGTCGCCGAAGAGGTTGTGGAGGTCGCCCAGGATCTCCTGGTACGCGCCCGACAGCAGGATCCCCAGGACGTAGGCCTCCCCCGCCCGCACCTCGTGGAGCGGCAGGCTCCGCTGCGGCTCCCGCCAGCCGGCGAACAGGTCGATCTTCCCATCGGAATCGCAGGTGACGTCCTGCAGCGTCCCGCGCCGCGTCGGCTCCTCGTCCAGCCGGTGGACCGGCATGATCGGGAAGATCTGGTCGATGGCCCACGAGTCGGGCAGCGACTGGAAGAGTGAGAAATTGCAGAAATAGCGATCCGTCAGGATCGTTTCGAGCTCCGGCAGGATATCCTCGTATTCCTCGGGGTCCCGGAGCGCCCGTACCTCCACCTGCTTCATGATGGCCAGGTGCAGCGACTCGGCGAGAGCGCGGTCGCGGAGCGACAGGACGCCGGTGGCGAACCGGAAGTTCATCTGGTTCTTGATGTACTGCGCGTCGTGGTAGACCTCGCGCAGATCGCGGCGGTCGATCTCTTTCAGCGACCCGGCCATCTCCTGGACCAGCGGGTCGGCATCTCCGGGCAGGTCCGCTGGCGCCTCGACGATCTGCGTCTCCAGGTCCATGACGTTGATGAGCAGCAGCGCGTGGTGCGCCGTGAGCGCACGCCCCGACTCGGAGATGATGTGCGGCATGGGCAGCCCGTTCTCACGACACGCGACGGCCAGCGCGTAGACGATATCGTTGGCGTACTCCTGGATGGAGTAGTTCACGCTCGCCGGCGCGGTGGAACGCGTACCGTCGTAATCCACCCCGAGCCCACCCCCCACGTCCACGTACTTCAGGTCCACGCCCATCTGGCGCAGCTCGACGTAGAAGCGGCCCACCTCGGTCATGGCGGACTTCACGTTGTGGATGTCCGGCACCTGTGAGCCGATGTGGAAGTGGACCATCCGGAACGCTTCCAGCTTGTCCGCCTCCCTGAGGATGTCCACCACGCGCACCAGCTGGGCGGCGGTAAGGCCGAACTTGCTCCGCTCCCCGGCCGACTGGTGCCAGCGCCCCGCGCCGCTGGCCGAGAGCTTGACCCGCACCCCCAGCCCCGGCACGACATCCATCTCCTCGGCCACGCGGAGGGCCGTGCCCACTTCGCTGATCTTCTCTACGACGATGAGCACGTCGTGGCCGAGCTTCTGCGCCATGAGGGCGAGACGCACGTACTCCTCGTCCTTGTAGCCGTTGCAGACGATCAGGTGATCGCTTCGCTCCGCCAGCGCCAGGACGGCCATGAGCTCGGGCTTGCTCCCCACCTCCAGGCCCACACCGTGGTCCTCGCCGAAGGAGAGGATCTCCTCCACCACGTGCCGCTGCTGGTTGACCTTGATGGGGTAGACCAGGGAGTACCCGCCGTCGTACTCGAACTCGTCCATGGCGTTGCGGAAGCGCCCGGTGAGCGACTTGATCCGGTCGCGCAGGATATCGGAGAATCGAAGCAGGACCGGAAGCGTGACGCCCTGCTCCTCCAGGTCCATGGCCATCTCGAAGAGGTCCAGGCCCAGCTGCGGGTCCCGGGTAGGGTGGACGTTGAGGTGGCCCTCTCCGTCGATCCCGAAATAGCCGATGCCCCAGCCCTCCACGTTGTAGAGGTCCAACGCGTCCGTGATCTTCCAGCTCATGTGCGACTACCCCTGGACGATGCATGCGACCCGGCGTGGCCGCCGACCCGCCGCCATCCGACGGCCGGGCAGGGAAGGTAGTGGGTGATGGCGCCGCCGAAAACGAGGGCGCTGCCCGGAGCCCTCCCCATCACGGAACCGGCGGTGCCGAGCCGGCCTCCGCGGACCCCTCGCCACTCGCCAGTGCGGAGCCATCGGCCCACCGCCAGCTTTCCATGACGATGTGCGCCCGGGGGCCGAACCCCTCGGCGTATTCGACAGGGCGGTGCGTGACGATCATGAACGCCCGGCCCTCTCGGCGGGCCACACCGAGCGTGCCGCCGAACGCCTGGCCCCCGGTCTCGTACACGTATCGGTACGCTTCCTCCGCCCACGCCAGCCCCTCGGGCGGCGGAAGGTCGTCCTGGAGGGGCTCGAGCCCCCGGCTCACCGGGATCCCCTGTGCGGCCTTGAACCCCTTGGCGGTGGCCAGCGCCTCCTGCCACGGCGTGCCCTCGGGGAAGGTGTAGAAGTGGATGAAGGCGTTCTCGTTTCGGACCCCGCCGAACTCGGCGACGATCTTCAGCGTGCCGTCCCCGTGGACCTCGGCGCGCATGTCCTGGGGGATGTATGCCGTGAACGGCAGAGGGAAGTCGTCGCCGGCCTCGAAGAGCCGGAGCTCGATGGGCTCTCGCATCCCTTCGATCTCGAGCGTGTCCGTGGAGGTGGCCGGCCGGATGCCCCCGTCCCCCCGGGCGGCCGCGGCCGCCTCCTCTGACCGACCCTGCGCTTCGGCATCCTCGCCCGGGCCCGCGCAGCCGGAGAGTCCGAACACGGCCATCAGTGCAAGGATCGGAGCCCGGCGAAAGCCGCGGGGCAGGGGACGGTCGTGTGGAACTGTAGGCTTGGCGGGCACGGGTCTGGCATGAGTTAGGGTGAGAATTCCGGATTCACGAATGCAGGAAACGGACCTGACATGGCCAAGATCACCGATACTGCCGGAGACGAATGGCGCGCCTATGTGGGGGAGGATGCCCCGCACGAGGGGGTGCTGCCCCTGATCTTCCACTGTACGTCCAATTCGTCGAACGGCTGGCGAGTAGTGGAGGTGCCGGCGGCGGAGTTCTCCCGCGGCGGTCGAGTCGAGGAGCTGGACGATACCGAGCTGGCGGATCTGTTCGGCCGGGCACAGCCCTTCGATCACGCCCACGACCCGAAGTCTTTCGAGAACACCGTGGGGGACACGGACCCGCGTCGGTAGGTCCCTGGGGGCCGGGGGGCGGACGCGTTCGCTGCCGCGGCAGGACTCTAGAGGACGCCGTCGTAGCGGGGGTTCTGCGTCAGCTCACCGGAGTCGCCGAGCACCTGACGATCCCAGGGGAAGATGACGGTGGCGTCAGTCTCCACGGCGTAGAAGTCGGGTGTGAATCCGCCCGACTTGACGAAGCTCGTGGCCGTGCGAATGTCGGCCGGATTCACCGCGCGGACGGCCGCGAGCGCCATCCGGAGCGTCTCACCGGTGGTGCAGATCTCGTCCACGATGAGGACGCGCTTCCCTCGCGCCTGGTTCGGCGCCGCTGTCAGCAGCTTGGGGTGCTCGTGGACCCGCTCCATCCCCGACCGGCGAGTGATCTTGAGAGTAAAGAAGTCGCGTCGCAGGATGGACGCGATGATCGCCCCCGGTATCACGCCCGCCGTAACGATCCCAATCACGATGTCGGGATCGAACTCCCGGGCCACGTTCACGGCCAGGGCGCGGGAGAGCTCACCGAAAACGTCCCAGGAGAGCTCGAGGACCCCCATGTCCTGGAGCGTTCCTTCGGGAGCCTGTACGAAATCGGAGATCGAGCGTTCGTCGGGCATGGGCGCGGCTCCTCGGTGCGGGACACGGGAACCCAAGGTAGCGCCGCCGTCCTGATCAGGGAAACCCGCTTGACCCGGCCGGCACGCTGGCACATCGTCCTGCCATGACCGACGAGATGAAGGCACGTGCGGACGTCATGCTGGATGCAGCGATCGAGGAGGCGGGTCAGCGGGATCCGCGTCCCTTCTATCGTATCGTACTCCGGCACCTCCGCGAGAACGACGAGCCGGGCTTCCAGCGGGCGCTGCGGTACTTCGAGGAAGAGCTGGTGCCGGCGGTGGCGGGCGGGGCGGCCGCGCTCCCCGCCTGGGCGGAGTACGGTTTGATGATCGGCCGGACGCTCGGCTCGGGTACTACGGTGGAGCTCGACCCTACCGGCCGCGCGCTTCCCGTGGAACGGGTGGTGGGTGCGGTAGGACTCGTCCTCTACATTCCGGACGCCGTCGCCGCCCCCGTCCTGGTACTGCGCTACCCGCAGCACCCTTCCGCCGCACAGCACGCCGCCTACGAGCTCCTCGTGGAGGGACGCCACACGGCGTCGGCGTACGGCTGACGCCTCAGCCCTTGGCCATGCTGTCGAGGAACTCCCGGTTCGTTTCCGTCCGCCTCATCCGCTCCAGCAGGAACTCGAGGGCCTCGGCACCCGGCATGTCGGAGAGGAAGTTCCGGAGCAGGTAAACGCGGTTCAGCTCGTCATCACTGAGCAGCAGCTCTTCTTTCCGCGTGCTCGACCGATTGATGTCGATGGCGGGGAAGATCCGCTTGTCCGCGATGTGGCGGTCGAGGACGACCTCCATGTTGCCCGTGCCCTTGAACTCCTCGAAGATCACCTCGTCCATCCGGGACCCGGTCTCGATCAGCGCCGTGGCGATGATGGTGAGGGATCCGCCCTGGTCGATGTTGCGGGCGGCGCCGAAGAACCGCTTGGGCTTGTGGAGGGCGTTGGCGTCCACACCACCGGAGAGGATCTTCCCGGAGTGCGGCACGGTCACGTTGTAGGCCCGAGCGAGACGCGTGATGGAGTCGAGCAGGATGACCACATCCTTCCCCGCCTCAACCAGCCGCTTGGCCTTCTCCAGCACCATCTCGGCCACCTGCGTGTGCCGGTCGGCCGGCTCATCGAAGGTGGAGGAGATGATCTCGGCCGGAACGTGCTCCTCCATGTCCGTGACCTCCTCGGGCCGCTCGTCGATGAGCAGCACGATGAGGTGGACCTCCGGCTGGTTCTCCAGAACGGCGTTGGCGATCTTCTGGAGCAGGATCGTCTTACCGGCCTTGGGCGGCGACACAATGAGACCCCGCTGCCCCATCCCGATGGGGCTGATGAGGTCCATCAGCCGCATGGACAGGTCGCCATCCTTCTTTTCCAGCCGCAGCCGCCCCTCCGGGTACCGCGGGCGCAGGTTGTCGAACGCGATCCGGTGCTTGGCGTTGTCCGGGTCGCTCCCGTTGACATCCTCCACCTTCAGCAGCGCCAGGTACCGCTCGCCCTCCTTCGGCGGACGGACCTGCCCCATGATCGTGTCGCCCGTCCTCAGGTCGAATCGCTTGATCTGCGACGGCGACACGTAGATGTCGTCGGGGCCGTACAGATAGTTCCAGTCCTGCGACCGCAGGAAGCCGTAGCCTTCCGGGAGCACCTCGAGCACGCCCTCCCCGCGGAGCACCACGTCGCTGTCCAGCAGATTCTGCTCGATGCGGAAGATGAGGTCCTGCTTCCGGAGCCCGGAATAATTCGCGATCTGGAGCTCCTCCGCCATCTCGTGGAGCTCCCCCACTGTCTTGCTCTTCAGTTCTGCGATGTCCACGTGACTCTCCATATCACGGCCTCGCGCGAGGCACGATCGGGGCTCGGGGCCCGAACGACCGGGCCGGAGGCCGGACGTGTATATCTGCTAATCGGTAAGAAGAAGGTCTGATGTTCGATCGGCGGAACCGCACGCGGTTATGCCGACAGGTGGCAGGTAGAATTGCCGAGGGTGAATGGCGCACACTACCACCCCGCGCCCTCCGGGTCAAGTGGAACGGGACGGGCTCCGCGGCCACCATGGACCGGGAGCCCGCCGCGCCCTCGGTTCCTTCCCGCCACGGCCGACCGGCCTGCTTGACATGCCCCCCGCGGCGCGGGACTTTATTCCCCCACCAGTGCGGAGAGCTATGGCACGCCACAATCGGGAGGGCCACGGGTCGGACCAGCGCGGCTTCGAGTACAGGATCAGCTATCAGCCCGACTGGCTGAAGCAGGTCAAGATCAGCCGCCTCCTGCCCACGGGTCGCCAGTCCACGAAGACGCTGTTCGTTCCTGACGAGGCGCCGGAGCGGGAGCCGGGGCGGCAGGTCAGGACGGAGATACGGAGCGAAGTCCAGGGCCTGTTCTTCGAGGTGGCCATCACCGACCCCGACCGCGTGGTCAAGCGCGTAGTGGTGGAGACGGGGCCATCGAATGGAAGCGGCGGCGTCCAGAGCGACGACGACATCCAGTTCACCATCGAGCACTGCGGCTGATTCCGGTCCGGCGCTCCGGCTCACGGCAGGACCATACGGGCGGCGAATCCCAGCCCGGCGTTCCGCAGCGAGTCGATCTGGGCCTGCACCCCCTGGACGGCGACCCCCAGCGCCGAATCCCGGGCCACACGCGGCACGAACCCCCGGCCGTTCGCCACCACACGCTCCAGGTCGTCCAGCGCCTGACCCAGGCGCTGCGCACGCTGGGCGACCGACGCGAGCCCCGCCTGCAGCTCGGGGTCCTGATACCGCCGCTGCATGGCGTCCGTCGCTTCACCGAGCGCAGCCAGGCGCTCGCGCAGCCCCGCCAGCCGGAGTCCGCGCTGCGGGTCGCGCTGCCACTGCCCGATGGATCCACCCTCGAAGTCGGCCGCCAGGAGGGCGGCCTCGCGGCTCGCGTCGCTGACCCGGTCCAGCAGTGTCTCTACGCCCCCGCGCTGTGCTGCGGCGAGGCGATTGAGCTCGGACAGCGTCGCGGTGAGGGAGTCGAGCGCCCCGGGAAACGACAGGCCACGCTGGATCAGCGTGTCGAGCGACACCGTGTTCAGCGGTAGGATCGTGTCGCCGCTCTGGATAGGTGGGGAGTCCGCGGTGCCGGCGGAGATCCGCACCGACGGGCCACCGATGAAACGCTCCCGTGCGGTGTGGGCCCGGCTCGATTTCCGGACGACATCCCGGACCCGGTCTTCCAGCCGGACGTGGAGGGCGATCACCGCCCTCCCACCGGCCTCCTGAAAGTCCATTGCGGTAACCCGCCCGACCTCGACGCCCGCGACCCAGACGGGCGCTCCGATGCGCACTCCGTTGGTGCGAGGTACGAGCGCCACCACATCCACGTAGCCGTGGAACCAGTCCACGACGACGTCGAGATTGAAGACGAGGGCGGCGGCGAAGAGCAGGCCGATCAGGATGGCGAGCCCGCGTCGGACGCGCATGCGAGATGAGTCGTGTGTCACGGCCGGGAGGCTTTGCAAGGCACAGGCCGTCGTCTATGTTCGGACCATGAATGGCTCATGGAGTGCCCCCATCGGGTGGCTGGGGCGGTCGGCCCTGGGCGCGGCGGGCGGATTCGGTCGCTTCGGACGCTTCCTGGCGAGCGCGGGACGGGGTCTGGGCGACACGGCCACGTGGAGCCGGATGGTCCTGACGGAGATGGCCCGGGTCGGGGTCGCGTCGCTCCCGATCGCGCTGTTCATTGCCGGTTTCACCGGCATCGTGCTGGCGCTTCAGGCCTCCTACACCTTCACGGGGGCCGTGCCGCTGTACTTCGTGGGCGTCCTGGTCGGGAAGACCATGCTGCTGGAGCTCGGGCCGGTGTTGACGGGCCTGGCGTTGGCGGGCAGGGTGGGAGCGAACATCGCCGCCGAGCTGGGCACCATGCGGGTGACGGAGCAGATCGATGCGCTCGAGACCCTCGCATACAATCCGGTTTCCCACCTCGTGGTCCCGCGCATTATCGCCGGCGTCATCATGTTCCCGGTGGTGGTGGCGTTCGCGAACGCCCTCGGCCTCGTCACCGGCTGGTACACGGCCATCAACATGCTCGACCTGTCCACCGCGGAGTTCGTGCGGGGGCTCCGCATGTACTTCGTGCCATTCGATGTCTCCTACTCCCTGATCAAGGCCGCATTGTTCGGGTTCGCGGTCACCTCCATCGGCTGTTACTTCGGGTTCCACACGCGGGGTGGCGCGGAGGCCGTGGGCCGCTCCACGACCCAGTCGGTGGTGCTGTCCAGCATGCTGATCCTCGTGCTGGACGCCTTCTGGGCGGTGACGCTCCTGTGAGCATCGTGCTGGAGAACGTCTCGAAGGCCTTCGGGGACAAGGTGATCCTCGATGGCGTCTCCCTGGAGGTCCCCGAGGGCCAGACGGTGGCGGTGATCGGGGCTTCGGGGGCGGGGAAGTCCGTGCTGCTGAAGACCATCGTCGGACTGCTCGTGCCGGACGAGGGGCGGGTCGTGGTGGACGATGAGGTGGTGACGGAGCTGACGCGGCCGGAGCTGTACGAGCTCCGACGGAGGGTCGGATACGTCTTCCAGTTCGCTGCCCTGTTCGACTCCATGACGGTGGCGGAGAACCTCGCCATGGGGCTCCGGCGCATGCGGCAGCTGGATGAGGCGGAGCGTGCCCATCGAGTGCGGGACTCGCTCCGGCTGGTGGAGCTGGAAGGCTACGAGGACCGGATGCCGGGAGAGATGTCCGGCGGACAGCGGAAGCGGGTGGGGCTGGCGCGCGCCATCGCGACCCGACCGAAATACCTGCTCTACGACGAGCCCACCACCGGGCTGGATCCGGTCACGACCGCGGTGATCGACCACCTCATCCTGAAGATGGACGAGGAGCTCGGTGTCACGAGCATCGTGGTGACGCATGACATGACCAGCGCCTTCCGGGTGGCTGATCGGATCGCCATGCTGTACAGGGGGCGGATCCGCTACGTGGGCACGCCCGCCGAGATCCAGGCGGTGGAGGACCCGATCGTGAAGGGGTTCATCGAGGGAAGGCCCGATCTGATGCAGGAGTCGGCGGCGTGAACAACGAGACGAAGGTTGGCCTGGTGCTGATGGCTGGCATCGTGCTGGTGGTCGGGGGCATCCTCTGGCTCCAGGACTGGAGCCTGGGGAGCGGAAAGCAGGAGGTGGTGGCGTGGTTCCGGGAGGTGGGCCAGCTCCAGGATGGGAACGCGGTGAAGCTGCGAGGCGTCCCGATCGGCACCGTCACGGAGATCGCGCTGGACGAGCGCTCCACCGGGGTCATCGCCCGGCTCAGCATCGCGGACGACGTGATCCTCCCGGATGATCCGGTTGTGCTTCTGTCGCCGGAAACCCTCCTGGGTGACTGGCAGGCGGAGATCTTTCCGCGGGCCCGGTTCCCCACCTACAACTACGCCATGTCACCGCGGCCGGGGATGCTGCCCGGCTACTCGCTGCCGGACGTCTCGCGCCTCACGGCGGTGGCCGACCGCATCGCCGAGAACCTCGCGGTGATCACCGATCGGGTGGATCTCGCGTTCACGGACGAGACCGCGGTCAACATCCGCACGGCGATCGAGAACGTGCAGGAGGTTACGGAGCAGCTCACCCGCCTCATGGAGACGCAGGGTCAGACGGTGGAGAACCTGGCGAGCGGCCTGGAGAGCACGACCACCAGCTTCCAGGAGGTGGCGGAGAGTGCCGAACGTGCGTTCGGGGAGGTGGAGAGGGCCATCGCCGGGGGCGAGCTCTCGGAAATCGTGGACAACATCCACAGGATGTCGGCCCAGATGGACACGCTGAGCCGCTCCCTCACTCAACTCTCGGGCGAGATGAGAGGCACCGTGGCGTCCGCGGACAGCTCTTTCGCCTCGCTGAGCCAGATCATGGGCGACCTGGAGCGAGGGGAGGGGACGCTGGGTCTGCTGCTCCAGGACACCGCGCTCTATGGCGACCTCCTCCGCACTTCCACCCTGGTCCAGGACCTCCTCCTGGACTTCCAGCGCAATCCCCGGAAGTACATCAATCTGCGGGTTTTCTGACCCGGGCCCCGGGAGAGTGGGGGCCGGTCCGCCAGTTGCATGGGCTACCGCCGCTGGACCGGGGTCCTGCCCCGGCGACGTGCGGACCCGACCCCGGACCCATGCAGATACCTTGACACTCCTCGTCCAGAAGTACGGCGGCACCTCGGTGGGGGACCCGGAGCGCATCCGGCGAGTGGCGGAGCGGGCGTGCCGCTGCCGGCGCGAGGGCCACGACCTCGTGGTGGTCGTATCGGCCATGGGTGGCACCACCGACGACCTGACGGCACTGGCCGAGCAGGTGAGTGCGAACCCGGTGGGCAGTCACCCGCGGGAGATGGACATGCTGCTCACGGCGGGGGAACGGATCTCCATGGCGCTGCTGGCCATGGCCATTCGCGAGGCGGGGCTGGAGGCCATCAGCTTCACCGGCTCACAGGCCGCCATCATCACGGATGCCCGACACACGGGCGCGCGGATCGAGGAAGTCCGGGCGGCGCGGGTGCGGCAGGAGCTGGATGAGGGGCGGATCGTCATCGTAGCCGGGTTCCAGGGCGTGAGCCGAGAGCGGGAGATCACGACCCTCGGGCGCGGCGGGTCCGACACGACGGCGGTGGCGCTCGCGGCGGCGCTCGAGGCGGACCGCTGTGACATCTACACGGATGTCGATGGCGTCTTCACGGCCGATCCCCGCGTGGTGCCCGAGGCTCGCCGGATCCCGCGGGTGGATTATGAGGAGATGACCGAGCTGGCGGTTTCCGGCGCGCGTGTCCTGCACCCTCGGGCGGTGGAGCTGGCCGCGCGGTTCGGCGTCCCGGTCCGGGTCCTCTCGTCCATGGCGGAGGAGGAGACCGGAGGCACACTCATCGCACCCAGAGTCAGAAGCATGGAAGATCCAGTCGTAACGGGCGTCGCCTCGGAAGGCGGGTACGCGCAGGTGGTCCTGCGCGAGCTGCCGGCCGAGATGGAGAGCATGACGAGGCTGTTGGCACGGCTGAGTCGGGCCGGGGTGAGCGTGGACCTGCTGGCGCAGCTCGACACGCAGGAGGGCCGTCGGGACATTGAGCTGACCGTGAGGCAGGACCAGCTCGAGGACGCCCTCGCGGTATGCGAGGCGGTCTCCACGGAGCTGGGCGGACGGGGTCTGGATACGAGCGATGAGCTGGCGCGCATCACGCTGGTCGGCAGCGGGATGCACGGTCGACCGGGGGTGTATGCGCGGGCGTTCGAGGCGCTGCAGGAGGAGGGCGTCGCGGTCCACGCGGTGTCGGCATCATCGGTGTCGATCATTCTCATGGTGGACGCCGGGACGGAGGAGCGGGCGATCCGCGTGGTCCACCGGACGTTCGAGCTGGGCGAGGAGGGCGAATGAAGGTCGCGGTGCTGGGCGCGACGGGCGCGGTGGGTCGAACCATGCTGCGTCTGATGGAGGAGCGGCTGCCAGGGGTGGACGAGCTGATCCCGCTGGCCTCGGAGCGATCGAAGGGCACCCGACTGATGTTCCGTGGCCGTGAGTGGCGGGTGGATTCGCCGCGGGAGGGCATCTTCGACGGCTGCGATGTGGCGCTCTTCTCCGCGGGCGCGGAGCTGAGCCGCGAGTGGGCGCCCCGGGCCGCGGCCGAGGGTGCGGTAGTGGTGGACAACTCGTCGGCCTGGCGCATGGACACGGAGGTCCCGCTGGTGGTCCCGGAGGTGAACCCGGAGCGCGCATCGGAGCGGCCCCGTGGGATCATCGCCAACCCCAACTGCTCGACGATCCAGCTCGTGGTGCCGCTGGAAGCGATCCGGCGCGCGGCCGGCCTGGTGCGGGTGGTGGCGAGCACCTACCAGTCGGTGTCCGGGGCGGGGCAGAAGGGCATCGACGCCTATCGTGCCGAACGCGCGGGCCGGACCCCGGAGTCATCGCCGTTCCCGGGCCCCATTGATGGCAACGTGATTCCGCGGATCGGGCCGCTCCTCGAGAACGGATGGACGCAGGAAGAAGAGAAGATGCGGAATGAGACGCGGAAGATCCTGAGTGCACCGGATCTGGCCGTGGCGACCACCTGCGTCCGCGTACCGGTGGAAGTCGGACACGCCATCACCGTGGCGGTGGAAACGGAGCGCTCGCTGTCGGTTTCGGCGGCGGCCGAGGCGCTCCGGGGCATGCCGGGCGTGCGTCTGATGGACGCCACTGGCGGCGATCCTGTACCACTCGCAGAGGCGGGGAAGGACGAGATCGTCGTCGGACGATTGCGGAGTGATCCCGACCGGTCCCACGTTCTCCACATGTGGATCGTGGCGGATAACCTGCGCAAAGGCGCAGCGACCAACAGTGTGCAGATCGCAGACCTCGTGCTGCGTGAGTAGGCGCAACGGCTCCCGGAGGCCCCGCGGCGCACGGCGCCCCGTTCGTATCGAGACGAGCGCGGGCGGCGTGGTATTCCGTCGCGAGGGTGAGGAAGTCTATTTCCTGCTCATCCGGGACCCGTACGAGAACTGGGGTCTGCCCAAGGGTCACGTGGAGCGCGGGGAGGCGGCGGAGGAAACGGCGGTCCGGGAGGTGATGGAGGAGACGGGGATCCGGGAGGTGGAGCTGCGTGACGCGCTCGCGACCATCGACTGGTTCTTCCGGGATGGCGCCGACCTCATCCACAAGTACTGCCATTTCTTCCTGATGGAGACCACGAACAGCGGCACGGAGCCACAGCTGGAGGAGGGGATCACCGAGTGCATCTGGCTCCCCCTCCAGGAGGCACTGGTCACGTTGACCTACGACAACGCCCGCGCGGTGCTGGAGTCGGCCGGCCAAAAGGTCCTCGGCGCGGCCCGCGAGTAACTTCCTCTCATTCCAAAGCTATGAAGCCACTGACGGCGGTGAGGGATGCGCGTCTCGTCCATGGTGTGGGCGTGCTGCTCGTCCTCGCTCTCTTCCTCTGGCAGCTTCAGGATATCCTGTCGCCCCTGGTGCTCTTCCTGGCACTGCTGGTCCTGCTGCTGCCCTACTCCGGCTCACCCTTCCACCGTCTCATCGTCCTCACATCGAGTGTCCTCGTGGGGCTCTGGATGCTCGCCGACCTGGGGACGCTCCTGGCGCCATTCATCCTGGCCGTCGTTCTCGCCTACGTCCTCGACCCGCTGGTGGACCGGCTCGAGCGGCGCCGGCTGCCGCGCTCCGCGGCCATCCTCGTCCTCGCGCTCCCCGTGCTCGTCGCCATCGGGCTGCTCATATTCCTGGGGATCCCGGCGCTCGCCGAGCAGATCCAGAGCCTGATCGCCCGTTCACCGGAGCTGGTCGAGCGCCTCGCCAGCTGGATCGAAGGGCTCCAGGCGGGGATCCTCGGGCTCGACCTGCCGTTCGTGGATGAGCGGGGGGTCGTGGAGCGACTCCGGTCTCTCTCCCCCGCCACGGTGACGGCGTTCGTCCAGGAGAAGCAGCAGGAGGTCGGAGCGGGCGCGTGGGAGGCGGTGCTGGGGCTCGGGCGGGGACTCGGGACGGTCTTCACCGTGCTGGGGTATGTGGTGCTCACGCCCGTCCTGACCTTCTACCTGCTCCGCGACTGGGATGCCATCACGACCCGGGTGACGAGCTATATCCCGCGCCCGCGCCATGCGGGGTGGATGCGGTTCGGCCGTGAGTACGACCGCCTGCTGTCGCGCTACCTGCGCGGGCAGGTCGTGGCGGCCGCGGTGGTCGGGGTGCTCACCTGGCTCGGTCTCTGGATCGCCGGCTTCCCCTATTCAGGGCTGGTGGGCGCCGTGGCCGGGGTCTTCAACCTGGTCCCGTATCTGGGGCTGGTGGTGAGCCTCGTCCCCGCCCTCATCATCGCCATCCTGAGCGGCGCCTTCCTGGCGAGTCTCGCCAAGATCGCCATCGTCTTCGGGATCGTGCAGTTCCTGGACGGGAACATCATCGCGCCCCGGATCGTGGGGGAGTCGGTGGGACTGCACCCGGTGTGGGTGATCCTGGCCATCGCCGTGGCTGGCGTGTTCCTGGGTTTCGTCGGTCTTCTGCTCGCGATCCCGGGCGCAATCCTGGTGAAGCTGCTGCTCGAGGTGGGGCTGGCGAGATACCGGGCGTCGAGCGTGTATCTGGGGGCCGACACGGGCGCCGACTGACCGCTACGGTCGGGAATGCACCTTGCGTCTGCCGGCGCGCGTGCGGGTCGGTTGCCCTCGGGCGGCGGCCGGGGTACCATGGGGCCATCACCAGAGGGAACTTGCCAGAGGACGAGCCAGCGTGGCCGAAGCAGATCGTCGCGACATCAACATCATCGGGGGCGGGCCTACAGGACTTTTCGCCGCTTTCTATGCCGGGATGCGGGGCGCATCCGTGCGCATCATCGACTCGCTCCCGGAACTCGGGGGCCAGCTGATGGCGCTTTACCCGGAGAAATACATCTTTGACGTGGGTGGATTTCCCCGGATCACCGCCAAGGAGCTGGCCGAGAACCTGATCGAGCAGGGTACCCAGTTCGACCCCGAGATCCACCTGGAAGAGGAGGTGAGGGATCTGGTCCCCGATGACCAGGGGTTCGTCCTCGGGACCAGCGGAGGGCGGTATCCGTCACGGACCGTCCTGATCGCCGCCGGAAAGGGCGCCTTCGCCCCCAGGGTGCTGGAGTGCCCGGGATACGACTCGCTGTTGGGGAAGGGCGTGGAGTACCACGTGCGTGATCCGTCCCACTACGAAGGGAAGAGGGTCCTCATCGTGGGTGGTGGGGACTCCGCTGTGGACTGGGCGCTGGCGCTCCAGGAGCATACGGAGGCGCTGACGCTGATTCACAGGAGGAAGGGATTCCGCGCCCATGCGCACTCCATGCGGCAGCTGGACGGGGCCGTGGACGCGGGCAAGGTCGACCTGCTGACGTTCCGTGAGGTCCGGGAGATCCATGGCGGCGAGTGCGTGACGGCGGTCACCATCTACGACAACCGGACGGACGAGGATACCACGATCGAGGTGGACGCGGTGCTCTCGCTGATCGGCTTCAAGCCCGACCTGGGTCCCCTCGCCGAGTGGGGGCTGGAACTGGAGCGGAACACGCTGCGGGTCGGCGCCACGATGGCGACCAACGTCCCGGGGATCTTCGCCGCGGGTGACATCGCCACATACGAAGGCAAGCTGGAACTGATCGCGACGGGGTTCAGCGAAGCCGCAATCGCGGTGAACCATGCGGTTCACCACATCGATCCGAATGCCAGGGTCAACCCGGGTCATTCAACGAACCTGAAGGTATTCAAGGACCGCGAGGAGCCGGAAACGTCATGAGCGATCTGCCAAAGAAGAAGGTGCTGCTGGTGGAGGACAACGAGGACAACCTCGTGGTGTACCGGACGATCCTCGAGCACGTGGGGTACCAGGTCGTCGAGGCGCGGGACGGCGAGGAGGGTGTGAGCCGCGCGCACTCCGAGCAGCCGGACATCATCCTGATGGACATCTCGATCCCGAAGATGGATGGCTGGGAAGCCACGGTTCGTCTGAAAGGACACGATGACACTTCCAGGATTCCGATCATCGCGCTGACCGCCCACGCGCTGGAGGAGGACCGGGCGAAAGCGATGCGCGCGGGGTGCGACGGCTACCTGGCCAAGCCGGTGGAGCCGCGCCGGGTGGTCCAGGAGGTGGAGAAGTTCATCGGGCCCCCCGTGGAAACGGGCGACGAGTAGGGCTCCTCAGGGCCCCCAGCTGCGCAGCGCTCCCAGCGTGGCCGCCGCGGCCGCATGCTCCACCGACTGCTCGACGAGCGCGGAGCCCGGGAGGTGTACGTGGGCTCTTCCCTCCGTCGCTTCCAGCAGGACCAGCACGGCATCCTGGCCGAACAGGTCGAGCCGGCGCGCGCCGTGCAGCCCCAGCCGCAGGTCCGGTCCCAGCGACTCGACCGCGGTGAGGATCGCTCGCGCCGCCGCCCGCGCTCGCCCCGCCGAGGTGTCGGGCTCGGCCGCATTCCCCACCACCGTGCGCCCACCGGCGCGCAGCCGAACTTCGACCTCTGCGCGCCCGCCCACCCGGTGCACGTCCATGGAATCCAGTGCGAAGGTGGGGAGCGGTGTGGCGGCGCTGGCGGGGGCCACTGCGATGTGGATCCGAGCGGGGTCAGCGGTCAGCCCGCGGTCCTGGAGGACGGCGAGGATCGTGGAGCGAAGCGCCTCCCGGTCCGCCTGGACGCCGGTGGCGAGATAGATCCTGGGGCCCAGCGCGGTGTCCTCGAAGACCGTGGCCGCCAGAACACCCGGGAGTCGTTCCAGATCAGGGCCCAGGTCGGCCGGGCTCACGCTTCAGGCGCTCCAACGGTTGGATGCCTGGAGCGCCGCGAGTATGGCGGCCTCCTCGGGGGATCGGCTCAGGATGGCGGCGCCGGCCAGTGGAATCGTAGCCCTGTCGAGAACGACATTGGCCGAGATGATGACGAAGCTCCGGCCGCGCGATTGCGAGATCACGGCGCCGTCCAGGCGGATGCGGAGATCGGGCCGCGCCTTCGCGAGGGCGTCGAATACCGCGCGCGCCGCGGCCTCTGCCCGGCCACCGGCGGTGTCGGGCCCCGACCCGTTCCCGGCCGCCTCGCCCGCCGGCGAGCGGAGCAGGACCTGACAGTGGCAGAGCTCCTCATCCCGGTGTGATTCGTAGCGCACATACTCCAGCCGCTCGTTTCTGGTGGCTCTCGCCATGGGTGCGTTCGGCTGTCGATCGGCAATGGCGTCGATGACCGCGGCGGCGGCGTGGGAGCTCCCCTGATCGGCCGCGGCGTCCTCCGCGCTGACGGAACCGCTCCCGCCCACGGTCGAGGACCGGATCTGGGCGACGCTCACGATGCGGCGGTCCACCTGGATGCCCAGCCCCGCGGAGAGCGCCGACTCGACGTTCCGCACGACCTGCTTGGGGTGCAGGTCGGGAGTGGCCAGAACGTGGATCTCCAGAAGCCGTCCCGCGTCATCGGAGATGATGTGAGCCGATACGACACCGGCCAGTGCGCCGAGCAGTCGTTCGGCGTCCTCCTCGCGGAGCTTCCCGTCGTGGGCGTGATGCATGGATCGCAGGATAGAGTGGACCGGAAGGGAGTGTAGCACGCGGCGGACACTGGCTGCAACTCCCCTGGCGCGACCCGCAGGGTTGCCAGACTTTGTACATTCCCCCTGAGGGACGCTCGGAGGCATGCACTCGAGATCGGATATCGCTATGGCAAACGTGGAGAACCTACTCGTGATCGGCTCGGGCCCGGCGGCGTGGACGGCAGCGCTGTACGCGGCACGGGCGGACCTTAACCCATTGGTGCTGGAGGGGGAGCCCGAGGGAATCATGCTGCCGGGGGGGCAGCTGATGATCACCACGGAGGTCGAGAACTATCCCGGCTTCCCCGAGGGTGTGACGGGTCCGGAGCTGATGCAGAAGATGAAGGAGCAGGCGACCCGTTTCGGCACGCGCTCCATGATGGAGATGGTGGAGAAGGTGGATTTCCAGAACCGTCCGTTCACGGTGACCACTCGCGCCGGGGACGAGTACCGTGCGCACGCGGTGATTGTCTCCACGGGCGCAAACGCCAAGTGGCTGGGTCTACCGAACGAAGAGCGGCTGGCGCAGAGCGGCGGCGGCGTCTCGGCGTGCGCGGTGTGTGATGCCGCGCTGCCGGTTTTCAGGAACAAGGTCCTGGCAGTGATCGGTGGTGGGGATACTGCCATGGAGGAGGCGACGTACGCGAGCAAGTTCGCCAGCAAGGTCTATGTGATCCATCGTCGGGACGAGTTGCGGGCGTCGAACGTCATGGCGAAGCGCGTGCTCGAGCACCCCAAGATCGAGGTCCTCTGGAACAGCGTGGTCGAGGAGATCCTCGGTTACGAGCAGATCGAGGGGCTTCGCCTCAAGGACACCGTGACGGGAGAGAGCACGGAGTTGGAAGTGGGCGGGCTGTTCGTGGCCATTGGCCACCGACCGAACACCGACTTCCTGGACGGACAGCTCGACCTGACCGAGCACGGGTACGTGAAGACCCACAGCTGGCGCACGGCTACCGACATCGAGGGGGTGTTCGCCGCTGGCGACGTCATGGACGATTTCTACCGCCAGGCCGTGACGGCCGCAGGCACCGGGTGCATGGCGGCGCTGGAAGCGGAGCGCTGGCTGTCGCACCAGGGGATCGGCGAAAGCCCGCTGCTGGAGACGGCGGAGGCTCCGGGCACCGGCTGACGGCTCCGCCGCGGGGCGGGAGCGGGCCGACGGTGATCGGCCCCGCTCCTCCTCCGCGCGGTCGGTGGCGACCGGGTGATGGCTAGAAGATCTTCCGGATCCGACCCCACAGGTCGTCCAGGAACCGATCCATGCCCTCCTGCGGATGGACGGGGCAGTACTCCTCCGGCTCCGTCCCCGCGAGGAAGTACTCGATTCTCACGTCCTCCGGCGGACAGTTCTCCGTGGCCAGGTACCCGGTGGCCTGGTCCACCTGGGCGCTCACGACGTTGGAGGGGGGGGTCCACGGGGCCGGCGCGGGCCGCTCCCGGTACGCCTCCTTCATGACCGTGGCCCAGACCGGTGCGGCCAGCCGCCCGCCGCTCGCGCCGGGCATGATCGATCGAGGCTTGTCGAACCCCAGCCAGACGCCCGCCGCCAGGTCCGGGGTCAGCCCTACGAACCAGACGTCCTTGCCGTCGTTCGTGGTCCCCGTCTTCCCCGCCGCGGGCAGCCAGAACCCGCCCTCGCGGATGGCCGAGCCCGTGCCGGTGTTCACTACTTCCTCGAGGAGCGTGAGCGTCAGGAAGGCCACGCCCGGGTCCAGCGCCTGATGGGCCGGCTGACGCGCCTGCCAGAGCACGGCCCCATCGCCGTTCTCGACGCGGAAAAACAGACGGGGCTCGACCCTGTAGCCGCCGTTGCCGAAGGCGGCGAACGCGGCCACCAGCTCGGCCGGTATGACCTCGGCGGAGCCCAGGAAGATCGACGGGTACTCCGGGATGTCCGTGGAGAGCCCGAGCCGGTGCCCCATCGCCGCCACGCGGCCTTCCCCGACCCACTGTCCGAGACGGACGGCCGCGTTGTTCGACGAGACCGCCAGCGCCTTGCGAACGGAGAGGGTCTCCACGCTGTCGGCCACGTGGTCACCGGGCCTCCAGGTGGGCGAGCCGCGGGTGTTCACGGCCACCGGCGTGGTACCGAGCCGGGCCGTGGGCGGGAGCCCCGACTCGAGCGCCGCGGCATAGACGATCGGCTTGAACGCGGAGCCCGGCTGCCGACGCGCCTGGAGGGCCCGGTCGAACTGTGACGTGGCGAAGTCGCGGCCTCCCACGAGTGCCCGCACGTCGCCGGTGTGCGGGTCCAGGATGATCACAGACCCCTGCAGCACCGCGGCCTCCGGATCGGCCGCCGGCCCCTTCGCGTGGGAGTACCGTCCATAGCCGCCCTGCTCGATCTTGTCGATCTGCGAGACGAGCGCGGATCGGGCTCCGCGCTGGAGCGAGGGATCGAGGCCGGTGTAGACCCGGAGCCCCCGAATATCGGCGTCCGGCCCGAACTCCTCCCGGAGCTGTCTGCGTACGGCCGCCACGAAGTACGGCGCGGGTCCAGACGCCTCGATCGGCGGCGCCAGAGCCAGGGGCGCCCGCCGAGCCGCGTCGGCCTCGGCTCGCTCGATGACGCCGGCCTCGGCCATGACGCCAAGGACGATGTTGCGGCGTTCGACCGCCTTCCTCGGGTTCTTGCGCGGGTTGTATCCCTCGGGGCTCTTCACCAGTGCCACGAGGAGCGCCGCTTCGGCCGGCGAGATCTCGCTCACCGACGTGCCGAAATATCCCTGTGCCGCCGCCTCGACCCCGTAAAGACCGCCGCCCAGGTAGATCTGGTTCAGGTAGAGCTCGAGGATCTCCCGCTTCTGGAACTCCGCCTCGACGCGGTAGGCGAGATAGACCTCGCACACCTTCCGCGTCACCTTCTCCCGCATCGGGAGCTGATCCGGGAAGATGTTGCGGGTGAGCTGCATTGTGATGGTGCTGAAGCCCTCCTCGATCCCGAGACCCGTGACGTTGCGCCACAGCGCTCGGGCGACTCCACGGAAGTCGACGCCGCCGTGGTCCCAGAAGCGACGGTCCTCCACGGCAACCACGGCTTCTCGAAGCAGGGGTGGCACTTCTTCGATGTCCAGAACGACCCTGCGTTGAGGCGACAGGTCGGCTACGACCGACCCGTCCACGGCGAATACCCGGGTGGCCTCCGGGGGCCGATAGGTGCGGAGCTCCGCGATGGGTGGACAGCCGGGCCCCGTGACGCCCGCCACGGTGAGACCGGCCCAGAGGAATCCGCCGAGTCCAAGAAGGACCCCGACGGCGATCAGCGGATAGAGGACGCGGCGCACCGTGCCCCAGCTCTTCCAGCGTCGTGCTATGCGTTTCATGCTGCCTTCTACACCGTTACTTCAGCATCCTTCCACCGTCCACGACGATCACGGACCCGGTGGCGAACTCCGATCGCACCAGGAGCAGGAGCGCTTCGACCACGTCGTCCGGCGAGCCGATCCGGCCCAACACGGTGCGATCGCGGCTCTCCCGCAGCTGTGCTTCTGTATAGTCCTCCGGCGGCATCACGGCTCCCGGGACGATGCAGTTCACGCGCACGTCCGGCGCCAGCGCGCGGGCGGCCACCTTCGTCAGGTGGACCAGCGCCGCCTTCGACACGCTGTGGTGCGGAAACGCCGGCCAGGGCCGTAGCCCGGAGACATTGGCGATGTTGACCGCCACCCCTTTCGATGCGGCGAGGTGGGGTGCGGTTGCCTGGAGGAGGAGGAAGGGGGCGCGCACGTTGACAGCCATGACGCGGTCCCAGTCCGCGGCTGTGACCTCCAGGAACGACGCGGACTCGAAGAGGGCGGCGTTGTTTACCAGCACGTCCAGGCGACCGAGCGACTCCACCGCCCTGCCGGCCAGCGCCGCCGCCTGCTCCGCATCGGCCAGATCCGCGGGCAACCGGACGCACCGGCGCCCCAGGGCCTCCACTTCCCCGGCCGTTCGCTCCGCTGCCTCTTCCGAGCCGTGGTAGTGGAGCGCGATGTCAGCGCCGGCGCGGGCCAGCGCCAGGACGAGCGCGCGTCCCACGCGGTGGGCCCCGCCGGTCACCAGTGCCACGCTGTTGTCGAGGTTCATGGCGGAAACGTAAGGGGCGACGGCTGGGGGGAGCAATCAAGGTGGGCACACCCCTGGATCCCGCGGCGATCCTCGGCTACGCAGCGAGCTCCGAGGGCGCAGGAGCGGACGCTCGGGCGCGTCGCGGTACGGCCCCTGCGGCGCGGTCCCGGGGGGAGCATGGTCACAGAGCGGAAAGGAAGAGGATGTCGGCATTGAACGGCAAGGTTGCGGTGGTCACCGGGGGAACGAAGGGGATCGGTCGCGCGATCGCGGAGGCGCTCATCGGACAGGGGGCCCGCGTGGTCGTGGGGGCCCGCACGGCGGAGGAGGTGGAGCGTGCAGCCGACGAGCTTGGGGAGAACGCCCGCGGGGTCGTCTGCGATGTGGGCAGCGCCGGGGACTGCGAGGCGCTGGTCGCTACGGCGGTGGACGCGTTCGGTGGACTCGACATCCTGGTGAACAACGCGGGAGTGGGGATCTTCAAGCCGGTGGCGGAGCTGTCGGTGGACGAGTGGGACCGGGTCCAGCGCACGAACGTGAACGGCGTCTTCTACTGCTCGCGCGCGGCGATCCCGCGGCTGAAGGAGCGGGGAGGCGGCTGGATCATCAACATCGGCAGCCTGGCCGGGAAGAATGCGTTTCCGGGCGGCGCGGCGTACAACGCGAGCAAGTTCGCGCTGATCGGGTTCAGCGAGGCGCTCATGCAGGAGGTGCGTCACGACGACATACGCGTCAGCTACATCATGCCGGGGAGCGTGGCCACGCCCGGGTTCAGCTCTGGGGACGCCGAGTGGAAGATCCAGCCGGAGGACCTCGGGCAGATCGTACTGGATCTCCTGGCCACTCCGGATCGGACGCTGCCCAGCAGGATCGAGGTCCGGCCGAGCCGGCCGCCGAAGAAGTAGGGAGGGCTCGCTCCGCTCTCGGGGCGCACTTCGCTCACGGAACAACCTGAAGGGGAAAGATGGAATATCGGATCGAAAAGGACTCGCTGGGAGAGATGAGGGTGCCGGCGGACGCGCTGTACGCGGCGCAGACGCAGCGGGCCGTGGAGAACTTCCCGATCAGCGACCTGCGGTTCCCGCGCGGGTTCATCGCGGCCATGGGGATGATCAAGAAGGCGGCGGCCCGGACGAACGCGGAGCTGGGGCTCCTCGATGAGGCGCGTGCGGCGGCGATCGTCGAGGCGGCGCAGGAGGTGATCGAGGGGGAGCACGACCCTCACTTTCCCATCGACATCTTCCAGACGGGGAGCGGCACCTCGACGAACATGAACGCGAACGAGGTGATCGCGACACTGGCGAGCCGGCGGCTGGGCGACGAGGTCCATCCGAACGATCATGTGAACAACGGCCAGTCATCGAACGACACGATCCCCACGGCCATGCAGCTGGCGGCCACGGTGGCGATGGCTCAGGAGCTGATCCCGTCGCTGGAGGCGCTGAAGGCAGCGCTCGAGCGGAAGGCCCGGGAGTTCGACGGGCTGGTGAAGAGTGGCCGGACGCACCTGATGGACGCCACACCCGTCCGGCTGGGGCAGGAGTTCGCGGGCTTCGCGAGTCAGATCGAGCACGGGATCCGCCGCGTACGGGAGGCGATGGCGGACATGCGCGAGCTCCCGCTCGGGGGCACGGCCGTAGGTACGGGGATCAACACGCACCCGGAGTTCGCCGCCCGCACCATCGCGCGGCTGGCGGACGCGACGGGGCTGGACTTCGTGGAAGCGAGCAATCATTTCGAGCGCCAGGCGACGCGCGACACGGTGGTGTTCGCCCACGGCGCGCTGAACACTCTGGCGGTCTCGCTCATGAAGATCGCTAACGACATCCGGTGGCTCGGAAGCGGCCCGCGGGCGGGTCTGGCCGAGATCACGCTGCCGTCCACGCAGCCCGGGTCCAGCATCATGCCCGGGAAAGTGAACCCGGTGATCCCGGAAGCGGTGACCATGGTCGCGGCGCAGGTGATGGGCAATCACACCACCATCACGGTGGCGGGAACCGGGGGCTACTTCGAGCTGAACCTCATGATGCCGGTCATGGCCCAGGCGCTCCTGCAGTCCATCCGGATCCTCGCCAATGCGTCGCAGGTTCTGGCGGACAAGTGCGTGGACGGGATCACGGCGAACGAGGAGCGGATCAGGGAGCTGCTCGAGGGCAACCTCTCGCTCGGCACCGCACTGGCGCCCCACATCGGCTACGACGCAGCGGCCGCGCTCGCGAAAGAGGCGTTCAGGGAAGGAAAGACGGTGCGGGAGCTGGCGCGGGAAAAGGACGTCCTGCCCGCCGAAGAGCTGGATCGGGTGCTGGACGCCCGGTCGATGACGGAACCGGGGATCCCGGGATCATGACGGCGGCGGACGGTGCCGTCGGAGTGAGGTGAGCGGGGCTCGTCAGGAGCCGGCGATGGCCTCGTCGCATTCGGGGGCATCGCCGAGGTGCGGTGGCGCCGGGTGGGTGCCGGTCTCGGAGTCGCGGTGCAGCCGGATCAGCGCCTCGGAGTGCCCGTTGCCCGAGCGGATCAGCGACTGGAGCGTCTCCACCTGCCGCTCGATGACAGCCTGCTGGAGCACGTTCATGGTCCAGAGCCCGTTCTTCCGACGGCCGATGATCCCGGCGTCCGCCAGGATCCCGAGATGGTGGGAGAGGAGCGATGGGGACATGTCGAGCGCCGTGCTGATGGCGCCGCACGTCAGCTCCTGCTGCTCCGTCGCGAGGAGCTCCACGATCCGGAAGCGGTTCTCGTCCGACAAGGCGGCCAGAACGCGTACGGTCTCCCGCGACGTTGGTTGCGATTCCCCCACTCGGCCTCCGAAGGTGTCCAGCGGTGATTCCCTTGCGTGGGGCCTACTACCCGTCTCTGGCGGGCGGGGTCCGTGTCAGTCCGGACGTTCGGTGACCACCAGCGAAAAGGCGGTGGTCCGGGTGTCTGCGACGGTCAGGATGAAGCGGTACGCGCCCTCGTGGGGGAATACCACGCGTTCGAGCGGCATGATGAGCCGGGTCTTCGCGCGCGCGGCGCCGTTCGGCTGTGCCACGTCCGTATGGCCCTCAATGGTCAGGACCTTCTGGTCGTCGGCATCCACGAGGTCGGCGGTGAACTGCTGCCGCCCCTCCTGCCCCGCCGCCCATTCCATGATGAAGACCACTGTCATGCGGTCCTGCGCCGCGGGGAAGCCGGGGGCGTTCAATTCGTCGAAGACCCCGATGAAGTCGAGTCTTCCGTCAGGACGCGCGTTGGCGTCCTCGCAGGCGAGTGACAGTAACAGTTCCATGGCGCGCCGATGATGACCATGTGGAGGCGCGCCGTCAACCGGGAGCGGATGTGAAGACGATACTCGTGGCCCTGACCCACCCCGACGACGAGGTGGGCTGCGCCGGCACCGTGGCGGCCCACCGGGCGGCGGGTGACCGAGTGGTCCTGCTCTGGCTCACGCGTGGAGAGATGACGGAGATCTACGGCGGGATGAGCACTGAGGCAGTGATAGAAACCCGCATGGAGCAGGGTCGCGGCGCGGCGGAGATCCTGGACGCCGAGTACCGGTTCCTCTCTTTTCCGGACACGCGCGTACACGCAACGCCCGAGGCGGCCCGCGAGGTGGCCCGGGCGATCGCTCAGATCCAGCCGGACGCCGTCATCACGTGGGGTGAGGCGTGGTCGCGAGGCATGCGTCATCCCGATCACCAGGCGACCGGCCAGATCGTGCGCGATGCCATCACGCTGGCGCGGCTGGGCCGGGTGACCGCCCCCGACTCACCCCATCGTGAGCCCGCCCCGGTCTTCACGCTCCGGGGTGAGCACTCCGCGCTGCCCGAGGCGGTGGTGGATGTGGAGCCACACCTGGATATCGTGCTCGAGCTGGCCGCATTCCACCGCCAGCGCGTGGGGTGGCCGCAGGAGGAATGGCTCCTCGATCGGCTGCGACGCGCGGGGCGCCCGCACGATCTCGAGGTGGCCGAGCGATTCGACGCGTGGGAAACGCCGCCCGGGCCGGGGAAGGTGCTGCTCTAGTCCAGCTCTCGTGCGTTCGGTCTCCAGAAGTCTGGGCGATCGAAGTAGCGCTCGCCCGTGAGCCGGCCCTCGATCGCGGCGTGCAGTCTGTTCTCCTCCTCACGCGTGAGAGGCGGCTCGTACGGCGGGAGCAGCCCGATGTCCTCCACGGTGAGCGCCGGCACACGTGCCCTCCGGGCCTCTTCATCGATGACGAGATAGCCGATGGGAAGCGCCGTCGACCGCTCCGGGGACGCGAGGTCCAGGATGGCGTAGCGCACGCGTGCGGCCGAGGGGTCCACGAGGAAGTCCCGCAGAGCGCCGACGGTCTCGCCGTCCTCGTCCACCACCTCCCAGCCGGACAGGTCGGGGCCGCGCCGCGAGAGCGCGAGAGCCCCGGTCTCCGAAAGCGCCCGGAGCCCTTCCTCCTCGGCGGGTGCGGCTGTCCCCACGACGGGTACGTCCCCCACGTGCAGTGCGGAGTGGTCGTAGGCGGGGTGGGCGTAGTAGCGGGCGCCGTAGAAGAGGCGGCCGTGAACTCCCATGACAGCCTGCTGATACTCGGCGTCTACGGGGGTCTCGTCCTCCACGAACTCCGGGACGGAGAGGAGGTCCCCGTGCGTCGCTGCACGCAGCCGCACCCGTGGCGGCACCGACTCGCGATCGATACGCGCGTGTCCGATGGGCACCAGCACGTGCTTCCCCGCATCCCGGATGGAGACATCCAGATAGCGAATCAGGCCGGTCCGCTCCTCCGAAAGCGCGCCGACCAGCTCCCCCACCGGGGTCCCCTCCACATCGCTGGCGGAGAGTCCGGCCAGATCGGAAGTGGAGACCAGCGGTGGCGGGGAGCCCGGCTCGGGCCCGTAAATTTCTGTCATGACGCGCGTTATCGGATGGACCGCAGTCGGCCGGCCAGCGTCTGCTCGGGCAGACGGAAGGCCTGCGAGATCACTTCGAGCACGGAGTCGCCCTCCAGGGAACTCTGGTCCGCGCACACCTGTCCGCCGGGCGCCACGAACACCAGCCGGGCGAGCCAGCGGCCGCCCTCGGCCCAGCACTCGAGCATCACGCGCCACGGGTGACCATCGACCTCGAGGGTCCGCAGGTCCACCCGGTCCGGCTGGGGCGCGGCGGCCCGACGATCGGAGGCGACCCGGACGGGGGGCACGACCGCTCGGCCGCGGTCCACAATGGCGCCGCGCCAGCCGCAGCTCATGCACCAGCGGCTATGGAGGCTCCGCCGCAGCACTCGACTGGCCAGCGCGTGGGGCACCGACTGGATCCGGAGCGTCTCAGACGCGCACACGGGGCACGCCCGTGAGCGCGGCAGGCCGTTGAAAACGACGTAGGAGCCCAGCGCCAGCGGTAGCGCGACCACGATGAAGAAATACAGTACCAGTAGCATTTGACACCCGTTGTTGCTGCCTCCCTATTCACGGTCGAAGGAGGCAAGATGCGGACCGACACGGATCACGGAACGAAGCAGATGGCGGAGCGGATCGTTGACGAGCTGGGGGCGCACGTCTCCACCGCTGGAGGGACGCCCAACGCCCCCGGTCGGGCCGCCGAGCTCGGCGCCGCGGTGCTCCAGATCTTCACCAAGCAGCCCAACCGCTGGCGCGAGCGGGACGTGGAGGAGGAGGAGGTCGCCGCCTTCCGCTCGGCCATGGAGGAGCACGGCATATGCACCAGCGCCGCCCACGACTCCTACCTGATCAACCTGGCCACGCCCGATCCGTCGCTCCTGGAGCGCTCGCTGGACTCCTTTACCACCGAAGTCCGTCGCTGCGAGGCCCTCGGCCTCGATTTCCTCGTCTCTCATCCGGGGAACGCGACCGACGGCGATCCCGACCGGGGCCTGCGACAGAACGCCGAATCCATCAGCCGCGCACTCGACGCGGTTCCGGGCCGAGTTCGCGTCCTCCTCGAAGGCACCGCCGGCAGTGGTACCGCCCTGGGCTCCACGTTCGAGGAGCTCGCGACCCTCGTCACGCTCGTGGGCGCACGCCACCCGGACCGCGTCGGCGTCTGCCTCGACAGCTGCCACGTGTGGGCCGCCGGCCACGACCTCCGCGACCTGGAAGCCGTGCTCGATCGATTCGATCACACCGTCGGACTCCAGCACCTCCGGTTCCTCCACCTGAACGACTCCCTGACTCCCTTCGGCAGCCACCGCGACCGTCACGCGGCCATCGGCGAGGGCTCCATTGGCGACGAGATCTTCCGCGCCATCATGAACGAGCCCCGTCTCGCCCATGTGCCGAAGGCCATCGAGACTCCCAAGGGCGACGATGCCGTTGCAGCCGACCGCGCCAACCTCGCCCTGCTCCGCTCCTACCGGCGGAAATAGCGGCCGGGGGGCGACGCGAGCGGCGCGACTCCGGCGCGACCGCGGCGAATCAACCCCGGGGCATCTCCCGGCTTTTTGCCCGGCGCCGTGCCGGCGGCGCCGGCATCCCGTTTTCCTTCGGATACCGGGGTGAATCCGCCCAGCGCCGTGCCGGCGGCGATCGGTATCCCGTTTCCCCCCGGATACCGGGGTGAATCCGCCCAGCGCCGTGCCGGCGGCCATCGGTATCCCATTTCCCCCCGGCAGTCGCTGCCGGATCAGGATCCCTCAGGTTGTGCGCTCCGATTCCCGCTCGCGTCCTTCTGGGGCCGACGGGGGCGGAAAAAATGGCGCGGAACCCGGCAAATAGTATCGACTGTCACGGACCGTGCCTGCGCGCTGGCATGGGGTAAGTGGTTGTCCTGCAACGAGTTTCCGTATCGTGCCCGCGCTGGACTCGATCCTGCCTGAAGAACGGGCACAAGAAGGTTGGACGCGGCGGCGGGATAACCGGGGAGAGCGCCGCGGACAAAGGCGGACGGTCGTTGCTTAGGCAGCGGCCGTTCGTCTTTTGTGGGCTTCCGCGCCGGTTGACTCACTGGGGCCCATTGGTGATCTTGTAGGTGCGGTGCACTGAAGGGCCGTCATTTGAGCCGACACTACAGAAGCAGGGACTCACTTCTGTGCCGGACGTCAGGCCCGAGAGGGAAGACGGAAGGCGCGGGGAGGTCACCAGTTATTAACGACTGGGCTTCAAATATACCCTTCGGTGTGCCGACTGGGCCGGTCTGCGATGCGTCGCGGACCGGCCCTTTCATCGTTTCCTGTGGCGAGGTGGAGGTGGCGAATGCCGAGGGTCCGGGTAACGCGGCGGGTACACTTCGCGGCGGCGCATCGACTGGGTCTCGCCGAGTGGAGTGCTGAGCGGAACGCGGCGGTCTTCGGGGACTGCTCGAACCCGAACTGGCACGGCCACAACTACGAGCTGGATGTGACGGTGGAGGGCGAGGTAGACGGGGAGACGGGGTTCGTTCTGGACCTCAAGGATCTGAAGGCGCTCGTGGAGGAGCGGGTGCTGGGGGACGTCGATCACCGGAATCTGAATCTGGACGTGGAGTGGCTCGGCGGTCAGAATCCCACTACGGAGAACCTGGTGGTGGCGATCTGGGGCCGACTGGTGACGGAGCTCCCGGGTGAGGTGGAGCTGGTGCGGCTGGTCCTGTGGGAGACGCCGCGCAACTACGTGGAATACGCGGGGGGTTGAGGATGGGGAGCGGGTCGGAGCTGGAGACGGTGGAGACACGGGATCTGGTCAGGGAGCTGCTGTCGCGACTGGGTGAGGATCCGGAGCGGGAGGGATTGCTGCGGACGCCGGACCGGGTGGCGGACAGCCTGAAGTGGCTGACGCGGGGATACGGTCAGGCGGTGGAGGATGTGATCGGCACGGCCATCTTCAACGAGGACCATCACAACATGGTGGTGGTGAAGGACATCGAGATGTACTCGTTGTGCGAGCATCACATGCTGCCGTTCTTCGGGAAGGTGCATGTGGCGTACATCCCGAACGGTCGGATCCTGGGACTCAGCAAGGTCCCGCGGATCGTGGACGTGTTCGCGCGTCGGCTCCAGGTGCAGGAGCGGCTCACGGAGCAGGTGGCCGACGCCATCCAGGAGGTGCTGAAGCCGGAAGGCGTGGGGGTGGTCGTGGAGGCCTATCACCTGTGCATGATGATGCGTGGCGTGGAGAAGCAGAACTCGAAGACCATCACCAGTGCAATGAAGGGTGTGTTCCTCGAGGACATCAGGACCCGCGAGGAGTTCCTCCGACTGACGATGTCGAATGGCATCATCGACTGAGGTGGATCCGGGCCGGGCTGGACCCTCTGACGTCGGCGGGAGCATCGACGCGGTCGACCTGACGGGCCGACTCATTCTGGTGACGGGTGCGACCGGAGGGATCGGCGCGGCAGTCGTCCGTAGACTGACCGGCCGGGGCGCGCGCGTGCTGGCGACCGCGCGCGGAGCGGAGCGGCTGCACCACCTGGCGGCCGACACCGGGGCGCGCGCCCTTCCCGCCGATGCGTCGGACGCCGACGCCGTCGGGGCGCTGGCCGAGGCCGTGCTGGACGAGGGGCCACTGTTTGCCGTTGTCCACGCGGTGGGCGCGTTCGACCTCGCGCCCCTGGCGGAGACCGAGCCCCGGATGTTCCAGCGCATGATAGACGGCAACCTGACCGCGCCGTTCCTCGTTACCCGCGCCCTACTCCCGTCCATGCTCGCCGCCGGGGCCGGGCACATCGTCACCATCGGTTCCGTGGCCGGGAGGACAGCCTTCCCCGGCAACGCCGCGTACTCGGCGTCCAAGTTCGGCGTGCGGGGAATGCACGAGGTCCTGGTGCAGGAGCTCCGTGGCACCGGCGTGCGCGCGACCCTCGTGGAGCCCGCCGCCACCGACACCCCAATCTGGGATCCCATCGATCCGGACGGGCGGCCGGATCTTCCCGCGCGCAGTGAAATGCTCACGGCCCAGGCCATCGCCGACGCCGTTCTGTTCGTCCTATCGCGGCCGCCGGGAGTCCACATCCCTACGGTCGCAGTCCAACGGAGTTGACCATGTACGTCGTCAGTGTGCAGGCCCATTACGACTCGGCCCATTTCCTCCGCAACTACAAGGGGAAGTGCGAGAGGCTTCACGGCCACCGCTATGTGGTGGAAGTCGCACTAATGTCCGACGAGCTGAACGCGGCCGGTCTGGCCTTCGACTTCGTCGACGTGAAGAGGCACACGCGCGAGCTTGCCGACTGGCTCGATCATGAGAACATCAACGAGCTCCCGCCTTTCGACGAGGTCGAGCCCTCTGCCGAGAACCAGGCCCGCTTCTTCTTCGATGAGCTGAAGCAGCGACTCCCGACCGACATGGCCGCCGCGCTCCTCTACGTGAAGGTGTGGGAGACGCCCACCCAGTTCGCGCTGTACTCCGAGAAGACCCTCGCCTTCTGACCGGGGTCGCCGGCCGAGCAGCGCGTGGACCGGCGATTACCCGGTGGTGTCCGGGATTCACACAGTGTCTGGTTTTCGGATGCCGGCCCAGGATCCCCTTCACAAGATCCGTATTCACCGCTCCAGGCGTCTGGATCCCGGACAGCCCGGGTGCCTGGAGCGCGAGGGTGGATATACTTATAAAGTGTTGTCCACCAACGGTTTCCCTCATATTGTCCGCGTAGCACGGTTCTCGCACCGCCTGACTCCTGAGATCTTCCCGCTCGAGGAGTCGCATGAGATTCACGGGTCAGGCAGTTGTGGTGGCGGCGCTGGCTCTGCTGGCGGTGTGTCCGACCGCGTCGGAGGCGCAATCAGCCAGTATTCAGGCCAGTGTGACGGTGCTTGCGCCGAGCGTGCAGCCATCGGTGCGGATCGAGGCCTCCGGTGTCGCGGAAGGTGAGCCGGCGGTGGTTGTGGAGGGGAGGCACCGGTGGACGGTGAGCGTGCGGGTGGGTGCTGAGGGCTACGCAGTGACTCGTGACCCTGGACCCGCGGGTCGGCTGGAGCTGTCGGCGTCCGACTGGGCGACTCTGGCGCGGGACTCGGGTACGAGCGCGGTTCCCGTGCGGGTGGTGCTGGCCGCCCCTTGATTCGCGGCGCAAATCCGTGCTGGAGCGATCGGTGATGGCCGCCTTGGAACGGCCATTCGATCGTAGTGGTTCCCTCGGTTGGCGGACCGGGGTCAGGGCTCCGCGTCCTCGCGCAGTACGAAGGGTGGGATTTCCAGCAGCGGCTCGGACTCCTGGAGGCGGATGTGGACGGTGACCTCGGGCGGTGCGGAAGCCACGCCGAGTGCGCGGAGTGATCGGCTGGCGATCCGCACGCGCCAATCGCCGGGCAGGAGGCGGCTCACGTAGAAGGTCCCGTCGGTGAAGGTCCGGAGGGTCTGGACGGGGTCACCATGGGCGCTCAGGATCTCGATCTCGACGCCACCGACGCCTTTTCCGTTCTCCCTCTGGACGCGGCCGAGGAGCTCGCGCGTCTCGGTGAGCGGGAAGTCCACGCGGTTTGGGAGGTGTGGAACGGGGCGCAGGAGTGTGCCGCCGGTGAGGACGGTGTAGCGCGGGTCGATCCCCGAGAGGGTGTCGACGGAGACGGCAGTGACCTCGTAGGGGGTAACGTTCCACGCGCGGTAGAGCCCGTCGTCGTCCGTCCTGGTACGCATGCCGCCCACGAGTACCGAGACGTCGGGGGCGGGCTGTTCGCCATCGTCGAACGCGCGGTTTCCGTTCCGGTCGTAGTAGACGCGGCCGACGACGCCGGCTCGTCGCTGGAGGTCTCGACTGGAGAAATGGGAGCCGCGTACCCCGCCGATCGCGATGGAGCCGTTGGCGGACATGGTGAGGCTGGAGTTGGCGGAGCGCTGGGAGAGGGCGGCGTCGAGGCGCGCGGCCTGGAGCACCTGTCGGAAGGTGACCTTTAGGTGGAGCTCGTCGCGCTCCCCGTTCCACTGGAGGGCGGCGCTCAGGTAGCTTTCGCGCCGAGGCCGCATCGAGCTGCTCAACTCCAGGAGCCGCAGCCCGTCGGCGGTGGCGCTCATGCTGCCGGAAACGGCGATGGGTCGTCCGAACGCCCAAAGGCGCTCGGGGAGGATCGTGGTGGCGCGGCCGGTGACGCGGTCAGCGCCGAAAGGGCCGCCCTCCACGGCCAGTTCACCGAACCCCCGCGGGAGCGAGCGGCCAGCGGCGAGGCGAACCCGCTCGATTCCGTCGCCCGCCACCCCATCGATCCGGCCGGTCACGTGAACGGGGTGGGCCCCCGCCTGGCCCTGCAGCTGCCAGCGCGCACCCGATCCCGGCAGGAAAGAGGGCTGACCGAAAATCGACTGGTGGAGAGATGCATCGACACCCACGTGCCGCCCGTCGTCTCCCATGCGATCCACGGAGGCGCGGACGAACTCCTCGGCGCGCGCCTCCATTTCGAGAGCCCAGTGGCGATCGGGCGCGAAGCTCGCCAGGGCGGACGGCCTGACCCTCAGCTCCCCGTCTTCGGAGAGCGCCTGGACACCACCGCCGAGAGTGAGCCGTTGCCCCCAGCCGTGTCGAAGCTCGCCGTAGCCGATCCCGTCGCAGCGGTCGGCGGGGCAGACGCCCACGCCCGCGGAGTACTCCGTCCGCCCGGGCGGGAGGTGTGTGATCGGAACCAGGTAACGGTATTGCGACACCACTTCCTCCCCGGACGGTCCCACCATTCGCACCTCGACGGGTGTCTGACCGTACCGGACGGGCACGAGCACGGCCTCATCTGCGCCGGCGCTGGAGAACCCGACGAGGCGACCGCCCTGGTACACCTCGAACTCCCATCCCTCCGGGATGTCCGGAGCGATGGCAACGTCGCTGAAATGGGCGTCGCGCTGCTGGGGGATGTTCGACACGACCGCGCCCATGATCGATCGGGGTGCCAGGTCCTGGGTGACGACCTGCCCCAGCAGCAGTTGGTTGATCCAGCGCCGCTCGGGGAAGATGCGGCGGTAGGATACCTCGCCCGCGCGGTCGGGGGAGTCGCCCGTGACCACGGATCCGCCGACCACCAGGTCGCCGCCGAGAATCGCGGCACCGAGTGCGACGCGTGCAAGGGTCCGATCCTCCAGTGGAGAAGTGCCCAGGCTCCAGTCCAGGATTCCGCCCCCCGTGCGCGGGGTGTACGGCACCGAGGGGGCGCCCGCACCGCGCTCCGGCCTCGCCAGCCGACTGCGGCGGGCCTCGACCAGCGCGCGGGCGTGGGCGGGGAAGGGCGGGTCCCTGCGGGTCAGCACCACCCGAAGTGCACCCCAGTCCACCTCGATCTCGGCGCCCAGCAATACGCCCAGGGCGGCCGTGCTGACGAAGACCTCGCCGCCGTACCGGAGGACGGAGCTTGGCGGGAGGGAGAGGGTGTCTCCGTCGACGTCGCGGTAATGCGGCGGGGTTAGCTGGAGCCGGCTTTCGGGCGCCGCCGCGGCCGGTCGCCAGGCCGCTTGCAGGGGGCCGGTCTCGACGAGAAAGCCCAGGTGGCTGAGAACGGGCTCGAGCGGGAGCAGGACCGCCTGGGCGGTATCCACCAGGACGGGCACCGTGATCGCTCCGAGGGCCGGGACGAGCACCTCGAAGAGGCCCTCCTCCACGTGCGCCGGCAGCTGTTGAGCGGTACCGCACGTCGGAACAGCCGCGGCGGCCGCCGCCGCGAGGATCACGACCGCTAGCGTGCGGCGCATGGCGGAGCGCGGAAGGGGGCTCGCCGCGCGGCTCAGAGAGCCGCGAACGTGAGCTGGATGGTGCCCAGGTACGAGCCGGCCAGCTGCGCCGGTGTCGGTTCCACCCGGCCTCCTATGTACACGTCGATGACGGTGGGGTTGGCACCCCAGGGGGGGCCGGGGCGAACGTGGATGGCCTCGGCCGTCGATTGCGTAGCGTTGAGCGGGGTAGGAGTGATCGTGTGGGTCTGGCAGCCGTTCCCGCACGAGCGGACGTAGGGGCCATCGAAGAAGATCGGCAGTGCCTGGCTGCCGCCAGCCCGGATCAGCACGGAGGGCAGCGTGAACGTGAGCCGAACATTGGTCTTCCGATTCACACTCGTCAGCTGAAACCAGCCGCTGAGCGGCGCGATGGGCAGGACCTCCGCGGGGGTCCCGGGCGTGACCGTCCCGAATTCCAGCCCCCTCAGACCGCTGCCGCTGGCCGGAGGTAGCAGGATGTTCACGCTGGCGGCCAGCGTCCCACCCTGAGCACGGACTCCGGTGGGGGCGCCGAGCACGCCGACCGCAAGGAACAGCGCCAGCAGTCGCGCGCCGGTGCTCATCGGTCGGGGTGGGACGTTGGTGTGGGCGCGTTGGCGACCGGCCGGATCGGTGCGGTGCCGCGGACGGGCTCGGCCGGGAGGATGGCCCCTGCGGGCACCCCGGCCCGCTCCGCCTCGAACCGGTACCTCACCACCGCTCCCGCTCCCAGAGTCCCTGCGGGCCGCGGTATGGAGAAGCGCCACAGTGTGGGGACGTAGGCAACCATGTCCTCCACGTGCTCCGCGACCACATTGCCGTCCGCGTCCACGACCTCCGCGACAACGCGGCCGAGGAAGGCGGCGTTGCCGATCCGCTCCACGTCCGCGATGAACTCGATCGTCTCCTCCGTCTGCACCGCGTCGACCGACCGGACCGCCAGCCCGGTGGCGACTTCGCCATGCCGGTAGTTGAGGGCGACCGCGATCACGGTGGTCAGACTGAGCTGCATCTGGACGTCGCCGCGGGACTCCTCGATGGGCGGCTGTCCGCCACGCGACGTGACCATCACGCGCCCCCAGTACTCGCCGGCGGGCAGGTCCGCCGGCGGTGTGACCAGGATGCGGACGACCTGCCGCTCCCCGGGAGCGAGGCGCAGCTGGCGCGGGAAGGCCCTCAGGTAGGGAACCACCGACGGCTCGCCTGCCGGCGCGGGATCATCGCTGAAGAACACGCTCACGTCGCCTGTCGAGTCGGAGCGGGCATAGCCAAACGCGAAAGAGATCTCGATCTCCTCCGTCGTCGTCCCCGAGTTGTAGAGCGTGAGCGTCTCCGACCGGGTTCGGTGATCCATGTAGAGCGCCACCGGGCTAACCGACACCGCATCCGCCAGGATGGGGAGCAACAGCACAGCGAAGACCGCCGCAACTGCCAGCGGTCCCCGCCTCTTCACTGTCCCCATGAGCCTGACCATCCCGCCCTCTTTCTTCGTCACCATCAGTTTCGGGCCACCAGAACCGTGACACTCGCCGAGTACGTCCCGGCCGCCTGATTCCCCGCCGGTCGCGCCGTTCCGCCGAGAAACAACTGCGCCTCGCTGATGCCTGCCGTCAAGGAGACGCCCGCTCCCACACTGGGATCGAACAGCTGCGGTGACCCCGCAGTGCCCCGTACCACCGCCGCGTCACCGGGACCGAACTCGACCGGGATACTGGCCCCCTCAGCCGACACGAGAGACGCGGGAAGAACGAACCGGACCTGGTACTGCCCCCTTCCAGAGACCTGCAGCTCGCCGCGCCGCCCCACATCATCCGGCCGCACACGCATGGGAGTGCCGGGAATGAGCAGTCCGAACTCGAGGCCCTGAACCGGCTGTACGGTGGCCTCTCCTCCTCCACCCGCCCCCCCGCCAACTCCCTGGGCGTATGCCCCGGGAGGGGACACCAGCAGGGCCGAGACGAAAACGGCTCCGCCGATGATCCTCGCAGGATTCTCGAAGCGGAACCGCATCGCCGTGCCCTCCCATTGCTACGACTCGATCAGAACGCCGAGATCGTGAAGGTGATGTTCCCGGTGTACGTTCCGGCCAGGACGTCCGTGTTGGCGATTGAGCCACCGAGCCACACCACCACGGTTCCGAAATCCGCCACAGCGTTGTCGCTGTCCACCACATTGCCCTGTACACACGCCGCCGACGCCGCGGGGTTTATGCCCACGGCCGACGACGTCCCACACATCCAAGCTACCGACAGGGTCGAAGTGCCGCCATTTGTCAGGGTGGCGGGGAGGGTCGTCGCCGTCACCTTGTAGTTCGCGTTGTAGTTGAACTCCACATACCCCGGCGTGCCGCCCGTGCCGCTCGTGATATCCACCGCCGCTGCCGTTCCCGGGTTCACCGCATTGAACGTCAGGCCCTGGGTCAGACCCTCGCTGAAGAGTGAGTTCACTGTCGCGCTGGCGGTGATGGCCTGCGCGAATGCCAGCTCCGGCAGTGCCAGAGCCGCCGCTGCTACCAGAGTAACGATCGCGAGCTTCTTCATGTGTGCCCCTCCTGTGGGTGTCGATTCGCCGTGTCATTCTGATTCTGCCGGCCTGGATCAGGGCAACTGCGGGGCCGTTATTTGGTAAGTTTCTCAACCTGTTGTACCACAACCATTTACCTGTATAGCCCCCAGCGTATCTGCTACAAATTTCCGCTACTTTTTGCGGAGTGTGGGATTTCCGTGCGCCAGGCGTGCAGCCCGAGGCGACGCGGTGATCGACGCGTGCGCTGGTGGATCTGTCGGATCTCCAGACAGTGCCCGACGGGCGGGTGGTGGAGGCGGAGAGGGGGCGGTGGGAGGGAGGGATGGCGCGGCGCGGCGGGGGGTCGTACCATCGCGGGTATGGAGCTAGCGCTGACGGACGTCCTGACCTGCCCCCGGTGCGGCCCCTCGTACGGTCTCATCCTGCTCCCGAGCGAAGTGCGGCAGCGGGGGGTGGTGACGGGGGTTCTGGGGTGTGCGAACTGCCGGGAGCGGTGGGGCGTCGAGGGTGGGGTGGCGGATCTGCGGGTGGATCCGGGCGAGACGTCGTGCACGCGAGGAGACGGGGGAGTGGGGGCGCCGGACCGGGAGGCGGCGGTGCGGCTGGCGGCGCTGCTGGGACTCACGGGGGGTGGGGGTACTGTGCTGGTGGCGGGGCCGGCCGTGGCGCACGCGGGGCTGCTGCGGAGTCTGGTCCCGGACGTGGCGGTGATCGTGCTTGCGGGCGGTGGAGCGGTCGACGGCGCGGCTCAGGAGGGAGTGAGTGTGTTGAGGGTGGGGGCGTCGGTGCCGCTCCGGAGCGGCAGCATGAGGGGAGTCGCGCTCACGGGGGCCCGTGCCGAGCAGGTGGAGGAGGGCGCTCGGCTGCTGGGTCCGGCGGGCCGCCTGCTGGTGGAGCCGGCGCCTGCGGACGCCCGTGAGCGCCTGGAGGCTGCCGGTCTGCGGGTCCTCGCCGCGGAGGCGGACGTGGTGGTGGCGGGTCGGCTCCGGTGATTGCGTGGGCGGGAGCCCATTTCTATCTTCTGGCTGTTCCCATCAGCCCCGGCACGCACCCCTTCCCCATCCCATGGACTTTCTGAAAAAGCTGTTCAACGGGCCTGCGCACGAGAGTGCGGTGGACTACTACCGGGAAGGATTGGATCTCCTGGGGGCGGGCCGCTACCACGAAGCGCTGACGTCGTTTCGTCTGGCGCTGCGGGAGTCGCCGGGAGACGTGGCGATCCTGCAGCAGATGGCGATCGCGCACACGCGTATCGGAATGACCGACGAGGCCATGAAGACGTACCGGTCGGTGCTGTCGCGCGATGAGGGCGCGGCGGGCGCGCATTACGGTCTGGCGTTCCTCCTGCTGCGGTCGGGGCGGGATGAGGAAGCGGTGGAGCATCTGCGGCGGTTCCTGGAGCTGGCGCCGGAGCGGGAGGAAGCGCAGCGGCACGTCGACCATGCGCGTGCGACGCTGGCGCGTCTGGAGGACGGGTCGGACGGGTTGGAGCAAGGTTCAGCGGGACCGGTGGACGTGTGAGCGACATGGTGGTGGAGGTGCGCTGGACCGAGGCGCTCCAATTCGAAGCGGTAGGCGAGCGCGGGTCTCGCGCGATGCTGGACAGCGCGGGTGCGGCAGGCCCTTCCCCGATGGAAGCGCTCCTCATGGCGCTGGCTGCCTGCATGGGCATCGACGTGGTGGACATTCTGAACAAGATGCGGGTTCCCTTCGACGGACTGTCGGTGCGCACGGAAGGCGATCGTCGCGCCGATCCTCCCCGGCGGTTCACGGCCATGCGCCTCGTATACGTGGTGACCGGTGTTCCGGAAGACAGTCACGGCAAGCTGCAGCGGGCGGTGGATCTCTCGCGGGACAAGTATTGCAGCGTGCTGCACACCCTTGATCCCGACATGGACCTCTCCATTCGGATCGAGGCTGGCTGACAGCGAATCCCCTCATAACGGAGACTGATAAATGGCGACGGTTCCCGAGACCACCCTCCAGTACGCCGCCAACCCCGCCGACGTGCCGCGGGGGACGCTGGTGGAGCTTTTCTTCGAGGCGGTGGAGCGGGTCGACAGCGACGACGCCATGCGCTATCGCGTCGGGCCCGACGACTGGCGCTCCATATCCCACCGTGACCTGCTGCAGCGGGTGACACGAACGGCTCTGGGGCTGGAATCGCTGGGGGTCGAGCGCGGGCAGCGCGTCGCGATCCTGTCGGAGAACCGTCCGGAATGGGCGCAGGCGGATTTCGCCGCTCTCTGCGCGGGGATTCCGGACGTGCCCATCTATGACACGCTGCCGAGCAACCAGGTGGCGTACATCCTGAACGACGCCGAGGTGCGGCTGATCTTCGTGTCCACGACGGCACAGCTCGAGAAGGTGCTGGCGGTGTGGGACGATGTGCCCTCTCTGGAGCACGCGGTCCTCTTCGACGGTGACGTCGAGGACACGCGGGTCATTGCCCTCGATCTGCTGATGGAGAAGGGACGGGAGGCGGAGGAGGAGGGGCGCGGTGGAAGCGCGTTCCGGGAGCGCGCGCTGCAGGCGACCCCCGACGATGTCGCCACAATGCTGTACACCTCCGGCACCACGGGATCGCCGAAGGGCGTGCTGCTGTCGCACTACAACATCTACAGCAATGTGCAGGCAGTGAACGAGCTCTTCACGGCGGGGCCCGAGGATACGGCGACGAGTTTCCTTCCGCTCTCGCACATCCTGGAGCGGATGGTGGACTACTGGTTCTTTTCGAACGGGGTCACCATCGCGTATGTGCACGATATCGACCTGGTGGCCGACTCGCTCGTGGAGGTGCAGCCAACCATGGCAGTGTCGACGCCGCGGCTCTACGAGAAGGTCTACGACAGGGTCATCTCACAGGCGGGGGTGAAGGGGAAGCTTGTGGCCTGGGCGTCCAGGGTCGCAGCGCGCTGGTCGGAGGCGAAGCTGGCGGGGCGCTCGCCGGGGCTGGCAACATCCGTGCAGCATGCGATCGCTGACCGGCTGGTGTACTCGAAGCTGCGCGGCCGGATCGGAGGCAAGCTGCGGTTCTTTATTTCGGGTGGCGCCCCCTTGGCATACCACGTGGCGCAGTTCTTCCACGGCGCCAATGTTCTGATCCTGGAGGGGTACGGCCTCACGGAGACCTCGCCCGTGACGAACGTGAACACCGAGACGGATCTCAGGCTCGGGACGGTGGGCAAGCCGGTGCCGGGGACGGAGATCCGGATCGCCGCGGATGGTGAGATCCTGGTGCGCGGTCCGCAGGTGATGCAGGGCTACTACAACCTGCCTGACGCGACGGCGGAGGCCATCGACGAGGAGGGCTGGTTCTCCACCGGTGACGTGGGCGAGATCGATGTGGACGGGTACCTCAAGATCACGGACCGGAAGAAGGACATCATCGTGACGGCGGGCGGGAAGAACATCGCGCCGCAGCCGGTCGAGAACCGTGTGAAGCAGAGTGCGTTCATCGACGAGGCGGTGATGGTGGGGGACCGGCGGCCGTACGCGATCCTGCTGCTCGTACCGAACACGGTGAAGCTGGAGGAGTGGGCGGAGACGCAGGGCATCACGGAGCGTGGTGAAGCGCTGCTCCGGGACGAGCGGGTGCGGCAGAAGCTGGAGGAGGAATCGCTCGGGAATCTGGAAGGGTTCGCGCGATTCGAGCGGCCGAAGAAGACGGCGCTGCTGGCGGCGGAGTTCACGGTCGAGGGTGGCGTGCTGACGCCCACCCAGAAAGTAAAGCGGCGGGTGGTGGAGGAGCGGTTTGCGGATGTGATCCGCGCTCTGTACGAGGATGGCGCCGTCCCGGCGGAAGACTGAGGGTGGCGGCGGAGGGTACGGGTGCCGCGGCGCGGGTCGTGCTGGTGACGATACAGGGCGCTGCCGCTGCGGAGACACTTGTGCGACAATTGGTGGAGGAAGGTGTAGTGGCGTGCGGGAACATCCTGCCGGGGGTCACGTCGATCTACCGGTGGAATGACAAGGTGGAGCGTGAGAAGGAGGCGCTGGTGGTGTTCAAGACCACGGCGGCCGGGGCGGAGCGGCTTCTGAGCCGGGTCCCGGAGCTCCATCCCTACGATGTCCCGGAGGTGCTCGTGCTCCCGGTGGAGGCGGGATACCTGCCGTATGTGCAATGGATTTCCGAGAACGTGGGTGCATGAAGGTGGCTGAAGGCGTGACGAATCGACGGAAGAAGAGCGGCGAGACCGAGTCGGCGGCCGAGGCGGAGCCTCGGGGGGGATCGGATGCGCTGGTGGACGCGCGGCGCCGTGCGGTCGAGGAGCCGGAGAACGTGGAAGCGCGCATGGGGCTGGCGCAGCTCTACATGGAGGGTGGAGAGACGGAGCTGGCCATCGAGCAGCTGAACGCCGCCCGCTCCACGGCACCGGAGAGCGTGGAAGTGCTGGTGGAGCTGGGGGTCGCGTTGAGAATCGCGGGTCGCGCGGCGGAGGCGGAGAAGGAGCTTCGGCGGGCGCAGCGTCTGGACCCGGACCGACCGCGCGTGCACAGCCAGCTCGGCGTGCTGCTCTTCAAGCGAGGGCTGTACCGTCAGGCAGAGGCGGAGCTGTCCCGGGCCATCGAGCTGGATGACCGGGATGGCGAGGCGTATTTCTACCGGGGCGAGGCGCTGAACCAGCTGGGGCGGCTGGATGACGCGCTGGAGATGCTGGAGCGGGCGGTTCAGTACCAGCCGCGGAATGCCAAGGCTTACTACACCATGGGCATTCTGTACGACCGCAAGCACCTCAGTCAGGAAGCGGCGACCATGTATCGGAAGGCCAGGGAAGTCGGCGCCGCATGATCGAAGCGCGGGTCGGTGAGCTGGCGCAGGTGGTGGCGGGCGCCCTCATCCGTCCTGTGGCTTCGGACTTCGCACCGGTGACGCCGGCCATGTCGCGGTTCTCCGAGGCCGCGGGTCCCGCCGTGGCCGCGCAATGCGCCGCTCTCGGTGAGCTTCCCCTCGGGTCGGCCGCCATCACCGCGGCCGGCGCGCTCCCCGCCGATTTCATCATCCACGTGGTCGTCCGGACGGCGGCGGAGAACGCCACGGCGGCGGTGGTGCGGCAGGGGCTCCGCAACGCGCTCCGCAGGGCGGCCGACTGGGGGATCGACGTGCTGGCGCTGGCGCCGCTCGGTACGGGGGCGGGGAACCTGGACGCGGAGGAATCCGCGTTGGCGATGGTCCCGGTGCTGGCGGAGCATGAGAGCCGTACGGGCCGACCGCTCCAGGCGACGATCGTGGTGGAGGACGCGTACCAGAAGGCGGTGTTCGAGGCGGCCGTGGCGCGTCTCGGCAGCGAGGGCATGTCGTCGTTGGAGGTGGACGAGCCATCCGTACGCCGGGTGGAAAGCGGGTCGTGAAGCTTCGTCATCTCATCGGAGCGCTGGTGCTCCTGACGTGGGTCGTCGCACTCTCGTTCCACGTACGGCGCGAGTACTTCCGCTCGGAATCGCTGGTCCTTGCCGAGGGCGCCCAGTCGCTGGCCCCGGGCTCCTACTTCTACACCGTGGAGATGGATGGTCAGGCCATCGGCCTCGCCTCCTCGCGGCTGGATACGGTCCCCGAGGGCTTCTCGTTCGAGGATGTGCTTCGCCTCGAAGTGCCGGCCATGGGCACGAGCCATTCGGCGGTGGTACGAACCCGCGCTCGCCTCGGTCACTCGCTTCAGCTCCTTGATTTCGAGTTCTCCCTCGACTCGGAGATCGGCGATTTCAACGTCACGGGCGAGGCGCGCGGAGACTCCACGCTGGTCCTCTCGATGGCGGCTGGGACGGGCGACCAGGTGACGGCGATCCCCCTCGACCAGGGGCTGACGCTCCCGGTCGCGCTCCCGCTGCGCATGGCGGCAGCCGGTCGGCTGGACGTGGGGAGCGAGTATTCGGCGCGCGTATTCGATCCGTCCTCGATGTCCGAGCGGGAGGTAAAGGTCGAGGTGACGGGCCGGGACATGGTGGTGGTCGCGGACAGCGTGTTCCTTGGGGCTGGTGCGCGGCGATGGGCGCCGGCGCGCTACGACACGATTCCCGTCTGGGTGGTGGAGGAGAGCTACGGCGGGGTGAGCGTGACCAGCTGGATCGACGAGGATGGTCGGCTCGTGGTGGCGGAGAGCCCCATGGGATTTCGCGTGAAGCGGGCCCCGTACGAGCTGGCGAACCAGGCGTGGGAATCCGCCCGGTCCGATCCCCGGCTGGCGTCTGGCTATGGCAGCGTCATCGAGAACACGGCGATCGCGGCGAACGTGGATCTGTCGGATGCGGAGGACGCAGTGCCGCGGCTGGCGGTGAAGCTGCGGCGGGTGGAGCTGGAAGGCTTCGATCTGGATGGCGGTCGGCAGGCGTTGCGGGGTGACACGCTCGTGGTGACACGGGAATCGCTGCCGCTGCGGGCGTCGTATCGTCTCCCCTACCGGGTGGAG
This sequence comes from uncultured Gemmatimonadales bacterium, assembly GCA_963783305.1. GTDB lineage: Bacteria > Gemmatimonadota > Gemmatimonadetes > Longimicrobiales > RSA9 > JAWVYT01. The sequence continues at coordinate 197,033 of CAWAMW010000017.1, read as the reverse complement.
GCGGCAGCATCAGCCGGCCGGCGGGAGGATGCGGGCGTCGCCGGGGGCGATCTGTACGGCGCTCCCGGACCGGAGTCGCTGGAGTCGACGCCGCTGATCCAGGCGGCCGACCCCCGGATCGTGGCGCGGGCGCGGGAGATCGCCGGGGGGGAGACGAGGCCGGAGGTAGTGGCGGGTCGTCTGACGGAGTGGGTGTATGGGAGGCTCCGGAAGGACATCACGCTGAGCATCCCGAGCGCGGTGCAGGTGCTGGAGCTGGGGCAGGGCGACTGCAATGAGCACACGGTGCTGTACGTGGCGCTGGCCCGGGCGCTCGGGCTCCCTGCGCGTACGGCGGTGGGGCTGGTCCATCTGAATGGCCGGTTCTTCTACCACGCGTGGCCAGAGGTATGGCTGGACGGGTGGGTCGCGGTGGATCCAACGCTGGACCAGTACCCGGCCGACGCCACGCACCTGCGGTTCCTGGTGGGCGGTCTCGCCCGTCAGGTGGAGCTCATCCGGCTGATCGGCCGGCTCGATCTGGAGATCGTCAGCACGCTATGATCCGTCTGGAAGGCCTCAGCAAGAGCTACGGCAAGTTCACCGCGGTGCACCCGCTGGACCTCCACGTGGAGAAAGGGGAGCTGTTCGGGTTCCTGGGCCCCAACGGCGCCGGGAAGACGACGACCATCCGGCTCCTCACCGGGGTGCTCCGGCCCTCTGGCGGGCGCGTGCTCATCGGCGGGCACGATGTGGCGACGGAGCCAGCGGCGGCAAAACAGCTGCTGGGCTATATCCCGGACCGTCCGTTCCTGTACGAGAAACTGACGGGGAGTGAGTTCCTCCGCTTCGTGAGCGGGTTGTGGGGCCAGGAGGGTCCGGCGGTGGAAGCGCGGGCGAGCGAGCTGCTTGAGCTGTTCGAGCTGACCGCGTGGAAGGACACGCTGGTGGAGAGCTACAGCCACGGAATGCGGCAGAAGCTGCTGATCAGCTCCGCACTCATCCACGGCCCGCGCCTGATCGTGGTGGACGAGCCGATGGTGGGGCTTGATCCGAAGGCGGCCCGGATGATCAAGGAGCTGCTGCGGACGTTCGTGGAGCAGGGCGGTACGGTGTTCCTGTCCACGCACACGCTGGAGGTGGCGGAGGCGTTGTGCGACCGGATCGCCATCATCCAGGGCGGTCGGATCCGTGCCATGGGGACAATGGACGAGCTTCGGGCCGAGGCGGAAACGGGGGCGGCGGGTCTGGAGGAGATCTTCCTGAAGCTGACGGGCGGTGAAGAGGTGGGGGAGCTCATCGCCTCCCTCAGGGCCGTCTCGGAGGCCTAGCGGTGGACAGCCCGGCGCCCCCGATGCAGGGCACCATGGCGGCGCCGCGGGCGGGCGGCCGCTTCGGGGTGCTCGACATCCTGCGGCCGAAGTGGGTGGCGCTGCGGCGCCGGTCGGGAGGGGAGTCGGGTCGCGGTCGGGCACTCCTGCTGGGCTGCGTGGGGCTCCTGTTCTTCACCTTGATGTTCGGGATCCTGCTGCGGATGCTCCTCTACTTCCGGCGGGCGGAGGGGATCGGCGAGGTGCTGGCGGTGAAGCTGTTGAGCCTGGTGCTGCTCAGCTTCATGGCGATCCTGTTGCTGTCGAACGTCATTGCCGCGCTGTCGAGCTTCTTCCTGGCCAGGGACCTGGAGCTCCTGATGTCGTCGCCCACCGACGCGCTGAAGGTCTACACTGCGCGGCTCACGGAGACCATGACCTACTCGTCGTGGATGGTGGCGCTCATGATGGTCCCCATCCTGAGCTCCTATGGCGTCGTGTACCGCGGTGGACTGCTCTACGTGGGCGTCTCCCTCCTGGCGATGGCCTCCTTCTTCGTCATCCCCGCGGTGGTCGGGAGTGCCATTACCCTGGTCCTCGTGAACGTCTTCCCCGCGCGCCGCGCCCGCGACCTGCTGGCGCTCATCGGGCTCTTTGCGGCGGCGGGCGTGGTGGTGCTGTTCCGTCTGCTGCGCCCTGAGCAGATCGTGAGTCCGGAAGGCTTCACCAGCCTGGTGGATTTCATTGCCGCGCTGCGGACGCCGGGCTCCGTGTGGCTGCCGAGCGAGTGGGCGGCCGAGGCGATCATGGCGCCGCTCCGGAGCCGGGGGGCGGACTGGTTCCCGCTGTTCCTGCTCGCGAGTACCGCGGCGGGGACGGTGGTGGTAGGGGCCTGGCTCCACGCGCGGTATTTCGCCGACGGGTACAGCCGGGCGCAGGAGGGGGCGTCGTTGAGGGAGGGGAACGTCTCGGGCCGGGGCGCGCGACTCGACCGGGTGTTCGTGGCGTTACGGCCGTCCACGCGGGCGCTGGTGGTGAAGGACATCCGGAGCTTCTTTCGGGACACGACGCAGTGGTCGCAGCTGATCCTCCTGGCGGTCCTCGTGGTGGTGTACGTGTACAACATCAGGGTTCTGCCGCTCTTCACCGGCGTGGAGGTGGGCTTCTTCCTGGTGAACGTGATCAGCTTTCTCAATGTGGGGCTGGCCGGGTTCGTCCTGGCGGCCATCGCAGCGCGGTTCCTTTTCCCGGTGGTCAGCCTCGAGGGGCGGACGCTATGGCTGCTGCGCTCCTCTCCGCTCATGCTCCGACGCCTGATCTGGAGCAAGTACTGGGTGAACGTGGTCCCGCTCCTGGTGGTGGCCGTGACGCTGACGGCGGGGACCAACTACATCCTGGAGGTAGGAGCCTTCGTGATGGTGCTGTCGATCGTGACGATCACGGTCATGACGTTCGCGATCGCCGCGCTGGCGCTCGGGTTCGGTGCGCTCTTCCCTCGCTTCGACACGGCCAACGCGGCGGACATCCCCACCGGCTTCGGCGGTCTGCTTTTCATGATGACGGCGGTGGGCTACCTGGCTACGGTGATCGTGCTGGAGGCGTGGCCGGTGTACGCGGTGCTTCAGGCCCGCATGGAGGGCAGCGTGCTTACGGTGGGCGCCTGGCTCTGGCTCGCGGGCGGGCTGGCGGCGGCGGCGGGAGTCTCGGCGGTGGCCATCATCGTCCCGCTGCGCACGGCGGTGCGGCGGGTGGGCGAGGTGGAGCTGTGACGCGGGCACTGTTCTCGCAACGGTGGGCATGACATCACCCAATCCAGCAGAAGACAGGAGCGAGAGCGTGGCGACGACGGAGATCGGACGGCCGGACGCGCGGTTGGTCCTCCCGGGCAGCGGAACCGTGGATGCATCCGTCGAGGTGATCTACCAGTCGCGGGCGACGCGGGCCTCCCGTGCGCTCCTGACACTGGGTGTGGCCATTGCGATCATGCCCGTCGTCTTCTTCATCCCGCCGCACTTCCTGTGGCCGCTGCTGTCGCTCGGCATCGGCGGCTACCTGGCCTGGCGGTACTGGCGGGGCGAGTACTACGTCATCGACTTCGAGGGCCACTGCCCGCGGTGCGAAACGCCGATCGAGCTGTCTCGCGGAACGCGCGTACGGGGTCGCCAGACGCTGGAGTGCTATGGCTGTCATCGCCACCCCGAGCTGGTCCTCGATGACCCGGAAGCCCATGACCCTGACGGCTGAGCTCGAGCTGGCGCTCGCGGCCACGCGGGCGGCGGGCGAGGCGGTGATGCCGTGGTTCCGGGCGAACCCCGAGGTGCGGCACAAGACGCCCGACCAGCCGGTTACGGCCGCCGATCTGGAGGCGGACGCGATCCTGCGGGAGCGGCTGTCCAGCGCTCGCCCCGGCTACGGTTGGCTGTCGGAAGAGAGCGTGGACCGCCCGGACCGACTGGAGCGGTCGCGGGTGTGGATCGTGGACCCCATCGACGGGACCCGCTCTTTCATCGCGGGGTATCGTGAGTTCGCGGTCTCCGTGGCGCTGGTGGAGGATGGAGAGGCGGTGGTGGGGGTGGTGTACAACCCGGCCCGCGAAGAGGTGTACTGGGCCACGAGGGGCGGTGGCGCGTTCCGGGCCCGGCACTGGCACGGGGGCTCGGAGGCCGGGGAGGCGCTGAGGATGGCGGACCCGCTCGAGGGTCGGACGCCGGCGCTGCTGGCGTCCCGGAGCGAGATCGCCGCCGGCGAGTTCGAGTCATTCGAGGGCGAGTGGCACATCCGGCCCTGGGGCAGCGCGGCCTACAAGCTGGCGGGCGTCGCGGCCGGCGCTGGCGACGGGTTCATCAGCCGGGGCCCCAAGAGCGAGTGGGATGTTGCCGCCGGGTCGCTCATCGTGGCGGAAGCGGGTGGACGGGTGACGGATCTGCTGGGCCGGCCGCCGCGGTACAATCGGTCGGACCCGTACGTGCACGGGATCGTCGCCGCGGCGCCCGTGCTGCACGGCAGGCTGATGTCCGCGGCCGAAGGCCTGCCGGCGCCGCGACTGCGTAGTACGCATTGAAGGGAGAGGAGAGCTGAACATGCTTTACGTGCTCGGAGCGATAGCGGCTCTTCTGGCCGGGATCTACATCGGCCTTGGCATGCCCGGTCTACCGGGCCGGGAGGACCGGGTGTTGCCGAAGGGGATGCGTCGCCGGAAGACCCACCACTTCACGCCGCTCGACCTGCTGCGCAGGACCGAGCGGGGCAGCAGGCGCCGGTGACCACCGCCGGGTCGGCGGCGCGGGAAGTCCGAGAGCCGCGTCGGGAGGAATTCCGCTTCGAGCACGAGGTGGCGGTCCGGTTCCGCGACCTGGATCCCATGGGGCACGTCCACCACTCACTCCCGCTCATGTACTGGGAGGAAGCGCGGGCGCGGTACTGGCGGACCGTGGCCGGTCGCGAGACGGTGGAGTCCATCGACTACGTCATGGGGGAGTTCACGCTCCGATATCACCAGCGGATCCTCTACCCGGCGATCCTGGTGGCGGGGGTCCGGACCACGCGGCTCGGCCGGAGCAGCTTCGACATGGAGTACGGTCTGTGGGACGACGACGGTCGGCTGCTGAGCTCGGGCACCAGCCGCCAGGTCCTCTTCGACTACGACGCCGGCCGGTCCAGGCCCATGGACGACGAGACGCGCCAGTCCATCGCAACGTTCGAGGGCGGCTGAGCCGCAGTCCCGCGTCGGCCGCTATACGAACAGCTGGACGGTGACCAGGCTGAGCCCGATGATGGCGCCGAGGACGTAGCCGAGATAGACGATGAGCTGCAGCTCGCGCTCGGTGACCCCGCGGACGAGCTCCTCGACCTTGGCCATCGGATACTCCAGGATCTTCTTCTCCACCTTGCCCGAGATGTCGACGCGGGCGGCCACGGTGGGGACCTGCTCCTGGAGCCAGCGCCACAGCGGTTCTCGAACCGCGTCGGCGATCCGACCCGCGGCGTCATCGCCCAGCAGGTCGGCGGGCCGGCCGACGGGCCGTTCCAGGACGAGCCGGACCCCCCGGTCCGCCATCTCCCGATACACCTCGCCCGCCTCGTCGCTGCGGGCCGCGGCGACGATGGCGTCGGCCACCTTTTCGGGCGGGATCCGGCCCAGGAGCTCACCCCAGGTTCGATCCTCGGCGGCGCCGAGCGTAGAGCGGAGCTTGTCCACCAGGAAGCCGCGGGTGCCCGGGTCGCGGGCCACGCCGAGCATCCAGCCGGCGACAGTGTCCAGCGCCTGGTCGACGCTCGGGTCTCCCGGCTGTCCCAGCACACTGGCGACGGGGCGGCGGAGCAGGTCGACAATGGCGTCATTGACGCTGCGGGCCATGGCGTCCCGAACGGCGTCATCGTGCAGGAGCTCGGAGAGGTTCGCTGCGCCCTCGGTCTCCATGGCACTGATGACCCGATCGACGGTGTCGGGCGGGATGATCAGGGCGGCGACGACGCGCTTGTAGAAGTTCAGGTCCTGGAGGAATCGCTCCAGGAGCCTGTGGAGGACCGAGCGGACCTTGTCGCGCGCCTCGGGGTCCTCGAGCAGGGAGGCGAGCCGCTCGATGGCGAGCGGGAGGTAGCCGGCGATGCCGCGCTCGACGGCGGCGACGAGCCCCACGGGCAGCAGCTGCTCGAAGGTCCGGTCCGGGCGGAGCAGGCGTTCGCCGGACCGCTCCAGGTAGTCCTTCACGGCCCGCTCGAAGCCGGGGCCGCCCACGGCATCGGCGATGAGGCGGTCGGCGAGGTCGGCCACGGCCTGCTCGCGCGTCTCGGTGAGCAGCTCGCCCACGGGCCGGTCCGCGATCTCCTCGAGGAAGGCGCGGACGCGGCGGTGGACGGCCGCCCGGAAGGCCTCGGATGCCAGGTACTCGTCGAGTCGCGAGGTCGCGCTCCGTGCGAGGTCGTCCAGGATGGGCCGGAGCTCCGCCAGCACGGCGGGTGGCAGGATCTCTCCGAGGCTGCCGCGCTCGCGCTCCAGGGTGGCGCGGAGGAAGGCGCCGAGGCGCTCGTCGAACGCGTCGCGGAAGGCGGGCTCCGCGAGGGCCCGGGCGAGGTCGTCGCCGGTGAGGAGTCGTTCGCCCACGGTCCGGCCCATGGTGGCCGCCAGCCGCTCACGGTTCTTGGGGATGGCGCCCTGTGCCCACCGCAGCGGCCGCCCACGGACGCGCGGGGCGTCGTAGGGGTGGAAGAGCATCCAGATGGCGATCGTGTTCGTGAGTCCGCCCGCCAGCGACCCGAAGACGACGGTGATGGCCGCCTCGACGATGACGCCGCTGGAGATCACCGGACCTGGCGGACGAGGCCGATGACGTCCCTGCGAACGCCGTCCTCGGCCAGCCATCCGGTGACGAGGACATATCCGAGGCCGGAGAGGGGATCCAGGCCGGTGAGGGGTACCGCGTCGGTGGCGGTGGCGGAGAGCTCGCCGGTCAGGCCGTCGGAGCCGCTGATCCGCCACTGGGTGGGCATGGAGACGGCGCTTTCTTCCCCGTCTCCCCGCGACTCGGGCCCGGCGATGGGCTCCAGGGTCGCCCCGCGCTCGATCTCATCGCTCCCGGAGCGGCTGAGCCACGCCACAGCGCCGCCTGCGGAGTTGGCGAACACCACGTAGTAGCCGCTGTTGTTCACCAGGAAGGCCTCGGCCCCGGCCCTGGCGATGGGTGTGGGGGGCGCACCGATCGTGGAGTCGGTGTCGGTCCGTTCGGCCGGGTCCGGCTCGACCCGCGGGACCGCCGAAGGACTCACGGTTCTGCCCAGCTGGGAGTCGAGGAGGATCCCGCGGACCGTCTCGTCGCGGACGGTGAGCGTGGCCTGTCTCAGGACGAACTGCGTGCCAGCGTCCGGGCTGTTCTCGGCGAGGAGGGCCCCCGGCCGGAGACGCACCTCGGGGTCGCCGGGGTGCGCGAGGGCGGAGATCTCGCCGGCGTCGTTGACCATGACCTTGAGTCCACCGCCGGGGACGATGCGCCACGGCTCGCGCATGGGCTCGAGGGTCCAGCCGGCGTCGACGACGGTGGTCCACTCCTCGTCCGTGAGGACCCGGGCCCGCACCCCGCGCCGGACGGCGACGCCGTCGCTGAGGGAGGTGAAATCGAAGATGGCGGCGGTGGGCAGCTGGTCTCCCGGCCCCATGAAGATCAGGCGTCTTCCGTAGGTGGCGGTGGGGCCGAAGTCGTGAGGGGTGTCGACGGCCTCGGCCGTGTCATCGGACCACGGCGCGTCGGTCTCGCACGCGCCCGTGAGGACGCTGGCGAGCAGCAGGAGGACAATGTGGAAACCGCGTAGCATGGGATCAGGGATGCGACGTTCGCGCTCTGTACGATGGGGCCGAAACCTAGCATGGCGTCGAGCCGGCCGCTAACTTCGCCCCGCCGTCACCAGCCGGCTTCCCCATCTCACAGCAAAGTCAGGGCGAATGCAGCTCTACACGAAGATCCTGATCGGTCTCGGACTCGGCGTCGCCGTCGGGCTCATCGCGAACGTGCTGGACCTGGTCTGGCTGCAGGCGATCCTCGCCGCCGTCGAGCCGATTGGCACCGCGTTCATCCGGCTCATCACGATGGTCGTGGTGCCGCTGGTGGCCGCGAGCCTGCTGATCGGTACGGCGTCGCTGGGCGACCTTCGGAAGCTCGGCCGGATCGGCGGCAAGACGGTGGCATACTACCTGACCACCACAGCGGTGGCGGTGACGATCGGCATCGTGCTGTCGAACGTGATCCAGCCGGGCGGCCGCATCGATCCGGCCACTCGGGACACGCTGTCGCAGGCGTTCGCGACGGAAGCCGGCCAGCGGGTGGCGATGGCCGCGGAGAAGCCGCCGGTGGTGGAAACGCTGTTGAACATGATCCCGCGGAACCCGATTCAGGCGGCGGCGGAGATGGATCTGCTGCCGCTCATCATCTTCATGATCCTGTTCGGGGCGGCCATCACCCTGGTGGAGGAAGAGAAGAAGCAGGCGGTCCTGATGGTCGCGGAGGGCGTCAACGACGCGGTCATGGTGCTCATCGACTGGATCATGAAGCTCGCGCCGTACGCGGTCTTCGCGCTGATCGCGGCCGTCGTGGCGCAGTTCGGCCTCGACCTGCTCCGGTCTCTGCTGATCTACACGCTGACGGTGACGGCGGGACTGCTGATCCACGCCCTGTTCACCTACGGCCTCGTGGTCCGGTTCCTGGTGAAGATGAACCCGATCACGTTCTATCGCCGGATCGTGGAAGCGCAGGTGGTGGCCTTCTCGACATCGAGCTCGAACGCCACGCTGCCCGTGACCATGGAGACCGCCGAGGAGGACCTGGGGATCTCGCCCCAGATAGCGTCCTTCGTGCTGCCGCTCGGCGCCACCATCAACATGGACGGCACGGCGCTCTACCAGGCGGTGGCCACCATGTTCATCGCCCAGATCTACGGGGTGGGCCTGGGCGTGGGGGAGCAGGTCACCATCGTGCTCACGGCGACACTGGCGAGCATCGGCGCCGCGGGCGTGCCCAGCGCGGGCATCATCATCCTGATCCTGGTGCTGAACTCCGTCGGTCTCGGTGGGCACGCGGCCGCCGGCATCGCGCTGATCCTCGGGGTGGACCGGATCCTGGACATGCTCCGGACGGCGGTGAACGTCACCGGCGACCTCACCGCCGCCAGCTTCGTCGCCCGGACGGAGGGCGAGGAGCTCATCCCGAGGCCGAAGGATCATCCGGTGGAGATCAGGCCGTAGGGTCGCGGCGCTGACGCGCGGCTGTTGGGACGCGCGCTGACGCGCGCTGTCGGGGCTTGGCCTGCGGCCTCGCTTTGCTCGCCCCCGCTAGCGCTCTTTCGCCACCCGCTCGTCGCCGGACTCGGCCTTCTCACGGCGCGGTGTCTTGCCGGCTCGGTCGGCCGACTTCTCGGGGCCGCGCATGAGGGCGAGCTCCAGCACCTCGTCCATCCGCTCGACGAAGTAGAAGTCGATCCTGGAGCGGGTGTTCTCGGGCACGTCCCGCAGGTCGCGCTCGTTGCCCGCGGGGAGGATGATCTCACGAATGCCGGCGCGGTAGGCGGCCAGGACCTTCTCCTTGATGCCGCCGACCTCCAGCACTTTCCCGCGGAGCGTGACCTCGCCGGACATGGCGATGTCGTGGCGAACGGGGAGACCGGCCAGGGTGGAGGCGAGGGCGAGGGTGACGGCGACTCCTGCGGAAGGGCCGTCCTTGGGGACGGCGCCCACGGGGAAGTGGACGTGGACGTCGATCTCGCCGAAGTCGCCATCGCGGATGCCGAGCTCGGCGGCGCGGCTGCGGACGTAGGAGTACGCGGCGTTGACCGACTCCTTCATGACATCGCCGAGGTGGCCGGTGATGAAGAGGCGTCCGCTGCCGGGCATGCTGAGCGCCTCGATGAAGAGGAGCTCGCCCCCCGCGGCGGTCCAGGCCAGGCCCGTGACGACGCCCACCTCGGGCGCGCTCTCGGCGGGCGTAGCGACATAGCGCGGCGGCCCGAGGATCTCCTCGATGCGCTCCGTCCCGAACTCCCAGACCCCGTCCTGTCCGGACGCCTTGGCGCGGGCGCGGGTCCGAAGGAGGGTGGCGAGGGTTCGCCTCGTCCGCTCGAGCCCCGTGTCGCGCGCATACCCGCGGATCAGGTCGTAGAGGGTGTCATCGGTGAAGCGGACGTCATCCGGCTCGAGGCCGTGGTCCCGGATCAGGCGCGGCAGGAGCCGCTGCCGGGATATGGCCACCTTCTCCTCCGGTGTATATCCGGCGATCCGGATCTCGACCATCATCTCCCGCAGGTCCCGCGGGATCCGGTGGAAATCGTAGGCGGTGGCGATCACGATGGCGCGGGAGAGGTCGAAGGACACATCGAGGTAGCGGTCGACAAACGATTTCCGCTCCGGCCACCGCAGCGCCTCCACGAGTGCGTCGGCGGGGTCACCCTCCACCTTTCCGGCGCCGGCCAGGTCCACTTCCTCCAACAGGAGGACGGGATCGCACACGCCCACGTCGCGGAGCGACTGCGCGATCTTGCCAGCGGCCGCATCGCGCTGAGTGCGGCGGACGCCGATGAGGTCCGCCTCGCCCCGTCCGTCGATATCGACGCGGGCGAGGGGTCGGCGGAGGCCGTGTGCGACGGCGGCGGCGAGGGTGGTCTTGCCCACGTGGGGCGGTCCGACGATGCAGGGGATGGGGCCTTCGAGGTCGCCGCGGAGGCGAGCGACCGCGAGGTCATCCAGCAGCCGCTCCTTCGGCTCATCGAGACCGAGCAGCTCGTTGTCCAGGGCGAGCCGGACGGCCTCCAGGTCGATCTCACGGGGACTCCCGGTGGCCCGCTCCTCCCAGGGCATCGCCAGCAGCCAGTCGATGTACGTCCGGATCTCCTGGGCCTCGGGACCCCCGGGCTCGATGGCCCTCAGCCGTTCCACCTCCTGCCGGATCCGGGCGGCCACGTGGATCGGCAGCTCGATGGCGTCGATGCGTCGGAGGAGGTGGACCGCCTCGCGCTCCGCGGGATCCACGCGTCCGAGCTCCACCTGGAGCCGCTTGATGCTGCGGCGCAGCTCCGAAGCCCGCTGGCGGCGCGGCCGGCGTGGGCGTTCGGGGTCGCCCCCGGCCCGGGGCTCCGCGCTGTCGGCCGCTTCGGCGGCCATCTCACGGAGGTGCGTGAGCTCGTCCTCGAGCTGCTGGAGGACGAAATCCAGTCGGGCGGTGATGTCGAGCCGCTGGAGCACCTCGTCCTTGTTCCGGACCGTAAAGTTCGCGAGCGTTGCGACGAGGTCGGCGAAGCGGCCCGGCTTGCCGACGTTCATACGAAGCACGGCCGGGATCTCGGCGGACACTCGCTCCACCTCAGCGGAGAGCGTTTCGAGGGCCGCGATAATGCGTGCCATCAGCCCCTCGGCGGCCTCGTCGGTTGCCCGCTCCTCCTCGACCTCCTCGATGGTGGCCATCAGGTAGCCGTCGGGGTGGGTGAGCTTCCGGATCCGCACGCGCCGCAGCCCCTGCACCGTCACCTGCATGGACCCCCCCGGCAGGTGGAGGCGGTCCGTGATCCGGGCGAGCACCCCGATCTTGCGGAGCTTGCGAGGGTCGACGGGATCGTCGCCGGTGCCGTAGTCCAGAGCCGTCACGACCTCCAGCCCCTCTCCGGTGTGGGCGCCGAGCATGGCGAGGCTCGCCTCGATCCCGATCTGTACCGAGAGCGCGGCGGACGGGTAGATGGCGGTGCTCCGGAGGGGCAGGAGCGGGACCGTCGTCGGATCGGGGATTGGCGACATGGGCAAGCGGTTCAGGTTCAGGAATCGGAGGGATTCAACGCATGATCCGAACCAGACGTCCTCGCGTGAGGAGGCGTGGGTCGGCGGGGCTCATCGAGGTGGAGAAGCCGTGCGGCATTGCGCCACAGGATGGCGTCCACGGCGTCATCGTGGAGGCCCAGGGCGCGCACGGCCGCCACATTGTGGGCCACGCTCTTCGGCATGGCGGGCCAGTCGCTCCCGAACACTACCTGCCCGGCGAGGGAGGGGAGCTCCGGGAAATGTTCCAGCAGTCGTGACGGCACGAGTCCGGTCACGTCGATGTAGACGTTGGGTAGGGCGGCCGTGAGCTCGGCGCACTCCCGATACCAGTGGCCGCGTCCGCCGTGCGCCATCACCACAGGCAGGCCCGGGAACTGGCGGGCGACGGGCTCGAGGTAACGGGGGTGGCAGTACTCGAGGCGGGTGCCGGGTATGACGGAGCTGCCTACGTGCACCAGGAGTGGGATCCCGGCGGTCTGGCATACGTCGTATACCGGGTACAGGCGCTCTTCATCCGGAGTGAAGAACTGGTAGGACGGGTAGATCTTCAGTCCGCGGACGCCAGCCTCCACATAGTCCGCCAGGAGTGCGGCGGGGTCCGGGTCGAGGTTCGGGTTGATGGACGCGAACGGGAGGTAGAAGTCGGGTGCGGCCGCGCAGAAGGCGAGGACGTCTCCGGTCCTCACGTTGCCCGAGGTCTCGGGGCAGTGCTCCGGGAGGACTACGGCGCGGTGGACGCCTTCCGAACGGAGGACATTGGCGGCGAACGCGGGGTCCTCCAGCCGATCGCCGTGCTGCGCGACCGCAGGCGAGATCCCGCGGATGAACGCCTCGGTGGCGCCGTTCAGACGCCGCGGCATCCAGGGGTGGGTGTGAAAATCGATGATCATCGGCCGGGCCTCCGATCGGGGCAGTGGCGGGCGGCGGCGGGTTCAGAGCCGCGCGCCGGCGTGCGCGGTATCGAGGCGGAGTGCGGCGATGGCGCGGCCGTGATCGTCCTCGATGCGGCGATCGAGCGTCCTGAAGTAGCGGTGCAGCCAACGGGCGTTGGAGCCCAGATCGGCGCGGCCGGCGCGGGAGGCGGCGATGGCATCGACGCGTGTCTGGGCGTCCCGGTCGAGGGTGATCCGGACTGTAATGGTGCTGGTGAACCGCTCCATGCGGCCGTGAGCGACACCCCGGATGATCCCCTCCTGGTCGTCGGACTCGACGATCTCCCAGCGCGGGATTCCGCCACCGACGAGGTCGAGCGACGCCTGCCACACCTCCTCGAACGGGACGGCGTAGGTGCGGCCGACGAGACGGGGGTCTTCCGCCCCCGGTGAAGTGAAGGCGGCGTTCCGCGTGAGCCCGCGAACGAACGCGTCGATCAGGCCCCCGATCACGTCCCCAGGCGCCACGCGATGCTGACGTTTGCCTGCACCTCCACCTCGCCCGGCTCCACGGGCGGAGGGCCTGCCTGATCCATGGCGGCCATGGACTCCGCGCGGAACATTGGCCGCGGCGGGTTGAACCCCCCGGTCGATACGTTCAGGGGCTCGCCCAGGGTGCGACCCAGCGCCGCTGCCAGAACCTCGGCCTCGGCACGCGCCTGCGCCACCGCATCCCGGAGCGCCTCGTGATACGCCGACTGCGGGTCCGATAGCTCGAAGTGGATCCCTGTCACCCGGTTGGCGCCCGCGCGCACGGCGGCGTCCACGACGGGTCCGGTGGCCGCGACGTCATTGAGGCGGACGGTCACCTGGTTGAGCGCGCGATACCCGACGATCTCGGGGTCCGCATCCCTCCGGTCCTGATAGCGCGGCTGGAGATCCAGTCGCTGTGTGCGGATGGCGGACGGGGGGACGTCCCGGCCCCGCACGGCTGCCAGTACGGCGTCCATGAGGGCGGTGTTCCTGTCCGTGGCCTCGCGCGCAGTGGGGGCGATGGTCTCCACGGCCAGCTGGATCACGGCCACGTCGGGCGCGCGCCGGACGGTGGCGTTGGCGCTGACATTGATCGTGGGGATCGGCGGGTCCGCGACGTCCTGGAGCTGCGCGGCGACCGGGCGCGGGTGGGCCGAGCAGGCGCCGATGACGAGCGCGACGAGTACTGTAGCAATGGTTCTCATGCCCGGAAAATAGAGCACGTGTCGAGCCAACGCGAGACGGGAGCTGTCGGGTGCGCACCTGGCAGGTGTGGGTCACGACGGGTATTCTGCCGCGCTGGGAACCGAGCTTGCATGCCCGCAGAGCCGGTGGGAGCGCGCATTCAACGAGGAGTCGAAGTGAAGGTCGTCATACCGCTGGCCGGGAAGGGCACACGCCTCCGTCCGCACACGTACACCACGCCGAAACCGCTGGTGCACGTGGGTGGCCGACCCGTCATGAGCTACATCCTGGATGACCTCCGGGATCTGGGCGTCGACGAGGCGGTCTTCATCACGGGGTACATGAAGGAGACGATCGAGGCGTACATCGAGAAAGAGTACCCCGAGTTCACGTCGCACTTCGTGGAGCAGGAGGTCCAGGACGGGACCGCGGGAGCCGTAAAGCTCGCAGAGCCGTACATTGACGAGGACCTGCTCATCATCTTCGTGGACACGCTCTTCGACACCGACCTGTCGCTGGTGAAGCGGCTGCCGGAGGAGGACGCGGGCGTCATCTGGGCGAAAGAGGTGGACGACTACCAGCGCTTCGGGGTCATCGTCACGGATGACGATGGGTACATGGAGCGGATCATCGAGAAGCCGCAGGACCCGATCTCGAAACTGGCGAACATCGGGCTGTACTACATCCGGGACTGGCAGCTCCTCTTCGAGGGGATCAACGACACACTGAAGAGCACCCTGGGGCCCGGTGGGGAGTACTACCTGACCGACGCCTTCCAGTACATGATCGACAAGGGCGCCCGCATCCGGACCGCCGAGGTGGAGGGGTGGTACGACTGCGGCAAGCCGGGCACGCTCATTGAAACCAACCAACACCTGCTCGAGACCACGCGCGGTCGCGCTCCGGATGGGGCCCGGGATTCGTCGTTCGACGATCCGGTGCGGATAGAGCCCGGGGTGACCGTGGAATCGGCGCGGATCGGGCCGAACGTGACGCTCGAGGAGGGCACCACCATCCAGCGCTCCGAGCTACGTGACTGCATTGTGGGCCGCGACGTGGTGATCGAGGACTGCGACCTCCACGACTCCGTCATCGGCGATCGGGCCGTGGTCAGGGGCGTGACGGGCAGCGTCAGCGTGGCCGCGGACTCCGTCATAGACGGCCAGTCGCGCTGACCCGCTCCCTGTTGATGGGGGGACAACGGAGGGGACGCGAATGAGCTGAGCAGCCAACAGCGAGCGCCCCAACAGCGAGCGTCCAATGATTGACAGCGCCCTCCCGCTCCGAACATCTTGACCCGCGCCCCCCGACTCCGCGAGGCCCCCCAGATGAAGCGGCAGGATCTCATCCACGACTGGAACACGGTCGGCGACGCGTTTGACTACGCGTCGCTGCGGCCGGTGGAGCTCGACGACGAGACGCTCCGGGACGGGCTCCAGTCGCCGTCGGTGCGGGATCCATCCATCGAGGACAAGATCCGCATCCTGCACCTCATGGACTCGCTGGGGATCCACACGGCGGATATCGGCCTTCCGGGAGCGGGGCCGAGGGCGGTGGAGGATGTGCGGGCGCTGGCCCGGGAGATCGCGGATCAGCGGCTGGCGATCGGCGCCAACTGCGCGGCGCGGACCGTACGCGCCGACATCGAGCCCATCGCCCGCATCTCGCAGGAGACGGGGATCCCCATCGAGGCGTGCACCTTCATCGGCTCCTCGCCCATCCGTCAATACGCGGAGGGCTGGACGATCGACCGGATGCTTCGGGTTACGGAGGACGCGGTCCGATTCGCGGTGGCGGAGGGGCTGCCGGTCATGTACGTGACGGAGGACACGACCCGGGCTGCACCGGAGACGCTGAGCCGGCTGTACGGCACCGCGATCGAGCAGGGTGCGCGTCGGATCTGCATCGCCGACACCGTGGGCCACGCCACGCCCCATGGGGTCCGACAGCTCGTGCGGTTCGTGAAGGACTCGGTCATCGGGCCGAGCGGTGAGGACGTGAAGCTGGATTTCCACGGCCACCGTGACCGTGCGCTGGGCGTGCCGAACACGCTGGCGGCCATCGAGGAGGGCGTGGACCGGGTCCACGGCTCCGCGCTGGGAATCGGGGAGCGGGTGGGCAATACGGAGATGGACCTGCTGCTCGTGAACCTCAAGCTCCTCGGGCTCCACGACTACGACCTCTCCCGGCTCGACGAGTATTGCCAGCTCGTAGCCCGGGCCACGGGCGTGCCGATCCCGGACAACTACCCCGTCATCGGCGCGGACGCCTTCCGCACGGGAACGGGTGTGCACGCGGCGGCCATCATCAAGGCGCAGGAGAAGGGTGATGACTGGCTTGCGGACATGGTGTACAGCGGTGTGCCCGCCGCCCACTTCGGCCGACGACAGAAGATCGAGATCAGCCACATGAGCGGGATGTCCAATGTGAAGCACTGGCTGGGCGAGCACGGCTACGACGCGACGGACGCGGGGCTGTGCGGACGGGTCTTCGAGCTCGCGAAGGGATCAGGACACACCCTGACCGAGGACGAGGTGCACGCGTGCTGCCGCGAATACGGCGCGACGGCGGGGCGCGGGGAGGAGAAATGAGAGCGATCCGTGTGCACGAGACGGGCGGCCCGGAGGTGCTGCGCCCGGAGGAAGTTGAGCCGCCGGAGCCGGGCGCGGGCGAGGCGCGGGTCCGTGTGGCGGTGGCGGGTGTGAACTACGTGGACACGTACCACAGGACGGGGCTGTACCCGAAGGATCGGCCCTTCATCCCGGGGGTGGAGGGCGCCGGCACCGTGGAGGCCATCGGGCCGGACGTGGAGCACGTGGCCGTGGGCGATCGGGTGGCGTGGGCCATGAGTCCCGGGAGCTACGCGGAGGCCGCGGTCGTCCCCGGCTGGCGCCTGGTGCCGGTCCCGGAGGGCGTGGATATCGAGGTCGCGGCCGCGGTCATGGTGCAGGGCATGACCGCCCATTTCCTGGTGAACAGCACGTACCCGCTGGGGCCGGAGGACGTGGCGGTGGTGCACGCGGCCGCCGGCGGCGTGGGGCTGCTGCTGGTGCAGATGGCCAAGGCACGGGGTGCCACCGTGATCGGCACCTGCTCGACGGAAGACAAGGCGGAGCGGGTGCGTCGGGCCGGCGCGGACCACGTCATCCGGTACACGAAGGTCGAGTTCCGGCCGGAGGTGCGGCGGCTGACGGATGGCCGGGGCGCCACCGTCGTCTACGACTCCGTCGGGAAGGCCACGTTCCGGGAAAGCCTCGCCTCGCTTCGACCGCGCGGGATGCTGGTCCTGTACGGGCAGGCGAGCGGGCCCGTGGAGCCCATCGACCCGCAGGCGCTGGCGCAGGGTGGGTCGCTCTTCCTCACGCGGCCCTCACTGGCGCACCATACGCTCGGTCGCGCGGAGGTGGAGTGGCGCGCTGGCGAAGTGCTGGACGCGGTCCGCGACGGGTCCCTCGACGTGCGCATCCACGAGATCCTCCCGCTCGACGAGGCCGAGCGGGCGCACCGCATGCTGGAGAGCCGCGGGACGTCGGGGAAGCTGCTGCTCCTGCCGTAGCCGGTCCGCTGCAAGCCACCTCGGCTGCGAAGTTCGATAGCGAGGCCGGAGGCCGAGGCGTTCGATAGCGAGCGAAGCGACGCGGTCCCCAGGGAGCGCAGCGACCGTTCCACCCGTCGCCGCTACTCGCCGGAGCCCCTCCTGCTCCGCCGCTCCTCGAGCTTCCGCTCGTATTCCGCCCGCTGCTCGGGGGTGAGCACTCCCATGATGTCCATGCGCGCCGAGTCGGTAACGGCATCCATGCGGGGCTCGACCTCCTGCCACACCGCGCGCATACGGTCTGAGCGCTGCTCGAGGATCGCGTCGATCGTCGTCCTCTGCTGCCCGGTCATTTCGACCTGGTCGATGATGTAGGACCGGCGGGAATCCTCGTCATTGCCGTGCTGGGCTGCACTCGGCTCCTCGGCGCCGAGGACCCGCTCGATGGCGGCGCCGGACAGAGCGCCAGCGACGAAGGTCGCGGCGAGCAGCGCCACGCCCAGCAGTCGCATGCGGCCGAAGAGTGCGGTCATCGCCGGCGCTCCATGGCGAGGACCAGGTCCCGGGCATCGGGCTGACGGCCAGCCTCGAGCCAGTCGGCGGCGGGGGAGGGTACGCCCAGCGCCTCGAGCCCCGAGGCGGCGGCCGTGGCGGGCTCCGGCCGCTCGGTCGCGAAGAGCGCACCGGCGGCCAGGGCGGCGATGATGGCGGCGGCCGCGAGCGTGGGCCGCGCCCAACGCTCGACCAGGCCGAGGGGACCGGTCTCACGGGTCCGGCGAGTGAGCTCGGGCGCCGCCGCGTCCATGATCCGGCGGACCATCCTCTCGTACGCCAGCGAGTCCGCCGCCGGGTCGAGAGCGCTCAGGTCGATTCGTTCCGGTTCCATGTATCTATCCCTCCATCGAGCGCTTCAGCGCGTCATTCTGTCTCAGGGCTCGGCGGGCGTGAAACAGGTGTGCCCGAACGGTTCCTTCCGGCATCTCGAGCATGTCCCCGATCTCCCTGTGCTTCCACCCCTGGATGTCGTGCAGCATCAGCACCTGCCGCTGCACGTCCGTCAACTCGTCCATCGCCGCCAGCAGCCGTGCTCGCAGCTGCCGGCGCTCGGCGTCGTGGTGCGGCCCAGGCTCGTCCGACGCCGTGGGCAGCGAATCCAGCGGAGCGGCATCCCGCACGCCCATGTAGCGGCGCGTACTGTGGGCCCGGTTCCGCACCACCCGCAGGAACCACGCGCCGAACTTCTCCGGGTCGCAGTCCTCCAGCCGCTCCAGCGCCTTCACGAACGAATCCTGGACCACGTCCTCCGCATCCGCCGGCTCCTTCATGATCCCGAGCGCGATGGAGAAGGCCGGTCCGCTGTAGCGTCGGACCAGCGTCTCGAACGCGCGCTCATCGCCCACCAGAGCGCGTCGGACCAGACCGGCATCCTCCGTCACAGTGGGATGACGCACGCGCTCGGGAAAACGTTGGTGCCCGCCGGAGCGCCCGGATCGGCACGGGATGCCGACGTTACGTCCACGTTACCGGAGCCGCCGTTCGGCGTGACATCCTCCGGCCATCCTTCGAGCAGAGAAATGATGGAACGCAGTCGTCGAATACAACCCAAGGCAGGACCCCATGGGGAACAGGAGGACACGTTGACGATCACCAATATACCAGCCGGGGCCGGCGGATTCGAGCGCTCCCGGGCGTGCCTGCGCGTGATCGGTCGCGGGCTCGTCGTTCTCGCTCTCGTCACGGGGCTCGTAGCGGACTCTGCGCTGGCCCAGGGCATGGGCACCATCGGCGGCACCGGGGTCATCGTCGGACGCGTGGTCAGCGACGAGACGGGTGAGCCGATTCCGGGGGCGCATGTCCAGCTCGAGGGGACGGATGGCGGCGCCCTCAGCAACATGGACGGGCGGTACCTGATCCGCGGTGTTCCGACCGGGTCGTACACGCTCGTGACGCAAGTGGTCGGGTTCGGTCGGAAGAGGGTGACCGGCGTGGAGGTGACCGCGGGCGCGACGACCAGCCTGGACATCTCCGTCTCGCCGGAGGCGGTGGCGGTCGAGGGGATCACGGTTAGCGCGTCGATCGAGCGCGGCAGTACCACGGCGCTGCTGGGCGAGCGGCGCAAGTCGCCGGTGGTGGTGGACGCGATCGGCAGGGAGCAGATCGCCCGGTCGACGGACGGTGACGCGGCGGCGGTTCTGGCTCGATCGCCCGGCGTGAGCGTGGTCGACGGCAAGTACGTCTACGTGCGCGGGCTGGGAGAGCGGTACGGTTCCGCGACGCTTAACGGCTCCGCGCTGCCGTCCCCGGAGCCGGACAGGAAGACCGTGCCTCTGGACCTCGTCCCTTCGGACTTCCTGGAGAGCGTCGTCACGGCGAAGACGTACTCGCCGAACCAGCCGGGTGACTACGCGGGCGGACTGGTGCAGATCCGGACCCGGGATTTCCCGGCCCAGCAGCTGTTCAAGATCGGCCTGGGCACGTCCTACCACAGCGAATCGACGGGCCGGACCGGCCTCATGTACGGCGGCGGCAGCCTGGACTTCCTGGCGGTGCCGGGCGGCAGCCGGGTCCTGCCGGCCGTCGGGCCGGATCGGATCGACAACCCCCCGCATACGGACGAGGCGCTGGAGCGGATCGGGGAGCAGTTCGTCGGCCCGTGGGCGGGTGAGCCCACCAGCATTGGCGTGCCGCAGAGCTTCAGCCTGGCCCTGGGGAACGAGGTCGGGCTGCGCGGAGGCGACATGCCCGTGGGGTACCTGGTGGCCGTGAACCAGTCCACAGGCTGGAGCCACAGGGACGACCTGATCGAGCGGGTCTTCAAGGCGGCGGAGACCCCCGAAGTCGACTACACCGGCACCTCGACGACCCGGAGCGGCGAGCTCGGCGGGCTCTTCAATCTCGCGGTGGACGTCACGCCATCGAACCGGCTGTCGCTCTCGGCGATCTACAACCGGACGTCCTCGGACAACGCCCGCTACCTCGTCGGCGAGCACCAGGACTTCGGCTCCCTCGCCGCCAACTACCGCGTCCAGTACCTGTCGCAGTCGCTCTTCTCCTCCCAGCTCAAGGGCCGGCACCTGCTGCCGTGGCTCGGGGACGCGCGCGTGGAGTGGCGGGGCGCGGTCTCGCGCGCTCGGCGCTATGAGCCGAACACCCGGGACGCCGTCTACCGGGAGCGGGGTGGCGTCCTGACCTACACGGTCGCCAAGCAGAGCGGGAGCATCTTCCACTCCGACCTGAAGGAGTGGACCTATGGTGGCGGCGTCGATGTGTCGGTGCCGTTCGAGTTCCGGAAGCTGCCGGCGACGCTTTCGTTCGGCGGGACCGGGGACTACTCGGATCGGGAGAACTTCCTGCGACGTTTCCGGTTCGAGCTGGCCGGCTCGCTCCCCCTCGAGACGCTCCAGCTCCCGCCGAACCAGCTGTTCACGGCCGAGAACATCGGCCCGCACGGCCTGGCGATCCAGGAAGTCACGTTCCCCGAGGACAACTACCACGCCGACCAGACGATCACGGCCGGGTATGCGCTGCTGGACGTCGAGCTGCTCCCGCGCCTCAGAATCGTGGGTGGAGCAAGGCTCGAGGACTCCGATCAGCTCGTCCAGCCGGTCCCGCGCTTCGTCACCATCGCCGACAGCCTGGCACCCGCCGAGAACTCGAACACGGACCTGCTCCCCGGCGTGAACCTCACGTACCAGGTCACGGACGGGATAAACGTCCGACTGGCCGCGTCCCGCACGCTGGCCCGTCCGCAGTTCCGGGAAATGGCGCCGTTCGGGTTCACCGACTATGCCGGCGGCTTCCTGACCATCGGGAACCCCGCGCTCGAGCGTACGCGGATCGAGAACTACGACGTGCGCTGGGAGTGGTTCCCGACCCTCGGCTCACTCGTGGCAATGAGCGGCTTCTACAAGAAGTTCGACGGGCCCATCGAGGCCGCCGCGCTCCCGAGCAACGAGCTGGTGAAGACGTGGGTCAACGCGGCTTCCGCGGAGAACTACGGGGTCGAGCTCGAGCTGCGGACCCACCTCGGGTTCATCGCCCGTTCGCTGGAGACGCTGTCTCTGAACACGAACGTCTCACTGATCCGGTCGGAGGTCTCGGCCGGTGACTCGGCGGCCGTCTGGCTCCCGCTGGAGCAGGAGGTGGGGTACTTCACCCTGATCCGCAGGGAGCGGCCGCTCCAGGGGCAGTCGCCCTACACCGTGAACGTGTCACTCGGCTACCTGCAGTCGAGGCTGGGGACGAACCTGACGCTGATGTACAACCGGATCGGCGAGCGCATCGACGCCGTCGGCGCCCGGACGCTTCCCGACATCTACGAGGAAGCGCGGGGAGTGCTGGACCTGGTGATCGAGCAGCCGCTCGGACGCGGTCTCTCCGCCAAGCTCGGAGCCAGGAACCTGCTCGGCTCCGAGGTCGAGTTCACCCAGGCCGGCCGTGTGGTCCGGTGGTACGACCCGGGCCGCGTGTTCTCGTTTTCCGCCAGCTGGGATCTGGGCGGATGATCGACCCGCTGGGGCGGCGCTCGGCCGCCCCGCTGTCGCTGCACTCACTGAACACAATCGGAGGATAGCCAATGCCGCTGTTCCGCAAGATCGCAAGCTTCTGTCTCCTCGCCCTGGTCGGCTTCGCGCTCGCCGGGTGCAGCGACGATGACGGCACCGGGATCGTGCTGCTCAATCCGCCATCGCTCTCCGTGCAGGAGACGGACGCGGGCGTGGTTCTGACCTGGACGACGGTAGCCGGAGCTACGACGTACCGGGTCCAACGGAGCAGCGAGGGCGGCGCCCTCTCGACCATCGCCGACGACCTGACCGCCACCACCTACACCGACGCGGATCTGACCCCTGGCGCGGCGTACACCTACGTGGTGGTGGCCATGGGCGCGGACGACTCGGAGCCGAGCAACCCGGTGACCGTGGTCATCGAAGAGGTAATCACCGATGTCGCGGTGTCGGGGCAGATCACCGGCAGCCGCACCTTCCACGCGGACACGACCTACATCCTCCGCGGAATCGTGTCCGTCGAGGATGGCGGCGTGCTGACGATCGAGCCGGGCACCCTGATCCTCGGCGACGCCAATACGACCCCGACGGCGCTCCTGGTGAAGATCGGTGGGCAGCTGATCGCCGAGGGGACGGCCGAGGCCCCCATCGTCTTCACGAGCTCAAACCCCGTCGGCAGCCGCTCGCGAGGTGACTGGGCGGGCGTGGTGATCAACGGAGACTCCAACTGCAACTTCCCGCGCTCCGCGGGCGACCGGTGCGTCTCCGAGGGGATCTCGGCCGAGTACGGCAACGAGGCGGGGACCGAGCCGGATACCGGCGATGACAGTGGCTCGCTAAGGTACATCCGGATCGAGTATGCCGGGTACGAGGTAAGCCTGGGCAACGAGGTCAACGCCCTGACGCTGAACGGCGTGGGCAGCGGTACCGAGATCGACTACATCCAGGCTCACATGGGCGATGACGACGGAATCGAGCTCTTCGGCGGCACCGTCAACATCTCCCACGCCCTGGTCACCGGCGCCCAGGACGACTCGTTCGACTACTCCACCGGCTGGCAGGGCTACGGTCAGTTCTGGCTGGCGCTCCAGGATCCGGACGACGTCGGGCAGTCCGACACCGGGTTCGAAGTGGACGGCAACGAGGACGAGCACACGGCTACGCCGCTCACGAACCCGATGATCTACAACGTGACGCTGATCGGCAACGGAACGTCCCTGGGCATGCGGTACCGTCGCGGCACGGCGGGGACCGTGGCCAACGGGATCGTCCGGGGCTTCACCGACGGGCTGCGGGTCGATGACCCGACCACGGTCGGCCTCTGCAGCGACGACACGTTCAACCTCATGAACGTGCTGTTCGCCGGTAACGACGACTTCCTGCACAACGACGCGGCCGACTCGGAGGAGAACACCTGTCTGGCCGCGTGGAGCGACATCTGGAGCGATCCGGCCGGCCTCAGCCTCGGCATGGCGGCGGCCGCCGACTGGGCCTCCGGCACCATGCCCGATCTGGTTCCGTCAGCGGACCTGATGAGCCAGGCTGGGCTCTCGGCCGCGGACGTCCCCGGCGGGGGCTGGTTCACCGCAGCCGACTACATCGGCGCCGTGGAGCCGGGCACCGACAACCCCTGGTACGCAGGCTGGACGACCTGGGCTCGCAACTAGCGCCGCCGAAAGCCATGACCTGGAGCCCCCCTCCCCGGCCGCGCGGGGGAGGGGGCTCCCGCGTTCCACGGCGCCGCGGCAGAGCGATGACCCTCATCGTGATGTTGATGATACATTGCCGTTACCCGATTATGACGGACCGCCGGTATCTCCATGTATAGGGGACGGATCGGGTCCCCTACGCAACGGGCCAGAGCGACGGAGGGCGAGCGGATGACGGCAGCGCAGACAGCCTCGGCGCAGATCCTCGTGGTGGAGGACGAGCGCGATATCGCGGCGCTGGTGGCGTACCACCTCACGAAGGAGGGCTTCCGGGTCCGGACGGTCGGCTCCGGGGACGAGGCGCTCGAGGCGGTGCGCAACGAGCGCCCGGACCTGGTCGTGCTGGACCTCATGCTGCCCGGGCTCTCCGGCTACGAGATCCTGGAGGAGATCCGGCGCCAGCCCTCCCTCTCCGATGTCCCCGTGGTCGTGCTTACGGCGCGCCGCGACGAGTCGGATCGGATCCGGGGTCTGGAGCTGGGCGCCGACGACTACATGACGAAGCCGTTCAGCCCGCAGGAGCTGGTGCTGCGGATCGGCACCGTGCTGCGGCGGGTGCGGGCGGCGGCCGTGGCCGGATCCGGTCGGCTGCTCCGGGGCGGACCCATCGCGGTGGACGCGTCGGCCATGACGGTCCTGGTGGACTCGGAGCCGGTGGACCTCACGCCTACCGAGTACCGGCTGCTGGTGGCGCTGATGGAGCGGAAGGGTCGGGTGCAGAGTCGGCGGCAGCTGCTCGAGCTGGCATGGGACATCCGCGTACAGATCGAGACACGCACCGTGGACATGCACATCCAGCGACTGCGGAGCAAGTTGGGCGAGGCCGGCGACTATATCGAGACGGTTCGCGGCTTCGGCTATCGGTTCCGCACCGAGCCGCCTGGCTGATGCGACTCCGCCTCCAGCTCATCCTCCCGCTGACCGTGGGCCTGCTCGTGGCCGGCGGTTTCATCGTATCCGCCGCCAGTGTGGCGGGCGCCGTGCGGGACGCCCTCATGACGGTCCCCGGCCTCACGCGGGAGCGGGCGGTGCGGGACGCGGTGGCGGCGGTCACGCTCGCCGGCATCGTGGTCACCACGCTCGCCGTGGCGCTGAGCGCGCTCCTGGCCGGGCTCATTGTGCGGCCCTTACGCGGAATGCAGGCGGTGGCGGCTCCGGCCACGGGCCCGGGCGGCTCTGCCGAGGGCCCCACGCCGACCGCACAGCCGGCGGCCTCTCCCATCGCCGAGGTCCAGGATGCCCTGCGCGGAATGCAGCGGGTCGTGGCCGAGCTCGGGGAGCGCCTGGTCGCCGAGCGGTCGAAGCGCTCGGAGCTGAACCGGCTGCTCGAGTCCGTGTCGGAGGGGATCCTACAGACCGACGGGGAAGGTCGGATCGAGCGCGTCAATCCGGCGGGCCGCAGGCTGCTGGGGGTGCCGGGCGACGCGCTGGGCGAGCGCGTGTCGTCGCTCGTCCGGGACGAGCCGCTTCGCCGGGCCATCGAGCAGGCCGCGGCGGGGACGCCGACCGCGCCTCTCGAGGTGCTGCTCGACGAGCGCAGGATCCTCGCCGCGGTGGCGCCGCAGCGGGGCGGCGGAGCGGTGGCCACCCTCGTCGACCTCACCGACCTGCGGCGACTGGAGGAGGTCCGGCGGGACTTCGTCGCGAACGCGAGCCATGAGCTCAAGACTCCCCTCACGTCCATCCGCGGGTACGCCGACACGCTCCTCGCCGATGACCTGCCCGATCCCGAGCGACGCCAGTTCCTCGAGACCATCTCACGGAACGCCAACCGGCTCCAGAGCATCGTAGACGACCTCCTGGACCTCTCCAGGATCGAGGCCGGGGGCTGGCAGCCGGATGTCCGCAGCGTTTCGGTGGGGCAGTCCGCGCGCGCCGCCTGGGCCCCGTTCGCGGAACGCGCCTCCGACCGTGGCGTCGTCTTCGACGTCGACGGCCAGGACGACGATCGCGCCCTGGCCGAGCCGCAGGCGCTGGAGCAGATCTTCGCGAACCTCTTCGACAACGCCCTCCGCTATACCCCCGCCCGGGAGCCCGGCAGGAGCGCCGATGCCGGCGGCCGGATCCGGGTGGCCACTCGCGTAGAGCCGGCGGGCGACTGGCTGGTGGTCGAGGTGAGCGATACCGGCGCCGGCATCCCCCGCGACAGCCTGCCGCGCATCTTCGAGCGCTTCTATCGCGTCGACCCCGCACGCTCCCGGGCGGAGGGCGGCACCGGGCTGGGGCTGGCCATCGTGAAGCACATGGTGGAGAGCATGGGCGGCGCGGTCAGCGCGGAGAGCGTACTAGGCAGGGGCACCACCTTCCGACTGAGGCTGCCCAGGCCTCGCGACTGACACGCGCAGCGGAGCGCGCGCGGGCTCTCCGGCCTGGCGTTTCCCGCCCGCTACGGACGTGTGACCCCCACGAGATCGCTCCCCGCGATCGTACGGCACGGGAGCTCGCCGAGCCCCGCTCACCGTCTGATGGGGAGGCATCGTGCAGACGCACGTGGATCGCGAAGCCGGAATCGCACGTTCCGCAGGGGTCGCTCCTGCTGCGTTCGGCTGGGGGGCGCGCTGGACGCGCACATGGCGCGCGGCGTGGAGAACAGCTGATGGTGACTACCAGAGCGTGCGCCTCCGTCTGGAATGCTCCTCCCTCGAGGCCGCCTCGCCGGAGGCCGCACGCATTCTCGCTTCCGCGCTCCTCAGCTGGGCACAGCGCCGTGACGACCGGGCCATCGACCTCCTCAACCTCGACCCGGAGCTGCACCACGCCCCCTCCTGGCACCCGCTCCGCGCCTTCACGATCCGGACGAGCTCATCTTCTTCGATCCGACCCGCGACTCGCCCTGGTCCGACTCCCTCGCGGTGAGCAGACACTGAGCGGGCGCCCGATCCCGTTACCGCGTTGTTACATGGCCGTGACCGGAGTCTCACGGATCAACCGCTATCTCTGTGTGCAGCTCGTTACACACCAACGCGGAGATGAGAGATGGCGTCGATGACAGGGAAAGCGGTCCCGGGATGGAGCGCGCTGCTCGCGCTGGCGCTGCTCGCGGCCCCCGCGGCCGCGCAGCAGGTCACGGCCGGCCCGCTCCAGGTCGACCTGACGGGGCGGGTCCAGGTCCAGTTGAACACCACATTGGTGGACGACGAGGACGTGGCGGTGGCGCCCGCGTCGTCGGCGTTCGAGACGCGGCGGGTCCGGTTCGGCGCGGAGCTCGCGTACGGGGAGTGGATCACCGGGAAGGTGGAGGCCGATTTCGCGGGTGGCGGCGCGCGTCTGACCGACGGTTACATCGACCTGGCGCTGGATGATCAGGTAGGGATCCGGGCGGGTCAGTTCAAGAAGCCGTTCGGTGTGTTCGAGCTGGAGAGCAGCACAAAGATCCGCACGATCGAGCGAGGTGTGCGAATCCGTGGGCTGTCCGAGGTGGTGGGGGTGCCGGCGGAGTCGCAGTACCTGCTGTCGGAGTCCGGGTATCTGGGCCGGCAGGTGGGGGTCATGCTCCACGGCGGACTGGGCGGCGCGGATTACGCCGTGGGCATCTTCAACGGCGAGGGTGCGAACACGAAGGAGACGGCGGGGACGAAGGCGTACGCGGGCCGGGTGACGTACGACCTCGGCGGGATCGTCGGGTCGGGTGCCACACCGCTGGTGATCGGCGCCGGTTTGAGTGTACAGCCCACGGGCCTGTTCGATGGCTCCGACGAGGTCTACGGGAAGGCGCTGGAGCTGGACGCCAGCTGGGGCGGATTCCGGGAGCCGGGGCTGCACGCGCGGGCCGAGTGGATGATGGGGGACGATCCGCTGGTGTCGGCGGGGCCGGAGCTCCCGACAATGATGGGTCTCCACGGGCTGGTGAGCTGGTTCGCGCCGCGGCAGGGCAGGGTGGAAGGCCTGGAGCCGGTGCTCCGGCTCGGCTGGGCGGACCCGTCCACGGATGCGGCGGACGATGCCGGGTTCCTGGTGACGCCGGGGCTGAACCTGTACTTCGACGGCCGCAACCGCCTGATGCTGAACGGCGATGTGTACGTGCCGGAGAGCGACGCGCTGGACCCGGAGCTCGCCCTCGTGGCGCAGATCCAGGTGTACTTCTAATGAGTCGGATGGTTCTCTACAGCAATGGAGGCGAGTGATGAAGATGTTGAACCGGTTGGTCCCGTTGGTGGCCGCCCTTTCGATGGCGGCGTGCGGTGGTGGGGACGGCGGTGCCGAGGGCGGCGGTCGCATCCAGATCGATGGGTCGAGCACCGTGTACCCCGTGAGTCAGGCCATGGCCGAGGAGTTCATGATGTCGCAGGAGGGCCGTGGCGTGCGGGTGACCGTGTCGCAGTCGGGCACGGGCGGCGGGTTCCAGCGTTTCTGTGCCGGCGAGACGGAGATCAGCGACGCGTCGCGACCGATCAAGCCGTCGGAGGAAGCGTTGTGCGAGCAGAACGGGATCGAGCCCATTCAGCTCGAAGTGGGCATGGACGGCATCACGGTGGTGACCAACCCTGCGAACGACTTCGTGCAGTGCCTGACGGTGGACGAGCTGCGCCGGATCTGGGGACCCGGGAGCGAGATCCAGATGTGGTCGGACGTGCGGAGCGAGTGGCCGAACCAGGAGATCAAGCTCTACGGCCCCGGTACGGACTCGGGCACGTTCGACTACTTCACAGAGGTGATCATGGGTGAGGACGGCGCGAGCCGGCAGGACTACACCGCGAGTGAGGACGACAACGTGCTCGTGCAGGGTGTGGCCGGTGACGCGAGCGCCCTCGGGTACTTCGGTTTTGCCTACTACGAGCAGAACCCGACGCAGCTGAAGGCGGTGGCGGTGGACGGCGGCAACGGCTGCGTGGACCCCGGGCGCGAGACCATTGGGTCCGGGAGCTACACACCGCTCGCGCGCCCCATCTACATCTACGTGAAGGGCAGCGCGCTGGCGCGTCCCGAGGTCCGCTCGTTCGTGGAGTTCTACATGAACCAGGCCGAGGAGCTGGTGCCGGCGGCCGGGTACGTCCCGCTGTCGGCGACGGACTATGATCAGAACCTGAGCCGGATCGATGAGCTTGCCGGCGGAAGCTGAATCCCGCTGGGCGCCACCGAGCCGTCGCCGCCGGCGCGCCACGGAGCGAGCCATCGGCGGCGTGCTCCTGCTGTTCAGCGTCATCAGCATCCTCACGACCCTCGGGATCGTGGTGGTGCTGGTGGAGGAGTCCGTGGGCTTCTTTCTCCAGGTGTCCCCGTGGGAGTTCCTCACGGGGACCCGCTGGGCGCCGTTGATCCGGCCGCAGAGCTTCGGCATTCTGCCGCTCGTGGCCGGGTCGGTGCTCGTGGCGGTGGGCGCGGCCGTCGTGGCGCTGCCGCTGGGCGTCCTCATCGCCATCTACCTGAGCGAGTACGCCCCCGGGCGGATCCGGAAGGTCGTGAAGCCGGCGCTGGAGATCCTGGCGGGGATCCCAACGGTGGTGTACGGCTATTTCGCCCTGACCTTCGTCACGCCGCTGATCCGGATGGTGGTGCCGGGTACCGATATCTTCAACGCGGCCAGCGCGAGCATCGTGGTGGGGATCATGATCATCCCGCTGGTATCCTCGCTGTCGGAGGACGCGCTGTCGTCGGTCCCGGACTCGCTCCGGCAGGGGGCGTTCGCGCTGGGGGCGACGAAGTACGAGGTGGCGACGCGGACGGTGTTCCCGGCGGCGCTGTCGGGCGTGATCGCGTCGTTCATCCTGGCGCTGTCGCGGGCGATCGGTGAGACGATGGCGGTGACCATCGCGGCGGGTGCCACGCCCAAGCTGACGCTGAACCCGTTCACCAGCATCGAGACCATGACCGCCTACATCGTGCAGGTGAGTCGCGGTGAGACGCCGTACGGGAGCATCGAGTACAAGACCATCTTCGCCGTGGGGCTGGTGCTCTTCCTGATCACGCTCGCCATGAACGCCATCAGCCTGCTGATCCTCCGACGCTTTCGGGAGGTGTACGAGTGAGCGTCCCGCGCGCACGACTCGACTCCACGCTCACCGATGCCGCGGAATACGACCCGCGGATCCGGCAGAGGCACCGGACGGGCAGGGTGTTCGCCGCGGTGGCCATGGGGGCCACACTCTTCGGCGTGCTCATGCTCGTCGTGCTCCTCTTCGACCTGATTTCCGACGGGATCGGCGGGGTGTCCTGGTCCTTCATCACCTCATTCCCCTCCCGGATCGCTGCTCGCGCGGGTGTCTGGCCGGCGGTGGTGGGGTCCCTCTGGATCCTCGGCCTCACCGCGGCCCTCTCCTTCCCGCTGGGCGTGGGGACGGCGATCTGGCTGGAAGAATACGCTCCCAATAACCGGCTCCGGCGGATCATCCAGCTCAACATCTCCAACCTGGCCGCCGTGCCGTCCATCGTGTACGGGATCCTGGGGCTGGCGGTGTTCGTGCGCGCCATGGCCATGGGTCGAAGCCTGCTGGCCGGGGCCGCCACGCTGGCGCTGCTCATCCTGCCCGTGATCATCATTGCGGCGCAGGAGGCGATCCGCGCGGTTCCGCCCAGCTATCGATTCGGCGCGTACGCCCTTGGCGCCACGCGCTGGCAGGCAATCTCGCGGCAGGTTCTGCCGCAGGCGTTCCCCGGCATCATGACCGGCACGATCCTGGCCCTGTCACGGGCCATCGGGGAGACCGCACCGCTCATCGTGATCGGCGCCGTCGGCTACGTGGCGTTCCTGCCGGCCGGACCGCTGGACGCGTTCACGGTCCTGCCCATCCAGATCTATGACTGGATCGGACGTCCGCAGGCGGAGTTCCACGAGCTGGCGGCCAGCGCCATTGTCGTTCTGCTCCTGGTCCTCCTGAGCATGAATGCCGGCGCCATCTGGCTGCGAAACCATTTCCAGAAGTCGAGGGGCGAATGACGGATTCCACGACAGAGGCCACCGGAGGGTCCATCATCACGCCGCCCGGAGACGCGGTACTGGAGACGGAGGGCCTGTGGGTCCGGTACGGTGACAAGGCCGCGGTGAAGGACATCACGCTGAAGATCCCGCGCAAGCAGGTGGTGGCGTTCATCGGCCCATCCGGGTGCGGCAAGAGCACGCTCCTGCGCTGCTTCAACCGGATGAACGACCTGGTCCCCGCGGCGCGCGTGGAAGGCGCCGTCCGGTTTCGCGGTGAGTCGCTGTACGGCCCCGACGTGGACCCCGTCGACGTCCGCCGGCGGATCGGGATGGTGTTCCAGAAGCCGAACCCGTTCCCTAAGTCGATCTACGACAACGTGGCGTTTGGCGCACGGATCAACGGATTCAAGGGGGATATGGCGGAGCTGGTGGAGCGGTCGCTGAGGCAGGCGGCGCTGTGGGACGAGGTGAAGGACCGCCTGCACGAGGGAGCGCTGGGCCTCTCGGGCGGACAACAGCAGCGGCTGGTAGTGGCACGCGCGCTGGCCATCGAGCCGGAGGTGATTCTCATGGACGAGCCCACGTCTGCGCTGGACCCCATCGCGACCCAGCGGATCGAGGAGCTCATCTTCGACCTGAAGGAGGACTATTCGGTCGTGATCGTGACCCACAACATGCAGCAGGCGGCGCGGATCTCCGACTTTACGGCGTTCCTGTACATGGGGGAGCTGATCGAGTACGGTGAGACGGACGGGATCTTCACCAACCCCGTGGAGGAGCGCACGGAGTCCTACATTACCGGGAGGTTCGGATGAAGCAGCACCGGCACTTCGAGACGGAGCTGGACCGGCTGAAGGAGTCGCTGGTGCGGATGGCGGGGCTGGCGGAGCGGCAGGTGGCGCTGGCGGTGCAAAGTCTGCTGGAGCGCGACGTGGAGCTCGCGCGGCAGGTGAAGAGGAGCGACGTGGAGATCGATAAGCTGGAGATGGCCGTGGACAACCAGGCCATCAGCCTGCTCGCCCTCCAGCAGCCCATGGCCCGCGACCTCCGGTTCATCACCATGGCCATGAAGATCGGCAACGACCTGGAGCGGGTAGGCGACCATGCGGTCAACATCGCCGAGGTCCTGGAGTTCGTCGTGGAGGCGCCGAGACTGCCCCAGCTACCCGAGCTGGAGGAGATGACGGGGCTGGCCACGGACATGCTCAATGACGCGCTGGATGCCTTCGTCCGCTCCGACGCACAGCTGGCCCGGGAGATCGGGAAACGCGATGACCGGGTGGACGAGCTGCACGAGAACGTGTTCCGGATCCTGCTGACGCACATGATGGAGGAGCCCCGGAAGATCGGCGCGGGGATCGATCTGATCCTGGTGTCCCGGAACCTCGAGCGGATCGCGGACCTCGCGACGAACGTGGCGGAGGACGTGGTCTTCATGGTGGAAGGCAAGACGATCAAGCACGCCTTCCACCGGACGCGCAAGACGGATGACGGGGAGGGTGAGGCGGCCGGCTGAGGGGCACGCTCTCGCTTGACACTGCCCCCGGGCGGTCCCATTCTGCGCCGGTCCGCCCACTCATCTCGCCCGGTCAGCAAAGGGGGTCCATGTCGAAGGACGAGCCCGCCCCGAAACCGCCGGGCGCCCGTACGAACGGGGACCCCGAACCGGGCACCAGTCCCGGCCACCAGGTGGTGGACGAGGTGGAGGTCCTCGAGCAACTCCTGGCCCAGGTCGTCGAGGAGTCGCAGCCGCGCCCCGCCACGTGGTTCGCGGACCTGAGGGGTCGCGGAGCCGTCGTGACGGGGGCCTCCACGGGGATCGGCCGCGCCACGGCTCTCGAGCTCGCCCGGCATGGCGTGAACGTCGCCTTCAATTACCTGGGCAGCGCGAGCGGCCGGGAGGAGGCGAAGCGCACCGCCCTCGAGCTGCGGCAGCTCGAGGTCAAGGTCTTCCACCAGGAATGCGATGTCCGCGACCCGGACGCCGTGAAGGAGTTCGTGGACGGCGCCCGCGAGGAGCTCGGTCGGATCGATATCCTGGTGAACAACGCCGGGATCGGTCGGGACCGTGCGCTCTGGCGCATGAGCGACGGGGAGTGGGCGGACGTCCTGGGCACGAACCTGACGGGGGCCTTCAACATGATCCGGGCCCTGGCCCCTGATTTCCGCGCTCAGCAGGATGGCAAGATCGTCAACATCAGCTCGATCCACGGGATCCGGCCGGAGTTCGGGCTGGCCAACTACGCGGCCTCGAAGGCGGGCCTGCTGGGGTTGACGCGCTCCGCGGCCGTGGAGCTGGGGCCCTCGAACGTGAATGTGAACGCCGTCGCACCCGGGTACATCCGGACGACGCGCCTGACGGATGCAGTGCCGGCCGAGATCCTGGACGAGGCACGGGAGCACAGCGTGCTCGGCCGACTCGGGGGACCGCAGGACGTGGCCCACGTGGTGCTCTTCCTCTGCTCCGAGCAGGCCCGGCACATCACCGGCGCGGTCATCCCGGTCGATGGCGGGCACCTACTGTAGGACGATGCCATGGGGTACGACCACATACGGATCGAGGAACGCGAGCGGTCGGCGACGCTGACGCTCGAGCGTCCTCCGGAGAACCTCCTCCACATCGACATGATGGAGGAGATCAACGAGGGTCTGCTGGACCTGCGAAACCGTGGGCTCGTGGAGGTGCTGGTCATCCGGGGCAGCGAGTCCATTTTCTGCCGCGGTCTCGACCTGGCCGACCACGGCAGGGAGCGCCTCCAGCGGATGCTCCAGGTGTACAGCCGGATCTTCGAGACCATCCGGATGATCGACATGGTCTCCATCGCCGCCGTGCAGGGACCGGCGTGGGGCAGCGGGTTCGAACTCGCCCTGGGCTGCAATCTGATCGTCGCCTCCCGGAACGCCACGTTCCGGTTGCCGGAGATCGACCGCGGGCTCATCCCGCACATCGCCACCATCATCCTGCCCAGGGTCGTGCCCCGTCGTCGCGCGATGGAGTGGATCCTCACCGGCAACGAGATTACGCCCGGGGAGCTGTACGACGTGGGGCTGGTGAACCGGATCTTCGAGGAGAGCTCGTTCGACGAGGCGCTCGACCGGTTCGTCGCGGAGCTCACGGCCAAGAGCGGCCCCGTGCTCCAGCTCGCCAAGCGCGCGCAGTACGAGGCGTACTACTCGACGTACGAGGAAGCACTCTACCGGGTCCAGAACCTGTACCTCCGGGAGCTCATGGACCTGGAGGACGCCGGGGAGGGGATCCGCGCGCACCGCGAGGGCCGAGAGCCGCGCTGGTCGCACCGGTGAGCGCGATGACTCACCCTCTCCGGACGGCGCTCGTGCTCGGGCTGCTCGCCCTGGCGGCGGCCTGCGGCGGCCGGAGCGCAGAGCGCGCGCCCGGCCCCGCCCCTGCCGCGCCCAACCTCGCCGGTGAGCGCGTCATGCTCCTGCCGGTGCAGACGCCGGGACCGGAGCAGCTGGATGCCGAGCTCGCCTACTGGCTGCAGGACGCGCTGCCCGCCGTCGAGTGGCTGCTGCCGGCCGAGCTCCAGGCGGCGGCGGACCGTGCGCCCGCGTGGCGACTGCGGCTCGCGTCGCTCCAGCGGCCGGTGCTGGACATGGGCGGGAACGACCGTCGCATCATAGACCCGCTCTACGGCGCGCTGCGGCAGCTCGGTGCGGTGGTGGACGCGAACCTCGCACTGGTGCCGGTGTCGCTCGAGGAGCGAACGGATTCCACCGGCATCCAGCTCGACCTGACCATGGCGGTGGTGGACATCCGCGGTGGGAGGGTCCTGTGGCTGCACCGGACCCGGAGCCCGACGAGCCCCACGGGTACGGCGGCCCTGGCCACCCTCGCCGAAGCGGTGGCGCGGAGCCTTGTGCCCTGATAAGGTGGCGGCCACAGTGGGACCGGACCGAAACGAAGGACGTGGAGTGAAGGCATACATGATGGCGGCCGGCCTGGCCGGCCTCGTAATGCTCGGCGGGTGCGACCGCGTGCGGGAGTACCTGGATCGGGAGGGGCCCGAGCCGCCGCCCGTGGAGGAGGTCGAGCCCTATTACACGGAGTATCGCGGGATCGATTCGGTTCGGCTCCGCGGGAACATTGTGGAGGTGCACGTCGAGCAGCCGTACCGGCAGCTGGAGCGGGGCGGATCCCTGTGGGCGCGGGTGGGGCCGTACGTCTACCTGATGACGCCGTCGACCCGGTCCCTCTTCGAGGCCTACCCGGGCATCGCCGCCGTGCGGGTCATCACGCGACTCCCCGACGGCGACGAGGTGGCGCGGGCCATGCTGCGGAGGAACGCCATGAGTGACGTGCAGTGGCGGCGCACGCTGAACATCCTCGGCACCGCGCTCGAGGGCGGGAGGGAGAACCCGCGCAAGCTCGAAGAGCTGACGGAGTGGAGCGAGGAGCGCACCGAGTTCCGCTACAATCCTGAATACGTGAATTGAGGGACCGATGAGCACGACCGTAACACTGATCCCCGGCGACGGGATCGGACCGGACATCGTGGAGTCGACGCTCCGTATCCTCGATGAGGCCGGGGCGGACCTGGAGTACGACCGGCAGCTGGCCGGCGTGGCCGCCGTCCACGAGATGGATGACCCGCTCCCCCGGGAGACGCTGGAATCCGCGCAGCGAACGGGGCTCATCCTGAAGGGCCCCCTGACAACGCCGGTGGGGTCGGGGTTCCGGTCGATCAACGTGGCGATCCGCAAGGAGTTCGACCTGTACGCCAACGTTCGCCCGGCGGTAACGCTCATGCCCGGCGGTCGGTACGAGGACATCGACCTGGTGCTGATCCGCGAAAACACCGAGGGGCTGTATGTCGGTGTGGAGCACTACATTGGTCTCGAGGGCGACCCGAAGGCGGCGGCGGAATCGGTGATGATCATCACCCGGTTCGGTGCCCGGCGGATCGTGGAGTACGCGTTCGAGTACGCCGTGGCGAACAACAGGAAGAAAGTCACGATCGCCCACAAGGCGAACATCCTGAAGTACACGCAGGGGCTCTTCCTGGAGGTGGGCCACGAGGTGGCCGATCTGTACGAGGGCCGAATCGAGTTCGAGGACATGATCATCGACGCGTGCGCCATGAACATGGTCCTGAACCCGTATCAGTTCGACGTGCTGGTGATGGAGAACATGTTCGGGGACATCCTGAGCGACCTCATGGCCGGCCTGGTCGGCGGGCTCGGGATGGCGCCGGGTGGGAACATCGGTACCGACGCGGCCATGTTCGAGCCGGTCCACGGATCCGCCCCCGACATCGCCGGCCGGGGCGTGGCCAACCCTACCGCCCAGATCCTGGCGGCGTGCATGCTCCTGGACCACGTGGGCCAGCAGGAGGTGGCGACCCGCATCCGCGGCGCCCTCACCAGCTGCCTCCGGGAATGCCCCGACGACCGCCGTACGCGGGACGTGGGGGGCACCGGGAGCACGGATGAGTTCGCCGCGGCCGTGCTGGACAACCTGCGCTAGGTCGCCCGTCGCGTCAGCGGCGCTCGTAGACGATGCGATCCGGCAGGGCGTTCATCCGCGCGGTGCACATGTCCTCGACCAGATCCAGCGTGATGCGACGGCCCTCGTAATCGTACCTCCAGAGTGACTCCTGCCCCAGGCAGGGACCGTCGGTGGCCAACAGGTGAAGATCGCCCGCTGCGTCCACCCACATCTCCCCGCCCATCAGCTGGTCGCCCGCGCGCATCATGTAGGCGCGGTCGGTGATGGAGACGGCCTGGTAGGTGTCGGATGCGGGCTCCACCATCACGTAGTTGCCTGCCGGAACGTCCGTGATCGGGAGACGCTCGGCCGTGGTGGCGCACGCCGCGATGGTGAGGAGAAGGGCGGCGGGGGCGATCCTTGCGATGAGTCGCATGGCTTTCCGTGGGTTCAGGGGGATGTTGGCTCTCGACCCCGATGCTGCCGCAGAGGGCGTGCCACCTGCGGCAACGCGCACCACCTCGCCAAGGCCCGGCCCACCGATTAGGTTAGGGCCCCCGCAGATCAACCTGAACGGACTGTAAGATGGCAAAATTCCAGGGTGTGGACTATTACGACGTCGACTCGCTCCTGAGCGAGGAAGAGCGGATGGTGCGCGACACCGTCCGCCAGTGGGTGGACGACTCGCTCATGCCGATCATCGAGGAAGCGTATATCGAGAAGCGCTTCCCGAAGGAGCTCATCCCGGAGATGGCCGAGCTGGGCATCTATGGCGCCAACCTGCCGGAGAAGTATGGCTGCGCGGGGCTCAACAACGTGGCGTACGGTCTGATCATGCAGGAGCTGGAGCGGGGGGATTCGGGGATCCGGTCGTTCGCCTCCGTGCAGGGGGCGCTGTGCATGTATCCCATTTACGAGTTCGGCTCGGAGGAGCAGCGGGAGAAGTACCTTCCGGGCATGGCCGCGGGGGAGATCATCGGCTGCTTCGGTCTGACGGAGCCCGACTTCGGCTCGAACCCCGGCGGCATGCTCACGACCGCGAAGAAGGACGGCGACGGCTGGGTCCTGAACGGGTCGAAGATGTGGATCACGAACGGGTCCATGGCCGACATCGCGATCGTGTGGGCGAAGACCGGCGACATCGACGACGTCTCCTCGATCCGCGGCTTCATCGTCCACACGGACAGCGATGGCTTCAGCGCACGCGACCAGAAGGGAAAGCTGAGCCTGCTGGCGTCCGACACCAGCGAGCTGCATATGGACGACGTCCGCGTGGGCGCCGACGCGCTCCTGCCGGAGTCGGGAGGGCTGAAGAGCCCGCTCATGTGCCTCACCCAGGCCCGCTACGGCATCGCCTTCGGCGCGGTG
Source organism: uncultured Gemmatimonadales bacterium (assembly GCA_963783305.1). Classification (GTDB taxonomy): domain Bacteria; phylum Gemmatimonadota; class Gemmatimonadetes; order Longimicrobiales; family RSA9; genus JAWVYT01. Next base: position 159,947 of record CAWAMW010000017.1, on the reverse strand, counting down.
GGCGCGGCCATGGCCTGCTATGATGAGGCGCTGAGCTACTCGAAGCAGCGCGTGCAGTTCGGCGATACGCCGATCGCCGGCAAGCAGCTCCAGCAGGCGCGGCTCGCGCAGATGCTCACCGACATCACGCAGGCGCAGCTCCTCACGCTCCAGCTGGGACGCCTCAAGGACGCCGGGAAGATGCGGCCACAGCAGGTGTCGCTGGCCAAGCGCGCCACGGTGGACATGGCTACGGAGACCGCCCGCGAGGCCCGTCGCCTCCTCGGCGCTAACGGCATCCTCATCGAGTACTCCGCCATGCGCCACATGGCGAACCTCGAGAGCGTGTACACGTACGAGGGCACGCACGACATCCACACGCTCATTCTCGGACACGACGTTACAGGAGTCGCGGCGTACTAGGCAGCCGTAGCGCCGGGATCCCGGCGCCCGTCGGGCATGACGATTGCACCTTATATGGATCCGAATCGACTCGCCACACGAGCGTAGGAGGAAAGATATGAAGGCCCGCGAACTCATGACCGAGAACCCGGAATGCCTCACCGAGGAGGACACCGTCCAGAAGGCGGCGCAGCGGATGCGCGAGCTGGATGTCGGGCTGATGCCCGTCGTCGATGACGCCAGCAGCCGTCGTCTTCGGGGCGTGATCACCGACCGGGACATCGCCACCCGTCACGTTGCGGAAGGGCACGACACGGGCGAGTGCCGCGTCGGCAACGAGATGACGAAGGGCAACCTGTACACCGTGACCGCCGACGATGACACGAAGACTGTCATGGAGCGGATGAAGGCCGGTCAGGTGCGGCGCGTGCCCGTGATGGAGGATGACCGGATCATCGGCATCATCGCCCAGGCCGACCTTGCGGTGGAAATGCCGGACTCGGCGGCCGAGGAAGTGGAGCGGACGGTGGAGAAGATCTCCGAGCCGGCCAAGCCGGACCGGTAGGAGCGCGCGTCGGGCAACGCGCTTCTCGGCGTGTTTTCCGGCGTACGGTTTCTGACGGGGCACGGGACGCGCGTTTCGGCGCGGCCCGTGCCTCGTCCAATTCCGGGGGGACGGGTCCTGCTGGCGACGGCAGTCACGCGATAGTTGTAGGTACGGCGGACAGGATACACCTTTAGGTGTAATGGCTCACCACACCCTCCCCCCCTGGTGCATGAGTGCAGTCCTGGTTCTGTCAGCGACGGCAGAGCTGGGTGCGCAGCAGTCGAGACCACTGATCCCGCCGCCCGAATTCGCTGTCGACCAGTGGACCACGGAGGACGGTCTCCCCCAGAACTCCGTCAATGCCATCGTCCAGACCCCGGACGGATACCTCTGGATCGGCACATTCGGCGGCCTGGCCCGATTCGATGGCAGCGCGTTCTCCCGCGTGGAGCGGACGGATTCAGCCGGTCGGCCGGTAGTGGATCGGATCCTGTCGCTGGCCACCACCCCGGACGGCGGGCTCTGGATCGGTACGGAGAACGGGCTGCTACGACGGAGCGCGGCCGGCGCATATGAGACGTACGCCACGGGGGAGGGGTTGACTCACGGCGAGGTCCAGACGCTGCACACCGATCGCCGCGGGGTCCTCTGGTTCGGCACCTACAAAGGCGATCTGAACTGGTACGCCGACGGGAAGCTCGGCCGCTTCGATTCCGTGGATGGCACTCCTCTCGGGCTCGTTGAGTCCATTGTCGAGGGCGCGGATGGCACGCTGTGGGTGAACGTGTTCGGGGGGCGAGTGCTCGTCCTTCCCGGCGGGGATCCGGCGGCCCGGCACTGGTGGTTGTCGCCGATCGAGGGTGAGAGCCGGTTGCTCCTCGAAGATAGCGGCGGCAGCCGGTGGATGGGTCTGCGGCTGGGCGCCGCGCGGGTTTCCGGCACCGGTGTGCGCAGGTTCAAAGGTCCCGCAAATCCGTCGGTCATCGTGGAGGACCAGGAGTCCGGGTACTGGGTGGGCACCATTAATGACGGACTGTTCTTCATTAGCCCGGATGGCAGCGGTCCCCCGGTCCGGCGGTACGCGCTGCCGAACGGCCGGCAGGAATTCCGGGTCCGGGCCGCGCACATGGATAGCGACGGGAACCTGTGGCTCGGAACGAACGCCAACGGTCTCCTCAGGACTCGCCGAAACCTTTTCACCACCTACACCCGGGCCCACGGTCTGTCTCACGATGTGGTGACAGCGATATTCGGGGACGCGGCCGGGACCCTGTGGGTGGCGACGAACTGTGGCGGAGTAAATGAGATCGATCCATCGCGCCGAACCGTCCGCACCTTGAACCCTCGGAGTCGCGCCGATCCGGACGGCGACCCGTGTGTATTCAGTCTGGGGAGGGGACCCACGGGTTCCGTAGTGCAGGGTTCCTACGGGGGCGGGGTGAGTGAATTACCGACGACGGGCGAGCTCCGGGTCCAACTCCCGCTGGAGCTCGCGGACAGCGTGGTGCTCGCGCTGCTGACGAGTCGTGACGGAACCCTGTGGGTGGGGACGCGCACCGGAGGCCTGGCGGAGGTGCGAGATGGGAGCGTCCGCCATATCTACACCACGACCGATGGCCTGCCCCACGACGGCGTTCGCGCCATCTACGAAAGCCGAGATGGTGCGCTCTGGATCGGTACCCTGGGGGGGCTGAGCAGGCTGGCGGACGGACAGCTCACTACCTACACGACGCGCGACGGCCTGTCGGTGAGCCACGTCCGTGCGATCCATGAGGATGATGAGGGCACTTTTTGGATCGGTACGTACGGGGGCGGGATCAACCATTTCCGCGATGGCGTATTCAGCGCCATCACCCGGCGGGACGGTCTCGCGGACGATGTGATTTCGGCTATCGTGGAAGACGACGCGGGGTATTTCTGGTTGAGCGGCAACCGCGGCATCTACCGTGTGGCCAGAAGAGAGTTGGTGGATTTCGTGGGAGGGCGGCTGGAGCGGGTCCACTCGGTCCTGTACGGCCGGGGTGACGGCCTGCGGAATCCGGAGACCAACGGCGGCTTCCAGCCGGCGGCGTGGAAGGACCCGCGTGGGCACCTCTGGTTCCCGACGGTGGAAGGCGTGGCGGTCGTGGATCCGGCCCGGAGCCGACGCGTCGAGGCTGCGCCGTCCGCGAGGGTCGAGGGCGTGACCATCGATGGGGAGTCACAGCCGCTGGAGGAGGTCGCCATGCGCGGTGAGGGGCGGCCCAATGTCGAGTTCCGCTATGCCGGCCTCAGTCTCTCCGCTCCCGAGCATGTCACCTTTCGCTATCGGCTGGAAGGTTTCGACGCCGGCTGGGTCGAGGCGGGCAGACGGAGGGTTGCCTACTATCCGCGACTGCCCGCCGGCGCCTACCGTTTTACGGTTCGTGCGGCGAACCGCGATGGTGTGTGGGGCAAGCCCAGCTCCACGGAGCTCCGAGTCGTGCCTCCTTTCTGGAGCTCGAAGTGGGCTCGATTGACGGGGGGGCTCGGCTTGATGCTGCTCCTGGCAGGGTTCGTCCGTCGGCGCGATGGCGCCGCGCGCCGGGAGCGAGAGGCCACCGATCAGTTCTCCCGCCGTCTCATCGAGAGCCAGGAGCACGAGCGCCTGCGACTGGCGGCCGAGCTCCACGATGGCCTCGGCCAGGACCTCATGATCGTGCGGAACCGCGCGCTCCTCGCCCTGCGCTCCGCCGGCATGGAGCCCGAGGTCAGACAGCAGATCGACCATATCTGCGATGTCGTGAGTGGCGCCCTCGAGAGCATCCGTGAGCTGGTCCATGACCTCACGCCGCACCAGCTGCGACACCTGGGGCTCTCCTCGGCACTGCACGCGATGGCGGAGGCCCTCGCTGCGACATCCGGGATCGACCTCGACACCAGGATCGAGGAGATCGACGGACTCATGCCGGAAGAGAGCGAGATCAATCTCTACCGAATCGTGCAGGAGGCATTGAACAACGTGGTCCGCCACTCGGGCGCCCGCACCGCCTCCCTGCGCGTCTGGCAAGACGGGGCAGAGATCCACCTGGCGGTGCGCGACAGGGGCCGCGGGTTCCGGTCGGAGCGTGCCGCGCACCACCACGGCGACGGGGGCTTCGGTCTGTCCGGCATGGCGGAGCGCGCCCGTATCCTGGGGGGGACCCTCCGTGTACGAAGCGCGCCCGGTCGCGGCACCAGGGTCGAGCTCTCCGTCCCCGCCTCGGCGATGAGCGGCACATGACGAGGCTCACCACTATCGTGACCGCGGACGACCACCCCCTCTTTCGCAGGGGGCTAGCCGAGGTCATCGAGCCCGAGGGCACCTTCAACATCGTTGGAGCGGCGGGCGAGGGCGATAGCGCGCTCGAGCTCGTGCGTCTCCACCGCCCGGACATCGCCGTTCTGGACCTCGAGATGCCGAAGAGGAGCGGGCTGGAAGTGGCAGAGGCGATTCGTGACGAGGAACTGGGATCCAAAGTGGTCATCCTCACCCTCCACCGCGATCCGGGGATCTTCCGACGTGCGCTCGATCTGGGCACGAAAGGATATGTGCTGAAGGATAGCGCGGTGGCCGAGATCGTGGCATGTCTGCACATGGTCGCCTCGGGAAGGCCGTACATAAGTCCGGCAATGTCCGGTGACCTGCTCGAGCGGAACGCGGACATGGCGACCTCCCAGGTGATGGCACTGGGCGACCTGACCCCCTCCGAGGAGGCCGTGCTGAAGCTCATCGCGCAGGGCCTCACGAGCGCGCAGATCGCTCGATCCCTCGGCAACAGCGTCAAGACCATCGAACATCATCGGTCTCACATCTCGCGGAAGCTCGGCCTCACGGGACCGCAGCGGCTGCTCCGGTTCGCTCTGGAGCACAAGGCGCTGCTCGAATAGGGGGCTACCCCGACCTTCCATAGGGGGTAGCCCCCATCTTTCGTGGGGGTCACTGCCGATTCCGGCGGCCCCGCGGCTCCCTATCATCGAAGAGCAGACCCCTACGCCCCAGCTCCTCGTCGGCGCAGCCAGCGCCTGAGGCAGAACCGATGCTCAACAGGCCCGCCGACGAGGCGCACCATCGCAAGCCCGTGGTTCTGCTGGTCGAGGACAACGTGGCGATGCGGGCGCTGATTCGAAGCCTCCTGGAGGATGTTGCCCCGATGATCCACGAATGCGAGGACGGGCAGAAAGCGGTGGCCGCGTATGCCGCCATCCGTCCCGACTGCGTCCTCATGGACATCGAGCTGGGCGGACTGGACGGGATCGCCGCGACGCGCGCGATCTGCCAGGTGGATCCAGGCGCGCACGTCATCATCGTCACGGCGCACGGGTCGGACCCGTACCGCCGTGCGGCCGAGGAGGCCGGTGCCAAGGGGTTCGTCCTCAAGGAGAATCTGCTGGACCTGCCGACCCTGCTCGCCTCCACGCCACTCCAACCCGGTCTTCCGCTCTCCCCGGATTCCCCTGCCGAGGGACGCTGAGATGAGGCGCCCCGAGAATGGGCTGCTCGCGATTCTGGCCGTGCTCGCGCTCGGCTCGCTGCCGTCCACCACCCGCGCCCAGGGGACCTGGGACGTAATGCTCAATGTCGACCCCTTCCCCTCTCCATACTACAGCGACTGGAACGCCAATCCCGACATTGGCTCCCTCACCGTAATGAACCACACGGCTAGCCCGGAGGACGTGAGGATATTCTTTACGATCACGGATGGCATGAATCGGGTGCTGGCGCGGGGCACGGGGGAGCCGGAGACGATCGCGGCCGGGGCGGTCGTTATATATGATTCGCCGTACGAACTCGCCGGAACCGGTACGCACGACGCGGCGCTCGAGCGGATCGCGGCGCGAACCGGACGGTTGCCGGAAGGTGACTATACGGCGTGTGCAGCCGCGGTGGAGCTGAGCGGATTCGTCCTGGCCGAGGCGTGCGCGGACTTCTTCATCGCGTACCCGGATCCTCCCCTGCTTCTGGCGCCAGAGAACGGCATGGCGTTTACCGACGAGGCGCCACTGTTCCAGTGGGCGCCGGTCCGGGTCCCGATCGATTATCAGCTGTCGTATTCGGTCCGGATCGTCGAGCTGCTGCCGGGTCAGCTGCCGGGAGAGGCGCTGGCCTCCAATATTCCGGTCCACGAAGAGCACGATGCGTTTGGCACGGCGCTGCGCTACCCGATTGGCGCGCGCCCGCTGGAGCCGGGGAAGACGTATGCGTGGTCGGTCCGGGCGCTGGATCAGAACGGCTACACGGCATTGGCGAACGAGGGGCTGAGCGAGATCTGGACGTTCGCCATGGAGGATCCGGTTCAGACACCGGTGACGACCAGCGGCATGACGGTCACCATGGCCCCGGGATCCGAGCTCGGTGCTGCAGTGGGTGACGAGGGCGGTTCACTGCGGGCGATCTGTCTACTCTGGGATACCACGCCGGCGTCCTCGATCCGGGTTCCACTGAATGTGGTCGCCGCGTTCAGTTCCGAGGAATCCCAGTCTGAGGGGATGCTCTACCGGGACCTTACGACGCATTCCTGGGCGCTGATGACCGCGGGGCAGGGTGCGAGTGCCAGTTACCTGCTCTACGGTCAATGTGGAGAGGGGGTTGGACCCGGTGGGCTCCGGTGGATAGCACGACGGGCGGGAAGTTTCGAAGAGCTCGGTCTCACGCTCGATGGCACTGGGGACGCCGGGGAGGAGCCCAATGCGCTGTCGGCCGCCGACGCGAACTGGCGATTCGGGGTCCTGATCCTGGCGCTGGACGCCACCACCGTCGGGGATCTGCCGGACACATTCGAGGCTCCGCGGGAATTCCTTGGCTACAAGGAGATCGAGGTGCTCCCGGGCGTCAACCTGTACGCCGAGCTGGAGCTGGGGAGCGGCCCGGCCGGGACGGTCCTGGAGATGTTCGGCCACGACGACCCGTATGTCGCGCTCCAGGGCTTCGTCGGCGCGGGGCTCGAGTTCAGCGTCGGGGGTCATATCGGCCAGGGAGCGCGCGATAGCCTGAAGGATTCTCGATTCGACACCGGGGCAACGGCGGAGGTCGAAGCCACGATTCTCTCGCTGAAGGCCACGCTGCCCAGGCGGCTGCCGATGCTCCTCGGGGAATGGATCGACTCCACCCAGGTCGCGGTCAAGCTGGATGTGAAGGCGAAGGGAAACCTCAGCGATTGGCACGGCGCCGACGGATCGTGGGCGCCGGGCCTCGAGGTGGAGGGCGGCCTGGGGTTCTCCCTGGCCCTGCGATTCGCGCAGGACACCTGGCTCGGTGGTCTCAATCCGGATGGCAGCGCAGTCGAGCACACCGCCACCCTCCGCTTCAAGAAGCAGCTGTACAAGAGCGGGGACTCGACCTCGACGCTCGTCAGCGGTGACGGCCTGAGCGCGGTGATCAAGCTGGAGTCCGACCGTCAGCTCGACCGTTTCGCACCGGTCATCTTCAACAGCCCAGAGACGGAGGTCGAGATCGAGCTCGCGCGTCCGTTCAAGGGGCTCGATGGAGTCAAGGTAAAGGTCACTGGGCAGGTCGGCTCGGCCGATCACCTCGACTTGGGGAAGGGGACCCTCGAACTCTCTTGGCCCAAGGATGGTCCGGGCGGTGAAAAGGCGAAGGGGGTTCGATCCAGGGGCGACAGCATACAGGCGAATATCGACCGGCTCGAATCCCAGCAGAAGACCGCGCTGGAACGGGGAGCGACCGCGGAAGCGGAGAGCCTCGGGAAACAGTTGGATCTGGAGCGAAACGCACTGGTCTCCTGGGAGATGTACGGGGCCAAGGACGCGGACAATCCGTCCGAACCGAAGGAGGCGGCCGGGCGCTCGCTTCACTGGAAGGTGGAACTGGCCTTGGGGAACATGAGTCTCAGCGACATGCTCGGGCTCGTTCGGTCCGCGGTGAGGCGGGTAAACCCATGAGTTCCCGCCTGTGGGGAGCGCTCGCGCTCGGCATGGTGCTCCTGTGCGTCCCGGGTCAGGCGGCCGCCCAGGGCGGAGACGCATTCGACCTGACCGAGCTGGAGATCCCGCCTGGCCTCCTCGATCTGGAGGACCTCGTCATCAGCGCGAGCGCCGGAGGTGCCATCGTGGGGACGGGGATGAGCGTGCTTGGCAACGCCCAGGCTCATGTCCTGCTCGCCGTCGATCCGAGCCGCGGTGTGCGCGATGGCCTCACCCTCGGCATCAAGCCGGAAGCCTGGTCGCTGACGGAGAACATCCCGGCCCTCTCCGGGCCGATCCTGGACGGGATCGCCTTCTCCAATGTGGGGCTCGTGCTCGCCAGCGCGGATCGCGACGAACTCTCCTCGCAGCTGTCCGAGCAAGAGAACGCTTTTTACCGGGCGATCTACGCGTCGGACGAGTTCCGCCTCACCCTTCGGCCTGGGGTGAACCTGATCGCGGCGATCCCGGCGGAGGATCTCGGCGCGGATCATCCGTTGGCGGTGGTCATGGATGCCCTCGGGATCGAGAAGGGCGTCATCCTGATCCAGGGCGGGCTCGGCCGCACTCTCGGTATCCTGAATGGGGGTGGAGGCGCCGATGCGATCCGGGACCTGTACCTGCGCGCGGAGTTGCCACCCATGCGGCCGCCCGGCTCGCCCGAGTGGTTCCGTGGCGGTCAGCTCGCGCTGGAACTGACCGGCGATCCGTCGGTCCGGCTGGTGGGTGAGATGACGGTGGCGATCCAGGAGGATGTACTCGTCTTCTTCGTCGCCGCGAGCGTGGCCCAATCGGGCATGTCACTGGCGGGCGGACTCATGGCGGAAGAAGGGTGGCACCAGCCGCTGGGCATTCCGTGGCTAATCCTGAACAACGTAGTGCTCGCGGTAGGGATCACTCCGGCAGGGAGCATCCAGCCGGGGTTCGCGGCCAACATGGTGGTCGGCGAGAAGGATATCGATGTGGCCGTGGCCATGGCCATCAGCCCCGCCGGCGTTCCGACCAGCTTCCTGATCAGCGGTGAGAGCGAGGCAGGGTTCGGCTTCTCCGACCTGGTGGAGGTCCAGCGCGGGATGGCCGCCGCGCGGGATGCCGCCGCCGGGGCGCTGGGGACGCAGCCTGCGCCAGGGATCCCTGTGGACGCGCTGCCCGACATGGACCTGCGCGGCGTGGCGCTGAAGTTCGCCCCCAAGGATGCGCCGGAGCTGGGCGTGGAGCGTGGGTTCCGGGTCGCGGGGATGCTCTGGCTGCCGCTGTCAGCCGACGGCGAGTTGGCCGAGTTCGCCGGTGTCGATGTCAGCGTGAGCGATGATGGGATCCTGGCGCAGGGTCAGCTGGGCGCGTTCGAGCTTGGACCGCTCGTCTGGCAGGACGCCGTGCTGGACCTGGCCGCGACGCGAGAGGAGCAGCATCTCATGGTGTCGGGTGCCGTCGAGCTGTTCGGTGCGAGCCAGCTCGTGGACCTGAGCCTGACGCGGGAGGAGTTCTCCTTCCGAAGCGAGACGAACATGTTCGACATGTTCACAGCGGACATCACGGCCTCCTCCGTATTCGACCTCCGCAGTCCCGACTTCCAGCTGCACGCCATTGCCCGTGCCGACTTCGGCAACGCGTTCGGCCCCATGGCTCAGGATGCGATCCTCCTGTTTGCGGAGCAGGGCGCGGATGTTGTGGCGGCTACGGCGGCGGCGAATCAGGCGGCCAGCGAGGCCGTGGCCAATGGGCAGGCGACCGTGGATGAACTGCGTCGGGTGCTGGAGGCCCAGCGTCGGCTTGCAGTGAATTCCCTCTCCGCGGCCGAGGCCCGGGCAGGTGCACAGAGGTCGCAGATGACCATCGCCTGGAGGACCCGCTACGCCCGGCTGAGAGCGTACAACGCGACGCCGCGATTCCCGGCTTGGCGGAAGGCACAGCGACTGGCGCAGTACCGGAGCGCTCACGCCCAGTACCGGCTGCAGGCGATCCGCTACCAGGCGGCGGTCGCCGTGGTGGCGGCGAACCAGCGGCTGCTCGCGGCCATCCCCCCGGTGGACCAGAACATCGCCTTCATGACGGTCGATGAGGCGCTGAAGGAGCTGCGGGCGCAACTGATGGCGACGCAGGCCCGGCTGGACCAGATGGAGGCGCAGTTCGCGGCCATCAACCAGGCGCTGGAACGTGGTGAGCAGCTGCTGGTGATCGACCGGGCAGAATTCCGCGGCGGACTCCAGTCCGCCGTGAACGGCGAGGCGCTGCGGTGGGACCTGGTCGGTCGGTTCGTGGGCGAGCCGTTCGAGATCAGCGAGACCATGGACTTCAGCAACCCGGGTGAGGGCGCCGCGCAGATGCTGCGCGCGCTCATGGAGGGCGCATGAGTGACCCGAGGGAGCGATCAGCCCGACTGACCCGTAGGTGGGTGCTCGCCGTGGTCTGCACGGGTGCGAGCTGCGCGTGGGGCGCCGGGAGCGCGACGGCTCAGATCCCCGGGCTCGCTATTCCTCCGGGGGTCCAGTACACGGGCGAAATCGGCTCGTACGGGGAGGTGTACTCGGTTTCCGGCCGCGAGCGGCGGCGTCCGTCGTCGCTGGGCCGACTGTACGTCCGGTCCAATCTCGAACTGTTCGGCGCCTTCTCCGTGGGGCTGGACCTGCTCTATTCCACGGAAAGCGGATCGGGCCTCGGCCTCATCGGCTCCGACCAGCGGCAGCGGCTCAACCGGTTAGGCATCCGGCCGCAATGGAGCTGGGGCCGTGCCTATCTTGGCTCGTTCACGGACTCCTACTCCGATCTCACCTGGAGTGGCGTCAGGGTCCAGGGGCTGGGGGCGAGCATCAACCCCGGTTGGCTCCGACTCGGGGCCTTTGGCGGGCGCACACAGAGAGCTGTGGCCGGCGGCGCACTGGACGGGGCGTACCGCCGCGCCATGTGGGGCGGGCGCGTGGGCGTGGGCCGCGGCTCTGACTCCGAGCAATCGGGATACCTGGATCTGGTGGTGCTGCGCGTCGCTGATGACCCGTCGTCGCTGGATGGACAGGGTCTGGATCCAGCGGTCCCGGAGGCCCAGGGTGGTCTGATCGTGAACCCGTACGCGGTTACTCCTCAGGAGAACGTGGTGCTGTCCGCGGTCAACCAGCTGCCCGTGTGGGCGGGTCGGCTGCTATGGCACGGAGAGGCGGCGATCAGCGTCCATTCCCGGGATCGCCGTGCACCGGAGCTGAGCGAAGAGCTGCTGGACGAGTACTCGGGGCTGCTTCGCTCCATGGTGACGCCGCGGGCGAGCACGTATGGCGACGTCGCCTACACCGGTCGGCTCGACCTCCGCCGCATCGGTCTGCCAGGCTCCACCCCGCGCTCACCGCGGACGCTGACCGGGTCGATCGGGTATCGCTACATCGGGGCAGGCTATGTCTCGCTGGGGCTGGCATCGCTACCCGCCGACCTGCGTGCCGTAAACGCCCGTGTCGCCGTACGTTATCCCACGTGGTCAGCGTCTCTCCAGGGGCTCCACCAGACCGACAACCTGCTCGGGCAGAAGCTGGCTACGACCGCGCGCGATCGGCTGGCCGGCCAAATCTCGTTCCGCGCCGTACCTGCGTTGCGCTCCTCACTGCGGGTGTCCGTCATGACGATCGGCAGCGATGCTGCCGCAGTGGCACACCGCGTGGACTTCACCAGCTGGACGCTCGCGACATCCCATACGGTGGTGCTGGGGCGGGAAGGGATGTGGAGGGCCGGTTCCTTCAACTATTCCTACCAGCAGTCCGGCGATGATGCCCCGGGTCGCACGGCGAGCGCACTGCGAGCACACGACGCCGATGTGCGGGTCACGTTGGCCCCGGCGGCGAATCTGTCCGTAACACCCAGCCTTGGGGTCTCCATGACGAGCCTCCCGCAGGCCGAGTGGGCGCTGCGCCATACGTACGCGGTCTCAGCGAACTTCCGGGGTACCGGCGGGCGCTGGTCCGCCGGCGCCGCACTCTCCAACTCGAGAGTGCACGCGGGGGGCGCCATACGGGCCTCGCTCAGCGGCCGCTACAATCTGACGACGGGCGATCGACTGAACGTAAGCGTGCGGAGCAACCGCGTGACGGGGCTGCAGACCGAGTCCGGCGGGTTCGATGAGTACACCATGACGCTTGGCTGGTCCCGGAGCATCCGGTGAGTGGACTCTCGGGCGGTCGCTCGCGCGGGACCTGGTGGCCGTGGATACTTACGGCCGCGCTCGTCGCGGCGTGCCTGCCCACCGACGAGGGCGGCGACTTCGGCGAACTGCGCGTGCGCCCGATCTTCGAGTCCGGAAGTGAGCCGGCAGCGATCGGCGCGGAGATCGACAGCATCCGCACGGTCGTGCGGCGCGCGGGTGGCGAGGACGCCCCGCTCGTCGATCAGGTGCGGTCGTACGAAGGCTCTGCCGACATCCTTACATGGCTTCTCGAGTTGCGTGCTGAAGTCGAGGATGTGGATGTGGAGCTTGATCTCCGGGATGCTAGCCGCTCGTTCTACCATGGAAGGCTTCGCGTCACCATGCGGAGCGGGGCCCTCCAATCGGGAGCCGCCCACGATATTGCGGTGGCCTATGTGGGCCCGACGTTGGCTACGCGAGTGGAAATTGCCCCCGTCCGGGCCGTGTTCACCCGTATTGGCGCTCGGCTGAAGCTGGTGGGAACCGCCTACGACGACTCCGGCGACATTATCGAGGGCTACGACATCGAGTGGAGCACTCATGATCCGGGCGTAGCGGTCGTGAACGACGGTGGCGAAATTCTTACCGTGGGAGACGGATCCACCTTCATTGTCGCGGCCGGCGCTACGGCCGCGGACAGCATGTCGGTCCTCGTGGACGTGGCGCTCGCGCGCAGGGCGGGCATCCGCGCAGATCCGGAATCCGTGCGGGCCGATGGTGAGGCCCAATCGCTGGTGATGGTCGAGGTCCGGGACGAGCACGGAGAACTGGTCGGCGTGAGCGCCGGAACGGTCGCGCTGAGATTGGCTCCGGGAGGGATGGCGTCGCTCGGCCCGATCGCCGATCACGGCGACGGCACCTACACCGCCACGCTGACCGCCGGCACCACGGCCGGTAGGGTGATCGTCACCGGCACGCTGAATGGCGACGCCATGGAAGACTCCGCCGAGGTGGTGCTTACGCCCGGTGACGGTGATCTGGCGACGACGACGATTACGGCCAACCCCGGGTCCCGGCCCGCGGATGGTGCTTCCACCGCGCTGATTTCCGTCGACGTGCGTGACGCGCACGGGAACCTGATCGGGACGAGCGCGGGTGAGGTGGAACTGAGCCTCTCCCCCGCCGGCCTGGCTTCGCTCGATGCCGTGATCGACCACGGCGATGGCACCTACACCGCCACGCTGACCGCCGGCACCACCGCTGGCATCGTGACGATCGCCGGGACGCTGGCCGGCGAGCCGATCGAGGACGACGCCGACGTGGAGCTCACGCCCGGCGCGGGTGATCCGACCACGACCACGATCACGGCCGATCCCCAGTCGCGATCACCGCAGATGGGATCTCTACCTCGGTCCTCACCGTCGAAGTGCAGGACGTAGCACGGGAACCTCGTCGGCGAGAGCGCAGGCGAAGTGGAGTTGGCGGTGACCCCCGCCGGCCTGGCTTCGCTCGATGCCGTGATCGACCACGGCGATGGCACCTACACCGCCACGTTGACCGCCGGCACCACCGCTGGCATCGTGACGATCGCCGGGACGCTGGCCGGCGAGCCGATCGAGGACGACGCCGACGTGGAGCTCACGCCCGGCGCGGGTGATCCGACCACGACCACGATCACGGCCGATCCAGGCGCGATGACGGCCGACGGCGTCTCCACCTCGCTGGTGACGGTGGAGGTCCGCGATGCGGCCGGTAACCTCGTCGGGGAGAGCGCAGGCGAAGTGGAGTTGGCGGTGACCCCCGCCGGCCTGGCTTCGCTCGATGCCGTAATCGACCACGGCGATGGCACCTACACCGCCACGCTGACCGCCGGCACCACCGCTGGCATCGTGACGATCGCCGGGACGCTGGCCGGCGAGCCGATCGAGGACGACGCCGACGTGGAGCTCACGCCCGGCGCGGGTGATCCGACCACGACCACGATCACGGCCGATCCCCAGTCGGTCACCGCAGATGGGATCTCTACCTCGGTCCTCACCGTCGAAGTGCAGGACGTACACGGGAACCTCGTCGGCGAGAGCGCAGGCGAAGTGGAGTTGGCGGTGACCCCCGCCGGCCTGGCTTCGCTCGATGCCGTAATCGACCACGGCGATGGCACATACACCGCCACGCTGACCGCCGGCACCACCGCTGGCATCGTGACGATCGCCGGGACGCTGGCCGGCGAGCCGATCGAGGACGACGCCGACGTGGAGCTCACGCCCGGCGCGGGTGATCCGACCACGACCACGATCACGGCCGATCCAGGCGCGATGACGGCCGACGGCGTCTCCACCTCGCTGGTGACGGTGGAGGTCCGCGATGCGGCCGGTAACCTCGTCGGGGAGAGCGCAGGCGAAGTGGAGTTGGCGGTGACCCCCGCCGGCCTGGCTTCGCTCGATGCCGTAATCGACCACGGCGATGGCACATACACCGCCACGCTGACCGCCGGGCGCAGCACCGGAAGCGTGGCGATCACGGGCACACTGGCCGGCGAGCCGATCCTTGATTCGGGCCGCGTCGAGCTTACGACGGGCGGGCCCGATCTGAAGAGGAGTACGGTCAGCGCCGACTCTGCGGCGATCAACCCGAACGGCGTGTCGACGACCCTGATCGAGGTTCAGCTGCTCGATGCCGCGGGAAGGCCGACAGGTCGGAGTGGCGGGATCGTAACGCTGACCACTTCGCTGGGATCCGTGGGTCCGGTCACCGACCGGGGCGACGGCACCTATACAGCGACGTTGACGGCTGGCACCACTACAGGCACCGCGACCATAACGGGTGCGCTGAATGGTGAAGCGCTTGATGATTCGGCTGAGGTCACGTTCAGAAGCGACGTGATCGCGCCGTAGGTGGGAGTGCCGGGAATTTCTGTCAGTGCCGAGGCTGCGACTCAGCGCCGTGGAGCCGGCGCAGCCACAGCGGGATGAGCGCGAGCCCCAGCCCCAGCATGAGCACGGGCAGGGCGATTCCCCGGGTGCTCGACCGGATGAGCAGCTGCCCGGCGCCCACCAGGAGCAGGAAGAGTGATGCCGCCGCGAGGACCGTCGATCCCAGCGCTCGGCGCAGGCGCAGGATCGGCGCCCGGCGATCGTACCCGAGCCGCGCGGCCGTCGGACCCCAGAATCCATCCGGCTCCACCTCCCGGTAGAAGCGGTCCAGCACGGCCGTGGCGGTAGGTCGCGTAACGAAGGTGATGCCCATGGCTGCCGCGGTCGACAGTAGCGCCATGGAACCGAGTCGGATCCATTCCTGGTCGGTGGTCATGAGGAGGATGGGGGCGGCGGCCAGGGATGTAGCCATGGCCGCCAGCTCCGAGTACAGGTTGATCCGCTCCCAGAGCCACCGCAGCACCAGCACAGAGCCCATCCCGGCGCCGAACAGGAGCGAGATGAACCACGCGGTCTGGATGGAGCCGAGGTTCGCCATGACCGCCAACCCAATGCCCAGGATGAGCACGTTGGACAGGCGTGCCACGACCACCAGCTCACGCTGACCCGGCTCCCGTTCGAGCCACTCCTGACTGATCAGTCGCTTGTAGACGTCGTTGCTCCAGTAGCTCGCTCCCCAGTTCAGGTGCGTGTCCACCGTCGAGGCCAGCGCGGCGAGGAGCCCCGTGAGCATGAGGCCGCGGAGGCCGGGCGGGAGGTAGTCCTCGATCCCCACGACGAACAGGATCTCTCGCGATGCGGCGAACCCGTCCGTCGCGGCCATGGCCGGATCGAACGGGTAGAGGACGAGCAACGCGACGGCGATTCCCAGCCAGAACAGGCTCCGCAGGAAGATCTGGAGCCACGCGAAGACCACCCCCGCCACGCGCGCATCGGCGGTGGTCTCACACGCCATGCTTCGCTGCGCCAGGTAGCCGGTCCCGTCGCTGTTCATCTGGAAGAACCACTGGAGACCGATGATCACCAGGAACGGGAGCAGCGCCTCGCCTGGTGGTGGCGAGAACGAGAGCATTCGGGCCGCCTCGGCGTTCCCGTAGATCTCGTTCAGCCGAGTGGGCAGCGCCGCGAGCCCGCCCGCCTCCCCGACGACGATCCAGGCGTACACCGCGGTGCCGATCATGGCCAATGAGAACTGCCCGACGTCCGTGGCCACCACACTGCGCAGACCGCCCGTCATGGAGTACAGGGAGGTGAAGAGCAGGATCGCCGCGATGCTGATGAGGTTGTTGGCCGTCGCCGTCCATGGCCCCAGCTCCGTCGCCTCCGACCAGAGCGGCACGCCCACCGCGCGGACGAGGTCCAGCACGGGGTCGTAGATCCCGGGAGGGAGCCAGAGGTGCCATGGCAGGAAGACCTCAGCGATGCGGATCGCCGCCACCAGCACCATGGCGAGAACTACGCAGTTGATGACTGTTCCGTAGTAGATGGCCTTGAGGACCCGGAGGAAGAGAACGCCCCGGCCGCTGTAGCGGATCTCCGTCAACTCTGCGTCGGTGAGCACACCCGCCCTCCGCCAGTGCGCGGCGAACACGAACGCGAGCAGCAGGAAGGCGATCCCGTAGATCCAGAGCCGCCACACCGCGTAGATGCCGGCGGTGGCGATGAGACCGGTGACGAGCAGGGGTGTGTCGGCGGCGAACTGCGTGGCGGCCATGCTCGTCCCCGCCTGCCACCCCTTCAGCGTCTTGCCCGCGAGGAAGTACTCGTCGAGCGACTCGGAGGCCTTCCGGCGGGCCCGCAGACCAGACGTCAGCGCGTAGGCTATGAAGGCGAGGACGATGAGCAGGTCGAGCATGACGGGAAAGGTGGGGAGGGGCACACGGTCGCGCGAGCGCCGATCCGGTCCTCCTCATTTAATCGGGGATTAATCCCCGCCCCCTAGACTGTGGGGAAATGCGCCGGGGCTGGTCTTCTCCCTCGGCCTCCCCCCTTCTGGAGAACATGAACCATGAACGCCTCGATCCGAACAGCGCTCGTCGTGCTGTCGAGCCTGCTGGTGACCGCCTCGTGCGGCGACAGCGTTGACCCCACCGCACCCATGGAGCCGATCTCCATTGAGACCGAGAGCCTGACAGAGGCGATCGAAGACCAGGGGTACACTCACCAGCTGGAGGCCACGGGCGGAAGTGGCGGCTATAGCTGGGTCCTCGCTGCCGGCAGCCTCCCAGCCGGCCTGACGCTCTCGCCGGCAGGGTGGATCTCCGGAACGCCCGTTGGTGCAGGAACCTCCAGCTTTCGCGTCCGCGCAGCGGATGCGGGAGGGCAGAGCGCTACGGCGGACCTGATCATGGAGGTAGTGCAGGCGCTGGCGGTCCACACATGGACACTGCCGGACGCTGAGGTGGACGAGGATTACTCCGCTCAGCTCCAGGCGGTCGGCGGTCGCGGTGCGCTCATCTGGAGTCTGACGGGCGAGGCGGCCGCCTGGCTCACGGTCTCGTCGGACGGAACGCTCGCCGGTACGCCGCCGGCAGCGGGAGCATTCACGGTATCGATCGCGCTGGCCGACGAGTCGGGCCAGCAGACGTCACGCCAGATCCCCATGGTCGTTCGCGCTCCCCTCGCCGTTGCGGCCAGCACCCTCCCCACCGCCACAGAAGGTCGGGATTACGCCGCACAGCTCTTGGCCACCGGTGGCGATGGCGCCTATACCTGGACCGTGGACAGCGGAGCGTTGCCTGCGGGCATGGCCCTGACCGCGAGCGGAGCCCTGATGGGAGCTCCGGCCAATGGTGGGGATTTCACCTTCGGCGCCCAGGTCACCGATGGCGCCGGCCGGACCGCGACCCGATCCCTCTCCCTCCTGGTGGAGCGGGCGCCCACGATCCAGACCGTCAGCGTCCGGCCCGGGAACGTCGGGGAGCCCTACGGAGCGCAGCTTCAGGCTACCGGCGGGACCGGCGCGTATACCTGGAACGTGGCCCAGGGGACGCTGCCCCAGGGTCTCGCGCTGTCTTCGGGCGGGCTCATCTCGGGCACACCGACGACGATCGGCAGCTCCACCTTCACGGTACGTGTGACCGACGAAGCGGCCGCGAGCCACTCGCGCACGCTCAGCCTCGTCGTCGCTCAGATCCAGGAGCTGTCGAACGGCGTAACGGTGACGGGGATCGGCGGCGGGGCAGAGAGCGTTCGATACTACGCCATCGCGGTGCCCACGGGCGCGACCCAGCTGACGATATCCACGTCCGGGGGCACCGGGGACGCGGACCTCTACATCCGGCGCGGCTCGCTTCCCGCGGAGTTCACCTACGACTGTCGGCCGCTCCGCACCGGGAACGGGGAAACCTGCACCGTCGCTTCCCCGGCCGCTGGCAACTGGTATATCATGCTGCGCGGGCACGCGGCCTACACGGATGTGAGCCTCGTGGCGAGTCACGACGGGTAGCGCGCACGAACCCCTGCTGAATGTCACCCCGGGCTCGTGGGTGCGGGTGCCCGCACCCACGAGCCCGGTGCGTTCGCTTGGATGGGTACTTCTTACGGTCGATTATGCCCGCCCGCGATTGACCAAATACTCCAGTTGCCCTAATTTAAACGGCTCGGTGGCGCTCCGGCCCATGGCTTGCGCTGGAGCCGCTCACATGTATGCGCCCGTAGCTCAGCTGGATAGAGCGTCTGACTACGGATCAGAAGGTCGGGGGTTCGAATCCCTCCGGGCGTACTGCTGTTTGACAATACGGGAAGCGAGCGCGGACCGCGGTCGCCCTCAGGGGCGGGCGAGGAAAGTCCGAGCTCCACAGGGCAGGGTGCCGGGTAACGCCCGGACGTCGCGAGGCGCTGGAAAGTGCCACAGAGAGCAGACCGCCGATGGGTCGTCGCCTTCGGGCGCGATCACAGGTAAGGGTGAAAGGGTGGTGTAAGAGACCACCGGGGGGGCTGGCAACAGCCGTCGCATGGTAAACCCCACCCGGAGCAAGGCCAAGCAGGGGTGAAGACGCGGCCCGCGTCGCGCGTGGCGACACGGCACAAGCCCCGGGTAGGCTGCTGGAGGCGGCGGGTAACCGTCGTCGTAGAGAAATGGTCCGCCCCCGGCCGCAAGGACGGGGACAGAACTCGGCTTATATCGCTTCCCACACCGTTCGTAGACCACGCTCGTTACGCCGTACGGCGCGACGAGCCTGAGCTACGGACGCGAAGCGCCCGTAGCTCAGTTGGATAGAGCGCTTGCCTCCGGAGCAAGAGGTCACAGGTTCGAATCCTGTCGGGCGTACTCTTCTAAACCGAACCCGCACCGTCATTTACGGTGCGGGCTAATTTTTTGTAGATCGCCCTTCCCGTTCTTGGCCCCGGGTCCCCTCCGAAGAGTACGCGTTGCCCTCACGGGCAACCGCTGAGTCCGGCAGAATGCCTACTGTCGAGATAACGGACTCCGTGGCGGCAGAGCGGGCCCGGTTTCTGGAGGAAGTGAGGAGGGAGATCTATGCGGTGCTTCCAGGGTGGTACGTGTTCGACGGCTCGTGGGCCGGCGCCGCCGTCGAGGCCGTGGCCCCCGGCGCCGTCCTCCTCGCCCACCTTCCGGCGCCGGACTACGCGAGGGGCTTCGTGGCACGGCACGGCGGGTGGGACGGTGTTCTCGAGTTCCTCGACGGGCTGGACCCGCCCGTGACACCGCTGCGCTTCCCGGGGGATAGCGTCTGCCTCGGGCCCCCTGGATCGGGCACCGAAGGCAGGGGCCTTGCGGCGACAGAGGGACCGACCGCCCACAGCAGCGTATCCATGGGACTCCGCCCGTTCGCTGGTTGGATCACCCCGTGACGGGTTTGGACAACGCTTGTGCGGGACCGGATGGCACCTTTCTTAACCGCGGACAGGAACCTGTGGGTGAAATCATGTGAGGAGTAGCGCCCTCAGGCACCTGCCGATCATTCTGCTGGCGCTCGCCGTCGTACTCGCCCTTCTGGCCGTGGCTATCTGGGTCACCTCCGGCGCGCATGGGCACGGACTCCCATCGGCGGATCGAACGATGATCACCCTGTTGAGCGTGGCGTCGGCGATCGCCCTGGTGGGCGCGGTCGCTCTCTCATTGCGTAGGGCTCTTTGAATCACAGGGGCCGTTGACCCTCCCAGCCGCCGGGCCGAACCACAGCCGCCTGGGGGCGCCACCCAGGCCGCTCGTCCCGGTCCTGCGCCGTCCGCACCATGGACAGGGCGGCACCGGCGCGTCGGAATATCTTGGGCGTTTCCCCTCGCAGGAACCCCGCACTGCACGCCGTTCCGCACTCGGAGAAGTCATGAAAGGCAGATTCGTCGCAGCGGTCGCCATCGCGACCCTGATCGCCACGGCGGCGGCCGCGGCCGCCCAGCAGTCGGAGCCCCCGCTCCCCATATACCGCCTCACCGCCCCCATCGAGCTGGACGGTCGCCTGACGGAGACCGAATGGGCCCGCGCGACCCCGCTGCCGCTGGTGCAGTTCACGCCCGTGGCCGGGGCCCGGCCGTCGGAGGAGACAGAACTGTGGATCGCCCACGACGACGAGGCGCTCTATTTGGGGGCGCGACTGCACGGGAGCGTAGCGGCGGACGTGCGGAGCCACTCCCTGACCCGGGACCGGCTCGCGGGCGACAACGCACTGACCCTGCTGCTGGACACGTTCAACGACGAGGAGACCGCCGTCGAGTTCACCACCACGCCCGCGGGCATCCTGGTGGACCGGGCCATCGAGAACGACGGGCAGAGCTCGAACGACAGCTGGAACGCGTTCTGGGACGCGGCGACCACCCGGACCGCAACCGGCTGGACGGCGGAGATGCGGATCCCGTTCTCGAGCCTGCGCGTCGAGGTGGGCGCGGAGGGGCGGGTGGAGATGGGGCTGATGGCCAGCCGGTTCATCGCCAAGAGCGCGGAGCGGGCGACGTTCCCCGTGCTTTCACCGAGGTTCTCGTCGGCGCAGCAGCGGCCGTCTCTGGCCCGGACGATCGTGCTGCGCGACGTGGTGCCGCGGGCGCCCCTGTACGTCTCGCCCTACGGCCTGACCGGCCACCAGCGGGACAACAGGCCCAATGAGCCAGGGACCGGGTTCGACGCGCACACGGTGACGTCCCTCGAGGTGGGCGGAGACCTCAAGTGGAGCCCGTCGCCCAACCTGGCCGTGGACCTGACGGTGAACACCGACTTCGCGCAGGTGGAGGCGGACGACCAGCAGGTGAACCTCACCCGATTCTCGCTCTTCTACCCCGAGAAGCGGCAGTTCTTCCAGGAGCGGGCGGGGACCTTCTCCTTCGATACCGGCGACGGCCGCGTCTTCCACTCCCGTCGCATCGGGCTGGATCCGACGGGACGGGCGCTCCGCATCTACGGCGGCGGGCGCGTGGTGGGCCGGGCGAGCGGCTGGGACTTCGGGCTGATCGACATGCAGGCGGAGGACGCGACCGGGGACGGGTCGGAGAACCTGGGAGTGTTCCGTGTGCGCCGGTCGGTGGGGAAGGCCGGATCGTACGTCGGGGGGATCGTCACGAGCCGTCTCGGTCCCGGTGGCGACCGCGCGTCGTACGGCGTCGACGCCCAGGTCCGGGCGTTCGGGAACGACTACCTGACCGCCCAGTGGTCGCAGTCGTCGGCGCCGGGGCTGGACTTCGCCGGGTCCGAGAGCGGCCTGGCCCGGCTGCGGTACGAGCGCCGCTCGAACCAGGGGCTGGTCTATGCCGGCGAGCTCCGCCGCGTGGGTGCGGCCTACGCCCCGGAGCTGGGGTTCGCGCCGCGAAATGACTATACCTACGCGAACGCGAACCTCCGGTACGGCTGGTTCCCCGGCGAGGCGACGGCGTTCACGTACATCCAGCCGAGCTTGAACGTGTCGTCGCACTGGGGGAACCCTTCGGGCGACGAGGCTGGCCATGAGCTCGAGACCCGCTCCGCCAACCTCTACCTGAACTACGCCCTGAAGGTCGGGTACGGCGGGTTCCTGGTCGCGTCCAGCAGCTACGAGCGGCTGCCGTTCGACCTGCAGCTCGGCGGGGGCGCGGCGTTGGTCCCGGAAGGCGTCCACGAGTGGCAGCGCCTCGGCGCGTACCTGTTCGCGTCCGACTCCCACCGGTACCGGTTCGACGTTACCGGCAGCCTGGGCAGCTTCTACGACGGCACCATGTGGACGGCGTCCTTCGCGCCCTCGACCACGCTGTCCGAGCACCTGGACCTGGGCTTCGAGTACAACTGGAGCCGGATCCACTTCGAAGAGCGCGGCCAGTCCCTGAACGCCGACATCGCGCGACTGCGGGCGACGGTGGCCGTCAACCGGAGTCTCTCCGGCGCGGCGTTCGTCCAGTACAACCACGCGGCGAACGTTGTCGCGGTGAACGGTCGGATCCGCTACCGCTTCTCCGAGGGTCGGGACCTGTGGCTGGTGATCAACGACCAGGTCAACAAGGACCTGCACGCGGTGCCGGCGCTGGAGCTGCCCCGGTCACAGCGCCGGGCGATCGCGCTGAAGTACATCCACACGTTCGCGCGGTGATGCCGGCTCGATCTGGCGTGAGCCTGGCCGTCGAATCGACCCCATAGATCTGTTCCGCGGCACGCTGGCCGGTCGGCAGCTGCTGATGGCCGTGACCGCGGGGTTCGCCGGCGTCGCGCTACTACTGGCGGTCACCGGCATCTACGCCGTGGTATCGTTCGCGGTGGAGCGACGGACGCGAGAAGCGGCAGCCCGCATGGCCATCGGGGCGCGTCCGGCCCGGGTCGCCCGGGAGATGGCGTGGCACGGGGTCGCCCCAGCCGTGGTGGGGATGGCCGCCGGGCCCCTGCTCTCGCTCCCCGCTGCCGCCGCGCTGAGGAGCCAGCTCTTCGGCGTGCTCTTGTCTCCCTTCAGGTATTGGTCGAGGTGCCTCCGCGTGTAGAACGCGATGGCGTGGTACTCCGGGTGGACGGCCGCCGCCGAGTCCGGCCGGGCCACACGCTCGAAATCTTAGAAATGGGGATGCGACAGGTCGTCGATCCTCACCGTGTTGGGCCCCCCAAGGCCGACCCGCCCTCACCCCGGTTCTGCCACGCCGGCGAGGAGCCCAGGAGCGGGATCGCAGCGACCACGTAGCCGTGGCTCGCCAGGTACTCTGCCAGCACCCGGTGACCCACGTAGTGCACCATGAGCACGAGGGGGAAGATGCCCGCAGCCCGGGGCGCCTCCAGCACCGACAACAGGGGCACCGCGAGCGCCACCCGCAACTCGTCGTCCGTGACCGACTCGCCGTCGACGTACGGCCCCAGCGGACCGGGTCGGAGCTGCTCCGACGCTGCGGAGAGCGCGGCCGGCGTCGCGTATTCCTCGCCAAGCTCCGACGCCGTGAGGGCGACGAGGTCACCGTACCGGAAGGGCTTCGAACCCCCCACGTCCGTCGCAGGGTACCATATCACGACTTGGATCGGTCGGCCCTCCGCGCCCCGCCACGTCCTGACGTCCAGCACGTCGTCCGGTCCGGGCAGGGGAGCGTAAGGACGGCTCGGATCCGTGAACCGCAGGACTTCCAGCCCCACGCCGAAGGAACCGGGGCTCAGCCCTCCCCACACCGCCGGCGGGTCTCGGCCGCTTGGGGCGGCCGGCGGCAGGTAGACTCCACGCCGCTGCGAAGCAGACCAGGGCGCCCGCCGTACAGCCCCCGATCCTCCGCCTCACCCTCCCTGACTCCCGCTCCCATCCTCCGCCGCGATCCGGGCCATTTCCTCCCTGGCAGCCTTTGCAGTCTCCGGCGTGTGCGACTGCCATACAACGTGAAGGATCCGCCACTGGCCGTCGTCCTTCACCAGGTGGAAATAGTCGATCCCCCAGGCCGCCACGAGCTTCGCGGCCGCGACCCGGTCCAGAACGTCCAGCACCGTGATGAGACGCGGCGCGTCCGAGAGGTCCCGGCCCGACCGGTTGTACGTCCGGGCGATATTCAGGAGCTGCTCGTAGGTCATGGGCAGCTCGGTGTACTCCTCCGCGTCCCGAGCCCTGTAGTAGCCGACCTTGACCAGGTCCGGCCGGACCCCTCGCTCCACACGCTCCGGCTGCGTCTGGTAGATCGCCTCCACGTAGTCCACGACCGCCGCCCGCACGGCTTCCCGGTCTGCGGCCAGGTGGTCCGGATCCTGGGCGCCCAGGACCGCTGGAACCGAGAGGAGAATCGTCAGGAGGAAGAGCCGTCGCATGAGTTCACCGTGTTGGAGGGGCTACGGTCGCTCCGCCGTGCCCGCGCGAGTGCGTACCGGATATCCTAACGCTTATCATACGCGGGTCCGCGCGCGACCGTCGACTGCCGCTTGATGAAAGGCGTATACAAGGGCCCAACGGCGGTGCGGGAAATCACGTCGTTCGTCCCCAATTTCCGTCCGGAAGGGACGCCCATCTACATGCCGGAAGGCAGCGTCCGGCTCGTGACCCACAGTCCGCAGGGATCTCGCCCCGTCGTCCCCGGACGCTGTAGGCAAGGAGGGCAAGGAGGCCGTAGAGGCCAAGGGCCACGAGGAGCGTGGCGACGGCGGAGAAACCCCTGCTCAGGACGGCCAAGACGCCATCCGTCCGGCTCGTCGCCAGGACGCACCTCGCTCATGGACCGGGGTCGCTGGAACGACACGTCGGGGCCCCGCGGGAGCTCCCGGGGGGCGATGGTGCGGAGTGTCTTCCGGAGCAGATCCTGACGCTGTTTGAGAAGGGTGCTTCCAACGGCAACGATACCCCGCGACGGCGAGGTGGGAGAGGTACCCCCAGTGGACCGCCGCTACGGATACATGGCTACGGGCATACCGCTGCGGGTACGCCGCCGACGTTGACCCCTACGCCATGAGCGCTTGCCAAGTCTACGCACAGCTACACCTACCCTACACGCCACCGCGTGCGCCGCTACGCGGCTCAGATCTGCTACGCCACGGCGTAGATCAGGCGTAGCGCACGCTACGTAATGTGCCCCGTACTGAGGACCGAGGCAGGCGTATCCCAGGGGGATGCGATTCGGGAGTCTTCTCAGTGAGATGCTTTGCAGCGCACAAAATGAAAAGAGCGCCGGCCGGTGAGGTCGACGCCCTCTTCTCTTCCCCCCAATAGGAAAGAGTGCGGGTGTACCGCACGCACAAAGCCTAAACCGGAGGCCGCAGCGGGACATCGCGGGAGGGGCGAGCGGCGGGTCCCGGGGCTGACCGGTCGGTCTGTCGATTCGGTCTGGGAGACCCGGCCACTCCACGCCGGTCCCGTTCTATTATTTTGCAGATCGAGTCGGGCTTGAATCCGGCCAGCCTTGCCGCTCCGGTCGCCGGCGGGGTCAGCGGGTTACGCTAGCCGTCGCCACTGATCGCCTTGATCATCCAGTCGGGACAGGGCGGCCCATCGCGGGGCCGGGCCCCTGCCGCGGATCACCGCCGCGTGAGGGGGCGACTCAGGTGGCAGCGTCCGGCTGCACCTGTCAAACACGTTCCACCCCTCCCTTCCGCGGTCCACCCCAATTGGGCCGCGCGGCGGTTTCCTGCTCACCATCATTGTCGGGTCCTCGACTCCGCGTTCGTGGCCCCTGTGTGTGTCCCCCACGAATGACTCCCCGCCTTGGGGGGTCGGCGGATCATCTCACCCATCTATCGATTGAGGAGGTAGGAGCGGACGTTCGGTGTCCGGATCGAGCTGCGTACATGGAGCGCAGCAAAAAACAGAACCGTGCTGTTCAGGAACGAGGAACCTCTCGACGGACGAAGGAGGAGTACATGCCATTGCCACGTAAGCTCTACCAATCGCTGGGCCGCGTCGCCTCGGCAGCGCTGCTGCTGCTGGTGATTGCCGACCCTGCCAGTGCGCAGGAAGCCGGAACAGTTACCGGTGTCGTGACAAGTGTCGACGACGCGCAGCCTGTAGCAGGCGCCGTGGTCCAAGTTCCGGCTGCGAACCGCCACGTCTTTACCAACGTGGATGGACGGTACCTGCTCCGTGACGTTCCGGTTGGTACGCAGACCATTCGGGTAAGCCTGCTCGGTTACGGGACTTTGGAGCGCGAGGTGGAGGTCACTACAGGCGCTACCAGGGCGGACTTCGAGCTATCGACAGAGGCGCTGCAGCTGGACGCGCTGGTAGTTACGGGCCAGCAGATCGCTCGTCAGCGGCGGGAGGTGGCCTACTCTGTCTCCACGATTCAGGGCGAGGAGCTCAATGAGGCTCAGGAGACCAATTTCGTAAACGCACTCGCCGCACGGACGCCAGGCGTCAAGGTCGTGTCCCAGTCCGGCGACCTGGGCGCCTCAACGCGTGTTGTGATTCGTGGAGTGTCCTCCCTCTCTGGCGACAACCAGCCGCTATTCGTCGTTGACGGGGTTCCGATCTCAAACTCGAACATCGTAACCGGTGAAGAAACGGGGGGGAGCAACACCCGTATCACAGGGACGGTCAATGTGGGGAATCGGGCCGGTGACCTCAACCCTTCGGACATCGAGTCGGTGACAGTACTGCGTGGTGCAGCCGCTGCGGCTCTGTACGGGCAGCGGGCCAAGGATGGCGTCATCCTGATCACTACCAAGCGCGGCCGGTCTATCGGCGGGAGCACGATCACCGCAAGCACCACGTTGCGGACCTCCTCGCCGTTGGTCCTGCCGGAGTTCCAGAACCGGTACGCAGCCGGCGACTTCGGCGTCTACGATGCCGCCGACCTGGATGGTTGGGGACCCGAGATCCGCGGCCAGCAGGTGGAGGACATCAATGGCGACCCGATCACCCTCCAGGCTTACCCGGACAATGTAAAGAATTTCTACGAATCTGGTCTCCTGGCCATCCACAGCGTCTCGCTTTCAGGGGCGACGGAAGCAGCAGACTTCCGGATGGGCGTGACGTACCAAGACCAGGGCGGAATCATACCCGCGAGCAGAATGACGAGGACTTCTCTCACCATCAACACCGGCTACAACTTCCTCCCCACGCTAAGTGCGCGACTGACCGGCAACTACGTTACAACGGACATCCTCGGCAAGGCGGTATCCGGGAACAACGATGCCGCACTCGTGACAGGCCTTACGGGTCTCGTCAACTCGCTGCCCCGGACCATGTCCGTGGCGAACCTCCGGAACTACAAGGATGAGCTGGGGAACCAGCGCCCTATTGGAAACTTTACGAACAATCCCTACTGGGTGGTGAACGAGAATCCGTTCACTCAGGGAGTGGAGCGATTCTTCGGAAGCGGATCGGTCGCGTGGTCCCCTCTAGAATGGGTCACGCTTACAGGCCGCGCTGGTCTCGACACCTACACGGACAACCGCGAGGACATCGTATCCGTCGGAACGCTCGGGAACGAAGACGGACTCCTGGAGCTCGACGTGGTTCAGGAACGTCAGTTGAACTACGACCTGCTGGCGGAGGCGCGGCGGGACCTGACCCCAGACATCAATCTCCGGGCGGTCCTCGGGGGTAACCTGAATCATCGTGAGCTGGCGATCCAAGCAAACAATGCGGACAATCTGACGGTACCCGGCCTCTACAATTTCGCCAACGCTGGAGCGAATTCGCCGGCCAACGCCTATGAGCAACGGAAGATCTACGGCGTATTTGGTGATCTGACGTTTGGGTTCAGGGAGTACCTGTTTCTGAACGTCACCGGCCGCAACGACTGGTCGTCGACCCTCCCGAAGCAGAACAATTCGTTCTTCTATCCCTCCGTTAACCTCAGCTTCATCCCCACCGAGCTATTCGGTGCCGGCAATGTCCTGTCCTACGTAAAGCTGCGAGCGAACTACGCTCAGGTAGGGAGCGATGAAGATCCGTATCAGCTGGATTTCCGTTTCTTCCCACAGTCGACCATCTACGGTCAGTACAGCACAACCAATTCGTTCCCCTATGGTGGACACACCGGGTTTGCGTCGACCGGCACGATCCCACCGTCAGACCTGAAGCCACAGACTCAGATCTCGCGGGAAATCGGTGGTGAGCTCCAGCTCTTCAATGGCCGTCTGGGCCTGGACCTTACCTACTACGACGTGGACACGGAGGATCAGATTATCTCGATCCCGATCCCGGAAAGTACGGGGTTCGCCTCACGGCGCACCAACGTCGGTACCGTAAATAATTCAGGGATCGAGGCCGCCTTGAATGTGACTCCGATCCGAACAGGTCTCTTTTCGTGGGACATCAACGCGAACTACACGTCGAATGACAATACGGTCAAATCGTTGGCTCCCGGCGTGGAGGAGATCGTCATCGCGAGCGTGTTCAGTGGATTGCGGGTCAAAGCCGAACCCGGCGAGGGACTCGGACTGTACGGCCCCGGCTTCGCGCGCAGCCCCAATGGAGAAATCCTGATTGACCCCAATACGGGTCTCCGGATGGTAGGCAATGTGATTCGCCTGGGCGGCATTGATCCCGACTTCACGGTCGGATTGTCAAACACACTGCGCGTTGGCCCCGTCACTGGCAGCTTCCTGATCGATTGGCGCAAGGGCGGCGTGATCTACTCCGAGACGGTGTCCAACCTCCGGCGGTCTGGTCTTGCCGCCGAGACCGCCGTGAACCGTGGAGGTACCTTAGTTGATGAAGGGGTGAATCGAGTTGTCACGGGGACCGACACGACATACGTGCCGAACGAGACGCCTGTGCAGAGCATGCAGGCGTTCTGGGGGCAGTACTCTGCCGCCGTCGTTCATGAAGGCAAGGTGTTCGATGCATCGAACGCGCGAGTTCGTGAGGTCCGTCTCGACTGGACAGTCCCCCGCTCGTGGATGCAGCACACCCCCTTCGGCAGTCTCACCATTGGCGTCGAAGGTCGCAACCTGTGGCTCTTCCACAAGAAGGTCCCGCATATCGACCCGGAGGTCGGACTGTTCGGCTCAGCCTCGAACGGCCAGGGGATCGAATGGAACAACCTTCCGTCCGTGCGTTCGTTTGGTGTGAACGTTCAGGCGCGCTTCTAATCGCGAGTGAGGATAAATATGCGAGCGTATAAAGGATTTCTGCTCCTATTGCTGCTGATTGTCCCATTGAGCGGCTGTGATAGCCTGTTTGATCTGGACATCAATACGGACCCGGACGCGGCTACTGCGGTGCAGGGGGATCTGCTCCTGCCCACTGTAATGGCTGGCCTGGCTTCCAACCGCGCGGTGGAACTAAACCCCCCCTCCTTGTACTGGTCTCAAGTCCTGGCTTCCAATGCATCGTACCGCGCGGGCGCGGACCGTTATGAACTGGACATTTTCCTGACGGGGAATACGTGGAGAACGGTGTATTCCACTGGGCTCCGTAACCTCAATCTGATGCGGAATCAGGCGCTCGCGGCTGACCCGGCCCGGCCGAACGTAGCGGCGCAGGGGGAAATCTTAATGGCGTATCTGTACTGGTACGCCACCTCCCTTTGGGGCGACATTCCGTACACGCAGGCGCTCCAGGCGGAGGAGTTCCCGCAACCAATGTTCGACGATCAGGAAACGATCCTTCGAGGGCTGGTGCAGGATCTGGAGGAGGCAGCTGCCCTGATCGAGCCGGGGGGACAGCCAGGAGTCGAGAGTGGCGACCTCGTTTACGGGGGCGACATGTCTGATTGGGAGAGGCTCGCGAATTCGCTCCGACTCCGGATCTTGATGATGATCCGCAACCAGGATCCGTCCGTTGAAGCCGACATCGCTGCGCTTCTGAATGAACCGCTCATCAGGATGAATACAGAAGAAGCCGCGTTGCCTTTCTTCAATGCGCCGAACAATCAGAATAATCTGTGGAAGCTGACTGCGGGGTGGTTCGAGGGTAACCTGGACGGCCAGGATCTATGGTACCCAAGCCGAGTGCTCGTTGATTTGATGAACAGCCTAGACGATCCGAGGCGTGATACGTACTTCGCGTTCGCTGCGGACGAAGGGGTCTATACGTCCGATGAATACATCGGGCACACCAATGGGGTCTTTACCTTCATCAACGACACAACCTCAGTGCTGGATCAGAACATTATTAGGCCGGACTGGCCAAGCCGATGGTCACAGCCTCCGAGGTGTGGTTCTACGAGGCCGAGTTCTACGCTCGCAAAGGCAACCTGTCCGCAGCAGACGCGGCCTATGATCAGGGCGTGAAGCTCGCTCTGGATTGGTTCGACGGAAAGCCGGGGACTATACCGGCCGAAGAGAAGCAGGCCTACCTGTCTTCCCTGCCGGATCTGAGCAGTCTTTCTCAGCCGCAGGCGCTCGAGGCGATCTGGGAGCAGGAGTTCATCGAGGTACTGGATCGGTCGCCGGAGAACTGGAACCACTATAAGAGAACGAAACATCCGGATCTCCCGCTGCCGTACCAGGCGGTTTTGAGTGACATCATTCGCAGGATGTCGTACCCACCCGATGAACTGGCCGCGAATCCGAATGCGCCGACGCAGCGCCCTTTGGACGATCCAATGTGGTTTGAGAACTCAGCTGCTACCCAACCTGAAGGATACTCGTGGAACGAAACCTGTTCTACTGGTGCTCGGAGCGGCGATTCTGGCCGTCTCCGCATGCGAGGAAATCACGAATCCCATTGAGGAAATGGGGGAATTCGCACCGCCGTGGGTTGCTTTTGAGGCTCCACGGACCGTGACGGGGCCACACGGCTCGTGGGTCCCTGTGAGGTATGGCGGGATCGCCGTCCGGCCGGAGGAGGACGTCAATGTAGTGTTGGAGTTCGGCGGTAGCGCGGTCTTCGGGGAAGACTTCTTCGTGGTAGCGGACTCCGGGAGTCTGGAGGTGGCGTCCGGCTTCGACGCCTCGGGCGGAACCGCGCTCTTCGACTACGACCCCTTCCAGGAAGCGGCGTTCGACACCTTGTGGCTCTGGATCCCGACGACCGCGACAGTCGGCTCTGCTCTGGAGATCAGCATGGTTGAAGCATCGACGTCATCGGGATCTATGATTGGTACGGGATACCTCGGAAGTTGGACAGATTTCACGCTGACGGTCGTCCGTGCGCCGGCGGAGATCCCAATTGGCACCTACTCCGGGACTGTCGCTGGTGACTTCGTGGATGGAGCGATCCCGAATGTAACGGTCACCGCTGGTCCCCAGGCCGTTGAGGGCGAAAGCTATGACTATGTGTTGTCTGACTTCGCCTATGGCCTGTTTGGTGAGCCGGTTTCATGGGCGTTTACCGTCTACGTGAATGGAAGTGTACAGTTTTCTTCACGGTCCCCGGCACTCGCGGACGTAACAGCCAACACCAGTGGGTCGTATGATTTTGATTCGAATACCGTCACAATGAATGTGGAGCTCACGTGCTGCGGCGTGGTGGGGGCGAGTTGGACGACAATGTACACGCTCGAGTAGGCACAGCCACGGATCGATGAAAGTGAGGGGGGGCGGTCGAAACGACCGCCCCCCCTCTGCTGTGGCCAGGGAGCCGGGCTCTATCTCACCACCACTGACCCCGTGCCCACATCCCACTCAATTTTCGCGCTGACTTCGAACAATTTGAAGTAGGTAGATCCAACTGCTGACCCTGTAAGAGGTTGAGCCACCAGACGGTATCGTCCGACTGCCGGGACCCGATACCGGAATCGACCCACTGCATTCGGCGAAAGGGATCCCAGGCAATGCCGCATGCCCCCGTCGGCCTCAATCCAGACGGTGAAAGAGCTGGGCGGGGCTACGGTGTTCTCAATGACGACCGGAATCCCACGATCGTGTCCTCCGCCCGACCCCTCGTTTGTAGCACATGCGGACGATAGGAGAAGAAACACCCCAGCCAATAAGATTTGTCGGAAAGTCGGCACGGCCATTCTCCTTCAAGGCGGGAAATCGATCAGGCTGCCGTCAACGGCGAGCGCTCGCGTTTGCGGCAACGTAGCGGCCCATTGGGACGAGCAGGTCCACTGGCGGGCCGACGCGCGCATGTGTGCCGCAAGGGGCTGGAGGCGGTGGTGATTCAGAGCGAGTCGACGGTTCGGAATCTACCGCCCGGCCCGCGGTGCTTCCGGTCATCACCACCCTTTTGTTCAGTTCGGCTGAGACGTTGATTCTAGCGGTAGCGGTGGCGGGAATCGGAAGGGGTGGGAGCGACAACGCCGACGCAGAAGAGGATTGGCCAGGCGGCCGGTAGACCAAAGCACTGAAGGTGCGGAGGGGGCGTGGTGCGCCGCCTCTGTTTCTGCTTGTCGGGGTCGGCTGCCCACAGGGCCGTCGGGGCTGCGACTCAATCCCCCCGAGAGGTCGCTCGCCCCGCCTGAGTCGTGGACTCCGTGTGGTGGCAGGAGGCGCGTTCAACCCGGGAACCCGTCTCGACGTCGATCCCGTCTGGTAAGGGTTGGATCGTCGCACCCCCCGCCAGTGCAACTCAGCATCCTCCAACTCGGCTTGTCACAAAGCGATGGTTCCATACTCCAAGTCCAGTTCATTTGGTATCCGAGCCAGAGTGTTGACCAGATCGGGCGGGGGAAGAATGCCGCGTGTCCTGAGCGAGCGACTGGGTCTGCCAGGAGAAATGCATCCTGGAGAGGCGGCGCTCCTGGCGGTGACGGTCGCCGCGAACGACCTCCGCATAATCGTGGAGGAGCACCTCGACAATCATGGATTAACCTACCTCGAGTTCACTGTGCTCACCGTCCTTGAATCGGCTGGCAGCGTTGGCTGCCGTCTCGCGAAGCTCGCTGACGCGCTCGGAATCAGATCCCGCGAGATGAGCGTAGTCGCACGTCGTATTGAAGAAGAGCGGTGGGCGTCCAAGACGCGATACCCACAGGATCGCCGGTACATGGTCCACCAAATCGAACCGAAAGGACGGGAGAAACTTGGAACTGTGAAGGTGCTGGAGGGCCCGTACGACAAGATCTGCAGTGCGCTGGAAGCCAGCGGAGTCGAGGAGATCCTGGCGGTGTGCGACCGACTCGGGGAGGCCGCACGCGGGCTCGAGGGAGTGACGCTGCCCCGCCTCAGGGCGCATGGACTCAATCGAACGCAATACCTGGTGCTGAAAATGTTGCGTGCAGCGGAGCCCGGGGGTCTGCGTAGTGTCTCGATCAGAGAAAGCCTTCTTTCGGTTTCACCAGACCTCCGGCGCCTCCTTCAGAAGAATGAGACAATGTGGGTGGACGGAGATGAGTCCGGGGGAGGACGACGCGAGAGAGGTCTTTCATGGGATCACACCAGCCGGTCGCGCCAAACTCGCGGAACTCGATCGTGCCATGAGTGAAACGCACAACAACATCCAGCAGGAACTCGGGGGGGGGAGGTCGGGCGACGTCGTCCGTATGTGCCAGGATGTGATCGAGGCGTCCCATCAACTGCGCGTGCGGTCAGCCGGGAATGGAAGGCACTAGGCAGTCCGAGCGCCCTACGAGTCCATAGCGAGGGTGCCCGGCGAACCTTTCGACTGGGATCGCAATCTTTCGCTGTTCATTCCGACCGCGAGGCTGATCCCGAACGTGGAGCAGACGGGAGGCGAGATCGTGATCCACTCGCCTTTCGAGTTCTTGGAGATCATCAACGAGCATACGGTTGTCGGCGGTCCAACGACAGCGGGTTTCAGGAGGAACAGATCTCGGCGGTGACGGAGCGGTGCGGGGACGTCGCGTACGTCTTCAGCACCTATCACAAGCACTTCTGGGAGGATCCGATTATCCTCGCCCGGGGGATCAACGCGGTCCAGCTGCTCTGGTATCAGGGCCGGTGTTGGATCACATCCGCGATCTGGGATGAGGAAGTGGGGGCGGGGCCGCTGCTATCGAGGTACCTGCCGTGGCTCCACGAGAGGCTGATCCACCGGGTTGTCCGCATCGACCTCGGACTCGAATTCGCCTGGAGTAAGACCCACGCCACTATCTGGACGCCCGAGGAACGCCTCCTGGATGTCTCCTTGGTCGCCGGCGTTCCCGTCGGGACCGGTTCCGGACTCCGCTGTCGCCCGGCACTCCTCCGCCAGATCACCGCCCCGGGCCTCTTCCGGAAGCTGTTGGAACCGCGGACAGAGGGCCGTGCAGTCGGGGTCGGTGAACCGGATGAGCTCCAGGGCGAGTCGCGCCATGTGCGGACGATCGCGGGAGAGCAGCTGCCGGAAGTGGTAGAAGCCGAGCGTAACGACGCGGCCGGCGCCGGATCCCCGGCTGCCGTGCCGTTTGCACGGCTCCTCCCCGGTAGTCGCCGCTCGAACCGCTGCCGACGCGCGGCCTCGACTCGTCCGGCATGCTTAAAGGCGGTAGTGGCCCCCGCGTGGTCCGTCGAGAGCCGGCGAGCACCCTTCGACATCCCACCCATCTGAACGCTCCAGGAATGGAACCATGAACATCAACCCAGGTCTGATCCTCGTCATCGCGATCGCTGCCCCGGCGGCCGCCGGAGCCCAGTCCGGCGCGCTCCAGGAGGCGGACGAACATTTCCAGGCGGAGCGCTGGGCGGAGGCGGCGACCGTCTACGAGCGGGTGCTCGAGGCCGACTCGACGACCGCAATGGCGTGGTATCGGCTGGGGCGGGTGCGTCACGCCCAGGAGCGGGACCGGGACGCGCTGCGCCTGTTCGAGGCAGCGGCCCGGCACGGGTTCCCGCCGGTCTACGTGGGGTTCGCCCGGGTGCGGTCGCTGGTCGCTCTCGGGGAGACGGGGTTGGCGCTGGACCAGCTCGAAGGACTCGCCGACGACGGGTTCGGGAGCGCCGGAGCCATCACCGGCGACCCGGGGCTGAGCGCGCTCCTGGATCATCCGCGAATGGCGTCGATCCTGGCCCGCGTCGAGCGGAACGCGGCGCCCTGCGAACACGAGCCGGCCTTCCGGGAGCTGGATTTCTGGGTGGGCGAGTGGGTCGTGGTCGAGCCCCGAAGCGGCCGGAAGCTCGGCGACAACCGCGTCGAACGGCACGTCGCCGGGTGCATGCTGCTGGAGAACTGGACGGCGGCCGGAGGCGGCACCGGGAAGAGCATGAACATCTACGACCGGAGCCGCGACACATGGCGGCAGCTGTGGATCTCCAGCACCGGCAACGTGCTGGACTATTCCGAGGGCGAGCTCCGGGACAGCGCGATGCACTTCCGGGGGGCTTCGCTCGACGAGCGCGGCGACACGATCCTGCAGCGACTGGTCTTCGAGGCGGTGGCGCCGGACACGGTGCGCCAGGTCTTCACGCAGTCGACCGACGGGGGAGCGAACTGGCAAACGACCTTCGTCGGGCTGTACGTGCGTACCGAGCAGCCAGACTGAGAACCGTCGCTGCCGCGGGCTACTTCGAGCGGTGGCTCGATGGCGCACACGGTACATGACTGTGCACCGACCGACGCTACTCCTCTCTCAGGACCCGGGCGGGGTCGGTCGCGGCGGCTCGTAGCGCGGGCGCGGCCGAGGCGGCGAGCGCGAGCAGCAGCATCGCGGCGGTAACGGTTCCGTACACCAACGGGTCGAACGAGCCGATTTCGAAGAGGAACGAGTCCATCACGCGGCCGGCGGCCAGGGCAGCGGCGAGGCCGATGGCCACGCCGCTGCCGGCGAGGAGCAGAGCGTACCCCGCGACCAGCTGGACCACGGCCGCGGGCGTGGCCCCGATGGCCAGCCGTACGCCCAGCTCCCGGCGGCGGCGTGCGACGGCCAGCGACAGCACGCCGAAGATGCCGAGCGCGGCCAGGAGCAGGGCGAAGGTGGCGAAGAGGGCCGTGAGGGTTCCGAGCCAGCGGGCGGGCCCGAGCCGGTCGTCGACAATGTCGGACAGAGGGCGGACGTCGCTCACGGCCGCGCCGGGGGCCAGATCGGCGACCGCGCCCCGGAGCAGGCCGATGCCGGCGGCCTCGGCGCCAGCGCGGACCTGCATGACTACATCGAGATTGATGCCCCTGGATACCTGGCGCATGGGCACCCACGCCTGGATCCGGCTCGGGCTCTCGAGCTCGTAGTGCCGGACATTCGCCACCACGCCGACCACGGTGAGCCAGACCGGCGGGTCCCCTGGCTGGGGCGTCTCGAACGCCACGCGCTGACCCAGCGGATCCTCGCCCGGCCAGAACCGCTCGGCCATGGTCTCATCGATGATCACCACTGGGGCGCCGTCCGCGCGGTCCGCGGGGCCGAGCGCGCGGCCGCGGCGCAGCGGAATCCCGAGGGTGCCGAAGTAGTCATCGCCCACCACGTTGTAGAGCACCGACTCCATGTCGACCCTCTCGAGGGAGCCGCCCTCCGGTGCGATGAGACGCTCCCACGATCCGCCGGCCAGGGGGACCAGGAGCGTCATCGCGACCGACTCGACCTCGGACGCGGCCTCCAGGCGGGCCTTCAGCTCGTCGTAGAACGCCCACCGCCGCTCGGGCTCGGGGAACGCTCCGTCGGGCAGCTGGATCTCGGCCGTCACGACGTTCTCAGCCACGAACCCCTTATCGACCTGGCCGAGACGGGACAGGCTGCGGGTGAGGAGTCCCGCGGCGACGAGCAGGACGAGTGAGAGCGCGACCTGCGTCACCACGAGGCCGTCGCGCAGGCGGCGAGCTTTGCGGCCCCCGGCGAGTCGGTTCCCGTGTCGGAGCGCGGCCAGGGCGCTGACGCCGCGGGCCGAATCGGAGCCGGCGAGTCGGAGCGCGGGGAGGAGACCGAACACCAGTCCGCTGAGCGCCGTGACGGAGAGAGCGAACGCTACGACGGGCGCGTCGAGGCTGATCCGGTCCGCGGTGAGCGACGGCAGGTCCAGGGGCAGCAGGTCGGGCAGTACCCGGATCGCTGCGGCGGACAGTGCGACTCCGAGCGCGCCGGCGGCGGCCGCAATGACGATCGACTCGGCGAGGAGCACGCCGACCAGGCTGCCCCGGTCGGCCCCCAGCGCCGCCCGTACGGCCAGCTCCCGGCCGCGGGCCTCACCCCGGGCCAGCGACAGGTTGGCCACATTGGCCGTGGCGATGAGCAGGAGCAGCCCGACGGCCGCCATGAGGAGCCAGAGTCCACCACGGACTTCGCCGAGGAACAGGTCGTCGAGCGGCCGCAGCTCGGGCGTGGCGACCGGGGCGCCTTCCTCGGCGGCGACCTCTCGCGCGACGCGACTCAGGTCCGCCTGCGCCGCATCGAAGGTGAGGCCGGGGGCGAGCCGGCCGAGCATCCGGGTCCCGAAGGAACTGTCGCGGTCGCTCCACGGAAGGCTTTCGGACAGCGCGCCCATGTTGAAGTAGAGCTCCACGTTCTGAGAGGGGTATCCGGCCCCCGGCGGCAGGATGCCGACGATGGTGGCAGAGAACTCATCCGTCACGATGGACTCACCGATGACGTCCTCGCCGCCGTAGGCGCGCTGCCAGAAGCCGTGGGAGAGGACGGCCAGCGGCGCGCTTCCTGGCTCCGTTTCCGGGGCGGTAATGAGCCGGCCGGCGGCGGCCTCGAGACCAAGCGTCGCGAAGAAGTCGCCCAGAACCGCGCGTGCGCTCAGGATCTCCGCACCGCCGTCCTCGAGCGGGCGCGCGACGGTCCACCCGGAAGACGCGCCGTACCGGTCGAATACGCGGCTGCGCTGCGTCCAGTCCTGGTAGTTCGGAATGGAAAGGCTGATCACGTAGCCCTGGGGCGAGCGCACGTCGGGCGTCACGAGACGGTCCGGGTCTTCGAACGGGAGTCCCTCGACCAGGACGTGATGGACCAGGCTGTAGACGGCGGTGGTTCCGGCCACGCCCAGGGCCATGGCGGTCACGGCCAGCAGCGTGTACGCGGGACGTCGAATGAGCGTGGTGATCGCGTGGCGGAATGGCATGGGTGTCCGGAGTCGGGGGGGCTGCCTGATGGATTCCGTTAGGTTGGACGGTCGGAGGCCGGTGAGGGTTGGTCCGCTCCGTCCCTCGTTATCGCCGCTCGTCCCGACGCCGACGCGGGACCGTTCGTCTCGCCGCACGCTTCACGGTTCGCCCCACGCGCATCGACGCTCACCCTGCCCCTGCTTCTTTGTCCCATGCTGCTGGCGTGCGCCGGTGCGACGGAGGAGGCCGCTCACCCCGAAGCAAACGAGTGCGGCAGCGCAGAGCGCCGCGACGGCCAGGAGCGTCGGGGTACGGGGCGTCGTCGTCTCAGATCACGTCGCGGAGGAGGTCATCCTTGTAGCGTCGACTGACGCGGATCTGGTCGCCGTTGTTCATGATGGCGAGGTAGTCGCCGCTGAACCACGGCTGGACCTCCTTGAGGTGATCGAGGTTGACGATGACGGACCGGTGCACCCGGACGAAGCGGGAGGGGTCCAGCACCTCTTCGAGGCCGGACATGGTCGAGCGGATCCTGGCCTCGTCCTCTCGCGCATGGAGGACCACGTAGTTGCCGTCGGCCTCGAACCACTCGATCGTCCGGACCTCGACGAAGCGGATGTGCTCGCCTTCCCGGACCTTGAGCCTGGTGGCGAATGGCCGATCGGTCCGCGCCTCCTTCACATAGCGCAGCAGCGCGTGGAGCTCTGCCGTGGCCGGCTGCGCATGCTCCATCCGATCGCGTACTCGCCGGAGGGCGCGCTCGACCCGCTCCTCGTCCAGGGGCTTCAGCACGTAGTCCAGGGCGGCGGCCTCGAAGGCCTCGAGCGCGAACTCGTCGTAGGCGGTGACGAACACGATGGCCGGCATACGGTCGGGGCCCACGCGCTCGACCACGTCGAATCCGCTCATCTCGGGCATCTGGATGTCGAGGAAGACGACGTCGGGCTGGTGCTCCTCGATGGCCGCGACGGCCTTCACGCCGTCCTCGCAGACCGCCACGACCTCAATGTCGTCGTGCGGCTCGAGGTAGCTCATCAGTCCCTCCCGGGCGAGTGGCTCGTCGTCGACCACGACGGCCTGCACGACGCGTCTCATGCGACGGGCTCCGCCGGCTCGGGCTCGCGCGAACCGGCCTCGGCCGGCACCGGGTCGTAGGGCAGGGTCAACGTCACGGTGGCACCGGCGTCCGAGGAGTCGATCTCGAACCTGCCCGCGTCTCCGAAGAGCTGGTCGAGGCGCTGCAGGGTGTTCCCCAGGCCGACCCCCTCACTCCACGTGTCGGGAAAGCCCCGGCCTGTGTCCCGGACCCGCAGCCGCAGCCGGTCCCCGTCCACCTGGCCGGTGACGTGCACGTCCACGGGGCCGCGGGTCGCGCCGGCGCCGTGCTTCAGAGCGTTCTCGACCAGAGGCTGGAGGAGCAGGGCGGGCAGCCGTGCACGTCTGGCCTCCTCCGTCACCTCCACGTGGATCCCGACCCGGTCCCCCAGCCGCATGCGCTCGATATCGAGGTACATGTCGAGGAACGCGAGCTCTTCCTCGAGCGTGCTCACGGCGCGGTCCCGGTCGAGGGTGGCGCGCAGCAGGTCCCCCAGCCGACCGAGCCCGGCGACCACCGCCTTCGCGTTTCCCTGGCGGGCCAGCGTGGAGATGCTGTTGAGGGCGTTGAAGAGGAAATGCGGGTCGAGCTGGGACCGGAGCCACTCCAGGCGCGACCGTTCGAGGCTGGTCTCGAGCTGGGCGGCCCTCAACTCCGCACGCGCCGCCTGCCTCTCGCGGGCACGTGACTCGAAGTAGTGGTCGACGGCGATCACGGCGCCGACGGTCGCGAGGTAGATCGTGACCCCGCTGCCCGTCGAGGAGACCAGCCCGCCAAACAGGAACGCGCCGAGCGTGACCTCGTACGCCGGGGGTGTGATCAGGTACGCCACCGAGTACCCCATGGAAAGCCGGAGCAGCGTGAATGGGAGGGCGGTGACCAGGTGGACGAGGAGATTCCTCGGCCATTTCGGGCCGAAGGGCGGAAAGCGGTGGGTGATCCAGACCGGGATCGGCAGTAGCAGGTAGGCGAACATCCAGAAGGGGATCATCCGCAGCATCGAGAAGCGAAGCGCCTCCCACCCCGTCGCTTCCTCGAACTGCAGGATCTGGGCGAATATCCCGAACGCGTTGACCACGCCCAGCGCGAGGAAGATCAGGCCGGCGACGATCCATGTGCGGGGTCTTCTCCACACGTTGTCCGCGGGGACATCGCCCGCCGGATCGTCGATCCGCTTCGGCCTCTGGCCGCGTCCGCTCCAGCCCGTCGTTCGTGTCGTCATTGCGCTCCAATCTCCGTTGAGTCCGGGGCCGAACGCCAGTGCGTCGGTGACGGACGGCGACTGACGAGGTACGAGCGGCGAACCGGAGGGACGAACAGCAGCGGCTGTGGCGAGCGGCTGCGGAACGGGGCGGCCGCCCGGATGTGCGACGCGTAATCGGCCAGTATCGACTGACCGTCGCAGTGTGGTAAGCAGGGAAAGGGGGCGCGTCCGTCGGGCGCGCCCCCTTTCATCGTCCATCGCCGTGGGTCACCGCGCGACGGGTACGAAGTGAGAGAGCGCCGCCCGGAACCGGACGACGCTCTCTCTTCATCCCCTGCCAGGAGAATGGTGCTCTCTCGAACACACTCCCAAAATGGGCCGAATCCGAGTGGCCACGAAGCCATCCGGGGTGAGCGGGGAGGGCGTGGGCGAGCCGGCTCGTGAAGGGGGCGGGCGGGCGGGGCCGGATTCGGGGCTTTCTCGTACATGCCGGCTGATGGCGCGGAAGTGACCCTCCCTCAGCCGCGCATCGGACCGCGTGAACCGGTCGAAGGTCGAGGAGCGGGGCCGACCGGCCGAGGCGCGGGACGAGCGGCGGGCGAGGATGTCGGCTCGCTGCCAGCCGCTCCCCGAGCTGCCGGATTCGCCGCCGGCCCCGCGCTTTCGCCGCTCGTCCGCGTCGCGTTGTGTCAGACCCGGTGCGTCTCGAACGTTGGAGGATGATCGGTCGGGTTCGTGGGCACGCCGCGAGGGGCCTGCAACCTTCCGGACCCGAGAGCTGTCCTATCAGACAGGCCCCCCAACTGCCAGCCGCCTCGGGAAGGTACCGACCGTGAAACCCCTGCCACTGAATCCGCGTGCCGCACGCTGTGAAATCGAGATCAATGTGCCCGTCGACCGGGCCTGGCGGGCGTTGACCGAGCCTCGTGAGCTGGAGGGTTGGTTTCCGGTCCGCGCGGAGGTCGAGCCGGGAGAAGGCGGTGCGCTGCGTTTTCACTGGCCGAACGCCTGGTCCCACGGGATGCGGGTGCTGGAGTGGGAGCCGGGACGCCACCTCTCGCTGCGCCATGGCGGGTACGACGCCGATCCGGCGCTGACCACGACGCTGGATCTGCGTGGGATCGGCGAACGGTCCCACGTGCGGGTCGTTACGAGCGGTTTCCCGTCCGACGCCGAGTGGGACGGCATGATCGAGAGCACCCGCCATGCGTACCGCTTCCTCCTGATCCAGCTCCGGCACTACCTCCAGAACTGGGCCGGCTCGCGACGCGAGGAGGTCGGTCTGCGGTTCGTCGTGCCCGCGCATCGCGCTGAGCTCTGGCAGGGCCTGGTGCGGGAGGACCCCCTCGGCGTGAAGCGGATGCGGATCCTGGATCGGACGGACCCCTACCACATCGTGGCCCTGTCCGCGGACTCCTGCGGTGTCGCCCGCCTCTCCGTGAGCCCCGTCCGAGGGCAGCCGGACCACCAGGAGATCGCGTACGTTTCCTCGGCCTGGAAGGCCGGAGCAGGGTGGGCACGAGAGGCGTCGACCCGCTTCACGCAGGCCGTGGAGCGTCTCTCCTCCCGGGGCGCTTTCGAGGGCGGCGGTAATGGCACCTCATCAGGCCCGCCGCGGGGTCTCGTCGCGCACGGAGTGGACGAGAGCAGGAAATGAGGCGAGCCGTCGCTCCCGTCCGCCGTCTGCCCCGGCTTGGTTCTGCCGGGACGCGGGCGAGTCCGGTGTTGAACCCTTCGCCTCACTCACCACCGTACCTGCAGGAGGATCCAATCACCCGCTCGGACGACCACGAGCCAGACCCCGCCCG
This sequence comes from uncultured Gemmatimonadales bacterium, assembly GCA_963783305.1. Classification (GTDB taxonomy): domain Bacteria; phylum Gemmatimonadota; class Gemmatimonadetes; order Longimicrobiales; family RSA9; genus JAWVYT01. The sequence goes on along the minus strand of CAWAMW010000017.1, from coordinate 118,345 downwards.
CGCCAGGCCAGGCGCAGAGCGTGGCGGACGTGCGGGCCTGGTCGCCACGGCCACGGTCGCCCTGCTCGCTCTCGCGCCATGACCAATCGACTCGGGCTGTTGCTCATCGTAGCCCTCTTCCGGTGGATGCGCCGGCGCAGGCGCCGTCCCCGCGGGATCATCACGCCATGGCAGCCGCGCCGGCCGGTACCGTCGTGCTTTTCGGCGGCAGCAGCGGCACGTTCGACGACCCCCGGTTCCACGGCGACACCTGGATCTGGGAGGGCGCCTCATGGCGCCGCGCCGACGTCTCCGGCCCGCCTGCGCACAGCAGCGTCTCCATGGCCTACGACAGCGCGCGCGGAGAGCTGGTCCTGTTCGGTGGGTGGTCGGCCGAAGGACCCCTCGGCCAGACCTGGACCTGGGACGGGGAGAAGTGGAGTCGACACGACAGCCCCGGCCCCAGCCCGCGCTCGTCGGCCGCCATGGCGTGGGACCCGTGGAGTCGGCACGTCGTGCTGTTCGGCGGCTGTGGCGAGGGCGACCCGGCGGATACCTGGGCGTGGGACGGCCGCTGGAAGCGCCTGGCCGTCTCCGGCCCAGGCAACCGCTGCGGCGCCGGCATGGCGCCGCTCGGCCGGGCGGGTGGGCTCGTGCTGTTCGGCGGGCTCGAGGGACGGGGGCCGGACGCGGACATGCACGGGGACCTGTGGCTCTGGCGGGCAGGCGCGTGGTCGCGCCTCACCGTGGAAGGTGGGCCTGGAGAGAGCGCCAACCATGCCCTGGTTCGGGACCCGGAGCGGGACGTCCTGCTCGTGAATGGCGGCCTGGGCGCCGATCGGTCGGCCCGGGCCGATACCTGGCTCTTCGACGGTCGGGACTGGGAGCGGGTGCGAAGCGGCCTGGAGGCGCGGGATGCCGCGGCGATGGCCTGGGACGACACGCGGAGCCGGGCGCTGCTTCACGGTGGACGATCGGCGGAGCGGGCTTCGCTGGGGGATACATGGACCTGGGCCGACGGATCGTGGGCACCCGCCCCCGCAGGTCCGGGCCCCCGGTCGGCACATGCGCTGGTCTATCACGAGGCCATGCACCGGACGGTCCTGATCGGGGGCGTGCCGGACGACCAGGACAGCGGCGTCTGGGCCTGGGACGGTCGGCAGTGGGAACAGGTGGCGAGCGACGGACTCCTCGGGTCGAGGGGGCACTTCGCCCTGGCGTATGACCCCGTCAGGGACCGGGTCCTCGTACATGGCGGCTTCGGCCTGCGGTTCGGACGGGATGGCGGTGCCCGCTACGGCGACCTCGTCGCCTGGGACGGCTCGGGCTGGGTTCGGCTCAACGGCGCGGACGCCGGACCCGGCGTCCGAGACCACCGTTCCATGGTCTGGGATCGGCAACGGGAGAAGCTGGTCCTCTTCGGAGGGAGCCGGGGAGTTCCGGGCGACCAGGCGCTGCTGGGCGACACATGGATCCACGATGGGCAGCGCTGGCGCCGACACGACGGTCCTGCCCCGCCCGCTCGATCTACGCACCGGCTCGCGTACGACGACGCGCGCGGCCGGGTCGTCCTGTTCGGCGGCTGGGGCGACGATGGGCTGCTCGCCGACACCTGGGAGTGGGACGGCACGACCTGGCACCACGTCTCCGATGATGGCCCATCCGCGAGGTTCGCGGCGCGCATGGCCTATGACGGCGCGATGGAGCGTGTCGTCCTCTACGGAGGCCGGGGCGAGGAAGGCAACCTGGGCGACACCTGGGAGTGGGACGGCGTGCGGTGGACCGGATCGGCGACGCGGGCCCCGGCCCCCGCAACGTCCACGGCCTCGCCTGGGACCCCGACCGGGAGCGTCTCGTGATGTACGGCGGACTCAGCTCGAACGGACGGGTCGAGGATACCTGGGAAAGGGAAGGCCGGAGGTGGATCCTGCGGGCGACGCTCGCTTCTGAACGTCACGGGGCAGGAAGTGCTGCGTTTCAGCGGGTCGAACTCGTCGGCGGTTCACCACGCCTTTGCTACCGCTCGTCCCGAGCGGGGCCCGTCTCCGACCCGAGTCCTTAGGACACGCCGAGCGGATGCGGCAATTTCGTGTCGCGCTCGGCACTCGGGCAGGCCTATCCACAGTCCGTTTTAAGGGATTCGATGAGACCTGTCCTGTCGGTAGTGCTCCTGAGCCTCGCCGCCCTGGGGTGTAGCGACCCCACCGAAACGAGCGCCCTGCTCATTCCCGTCGTCCGCGTAGGCGACACCTACTTCACCATCGCGGAAGACCCGGCACCTTCCACCTCCACGGACGGCGCCCTGATCGGCTCGGTGCTCCGGCTGGTGGATTGCTCCGAGGGCGTGTGGCTCGACGACGTCACCCACGTCAGCGATTCCTGCTCCTGTCCGATGGCGAGTCGAATTTCCTCCCCGAGGGGACGTCGCTCTACCGGGTAGCCGGGGCTGGCGAGGACGTACTGCTCGCGCACCGGGCGAACGACGGCGTCGTCGAGCGCATCCTGATGCAGCGGCTCGAGTCGTAGCGTCCCGGGTGGAGGGTCTCGGCGTGCTCCGACCGAGCCACGGCGAAGCATGCCGGGACCGTCTCCCCTGTCCGCCCCCACGCATCGCCGCTCGCCCCGCCGGGGCGGCGGCCGCCGCGGCGTCTTGCCATGTTTCCCATCCCGATCGAAGCCCTCTGTCACCTCGGAACCGATACCATGGCGCTCAAATCCTCGCTGCTGGTCTTCCTCACCTCCCTCTGCCCCGTGGGACTCGCCGCGCAGAGCTGGTGCCCGGAGGCCGAGTCGCGGCAGTTCGACTTCTGGCTCGGGGAGTGGGAGGTAGAGAATCGGAACAGTCCACCCGGCACGGACGAGTGGTTCGAGACGGGCCGCGCGACGGATCGGGTGTACGCGGTCGTGGGCGGCTGCGCGATCGTCGAGCACTGGCGCGGGAGCGCGTTCCGGCCGACCGTCGAGATCGAGGGGTTCTCGATCCGTGCGTACGACCCTGACCGCAAGGTCTGGGACCTGGTTCTCAATTGGCCGATCCGGGCGGCGACCGGCTTCTCCCACTCGTTGGGCACGTTCGAGGGGGGACGTGGCGACTTCCACGACCATTTCGTCAGTGCGCGGGGCGACACCATCGCCACCCGGCTCAGCTTTTCCGCCATCGAGCGGGATCGCTTCCAGTGGAACAACGCGTACGAGGCGGGCGCCGCGTGGGACTCGACGTGGATCATGACGTTCAAGCGCCGACCGCCGGCGGCGGACCCTCTGCCCAATGGACCGACGCGGGGGACCGCACGCTGCCCGGAGGAGCCTCACCGCCGGCTCGACGATGCGCTGGGGCCCTGGGAGGGCGTGCGCGAGGTCGAGGGAGAGCGCACGCCGGTGCGGGTCCACGTCAGCGGTATCCTCGACGGCTGTGCCACCATGGAGCGGATCGTCGCGGATGACGGCAGCTGGGAGTCCTTCGCCGTGCGAGGTCTGGAGGGAAACGGCGAGTGGACGGAGTGGGTCATCACTGCCGACCGTCCCACGCTGCGTGCTCGAACGGGCACGAGCGCCGAGGAGCTCGTGTTCCAGGATCGACGGGACGGCTCCGGGCCGGTGACCCGGGAGCGCTGGCTCTGGACCGATGGAGGGACGGCGCTGGTCCGGGTACTCGAACGCCGGGAGACTGCAGGGGGATCGTGGGCGACGGTGGCGGCCCTGCGTCTGCGGCGCCCCGTGGACTGAGCCTGCTCCTGGCCGCGCGGCGTCAGGCCGGCGCCGGCCCACCGCCTCTTGCCGTTCGCCCGCCGTGACCACCGGCTGCCCGAAGGCAATGACAGTGATGGCCTTTCGCCGCAGATTGAGTGGCGGCTGCGCCACATCCGGGGCGAGCCTCGGCGAGCGGCCTCACTCCGAACCAACCAGGGACCGAGTATGCACCGTATGACACTGCTGGTCGTGGGCGTGGTCGCTGGCCTCATCCCGGGCGCCGCGTACGCCCAGGACGGCCTGGCCGCTGGCGGTGGCTTCGCCGACCATCTGATGCGGGAGTGCCGCACGGATACCCGGACGCTGAACCAGGTGTCTGGCTGGGCCACTCGCTGGCCGGGGCAGCTCGAGAACGCGCGGGTCGGCACGGCGGAGGAGCGAGAAGAAACGCTGTCGTACTGGAGCGACATCCCCGCGGCGCTGGAAGGGGACATGGAAGCTCTCCGCGAGGGGATGGGAGCGGGGACCACGGCCCCACGAGCGGTGGTGCTGCGAGTGCTCGAACAGGTGGACGGGCTCCTCGCCCTTCGGGCCGAGGAATCGCCGTTCTGGAGCCCCGCACGGCGGAGCAATGACACCGCGTTCTCCCGGGCATGGCGCCGGGCCGTCGAAGGGGAGTGGCTGCCGGCGGTCCGTCGCTATCGAGAGTTTCTCGGTGGCGAGTACCTGGAGGCGGCGCGCACGACGATGGGCCTCGGCGCCACTCCGGGCGGCGACGCCTGCTTCGCGCACCTGATCGAAGCGTGGACGAGTCTGCCAATGTCACCGGCGGAGGTGGAGGCCGCGGGTCATCGCAAGCTGGCCGAGCTGCGGAGCGAGCTCATGGCGCTCGCTTCGCCCGAGTACGGTGCCACGTTCGAGGACGTCATCGAGCGGCTCCGGGAGGGTCCACATCCCGACCCGTTCGAGTCCCGTGAGGACGTGCTGCGGCACGCCCGGTCGGCCGTCGCACGGGCAGAAGCGAGTGTCCACGCGTGGGTCGGATCGCCGGGGAACGTGCCGATCGAAGTCGTCGCTATGCCCCGGTACATGGAGAGCTCGTTCCCCGCCGGCTACTACCGTCCGGCCACCGACGATCGACCGGCGGCCTACGTCGTCAACACGAGCCGACCGGCGGAGCGCCGGCTGCTTTCGGAGGCGATCGCGTTCCACGAGACGATCCCCGGCCACCACACCCATTTCAGCGCTCGCCGGGGTACGACCGGACCGTTCGTCTCGGGTCTGGCCGAGGGGTGGGCGATCTACGCGGAGGGGCTGGCGGACGAGATGGGGCTGTACTCGTCCCGGCTCGACCGGATCGGCAGGGTCGCCAAGCACCTCTGGGCCGCGAGCCGGCTGGTGGTGGAGCCGGGGCTGCACGTGCACGGGTGGTCACGGGACGACGCCATCCGGTTCATGCTGGAGAACACCGCACTGCCCCGCAGCGAGATCGAGGTGGAGGTGGACCGATACCCCGCGCTGCCGGGGCAGTCGCTGGGCTACATGCTCGGGAACCTCCACCTCCGGGCCCTCCGGACTTCCGCCGAGGCGCGACTGGGTGGTTCCTTCGACATCCGTACCTTCCACGACGTCATCCTGACCCCCGGGATGCGGCCTCTTCCCGACGTTGCGGACGACGTGGTGCTCTGGGTAGCGAAGGTCGCTTCCGGCGAGCCGTTTCCGACCGCTCCACTCGATCCGGTCGACGACGCGCCGGCTCCGCCACCGGGGCCGCTGGCGGCCGTCGCATTCATGGCGGGCACATGGTGTTCCGAAGCCGGGGGCGGCACCGAGGGCAGGGACGGGGAGACACGCGGCTGGCGCATGCGGCCGTGCCCGAGCGCGACGAGCCGGTCGGATGGGGGCTCCACCGGGGAGAGCGCTGCGCGGATGACCCTGTTGCACCCCGGCCTGATCTCGACTGCGCGAAACGACGAGCTCACCCCTGCGTTCTCTCCGGATGGGGATCACGTGGTCTTCGTTCGCCGGGAGCCTGAGGGGACATTCACCCTGTACGAATCGCGCCGCTCCGAGGCGGGCTGGAGCACGCCCTGGATCCTGCCCTTCTCCGGGACCGGCAACGACCAGGCTCCGACGTTCTCACCGGACGGTCGGTGGCTCTACTTCCAGTCCCGCCGGTCGACCGCCGCCGGTCCACGGGACGACGATCTCTGGCGCGTTCCGGTCGAAGACACGACATGGGGCGAGCCGCGGCCGGTGCCCGCGCCGGTGCGCCGGAGCCCCGCTCCCGCGCCGGCGATTCCGTTCGAGGGCCGGGAGATGGCACCATCCGTTGCGGCGGACGGTTCGCTCCTCTACTGGTCGGCGATTCCCGGAATGACTCTCGGACAGAGCGACCTCTACATCGCTCCCGCGGTGGGCGACGGCTTCGGCGGGCCCCGGAACCTGGGGCCCGTCGTGAACTCCGAGCACTACGAGACCCACCCCTGGATCTCGCCCGACGGGTCGTATCTCCTCTTCGCGTGCGACTTCTGTCCGAACGGCATCGGCGACTCGGACGTCTACGTGACCCGACGAACGGAAGACGGGTGGAGCCCGCCGGTGAGCCTGGGAACGCCGGTCAATTCCGGGTCCCATGACTTCGGGGCCCGCGTGTCAGCAGACGGGAGGTGGCTGTTCGTCACCAGCAATCGACCCGTCCCGGGATGGTCGGGGCCCCAGGTGCAGAACATCTGGAGAATCGGTGTGGCCGATGTGCCGGCGCTGGCCTTCATCCACTGACGCGATACTCGCGTTCGGGGAGCGCCACTCGAAGAGCCGGCGTGACGCCGGGTCATCCCCGGCGATTGACTCAAGTCGAATCCTCGCAGTGCCCTCCCAAGCTGAGGTCGGAAGTCTATGGCCTCCCAGCTTTCGGTGCTGTGTCCAAACTGTGTCTCATGAGGCGGCGAAACGCGGCGACGCAGCGCCTGTGTCCGCCGCCTCCGGAAGCCCGAATCCCAGGAACGGCGAGAAGCTCGCCGGGTTCTCCTTCGCTGAGGCAATCCTCCGGAGCAAGAGGTCACAGGTTCGAATCCTGTCGGGCGTACTCTCTTTTAAATCGAGCCCGCACCGTCCCCTACGGTGCGGGTTCGTTGCGTTTATGGACCGCCTCCCCACTCCGCAGTAACACGGGCAAATGGCGGACAGTGATACTGACTTTTCCGCGCGGATCTCGCGGCGAGTACGGTTACCTACGAACCGTGCCGAGTGAGGCGCGCATGGCGAAGGGCAATAACTGGCTGTACAAGAACGGCCGATACTACGCGGACTTCCGGGCTTACCCCAATGTCGGCGGCGGACATGAAGCGATGACTCCCAAGGGTGAGCGCTTCGCCAGACCCGCGGCAGCGTAAGGCGGCGGAGGCGCCCAACGGATTGATCGCCTGGTGCGGGCAGCGACTCAGTTACGGTTCGACGGAAGTGGCGTTGTGGGGAGGGCTCTCGTCACACCATTCGTACTGAGCATCCGCCCCCGTCATCCAGTGTTCCTGCACCAGTTCTGCTGCGCGGTCGAATTCACGCTCACGAAGCGCTCCGAGAATCTGCTCGTGCCAGATGCGGGTGCAGGCAATCCGGTCAGGTCCGGCCACGTAGTGATACGTGTAGCGGAAGAGTCGCCCCTTCAGGATCTGGAGCATCTCGTGCAGCTGCTCGTTATTCGACCCCGAGACGAGCAGGGCGTGCCACTGGTCACCCCTCTCGATCACCCTCTCCGCCCCATCGCTTTCTGGATCTGCCGGCGCAGAAAGATCGGCGTTGATCGCTTCCATCCCCTCCAGCACCCGCGCGTACGCATCCGGCTCCAGATCGGCGAGGGCGCGGGCCGCCACGGATTCGAGCATGCCCACCAGCGAGTGCAGATCCCTAGCCGTCTTGGCGCGCAGCGGAGCGACCGAGAAGCCACGCCCCTGAGCGCTCTCCACGAATCCTTCGAACTGCAAGCTCAGAAGCGCCTCGCGCAGGGGGGTCCGGCTCACGCCCAGCTGCTGCGCGAGTTGCGACTCGTTCAGGTTCGCTCCCGGTCGCAGTGTACCCTCCCTGAGCTGCTGAAGGAGGGTGCGCCGGACAGCGGCTCGCAGCGGTTCGCGGTGGATACGCATTTGGGAACACTCGAGGAAGTGTCGTGGATATGCCAACGCTAGTATACGCATCTCTCTTAGGCGCGTCTAATCTTGCCCTGCGCCGTCCGCGGCTCTTTCCCAGTGCGTTCGGCCGTCCATGGGCCAGTCGACACATCCCGAGTTATCCGCCTAATCCGTGCGAAAATCCGTCGTGGGCCGGGCCCCACAACATGCTCCTTGACACAGGAGATTGTATATTGAATACTGTATACAGTCGAGGGGGCGTGCCGCGTACGCCTCGATGATTCCCCCTGTCTGTTGACCCGCCTTCAGGATTCGGCGGTGCCGTAATAGCTGTTTAGCCGTCGAGGCGGCCCTCCCGCCTCTCAAACCTTGAAATGGACCGTGCGTCCGGCCACCGGAGCTGCGCGGGTGATCTTGAAAATGGTGCCGGAACGGCGGTCGCTTCGGGTGCCGCTGGTACTTGCCCGGAATTCGACAACAGCCACCCATGCACCCGTCGTTTCCTTCGGTCGATCTTCATCCAACCCCCCACAGGAGGGCAGCTGATGTCACCCTACGCTCGTAAAGCGCTCACCGCCTTGGTTCTAACGCTGTTGTGCACGTCATCGCTCGCGGCGCAGAACGCCACACTGCGCGGGCAGGTCCGGGACGAGGCACTGCGGCCTGTCACAGGCGTGACCGTGCAGGTCCCCGGAACGCAGCATGGTGCGATCACCAACCAGCAGGGGCAGTACACGTTCACGCTTCCGGCTGGCACGTACGAAGTGGAGGCACAGTCGATCGGGTACGGTGCCGTACGGCAGTCGGTGACCCTCGCGGCGGGCGAAACGGCGACGCTGAACTTCGAGCTTTCCGCGGAGGCGGTGCAGCTGAACGAGGTGCTGGTTTCGCTTTCGGCGACGAACGCGAGGCGGGCGGAGGTGGGGACCGATATCGAGAGGCTGGACGCCACGGAGGCGGTGGATCGGGGAGCGGTGGGTACGGTCTCCGATCTGCTTACGGGCCGCGCGACGGGCGTCACGGTCTCGCAGTCATCCGGGAGCGTAGGCGGCGCGTCGCAAATTCGTATCCGCGGCTCTACGAGCCTGACGCAGGACAACAACCCGATCATCTACATCGATGGCATCCGGGTGAGCAATCAGACGGGAACGGGGCCGGGCTCGTACGACTTCGGGAACGGGCAGACGATCTCTCGGCTGGATGATCTGAACCCTCAGGACATCGCGAGCGTGCAGGTCATGAAGGGCCCCACGGCAGCGGCGCTGTACGGCTCCGAAGCGGCGGCCGGTGTTCTCCTCATTGAGACGAAGAAGGGCGCTGTGGGGAGCCATCAGCTTTCGGTGAACATCCAGGAGGGGATCCTCCAGGACGTGGCAGACTATCCCGATAACTACTTCAACCTCACTGCGGCCGGCTTCGACGATCCGAACGACCCGCTGATCCAGCAGTTCCGGCCGGTCGTTGATCCTGCCACAGGGGACATCTACGCGCGGCACAACCCGTTGGAGAACCCGCTCACCAGTCCTCTGCGCACGGGCCACAGCTCCCAGTACACGGCGAGTCTCTCCGGTGGCGCCCAGTCGCTCCGGTACTTCGGGTCCCTCCAGTACGAGAATCAGACGGGCACGCTGCCCAACAACGAGCTCGAGCGGTACTCCTTCCGCGCCAATCTGGAGACGACGCCCACCGAGGGTCTGACGATCTCGCTGAACAACTCTTTCATCGGTTCCACGATCCGCCTGCCGGACAACGACCGCAGCGCCGTCGGCATGATCACGAATGCCGGAGCAGGACTTCCGATCTTCTCGCGTGGCACGCTGCCCGACGGCTCGGCCGGAGACTGCCTCGCCACCGTGGTTGCGGGCACCTCGGAGAATGCGTGTGACGTGAGGCGTGGCAACCTCAGCGCGAGCTTCGACAAGCTCGCCACGATCGAGAACACGCAGGATCTCGGTCGAATGATCTCTGGGCTGCAGGCGAGGTGGACGCCGTTCGACTGGTTCGCGAACCGGATCGCCGTGGGCATCGACTTCATCCAGACGAAGAACAGGAATTCGGTTCCGCTGGACCCGGACAGGCCCTTCGGCCCCGACTCGGACGGTCTGATCAACGACAGCCGCGTCACGGACCGAACGCTGACTTTGGACTACGCGGGCACCGTAACTTTTGAGCCGACACCTTCGCTCCGGTCGTCGACCACGGTGGGCGTCCAGTACTTCAACAGTGATACCGAGCTCGTGGCCTGCGAGGGCTCGGGCGGCTTCGCGAGCAACACGGCGAACGCGTGCGACGCGGCCCTCATTTTCAGCGGGCGCTCTGACAAGATCCAGAACATCGAGGTCGGCGCTCTCTTTCAGCAGCAGCTCGCCTACAACGACTACCTGTTCGGCACGGGCGGGATACGGGTGGATGACAACAGCGCGTTCGGTGAGAACCAGGGCGGGATCTGGTCTCCTAGCTTCAACGTGTCGGCCGTGCTCAGCAGTATGCCATTCTGGAGGCTGGATCCCGAGAGGGTGAGTGATTTCCGGGTGCGCGCGGCGTGGGGAACCGCGGCCCAGGCGCCAAACCCGTTCGCTCATGCGCGCACCCTTCGCCCCGTTCGCCTTACGGATGCCGACGGCACCCAGCGAACCGGCGTCAGTCTGCTGGACCCCGGCAACCCCGATCTGACCGCCGAGCGGAACGAGGAGTGGGAGGTCGGCTTCGACAGCAACTTCTTCGGCGAGCGGTTGAATACGAAGTTCACCTATTTCAGCCAGAAGACGACCGATGCAATCGTGCAGACGCGGGTCGCGCCGTCCAGCGGCTTCAGCGGGCCGCGCTACGTCAACCTGGGGGCCATCGAGAACAACGGCATCGAGTTCCTCGCGGGCGTGCAGCTCTTGAGGCGCGGCGACTTCCGCTGGGAGGTCGAGGCCAAGCTCTCGACGCAGGATCCGGTCATCACCGACCTCGGGGGGCAGCCGCCAATCCTGTTCGGCCTCAGCGCCGACCACCAAATGTTCCGTGAGGGATTCGCGCCCGGCGCCTATTTCGGACGCGTGGTGACGAGCGCAGAACGTGACGCCGACGGCGCGATCATCCCGGGCAGCATCGTGTTCGCAGAGCAGACGGTCGGGGATCCAAGTGCCACGAACCACGTCTATCTCGGCCGGTCACAGCCTTCGAACCAGCAGAGTCTCTCGACGACGTTCACGCTGTTCCAGAACTTCCGGCTCTACGCCCAGTTCGACCGCGCGGGCGGATTTCAGAAAATGAACATGTCTGAGTCGTTCCGCAGTCCGTTCATCGCCAATTCCAGCGGGTCGCGCCGTTTCGCATTCCGAAAGGCGGAATCTTCGCCGGAGGAGCAGGCGATGATGGAGCTGGGCGGTAACGCACGGACTAGCGTGTTCGTCGAGGATGCCACGTTTGTGAAGTGGCGTGAGCTAACACTTAGCTATTCCGTACCGGACGCGGTGGCGAGGCGCTGGGTGGGAGGAAGCGGCGCGAACGTTACGCTTGGCGCGCGCAACCTCTATACGTGGACTGGCTACAGTGGCCTGGACCCCGAGCTCCGCTATGACGGAGGCCGCGACTCGTTCAACGCGGCGGAGTTCTTCACTCAGCCGCCGGGCCGCAGCTTGTTCCTCCGCGTCGGTCTGACGCTATGAGACGGATCGCGATCACTTCGAACCCTTCGAGAAAGACAGCGGAGACAGAGCGTATGCGATACGAAGATCAGAGCAGGCTCAGCGGTCGGGGAGCGTGGCGGAAGATGGTACCGCTGCTGCTCGTTCTCGCAGCCTCCGTAAGCTGCGACGGCCTCGTGGACGTCGACCCCAACCCTCACACCGTGGACGCGTCCACCAGCTTCGGCCTCCGCGAGGCCGTCGTCGGCGCCTCGGCCGATCTGTTCCAGTCCTATGACAGCGGCATCGTCTGGGGCGGTCTGTTCGGCAATGAATTCGTCTCGTCCGGCACGGCGCCGAGCATCCACGCCTTCGACCGCCGCGACGTTCCCGAGGACCACGGCGGCGGCTCGGCCCGAACCAATTCGATCGGCGGTGGCTTCTACGTGCCGCTCCAGCGGGCGGTCGCCGCCGCGGACCTGCTGCAGGCGCGCATCCTCGATGGAAACTTCGAGGAGATCACCGGTAACGTTTCCGACGCTCCTGAATACGCGCTGGCCAGCATGTACTCGGGCTTCGCAAAGACATGGCTCGCGGACATGTACTGTTCGCTCGCGTTCGGGGGTACCGGCCCCGAACTGAGCACCGAGGACGCGTACCGAATTGCCGAGGAGGAGTTCACCGCAGCGATCGGTGCGGCAAATGTGGAATCCGACGTACGGCAGGCGGCGCTGGTCGGCCGCGCCCGCGTGAGGTTGCTGCTGGGCGATGAGGCCGGCGCACTCGCCGACGCGCGCCAGGTCGATCCGGAGTTCGAGTACCTGGCGACCTATTCGGCCAGCACCTTCGAGCAGCGCAACCGAGTACATTTTCGAACCTGGGACTTCGGGAACTGGAGCGTCGGCCCGGCATTCCGGCACCTGACCATAGACGGCACCGACCAGCCGGATCCGCGCGTGGAGCTCGTCCTGAATCCACGTCCCGCGTTCGAGCCATCTCAGGATCTGTATGCGCCCCGCAAGGTGTCGAGCCCCAGCTCGCCGCTGCGCATCGCGACCGGCGACGAGACGCAGTACATCATCGCGGAGATCACCGGAGGAGCGGAGGCGGTCTCCATCATCAACGACGTACGCAGCCGCTACGGGATCGACCAGGAATGGACTCCCGAGGGCGGAGACGCGAACGAAATCCGCGACAAAGTCATCGACGAGCGAAAGCGCACGCTGTTCCTGGACGGTGTGCGTCTGGGTGACCAGCGGCGCTATCTGGACCAGTACGGTCTCGACTTCTTTCAGAAATCGACGCCGCAGGGCTTCCCGATGGGCAACCAGACGTGCATGCCGATGCCGGAGATCGAGCGCAACAACAACCCTGACCTGTGACGGCTCCGGCAGCAGCGGATCCGGCAGCTCGGCGTAGCGAACCTGAACATCCGAGGAATTCCTAATGGGGGCAACGAAACAGTACGACGGGTACCAGTCATTTCAATACCTGGACCCGTCGACCGACTACAGAAGCTATGAGTTGGCGCTGGCGGAGGATCGGGTGCCGATCTATCACGTTCCGCTGAGTACCGAGCAGGAAGATCGAGCGGATCGGCTCGGGCAGGAGTGTCTGATGATCTCGATGCACGAGCATTTGGGCGCGTTCCCGTCGGAGATCGATCTCACGCCGGAATACGTGCGTGAAGGCCGCATGGCCACGGCTTTCGGAGCGCTTGCCGCTTCGCGCTGGGATGCGGTCTTCGACAATCTGATGGACGGCGTGGGGCAGATCGAGTCCCTCTCGGGCTGGAAGTGGTCGGAGGTCCTGCACGATCTGGGAATGCGGCTGTGCGACATCGCCCACCAGGACATGGTGGTGCCGTGCCAAACGGTGGACAATGTGCTGAGGGCGGCGGAACTGGGCAAGCTCGGCTGGATCGCGAGCCTCGAGGGCGCGGCGATGATCGAGAACGAGCTGGACCGCATTGAGATTCTGTACGGCTTTGGGGTGCGCCTGCTCGGGATCACCTACAGTGAATCGAACGCGCTGGGCTCCGGCCTGAAGGAGAAGCGGGACGGGGGACTGACCGCGTTTGGCCGGAAAGCCGTCCGACGCATGAATCAGGTCGGAATGCTGATCGACTGCTCTCATACCGGCGATCAGACGGCGCTCGACACGATCGAGCACAGCCGCAAGCCGGTCGTGCTGAGCCACATCGGAGCGCGTGCTCTGTGGGATTCGAACCGCCTGGCTCCAGACGAGGTCCTCCGCGCGTGCGCGGACAAGGGGGGGGTTATCGGCATCGAGGCGGCGCCCCACACGACCGTGACGAAGAACCACCCCGTCCACGGGATCGACTCCTACATGGAGCACTTCGAATACATGGTCGACCTGGTCGGGATCGACCACGTGAGCTTCGGCGCGGACACGGTCTATGGGGATCATGTCGGACTCCACCGTGTGTACTCCACACGGCTGTCGCTCGCCGAGTCACGCGGCGGCAAGGGGCCGAGCGGCAACGGCGGCGGCAATCCGAACCAGGTCGAGTACGTGAAGGGTCTCGAGAACCCGACAGAGGTCTCGCACAACGTCGTGCGCTGGCTCGTCCGCCATGACTACTCCGACGAGAACATCGCCAAGGTTCTCGGCGGCAACACGCTGCGCGTTCTGCGAGAAGTCTGGCAGTGACGACGTTTCCCGGATTCAAAGGAGATCGAATGCGATCCACCACGCTGTTCGCGGCGCTCCTCTGCGTCGGCGTTTCGCCCGGCGCGCCCGCACGCGCACAGGAGCCGCTCCAGCCGCTGACCCTGGAGTCGATGAGCTCCAATGTGAGCATCCGCGGCGCGACCATTTCGCCAGGCGGCGGCGAAATCGCCGTGGTCTCGAATCGCTCCGGCACCTCGAAAATCTGGTTGGTCGACCGCCAGAGCGGGGACTCGCGTCTGCTACTGGATGATGACGCGTCCGAGTCGTCGCCCGCCTGGTCGCCGCAGGGCGACCGGATCGCATTCATCCGGGGCGATGAGCGCGGCGATTCGGACATCTGGGTCGTCTCCCGGAACGGAGGCACTCCTACGCGTGTGACGCGCGACTCCGAAGGCGAGCGCGGACCCGCCTGGTCGCCCGACGGATCGCGGATCGCGTTCATCTCCGATCGCGCGGGCCATCAGGACGTCTTCGTTGCTGACGTCGCCAGTGGCGAGGTCACCCAGTTGACGCGCGAGACGAATCCGTGGGACGAGGCGCGCTGGAGCCAGCCCGAGTGGTCGGCGGACGGCCGGTGGGTCGCCTATGTCAGCAACCGTGGCGGAGAATACGCGGACGATCTGTGGCTGGTCGACACCCGGACCGGTGCCACTCACAAGGTCACCGCGAACCTGGACGTGATGACGCTGCCTCGCTGGTCGCCGGACGGCCGCTATATCGCCTTCAACGCCATGGAGACGGGCGAGTTCTGGTACGGCGACCAGAGCGACATCTACGTGGTCGAGATGCCTTCCGAAAAGGTGCGGAAGGTGGAGATGAACACGTTCGTCAGCGACCGGAACGGCGGCATTCCCATGCAGTGGGCGCCCGACAGCGAGCGGATCATTTTCCGCTATGAGTGGGAGGGCGATTCCAACCTATGGTCGGTACCGGTGGAAGGCGGGGTCGCGACGAAGATGACGTACGAAGAGGGCAGCTTTGGTGACTTCGCGGTGGGCCCGGACGGCGCTGTCGCCTACGTCCGTTCTACGCCGACGCGGGGCGGCGAGCTCCAGGTCCTCGAACCGTCGGGTGGCGAGCCCCGGCGCCTGACGGACTGGTACCAGAACTACGCGGGTTTGCACGCGCCGGAGAAGCTGGCCTACCGCAGCAAGGACGGCCATTACATGCTCGGCTACCTCTACCGGCCTGCCAACTTCGACCCGTCGCGACGCTACCCGTCGCTGGTGCAGGTGCACGGAGGCGGAAACAACGCATACGGTAACGGGTTCCACTCGCTCGAGCACCTTCTCGCGCAGGAAGGCTACGTGGTGCTTGCGATCGAATATCGGGGGAGCGCGGGACACGGTCGGGAGTTCCAGGACCTCTCCTACGGTGACTGGGCCGCGGAGCAGGGCTGGGACGCCGTGGCGGCGGCTGAGTATCTTGAATCGCTTCCGTATACGACCGACAAGGTCGGTATCTACGGCGGCAGCTACGGTGGAATCATGACACTGGCCGCGCTCACACGGGACTCTGAACCCTTCGACGCCGCCGCGCCGCTCTACGGCATCTATGACTGGGCGTCCGCGTACGAGCACGGAGACCGGCTCATGCGGTTCTGGATCATCGAGGGCCACCGCGGCTTCGCTCCCGGCGAGAATGCGGCTCTCTATCGGAGGACATCGACCATATACCACCTGGACCGCATCCGGCAGGATCTACCGTTCCTGGTGATCCACGGCCAGCTGGATCGACGGGCCCCGTTCCAGCAGTCCGAGCAGCTCGTGGCCGCGCTGAAGGCGCGGGGCAACCCGGTGGAGTTCCACTCCTACCCGGACGAGTATCACGGCTTCCGTCGACCGCAAAACAGGATGCACGCGTACGGCGCTCTGATCGCCCACTTTGACAAGTATCTGAAAGGGAAGGGGGGCTCGTGAGGCGGCCCCTGGAGGGCGTGAGGCTGGTTTGTGGTGCGCTCCTGCTGGCCCTGCCGGTTTCGGCCCCTGCCGCGGCGCAGCATGTGGGGCCGCAGCCGGCGGACACACTCGATCTGACCCTGGAGAACATCCACGTGGACCGGAGCGGCCCGTCGAGTGCCGTGATCGCGCCCGCCGGCGATCGCATCGCGGTCACGGCGTCTGGGGAGGATGGCCGCGGGATCTACCTGCTGCAGACAGCCAATGGTGCGGGGGCCACGGCACGGTGGTGGAGCGCAGGCGGATCCCCGGTCTGGTCGCCCGATGGTGAACGGATCGCGTTTCAAGCCGAGGGGGATCTGTGGATCGCGCCGGCCGGCGCACCCGACGCCGTGGTGCGGCTGACGACCGGGCTCAGCGGCGTGCGCGATGCCTCCTTTTCTCCAGACGGAGGACGCCTTGCCTTCTATAGCAGCGAGGGCGGCGCGCAGGACATCTGGCTGGTCGCCGCCGACGGCAGTGGTGCGCCCCAACAACTGACGAACGGAGCCGCCGCACTGGACGATCCGCGGTTCGAGCCGGCGTGGTCGCCGGACTCACGCACCATCGCGTACGTCTCGAACGCGGCGGACTACTGGATGGATGACCTCTGGCTCGTCGACGTGGCCAGCGGGGAGGCGACTCAACTCACGCGTGCGCTGATGGCATCGTCGACGCCGGTCTGGTCCCCGGACGGCAAACGCATTGCCCTGATGGGCACGGCCAAGGACGAGTACTGGTATCAGGACCTCTCCTACCTGTACGTGGTGGACGCAGAGAGACCGGGCAGTGAGCATGCGCTGGAGATGCAGGTGTACGCGACCGATGGCATCATGCGGCACCGGCCATACTGGAGCGGCGACGGCGAACGCCTCTACTTCCCATACATGCAGCGTGGGGCGTACGACCTCTGGTCTGTTCCGGCGGCCGGGGGTGTGGCCACGCGCGTTACGAACCTCGGCGGGTCGCTGTCTTCGCTGACTTCTACCCGTGGTGCGGATCGGTTCGCCTTCGTGCGAAGCGGACCCACCGTGGGGCCCGAGGTCTACATGTTCGACGCCGCCGGTGGACCGGCGCTCCGCCTGACCGCGCTGTCGTCCGCCTGGCTGGATCTCGTGGAGCCGATCGAGGTGGCCTACCGAAGCTTCGATGGGCTCTACGTCCAGGGCTTTCTGTACGAGCCACCCCAGAGCCGCCGCGGCAGCGCCTGTCCCGCGCTGGTCCAGGTGCATGGAGGCGGAACCAACTCGTACCTGAACCGGCTCAATCTGACCGAGCAGTACCTGGCGTCGCGTGGCTACGTAGTTCTCGCGATCAACTACCGCGGCGGATCCGGCTTCGGCCGCGAGTTCCAGGATCTGGCAATCGAGGACTGGCTCGGCGACCAGGCGCTTGACGCGGGCGCAGCCGCGGATTACCTGCGGCGCATGCCGATCGTGAATGGCCGTGTGGGTATCTATGGAGGCAGTTACGGCGGCAGTATGTCGCTCGCGGCGGCCACGCGCACGCCGGACAAGTTCGACGCGGCGGTCGCCATGCGAGGTGCCTATTCCAAGACGCGCACGCTCGCCGAAACGGATCGACTCGGTAAGATCTTCACCATCACCGGCCACGGCGGTACCCCGGAAGAGCGCCCGGACAGTTATCGCTCGAGCGAAACGCTTGACCGGCTGGGTCAGTTGAAGGCTCCCGTGCTGCTGCTGCACGGCGAGCAGGACCGTCGGGTGCCGTTCCTCCACTACGAGTTCGCCGTTGCGGAGCTGGAGCGCCTCGGAAAGGAATTTGATCACCACAGCTACCCTACGGAGGGGCACGGCTTCCGGGATCCTGCAAATCGAGTAGACATGTACAGGCGGCTGGAGCAGTTCTTTGAACGGCATCTAGGGATCTGTGAACGCTGACCCGGGGCGTATTCGCCGAGCGCTGCGTCTCTGCGCCCTGGCGCTGCTGGCGCCGCTTCCAGCCGCAGTGGGCGTGGCCGAGGCCCAAACGCCCATCGTAGAGAGCGTCGCCGTCGAGGTGGTCCCCGGGGACGACAGCGGTGCGGTGGACGTCGCCGTGCAGTTCCGTCTGGTGGTCAATGCGGCCACGGATACGCTTCGTCTGACCGGGCTTGAGTACTTTGGCGCCGAGATCCAGGATCTACGGGCCCGGGTCGGGACCGACACTGCCGCAGCGGATCTGAATCGGTCCCGGACTCCCGCGATAGCGGGATTCGTACGCCTGCCACCGCGGTCTGCCGCGGGCGAACAGACGGTCCGACTCAGCTACCGAGTACTGCGAGCAGTCCGCGTTGAACCCGGCGCCGTGAGGAACGCCGCCGTCCCGGTGCTCCTGCCGGTCGCGGTGCCGTCAAACCCGACCGACGATTTCTTTACCGCAACGATTGAATTACCGAGCAGGCAGGTGGTGTACGAAACGTTCCCCACCGTCCCTCACACCGTGCGCCACGGTGAATGGGTTTCCCGCTATTCTCTGCGGCTGCAGGCGGCACCTTCCCTCCTGCGCTGGCGAAGTCGCGAGGGTGACGCGCCGCTGCTTCCGTTCGGCCGGCTCGTCGACATCTTTACGGTCGTGGCGCTGGCCGGGCTCGGCACCGTCGCCTTCCGAGTGTTACGTACCTCCTGAACTGACAGCATCCAAATGTCACTTTCGTTCGTTTTCTGGGGGCTGTTCGTCGCCCTTGGCCTGATCCTGATTGGCTATATCGGCTGGATGTTGTGGACGGAGAGACGAGAGGCGGCCCGATCCGTCCGGAGCTCTGAAGAGTGACTCGCATCGTGATCTTCGGGCTGTACTTCCTAGTGGTCTTCGCCATCGGGTACTACAGCCTGCGAAAGACGCAGGACGAGAGCGACTACTGGATCGCTGGCGGCAGGCTTGGCTGGTTGGTGGGCGGTGCCACGCTGGCCGCGACGCACACGAGTGGCGGCACATTCATCGGCGCGATCGGAGCGATCTATGCGTTCGGCTGGTCGTTCGGCTGGGTGCTGCTCGCAATCCCACTGTCCTACTGGTTCATGGCGGCCGTTCTGGCTCCTCGTTTCACGAAGGCGCGGGAGTTGACGCTGCCGGCATTCATTGAGCGAAGGTACTACAGCCGCGCCGCGCGAGCGGTTGCCGCCGTCATCATCATGGTGGCGATCACCGTGTATATCCAGGCGCAGATCGTTGCGGGCGGCCTCGTCGCCAATATCGTGTTCGGCCTGCCTCTGGTGGAAGGGATGGTTCTGTTCACCGTCATCCTCCTGATCTATACCGTCATCGGCGGGATGATGGCCGTGGTCTATACAGATTTCGTACAAATGCTCATCATGGTCCTCGGCGCCGTGATCGCCGTTCCGCTAGCGATCCGGCAGCTGGACGGTGTCGGCAATCTCCTCTCCTACGTGCAGGCGGTGAAGCCGCTGGTCTTTGAATGGGGGACATTACCGGGGGCATTGCTATTCACGATGGGGCTGGCATTCTTCCTCGGATCGGTCTCCACGCCGGAAAAGCTCGTACGGCTCTATGCGATGAAGGACATGGCTACGATCCGGCGCGGCATATTTCTGACGATGGTGCTGGTCATCGCGCTCAATCTGCTCGTGATGGTGCTGGGCCTGGTCAGCATCGTGCTGTTTCCAATGTTGTCCACGGGCGACCTGGCCATGCCCATCGTCGCGCGGGCGATCCTGCCGAGCTTCATCGGCACACTGATGCTCGCGGCCATCACCTCAGCCATGATGTCGACGGTCGACTCGCTGCTGATCGTCGCGGGTTCGGCACTTTCCGAAGACATTTTCCACTCGCTGTTCGACCGCGTCGCCACTCACGCGCGACGACTTACGGTGGCGCGAATCGGCATCTTCATCGTCGGCACCGTGCCTTTGATCCTAGTGATCAGCGGAGTGGGAGAGGGTGAGTTGATCCAGTTCATCGTGCTTCTGTTCACCGCGCTGATGGCGGCCAGCTTCTTTGTTCCGGTGGTCGGTGGGATATTCTGGAAGCGGGCGACCCGGGAGGGCGCGATCGCGGCGATGATCGGCGGCGTGACCGCCACGGCCTTTTGGGAGCTTCTCGGACCGGAGAACATTGATCCCGTGGTCCCGGGCTTCCTTGCCTCGGCCGTCCTGATGTTCGCTGTCAGCATGATGACCAAGCCACCGCCTGCTTCAGCACTCGAACCTTACTTCCCCGACCGCTGATCGCCTCATTGCCAAGGAATGAAGTGCCCCGAGCCGAGTGGGCGGCGGCGCTCCAGCGCGATGGTGCCCATGTACCCCTGCGAGCGCTGCGGACGGACTTCGATCTCAGAGCGCCGCGGCCCATCTGGAGGCGGGCAGTCTCGTGCAGCACGTCGCCGAGACCGACGGTGTCGCGGGGCTGAGGGTGCTCTGGAGCGAGGGCTCGATGGCTACGCGGCTCACGCCGGCCGGAGCGAGGCGGCCATCGAGGCGGAGTGGCACGAACGGCTCCGTGGCATTCACCCCCCTCGTGAGCTCAGCGACCGGACGTCGCCGCTCGCGTGCGAATGAGGTCCGAGCAGCACCCTCCGGCGCCCGGCGTGACGGCGCCAGTCGGTCTTTCCCGCGCACCCCCGCCCTTGCCGGCGCCTCGCCGACCCCCTCACCTTTCCGGGGAACCGATTCCACGTTCCTGCTCATCAGCCTGACATCGCAGCGGCGGCACCCTCGCAGCAGGGGGAGCGGGTGACCGACGCGTCCGCCGCGCGTTTCGGGTTACTCGACCGCCCCGGAGGAGACCGTGCGGAACATCGACGGCCATGGTTGGATTCTGATCCGTTCTTTCATGCTGCTGGCGCTTCTGCCCCTTTCCGCGTTGTCCGGTATCTCGGCGGGGCTGATGGCACAGACCGCGCCCCCCGCGACCTCCGCCCTGGACAGCGTCTTCGCGCCCGTGAAGTGGCGCTCCATCGGCCCGTACCGCGGCGGCCGCTCGGTGGCGGCAACCGGTGTGGTGGGCGACCCGAGGACGTACTACATGGGGACCACCGGTGGGGGCGTGTGGAAGACCGACAACGCCGGGATCAGCTGGCGCAACATCTCCGACGGCTACTTCCGCACGGGGTCCGTGGGCGCCGTGGCGGTGGCGGCGAGCGACCCCAACGTGGTCTACGTGGGGATGGGTGAGCACGCGCCGCGGGGCGTGATGACGCACTCGGGGGACGGCGTCTACCGGTCCACGGATGCCGGCAGGACGTGGCGGAAGATGGGCCTGGATGCCACCCGCCACATTTCCCGGATCGTGGTGGACCCCCGCGACCCCGATGTCGTCCTGGTGGCGGCCCAGGGCGCCCTCTACGGCCCCTCCCCCGAGCGCGGCGTCTTCAAGTCCAGCGATGGCGGCGTCACGTGGAAGAACGTGCTGTACGTGGATGAGCGGACCGGCGCCGCCGAGCTGTCCATGGACCCCACGAACCCGCGCATTCTCTACGCGGCCATGTGGGAGCACGGGCGCCGGCCGTGGCAGGTCATCAGCGGCGGCCCCGGCAGCGGCCTGTACAAGTCGACCGACGGGGGAGACACGTGGCAGCGGATGACGAACGGGCTGCCCGAGAAGATGGGGAAGATGGCCATCGCGGTGAGCCCGTCCAACCCCCAGAAGGTCTACGCGCTCATCGAGAGCGAGTCGGACGGGGACGATCGCGGGCTCTACGTCTCCACCGACGCCGGCGCGCGCTGGAGCCGCGTCACCGGCGAGCCGCGCCTCGTACAGCGCGCCTGGTACTACATCGAGCTCTTCGTCGACCCCATGGACGAGGACCGGATCTACGTGCTTAGCGCCCCGGCGCTGCGCTCGGACGACGGCGGGAAGACGTGGCAGGACCTGGAGGGCGTGCACGGGGACTACCACGACATGTGGATCAACCCCGACGACCCCGACAACTTCATCCTCGCCGACGACGGTGGCGCCGTGGTCACGTTCGACGGTGGGAGCAGCTGGAGCTCACAGTCCACGCAGCCCACCGCCCAGATCTATCGAATCAACGTGGACAACCGCTTCCCGTACCGCGTCTACGGCGGTCAGCAGGACAACTCGTCGGTGGTCATCGCCAGTCGCGAGCTGGGCGCCGGCGGGATCACCACTGAGAGCTGGACGTCCTCCGCCGGCGGCGAGAGCGCGTTCCTGGCGTTCGACCCGGACGACCCGCGCTACGTCCTGGGCGGGAGCTACCAGGGGACCATCGAGGTCCTCGACACGGAGGCGGGCGCGAGCACGAGCATCATGGCCGCGCCGATCCAGTACCTCGGCATGGACGCCAGCGAGATGAAGTACCGGTACAACTGGAACGCGCCCATCATCTGGAGCCGGCACGAGCCGAACACCTTCTATCATGGCGCCCAGCTCCTGCTGAAGACATCGGACCTGGGGCGCACGTGGATGGAGGTGTCCCCGGACCTGACCCGGGACGACGAGGAGAAGCAGGGGACGCCGGGCGTGCCGTTCACGAACGAGGCGGTGGGCGCGGAGAACTACGGGACGCTGGCGTACATCGCCGAGTCGCCGCACGAGGCGGGTGTCATCTGGACCGGGAGCGATGACGGGCTGGTCCACCTGACGAGGGATGGCGGCGCGAGCTGGACCAACGTAACGCCGAAGGGGCTGCCCGAGTCGCTGGTCAACGCCATCGAGGTGTCCCCGTTCGACCCGGCAACCGCATACATCGCCACGACCCGGTACAAGTTCGACGACCACGCGCCCGGTCTGTACAAGACCACGAATTACGGCGCGAGCTGGACGAAGATCGACCGGGGGATCCCGGACGGCGCCTTCACGCGGGTGGTGCGGGAGGACGACGTTCGACGGGACCTGCTCTATGCCGGCACGGAGCGTGGCGTCTTCATTTCCTGGAACGGCGGGCGGGACTGGTCGCCCTTCCAGCTGAACCTCCCCATCACGCCGATCAATGACCTCGCCGTCCACCGGGGTGACCTCATCGCGGCCACCTCCGGCCGCGGCTTCTGGATCCTGGACGATCTGTCGCTGATCCGGCAGTACTCGCCGGAGCTGCCCGCCTTCCACCTCTACGAGCCGGCCGACGCCTACCTGGCCAACGGCGGCAGCGAGCTGGATAACCCCGACGACGACTTCACCGGCGCCAGCGGCTCCCGCGGCGTCAACCCCGCCAATGGCATCGTCCTCTACTACCAGCTCCCGGAGCTCGCGGATACGGACACGGTCACGCTCACCGTGGCCGACGCCGCGGGGCGGACCATCCGAACGTTCACCTCGGTGCGGGACACGTCGTTCCACCGCTGGGATGGCGGTCCGCCGGCCGCCCGGGTGCTGCCCATGGCGGAAGGACTGAACCGGTTCGTCTGGGACATGCGGCACCCGACGATGGCCGGCGTGCCAGGGGTCTACGTCGAGGCCAGCTACAGGGGGCACAAGGCGCCACCGGGGCTGTACCGGTTCACGCTGAATGCGGGGGAGCGGACGGTGGCCACCGAAGCCCGGATCCTGCCCAACCCGCTCTATGCCACGGATGCCGCCACGTACGCCGAATACGACGTGTTCATGACGGAGCTGGAATCCGAGACGAACACCATGCACGAGATGGTGAACCGGCTGTACGCGGCGCACGGGCAGCTCTCGGCGATTCTGGCGGAGCTGCCCGCCGGAGAGCCGTACGCGGCAGTCCGCGCGGAGGGCGAAGCGCTGCTGGCGAGGCTCGAGGCGTGGGACTCGGACATGGTCTCGCGGCTGTCGAAGGCCTACGACGATGTGGAGAATTTCCCCCAGCGCTTCACGGCGAACTACCTCTTCCTGATCAACGCCACGGAGAGCGATCTGCCGCGGGTGAACCAGTCCTCGCGTCAGCGGGTGACGGAGCTGCGCCCGCGGTGGGGGCAGCTGAAGGCGCGGGCCGAGGCCATGGTGAACGAGGACATCCCCGCGCTGAACGAAAAGCTGTGGGCGCTGGGGTACGGCGCCGTCTGGAGGGAGTAGGGGCGGGTGGCTGGTCCTGCGTCGTCGTCTCACGGCGCCCGATCACTCGAGCCCGGACGGCGTTTCGGTCCGCTGTTATGATGGGTACCCGGAACGGGCGGTGCGAGTGACTACGTATGGGGCAGGGACAATGGGCGAGGACGGCGGCATGACGGGTGGGTTCGAGGCGCTGGGTCTGGATGCGCGTCTGGTAGCGGCGCTGGACGAGCTCGGTTACGAGGAGCCAACGCCGATCCAGGAGGAGGCGATCCCGCCGCTCCTGGACGGGCGGGACCTGGTAGGGCAGGCGGCGACGGGAACGGGAAAGACCGCAGCGTTCGCGCTCCCTCTTCTCGACCGGATGGCGTCATCGGAGGACCGGCCCTCGCCCTCTGCGCTGGTGCTGGTGCCGACGCGTGAGCTGGCGATGCAGGTGGCGGAGGCGGTGCACCGCTATGGCCGAGCGCTGGGCGTGCGGGTGCTGCCGGTGTATGGCGGGCAGTCGTTCGGTCAGCAGCTCCGGGTCCTGAAGCGGGGAGTGGACGTGGTGGTGGCCACGCCGGGGCGTGCGCTGGACCACATCGACCGAGGCACGCTGGTCCTGGACGGTCTGCGGGTGGTCGTCCTGGACGAGGCCGACGAGATGCTGGACATGGGCTTTGCCGAGGACCTGGACTCGATCCTGTCGGCGACGCCCGAGGAGCGGCAGTCGGTGCTCTTTTCGGCCACCATGCCGCCGCGGATCGCGGCGATCGCCGAGCGGCACCTCCGGGACCCGGTGCAGATCCGGATCCGCAGGGAGCCGCTCGAGGAGGGGGCGGTGCCGCTGGTTCGGCAGGTGGCGTACGTCGTGCCGCGGGCCCACAAGGTGGCTGCCCTCGACCGGGTCCTGGACCTGGAGAGCCCCGAGGCGGCCATCATCTTCTGCCGCACGCGGAACGAGGTGGACGAGCTGTCGGAGACGCTGAACGCCCACGGGTACAGCACGGAGTCCATGCACGGCGGGATGGCGCAGGACCAGCGCGACCGGGTCATGAAAAAGCTGCGGGGTGGGGCGGTGGACCTGCTGGTGGCCACGGATGTGGCGGCACGTGGCCTCGACATCCCGCGGCTCACGCACGTGATCAACTTCGACCTGCCCAACGCACCGGAATCCTATGTCCACCGGATCGGCCGAGTGGGGCGTGCGGGGCGGGAAGGCGTGGCCATCACGCTGACGCAGCCGCGGGAGCACCGGCTGCTCCGGAACATCGAGCAGCTGACGAAGCGGAAGATCGAAGTGGAGAAGGTGCCCACGGTCGCCGACCTGAGGGCCCACCGGATGGAACTGGTGCGCGCGACCCTCCGGGAGACACTCCTTTCCGGCGAGCTGGAGCGGTTCCGGGTCGTCGTGGAGTCGCTGGCCGAGGAGTTCGACCCCATGGAGGTCGCCATGGCCGCGGTGAAGCTGGCCCAGGAGGCCACCGGGGGTGATGCGGAGAGGGAGGATATCGACATCCCCGACGTGCGACCCGCGCAGGAGGGCGCGGCTGAGGGTGGGCGCGGCCGCGGCGGAGGTCGTGGCGCGGCCGGCAGGGGTGGGGCGGCTGGCGCGAAGGGCGGACGGCGCCGAAGCGGCGGGCCACAGGGCGATGTCGTCCGGATCTACGTGGGCGCCGGCCGGGAAACGGGCGTTGCGCCGAAGGACCTGGTGGGGGCGATCACGGGGGAGTCGTCGGTGAAGGGTGGCTCCATCGGGTCCATCGAGATCACCGAGCGGTTCTCACTCGTGGAGGTGTCGGAGAGCGTGGTGGGTGAAGTGCTCCGGGCGCTCCGGAACACCACCATCAAGGGCCAGAAGGTGAAGGTCCGGCGGGATCGCGCCCGGAGGGATTGAGTCCGCCGGGGCTCCTGGCCGCCCGTTCGACCGCCTCCACCAGATGCGGCACGCTCCACTCTGCGGGCAGCACGAGGGCGTGCTCCGGCCGCTCCAGCGCCTCGAACTGGGAAGCCACCAGGTCGGCGCCGAAAAAGTGTCCGCCCCGGGTGGTCAGCCGCTCCCGGGCGAGCTCTGGCGAGATCTCCAGGAAGACCAGGAGGACCCGAGGGTGATCCACCCGGAGCTCCCGGCGGTAACGCGCCTTCAGCGCCGAAGCCGCCAGCACCGCCGGCGGACCCGCCTCGAGCCGGGCCTCGATCTCCGCCCGCAGCGCTGCCAGCCACGGCGCCCGGTCGCGGTCGTCGAGCGGCTCTCCGCGGCTCATCTTCTCCACGTTCTCGGGGGGGTGCGAGGCATCTCCTTCGATGTAGTCCCACCCGAGGGCGTCGGCCACCGCCTCGCCCACTGTGCTCTTGCCCGACCCGGCGACACCCGACACCACGACCACCATCGGCGCAGCCGCGCCCACGGCGTCCGCCGAACGCCCGCGTCGCGCCCTCTGCATCACGGCGCCGACCGGATCCCGTGCCCTCCGAACTGCTGTCGCATCACCGCCAGCAGACGGTCGGCTACGCTGTCCTCGACCCGGGAACGGAGGCGCGCCTGGAGCGCCAGCGTGATCACCGGCGCCGGGACGTCCAGGTCGATGGCCTCCTTCACCGTCCACCGACCCTCCCCCGAGTCCGACACCCACGGTGCGACGCCGCTCAGATCCGGGTTCTCCGACAGCCCCCGGACCACCAGGTCCAGCAGCCACGACCGCACCACGCTGCCGTGCTGCCAGATCTCCGCCGCCTGCAACGGGTCGATTTCCAGCTCCTTTTTCTCCGACAGGATGTGGAACCCCTCCGCGTACGCCTGCATGAGGCCGTACTCGATCCCGTTGTGGACCATCTTCACGAAGTGCCCCGCGCCCGACGGCCCCACGTGGCCCCAGCCCCGATCCGGCGCCGGCGCCAGCGCCTCGAAGAGGGGACGGAGCTGCGCGACCGCGTCGTCGGGACCTCCCACCATCAGGGAATAGCCCTCTGCCAGCCCCCACACACCGCCGCTCGTGCCGACATCCACCCAGGCGACGCCGGACTCCGCCGCCTTTTCGGCCCGCCGGATCGTTTCCCGGTAGTGACTGTTCCCGCCGTCGATCAGGATGTCCCCGGGCTCCAGCAGCGGGAGCAGCGCCTCCTGCGTCCGGTCCACCGGCTCGCCCGCCGGGACCATGAGCCAGAGCCGCCTTGGCGACGGCGTAGCCCGCACCAGCGACTCGAGCGACGATTCCGTCGGAATCCCCGCGTCTTCCGCTCGTTTCCGCGCCTCCTCACCGGGGTCGTGACCCCGCACCCCGTGGCCTGCCGCCGCAAGCCGCCGCGCCATGTTCCCGCCCATCCGCCCCAGCCCGATCATGCCGAGATCCATTGTGCCTCCGTGCCGTGTGCAGGTGCGTCGTGCCGCCGTCCTTCCCGCCGCACTCCCCGTTCCAGTGCTCGGATCCGCGGCTCCATCCAGCAGGCCGAACGGCGTGAAACATGCTCCCTCTCAGGCCACGAAACTCACTGCGCCAAGGGGCGCCGGGACGTCGGAGAGGATGCGAGGATGTCGGAACGCAAGGACAAGGACCTGGGAAAGCTCTACGAGCTCATCGAGGACATCGAGCTCGCGATGCTCACGACTCGCCGGCCGGATGGGCGGCTCGTATCCCGGCCCATGGCGACGCAGAAGCGGGAGGCGGATGCGGACCTCTGGTTCGTCGCGAACATCGAGTCGCACAAGATGGACGAGCTGGAGCACGATCCGAATGTGAATGTCGCGTATTTCGACACGGACTCCCGTGAATGGGTGTCCGTGAGCGGTACCGCCCGGATCTCGCAGGACCGGGACCGTATCCGGGAGCTCTACGAGCGGACGTGGAAGGCCTGGTTCCCGAAGGAGGACGAGCGTCGGGACGGGAGCCCGGACGACCCGCGGCTCGCCCTCATCTTCGTGGATGCCGACAGCGTTACGTACATGGAAATGGACAAGCCGAAGCCGGTGGTCCTGTTCGAGGTCGCGAAGGGAATGGTCACCGGCGAGCAGCCGGACGTGGGAGAAGTGCACAACGTGGAGCTGTAGCGTAGCCACTGGGCCGCCAGAACACGGAGCGCCGGAACCGAAAACGGCCCCGCCCCGCGTGACGCGGGACGGGGCCGTTCCTACCTTTTGCGGTGTTGCTGTTCCCTAGTACCCGGCGTTCTGCGTCAGATTAGGCGCCACGTCCAGTTCGGATACCGGAAGCGGCAGCAGGTTGTCGGGGTTCGGTAGCGTCCGGCCCACGGCGGTGCCCACCATGTCCCACCGCACGATGTCGAACCAGCGCTTCCCCTCGAACGCCAGCTCGAGGCGGCGCTCCAGGTAAATCGCGGCGAGGACCTCCGCCTGCGTGTCCACATCGACGGCGTCGTACGCAGGGAGGTTCGCCCGATCACGGACCTTCTCGAGGTACATGACCGCGTCGTCGAGCTCGTCGGGGCCACCCTGCTGGGCCAGCGCTTCGGCGAGGATGAGCAGCAGCTCGCCGTAGCGGATCACGTGGATGTTCTCCGTGCCCACCGTGGTGGGGAACTTCACCACCTCGATGCCATCGGGGCGCACCTCGTCGAACGAAGCCGTGAACCGCTGGTCCAGCGCCTGGTCGTAGAGGTTGTAGATCTCCTCGGTCGCGCCCGTCTCGAAGCGCCCCTCGAACTGGTAATAGAACCCGTGGAAGTTCGCGTCCACGGCATTGAACGCCACGCGGAAGATGTCCTCGCTCGTGGGCGCGCCGTTGGCGTCGAACAGACTGGCGTAATCATCGACCAGTGAGTACGACTCGGTGTTCACCACCCGCATGGCTGCGGTCTCAGCGGCGGGCCAGTCGCCCTGCTGGAGCTGGACCTGCGCCTCCAGTGCGTCCATGAATCCGGGTGTGATCACGGTGCGACTTTCGCCGTTGCCCACCCCGGCCGAGGAAAGGAGCGTGCGCGCGCTGGAGATGTCGTCCTCGATGGCGTCGTAAACAGCCGCCACGGTGGCCCGGCTCACCTGCGAGGCGTCATCCAGGCTCTCGAAAGGCTGCAGCACCAGCGGCACGCCCCCGTACAGGCGGACGAGCTGGAAGTACTCGAGCGCCCGGATCCCGATGGCCTCGCCCATGATCCGGTCCTTGTTGGTCTGCGACACATTGTCCAGCGCCGCGACCTTCTCCAGGAGAACGTTCACGCGGTTGATACCGTTGTAGGTATCGTTCCACATGTTCTCGACGGAGAAGTTGTCCGCCGTCACCGCGAGCAGGTCGGCGGTGCCGTAGTTGCCGTAGGTGCCGGTGTGCTCCACGTCATCCGTGAGCACGTCCGTCCACACCAGCGCCTCTTCGCCGTACAGCCCGTCGAACTGGAGCGCGCTGTAGGCGCCATTGAGGGCGGCGTTCGCCGTTTCCAGGTTGATGATCGCCTGGTCCTCCGAGATCTCGTCCTGCGGCTCCACGTCCAGGAGCCCGGTGTCACAGGCGGCCGCCGCGAAGCTCAGCAGCAGCAGGCCCGGCACCATGCGTAGTCTGTTCATGTTCATATCCTTTCCGCCTACCAGTTGCCCTGGAACCCGAACGTGATCGTCCGGGCCAGCGGGTACGCGTAGAAGTCGGTGCCAAGCGTGGATGAAGCCGATCCGGAGCCACCGTAGTGGTTCTCGGGGGCGTACCCGGAGTAGTCGGACCAGGTGTGCAGGTTCTTGCCCGAGACATAGATCCGGCCGTCCCCGGTCCGGAGCACGCGGTTGGCGGCGTCCGGCAGGTCGAGGCCGAGCGTCACATCGCCCAGCCGCACGAACGACGCGTCCTCGATGTAGCGGCTCGACGGGACCCACGCGCCGGTGGAGCCGAACCAGCTCGGGCTCGGCGCGGTGCCGTCGGTGTTCTCCGGCGTCCAGTAGTCCTCGACGTGGACGGCGAACTTGTTGTCCAGGAAGTACCCGCCGTCATCCGAGTACTCGCGCATGGCGTTGTAGATCTTGGCGCCCTGGCTGAAGTCCATGAACACCATGAGATCGACGATGCCCAGCGTCATGGTGTTGCGGAACCCGCCGTAGTAGTCGGGGTGCGGGGTGCCGACCAGCATGCGGTCGTCCGACCCCGGAGACGTCGTCCAGCCCACCCGGTTGCCGTCGGCATCCAGATCGGTGTACATGGCGACGCCCGTCTCCGAATCCACGCCCTCGTAGTTGGGCGCGTAGAACACGCCAATGGGCTGACCTTTCTCGACGCGGTTGATGAAGCCCGAGGGGAACGGCTCATCCTTGTAGAGCGCCGTGACCTCGTTCTGGTTGTGCGTCAGGTTGAGCTCCGACGTCCACCCGAAGCCACCGCCGCGCGGCGCCCGCACGTTGACCGTGCGCAGGCTCAGCTCCCAGCCACGGTTCCGGATGGACCCGACGTTGGCCAGGACCGACGTGAACCCGGTGGTGGCCGTGACCGGCCGATCGAGCAGCAGGTCGTCCGTGGTCTTGTTGTACAGCTCGGCGGTGATCCCGAGCCGGTCGCTGAAGAGCCCCAGGTCCAAACCGAGGTTCCACTCGGTGGTGGTCTCCCACTTCAGGTCCGGGTTCGCCAGGTTGCTGGGCGCCGTGCCCGCCACCGACGCGTAGTTGGACGTGCCGTAGAGGCCGAGGAACTGGAAATCGCCGATGGCCTCGTTCCCCGTCTTGCCCCAGCTGCCGCGCACGCGCAGGTCGCTGAAGAGACCGTTGCCCTGCATGAAGCCCTCGTTGCTCACGATCCAGGCGACCGCCGCCGACGGGAACGTCCCGAACTTCTGGTTCTGCCCGAAGCGCGACGAGCCGTCGGAGCGCAGGCTGGCGTTCACGACGAAGCGATCGTCGAACACGTAGTTGGCGCGCCCGAAGTACGACATGAGGTTGTGCTCCCACGCCGTGCCGCCGTACCCGGTGACCTCGGCCGCGTTGTCCGGCCAGTTCAGGTTCGGGCTCGTGAACCCTTCGCCGCGGACGAAGCTGTTCTCGCGGTCATCCATCTCGACGCTCGAGCCCAGCGTGACCGAGAGCTCGTGGGCGCCGAAGAAGCGGTTCCCCGTGGCGAACGCCTCGAGCAGGTAGCGCGTGCCCGATGAGTTGCCGATGCGGGACACACCGCCCACGCCCGCGCCGTACGTCAGCGGCGTCAGCGGCGAGTTCCACCGGTGCTCGCGGAGCGACAGCACGTCGTAGCCTGCGCGGCCGTTGACGTTCAGCCAGTCCAGCAGGTGGTACGTGGCCGTGACGTTCCCGAAGCTGCGCATCGTGCGGGCGTTGGTGAAGTCCTCACGGCCCACGGCCACCGGGTTCGAGTACGAGGCCCAGTCGCTCCAGTTGCCCTCGTCGTCCTTGACGGGGACCCATGGCTCGTTGGCGATGGAGTTGGTCACCGGGCTCACGATGGAGTTGTCCGACTCGATCCGGTTGTTGTCCTCCTGCGCCAGGGCGAGGGAGGCGCTCACGTTGAGCCGTTCGGTGGCCTGGAAGTCCAGGTTCGCCCGGGCCGACGCGCGGTCGTACGCGGAGCCGATGATGATCCCCTGCTGATCGAAGTAGGTCCCGGACACGAAGTACTTGAACTGGTCCGTGCCGCCGCTCAGCGCGAGCTGTGTGTTGCTGATCGGCGCCGTACGCATGACCTCGTCCTGCCAGTCGGTGTCGATGCTCGGATCCACGCCGAACGAGTCGAACTCGTCCTGGATGTCCGCCTCGGTGTACCCGTCGTAGCGCATCCCGGCGGCGAAGTAGTCCATCCACTCCTGCGTGTTCAACATGTCGATCTTCTTCGCGGCCTGCTGGAAGCCGAACGACGTGTTGACCGTGATCTTCGACCCGCCGGCCTGGCCGCGCTTGGTCGTGATCATGACCACGCCGTTCGAGCCCCGCGAACCGTAGATCGACGACGCCGCGGCGTCCTTGAGGATGTCGATGGACTCGATCTCATCGGGCGTGAGGCCCGTGATGGCGGACAGGTCCTGACCGCCCAGGCCGAGCTGGCCGAAGTCCTCGCGGAAGATCGGCACCCCGTCCACCACGTACAGCGGCTGGTTGCTGGCCGTGATCGAAGAGCTGCCGCGGACCCGGACCGTCATCCCGTTGCCCGGGTTGCCCGCGTTCTGGATCACCTGCACGCCCGCCGCCTTCCCCTGCAGGGCGGCATCGAGGCTGGCCACGGGCCGGCTCGTCAGGTCGCCCGGCTCGGCGATGGAGCTGATGGAGCTCGGGATCTCGCGCCGCGTCTGCTGCGCGTAGCCGGTGGCGACGAGCGCCTCCAGCTCGATGGCATCCACGCCCATCTCGAAGTTCAACGTGGCCGTCTCGCCCTCGGTGAGGGTGACGGTCTGCTGTGCCGCCGAGTAGCCGATGTACTCGACCCGGATCTCCTGCCGGCCCGCGGGGACGCGCGTGAGCACGTAGCGCCCCTCGGCGTTGGTGAGTGTGCCGATACCGGTGCCCCGGACCGACACCTGCGCCGCAGGGATGGCTTCGCCGGTCTGCGCGTCGGTTACCGTGCCGCTGACCGCGGCCTGCTGGGCTGTCGTTGCCTGTGGTGACCCGATGAGCAGCAGTACTGCCGCTGCCACCATGGGCACAAAGGCTCCGCACGATTTTGTCATGCGATTGCCTCCCTGGATTGGGATTGGTTTTTGGGGGATGAAAGGATCCGCACGCAACCTATGGCTGCGGCGAGAATCGTGTCAAACAAGGGTCGGGTCCATGGTGTCTCCTCTGTTCGGGTGAGTGATTCGAGTTTTGGGGTGCTGATGGAACGCGTCAACGGCCGGTGTATGGACAGCGCCGGTCACTGGCCCAGCCGCTCCAGCGCCCCGTTCCAGTCGGCTCGCGGCTCACCGAGCGTCCCCTTCACGTACTTGTCGTACCAGTCGAGGTAGCGCTGCCACCGGTCCTTCTGGAAGGAGAGGCGGCCGATGCCATGGTGCTCGCCCGGGTACACCACCAGGACGGTCTCGCGGCCGAGCTTCTTGAGCGCCTGATAGAGCTGCTCGGAGTTGAGGATGGGGACGTTCCAGTCCGCGGCGCCACCGATCACGAGGGTGGGCGTGACGATGTTCTCGACGTACGTGAACGGGGAAATACGGTCCCAGTTCTCGGCCGTCTCGCCCCAGGGCAGGCCGAGCTCCGCCACCCAGTGCCGCTGGTAGTGGTCGTGGCCGTAGTTGGCGCGGTAGAACACCTCGCTGGCGCCGGAGATGGCACCCTCGAAGCGGTCGGTCTTCGTAATCACGTAGTTGGTCAGGATCCCGCCATAGCTCCACCCACCCACGCCGAGCCGGTCCGGGTCCGCGTAGCCCTCGGCGATGGCCAGGTCCAGCGCGGCCATGACGTCCTCGAAGTCCTTGTTGCCCCAGTCCGCGAACAGAGCCGCGCTGAAGTCCTGGCCGTAGCCGGACGAGCCCCTCGGGTTGGCGCGCACCACCGCGTACCCGTTCGCGGCGAAGAGCTGGGACTCGAAATCGAAGGCCCAGTCATACTGCGCCACGGGCCCTCCGTGGATGCGCAGGAGCGTCGGGTAGCGCTCCCCTTCGATGTAGTCGGGCGGGAGGGTGATCCAGCCCTCCACCTCCGTGCCATCCGCGCTCCGGGCGTGGATGTTCCGCACCTCGCCCAGCCGGAGCACGGAGAGCAGGGAGTCGTTCACGGTGGTCATGCGACGGAGCTCATCGTGCTCGAGCGCGAACAGGTCACCCGGCAGGCGCGGCTCGCTGATCAGCAGCGCAACGGGCCCATTCGCCCCGGCGTGGAAGTCCCGCACGACGCGCTCGCCCGTGACCACGCGCTCCAGGTTCCCGCCATTCGTGCGGATTCGGGCCAGCTGCTGCTCACCGCTGTCCTCCAGCAGGAACCAGATGCGGCCGTCGGCTCCGAACTGCAGACCGTACGCGTTCCGGTCCAGCGATCCCGTGAGCGATCGAGGCTCTCCCCCCGTCCGGCGACACGACGGCGATCTCGTTCACATCGTACCAGATCAGCTTTGGCTCCAGCGAGCGGGTGTACGCGATGAGCCGCCCGTCCGGGCTCCACGCGGGGGAGCCGTCGGGCCCGGGGTTCGAGGTCAGACGGCGCGGTGTCGGCACCGGCCGGTCGTCGCCGACCGCCGCCGCGGCCGCCGGGACGTCCACGATCCAGAGATCGGAGTTGTCGTCCGCGTCCGGCTCCTCGCCGCGGTTGCTGACGAACACGACCTGGCGCCCGTCGGGGCTCCAGGCCGCGCCGGCATCGTCGTAGTCGCCGTCCGTGATCTGCGTGAGCGACTCCGTCTCCAGCTCCCAGACGTAGAGGTGCGTCCGGCGGCGGTCGAGATACCCGCGGTAGTCGCGTTTGAACTGGAGCCGATCGATGACCGCGGGCCGGGGCCCATCTTCGTCGGGGGCCGCATCGTCGCCGGCCGCCTCGTCGTCGGCTTCGGCGTCCGTCGTGTCGCCGGGTTCCCAGGGGAGCTCCTCGTCGGTGATCGACAGCAGCAGACGCCTGCCGTCGGGCGACCATTCGAAGTCGTCGATTCCCTGCTCCACCGAGGTGAGCTGGCGAGCTTCACCTCCGCGGCGGTCCAGTGCCCATACCTGCTGCTCCTCGTCGTTGCGGGACGCGGCGAACGACAGCCATTTCCCGTCCGGGCTCCACTCGGGGGAGCCGGCGGAGAGGCCTTCCATGGTCATGGGGATGGGTTCGCCCCCCGTGAACGGCTGCATCCAGATCCGGCCGGACCGCTCGTCCTCGTCGTAGTCGGTCTCCCCCACGATGTAGGCGAGCCAACGCCCGTCGGGGCTTACCGCCGGGCTCGACACGGAGTGGATCCTGAACTGATCCATGATCTCCACCGGGCGCGGCGACTCCTGCGCGCCCACCGTCGTGCTCGCGCCGCTCCACACGAGACTGGCCACCACGGCCACCGCCAGCCGACACGATTTCGAAATCATCGCGGTCATCCCGAATTTTCTCCTGGTGAGGTTTGGGGGAACCCACTGACGGTACTTCGCGGACGCGCTCCGCGCCACATCGCCCGGACCGTTCTCACCCTTGCCGTAGGCGGCGCGGCGCGCCATGGTGGTGGCGGAAAACCAACCCGTTCGCCCTCCGGAGGCACATTCATGGCCGCACGACACATTCGCGTCACTGTTTCCTATGTAGAGATCCTCGACAACAAGGATCTCGATGAGCACGGCGAGTTCGTCTTCGAGTTCAAGGCGACGGTGCCCGGTCGGGACATCGAGCAGGCCACACGGGTGCCG
Source organism: uncultured Gemmatimonadales bacterium (assembly GCA_963783305.1). GTDB lineage: Bacteria > Gemmatimonadota > Gemmatimonadetes > Longimicrobiales > RSA9 > JAWVYT01. Next base: position 83,167 of record CAWAMW010000017.1, on the reverse strand, counting down.
GAGTCGGGGCACCTGGCGATCTCGGACCACCCGTCCATGAACAAGGTCAGCCTGAACACCAAGATCTTCGAGGGGCAGGTCGAGGAAGGGGACACGCTGGTCCTCGAGGCCGCGGGCCGCGAGCTGGACCGCCTGTCGAAGGATGACGAGCTGACCCACTACCGCCGTGAGCTGTCCGGTCCCATCTCCGGGTGGGCGGGGTCGTACACGCCATGGGACGAGGGCTCCGCTGAGGCTGCCGACCCGGAGCAGCTCGGCGACTGGCGGCTGGCGTACGCCGTAGAGGTGGACTAGCCGGTCGCTGAAATGGGTGGGCGGGGAGCGCGAACGGTCGCTTGCGCTCCCGGTCGATCGCGTCGCTTCGCTCGCTGGTCGACCGCTTCGCCCTCCGGCCTCGCGGGTCGATCTCCGACCCTCGACCGCTTCCCCTGACTTCTTCAGCCTGCCAGTCTAGAGGCCCGCGCGAGATCGCCGCCGGGCGGTGAGCGCGCCCGCCCACGCGCCGACTCCCGCGAGAGCCGCGGGGATCAGCATGAGCCCCAGCCAGAGCAGGGCCGGGTGGGCGCCGCCTTCCATGGCGACCACCGCTCCGGCAAGGAGCGGGACCCACCCCAGAAGAATGGCCGCCGTCCAGGCGCGAGCCTCCGGGTGCGAGAGTCCGAAGACGAAGCCGGCCAGCGCGAAGAGGATGGCAGCCGGAACCTGCCGGAGCCCGAACGCCTGCGCCGGCGCGCCGTCGGGGAATGTCATGAGGAGTGCCACGCCTCCCACCAGGAGCCCCCAGGCGAGAAGGGACGGCATGCGACCCTTCGTCTTCAGCCTCAGCATGTTCTCCGCTTTCAGCGCTACCAGCGGGTGGCCGCAGTGAGCCCCACCGCCAGTGACCAGTTGTCCGGGCCCACATCCGGAGCCGGGGTGCTGTCGCGCTCATAGAGGATGGTCGTAACAAAAGCGAGACTCTCGGTCAATGACCACCGACCGGTGGTGTGCGAATCCAGCAGATAGTCCCCGAAGTCGTCCCATTCCGGCTGAAAGAACAGCACCTGCTCCAGACGGCGCCCGGTGCCGAACTCCCGGCGGGCTCGACCCCGCCAGCTCCAGCGCGCCGTCTGGGTGACACCGTCGCCGTCCAGCTCCTCGATGTCCAGCTCCTCGTAGCTGTACAGCACCGCGCCGCTCACCGACACCTCGCTCCAGCCGGCCTGCCAGAACGTGCGCTTCACGCCGCTCCCACCGTTCAGCCGGACCGTCAGCTTCTTGTGCGGGTCGTTCTCCGCGCTGGCGAAGAGAAACGGGGACCAAACGCCGTTCGGCGCCAGGTCGATGCTGGCATCCGCGCGGGTGTTGCGCGCCACTTCCTCGCCCTCGCTCCGACCGTACCGGAAACGGGCGTCGAACGTGGCCTCATACGACGACGTCTCGAGGTGCGAAAGGCCGATGTTGGAGGTGAGGACGGTGAGCTGCTCGTTGCCGCCGGAAGTGTTGAGGACGAAGCCCATCTCCGCGCCCCACCGCTCCGGGTCCTCCGGTGTGTCCGGGTCCTGCGCGCTGAGCGGACGGCTACCGAGGATGAAGAGGAGAAGAGCGAGAGCCCGAAAATACCGCATTGTATCCGTCAGATCGAGGTTGCGCCGTGGCGATGAACGGCAACCTATCGTGGACAGCAGCGTCAGGCGACCTGCTCCTCCGGAGTCGCGCCGGGCAGCCGCTGACGGTCGTCGAGCTCGCGGAGCGCGGCTCTCAGCCAGTAGGTGAACTCCGCGGGCGCCGACGCGATCTCCTGTCGGAGCGCCGGCAGCTCGATCCACCGCCACTCGCTCGCCTCCGCGGGATCAGGGTCCGGGGTCCCGTCCCAGCGACCCAGCAACAGGTGATCGAGCTCGTGCTCGATCAGCCCCCCGCCCACCTCGGCCCGGTAGATGAAGGAGCCCGCGTGCTCGAGGTCGCACCCGAAGCCCATTTCCTCCATCAGCCGCCGGGCCGCCGCTTCGGCGGTGGCTTCGCCCGGACGCGGATGGCTGCAGCAGGTGTTCGACCACAGCCCCGGCGAGTGGTACTTCCCCTCGGCACGCCGCTGGAGCAGGAGTTCGTGCCGCTCATTCAGCACGAACACGGAGAATGCGCGGTGGAGTCGACCGGAAAGGTGGGCCGCCAGCTTCTCGGCCGTACCCTGGGGCTCGTCCCGCGCGTTCACGAGGATGACGCGCTCGATCATCGGGCTTCCTCCGTTCTCACGACCCGGTGTTTCCACTGGAGGGTACCATTCCGGTGCCGGTGTCTGGACGTCAGGGCCAGCGCGACCACGGCGGTGGCACCCACCGGGTGGAGGAAAACGGTCCTGAGACCGTCCTCGAACAGGATGGCCACACCCGTCCGGAGCAGCAGGAGCATCGCCAGAGCGAGCCAGGCGAGGGGCTCGAGGGGCGCAAGGGCCACGGCGACGAATGGACCGAGGGTCATCGCGGCGAACAGCGCCAGGCCCGGCAGGAAGCGGGAATCGTCACCGCCGCCGAGGGCGTACGCGTTCTTCGCGAACCCCGCCCACGCCTCTCTCCCGGTCCGGTACATTCTCACCTCCAGCTCGCGCGTCGCGAGCACAGTCGCCAGCTGGAGACCCGCGCCCTTGGCGATCCGGGCGAGGCGGACGTCCTCCAGAATGTCGTCGCGGACCCGGGCGTGCCCTCCCACGGCAGTGTAGGCGGAGCGCCGCCAGGCGAACCACTGCCCGTTTCCCGCCGACAGCGACTGCCACGAGCTGTGGCGGACCAGTGGGAGAGGGAGGAGCGCGGCCACGGGGACGCGCGTCAGCAGGGGCACCAGCGCGTCCTCGATCCAGCTGCCGCGCTGGTGACGCGGGAAGGCCGTGACAGCGTCCAGTCCCCCGTGGAGCAGATGCGCGGCGGTGCGCCCAACGGCATCCGGGCGCGGGACCACGTCGGCATCGCAGAAGATCAGGAGCGGACCGTTGGCGTGCCGCGCGAGCTGATGGCAGGCCCAGTTCTTCCCCGTCCAGCCGACGGGCGGCTCTACGCCTTCGATCAGCCGGACCCGCGGGTCACTGGAGGCCATGCCGCGCACGACGGCGGCCGTTTCATCGCGTGATCCGTCGTCCAGCACCAGAACCTCCAACTCGGGGTAGCGCGTTCGGGCGAGCGCAGGGAGGAGCCGGCGGAGGTTCGCGGCCTCGTCGCGCGCGGGCACCAACACGCTGACCAGAGGCCCGGCGGTGGCCGCCGGCCGGCCGTGGAGTCGCGGCGCCCATGCCATATTCACCGCCACTACGGCCAACAGGACGGCCAGCCCCAGAACGAGGACCACGAGGAGCGCGCTCACGTGGACCCGACCCGCCGCGGGTCCGGCGTGACGGCCGTGCGCACGAGCGTCGGGCGGGGCCGCGCCCAGTGCAGGGCGGCGCCCTCGCCGTACCGGTGGGTGCAGGCCAGGATCGCCGAAACTTCGGCGCCCACGGCGGCCTCCAGGTCGGCCGTGTCCAGGGAATAGCGCACCACCCGTGGCGGCCCCACGGACACGAACGCCGCCGGACCGGGACGGGTGAGGTGCTCCAGGTGCAGCCCGACCGGCAGCACCACCACGGGCGCGAGCTGGCCCGCAAGCCATGCGGCCCCGCGGCGGAACCCCAGGGTCGCTCGATGGGATGGCCAGATCCGACCTTGAGGGAAGTAGCCGATCAGGGCATCGGGGCTGCGCTCCAGCCGCGTCCGCAGGTCGCGGAGGAGGGCGCGAGGGGCGAGGCGCGAGGGGCCGAGGGGCACGGCGCCCATCCAGCGGAAGATGGGCACGCTGCGGAGCTCTTCCTCGAGCATGACCACGTGGAGCGGCGCGTCGGGCCGAGTTCGCCGGTGCACCTCGCGGAGCAGGAACCCGTCCCACCAGCTCACGTGGTTGGCCACGAGCAGGATGGGCAGGTCGGGGAGCCGAGCGACATGCTCGAGCCCCCGGATATGCACGCCATCGAGGCGGTGCCGCATCCAGGGGCCGAAGAGCGTCTCGAATGCGGCCCACGCGCGGCGGGAGTAGCGGGTCCTCATGGCAGCAGCGCTTCCAGGCGACGCCGGTCGGCGTCTGGCGGGTCGCCGTGGTCGAGGACGAAGTGCACTACCTCCGGGTAGAGAGCGCGCGGGAACGCCGAGCGGGAGCGGGGCAGGACCCGGATCAGGGTCGCCATGTCTTCGCCCACCTCCTCGCGCCGCCCGAAGATCGCTGGCAGGTAGAAGCCGCTCATGAGGCGGATGTAGCGGAGCTCGGCCGACTGTGGCGACTCGGCTACGGCGGCGTCCATGAGCTCGAAGCCGCTGCGCAGGTCCCGCAGCCGCTGCCGCGGACCGCCTCCGTGCTTCGCGCGGAGCGCCAGGAACGAGCCGCGGTAGGCCCGGAGCACCCGGTCCCGATCCGGCGGGACCGGGTCGAAACGGGCCCGCACGGATGCCACTGCCTGCAGTCCCGTCGCCACGGCCGCTTTCCGCTCCACGGCCTCCACCCAGAGAGTGCCGACGCTGCGCAGCGCCCGGTTCCAGGCGGCGTCGGGCACCTCGGCCACCTCGAGCGCCCAGCGCGTACTCGCCCGCTCCTCACCCCCGCTCTCCTGCGCCTGCCCCAGCGGCTGCCCCTGCGCCGCGGCGGGCGTCGGTGCCCCGGCGAGCGGGATCACCGCGAGGAGCATGGCAATGCCCAGCGCGGCCGTCGCGCGGCCCTTCCCGCTGGCGGGCGCGGTGCGGCCCTGGCCAGCGCGGCCGTCGCGGGAGAGATGGGTGCGGAGCAGCGCACCGGCACCGAGTCGGATCTTGGCCGCGAGCCCGGTGTGGGCCCGCTGCGTGAGGTTGTCATAGCCGTTGGCCCGGATCCCCTCGTGGATCCCGCGATAGACATCGGCCGCCACGGCCACGGGACGGCGGTACCACCCCGGCAGCCGGGCGATGGCCGGGAAGGCGTGGTCGTATTCGGACTCGGCCACGCGGAGCAGTCGTTCGACGAGCGCGGCGTAGGCGGGCTCGATCCGGCCGGTCTCCGCCATGCCCTCCAGGTCGGAACGGGAAAGGCCGGTGGCCCGGAGCCACGCCGTCGGGAGGTAGAGCCGCCCCTCGCCCAGGTCCTCGCCCACGTCCCGCAGGATGTTCGTGAGCTGCATGGCGTGCCCCAGGGCGGCGGCCCGGTCCAGGAGCCAGGGGTCCCGGATCCCGAACAGCTCGGTCATCCACAGCCCTACGACCGACGCCACCCGGTACGTGTACAGCCGGAGCTCGGCGACCGTGCCGTACTCCACTCCCCGTACGTCCATGCGCATTCCCTCGATCAGCTCCTCGGCGTAGCCGATGGGCACATCCGACTCGCGCATCTCGGTCATCACCCGATCGGCCAGAGCGTTGCCGGTACGCTCCCCGGCATACGCCCGTCGAGAGAGGTCCAGCCAGGCGTCCAGCCGGGCGTCGAGCTCGGCGGCGGGGAGATCCACGCCATCCACCAGGTCGTCGGTGTACCGGCACCAGGCGTACACCCCCGTAACCTGTTCGCGACGGTCGGCGGGGAAGAGCTGCGAGGCGAAGCGAAACGACTTCGCGTGCTCCTCCATCAGTGACTCCCAGCCGGCCACGTGCGGCAGCTCCACGGGCGCCTTCGCAGGGCGCGCGGCGGACCGGGCTACCTCGAGCCAGTCGGACAGGAGTTCGTCCACCAGCGGATCGCCGGGGAGGAGCGCGGCCACCAGCGCACGCGTGGACTCCACCTCCGCGCGGAACCGTTCGAGGCACCGCGTCAGGGGGGTTCTGCCCTCGCCGTCCGGCGCGCTGAGGCTGCCTACGACCTGGTCGTCCGAGAGCCCGGGCGAGAGATCGACATACAGCCGCGGCCAGGTCCAGAGACCGCGGCGGTAGTCGGCCAGCGGCGGCTTCCCGGTGTCCATGTGGGGGCAGTAGTCCAGCAGGTCGTCCAGCATCTGGTAGACGAGCCCTATTCGCCGGCCCGCCTTCTCGTAGCGCCACGAACCGAAGTCACCACGGAGCGTGGGGGCCGCCGCGAACGCGGCGCCCACCAGCTCTCCGGACTTCCCAAGCACCAGCGCCTCGTACTCCTCCCACCGTAGCTCCAGACCAGCCGACCGCGCCTGCGCTTTTTCTCCCGCCACCGTCCGCTCGACCGCCCGCGCGAACAACTCGATCCAGTCGGGACTCTCCGTCGCGGCCGCCATACGGTACGAGGATGTGAGGAGGTGGTCCCCTTCCACCAGCGCCAGGGCCACCCCACGACTCGCCGCCACCGTGGGCCGGCCCCGCCGCTCCTCCGCCCCGTCGATCACGTCGTCGTGCAGCAGCGACGCCTCGTGCGCCAGCTGCACCGCCGCCATCGCTCGCCAGAAGCGCGGGCCCGGGTCCCCCTCCGTCGCCGCGGCCAGGCCCATGAGCGGCCGGATCAGCTGGCCACTCCACTCCGGCGACGGCATTCCCGCCGACTCCAGCTCCAGCGACACTGTCGCGAGCGCCCGTCGTACCCTCTCCCGCGCTCCGTCCAGGACTCCGAACCCGCCGCTCACAGCGTCATCTCCGCGCCACCCGCGGTCCTCCCGGGCACCGGCTGGAAACGCGACCGCAGCGAGGCCACCACCACCACACCACCCAGCACAAACGCCATCGCCACGGCCGCGCCCCAGAGACCGGCGGCCACGGACATCCCCAGCGGCAGGATCACGTTCGCGCCGTAAAAGGCCGTCTGCCATCCCGCCGATACCTCTCGCAGCCACTCCCGCGCCCCGAGCTTCTCCAGCGCCACCATCAACGCCAGGCCGGTCACGTACCACCCCACCAGGTTCATGAGCGGCATTCCGTAATAGGGCCCCGGCTCACCCCACACCCAGTACCGGGTCACTTCGCTCATCGCCGGGTCCAGCGTCAGGTCCCACGCGAGCAGCAGCAGCGATCCAATGAAGATCCGCGCAGCCGCCCAGCCCGCCGGCGACCGCCCGCCTGTGGAACCACGGCCGGAGCCCCGGCCGCGCTCCCACAGCCGCATCGCCAGACCGTACGCAGGCACCGCCATGAAGAACCAGCTCAACGGGATCAGCAGCGGCACGAGCCCCAGCCACTTCACACCCAGCAGCGACGTGTACGCGTACGGCCCGAATGGAACCCCGAACGCCGTTCCCATCAGCTCGCTCCCCAGGCTGATGGCATATACCGCCACGAATGCCGGCAGCCAGCGCCACCCCGCCCGCCGCCACAGGTGCAGCGCCAGAACCAGCCCCGCCAGGAGAATCTGCGCCTGCGCAAAGAACCCGAACGACACCGCGTAGAACCGCGCCGCACCCGGCGACAGCCCCACCACCCGCGTCGGGTCCCGCCCGAACACCGCGTACCCCGCCACCGCCACCACGCTGAACAGCACCAGTACCAGCAGCGGCGCCCGGTCCAGCCATTCGCCCGTCGGCGCCTTCTCGCGTTCTCTCTCGATCCTCATGAGTCCTCAGTGGTCATGGTGCGGCGGTGCCCGTCCCCGATCCCTGCGTGTCTCAGCCATGTATAGCTTTGCTGTCTATATGTTGTCAAGGATTCTATGGACGGGACCTTGACGTGGGGGGTGCGCAGCGGTACGTTGGGCAGGCTCACAGTGCCTGGGGGGTATGCAGAGGGGGCCGCAAGAGGTGGTCCATCGACCTGCGGGTGGGAGGAGGGGGAGACGGATGACAGGGGATGGGGGGAGCGCGGCGCGGCACCCGATGGGGGTGGTGGTCCAGCGGACGGGTCTCACGGCGCACGTGCTGCGGGCGTGGGAGCGGCGGTACGGCGCGGTGGAGCCGGGGCGGACCGAAGGTGGACAGCGGTTGTACAGTGATGCGGACGTGCTGCGTCTGCGCCTGCTGAGGCGAGCGACGGAGGGAGGTCGCTCGATCGGGAGCGTGGCGGAGCTGCCGATGGAGGCGCTGGTATCGCTGGTGGGTGAGGATGCGGAGGCGGCGGGGCCGCGCAGGGTGGGGCCGACGGTGGGGGCGCCGGGGACTCGCGAGTTGTATCTGCGGGAGTGCCTGATGGCGGCGGACCGGCTGGACGCGCAGGCGCTGCGGGCTACGCTGATGCGGGCGGTGGTGAGGTTGAGCGCGCCGGTCTTCCTGGCGGAGGTGGTGGCACCGTTGCTGGAGCGGGTGGGGGAGTTGTGGGCGGCCGGTCAGCTGCGCCCCGCGCAGGAGCACGTGGTCTCGACGGCGGTGCGGCAGGTGCTGGACTGGCTGCTGAGCCGGTACGAAGCGCCGGCGGATGCGCCGCTGCTGGTGGCGGGAACGCCGTCGGGAGAGCTGCACGAGTTCGGCGCGATGCTGGCCGCGGTGGTGGCGGCGGACGCGGGGTGGCGGGTCTTGTACCTGGGGCCATCGCTGCCGGCGTCGGAGATCGCTGGGGCGGCGGAGCGTGCGGAAGCGACGGTGGTGGCGGTGAGCGTGGTGGACGGGGAGGCGGGTGACGTGGAGCGAGCGGGTGAGGAGCTGGAGGCGCTCCGGAGCATGCTGCCGGAGGGGATACTGCTGGTGACCGGCGGGCGGCGCTCGTCGTCGGTGACGCCGGAGGGAGTGACGGTCGTGGAGGATCTGGACGCGTTGCGTGAGGTGCTGTCGGCGGTGGTGATGGCGGGAGACGAGTCGTGAGGGCCGTGGTGATCGGGAGCGGCTTCGGCGGTCTGGCGGCGGCCGTTCGGCTCCGTGCCCGCGGCTACGAGGTGACGGTGCTGGAGGCGCTGGACCGCCCGGGCGGGCGGGCGCGGGTGATCGAGCGCGACGGCTTCACGTTCGACGCGGGCCCCACGGTGATCACGGCGCCGCACCTGCTCCACGAGCTGTTCGAGCTGGTGGGGCGGGACAGTCGGGACTACTTCGAGCTCGTCCCCGTAGACCCGTTCTACCGGATCGAGTACCAGGATGGCACGCACTTCGACTACGTGGGCGACGAGGAGCGGCTGCTGGCTCAGATCGAGGCGCTGAACCCCGCGGACGTGGATAACTACCGCAGGCTGGCGGCGCACGCCGAGCGCATCTTCGATGTGGGCTACACCCGACTGGCGGACCAGCCGTTCCACCGCTTCTCCACGATGGCGAAGGTGATCCCGGCGATGGTCCGGCTGCAGAGCTACCGGTCGGTGAGCGGGCTGGTTGCGAAGTACATAGACGACGAGCGGCTCCGGCAGGCGCTCACGTTCGAGCCGCTCCTGGTGGGCGGCAACCCGTTCAGCACCACATCGATCTATCTGCTCATCCACTGGCTGGAGCGGAAGTGGGGCGTCCACTTCGCCATGGGCGGCACCGGCTCCATCATCAATGGGCTGGTGCGGCTGCTGGAGGAGATCGGGGTGGAGGTGGCCTTCGGCGCGCCGGTGGAGGAGATCATCGTGCGTGGGGGGCGCGCCGAGGGGGTACGGACGCAGTCGGGCCGGATCCGCCGCGCCGACGTGGTGGTGAGCAACGCCGACCCGACCTGGGTCTACCAGAACCTGCTCTCCGCCACCGACGTGCCGCGCGGGTCTCGGCGGGCCCGACGCATGGGTCAGTCCATGAGCCTGTTCGTCGGCTACTTCGGCACGGACCGCGTGTACGACGACCTGGTCCACCACACCATCGTGCTGGGAGGGCGCTACCGCGAGCTGCTCCAGGACATTTTCCGCCGCAAGGTCCTGGCCGACGACTTCTCGCTCTACCTCCACGCCCCCACCCGGACCGACCCCGGCATGGCGCCCCCCGGCCGGGACGCGTTCTACGTTCTGTCGCCCGTCCCGAATACCCGCGCCGATATCGACTGGGGCCGCCAGGCCGAGCCCTACTTCGATCGCATCCTGGAGGAGCTGGAGTCGCGTCTCATGCCGGGGCTCCGCGACAGTATCGTCACCCGCACCGCCATGACCCCCTACGACTTCGAGCACACGCTCCGCTCCGTCGATGGCGCCGCCTTCGGACCCGAGCCGCTCCTCACCCAGTCCGCATGGTTCCGCTACCACAACCGGGCCCCCGACCTCCAGGGACTCTACTTCGTCGGGGCCGGCACCCACCCCGGCGCGGGCGTCCCCGGCGTCCTCTCCTCCGCCCGCGTCCTCGACCGCGTCGTCCCCGCGCCCGACGTCCCCGTCCCCCTGACTGGCCCCAGCGCCCCGGCATCTTCATATTTGATCCCCATTCCGACGACGGATTCCAGTTCTCCGAGCCCCCGAGGTCCTCATGAAGATCCGCGACATCCTTCGTACGAAGGGCAATGACGTCATCTGTGTCGCTCCCGACCAGCCGGTCGTGGCGGCCGTGAAGATCCTCTCGGAGCATCGCATCGGCGCGCTGGTCGTCCGGAGCGGAGAAGAGATCCGCGGGATCGTGAGCGAGCGTGACCTGCTCAACCTGGTGGCCCGGGACGCATTGGCGGTGGCGGGGGCGCGTGTCGAGGAGATCATGACGAGCGACCTGATCGTCGGGGTCCTGGATGACGAGATCGATTATGTGATGGCCATCATGACGCAGAACCGGATCCGGCATCTGCCGATCGTGACCGACGGGCGGCTGGACGGGATCCTCTCCATCGGCGACGTGGTGAACGCGGTGCGAAAGAGTGTGGAGTCGGAAAACCGTCATCTGAAGGACTACATCCACGGGGTCGCCGGCTGAGGAGGAACGCCATTCTACGCTGGGCCACCGCGCTGGTCAGCCGCGCCACGGGGGTGGCGATGCGGGTACCCGTGCCGCGGCCGTTGCGGCGGGTCCTGCTGGGAGCGCTGGCGTGGTCGCTCCGGATGGACCTGACGGAGGCGGCCGACCCCATTGGCGCGTACCGGAGCGCCTCGGATCTCTTCACTCGCCGGTTGAGAGAGGGAGCGCGAAGCTGGCCGTCCAGCGGCGTGGCCGCCTCGCCCGTGGACGGGATCGTGGGGCAGTCGGGCCGCATCGAGGAGGGCCGTGCGCTCCAGGCGAAGGGGCGGACCTACACCGTGGCGGAGCTGCTGGACGACCCGCGCATGTCCGAGCGCTTCACCGACGGCTCCTTCCTCACGATCTATCTCTCACCCAGGCATTACCATCGCATCCATGGGCCGGTGTCCGGCCGCGTGGCGCGCGCGCGTCACGTTCCGGGGCGATTACTGCCGGTGAACGCGCCGGCGGTGCGGCTGGTGGACCGGCTGTTCCCGCGGAACGAGCGGCTCGTCACGTACCTGGAGAGCGCGGCGCCGGACGGAGAGCCGGACGTGGCTGCGGGGACGGGCGCGGTAGCGGGAATGGCGACGGTCGCGGTCGTTGCGGTGGGGGCGTTCAACGTGGGCCGCATCACGGCGGCGTTCGATCAGACGCTGGTGACGAACCGTCGGGGAGCGCGGGCCGAGACGCGTCTGTATCAGCCGGCGCTGCCTGTGGAGCGTGGTGATGAGCTCATGACGTTCCACCTGGGCTCCACGGTCGTGCTCCTCTTCGAGCGCGGCGTGGAGCTGGAGTCGCTGGAGCCGGGTTCGCCCATCCTGCTGGGCGCTCCCATCACGCGCTGAGACGGCGGTGCCATTGAGGTGGTCGCTCCCGGCGGCTACCATTCCGCGTATGGACACCCACCGCACGCAGGCGCTGCTGGAGCTCATCCGGACCTCGGTCATCGGCGCCAACGAGGCCATCGACACGCCGTACGGGCTCCGCAGGATCACGTACGCCGACTACACCGCGTCCGGCCGATCGCTCTCGTTCATCGAGGACTTCGTGCGCCGCGAGGTCCTGCCGCTCTACGCCAACACGCATACGGAGACCTCCGGCACCGGCCGTCAGACGACGCGGTTCCGGGAAGAGGCCCGGCGGATCATCAAGGAGGCGGCGGGGGCGGGGACGGAGGACGCGCTGATCTTCTGCGGGTCGGGCGCGACGGGGGCGGTGAACACGCTCATCGAGGTGCTGAACCTGTGCCTGCCGAGTGACCTGGCCGGCCGGTATGACCTGCTTTCGGCCATTCCGGAGTTGGAGCGGCCGGTGGTGTTCATCGGTCCATACGAGCACCACAGCAACGAGCTCCCATGGCGGGAGTCCATCGCCGACGTAGTGGTCATCCACGAGGATGCCAGCGGCCGGATCCACGCGGGCGAGCTGGAGGAGCGGCTCGAGGACTATGCCGATCGGCCGCTCCGGATTGGCAGCTTTTCCGCCGCCTCCAACGTGACGGGCGTGGTAACCGACACCACCGCCATCACACGGCTCCTCCACCAGCATGGGGCCCTCTCCTTCTGGGACTTCGCCGCGGCCGGCCCGTACGTGGACATCGCCATGAACGGAGCGGGCGAGGACCCGCTGGACTACAAGGACGCCATCTTCCTCTCCCCGCACAAGTTCGTGGGGGGACCCGGGACGCCGGGGATCCTGCTGGCGAAGCGCGCGCTCTTCCACAACCGGGTCCCGAGCCAGCCCGGCGGCGGCACGGTCGAGTTCGTCACCGAGACCTACCACCGCTACATGGCGGAGCCCGAGGTGCGGGAGGAGGGCGGCACGCCCGCGATCATCGAGTCGATCCGGGCGGGGCTGGTTTTCCACCTGAAGCAGGCGGTGGGCACCGACGTCATCCACGCCCGTGAGGACGCGCTCACGCGGCGCGCGATCCGGGAGTGGGAGAAGAATCCGGCGCTGGACGTCCTGGGTCCCCACGAGGCCCATCGCCTGGCTATCCTCTCGTTCACCGTACGATACGGCGAAGCCCGTTATCTCCACCACGACCTGGTGACCGCGCTGCTCAACGACCTGTTCGGGATCCAGGCACGCGGCGGCTGCTCGTGCGCGGGCCCGTACGGCGCCCGGCTGCTGAACATCCAGGGCGACCGGCTCCAGGACCACGTCCGCAAGATCGAGGAGGGGTGCCGCTCCCTGAAGCCCGGCTGGACGCGGGTCGGCTTCAACTACTTCATCTCGGACCGGGAGGCCGAGTTCCTGCTCCGGGCCGTGGACTGGGTGGCGACCCACGGCTGGAAGCTGCTCCCCTATTACGACTTCGATAGCCTCACGGGGGACTGGCGGCACCGGGACTGGAAGCCGCACGCCCCCATGAGCCTCCACGACATCCGCTACGAGCCCGGCGGGGTCGATTTCGAGTCCCGGCACACCCACGCGGGCGAGGAGGACTTCGAGAGCTACTTCGAGGAGGCGGAGCGGGTCCGGGCCCGGGCCGAGCGGGAGGTCCCGGAAATGGACGTGCGTCACGAGGCCCTCGAGGACGAGTTCGAGCGCATGCGGTGGTTTCCGCTGGCCCACGACGTGGTCGAGCGGATGCGGGCCGAGGTGAGCGTGGCGGCGGGCGACGGCGAGTAGCGTAGCTTGCCGGCAGCACGACCCTTTTTTCAAGCCTGACACGAAGAACACCAAGAGGACAAGGGACTCGAACGTCTCACCGGCGGACCCAGCCTGACCGGGCCCGCCAAAGATCCCGGATCTCTGGTTTATCCGGCCGCTTCTCGACCCCGGACAAGAGGAGCCCGCTGGCTTCGTGGGCTTCATCTCCTTCGTGCCCTTCGTGTCAAAGCTGTGGAGAAGTTCGGAACGCACGTGGCGCTGGACGGCGAGCCGCGGACTCACCGGCGCCAGTCAGCGGGGCTTCGTACGGCGGGTAGCCTCGGCCTGGAGCGGGTCCTCGGGCCAGTAGTGCTTCGGGTACCGCCCCCGCATGTCCTTCCGCACCTCGAAATACGCATCGCGCCAGAAGCTGGCGAGGTCCTGCGTCACCTGGACGGGGCGCTGGGCGGGGGAGAGCAGCTTGAGCGTGACGGGGACGCGGCCACCGCCGATCCTAGGGGTCTCCGTCATCCCGAACACCTCCTGGAGCCGGACGGCGAGGGCGGGGGCGGCCGGGTCGGAGTAGTCGACGCGGATCCGGGACCCGCTCGGCACTTCGATCTCCGCGGGAGCGAGCCGGTCCACGTCGGCGCGCCGCTCCCACCCCGTCCGGGCCAGCAGCGCCTCCCCCAGGTCCACCCGCTTCAGGTCCTCGAGCCGCTTGAGTCCGGACACGAACGGCAGCAGCCAATCGTCGAGCGACGACTCCAGCGCCGACTCCGATGTGTCCGGCCAGCTCTCCGCCTCGAGCCGCGCCAGGAACGCGAGGCGCTCCCGCAGCTGTGCCGTCTCCCGCGACCAGGGCAGCGCGGCCACGCCCGCCGCCCGCACGCCATCGAGGAGCGCTCGCCCCAGCGCCGCGGGGTCGGGGCTGAGCAGCGGCGCCTCCATGAGCGTGAGGGCGCCCAGCGCGCGTCGGCGCCGCGCCACCACGCGGCTGGCGTCGGGGTCCCACGCCACCTCTTCCACTTCTCGGACCTGGTCGGCGAAGTGCGTCTCGATCTCCTCCAGCGTGAGCGGCGCCGCGCGGAAGATACGGGCCTCCCGGCCCCGACCTTCCACCTCGGCGGCCACGATCCAGTCGTTCCCGTCCAGCGCCTGGGGCTCGGCGAACCGGGCGCCGCGGCCGTTCCGCAGAAGGAAGCGTCCTCGCTGGTCTTGGCGCCGCTGCCCGATCCGGTCGGGGTACGCGAGCGCGGTCAGGACCCCTACGGCCGCCTGGGCGTCGGCGTCGGTGGCTGCGCTCCGCCGGGCGGGCGATCCGCCCGCGATTCGCCCGTCTCCCCCGATCGCTCGACGCAGCCGGTCCGCCTCGCGACTCACGCGGTGGAGGCCGCCGCGCGAGAGGTCGTGGCCGCGGAGCTGGCCGGGCGTGCCACGGCTGGAGCGCGCGCGCTGGAGCGCCTCCACGCGAAGCCGGAGATCGGCGTCGGGTGAGCGGCCGGCGCCGCGGAGGAAGTCGCGGTCGTCGAGGATGGCCGCGAGGTCGCATGCGGCGGAGCCGTCGCCGAGCGCCTGGCCGCGAACGAGCATGTGCGCCAGCCGCGGATGCACCGGCAGCTCGGCCAGCCGCCGGCCGTGGTCGGTGGCGCCGTCGGCATCCAGCGCTTCGAGCTCCCGGAGCAGCTCCGTGGCCTGGGCGAACGCGGCCTCCGGCGGCGGGTCGAGCCAGCGCAGCTCGCGCGGATCGGCGCCCCAGGTCGCGAGCTCCAGCGCCAGCGGCGCCAGGTCGGCCTCGAGGATCTCGGGTCGGCGATGCGGCACCAGCCCCCGTTCCTCGGCCCGGGTCCAGAGGCGGTAGCAGATCCCCGGCGCCGTCCGCCCGGCGCGGCCGCGGCGCTGGTCGGCCGCGTCGCGGGTCACGCGCACGGTCTCGAGTCGGGTCATCCCTGTGCCGGGATCGAATCGGGGGACGCGCGCTTGTCCGCTGTCCACGACCACCGTCACTCCTTCGATGGTGAGGGAGGTCTCGGCGATCGATGTGGCCAGCACGACTTTCCGCTGCCCGCGCGGGCTCGGCGACACGGCGCGGTCCTGCTCCTGACGGGAGAGGGCGCCGAAGAGGGTGTGGATCCGCGTGTCCGATGGCAGCCCGGCGCTCCGAAGCCGCTGTTCCGTGCGTCGGATCTCGCCCGCCCCGGGCAGGAACACGAGGATGTCCCCCTCCTCCCCCTCCCCCTCCTCCCGCTCCAGCGCCCGCACCACGGTTCGCACCACGGGCGGCTCGATCCATCCCTCCACGGGCGTCTTCCGCCAGCGGGTCTCCACCGGGTGCGACCGCCCTTCGCTGGCGATCACCGGGGCATCATCGAGGAGCGCGGCCACGGGTGCCGCGTCGAGGGTGGCGGACATGACCAGCAGCCGGAGGTCGGGACGCAGCAGCCCCCGTGCGTGCAGCGTGAGCGCCAGGCCGAGGTCGGCGTGGACGGAGCGCTCGTGGAACTCGTCGAACAGCACCGCCGCCACGCCGGCGAGCGAGGGGTCCGCCTGGAGCATGCGCGTGAGCACGCCCTCCGTCACCACCTCTACCCGCGTGCGCCGGCTCACGCGCGTGTCACCGCGGACGCGGTAGCCCACGCTCCCGCCGGCGCCATCCTCTCCCAGCAGCCGCGCCATCCGGTCGGCGGCGGCGCGCGCCGCGAGTCGGCGCGGCTCCAGCACCAGGACCCGCCCGGTGGCCCAAGGCTCCTCCGTCAGCGCCAGCGGGACGACCGTGGTCTTCCCCGCACCCGGTGGCGCCACGAGCACCGCCGCGCCCGGGTCGGCCAGCGCCGCGCGCAGTCGTTCGAGCACCTCCATGACTGGCAGGCGGCGAACCTCCGGGTGCTCGTGGATGTATTGCATGAGGGTGTAATGAAGATAGGCGCCCGGGTCGACCGTCGCATCGGGGGCACGCGACGCGGGCGGGAGGAGCGGGGCGGTCGGGGAACATGGCACCGCCCTTGCTTAGAGGAAGCAGGGTACATCAATCAAAATTGAGGAGGACCAGATGATGGGTAGATACGTAAGACTGGCGTTTGCCGGCGTGGTGTTGAGTGGCACGCTCGGGCTGGGCGGCTGCGCAAGCTGGAACCAGAAGGAGAAAGGCGCCGTGATCGGGGCCGGAGCGGGCGCCGCGGTAGGCGCGGTGGTCGGCAACCAGGTCGGCTCCACGGCCAAGGGCGCCATCGTCGGCGCCGCGGTGGGCGGCGCGGCCGGCGCGGTCATCGGGCACCAGATGGACCAGCAGGCGAAGTCGCTGGATGACGACCTCGAGGGCGCCACGGTCTCGCGCGTCGGCGAGGGCATCGTGGTGACGTTCGATTCGGGGATCCTGTTCGACTACGACAGGTCCGATCTGCGGTCGGCGTCGCGGGCCAACCTGCAGGAACTGGCGGACAACCTCCGGGAGTACGGGCGGACGGACGTGCTGATCATCGGTCATACCGATTCGGACGGCAGCGATGCGTACAACCAGTCGCTCTCGGAGCGGCGCGCCCGATCCGCCGCCGCCTACCTCGAGCAGCTGGGTGTTGCCGGCGAGCGCATCTCCACCCGCGGCATGGGGGAGAACGACCCCGTGTCCACGAACGAGACCGCCGAGGGCAAGCAGCTCAACCGCCGTGTCGAGGTCGTGATCTACGCCGACGAGGATTGGCGGCGTGAGGTGATGAACGAGCGGTAGGCAACATCCGATCGGGCCACAGCGGCCCGCGTATTCTTGGATGGAGGAAGGGGGGAGCGCCATGCGCTCCCCCCTTCGTTCATCGCCGCTCTCCGCACCGCACCCATTCCGGCCGGGCTCAGCCCATGAGCGACACCACCGTCCGCAGCCCGTCCAGGACGAACTGCACCCCGATCACCGTGATCAGCAGCCCCATGAGGCGGGTGAACACGTTGACGCCCGTCTGGCCGATGAGGCGCAGAATGGCCGGGCCCGCCAGGAGTGCCAGGAGGCTGATGAACAGCACGACCAGGACGCCCATGTAGACGATCCCCGCCTCCACCGCTCCGGTCGTCTGCCCCATGAGCGCGATTACGGTCGTGATGGCGCCCGGCCCGGCCAGCGTGGGGATCCCCAGCGGGACGACGGCCACTTCGGCCTTCTCCGCGCTCTCCTCCTCCTCTTCCGGCGTGGTCTTGGAGCGCGACCGCCGGGCCTGGAGCATGTCCCAGCCCACGGCGAAGAAGATGATCCCGCCGGCGATCCGGAAGGCATATGTCGTGATGCCGAAAAACCGCAGGATGGACGTGCCGAAGAGCGCGAAGATGATGAGGATGGCGGCGGCGCTGACGCACGCCCAGAGCGCGGTGAAGCGGCGGTGGCGGGCGCTGTAGGTGGCGGTGAGCCCGACGAAGATCGTGAGCGCCCCGAGCGGGTTCACCATGGCCAGGAGCGACCCGATGACCAGCGTCGCGAACGAGAACGCGCTGTCCTCGGCCTCACCGGTGCCGCCCGGCTCGGCGGCCGGGGCCTCTCCCGGCGGGCGATCGGCTACGACGGCGAGATGTCGGCCGTCGGAGGAGACGGCGATCCGCGATAGCGCGCCCAGGCCCGCGTCCGCCAGGTCCACCACGGGGAGCCAGTCCCGGGCGCTGGGGTCGTACGCCAGAACCTCGGACCCGTGTGCGGTGAGGAGCGTGCGGTCCGGGAGCCACGCGTGGAATTCGTCTGGTCCGAGCATGCGCGCTACGGTCCGCACGGTGTCCTGGCGGTCGCTGTACTCCCGGAGCCACCAGCCGCCATCCACTTCCTGCGTGAAGGTCACCGCGGCGGCTCCCGGGACGGGCTGGAGCGAGCGGCCGATGGCGTCGGCCACCACCCCGGCGGCGCCGGTCGGAACACGGGCGACCCGGAGGGTGGGGGGCTCGCCGAGCACGAACAGGGCGACGCGCTCACTCCCGATCCACGCGTGGTAGCCCACCGGCCGGATATTCTCCAGTACGAGGCGCGGGTCGTCGCCTTCCGCCGAGAACGACCACAGCCGCTGCGTGGAGTCCGCTTCCACCCGCACCACCGAGATGCGATCGGTGCCCGGCATGGGTGTGGCCGAGTACTCGGACTCCGGTGTATGCGTGAGCCGCCGCCGCCGCCCCGTCGTCGGGTCGTAGACGTAAATGTCGGCCTGGCCGTCGCGTATGGACGTGTACAGGACGCGTCCATCGGGGGTGAACTGCGGCTGGTTGTCGTAGCCGGCCCGGTCCGTGATGGCCAGCGGAGGACCCGTGACGACCACCTGGTCGCCCTCACGGTCCAGCTCCAGCAGGTAGATATCGGTTTCCTGCTGGGCCGCGGCCGGGACCGTGCAAAAGGCTGCCGCGGCGCACGCCAGCATCGCCGGGAGGCGCAGCAGGCGCGGCCTTGGTGGACAGTTGGAAATGGTCATGAAGCTCTCGGTTTCGGGGCTGGTCCATGCTACGCCCGCGCTCTTCCCGGGGCCAGTGCGGCGACACGAGAACTTGCCCCTGCCGGCGCCTGGCTCCAGACTTCGCGGCATGCCGCTACTCCTGATCACGCCCGACCGTTGAGCATCGAAGGCCGCCGCTGGACCGACCCATGGGAAGTGGAGGGGCACAGCACCCGCACGCTCTGGAACCGGCTGTCGCCGCCCCAGCTCTTCCTCGGCTCGTTCGTGTTCCTGGTCGCGCTCGGCACGTTCGGCCTCAAGCTCCTCCCCGGCCTGTACACCGGATCGGAGCTCGGCTGGCTCGATGCCCTGTTCACCGCGACCAGCGCCGTGTGCGTAACGGGCCTCATTGTGGTGGATACCGCCACCTACTTCACCGGCGCCGGCCAGGCCTTCCTGCTGCTGCTGATCCAGCTCGGCGGACTGGGCATCATCGCGTTCACCACGTTCATCATCCTCGTCCTCGGACGCCGGCTCTCCCTCCGGCACGAAGAGCTGACTGGAGCCGAGATTGCGATCGCAGAGGAGATCGACCGCCGGCAGCTCGCCCGCGACATCCTCCGGTTCACCCTCGGCTTCGAGCTCGCTGGCGCGGTGGTGCTCTACATCCTGTGGGTGCCACGGTTCGGCTGGGTCGACGCCGGCTGGCACGCCGTCTTCCACGCCGTGAGCGCGTTCTGCAATGCCGGCTTCTCTACCTTCTCCGACTCGCTCATTGGATTCCAGGAGTCCATTTTCACTCTGCTGACGACGGCCGGTCTCATCATCGCCGGCGGCATCGGGTTCCTCGTACTCGAGGAGCTCCATGTGAAGCGGAGGGTGAGATCCACGACCGGGAACACCCGCCTCTCCCTGCACACAAGGGTCGTGCTCGGCACCACGGCTCTGCTCCTGGTGGGCGGCTGGGTGTTCTTCGCCATCTTCGAATGGAAGGGCGTGCTGGGCGGCCTGGGCATCGTCGACCGGCTCACCAACGCGTTCTTCATGAGCACTACGGCCCGCACGGCCGGGTTCAACAGCATCGATTACGCGGCGGCCGCGGACAACACCAACTTCCTCACCATACTCCTGATGGCGGTCGGGGGATCGCCGGGCTCCACGGCCGGTGGGCTCAAGACCACCACGTTCGCGCTCATCGGGCTCCTGGCCATTTCACGGCTCCGGGGGCACGATATCGTCTCCATCTGGGGGAAGTCCATCCCCGGCGAGACCATCCAGCGGGCGGTGGGGCTCTTCGTGCTGGGGTTCGCCGTCATGACGTTCGCACTGTTCGGCTATTCCTCCACCGAGCTGGTGGGGGTGACACCCGACCTGGGGCAGGTGTTCCTCCGGCACATGTTCGAAGCCGTTAGCGCCTTCAACACAGTGGGCCTGTCGCTGGGTGCGACACCCGCGCTCTCGGCCGCGGGACGGTGGCTCACCATCTTCCTGATGTTCACCGGACGCGTGGGTCCACTCGTGCTCGCCGCGGCGCTGGCACGGCGTGTGACCGGTACCGCTCAGGTTCGTTACTCGTACGAGGATGTGGTCATCGGATGAGCAAGCCCAAGCGGAAGCGATTCATCGTCATCGGCCTCGGCAACTTCGGGTCGGGCGTCGCGGAAGCCCTCCACGCCAAGGGCCATGAGGTGGTCGCCGTGGACACGAACGAGCACGCCGTGGATCGCGTCGGGCCGAAGGTCAGTCGTGCGGCCGTGGGTGACGGCCGGAACAAGAATGTGCTGGAGCGCGTCGGGGGGGAGGAGATCGACGCCGGGATCATCTCCACGGGCGACGACCTGGCCGCATCGGTGCTCACCACCATGGCCCTCCGCGATATCGGCGTGCGCGAGATCTACGTGAAGGTCATCTCCATCGACCACGCCCGGATCATGGAGCAGCTCCGGGTCACGGAGACCATCTTCCCGGAGAGGGAGTCCGCCGTCCGCCTGGCGGAGCGGATCGTCAGCACCGAAATCCTCAACTACGTGCATATCGGCAAGGGGTTCAGCCTGCAGGAGCTGGCGGTACCGGAGCGGTGGATCGGCAGGACACTGCGCCAGCTGGAGCTCCCGCGGCGGCACCGCGTCAGCGTGCTCGCTGTGCACGATGTCCTCAACGACACGATCACCGCAGTGCCCGATCCGGACGCGCCGCTCAAGGAATCGGACACCGTCATCGTGTCGGGCGCCGACGACGACCTCCAGCGGGTGATCAGCGTGGTGGAGTGACCGAGCGCCCGCCGCCGCACGCCATGGCCGGGCGCCCGCCGCCGCACGCCATGGCCGAGCGCCCGTCGCACCACGCGCCGGACGGGCGGTACCGGAACCCGTGGCCACAGGGGCGGGATGCTCCTCCGGGCGAGGGGGACCTCCTGAAGTGGGCGTGGGAGCGGTGGCGCGGGGAGCGGGTGGCCGATCCCACCCCGGAGGAGCTGCCCCGCACGGAGCCGCGCCTCGGCGTGCCCCGGCTTCGGAACGACGCGGCGGAGCTCCGCGTGACATGGATTGGCCATGCGACGTTCCTCATCCAGCTGCCCGGCGTCACGCTGTTGACCGATCCCGTCTTCAGCAAGCGCGCCTCACCGGTGCAGTGGGCAGGGCCGAAGCGGCTGACACCCCCCGCTCTCGAGCTCGACTCGATCCCGCCCGTGGACGCCATCCTGCTTTCGCACGACCACTACGACCACCTGGATGCACCGACCGTCCGGGCGCTGAACGAGCGTTTCGGCAGCTCACTCACGTGGCACGCCCCCCTCGGCTACAAGCGCTGGTTCGATCGGCGCGGCGTCACCGAGGTGAGGGAGCTGGACTGGTGGGAGGAGACGCGCCTGGAGGGTGCGCCAGCGAACGTGAGGATCCGCGCGCTCCCGGCGCAGCACTGGACCAAGCGGCGACCGTTCGGAACCCGCAAGCGCCTCTGGTGCTCGTGGTCCGTGGAAATGGACGGCCGCCGGCTCTATTTCGGTGGCGACAGCGGGTACTTCCCCGGGTTCACGGAGATTGGCGACAGAGAGGGCCCATTCGACGTGGCGCTGCTCCCCATCGGCGCCTATGCACCCCGCTGGTTCATGAAGTCGTCGCACATGAACCCGGAAGAGGCCGCGCAGGCGGCGCGGGACCTGCATGCCACCGCCATGGTCGGGATGCACTGGGGGACGTTCCGTCTCACGGACGAGCCGCCCCTGGAGCCCCCGCGGCGGATGCGGCAGGCGTGGACCAACCTGGGGCTGCCGCCGTCGGACCTCCATATCCCGGCGTTCGGCGAGACACTCTCTTTCTGACACCGGAGTACCTGTGGACAAGATGCGCCACCTCCCGGGGTTGGCGGCGCTGCTGGCCGCCGCCGCCTGCTCAATGGTGGGCGGACCCGCCGAGGAGTTCGGCTCCGCCGCCGCGCCCGCCCCGGCTCCCACTCCGTACGAGGTGGCCCAGCGGTACATCGATGCCCCCGACGCCGCCCACCACGTCTCGTTCCTGGCCGCCGATGAGCGGCGCGGACGCGGGACGCCCGGCCCCGGCCTGGAACGCGCGGCGGCCTGGATCGCCACGGAGTTCCACCGCGCCGGACTGGAGCCGGCGGGGGACTCGGCCGGCTACCTCCAGTACTGGCCGTATCGACACGGCGCGCCGGGACGGGTGGGGTCGGGGGACTCGACGCTCGTGCCGAACGTCGTCGGGCGTCTTCCGGGCGCGCGGCTGACGCACGCGGGCGAGTACGTGATCCTGGTGGCGCACTACGATCACCTCGGCGTCCGGAGTCCGGAGGAGGGCGACGACTCCGTCTACAACGGCGCGGACGACAACGCGTCCGGCGTCGCGGCGCTGGTGGAGGTAGCGCAGGCGCTGGGCTCCCTCGATACGCCATTGGCGCGGCCCGTGCTGTTCCTGGCCGTGAGCGGGAGCGAGGCCGGGCTCCTGGGCTCGACCTGGTTCGCCGACCATCCCACCATCGCCCTGGCCGAGGCCGTGGTCGTCCTGGACCTGGACATGATCGGACGGAACCACCCGGACACCATCGGCGCGGTGGGAGCGGGCGCTGCGGGGCCGCGCTCGCTCATGCGCCGTCTCGCGCGGGAGACGCCCGAGCTCGGACTCACCGTGGTGAGCGACCCACCGGGGGCGGCCGACCTGCGCCCTGGCGACCACTCCGTCTTCGCCGAGCGCGGGATCCCGGCCGCGCGGGTCACTTCGGGACTCCACCCCGACTACCACACTCCCGCCGACGAGACCGACGCCGTCGATCCCGACAAGATCGCCCGGGTCGCGCGCCTCGTGTTCCTCACCGTCCAGCAGCTCGCCGCGGGGGAGGATCTACCCAGGTAATGGGGGCGGTTGGGACGCATCTTGCGCCCGACACTCACGGTAAAGTGGAGAGGAGATCGAGTGGGCTGGATCGAGCGAGTGGCGGAATGGATCGAGATGGCGGGCGTGGCCGTCATCGTCCTCGGCGGTGTCCTCGCCACCCTCGCCTTTGTCAGGGCGCTGCTGAAGCGCGTGGACTTCCTGGAGTCCTACCACGCCTACCGCGGTAATCTCGGCCGGGCCATCCTGCTGGGCCTGGAGTTCCTCGTGGCCGGGGACATCGTCTACACCATCCTCATCGAGCAGACGCTCAAGAGCGTCGCCGTCCTCGCCATCGTCGTGCTCATCCGGACGTTCCTCAGCTTCTCCCTCGAGGCGGAGATCGAGGGACGGCTGCCGTGGAAGGGCTCCTCGAAGACGTGAAGCGCCGACCGCTACCGGCCCGGTCTCGGGAACACCACCACCGACTCGTGCCCCTGTCGGTCCACGGAGGCCACGCCGAAGAAGAAGTTGTCGATCACCAGATGCTCCATGACGCGGCTCATGTCGCTCTCGCCCGTCCACGGTACGAAGACCCAGTCGGTCCACTGCGGCGCGGTGGTGAGCCGCCAGTAGATCTTGTAGCCGGCCAGGTCGGTATCGGCAGGGGCGGCCACCCAGCTCTCACCCTCACCCTGCACGCTCCAACTCACCCGGGCCGCCGGCTCCACAGCCCCGGCGATCCGCGCCTCTGCGGGGGGCGGCGGCGCCCACGCCAGCGATGCGAGCACGGCGGCGTTGACGCCGGTGAGGCGGCGGGCGTAGTCGAAATCGACATAATCGATGACGTCCCCGTACTCCACGCCGTCCTCCACCCGCAGGTCCTGGTGCTGCCGGTCGTAGTTCTCGTGCGTCTCCATGATGCGTACGCCCGGGAACCCAAGGTCGTTGAACGGCCGGTGGTGGCCGCCGCGGCCGAAGCGGTCGAGGCGGTAGATCATCATCGCGTCGAGGTTCCGGAAATACTCGTCCGTGATGCGCTCCACATAGCGGGCCAGCTGCCGTGACGGACCGTCCACTTCACCGCCGTAGAAGCGGAGCATCCGCCACGTCCGTTCATCCTCCGTGGGCGATCGCGGCTCACTGAACACGCGGAAGGACGTGTTGTCCACGACCTCGTCCACGCCCGCGATGTTGCCGATCATGTCGTTGTTCAGCACGCCCTCGATCACCCACCCCTCGTCCCGCGCCTTCGCCGCCAGGTGCTGGCCTCCGAACAGCCCCTGCTCCTCCCCCGCGAGTCCCGCGAACACCACCGTCTTGTCGAACCCCCGCTCACCCGCGCGGTAGACCTGCTGGGTCAGTACCCGGGCCGCTTCGATCGTCCCCGCCAGCCCGCTGGCGTTGTCGTTCGCTCCCGGGCTCTCGGACGTCGCGTCGAGCGCATCCGAGACGCGGCTGTCGATGTCGCCGCTCATGATCACGTACCGGTTCGGGTGCCTACTGCCGCGCAGTGTGGCGGTGACACTCACGACCCAGGAGTCCTCCCGGATCCGGCCCTCGGGGTCCCCCTCCACCAGGTAGCGCTGGTACTCCACCTCCAGGCAGCCGCCGCACGCCGCGCTGATCCGCTCGAACTCCGCGTGCACCCAGCGCCGGGCGGCGCCGATCCCCCGGGTCGCGGACACCGTGTCGGAAAGCGTGTGCCGCGTTCCGAAGTCCACCAGCGTGCGGACATCCGCCGCGATCCGGTCCGCGGAGACCGCGTCGATGATCTCCCGGATCCGGAGATCCCGATCGGGCGGTGTGAGCGGGTCCTGTGCCTGGAGGGGCACGGCCAGCGTCAGGGCGAGGAGGAGGGCTGGGATCAAGGGCGAGGAATGGCTCATCGTATGTTCGGCTCCTGCTGGCTGGACTGGGTGGAGGAGGGAAGATGGGCCAGGCCCGGCGGGGTGAGCAAGCAGGATCGCGGGTGGTGGGAACTCGGGAACGCGGGAATAGGGGGTGGCGGGGGTGACGAGGGTGACGAGGGTGACGAGGGTGACGAGGGTGACGAGGGTGACGAGGGTGACGAGGGGAGGGTGCGAGGGCAGGCCGGGAGGGAGGACTGGCGCGGGAGCAAACTCGGCCGGTGACGGTGATGGGCGGGGAAGTGCCCGGCGGTGGTGGCGGTACCCCCGGTGGCGCGGGGGCTGATTCTGCGCCGGCGACCCGGCCCGATTTCAGCCTTCACGCCGCCAAGCGCCGTCTCTGCTGAACGCCCCGGGCTGCAATCCGCTCCCGGGCAGCCCCGACGTCGCTGAGGAGCGCGGCGGCTGAAGACCGGGGCGCTCAACCGCGAGAGTTCAGCCGCCATGCCGGGCGCGGCCTTCACCCACGGCCCCCCGGGCCGGGATCCCGCCTGTGGCCGCGGCGGTCCGGAGGCGGAGACCCACGGCTTTGCGGGGCCGGTCGATCAATTCCGTCGGTCCACGACATCCAGACCGGCGAACATCCCCGAGCCGGGAGGTGAGCCCGGAATCCGGACTACCACCCCGAGCCCGATCCCCCGCGCGCGATCCCCCCGCGCGATCCCCCCCGCGCGATCCCCCCACGCCACCCCCCACGCCACCCCGAGCCGCGACTCCCCGCCTTGCGTCCCCCCGGCCACCACACGAACGTCACCCCCCTGACCCCGACCACTGACACCGCCAACCCGGCGAATCCGGACGCGCCTTGAGCCCACTCGTGCACCTGAACCCGAGCATCACCGCTGCGCAGGACGCCGCGGCCGGTCCCGCCCAGATACAGGCGAACAGTGCCGCGGTCGCGGCGTTCCTGGTCTACCTGGTCATCCTCGTCGGCATCGGCGCCTGGTCCGCCCGCACCTCGTCCGCCGGACTCGCCGAGTTCTTCCTCGGTGGCCGCAGGATGAACCGGTTCGTGGTGGCGCTCTCCGCAGTCGTGTCCGGCCGCAGTTCCTGGCTGCTGCTGGGCGTGACCGGGATGGCGTTCAGCCTGGGCGCCGCCGCGCTCTGGGCGGTGGTCGGCTACACCGCGGTGGAGGCGCTGCTCTTCTGGTTCTACGCGCCGCGGCTGCGCCGGTTGAGTGAGCGATACGACTGTATCACGCTGCCCGATTTCTTCGCCGCCCGCTTCCATGACTCGGGTGCGCTGCGCATCGCCCTGGCCGTCGTGATCCTCGTCTTCATGGTGGCGTACGTGGCGGCGCAGTTCGTCGGCGGTGGCAAGGCTATCGGGGCGAGCTTCGGCCTGAGCCCGGAGGTCGGGATCCTCCTCACAGCGGGGATCGTCCTCGGCTACACGGTGCTGGGCGGGTTCATTGCCGTGAGTCTCACCGACACGGTGCAGGCGGTATTCATGCTCTTCGCGCTCCTGGTCGTGCCCTGGCTCGCCATCGCGGATTTCGGCGGCTGGGGCGCCATGATGGCCGAGCTCGGCAGACTCGACCCGGGGCTGCCCGACCCGCTGGCGATCTCGCTCGGCGCCGGGCTCGGCTTCGTCGGCATCGGCCTGGGATCCCCGGGCAACCCGCACATCCTCGTCCGCTACATGTCCATCGACAGTGCGCGACAGCTGCGCTTCGCGGCCGTCGTGGGCACCGCCTGGAACGTGCTCATGGGCGCGGGCGCGGTCCTCATCGGGATGATCGGCCGCGCCTACATGACCGACGTGGCGGCGCTGCCGCTGGGCGACCCGGAGAACATTTTCCCCGTCGTGGCGCAGGAGCACCTGCCGCCGGTGCTCTTCGGTGTGGTGGTAGCCGCCATATTCGCCGCCATCATGTCCACCGCCGACTCCCAGCTCCTCGTGGCCGCGTCCACGGTGGTCCGCGACGTGTACGAGAAGGTGATTCGTAAGGGGCGGCCGCTGGGTCAGCGGACCATGGTGCTGGTCAGTCGCGGTGTCGTGGTCGCGCTGGTCCTTCTGGCGCTACTCCTCGGTTGGGCCGCCGACGAGCTCGTCTTCTGGCTCGTACTCTTCGCCTGGGCCGGCCTCGGCGCTGCCCTCGGGCCCACCTCCATCCTGGCTCTGTTCTGGCATGGGACCACCCGAGCGGGCGTTTTCGCCGGGCTCATCGCTGGAACGCTCACCACCTTCGTCTGGTACTTCACACCGGCGCTCAAGGGTGCGCTGTACGAGTTGATCCCCGCCTTCGCGGCGGGCCTCCTCGCGACCGTGGCCGTGAGCCTCGTGACGAGGCCGCCCGATGACACCGAACCGATGTTCCACGCAATGCAGGAAGAGGAGGACCTTTGACGCACCGCTTCGGATACACCCTGCTGCTCACCGCTCTCGCGGCGGCTCCGACCGCCGCGCAGGAGCGCCATCACCCGTTCCAGCAGGGCGTGGAATACCGCGTGGAGGCGCGTCAGGATGAAGCGACCCACGTCCTTACCGGCCGAGCGCTGCTCCGCTACACCAACCACTCGCCCGACGCTCTCGACCGCCTCTACTTCCACCAGTACCTGAACGCCTTCCGGCCGAACAGCGACTGGGCCCGCTACGATCTCCGGTTCGGGGACCGCACGTTCCAGGACCTCGGGCCGGACCAGCACGCATTCGAGCGCATCCAGGGGTTCACCATTGACGGCCGCGCCATCTCGCCCGTCTACCCCGGTGCGCCGGACTCCACGGTGTTCTACGTCGAGCTGCGGAAGCCGCTGGCGCCCGGCGACTCCCTGGTGGCCACCATCGACTGGCGCGCCCGCCTGGCCACGGAGCCGCGCCGGCAGGGCAGGAAGGGACGTCACTACAACTGGGCTCACTGGTACCCGCGGGTCGCCGTGTACGGCAGCGACGGTTGGGAGTACCGGTCGCATATCCGGCCGGGCGAGCTGAACGGTACGTTCGGGTCCTACGACATCACCCTCGACCTCCCGGCCGACCAGGTCGTCGGCGCCACCGGCGTGCCGGCGTCCGGGGATCCCGGCTGGGAGGGGGCCGCCGTTCCGGGCTCCGACCCGCCTCTCTACCGCAGCGATTTCTACGGCGGCCACCCCGCTCGTCCCCTCGGCCTCTTCGAGGGCGACCCGCCGCCGGACCGGAAGAGGATCCGCTGGCGTGCCCAGGACGTGCACAACTTCGCCTGGAGCACCTCGCCCGACTACCGCTACATGGGCGGGCGCTGGAACGAGACGCCCATCCACCTGCTGTGGGAGCCGGCCAGCGAGGGGTGGGACGCGGAGCGGATAATGGCGCAGGAGAAGGTCGCTCTCGACTGGCTGGAGGAGCTCTTCGGCGAGTACCCGTGGCCGCAGATCACGGTCACCGACCGGGTCGAGGGAGGGGCCACGGAGTTCCCGATGCTCTACATGACCAGTGGCGGGGCCGTGGTGCACGAGACCATGCACATGGTCGCCCACGGGATCCTGGCCAACAACGAGTGGCGGGAGGGTTGGCTCGACGAGGGGATGGCCAGCTTCCTCACGAACTGGCTGCGGGTCGAGCGAGGCGCGGATCCCGAGGAGGTATGGGGGCGCACCGAGGCCGGCATCGCGCAGCTGGACGAGGCCGGCCGCTCGGAGCCGGTGGGTCTGCCCGGTGCCGAGTTCAGCAGCTATGGCATGTACAGCACCATGACGTACCGCAAGGGCTCCCTGGTGCTGCGGATGCTCAGGGACGAGTTGGGCGAGAACGTATTCCGGACGGGTCTCCGCGAGTACTACGACCGCTTCAGATTCCGGCAGGTGACCGGCCAGGATTTCCGGAACGTGATGGAAGAAGTGTCCGGCCGCGATCTGGCGCCGTTCTTCCATCAATGGATCGAAACCAACGAGGGACACGTGGGCGGGCGATAGGAGCCGGGGTCGGGCCCGCGGCCTCCGTGCTTGCTCCAGCGGGGCCGCGCGCGGCATATTGACACTTCCATGACCCCTCTCGAATTCGGCCGCCGGACCCCTTCGGCCACACACGCGCTCTTCGGTGCGCTGCTGGCCGGCACCGCGCTCTACCTGGTGCCGGCCCTTGCGCTGTCCGGCCGGGCAGTCCCCGCCATCGTCGCGGCCGCCGTGTGGCTGGGGATCGCCATACTCTGGTTCCTCTACCGCCGCCACCTCGCCGAGACCGCCCGCTACATCGACCGGGAGCGCGAGGCACACCGGCTGCACGAGGTGCTCCTCGATCAGAGCTCCGATTCCCACGTGGTCCTGGACGCGCATGGGTCCGTTGCCTTCGTGAGCGATAACGTCCGGAACGTGTGCGGCATCGACCCCTCCCAGCTCGACGGTCCGGGCGGGATCCTCGGGCTCGTTCGGGAGAGCGACCGCCGGCGGGCGCTCCGTGCGTTCGCGAAGGTGCGGCGGCAGCCGGGCCTCGCCATCTCACTCGACATCGGCGGCTGGGACGCCGATGGGAGCGATTGCTTCCGCCACGTTCGAATCACGAACCTGGTGGAGTCGCCCGCCGTGCGGGGCCTCCTCGTCTCGGTCCGTGACATCACCCCGCGGAAGACCTTCGAGAGCGAGATCCAGCACCTGGCGTACTATGACGCCCTCACGGGCCTCGCCAATCGCCGGTTCTTCTTCGAGCAGGGCGAGAAGGCACTGTCGCTGGCCCGACGCCACAGGGAGCCCGTGGCGGTCCTGTACATGGACCTCGACCAGTTCAGGCAGGTGAACGACCTTCTGGGCCCGGAGGAGGGGGACGACGTGCTGGTCGAGGTGGCCCGCTCGCTCCAGAAGACCCTGCGCGACACCGACATCGTCGCGCGGCTGCGCGGGGACGAGTTCGCGATCATCCTGACGGAGGTCCAGGACGAGGAGGCGGCCGGTCGCGTGGGGCACCGCATCCTGGAGAACATGCCCTTCAGGGTGGGGGAGCAGGGGCACGAAATCGCGATGGCCGCGAGCCTCGGCGTGGCCATGTTCCCGACGGATGCCGACGATCTGGAGTCGCTCCTGAAGGCGGCGGACGTGGCCATGTACCGGGCCAAGACGGAGGCGACGGGGATCCAGTTCTATCGGCCGGAGCTCCGCACCGCGTTCAACGAGAGGATGCAGCTCGAACAGGAACTGAAGCGAGGGCTGGAGCGCCACGAGTTCCAGCTCCACTACCAGCCCGTTTTCCAGCTGATGACCGGTCAGATGGTCGGCGCGGAAGCGCTCTCGCGCTGGCGTCACTTCGCCCGAGGTATGGTCGTGGCCGCCGACTTCATCGAGCTGGCGGAGCGCTCCGGCCTGATCCGCTCACTCGACCGGTGGGCCATCGCACGGGCGGTCCACGAGCGTGGGACCGGCCTGGCCGAGGGGATGACGGGCTGGGTGGCGGTTAACCTGTCGCCGCAGTCGGTCTCGGATCCGGGGCTCGCCGATTACCTGCGCGGCGTCCTCGGCGGCGCCGACCTGGCCCCCGGGTCGCTGGTCCTGGAGATGCCGGAGTCCGCCGTATTCAAGGACACCGATGCCGCCGCGGACCTGATGTGGGAGCTCAAGAACGCCGGCGCAGCCATCGCTCTGGACGACTTCGGCGTGGGTGCCACATCGTTCGCGCGCCTGAAGCGCCTGCCCATCGACATCCTCAAGCTGCATCCGCAGTTCGTGACAGGCATTGGCGGCGACGACGGCGACGAACACCTGGTGGAGGCGACCATCGCCATCGCCCATGGGATCCGCGCGAAGGTGCTGGCCAAGGGGGTGGAGCGGGAGGACCAGCTGGAGTGGCTGCGAGAACTGGGCTGCGACTTCATCCAGGGCTACCTCGTGGGCGCCCCCGTTCCCGCGGGCGACCTGGGCCGGCACGCCGAAACCGCCTGACCCGACCCGCCGGCCCGCGGCCAGACCGTCATGCGCCACACGCAGAAGGGCCCGACCGTTCCCGGTCGGGCCCTTCTGCTGCATCCGGCGCCGGCGGTCCTAGTGCCGGTCCTTGAACTCCTGGTAGAGCCGGTACTGCTTGTTGTCGTGCGGATCCACCTCATCCCCGCCGATCCACATCCGCTCGACGTGCGTCGTGATCTGGAGGATATCGCCGTCCGTCAGCACCAGGTCCGCGCGCTTTCCTGGTGTGATGCTGCCCATCTCGCCCCCGAGTCCCAGGATCTCGGCGGGCGTGAGCGTGACCGCCCGGAGCGCCACGTCCCGCGGCAGCCCGTACGCCCAGTGTCGCGCCGCGTGGTACGGCAGGTTCCGGACGTTCGCCACATTGTCGGTCGTGAACGCCACCGGCACACCCGCCTCGTGCAGGATCGCCGCGTTGCTCCACGCGGCGTGGTAGGGATCATCCCGATCGCGCGTCACGCCCTGTCCGGTGCCCACGACCACGGGGATCCGCCGCTCACCCAGTTCCTCCGCGTAGCGGTGCGCCTCGTCCCCGCCGATGATCACCGCCCGGACGTCCGGGAACCGGTCGAGGAAGAGGAGCAGCGTGCCCACGTCCCGGGCCCGGGACACCCGGAAGAACGCGGGCATGTCCCCCCGGACCACAGGGGCCATCGCCTCGAGCATGAGCCGCTCGCCGCCGTGGACCTGCGCCTCGAACGGCATGTCCGGACGGTCACGGGTCGCCGGGTTCCCGATGAACCGCTCGGTCCGCTCGAACAGGTCGATCAGCTCTTCGAGGTCGGTTCCCTCCAGCTTCGGCTCCTCCCACGCGTCGCCGTCCGGACGCGGGAAGTTGATGACCATGGCCGCGCGATCCTGGATCGAAAGCCGCCGCGGCGTGTCGCCCTTCAGCTGGATCAGCGAGGCCGCGCCGGGGATCACACCCCCGGACTGATGGGTCACCACCGTGGTGACGCCGTTCGCCCGGGCCACGTTGTACGTGACCGAGTGCGGCTGCATGCCGACCATGGCGCGCAGGTGCGGGTTGAACTTCCCGACCTCGCGCTGGTCCGTGGCCGTCTGCACCTGGCCCACCTCCTGGAGGCCCAGTCCCGTGGAGACATCCATCATCCCCGGGAACAGGTGCCGACCCTGCGCCTCCACCCGCCGGGCGTCCGCCGGTACCTGCACCTGTGAAGCGGAGCCCACGGCCTCGATTCGACCGTCCCGGATCACCACCACTCCGTTCTCGATCGTCGGGCCGTCACCCGGGTGGATCGTGGCGCCCACGATGGCAACCGGGCTCGTCCCGACGACCGCGCCCGCCGCGGGCGAACCAGTGAGCTCGTCGCCGGCGTCCATCAGCGCTCGGGCGCTCGCCCACGGCACCGTGGGGGTCACGCCCGCCCCGCCCGTCAGGGCAGGGAGGGGACGCATGGGGAAGCGCCGGTACTCCAGCTCCTGCGCCCGGTCCCAGTACACGATCCCGTCCATCACGGTCTTTTCCACGATGGTGGAAACGTCGAATGGGTCTCCGCTCAGCAGCGCGATGTCGCCGTGCTTGCCGACCTCGATGGAGCCCACCTTGTCGGCGATCAGGAGCTGCTGCGCGCCGTAGAGCGTGTACATCCGGAGCGCTTCCTCCTTCGACACGCCGCCGTACTTCACCGGCTTCTGGATCTCGTAGAGCGCGAACGTCTGAAGCTCCTCGGAGTCCGAGTTGAGCGTGGTGTGGACTCCATGCTCCTGCATGATGGCCGCGTTGTACGGAATGGCGTCGAACGCCTCCAGCTTGTAATGCCACCAGTCGCTGAACGTCGAGCCGCACGCCCCGTGGCGCGCCATCTCGTCGGCCACCTTGTAGCCCTCGAGCACGTGCGTGAAGCAGTCGATCTTGAAGCCGAACCGCTCCGCGACCCCGATGAGCATCAGGATCTCGTCCGCCCGGTAGCTGTGGGCGTGCACCCGGATGTCGCCGTTCATGATCTCCGTCAGCGCCTCCAGTCGAAGGTCGCGGCGCGGCGGTGTACGGAACGAGCGCGGGTTCTGACGATATCGCTCCCACTCCTGCTCGTACGCCTGCGCGGCGCTGAATGCCTGCACGTAGAGCGCCTCGACACCCTGCCGGGACAGCGGGTACCGGGCCTGACCATCGGAGCCCCACGCCTTCCGGGTCACGTTCTCGCCCAGCGCGAACTTCACCGTCTGCGGCGCGCCCTGAACCAGGAGCTGCAGCGGATCGGTCAGCCCCCAGCGCGGCTTGATGATCGCGCTCTGGCCGCCCACCAGGTTGCAGCTGCCGTGCAGCACCTGCGCGGTGGTCACACCCCCCGTCAGCGCCCGGAAGACGCCGAAGTCGTCCGGCACCAGCTGGTCGATCACCCGGGTCTCCGGCACGATGGGCGACGTGCACTCGTTGCTCGTCGTCATGGCGATGTGAGAGTGCTCGTCCACGATCCCCGGGATCGCCGTCAGCCCCGCGGCATCCAGCGTCTTCGCTCCGCGCGGTGCCCGCAGCCCCGTCCCGATCTCACGGATCACGCCGTCACGGATCAGGATGTCGACGCCCGTCAGGATCTCGCCGGTGGCGGTCCAGACGGAGTCGATGTTCTGGATCAGCAGTGTGCCTCGCGGCACGTCGACCGCGCCCTCCTCGATCTGTGGCTTGTAGCTCGGATCGGTGAGCACGGTGGGCACCGTCGCTACCTGCGCCGCAGCCGGAGCCGCTGCCGCCAGCGCCACCGCCGCCAGGGCGAGCTTCTTCATCAGACCCCTCATCGCGCACCTCCCGGACCCGTCCGCTTCGCTGTCCATCGGGCGACGCCCATGGGCCCCGCATTGGCCTCACCCGACGCGCTGTCGCCCTCGACCGTACCCGTGATGTTGATCTCCATCGTCTGCCCACCCTGCTCCATGAGGGCGACCATGCTGATCTCGTTCCCGTCGATCGCTCCATCCTTCACCTGCATGGTCTGCCCCTGCATGTCCATGGTGCCCGTGAACGTGGCGCCCTCCTGCTCCACCGTCAGTGTGGCGCGGAGCGTCTGCCCGTCGGCGTCGATGGTCATGTCCCACTCGCCGGCGAACGACACCGCATCCTCCACCGACCCGGCGCCCGCCTTCGGCTTGGAGCCCTCCTCCTTGTGCCCCTCCACGAACGTGTACGCAACCCGGCTGTCGTCAGCGAACAGGGGACCGGTGCTCACCAGGAACGTGGCCGGAAGTCCTTCCGCCAGCCGCGGGACCTCGGGGATGCCGAAGATCTCGGCGGGCGTGCGGGTGACGGCCGCCAGTGCCGCCGTCTCGTCCAGGCCGTACTTCACGGCCTTCCGTGCGCCCTCCAGGATCTCGCCCGTCCCGCCACTCGTGAGGGCGAACCGGACACCGGCCGCGGCGAGGCGGCCTGCGTTGGCGTACCGGTCCTCGAACTCCCGGCGTTCCCGTAGCGCGGCGGCATCCGGGGTCTCCACCGAGTCGGCATCGGGGTCCCACTGCCGCGGCTTGCCGAAGTCCATGGACACCAGAACCGGGATCTCCCGGCTCCGCAGCTTGTCGGCCACCTTCCACGCTTCGGCGCCCCCGAGGATCACCGGCCGAAACCCGTACTCGTCGGCCAGGCCGAGGACCCGGAGGATCCCCGCGGCGTCATCGGCGGCGAAGTACACCGGCACATCCCCGGCGAGGACCTCGCGCAGGACGGCGTAGTCCGCGTCGAACGTCGGTGTGGTGAGCGAGCGCGGATCCCGCTCGTGTGCCGCCGCCACCAGACCGCGGTGGCGGGCATCCTCGAACGCCTGCCGGATGAATGCCGTGACGCCGAACAGCGTCCCGGGATACACGCCGCGCCCGCCCCGGAACGTGAACGTGGGACCGAGCTCCGGCCGGATCACCAGCTCCTCGGGCCGGTCCGCGTCCGCCCGGTACAGCACAAGCACGCCGCGACCCGCCATCATTCCGTCCGTCGGATGCACCGCCCCCGCCACGATCCCCGCCTTCCGCTGACTCGCGACCTCGGAGCCATCCGCGGTCAGGTGCGCCACCACCCGACGCGCCGGTGTGAAGCCCTGCAGCTCCCGGGGCGCATTCCACATCTCGACCGCGCTCCGATCGATGTCCGCTTCCGGGAACTCGTGCTCCGCCTTCCCGTGGCCGTCGACCAGGCCGGGGTAGACCACCAGCGAGTCGCCTTCGAGGATCTCCGCATCCGCCGGGATCGCGACGCCGCGGCCCATGGACTCGATCAGCGCGCCACGGACCACCACCGTAACACCCTCGTCCCGACGGCCATCGGCATGGACGACCGTCACGTTCTCGAGCGCGTACGCCGCGGGCGCCGGTACCGTCTCGTACTGACCGGCCGCCCCCACGGGCACCAAAAGCCCCATCGCCAGCAGCCCGGGCAGCGCAATGGCGCGCGCGAGCCTCAACTTGCTCTGCATGCTCTCGTCCTGTTGTTAGGTCTGGATTGTACGGGGGAGCCTAAGGTGCGGTCCGCCCCCGTTCGGGTCAAATCCCGCGGGAACGGGAAGGGAGGGGGAGAGGGGTCCTATCGCGAGGCGTCCTCGGCGGCCCCCGCGAGCAGCTCGGCCACCTTGCTCCGGATATCGGAGAGTGAGGCCGGCTTCGCCATGTATGCGTCGCAGCAGCCGGAGCGGAGGACCATGTCGGAGTCGCCGTTCTGGGCGAGCGCGGTGAGGGCGAGGATCGGAATATCGCCCACGTCCCGCTTGATCCAGACACCGGCCTCGATCCCGCTCATGGACGGGAGCTGGAGGTCCATGATGATGAGGTCCGGCGTGACCGCCTTCGCCTGATCGACCGCCTCCTCACCCCTCCGGGCCGTGCGGACCTGGTGCTCGTCGGCTGTCAGCAGGTCCCTCAGGATCTCCAGGAGGTCGGGGTTGTCGTCTACAATAAGGATCTTCGCCATGCCGTTGCCGCCGCTCGGTTTAGCCGCCTGTTTCCTGCCATCGAAAGTTGCACTAACCGTGCCGCCTCCGGCTCTCACTGGAAACGGCCCCGCCCATGGGATACGTTGTCGGCGTGGACCGTGCAGACCCATTCGCCCGGCCGCACGAACACTCCCGACGAAACCGTGAAAGCCATGGACGTTACACTGCCGGATGCCATTGTGGAGCAGCACGGGGGCACCATTGTATACCTGGTCCTGGACGGGCTGGGTGGACTGCCGCACGAGGAGACGGGGCGGACGGAGCTCGAGACCGCGAACACCCCGAACCTGGATCGTCTGGCGCGACGCTCGGCTCTCGGCCTCATGACCCCCGTCGCCCCGGGCATTTCACCAGGAAGCGGCCCGGGCCACCTCGCCCTCTTCGGCTACGACCCGATCCACTACAACATTGGGCGCGGCGTACTGAGTGCCCTCGGGGTCGACTTCGAGCTGAAGCACGGCGATCTGGCCGCGCGCCTCAACCTCGCGACCTTCGACGCCGACAGGAACATCACCGACCGCCGGGCCGGACGCCCGTCCGACGAGGAGAACGCCCGCATCGTGGCGAAGCTGCGGGACGAGGTATCGCAGGTGGGGGGCGTGGAGGTGTTCTGGGAGTCGGAGAAGGAGCACCGGGTCGTCCTGGTCATGCGGGGCGCGGGGCTCTCCGCCGACCTGAGCGACACCGACCCGCAGGAGACCGGCGTACCGGCGGACGCGCTGAAAGCCACCTCGTCGGAGGGCGAGCGGACGGTGCGCGCGGTGGAGATGGTGCTCGAGCGCGCCAACGAGGTGCTCGAGGACGAGCCCGTGGCCAACGGCGTGCTGGCCCGCGGCTTCGCCACGTTCGAGACGTATCCGTCGCTGACGGAGCGGTTCGGGCTGCACCCCGTGTGCATTGCCCGCTACCCCATGTACCGCGGCGTATCGCGTCTCCTCGGGATGCACATTGCCGAGCCGGCCGAGACCGATGCCGGGAGCGTCGACGTGCTGGCTCACGAGCTGGAGACCCACGACTTCGCCTTCGTCCACTTCAAGTACGTGGACAGCCGGGGTGAGGATGGCGACTTCGACGCGAAGGTTGCGGCTATCGAGGCCGTGGACGAGCTGATTCCGGGGGTCGAGGCGCTGGAGCCGGACGTCATCGTCGTCACCGGCGACCACTCCACTCCCTCCCGTCTGCGGGCTCACTCGTGGCACCCGGTCCCCGCCATGATCGTCTCCCCCTGGTGCCGTCCCGCCGACGTGGACGGCTTCGGTGAGCGGTCCTGCGCACGAGGAGAGCTGGGCATCTTCGAGGGGAAGCACCTCATGACGCTCGCGCTGGCCCACGCGCGGCGCCTGGCCAAGTTCGGCGCATGAGAGACGACGGCGGCGGAACCGACATGGAGGCGGTGCTCCGTGAGGCGCTCGAGCTGGGCGAGCAGGAGCGCTGGGACGAGATGGCGACTCTCCTGGCCGAGACGCTGGACCGGGAAGAGGACGACCCGTACCTCCTCTGCTGGCTCGGCGTCGCCGAGAACGAGCTCGACAATGAGGGCGCTGCCTACGAGGCGTTCCGCCGCTGTATCGAGCTCGACCCCACCGATCCGCATATCCTCGCCCTCGCCGGCGCCGGTCTCGCCCAGTTCGACGACCCGGACGCCGAGGCCACCCTGCGGGCCGCCGCCCTGTCCGCGCCCGACCTGCCGCTCGCGCGCCTCAACTACGGCGCGTACCTCTCCCGCGCGGGCCTCCACGACGAGGCCCTCGAGCAGCTCAGTGCCGCCCGCGACCTGCTCCCTGACGACCCGGTGGTCCGTGCGGAGCTGGGCGCCGCCCACGTGCTGCGGGGGGCGCCCGCGGATGGGGCGCTCGAGCTCGAGGAAGCCCTGGCGCTCGCGCCCGACGACTCCTGGACGCGCCTGCTCCTGGGCCTGGTCCTCCTTGAGCTCGATCGCGGTGAGGAGGCGGCCGAGGAGCTGGTGCGCGCCGCGCAGGAGCGGGAGCAC
The DNA here is from genome assembly GCA_963783305.1 of uncultured Gemmatimonadales bacterium. GTDB lineage: Bacteria > Gemmatimonadota > Gemmatimonadetes > Longimicrobiales > RSA9 > JAWVYT01. Next base: position 45,504 of record CAWAMW010000017.1, on the reverse strand, counting down.
GACGCCGAGGCCATGCTCATCGGTGCCCTCGCAGCCGCCGGGCAGGGGTGGGAGGACGCGGCGGAAGACCTGCTGGTCCGATCCGAGTACGCCGCGGAGGGCGCGGACATCAAGCTGATCCAGGAGACCGAAAGCGCCGTCCACGCAGGAGCGGAGGCCGCCGCCCGGATGCTACGGGGCAGTCTCGCCCCCTCGTCGCTCCGAGAGCGACTCCAGCAACCGCTGTGACCCGACCCGCCGGCGGTCCGACCTCGTTCCCAACCGGGATCCTATCCCGAATTATGAAATCTGTGACTCGTAACCCGTAATCCGTAACCCGTAACCATCTCCCCGATCCAGAGCCACCAATGATCCAGATCCCATTCTCCCGCCACCGCCTCGACAACGGTCTCGAGGTGATCCTCTCGCCCGACCCGAATGTGCCCGTGGTCGCCACCAACCTCTGGTACCGCGTGGGGTCCCGCGATGAGCGCCCCGGCCGCACCGGCTTCGCTCACCTGTTCGAGCACATGATGTTCCAGGGTTCGGAGAACGTGCCGGAGACCGCGCACTTCGCCCACATCGAGCAGGCGGGTGGTTCGCTGAACGGCTCCACGTGGCTCGATCGCACCAACTACTTCGAGACGCTGCCGGCCAACTACCTCGAGCTGGGACTGTGGCTGGAGTCGGACCGACTGGGCTGGCTCCTGGGCTCCATGACCCAGGAGAAGCTGGACAACCAGCGGGACGTGGTGAAGAACGAGCGCCGGTGGCGGGTCGATAACCAGCCGTACGGCGACTGGGACGAGCGGCTCCAGGAGATGGTCTATCCCGAGGACCACCCGTACCACCATTCGGTAATCGGGTCCATGGAGGACCTGGATGCCGCGTCGATCGAGGACGTCGAGACCTTCTTCCGCACCTATTATCGGCCCAACAACGCCGTCCTCACCCTGTGTGGCGATTTCGAGGAGAAGCGCGCCCTCGACCTCGTCCGGAAGTGGTTCGGCGAGATCCCCGCGGGCGACCCGGTGCCGCCCATCCCCGGCCGCACCGGGATCCCCACCGCCCTCGAGGAGCCCGTCCGGGTCGTGGTCGAGCAGGACATCTCGCTGGCGCGCATCTACAAGGCGTACCGGACCCCTCCCTACGGCGACGACGCCTGGCACCCCGCGGGCGTTTCCGCCCACATCCTCGCCTACGGCCGCGCAGCTCGCCTGAACCGGCGGCTCGTTCGCGAGCGGCGGTTGGCCCAGGACGTCGTGGCGGCCGCGTTCCCCATCGTCGTGGGCGCCGCGATGCTCGCGGTATGGGCCACCGCTCGCCCCGGCGTGGATCCCCTCGAGCTGGAGACCGCGCTCGATGAGGAGATGGCCGCGCTCTCACAGGTCTCGCAGGATGAGGTCACCCGCGCCGTGCGTCTCATCGAGGCCGGCCACCTCGATGCGCTCCAGCGGGTGGACGAGCGCGCCGACCAGCTCTCCATGTTCACCTGTCTGTTCGACGACCCGGGCAGAATCAATACGGAGCTCGACGCCATACGGGCCGTGAGCGCCGACGATATCCGGGCGTTCGCAGGACGGCACCTGGGGAGCGGGCAGGCCGCCACCATCGTGTACGTCCCGGAAGGAGGTGCGGCATGAGTGACACGAAGCTGGACCGCGGTCAGGCACCCGCGCCAGGGCCCGTCCGGACCTTCGATTTCCCGGAGGTCCACCGCCACCGCCTCGACGGCGACGACTCCGCCGAGCTCCTGACCGCGCGACACGGGGACCTGCCCCTGGTTACCGTGCAGGTGGTGGTCGAGGGAGGGGCGGCCGCCGAGAGCGTTGAGCGTGCGGGCGTGGCCCGCCTCACCGCCGAGGCCCTCGAGGCCGGCACCGCATCCCACGACGAGGAGGCGCTCGCCTGGGAGCTGGAGAGCCTCGGGGTCCAGCTGGAGACCAGCGCCGGCTGGGACGCGGCCACCGTCGCCATCACCGTCAACCGGGACCGCCTCGAGCCCGCCCTCGAGCTGCTCGCGGACGTGGTCCGCAACCCCGCCTTCCCGGCCGGGCCCGTGGAGCGGATCCGCGATGAGCAGCTCGCGGCCATCCTCCAGCGGAAGAAGGAGCCCCGCGCCCTCGCCTCCGATGCCGCCGCCCGTTTCATTTTCGGCGAGGGCGTTCCGTACGCCCGGCCGCTGTTGGGAGGCGAGGAGAGCGTTCGCGGACTCGGGCCCGCGGAGCTCCGCGCCTTCCACGAGGCCCGCTACCGCGCCGGCTCCACCGCTCTGGTCATCACCGGCCGGATCGAGCCGGGCGAAGCCCGCGAGGCCGCCGGCCGTCACTTCGGCGACTGGCGCGGAGAGGCCGCCCCCAGCGCCGATTTCGAAGTGCGTCCGCGCACGGAGACCACCCGCATCGAGATCGTCCACCGGCCCGGGTCCGTGCAGTCGGAGATCCGACTCGGGCACGTCGGCGTCGATCGGCACCACCCCGACTACTTCCCCCTCACCGTCATGAACACCATCCTGGGGGGTGCGTTCACCAGCCGACTCAACATGAGCCTGCGCGAGCGCCACGGCTTCACCTACGGCGCCCGCAGCTCCTTCGATTTCCGCCGTCGGCCCGGCCCCTTCTCCATCGATGTCGCCGTGGCCAGCGATGTCACCGCCCGCGCCATCGAGGAGGCATGGAAGGAGATCCGGGAGCTCCGGGAGGACGGACCCAACGCACAGGAGCTGGACAACGCCCGCGACTACATGCGGGGCGTGCTCCCGCTCCGGCTCCAGACCACCGCCGCCCTCGCCTCTCAGATCTCCGGACTCTTCGTCTACGATCTCCCCGCCGACTACTTCGCCTCCTATCGCGATCGTATTGCCGCCGTCACCCGGGAAGACGTGCACCGCGTCGCCCGCGAGGCGATCCGCACCGACGCCATGAGCATCGTCGTCGTGGGGGACGCCGAGCAGATCGCGGGCCCGCTCCGGGAGCTCGGCCTGGGTGAGGTCCATGTCCACGAGGCATTGCCATGAGCGACAGCCGCCAGCCCGAAAAGGAGGGTCCGGCGCTCGTGGACGCCGCGGCCGCCGGTCGCATCGGGCCCGACAAGCCGGGGCAGCTCGGGTCCCGGCTCATCCACGACGGTCGCATCGTTCACCTCTCCATGGACACCGCTCGCTACCCCGACGGCTCCACTGGCGAGCTCGAACTCGTCCGCCACTCCGGAGCCGCCGCCGTCGTGCCCCTCCTCGGCGACCTCCACGACCCCGATCCCGACATCGTCCTGCTCCGCCAGTTCCGCTATGCCGCCGGCGGCGACATCTACGAGATCCCCGCGGGGCGACCCGACCGCGAAGACGAGCCGTGGGAGGACGTCGCTCGGCGGGAGCTGGAAGAGGAGACCGGCTGGGCCGCCGGCACCCTCCGTCTCCTCACCACCATCTACACCACCCCCGGCTTCACCGATGAGCGGATCCACCTGTTCATGGCCACCGACCTCGCCCGCGGCTCCACCGACCCCGACGAGGACGAGTTCATGGAGGTCCTCACCCGACCCCTCTCCGAGGTCCGGCGCATGATCCGCGATGGCGAGATCATCGACGGCAAGTCCCTTTCCGCCCTCCTCTGGTTCGACGCCTTCGGCCGCTGACGCGCCGGGCGCTGCCCCGGTATCGCGGCACGGGCGGCCTCCGCGCCGTCGCCGGGTGGTGCGGTCCCCGCCCCTGGCGCCACCATCCAGGGTCCCCCCACCGGCCTGACGGGGCTCCACTGTCCTCTCCGGGTAGCGCGCCCTGTCCCCTGTATGGGACGATCAGCGGTGCCATCCATTGGCAGTTACCGGCGAAAATCGTTGCTACACAACCGTTTACGCTTTTACGTCCTGTTGGTACGGCTCCTGCCCCCCAATAGTGCTGCGAACGCAGGTCATTGACGCGGAGAGGGGGCGGGCCATGGCACGAGCGCTACAGATCCAGAAGGTGGAGGTACGGACTCGGGGGCAGGAGCTGGCGGAGCTGGGCGATCCAGCGCTCGCGGCGGCCACCCTCGCTGGTGAGGCCCGCGCGTTCACGGTGCTGGCCGACCGCTACCACGCTCGTCTGCTGAACTTCATCCATCGGATGATCGGCGACCGGGAGCGGTCGGAGGACCTGGTGCAGGAGACGTTCGTGCGGGTGCACAAGCACCTCCACCGGTACGACCAGAACCGGAAGTTCTCGACGTGGGCGTACACGATCGCCGGGAACCTGGCGAAGAACGAGCTGCGCAACCGGTCACGTAACCCGCTCGTGCTGTTCCAGACCATCAAGAAGAACTGGGACGCCGACCACCGGCCGCTGGAGTGGGAAGATCACCGGTACCGTCCGGACGACCTGTACCGGAAGCGCGACCTGAAGGACCGGGTGGACGAGGTCGTGGCGCGGCTGCCGGAGCACCATCGGGTGGTGTTCGTGCTGCGGGAGCTGGAGGGGAAGTCGTACGAGGAGATCTCCGAGATCACCGGCGTAAACCTGGGAACGGTGAAGAGCCGTCTGAACCGGGCACGGAACGCCTTCGCCGAGATGATCGCGCCCCTCATCGACTGACGCAGGGCCGGGCCCGGGGGGACCTGGACAGTACGCGGAGCCCGTCGTTCTCCTGGCAGGGAGCGGCGGGCTTCGCGCATCCCGCGCCGCGCAATTGGCGCTCCTCCGCGCCGAAGTCGCTCTCCGCACCGCGCCAGCGGCGCTCCCGCCAGGAACCTTTCCCTCGCGCCCCCGGTAGATGGACCGAACACGCACCTGAGCAGAATCCATGAATTGCAGCGAATTTCTCCAGCGGTACTCCGAATACGACGACAGCCTGATCTCGCATGCGGAGACAGAGCGGTTCCGGGCGCACATGTCGGCATGTCCGGCGTGTACGAGGTATGACCGCGTCCTGAGGAAGGGCCGCATGCTGGCGCGCCAGCTGCCGGATGTGGAGCCGTCGGGCGCGTTCGGCCCGCGGCTCCACATGCGTCTGGGGGGCGGTCCGGGGCCTGGCACGGAGCGGGGGCGGTTCACGAACAGGTCGTGGCAGGTGGCGTCTGCGCCCCCGGTGATGGCGCTGCTGATGGCGGCGGCCGCGGCCGCCGCCATCGCAGGAGTGAGTACGGGCCTCGACGGGTGGTCCCCGGGAGTGGCCGCGGACTCGCGCACGCACGCCTCGGCCGCGCCCCCGCGCACGTGGCGGGATGACGACCGTGTGTCGGGAGCGGCCCGCGGGCTCCCGCCTTCTGTTCTGGCCATGGGACCCGGGGAGGCGAGGCCGTGGGGGTCGGAGAGGGTAGACCGGACGGCTTCCTCGTCGTATTCTCCACTGGTAATGGGGCAGCCGGCGTACCGAGCCGGGCCGTCCTGGACGCGAGTCTCGCTCTCCACGCACCCAACGCCCGATTGACCTGATGCCGGCCCTGAGCCACGAGCGCCTCATCCGCCACCTCCAGGAGGGGGGACGGGGGGGCGTTTTCTTTCTGCACGGCGATGAGGAGCACCTGAAGGAGCTTGCGACTCGCAAGCTCGTGGCGGCGCACCTCGAGGAGGGCACGCGCGACTTCAATCTGGACGAGGTCCGGGGTACGGATGTCACGCCGGAGACGCTGGCATCCCTGATCCAGACGCCGCCCATGATGGCGGAGTGGCGCGTGGTGGTCGTCCACGACACGCAGGCGTTGGCTGGCAGCTCCACGTCCCGGAAGATCCTGGAGGATGTGGCCGCGGCGCCGCCGCCCGGTCTCGCGCTGATCCTCAAGGCGGACATCAGCTCGAGCAAGGCCAAGATCTGGAAGACGCTCCGGAAGGAAACCGTGTCGGTGGAGTTCCCGCGTCTCTCCGACGCCGACCTCCCCGGCTGGCTCATGGCCGCGGCGAAGCGCGATGGACTGGTGCTGGAGCCGGACGCGGCGCGGGCCATCGCCACCGCCATCGGCGGTGACCTGGCGATGATGGTGAAGGAGTTGGAGAAGCTGCGGGAGTATGTGGGCGAGCGTGCGGTCATCCGCCGCGAGGACGTGGAAGCGGTAGTGGGGTCGATCTCGCGACAGGATCGCTGGGAGTGGATCGATATGGTGGCCGAGGGCCGCATCGAGGAGGCGCGCCGGACCTTCCCGATCCTGCTGGAGACTGGAGACAGTGGGGTGGGCCTCGTCATCGGGCTGGCCAACCAGCTGCTCCGGGTCGCCGTGTGCGTGGCGGGCGGGAAGCGCGCTCTGGAGTCGGCGCTGCCGCGACACCAGCGCTGGCTGGCCGGGCGAGTCGTGGGCCAGGCGCGCGGGTGGACCGCGGAGCAGGTGGAGCGGGGGCTCGAGCACCTCGCCCGCGCCGATCGGCTGCTCAAGTCGGCGCCGCTCACCGAGTCGCAGATCATGGAAGAGCTGCTGCTGCGCCTGCAGCACGATCGGAAGGCCGCGGCATGAGCGCCCGGACCCGCGCCACCGTTCTGGCCCTCGTGGCCTGCGCCGGGATGCCGGCGGCCGCCAGCGCACAGACGCCGTCGCTGCCGCGCGTGGACAGCCTCATCACCCTTGGGGACTATGACGGCGCCCGCACCACTCTCGACAACTGGTGGGAGACGCGGGGCCGGGGCGGTGGTCAGGGCGCGGAGATGCCCCGCGCCCTCACGCTCCGCGCCCGGCTCCAGCCCGACCCGAAGGACGCCGAGGCCGACTACCTCGCCGTGGTCCTCGGCTATCCGGCCTCTCCCTTCGCGGCCGACGCGCTGCTCCGCCTCGGACAGGGGCTCCTCGCCACGGGCGATGCCACCCGCGCTGCCGCCTATCTCGATCGCCTCACCACGGACTACCCGGGCTACGGGCAGAGACCGGTGAGCCTCCTCTGGCTCGCCCGTGCCCAGAACGCCGCGCGCCGCTCCGCCGCCGCCTGCTCCGCCGCGCGGGCCGGGCTAGAGGACGCCCTCGATCCGCAGCTCGCCGCCATGCTCCGGATCGAGGCCGGCGCTGCGTGCGCCCTCGACGGCGCCGCCCCCGCCCCCGCCCCCGCAGCCGCCAGCACCTCCGTCGCGGCCGCTTCCACCGCTCCGGAAACGGCGCAGCCAGCGGCCACGGGCAAGTGGTCCGTGCAGACCGGGGCGTTCCGGCAGCAAGCCACCGCGGACGCCCTCGTGGAGCGGCTTCAGCGCGCGGGGTTCTCGCCCCGGCAGGTTCGCGTCCCGAGAAACGACCTGCTCAGGGTCCGGGTCGGTCGGTTCACCCACTCGGGAGACGCCTCGGCGCTCCTCGGTCGCATCCGGAGCCAGGGGTTCGAGGCGGTGGTGGTGTCCGACGCCGATCAGGAGCGCGAGCCGTGACCGCCCAGGACCACGACCCCCGGCCCCTCGTCCTGATCGCCGAGGACGAGCCGCTCGCGAGCATGGCGCTCCGGGCCCAGCTCGAGGCCCTCGACTACCGCGTCCTCGGCCCCGCCCGCGATGGCGATGAGGCCGTCGCACTCGGTGCATGCTTTCCCGTCGATGTCGCGCTCTTCGACGTCCGCATGCCCGGCCGATCCGGACTCGACGCCGCCATCGCACTCTTCGAGGTCGCCCCCACTCCCATCGTGCTCCTCACCGGTGTGGGCACCGCCGATCTACCGGATCCGCTACCCCGGCCGCCCGTCTTCGACGTCCTGATCAAGCCCGCCGGCCTCGACGAGATCGGCGCCGCTCTCGCCGCCGCTCGCGCGGGATTCCAGGACTGGCTCGATCGCGCCGTCGACAACGAATCGGACGGCGCCGCGCCCTTTCCGGATGAACAGGACCGCGCCACCACCGCCCGCGCGGTCGAGCTCATGGCCGCCGGCACACGGCCCGCCGCCGCCGCTTCCCTCCTCCTCGAACGGGCACGCAACCAGGGACGCTCACCCGCTGACGTCGCGCGCGACATCCTCCGTGACGCCCGCCCATGACCCTCACTCCACCCTCCCCCAGACAGGAATACCTCGACTGGGTCGAAGACCGAATCGAGGACTACAAGTCCGCTCTCACCCGCGAAGAGCTCCTCTCCCTCGCCGACCGCGCCGTCGACGAGCTCTTCGGCACCCCCGATGGACAGTACCCCCTCACCGAGATCCTCCTCCGCGACGCCGTGGACGAGCTCATCTTCCAGCACCTCGCCCTCCCGGGCTACCGCCGCTGGCTCCGAACGTGTCGAAGCGACACGCCCGACCGTCCCCCCGATGGGACACTCGACGGCGAGGGCGCGGGGTACGACATCGCCTAAGGGATTGTACGGCAACAGCTTATGCGTACCACGGCCGTGCGGGCACAGGGTCTGCCTTATTCCATGGGTGTGTGCGTGCGCCTGGGTCGTACGCGGGAGGGAGTGTGGATGGGGACAGACGCAGAGGAGTCGAGCGTGAAGAAGCGCGATGTGAAGGACATAGAAAGGGAGCTGCCGGCGGGGATCGTGATCCACGATGTGGAGGCGCGGGAGCCGAAGCCGCTGATCAGCGCGTTCATCTGGGGCGGCAAGGTCCGCCCTGAGCCGACGCTGCCGTACGGGCGCTGGAAGCCCACCCCGGCCTGAGCGGCACGAGGTCCCGAGCGGGAATGAGCCCGCGAGCCGTAGTGGCTCGCGGGCTTTTTGCTTGTTACTGTCGCGCAATGACGAACACGGATGGAGTGACGGCGGTGGTCGGCAGTGGACCGGCCGGGATGGCGGCGGCGTGGCGGCTCGCGTCGGCGGGGCGGCGAGTGCGGGTGTACGAGTCGACGTCCAGGGTAGGTGGGCGGCTGCGTACCGAGCGGGTGGCGGGGCGGGGTGCGGACGTGGCGGTGCAGCTGCTCTCGGAGGACTACGACCGCACGCTGGCGCTGCTCGGGGAGATGGGATTGAGCGACGGCATGGTGGGTGCGCCGGGGCGGGACGCGCTCTGGCGGGACGGCCGCCCCCACCCGCTGCGATACGGCTCGATCACGAGCATGGTGGCATCGGGCGCGCTGCCGACGCGGCTGAAGCTCCGGATGGGGCTGCGCTACGTGCCCTTCCTGGAGCGGCACGCGGGCTCGCTGGACCTGAACGCCCCGGTCCGAGCGGCGGCCGCGGGGCTCGACGAGGAGTCGATCGCGGAGTGGGGACGGGACCATCTCGGCGAGGATTTCGTGGAGTGGCTGGCCTACCCGCTCCTGTCCGCGTACTACGGGGTGACACCGGAAGAGACCAGCGCGGGGCTGTTCCACGCGCTGGCGCGGTCGGGGATGGGTGTGGAGGTGGTGGGCGCCCGGGGCGGGTTCGGCGAGCTGGCGGCGGCGATGGGCGCGGCGCTCGAAAGCCGGGGTGTCGAGATCCGGACGGACGCGCGGGTGCTGGGGCTGGATCCGTCTCCGGGCGGGGTCCGCGTCGTCCTGGATGGCGAGACGGTCGAGCACGAGCGGGTGATCCTCGCGATTCCGCCCGGCCCCGCCGCTGCGCTGGTGCCGTCTGTCGAGCTGCTGAAGGGAATCAAAGTGCGTTCCACGGCCAGCCTGGTGCTGGCGACGCGGACCCGCATGGCCACCGGCTGGTTCGGCCTCTCCGTTCCCCGCACGGAGCCGGCTGGCGAAACGCTCGCGGCGGTGTGCGTGCAGGGGGAGAAGGGCACGGCCGTGGTGGGCCCCGGTGGTGGCGCACTGGTCCTGGTTCCCGCGCCGGCCACGGGTGCGCGCTGGGCAGGGTCGTCGTCGTCGGTGGCGCTGGAGGAGGGACTGGCCGCCCTGCGGCTGATCATGCCCGCCGCCGCGGCCGAGGTGGCGGAGGCGCGACTGGTCCGGCTTCCCGACGCGGTCTGGGCACCGGCCCCCGGCCATTTCCGGCGAGTCGCTGCGTTCCGTCAGGAGTCGCTCCCATCGTGGCTCGCGCTGGCGGGAGACTACCTGGTCACGCCCACGGTCGAGGGCGCGGTCCGGTCGGGGTTCACCGCCGCCGACCGGTTGACGCGACTCAGCGAGGCAGGTTGATGGTCCGGCTCCGTCCCTTCCGGACGACCCGCAGCTCGACGGGCTCACGGTCGCCGGTGGAAAGCAGCGCGCGGAGGTCGTGTACCGAGGTCATAGGGCGACCGTCGCCACGGACGATGACATCGCCGGGCATCAGGCCCGCCCGCGCCGCGGGCGTCCCTGCGGAGATCCGCAGCACCAGGAGCCCGTCGGATACGTTGCTGAAGTACGCGGCGAGCTCCGGTTCCAGCGAGGCCAGCTCGGCGCCGGCGACGCCACGCAAGCCCGCCGTCACGTGGTCGTCCATCCGCAGGACGTAGCTCCCGCCGGGCGCCACCACGTGAACCTCGCGCGATCCCCGCGGCCCCCGCGGCTCCGGCGGCTCCGGCGGTTCCGGCCGGTCCGCTATGCGAGAGAGCTCTGCCATGCTCCGTTCGTGCTCCAGCACCCGCTGCGCCATGAGCACGCGCAGGCTGTCCGCGCGGATCTGCACGTTCCGCAGGTCGACGCGCGTCGCGGCCACGGCGGCCGCGGCCGGCTCCCAGCGTGTGCTCTCCGCGCACGCCAGCAGCCGCTGGACCTCCTCGTCCATCCCATCGGTCGACCAGGATCCGAGCGAGCGGAAGACCGTGCGCCCGTCGGCCTCCAGCCAGTACCCGTGGACGCCCGGTGCGCTGTCCACGTTGCGGAGCACGAGCGTGCCGTTCTCCACGCGCACGATCGGCGCGGCGCGACGCATCGGGTCGCCTTCCGCCCCGGCCGCCGCCACCGGTGGGCGGACCGGGCGGCGGTCGGCGACCGCCGTGATTTCCTGCTCCCGGCCGCCGCGCAGTACCCGCAGCCTCACCGGGTCCCCCGGCCGCAGTCGACCGGCCAGCTCCTCGAGCCGTCCTCCGGGGATGGGTCGCCCGTCCACCGCCACCAGCGTGTCGCCCGGGCGCACTCCCGCGCGCTCCGCGGGGGATCCGTGGATCACCTGCTCTACGAGGACCTGCGGCTCACACTGCCCCTCGCGCTGGACCCACCGCGCCTCGTACGCCACGCCCAGCCAGCCGGGTGCCGGCTCCGGCCTCGGTGCCGGCCGCGGCCGCTGCGCGGTCGCCGCAACGGGCAGCAGCAGCGCCAGGAGGACTGCGTTGAGGAGGATCGATCGTCTCGACATCGCTAGAATACCGGGTCCGTGGAAGTGGACAGCTGCCGGAGCAGCGCCTTCCGCTGCGCCACCGCTGTCAGGTGATAGCTGTTGATGACCGGATCGGCCGGCGACTCGTTCAACGCCTCCGCCGTAGTCAGAACGATGTTGTCGAGCGCCGCCAGCCGCGCCGCCGGGTCGGGAGCGCGCGTCCCGCTGGCCTGCATGAACCGGTCGAGAGCCGACGCGAACAGCTCCTCCGTCCGCTCCACCTCCTGGCTCAGCTCCACCGCCGACTCACCCGGCACGGCGCCGGTGCCGCCTCGTACCCCGGGCTCCGTCTCCAGCGCACCAGCCAGCGGCTGAGCGCCGCCCTCCACCGGCCCGCGCGCGACGAAGCCGGCGGCGCCGCCAAGCAGGAACAGCGCGATCGCCGCGGCGGCCCGGATCATCCCGGGACCGGGCATCCGCCGCCGTTCGGCCCGGACCAGGCCCTCCGCCCGCAGCCGATCGCTGAGCGCCGGCCACGCGTCGGGCGGCGGCATGAGCTTGGGCAGTGTCGACAGCGCTTCGGTTTGACCACGCAGCGCGACCAGCTCTTCGCGACACACCGAGCAGTCCGCCAGGTGCGCCTCCTCATGGACGTCCGGCGCCTCGTCCACGAGCCGCGCCAGCGCCTCAAGCGTCAGATGCAGCATACGCCCTCCCCTCGACTACCGTATCCGAAGCGCGAAGCAACACGCGCATCTTGGCTCTCGCTTTCGACAGTTGGCTCTTCGATGTCCCGGCCGCTATGCCCAGCATCTCGCCGATCTCCTCGTGCGTGAATCCTTCCACATCGTGCAGCACCAGCACCTGCCTCATCCCCTCCGGGACCCGCTCGAGCGCCCGCTCCAACGAGATCCTGAGCACCGTCGGGTCCCTGTCGGAGGGGTCATCCCGGGCCGGCAGGACCGCCGGCAGAGGCTCCTCCCGCGAGTCGTGACGGGTCCGCGATCGCTTCCCCTGCAGCGCGCTGTTCACCGCCACCCGATGCAGCCAGGTCGAGAACGCCGCGTCGCCCCGGAACCCCGGCAGCGCACGAAACACCCGGATCCACGCCTCCTGGGCCCAGTCGTCCGCCAGCCCGTCCTCGCCAGCGATCCGCCGCACCACCGCGTACACACGCGGGGCATACCGGTTGTAGAGGGCGCGCATGGCCCCCTCATCTCCCTCGCGCGCCTGCTGGAGGAGCTCCTGTTCCGTCATCCGCTGCGTGGCCTGTCCGCCTGGATCGCCGTTCTGTCCTGCCCATGGGATGCGGTCGCCGCCCGAGACGGTTGCCTCGGTCGTGGGGGCGTACTTTTTGCCCCTGACCCGCGGTAGTATCGATGTCGAACCTCGAGCGGGAAAGGTCGATCCATGTCGGATGAACAGGGGCGCTGGCGCAGATTGCACGAGGATGGAGCGGAGTGGGAGGTGCGGGTGCTGCCCGGCTCGGAGCGGCGGACGGAGTCCGACGAGGAGGGCGAGGTGGTGGAGTTCGTGTGCGTGGAAGGAACGCGCAAGTCGCGTCAGCTGGCGGTCGCCCGCGGCTCGATCGCCGACATGGACGATGACGCCCTGCGGCGGGCGTATCGGCAGGCGCGGCCCATCGGCGGCGACCACTACGGGCGCCCCGGGAAGCCGCCGAGCGATGCCGGCCGCAGCTTCTGACGCTGGCACGACACGACTCGCGGACTATCTTGCGCCCATGCCGACCCTGACAATGCCGGTGGTGACGCCGGGTGTTAGCTACCTCGAGTGCGGGTTCTGCGGCGCGGTCTATGCCGACGCGGAGATGCCGTGGCGCACCTCACCCTGCTGCGACCGGCCACTCCTGGCCCGCTACGACCTCGCCCCGCTCCGGGGCCGGTTCACCCCCGCCGCCCTCGTGGGGCGTCCGCCCGACATGTGGCGGTACGCCGAGGTGCTCCCGGTCCGCGATCCGGAGCACCGCGTGACGCTGGGCGAAGGGTTCACGCCCCTCCTGGACGCACCGCGGCTGGCCGAGTCCCTCGGCATGGCTCGCGTGTGGGTGAAGGACGAGGCTCAGAACCCCACGGGCAGCTTCAAGGCGCGCGGCCTGGCCATGGCCGTGTCCCGCGCCATCGAGGTCGGGATGGACGCCATCGCGCTGCCGTCCGCCGGGAACGCGGGATCCGCCGCGGCCGCGTACGCCGCCGCGGCCGGGGTCCCGGCGCACGTGGCCGTCCCCTCCGACACACCCCGGCCGATTCTGGCGGAGATCCGGGCGCTGGGCGCCGATCTCCGGCTGGTGGACGGCTTGATCACGGACGCCGGCGCGCTGATCGCGGAAGGTGCGGAGGAGCACGGCTGGTTCGATGTCTCCACGCTGAAGGAGCCGTACCGCGTGGAGGGGAAGAAGACCATGGGCTACGAGCTGGTGGAACAGCTGGGTCGGATCCCCGACGTGATCGTCTATCCCACGGGTGGCGGCACGGGCCTGGTGGGGATGTGGAAGGCCTTCGACGAGATGGAGGAGCTCGGCTGGATCGGCTCCGAACGGCCACGAATGGTGTCCGTGCAGAGCACCGGCTGCGCACCCATCGTACGGGCCTGGGAGGAGGGTGCCGAGACCGCCACACCCTGGGAGGACGCCCGCACCCTCGCGTCCGGCCTCCGGGTCCCCAGCGCAATCGGCGATTTCCTGATCCTCCAGGCCGTGCGCGCGTCCGGCGGCGCGGCGGTGGCCGTGTCCGACGAGGCCATGACCGACGCTGTCGCTCTCATCGGCCGGACCACCGGCATCTTCGCCGCGCCGGAGGGGGGCGCCACCGCCGCGGCCATCCTGACCCTCCTCGAGCGCGCGCTGATCCATCCCGACGAGGAGGTCGTCCTGTTCAACACCGGCAGCGGTCTCAAGTACAGCTGATATGGCACTCCGACACCTGCTTCAACGCTTTTCCCCCACGCTGGACGGGCGCTGGGTCATCGCCGTCCTGGTGGTGCTCGTGCTCGTGGGGCTGGGAACGTTCGTCCGATGGAGCGGGGCCGCGCCGCCCATCGACCTCGTGGCCCTTGGACCCGACGGCCGGTTCCAGGACACCCTGGTCATCCCGGCGGAGTGGGGCGATACGGCCACAAACACACCCGATGCCGTCGTCCGCGTCCCGCTGATCCTGGGCGTACGCAACCGCGGGCGCCGGCCGGTGACCCCGGACAGCCTCTCCCTGAGCGTGCCGCTCCGCTATCGGCTCACACGCCAGAAGGGTCAGGAGCTCGACGGGCGGATGCGGGCCGGGTCTCCGCTCATCACCTACACCTTCGACCCGGAACTCGGGGCGGTGGAGCCCGAGCGTCTTCCGGTTCTGCTGCCCGCACACGATACCATCTGGCTCGAAGTCGTGATGCCCTCGTACTACTGCGTGGCGCTCGGCGACTCCGTCCCCGAGTTCGTCCCGGCGCCGCCACCGCCGCTCCACACCATGAGCTCGGTCCGGATCTTCTACTCCTTCGACGGCGAGAAGCTGGGGGAGCGAAGGACCGGTACGCTGGATATCCGCATGGACAGCTCCATCCTCGCCGTGAAGCCGCCGCCCGCATTGCCCAGCTACGAGATGGCCAACGACCCGGCGCTCGCACAGCCGGATCTCGGCGCCCTCACCCGCGTCGGCAGCCGCCGGAGCCGCTGCGGGGAGCCCGGCTCCGCCATGGAGCTGCTCAGCACCGTCTGGAAGACGCCCGACGGAGGGCGCTTCATAACACTCGACTACGGCGGCACGGTCCGGAAGCACCTGTTCGACCTGGACAATGATGGCGTGATCGAGCGCGAGAGCTGGGCGACGGGCTCCCGACAGGGATTCACCGCGACACGTCGCACGGCGCTCCCCATCCCTCAATTCCTGCTGCCCATCCCGGAGTCGGGCGAGTACGATCTGGCCCGCATCGATTCGCTCCCACCCGACAGCGCCGCCCGCCTGGACCCGTTCCGGGATGCCATGGAGGGGCCAGGACCGGTCCCCGGGGCTCGCCTCGGACCCGGCGCCGACAGTGCCCGCAGGGCGCGCTTCGAGCCCGGACGCGGCACCCTGGACTCCCTGGATTCCCTGCCCGAACCACAGATCCGACCCGTGGGGCCCATCGGCCGGCCGATCCAGGTGGATACCACCCGGCGGAACTGACCGGAACGCAAGTTGCCCCCTAACTGCCCGGATCAACCGGAACCTCAGGGGAGTGATACATACCATGGATGACAGGCAGCGGAAGCAGATCGAGTCACGCCTCCTCGAAGAGCGGAATTCACGACTGGAGGCGCTGGCGGCGCTGGACGAGCGCTTCAAGGAGCGCATGGAAGGCGATGACGGGGACCTGACGAACTATCCGCTGCACATGGCGGACGAGGGCACGGACACCATGGAGCAGGAGAAGCAGGCGCTGATGGTCCACCAGGAAGGGGAGCAGCTCCTGGCCATCGATGACGCCCTGCGCACCCTCTACAAGGATCCGGAGGGGTTCGGCAAGTGCGAGCAGTGCGGCACCGAGATCTCCATGGAGCGGCTGGAGCTCGTGCCCTGGGCGACGCACTGCGTCTCCTGCCAGGAGGAGCAGGAGCCCGGCGCGAGATCCTCTGAGGCCGGGTGACCGGCTGGATCTTCGCCGTCGGAGCGGTGCTGGTGGCGGTGGCAGGAATCGGTTATCGCCGGCGCCTCGGCAACCTGGAGGGGAACGGACTCAGCGAGAGCGCCATCCGCCAGATCGAGGCGAGCGGCCGGATGGAGACGGATGACCCCCTGGACCTGGGCGAGGCCGCGGAGGAGGAGGAGCGCTTCTGGGGTGAGAGCTGGGACGAGCCGGAACCTCTGCAATGACGCATCGGATCGAGTTCCAGCCCACGCCGAACCCCAACGCGGGGAAGTTCGTGGTGGGCCGCTACGTCACCCCAGTGGGAACATCCCGTTCCGATCTCACCGACGACGACGCCGCCGACTGGGCCGACCTCGCCCACCGGGTGACCGCGCTCCTCGAATCCCGCACATGACGAGTCCATGACCGCACACGCATGGGATCCCTCCCTCTTCGCCGCTCGCCGTGACCGCGTTCTCGACGCCCTCGGCGATGACGCCGCACTCGTACTGACCGCGTCCCCGGAGATCGTGGTCGGCCGCGATGTGGAGCTGCGGTACGTGGTCGACCCCGACCTCTGGTACCTCACCGGCTACACCGAGCCGGAGGCCGTGGCCGTGCTCTGCCCCTCCGCCGATACGCCATTCACCCTCTTCGTCCGCGACCGCGACCCCCGCCAGGAGCTGTGGAGCGGCGGGCGCGAGGACCCGGAATCGGCGGGCGAGCGGATCGGCGCCGGGGCCGTCCATACCATCGACTCCCTCGGCGATACACTCCCCCGACTGCTGCGCGGCTCCAACCGCCTCTATTTCCGCATTGGCACCGGCCGCGCCGACGTAGAAAGCCTCGTCCTCGACATCCTCGGCAGCGGCCGCTCGGCACGGCAGCGCTCCGGACGCGGGCCCGCCCAGCTCGCCGACCCCGGCCTCATCCTCGACGACATGCGCCTCATCAAGGACCCCGCGGAAATCGACGCCATACGAGACGCCGTCGACATCACCGTCGCCGCGTTCCAGCACGCCCTCGCCATCGTCGGGCCCGGCATGGGCGAGTGGCAGGTGGAGGCCGCCGTCGAGGCCGGGTTCCGAACCGCCGGCGCCGACGGCCCCGCCTTCGCCACCATCGCCGCTTCCGGACCCAACGCCACCATCCTCCACTACACCGCCAACAATCGCACCATGCAGGCCGGCGAGCTCCTCCTCCTCGACGCCGGCGCCCGGCACCGCATCTACAACGCCGACCTCACACGCACCGTCCCTATCGGTGGCACCCTCGAGGGCGCCGCTCTCGACGTTCACCAGGCCGTGCTCGAGGCCGAACGCGCCGCTATCCGTGCCGTCCGGCCTGGCGCCACCATCCCCGATATCCACGACGCCGCGCTCCGCGTCCTCATCCCCGCCATGCTCGGACTCGGGCTCCTCAGGGGCGACGCCGACCGGCTCCGGGACGACGAGATCGCCTGGAAACGGTTCTTCCCCCACTCCACCTCCCACTGGCTCGGCCTCGACGTCCACGATGTCGGCACCTACGCGGAACGCGGGCAGCACCGCCGCCTCGAGCCCGGCATGGTCCTCACCGTCGAGCCGGGCCTCTACATCCCCCCCGACGACCCGGACGTGCCCGAGGCGCTACGCGGCATCGGCGTCCGCATCGAGGACGACATCCTCGTTACCGCAGACGGCCACGAGAACCTGTCCGCCGCGCTCCAGCACTGAGGGCGCCGCTGGCGCCGGACCGCCCGGGCTATGCGCCGTCCGGTCCGCGCTCGCGATCGCGGTACAGTGAAAACGCCCGCCAGAGACCGACCACAGCGCCTAGTGTGAGGACGATCCTCGGCCCCCGGTCTCCTTCGGCCCCGACCCACGCCAGCATGAGCAGGATCAGCCCACCCCCAACAGCCACCCAAAGCTCGAACCGAGGGGAATGGACCCAGCGGCGCTGCAGCCACCTCCCTAGCCATATCGCGCCAGCGAAGACTACGAGCAGTATGAGTTCCATGGCCACACCTCAACACATTGCATCGGCGAGTGCCGAATTGGTTCGGCAGAGCGTACACCAACAGCCCCATGCGCATAGAAGGGCGCCGGGTCCGCACGTCGCCCCGGATGCAGCAGAGCAGATCAACAGCTTCGCCTGCTGCCAATATGACCCGCAGGTAGCGCCGCCGCCATCTCCGGGAGTCCCTGGATCTGCTTCTGCGACCGGCTAAGGTCGAGTGGAGTTCGCCAGCTCGGACTCAGTGGTAAGACCGGGGCCTGGACTTGAGTTTCTGCATAGGGAGTCCTGCGAGGTGCTGGACGCGGCTGGCGCTGTAGCCGGTGCGATGAGCGCTGGCCGGATCCCTCGAATACTTCGGAGCGAGTTCGTCCTGTCCGACGTCACGCGTCCCGCCCCCCACCTCCAGCGGGTTGACGCGGTATTGAACAGTGTTTAGACTCCGTCGCCTGAACACCGTTCAGGACCCGGCCCGGCCGGGCGCGACGACGATGAACGCAGGTGAGCATGGGAACGGTAGATCGAGTGGCGCAGAAGGAGGACCTGCGGGAGCGGATCGTCGAGGCCGCCCGCGACATCGTGGGCGAGCAGGGCCTGGACGGGCTGTCGATGCGGGCGCTGGCGCAGCGTGTCGATCACTCGCCGGGCACGATCTACCATCATTTCCGTGACAAGGAAGAGCTGCTGGAGTCGGTGATGGCGGAGGGGTTCAAGCGTCTGGGCGTCTGCATGGAGCGGGAAGTGGCGAAGGTGGGGCCGGACGCGCGCCAGCTGGAGCTGTTCGCCGCGAAGGGTCGGGCGTACGCGCATTTCGCGCTGGAGAACACCGGATATTTCCGGGCGATGTTCGAGGTTCCAGGCGTGGCGCAGCTGGAGCGCTGCCCGGAGCGGCCGGTGGGACGGGAAACTTTGCCGGAGTCCGCATCGAAGGAGTACGCGGTGGAGCTGCTGCGTCGGGCGTCGGAGTCGGGAGAGATCGATGTGGGTGGGCGGCCGGAGCGCGCGGCCGTGGTGGGGTGGGCGCTGATCCATGGGCTGACGACGCTGTACGTGAGCGGCCACCTGGCGGACGAGGCATCGACGCACGGCGAGTTCATGGAGCTGGTGGAGAGCGCCATCCAGGCGCTTGGATCGGGGTGGATTCCGAGGTGACTGATGGCTTCGAGGAGATCGTGACGGATACAAGGGAGCGTGGCGGAATCGCGCGGCTGCTGAGCCGAGGGCTGACGGGGTCGGTGAGTGTGCTGGTTCTGGCGCTGTCCCTCGGCGCGGGCGCGGCGGCTCTTTCGGCGCAGGAATCCGGTCGCGTGCTGACGCTCCGGGAGGCGGTGGAGCGGGCGCTGGAGGAGAACGGGTCGCTGGAGGGGGCGCGGTGGCAGCTCGAAGCGGCGCAGGCGCAGGCGCGGGAGGCCTGGGGCAGCATCATGCCCACGGTGAACATGAACGCCAGCTTCACGCGCAACCTGGACATCCCGACGAACTACCTCCCGGCGACCCTCTTCGACCCGGATGCGGATCCGGACGAGCTGATCGGGTTGCGGTTCGGGTCGGACAACCAGTGGTACGCGCAGGCTCGCGCCACGCAGCCGCTGTTCAACGCCGCGGCGTTCCTGGGCGTGGGCGCGGCCGGTCGGTACGAGCGGCTGCAGCAGGAGGTGCTGCGGGGGGCGGCGCAGCAGGTCGCCACGGAGACGCGCCTGCGCTACTACGACGTGCTGCTGGCGGACGAGCAGCTCCGGCTGGTGACGCAGAGCCTGGCGCGGGTGCGGCAGGTGCTCGACGAGACGCGGAAGCTGAACCAGGCTGGGCTGGCGTCGGAGTACGACGTGCTGCGGCTGGAGGTGGAGCTGTCGAACCTGGAGCCGAACGTCGCTCGCTCGCGCAACGCGGCGGAGGCCGCGCGCCGGACGTTGGCCGTGGCGATGGGCGAGGAGTCGCTCGACGGCGTGGAGCTGTCCGGTTCGCTCCTGGCCGTTGAGCTGCCCGCACCGGAGGGTCGCGAGGCGCTGGCGACGGAGGGGGGGACGAGCCTCATGCTGGACCGTGGCGTCCGCTCGGAGTCGCTCCGGGCGCCGGAGGCGGTGGAGCTCGCGTTCGATCGGCGGTCGGACCTGCGCCAGCTGAAGCTGACGCGGGAGCTGCGGGAGACGGAGCGGAAGGTGGAGTGGTCGCAGTACCTGCCGCAGGTCACGGTGTTCGGCACCTGGACGGCCATGGGGCAGGGCAACGACAACCTCACCTTCTTCGGCGACCAGAAGTACGACGCCCGGGCGGTGGGGGTGGAGGTGAGCGTGCCCATCTTCTCCGGGTTCCAGCGGCCGGCGCGTCTGCGGCGCCTGGGTGCGGTGGTGGAGCAGGTGGAGGCGCAGCTGGAGCTCGTCCGGGACCAGACGGAGAACGAGGTGAAGACGCTCCTGGACCAGGTCAGGGAGTCCTACGACCGGGTGCTGGCGCAGCGGAGGGCCGTGGCGCAGGCGACGCGCGGCTTCGAGATCGCGCGGCGGGAGTACGGCGCGGGGATCGGCAGCCAGCTCCAGGTGACGGACGCGGAGCTGGCGCTGCGGCAGAGCGAGTTCAATTACGCGCAATCGGTATACGACTTCCTCACGGCGCAGGCGCGGCTGGATGCGGCGGTGGGGGTGGTTCCGATGATCGATGCGGGCGACACCGTCGCCCTTCAGGGATAACGCAGGGAGACCATGAGCAAGAGAATCCTGGGAACCGGAGTGCTGGCGGTCGCGGTGGTGGCAGCGACCGGGTGCGGAGAGTCCAGCGGCGCGGAGGCGCAGCGGGCAAGCGCGGGGGATGAGAGCCTCCGGACCGTGAACGTGGAGCTGCTGGAGGTGCACCCGTCGGAGTTCACGCACTTCATCCGCGTAGTGGGCACCGTGGAGGCGCAGCGGGACGTGCGTGTATCGGCCGAGGAGGGCGGTGTCGTGGAGGCGCTGCTGGCGGAGAAGGGCTCTGTGGTCCGGTCGGGCCAGCCATTGATCCGTCTCGATGCGGGCGTCCTGGAGGCCCAGCTGGACCAGGCGGCCAGCCAGGCGGCGCTGGCGGAGGAGCAGTGGCTCCGCTACCGCCAGCTCTGGGAGCGCGACTCCGTGGGCACCGAGATGGCCTACCTCCAGGCGAAGTACAACGCCGAGACCGCGAAAGCGCAGGCGCAGGTCCTCTCGCGACGGATGGCGCGGACCGTGGTCCGGGCCCCGATCGCCGGCGTGCTGGCGGAACGGCTCGTGGAAGTGGGTGCCATGGTCGCTCCGGGCACTCCCGTGGTCCGGATCCTCGATGTGGACACCGTCGAGGTCGTCGGGGGTGTGCCGGAGCGGTATGCGGTGGAGATCGAGCGCGGCACCGAGGTGGCGGTGAGTGTGGACGCGCTGGGCGGGCGAGAGTACGCCGGCGCCATCGACTTCGTCGGCTCCGCCGTCGAGTCCGGGAGCCGCACGTTCGAGGTGGAGGTCACCGTGGCGAACCCCGGGCTCGGCATCAAGCCCGGGATGGTCGCCGATGTGCAGATCGCGCGGCGCACGCTGGACAGCGCCATCGTCGTGCCTCGCTCCGCCGTCCTGCGGCGCGAGGATGGCTACATCGTCTATGTGGCCGAGCAGACGTCCAGTGGGTCCGTCGCCCGTGCGCGGCCCGTGGTCCCGGGCCCGAGCCGTGGTGACCAGGTCGTGATCGAGGAGGGGTTGGAGACCGGCGACCGGATCGTGGTGGTGGGGCAGCAGCGGGTGGCCGAGGGTGATGCCCTCGCCGTGGTCAACGTCGAGGGCGGGCCGGCACCGGCGCCCGATGGGGGTGAGGGATGATCGAGGGCGACGACAGGGACCACGGCCACGCGCCGCTCCCGCAGGGCCATCACAAGGGTGAGTACCGGCAGTTCGGTCTCACGAACTTCTCGCTCAAGCACCGCGTCAGCACGCTCATGCTGCTGGTGATCGTGGCCATCATGGGCGTCATCTCCTACAGCCGTGTGCCCAAGGAGTCATCGCCGGAGATCACGATCCCCATCATCGCCGTGAACGTGATCTACGCCGGTGTGGCGCCGAAGGACATGGAGACGCTGGTGGCGCGGCCCATCGAGGAGGAGCTGAACGGGATCGCCGACATCAAGGAGCTTTCCTCCACGTCGGTCGAGGGCTACACGTCCATTGTCGCCGAGTTCGAGAACGGCATGGACATGGAGGACGCGCTCCAGAAGGTCCGGGAGAAGGTGGACCTGGCGAAGCCGGAACTCCCGGCGGATGCCGAGGAGCCCAGCGTGATGGAGTTCAACCTGTCCGAGTTCCCGATCATGCAGGTGAACATATCGGGGCCGTACGGGCTGGAGCAGCTGAAGGAGGTGGCGGAGGACGTACAGGACCGCCTGGAGCAGATCCCGTCGCTGCTGGAGGTGAACCTCTCGGGCGGTCTGGAGCGCGAGGTCAAGGTCGAGGTCTCGCTGCCCATGCTCAAGTACTACGGCCTGGCCTTCACCGACGTGGTGGACGCCATCCGGGGTGAGAACGTCAACATCCCGGGCGGTGTGGTGGACGTGGGCAACCAGGAGTACACGCTGCGCGTAGCCGGCGAGTTCGAGGCCGCCGACGTGATCCAGGACGTGGTGATCACCACGCGTGACGGTCGCCCCATCTACGTGCGGGATGTGGCGGAGGTGGACTTCGCGTTCAAGGACCGTGAGACGTTCGCCCGCCTGGATGGCGAGCCAGTGATCACGCTGGGCGTGGTCAAGCGCTCGGGCGAGAACATCATCGAGGCCGCCGACGCGGTGAAGCAGGCGATCGGGGCCCTGGAGCCGCAGTTCCCGGCGGGCACGGTGGTCAAGATCACCGGCGACCAGTCGGAGGACATCCACGACATGGTCTCCAACCTGGAGAACAACATCATCAGCGGGCTCCTGCTGGTGCTCGCCGTGCTGATGTTCTTCCTGGGCGTCCGGAACGCCGGCTTCGTGGCCACGTCCATCCCCCTGAGCATGCTCCTCAGCTTCATCATCATGGGGCTGCTCGGGATCAGCATGAACATGGTCGTGCTGTTCGCCCTGATCCTCGCCCTCGGGATGCTGGTGGACAACGCCATTGTCGTGGTGGAGAACATCTATCGCTACATCGAGGAAGGTTTCGACAACTGGAGGGCCGCAAGTCTCGCGACCGGCGAGATCGCGCTTCCCATCGTCGCGTCCACCCTCACCACCCTCGCCGCCTTCGCCCCCCTCCTCTTCTGGCCGGGGATCGCCGGCGAGTTCATGGGCTACATGCCCCTCACGCTCATCATCACCCTCTCCAGCTCGCTCTTCGTCGCGCTGGTCATCGTGCCGGTGCTCTGCGCCATGTTCATGAAGCTCGACACCGAGCCGAGCCGCCCGCTCCGTCCCGCCGCGCGCTACACCCTCCTCGGGATCGGCGGCGTGATGCTCGCCGCCATCGCGCTCGCCAACTGGCTCACGGCGGCGCTGCTGGTGGTTCTGGCCGTGGCCATCGTGGCGATCCACAAGACCGTGATGGTGCGCGTCGCCCACTGGTTCCAGATGGTTGCCGTGCCCCGTGCCGTGCGCTGGTACGAACGCCGCCTCCGCTGGTCGCTGGATCACCGCGGCACCATCGTCGGCGCCGCCGTTGCCCTCTTCATCGGGAGTGTGGCGCTGTTCGTCGTGTTCAATCACGGCGTGGAGTATTTCCCGGAGTCCATCCCGCCCGCACAGGTGGTGGCGCAGATCGACGTCCCGAGCGGGACCCGGCCCGAGTACCTGAACACCATCGCCGAGCAGGTGGAGTCGCAGCTGCGGAGGATCGAGGGGTTCGAGGATGTGGAGTCGGTGGTGGCCACCGTCGGCTCCAGCGGTGGCGGGCCCGCCATGCTGTTCGGCAGCGGGGATGGCAACATCACCGTGCAGTTCGTGGACTTCGAGGACCGGCGCAACGACGTGTTCGGAACGCTGGCGCGGATGCAGGATGGTGTGGGTGCCGGAATCGCCGGCGGCGATGTGGTCATCGCGTCGCAGGACATGGGTCCGCCCACGGGCGAGCCCATCAGCATTGAGATCGCCGGGGACGACCCGGACGTGCTCAAGTCGCTGGCGGACGACGTGCTCGCCACGCTCCGGAACGCCCCTGTCGGGTCGCGGCTCGAGGGCCTCGAGAGTGACATGGATGATGCGCGGCAGGAGCTGGTCATCGACGTGGACCGCGAGCGAGCGGCGCTCTACGGCCTGTCCACCGCGCAGGTGGGTGGCACCATCCGGAGCGCCATCCAGGGCACGGAGGCGGCCAAGTTCCGGCAGGGGGAGGACGAGTACGACATCGTGGTCCGCCTGGCCGGGCAGTACCGCGAGGACCTCGACGCGCTCGAGGACCTCACCGTCCTCGACGACATGGGCAACCAGATCCCGCTCCCGTCCGTGGCCAGCTGGAGCGTGGCCGAGGGCGCGGGCAGCGTGAAGCGGAAGGACATGAGCCGGGTCGTGACCATCACGAGCGACGTGGTGGCCGGCGAGAACAGCAATGCGGTGCTCCAGGAAGTACAGTCCACTCTGGCGGAGACCGGCTTCGTTCGCGAGCTGCCGCCCGGCTACACCATGCGCTACACCGGCGAGCAGGAAGAGCAGATCGAGACCATGCAGTTCCTCTCGAACGCCTTCCTGATCGCGCTCATGCTCATGGGCTTCATCCTGATCAGCCAGTTCAACTCGCTGGTGAAGCCGGTGATCATCCTGACATCGGTGATCATGTCCACGGTCGGCGTGCTCATCGGTCTGATCGTCTTCAAGATGCCCTTCGGCATCATCATGACGGGCGTGGGGATCATCAGCCTGGCGGGCGTGGTGGTGAACAACGCCATCGTGCTCATCGACTACATCGACATCCTGCGTGAGCGCGATGGAATGGACCGGCGGGAAGCGCTGGTGGAAGGGGGCAAGACGCGATTCCGGCCGGTCGTCCTCACCGCGGTGACCACGGTCCTCGGGTTGATCCCGCTGGCCATCGGCCTGAACTTCGACTTCCTGGGCCTGTTCACGCGCCTGGATCCGAACCTGTACTGGGGCGGCGAGCAGGCCGCCTGGTGGGGCCCCATGGCCATTGCCGTGATCGTCGGCCTCTCCTTCGCCACGGTGCTGACGCTCATCCTGGTCCCCGTGCTCTACTCCATGGTCGACGACGTGGGCGCCTGGTTCAAGCGCCACTACCTCCATGAGGAGGAACCGGAGGAAGAACTGCCGTACGCCGGGCCCTACGCGCCCGAGGGCGGTCGCCAGCGGGAGCAGGTCGCCGTAGGCTGAGCCCCAAAGCAACGCCCCGTCACGTGTGGAGACCTGCATTCCACGCGACGGGGCGCCCGCCCATCCGGGCGGCTAGCTCAGGCGGTGGGAGACGAAGCGTTTGCCGAGTCCACCCTGCCAAGGAGGAGTATCATTCCCAGAAATACTCCATCTCCTCACCGCCTTGTTTATCGTCGAACGGCGCCGGCTTCGCCGGCTGCCCGGGGACCCGTTGCGGTCCCGCGGGTGGCGGCCGATGTTTCGCGGGCCGCCCTTGCGTTCTGTATCCTTAGACGGGACCGACACCCATTTCGTTGCACTGGTCCGTCCATGGACCGTACGCGACGGCGCCCGGCCGTGTTTCGTGGCCGGGCATTGCCATAGACCGGGAGCACGCGCCATGGAGTTCTGGAAGGGTCACGCGCTGGGCAACGACTACATCGTGTTGGACCGCACCGGCCTCGGCGCCCCCGCCCCGGCCGTGGTGCGGGCCGTCTGCGATCGGCATCGCGGCGTCGGCAGCGATGGTATCCTGACGGCCGACCTGAACGCCGACCCCGTGGGGCTCCGGATCTTCAACCCGGACGGCACCGAGGCGGAGAAGAGCGGCAACGGGCTGCGGATCTTCGGCGCGTGGCTGCACGGCCGCGGTCTGGTGGAGACCGGCTCGGCGTTCCGGGTGGCGCTCCCGGGCGAGACGGTGGAGATGCGCGTGGAGTCGGAGCTCGGGGATGGCCGGCTGGTCCTCCGGGTCGCCATGGGACCCGCGTCCTTCCGGGCGGGCGCCATCCCCTTCACCGAGGTGGACCCGGACGAGGAGGTCGAGGGGTACCCCATGGAGCTGGACGGCGTCACGCTCCCGATCCACCTGGTCAGCCTGGGCAACCCCCACTGCGTGGTGCTCCTCGACGATCTCGATGACGCCCTGTTCCGCGCCAGGGCGCCCCTCCTCCAGTCGCACCCGTCGTTCGCTCGCGGCGTGAACGTCCAGTTCGCCCGCGCGGTGGGGCCTGGCGTCCTCGAGGCCTTCATCTGGGAGCGCGGGGCGGGGGAGACCCTGGCCAGCGGGTCCAGCGCCTGCGCGGTCAGCGCCGCGGCGCGTCGGGCCGGGCTCGTCTCCGGCGGCCGGTTCGAGGTCCGGATGCCGGGCGGGGCCGTCCACGTCGAGATCGATGACGACTGGCGGCTGCACCTCACCGGCGAGGCCGGCATCGTCCTCCGGGGGGAAACGCTGGGCGACTGGGTGCGGCTTACGTCCTGACCTGCCGGATCATGTAGAGGGAGGCCAGGGCGAAGAGCACGTTCGGGAGCCACGCCGCGGCGGTGGGGGGGAGGGCGCCGCTCGCGCCGGCCGCGCCCGCCACCTTGAACAGCATCAGGTAGACGATGGTGATGCCGAGCGACACCCCCACCCCGTAGGCCGCGCCGCCGCGCGGGCCCGAGTTGGCGAGCGGTGCGGCGAACAGGATGATGACCAGCGCGGCCACGGGGATGGCGATCTTCTGCGCTCGCTCCACCATGAGGTCGAGGGGGTCGCCGCCGGACCGCTGCAGGATCTGGATGAGCTGACCGAGCTCTTCGTACCCCATCATGTCCGGGTTTTTCTGGGTGTCCACCAGCTGCTCGGGCGCCTCCGTGAAGCCGCGTGTGGACAGCCGCTCGAACCGGAACGCCCGCTCCACGTCGGGGCCCGCCATCAGCCGCAGGAATCCGTCCTGGAGCGTCCATCCGGTGCTGTCGTAGACTGCCGTGGGGGCGTAGATGTGGACGCTCGGGACCTCGGGCTCCGAGCCTTCCCGCTCCATGGTGATCCCCTGGATCTCGCCCTCGGCAACGTTCAGGCGGCGGATGGCGAACACGCGGCCGTCCAGGTCCCGGTAGATGAAGTCGGTGCGGCTGGTCTGCTCGACGCGGCTCTCCTCGCTGGTAAAGGTCTCCGCCCGCAGCCGATTGCCGATGGGGATCAGCTCCGTGAGCACGAGCCCGAGCACCGCGAGCGCGATCCCCATGGCCGGGAGCGCGGCGTAGAGCCGGTAGAAGCTGATCCCGCCGGCCTTCGCCGCCGCCACTTCCGAGTGCCGGGTCATGTTGTTCACGGTGAAGATCGTGGCGATCAGCGCGGCCACGGGGAGTCCCCAGGAGATGAACAGCGGGAGCTGGTAGATGTACCCCATGACCACCTGAGCGGCGCTGTACTGGCGGTCCAGGTAGGTGTCGAGGTTGTCCGTCAGGTCGCCCAGGATGAAGAGGACGGGCGAGGCGAACATGAACAGGATGAAGAGCCGGACGAACTCGCCCACCACCAGGCGGTCGAGGATCCTCACCGGCCCTCGCTCTCCCGCGCGGACCGACGGGGTCGGCTGAGCAGACCCTTGATCGACGCCCACATGTCGTCCCAGCCGCCGCCCCGGTCCGTGGCCGCCTCTTTCCCGATCCGCGAGAGCCCCCAGAGCGCGGCCACGAAGAAGATCACGTTGGGCGCCCACATGGCCATCCAGGGTGAGACGTCCGCTTCGTCGGCCAGGTTCTCGCCCCCGATCAGCCCCGCGTAGTAGACGGCGAAGATCCCGATGGACGCGGCGATCACGAGACCCACGCCCCCGCGCGGGAATCGCACGGCCAGCGGCGCGCCCAGCAGGATGAAGACGATCACGGCCCAGGAGATCGCGTACTTCTTGTGGTACTCCACGAGGTGGACGTTGGCGCGTCGCTCCAGCCCCAGTGCGTTACCGGAGAGGCCGTTCAGCTCGAGCGCCGCCCGGCGAGTCAGCTCGTCGTAGACCGAGTCGCGCCCGGCAGGATAGGTGTTCTCCGGGAAGTAGAGGGAGCGTCGCGGGTTGTCGCCCGCTATGCCCGGCGGCGGCTCGCGACTGCGGCCCGGCCCCGCCAGGATCCGGTCGAGGGCCACGGTCGCCGCGAGCACGGCCTCAGTGCGCAGCGAGTCGGCGCGGCCGCGGGAGAACTCCGCCTCTCGCCGGAGCATCGCGAGCGACATCTCGCGGTCGGAACGGTACCCCTCACCGCGCCCCTCCGTCCGGCCCAGCTCGTTTCCCACACCCCGGATCTGGATCTGGTACTCCTGGAAAAAGCTGCGGACGAAGCGTTCCGGGTTGCTGTTTTCGATCTGGTTGATCCAGCCGTCGTAGAGCGTCAGGTAGAGGTCCGTGTGCCCCTCGCTGAACGCCATCACCCCGCTGTCCGCGTAAATGGTCTGGTTCCGGTCGCGGTCGCTCAGGTCGTAGATCACCACGTCTTCCAGCTCGTTGCTGGCCGACCGGATCTTTGCCGCCTGCAGGTAGTACTCCGGCCGGGAGCTCCGCCCCGTCCGCACGGGGTTGATCGTCTGCTCGCTCAGCGTCAGCGTCGGCGCCTTTCGCTGGATGTCTAACAGGCGCAGCTTCAGCGTGTGGTTCGTCTCCGGGAGCAGGTAGTCGTTGAACCAGACCATCCCGCCGGCGAAGAGCGTGGCGATCAGGAGGAGCGGGACCAGCAGACGGTTCAGGTTCACGCCCGACGCCTTGAGCGCCGTGATCTCGTTGTCCGCCGCGAGCCGGGTGAACGCGTACAGCGTGGCCACCAGCACGCTCATGGGCAGCGTGAGCGCCAGGATATGGGGGAGAGAGAGGACGAAGACCTCGGCCATGACCGACCACGGCAGCCCTTTCCCCGCCAGCATTTCCAGCCGGCGCGCCACCGTGTTGATCATCAGCACGCCCGTCAGCACGCTGAGGGCGAAGAAGAAGGGCGCGACATGGGCCCGAAGTATGTACCGCGTCAGGATTCCCATTCTTCGCTCGTTGTTCCCCGTCCTCGTAAGTCGTTATAATACCTGCTGATTCAAGGCCCTACAACCCGTACGATCCGCAGTGGAGCGGGCCCGCCGCTGGCGAGGGTCGAACCCGGTCGACTGGCATGCGGTTGAGGAAGCTCTTCCCTCTGATCCTGCTCCTGGCGAGCGCCGCGCGCGTATCCGCGCAGGCGCCCGAAGGGCATCCCCCGCGCCTCCGCCTGTCCGCCGATCGGCTCCTCGCCCCACCCGCCGCCACTCTCCGGCTGGGGCTCGCACCGCTCCCGCCCGCCTACCTCGCCGACCTCCCCTCCTGGCCCGGTCCGCTCGCCCTCGACTCGGCAGCCCAGGCCATGCTGGCCTCAGGCGCGCGCTCGGACGTGACCGGGGACCTGCCCCTGGACGCGCCCGTGGACGCGCCCGTGGAAAGGGATACGGGCGAGGGGGGGCGAGTGTTCCGGGAGCTGGAGCTGCCGGAGGTGGTGCAGGAGGTGACGAACCTGGGGCTCCGGGTGGAGGGGCGGGGCGCGCTGGGGGGCGAGTGGCGGCAGTTCCGGCCGTGCGAGACAGGCCTCGACCTGAACTGCAATCCCGACCTGCTGCCGCGCCTCCAGCCGGACATGCAGTTCGGCATCCAGGTGGGTGGGACGATCACGGACCGTATCCACGTGAACGTGGACTATGACCAGCGGCGGGAGTTCGATGCCGCGAACAACATCAGCGTCCACTACCAGGGCGAGCCGGGCGAGCTGCTGCAGCGGGTCGAGATGGGCGACGTGAGCATCGATCTACCCGCTTCGCGCTACCTGACCCAGGGGATCCCGGCGGGGAACTTCGGCTTCAAGACCACCGCCCGTTTCGGCGCAATGGACGTGTCGGCGCTCTGGGCGCAGCAGAAGGGCGACATCGCCGCGCGCGAGTTCCGACTGGGCGGCGGACAGGCGGGCCTGGTCCAGGACCAGGAGCTGGTGCTGGATGACGCAGATTACGCGTCCGGGCAGTTCTTCTTCCTGGTGGGCCCGACGGAGCTCGAGGGCTGGCCGGACGTGGACGTCATCGAGCTGGACCGCGAGGCCGCCCCCGCCCGGCTGCGGCCGCGTCCGGACCGGCTGGCGCTGTACCGTGACAATGGTGTGACCATGCAGCGCTACACCGACCAGGCGCAGGCGGGGACGTTCCTGGCGGACGCGGTCACGGCGGACGGGGAGCTGCGGCACAGCGGTTTGTTCAACCTGCTGGAGCCCGGGCAGGACTACTACATGCACCCGAGCGGCCTCTGGATCGCGCTCCGGGCGCCGCTCCGGGACGACGAGGCGCTGGCGGTGGCGTACGTTTCCGAGACCGGGCTGGAGGTGGGTGACCCGAACGCGGAAGCGGCCCCGTCGGGGGAGACGCCCGAGCTCCGGCTGGTGCGTGGTCCCATCACCGTCCACCAGCCGGGCCAGCCCACGTGGCTCTGGGAGATGCACCAGGTCTACCGCCTCGACAGCTCGGCGCAGGTGGAGCCGTCCAGCCTGGACCTGGTCATCTCCCTCGGCCACGTGGCGGGGGGCGAGACGTTCAAGGAGTACGCCGGTCGACCCATCCCGCTCCTCCGCCTCTTTGGCCTCGATGACGACGCCCCCACCGACGTGGTGGACCTGGCGCACCTGTTCCGCCCAGGAGCCGATTTCGACGCGCTGGGCCCCAGCGGGCTCCGCGGCACGTTCCTGATCTTCCCGACGCTGGAGCCGTTCGGGCGTCCACCGCCGGTCCCGAGCGAGGGGCTGAGCGCGCTGGAGGCCGGGCTGGTGCTCGGGAGCGACGCGAACCCCGCCATCTACGAAGCGGTCGACCCGGTGGTGCGGCGGAGCAGCAGCCGGTTCCGGCTGAACTTCCGCTACCAGGTCCAGCTGGAAGGGCTGCTGAGCAGCTTCAACCTCGGGGCGTTCGGCATCCGGCAGGGGAGCGAGCGGGTCACCGTCGACGATCGGCTCCTGGTGCGCGGCGTCGACTACGTCGTCGATTACGACCTGGGGGTCGTGACGCTGCTCGATCCCGCCGCCACCCTGGGCGGGAACCCGGATGCGGAGATCCGGGCCAGCTGGGAGCAGAAGTCGCTGTTCGACATTGCGCCCACCACGGTGTTCGGGCTGAACGCCGCCGCGCCCCTCGGAGCGTACGGGGACATCAACCTCATGGGGATGTACCAGTCGCAGCAGACGGTGGTTCGGCGACCCCAGCTGGGCGCCGCGCCCGGCGCCGTGCTCCTGGGCGGAGCCAGCGGCCGGCTCGCGTTCCAGGCGGACTGGCTCACCCGCGCCCTGCGCAGTATCCCGGGGCTCTCGGTGGATTCCGTGGCGCGGCTCGATGTGCGGGGCGAGATGGCGTTCTCCGATGCGGACCCCAACCGTACGGGCGCCACCTACCTCGACGACTTCGAGGCGACGGACGAGCTCTCGCTCTCCCTGGGCGCCGCGGACTGGCAGGTGGGGAGCGTCCCCGAGGACGTCACGGCCTTCCCCATGGGCGCCCTCCCCCTCACCACCGCCAACGCCTCCCCGCTGGTGTGGCAGGACCGATACCGGGTCGGTGAGCGCGATGTGGGGTTCCTCACGCCCCGCGAGATCGATGAGCAGATCGCGTTCGCCGGTGCGCGGCTGGCCGAGCCCGTCCTCTACCTGACCATGGGTGGCGGGCCCGGGGAGACGCCCGAATGGCGATCCATCACCACCGCCCTGTCCACCACCGGGCAGGACCTCTCCAGGTCGGAGTTCCTGGAGTTCTACGCGGCGCCCATGGCCGGCCCCACCAACAACGTGGTGCTGGTGGTGGACATCGGCACGGTGAGCGAGGACGCGTTCTACTTCGGCGGCAGCGGCGAGCTGGGCGGCATCGACCAGTACGGCCGGCCGTGGGGCGAGGGCGTGCTGGACGCGGAGGCGCGCCTGGACCGGCGGGAGGTGTGGGGCCCGGAGAACGATCGCCGCGGGATCTGGAACCAGATGTGCCAGGCGGAGCGCATCGCGCCGGTGCCGCTGGGCGACTTCCGGGCCAACTGCACCGTGCTGAACGGCCGGCCCGACAGCGAGGACCTGAACGCCAACGGGGTGCTGGACGCCACCGACGGCCCCTCGTTCCGCTACGTCATCCCGCTCACATCCAGCTCGCCCTACCTGGTGCGGGGCCAGGCGGCCACGGGCACACCGTTCCGGCTCTTCCGCGTGCCGCTGAAGGGCGGTGGGGCGCTGCCGCTGGCGGGGGCGACGGAGGCCACATGGCGATACGTGAAGCACATCCGGATGACCATGGTGAAGCCCGCGGAGGGGCGCGGCACGCTGGCGCTGGCCCGGCTCCGGATCGCGGGATCCCGCTGGACCAAGCGCGACCTGGCGGGGGTGGTGTCGGGTCGGACCGGGAGCGAGCCGGGCAGCGGGGCGGCCACGACCACCGTCCGCGTTGGCACGGTGAGTCGGCTCACCGATGGCGGGTCGTACACGTCTCCGCCCGGGGTGGCGGACGAGATCCAGGACCCCAAGTCGGCCATCGGGGCCACGGGCGTCGAGTTCAACGAGAAGTCGCTTCGGCTCAGCTGGGACGAGCTGCCGGGGGACGAGCGGGCGGAAGTCTATTTCCGGTACCCGCAGCAGCCGCGCAACTTCCTCGAGTACCGCGAGGTCCGGTTCTGGGCCGTGCCCCTCACCGGGAGCTGGGGACCGTCGGGTGACCACGAGCTGCTCTTCAAGATCGGCACCGACCCCGGCAACTACTACATCTACCGCTCGTCGCTGAACCCGGTGGGGACCGCGGCGGGTGTGACGGTGGGCGACTGGCTCCCGGAGCACGTGGTGGACGTGGAGGAGTGGCTGGCGCTGAAGGCCGAGGCGGAACGGCGGCTGGCGGAGGGCGCCGGAGCGGGTCCGGTGGTGATCTGGAGCGAGGACGGTCGCTACGGCATCGTCCTGGAGGACCGCGCCCGGGCGCCCAACCTCGCGGCGGTCCGCGAGCTCACGTTCGCCGTTTTCAATAGAGGCTCGACCGCCTCCACCGGCGAGGTCTGGATCGACGACCTGCGGCTGGGCGATGGCGCGACGGGGCCCGGGTTCGCCGGGCGCATGAACGTGGACCTGAACGCCGGCGGTGTGTTCTCCGCCGCGGTGGCGGTCGGCGGCCGGGGCGGCCGGTTCCGGCAGCTGGAGGGGAGCGCGAGCTGGGAGACGGTGAACGACCTGTCGGTGAACACCACAACCGAGCTCGGCCGCTTCGTCCCCGCCTCCTGGGGCGTGGCCATGCCGCTCACGGTGTCGTACCTGAAGACGGATCTGAGCCCCATCTTCCTCCCCGGTACGGACGTGCGCGCCGACCGTCTCCCGGGGCTGCGGGAGGCGGGCACCACTCGCCGGCGCGTGGGGCTGTCGCT
This sequence comes from uncultured Gemmatimonadales bacterium, assembly GCA_963783305.1. Taxonomy (GTDB): domain Bacteria; phylum Gemmatimonadota; class Gemmatimonadetes; order Longimicrobiales; family RSA9; genus JAWVYT01. Next base: position 12,438 of record CAWAMW010000017.1, on the reverse strand, counting down.
GCGGAAGACCACGCCCTCCAGCCACCCCATCGTGTCCGCCCTCGTGGACGGCACCGTCCTCCATGCGGGCCATATCCGCTCGTCGGATGCCACCGTGACCACCGCCCGTCGCATCGACGGCTTCGATGGTGGGATCCAGGTCGATCGTCGGGTGACCGACGTGGGCGTGGGTGTGCTCCCCCGGTTCCTGGAGGGTCTGCTCCGCTGGCTCGCGCCGGCACGCGTGGAGCGGAGCGCGTTCTTCGATCGGGTCACCGACGCCCGGCTCCGGCTCACACCCGAGCGCGTCGGGTTCTCCGCCGGCTACGTCCAGCAGGACGCCAGCGTGTGGCGGTACTCCCAGGTGCTGGAGTCGCCCCGTGACCTGGACGTACGCGCCATCGAGTCGCCGCGCAGGGCGCTCGAGAGCGGCGCCAGCATCGCGCTCCGGCCGCTGGAGTCGCTCACCGCACGGGTCGGCCTGATCAGCGACCGCGACGTCCTCGACCCCGCCCGCGCCACACCGCTCCTCGCCGAGCGCGAGGCGCTGATGCGCGCTCGCCGCGACATCGCGGGCGTTCCGCTGGGCTGGGAGCGGGGCCGTCTCATGACCACCGATGCGTCCTTCCGGCCCGCCATCGCCGACTGGCTGCGCCCGTCCGTGATCTGGACCAGCCGGTTCAGCCAGCGGCGCGATCCGTCGCACATCGAGGCGGTTCCGACCGCCGACAGCGCCGTCTCGGAGCTCCAGCGCACCTTCAATGGCGACCGCAGCCTGACGCGGGCGGTGGTGTTCGACCTGGGGGGCGCGCTCCGGGCCGGACTCCTGCCCTACGGCCCGCCGCCCGACGCGCCCCTGGCCGGGGTCCGGCCCGGCGCCCCCGGCGGCCTGGCGGGCGCGCTCCTGGCCGTGGTCCGGCCGCTCAAGCCGGTGGAGCTCACCTGGACCGACGAGGTCGGCTCCCGATTCGTGCGCGAGCTCGCCCGCCCCGGGCTCGACTATCAGGTGGGTCTCGGCGGCATCGACGGGTTCCGGTACATGGACGGTGACACGGCCGCCCTGGCGCTGGTACGCGACGGGTTCCGCGCCCGCTCCGGCGTCCGCATCGGTTCCCGCGCCTCTCTGGACCTGGGCTACACCGAGAACGACGCCCGCGTGGTGGACATCGGCGCTGGCGTCCGCACCCAGCTCGAGCGCGCCTGGCCGGACATCCAGCTGGCATGGACCGATGTCCCTGTACCCGCCTGGGCCGGCGCGATCCTGGACCGCTGGTCCGTCTCTACGGGGTTCATCCGCAGCGAGCGGGTCACGCGCCTCGGCAGCGACGTGCAGCGCGTCCGCAGCCAGCTCGAGCGCACCGTGCCGCTGGAGTTCCGGCTCGCCTTCGCGGGCGGAATCGCGTTCTCCTACATCGGGTCCTTCACCACCGGGGACGGTGAGGATCCCACGGGCTTCACCGAGCAGGGCCGCATGAGCCACGCGGTGGGGTTGAGCGGCGCGTTCCCGGCTCCGCGTCCCCTGCGCCAGGCGATCCCCGAGCCCATCCGCCTCTCCTTCAGCTACGACTACCAGGAGCAGGCGCAGAGCCGCGCCGGCTGGAGCATCGACCGGATCACCGACCCCACCGCGTTCATCGACTACATGAATCGACGCGCCAGCCTCACCCTCACTTCCCTCATCTCCCAGATGGACGTAGGGCTCCAGGGCAGCTACATCGATCGCCGCAGCTTCATCGGGACGCGCGCGGGCTCCAGCCAGTTCCAGCTGTCGCTGTTCGGCCAGTTCAACGTCCAGGCGGGGGAGTTTTGAACGACGGAAGCAGGTCGATCCCTTCGGGACCCGCTGTCGCGGGGGGTCGATCGCCCGCGCTGCGCGCGAGGCGACCGCGCGGCGCGCGTCGAAGGGATGGATCTTGATTGGATCACAGCGTGGAGGAATAAACGGATGCACCGACAGTCGAAGACCCTTCTGGTGACCACTCTCCTGGCTTTGTCCGCCTGTGCCCAGGGGGACGCGGGGCAGGCGGGGGAGGGGGCGGGAGCGGGGGCGGGATCGGACCGCATCGCGGCGGAGGAGCGGGTAGCGCCGCGGTTCGATGCGGACTCGGCGTTCGCGCTGCTGGAACGGCAGGTGGCGTTCGGGCCGCGGGTTCCAGGGACGGAGGGGCACCGGGCGCAACTGGAGTGGATGACCTCGTACCTGCGTGCGCGCGCGGACACGGTCCGGATCCAGCCGTTCGAGCACGTGGGGCCGCGGGGGGAGACGCTGGAGCTGACGAATATTTTCGCGCAGTTCCGGCCGGAGTCGCGGGATCGCGTGCTTCTCGTGGCGCACTGGGACACGCGCCCCACGGCCGACCAGGAGTCGGACGACGCGCTCCGGTCCCGGCCGATCGCCGGCGCCAACGACGGTGCGAGCGGCGTCGCGGTCCTGTTGCAGCTTGCCGACGTCCTGTCGAGCCATTCTCCGCCCATCGGCGTGGACCTACTGTTGGTGGACGGGGAGGACTATGCACCGGACCACATGTACCTGGGCGCCAAGCACTTCGCGGCGCGGAAGCCACCGGGATACGAGCCGCTCTACGGCGTGCTCGTGGACATGGTCGCCGACCGCTCGCCACGCTACCCGCAGGAGGGCCAGTCGCGGCGACTCGCTCCGGAGGTCGTGGAGCGCGTCTGGCGCATGGCCGAGCGCCTCGGGTACGACCGCGAGTTCCCGCGCAGCCCCGGGATCGCCATCACCGACGACCACATCCCGCTCAACGACGCCGGCATCCGGACCATCGACATCATCGACTTCGAATACGGCCCCGGAAACCAGTACTGGCATACCCACGCGGATAGTCTCGATCAGGTGGCGCCGGAGGGGCTCGAGGCCGTGGGGACCGTGCTGGCCGAGCTGCTCTACCGGGGCGGGTAGCCGCGCGGCGCCGCCGCGGCGCCGGCTGCGGCATCCGCCCTGGCGCCGACCATGAAGCTCACGCGCGACGAGCAGCACGCACTGACCTTCATCGCCGCGCTCCTCCTGCTGAGCGCCGCCGTGCGCGTGGCCGCTCTGCCGGAGCCCATGGACGTGCCGGTGAGCGCCGGGTTCGATGCCGACGCGCATGTCGCCGCTACGGAGCGGGCCGTGGCCCGCGAGGAGCGTCGGACCCGCCCCCTGCAGGAGGGGGAGCGGCTGGACCCGAACCGCGCCTCCGCGGAGGAGCTGGACCGGCTGCCGGGAGTGGGCCCGGTGCTGGCGGCGCGGATCGTCGCACACAGGGAGGCGGAGGGGCCGTTCCTGGCGCTGGACTCGCTTCTGGCGGTGGCCGGGATCGGCCCCGCGACCCTGGATCGGATGCGGCCGCTGCTCCGGGTACGCTGATCGCCTGGACAGGTTGACGAGGCGCAAGCCTTGACCGCTCGGGCAGGCGGCATCTAGCTTCCTATGCCTCTCCTCAGAAGTTTCGACCGACCAAAACGTTCACTCCGGGTCCTCGCACCGAATGGCGACGCAGACAAGCAGCATGGACCGTCTGGGCACGATCCTGCTCCGCGAAGGGCTGATCACGCAGGATCAGCTCGATGGCGCGTTGCACGATTCCCGGGCGAACAACACGCGGCTGGGGTACTCGCTGATCAAGCTCGGGTTCATCCTCGAAGAGGACCTGACCCGCATGCTCAGCCGGCAGTTCCGTGTGCCGGCGGTCGACATCATCAAGGTCGCGGTCGACCCCAGGATCCTGAAGCTGGTCCCGTCCGACATCGCCCACAAGCACCTCGTCCTCCCCCTCCGCCGCGTCGGTCGGACCCTCACCGTCGCCATGGCCAACCCGGCCGACCCGGGGATGCTCGACCAGCTCAAGTTCGTCACTCGCCACGACATCGAGCCGGTGGTCGTGGGCGAGTTCACGCTCAAGAAGCAGATCGACAAGTACTACGGCATCCAGGAGGATGACGCCCTCTCGGACATCATGGACGAGATCGATGATGCCGACATCGAGGTCATCGAGGAGAAGGATGACGAGGTAAGCGAGGCGGCGCTCAAGGCGCAGGTGGAGGACGCCCCCGTCGTCAAGCTGATCAACGGGCTGCTGACGGACGCGGTGCTCAAGGGCGTGTCCGACATCCACATCGAGCCGTACGAGGACGAGATCCGGATCCGCTATCGCATCGATGGCTCGCTCCGCGAGGTCATGAAGCCGCCCATGAAGATGAAGGCGGCGCTCACGTCCCGGGTGAAGATCCTGGCCGACCTGAACATCGCCGAGCGGCGCGTCCCCCAGGACGGCCGGATCAAGATGAAGGTGAAGAACAAGGTCGTCGACTTCCGCGTCTCCACCCTGCCCGTGATCTTCGGCGAGAAGATCGTGCTCCGGATCCTGGACAAGGGAAACCTGACCCTCGACCTGGAGAAGTTCGGGTTCGAGCCCCAGGCCGAGAAGAACTTCATGAAGGCCATCATGCAGCCGTACGGCATGGTGCTCGTCACGGGGCCCACCGGGTCGGGGAAGACCACCACGCTCTACAGCGCGCTGTCGAAGATCAACAACGAGGACGTCAACATCATGACGGCCGAGGACCCCGTGGAGTACAACCTCCACGGCATCAATCAGGTCCTCGTCCGCAACGAGATCGGCATGACCTTCGCCGCGGCGCTCAAGGCGTTCCTGCGGCAGGACCCGAACATCATCATGGTGGGTGAGATCCGGGACATCGAGACGGGCGGCATCGCCATCAAGGCCGCCCTCACCGGCCACCTCGTCCTCTCCACGCTCCACACCAACGACGCGCCTTCCACCGTCACCCGCATGATCGACATGGGCCTCGAGCCCTTCAACGTGGCGGCGGCGCTGAACGTGATCACGGCCCAGCGGCTCCTGCGCCGGATCTGCACGAACTGCAAGAAGGAAGCGGAGTACCCGGAGGAGTACCTGGCCGCCGCCGACATCCCCGAGGACCAGAGGTCCATGACCTTCTACAAGGGCGAGGGGTGCGACGCATGTGGCGGGACGGGGTACAAGGGGCGGCAGGGCCTGTACGAGGTCATGGCCGCCACGCCCGCGCTCCGAAAGCTCATCATGCAGGGCGCCGGCGTCGACGAGCTCAAGCAGCAGGCCCTCGATGACGGCATGCTCACGCTCCGCATGGACGGCCTCAGGAAAGTCGAAAAGGGCATCACGACCCTGGAAGAAGTCATCAAGGAGACCTCGGTTTAATGACCACGCAGACCGCACCCGCTACACAGGAACAGTCGCTCAACCTGCGCGCCCTTCTCGAGGAGATGGTCCAGCGCGGCGCCAGCGACCTTCACCTCACCGTCGGTCAGCGACCGGTCATGCGCGTGGACGGGAACATCACGCCCGCCAGGTCCGTCAGCCGCGACCTGGAGGCCAAGGACACCCTCAACCTGGCCTACTCCATCCTCACGGAGAACCAGAAGAAGCGCTTCGAGACCGACGACGAGCTCGATTTCTCCTTCGGGATCAAGAACCTCTCCCGGTTCCGCGGCAACGTCTTCAAGCAGCGCGGCTGCGTCACCGTGGTGATCCGGGTCATCCCCTACGAGATCCGCACCTTCGACCAGCTCAACCTGCCGCCCATCGTCAAGACGCTCGCCGAGCGGCCCAAGGGTCTCGTGCTGGTGACCGGCCCCACCGGGTCCGGGAAGTCCACCACGCTCGCCGCCATGATCGACAAGATCAACCGCGAGGAGGCCGGCCACATCCTGACGGTCGAAGACCCCATCGAGTTCGTGCACCGGCACAAGAAGAGCATCGTCAACCAGCGCGAGGTGGGCGCCGACACCGGCTCGTTCAAGAACGCCCTCAAGTACGCCCTCCGGCAGGACCCGGACGTCGTGCTCATCGGCGAGATGCGGGACCTGGAGACCATCTCCGCCGCCCTCACCATCGCCGAGACCGGTCACCTCGCCCTCGCCACGCTCCACACCAACTCGGCGGCCGAGACCATCAACCGCATCATCGACGTCTTCCCGTCCAACCAGCAGAGCCAGGTCCGGGCCCAGCTCGCCTTCGTACTCGAGGGCGTCATCACCCAGACCCTGCTGCCGAAGAAGACCGGGAAGGGCCGCACCGCCGCGCTGGAGATCATGGTGGCGACCCAGGCCATCCGCGCCACGATCCGCGACGACAAGATCCACCAGATCTACTCCATCATGCAGGCCGGGAAGAAGCACGGCATGCAGACCATGAACGACGCCCTCGCCCAGCTGGTCATTGCCGGGGATGTGGCGCAGGAAGAGGCGCTCAAGCGGTCCACCGACCCCAACGAGCTGCTGCGAATCCTCGGAGAGCCGGTACCCGGGCGCTGACCCGGGTTCCCGATCCATCACCATAGCGGACGAAGGCGGAAGCCATGCCATCATTCTCATATTCGGCACGCAATGTAAGCGGCGCCCTGACCCAGGGGACCGTCGACCTCCCCACCCGCGAGGAGGTCGTCGGGCACCTGCGCAAGCAGAAGCTCATCCCCGTCAAGATCGAAGAGAAGAAGGCCGCCTTCGACCTCGGCAGCATCACCCTCGGCAACCCGGTGAAGACGCGCGACATCGTCATCTTCACCCGCCAGTTCGCCACCATGATCAACTCCGGCCTCCCCCTCGTGCAGTCGCTGGACATCCTGGCCCGGCAGACCGAGAACAAGACGCTCGCCAAGGTCATTGTCGACGTCCAGCACGACGTGGAGAGCGGGAACACCCTCGCCGACGCACTCCGCAAGCACCCCAAGACCTTCACCGACCTCTTCGTCAACATGGTCGCGGCCGGTGAGGTGGGCGGTATCCTGGACGTCATCCTCCTCCGACTCGCCACTTTCCTCGAGAAGAACGACGCCCTCGCCCGCAAGATCAAGGGCGCCATGGTCTACCCCGGCGTCATCTTCACCGTCGCCATCGGCGCCGTGGCCACCCTCCTCATCGTGGTCATCCCCACCTTCCAGAACATGTTCGCCAGCGCCGGCGTCGCGCTGCCCGGGCCCACGCGCTTCGTCATCTTCCTCTCCGAGATGCTCCAGAGCTACTGGTACCTCTTCCTCGCCGTGATCTTCGGCGGCCTGACCCTCATCCGCACCTACTACAAGACCGACAACGGCGAGCTCGTCATCGACCGCATGCTCCTCAAGGCCCCCGTCATCGGCAATCTCCTCCGCAAGACCGCCGTGGCCCGGTTCACCCGCACCCTCGGCACGCTCATCGCCTCCGGCGTCAGCATCCTCGAGGGCCTCGAGATCACCGCTCGCACCGCCGGCAACCGCGTCATCCATGACGCCGTCATGGAGTCCCGCGGCAGCATCGCCGGCGGCGAGACCATCTCCGAGCCCCTCAAGCGCGCCGAGGTGTTCCCCCCCATGGTCGTCTCCATGATCAACGTCGGCGAGCAGACCGGCGGCCTCGATGAGATGCTCACCAAGATCGCCGACTTCTACGACGAAGAAGTCGACCAGGCCGTCGAAGCCCTCCTCTCCGCCATGGAGCCCATCATGATCGTCTTCCTCGGCGGCATCGTGGGCGGCATGATCGTGGCCATGTACCTCCCGATCTTCGACATGATCAACGCGGTCGGGTAGGGGCGGTTGATTCCTGCCGGACGTGTGGGTTTACTCGGTCTCTCGTAATTCCTGAGCGAGCTGTTTCGTAATTCGTTGCACGCTCTCTCGTAATTTCGGGCGGGAGGCCAGTAGCGGTGGGAAGAAGGGGAGGCGGCGCCGGGGACGGCGCCGCCTCCCCTCCGTTTTGTTGCGGGTGTCACAGGGGGAGCCCATCGTTGATCAAGCGCGGGCCGACCCTCCGGTCTCCAACCCCTGCCTGAGGCGTTTTGATTGGTTCTGTCCGAATCTCCTGACTGTATCGGTACCTTCCGATAAAATTGATTTTGTCCGCCCATGGCTAAACCAGGAACAGGAAAGGCTGAGCCCGGCCCTGCCGTATGCCCCGCAGGATAGTCCCTGCCTCGCCGACGATCAGGACGTCCGAGCCGTTGCGGAGCCACACGTCGTGGAGCGGGACCCGGCAGTCCAGTGACAGGTCCACGGGACGCCAGGTCGTACCATCGAAGTGGAGGACGGTGCAGTCTTCACCGACGGCGTATACGTTCTCGGGAGAGCTGCCTCCGACCGCGTGGAGGAAGACATCGGTCCCGCTGTCCATCGCAGTCCAGCCCTGGCCATCAAAGTGGAGGATCGCCCCCGGCGCGCCGACGGCGAAGATGTCGGTGGCCGACGAGCCCCAGAGCCCGGTCAGGTAGGGCTGGCCCATGTGGCCCTCTTCCCATTCGACATCGGGCAGTGCGACCGTGGTCCAGCCGGTGCCGTCGTAGTGCAGCATTCCGGGGTTGACCCCGTCCTGCACCGCATAGACGTCCGTGGGCGAAGATCCCCACACGTCCGCAACCTGGAGGTTGGCGGTCGCGCCCATCATGACCGTCCAGCTGACGCCATCGAAGTGCATGAGCCTCGAACCGCCGGCAAACACGTCGGAGGATTTGGAGCCCCAGACTCCCCTGTAGGTGCCCCATCCACCGGGCACGTCCTGCCCGCTCCAGCGGCCGCCGGTGCGGATCCTCATGATGTAGTTGATCCCTCCGCCCACGACGAAGAGGTCGTTCTCGGACTCGCCCCAGATGGCATGGTGGGGGGAGTCCTTGTCGGCGACCACGATGTCCCACCCAGATCCGTAGCTGCGGAGCACGATGCTGGCCCCCGCGGCGTAGACGGTGCCGCTCGGGAACCCATGAAGGCCGTACAGTTCGCGCCCCATCCCGCCGCGGACCTGCGACCATTCCGTCCCATCGTAATGGAGCACCGTGCCCTCCACACCGACCGTCCAGACGTCATCCGGGCCACTGCCCCAGACCCCGGAGAGCGCCACTGGCGCGTCGGTCGTCGTCCAGTTCGACCCGTCGTAGTGGATGGATGACGCCGCTCGGGTTGAACCCGGTCCCCGGTACGCTGCCCACGACGTATACGTCGGTGGCCGCGCTGCCCCAGACATCGGCGAAATAGCCGTCGGTGCCCACGTCAACGCCGGTCCAATCGGCTCCATCGTAGCGCAGCACCGCGCCGTTCCCTCCCACAGCGTACACGGTGTCACTGGCGGTGCCCCACACGGCGTTCAGGCCTCTCGCGGGCAGCGGCGCGTCCATCGAGGTCCATGCCGACCCGTCGTAATGGAGGATCGCGCTCGTCCCGACTGCGAACACGTCGTCTCCAGCCGCGCCCCAGACGCCTGTGAGCGTCGACCAGGTGGCGTCCGCCATCCGGTTCCAGCCCGAGCCGTCGTAGTGGAATATGCGCCCGCCCCACCCCACGGCGAACACGTTCTCCGGCGATGAGCCCCAGACGTCGTAAAACTGGGTATCGCCGCCCACCGGCGCCCTCCGGATGTCCCAGGCGGAGCCATCGTAATGGAGGAGGTAGTTGTCGCGAGCTACGGCAAAGAGCTCGCCCGCCGGCGTTCCCCACACACTGACCAGCCTCCCGCCGAACTCATCCGGGCTGATGTCGGACCACTCCGCTCCACTCGAGGAGATCACCTGACCGGCCTCACCCACGACGACGACGACGCCCGAGCCGCTCCCCCATACGGCCTCGACGTCCGGCACCGAAACCAGGTCGTAGCGCCACTCCTTCACCGGAGCCGTGTCCACGAGCGCTTCGCCCGGGCCCGCCGGGTCGCCGCAGGACAGGACGGGGACGCAGAGGGAGAAGGTGATCAGCCAGACCGGGAGACCGACGGTCGAGATCGCGCCGCGTGAAGTGCCCATGAGCCGCTCCCTGAGATAGTCACCGGGGCTGTATCCTCGCTCTATCTTGCCCACCGACCCCGATCCCGTCAACGACGCTCCCCGGTTCGGGCTCGTGGCGGGCGACGGTCGACCCGACCCCACTTCCGTGGCCTCCCACTCTTGCAGGGGGTACCCGACGCGGCATGTCGTCGGCTCGGACCGCTCGCTGCGGCAAACGACCATTTGCACAAGCGGCCGGGGTGAGGCGGGTTCGTCAGCAGCTCTATTCGCCCCGAAGACATGCCATCTGTGAAGCCCTTTACAACCGCAAGCCACGCAACAGTTTACGAGAAATCACGAGAGACGCGATACGTCGGAAAGCTGGAAATTACGCGAGAGGGTGCCGTGAATTACGATAGAGCGTGCAAGCCCACACCTGGGAGTGTGCACGGAATCGCAGATTTTGAGGTGACGCGCCGTCAGAAAATCTCCCCGAAGAGGGGCATTCGCTTGCAGTAGCGCCGTTTCTGGCGGCGGAAAGCGCAGCCGGCGACTGTCAGGCTTCTGCCCCCAAATCGCGGGGGTCGAACCCTTCGGCCGGAACGGTGGTATCAGGTGCAGTAGCCCTCGGTGACGGATCGCATGCCTCCGCTTTCAGAACGGTCACGAAGTCTCCTGCTGTCGCTCCTGGCTGCCGTCGGTGCGGCGTCAGGGGTGAGCAGCGTCGCCGTCGTGCCGGTCGGTGGACAGGAGCCGACCGACTCTCCGCCCATGACGTACGCGGAATGGCAGCGTTCTCTCCCGTTGGAATGGGCCGAAGCGGTTGCCCTGGCGGAGCAGGTCCGGAGCGCGGGGACACCTCTGCCGGACCACGTCGTTCGCGTACTCGCCCAACTCAGCGCCGGCCTCACGTACGACCCGCCGGGACTGCGCTACGCCTGGGGCGAGGATCGGCGACCCAACCCGCCGTGCGAGCCGGCGGCGTGCGCGGTACTGATCGAGGAGATGGAAGGAGGCGACCCGCCGCTGGACGCGTTCGCCTTCGCCGTGCGTTGGGCGATGGACCCGGTGCGATGGTCCGACTCGCTCCTGGTGCGGACCGACACCGCGAGCCCCATGCTGGTACATGCGGTCAGCATCGTGCGGGCCGCTTTGCCCGACAGCCGATCGCCCGATGCGCTACCGGGGGCGGACGCCTCCTGGCGAGAGTGGCTGGACTGGCCGCAAAGCTTCAGCTCGGATCGTACGGCCCGATACCTCGCCCAGCTCGCGCACTTGCTGCACGGCCGCGATGTCCCCGCGGAAATAGGAAGGCGGTATCGAAGCGCCGTCGAGGACTCGGCGCGTCTCGCGTTCGGCATACGGGCGCTGGAGCTGGGTGTCGCCGACGTGTCGCTGGAGCAGACGCTGATCGATCTCGAATCGTCCTCTCCCGCGGTCCGGCAGCTCGGCCTCAGGCAGGTCCAGATGCTGCGGGCGTTCGCAGCCCCGGCAGACAAAGAACGTGCCAGCCACCTCCAGCACCGGTTGCTGGCGATCCTGCTGGACAGCGCTGCTCCATGGCCACCCCACGCGCTCAATGAAGGTAAGCACCCGCTGCTTGCGTCCGGAGTGTCATCTTCTGAACCGCACCCGATCATGGTGGTGACCGATCATCTCGAGGCTGCCATGGCGGAGGTGTGGGGGACCGACCCGCGGCTGAAGCTACTCCCTGGCGCTGCCCTGGATTCCATCAGTTCGATACGGTCGACCTCATTCATCCGCATCGATCCGGTGGTTGGGATCGGACCCTTGGTGTGGGTGGAGGCGAGCGTTGGAGCAAGCGGTCCCAGGCCGCCGGAGCGGGGAGTGTTCATGGGCTATCCCCGCACGGTCTACCGCCTCACCCTGATCCGCAACGATGACGGCTGGCGCGTCCTGGCGGAAACGGCGATCGAGGTCAACTGATAAACGGTCCCCCGGTCAGCCAACGGCTGCGGGTATGGGTTCAGCGTGCGCGACCCCCGTCATAGTTCGGCTCCCCCAAATCCGCGGTCGCACTGACGTCAATTCTGAGAACGGGGATGGTGAGTGCTCCACCGGGCGACAACAAAAAAATGCATAGAGTTGTTCCCGGATAGGAGCTGACATGAACCGCAGGAAAAGCACAGACGATTTCCTTCGCCTCGCGCCGGGCCGTTTTGTCTTCCCTCCTCTTATTGGGTCACAGAGGGGCTTTCCGCAGCCTCCAGACCTGCCAGTAGGTCGAGCAGTCCAACTGCTTCCCAGGATTGGTTTCTGCGGCTATCGGACAGGGGTTTGAGGATTCCAGCTGTTTGAAGCTGCGCCAGGGCCTGATAGACTGCCGGCTTCGATCGATTGGACGCGGCCGCGGCCACTGGCGCCGTAATTATAGGGATCTCCCTGGCAGCTGGTCGATTACCGCCCATGCGGCAGCGCCTGCGCGAGGTGCATCAGGATAGGCGTTTAGTTGCGCTCGCCACTTCTCCGTTAGCTGGTGAACGGCCTCAAGGTACTCTGCAGCAAGGTGTGCAGAAGCAGCAGGCCGCCCCCGCGAAATGTTCGAGCCAAGCTTCTATGCCATCTTCGCGATACCTCGTCAAACCCGCAATGTATCGATCCCTTGAACTCGCAAGCACCACGCTGATGGGAGGCACATACAATGGTGCTACGCCTCGGCGACGCAAAACGACGTGATCAGGGCTCTCCCCGTGCGTCCGTTCCCGTCGTCAAA
>CAWAMW010000016.1:0-803490 GCA_963783305.1 uncultured Gemmatimonadales bacterium | reverse complement strand
GAGCGCGGCGATCGACCTCACGCGTCGGAAGCCGCTCGTCATGCGTTCCACCGCGCCGTTCCTGTCGACCGCGCTCTCTCCGCGATCGCCTGCCGGTTGGCCGCGCCACGACCTTCCCGGGCCACGGCCCACACGTAGGCGAGCACGACGAGCAGGAACCCCACCGGCAGGACGATGGCCTTCGATGACGCCTCGAATCGCTCGCCGCCGCGCGCTTCTCCCGACCACCTGCTCGTCCGGTAGAACGGAAGCGAGATCGAGGTCGAGGAGCTGGTGGCCATCTCCACCGCGCCCGCCGCTGGCTCGTAGGCGATCGGCTCGCCTATGGCGACCCGGAGGCCCGGGGGCCCCGAGCTCTCGGCGTGACCCATGACCAGCGCGCTTGGTCCCGTTGCGGCCGAAAGGACGATCAGCGCGATCCAGACCCAGCGCATCGCGCGGCCCGACAGCGCGACCGCACCGTGCCCCAGCGCCGGGAACGACCCGCCCCGTCGGACGGCGTCCACCACCAGCCACACGGCGGCGAGGAGCGCGAGTGCGGAAAGAGCGTACCCGATCGGAGTTAGAAGCGACCCTTCAGCCATCCGTTCCTTCCTCACGCCGCACGGCTCCAGGACGCCGAGCTGGATGCTCGCCGATGGAATCCGCGCTGGCTGTTACGAGTGGATGCAGCTCCCTGAAGTGCATCAGAGCAAACCCGCTGCGGCGCGAGAAGGGGGTTGAACGCCGCCGCGGCCACGGGTCTGGCAGAAACGTGCCGCGCGGAGCCGTTCGTCGCAAGCCCCCAGCCGGATCGGATGAAGCACGTACGGCGAAGCCGGCCGGCCTCGCGGGGGACGGGCATGTTTTCGACGACACCGACGACTTCGAACCATGGCCCGCCCTCATCCTCGCCGTCCGCTCCGGTCACTTCCCGGAACCGGCGACCCAGCGCGCCTCCACCCCCGAAGTGCTCGTCCGCGAATGCCCGGTTCACCAGGACCGCGGTTGCGCCATCGACCGCATCGCTTCGATCGAAGGTCCTGCCCGCCAGCAGGGATCCGCCGAACACGCCGAGGTATTCGACGTCGACCCCATGGGACCGGCTGGCGGACACGCTCTTCTCGCCCGCGTCCGTCGGGTCCTCCACTTCGACGCGAACCGTCGGCGCGAACGCCGGGTTGCCCGCGGAGGTGAACGTGACTCCGCTGACCTCCGGGGGCTCCTCCACCCGGCGGAGCAGCTCCGCCTGCAGGGTGGCGTAGTCCGGTCCGGGCTCACCCGAGGCGACGGCGTCGCCCGATCCCGATGGCGACCGCAGCTCGAGCCCCAGGATCTCGGATGCGGGGAAGGTCGGCGTCGGTGGCGGGGTGTAGTTCCAGGCGATGGCGACCACGGCGGGCAGGACCCCGACGGCGACGGCGACCTGTGCGCAGATCAGGACGGTCCACGATGCTCGGCGAAGTCGGGCACCGATTTCCACTGCCGGAAGGCCCCCTGCACGAGGAGAAGGCCGCCCGCCGCGGCCACGGTGTAAGGGCGCGCTTGCGCAATCATCAACATGGCATTGCCCGGCGCGCCGGCCGATCGATGGGGGTTGAAGGTCGGCTGCCGGCGCGTGCGTGGGCGGGGCTTCGGGCGTCCGGCGGGGCCGGACCGGTTCAATGTGGGCTGCCCGGTCCGGTAGATCAACGATCCGAAGGCCGGCATTCCCGGGCCGGCGTGGCCCGTCGAGCCGAGCGCGCGACCGCTACCCGATCGGCCGCTTCGCCTCCCCCTTCTCCCTGCGGGGGAAGCGCGCGTCGAAGCCGGCGACGGCGTCGTCGTCCACCTCGAAGGCGTCGTCCTCGTAGAAGCGCCCCGTGACGTCCGCCAGGGCGCCGGGGCGCAGCTCGAGGGCCATGAACGGCTCCATGTTATCGCCGGTCTTCGTGGTGATCCCGTACGCCGCGGCGTTGCGGAACCCGAAGCGGTGGTAGTACGCGGGGTCGCCGAACAGGATCATGCCGCGGTGGCCCAGACGACGCGCCTCCGCGATGCACCGCTCCATGAGCGCGCTCCCCACGCCACGCCGCTGGAGCGACGGCGCCGCCGAGACCGGCCCGACGCACAGGACCTCCTCGTCCCCGCTGGCCGCGTCCCGGACCGCGGCCCGGGTGGCGATGAGGTGCCCGACGACCCGCCCGCCGGCTACGGCCACCAGGTCCAGCGCGGGGACGTGGCTGCCGCTCCGCCGCAGCCGGTGCAGGATCAGGTGCTCGACGCAGCCGGGCCGGTACAGGTCCCAGAACGCGTCGCGGGTCAGCGACTCGGTGGCATCGTGCCGGGCCGCCGTCGCCGGCTCGATGGTGATCTCCATGACGGTCATGTCCTCACCCCCTGGCCGGCCCGGCGCGCCTTCACCGCGGCCTTGCCGTTTTAGAGCTCCTTCCGGAGCGACCGGTGCGCTTCTTCAGGTGACGCCAGTCCGAGACTAAGTGGGCGCCCGACGTGGTGTTCTTCTTGAACTCCTCGAAGACCCTGAACTTGCACGGGACTCCTTCGGTCCGCGGCGGGTTCTCCGGAGCGGCCGCAGGCCGCGCAGGCGCCAGACATCCGTACACGCGTGTTAGGCTCGCCGGCCTCTACGGAGGCCCCTCCCATTCAAGCTCACCCGTCGCAATCTACGCGGCTCCGGCCGACCCCGCTCCCGCTGGGCTTCCGGTCCGAAAGCGGGTTCACTTCCGGAGTCCACGGGTTGGCTGTCCGCCTATAGACCGATACGGTCGTGGGACCGGCGCCCTCACCGGTGGCCCGACCGGGCATGCCAGCACCGCGGACACGTTCACGGGCGCCTCAGCGAAGGAGGTGCCTCATGAGACCGGACGAGAAGCTGGTGTACGCCCGCACGTTCCCCGTCCACGTCGGCGTCGACACCGGCAAGAAGCACCACGTCATGGTGGCCCGTGGGCCCGACGGTGTGGCCGCCGATCCCATCACAGTCCAGGTGGCTCGGGGGAGCTTCGAGCGGTCGCTGGAGCGCCTCTATGCCCAGTTCCCCGACGTCCCGCCCGATGGATTCCTGATCGGGCTCGAGTTCGCGGGCCATCACGGCTTCACCTACGCCAACTTCCTGCGGGAGCTCGGCCATGAGGATCGTGAGCGTGCTCCCTGCGCACACGAAGAAGGCGAAGGAGCTCGACGACAACAGCCCGAACAAGTCCGACCAGATCGACGCCGCGCTGATCTCGCGCCTCACGGGTGAAGGTCGGTTCGTTCCCTTCCCCTTCCTGAGCGATGATCTGGCGCGGCTCAAGCTCCTGATCATGCAGCGCCACCGGCTCACGGTCGAGGCGACGCGGTACAAAAACCGACTCCAGGGCATGCTCGATCTCGGCTGGCCCGAGCTGCTGGGTGCTTTCTCGTCCATCGAGAAGCGGACGCCGCTGGCGATCCTCCGGCGCTGGCCGCTCCCGCAAGACCTGGCGACCGCTTCTCCGCGGACGGTCCGGCGGCTCATCAAGAAGGTTTCTCGCGGCCACGTCTCGGCTGACAAGACCCGCGAGATCATCGAAGCGGCCCATGGGTGATGCAGACAGGGGCATCCCCTTCTGCAGACGCCTCCATTGCAGCATCTCCCGATTCAACATTCACGTTAGGGCGCCTACGTTCAAAGCTGGCGAACGGGCCGCCGCTTCTACATCGCCCCAGAGATCCTGAACAGCAACACCTCTCCTGGCGCCGCCACGTAAGCCGACCGGTTGCTCCGGAGCGGCCGCAGGCCGCGCAGACGCCAGCCAGTTGTTAAGCGCCGTTCTCCCTGAGTGTACCACCGATCTCGGTCTCGCACTTCCCGGGGCCCGGCGAGTCCATTTCGACCAGTTCCTCCACCTTGAAGCTGCCGTCATACTCAACACAGAAGCCGCAGTCCAACACCGGCCCAATCTCCCCGCGCACCGCTACGAAGACGACCTGGTACGGCGGAAGCCCAAACGCAGTGTACTGTTCGCGGAGGGCACGGAGGACCGGCGGCTCAGCCTCGACCCAGTATTCAAGGTCAGAACCGCACGGACTGAAGACATTCACTTCCGCCCCCCAGACGTAGTGGCCTCCTACCACCGTGGCATTATCGTGCTCGCGCTGGTGCGCTCCACACGCATTAGCTCCGATCACCACGATCGCGAATCCTAGGACAGTTCTCATTTCCAAAGAATGGCGCTCAACGTTTCCAGGCTGGCGACCCGCCGCGCCGATAAGTCAAGCGCGCGACCGCCCTCGAACCCTCACGACTTCACCAGCTCCCAGGCGGCCGCGACGGGTTCTCCGGAGCGGCCGCAGGCCGCGCAGGCGCCAACCGTTTGATATGTGCTGCCCGCCCCATGAGAGCGCCACGTGTATGAACTAGAGTGTTCGCTCCTGGGGGAGCATCCCGGGCGGCGACAGCTACACGGGCCGCTTCTGCAAGAGACGATACCAGACCCGCTCAGCTAAGAAGACGTCCAGGATGATGACCGGTGGCCCAGCGATGGCCCACAACACGTGGGCCCCCAATGCGAAGGCCACAGCGCAACCGAGTACGGCCACAGCGCCGAAGCCCTTTATGGCACTCCTTTGATACGCGTGCCGGGGGTCGACGCGAAAGCCGTTGCACTGCCAACTGCCCTGGCTCGCAACCCTCAACCACCGGACCCCACCCCAGGCCAGCCAGATCGCGACCGCCAACGAACCCGCCCCGATAACCGCAACCGGTTCTATCACGCGCCCCCTTCATCTTATCTGTGGACGATTGCCAGCCCCGCGAGCGGGTGGCACATAACGTTCCCAGGTTGGCGACCCGACGCGCCGATACCTCCAGCGCGCGGCTGCCTTCGAAACTTCACGAACCTCACCAGGTCCCAGACGGCCGCGGCGGGTTCTCCGGAGCGGCCGCAGGACGCGGAGGCGCCAACCGTTTGATACTCATCGAGGCCCCTCCTGGACCTGTCCCAACGGGGCAGGCAGGATGTCAGGTGCCAACCAAAGCATCCACTCACCCCAGGAGGGGACCTCATGCGCTTCTACCGCGGCTCCCACCGCTACTACTGCGGCGTCGACCTCCACGCCCGGACCATGTACCTGTGCGTCACCGACCACCAGGGCACCATCCTGCTCCACGAGCGGGCGGACTGCACACCCGAAGAATTTCTGCAGGCCGTTCGGCCGTACATGGAGGATCTGGTCGTCTGTGCCGAATGCATCTTCTGTTGGTATTGGCTCGCCGATCTCTGTGCTGAGCACGGGATTGCCTTCGTCCTGGCTCACGCCCTCTACCTGAAAGCGATCCACGGCGCCAAGACCAAGAACGACCGCATCGACTCCGAGAAGCTCGTGGTCCTGCTCCGAGGTGGCGTCATCCCGCAGGCCTATGTGTATCCGCCTGCAATGCGCGCGACTCGCGACCTGCTTCGCCGCCGACTCTACTTCACTCGGAAGCGGAGCGAGATGCTCTCGCACGTCCGCAACACCTTCCACCAATACAACCTGCCGGCCCCGAAGGGAACGCTCCTTACGAAGAAGAGCCGCGAAGCGATCCCAGCCCAATTCAAGGACCCGATCGTCCGCCACACCGTTCAAGCCGACCTCCAGCTCTGCACTACGTACGACACGGTGATCAAGGAACTCGAGAAGACGGTGCAGCGCCAGGCCAGTCGGCACAACGCCCATTCACTCCACGTGCTCCAGACCACCCCCGGCATCGGCCGAATCCTGGGGCTCACGATCCTCTATGAGATCCACACCATTGAACGATTTCCGCGAGTCCAGAACTTCAGCTCGTACGCTCGACTCGTGAAAGCACCCAAGGAATCCGCCGGCAAACGCCTGGGCACCTCCGGCGCGAAGATCGGAAACGCCCATCTCAAATGGGCCTACTCCGAGGCGGCCGTCTGCTTCCTCCACAACAACCCGAGCGGGAAGCAGCACATCAAGCGGCTGCGGCGGCGCTATGGCAAAGGCAAAGCGCTCAGCATCCTGGCCGCCAAGCTCGGCCGCGCCAACTACTTCATGCTCAAGCAAAAGCGAGCGTTCGATATGGATCGCTTCTTTCCGAACTGAGCAGAGTGAGGAGGGTGAGCCCGGCGTATAACTCGAGCCGCCAAAGACAGAGCCCTCATGGGAGTTCGTAACCAATGTGCTCGAAGCACCTGAACCCGGCTCCATGGGCACCACACGTCCGGCACCGCGGCCGTTTGATTGGACACCCTTCTCGCTCATCTACATAGATGCTCGGCTTGCAGGCTCTGCCCCTCCCCCGAGCCCGGAGATAACTGGACGCCTCATGGCGAGCCCGTCTCCTTTGAATAGGCCGGATGCGAGGGTCAGAATGAATTTCTAGGCCTCGAGCCTCAATACGTGTTTGGTGCAGAGCCTAATCTGCAGCCAAGAGTCGAAACCAAGTCAGGGTCACCGGCCGATCTCAAAGCTGCTCCGTTGCCTCGCAACGGCCTCGTACTCGTGCGCACCCTTGACGCCCGGGGCCTCATACGTGTTAACTGCCGTCACGCCCGTCCAGCATCAAGACCTGTCTCGAACGGGCTGTTCCCCGGCCCTACAAGAGAGCCACGAACTCGTCGACCGTCAGGCCAGCCTGACGAATCAACGCGCGCAGCGTCCCTTTTCGAACTTCTTTGTGGTCTGGAATTGTCAGGCGGCGATGAGGGGGTTCCGCCTGTCTCAGAATGATGTGACTTCCACGTTGACGGTCGACTCGATACCCGAGCTTACCGAACGCCTTCACTGCCTCGCGTCCTGAGACGACTGGCAGCTCCGCCATTATACCTCGACGATCTCTTCGTGGATCGAGGGCGGCACCGGCTCCTGGTGATCATCCAGGCTCTCAAGGTACCCGGCGATCGCCTCCCTGATGTTCTCGAGCGCCTCCTGCCGCGTCGCGCCCTGGCTGACACACCCGGGCAGCGCCGGAACCTCCGCCGCGAAGAATCCGTCCTCGTCCTGCTCTACCAGCACCCGATACTTCATTCAGATCCTCCCGTTAAGCTGCCACCAATCTAACGCCTGGAAACACGCTACGTGATGGCATTTAACGTTTCCAGGTTGGCGACCCGCCGCGCCGAAACCTCCAGCGCGCGACCGCCTTCGAAACTCACGACTCTCTCACCAGCTCCAAGACGGCCGCGGCGGGTTCTCCGGAGCGGCCGCAGGCCGCGCAGGCGCCAACCGTTTGTTAAGCGCCGCCGTCCAGCGATGGCTCTTCCGCGGCGTTCTCGAATTCACACTCTGCTTCGGATGCGTACTTCAGTTCCACATCCGGTTCTTCCCCAGGCCGAATGGAGGCGACGGCACAATACCGCTCCTCACACACCAGCATGTACTCCCGACCTAGTTCCATTCGAGGGTACGGTTGCCGGGTATCAACTAAGTCAATGGTCACGGCAAAGGAATCCCGTCCTAGTACCCGTGCCGCGGCAAAGCCCAGCCACACCGCGTCCGGACACACGCCATTTGCAACGCTCACGAATCGGACGGGTTGACCGTGTTCCGCCACTGCTTCGCGAGCCCGCTGAGGAATTGGGAGTTCCTCAGAGACCATTCGGCAAGGGGATGATCCCGGTGCACAAACTTGGCGACGAGTAACGTCGAGCACTCCCAGAGGAACTGTCTCGGAGCTCCCGCGCTGAACCTCTCCTAGGACAGTCCAAGCCACCTTCTGGAACGCGAGCCCCGGAACTTCATCGGAAATGCTAGAAGACTCCGCCTCCGGCTCCTGATCCGTCGAAGAGCCAGATCCGCAGGATGCAAGCAGGCCCGCCAAAAACACCATGACCATACCGCGTACCATCGCGACTCCTCTCCGGCGGTGGCGCTTAACGTTTCCAGGTTGGCGACCCGGCCGCGCCGACCTCCAGCGCGCCGACCGCCTTCGAAACTTCACGACCCTCACCAGCTCCAGACGGCCGCGGCGGGTTCTCCGGAGCGACCGAAGGCAGCGCAGGCGCCAACCGTTTGTTAGCCGCTGTGCGCGCCCGGCCTCTGCCGACCTCTCGAGCACTAGACTCGCGGCCTCCAGCCGTCTGCTCTCGAACAGCCGCTCATCACGAACTTCCGCTACGCGCTCGCAGCCGAACTCAGCTGCGTCCCACGGCCAGCCAGCTGCGATCGACCTGGCGAAGCAACCCAGCAGTCTTCCTGTGCGGACATGGCGGTTAACGTTTCCAGGTTGGCGACCCGCCGCGCCGAAACCTCCAGCGCGCGACCGCCTTCGAAACTCCACGACCTCTCCAGCTTCCAGACGGCCGCGGCGGGTTCTCCGGAGCGGCGCGCAGGCGAGCGCAGGCGCCAACCGTTTGTTATCCGCAGTGCGCCCAGTGCCACGACCGTCCAGCCGATGCTCTCCAGCCGTTCGTCGCATCGACCAGTCCGCTTCGCGAGCATCCGATGACCTCGACAGACCTGCAGCTCGCGTCAGACTGCACGAACCAGTGCCGCAAGCGCATCAGCATCTCGACGTCAGCCGATCCGATCGCCCGAGCATGGCACCTGCCGCATCAAGTCCCATCGCATCTGAGGTCTCCACGTGCGCATGGCAGCATAACTACTGGATTAGCGAAACCCAGTTCGTGATGCTGCCTTCGGCGGTAGCATTGCCGAAGCTGAGTTCGCTAGAATGCATCAAGGCGAACCCGTTGGGGCGCGAGAAGGGGGTTGAAAGCCGCCGCGGCCACGGGTCTGGAAAACGTGTCACGCGGCTCACGTCGTCGCAAGTCGCTCGCCTCCGCCTGCGGCACCGCCAACTCCGCCGTCGGGCCCTTCTACTGCCCCCGGGACGCCCAGGTCTACATCGACCTCGGGTTCTTTCGGCAGCTCCCCGACCGCTACGGCGCCGCCGGCGACTTCGCCCAAGCCTACGTCATCGCCCACGAGGTCGGCCATCATGTCCAGCACCTCACGGGCGCCATGGAGAGCTTCAGCGGCTACCAGGAGAGCGGGCCCGGCAGCGCCTCCGTCCGCATGGAGCTCCAGGCCGACTGCTACGCCGGCCTCTGGGCCCACGACCAGGAAGATCTGCGCCATCACCAGCTCTGCACGGCCGCGGCGGGTTCTCCGAGGCGCCGACCGGTTGCTAGCTGATGTGCGACTCTGGGCCTCCATTGGCCAGTTCTCGAGCCCGCTGCCCCCGAAAATCCAGCCACCCATCGATCCCGAATGACAGCGCGAAGATCATCGCGAATATTTCATACAGCACACCCAGCAGAATGTGCGGAGCCACATCTCTGATCGACGGTCGAAGGCTCAGACCCGCGGCGACGAACCCGGCCAGCAGGACGATGAGCCCCATGAGCCCGAACCACAGGGCAAGCCCCCACCGTGCCCATTTCGCACCAGTGTAGACGAGAGCACCTGCCAGGCCAACGAAAATCACCTGACCGCCTAACCCAATCCACTCACCGGTGTAAATGACTACCATGAAGGATGGCACCACGACGACAGCCAGGGCTGCAACCATGACAGCCTGAAACTGACGACGTCCCCTGCGAATCTCTGTTTCCATCAGCCACACGACTCCCTTCTCGAGCATGTCAGCTAACGTTCGAGGCTGGCGACCCGCCGCGCCAATCCCAACAGTGCGCCACCATCTTCAAAACCACCAGCACCTCACAAGCTTACCGGTCCCGTTCGACGATTACTCCCTCCTGCGATGCCGGATCAGACGGAACAGTGATCCGGCACACGTCGACGCCAACCGCTTGTATATCCGGCGCCCGCAAACCCAGGCCTTTCGCTCCACGAAACCGATGCCGTCCTTGAACTGCCGATCCTTCCTCGGGTATCATCCCCTCAAGGAGCTCCAGTCCGATCGACACTGGGATCGGGCATTTGAACAGTGAATGCGATCCTCCCTGGACCCGCCCCTCTTATCGGGGGGGCGGGTCCTTTTTTCGTAGAGTCAGGTGTCAACCGCCCCCCGCAGTTCGCGGAGCCGTGCGGCGATGGCGGTCGGCATCAGCAGGTCGTCGGTGATCCGCGCCAGCTCCTGCGCCTCGCGCCACTCGCGCTCGATGAGCCCCAGCTCGCCGTCCAGCGCGCGCCGCTCCGTCTCCTCGTTGGCGGCGATCTCGAGGGCGAGGCAGAGGGTGGGGTGGCCGGTGGCGATGCGGTGGGGGCGGGCGTGGAGCCGGGACCACGCGTCGACCTGGTCCATGTTGTCCATGTCGCCCAGGTCGGTGGCGGCCTCCCGCAGCACCCGCTCCGGCGTGCCCAGCCGCTCCACCTCCGATACGGCGTTCCGTATCACCCGGGGGCGTGCCTTGCCGGCGGTGACCCGCGGCAGAATGCGACGCAGAATGCGGACGGCCTCGGAGCCTTCCACGACGATGGGGTCCTGACCCCGGCGGGGCATCTCGAGGAGCCAGCCGTGGACGCTGTCGCTCGGCAGCATGAGGGCGCCCGTGGCATCGCCGCGCCGGACGACGACTCCGTCGTCGGTCCGGGTCAACGGCCGCCGGTCCCGCACGGCCAGGACAGTCACCGCCGCGGCGCCGAACACCGCCATGGCTCCAAGAGGCCCCAGCGCGGTGAACCCGGCGGCGCCGATGATCCCGCCCTGCACCCCGCCCACCACCTGGTTCCCCCAGAACCGTCGCAGGAGCCGCTTCCCGTAGCGCCACGCCGCGAGCTCCGGCCGCTCCACCCGGCCCACGCGCACCAGCTCCGTCCCATCGCGCAGGCGACCCAGCGCCACGTTCTCCGTCGACGCCCCGACGACAGCGCCCTCGAACAGCCGCTCGGCCGTCTCCACGGCCTCCCAGCGCTCCTCGATCGGGGCGAGGTTCCAAGCGCGGCAGGCGGTGCAGAGGACCCAGAGCCGGCCGGTGGCGGCGTCGAACGCGAGTCGTCGTCCCACGGGGAACGGCTCCAGGACGTCGTTGGTACCTAGGCGGGCGTGGCAGGCGGTGCAGCGGGTGAACATCAGTCGCTCTACGGGTTCGGCTCTACGGATCGCGGCATTCGACGCTCCTCAGCCGCGCAGGCGCCTCGACGCCCCCGACCCCATAGAGGGCCAGCCGACCCTCGAACCCGCCGGCCATGGCACGCCCCTCGAACCGCGTCCCCATGTGCGGGTCCCAGAACTCCACGTGAACCGAATCGGGCGCCACGGGCGACCAGGCGTAGTATGTGATCTCGGCGTTCTCGACCCGCCCGGCGGCGTTCGTGGCGACCAGGTAGGGATCGGGACCGACCGGGAAGTGGTACTGCCAGCTCAGTCGGACGGTATCGGGAAACCAGAGCCGCGGGTAGCGAGTCGGGTCGAACGACGGGTCGCTCCACTCCCCCCGCTCCAGCGCGTAGCAGCCGACACGATCATCAACGGGCCCCGGAGGATGGCTCTCCTCCGGCTCGATCCGCTGGACCTCGCGGCCATCGACGCGCCACCGGGCCGGCGACGCCTCGCCCGCGCCCTCGCGGATCACGTACATGGCCGAGGAATGCCGGCCGGGTCGGGACGTGGCTGGTATCGACCATCGCTTCGAGCATGCTCGCGGAGTGCACGTAGAGCCCGCTGATGTCGAGGGTATCGGGTGCCTCGAGGTGCGAGTCGTCGGCCGTGGCGGCCAGGACGAGATGCCCGTTGCGGCGGTCCAGCAGGAGGTCCAGGCGCTCGTTCGGGGCGCCTCGCCGCACGACGGTGCCGCCGAGGAGGAGGACGGTGTCGCCCCCTGCAGGCATGGGCAGCGCCGTGCGCTCGGGCTGACGATCGGGCGCCGCGCACGCCAGCGTCAGCAGTGCAACCGCAGTCCAGCCATACCTTGCGAGCATTGCGACCTTACGCTTGCCAGAGACTGTTTTTGCCCACTATCTCCCACCTATCCCCGGTACGCTCCAGCACGTACAGCGCCCCATCGCCCCAGGTGCCGCCCCGCCCGAGCTCCATGTATACGAGCGCCTGGTCCCCGCCCTCCCCGAATCCCGCCCTCGAGAAGGCGACGAAGCCGGGCGCCCCTGGATACTTCCGGTAGAATTCACGCCAGCCCCGGCCGTTCGCGAGGGAGAACATCGAATCCCGGGGGACCCAGTGGTACTCGCCCACGCCCTCGAGGCGGGCGTCCTGGAGGCCGAGCTCGTAGCGGCGCTCGTAGTCGTCGATCGTGGTGGGCGACAGCATGGGCAGACCGTCGCGTTCGAACGCACCGATCTCGCGGGGCGCTTCGGTGGCCGTCTCCGCCTGGAGGACCAGCTGCCGTACGGGGTTTCGCTGCTCCCGCTCGGCGACCGGGCCGCCCCAGCCCTCGGCCAGGACCACGTCGCGGAGGAGCGTGGCGTAGACCTGCGCGGTGTCCGCCGGCCCCGCGCCGGGACGTGCGTGCGTGCATGCCGTCAGAGCGACGGCCAGGACGCCCACGAGCACGAGCACAAGGACGCCGCTCAGACGGACCCAGCGGACCAGGTCCACGGAGATACTGCGGACCTTGCCGGCCTTTCTCTTCGCCTCGACCTCCGCCGGGTAGACCCAGATCGCGTACACGCCGATCGCCATCCCCAGCGCCAGGCCCGCGTATGTCCAGATCCAGTCCCCCATCATCCCCCCTCGTCGATCGTGATCAGTCGGTGACGACCCGGTGCTCCACGACCCGCTGGTCCTCGTCCAGCCGGAGCACGAGCCACTCCGAGTCCATGCCCATCGGCCCCGGTGCGGGGCCGGGGCCGGTTCATCGATTGCCTCGCGCAAGGGCGAGTCCCGCGCTGGATTCCCGGATCCGGGTCATGGCCTCACGGCCGATCAGCACCCCGACCGCACCCGCCGCGAATACCCCCACGGGAGGGAACAGTCCGCCCGCCGCGAGAGCGACGACGAAGAGCGGCAGCAGGGTAACGTAGGCCCGACGCCACCCTCCGAAGCGGCCGGGATCCCGGGTGAACGCTCCGACCGCGGCCCACGCCAGTGCCCACCCCGCGGCGGTGCTGCCGACCATCACGCCGTCGGAGGCCGACCAGCCGAATGCGAGCGCGCCCGCCACGGCGCCGGCCACGAGCGCCCCGACCATCCAGCGTTCGTCCAACCGTCCCTTGAGGACCAGCGCGGCAAGGAGGATCCAGGCCGACGAGAAGGCCCAGTGCAGCGTGCCCCCGTGCACGAGCGAGAAGGTGGCCACGCGCGGCAGGTTGAGGGGCTGGCTCCAGAGCGGTGCGTGGAGCGCGAGCGCGCCGCCCAGGGACGGGATCGCGGTGGTCACGACGTTGCCCACGAAGAGCGCGCCCAGGATCCAGAGGATCGGCCTCGGTGGGACCCACCATTCGGCGTCGTTCATCTACGTATCTCCCTTCTCTGCCTCAGGTGCAGGTGTCGATACCGCCCCGCAGCTCGACCTCGGCGCCGCCCTTCGCGACCACGACGTCCCAGCCCCACACGCACCCATCCCCGTAGCCGACGACCCGGTACTCCGTACCACCGCCGTCCATATCCGCGCGCGGCAGACTCAGGACCACATGCACGCCGTCCGGCGCGTGGTCCTGACACCGCGCGCGCCACTCTTCCACCGCGCGGACCCCTGCAGTATCCGGGTCCTGTCCATCCCGCCACCGGGCGAGGATCCACCCTGGGCACGATATGCGGCCCGAGCTCCTGGACTACCCGCTGCACGGCTCCCTCGAACGCCGCCCGATCTTCGACCTGGGCGGCGGCTCGCCCGGGCTGCACGAGTGCGTACACTGCCAGGATCACCAGTATGCGGAGATATCGAATGAGGGCACTCCATGGTGTCGATGCTCAACACGGCGAACCCGCTGCGGCGCGAGAAGGGGGTCGAAAAGCCGCCGCGGCCACGGGTCTCGATCGAAACGTTGTCGCCCGGCGCCCGGCACCGCAACCCCGCCCGCGGCGCGGACCCGCGGGGAGGCCGTCACACGCGCCGGGGCGCGACTCCTGCGTGTCCCGCTCCCCGCTCCGGGGCGCCGCCGCCCCTCCTCCTGCACGGAAAGATCCAGGGAGGGAGGCCGTGGAGATCGCGCTGAAGCACCGGCCGGACCTCATCTTCCTGGACCTCATCATGCCCGAGGTGGACGGCTGGGCGGCCATCGCCCTCCTCAAGGAGAACCCGGTGACCCGGGACATTCCGGTGGTCGCCATCACACGTCGGACCCGGCGCAGGAGCGGATCCGGGAGGCGGGCTTCTGCGCCCTGGTCACCAAGCCCGTCTCCCCGCCGCAGATGGTCCAGGCCGTCGGGATCTGCTTGGAGGCCCACGAGAACGGCGACCGCTGGATCCACGACCTGGAGGAGCTGATTGGCGCGGCCGGGTAGGCCCCGCTACCGCAGCATCGACCGGAACCCTTCCTGGAACGCTTCCAGCGGCAGCGCGCCCTCGACGCGCTGACCGTTCACGAAGAACGTGGGTGTGGCCGCGACGTTGGCGCGCATGGCGATCTCCTCGACGCGGGCCAGGTCGGCGCGGGGGCGGTCGTCCTCGAGGCACGCGGCCAGCGCCTCGCCATCGCCGCCGGCGGCCTCCACCCAGCCGCGCAGCAGCGCCGCCGCGTCCGCCGTCGAACGCCACTCCGCCTGCCGCCGGAACAGCGTCTGGTGCGTGGCCTGGAACACCGACTCCCCCTGCTCCGACGCGCACACCGCCGCAGCCGCCGCCAGCTCCGCGTTCGGGAACTTGCCCAGCACGAACGGCAGGTGCACCCAGCGCACGGACCCGGCGTCGATGAACTCCTTGTAGAGCGCTGGGAAGCTCTCGCGGGTGAAGCGGCTGCAGTAGCCGCAGCCGTAGTCGCTGAACTCGATCACCGTGATGGGCGCATCGGCCGCCCCCGTCACGTGCCCCACCGCCTCCGCCTCGCCCTCGTTCGGCGGCTCCGGACGGTACACCGCCACCTCGCCCGTGGGCTCCAGCCCCGCCTCGCGCAGCAGACCGTCCACGTCCCGCACCAGCTCCGTCTCATCGTACGCGCCCGTCACCTGCCGCCGGATCCGACCGTCCGCGTCGATCAGGAACGACGTCGGCAGCGTGTTCGCACCGCCGTACGCGTCCGCCACGTAGCGCGTCACCCGGCCTACCGGGTACTCGATCCCACGCTGCTCCAGGAACGTCCGGATCGCCTCGTCCGGGAGCTGGTCCGTCGACAGCCCCACGATCGTGAACCCGTCATCCCGCCGCGCGTCATAGACCCGCTGGAACCCCGGCATCTCCAGCCGACACGGCGGACACCACGTCGCCCAGAAGTTCAGCAGCACGACCTTCCCCTCGAGCGACGACAGCGACACCACGCTCCCGTCCAGCAGCTGCACCGACACCGCCGGCGCACGCTCCAACCCCCGCGCCCGCCACGCGTCCACCAGCCGCACTCCCGCGAAGTGCGCCGACCCCACCAGCGCCACCAGCGCGACCGCCGCCACCCCCCAGAACCGGACCCCTCGCTCGCGATATCCCATCCTCAACCCTCGCCCCCCAGACCACGCCTGTCAGTGGGGAGATCCCTGAAACATTGTCAGCTATATTCCCATTCGGTAGAACTACACGCGAGCGCAGCCGAGCCCTGCGAGGCCACGGGCCGAGCCACCCTGCGAGCGTCAGCGAGCCACCCTGCGAGCGTCAGCGAGCCACCCTGCGAGCGTCAGCGAGCCACCCTGCGAGCGTCAGCGAGCCACCCTGCGAGCGTCAGCGAGCCACCCTGCGAGCGTCAGCGAGCCACCTCCGGATACAAAAAGAACCGCGCCACCCGATCCTCCCCGAGATACCGCCGCGCCGCCTCCCGCACGTCCGCGGCCGTCACCGCGTCCACGCGCTCCCCCTCCTCGAGGATCGACCGCGGGTCCTCGTCGAAGCGGTAGCGTTCGTAGAGCTGGCTGAGCCAGTACTCGTTGCGCTCGCGGTTCACCTCCATCGCGCGCCGGCGGATCTCCCGCACCTTCTGCATCTCGTCGGGCGTGGGCCCGTCGGCCCGGAGCCGCTCGAGCTCGGTGGCCACGGCGGCGGTCAGCTCCTCGACGCGGTCGGGGTCGGTGCCGAACTGGATGCCGACGTCGTACTCCTCGTCGGGACCCCGCTCGAGGCTGCCGCGGATCTGCACGCCGTACGTCCCGCCCATGTCCTCCCGCAGCACGTCCCGGAGCCGGATCCGCAGCACCTCCACCATGAGGCTCATGGTCTCCGCGGCGGCATCGCTGTACTCGGCGGGGCCGGTGTAGCGGATGTGGGCGGAGGCCTTCGGCTCCGTCCCCTTCCGGACCGTCTTCTCGATCACGCCGGGGGGCGGGTCCATGTCGACCCAGGCGCGCTCCTCCACCCGACCGGTGGAGGGCAGGCCGCCCAGGTACCGCTGGACCAGCGGCCGTACGCCGGCAATGTCGAAGCTGCCCAGGAGCACGAACGTGAAGTCGCTGGCATCCGCGAACCGGTCCCGGTACGTGGCCATGGCGACGCCCAGGTCCAGCTCGTCCAGGAGCTCCGGCGACAGCGGCCGGGCCCGCGGGTGGTAGTCGGCCATGGTTACGCTGATGGTGTCGGTGAAGACCGCCTCCGGGCTCGCGCCCCGGTTGGTCAGGATGGCCGAGTACCGGCTCTTCAGCGACTGGAACGCGGCGCTGTCGACGCGGGGCGCGGTGAACTCGAGGTACACCAGCTGGAACAGGGTCTCCAGGTCGCTGGGCGAGGCCTGGCCCTGGAACCCCTCCTCGCCCTCGCTGATCCACGGCGAGACCATCACCGCCTTCCCCGCCAGCTTCTTCTGGAGCTCCGTCATGCTGAACGGGCCGAAGCCGCTCATGGACGCCACCGGGGCCGCCATCATGGCAGAGAGGTACTCGTCGTCGGAGACACGGCCGCCCCCGCCGGGACTCAGCGCGCCGAGCAGGACCTGGTCGTCCTGGAAGTCCGTGGGCTTGAGCACGACGCGCACGCCGTTCGCCAGCTCCCACTCCGTGATCCCGAGCTCCGGGATCTCCGACTCGCTCACGATGGCCGTCGGCTCCGGGATCCGGGCGACGAGCGGCTCGTCCACCACCTCGTCCTCGAACGCCAGCACCGGCCGGTCCAGCGCCGCCCGCATGGCCGCTCGCAGCTCCGCCTCGTCCGGGACGGGGACGTCCGCCTTCTCCGGCGCGCTCACCAGCACCACCCGGCTGTGGTCCTTGATCCAGGACGCCGCCAGCGCGTCCACCTCCGCCAGCGTCACGCCCGGCAGCACCCGCTGGTGGAACGCGTAGTCGTATGCGATGCCCGGCGCGGGCTCGCCGCGGAGGAAGTGCTGGATGTACTCCCCCGCGAGCCGTCTCGACTCCGTCTTCTCCCGCTCCGCGAACGCCTGCTCCAGCCGCCGCAGGACCACGGTCTTCTGCCGCTCCAGCTCACCCGATGTGAACCCGTGACGCGCCACCCGCTCCGCTTCCGTCAGCAGCGCGTCCAGGCCCCGCACGATCCCGCCATCCGGCACGCTCGCCGACAGCGTGTGGATCTCCGCGCCGCCCACGAACGAGCCCTTCCCCGACCCCGCCCCCAGGAACGGCGGGTCCGCCTGCTGCGTCAGCTCCCGCAGCCGTTCGTTGAGCATCCCCAGGAACAGCCGCTCCACCACCCGCTCACGATACGCGTCCACCGTCCCCGTGCGGAGCGGCGGCAGCTTGTGGTACAGCGCCACCTGCGACCCCGTCGCCTCCGGGTCCGTGGCGATGGCGAACAGCGTCTCCTCGTGGGACGGCAGCCCGTACTCCGGCCGCGGCCGTGGCCGCGCCGGCGTGGGGATCCCGCTGAACCGCTCCCGCACCAGCGCCTCGACCCGCGCCGTGTCGAAGTCGCCCACCGCCACCACCGCCATAACGTCCGGGCGGTACCAGTCCCGGTAGAACCGCTCCAGTGTCTCCACGTCGAAACTGTCCAGCACCTCCCGCTCCCCGATGGGCAGCCGCTCCGCGTAGCGCGACCCGTGGAACAGCACCGGCAGCTGCTCGTCCATCATCCGCGCCTGCGCCCCACGCCCCAGACGCCACTCCTCCACCACCACCCCGCGCTCCTTCTCCACCTCGTCCGGGTCGAACGTCTGACCCCACGCCCAGTCCTCCAGGATCCCGAGCCCTCGCTCCAGCAGACCCGCGCTGTCCGTCGGCACCGTAAGCATGTACACCGTCTCGTCGAACGACGTGTACGCGTTCAGGTCCGGGCCGAACCGCATCCCGATCGACTCCAGGTAGTCCACCAGCTCCTGCTTCGCGAAGTTCCGCGTCCCGTTGAACGCCATGTGCTCCACGAAGTGCGCCAGCCCCCGCTGCGACTCGTCCTCCAGCACCGACCCCGCATTCACCACCAGCCGCAGCTCCGCCCGCGCTTCAGGCCGGCGGTTCCCCCGGATGAAGTAGCGCAGCCCGTTGTCCAGCGTCCCCGTCACCACCGCCGTGTCCAGCGGGACCGACCCCTGGGCCGCGGCCGACCCCAGCGGAGCCGTCGCCGGCTCCTGGGCCGCGCCCGGCGCGGTGGCGCCGGGCATCAGCGTGAGAACGATGAGAAGGGCAAGGAGGGTCGCGAAGAACCGCGAGGTCGGATGCAGCCGTCGTGTCGGGCCAGCCCGCATAGGGTACCGTCCGTTTCGCAAGGGTGTGGCAGCGGCGATCGCGCCGCGCGGGGGGCTGCGGCAACATACCGCGGCCCTCATCGCCTGACAAACCCCCTGGGATGACACAATTTGCCGCAGCGGCCTCGCCGCGAGCCTCTTGCCGCCAGCCGGGCGCCCGCTGTACCACTTCCCATGCGCAGACTTCCCCGACCACCCGGCCGCCGCGCAGCCAGACCCCCGGCGCGGCCCGCGGTCGTTTCCGCTCGATCCGGTACCGAGACACACCTGTGAGCCGGGGTCTGCTGCGCTCCGCTCACCTCGGGATTCCGCCTCTCACCCACGCCCAACCCGGTCGAGGCCCCAAACAATCCTGCCTCCGGGATTGATTGGGAGTCCGCCGGAATATGTCCCGTGCAGCCGAGCCACCCTGCGAGCGCCAGCGAGCCACCCTGCGAGCATCAGCGAGCCACCCTGCGAGCGCCAGCGAGCCACCCTGCGAGCGTCAGCGAGCCACCCTGCGAGCGTCAGCGAGCCACCCTGCGAGCGTCAGCGAGCCACCCTGCGAGCATCAGCGAGCCACCCTGCGAGCGCCAGCGAGCCACCCTGCGAGCGTCAGCGAGCCACCCCGCCCCACTTCCCGAACCACCCCAGCACGTACGCCACCTTCTCGATCAGGTTGCTCGGCTTGTTCGCGATCCCATGCGACGCGTCCGGGACCCGCACAAGCGCGCTCGGCACCTCCCGGATCTGCAGCGCCGCGTAGTACTGCTCGCTCTCCGACGTGGGCGTGCGGTAGTCCAGCCTCGCCGCTGATGAGCATGGTGGGCGTCGAAACATTCCCCACCCGTGACAGCGGCGACCGGGCCCAGTAGTGCTCCGGGTACTCCCACGGCGGGCCCGGGAACCAGTAGCGCCAGAAGGTGGCCGGCGCGTCGGCGTGCAGCACGAAGCTCGACCAGTTGATCACCGGCTTCTGGACCACGGCCGCCCGGAACCGGTCCGTGCTCCCCACGATCCACGCCGTGAGCACGCCGCCGCCGCTCCCACCCGTCACGTACAGCCGGGCCGGGTCCACGTACCCCCGCCCCATCACCGCGTCCACGCCGCTCATCATGTCGTCGTAGTCCTGCGACGGGTACGCGTGGTGGATCAGGTTCCCGAACTCCTCGCCGTACGACGTGCTCCCCCGCGGGTTCGTGTACAGCACCACGTACCCGGCGGCCGCATAAAGCTGGACCTCGGCGGCGAAGCGGGGCCCGTAGTTCGCGAACGGTCCGCCGTGGATCTCCAGGATCAGCGGGTACTCCCGCGACGCGTCGAACCCCGGCGGCGTGACGACCCAGCCTTGGATCCGCCGACCGTCGTACGACGACTCCCACCACAGCTCCTCCACCTGCCCCAGCGTCTTGTGGCCCAGCAGGTCCGCGTTGAGGGCTGTGACGAGTCGGGCCTGCCCCGGGCGACGACGCTCGCCCACCGCCACCTCCGCCGGCCGCGCGGGCGACGACCGCGTGAACGCGAACCGGCCGTTCCGGGCCACGCTCCACGACCCGCCGCCGTACGGCCGCCCCAGGCTCAGCCCGCCCACCCGGTCCGCCAGCTCCCTCACCCCACCACTCGACACATCCACGTACGCCAGCCGGCCCGTCCCCTCGCTGTCGTAGTCGATATAGAGGCCCCGGCCGTCCGCGCTCCACACGGGGCCGCCCAGACCCCGGTCCAGCGACGCCGCCAGCTCCCGGCGGTTCGTGCCATCCGCGTCCATGACGTAGAGGCGAGTATTCTGGTAGCCCTGGAACGCGTCATCGTACCCGATGAAGGCGATGCGGCGGCCGTCCGGCGACACCGCCGGGCTCCCGTCCGGACCGAACCGGTCGGTGAGCTGCGTCAGCGCGCCCGTCGCCACGTCCACCCGCCACAGCTCCGTGTTCCGCGGCATCCGCTCCCGGTCGTCGTGGCGGTTGGCGGAGAAGACGAGCCCGCGGCCGTCCGGCGTCCACGACGGCGCGCCGTGGTCGTACGGCCCGCTGGTCACCTGCCGCGGCGTCCCCCCCTCCGCCGGCAGCACGAACAGCTGCCGGTGCCCCGCCCGGATGAACCCCGGGTTCCCGTCCGACCGGTAGTCCAGCGCGTCGATGTACGTCCACGCCGGCCCCCAGTCCGCGCCCTCCGGCCGCCGCGGCATGTCCACATCCAGCGCCGCGCCCTCCCCCGGCACGAACATCGTGAACGCCAGCCACCGCCCGTCCGGCGACCACGCCAGCCCACCCGGCGACTCCGTCAGCGACGTCAGCTTCGCCACCGCCCCGCTCCCGTCCATCCACCGCAGCCAGACCTGGCTCCCGTCCTCCTCGTTCGACACGTACGCCAGCCGACCCCCGTCCGGCGACCACCGGGGCGACCCGTCCCGCTGCGACCCCGTCGTCAACGGACGACCCTCGCCCCCCGACCACGGCACCAGCCACAGGTTCGACACCGTCCCGTCCTCCATCACGTCGAACCCCGTCCGCACGTACACCACCCACTCCCCGTCCGGCGAGATCCGCGGGTCCGCTCCCACCTCCAGACCGAAGACGTCCGCCGGCTGGAAGGTCGCGGCCGGGCCGGTGGCCTGCGCGGCGAGGGTCGCGGCGGCGGCGAGGATGAGGATCGCGGCGAGGGTGGGGGTTTTCATGGGCTTTCGGGGCTTGTGATGGCTTGATAGCGCACGGTTCCGTTCCAGTCACAGAGCGCGCCGCGGCATCGGCAACAGATCCAGAGTGCGGCCCGGC
Organism: uncultured Gemmatimonadales bacterium; assembly: GCA_963783305.1. Lineage (GTDB taxonomy): Bacteria > Gemmatimonadota > Gemmatimonadetes > Longimicrobiales > RSA9 > JAWVYT01. Next base: position 782,218 of record CAWAMW010000016.1, on the reverse strand, counting down.
CTGTAGCGTGGCAAGGTGTGAAGGCCGACGGGGTACTGATCAGGACGGGCGACGCCTTATGGGTAGCCCAAGACGCGTATCTCCCGAACCTGAGCGCAGGCGGGCAGATCATTCACGTCAAGCGGCCCGGCCAAGGCGCGCGACCGGCTGTGCCATACGTTCAGGTTCAGCCCGAGGGGAAGGTGGGGAATGGGACTCGGAGCCCAAACGTCACGGGAATGGACCACGCATCCGTCAACTTTCCAAGTTAGTCTGCTCGGAGCCCACTCAATTTCGTACTCGTGGAAGCCTGCGGTGGAGTCGAACCCGAGGTCGACGACCACCGGAGTGCCGCGATACCCGTACTCGAGCTTTGTGCCCACCGATCCTGGGTTATAGAAAACATTTAGGAGCATTCTCGAGGGGTCGTCGCCCAAACATTCGATGTCGATCTCCTGATAGGGAGCGTTCCGATGAAGGAAGAATCGACAATCTCCTGGCTTAGGGCCGGCACTCCGAACTCGTCGTTCGAAATGCCCTCTTGAACTCGCCAGCCAGACCCAGGGTCAATACGAGGCATATGCTCTCAATCCAAGCTCTCCATGCCTCCGCCCCGCCACCGAAGTCTTTCATGACAGCCTGACTCTGTCAGCGGCGAATGCTCTTGGAAGTGCCGCGGTACCGTTCTTGCGATTTTTCCAGGTTTGGCCCGCGCGTCCGGGGCCCTCAGACTCCCACAGCTAAGGGATCCCCGATGAAGAACGTCCGAGTGGCACCGGCGATGCGATACCTCTTGCTGGGCCTGGCACTCTTCGTCGGAGTCGGAGGGTGCACCGCCGACGGGAACGTGGTCGGGCCTGAGAATCAACTGGAAGTCAGCAACATTCCTGACACATTTCAGTGGCAAGTATCGGCGCTGTCCGCTGTCACGCAAACATTCACCTACACCTGGGTGAACAGTGGCACCACCGCGAGCGTCAACCAAGCATCGAGTCTGGTCAGTGGATCGGCGGATCTCCGCATCACTGATTCCGCCGGTACGGAAGTGTACTCGCGGAGCCTCGCAAGCAACGGCACCTTCCAGACAGGACCCGGTACGGCGGGGAACTGGACTGTGACCGTCACACTCTCGAAAGCCAACGGGACCCTCAACTTCCGGCTCCAGAAACCTTGACGTGTCGTCGGCCCGATTGGTGATTGTCTCGCTCAAGGCGCGTTTCCGATAACGTTTGTGTTCCCGCCTCGATTACCGCTTTCGGTCCGGTTACCGGCCTTTCGGAGAAGCTCCCACGATCCTGGTTCACTCAACCGGGCGGTGGACTCGGTTATCCGGAAAGGGATTCGCCTCATCGTGCGGCGGCTCTGATTCAGGGTGGTGAGCTCGACAAGTACACTACGGCCGGCCTCCGCTGCGGCACGTGAAGGGGGTTGATCAACGTGGCGCCGCGGGAACGGAGCCCGCCCTACCTTGCCACGCCCTCGCCGGTTCGGCAAGAGAGGCGGCGGCCGGAGCATCACCCCGTGTCGCCTGACGCCTGACACCTCACAGCCATCTGTCCCGCGTCACTCCCCGTCCCGCACCGCGTCCACCCACGCAATCTCGAGTCGGAACGCACCCCCGAGGCCGTCCTTGATCATGAACGCCACCATTCCGACACGGGCCGGGTCCAGCGGCGCGGCGTCGGGGGGGCGGCGACCGCGCCAGCTGGGCTCGAACGCCGCGAGGGGGAGCTCGACCGTCGTCCATTCGCCGGCGGGGGCGTGGAAGGCGGCGCCGTACGCCACCTCGCTGAACTCCTTCCCGGGTCGCAGCCGGAGCTCGTAGCGGCGGCCATCGCCGCGCACGCGGGCCCGGACGGTGGTCGCCCCGGCGAGGGCGCCAGCGTCCGTGGGGAGGCGGACGGACGCGAACCCGCCGTTGTTCTCCAGCGAGAGGTGGCCGGTGAAGACCGCGCACCCGTCCCCGGCCGTCAGCTCGCTGGTCGACCGCCCCCCCATGACGGGGTCGTTCACGATGGCGGCCCCGGGGGGAGGGCCACCGCGCAGGTCGAGTACCGGATGTTCAGCCATCAGTTCGCCTCGAAGAGCCGCGGGAACGGAGCCTGCCCTACCTTCCCCTGTCCGGCAAGGGCGCCGAAATGAAAGTCGCGCCTCCTGCCTCTTACTCCTGCCTCTTACTCCTGCCTCTTACTCCTGCCTCTTACTCCTGCCTCCCGGCTGCTGCCCCTAGCAGATCCGCGGCAACTGCTCCCCGGAGATCATCTCGACCACCCGCAGCCCCCCGATCCGGCTCCGCTGAAACACCTTCCCCGGGTGCTCCTCCGTCACCGTCCCGATCCGCGCCGCGTCGCCCCCTAACGGGTGCGCCCGCAGCACCGCCAGCGCCTCGTCCGCACGGTCCGCGGCCACGAACGCCACCAGCTTCCCCTCGTTGGCGACGTAGAGCGGGTCGAGCCCCAGGATCTCGCACGCCCCCCGGACCTGGTCCTCCACCGGGATGGCGGTCTCGTCCAGCAGAACGCCCATACCGGCGGTGTCGGCGATCTCGTTCACCGCGCTGGCCACGCCGCCGCGCGTGGGGTCGCGGAGCACGTGAACGTCGCGGCCGAGGGCGTCGAGGAGCGCGTGGACCATGCTCACCAGCGACGCCGAGTCCGACTCCAGCGCCGTCTCGAACTCCAGCCCCTCGCGCACGCTCATGATGGCGATCCCGTGGGTGGCGATCGACCCGCTCACCAGAACCGCGTCGCCAGGTCGGGCGCGGCTCGGCGCGATCTCGATCCCCTCGGGGATGATCCCGATGCCCGTGGTGTTGATGAACACGCCATCGCCCTTGCCGCGGTCCACCACCTTCGTGTCGCCCGTGACGATCCGCACGCCGGACTCCGCGGCGGCCGCCTGCATGGACGTGGCGATGGTCCAGAGGCTCTCCATGGCGAACCCCTCCTCCAGGATGAACCCCGTGGAGAGCGCCAGCGGCCGCGCGCCGCACATGGCCAGGTCGTTCACCGTGCCGTGCACCGCCAGCGACCCGATGTTGCCGCCCGGGAAGAAGGGCGGGTCGATGACGAACGTGTCGGTGGAGAACGCCAGCCGCTCGCCGCCCACGTCCAGCACCGCGCCGTCGTGGAGCTGCCCTAGCGATTCAGCCCCGAACGCCGCCTGGAACACCTGCTCCGTGAGCATCCGACTGAACTTCCCGCCGCCGCCGTGAGCCAGCACGATGGTCGGGTAACGGTCGATGGGCATGGGGCAGACGAGCCCCGCCGGGTCCGGCGCGCGGGCCGTGGCGCTGTCCTCACCGCCGGCCACGCCCTGCACCACCTCGGCCGCTTCCCGGGCCTCAGCGGGCTTCAATCTCGACCGGCTCATCAACCCTCCCGTAGTGGTAGTAGGCGGCGCACGCGCCCTCCGAGCTCACCATGGGCGCGCCCAGCGGGGCCTCGGGCGTGCACCTGGTCCCGAACGCCGGGCACTCGTTGGGCTTCTTGAGACCCTGGAGGATCACACCGGCGATGCACTCCGACGACTCCTCCGCCGAGATCGCTGCCACGCCGAACTTCAGCTCCGCGTCGTGGGCACGGTACTCGGGGTTCAGCACCAGCCCGCTCCGGGGGATCTCGCCGATCCCCCGCCACTTCCGGTCGGACACGCCGAACACCTTCATCACCAGCGCCTGCGCCGGGACGTTCCCCGCCCGGTTCACCGCGCGGACGTACTGGTTTTCCACGCCCACGCGGCCCTCCTCGAGCATCTCCACGGCCATGAGCGTGCCCTGGAGCAGGTCGGTGGGCTCGAAGCCGGTGATGACCATGGGCACCTGGTACTTCTCCGCCAGCGGCTCGTACTCGGTGAAGCCCATGATGGCGCACACGTGACCGGCGGCCAGGAACGCCTGCACCCGGTTCTGCTCGGAGGAGAGGATGGCCTCCATGGCGGGCGGCACGAGCACGTGGGAGACGAGCACGGAGAAGTTCTCGATCCCCTGCTGGTGGGCCTGCCATACGGCGGCGGCGTTGGCGGGCGCCGTCGTCTCGAACCCCACGGCGAAGAAGACGACCTCCCGGTCGGGGTTCTTCGCCGCCAGCTTCACCGCGTCCAGCGGCGAGTACACGATGCGCACGTCCGCGCCCTCGGCCTTGGCCGACAGGAGGTCGCCGTGGCTGCCGGGCACGCGGAGCATGTCGCCGAACGACGTGAAGATGACCTCCGGCCGGCGCGCGATGATGTTCGCCTTGTCGATCATCTCCAGCGGCGTGACACAGACCGGGCAGCCGGGGCCGTGCACCAGCGAGACCTCGTCGGGGAGCATCCGGTCGATGCCGAACTTCACGAACGTGTGCGTCTGGCCGCCGCAGATCTCCATGAGCGTCCACGGGCGCGTCACGCGCGCGCGGATCGCCGACAGCAGCTTCTTCGCGTCGCCCTCATTGCGGTACTCGTCGATGTATTTCATGGCCGACCCCCTACGCCGGCTGCTCGATGTCGAGCTCGCCCAGGTCGTCCATCTCCGCCAGGAACTCGAGGGTGCGCCGGGCCTCGGCCTCGTCGATGATGGCGATGGCGAAGCCCACGTGTACCACCACGTAGTCGCCCACCTCCACCTCCGGCACGTACGCCATGCAGCACTCCTTGGTGATCCCGCTGAAGCTGACCTTGCCCATGGTCATCCCCAGCGGGTTCTCCGTCTTGCTCACCACCTTGCCCGGCACTCCGAGACACATACCGCCCCCCTCTCCGTTAGACCGCTGCCGCCATCACGGCCGCCGCGACGGCCACCTGACCCAGCGCCAGCCCACCATCGTTCGCCGGCACCCGCCGGTGCAGCAGTGGCTTTAACCCGCGCCGCTCCAGCGCCCGCGCCGTCTCCTCCGCCAGCACCGTGTTCTGGAAGCACCCACCGCTCAGCGCCACCCGCTCCACACCCACCCGCTCCGCCACGTCCGCGATGACCGCCGCCAGCCCGTTGTGGAACCGCGCCGCCATGACCCCCACGGGCGCGCCCGTCCGACGGTCCTCCAGCAGCGACTCCAGCGCCGGCGTCCAGTCCACCACCATGGGCCCGTCCCCGCTCAGGACCTCGAGGCCATACGACCCGGGTTCCGCCCGGTCCACCGCGTACTCCAGCGCCATCGCCGCCTCGCCCTCGTAGCCTGCGCGCTGCCGGATCCCCAGCAGCGCGGACACACCGTCGAAGAGCCGCCCGGCGCTCGTGGTCCACGGGGATCGGAGCCCGGTCTCCAGCATCCGGAGCAGCACCCGCAGCTCGCCGCGGTCCCACGGCTCGCCATCGCCGGGGTCCTGCGACGCTTCCATGGCACCCCGGACACCCACCTCGCCCCACGCCGCGTGCGCCAGCGCCAGCGCCATCCGCCGCGGCTCCTTCACGGCCGCCTCGCCGCCCGGAAGCCGGAAGGGCCGCAGGTGCGCCACCCGCTGGTAACCGGCGGCATCGCCCAGCAGGAACTCGCCCCCCCATATCTCGCCGTCCGGGCCGAGCCCGGTGCCATCCCAGATGACGCCCAGTGCCGGGCCGTCCACCTGGTTGTCCGCCAGACACGAAGCCAGGTGCGCGTGGTGGTGCTGCACGCCCACCAGCCGCCGCCCGTCCGCGCGGTCCGCGGCGGCCACCGCCCAGGCGGTGGACGCGTAGCCCGGATGCTGATCGTGCGCGATGACGCCGGGCTCGATCTCATAGAGCTCCAGGAAATCGGCGATCACCCGCTCGAACGCGTCCCGCGCCTGCGGCGTCTCCAGGTCACCGATGTGCTGGCTCAGGAACACGTCGGTGCCCCGGGCCAGCGCGATGGTGTTCTTGAGGTGCCCGCCCACCGCCAGGATCGGCGGCAGCTCCGCCGGCACGGTCACCGGCAGCGGGGCGTAGCCCCGCGCCCTGCGCACCGGCCGCGGCGCGCCCGCGATCCACTGGATCACGCTGTCGTCCACCGGCCGCTCGATGGGACGGTCGTGAAAGAGGAAGGCGTCGGCGATCCCGCCGAGCCGGTCGGCCGCCTCCGCGTCGTCGGTGCAGATGGGCTCATCGCTCACGTTCCCGCTCGTCGCCACCACCGGGCCGTCCAGCTCGCGCAGGAGCAGGTGGTGGAGCGGCGTGTACGGCAGCATGACGCCCACGTACGGGTTCCCCGGCGCCACGCCCGGGGCCAGCGGGGCGGCTTCCACCGGCGAGGCCGCGCCCGGTTCCGGCGGCGTCTCCCGCTTCGGCAGCAGCACGATGGGCGCTTCCGGCGATGACAGCAGCGCCGCCGACTCCTCCCCGATCTCCGCGAACGACCGGGCCATCGCCAGGTCCCGGGCCATCACCGCCAGCGGCTTCGTGGGCCGGTGCTTCCGCTCCCGCAGCCGCGCCACCGCCGCCTCGTTGCCGGCGTCCACCACCAGGTGGAACCCGCCCAGCCCCTTCACCGCCACCACCCGCCCCGCCCGGATCGCCGCCGCGGCCGCCCGGATCGCCGCCGCGTCGGACACGGAATCGCCCTCCGGCGCCGCCGTCACCGCCCCGGCCGTCGCGCCGTCCTCGAAGCGCAAGTGCGGGCCGCACGACGGGCACGCCGTGGGCTGTGCGTGGAAGCGTCGGTCCAGCGGGTTCTCGTACTCCGCGCGGCACTCGGGGCAGAGTGTGAACCCCGCCATTGTCGTATTGGGCCGGTCGTAGGGCAGCGCCCGGATGATGCTGAACCGGGGACCGCAATCGGTGCAGTTGGTGAACGCGTAGCCAGCGCGGCGGTCGGGGGCGGCGGCCTCGTCCGCGCGCCCCGGCGCGGCCGCGCGAACCGCCCGGACCCCGATGTCCTCCAGGCACGCCGGGCACGTGGCCAGGTCCGGAAGTACGACCGCCCGCTTCTCCCCGGCGGCGTCGCTCGGCAGGATCACGAGCTCCAGCTCGCCCGCGGGGGCCAGCCATTCGGAGGCCAGCTCCTGGATCACCGCCCGGGGCGGCGGCGTGCGTCGAAGCCGGTCCTCGAGCGTGCGGAGCGACGCCTCGGCGCCCTCCATCTCCAGGATCACGCCCCGCGTGTCGTTCCGGATCCACCCGGCGAGCCCCAGCTCGGACGCGGTGCGGTAGAGGAACGGGCGCATTCCCACCCCCTGCACCGCACCCGTCACGCGGAGGCGGAGCCGACGCCGGACCGGGGGGGCGGTGGCGCTCATGCCGTCGGCGATCAGCGGGCCGGAACGGCCGGCGTGGGTCGGCCGAGGGACGCGAGTCGCTCCACCAGCCAGCCCACCCACTCGTCCACGCCCTGGCCGGTCTTGCACGAGAGCCGGAAGATCGGCACGTCCGGGTTCACCATCCGGATCCCTCGCTCGTACTCCGCGTGGTCGAACTCGAACGCCTCCGTCATGTCGTCCTTGTTCAGCACGATGACATCGGCGCCCGTGAAGATCCCCGGGTACTTGAACGGCTTGTCGTGCCCCTCCGGCACGCTCCCGATCACCAGGTTCAGGTCCGACCCCAGCCGGTAGTTGGCCGGGCAGATCAGGTTGCCGACGTTCTCGATGAACAGCACGTCGATGGCGTCCAGCTCCAGGTGCGCCAGCGCCGTCCGCACCATGGGCGCGTCCAGGTGACAGTTGCCACCCGTGTTGATCTGCACCACCGGCACGCCACGCTCCGCGATCTTGTCCGCGTCGATACTGCTCGCGATGTCCCCTTCGATCACCCCCGGCGACAGCTCCGCAGGCAGGCGGTCCAGCGTGGCCAGGATCGTGGACGTCTTCCCCGCACCCGGCGAGGCCATGACGTTGATCACGCGGATGCCCTGCGCGTCGAACAGCACCCGGTTCTCCCCCGCCACCTGGTCGTTCGCCTTCAGGATCTCCTTCACCACGGGAACCTTCATTCGTCCACCTCTATGCTTTCCACGAAGAATTCACGACCGCCCGTCACCCGCAGCGCAAGCGACCCGCACTCGGGGCACATCCGGTCCAGCGGCGGCTTCACGTCCCACGCGTGCCCGCACTCCCCACACCGCCCTTCCGCCGCCTCACGCCGGAACCGCAGCTCCGCTCCCGATGCGGCCGTGTCCCGGCTCATGACATCGAAGTAGAACTGGACCGAATCGTCCACAATGCTCGTCAGCTCCCCCACCACCACGTCGATGGCGGTGATCCGGCGGCCGCCCGCCTTCCGCATGTGCTCCAGGGCCAGGTCCAGCATACCCTGCGTCGCCGGCATCTCGTGCATGGGGAAACGTACTACGCCCACCCCGCCCGGTAGCAGGGGGAACGCTCCGCGATCTGCGTCCTGATTCTCCCAACACTTCCGGTGGTGAGTCCTCCCACCGACACGGACCGGACCCCTACTCGCTCCGGAGCGCGTCCAGCGGCTGGAGCCGGGCCGCCGCACGGGCGGGCAGGATCGCGGCGGCCACCACGGCGCCCATCATGAGGAGCAGGACCACGGCGAACGTCGTCGGGTCGGTCTCCTCGATGCCGTAGAGTAAGCCGTGCAGCGCTCGCGCGGCCACGAAGGCGCCTGCGGTGCCGGCCAGCACGCCCACGAGAGCGATCCGCAGACCTCGCCCGGCCACCTCGCGCACGACGGTGAAGCGGTCGGCGCCGAGGGCGATCCGGACCCCGATCTCCGACCGGCGGAGCGTCACGCCGTAGGCCATGACGCCGTAGATCCCGGCCAGGGCGAGGAGGAGCGCGGCAGCGCCGTAGACGCCGAAGAGCCGTCCCATGAGCTGCTGGCCCCAGCGCGTGTTGTCGAGCCGGTCGTCCATGGACAGGATCTCGAACAGCGGCAGCGCCGGGTCGGTTTCCCACAGCGCGGCCTGGATGGCGGCCGTGGCGGCCTCAGGGCCCGAACGCGTGCGGGCCAGGAGCGCCATGGTCCGCCAGCCGGCGAGCCCGTACGGCACGTGCATCTGCAGACGGGACGCCTCGCTTTCCTCCCCGAACTCCTCGTACTGGAGGTCCGGCGCGACGCCCACCACCACCAGCTCCGTGCCGTCCTCCAGCCGGAGCGTCCGCCCCACCGCGTCGGCCTCGGGCTCCCCTGGCCACAACCGGTTCGCCAGCCGCCGTCCCACGACGGCGTGTCGCGACGCCGGGTCCCGCACCTCGTTCGCGGTGAGCTCCCGTCCCGCCACCATGGCCAGTCCGAGCGTCGCGAAGTAGTCCGCGGTCACAGGGATCGCCATCGCGGCCAGGCCGGCGGCGTCCGGGTCGCCCTCCACCGGCAGCAGGATGGTCGTGCCGCCGTCGTCCGCGGGGATGGCGCCGGTCCACGCCGCCGACTCGACGCCCGGCAGCGAGGCCATCCGGTCGGCCACGTTCTGGTAGAACGCCGAGCGGGCGGCCGGCTCGTCGTAGCGATCGCCGCTGAGGACGAGGCGGGCGGTGAGCAGCCGGTCGGCCTCGAATCCCGGATCGGCCGCGCCGAGGGCCAGGAAGCTGCGCACGAGGAGCGCGGCGGGCAGCAGGAGCGTGAGGGCCAGCGCCACCTCGAGCCCCACCAGTCCGTCCAGCAGGCGAGTCGATCGGCCGCGCAGGGAGCGGGCCGAGGAGCGGAATGTGGACGCCAGGTCGACCCGTGAGGCTCGCAGCGCCGGGACCAGGCCGAAGAGCAGCGCGGTGGCGACAGCGAGACCGGCCACGTAGAGCAACACGCCGCCGTCCACCTCGATCCGCACCCAGTGCGGGATCTCCTCCGTCTGTGGCACCGAGCGTACCAGCAGGTCGACCATCCAGTAGGCGATGAGCACCCCGAGCGCGGCACCCCCCGCGGCGAGCAGCAGCGACTCCGTGAGCAGCTGCCGCACCACGCGTCCCCGACTGGCGCCGAGGGCGCTCCGCAGCCCGAGCTCCGAGGCCCGCTCCGTCGACCGGGCCAGCAGCAGGTTGGCGACGTTCGCGCACGCGATCACCAGTACGAGCGTCACCGCCAGCAGCATGAGCATGAAGCGCTGGGGCGTATCCCGCCCGATGTACGCCTCCCGGACGGGCGCGGCCGCGAAGCGCCACCGACGGTGGCTTTCCGGGTAATCCGCGGTGAGCCGGTCCGAGAGGCTCGCCAGCGCCTGCGTGGCCATCGCCGGGGTGACGTCCGGCGCGAGGCGCGCCACCGCCCGATACCCGCGGACGGTCCGATCGGTAGCGTCCGCCGACCCCAGCGGCAGCCACAGGTCGTGCGTCTCCGGGAAGCGGAACCCCGCCGGCATCACCCCGACCACCGTCAGCGCCCGCTCGTTGATCTGCACCTGCCGCCCGATCACCCCCGGGTCCGCGCCGAACGACCGTCGCCACAGCGCATCGCTGATGAGCACCGACGGCTCGAATCCGGCCGGCGCCGCCTCGTCCGTCATGAACGTCCGACCCAGCTCCGGCCGCGCCCCCAGCAGCGGGAACAGCTCGGGCGTCACCGCCAGTGCCTGCACCCGCTCGGGCCGGTCGCCGCCCGTGAGGTTTACGTTCCGCCTCGCGAACGCCCCCACCGCCGAGAAGACGCCGCTCCCACGCAGCGCCTCCAGGTCCGCCCACACCAGCTCGCCGTCCGGGATCTCCGCGTCCGCGTTCCCGCCCTCCACCACCATCAGCGTGGCGGGGTCGTCGTACGGCAGGCTCCGCAGCAGAAAGCCCTCGACGATGCTGAAGGCCGCCGCGTTGATGCCGATCCCCACGCCCAGGCACGCCAGCACCGCCACCGTGAACACCGGGCTGCGGCCGAAGCTCCGCACCGCGTAGCGAAGGTCCTGCATCAGCGTGACCAAGGGATCCCTCCTGGACGACCGTTCGATTACCGCATGGGCCACCCGCCGAGATCGTCAACTTCCGCACCGCTCCCGCGCCACGGCCACATCACCCTGCCCTCAAACAACTTGCCGCGTCCACCCGCACCCGGTTCCAGCCCGCGCGCTGTCCGCTTTCGCGACAAGGGATCCCGCTGTCGCACAGACTCCCGCCCTCCCGAACGGAGCGCGACCTAATGCTGTTCTGTGTTCTGTAATCTGTATTCTGTAATCTGTGTTCTGTAATCTGTGTTCTGTAATCTGTGTTCTGTAACCTGTCACGTCGCGCAGTACCCCACCGCCTGCACCTCGCTCAGCTCCCGCCCCTCCGGATCCAGCGTATGGATCGCGCAGGCCAGGCACGGATCGAACGAGTGGACGGTGCGAATCACCTCCAGCGGGCGCTCCGGGTCGGCCACGGGGTTCCCCACCAGGCTGGCCTCGTACGGGCCGAGCTGCCCTTCCTCGTCGCGCGGGCCCGCGTTCCAGGTCGATGGCACCACGGCCTGGTAGTTCTTGATCTTCTCGTCCTCGATCACGACCCAGTGGCTGAGCACGCCGCGCGGCGCCTCGTGGACCCCATAGCCGCGCACCTCGTGCTTCGGGTACTCCCACTCGCGGAACGTCTCCGTATCGCCGGAGCCGATATTGTCGGCCAGCAGCGTCCAGTGCTTCTCCACCAGGTCCGTGAGGACGCCCGCCCGGATGGCGCGGGCCGCGTGGCGGCCCAGCGTCGAGTGCAGCACTTCCGGTCCGAGCTTCATCCCCGCCAGCCCCCCCGCGGTCTCCAGCATCTGCGTCCCGTACTTCACGAACAGCGGGTGGCCCTGCTCCAGCCCCACCAGCGTCTGGGCCAGCGGGCCCACCTGCATGGGGACGCCCTCGAAGCGCGGCGCCTTGACCCAGCTGTAATCGGCGTCGCGGTCGAAGCCGGTGTACGCGGGGTTCGTCTCGCCCACGTGCGGGTGGAGCGGTTGCGACTTCTCGTACCACGCCCGCGCCGCGGTCTCTGTCACGCCCTCCGACCAGCGGCTGTCGTTCCATCGGTCCAGCCGTCCGGTGGGTCCACCGTTGGCGGACACCATCCCGCCCGGCAGGTCGAACTTCGTGGCACCGGCGTCCAGCGGGAGGTCCGGCACGGCCATGTAGTTGGTCACGCCGGCCCCGTAGCCGAGCCACTCCGGGTAGTGGGCGGCGACCGCCGCCACGTCCGGCAGGTAGGCCTGGCGGATGAACTGGTTCACGTCCCGCATGAGGTCCAGCCAGCGGTACAGCTTCTCCATGTTCAGCGCCGACTGGTTGTCCAGGTTGATGGGGTTCGCCACGCCGCCCACGGCCAGGTTCTGGATATGGGGCGTCTTGGCGCCCAGGATCGCCGTGGCCTGCGTGGCCTTCCGCTGGTACTCCAGCGCCTGGAGGTAGTGCGCCGCCGCCAGCAGGTTCGCCTCGGGCGGGAGCCGCATGGCGCTGTGGCCCCAGTAGCCGTTGGCGAAGATCCCGAGCTGACCGCTCTGCACCAGCTTCTGGAGCTTCTGCTTCACCTCCGTCAGCGCCTGCACGCTGTTCCCCGGCCACTCGCTCAGGCTCGCGCCCAGCGCCGCCGCCTTGCGCGGATCCGCGTCCAGCGCGCTCACCACGTCCACCCAGTCCAGCGCGGAGAGGTGGTAGAAGTGCACGATGTGGTCGTGCAGCGCGTGGCTGATCAGGATCAGGTTGCGGATATACTGCGCGTTGGCCGGCACCTCCAGCTTCAGCGCGTCCTCCACCGCCCGGACGCTCGCGATGGCGTGCACCGTGGTGCACACGCCGCAGATCCGCTGCGTGAACACCCACGCGTCCCGCGGGTCGCGGTCCTTCAGGATCAGCTCGATCCCGCGCCACATCTGTCCGCTCGACCACGCGTTCTTAACGAACCCGTCCTCGGCTTCCACGTCCACCCGCAGGTGGCCTTCGATCCGGGTAACCGGATCCACCACGATCATTGTCATATCGGTCTCGCTCCCCCGCGCTTCACGCGGCGTGGTCGAAGTGCGGTCGGTTCTCAGGCCCGATCGGCCGCCGGCTGGGCAGGATCGGGAGCGTCTTCACGAACAGGATGTAGCCCAGTACCGCGATGCAGATCAGCCCGAAGGTCAGGAACAGCTCCACGAGCGACGGGAAGTAGCTGTACCGCTCGTCCGGCGCGAAGGCGATCAGGCTCGCGTCCAGCCGGTAGAGCATCCCGCCCACCGCCGCGCCACCCGCCGCCATGTAGAGGTTCCGCGTCCGCCTCATGTCGTAGCCCAGCGCGAAGAGCGCCGGGCCCATGAGCAGCGCCGTCTCCAGCCACGCCAGGACCGCGTACTTGTCCAGCCGGAAGAGCTGGCCCAGCTCCCCCTGCGACGCCCAGTCGGCCCACCGTCCCACCACCAGCGCGATCATCAGCCACGCCATGATCCGGGCGAGCCGGCTCAGCATCGGTGTCTGATACGGCGTCCTCCAGATCAGGCTCGACAGCAGTGACACCCCGATCACCGCGCTGAACCCCATGAGGAAGGCGGCCACCAGGAAGAAGAGCGGGAGCAGCGGCGTCTGCCACAGGTCGTGCAGCCGCGGGCCCGCCAGCAGGAAGAGCGAGCCGAGGCTCGACTGGTGCAGCGTGGGCAGGAAGATCGCCGTCGCCACGATGAACGGGTACGCCTTCTCCATGATGGGATGCAGCCGCGCCGCGATCCGTCGCAGCCGCGAGTCCTGAGAGCTCCGCCACCCGTCCAGCGCCGGGTACGTCATCTCCAGCCAGAGGAACCCTGCGTAGAGCGTGACGCACACCGCGATCTCCAGCAGCACGGAGTGCCCGTTCCAGCCGACCGGGTTCATGATCCGCCACATGTTCCACGGCCGGCCCACGTCCATCCCCAGCGCCACCATGGCCGTGGTGTAGCCGAGCACGCTCGTGACGATGGCCGTCCGGATCAGCGAGTGGTAGCGACCCCGGTTGAGCACGTACACCACCGTGGCGGTGGCATAGCCGCCCGACGCGAGCGCGGTCAGCACGATGACGTTGAAGATCTTCCACGAGCCCCACGCGTAGCCGTCGTTCATGGCGCTCACCGGGCCGATCCCCACCGCGAACCGGTACACCACCAGCGCCACCCACACCGCCGAGACCACCAGCAGCAGCTTCACGAACGGCGACAGCAGCGGGCCCCCGAGCGGCGCGGTGTCATCCTCGACGTGCACGTGCGCGCTCATGCGTCCTCCTTGTGCGCGCGGTTGTTCCGGAACACCGCCAGCCCCAGGATCGCGTACAGCGCGCTCGGGATCACCGCCCCCTTCCAGATGAGGCCGTGCACCTGCTCGGTGTAGTCCGGCAGCGGCCGATCCCCCACGGCCGGCAGCCCCAGATCCTCGAACGGCACGTGCGACAGGTACAGACACTGGGTCCCGCCCGCGTCCGTCTCCCCGTAGATCCGGGGGACGTACCGCTCCGGATGGTCCGCCAGCCGGCGACGGGCCTCCCGCAGCAGCTCCGACCGCGTACCCGTGATCACCGCGCCACGGGGACACACCTCCGCGCACGCGGGCCCCTCGTCGCGGTGTCGGCACAGCTCACACTTCACGATCTCGGGGTTCGCCGAGTCCCACTCGAACCGCGGCACCCCGAACGGGCACGCGATCTGGCAGTAGCGGCACCCCACGCACAGGTCGCCGTTCCACCAGACCCGGCCATGCTCGTCCTTCTTCAGACCCCCGAACATGCACGCGCTCGCGCACGCCGGCTCCGCGCAGTGCATGCACTGCCGCTTCATGTACGACAGGAAATCGCCCGACTCATCGCGCGCCGCGTAGATGATGTTGCGCGTCTCCGAGTCCAGGTTCTGCGCCGCCGCGTGCGGCCCCTCCTTCTCGTCCCCGTTCGCCTGCCGGCACGCCACCACGCACGCCTGGCACCCGATGCAGAGCGTCGTGTCGTAGAGGAGTCCATACGCCACCTCGTCCGACAGCAGGGCCGGCTCGCTCGCCGCGGCTCGGCCCGGCAGCGCCACCACGGCGGCCGCACCGCCCATGGCCTTCAGCCAGTCGCGCCGGTCAATGCCCATGCGGCACCTCCTCCGACGCCTCCTCCCGCTTCGCCGCCGGGTCCACCGGCTCCTCCCCGGCCACACCCACCACCCGGTCGTCCCGGTCCAGCCGCAGCGCCGCCATGACACCCGCACCCACCGCACCACCACCCAGCGCGCCAGCGACGCCCACGGCCAGCGGGCTTATCGAGCCGATCTTCCCATCCGGGGGCGGCGCCACTC
Source organism: uncultured Gemmatimonadales bacterium (assembly GCA_963783305.1). GTDB lineage: Bacteria > Gemmatimonadota > Gemmatimonadetes > Longimicrobiales > RSA9 > JAWVYT01. Next base: position 767,202 of record CAWAMW010000016.1, on the reverse strand, counting down.
CGAACGGAGTGGGGTTCATCGTGGGCACCGTCTCGTGCAGCGCCAGCTTGAACCCCACCGCCTCCTCCGTGCACCCGAAGCACGGCGCGCCCGTGCCCACGGGCCAGGAGTTGGTCAGCTCGTTGAAGCTCTGGAGCGAGCAGTTTGCGTAGGTCTGCGGCCCCTTGCACCCCAGGTAATACAGGCAGTGACCGGCACGGTGCGCCTCGTCGCCGAACTGGCGCGCGAACCGGCCCGCGTCGAAGTGCGGTCGCCTCGGGCAGTCCTCGTGGATCACCCGCTTGTAGGCGAACATCGGCCGGCCCTTCTCGTCGAGCTCCGGCAGCGTGCCGTACGTCGCATACTGCAGCACCGTGCCCAGAAGGTTGTACGGGTTGGGCGGGCAGCCCGGCAGCGTCACGACCGTCTTGTCGGTCAGGATCTGCGGTGCGCCCGTGGCGCCCGTGGGGTTCGGCGGCGACGACGGGATCCCGCCCCAGGCCGCGCACGACCCGATGGCCACGATCGCGCCCGCGTGCTCCGCCGCCTCCTTCAGGATCTCCATCCCCGTGTGGCCACCGATCATGCAATAGATCCCGCCATCCTTCGTGGGGATCGCGCCCTCCACCACCAGGATGTACCGCCCGGAGTTCTCCTCCATGGCCGCCCGGCGCGCCTCCTCCGCCAGGTGACCCGCGGGGACCGAGAGCGCTTCGTGGTAGTCCAGGGAGATCAGCTCCAGGATCAGCTCATCGAGCTGGGGGTGGCTGGTCCGCAGGAGCGACTCCGTGCACCCGGTGCATTCCTGGAAGGACAGCCAGATCACGGAAGGACGCCGCTTCGCCGTCGCCACTGTCTGGGCGAACGCCTCCGCGGCGGTTGCAGGGAGGCCCACGGCCGCCGCTGCCATGACACACATGCTCTTCACGAACTCCCGACGGTCGGGCCCCTCGATCACAAGGGTCCCCGCCGCCGGACGATGGTCCGGTTCCATTTACCCCCCCTGGGTCACCTGCCGGTGATGTCTGCGATGCGTGCGCCCTAGGATATCGGCACGCCGTGGGGGAGTCTGTGGGGGGAGATGAAGAACTTCGTGCGGGGGGAACCTCGCGACGTGTCGTGGTGGATTTTACCTATGGTCCGTGCGGAACAAACCGCCGGCGTCGGGCGCGCTCCGGGCGGTGGGCCGGCCCCCTACGCCACGTCCACCCGCCGCCGCTCCCACCAGATGTCGGGGTCCCGCTCCGGCTCCCGCGCCGTGACGACGACCCCCAGCCGCTCCAGCTCGGCCACGATCGCCACCAGCGCCTCGGCCGCCGCGTCGCGCACCGCGTCCGTGAGACCGACGCCGGTCTCCGTCCGCTCCGGGACCACGCCCACCAGCAGCACGTCACGGGGCGAAAGGTCCTCCACCTCGAGCCGGAGCAGCGTCTCCTTCACACCCGGCTGATGCGGATTGGTTCGCGGCGGCGATGGACGGGACAGGAGCTGCTCGCGATCGTACTGCTTGAGGGTCCCCGGTGCGCCATCCGAATGCACCGTGTCCACCACGACGAGCGCGTCGAGCCCCTCCAGGTGCGGCGCCAGGTCGAGACCGGGCGTGCCCAGATCCAGCACCTCCACCGCTGGCTCCGTGTCGTAGCGCGCGTCGAACAGCCGCACCACGTACGGACCGAACGCGTCATCGCCCACCAGCACGTTGCCCAGTCCCACCACCGCCACTCTCTTCATATCGAGCAGAAATCCACCGCCATTACGTTGGAAAGCTCCCGTCCCTCCGGATCCAGCGTATGGATCGCGCAGGCCAGGCATGGGTCGAAGCTGTGGATCGTCCGCAGCACCTCCAGCGGCCGGTCCGTGTCGGCGACCGGGTTGCCCATGAGCGCCGCTTCGTACGGCCCCATCTGCTCGTACTCGTCACGGGGCCCGGCGTTCCACGTGGACGGGACCACGGCCTGGTAGTTCTTGATGACGCCGTCATTGATGACCGTCCAGTGGCTCAGCGCGCCTCGCGGCGCCTCGTGGAAGCCGAACCCCCGGATCTCTCCCTTGGGAAACTCCGGCTGGTTGAAAATGTCGGTGTCGCCCGAACCGATGTTGTTCGCCAGCAGACCCCAGTGCTTCTCCGCCAGGTCGGCGATGGTGGCTGCGCGGATGCCGCGGGCCAGGTGCCGCCCCAGCGTGGAGTGCATCACCTCGAGACCCAGCGGCGTGCCGGCGATGCTCGAGGCGGTGTTCAGCGCGTGCCGCGCCCAGTGCTGGATTCCCTCGTGGCCCGACGCGTACCCCACCAGCACCTGCGCCAGCGGCCCCACCTGCATGGGCTTCCCGTCCCAGCGCGGCGCCTTCACCCACGAGTACTTCCCGTTGTCCTGGAAATCCGTGTAATCGGGCTCCGTCACACCGTCGTACGGGTGGAGCGTGTCCTTGCCCTGGTACCACGCGTGCGCCACCGACTCGGTCACGTTCTCCTCGAAGTACGGGTCGCCGAACTTCGAGATCGGACGGTATGTCGACAGGTCGCCACCCATGATGGTCCCCCCGGGAAGGTCGAACGCGGTCCCGGCCGCGTCGGTCGGCAGGTCCGGCACCGCCATGTAGTTGGTCACGCCCGCGCCATAGCCGAGCCACTCCGGGTACATGGCGCCCACGGCGATCAGGTCGGGGAGATAGACCTGCTGCACGAACTGCTTCACCTCCGCCAGCAGCTCCTTGATCCAGTACAGCTTCTCCATGTTCAGCGCCGCCTGGTTGTCCAGGTTGATGGCGTTCGCCACACCCCCCACCGCCAGGTTCTGGATGTTCGGCGTCTTCCCGCCGAGCATGCCCACCACCTGGTTCGCCTTCCGCTGGAACTCCAGCGCCTGGAGGTAATGGCTCACCGCCAGCAGGTTGACCTCCGGCTCCAGGTGCATGGCCTGGTGCCCCCAGTAGCCATTGGCGAAGATCCCCAGCTGACCGCTGTCCACCAGCCCCTTCACCTTCCCCTTCACCGCCTCCAGCTCCTGACGGCTGTTCCGCGGCCAGGGCGAGATGCTCTCCGCGAGCGATGCCGTCTTGCGGGGGTCCGCCTTGAGCGCGCTGGTCACGTCCACCCAGTCCAGCGCCGACAGGTGGTAGAAATGCACGATGTGGTCGTGCAGCGCGTGCGCGACCAGCACCAGGTTGCGGATGTACTGCGCGTTCGGCGGGATCTCGAGACCGAGCGCGTTCTCCACCGCCCGCACGCTCGTGATCGCATGCACCGTGGTGCACACGCCGCAGATCCGCTGCGTGAACAGCCACGCCTCCCGCGGGTCCCGACCCTCCAGGATCAGCTCGATCCCCCGCCACATCTGCCCGCTCGACCACGCGTTCGTCACCTGCCCGTTGTTCACCTCCACGTCCACGCGCAGGTGCCCTTCGATTCGGGTGATCGGGTCAACGACGACTCTCGTCATGGGTCCTCCTCCTCAGGAGCGGGCAGCAACGACGGGTGGGCTGATGGGGGCCGGCACGTTCGGCCAGCCCGCCGGCTTCACTCCGCCCACGATGGGGAACCGCTTGATGATCACCAGATACAGCATGATCTCTCCGGCCACGAGGCCGACCGTGATCAGCAGCTCGGGGATCGTCGGGAAATAGCTCCAGCCCGGGCCGGGGTCGAACGCGATCAGGAAGGTCGAAAAGCGGTACAGCGATCCGGCGAGCACCATGAACCCGGCCGCCCGAAACAGATGGCCCCGCTTGTAGTTCTCGCCGCGGCGCGCCAGGAGGACGATGGCCGCGACGAAGAGCGCCTGCTCGAACCAGAACAGGAGCGTCATGGGCGTGAGCTCCGCCAGCATGCCCAGGTGGCCGCGGTAGATCACGTCGCCGAACCGCAGCACCACGTACAGCCCCATGACCACGAGCGCCGCGGTCGTGAGCCCCGCCTGCACCGGCGTCTCCCGCAGCCGCCCGAACGCCGTCCGCGTGGTCATCCCCTCCAGCACCACCACCGCATACCCCATGGCGATGCACGACAGGAGGAACAGCGCCGGCAGCATGGGCGTGTACCAGAGCGGGTGCAGCTTCGTCCCCGCCAGCAACATGAGCGAGCCCAGCGAGGACTGGTGCATCGTGGGCAGCAACAGCCCGAGCGCGATGATCCACGGCATCGCCCTCCGGAGCTTCGGCAGCGCCCACCGGCTGAACCGCGCCATCCGCTCGTTCCCCCCGTGCTCCCACTTCTCCAGCAGGAAAGGCGACACCTCGATCCAGAGCACCGCCAGGTACAGCATGATGCAGAGCGCCACCTCCAGCAGCACCGAGTTCAGGTTCCAGTCCCAGAACCGGTACGGCAGCGCGTAGACGTTCCACCACCGACCAATGTCGATGACGACACCGATCGCCCCCAGCGAGTAGCCGAGGGCGCTCGTCAGCAACGCGGGGCGCACCAGCGGGTGGTACTTCCCGTTGTTCAGCAGGTAGACCAGGATCGCGATGGCATACCCGCCCGTGGCCAGCGCCGTGCCGACCACCACGTCGAAGGCGATCCAGATCCCCCACGGGTACCCGTCCGAGAGCCCCGTCACCGGCCCCAGCCCCGCCCAGAACCGGTAGGCCAGCAGCACGAGCGCGCCGGCCAGCAGCCCGCTCATCACCAGGAATGGCTTCGTCAGGATGGGCCCGCCGATGGGCTCCGGAGGCGTATGCCTCATCGTCATGGCGTCACCTCCTCGTCCCGCTGTGTTCGGTGCGCCCGCCAGACCACGGCACCCAGCACGCCGTACACCACCACCGGCGCCACGAACCCCTTGTAGATCGTATGCTGGATCGTTTCCGACGTGTGCGCGACGCTCCGGTTCCCGAGCTCAGGCAGGCCCAGCGCCGTGAACGGTACGCCGGCCGAGCTCAGGTAGAGCACCTGGGTTCCGCCCCCATCCGTTTCGCCGAAGACCTTCGGCTCGTAGCTTGCCGGGTCCTCGTCCAAACGCCGGTGCGCCTCCGTCAGCAGCTCCTCACGCGTCCCGAAGATCACCGCCTCGCGCGGGCAGACTTCGGCGCACGCGGGGATCCCGCCTGCCGCCAGCCGGTGACTGCACAGCTCGCACTTCACGATCTCCGGCGTGGCATCGTCCCACTGGAACTTCGGCACGTTGTACGGGCAGGCGACCTGACAGTACCGGCACCCAATACACTTGTCGCCGTCCCACGTCACGATCCCGTACTCGCGCTTGTCGAGCGCCCCCATCATGCACGCGCTGATGCAGCCCGGGTCCACGCAGTGCATGCACTGCATCTTCATGAACGACTGCGCCCCACCCTCCCGGTACTCCTTGATGATGTTCCGGCAGGTCGAGCTCAGGTCCTCCGCTTCGTAGTACAGCTCGCCCGGCGGACGCCCCTCGAAATTGGCCTCGTAGCACGCCGACACGCACGCCTTGCAGCCGATGCACAGCGTGGCGTCGTAGAGGAGTCCCACCGCGTCGGCGGGTGCCTGCCGCGGCTCCCGCGCCTCCGCCCGCCTCGGCGCGCCCGCCAGCGCCGCGCCCGCGGCCGCCAGCGACTTCAGCGCCGTCCTGCGGTCCACGCCCACTCAGGCCTCCCCGCCCGTCTCGTCCATTCCGCCGGCGGCCGGGTCTAGCTCCTCCATCGCCGGGTCGTAATCCCCGAGCTGTCGCGACGCCATGGCCGCACCGCCCACCGCCAGACCGCCTACGACACCCGCCACTCCCGTGGCCCACGGGCCGATCCCGCCGCCGTGCTCCGGATGGATCGGCGGCGCCGATGCTCCGGGCGTGAGCCGGATCACGTCCGCGGTGGCGTGCAGAGGCTTGTTGAATCCCACGCCGTACTCGGTGCAGCCGAAGCACGGGTGCCCGATCCCGATCGGCCACGCCCCGTTCATCTCACCGAAATGCTGGAGCGAGCAGTTGGCGTACGTCTCCGGACCCTTGCACCCCAGCTTGTAGAGGCAGTATCCCTCGCGGTGCCCCTCGTCGCCAAAACGCTGCGCGAACCGGCCGGCATCGAAATGCGGCCGTCGCGGGCAGTCCTCGTGGATCGTCCGCCCGTACGCGAACTTCGGCCGCCCCTGCGCGTCCAGCTCCGGCAGGGTGCCGTACGTCGCGTACTGGAGCACCGTCCCCAGGAAGTTGTACGGGTTCGCCGGGCAGCCGGGGATCGTCACCACCGTCTTCCCCTGGAGCACCCCCGGCACTCCCATGGCCCCCGTCGGGTTCGGACCGGACGACGGAATCCCGCCCCACGACGCGCACGATCCGATCGCCACGATCGCGCCCGCGTGCTCCGCCGCCTCCCGCACGCTGTCCAGCGCCGTCTGCCCCCCCACCTTGCAGTAGATCCCGCCATCCTTCGTCGGGATCGCCCCCTCCACCACGAGCACGTACGAGCCCGCGTTCTCCCGCATGCTCGCCCGCTTCGCCTCTTCCGCCTGGTGCCCCGCCGCCGCGCTCAGCGCCTCGTGGTAGTCCAGCGAGATGAGGTCGAGGACCAGCGTGTCCAGCCCCGGATGACTGGTCCGCAGCAGCGACTCCGTGCACCCCGTGCATTCCTGGAACGACAGCCAGATCACCGACGGCTTCCGCTTCGCAACGCTCTGCGCGAACACCTCCGCAGTCGTCGCCGGCAGCCCGATGGCGGCCGCAGACAGGACACACACACTCTTCACGAAGTCCCGACGGTCCGGCTCGCTCATGAGTAGAGTCGAGCCAGCATGATACTCTGCGACCATGCTTCCTCCCGGATGGCTTTTTGGTGGGATTCGCACGCCCGTGGGGGGGGCGTACAGGTTCAACGTACCTTGACCCCGGCGCCGGGCGCAGTAGGAAGAACTCCGGGTAGTCCGGTGGGGGATTTCCTGAAATGTCGCAGCCGGCATGTCGTCCATCACCCCTCCTCCGGAACCCCCCCATCCTTTCTGCCGCGCGGCGTCTTTCTCACGCCGACCGCCGCCCGTACCTTGCACCCTCGGATCGAAACGGACGCGAACGCCCGGCGCTCCCGGGCCGCTGGACGAAGGGACTTGATATGCCTTCAGTGGTCGTACTCGGTGCGGGGCGCGTGGGCGCGGCAATGGCGCGGGACCTGGCGCGGGATGAGGACCTGACGGTGACTGCGGCGGACGCGAGCCGGGAAGCCCTCGCCGCGCTCCAGGAGCGAGCCAGCGCCGATGGCTCCTCCGTGCGCGTGCTCCCCCTCGACCTCTCCGACTCCCGCAGCCTGGCCAGCGCGCTCGACGGACAGGACCTGGTGATCGGTGCCGTCCCGGGACCCATGGGATTCGAGACCGCCCGGCGGGTCCTCTCCGCCGGAGTCGACCTCGTGGACATCTCCTTCTTCGAGGAGGACGCCTTCGCTCTCCACGACCTGGCCCGGGAGCGCGGCCGTGTCGCCATCGTGGACGCGGGCGTCGCGCCCGGTCTCAGCAACCTCATCCTCGGGGACCTGGAGACCCGGCTGGAGCGCACCACCCGCTTCGAATGCCTCGTGGGCGGCATCCCCGCCGAGCCGCAGCAGCCGTGGGAGTACAAGGCGCCGTTCTCACCCATCGACGTCATCGCCGAGTACACCCGCCCGGCACGCCTCCGCCGTGGCGGTGAGACCGTCACGCTCCCCGCTCTGAGCGAGGTGGAACTCGTGGACTTCCCGGGCCTGGGTCGCCTGGAAGCCTTCAACACCGACGGCCTCCGCACCCTCCTCGCCACCAGCCGCACGCCCGACCTCGTGGAGAAGACCATGCGCTGGCCCGGCCACGCCGACCGTATCCGCCTCCTGCGGGAGACCGGCTTCTTCTCTGAATCGGAAATCGAGACCCGCGGCGGCACCATCGCCCCCCTCGACCTCTCCGCCCACCTCCTCTTCGACGCCTGGCGCTATGATCCGGGCGAGCCCGACCTCACCATCATGCGCGTGATCGTCGAGGGCGAGGACCAGGACGGCCCGGTGCGTCACACCTTGCGCCTCCTCGACCGGTATGACCCCGAGACCGATGTCTCCTCCATGGCCCGGACCACCGGCTACACCGCAACCGCCATCGCACGCTTCGTCCTCGCCGGCCACTACCGCGAACCCGGCATTTCCCCCCCCGAGCTCGTCGGCGCAACCGATGGCGCCCTCGACTGGGTCCTCCGTCACCTCGCCGAGCGCGGCATCCGAGTGGAGCGGGAAGAGGCCCGCTGACGCGACCCGGAAGGCGTCGCTGGCGAGTTGTCCCCGCTATACGACGAAAAATCGTCAGACCGACCGAGCTCCCGGCTCCCGCGTCGATTCCACCTCGCCCACCGGGGTATATCGGGGAACGGCACGTTGAACGGTCGGCAGTGCCGGATTGACGTCGGTGAATCGACGGAAAGGCACGACGCGCTACGGCACCACGCGCGAGAAAGAGGGCGCTTCACGCGGACGAGGCGTTCCCCCCCGCGAGCCGCAAGGCTCGCCCTCCGCGAGCCGCAAGGCTCGCCCTCCGCGAGCCGCAAGGCTCGCCCTCCGCGAGCCGCAAGGCTCGCCCTCCGCGAGCCGCAAGGCTCGCCCCCCGCGAGCCGCAAGGCTCGCCCTCCGCGAGCCGCAGGCGCGCCCATTAGTTGACCCTCGCGCACTCACGCATAATATTGCCCGTGGCGCTCGCCTGCGGCAGGCACGCAGCGGGTCGCCCGCCAGGTCCGCGGGGCGTGATATCCGCGTCGTAACGGTGATCGATGAGTGGTACGGAGATACCGGCCTCGCGAGCACCAGAACACCAGAGGGAGTACGGTAGTATGCGTACCACCGGAACCGTAAAGTGGTTCAACGACCAGAAGGGCTTCGGTTTCATCGAGCCCGAGGACGGCAGCAAGGACTGCTTCGTCCATCACAGCGCCATTCAGATGGAGGGCTTCAAGACCCTCGCCGAGGGCCAACGGGTCGAGTTCGATATCGTCCAGGGCCAGAAGGGTCCGGCGGCGGAGAACGTCATCCCGGCCTGACACGTTGACCGCGTTTCGGTCGTGAGGCGGCCGCTTCCCCACGGGAGGCGGCCGTTTCTCATCCCGCCCTACCACCGAAGGAGCAGGCGCATGAGCAGAGACACCCCCACCCTCGTGATCATCGGGGCGACCGGGTTCACGGGCGGCCTGATCGCCCGCGCCCTTTCCGGCGGGGACTCGCCGTTTGTCGTGGCCGGCCGGGACGCCGAGCGGCTCAAGCGCCTGACCGCGGAGCTCCAGGGCGCCACGCCGCAGGTGGTCGACGTCACGGACCGCGCATCGCTCCATCGCCTCATCCGACCGGGAGACGCGGTGATCAACACGGCCGGCCCCTTCACCGAGCTGGGCGAGCCGGTGGTCGCTGCGTGCATCGAAATCGGCGCCCACTACCTCGACACCACCGGCGAGCAGCCCTTCGTGCACCACATCCATGAGACGTACCACGAGGCGGCCGAGGCGGCCGGTGTGGCGGTGGTGAACGCCATGGCCTTCGAGTACGCGCTCGGCGACTGCGCCCTGGCCGTCGGTGCGGAGGGGCTCACCACGCCACTCCGGTCCGCCGACGTCATCTACGCGTGGGGCGGCTCCGCCAGCTCACGAGGCACGCGGCGCACGGTCATCGGCATGCTCGGCCAGAAGGGCTGGACCCGTGAGGACGGCCAGTTCGGCCGCACCGCCCTCGGCGCGGGTCATCGGACGGTCCGTCTGGGCTCCGGCCGCCGTCTCAGCGCGGTGGCGTTCCCGTCGGGCGAGGTGGTGACGGCGCCCCGCTACGTGGACGTGCAGGACGTCCGCGGCTGGCTCGTCATGGGTCCCGCCATGGCGCGCGTGATCCCGCTGATGGCGCCGGCGCTCCCGCTCCTGGTCCCGGTCCTCCGGCCCATCCTCGAGAAGCTGGCCACCCGCGCCGACGACCCGACGCCCGAGCAGCGGCACGCCAGCCGCTTCACCATCCGGGTCGAGCTGGTGGACGCGGACGGTCGCGAGCGCGCCCTCGAAGTGCGCGGTCGGGACCCGTACGGCATCACGGCCGTGGCCGCCCTGGCGGGCGCCCGCCGCGCCATGGAGTCCGGCGCCCCCACGGGCGTCCTCGCCCCCTCGCAGCTCGTGGATCCCGGCCCGTTCCTGGCGTCGCTCCGCGACCACGATGTCGTCCTCGTCGATGACCGGCCCCAGTGACGCGGGGCGATCGGGAATCCCCGGCCACCCGCCCGGAACGGCTCGTGCACTGGCGTGTAGGCCACCACACGGGGCGGCAGCCAGTCGTCCCCGATCATAGGACAAATGGAGGAAAATCACGTGGCGCAGAAGGCGCAGCAGGGCGACACCGTAGCAGTGCACTACACGGGCAAGCTGGACGACGGCGAGGTCTTCGACAGCTCGAAGGGCCGCGACCCGCTTGAGTTCCAGGTAGGGGGCGGGCAGGTCATCCCCGGCTTCGATCGGGCGGTCCAGGGTCTCGAGATCGGCGAGAGTCGCGAGGTCCGTCTGGAGCCCGAGGAGGCGTATGGCGACCCGCGTGAGGACATGGTCGTGGACGTGGAGCGGAGCCAGTTCCCGGCGGAAGCGGAGCCTGCGGTGGGCCAGCAGGTGCAGGTACAGGTGGCACCCGGTCAGAACCGCGTGGCCACCATCCAGGACGTCGATGACGAGTCGATCAAGCTCGACCTCAATCACCCGCTGGCCGGCAAGGCCCTGACGTTCGACGTCGAGCTGGTCGAGATCCGCTAGGCGGGTCCCCTACATGGCGGCACATTCGCGGCACAGCGTGGTCGTGGGGAGCAGATCCAGCCGTTCGGCGTCGATCCGCTCCTCGCACCTCGCGCAGTGCCCGTACATGCCCCGGTCCAGCCGGTCCAGCGCCCCGGCCACTTCGCGGACGCGCGTGCTCAGCCGGGCATTGGCCGACGCCAGCTCCTCGCTCACCCCCATGGCGCCCACTCCGTCCAGACGGCACCCCGCCGCCATCACGGAATCGATCACTCGCTCCGTCGCCCCCACCTTCTCCAGCGCCCGTCGGAGCTCCGCCTCCAGGTGCTCCCGGCGCGCACGGTCCATACGGTCTCGATTGCTCATCGCGCTCGACAGGCGGCAAGACCTGTGCAACCACCCACCGGCGCGCCCGGTCGGGGCCGATTAGACTATGTCCATGACCCGACCACCCACAGCCGAGCACGAGCCGCCCCGCGACCACCCGAAGGGCCCCGCCGATCGCGGCTCGGGCGAGCCCCCGCGCGCGGGGTGGAAGCGCGCTCTCGACATCGCCCTCTGGGTCGCCGTCCTCGGGGTCCTGGTCTGGCGCTTCGGCCCCCAGGTGGGCGCCGCCATCGGGATCGGCGACACCGACCTGCCCGCCCCTGAGTTCTCCGTCACCACCCTCGACGGCGAAACGATCCGCCTGTCGGAGCTGGAAGGACGCGTGGTACTCGTCAACTTCTGGGCCACCTGGTGCCCCCCCTGCCGCCTCGAGATGCCCGGCTTCCAGGATGTCTGGGAAGACTACCGCGATCGGGGCGTGCTCATCCTCGGCCTTTCGGTCGACCGTGGCGACCGCGGCATGGTGGAGCGCTGGGTCCGGGACCGGGACATCACGTACCCCATCGCCTTCCCCACCGGTGAGATGGTCCGGGCGTACGGCGGCGCCAATGTCCTACCCACTTCGCTGCTCATCAACCGCGAGGGGCGGATCGTCCGGCGAGTCGAAGGATTCTACGCCGAGCCGGCCCTCCGCGGGGCCCTGAACCGGCTGCTCGAATGACCGGCGAAACCACGGGCCCCGAGCGCCTGGCGCACGCCGTCGTCGTCGGCTATCACGACTTCGTCCGCCGCTTCCGCGACGTCACTCAGCACGCACGCCGACGCTTCGAGACCCGCGCCTGGACCGAGGGCCAGGAGGACGCACGCCAGAGGATCCTGCTCTACGACGTCGTCATCCACGAGACCCTCGCCGAGGTGCGGAAGCAGCTCGCACCCGACGGCCTCCCCGATGACCCCGCCCGCTCCCGCGCCGCGTTCGCCGAATGGGCCCGCGGCCGCGACGACGCCGAGGTGGCCGAAACGTTCTACAACTCCGTCGTTCGCCGCCTCTTCGGGACCATCGGCGTCGACCCCGCCATTGAGTTCGTGGGCGATGACGTCGATGACCCCAGCCCGGGACCCGCACCCTGGAGGGAAATCTCTCTCGCCCACGGATTCCAGGCCATGCTGAACCACGTCCTGGATTCCGTTCCCCTCGACGCCCCCTGGGACGACCGCGACCGCGACGCCGCCCGCGCCGCTCGACGCCTCCACCGCGATCTCGGCCCCGACGACGAATGGGCCGGCGCCACCCTCCAGCTCCTACGGCCCCTCTTCTATCGCAACAAGGCCGCGTACCTCGTGGGACGCCTCGTCCGCGGTCACGAGACCGTTCCCCTCGCCCTCGCCCTCCTCCACCCCGACCGCGGCGTTATCCTCGATGCCGTCCTCACCACTTCCGACCAGGCCAGCGTGGTCTTCGGCTTCACCCGCTCCTACCTCCACGCCGATGTCGGTGCCCCACGCCCCACCATCGACTTCCTCCGCTCCATCATGCCCCTGAAGCGCGTCGATGAGCTCTATACCGCCATTGGCTTCAATCGCCACGGCAAGACCGAGTTCTACCGCACCCTGCGTCAGCACCTGAGCGAGCCCGAGGCCCGGTTCCAGTTTACGCCCGGCAAGGAAGGGCTCGTCATGATTGTCTTTACGCTGCCCGGCCTGAACGTCGTCTTCAAGGTCATCCGCGACCAGTTCGGACACCCCAAGAAGACCACGCCCCAGCGCGTGAAGCGCAACTACGGCATGATCTTCGTCCGGGACCGCGTGGGTCGTCTCGCCGACGCGCAGGAATTCGAGCGGCTCGAGCTCCCCCGCGAGCGCTTCGACCCCCCCGTACTCCGGGAGCTCCTGGACAACGCCTCTCGGACGGCTACCCTCGAAGACGACACGGTGATCATCGAGCACCTCTACGTCGAGCGCCGCGTTCGCCCCCTCGATCTCTATCTGGACGACGTCGAGCCGGAACAGGCGCGCAGGGCCACGCTCCAGTTCGGTCAGGCCATCAAGGACCTCGCTGCCGCCGACATCTTCCCCGGCGACATGCTGATCAAGAACTTCGGCGTCACCCGCCATGGTCGGGTGATCTTCTACGACTACGACGAGGTGGCCCCCCTTACCCGCTGCAACTTCCGCAGCATGCCGCAGGCCGCGTACCCGGAGGCGGAGTTCGACGAGTCGCCCCATTTCTACGTGGGCCCGGACGATGTCTTCCCGGAGGAGTGGCGCGCCTTCCTCGGGCCCGCCGGACCTCTTCGGCATACTCTCCAGGAGGCCTACCCGGAGCTTTTCGACCCCGCCTGGTGGCGCTCGATGCAGGAGCGCCAGCGCGCCGGCGAGGTGGTGGACTTCTTCCCGTATGAGGAAGAGCAGCGCCTGCTCTGAGGGCGGCCCCGCCCACCCGTGCGGGCCGGCGCACCGCACGTTACTTTTACCGCCATGCCCAGAACGGACGCACCCCGATTCATGTCCCGGACCGCGGAGCACGCCGTCCGAGCACTCCTGTATCTCGCCTCGCACGGACCCGAGGCGAGCAAGGCATCAGATATTGCCGAGACCCTCGGTGCGCCCCCCAACTACATGAGCAAGACCCTCCACGCACTCGCCTCCGCCGGAGTCCTCTCCAGCCGACGCGGTCCCACCGGCGGGTTCCGCCTCGCCATGGACCCCAGGGAGCTCACCCTCGCGCGCATCATCCAGATCGTCGATGACCCCGCACCCAAGGACATGTGCCTCATCGACAACACCCGCTGCTCCGACCGCACGCCCTGCGCCCTCCACGGCCGGTGGAAGCGCGTATCCAACCGAGTCTGGGAGCCCCTGCGCAACACGACGCTCGCCGAGCTCGGCGCGCCCGCCCGTCCCGACGCCGATTGAACCGGCGTAGTCGAGCTCAACCGCCGATGCTGTGGTACGCCCGGCGGAAGTAGGCCAGAGCGGATTCGGCATCGCTCGTGCTGGCCTCCACCACCCTCCCGACCACCACCGTGTGGTCCCCCCGCACCAGCATCTCGTCCACCTCGCACACCACCGCCGCCGCGCTGCCCGCCACCCGCGGCGCTCCCGTCGCCGGGAACGGTGACGGTCCAACCGGAAACGTGTCAGCGTAGCGGGAAGCGATTCCCTTCTGGTCGCTGCCGAGCATGCTGATCGTGAACCCACCACCCTTCTCCAGATAGGGCAGCGCCGACGCGTTCGCTCCGAGGCTCACGATCACGAGGGGAGGATCGATGGACAGCGGCATGAACGCGCTGACGGTCAGCGCGTGGATCCGTCCACCCGCCCGCTCCCGAACCGCCAGGATCGTGACGCCGGTCGCCCAGTACGAGAGCGCCTCCCGCAATCGCTCCTTCCGCTCCCGCTCAAGCCGCTCACCTTCCGGCTCGTCCCCACCGGTCACATGACGCCCCACCCTCTGCACCATAGCTCCCCTTCTTCCGTGTCTCCCCGACCGGGCCGGCCAGTCCGCTAGAGTGCGGCCAGCGCGGCCTTCGTAATGCTCTGCCGGACCTCATCGAATCCCTGCCACGGATCCCCGATCTCGCGCACGCGGTCGGGAACATCGCGGATCGTGAACACGGGCGCCTTCCTGGCCCTGGGGTTCACCTCGTCCCACGTGAGCGGCACCGCCACGGGCGCCCCGGGCCGAGAGCGCGTCGAGTACTCCGCGATGGCCGTCGAGTTGCGCGCGTTGCGGAGGTAGTCCACGAAGATGCGGCCGCCGCGCTGGCTCTTCGACATGGTGGCCGTGAAGGCGTCCGGGTCGTCTGCAACCATGCGGCGAGCGACCGCACGGGTAAAGGACTTCGCCTCCTCCCAGTCGTTCCGCCGGGTGATGGGAACCACCACATGAAGGCCTTTGCCGCCACTGCTCTTCGGCCAGCTCTGGAGGCCGAGCTCGGCGAGCAGGTCACGGAGCTGGAGCGCGGCGGCGGCGATGCGCCCGAACGGCAGCGCCTCGTCCGGGTCCAGGTCGAACACCAGCCGGTCCGGCCGGTCCAGCCGGTCACGCCTCGAGCCCCAGATGTGGAACTCCAGCACCCCGAGCTGCACCAGCGTCAGCAGCGATGGCATCCCATCCACGTACATGTACAGCTCCGGCTCTTTCTCCTCGCTGATCGGCACGCGTGGCACGACCTCCGGGACGGTGTCGCCCGCGTGCTTCTGGAAGAAGCACTTCTCCTCCGCGCCCGACGGGCACCGAACCAGCGTCAGGGGCCGGTCCACCAGTCGCGGCAGCACGACCTCCTCCACCGCGAGGTAGTACTCCACCAGCTCCCGCTTGGTCACTCCCTGCGCTTCCCATAGCACCTTGTCGGGACTCGATATCCGCACGCCCGCCACTCGCAGCTCGTCGCCCCTGTCCTCGATCCTCGCCATGCTCGCCTCCCCACCGCCGCTGCGGTGCTCGCCGCCGGACCCCCGGCCCCGACCCGAGGCCGCCGCTCCGGTTCCGTCTCCCCCCGCCTCCCGGACCACGTCCTCCGCCTTCTTGTCCTCCCGCAGCCCCTGGAACGACGGGTGCCGCACCTTTCCATCGTCCGTCCACTCCGTGAACTCGATCTCCGCCACCAGCTCCGGGTCGACCCAGTGGACCCCACGGACCTTGTATCCCCGCGGCGGATCCTCCACCGGGGCCGCCTTCCGCTCCAGCCTCGTCAGCCGCTCCTGCAGTTCCAGGAGTGTGCGGTCGGTGAACCCCGTTCCCACCTTCCCCGCGTACACCAGCCTGCCCTCGTTGTCGTGGACCCCCAGCAGGAGCGCCCCGAGCCCCACCCTCGAGCCCGACGGCTCCGTGTAGCCCACCACCACGAACTCCTGCCGCGCGGTGCACTTCACCTTCAGCCAGTCCCCACCGCGCCCCGCCCGGTACGGCGAATCCGCCCGCTTGGAGATGATCCCCTCCACTCCCATCCGACAGGCGCGCTCGAAGAATGCCGGGCCCATCCCGCGGACGTGGTCGCTGTACCGCACCCGGTCCACGGGGGCGCCCGCCAGGAGCGGCCGGAGCAGCGATTTCCGGTCGACCAGCGTCGCCTTCGTCAGGTCTCGCCCGTCCAGGTGGAGCAGGTCGAAGCCGAAGAAGAGCGGTGTGCCCGCCCGGGCTCCGGACAGCGAGTTCTGGAGCAGCTGGAAGCTCGTCCGCCCGTCCGCGTCCAGCACCACCACCTCGCCGTCCACCACCGCCGACTCGCACGCCAGCTCCGAGAGCGCCTCCGCGACGCCCGGGAACTGCTCCGTCCAGTCCTTGCCGTTCCGGGTGATCAGTCGCGCCGCGCCGTCCTCCACCCGCGCCAGGATCCGGTAGCCGTCGAACTTCAGCTCGTGCACCCAGTCGTCGCCGGTCGGGGCGTCCGACACCAGCTTCGCCAGCTGCGCCTTCGGCCGCTCCGGCGTCTTCCCCGCCCGGCTCCCCTCCACACCCTCCGGCCGCACGGGCGCGGCGGCCCCGGCGGACGACCCGGGACCCTCGCCGCTCGACTCGCCGTCGCCTCCGCTCGACGCCCGCTTCCCATCCGACGCCCGATCGCTGTTCCAGACCCGGTCCTCCTCCGCCGCGATGGCGTCCAGGTCGCGACCCGTCGCCACGCTCAGAGGCTTCTCCTCCGCGATGTCCGGCTCGTCCTCCCCCCGCGACGCCTCGTCCTCCGACTTGATCAGCAGCCAGCTCGACTTCTTCTCCCCCGGCTTCTTCTTCATCCGCGTCAGGATCCACTCGCCGCCGAGCTTCTCTCCCTCCAGCCGGAACCGGAGCCGGCCCCGGCGGTAGTCCTTGCGCGGGTCCCCGGTCGGCTTCCACTCGCCCCGGTCCCAGAGCATGACGGTCCCGCCGCCGTACTGACCCTTCGGGATCACACCCTCGAACCCGCCGTAGCCCATGGGGTGGTCCTCCGTCTCCATCGCCAGCCGCTTCACCCCCGTTCGGAGGCTCGGACCCTTCGGCACCGCCCAGCTCTTCAGCACCCCGTCCAGCTCCAGCCGGAAGTCGTAGTGGAGGTGCGACGCGTCGTGCTTCTGGATCACGAACTCCAGACCGCCGTTCCCACCGCCGCGCGCGGACGCGCCGCTCGGCTCCGGTGTCCGACCGAAGTCGCGCTTCTCGTTGTATTCCTCGAGCGCCATCGAGATGACTCCGTCTCACTTGAATTCGCACCGGAAACCGGCATATTTCCTGCCACCCGGGCCTCGCACCCTCCATCCCCCGACGTTAAGGAGCTCCACGCCGCGACTCTTCCGTGCGTCCGCGTTCCTCGTGCCCGTCATTCTCCTCGCGCTCGCTCCCGTTCCCGGTCACGCGTAGAGCACGTACATGCCCGAGCGCGCCAACGTGGTCTCCGCCAACCCGTTGGGGATCCTGCTGGACGTGTTCAACGCCGAGTACGAGCGCGCCATCAACAACCGCTTCACGGCCGGCATCGGTGGCTCCTCGTGGCCCATCGAGCGGGACTACGACCTGGAGGGGAACCCCAGGGACGAGAACCTACTGAACGTCGACGTCTTCGCCCGGTTCTATCCCAACGGCGTAACCTTCGATGGCTGGGCCTTCGGCGCGAAGCTCGGCTACACGGAGGACCTCGGCGTCGGGGTCGGGGTCGACGTGAACCGGAGCTGGCTGCTCGGCGCCAATAAGAATTTCTACGTGGGGATCGGCTTCGGCCTGAAGCGGATCCTGAATCCGGAGGAGGGCGACAACCTGGAGTTCTTTCCGACCGTTCGCCTGGTCAACGTCGGCTTCGCCTTCTGACGCGATGGGCGGGTGACCGGGGCGGGTGCCGCGCTAGTCGCGGCGGCCCGCCCCGGTCCTCCCGGCCACCTCCGACAGCTCCACCCGCCCCCGCTTCGGCCACGCCATCGGCCGCCACAGGTCACCCACCCGCTCCACCCGCTCCGGCACGTTCTCCAGCCGGAAGTCGCCGATCTCCACCCCGGCCTCCACCTCCTCCCACGTCACCGGCGTCGACACCGACGCCTCGGCCGTGGGCCTCACCGAGTACACGCTCGCCAGCGTCCTCCCCCAGGCGTTCTGATTGTAGTCCACCAGCACCCGGCCCGCCGGCCTGTTCCGTATCCGGTACTCCGCCGTCACCAGCTCCGGGTGCCGCTCCTCCATCAGACGGGCGAACGCCTTCGCGAACCGCCACACCTCCTTCTGCCTGGGGCCCCGCACAATGGGCACGTACACGTGGATCCCCTTCGAGCCCGATGTCTTCGGATACGACGGCATTCCCAGCGCGTCCAGCGATTCCCGCACCCGCAGTGCCGTCTCCCGCACCCGGTCGAATCCCGCCGGCTCCACGGGGTCGAGATCGAAGTGCAGCACGTCGGGCCGGTCCACGTCGTCACAGAGGGAGTACCAGGGGTTCAGGTCGATGCACCCGAGGTTCACGAGCCAGAGCAGTCCCGCCACCGACCGGACCACCGGGAAGTCGATGACACTCCCCGACCCGTGCTCGATGGCGCACGTCTCCAGCCAGACGGGGGCGTGATCGGGGGTGCGCTTCATGAAGAAGTGCTTCCCCTGCCACCCGTTCGGGTACCGCTTCATCACCATCGCCCGCCCCTCGATGTGCGGGAGGAGGACCGGCGCCACGTCGGCATAGTACTGCAGCAGGTCGCCCTTGCTCAGCCCCCGGCCCGGCCAGAACGGCTTGCCCAGGTTCGTCAGCCGCAGCTCACGACCCGACAGCCGGAGGACGGCCGCCCTTTTGTCCGTGGGAATCCGCAGCGCCTCGATGCTCATGACGGCCCAATGCGCGCAAGATCACGACCACACCACGACCCCCGCGCCGCGGCGTCGCCCGGACCATCTCGTGCAACCCTGTCTGGCACCTCTTCACTGAACTGGCACGGTCACAGGTCGGATCCCCGCCGTCGGCAGGAGCTGACCCTGGGATCCGACGCCACCCTGCCGGTAGGGTCCACGTCGACGGTGCTGGCGCCACCGGGTTCGGCTACGGCCATAGCCACCCGGCTGCCATCCGCGTCATCGAGGACACCCTGGCACCCGCCGTCCGGTGGATCGATGTCATGGACGTCCCGCGCGCATTCGAAGCCATTCGCCGCGCCACCCGAAACATCGGGCACCGCGGAACTACCCCCGCCCGGGCCAGTGACATGGCGCACCGCTCCGCCGACCACGACATTACCGTTCGAGGAGCCCGTTCGCTCCACCGACCTGCCCGGCCTTCAATGGATCCGCGAGCGGATCCCGCCGGGCGTTCCGGTCGCCGCCGGTGAGTTCGGCTCCGACGTGTTCGAGTTCCGCATGCTGTGTGAGGAGGCCGTCGACGTGGTACAGCCGGACCCCATACGATACAGTGGGTTCACCTCGTCCCTCCGGACCGCCGCCCTCCGCGATGCCTTCAACACACCCGTAGCCCCCACCCGAGCCACCCTGCGAGGCGAAAGCCGAGCCACCCTGCGAGGCGAAAGCCGAGCCACCCTGCGAGGCGAAAGCCGAGCCACCCTGCGAGGCGAAAGCCGAGCCACCCTGCGAGGCGAAAGCCGAGCCACCCTGCGAGGCGAAAGCCGAGCCACCCTGCGAGGCGAAAGCCGAGCCACACTGCGAGCCCAGAGGGCGAGCCACCCCGCACCCCAATCCCCATGACCACCAAAACCCAACCCACAACCCAACCTCCCCTCCCGATCCACGACCGCCTCAGCCGGGACGGCCCCTCCACCGACCTCGAGCGCGCACTCCGCGACTCCATCCGCGGCGAGGTCCGCTTCGACAGCGGCAGCCGCGCCATGTACTCCACCGACGCGTCCAGCTATCGCCAGGTCCCCATCGGAGTGGTTCTCCCCCAGGACATCGACGACGTCGTGAACACGGTACGCATCGCCCGCGAGCACGGCGCCCCCATCCTCTGCCGGGGTGGCGGCACCAGTCTCGCCGGCCAGTGCTGCAACACGGCGGTGGTGCTCGACTTCACCCGGTACATGGGCAGGGTCCTGGAGGTGAACGCCGAAGAGCGCTGGGCCCGCGTGGAGCCCGGCACCGTCCTCGACGATCTCCGCGCCATCACCCGCACCCACGGCCTCACGTTCGGACCCGATCCCGCCACCCACACCCACTGCACCCTTGGCGGCATGATCGGCAACAACTCGTGCGGCGTGCACTCCGTCCAGGCCCAGTTCTTCGGCCCCGGACCCCGCACGGAGGACCAGATCCTCGAGCTCACCGTCATGACCTACGACGGCGAGATCCTGACCGTGGGCGCCACCCCCGATGACGAGCTCGATGCGATCATCGCCGAGGGCGGCCGGAAGGGCGAGATCTATCGCGGGCTCCGCGACCTCCGCGACCGCTACGCCGACCAGATCCGGGAGCGTTTCCCCGACATCCCGCGCCGCGTCTCCGGCTACAACCTGCCCTCGCTGCTGCCGGAGGCCGGCTTCGACGTGGCCCGCGCGCTGGTCGGCACCGAGTCCACGTGCGTCATCGTTCTGGAAGCCCGGGTCGCCCTGATCCCCGACCCGCCGAAGCGCGCGCTCCTCCTCCTCGGCTACGAGGACGCCTATGCCGCCGGCGACCACGTCCCGGAGATCATGGCCCACAAGCCGCTCGGCCTCGAGGGCTTCGACTACCGGCTCGCCGAGTTCATGGAGCTCAAGGACCTCAACGTCGACTACCTCCAGTACCTTCCCGAGGGCCGTGGCTGGCTCCTGGTCGAGTTCGGCGGTGACACGCAGGAGGCGGCGGAGTCCCGCGCCCACGCCGCCCTGGACAGCATCCGCTCCGCCGACTCCCCCATCCTCGACTCCAGGATCTACTCCGACGAGCTGCTGCAGAGCCACGTCTGGCACGTCCGCGAGTCCGGCCTGGGCGCCACCGCCTTCGTACCCGGCCAGCCGCCCACATGGGAGGGCTGGGAGGACGCCGCCGTCGCCCCCGAGCACATCGGCAGCTATCTCCGCGACTTCCGCGCGCTCCTCGACAACTACGACTACGACTCCGCGCTCTACGGCCACTTCGGGCACGGCTGCGTCCACTGCCGCATAAACTTCGACTACTCCACCCGCGAGGGGCTCGACAAGTACCTGGCTTTCATCGATGAGGCCGCCGACCTGGTGCTGAAATACGGTGGCTCCCTCTCCGGTGAGCACGGCGACGGCCAGAGCCGCGGCGCACTCCTCCCGAAGATGTTCGGCGACGATCTCATGGAGGCGTTCCGTGAGTTCAAGCGGATCTGGGACCCGGAATGGAAGATGAACCCCGGGAAGGTCATCGACGCGTACCCGCCCGACTCCAACCTCGTGCTGGGCCCGGACTACCATCCGGCCGACGTGGAGACCCATTTCCGGTTCCCCGCCGATGGCGGCGCCTTCCACAACGCCACCAACCGGTGCGTGGGCGTGGGCAAGTGCCGGCGGAAGGAGGGCGGCACCATGTGCCCCTCCTACATGGTGACGAAGGAGGAGAAGCACTCCACCCGCGGCCGCGCCCGCCTGCTGCACGAGATGATGCGCGGCGAGACCATCACCGACGGCTGGAAGAGCGAGGAGGTCAAGGAGGCGCTGGACCTCTGCCTCTCCTGCAAGGGCTGCAAGGGCGACTGTCCGGTGGACGTGGACATGGCCACCTACAAGGCCGAATTCCTCTCCCACTACTACGACGGCCGCCTCCGCCCGCGCTCCGCCTACGCACTCGGCCTCATCTACTGGTGGGCCCGCATCGCCCAGCACGTGCCCCGGCTCGTCAACGCGCTCGTCACCGCGCCCGTTCTCGGCCCCATCGCCCGACGCATCGCCGGGATCCACCCAGACCGCCACGTGCCCACCTTCGCCACGCAGACGTTCCGCGCGTGGTTCGCCGCCCGTGGACCGTCCACCGCAGAGGGTCGCCGCATCATCATCTGGCCCGACACCTTCAACAACTTCTTCCGCCCCGATGTCGGTCGCGCGGCCGTGGAGGTCCTGGAGGGGGCCGGGTTCCGCCCGGTCATGCCGGACGCCATGCTCTGCTGTGGCCGCCCCCTCTACGACTACGGCATGCTCACCCTAGCCAGGCACCTCCTCCGCCAGATCCTGGACGAGCTGCGCGAAGAGATCCGCGCGGGCACGCTCATCGTCGGCATGGAGCCCAGCTGCGTCGCCACGTTCCGGACCGAGCTCATCGAGCTCTTCCCCGACGACGAGGATGCCCTGCGGCTTTCCCGTCAGACCTTCCTGCTCACGGAGTTCCTCGCCGAGTTCGCCCCGGACGTCGACCTGGGGGACCTCCACGGTGAGACCGCGGTCGTCCACGGCCACTGCCACCACAAGGCCGTCCTCGATTTCGGCGCGGAGCGCGCCGTCCTCGATCGGCTCGGCCTCGACTACAGCGTGCTCGACTCCGGCTGCTGCGGCATGGCCGGCCCCTTCGGCTTCGAGGAGGACCACTTCGACGTCTCGCAGGCGTGCGGCGAGCGCGTCCTGCTCCCCGCCGTCCGTGACGCGGATCCCGGGAGCATGGTCATCAC
Organism: uncultured Gemmatimonadales bacterium; assembly: GCA_963783305.1. Lineage (GTDB taxonomy): Bacteria > Gemmatimonadota > Gemmatimonadetes > Longimicrobiales > RSA9 > JAWVYT01. Next base: position 744,737 of record CAWAMW010000016.1, on the reverse strand, counting down.
CGGTGGCTTCTCCTGCCGTGAGATGGTCGAGCAGAACGGACTCCGCCGTCCGCTCCACACCGCAGAGGTGCTGCACATGGCCATGGGCCGGAAGGGTCTCCTCCCCTCTCCGGTTGGGGCCTCCCGGCGCCCCGTCAGAACGAGGTCGCACGCCGCCGAAGCCCTCGGCATCGCCGCCGGTGCCGCGGCCGGGTACTCCCTCTACCGCGTCGCCCGCGCCCTTTTCCACCGCTGACGCTCGGGAGGTATGGTTCATGCGCGACGCTCCGTCGCCCGAATCGCCATCATGCACTCGGAACGGAAAACCAGCATGCGCGTCAGTGAGCTCGGCCGGGAAGGCCGCGGCCATACGTCCAGCCTGATCTTCGAAACCGGTGACAAGGTCATCGAGACCCTGGAGGGGCACGCGCGTCGCACCGGAATGAAGGCAGCCCATTTCGTGGCCCTCGGCGCCTTCGAGTCCGCCACCCTCGCCTACTTCGACTGGAAGAAGAAGGACTACATCGAGATCCCGGTGGAGGAGCAGGTCGAGGTCACGTCGCTCGTGGGCAATATCGGCACCCAGGATGGCGCGCCGGCCATCCACATCCACTGCGTTCTCGGCCGCCGCGATGGCTCCACGGTCGCCGGCCACCTCATGGAGGCGGAAGTGAGACCTACCCTCGAGCTGTTCCTCACCGCCTACGACGACCAGCTCGTCCGCCGCACCGACGAGGACAGCGGACTCCCGCTCATCCGATGACTCCGAACGGCACGACCGGGTCGCCCGGACGGAACGAGAGCTCCCCCACCAACCGCACCGAGAGCCGGCCCGACACCCGCACCGACGGCGAGCGCCCGGTGGTGGTGATCACCGGGGCTTCCGCGGGCGTGGGGCGCGCCACCGTACGCCGATTTGCCCGCGATGGCGCCCGCATCGCCCTGCTCGCACGCGGCGAGGACCGGCTGGCGGCGGCGGCCGACGAGGTGGAGCGCGCGGGCGGCGAGGCGCTGGTGATCCCCACGGACGTCGCGGACGCCGAGGCCGTGGAGGCCGCCGCAGCCCGCACCGAGGCCGAGCTCGGACCCATCGACATTGGATCAACAACGCCATGACGTCGGTCTTCGCCCGGGCCCACGAGATCTCGGCCGAGGAGTACAGTCGCGTCACCGCCGTGAACTACCTCGGCTTCGTCCATGGCACGCTGGCCGCCCTGCGGCGGATGCGCGAGCGCGATGCCGGCGTCATCATCCAGGTCGGCTCCGCCCTGGCCTATCGCGGCATCCCCCTCCAGGCCCCGTACTGCGCCTCGAAGCACGCCATTCAGGGGTTCACCGAGTCGCTCCGGACGGAGCTCATGCACGATGGCAGCAACATCCACGTCGGCCTGGTCCACATGCCCGCGCTGAACACACCGCAGTTCGACTGGGTCCGGAGCCGACTCCCCAACCGGGCGCAGCCGGTTCCCCCCATCTACCAGCCGGAAGTGGCGGCCGACGCCATCCACTGGGCGGCCCACAACCGCCGGCCCGTGCTATTCGTCGGGTACCCCACGGTGCAGACCGTCATGGGACAGCGCTTCGCGCCGCGCATCGTGGACCATTACCTCGCCCGGAACGGCTTCAAGAGCCAGCAGACCGACCAGCCCGCCGAGAAGGGCCGACCCGACAACCTCTTCGAGCCCGCGCCGGGCGATTACGCGGCTCACGGCCGCTTCGATGCCCGGGCTCGTTCAAGCAGCCCACAGCTATGGGCGACGAAGAATCGCGGCTGGCTCGCCACGGCCGGAGCGGTGGCGGCCGCGGCCGCCATCCTGCTGGCCCGGAGCGAGTAGCTCTACCGCGAGCCGACGGTACGGCCCGTCGGCCGACGCCCCTCCTCAGCCAGGCCGCCGGAGGATCGTCCCGATCCGCTCGCTCACACGGTCGCGGATGAGCGCCACCAGCAGTGTCTCCGTGGACGCGACGATCGCCACGGCGATGGCCACGGTGAAGAAGATCGGATCGTAGTCGCCGAAGATGAAGATCCAGACCGCGAAGAGGTGTCCCAGCACCCCCGCGGCCTTGGCCGAGTAGAGGTGGAGGTTCCCCATCCTGCCGAATTTCACCAGCGTCACGATCACCGCCGCGCTCCCCACCACCGCCCACACCACGAGCGGCGCCGCGTTGTCGCTGAAGAACTCGGGTCGCAGGAGAACCAGCCACCAGAAAATCGAGGCCATGAGGAGGATGTCGGCCAGCGAGTCCAGCTGGGCCCCGTACCGCGACGTGCGCCCGGTCGCGCGGGCCACCGGCCCATCCAGCACGTCCGTCAACCCGGCCACCGCGAGACCCACTCCCAGGTAGAACGGCAGTTCCAGCAGCGCCAGCACCCACAGAACCGGCACCAGCGCGAGACGCAGCGCGCTCAGGTAGTTGGCCGGTGTCATTCGCGGTGTGCTCATAGACGGCCCATCTCCACGGCCCCCACCCCCCGAGTCGTCACGTTTCCTCGGTCGCCAATGTCGATCTGCCACCCCGCACCCTCAGGACCACCCCACCCCAGGGATCCCTCGCAGGAGCGGGCGGTGCGTCCCGGTCAGGTACCCCGCCATGGCAGCGGCGCCCGCCAGGCTCGACGCCACCACCAGCCATGGCGACAGCAGGCTGCCCGCGACCACCGTGAGCGCCAGCACCAGGGTATAGCTGAGCACCGTCGCTCCCAGGAACAGGAAGAAGGCCAGGTACCAGAAGTCAGGGTGCAGTTCCACCTCGTACACGAGCCACGCCGCGAACACGCCAAAGACCAGGAACGCCATGAGGTGGAGGCCATTGAAGGCGAGGATCATGGCCGGGTCCAGCACCACCGCGGTGGGGTCGCGCAGCCCGGCTAAGAGACCCTCCCCCAGCAGCGCGGCCGTGTAGAACGGGGACCGTCCCCAGGCGATGTTCCATACCCCGAAAAAGAGGATCACGGCGAGGTATCCGCTGAACCCGGCCGCAATGCTGTCCTGCGCCATTCGGGCCCGGTCGTGTCGCATGCGCACCTCCTTGTTCCCCGATCGAGAGGCCGGGGGAATCGGCCGCCGGAGAGGCATGCTCAAAGATGCAGCGCCACTGGCGGCGGCGAAAGCGGGAATGCCCTCATAGACTGAGGGAAATGGCTGAAAAATCCTTGCGCCGCCGGAGCGTCGAAAGCATCTTTTCTACCCAGAAAGATCAGGCGGATGGACCGATCTCCACCGCCGTGATAAGCCCGACGGAGGGAGCCTCCGCCGGGCTGTTTTTGTACCGGTCAGCTCCCCCGCCAGCGTTGAAGGAGGAGCATGAGCGGAACCTACAGGCACCTTGCGCCGGGACGGTACCAACTCGACGTCGACAGGGGACAGGGCCCTGCCGGAATCCGTCGGCCGGATGGTCGCGATGTCGTGGTGGGCGTGAACGGCGGGACGCGCTCGTTCGCCCTCGAGCGCAGTGAGCGGGTGTACTACTGGTGGCGCGGCCCCCGCCCTCGTCCTGGCGTCCGGCTGGTACCGCGCGAGCCCCGTCGTGAAACCGCGCGCTCCGGGGACCGGGCCCCGGAGCGCGGCCCGGGTGATCGCGAGATGGTGACAAGCGGGTAACCCCCGCGCCCCACCCGCGCGTCAGCCGTTGAGCACCAGCAGATCGGCCGGCGTCATGACCCAGTCGGTCAGCCAGATCAGATCGGTGATGCCGGTCCATATCTGTTCCAGCACCGCCTCCTCCGACCATGAGAGTTGGCCACCATCGGAGCGCTCGAAGCGCGGGCTCCCATCGTGGCCGTCGATCCGGATCACCCGTCGGCCATCGCTCCGCACGTCCCCCCGTAGCGAGCCAGTGGCACTGATGCTCGCGTCGATCTCCGTCGTGCTGTACCCGCCCCGGATGCGAGTCTCGAAATCGAACGTAGCCCACTCCGCGGCTTCATACCCGCTGGTCGCCCGACCCTCAAGCTCCACACGGCTCGACCCGCGCCGGTACACATAGTCGAGCGTCAGCTCCTCGTGGTCCCGGCTCCCGCTCCATTCCAGCCGCTGCGTCAGGTCGACATCCACGGTGCCCACCTCCCCCACAACGCCTCGCAGCGTCGTCTCCATCGAGCCCTCGCTGTAGCTGCCGGTCCCGGCGAACGTCACCCGGTAGTCGGCGATCACCCGGTCGGGCCCGCTCGTACGGACCGCCCGCACACGCACCGCTTCCGTCGTCGCGCCGTCCTCGTCCAGGATGTCCATGTGGCCGAGAGCCGAAAGCGGACGGGACGGATAACCCGTCACCGGATCCATGCGGTACAGGATGAAGCGCACCCCGTTCGCGGGCGCTCCGGCGAATCCGCTGACGACATAGCCGTCCACAGGGTCCCACGTCATTGTCTCGCCCGTGAAAGCCCACGGCAGCGTGAGCCCGGCGATCGTACCGCCCTGAACCTCGGAGCCGGCGGCACGCCTTCGCCACGACCCCACCGGCGCCTTCGACGGCCGCAGCGCCGCTGAAAGCGGCTCCGGCCGTATGGCATGGAGTGAGAGCGCGCTCCCCAGCGCGCCGCTGCCATAGTATTCCAGTGTGATGACCGCCAGATCGAGCCCGAGCAGGAGATCCCCATCCGGGTCCAGAGGCCGGGTTACCTCTTCCAGGTTGTAGAGTGCCTCGTCGGGATCGAAGCGCGACCACGGAGCCGTGGCATCACCGCACCCGGCCAGCGTGCCCAGCACCGCCCCCGCGATCCCCAGCGGGACCGCACCTTTTCTCACCGCTCTCTCGATCATCATGGATCCGCCCGCGTATCCTGGAGCACTGAGGCGCTCTCCCCGCGCCACACCGGAACGTACTGGGGCCGCGACCGGAAAGTTCCTCCGGCCGCGGCCCCGTTCTCCCGTCTCCGGCGGGCCGACTAGTGCCGGAACACCCTCCGTCCTGTGAGCACCATGGCCACACCATGATCGTTCGCGGCCTGGATCACTTCCTCATCGCGAACGGAGCCGCCGGGCTGGATAATGGCCGTCGCACCGGCCTCCGCGGCCGCGTCCACGCCGTCCCTGAACGGGAAGAACGCATCTGAAGCGACGACCGACCCGGCAAGGTCCACGCCCTGGTCATGGGCTTTCAGCACGGCAATCCGCGAGGCGTCCACCCGGCTCATCTGCCCGGCTCCGATGCCCACGGTCCGTCGATCCTTCACCAGCACAATCGCGTTCGACTTGACCACCGCCGCCGCACGCCAGGCGAATCGCAGGTCCGCCCACTCCCGCTCGTCCGGCGATCGCTTCGTCACGACCTGCCATTCGTCCTCCGGGAACCGCATAGCCATCCGGTGCTGCGCCAGGAGACCACCCCGCACGCGCTTCAGGTCCAACTCCCCCGCCGGTGCTGCGCCAACCGGCAGCTCGATGAGCCGCAGGTTCTTTTTGGACTGGAGAATGTTCCGCGCCTCGTCGTCGAACGCGGGCGCCACGATGACCTCGAGAAAGTGCGACGACATGGCCTCGGCCGCCGCGGCGGTCACGGGCCCGTTGAAGGCGACGATCCCCCCGAACGCCGACACCGGGTCACCCGAAAGTGCTCGCCGATACGCGTCTTCCGCGTCGGAGCCCAGCGCCAGCCCACAGGGGGTGGTGTGCTTGATGATGCAGCAAGACGTGCCCTCCTCCGGGCTCCACGCCCCCGCGCCCATCACCGCCCCGTCCACATTGATGAGGTTGTTGAAGGACAGCTCCTTGCCGTGGAGCTGGATCAGGTGCGGCAGCGAGTCCTCGGGCGCGCCGGCCTCGCCGTAGAATGCGGCCGGCTGGTCCGGGTTCTCGCCGTAACGCAGCGCCTGGATCTTCTCCAGCCGCAGTGTGAGGTGGTCCGGGAATCCGTCCCGGGGCGCCGCGTCCGTCTGCTCGGCCAGGTACGCGGTGATCGCCGAGTCGTAGGTCGCCGTATGCTCGAAGACCTTGCGTGCGAGCCCGCGGCGCATGGCAGTCCCGACGGTGCCGTTCCTCAGAGCGCCGAGCACGTCCTGGTAATCGGACGGGTCCACCACCACCACGACCCGCTCGTGGTTCTTGGCCGCGGCACGAAGCATGGTGGGGCCGCCGATGTCCACATTCTCCATGGCCTCACCGAGCTCCGCGCCACCCGCCACCGTCTCCTGGAACGGGTACAGGTTCACCGCGACCAGATCCACAGGGGCATAGCCGTGCTCGGCCAGCGCGGCCTCGTCGTCCGACCGGCCGGCCCGCGCGAGGATCCCCGCGTGCACAGCGGGGTGCAGAGTCTTCACGCGACCATCCATCATCTCGGGATGACCTGTGACAGCCTTCACGTCCAGCACCTCCAGCCCGGCCTCGCGCAGAACCCTCGCGGTCCCGCCGGTGGAGATCAGTTCCCAGCCCAGCTCTGCCAGGCCACGGGCGAACTCCGCCAGACCCGTCTTGTTCGAAACGCTCAGGATCGCTCTGGGCATCACTCGCCTCGTAAGTTCAGTCCACACCGAACAGCCGGTGGATCCCGGCCACATCCGGATCGGCGTTCTCGTTCATTCGGAAGCAGATCGTATCGCTCACCGGGACCGGCACCGCCTCGCGGACGGCCCGGGCCGCGTCCTCGCCCTCGGCAGCCGCCAGCACGCGCGCCAGCCATTCCACCGCGGCCGGATACAGTGCGTGCTCCACGCGCAGCACCCGCTCCCCCAGCGACTCCGGCGAATCGTTCTCCAGCACCGGCACGGGCCACTGGGCCACGATCCGGCCCTCGTCGTAGCGCGCATTGACGAAATGGACCGTCGCGCCGGTGATCCGGCACCCGGCGTCGAGCACCGCCTCATGCACTCGCCGGCCGAACATGCCCTTGCCCCCGAACGCCGGGAGAAGCGCAGGGTGGATGTTGAGCACGCGGTGCGAGAACCGGCGGATGACATCCTGGGGCACGAGCCGGAGGTACCCGGCCAGCACCACGATATCGATCCGCGACGACTCGAGGGCATCCAGCATATCGGCGGTCACCGCCGCGATCGGCCGCGTCTTCACGGGGATGTGGTGGGTCGGAACCCCGGCTTGCCGCGCCCGCTCCAGCGCTCCCGCCTCCGCGTGGTCACTGATGACCAACCGGATCTCCGCAACCGGGTTGTCGGCAAAGTGGTCCAGCAGCGCCTGCAGGTTGGTGCCGCTCCCCGAGGCGAATACCGCGATACGCTCGCTCATGCCCACCTCCCAGGATGATCCGCGATCAGGAACGGGTTGCTTACCCGCTCCCGGCCTACTGTCGTCACGGGGCCATGGCCGGAGTACAGCTCGGTATCGTCCGGCAGCGTCAGGACCTGCTCCCGGATCGATCTCATGAGCTGCTGATAGTCGCCACCCGGCAGGTCGCTGCGTCCGATCGAGCCCGCAAAGACCACGTCACCCACGAACGCGAGTCCCGCCTCCGCCGCGTAAAGGATCACGTGGCCCGGGGAGTGCCCCGGTGCATGGCGCACCTCGAACTGGCAGCGCCCCAGCGTGACGGGGCGCCCCGGCTCCAGCGTCTCGTCCGCCGGCGGGGGCACCGGGAAGTCGTAGCCGAACATTGCCGCCTGCTGCGCCGCCGCATCGTACAGCGGCCGGTCGTCCGGGTGCAGGTGGATCGGGGCGGGGAGGCGCTCCACCAGCGTGGCCACCCCCTCGATGTGGTCCAGGTGGGCGTGCGTGAGGATGATCGATTCCAGCCTCGCTCCGGTCTCCTCGAGCGACGCCACCATGGCGTCCACGTCCCCGCCCGGATCGATTGCCAGCATCGCGCCCGTGGCTGTGCACCGGACGAGATAGGCGTTCTGGCCGAACGCGCTGGACGTGAATGTCTGGATGGTGAGCGGTGCTGCGGTCATTGGCCCCGGCGGTTCGGTTGGACCCCGGGCCAACGTATCACACGGGCTCGCCGCCTGCCACTACCTCCGGTACCGGCGGTAGCGTGAGAGTGAAGCGGCTCCCCTTCCCCACTTCGCTCTCCAGAGTGACGTCCCCGCCGAGAAGTCTCGCAAGCTCACGCGCCACCGCCAGCCCCAGCCCCGTTCCGGTGATCCGACGGCCATCGCTCTGGTCCACCTGCCAGAAGGGCTCGAACACCCGCTCCGCATGCTCCGGCGCGATGCCGGGCCCCGTGTCCGTGACGTGCAGCGTCATGCGGCCATCGGCCGTCTCCAACTGTACGACCACCTCCCCCTCCGGCGTGTACTTGAGCGCGTTGGACACCAGGTTGATGACGATCTGACGCACTTTCATCGAGTCCGTCCGCATCACCAGCCCTTCCTTCGGCAGCTCGAGCCGGAAACCGAGACCGGCGGCCTCCGCAATGGGCTCCATGATCTCCGCGGCGTCCACCACCAGCGCCCGAATGTCCGTACGACCTGCCCCCACGCGCTCGCGACCCGCTTCCATGCTCGCGAACGAAAGGATCTCGTCCACCAGGTGGGACAGGTGTCGGACACTCGCCTTCACCCGCTCCAGGTGCTTCTGCTGCTTCGGGTTCAGCTCACCATGGACCCGCGCGGTCAGGATGTCCGCGTATCCCAGGATCGCGCTCAGCGGTGTACGGAACTCGTGCGACATCACCGCAAGGAAGCTCGATTTCGCTCGATCCGCTGCCAGCGCACGCTCGTACAACCGCGCGTTCTCCACCGCCAGCGAGGCCCGCCGCGCCAGCTCCGTCAGGAGCTCCAGATCGTCCTCGCTGTACCGGCCCTCCGAACGCACCATGGTGAGCGATCCGATACCCTGCTCGCGAGAGACCAGAGGGAGCACCACGGCCGAACGACACCCGATCTCCCGCGCCGCCTCCGCCAGCTCCTCGTCCTCACCCGCCAGCATGGCTACGGCGTCGGTCGGATTGTCGGCGACCAGCACCGGCTCCCGCCCCCGTACCGCACGTGCGATCGGGTGCGTTCCATCCAGGGAGAACGCTCTGTCGACGAACGCCTGGAGGACCGTGGGCGCCCCATCACCGTCCACGTGCTCGACGACGGTCACGTCCAGCGAATCGCCATCGACTTCGTGCAGCACCGCCCAGTCCGCGTACCGGCCCACCGCCACGCTCGCCACCATGCGCAGGGTGGCCTCGAGCTCCAGCGAGGCGTTCAAAACCTGGGTGGCGTCCTCGAGGAAGGCGTTACGGAGTTCCTGCTCGCGCTCCCGCGTGACGTCGAAGAGGGTCGCCACCGCCGCGAGCTGGCGACCTCGGCTGTCCACCACCGGGGCCGAGCTCATCCGCACGATCCCACGGGTGCCATCGCCGCGCTCGATCCGGATCTCCTCGCCCTGGACCGTCTCCCCCGTCTCCACCGACCGGGCCAGCGGCCACAACCGCGCGTCCAGTGCCACGCCGTCGTTGTCGATCCCGCCCCACATGGCGTAATCGCTCACCCGCTCCGCGTGCCGCAGCGTCTTCCGCCAGATCGCGCTGACGTGAGCGTTGCTCGTGATGATCCGGCCGCTCGGTACGTCGGCCAGCAGCACGCCCGCCGGCATCTGCTTCACGACCGATTCCAGCACCGACCGCTCCGCCTCGAACCGCCTCAGCAGCTCTGCCTGATCCTCGTCGCTCTGCGTTCGCCAGATCGAGAACGCCACGTGCCCTGCGATCACCTCCGCGAGCCGCAGCTCCGACGCATCGAATGGATGCCGCGCCGCCCGCCCCAGCATGAGCTGCCCGATGAGACGCCCGCGGTGGAGCAGCGGGATCCAGCCGATCGATCGCAGACCCTCCGCCCGCAACGCGTGGTACACGGGCTCGTTCAGCCGCTCCACGCTCGCGTCGACGATCACCAGTGGTTCCGGGTGCCGCTGCCCTCGCGGCCACGGAGAGTAGCCGTTCAAGGCGCGACGGCCCGCGGCCGACAGGCCGCCCCACGCCCGCAGTCGCATTCCGGCGCCGCGCTCCTCGGTCAACAGCGCGGACCGGTCCGCCGAGAGCACATTCCGCAGGCCCTCCGCCGCCTCCTGGTACACCGAGTCCACCTGGCGAGCCCGCTGGATGTGATCGACCATGGCGTACACCAGCGCGAGCTGGTCCAGCGGTTGATTGCTGCCCGTCGACGGCTGATAGGTCATGTGCGGCGGAAATCGAAGGAATGCCACCGACGTCGGCGCCGGATGCCCGGGGGACGAGGGAGGACCGGAAATATGCGGCCGTCAGATGTTCCCGTCAATCTCTCCCCGACACCTGCCCGCCTTACCGGATGACGGAAGGGCCCGGCCTGTTCGGCCGGGCCCTTCCACCTTCCTTCCAACCTTCGCCGCGATTCGGGTTCAGGTCGTGAACGAGCTCCCGCACCCGCAGCCGCCCGTGGCGTTCGGGTTCTTGAAGGTGAACCCCGAGCCCATCATGGTGGTGACGTAATCGATCTCGACACCATCCAGGTACTGGCCGCTGAAGGGATCCACGAACAGACGGACACCGTTGGTCTCGAAGACCTCGTCATCTCCCTGGGCCTCGTCTTCTATGTTCAGGCCGTACTGGAAACCGGAGCAGCCGCCGGGCAGAACCGCCACCCGCAGGCCCGCAGTCTCCGCCGCGCCCTGCTCTTCCATGAACTTCTGCACTTCCGCAATCGCGTTGGGCGTGACCGTAATGGTCATGACTCCTCCTGCTGGTGTACTGTTTTCTGAACCTCGCTCGACCTGTGTACCCGATTCGGGCGCGCAGGTTTCGCGCCTACATTAGGCAAGGCGGCCCCGGGTGTCAAAACCCCTCCGCCACCACACCCGCCACCGCCGCGGCGCCCCCCAGATCATCCACCACGGTCACAGCGGCGGAGGCCTCCCGCTCTTCGGCCGCTCCGTATCCCGTCCGGACCAGGATGGCCGTGCCGCCCAGCTCGATCCCGGGCTGGATGTCCCGCAGCCGGTCCCCGATGTAGACCGACAGGGAGAGGTTCAGGCCATGCTCGCGTGCGGCCCGCAGGAAGAGCCCCGGGGCCGGCTTGCGGCAGTCGCAGGGGCCGGTGATGTCCGGGTGGTGGGGGCAGTGGTACGTCGCGAGAACACGGACCCCGCCCGCCTCCAGCCGCGACTCCACCTCCGCTTCCACGGCCCGGTACGCCGCCTCGTCATAGTATCCCCGGGCGATCCCGGACTGATTCGTCACCACGACGATGGCGTACCCCGCCGCCTCGAACGCCGCGAGCGACTCCAGGGCGCCTGGCACCAGCTCCACACGGCCGGGCTCCGCCAGGTACTCCCGCTCGCGGATCAGCGTCCCATCACGGTCCACGAACACGGCCCGTCGCCCTCCTGTCGGCCGCGCCTCGTCCATCACCGCCCCTCCCCCGCCCCGGATCGCCCCACACCCGCCACTCCCGCCACGCCCGCCTGCACCGCGGCCGCCACCGCGCCGATCAGCGCATCCTCCTGTTCCGCTCCCACCGTCCGCGGCGCCAGCAGCACGCGACCGTCCCGCACCCGACCGACCACCGGGGGCGAGCCGAGGCGCAGCCGCCGGGCCAGCGCCTCCGCCCCCTCCGATCCGGACACCGCCACGACAGCGCCGGGCAGCTCCACCCCGGGATACGCACCGCCACCGACGGCCGCGGTGGCCTCCACCGACTCCGCCTCGACGCCGGCGCTCCGAAGCCGGCGCGCCAGCGACTCTGCCCGTTCCAGCAGGCGTTCCGGCTCGGCGGCGAGCATCCGGAGCACGGGGATCTCGGCGCGGGCACGGCCGTCGCGATACAACGCCAGCGTGGCCTCGAGGGCGGCGAGGGTCAGCTTGTCGCTGCGGAACGCACGGTGGAGCGGGTTGGACCGCATGAGGTCCAGCAGGTCCCGGCGGCCGAGCAGGATTCCGGCCTGGGGCCCGCCCAGGAGCTTATCCCCGCTCATGGTCACCACGTCCGCCCCCTCCGCCAGCGCCTGCCCCGCCGAGAGCTCGGGCGGGAGCCCCAGCTCCGTCAGGTCCACCAGCGCTCCCGAGCCCAGGTCGTGGACAAACGGGATCCCCGCACCCCGGGCCAGATCCGCCAGTTCCCGGGCCGGGACCTCCGCGGTGAAGCCCTCCAGGCGGAAGTTCGAGCGGTGCACTTTCAGGATCAGACCCGCCCCCTGCGCCAGCGCATCTGCGTAGTCGCGCCGATGCGTTCGATTGGTGGCGCCCACCTCCACCATCCGCGCCCCGCTCTTCGCCATGATCTCCGGAACCCGGAACGAGCCGCCGATCTCCACCAGCTCCCCGCGACTGATGACCGTGCTCTTCCCTTCGGCCAGCGAGTTGAGCGCGAGCACCACGGCCGCGGCGTTGTTGTTCACCACCAGTGCCGCCTCCGCGCCCGTCAACTCCCGGAGCAGACCCTCACAGTGGCCGCGTGCGCCCCGTCGCCCCTCCTCCAGATCGTATTCCAGAGACGCGTACCCTGCCGCATCCAGCATGGCGCGACGGGCCGAATCTGCCAGCGGCGCTCGCCCCAGGTTCGTGTGCAGCACCACCCCGCTGGCGTTGATCACACTCCTCAGCGATGGCCGCTCCGCCCGGGCCAGGCGCTCCGCCACCCGGTCGGCGTACCAGGCAGCGTCCTCCAGTTGGTCCAGCCCCTCCTGTCCCGCTACCCCGCCCACTGCGTCCAACTGGTCCCGCGTCTGCTCCAGCACCGACCGCAGGACCTCCGTCACCCGGCCCCGGCTCCTCGTCTCCACCAGCGGTACGAACGCCGAGGCAGACAGCAAGGCCTCCACCGACGGGATCCGCCGCCGCGGGTCCGTCACGCTCCCTCCGCGCCGCCTGCGTCGCCCGCCGTGGTGTCGGCGGGCACGGTATCCGTCGCTTCCGCCGCGCCGCGCGCCCGCGCCGCCGGTGTCTCGAAGCGGGCCACACCGCCCCCGCCCGGCACACCCTGGATGTTGGTGAGCCCGCTGACCCGCACGTAGTAGCTTTCGCCGGGCCGCAGGGGGACCGGGGAGACCATGATGAGCTGCTGCGCGGGGAGCGGCTCGCCCGTTCCCCGCCCACCCGCGCCCACCGCCGCCCGCTCGGCCTCGAGACGCTCGAGAGCGATGGCCACCGCCGCGCTCTCGCGCTCCGCCCCGCCTGCCTCCGTGCTGTCCGCCAGCGGCGCGGCCTCCTGCCGCAGCGAGTCGAGCACCGCCCGGGTCTCATCGCGCAGCGCCGCCGCGGCGGCGTCCAGCGCCATGAGCGAATCGAGCCGCGACGCATGCACCAGCTCACCGGGGCCCAGGAGGGTGCTGTCCGGTAGCGAGTACAGCGTGGCGCGTCCGGGTACGGGGCCCGCTGCGAAGTAGTCGTCGAAGTGGAGTCGCACGCGGAGCGAGTCCATGGGCTCCGCGCGGGCGAGCCGTGCGGGGACGGTATCGGGCCGTAACAGCGCCAGATCCACGACCGCTGTGTCCCCCACCGCGAAAGCCACGTCCGTGCTGTCCTGCGGCTCCATGAACTCGGGCTCGAGACTCCGGTCCTGGTCGATCCAGGCGCGCACGTCGAAAGCGCCGGCGGGCATGAACGGCATGGCGAAGAACCCCGCCGTGTCGGTGACGGCCACGTAGCGGGTCCCATCGATCCGACGCACCGCCTCCACGCGGGCATCCGGCACGACCCGGCGCGTGATACCGTCCACGACGAACCCCGCCAGCGCGGATTGCGGGATGGCTGCGCCGGTACTGAACACGAGCGTGACCGGCTCCCGCCGAACGTTGCCAAAGAGGTCACGGAACACGGGTCGCACCGTCACCCTGTACACCTGGTTCGGCTCCCACCCACGGACCAGCGAAACCTCGATCCCACTCCGACCGGCGTCCACCTCCACGGGGCTGGTGATGGGAGAGACCAGGACGGCCTCCTCCCAGTTGCGGACACCCTCCAGCCGCTCGCTGATCCGCTCGTCGAACCGGATCACCACCCGGGCGTCGCGATCGGTGATGGTGTCGAAGGCCGCCGGCGAGACCGACCGCACGCGCGGCGGGAAACGATCGATCTCCCCGCCTGGCGGCGTTCCCGGCTGAGCGCAGCCGAGCGTCGCCGCGGCCACCAGCAGCAGCCCGACGACCGGCATCCTCACGTCAGCGCCGCAATCTTCCGCGCGAGTCGTTCCCGCTGCTCGCGGAAGCTCTCCGCCTTCTCCCGCTCCCGATCTACGACGTCCGCCGGAGCTTTCGACGTGAACTGCTCGTTCGCCAGTCGCTGCTCCGTGCTCCGCAGCAGGCTCTCCACCCGCTCCAGCTCCTCTCGCAGCCGCCCGAGCTCACGCTCGATGTCGATCACCCCCGCAAGGGGAATGACCAGCTCGGCACCGCTCCGCAGCACGGCATTGGCCCCGGCGCCCGACAGATCGCCGGCATCGCGGCCGTCCGCGAGCCGGGCCCGGGCGAGGCGCTTCACCAGGTCCGTCTCCCGGTGCACCATCTCCCGGAACGACGGCGCTTCGTTCGACAGCACCACCTCCACCTCGTGGCTCGCCGGGATATCGTACTCACTCCGAAGCATGCGAACCGTGGTGATGAGCTCCATCAGCCCGCGCATATCGCGCTCGGCCCCGTCATCCTCCCACTCCGGCCGACTGTCGGGCCACGGCGCGATCATGAGCGACTCGGCGCGCTCCACTCCCTCCGGCCTTGGCAGCCGGCGCCAGAGGGCTTCCGTGATGAACGGCATGATCGGGTGCAGGAGCCGGAACACGCCATCCAGCACGGCTACCAGCGTGGCCTTGGCCGCCTCCCGGCTCGACTCCCCCGACGCCCCCAGCATCCGGCCCTTGATCAGCTCCAGGTACCAGTCCGCCACCTCGCCCCAGAAGAAGCCATGGATCGCCTCGGCCGCCTCGTGGACACGATACGACTCCAGCGCATCATCCACCTTCCGCGTCGTACGGGAGAGGCGAGACAGGATCCAGCGGTCTGTGACTTCCAGGCCCTCCTGAACCCGCTCCACCGGCTCCACCGGCTCGTCGCCCAGGTTCATGAGAGCGAAGCGACCGGCGTTCCACAGCTTGTTCGCGAAATTGCGACCCGGCGCGAACGCCTCTTCCAGGTTCTCGTAGTTGAGCTGGATGTCGGTGCCCACCGCCGCGCCCGCCACCACCGTGTAGCGCAACGCGTCCGCCCCGAACCGGTCCACGACCTCCAGCGGGTCGATGCCGTTGCCGAGGGATTTCGACATCTTGCGGTTGTGGTGGTCACGCACGGTGGCGTGCAGGAGCACGTCCGTGAACGGCGCCTCTCCCATGAACTCGTACCCCGCCATGATCATGCGGGCGACCCAGAAGAACAGGATCTCCGGCGCAGTCGACAGAGTGCTGGTGGGATAGAACGCCTTCAGGTCCAGCGTCTCCTCTGGCCAGCCCATGGTGCTGAACGGCCAGAGCCAGCTGCTGAACCAGGTATCCAGGACGTCCGCGTCCTGCCGCAGCTCACCGCCGCCGCACGCCGGGCACTCCGTCGGGTCTTCCCGCGCGACGATCACCTCGCCACAGCCGTCGGCCTCGCAGTACCACACCGGGATCCGATGCCCCCACCAGAGCTGGCGACTGATGCACCAGTCACGGATGTTCTCCAGCCAGTTCTCGTACACCGTCTTCCAGTGCTCGGGCGAGAACCGGACCGTGCCGTCCCGGCTGGCCTGCAGCGCCGGCGCAGCCAGCGGCTCCATCTTCACGAACCACTGCTCGCTCAGACGGGGCTCCACCACGGTGTCGCACCGGTAGCAGCGCGGCACCGAGTGCGGGTGGTCCTCCACCTTCTCCAGCAGGCCCTCCGCCTCCAGTGCATCCACCACACGCTGACGAGCCTCGAACCGGTCCAGCCCTCGGAACGCCTTCGGCGCTTCCTCTCCGATCTCGGCCGATGGCGTGAAGATGTTGATCTCCGGCAGTCCGTGCCGTTTCCCGATCTCGAAGTCGTTCGGGTCGTGGGCCGGCGTAACCTTCACCGCGCCCGTCCCGAACTCCGGGTCCACCCAGGAGTCCTCGATGATCGGGATCATCCGGCCCGTGAGCGGGAGGTGCGCCTGCCGACCCACCAGCGCCGAGTACCGCTCGTCGTCCGGGTGGACGGCCACGGCGCTGTCGCCCAGCATGGTTTCCGGTCGGGTCGTCGCCACCACCACATAGTGCCGGCCATCGGCCAGCTTCGGGAGCCGGTCCGCGTGGTCCGTCGACTCCAGCGGGTAGCGCAGGTGGTACAGCCGCCCGCCCGTCTCGTGCGGCTCGGCCTCCTCGTTCGACAACGCCGTGAGGCACCGGGGGCACCAGTTGATGATATAGTGGCCTCGGTAGATCAGCCCCTTCTCGTACAGCCGGACGAACACCTCCCGTACCGCCCGCGAGAGGTCCGGGTCCAGCGTGAAGTGCTCGCGCGTGAGGTCGAACGAGCAGCCGGTCGCCTCCAGCTGCTGGATGATCCGCGGTCGGGTCTCCGCCACCCACTGCCAGACCCGCTCCTCGAATGCTTCCCGCCCCAGGTCCTGCCGCGTGAGACCCTCCGCCGCGAGCTGACGCTCCACCACGTTCTGTGTGGCGATCCCCGCGTGGTCGGTCCCCGGGATCCACAGCGCCTCGCGGCCCTTCATCCGGCGCCACCGGATGAGCAGGTCCTGGAGCGTGTTGTTCAGCCCGTGCCCCATGTGCAGGACCGCCGTCACGTTCGGCGGTGGGATCACGATCACATACGGATCGCGCCCCCCCTCGAGCACGGCCTCGGGTGTCGCGGTGAAGTAGCCTTTCTCCAGCCACTCCTCGTACAGCGGCTTCTCGATCGCCGCCGGGTCGTAGGTCTTGGAAAGCGGTTCAGTCATAGGGGCTACTGTAAACGAAAATCGGCCCGACCGCTACCGGCCGGACCGATCCCCCGTAGTACCCTGAAGAGGCTACTCCTCTTCGCCGTCTCCGGGCACAGATTCCTTCGGTGTCGAGTCCGGCCGGGGCGATGGGTCCAGTCCGGCCTCCCGGATCGCCCGCTCATCCCCTGGCTTCACTCGCTCGCTCTCCACCGCCTCGTCCCCCGAGATCGGGTTCGGTTCGCCCTCGGGCGGGTCCTCCACGTTCGCCACCTCGAGCTGGCGCTCCAGGATCTTCTGCTTGTCGCTCGGTCGGTCCGGGTCCGTGCTCGGCGACTGCCGGCGCGTGCCCATGCCCACGCCCATCCCGTAGTGGTGCCGCTCCGCCAGGCTCGGATCCCCGTTCTGACGCCGCTGGCGCGTCTCGTCCAGGTGCGACTCCTCTTCGGACAGCGTGAGGCGGTTCACCACCGTGTAGACGCCGCTCGCGCCCTGGGCGATCGCAACCGCCCGCCGAGCTTCCGCCCGCGTGTCCACTTCACCGGTGAGCTCCACCACGCCGTCCGCGATGGAGTCGACCTCGATGGCGCGAGCTCTCAGTGAGCGGTCGCGCCGCAGCGATTCCGCCACCTCGGCGCCCACACCTCGCTCACGGGTCCACCCGGAGGGGCCGGGCGTCGCCCGGGCCCGCTGCTGGACCTGTCCGCGCCGCCACAGCCAGAGCCCCGTGGCCGAGGCCAGCCCGGCCGAGACGCCGAGGACGGCGAGTAGTGCTTGCCTGTTCCGCTCCTGTTCCATGTCGGGATCCCCTCCTGATTTTGCGTGGGACTGCCGATCCGGATCAGGTGCAAGGCGCGCACCAGCGGCGGCCGTCGATCACCGGCCGCCGTCGTTTCCGGTCCGCGATTCCCTACGCTCCCGCTCCCGCCGCTCCCGGATCGCCCGTACCCGCTCTCCGAAGCTCTCCAGGATCAGCGTCCGCTCCAGCTGTTGATCGAGTTCGAGCCACACCGCGTTCTCCGCGATCTGGTCCGGGCTCGCCACCGCGTAGATAGGGAGCGGCAGGACCAGCGAGCCAAGGTGGATCTTGCCCGGGCTGATCCCCCATTTCCCCCCCTTCCCGTCGTCCACCGTCCAGTCCCTGGATCGGATGGCGGCATCGGCCTCCGCCAGCGCAGAGTCGCTCAGCAGCTCCACCGCCGCCGCGACCCGCGCCTCCACTTCCTCGAACGTCGGCTCGCTCGGGATCAGGATCATCGGCTGCCACAGCCGCGGGTCCACCACCCTGGGCGCCAGCCGGTCCGCCGCGGTGCGCGTGTCGGCCGGGACACTGTCCGGCCGCGACTCCGCCACTCGCACTTCCCGCATCGGCGCCCGCGGCCGCTCCAGCTCTCGCTCGGGTCGGTCCGGGTCCTCGGGATCCTCCGCGACCACGGCGGCCGGCAGAGCTCGCAGCTCCACCACGCGCATTCCGGCGGGCGGCTCCACGAGGACGCGGGCCGGACGGGTCTCCACCGGCTCCGTCCGCGGCGCCAGCCACTGCCCCACAAGGATGATGACCACCAGATGCGCCACCAGCGACAGCCCCAGCCCGATCGCCAGGACTCGACGCTCTCGGCTTCGGCGATCCTCACCCGAGCGGCGGGAGGAGGGGATCTCGGTTCGGCTCGGTGGCTGGGTCATCGCGTCTCTGATAACCCGGGGTCGCCCCACCGTTCCCGGCTCAGGCCACCCCTCGGTGGGGAGCCGCGGACCACCACGACCTCACAGCAGCCGACCCAGCCGCTCCGCTGCCTCCCGCAACCGGTCCTCTCCCGCGGTCAGCGCAACCCGGAAGAACCCCTCACCACCCGAGCCCAGTGCCGCCCCCGGCATCACCACTACCCCCTCCTCCTGGAGCGCGCGTAGTGCGAACGGCTCCGAGGGGCGACCGGCTGGCATCGGGACCCACAGGTACATGGTCGCCCGTGGGACACGGACCTCGAAGCCCGCCGCCTCCAGCGCCTTCGCGGCGGCGTCCCGTCGCCGTCGGAACGTCTCGATGTTACCCGGTACCCACTCGTCGTAGGACTCGAGCGCCGCCTGGGCCCCCGCCTGGACCGCCATGAACTGGCCGGTGTCCGTGAACGTCTTGACCCGCTGGAGCGCCGCGATCATCGGGGCGCCGCCCACCGCCCAGCCGACGCGCCACCCCGTCATGTTGTAGGTCTTCGAGAACGAGTGGAACTCCACCGCCACGTCACGGGCCCCGTCGATCTCCAGGATGCTCGGCGGCCTGTAGCCGTCGAACGCCAGCTCGCTGTACGCGTTGTCGTAGCAGAGCACCACGTCGTGCTGACGGCACCACTCCACCGCTTCCACCAGGTAATCCCGCGGCGCTGTGGCGGCCGTCGGGTTGTTCGGGTAGTTGAGGTACAGAATGCGCGTGCGGGCCGCCACGTCCCCGGGGATGCTATCCAGCGGGATCAGGAAGTCATTCTCCGGCCTGAGCGGGACCAGGCGCGCCTCCGCGCCCGCCAGCAGGATACCGCCCCGATACGGCTGGTAGCCGGGGTCGGGTATCACGGCCGCGTCGCCCGGGCCCGCGAAACAGAACGCCAGGTGCGCGATCCCCTCCTTCGAACCCACCAGCGGGAGCACTTCCCCCATCGGGTCCACCTCGACCCCGAACCGCCGCTGCATCCAGCCCGCGATGGACTCCCGCAGCGGGACGTGCCCGAGCTGGAATCCGTATCGGCTCATCCCCACGTCTGCGGCCGCTGCTCGCAGCGCCTCCACCGCCATGGGCGGCGGAGCCAGGTCGGCGTCCCCGGCACCCAGATCGATGACGTCCACCCCTCGCGCCCGGAGCTCGCGCCGGATGCGTGGGACCTCCGCCAGCGGATAGGGAGGGAAATCCTGGAATCGGGAATGGACGATCGGCATGGGCTCCTCTGCGTCGGCTGTGAGTCACCGGGTATGGTACGGGATGACGCGAGGAAGGCAATCCCGGAGACCTGGCCTTCCCGAACACACCGCCGTTGACCGGCCCTCGCCTCGGGGCCATGATGAGGGATGAGCACCGAACCCACTTCGCCGGGGCTCGACTCCCGACCCGGTATCCGCGACGCCCTCTATGCCGGGCTCCTCATGTTCCCGGCGGCCGGTGTCGTGGCACTCGTCTACCGCTTCCCGCTCCCGTTCGGCGGCACCGCCCGCGGGCCCGCAGGAGTATGGGACGCCATGCTGGCCACGCTCTTCTTCGGGCTGGTGGGCGGGTTCCTCATCGTGCCACTGGCGGCGGCGGGGTTCGGCGCCCTGCTCCGCCAGCGCCGCTCCACCACCGGCGGCGCGGCTGACACCCTGCCCTCGACCATCGCCGCCCTCCTCTACGCCCTCCTCCTCGCCATCCTCACCGCCTGAGGACGCGCCAGCGAGGCCGCTGAGTAGATGCCGCGCCTCCTCCTATCGCTCCCCGTCGATCACACGGTTTCTTACCGACGACAGCACACTGCCTCCCAGCCGGACCTCCACCACCACCTCCGACCCCGCCGGCAGCTCACCCACACCCTCCGGCGTTCCCGTGGCGATCACGTCCCCGGGCTCCAGCGTCATGATCCCGCTGATGTAGCTGACGAGGAACGGGATGGGGAACGCCATGTCCCGGGCGACCCCGTGCTGTCGCTGGTCCCCATCCACCATGCACCTGACCTCCAGCTCGGCCGGGTCCCCGTCCTCGGCAGGCGCCAGGGGGCCCAGAGGGCAGAACGTGTCGAAGCCCTTCGCCCGCGACCACTGGTTGTCCGCCCGCTGGAGGTCCCGCGCCGTCACGTCGTTCAGCGCGCGGTAGCCCGCCACGTACTCCATGGCCTCCGACTCCGACACCTTCCGGCAGCGCTGCCCGATGACGACCCCGATCTCCCCCTCGTGCTCCACCCGCGATGACTCCGGCGGCCGCACGATCTCCTCCCCCTCCCCGATGATCGCCGACGGCGGCTTCAGGAACAGCAGCGGCTGCTCCGGCACCACGTTCCCCAGCTCCTCGGCGTGCTTCACGTAGTTCCGACCCACACAAACGATCTTGCTAGGCTTCACGATCTACTCTCCTCCTGGCTGTCACGGAGCGCCATGGCCCGCGCACTCGGCTCCGGCTCACCGACCAATATACCCTCCTCGTGGTCCGAGGCTCGACGACCCCTGTTCGTTCCACGGTCATCGATCCTCGCGTAGAACTCCCGAAGCTCCGCGCTCAACTCCGACCAGTGGCCGGTCCGCACCGGCGCCGGCGGCAGCGACTCCAGGAAGTAGCGTCCATACGATTTCTCCATTACCCGGTTGTCCAGGAGCACCACGGCCCCACGATCGGAGCTGGACCGGATCAGTCGGCCGAATCCCTGCTTCAGGCGGAGTGCGGCGTGGGGGAGCATGTACTGGTAGAACGCGTTGCCGCCATCCCGCTCCAGCGCCTCCATCCGCGCCGCCGTGAGCGGCTCGCTCGGCACCCGGAACGGCAGCTTGGCGATGACCAGTCCCCGGAGCGGGTCGCCCGGCACATCCACACCCTCCCAGAACGACGCCACCCCGAGGAGGATGCCGTTCCCGTTCTCGGTGAACCGCCGCACCAGCTCACCGCGCGGTGACTCCCCCTGGACGAAAAGCGGCCAGCGGCCGTCGGTCCCGCGCTGCCGCAGCTCTCCGGACACGTTCCGCAGCGACCGGTAGCTCGTGAAGAGCCCGAAGATGCCGCCACCGCTCATGGCCGCCAGCTCCGCGATGACCGTGGCCGTAGCGCTGTCGTGCTCACGCCCCGGGCGCGGGACGTTCGTCGGGACCGCCACCATCGTCTGTGAACTGAAATCGAACGGGCTCGGGTACTGCGCCTCCCGCACCCGCGGCCCGCGGTCCAGCCCCAGGCGACCGGTCACGAAATCGAAGCCGTCGCGAGTGCTCAGCGTGGCCGATGTGAGGACCGCCGTGTCCACGGGCTCCCACAGCGCTTCCCGCAGCACCTGCCCCAGCTCGATCGGTGCCCCGCACGCCACGATGTTCGGCTCCTGCGTCCGGCCGCCTCCACGGCGCTCCAGCCACCGCACCAGCGGAACCACCTCCTCGCCGGGCACGAGCGCCATCCGGAGCCCATCCGCCTGCGCCCGCACGCGACCCGCCACCGCGTTCACCTCCACGAGCTGGTCTTCCAGCTTCTCCGTCGCCTTCCGGTCGTTCAGGACCGCTTCACGGATCGCGTCCAGCCCCCGCGCCAGCCGGTCCAGGACGATCAAAAGGTCCTGGAGCGCCGGCGACACCAGTCCCTCCCACCCCTGCTCCTTCTCGAAGCCGTCCGCCAGCCGCAACACCCCGTCCTGCTGCCGCGCCACCACCGACTCCAGCCGGCTGAACAGCTCCGCCGACCGCTGCTTCGCGTTCGATACGTCCGGGCGCACCTCACGGTCGATCCGGCTCAGCGTGTCCTTCCGGGTCTGACCCGTGTCCAGCATCATGAGCCGCTCTTCCACCGCCCGGAGCACACCCTTGCCGCGTCGGTCGATCCGGCTCAAAAGCCGGAACAGGCCCCGCCGGGACACCGCCGCCCCAAGGTGGCTCGTGGCGGCATCCTCCAGGTTGTGCGCCTCATCCAGCACCACTCGCCGGTAGGGCGGGAGCACCGCGGGCGCCGTGTAGTTGCCCTGGATCCGCCGTACCGCCAGGTCGCTGAACAGCAAATGGTGATTCACCACAAGGATGTCGGCGCCCGAAGCCGACCGCCGCGCATTCTGGTAGAAGCACTCGTCGAAATGGGGGCAGCGCGCGCGAATGCACACGTCGCTGCTGCTCTCGACCTCGTCCCACACCTCACGCGACGGCTCGAACGGCAGGTCCTGGAGCGACCCGTCCTTCGTGGTCTCCAGCCACTCCTCCAGCGCCTTCAGCTCCCGCTGCTCCGGCCCCTCCACCAGCGCCAGCCCCGTGTCCATGGCCAGCCGCGCCCGCCGGATCGAGATGTAGTTCTGGCGACCCTTCACCAGCGCGTACTTGAACGGAAGATCCAGCGCCTTCCGCAGGAACGGCAGGTCCTTCGTCACCAGCTGCTCCTGGAGGTTGATGGTGTTCGTGGACACCACCGTCCGCTCCCGGTTCAGCACCGCCCACTTCACCGCGGGGATCAGGTACGCGATGCTCTTGCCCGTCCCCGTCCCCGCCTCCGCCACCAGGACTCCGCCCCGGTTGTAGACCGCCGCGATCTCCCGCGCCATGTCCCGCTGCGTCGGCCGATCCTCATAGTTGCCGTGCAGCTCGGAGATGGCTCCACCCGGCGCGAGCACCGCCGCCACCTCGTCTCCGTCCAGCTCCGACATCTCCTTCTCACGCGGTGGATCCACCACCACGTACAGCTCCCGCGCCTCGTTGTCGCAGATCGCCATCCCCAGGCCACCCGCGTACAGCTCCGAGGCCACGTTCAGATCCGCATCGCTCGGCTCCAGCACCCCCGAGGGATGGTTGTGGATGACCAGCGAGCCCCGGTCCGCATCCCGCACCGCCGCCAGCACCGCCGAGCGGTTCCCCCGCGCCACCGCCCGCGGCCCCTTCACCGCTCCGTTCTCCGCCACCGCCGCAATGAAGCACACCTCGTTGCCCTTCGCCTTCTCGATCTCGTGGCGGATGGCGCCGGCGGCGGACTTCGTCAGGTGCAGGACGCGGGGCATGCGGCTCTGGGATCGAGGCGAAGGTAAACCGAAAGGTGGAGTCTAATGGGTGCCGCCCGGAAAGGCGAGGTCAATGCTCCGCCCGCGACGACTCCAGCCCACGCAGCAGGTCCCGTATCTCCGTCACCAACTCCAGCAGCGCGGCGTCCCGCTCCCGCGCCGCGTCCGGCAGCTCACCGCTCTGATCGGCGTCCGACACCACCGTGGCCTCCCCCGCCCCCACGCCGCTCCCGGACCCCGCGCCCGTGGACCCCGCCACGCCGTCATCCCGATCAGCGATGCGGTCCCGCTGAGCCAGGACGCGGTCACGGAATCCGTCGGTGTCGTCGAGCCCCACGATGCTCACCAGCGCCGATCCCCCACCCGACTGCCCCGCGGTCTCGACCCGGATTCCCTTGAGGTCCATCCACCGCATGATCGGGCCCTGGTAGACGGCCAGGTCGGTGATCTTCTCCAGCGGGATCGATTTCTCCTCCCGCACCAGCACTCCCCGGTCGACCTTGATCTCCCGCGTCGTCAGCCGCACCCGCAGGTTGGCGTAGTAGCGACGGTAGTACCACGTTGTGATCGGCACGGAGAGCGGCAGGATCGCGATTCCCACGATCGACGCGGCGAGGGTCGCCGCGTCGGCCAGTACCTTGTAGCGGACCGCACTGGGAGCGATCACCGCTTCCCGCAGGACTTTCTCGTGGGCCATTCGGTTCCTCTGGATTGGACGTGGGCTGAGGGGCCTGTGGCCGGCGCGACTCCAGCCGCCGTCGACCCTGCGCCGGTGTCGGTACGCTACGCCGGAGTGAGTCTAACGGCGGCCGCCCATCAGGGGGAGGGACGCGGACCCCGCTGGTGCCAGTCCTGCCGCCGGGCTAGCTTCGACCCCTTCCCCCGATGACGACCCGAGCGCTACAGGTGACCATGTCCCGACTCCCGTTCCGAAGGCTTTTCCCGGCTCTCGTCAGCTCCGCCGGCCGTTTTGTCATACCCGCGCTCGTCTTCACGGCGAGCCTCGCTCCGACCCTCGGGGCCGCCCAGACTCCCGACATCGAGCCCCTCGTCGAGCGACGCGCGGCTGAGGCCGTCGACGTCCGTCACACGATCCATCGGAACCCGGAGCTCAGCAACCGCGAGACGGAGACCGCCGCGCTCGTCGCGGAGCACCTCCGGGCGCTCGGCTTCGATGAGGTCCGGACGGGCGTCGCCCACACCGGCGTGGTGGGCATCCTCCGCGGCGGGCGACCGGGCCCCGTCGTGGCCGTGCGGGCGGACATGGACGCGCTCCCGGTCACCGAAGCGACCGGGCTCCCGTTCGCGTCCACGAAGCGCACCACCTACGAGGGCCAGGAAGTGGGCGTCATGCACGCCTGCGGTCACGACATCCACGTGGCCGTGGGGCTCGGCACTGCCAGCGTGCTGGCGGATATGCGCGCCGAGCTGCCGGGCACCGTGGTCTTCATCTTCCAGCCGGCGGAGGAGGGCCCGCCCGCCGGCGAGGAGGGCGGCGCTCCGCTCATGCTGAAAGAAGGGGTCTTCGCCGACCCGGCCCCCGAGGTCATCTTCGGCCTCCACACCATCCCCTCCCTGGAGGTGGGCGAGGTGGGGTACGTCCCCGGTCCGGCCATGGCCGCAGCCGACACCTGGCGCGCGGTCCTCCACGGCGAGCAGGCCCACGGCGCCCGCCCCCACGAGTCCATAGATCCCATTGTCATGGCATCACAGGCGGTGCTCGCGCTCCAGACCATCCGGTCGCGCACCATGGACCCGCTGGCGCCCGGGGTGGTGACCGTCGGCACCTTCCACGGCGGCGAGCGCAACAACATCATCCCCGGCCGCGTCGAGCTCTCCGGCACGGTCCGGACGTTCGATCCCGCGGTGCAGGACGTGGTGGAGCGCCGCATGAACGAGATCCTGGATGGGATCAGCCGCGCCGGCGGCGGCTCCTACGAGCTCGACTACCAGCGCGTGGTACCCGTCACCGTCAACGATCTCGACCTGGGCGCCCGTGTCGCCCCCGCCCTGGCCCGGGTCGTGGGCGACGACAAGGTCCACGTCCTCCCGCCCACCGCCACGGCCGAGGACTTCGCTTACTTCGCCCGCGAGATCCCGGGCTTCTACTACCGCCTGGGCACCACCCGCCCCGGCACCACCTCCGGCGGCCTCCACACCCCCACCTACACGGGCGATGACGGCGCCATCCCCGTGGGGATCCGCACCATGACCGCCGTGGTCCTGCACTACCTCGACGGCGGGGAGTAATGCTCCGATCATGAGATACTTCCTGACGGGTGCCACCGGGTTCATTGGCGGCCACGTGGCGCGTCAGCTCCTGGCGGATAGTCACGAGATTGTGGCACTGGTCCGGACCCCGGAGAAGGCGCTCGCGCTCCGCGAGCTGGGCGTCGAGCTCGCACCCGGAGATATTACCGAGCCCGACACCCTACGCGGCCCCATGGAGGGCGTCGACGGCGTATTCCACCTTGCCGCGTGGTACAAGCTCGGCGCCAGAGATCGCGCCATGGCACACGCCATCAACATGGACGGGACCCGCAACGTGCTGGAGGCCGCCCGCGACCTCGCCGTGCCGAAGATCGTCTACACCAGCACGGTGGCCGTCTACGGCGACACCGATGGCGCGGTGGTAGACGAGGGCTACAGGATGGACGGTCCCTGGCTGAGCGAGTACGACCGCACGAAATGGCTGGCGCATTACGAGGTCGCGCTCCCCATGGTGGAAGCCGGGCTGCCGCTCGTCATCGTGCAGCCCGGGCTGGTGCACGGCCCGGGCGACCACAGCAACGTAGGGCTCGTACTGAGGGACTTCCTGCGGGGCCGCCTGCCAGTGGTCCCGAAGCAGGGGGGCTGCTGGTCGTTCGTCGAGGACACCGCCCGCGGCCATATCCTCGCCATGGAGCGCGGCGAAGTCGGTGAGAGCTACAACATTGCGGGCCCGTGCATGTACTGGTCGGAGGCCCTCGGGGTGGCCAGCGATATCACCGGCAAAGCCCCGCCCAGGATGGTCCTCCCGCCCTGGCTCGCCCGCGCCTCTTCCATGCTATTGCGGCCCGTGGCCCGCGTGGTTC
This sequence comes from uncultured Gemmatimonadales bacterium, assembly GCA_963783305.1. Taxonomy (GTDB): domain Bacteria; phylum Gemmatimonadota; class Gemmatimonadetes; order Longimicrobiales; family RSA9; genus JAWVYT01. The sequence goes on along the minus strand of CAWAMW010000016.1, from coordinate 718,279 downwards.
CGCTGCCGCCTACCTACCATCCGGAGACGCTCCGGGTCGCCGCCGGCTCCACCTACTTCGCCAGCGATGCAAAGGCCCGGCGCGAGCTGGGCTGGGAGCCGCGGCCATTCCGGGAGGGGCTGGAGATCACTCTCCGCGCCGAGCAGGCGGCGCTGGAATAGCGGAATCCGGCGCGGCTGCGGGAGTTGGGGGCGCCAGCAGCGGACCCGGGCGCGGCTGACGGGCACGGCGGTTGCACCTGCGGACGCCAGCGGTGCCCGACCGGGGCGCCGGGTCCTCTCGGAGCACAAAGGCATGACACACACTCGCCGCCGCAGTCCCAGCCGTACGCTCACCGCGCTCGCAGCTCTCGCCCTGGGCGCTGCAGGCCTCAGCGGGTGCGCGAGCCTCGGTCAGGTCGTGCAGGCGCCCGTCTTCGAGCTCGCCCAGGACCGCGGCTCGAACATCCGGCTCCTCGGGCCGTCGCTGGGACGCCCCCTCGGCGGCGCAGAGATCCAGGTTTGGGCCCGGGTCGGGAACCCGAACCCCCTGGGCTTCACCCTCTCCCGGCTCTCCGGCACCGTGCTCCTGAGCGAGCAGCGGGCCGCCGATGTGGACCTCCCACTGGGACTCCCGCTGCAGGCTGGTCAGGACACGGTCATCCCGCTCAACCTGACCCTCAGCTTCGCCGAGGTGCCGGACCTGGCGGATCGGCTCATGGAAGCGGTGCGACGCGGCTCCATCGAGTACGCGCTGCGCGGGACCGTCGCGGTGGATGCCGGCGCCCTCGGCCAGCCATCGTTCGGCCCCCGCACCTGGCTCCGCGGCGACGTGGACGTCACCCGCTGAGGCCCTGCACGATGTCGTAGGCCCGGTTGCGCGGCACCCCCAGCCGCCGCGCAACCTCCTTCGCCACCACGCTCGGCCGCTGACCCGCGTCGAGCAGCGCGCCCGCGAGCGCTGCGGCGGCTGCCTCGTCCACCTCGGCAGGCGCAGCCGCAGCCCCCTCGAGCACCACCACCACCTCCCCCTTCACCCCCCGCTCCCTGTAGTGTGCGGCCACCTCATCCAGAGTGCCTCGCACGTGCTCCTCATGAAGCTTCGTGAGCTCTCGTGATACCGCCACGCGGCGCTCCGCCGACGACCGCTCCCCCAGCTGCTCGAGCAGACGGACCAGCCGCTCCGGGCTCTCGTAGAGGACCGCCGTGTGCGGGAGCGTCGCCAGCTCCGCGAGCCGGTCCGTACGCGCCGCTCCGCTACGGGCCACGAACCCGAAGAACGTGAAGGGCTCCGCCGGGAGTCCCGACACCACCAGCGCCGCCAGGGCAGCCGATGCCCCCGGGATCGGCACGACCTCGTGGCCGCCCGCCACCGCGGCCTCCACCAGGCGGGCGCCCGGGTCGGAGAGGAGCGGCGTTCCCGCGTCGGAAACCAGCGCCAGGTCGTCCCCCGCATCCAGCCATGACACGACCTGGCCGGCCCGGCCCGCCTCGTTGTGTTCGTGAGCCGACACCATCCGGTTCTCGATGTCGTACCGCCGCAGGAGCACGCTGGTCCGCCGCGTGTCCTCCGCCAGGATCCGCGAGACGCCGCGGAGCACCTCCACGGCCCGATACGTCATATCCGAGAGGTTCCCGATGGGGGTGCTGACAATGTAGAGACGAGCCATGACTCACCGTACGGTGAAATAGCGAGCGGGGCAGGGGCGTTCGCCCCTGCCCCGCATTACCTGCGGTTCCCCGGGTACGCTTACCCGAGGTGCTCGGTGATCTTCCGCTCGAGCATCGGCTTGGGCACCGCCCCCACCACCGTGTCGACGTGCTTCCCATCCTTGAAGAACAGGATGCTCGGGATCGACCGGATGTTGAAGCGCATGGCCGTCTGCTGGTTCGCGTCCACATCCAGCTTGCCCACCTTCACCCGACCCTCGTACTCCGTCGCCAGCTGCTCCACGATCGGACCCACCATCCGGCACGGACCGCACCATTCTGCCCAGAAATCCACCATGGCCAGCCCTTCGCTGCCCTCGATTTCGGTCCCGAACGATCCATCATCTACCGCGATCGGCGTTCCACCGTTGTCTGCCATGTCCAACCCCCTGATGCGTTCATGATTCCACCGGAGAATCGACGCAAGTATCCGGCCATTTCGAGGCACGGATCACGCCGCTTCCGGTGCGCTGGCGCCGCCCTACGAGCTCTGCGTCAGCTTCTCGATGTCGATCTTCTCGATGATCCAGCCACCACCCTTCTTCCGCACCACCATGTGCGGCACTACCACGCTCCTGTCCCCCCGCCGCAGCCGGACCTGGAGCTCCGTGGCGTCCTTCATCCGACCGGGCACCCCAGCCTGGCTCACGATCGTGTAATCGTCGTGGTGCAGGAGCGTCGCGAGCACATACATCCGGCGCTCCGCCCGCGCCTGTCCGTCGATCTGGACGATCGTGCGGTCGGCCGTACCGAACAGCTGCATCATGGTTTCCAGATCATTCGCGTTTGCCGCCTGCAGGAATCGCTCGACCGTCAACGCCGGACCGGGCGACCCCTGGGCCGCCGTCTGCGTCGTGTCCCTCCTGCTCCCCCCGCAGCCGCTCGCCGCGACGAGGAAGAGAGTCAACAGCAACGGCGCCTTCACTCTGATCATGGACTATCCGTGGTTCGGGATCGGCCGGGTCGGCCAGGCTCCCGGGAACGTGGTCGAGCCCTGGCGCGGTGTCAAGCGGCCCCGCCCCCGGAAGTCGGACCCGCCGCCGGGTCACCCCCGACCTCCACCTCGTCCCGGGTTGGGCTACCCTCACCCGACCCCGCGGCCACGTGGAAACCGAGCGCCTCACCGCCCTCATCCACATCCGCCACGACCCGCGCACCCTCGGGGATCTCCTCGTCCAGCATGCGCATCGCCAGCGGGTTCTGGATCAGCTTCTGGACCGCTCTCTTCAACGGCCGCGCGCCGAACGCCGGGTCATAGCCGGTACGCGCGATCAGCGCCTTGGCCGCGTCCGTTACCTCCAGCCGGATCCGGCGCTCGGCCAGCAGCCGCTGCACCCGCCGCAGCTGCAGCTCCACGATCTCCGCAAGCTCCGCCTCACCCAGAGGCCGGAACACGATGATGTCGTCCACACGGTTCAGGAACTCGGGCCGGAAGTGGCGCCGCAGCTCTCCCTGGACGTGCTCCTCCGTCGCGCCCCAGTCACTGCCCGAATGCTCCAGGATGTAGTGGCTCCCGAGGTTCGAGGTCATGATGATCACCACGTTCCGGAAGTCCACCGTTCGACCCTGGCTGTCGGTCAGCCGGCCATCATCGAGGATCTGGAGCAGGACGTTGAACACCTCCGTGTGCGCCTTCTCGATCTCATCGAACAGCACCACGCTGTACGGGCGCCGCCGCACCTGCTCCGTGAGCTGCCCACCCTCCTCGAACCCCACGTACCCGGGAGGGGCGCCGATCAGCCTCGCCACGGCGTGCTTCTCCATGTACTCGCTCATGTCGATCCGGACCATGGCGTCCTCGTCGTCGAAGAGGAACTCGGCCAGGGCCCGGGCGGTCTCCGTCTTCCCCACGCCCGTGGGGCCGAGGAAGATGAAGCTGCCGATGGGGCGGTCGGGGTCCTGGAGCCCGGCGCGACTCCGCCGAACGGCGTGGCTCACGGCCTCCAGCGCCTGCTCCTGTCCCACGACACGGGCACGAAGCAGCGACTCGAGCTGCCGCAGCCGCTCCCTCTCCGTCTCCAGCATCCGGCTGACCGGGATTCCCGTCCAGCGCGACACCACGCCCGCGATGTCCTCCTCGTCCACCTCCTCCTTCAGGTACTGCGTTCCTCCCTGCACCTCGTCCAGTCGGGATTCCGCTTCGGCCAGCTCCTGCTGTGTCTGCGGGATCTCGCCGTACTGGATCTCCGCCGCACGACTCAGGTCGCCCGTACGGGTCGCGCGCTCCATCTCCACCTTAAGCCCGTCGATCCGTTCCTTGAGATCCCGGATCCGGGCGATCCGGTCCTTTTCGCTCTGCCATTTCGCCTTCATGCCGCTGGCCCGCTCCCGGAGCTCCGCCAGCTCCTGCCCGATCGCCTCGCGGCGCCGCACGGCCTCCGGGTCCTCCTCGCTCCGCATGGCCTGCTTCTCGATCTCCAGCTGCGTGATCCGACGCTGCACCTCGTCGATCTCCTGCGGCAGGCTGTCGATCTCGATCCGGAGCCGACTGGCCGCCTCGTCCACGAGGTCGATGGCCTTATCCGGCAGGAATCGACCGCCGATGTAGCGGTCGCTGAGACGAGCGGCGGCGAGCAGCGCCGAATCGGTGATCCGCACACCGTGATGCACCTCGTAGCGCTCCTTGAGCCCCCGCAGGATGGCCACCGTGTCCTCCACGCTCGGCTCGCCCACGAACACCGGCTGGAACCGCCGCTCGAGCGCGGCGTCCTTCTCGATGTGCTTGCGGTACTCGTCCAGCGTCGTCGCCCCTACCACATGCAGCTCTCCCCGGGCCAGCGGCGGCTTGATCATGTTGCCCGCGTCCACCGCACCCTCCGCTGCACCGGCACCCACCAGAGTGTGGAGTTCATCGATGAACACGACGAACCGACCCTCCGCCTCCGTCAGCTCCTTCAGCACCGCCTTGAACCGCTCCTCGAACTCGCCCCGGTACTTCGCCCCCGCCACCATGGCGCTGATGTCGAGCTGGAGCAGCGCCTTGTCCCTGAGCGACTCCGGCACGTCGCCGCTCACGATCCGCTGGGCCAGACCCTCCGCGATCGCCGTCTTCCCCACCCCCGGCTCACCGATCAACACCGGGTTGTTCTTCGTCCTCCGGCTGAGTACCTGCATCACCCGCCGGATCTCCTCATCCCGACCGATCACCGGGTCCAGCTTTCCCTGCCGGGCGTACGCCGTCAGATCGCGGCTGAACCGCTCCAGCGCCCGGTACTTCTGCTCCGGACTCTGGTCCGTCACCCGATGCGGGCCCCGCACGGCTTCCACCGCCTCCAGCAGCGCCGCCCGGTCCGCACCCTCACCGGACAGCAACTCCCGAGCACTGCTCCCCTTCTTCCACGCCAACGCCAGCAGCAGGTGCTCCGTCGACACGTACTCGTCCGAGAGCTCCCGGGCCTCCTCCTCGGCACGATCCAGGATCCCGTTCAGCTCGCGACTCACGGCAGGGCGCACTCCCCCCGTCTGCTTCGGCAGCCGCTCCACCGCCACCTTCACACGATCCTTCACCCGCGCCACGTTCACACCCACCTTGTGCAGGACCGGCACGACCACGCTCTCCTGCTGGTCCAGCAGTGCCGCCAGCAGGTGCACGTCCTCCAACGATGGGTTGCCCCGCCGCTCCGCATCCGCCAGAGCCGCCTGCAGCGCCTCGCCGGCCTTGATCGTCAAACGTTCCGAGTTCAGCATCTGTTCCTGACCATCCACGGTGTCCAATGAGTCCCGGTCCTCTTCGTTACACGACGCATGCCGGGCGAAACTGCCTCATCGGCAGGACCCCCTCCGACTGAGGCCATGGCAAGGCCGGATGACCGCTGGCAACGATCCGACTATCTTGCGGGGCATGAGTACTTCTCTCAGTCCACCGGCCGGCCCCACGCCCCCATTCGTCCTCGGACGCCGCGGGAGGGGATGGCTCGCGCGCGTCTCTGTTCCGCTCCTCCTCGCCCTCGGTATGGGGCTGGGCGGCTGCGCGGGCGAGAGTGCGGACGCCCCCGCGCTTTCGTCGGAGCAGTTCATCGACGTCATCGTCTCGCTGCGCGAAGCGGAGCGCGAGGTGGCGGACGAGGATAGCGCGGCGGCGCTCTTCGAGGAGCGCAAACGGGTGATCCTGGAGCGTCATGGCGCGACGGAGGACCAGCTCAGGGCGTTCATTGTCAGGCACCGCGGTGAGCTCCCTGTGCTGCAGGCGGCCTGGGACACCATCACGGAGCGGCTGAAGTACGCGCGTCCCGTTCCGAAGCGATCGGACGACTTTGAGGACGAAGGGCCCGCCCGCCCCGACGAAGGAGAGACCGCAGAGTCCCCGCTGCCGCGCCGCGCTTTTCCGCGTGTGCCCGGAGGCGCCGAAATCCACTGATTTCCTTTCGCCGGTACCCTCAGCGTTCCTTCCGGTGATCCAGAGGCGGGGAACGGAGGTTGCACTGGTTCTCCGCACCGCGATGACAGCACGTCGCGGGACGAGAGCTGCTGCTACTGAAGGGATAGTCCGTGCTGAACCACGAAAAGGGGCAGTGCACCGGAAACTGGAGGCTGGTCGGTCAGGGGGAGGACCGGCGGATCGCCTGCGAGCGCTGTGGACGCGCCTACCCGCCGACCCCCGAAAACCGCCTGGCGGCTATCGACGAGAACTACGCGGGCATCTACCTGCGCAGGCTCACGTCGGAGGGCGTCTCCGGCCAGGAGTAGCCCCCCGTGGTGCGGCCGGGCACCACCCACGCGCGGTCATTCCCATTCGATCGTCGCTGGCGGCTTCGAGCTGATGTCGTAGGTGACGCGGTTCACCCCGGCCACCTCGTTGATGATCCGGTTGGACATCCGGGCCAGCACGTCCGGTGGGAACGGGAACCAGTCGGCCGTCATCCCGTCGCGACTGGTGACTGCACGGAGCGCCACCACGTTGTCATAGGTCCGGAAGTCCCCCATCACCCCCACGCTCCGGACCGGCAGCAGCACCGCGAACGCCTGCCAGATATCGTCATAGAGGTCCGCCGCGCGGATCTCCTCCATGTAGATGGCGTCCGCCTCCCGCAGCACGGCCAGCCGCTCCTCCGTGATCTCGCCCAGTACCCGCACGGCCAGTCCCGGCCCCGGGAACGGATGCCGTCCCACCAGCTCCTCAGGCAGCCCAAGCTCCCGACCCACGTTCCGGACCTCGTCCTTGAAGAGCTCCCGCAGCGGCTCGATCAGCTCGAACTCCATGTCCTCCGGCAGGCCGCCCACATTGTGGTGCGTCTTGATCACCGCCGAAGGGCCGCGCACCGACTGTGACTCGATGACGTCCGGGTACAGCGTTCCCTGGACCAGGAACCGCGCCCCACCACCCAGCTCCTCCGCCGCCTTCTCGAACACCCGGATGAAGCGCTGGCCAATGGCCTTCCGCTTCTGCTCCGGATCGATCACCCCCTGCAGGTCGGCGAGGAAGTCGGCGGACGCGTCCACCACCTCCAGCCGCATCCCCATATGCTTTCGGAACGTCCGCTCCACATACTCCCGCTCTGCCTTCCGGAGCAGCCCGTTGTCCACGAAGATCGCCGTCAGCTGGTCACCGATCGCCTTGTGGACCAGCGCTGCGGCCACGGACGAGTCCACGCCGCCGGAGAGCCCCACGATCACCTCGGCCCCACCCACCTGCTCGCGGATCCGTTCCACGTGCTGCTCGATGAAGGAGCCGGGGGTCCATGTGGGCTCGCAGCCGCAGATCTCGAACAGGAAGTTCGACAGGATCTCGTCGCCTCGCGGCGTGTGCGCCACCTCCGGGTGGAACTGGACGCCGTACACCGGTCGGTCCTCCGCACGGAACGCCGCAACCGGCAGCGACTCGGTGGTGCCAATGGCCCGATAACCCGCGGGCGGCGCGTTGACATGGTCGCCGTGGCTCATCCAGACGGTGATCCCCTCCCCCTCCTCGAATCCGGCGAAGAGCCGGTCCGACTCCAGCACCTTCATCGTGGCGCGGCCGTACTCGCGCTTCCCCGACTCCACCGCGCCTCCCCCGGCGTGCGCCAGGAGCTGCATGCCGTAGCAGATGCCGAAGATCGGCACATCGAGCTCGAGGAGGGACGGGTCCAACCCGGGTACGTCCTGGTCGTACACGGAAGCCGGACCGCCGGAGAGGATGATCCCCTTCGGCGCCCACTCCCGCACCTCGTCCATGGACAGCGTGGGCGGGTGGATCTCACAGTACACCCGCTCCTCACGGATCCGCCGCGCAATGAGCTGTGTGAACTGCGAGCCGTAATCCAGGATCAGTACGCGGTTTTCTCCACCGGTCATTCGAGCAGCTCTTCCTCCCCGCGGACGAGGTCTTGATACGTTTCTCTGCGTCGGATCAGGCGGCCTCGCTCACCCTCCACCAGCACCTCAGCCGGTCGGCGCCTCGAGTTGTACGAGGAAGCCATGGAAAAGCCGTACGCCCCCACCGTGTGGATCGCCAGCACGTCGCCCGGCTCGGGCAGCGGCATCTCACGGTCCAGGGCCAGGAAGTCGCCCGACTCGCAGATCGGCCCCACAAGGTCCACCTGCCGCGGCTCGCCCGCCGCCGGCCGCTGCGTCTCCGACACCCGGTGATAGCTCGCGTAATGGCTCGGACGGAGAAGGTCGTTCATGCCCGCATCCGTGATCACGAACGTCTTCGGCCCCATCTCCTTCACGTACAGCACCCGGGCCAGCAGCACGCCGGAATGGCCCACGAGAAAGCGACCGGGCTCCAGTACCAGCTGCAGCCCACTCGTGGCCAGGTGCGGCGCGATCGCATCGGCGAACACCCGCGGGTCCGGGTCTCCCTCCTCCGCGTAGCCCAGGCCGAACCCGCCGCCCAGGTCCAGCGACCGGAGCGCAATGCCATCGGTGCGCAACTCTTCCACCAGGTCGAGCAGGTGCAGCACCGACTGCCGATACGGCTCCGGCTCCACGATCTGGCTCCCGATGTGCGCATCGATCCCCACCGGCTCCGTCCCCGGCAGCTCCGCCGCGAGACGATACAGCCGAAGCGCGTCCTCACTCGGGATCCCGAACTTCGTCGCCCGGTGACCGGTCCGGGTGTACGCGTGCGGCGTGGGCGACTCGATGTCGGGGTTGATCCGAAGCGACACGGGCGCCACGCGACCCAGGCCACGGGCCACCCCGTCCAGCGCCCTCAGCTCTCCCTCGCTCTCCACGTTGAAGCAGCGGATCCCCGCCTCCAGCGCGTCGGTGAGCTCGCTCGCGGACTTCCCGACCCCGCTGAAGACGATCCGATCGGCGTCCACACCCGCCAGGAGCGCCCGATGCAGCTCACCACCGCTCACGATATCGGCGCCGCAGCCGGCGGTGGCCAGCAGCCGGAGTATCGAAACGTTGCTGTTCGCCTTCACGCTGTATGCGATCAGCGGGTCGACGGCGGCGAACGCCGTGCGCAGCTCTTCCACACGGTCCAGGATGCTGCGCCGGCTGTATACATAGAGCGGCGAATCGTGCTCCTCCACGAGCGCCTGGACGGGCACTCCCTCGCAGTGCAGCGCGCCCTCACGGAAGACGAAGTTCCCCGGCATGGGCTAGTACGCCCGGGCCCATACGGCCTCGTGCCTGGACACGCCATCGCATACAAGACAGCGCTCCGGCGCCTCCGTCGACCTGTGCCGCTCCCCCGGCAGCACCCGGATCGTCGCCTTCGTCTCCTCCTTCACCCGCTCCTCGCACTCGCGGCTCCCGCACCAGCCGGCGAAGAAGAAGCCGCCCTCCTCGTCGACCCGCCGCCTGAACACCGCGTAGTCATCCACCCGGTGCGAATTCCCCGCCATGCGCTTCCGCGCCGCCTCCAGCAGCCCGCGCTGGATCGATTCCAGCCGCTCGGGGATCGTGCGCACCGCGTCGTCCTCCGTCAGGAACTCCTTGCGGTCCTCCCCTTCGGGGACCAGACGCTTCGCCACCACCACCTGGCCCTTCTTCACGTCGCGCGGCCCGATCTCCACCCGCACCGGGACGCCCTTCCGCTCCCACTCCCAGAACTTCGCTCCCGGCGACATGTTGTCCCGCTGATCGATGTGCACCCGGACGTCCACGGCGCGGAGCCGCTCCGCCACGGTCTTCGCCATCGCCAGCACTTCCACCTTCTGCTCTTCGTTCTTCCAGATGGGCGTGATCACGACCTGGGTCGGCGCCAGCCTCGGCGGCATTACCACGCCGTTGTCGTCCCCGTGGGTCATGATCAATCCGCCGATGAGGCGCGTGCTCACTCCCCAAGAGGTGTTCCAGGCGAACTCCCAGTCGCCGTGCTCCGCCTGGTACTTCAGGTCGAACTGCTTCGCGAAGTTCTGCCCCAGGTTGTGGGACGTACCCGCCTGCAGCGCCTTGTTGTCCTGCATCAGCGCTTCCAGCGCGTACGTGTGGTCGGCGCCCGGGAACTTCTCCGACTCGCTCTTCCGTCCCGTGATCACCGGCATCGCCATCCATTCCTCCATGAACGCCCGGTAGACCTCCAGGATGGTCAGCGCCTCTTCCTCCGCCTCCTCCTGCGTGGCGTGCGCCGTGTGCCCTTCCTGCCAGAGGAACTCCGACGTCCTCAGGAAGAGCCGCGTCCGCATCTCCCACCGCATGACGTTCGCCCACTGGTTGATCAGGATGGGCAGGTCGCGGTAGCTCTGGACCCAGCGGCTGTACGCGTCGTAGATGATGGTCTCGGACGTCGGGCGGATCACGAACGGCTCTTCCAGCTTCGACGCCGGGTCCGGCACCAGCTCGCCTTCGCTGTCCGCGATGAGGCGCGTGTGGGTCACCAGCGCCATCTCCTTCGCGAACCCCTCCACGTGCTCGGCCTCGCGCGTGATGAAGCTGAGCGGGATGAGGAGCGGGAAGTACGCGTTCTGGTGACCGGTCGCCTTGAACTTGTCGTCCAGCGCCCGCTGCATGTTCTCCCACAGCGCGTAGCCCCAGGGCCGGATGATCATGCTCCCCCGGGTGGGCGAATGCTCCGCCATCTCCGCCCGCGCCACGACCTCGTTGTACCAGCTCGAAAAATCTTCGGCGCGTGGTGTCAGCGCCCTGTCATCAGCCATGTCCGTCCTTGGTGGTTGTCGCTCACTCGCTCGCTTACGGTCCCTCGCTGCCATCCGTGCTGCCGGGTCCGTTGCGCCCCCCGGGTCGGGGCGCGAGGTGCGCGGCCAGCGGGATCGCCAGCAGCAGCACGCTCACGATCAGCCACGTCCGGAGGAACGGGAACCCGGCGCCGATGAAGACCCACGCCAGCAGCGCGCCTCCCAGCACGGCCATCACCACGGCGGCGGCGGCCAGACCCCAGCTGATGAGACTGATCTTGCGGACGATCCTGCGCCGCTCCCGGTCCAGGTCGTCCGGGCGGTTCATCCCAGCTCGTCCAGGGCGACCTCCCGCTCCTCGCCACTGCCCATCGACCGGACCACGGCCACTCCTCGCCCGACCTCGTCCGGGCCCAGCACAACCGTCCGGCGGGCGTTGCGGGAGTTCGCGTCCTTGAATTGCTTGCCCACGCTCACCTGCCGCAGGGTGTACGCCACGGAGTGCCCGGCGTCGCGGAGCCGGCGCGCCACCTGGCGCAGCGTCGGGCGCTCATCTTCCGTGATGGTCACGATGTAGTATTCCGGCCCCGGCGCCGCCTCGGGCAGGAGCCCCCGCTCCTTCAGCAGCTCCCCCAGCACCACATCGCCCATGCCGAACCCCACGGCGGAGAGCTCCAGATCGCTCACGGCCGCCAGCAGGTCGTCGTACCGGCCACCGCCGCAGACCGCCCGCAGCTCGCCCTTCCGATCAAAGATCTCGAAGACGATGCCAGTGTAGTAGGCGAGGCCGCGAACGATCCGCGGGTCGAACCGCACGTGCCCTCCCCACCCCATCTGATCGAGAGTGGCGAGATAGCCCTGCATCCTCTCCACGGCGGCGAGAACCGGCTCGCTGCCCTGGTACCGGCGCGCCAGCCCGTCCAGATCCGGCTCTTCGAACAGTTCCATGACGCCGTCCACCACGTCCGGCCCGAGTCCCGCATCCTCACCCAGGCGGCGGCGTGTCTGCTCCGGCTCTTCCCGGCTCATCTTGTCGATCGCCGCGTAGGCCCCGCCCAGACCTTCCCGCGTCACGCCCTCCTCCAGGAGCAACGCCTCCAGCAGCCGACGATCGCTTACCCGGGCGACGACGTCCTCGGCCGAGAGCCCCAGCGCGGTCAGCCCCGCCAGCGCCACCGACAGCACCTCCGCGTCCGCCGCTACATCGTCCTCGCCGATCACATCCACGTTCCACTGGAAATGCTCACGCAGGCGCCCACGCTGCGTCCGCTCGTACCGGTAGAGCTGAGGAACGCTGAACCAGCGGATCGGCTTCGGCATGGAGCGCCCGCGCTCTCCCACCATCCGCGCCAGGGTCGGAGTCATCTCGGGACGGAGCGCGACCGCGCGCTCGCCCTTGTCAACGAAGTTGTACAGCTGGCCCACGATCTCCTCCCCACTCTTCTCCACGTACAGGTCCAGCGGCTCGAGCGGAGGGCCGTCATATTCTTCGAACCCGTAGCGCAACGCAGTCTGGCGCCACGACGTGATGATGTGGTGGCGGACCGCGAAGTCGGCCGGGAAGAAGTCTCGGAAACCGGGCAGGCTCTGGAAGCTCATCGGCCGATACTACCCATGCGCACCGGACGCCTGCAACCCCGGCTCGGGGAACGGTGGGATGCCCAGCGCGAGCATGGCGTCTCCTACGGTGTGGACGGACCCCGTGCAGAGGACGGTGCCACCACGGGCGTCGGCCGCGGCCTCCGCCAGCGCGGCGGCGAACGGCCGCACGACCCGCACGCCGACCGGCGACCCGAGGCGAGCCAGCACGTCGTCCGGGCTCCAGCGTCGGCCGGCGGGCGCCGACGGGGGCTCCACGAGGATCGCCTGATCCACCAGATCGAAGAGCGGAGGGAGCATGCGATCCCAGTCCTTGTCACCCAGGACCCCGATTACCGCCACCAGCGGGCGGCGCGGTCGGAGCGCCGCGATCGAGGCGCGCAATGACTCCACACCGGCCGCGTTGTGGGCCACATCGAAGATCCAGCTCACGTCGTCACGCTCCTCGATCTGGACACGGCCCGGCCACCACGTGGCCGCGGTGCCCCGCACCAGCGCCTCCTTCGACGGCCGCCGCTCCACGGGCAGGAGCTCCAGCGCCCGCACGGCCACTGCCAGGTTCAGGGCCTGATGAGCCCCCGCCAGTGGGACCCGAAGCGACAGCTCCCCCCACACGGTTTCCAGCATCACTGTCGTGCCCCGGATCGCCAGCTCCGCGGGCGGCGCCGGTACCACGTGCAGCGGTGCCCCACGCTCCCGGGCCGCCCGCTTCAGCACGGCCAGCACCGCGGGGTCCGACTCCGCCGTCACCACCGGGACGCCGGTCTTGATGATCCCGGCCTTCTCCCCGGCGATCGTGGCGAGGTCCGAGCCCAGGTACTCGGCGTGGTCCAGGGCCACGTTGGTGATGACGCTCACCTCCGGCGTGACCACGTTGGTCGAGTCCAGCCGACCGCCCATCCCCACCTCCACCACGGCCACATCGATGTCGGCACGGCGCAGCGCCAGGAACGCGATCACCGTAGCGGCCTCGAAGAACGAGGGCGCCTCCTCCTCGATCCGCGGCCACAGCGCACGGGCGGCCGACAGCAGCTCGGCTTCGGAGATCGGGCGCCCATCCACCTGGATCCGCTCCCGGAAGTCCACCAGGTGCGGCGAGGTGTAGAGGCCGGTCCGCTGACCATCGTGGCGGAGCACCGACTCCGCGATCGCCGCCACGGAGCCCTTGCCGTTGGTGCCACCTATGTGGATGGATGGATAGGCGCGGTGCGGGTCGTCCACGCCGGCCAGGAGCTTGCTCGTGCGCTCGAGTCCCCACCGGATCCCGCCCGTCAGCCGGGGGAAGAGCCGGTCGAGCAGAACGCCGTATGAGAGCTCGGTCACTCCTGCTCCGGCGCCTCCGTGGGCGGCAGGCCGAGCATGTGCCTCAGGAACCCCGCAACGCGGCTCTTCATCGCCCTGCGGTCCACAATGGCGTCTACCATCCCGTGCTCCAGCAGGAACTCCGACCGCTGGAACCCCTCCGGCAGCTCCTGCTTGATCGTCTGCTCGATCACACGCGGGCCGGCGAACCCGATCAGCGCACCCGGCTCCGCCAGGATCACATCGCCCAGCATCGCGTACGACGCGGTCACGCCGCCGGTGGTGGGGTCGGTGAGAATGGAGATGTACGGGATGCCGTCCTCGTGCAGCCGCGCCAGCGCGGCGGACGTCTTCGCCATCTGCATGAGGGATAGGATCCCTTCCATCATGCGCGCTCCGCCCGAGGCGCTGACCACCACCAGCGGCTCCTTCGCTTCGTGCGCGCGATCGGCCGCACGGGCGATCTTCTCGCCGACCACCGATCCCATGCTGCCGCCGATGAAGCTGAAGTCCATGACCGCCAGATGCGCCGGGATGCCGTCCACTGGGCCGAACCCCGTGATTACCGCGTCCCCGCGACCCGTCTTCTGCTCCGCGGCCTTCAGGCGGTCCGGGTACGCCTTCAGGTCCCTGAACTTGAGCGGATCCCCGCTCCGGATCTCCGTATCCGTCGCCGTGAAGGCGCCTTCGTCCACCAGGAGCCCCACGTAGTCCTCCGCATCGATCCGGAGGTGGTGCCCGCATGCCGGACACACGTAGAGGTTCTGCACGAGCCGGTTACGGTAGAGAATCTCCCCGCACTCCGGGCACTTGTCGAAGACGTCGCTCGGCAGCTCCCGCTTGTCCGCCGACGTCAGCTTCTGCTTTTCCTTGCGGAACCAGGCCATCTAGAAGTTCCTTGCCTGCTCGGCTGCGATACGCTGCACGATCGCCAGCGCCAGGAAAGTCGCCAGCAGGAACGAGCCGCCGTAGCTGAGGAACGGCAAAGGGATGCCCGTGACCGGCATAACGCCCACGGTCATCCCGACATTAACCAGAATGTGTGCGAACCAGGCTCCGAAGATACCGAACACCACGATCCCGGCAAAGGGGTCGGCCACGCGCTCTGCCACCTTGACCAGGCGCCACAGGATGATCCCAAAGGCCAGTAGCACGAGGGTGGTGCCGATGAACCCCGTCTCCTCTCCGATCACGCTGAAGATGAAGTCCGTGTGCTGTTCCGGCAGGAAGGCCAGGCGCTTCTGCGTGCCCTGCGTGAACCCTTTCCCGAACAGTCCGCCGCTCCCGATCGCCACGCGGGACTGGATCACGTTCCACCCCGCGCCCTGGGGATCCACCATCGGGTCGAGGAACACCTGGAAACGCGCCTTCTGGTACGGCTTGAGGGAGTCCCAGAGCGGCACCGCGATCGTCCCCGCCACCAGATTCGCCATCGCCACCACCGTACCCTCCCACAGGTACACGCGGTAAAAGTACAGGAAGACGATGATCCCGAGCATGTAGAGGCTGAAGAGCCACGAGTGGAAGGCGAGGAACAGCGCCACCATGGGGCTGAGGAGCATGAACAGGATGCCCGCCGGCGTGCCCGCCCAGTACAGGGTAGCCAGCAGCAGGGCGCCGAACACCATGGCCGTCCCGAGGTCGGGCTGAAGGAGGACCAGTCCGAGCGGAATGCCCACGATCATCAAGGGCTTCCAAAGATCGCCCAGCGTCTGGGGTGGCTCGCGCCGCGATCCCATGACTCGCGCGAGCATCAGGATGGTCGCCACGTTCGCCAGCTGCGACGGCTGGAACGACAGCGGCCCCAGGCTGATCCAGCTCTTCACGCCCTGGGCCGTTCCGGCGCCCGACCCGATGATGAGCGTGAGGGCCAGCAGGATAAGGGAGAGCCCGTAGAGCGGAACGGCCGCCCACTCGAACCACTTGACCCCGATCCGCATGACCACGATCAACGCCGTTATGGAGATACCGAGCCACACCAGCTGACGCTTCCATGCACCCATGGAGGCGGCGTTCGGCACGTCCAGAAGACCGGCCGAGTAGATCATGGCCACGCCGAACAGCGACAGCAGCAGCACCGCCATGAACAGGAGTGGATCCCCGAAGATCCCCCGTATGCGCTCGCTCAGTCCCATTGCGCCCAGGGTGCGGGGATCCCCTTCTGCCAGTGCTCTCTCAGCGTCTGTACGGTGTCGATCGGCATGCCGCGTCGTGTTCGCAAGTAGTAGTCCGCTACCTTCGCCGCCACCTGCGCAACATCGGAGCCGTGCTCGCCCCCCTCGATCAGGGCGGCGACCACGATCTCCGCCGCCCCGCCGCGTGGACCACCGATTCCGACGAACCAGCCGTGGTCCTTGCCGTGCGGATTCTGCGATGTTCCTGTCTTCCCGATCCAGTCCCAGTGCTCCAGGGCGGAGCCGGCCGCCGTGCCGCCCGGTGCCGTAACCCGTCGGAGCCCCTCACGGAGGTGCTCCAGGTTCTCCGGCGACACCCTCAGATCCATCTCCCGCGCCGGCCCGCGCACCTCCCCGGCTCCACGTCTCGGTGAACGCACCACCCGCGGGGCGGGCATGCGCCCGTCTGTGGCCAGTGCGCCAAAGAACTGGGCCATCTTCAGCGGGGTCTGGTCGTTCGCGCCCTGACCGATGGCGAGGCTCAGCACCTCCGCCTCCGTGGGCGTCCAGCCGAAACGCCGCTCGTACCACCCGGGGCCCGACGGGAAGAGCCCCGCCCGCTCACCCGGCAGGTCCACACCGGTCCGGCCGTCGAACCCGAGCCGGACGCCCTCCTTGAGCAGGCGCTTCAGTCCGATCTGGAGCCCCAACTGATAGAAATAGACGTTGCACGAGTTCTTGATGGCGTCGGCCAGGACCAGATAGCCGTGACCGGCGCGCTGCCAGCACTGGAAGTACCGGTTGCCATACCGCATCCCTCCCCGACACGCCAGTGGGAGGGTCGAGGTGGGCTCCACGATGCCCAGGTCGAGCGCGACGGCCGCCGTGGCGAGCTTCCACGTCGAGCCCGGTGGGTAGGCGCCGGCCAGGGCGCGGTCCAGGAGTCGCCGGGCCGTGTCCTGCTGGAGCTCCGCCCAGCGCTCGCGGCTGACGGTCCCCACCAGATCGTTGGGATCGAAGGTCGGCGCCGAATAGTGCGCCAGCACCTCGCCCGTCCTGGGGTCCAGCGCCACCACCGCCCCCCGAACCGTATCGGCGAGCATGCCGTGGATCCACTCCTGGAGTCCCAGGTCGATCGTCAGCTGGAGCGAGTCGCCGGAGATCGGCTGAACCTCGTCGTGCCCGGGGAACTCCCCCACGATGCGGCCGAGAGCGTCCACCTCCAGGTACCGCACCCCCGGCACCCCAGCCAGCACCTTCTCCCGCTGTCGCTCCACACCGGTCCGCCCCACCAGGCGACCCGGCCGGTATCCCGCGAACGCCGTGTCCTCCAGCTCCCGCTCGCTGATCTCGCCCACGTACCCGACCAGGTGCGCGACCGCCGCTCCGCCCGGGTAGTTCCGCTTCGGCTCCATCTCGATGAGCACCGCCGCGAACTGCGGGCGCCGCTCCTCGATGGCCGAGATCCGGTCGAACGAAAGGTCAGTCGAGACCACCAGCTTCTGCTGCGGCGCCCGCCGCTGGCCCTCCAGCAGCGACTCCACCTGCGCGTCCGTGAGTCCCAGGTACGATCGGAGCCCCTCCAGCGTGCTCCGGATCGAGTCGGGAGGGGCCGGCAGCAGCGAGAGGACGAAGCCAGGGACATTGTCCGCCAGGATCCGGCCTTCGCGATCCAGGATCACCCCGCGGGGGGCCGGCAGCGTCAGGGGCCGCAGGCGGTTTCGGTCCGACTGCAACGCATACGCTGGGTTGCGGAGGATCTGCGTCTGGAAAAAGGCGAAGTTCAGCCCGGCGAGGATTACGCACACCGCGCCCAATGCGCCGAGGGCTCGGCGCCGTCTGGCATGCAGGTGAAATGCCTGGGGATCGCGCACGCGGCTGTTCCTTGTGGGAATCGGTCGCCCTGCTAACGCCGCAGGGTCCGGTATACCAGGATCGCCGCCACACCGGCCACCGCGACGTACAACGCATCGAGCGGGGCCTGCATGAGTAGGGCGTCCACCGGCTCTCCGCGGCGGACCCCCGGAGCGACCCAGTAGTATAGCCCATCCTGGAGCCAGGCACCCAGGAAGAAGTAGAGGCTGAGGAAGAGCACGCTATCCCCTACGAACAGATCGCGGGACCGGGCCCCGAGATAGCCGATCACCGTCTCCGTCATGGCCGCGGCACCGAAAGCGCCGAGGGAAACGCCATCCTCGAGGAGACCGAGGGCGAAGCCCAGGCCGGCCGCGGGGCCGCCCCGCAGCTGCCGCGCCGCGAGCAGTACCGCCAGCGTCAGCAGGTCGGGCGCCCAGGCGCCGATCCCGAGCGTGAGGTGGAGCGCGAAATGGAGCACCACGAGCAGAACCACGAAGAGCCAGAACGCCCAGCCGGTCTTCATGGCAGACCCTCGGTGTCACGAGCTGTGTCCGGCGCCGCGGCCGCCGGCGCGCCGCCGGTCCAGAGTGGTGATAGGTCGCCGTATCCGTCCTCCGACTGTACTCCCACGAGTACGTGCCCCACAGACTCGGGCCGCACTGCCGGCAGCAGCAGATAGCTCTTCCGCCACCCCGTGTCTGCCTCTTCGACGCCCAGCACCGTTCCGAGCAGAATCCCCCGGGGGTACACTCCCCCCCGGCCCGACGTCACCACTCGCGTTCCCGGCTGCACGTCCACGTGGAAGGGCGCGCCCACCAGGATGAGGCGGTCCTCCTCCCGATACCGACCGCGCCGCGATTCCACAATCCCATACGCCTCACCCTCCGCCGTCATCGCGCTCGCGCGGAAATCGGGGTTCGTCCAGTTGATGCCCTGCGACCAACGGCTACCCACCTCCCATACGACCCCAAGCAGCCCCGACGACGCCACGACGGGGCTACCCACTCCGACCCCGTCCGCTCGCCCCACATCGAGGAAGAACGTGCCGGCGCCGCCATCGGTCCCGACCAACACCACCTCAGCCGGCACGAAGGCGCGTGAAACGCGTTCACGCAGACCCAGAAGCTGCCGCAGCCGCCGGTTCTCCTCCGACAGGCTCGCCTCGGCCGATACCACCGCCAGCAGCGAGTCCCGCTCCGCGCGGAGCTCGCCCACATCCAACGTGCGTGTTCCCCGGGAGCCCAGCTCCGCCTGTCCCCAGATGAACGGATACAGGGCCGTGCTCCGGACCGCATGCCGGATGGCGCCCTGGTACTCCGGGGGGAGGAAGTAGAGGAAGAATGCCACGACCAGTAAAAGAACGGCGACTCCGATGTTGCGAGATCGTCCCCGCCCTGGTCCTTCGAAATAATCAACCACGTGGAGTCAGCTGCCTCTCATGTCGTCAGCACGCTGCGATAGCGAGGCAGGTCGTCGAGGATCCGCCCTGCACCGCGCACCACACACGTCAACGGCTCCTCGTCCACGTGGATCGGCAGGTTCGTCTCGTGCGCCAGCAGCTGGTCCAGGCCCCGGATAAGCGCGCCACCACCCGTCATCACGATCCCCCGGTCCACGATGTCCGACGCCAGCTCCGGCGGCGTGATCTCGAGCGCGCGACGCACTGCGTCCACAATCTGCTGGATCGGCTCCTGGATGCACTCACGGATCTCCTGCGAGTGCACCCGTACCGTCTTGGGGATCCCGCTCACCAGGTCCCGGCCCTTCACGTCCATCTCCCTCTCCTCGCCGCTCGTGAACGCGGAGCCGATCTGGATCTTGATCGCCTCCGCCGTCGGCTCGCCGATCAGCAGGTTGTAGTTCTTGCGCAGAAACGTCACGATCGCGCTGTCGATCTCGTCCCCGCCAACCCGGATCGATGTGTCACTCACGATGCCGTTGAGAGCGATCACTGCAATTTCCGTGGTACCCCCGCCGATATCGATCACCATGTTGCCCGTCGGGGTATCCACTGGGAGTCCCACACCGATCGCCGCCGCCATGGGCTCGGCCACCATGTAGACCTCTTTCGCCCCCGACGCCGCCGCGCTGTCCCGCACCGCTCGACGCTCCAGCTCGGTGATCCCACTCGGCACACCCACCACCACCCTCGGCTTGATCCGGAAGATCCGCTTCGAGGTGACCTGCCGCAGGAAGTGTCGGAGCATGATCTCGGTGATGTCCACATCGGCGATCACGCCGTCCTTCAGCGGACGCACGGCCATGATCCCTTCCGGGGTCCGGCCCAGCATCCGCTTGGCCTCGAGACCGATTCCCTTGATCTTGCTCGACCCCCGCTCCACGGCCACCACGCTCGGCTCGTTCAGGACGATGCCCTCGCCCTTCACGTACACGAGGGTGTTCGCCGTTCCGAGGTCTACCGCGATGTCGTTGACCGGGAGAAGCCCGGACTGGAACCAACTAGGCAGTGGATCGTCTCCCCGCCGGCGTTGCGCCGGCCCTTCGGGTGCACCGTGAACACGCCCGGAGTACCCCCCAGGCGTGGGCGTGGAAACTATCCACGCTCAGGAGCGAGAGCAACCCGCCCCCGGCCCTCTATCGGCCCGTGCTGCCAAAGCCGCCCGTGCCGCGTTCGCTCGCTGGCAGCGCGTCACTCTCCCGCCATTCGATCCGCACCACACGAGCGAGCACCAGCTGGGCGATCCTCTCGCCATGCTCGATCTCCTGCGGGCCCTGATCGTGGTTGATGAGCGGGATTCCGATCTCGCCCCGGTAGTCGCTGTCGATGGTGCCAGGCGAGTTGATGAGTCCAATCCCCTGGCGGATCGCCAGCCCGGAGCGCGGCCGAACCTGCGCCTCCATGCCTACCGGCAGAGCAATGCTCAGGCCAGTGGGAATGAGCCGCCGCTCCCCCGGTCCCAGCGTGACCGTCGGACCCGCGTTCCGGAGGTCCACCGCGGCGGATCCCGGCGTGGCGTAGTCCGGCAGCGCCCACTCCGATGGGTAGTTCTCCAGACGACGAACCAGGACCGTGGCGTGCTCACGCACGGCCACGGCCCCGGCTCGCCTTCAGAAGGGCCCCGGGGGTCAGAGCACGTCCTCGACCGGCGAGTACGGGAGGTCGAAGGCCTCCGCCACGCCCGGGTACGTAACCTTGCCATCCACGACATTCAGACCCAGCGCCAGCGCCCGGTCGTCCTGGCACGCCTTCTTCCACCCCTTGTTCGCCAGCGTGAGGGCGTACGGGAAGGTGGCGTTCGTCAGCGCCAGCGTCGAGGTCCGCGCCACGCCGCCCGGCATGTTGGCCACCGCGTAGTGGATCACCCCATCAATGGTGTAGATCGGGTTCTCGTGCGTGGTAGGCTTGATCGTTTCCACGCAGCCGCCCTGGTCCACCGCCACGTCCACGATCACCGAGCCGTCCTTCATCAGCTTCAGGTCTTCCCGCTGGATCAGGTTGGGCGCCTTGGCGCCCGGCAGCAGCACCGCCCCGATCAGCAAGTCGGCCCGCGCGGCCCAACTCAGGATGTTGTGCCGGTTCGAGTAGATCATCATCACGTTGGCCGGCATGACCTCGGACAGGTAGCGCAACCGGTTCAGCGACACATCCAGGATCACGACGTTGGCGCCCAGACCCGCCGCCATCCGCGCCGCGTGCGACCCGACGATGCCGCCGCCCAGCACCACCACCGTGGCCGGCTCTACGCCCGGCACACCGCCCAGCAGGACACCACGACCGCCATAGTACTTCTCCAGGTACTTGGCGCCCTCCTGCACCGCCATCCGACCGGCCACCTCGCTCATGGGCGTCAGGAGCGGCAGCTCGCCCGTGGGCAGCTGGACCGTCTCGTACGCGTTGGCGATGGCCCCCGACTCTATCACCGCACGCGTCAGGGACTCCGCCGCCGCGAAATGGAAGTAGGTGAAGATGACCTGGCCGGCACGCATTCGCGGCCACTCGACCTCGATCGGCTCCTTCACCTTCATGATCATTTCCGCGCGTTCCCAGACCTCATCGGCCGTGTCCACCAGCTCTGCGCCGGTGGACTCGTATGCCGCGTCGGTGAACCCGGAACCATCCCCGGCCCCACGCTCCACCAGCACCGTATGGCCCGCGCGCGCCAGCGCCTCGGACCCGGCCGGAACCAGCGCGATCCGGTTCTCGTTCGTCTTGATCTCCTTCGGGACCCCAATGATCATCTCAAACTCCTGTTCAAAGGGCCGGGCCGAGCCGGACCGTGAGCCATCGCTCCGGGTCCAGGAACTCCGCCGCAACCTCTATCGTTTCATCCATGGTCACTGCATCCACACGCGCCACGAGCTCGTCCAGACTGCGACGCGGCTCGTCGAACAGCTCCTGCAGCGCCAGCCGGTACACCCGCCCACTCTGCGACTCCAGCCCCAGCACCATCTGCCCTCGGAGCTGGCTCTTCGCATCCTCCAACTCCGTCGCGGCCAGTCCCTCTTCGGCCACCCGACGGAGCTCCTCCCGGATCACCTCCACCGCGCGATCCGCCCACTCCGGACGTGTCCCCACGTACACACCGAACATCCCGCCACTGCGGTAGAAGGACTGGAACGTGTAGACCGCGTATGCAAGTCCCAACTCCTCGCGCACCCGCTGGAACAGCCGGGAGCTCATGCCGCCGCCCACTGCATTCGACAGCAGCACCATGGCGAATCGGCGCGGATCCCCGTGCGCGATCGCCCGCCCCCCCGTCACGATGTGCGTCTGCGCACCCGGCCGCTCGATCCGCCGGTCCTCCGCGTCTATCGCTGGTGGCGCCGGCAAGGTACTGCCCGAAACGCCTTTCGGCACGCCCTCGAACAGCCGCTCCGCCTCCGCCACCACCCGCGCGTGGTCTACGGCTCCGGCCGCCGCCAGGATGAGGTTTGGGCGCGTGTACGCCCGGCGGTGCGCCGACCGCAGATCGGCGGCCGTCATTCCCGACACCGATCGCCGGGTTCCCAGGATGCTGTGGCCGTACGAGTGGTCCGGCCAGAGCGCGGCGTTGTGGAGCTCGAATACCAGGTCGTCCGGCGTGTCATCGACGGTGGAGATCTCCTCCAGCACGACCTCACGCTCCAACTCCAGGTCGGCCTCCTCGAGCTTTGGCGCGGTCACCATGTCGGCGAGCACGTCGAGCGCCACGTCGAGGTCCTGGTCCAGAACCCGCGCCTGGTAACTCGTGTGCTCTCGCGATGTGTACGCGTCCAGCGACCCTCCCAGTCGCTCCAGCACCACCGCGATCTCCCGACCCGTCCTCCGGCCGGTGCCCTTGAACACCATGTGCTCCAGAAGGTGCGCCGCCCCCAGCTCCTCGGGCGCCTCGTGCGCCGAGCCGTACCGTACCCAAACGCCGACGGAGGCCGAGCGCGCTCCCGACACGGGCTGTGTCAGGACGCTCAGGCCTCCGTCGAGTTCTGTCCGGTCGATGCGATCTTCGCTCAACCGGGCCTCGCTACGCCTCCTGCTGGGCCAGCTCGGCCAGCGCGGCCTTCCGCGACAGGCGCAGACGGCCCTTCTCGTCGATCGCCAGCAGCTTCACCTTCGTGACGTCGCCCACCTTCAGCACGTCCTCGGTGTTCTCCGTCCGCTCCTCCTGCAGCTCGGAGATGTGGCAGAGACCCTCCGTGCCCGGGATGATCTCGACGAACGCCCCGAACGACGTGGTGGTCTTCACCACGCCCTCGTAGATCCGCCCGACCTCCGGGTCTTCCGTGATCGCCTCCACCATCTGCCGCGCCCGCTCCCCGCCCTCGCCACCAGGGCTCGAGATCCGGACCAGGCCGCTGTCGTCGATGTCGATCTTCGCACCCGTCTCTTCCTGGATGCCACGGATCGTCTTCCCCTTCGGTCCGATCACCTCGCCGATCTTTTCCGGGTTGATCATGATGCTGATGATCCGCGGCGCATACTGACTCAGCTCCTCGCGCGGATTCGCGATCGCCTGCTCCATGTTGTCCAGGATCTTCATGCGCGCCGCGTTCGCCCGCCGCAGCGCCTCCTTCATGATCTCGACCGTCAGCCCCTCGATCTTGATGTCCATCTGGATCGACGTGACGCCCGCCCTCGTGCCGGCCACCTTGAAGTCCATGTCACCGAGCGCGTCCTCCACGCCCAGG
This sequence comes from uncultured Gemmatimonadales bacterium, assembly GCA_963783305.1. GTDB lineage: Bacteria > Gemmatimonadota > Gemmatimonadetes > Longimicrobiales > RSA9 > JAWVYT01. Next base: position 694,582 of record CAWAMW010000016.1, on the reverse strand, counting down.
ATGTCCGTCAGGACCGCGACCTCGTCGCCCTCCTTGATCAGACCCATGGCGATCCCGGCGCACGGCGCCTTGATCGGCACACCCGCGTCCATCAGCGACAGGCTCGCCACACACACGCTCGCCATCGAGCTCGAACCGTTCGACTCCAACACGTCGCTCACCACCCGTATCGTGTACGGGAAGTCGTCGTAGGCGGGCAGCAGCGGCTGAATGGCCCGCTCCGCCAGATGACCGTGGCCCTGCTCTCGCCGGCTCGTGCCGCGGATCGGCCGCGCCTCACCCACGCTGAACGGCGGGAAGTTGTAATGGAGCATGAACGACTTCGAGGTGTCCGGCGGCGTATCCACCGTGTCCACACGCTGCTCGTCCGCACCCGTCCCGAGCGTCACTACGCCCAGCGCCTGCGTCTGGCCCCGCGTGAACAGCGCCGAGCCGTGTACCCGCGGCAGCAGCCCCACCTCGCTCGACAGCTCTCTGAGGTCGTCCAGGCCGCGCCCGTCGATCCGCTTCTTGCTCTCCAGCACACGGCGCCGCATGACGCGCTTCTCCGTGGCCCGGAAATGCTCCTTGATCGCCTTCGAGTCGTCGTCCTCCGGGAAGTCCTCGGAGAGCGCCTCCATGACCTCATCCCGCAGCGTCGCCACCGCCTCGTTCCGCGCCGTCTTCTCCGCGATCGTCAGCGCTTCCTGCATCCGCGCCACCGACAGGTCCTCGACCCGGCCCTTCAGGTCGTCGGAGATGGTCACCGCCGGGCTCCACTCCATGGGCTCCGGGATCTCGAGCGCCGAGAGGATCTCACGCTGAATGCCGATCAGCTCCTTGATCCCCTGGTGCGCCGCCTCGAGGGCGCCCACCAGCTCGTCCTCCGGCACCTCCATCGCGCCGCCCTCCACCATCGTGATGGCCTGCTCCGTACCCGCCACCACCATGTCCACATCGCTGTACTCGAGCTGCTCGAACGTCGGGTTCAGCACCCACTGCCCGTTCAGGCGACCCACACGCACGCCGGCGACCGGAGTGTCGAACGGGATCTTCGACATGCACAACGACAGCGACGCGCCGAACATCGCCGGCATGTCCGCGTTGTTCTGCTGGTCCGCCGTGATGATGGAGCAGTAGATCTGCGTCTCGTGCATGAAGCCGTCCGGGAACAGCGGGCGCATCGGCCGATCGATCTGCCGCGCCACGAGGACCTCCGTCTCGCTCGGACGACCCTCACGCTTGATGAACCCGCCCGGGAACTTGCCCGCGGCGTACATCTTCTCCCGGTACTCCACCGTCAGCGGGAAGAAGGGCAGGTGCGTCGGCCGGTCCTGGACCGTGGCCGCCACCAGCACCGTGCTCTCCCCGTACTGGATCAGACACGACCCCTGCGCCTGACGCGCCATCTTCCCCGTCTCGACCACCAGCGTCCGGCCGGCGAATTCCTTCTCGACTCTGTGCATTCTCTCTTGCTTTCCTTTTTTTCTCTTGCCTCGATTCCGCCCCGCCGTGCCCCTCGGCACGACAGGCCCCGCTCTGTCTTGGTTTCTGCCGCTCGTGCCGCCTCACGCGTACCCTCACGCGCGCCCTGCATCGCTCAGACGGCCGCGCCGATTCCTCGACGCGGCCGTCCATACCACCGACCTAGTGCCGCAGCCCCAGGTCCGCAATCAGCTCCCGGTACTTCTCCAGGTCTCGCCGCCGCAGATAATCCAGCAGACGACGACGCTTCCCCACCATCTTGAGGAGGCCCTGCCGACTGTGGTGATCGTGCTTGTGCGCACGGAAGTGGTCCCGAAGATCGTTGATTCGTGCCGTGAGGATCGCGATCTGGACCGGAGTGCTCCCCCGGTCGGTCGGGTGGAGCTGGTACTTCTCGATGATGCTCGTCTTGTCGATGCTCATCCTTCGTTGCCTCCGCGAGAGACTTTCGCTGATCGGGAAGCGTGCTTCCTGATATAGAACAGTCGTGAAACGTATATGCACCGCCGCCTGCCGACAAGCCCCCGCGGCCAGCGGCAACCGCGGGATCGCGCTCTGCACCGCGCCTTCAGACCGCGCCGCTCCAGCTCAGCTCAGCGCCTCCCGCGCCCTCGCGCAGTCGTCCTGGATCGCCGCCACCAGTTCGTCCCGGTTGGCGAACCGGTGGATGTCGCGGATGCGGGCGTGGAACTCGACCCGGACGCTCTCACCGTACACGTCCTCGTCCCAGTCGAACAGGTGCAGCTCGATGGAGGGCGGCGACCCCCGGAACGTGGGTCTCGGGCCCAGATGGAGCACCCCGGGCAGGCTGCCGCGCCGCACCGTCGCCATCACAGCGTACACGCCCTCCTTCGGCAACAGCTTCTGCGCGTCGGTCACCTGGATGTTCGCCGTCGGGAAGCCGAGCAGCTTGCCGCGTCCCTCGCCCCGCACCACGGTGCCGCGGATGGAATACGGCCGCGCCAGCCCACGGGCGGCCTCCTCGACGCGTCCGTCCAGCAGCGCCTCCCGGATCCGGGTGGAGGAGACGGCCCCGCCGTTGGTGCGGTACGCGTCCACGACGTGCACGCCGAAGCCGAGCCGTGCACCGATCTCCCTCAGCGTACCCACGTCCCCCGATCGGCCGTGGCCAAAGCCGTGGTCGTAGCCGATGACCAGATGCTTCATCCGGAGCCGGCCCATGAGGATCTCCTCCACGAACCGCTCGGGAGAGTAGTTCTTGAGCTCGTGGGTGAAGGGGAGGAACACGGCGTAATCGAGCGCCGACTCCGCCAGGATCTCCTTCTTCTCCAGGGGTGTGGTGAGGAGCAGGGGGGCGTGGTCGGGGCGGACGATCCAGAGGGGGTGCGGGTGGAACGTCACGAGCACCGCGGGCAGTCCCACCTGTCCCGCCCGCGCCCGCACCGCCTCGAGCACTTCCCAGTGGCCGCGATGGACCCCATCGAACGTGCCCACCGTCACCACCGTCCCGGGATGACTTTGCGGGAATCCGGGCGGGATGGAGAGGTCGATGGCGTGGCTCACGCGAACACCTTCCGGGGTCGGACCGTCCGCCCGTCGGATTCCGCCACTGCCACCAGCTCTTCCCCCACCACCAGCGCCAGCAGACCGGACTGTTCCCCCTCGGCTGACAGCCGTTGCCCGTGGCCCACCCGCCGGCGCTCCTCTTCGCTCAACTCCCGGACCGGCAGGTGCGCCAGCGCCTCCAGTGGCGTGATCAGGGCCGATTCCACCGCCGCTCGTTCTTCCAGCGCGGCCAGTGTGAGCGCGCCCTCCACCCGGAACCCGCCCACTGCCGTCCGGCGGAGCGATGTGAGGTGCGCCCCCACGCCAAGCACCTCGCCAGCGTCCCGGGCCACGGCCCGGACGTAGGTCCCGCTCGAGCAGCGCATCCGGAACCGGACCTCGGCACCCTCGCAGGCGGTCACCTCGAGCTCGTGGATCGCCACTTCCACCGGGTCCGGGACCACCGCCTCGCCCGCGCGCGCCAGCTCGTATGCGCGCCGCCCCTCGATCTTCTTGGCGGAGTACACCGGCGGCGTCTGCAGCCGTGGCCCGACCTGCTCTTCGAAGGCCTCGCGGACCCGACGAGCGTCCAGCGCCGGCAGCTCGGCAACCTCCGCGGTCACCGCGCCCGTGTGGTCCAGTGTATCCGTGGTGACACCCAGCCGGGCCGTGGCCTCGTACTCCTTGTCCATCCCGGTCAGGTATTCCGCCAGACGCGTCGCGGAACCGAGGCAGAGAAGGAGCAGCCCCGTAGCGAACGGGTCGAGCGTCCCGGTATGCCCAATCCGGCGCATGTGGAATGCCCGGCGCGCGGCGCCCACGATGTCGTGGGAAGACGGCCCGGCCGGCTTGTCCACGGGCAGGACCCCCGTCATGCCAACGACTCGTCCCCCGGCGACTCGTCCTCCGGCGACTCGTCCTCCCGGTCCTCGCCCATGGCGGCTTCCGAGAGCAGGCGCTCGATCCGGAGCGCATGCTCCAGGCTCTCATCGATCTCGAACCGGAGCTCGGGCACCCGCCGCATCTCGATGCGGTCGGCCAGGGCAGAGCGGATGAACGGGGTGGCGCCCTCGAGCCCCTGCATCGTCGTCTTTCGCTCCTCCTCATCTCCCAGGAGCTGCACGAAGACGCGGGCGAGGGTGAGATCGGGCGCGGCGGAGACGCGGGTCACCGTGACGGAGCCCACGCGCGGGTCCCGTACCTCGCCCACCAGGAGCCGGGAGATCTCGCGCCGGAGCTGCTCGTTGACGCGCTTGATTCGATGTCGAGCCATATCCCTGATGTGCGTGGGCGGCGTCCGCTACAGCGGGCGCCGCCTAATAGAAGATTCGATAGCTGTCGATGATGCGCCCCGACCCCTCGGCCTCCACGAGCCGATCCGCCTTGTCCAGCACGGACTCGGCGCGACGCCGGTCGGTGGCCACCACACATGCGGTGATCTCCGCCCGCTGCCACAGATCGTGGTGGTCGGTCTCCGCCACAGAAACGTTGAACCGGGTCCGGAGCCGCTCCTTCAGCCCCTTCACCACCCGCCGCTTTTCCTTCAGCGACTGGGGACCGAAGAGCTGGATGTCCCAGCCCGTGACCCCGACAACCAATGCTCAGGCCCGCCCGGCCTCAGCCCTGCTCCGCTGCGGAGCTGGCGAGCGTCCGGGCAATCTCCTCGATGGTATAGCTCTCGATGACGTCCCCGGCCTTGATGTCGTTGTACCCGGCGATGCTCATGCCGCACTCGAAGCCCTCGCGAACCTCGCGGACGTCGTCCCTGAACCGCTTCAGGCTCGCCAGCTCGCCCCGATAGATCTGCACGCCATCGCGCACCAGACGCACGGGCTCTCCGCGCGTAATCACGCCCTCGGTCACGTAGCAGCCAGCGATGGTGCCCACCTTCGGCGCCTTGAACAGCTGCCGGACCTCGGCCGCACCCAGGTGCTTCTCGCGCTCCTCCGGCGCCAGCATTCCCTCCAGCGCGTCGCGCACGTCCTGGATCGCCTCGTAGATGACCTCGTAAAGACGAATATCCACGTCCTCCTGCTCGGCGATCTGCCGCGCATCGGCATCCGGTCGCACGTGGAAGCCGATAATGATGGCGCCGGTCGTGGCCGCCAGCAGGACGTCAGAGCGGTTGATGCCGCCCACGCCGCGATGGATCACGTCCACCTCGACCTCACCGGTCGAGAGCTGCTCGATGGAGTCGCTCAGCGCCTGGATCGAGCCGTCCACGTCGCCCTTGATCACGACGTTCAGTTGCGCCGTTTCACCGGCCGCGAGCAGCTGGCTGATGTCCGTCAGCTTCACGCCGCGGCTCTTGATCCGGAGCTTCTTCTCCCGCTCCAGTCGCTGGCGCGTCTGTGCCACCTCAGCGGCCCGCTCCTGCTCCATGGCCAGCAGCCGATCGCCCGCCTGGGGCACCCCGCTGATCCCGAGGATCTGCGCCGGCATGGCCGGCCCGACCTCCTTCACGTGGTTCCCCCGCTCATCCAGAAGGGCGCGCACGCGGCCGCTGTGCAGCCCGCACACCACGTCGTCGCCCACCCGGAGGGTTCCGGCGGTGATCAGCACGGTGCTGACGGGGCCCTTCCCCACGTCCAGCTCCGCCTCGATCACGATCCCGTGCGCGTCCCGGTCCGGGTTCGCCTTGAGCTCCAGCAGCTCCGCCTGGAGCAGCACCTTCTCCAGCAGCTCGTCGATCCCCTCACCCGTCTTCGCGCTCACCGGCTGCGACAGCACCTCACCACCGAAGTCCTCCACCACGACCTGGTGCTCGAGCAGCGCCTGCTTCACCCGGTTCGCGTCCGCCCCCGGCAGGTCCATCTTGTTGATCGCCACGATCAACGGTACGCCCGCGCTCCGGGCGTGGCTGATAGCCTCGATCGTCTGCGGCATGACGGCGTCATCGGCCGCCACTACCAGGATCACCACGTCCGTCACGTCCGCGCCCCGGGCACGCATGGCGGTGAACGCCGCGTGGCCCGGGGTGTCGAGGAACGAAAGCGAGCGCCCATCATCCAGCGTCACGTGATAAGCGCCAATGTGCTGCGTGATCCCGCCGGACTCGCCGGCGATCACATTGGTCTTCCGGATGTGGTCCAGGAGCGACGTCTTGCCGTGGTCCACGTGCCCCATCACCGTCACCACCGGCGGACGCGGCTTCAGGTCCTCCGGCTTGTCCTCGATCTCCTCTTCCTCGTCCGTCTCCGCGCCGTACTCTTCCTCCCGCACGGCCGTGAACCCGAACTCGTCCAGCAGCAGCTCGATCTGGTCGAAGTCCAGCCGCTGATTGATCGTCACCATCAGGCCGAGGTTCTTGAACGCGCTCGCGATGATCTGGCTGGCATCCTCGTCGATGAGCTCCGCCAGCTCCGCCACCGTCAGGAACTCGTTCACGCGGACCGTCTGCGCTTCCTCCGCCTCGCGCCGCTGCACCTCCTCCTGCTGCTGCTGACGGGACTCCGCGTCCTGGCGCCGCGACCTCCGCTTCCGGCTACCGCCGCCGCTGCTTCCGCCCTTCAGCTCCGCCATCACGCGCTGCACGTTCTCCTGCACCGCGTCCTGGTCCACCCGCTTCCGACGCTTCTTCTTCTTGTCCCGCTTCCGCTGACCGTCGGCCGTGTAACCCTCCGCCTGGATCCGGACTCGGCCGCCCGGGCCGGCGCTCGCCGCCGGGGCAAGCCCCTCCGACACACGCTTGGGACGACGCTTCTTCTTTTCCGTCTCCCGGGCTTCCGCCTCCGCGGCGGCCTTTACCTTCGCGTTCGCGTCGGCCTTCGCCTTCACAGCGGCCGCGTCCGCCTCTGCGTCCTCCGCCTCGTCCTCCTCTTCGGCCTCGGCCTCTTCTTCCTCCGCTTCGGCCTCCTCCGCCTCCGCGACGACCGGCTCCTTCTCGGCCTCTTCCTCCGTCTCCGTCTCCGACTCCGCGACGACCTCCTCGGCTTCGGCCTCCGGCTCCTCCTCTTCCGGCTCTACCTCGTCCGGCTCCTCCGCCACCGGCGCCTCCGGCTCTTCCTCGGCGACGTCTTCTTCCTCCGCCTCGGCCTCTTCCGCCTCTTCGGCCTCTTCAGCCTCCTCCGCCTCGGCGGCGACCGGGGCCTCAACCGCGGCCTCCTCGGCCTCTTCCTCCTCGACCTCTTCCTCCCCGGCCTCTTCCTCCCCGGCCTCTTCCTCCGCCGCGGGCTCCTCGACCTTCGGCTCAGGCCTCCTCCGACGACGACGACGCGTGGTCGAGGTCTGCGCGTCTTCGATGGCGGCCTCCAGAATCTCGCCCGAGCCCGTCGCTCCGGCACGCCGCTGACGCTCGAACAGCGCCCGCAGCTTGGCCACGTCGGCGTTCGTCACCGTGGACGCCTCGGACCGCGCCGAAACGCCCATCTCCCGGAGAAGCTGGATCAGGTTCTCCGGTTCCACATCGAATTCTTTAGCTACCTCGTATACGCGCATGCTTTTCCCGCAACCTCCTCAAAAACCCTCACGTCACTCGCCATCGAGCAACGTGTTCAGCCGATCCGCGAATCCACGATCGACCACCCCCACTGCCGCCAATGGGCTCCTGCCCACCGCACGACCCAGCTCGACACGGTCGTACCGGATCACGTACTTCACGTTCCGACTCTCCAGGAGCGGCACCAGCTTGTCCCGCCCCGTCTCCGTCAGGTCCGCTGCCACCAGCGCGAACCGAACCCCGCCCGAGCGCACCTTCTCCCGAACGAGTTGCGTCCCCGTAACTACCGCGCCGGCCCTTTCGGCCAGCCCCAGCAGCTGCAGCGCCGGGTCAGACGTCTTCCTCCTCCTCGTCCTGCGCCCCTTGATCCTCGTCCGGCTCACCTTCCACCGATGCGGTCACGGGCTCCTCATCCTCTTCCTCATCCATCTCGATGCCGAGCACCTCGGCCGCCACCTTCTTGGCGTCGGCCATTTCGGCATCGCGCGCCTCCTGCCCGGCGTCCGGCTCCTCGACCGTCTCCTCGACGGTCAACTCGTCGATCACCGCCACCAGACGGTCGGCGGCCTCCTCCTCAACGCCCTCGATGGAGAGGAAATCTTCCCTATCGAGGTCGATGATGTCGAAAAACGTAGTATATCCAGCGCCCTTGAGGGCCGCCACGGTCTCCTCCGGCAGCTCCAGCTCGGAGAGCGGGAAGTCGGCGACTTCGTAATCCTCGCCGCCGGCGCCCCCCCCGAAGAGGGCCGCGTCCGCTCCGCGCTCCAGCCACTCGCGGCTGCCATAGAGGTCGAGCTGCCAACCGATGAGCTGACTGGCGAGCCGGACGTTCTGCCCATTGCGGCCGATGGCCAGCGAGAGCTGGTCCTCGTCTACAATGGCGGTAATGACGCCGCGCTCCGCGTCGCTCATGACCTTGGCCACGCGCGCCGGTGCGAGCGCACGGCGGGCAAAGATCTCCGGGTCCGGGTGCCAGGGGACGATGTCGATCCGCTCGCCGCCCAGCTCCCCCACCACCGCCTGGACGCGGGAGCCCTTGAGACCCACGCACGCGCCCACCGGATCGATCGACTCGTCCCGCGATGAGACCGCCACCTTGGTCCGCCCCGCCACCTCCCGGGCGATCGCCTTCACCTCCACGATCCCCTGATAGATCTCCGGGACCTCCAGCGCGAAGAGCGATGCGACGAACTCGGGCGCGGCCCGGGACAGGATGATACGCGGCCCCTTCGACGTCTCGTCCACCTTCTTCAGCACCGCGCGGATCGGCTCGCCCTGACGGAATCGCTCCCGCGGGTTCTGCTCCTTCCACGGGATGATGGCGTCGGCCTCGCGGGCTTCGTTCAGCAGGACCACGAGCTTGCCCCGCTCCACCTGCTGCACCTCGCCGCTCAGCAGCTCGCCCTCGCGGCCCTCGAACTCGTCACGGATCTTCTGGCGCTCGCCCTCGCGAACACCCTGGATGATCCGCTGTTTCGCCGCCATTACGGCGTTGCGGCCGAACTCGTGGAACTGCACCGGGATCTCCAGCACATCACCAGGCTCGAAGTCCGGGTCGTCCCACCGCGCCTCTTCGAGGGAGATCTCGCGGGAGGCATCCTCCACCTCCTCCACGACCTCCTTCAGCACGACGATCCCGATCCCGCCGCCCTCTTCATCGATCGTGATTTCCGCTTCGACGTTCAGCCCGAACCGCTTCGCCAGAGCCGCCATGATGCCGGCACGGATGAGGTCGTGCAGCTCCGGTCCGGAGAGATTCTTGTTGTTCGTCATCTCCCGGAACGCCGCCAGTACCTGCATCCCTTCGTTCGCCATAGGTCTCCCTTACTCGTTCCAACGAAATACGAGGGTCGCCCGCGCTATATCCGAGCGGGCGACATCGACTTCCTCGCCGTCCTCCAGCCTCAGTCGGACCGTCTCGTCTTCCGGCCCGCCCTCGATGCCGAGCAGCTCCCCCTGGAGCCGCCGACCGCGCCCCGCCAGAGGGGCATATCCCTTCACCGCTACTTCGTGTCCCCTGAACCGCTCGAAGTCCCGCCGCTTCGTCAGCGGCCGCTCCACACCGGCTGAGGAGACCTCGATCACATAGTTGCCCGGGATCGACTCCTCCGCATCCAGGTACTCTTCCAGCGATCGGCTGATCCGGGCGCAGTCGTCCAGACCCACACCCTCACCCGGTACCGAGTCCGGACGGTCCACCCGCACCCGGAAAACGGGACGGGACTTGGCGCCGGAACGCTCGAGCTCCACGAGCTCGAATCCCAGCGCCTCCACCCGCTCTTCCACCACCTGTGTCAGCGACTGATCAGCCATAGCGCTTCAATAAAAAAGTGGGGGACTACGCCCCCACTCCATAGCGGCCTCCTGGGGCCGCGCACCTACGGATCATAAAACCACTCAGGCCCTGATGCAAGGCCGCGCGGGGGCCCGCCCCTCAGCCGTCGCGACTCCCTTCCGCGCGCCAACGGACCCCCCCCTCAGCCACCTCCGCCTCCCACGTCACCGCGACCGCGCCCTTCAGGCTCGCGGCCGTGGGACAGCGCGACGCATGCCGCTCCAGCGCACGCTCCACGACTTCACGGCTGCCCGCCGGTACTTCGAGGCGGTACAGCACATGGATACCCACGAGCACCGGGATTCGGTCCCTCACCTCGTTCCGCCCCCGGACCGCGGCCCGGATCGCGTCCGGGCCCAATCTGATCTCGCGCGCCTCCAGCGCGCCATTGAGTGTGCCGAGCAGTCAGGCGCCCGCCGCACCCACCACGTAGTCGACGGGAAGCGGTCGGTCCGGCTCATCATGGAGCCTGTAGTGCTCCTTGATCGCGCCATGGACACCCACATCGAACGCATCGCCCGAGGGCAGCCGCACCCGCCGATGGACCCCTGCCACCTTCTCGACCTCAGCCTCCACCGTGTAGAACGCGTCGCTCATGCTTCTTCCTCCGTCCGTGTGTGATCGTTCCTCGGTGTGCCTGATTCATGCCCGGCGCACCGCAGCACCGGCAGCAGCGGGTACCGGGGGAACCTCGAGTCCACCCTCGCCAGGCCGCAGAGCCAGAAGCGCGAGCCGCGCCGGCTGCCCACGATTCGCGCGTGCACGCAGCGCCCGCAGAGCCCCGGACCGAGCCCGCTCACCGGAGTCCCAGCACACCCACCTGTCGTCCGGGGGACCCGCCGCGGTGTGAGAAGAACCCGGAGCCGCACCGGGTGCAGTGCTCCGAAACCGTGATCCGGTCGGGATCCAGCCCCGCCCGCTCGAGCTGCCGCGCCTGCACCGCGCGCACGTCCACCGGGGTGTTCACCTCGGGCACTTGCAGCCCGAGAGCCTCGTGCACTTCGGGACCCACCTCGTAGCAGTCGCCGCAGATGGCCGGGCCCAGGTGCGCGTAGAGATCGACCTGCGATCCGCCGAGCCGCTCCAGTCCCGCCGCCACGATGCCCGCCGCGGTGCCGCGCCACCCGCCGTGCAGGAGCGCCACCTTGCGCCGGACCGGGTCGACCAGCGAGATGGGGACGCAGTCCGCCACACTCACCGTGAGGAGGATCCCCGGGCGGTCGGTGACGTGCCCATCGAAATCGTACAGGACGTGGAGTCCGGGGGCCGTTTCCTCGTGCTCCCGAACGCTCCGCTCGTGCACCTGGAGTGCGTGGACGGCCCGGGGCAGCCCCACGGCCTCCTGAAGCCGGCGCCATCGGCCCATGCTCTCCCCCACGGGGACCTCACTGAAGAGGCCGAGATCGAACGCCCCGTCGTTGCCCTGACCGGTGGTCCCGTGCACCAGCCATGGAAACCGCTCCGTCCACTCGGCGAGTGAATGGAGCGGCACGTCCCCCGGCACCCGCCGCTCCCTGACCCGCCGGACGCCGCAGGGGAGCGCCGGCGCGCTCAACCCTCCGATACTGGGATGTCGGGACCCGCCCCGCGGGAAGGTCCGGTCGAGCCGCCCGGGCCGCCCGCTCCACCCGCACCGGGGCCACCGGCGCCGTGCTGATGGGCTTCGCCCTCGAGGCGGATCACCCGCCGACGCAGCTCCTTCACATCTTCCGACAGCTCCACGAACTCGCGGCGCGGCACGAACTCGAAGCGGTCGCGGGCCTCATCGAACGCCGACTGCGCCCGCTCCATGGTCGTACGAACGGCCTCCCGGGCGCGGTCCTGGGACAGCTCGCCCCGATCCATCATGTCGTCCACCGTCTCCTCGATGGCATCCTTGAGCGCGCTCAGGATCCCGATCCCCGCACGGATCCCTTCCCGCACCTCGTCCCCTACGTCCCGCCTCTTCTGCTCCGCCATTCCGTCCTCCCGATGTTCAGTGACCTGCCCCCGCGAGCCGCACGCGAGGTCCCTCAACCGTCCCGCGAGTCCTCGCGGGAGATGCGCGCACCCAACGCCCGCAGTCGCTCGTCGATCCGTTCGTATCCGCGCTCGATCTGCTGGATGTTGAAGATATGGCTTTCACCCTCCGCGCCCAGGGCGGCGATGAGCAGCGCCATTCCGGCGCGGATGTCCGGGCTGTCCATCACACCGGCATAGAGCCGGGATGGCCCCACCACGACCGCCCGGTGCGGGTCACAGAGAACGATGCGGGCGCCCATACCGATGATCTTGTCGGCGAAGAACATACGAGACTCGAACATCTTCTCGTGGACGAGGATCGTCCCGTTGCATTGTGTGGCGGTTACGAGCGCGATCGAGGTGAGGTCCGCCGGGAACGCGGGCCACGGGCCGTCGTCGATCTTGGGGATGTGGCCGCCCAGATCCATTTGGATCTCCAGGCTCTGGTTCCCCGAAACGAACAGATTCTCCCCCTGGATTTCGCACTCCACGCCAAGCCGTTCGAAGGCGAGGAGGGTGGAGTCGAGGTGATCCACAGCGGCGTCCTCGATGGTGATCTCCCCACGCGTCACGGCGGCGAGACCGATGAAGGAGCCCACCTCGATGTGGTCGCTGCCGATGCTGAACGTGCCACCCTTCAACCGCTCCACGCCCTCGATCTCCAGTACGTGGGTACCGATCCCACTGATATTTCCGCCCAGCACGTTGATCATGTTGCAGAGGTCCTGGACGTGCGGCTCGGCGGCGGCGTTGCGAATCCGCGTGGTGCCTTTCGCCAGTGCGGCCGCCATCACGGTGTTCTCCGTGGCCGTCACGCTCGGCTCGTCGAGGAAGATGTCGGCGCCCACCAGTCCATCGGCTTCCAGGTGATAGCCACCCTTCGTCTCGACGCGCGCGCCCATCTTCCTCAGCGCGAGGAAATGGGTGTCGACGCGACGGCGCCCGATGACGTCCCCGCCCGGGGGCGGCAGAAGCATGCTCCCGGCCCGCGCGAGCATGGGCCCCGCCAGCAGGATCGAGGCGCGGATACGCGCGGCCATGTGCCGGTCCACTTCGGAGACCCGGATCTCCTTCGCATGGATCCGGACCGTGTGGTAGCCGGTCCACTCCACATCGCAGCCAATCTGCTGCATGAGCTCCAGCAGAGTCCGAACGTCCCGGATGTCGGGCACGTTCTCCAGCACCACCGGCTCATCGCTCAGAAGCGTTGCGCAGATGATGGGGAGAGCCGCGTTCTTGTTGCCGGCGGGGCGGATGCTCCCGTTGAGGGAAACGCCCCCTTCAACGATGTATTTGGGCATTCTCGTATGTGCTGTGAACAGGGGTACCGACCCCGATGGTCGGCAGAAGGCCAGGAGCGATGGAAAAAGCATACCGGGCGCACGGAACCACCGCCAAATAGTCCGAGGTCGGTTGACGCACGCGACCGGCCGGATCTAGCTTCGAGTCAGGGTTCCCCCTTCCCAGAAGCCGTCATGCGACTGAGTGAGTACCTGGAGTCGGACCTGGTGGTAATCGGACTCGAGTCCGAGGGTGTGGAGGACACCATTGGCGCGCTCGTGGACCGTATCGGCGACGCCGGCCGTGTGAGCGACACTTCGCCGGTCAAGGCGTCCGTGCTCCAGAGGGAGCGGAGCCACACTACATCACTCGGCAATGGAGTGGCGCTCCCCCATTCCACCACGCCCGCCGTACGCCAGCCCACGCTGCTCGTCGCCACCGCGCCCGGCGGAATCGTATTCAGCGGGGACGGGACCGAGGTCCAGGCCGACCGCCTCTTCTTCCTGCTCCTCTCCCCCACCGACCAGGCGGGCCCACACATCAAGATCCTGGCACGGATCGTACGCCTCGTCCGCGACGCGGAGTTCGTGGAGAGGCTCGTGGCCGCGGAATCCCGTGAAGCGCTGATCAGGGAGATCGAGCGCGAAGACGCACTCCACGTTTGAGGCGACCATGGAGCTCCTGATCGCGGTCATCAACCAGGAGGGCCGCCTCGACGAAATCCTGTCGGGGTTCCTCGAGCTCGGCATCACGGGCGCTACCATCATCGACAGCGAAGGGATGGGGCACGTGCTCAGTCACGACATCCCCATCTTCGCCGGGCTCCAGACGCTCCTTTCACGGGCTCGTCCGCAGAACAAGACCATCTTCAGCGTCATCGACAACGACGAGAAGATGGAGGGCGCCCTCGCGCTGCTCCAGGAGATCTGCGGCGATCTGAACGACCCCGCCACCGGGATCGCGTTCACAATTCCGGTCGCACGCGTCACGGGCCTCGCGCCGGAGTTGGGCTCGGCGGACCTGTGAGAGCGGACCGGGTCCGTCCATGAGCCCGCTCGTGGGCGTGCTCATCCTCGTCCTGGTCGGACTCGTCGGCTCCCGCTTCGCGTTCGATGCCAGCCGCACACCGCTCGGCCCGCAGCTCCTCTTCGCCACGGGCCTGCACTTCCTGCTTCTCGGCCTCTTCCTGGGACCCGTGCTGGGGCTCCTCACCCCCGACCTGGTAGGACAGCTCCAGCCGCTCATGGCTCTCGGTCTCGGCTGGATCGGGCTCCTCTTCGGACTGCAGCTCGACCGGGCCCAGCTTGCCCATTTCCCGGTGGCCTACCTGGGTTTCGCCCTGCTCCAGGCCTGCGCCACCTTCGTCCTCTTTGCGCTCGCCGCATTCGGCGTTTTTCACGTCACCGGTCATCTCACGGAGGATGTCGCCCTTGCGCTCCTCGTCGCCTCCGCCACGGCCGCGGTATCCGCCCCCGCCGGGATCGCCCTCATCAGTCGGACGTTCCGGGTGGATGGCCAGCTCACGCGCTTCCTCTTCTACAGCGCAAGCCTCGACGCGGTGGTCGGGATCGTCGCGCTTCAGCTCCTCTACTCCGTCTTCCATGGCATGGGCGCACCGGAGCTCGCCGCCATTGGCTGGTGGATCTGGTTCGCCGCCGCCACCGCAGCGGGGGTGGTCTTCGCCATATTCTTCCTCTGGCTGACCCGACCGAAGCCTCATGGCGACGAGCTCATCCTCTTCCTGATCGGGCTGGTGGTGTTCGAGGCGGGGACCGCGCTCTACATGGGCGTTTCCCCGCTCTACGTCTGCATGATCACCGGCGCCGTCATCGCCAACATGTCGCCGCTCCGGCGCCGCGTGTTCACCGTGCTCCAGGAGTGGGAGCAGCCCATCTTCATCGTGCTCCTGATTCTCGCCGGTTCCCTCCTCGGCGCCTCCAGCTGGATCGCCGTGCCCCTCGGCATTGCGTACCTTTTCGTCCGGGGCACCGCGAAGTACGGCGGGAGCCGCCTGGCGCTGAGCGCCCTGAGGCTCCCCATCCGGCCCCCGACCAACGCGGGACTGGGGCTCGTGCCCCAGGGCGGGATCAGCCTGGCCATGGCGCTCAGCGCAGCCCTCACCTACGACGCCATCTCGGGCCCCGCTCGGACGCCCCTCGGGATCGCGTTCGGGGCCATCGTCGTGGGCGTGGCCGCCAGCGAGCTCGTGGGGCCGTTCCTCACCCGCGACGTGCTGCGGGACGCGGGCGAGATTACGACCGGGATGGAGCGGAAGCTGAGCGAGGAACGGGCCGAGCGTTGAGCCCTCCTGATGCCGACGGCCCGGGCGTTGCAAGCAGATAGGAGCGCAGCACAGACGGACCGCGGGCGATGGTGCCGCGGCCAGGGCCCTCCAGACCGGGAACGATCATGAAGCAGGAAGAAACGACCGATTACCTCGCCGCCTTCGTGGTGGGCGCCGCCCTTGGCGTTGGAGCGGCGCTGATGTTCGCGCCGAAGCCGCCCACGCGGAAGGAGAAGCTCATGAAAGAGCTGAAGCCATACCGGAAGAAGCTGGCAAAGCGCTCCGCCCGCGCCCGGAAGAGCATGGGCCGGCAGGCGGATGCGGCGGCCGGCGCGGCCTCGGAGTGGAGCGAGGAGGTGCTGGATGCCAGCCGCGCCGTGGTGACGGAGATGCGCGACGAGGTGGCCGCCATGGTGGCCGAAGCGCGTTCGGAGATCGCCGATTCCGTCGCCGACCAGCTGGACCAGGCGCGGAAGACTCTGAAGAAGAGCGGCAAGCGGCTCCGGAGCTGATCCAGCCTTGAAGCTCGTCGCACCTCTCGCCGGGGCACTGGCGCTCCTGCTGTTCACGCCGGAGCGCCTGTTCGCCTTCGGTCCGGCCACGCACATCCTGCTGGGCGAGCACCTGCTGAGCTCGCTCTATCTCCTCCCCGCGGCCATCGCGGATGTGCTTCGCGCCTACCCGCTCAGTTTCCTCTACGGGTCGGTGGCCGCCGACATCTCCTTCGCCAAGAAGTATGTGCCGGCCGGCCGCCACTCCCATTACTGGCACGTGGGCGAGGAGATCCTGGCGGGCGCCCGCAACGACCGGCTCCGCGCCGCCGGATACGGCTACCTCTGCCACCTCGCCGCCGACACCATCGCCCACAACTTCTACGTCCCGCGGCAACTCATGCTCACCAGCTCCACCAAGGCGCTCGGTCACGCCTACTGGGAGCACCGGCTGGACACCGAGCTCGGCGAGGGCTACACAGGACGAGCCCGGGAGGTGGTCGTGGAGTACGACCATGGCGAGGCGGACAACCTATTCGACAGCGTACTGTCGGGAACCATATTCAGCTTCGAGACCAACCGCCGGATCTTCCGGGGCATGGTGCGGTTCCAGGACAACGAACGGTGGCATAACGTCTTCGGTCGTGTTCTGGAGCGCTCCCGCTGGGACCTCCGGAGCGACGACACCGAGGATTACCTCTCCAGGGCGTTCGATTCCATGGTGGACTACCTCCACCGGCGCCGCGCGTCCCACGCCGCCGCGCGTGATCCCATCGGCGATTTCAATCTCCACCTGGCGAAAAAGGTGCGCCGCATGGCGCTCCGCGATGGCAACGCCGACGAGTACGACCGGATGCGCGCCATGGCCGACGACTTCTTCCCCCTGCCGGACGACCCTCTCGACTACTGGGGTCAGCGGAGCGCCCCGGCCGTTCAGTCGGGCTGAACCGCGCGGACCCCCACGTCCGGCTGGCGCTGCGCCAGCCGAAGTCCTATCTATGGCTGCACCCGCTCGCCCGGACCCCCATCCGGGCGTATTCCCACCGTCATTGAGGGGCCTCCATGAACGCACTGACAGGCACAAGGCCGTTGTTCCGCCGCCCATCCCG
The DNA here is from genome assembly GCA_963783305.1 of uncultured Gemmatimonadales bacterium. Taxonomy (GTDB): domain Bacteria; phylum Gemmatimonadota; class Gemmatimonadetes; order Longimicrobiales; family RSA9; genus JAWVYT01. The sequence goes on along the minus strand of CAWAMW010000016.1, from coordinate 677,673 downwards.
ATTCGCGCCCGTCCTTCTCGCCCTCGCGCTCCCCTTCCACCTCGGTGCCTGCGATGGCGACGACGAGGCGGCGCCGGGCGTTGCAGGGGACAGCGTGCCCGTCGCCGACGCGAACGCCGACACCGTGCCGCAGCCCAACATCGTCGGGATAACGCTCGCGAACGATACGCCGGTGGTCGACATCCCGAGCGTGTGCGGCCGGCAGGGCGCCCGTGTGCACTGGCAGTGGGCGGACACGACAACGACCATCACGGCCTGGCTGGTGCGGTTCAAGGAGGGCAGCCCCTTCATCGGCGGCGATACCCTGATCGCGTCGCACGAGAACCGCCCCGGGACCCCGAACGGCGCCGTGATCGACCCGAAGCTGGCCGTGGACAGCGTGTTCCCCTACGTGGTGCAGGTCGTGACCGATGCCGGCGACACGGTCGGGCGGGACCCGGACATCGTCATCAAGGACAAGTTCATGATGTCCACGAGCACGAACTGCCGGGACAGCTACTGAGGGAGGCGCCGTGGGAGGCGCCGACGGTCAACCGCCGGCGCGCCCCACGAGCGCCTGGAAGCGAGGATCGTCCCGCAGGTCGCTGAACCACCAGTCGCGGGCGAGGAAGGCGGGGTCTGCGCCGCCGTGCAGATACTGCCGGAGCAGACGGATCGCGTCGTCGTGTTCGCCCAGCAGCACCCGGACGTGGGCCTCATCGTACGCGAGCCACTGGGGCGTCTCCTCGCCGCGTGCGCCGCGCAGTATGGCGCGTGCGCTGTCGGGGAGTCCCGCCCTGGCGGCGACCTTCGCCACCTGGACGGAGCCGTACGCGTGGAAGGCGGGGCGTGTGCGCTCCGCCACGAGGGCTGTGAGCGTGTCCACCAGAGCCCAGGCCCTGTCCACGTCCGGCTCCACCTGCGGGAACGACGCCAGCAGGAAGAGCTGGCACACGACGAACTCGCTCTCCTCGGGGAAGCGCGCACGGCCGTCGTTGCACTGCTCTACCGCTTCTGGCTCGGGCCCCTCCTGCAATGCGCTGAAGTACAGCGTGTGGGTCACCTCGGCGGCCTCCTCGAGGAACGCGTCCGCCGCCAGCGCTCGTCGCGCCGCCTGCCTCGCTTCGGGGAACCGCCCCTGCGCCACGCGCAGAGACGCCAGCTCGCCCCAGGCGCGGGCCGCCCGAGGATCCAACGTGATGGCGCGCTGAAGCACACGCGCCGCCTCCTCCCGCGCCGCCTCGGGTTCGGACGCCGAGGGGGCCAGCCCGGCGAGGATGAGACCCCGAACCTCGAGCCCCGCCGCGGCCTCCGGTCCCAGTGAGATAGCCCGGTCCGCGTGCCGCAGCGCGCGCGCTGCCCAGACGGAGTCCATGGCCACTCCAGGGGGATCCCCGGTCCGCCAGGCGAGCCGGGCGGCGTTCCAGGCCCGAGCCACGCTAGGCTGAGCCCACGCTGGATCCAGCCGCTCGGCCCGCTCCAGGAGCGAGTCTGCCTCGAGCAGAGAACGGATGCCCGCGGCCGCATCGTCCCGCCAGAGCTGCCAGTCCTCGTCCCGCCGCTCCTCGGCGCGACGGTAGAGTCGCCACGCCTCCAGGTTCGTCGCGCCCCGGCGTTCCTCCCGGATGCGGATCTCGTCGCCGAGCTGCCGTCGCAGCACGCGCGCCACCTCCTCGGTGAGGTCGTCCTGAAGCGCGAAGAGTTCCGTGCTGGGGCGCTCGAGGACGCGGCTGCCCAGGTGAACGCCGGTGGCTGCGTCGATCAGCTGCACCGTGACGCGCACGCGGCCCGCCGACTCGCTCACGCTCCCCTCCACCAGGCTGCCGACCCTCAGCGAACTCAGCAGGGAGTCCAGGGAGATTGCACCGTTCCGGTACGCCTTCGTGGCGTTCCGAGAGACCACGGTCAGCGCCGGGATCTGCGCCAGCTCGTGCAGCAGCGATTCGGTGATCCCATCCGCCAGGTAGCCCATGTCCTGGCCCTGGCTGTGATCATCGAAATAGAGGACGGCGATCCGCGCGGGGTCCGGGGGGGGCCCGCCTCGTCCCCGCGGTCGGCCATCGCCAGCGGCGGAACCGCCTGCGCCACGTCCGGTCCGAGCCAGTATGTCCAGCTCGACCATCCCGCCACCACGCTGGCCATCAACACCACGCCCACCACGACCCCGCGCAGGGCCCAGCGCAGCACCTGGCGGTCCCCACCCGGTTGCTCCGGCTGCACGCCCTCCGGCGTGAGCTGGAACGCCCATGCGATCGCCACCGCCACCGGAAAGCCGATGACGGCCGCAACGCCCAGGGCCGCGACGACCCAGTCAGGCAGGAGGAGCACGCCGACGAGCAGATCGGCGCCCTGGAGTACCGCGAACGCGCCGGCCGCGTAGTAGGCCGACACGCGATAGACGCGGCGGCGCTTCAACTCACGGGAGAGCGAGCGGATCTTCTGGAGGATGCCCTGCATTGGGAGTCTGCTGGATGGGGGGGTCGACTCGCGCGTCTCCAATATGTCGACGGTCGCGGGCGCGCAACAAGTCCGCCGCCGCCGACCCGCGGCCGCGTCACTCCCCGGCGGCGCCCCCCCCGGCCGCCAGTTCCCGGACACCGTAGCGGTCCTCGAGCAGGGCCCGGTGATGCAGCTCATGGCCCGCCGCCATGTATGCCAGCGCCCGCACCGTCACGTCCGCACCGCTCGCCTCACCGCGCCACGACCACGCGTCCGCCGGCAGTCCATCCAGCAGGGTGACGGTCGCGCGGCGCACGGCCACGAGCTCGTCCAGCACGCTCGCCAGCGAACGGTCGCCGAAGCAGCCCGCGGGGACATACCGGTTCTCGTCGAAGCCCGGGAGCGCGATGCCGTCGCCGCGGCCGAAGCGCAGCGCCCGATACGCGAACACCCGCTCCCCATCAGCGACGTGCCCCACTACCTCCTTGATCGACCACTTCCCCGGCGCGTACCGGTGCTCCGCGGCGCGGTCCGGCAGCCCCTCCAGGAGGGCCACCGTCTCGTGGACCTGCCGCGCCAGGATGCCGACGATCCCGCCCGCAGGGACGCGGTCAATGTAGCGGCCGTAGAAGGGCGCGTACTCGTCCGGCGCCGGGCGTTCCTCTTGGTCGGCCATGTCAGAGCCCCTGTCCGCCGAGCGGCCGAGTCACGAACCGGTCGGCGAACCCCTGGATCAGCGGCCGACCGCGGGCGATGGCCTCCTTCACCGTCGGCAGCGACAACGACGCCGCGTGGCTCTCCTCGCGGTCCCAGACTTCCGTCACCCAGAGCGCGTGCGGGTCCTCCTCGTCTGCGGCGACGACGTAGCTCAGGCACCCTGGCATTCCCGCCACACCGTCAATGAGGATCGACGCCAGCGCGTCCCGCTCCCCTTCCCTCGCGATCATTTTCCCGATCAGGCCGTACATGGGTCTCTCTTCTCTATGGTGAGGGTCACGGCTACTCGCCGGCGCCCCGCTCCCGCAGCATCGCCGAGGCCCGCTGCGGATCCGCCCGACCGCCCGAAAGGCGCATGACCTCGCCCATGAAGAAACCCACGAGCTTCAGCTCGCCGGCATCCAGCCGCCCGGCCTCCTCGGGGTGGGCCGACCGCGCCTCCTCCACCCACCCGCGAAGCCGGTCCTCTCCGCGGACCTGCGCCAGGCCTTCTGCCTCCACGATGGCGGACGCCCGCCGGCCGGTCTCGGCCATCCGGGCGAGCACGGTGCTGCCCATGCTGCTGGAGAGCGTTCCGTCGCGCACCAGCCCGATCAGCTCCGCCAGGTCGGCCGCCGCCACGGGGAACGCGTCGATCCTGGCAGAGCGCTCGTTCAGCCACGCCAGCACGTCGGTCCGCACCCAGCCCGCCACGGACCGCGCCCGCTCCGGCTCGCCCGCTCCCTGCCGCACAGCGGCCTCGAAATAGTCGGCCAGGCCGCGGCTCGCGGTAAGGACGTCGGCGTCGGCCTCCGGCAGGCCATACTCGTCGATGAACCGGGCGGCCCGGGCGTCGGGAAGCTCGGGGAGCGCCTGGCGGGTGGTGGCGATCCGCTCGTCGGAAAGGACGAGAGCAGGAAGATCGGGCTCGGGAAAGTAGCGGTAGTCCCGGGACTCCTCCTTCGAGCGCATCGCCCGTGCCTCCCCCGCCCCGGCGTCCCACAGCCGCGTCTCAGGGGCCACGGCCCCGCCCGCGTCCAGGACCGCCTCCTGCCGTGCGGCTTCGTACACGAGCGCACGCTCCACGTTGGCGAACGAGTTGAGGTTCTTCACCTCGGTCTTCGTTCCGAGGGCTGCGCGACCCGCGGGGCGGACGGAGATGTTGGCGTCGACCCTCAGGCTGCCCTTCTCCATCTCACAGTCGCTCACGCCCAGGTACTCCAGCACGCGCTTCAGCCGGAGCAGGAAGGCGCGAGCGTGGGCGGGGCTCCGGATGTCCGGTTCCGTGACGATCTCGATGAGCGGGACGCCGGCGCGATTGAAGTCGAGGGCCGTGCGCCCCGGGAACCGGTCGTGATCGGATTTCCCGGTATCCTCCTCCAGGTGAACACGCTGGATCCGCACCGCCCCCTCCGGCACCGCGACCGCGCCGGCGGTGGCGAGCGGCCGGTCGTACTGCGTGATCTGGTAGCCCCTGGGAAGGTCGGGGTAGAAGTAGTTCTTGCGCGCGAAAACGCTGACCGGCTGCACCGAGCAACCGAGCGCCACGGCCGCGGCGACTGCCAGCTCCACGGCCGCCTCGTTCGTCACCGGCAGCGCGCCCGGGAGTCCGAGGCACACCGGACATACGCGCGTGTTGGGCGGCGCGCCGTACTCGTACTCGTCGCCGCAGAACATCTTCGTGCGCGTCGCCAGCTGCACGTGGATCTCGAGGCCGATCACCGTCTCGTACGTCATGCGACGGCCCCCGCGCCGGGACCGCTCGGCCGTCCCCGCTCCACGGCCCGCGCCAGGCGTACCACCACGTCCTCGCCCCACGCCGGCCCCAGCACCTGCCCCCCCACGGGCAGCCCATCCACGGCGCCGACGGGCACCGAGATCGCCGGGACCCCCGCGAGGCTCGCGGGCGCCGTGAACGCGTCGGCGCGGTACATGGCGTACGGGTCTCCGATCCGCTCACCCAGCCGGAACGCCGGGGTGGGTGTGGTGGGGGTGAACAGGGCGTCGACGCCGCTGGCGAACACCTCGGAGAAGTCCCGCGCGATCAGCGACCGGACGCCCTGCGCGCGGCCGTAGTAGCGGTCGTGGTAGCCGGCGGAGAGGACGAACGTGCCGAGCACGATCCGTCGCTTGACCTCGTCGCCGAAGCCGTGACCCCGGGTCTCACGGTACAGATCGAGAAGGCCTGCGGCGTCGGCGCGCTGTCCGAACCGCACGCCATCGAAACGCGCCAGGTTGCTGGACGCTTCCGCCGGGGCGAGGACGTAATAGGTCGGGACCGCCAGGTGCGTGTGCGGAAGCGACACGCGGCGGACCTCCGCGCCCGCGTCGGTCAGCGCCGCCAGCGCGGCGTTGCAGCGGTCGCGGACCCCCGGGTCCAGGTCGTCCGGGAAGTACTCCTCCGGCACGCCGATCACCAGCCCCTCCACTCCGTCGTCCAACCCGCTCAACAGGTCCGGCGCCGGGCGCGTCGCGCAGGTCGCGTCGCGCGGGTCCGGGCCCGCGATCACCTCCAGCAGCGCGGCGGCGTCGGCCACGCTCCGGCCGAGCGTGCCCACCTGGTCGAGCGAGGACGCGAACGCCACCAGCCCGTACCGGCTCACGCGCCCGTACGTCGGCTTCAGCCCCACCACACCGCAGAACGACGCGGGCTGTCGCACGCTCCCCCCCGTATCCGATCCGAGCGCCGCCGGCACCATCCCCGCGGCCACGGCCGCGGCCGAACCTCCCGACGAGCCGCCGGGCACCCGCTCCGGGTCGTGCGGATTGAGCGTGGGCCCGAACGCCGACCGCTCCGTGGACGACCCCATGGCGAACTCGTCCATGTTCGTCTTCCCGGCGATCAGCGCGCCCGCCGCCCGCAGCCGTGCCACGACCGTGGCCTCGTACGGCGAACGGTACCCCTCGAGGATCCGGGAGCCGCAGGTCGTGGGGTCGTCGAGCGTGGCGATGTTGTCCTTGATGGCCACGGCCACGCCCGCCAGCCGACCGGCGGACTCACCCGCCGAGCGCGTCCCCTCCAGCCTCGCGTCCAGCGCCCGCGCGTCGGCCGTGAGCCGCTCCGGGTCGTGCGCCAGGAAGGCATGGAGCGTGTCGGACGCGATGGCCGCGCTGACCCGCTCCGCCCCCTCGACCGCCGAGCGCTCCCCCGCCGATATCGACCGTGCGACCTCCAGCACGCCCGGCGCGGTCATCCCGGCTCCGCGTCCGCGTGCGACTCGAGCCGCGGGACCGTGATCAGCCCCTCCCGGGCCTCGGGCGCGAAGCTCTCGAGACCCCCGGCCAGGGCGTCGGCTCCGGGGTCGTCCGGGCGGGTTGCGGGAGAGGTCGGCCCAGGCGCGACCGCCCCGGCGCTGACGTCGGGCAGGGCGTCCACGTGATCGAGGATGTCCTGGAGATCGCGGCGGAGCCGCGCGGCCTCGTCGTCGGAAAGGGCGATTCGCGCGAGCGCCGCCATCCGGAGCACGTCCGCCCGGCCCACCTCCACGTCAGTACTCCTTCTGGAGGTTGGCGTAGCGGACGACGACCTTCTTGCGCCCGATGTCGTCGAACTCGATCACCGCCTTCAGGTCCCGCCCGAGGCCGGAGAGCTCCCGGATGGTCCCCCGCCCGAACTTCGGGTGCAGCACCACCTCGCCCTTGATGAACCGCGGCGCGTCCTGGCTGTCGCTGTAGTCGATGACGTAGCCGCCCGCCTCGTTCCCGAACGCGTCGGTCTCCGGCTCCCGCTGCTTCCTCCGGCCCCCACCATAGGACGACCCGCCACCGTACCCCGTGGACCGCCGGCTCTGCCAGCCGCTGTACGCACGGTCCTGCCGCTCGACCTGCGGCGTGGTGCGCTTCTCCAGCAGCGCGTCGGGGATGGGCCGAAGGAAGCTCGACGCCACGCACCCCTTGGTCTCTCCCATCCGCCGCCGGGTGCGGGCGTGCGTCAGGTAGACCTTTCGCTCAGCCCGCGTGATCCCCACGTAAAAGAGCCGCCGCTCCTCCTCCAGCTCGCTCGGCTCGTCGAACGCGCGCGCCAGCGGGAAGAGACCGTCCTCCATCCCGCTGATGAAGACCACCGGGAACTCCAGCCCCTTGGCAGTATGGAGCGTCATGAGCGTGACGGCGTTGGCGTCGGGGTCGTGGCGGTCCACATCGGTGATGAGGGAGACCTCCTGGAGGAAGAGGTCCAGCGACGTGGACTCCTCCGGCAGCCCCTCGAGATCCCGCAGCGTGGGCAGCCGATCGTCGAACTCGTACGCGCCGGCGATGAGCTCCCGCACGTTGTCCGCCCGGTCCTCTCCCTCCGGCCCCTCCTCCAGCAGCGAAGTGAGGATCCCCATCTCCGTGATGACCTGCTCGGTCAGCTCTCCGGCGCCCACGGTGGCCGCCCGCGTGCGGAACCCGTCGATGCTGGCGGCGAACCGCTCCAGCGCGTTCGCGGCGGCGGGCGTCATGGTGTCGATGGACTTCGCCTCCCGGGCGGCGTCCAGCGGCGAGAGGCCTGCGCTGGCCGCGTACTCCCCGAGCCGGTCCTGGTTGACCTGCCCCACGCCTCGCTTCGGGTAGTTCACCACACGGTCGAACGCCTGACCATCGGCCGGGTTCGAGATGAGGCGGAGGTAGCCGAGCGCGTCCATGATCTCGCGGCGCTCGTAGAACCGTGTTCCACCGATGATACGGTACGGAATGCTCCGCTCCACCAGCGCCCGCTCGAGCTCCCGGGACTGTGCGTTCGTGCGATAGAGCAGAACGAAGTCGCGGGGCGTCCACTCCGAGTCGCTCATCCGCAGCTCCAGCTCCGAGACGATCCAGTCAGCCTCGTCCCGCTCGTCCACCGCCTCCACCTGCGTCAGCCGCTCTCCGTCCTCCGCCTCCGTCCGCAGTGTCTTGCCCTTCCGGCGCACGTTCTCCGCGATCACCACATTGGCCGCGTCCAGGATCCGTTGCGTGGACCGGTAGTTCCGCTCCAGCCGGATCAAACGCGCGCCCGGATAGCTGCTTTCGAAATCGAGGATGTTGCTCACGTCCGCGCCCCGCCAGCCGTAGATCGACTGATCGTCGTCGCCCACGACCATGAGGTTCGGCCCGCGCTCCGGCCGCGCGCGCACCCCGGACCCGGGCAGCGGTGTGCCGGGCTCGGCGGCCAGCAGCTCCACGAAACGGTCCTGCGCCTCGTTCGTGTCCTGGTACTCGTCCACGAGGATGAAGTGGAACCGGGCGCGATAACGGTCCAGGACCGCCGGCGTCGATCGGAAGAGCTCCACCGGCTTGACCAGCAGGTCGTCGAAGTCGAACGCGTTCTGCTCCTTCAGCGACTTCTGGTAGACCGGATAGACCGCGGCCACCACGCGCGAGAAGGCGTCGGCCGCCAGGCGTTCGTATCCCGCCGGGTCCACCAGCTGATTCTTTGCGTCCGATATGGCCGCCCGCACCGCCTTGGGGTGCCACTTCTTCTGCGATACACTCAGCCGGTCCATGGTGGCCTTGATCTCCCGGAGCGACGCGTCCGAATCGAAGATCGAGTAGCTGGACGACCAGCCCAGCGACGATGCGTGCTTCCGGAGCAGCCGTGCGCCAATGGAGTGGAACGTCCCCACCCACATACCGGCCGGCTCGCGCCCCACCAGCTGACGGATCCGCCCCCGCATCTCCGCGGCCGCCTTGTTCGTGAACGTCACCGCCAGGATCGCCGACGGATCCACGCCGTGCTCGTGGATCAGGTGCGCCACACGCGTCGTGAGAACCCGCGTCTTCCCGGAACCGGCGCCCGCCAGAACCAGGATCGGCCCCTCGAAGTGCTCCACCGCGTCCCGCTGCTCCGGGTTCAGCGTTTCCAGCCAGTCGGTCATCTCAGCCCTGTCCTGCTCGTCTCCGTTCGCCCGTTGCCGGGATCAACACCTCGAAACGCGCCCCGCCGCCCGCCCGCTCGCCCACCCGGATCCGGCCGCCATGCACCTCCTCCACGATACGGCGCGCCAGCGACAATCCCACACCCCAGCCACCCGCCTTGGTCGTCACGCCCGGCTCGAACAGCCGGTCCCGGACCATCGGGTCCACCCCAGGGCCGTCATCGGAGACCATGAAGCGGACACCCTCATCATCCGGCGAGGCCGCGAGCCGGATCCGTCCACCGCGCCCCGCCAACGCGTCCAGCGAGTTCTTTACACAGTTCTCCAGCGCCCACACCAGCAGGACCCGGTTCGCTTCGATATCCGGCAGGTCAGGCGACGTCCGGACTCGCAGGTCCACGTGCCTCCCACCCGACCGCGGCAGCCGCGGCAACAGGTATTCCTCCAGCTCATCCATCACCGCCGACGGCCGCACGGCCGTGAGCGCCGGCGGGGTCCCGATCAGCTCGAACCGCCGCGACACCCGCTCCAGCCGGTCCAGGTCCGCCCCGAGCTCCCGCGCCAGCCGCGCGTCCGATACCATCTGCCCCCGCTCCCCACTCGGTAGCTGGAGCACCTCGTGCCATCCCTTCAGCGACGTGAGCGGCGTGCCCATCTGGTGCGCCAGCTCCCGCGCCATCGCGCTCCACATCCGCTCTCGCTCCGCTCGCAACGCGCCCCGCACCACTACGTACCCCACGAACAGCAGCAGCACCGCGCCCGCCACCTGCAGTGTGGCCGCCCACCGCAGACGCCCGATGATCGGCGGAGCACCGAAATGGATCGAGCCGCGCTCCGCCTCCACGATCGGCGGCGTGCGCTCGTCCAGCATCGCCACGTACTCCATCACCCGCCCCCGGTCCCGCTCGCTGGTCAGGTCCGCGTCGAACGGTAGGTTGGCCGCCGCGTATGGCACCCCGTCGGAGTTCACCGCCACGATGGGAAGTCCCATCCGGGTCAGCTCCGACTGCAGGTCCGTGAGCGCCTGCAGGGCGGCATCCGGCTGCGCCGAGAGCACGCCCTCCTGCACCAGCGCGTACATCCGCTTGTGGACCTCGGCTTCGGTACGGAACTCCCGTACGAGCTGCTCCGTGTAGAGCAGGTAGGAGCCCAGTACGGCGATGGCCAGGAGCGCGAGGGCGACTGGCCATTGACGGGCGCTCATGCGGCCTCACGCGATGCGGTCTGTACCGACGTACTCGACCAGGGCTTCGGGGATTCGGACGCTGCCGTCCGGCTGCTGATATGTCTCGAGCAACGCCACCATGGTGCGGGCCAGGCCGAGGCCGGAGCCGTTCAGTGTGTGGACGTACTCGGGTTTCGCGCCGGGCGCGGGACGGTAGCGGATGTCCGCGCGGCGCGCCTGGTAGTCGGTGTAGGTGGAGCAGCTGGACACCTCGAGCCAGCGGCCGACGGCCGGCGCCCACGCCTCCAGGTCGTACGTCTTCGCGTTGGCGAAGCCCAGGTCACCGCCGGCGAGCAGGAGCACGCGGTAGCGGAGGCCGAGCGCTTGGAGGACCGCTTCGGCGTGCCCGGTGAGCTCCTCGAGTGCTGCCTCGCTGTTCTCAGGCCGCTCGAACCGCATCATCTCGACCTTGTCGAACTGGTGCAGACGGAGCAGGCCGCGCGTGTCCTTGCCATGGGCACCGGCCTCGCGGCGGAAGCACGGGGTGTAGGCGGCGTAGCGGCGCGGCACGTCCTCGGGCGCGAAGATCTCGCCCGCGTGCAGATTGGTCAGCGGCAGCTCGGCGGTCGGGACCAGGTAGAGGTCGTCCTCACCGGCGTGATACATGTCCTCGCCGAACTTCGGCAGATGTCCAGTGCCACGCGCTGCATCCCGGTTCACCAGCAGCGGCGGCCACACCTCGGTATAGCCGTGCTCTCGGGTGTGCAGGTCGACCATGAAGTTGATCAGCGCCCGCTCCAGCCGCGCGCCCATCCCCATGTACACGGGGAACCCGCTCCCGGCGATCTTCGCGCCGCGCGGCAGGTCCAGCAGCCCAAGCGCCTCGCCCACCTCCCAGTGGGGGCGGCGCTCCCAGTCACCTTCGGGGGTCGTGCCCCACTCCCGCAGCACCACGTTCTCCGACTCGCCGCCCGCCGGCACGTCCTCCGACGGGGTATTCGGGATCTCCAGCAGCGCCTGCCGGATCGACTCGTCCACCTCCGCCAGCCGCGTCTCCAGACCCGCCAGCTCATCGCCCAGGACCCGCATCTGGCGGATCACGGCGTCGGCCTCCTCGTGCTTCCCCTCGCGCTTCAGGTCGCCCACGCGCGGGGAGGCCTCGTTCCTGTCGGCCCGCAGATCGTCCACCCGGCCCACCAGCTCGCGCCGCTCCTCGTCCAGCTCCGCCACCCGGCCCACCGCGGCATCCAGACCCGATCCGCCGCGGACGGCGAGCCGCGCCCGGACCGCGTCCGGCTCCTCGCGGATCCGCCTGATGTCCAGCACGTCAGTTTCCGTCCGGCTCGAGCGCCCGGTCGTTGCAGAGGTTGTTGCGCAGGAACCGGAACTCCAGCACCCCGTCCGCTTCCAGCTCCAGCACCTCCATCTTCGCGTACTGGCTGCACGAGCTCCTGGAGCGGGTCCGGATCACGTACACCGGCCCCTCCCGAAGGGAGACGGCCTCATCGACGACGTACCCGTCGCTGGGCGCACGGCTCAGCTCTTCGAAGGCCACACCGCTCTCGTCCACCGCGATCCCCGGGTCGCTCCCGAAGCTCTCGAACAGACCGGCCGGGAGCAGGACGAACTCGCCATCGAGCTCGGAGAACGCCACATCGAAATCGGAGTAGTCCGAGCCCTTGGGCCGCTCCACCACCACCGCCTGAGGAGTCCGGAAGTCGAAGGCGGACGCGTAGCCGATGTACTCGGCGCGCGCGAGAGAGTAGAGCACCACGGTGTCGCCCACGGGGAACATGGTCGGCTCGACGCTGTCACAGCCCGCGGACGGGAGGATGGAGACGAGGATGAGCAGCCCGAGGAGGGGCCCGGAAATACGCTTCAAAGTTGGTCTCATAAGAGCGGGTAGGGTAAGCCGAAAATCCGGGCTATGTCAAGTCGGGAGGCGGGTTTTCAGCTTGACATCGGAACCCGCGCGATCCATGTTTCCGCCTCCCGTACACGCCCGCGGCCCCGAGGGTCCCGCAACGCCATGGGCACGATTCTGGCACCGGCCCATCCACGGACCCTTATCTGATTCAGGCCCCGATGACCACCGCCACCCACACCGACCGCAAGACGATTCTCGTCGCCGACGACGAGCCGTACATCGGACGGATCATCCAGATGAAGCTGGAGTCCGGGCCGTACCGCGTCGAGCTGGTCCACGATGGTCGAGCGGCGCTCGAGCGCCTCGAGTCCCATGAGGAGTATGACCTGGTCCTCCTGGACATCATGATGCCCCACGCAAATGGGCTCGATGTCCTGCGACAGGTCCGGGACCTCCCCCACCGCACCTCCACCCCGGTCATCATGCTGACCGCCAAGGGGCAGGAGGCCGACCGGGAGCGTGCCGCGGAGTACGGGGCAACGGATTTCCTGACCAAGCCATTCAGCCCCAAGAAGCTCCTTGCCCGAATCGACGACCTCTTCGACCGCTGACCGCACCTGGGCCGTTATCCTCGCCGGCGGCATCGGCTCCCGCTTCTGGCCGGCGTCCACCGCCCGCCGCCCCAAGCAGATCCTCCCGCTGGCCAGTGATCGCCCGCTCATCACCGACACGGTGGAGCGGATCCGACCGCTCATTCCGCTGGAACGGATCCGTATCCTCACCGGAGAGGCCATGGTGGAGCCGATCGGACGCGCGGTGGACAGCCTCCATCCCGGCCACTTCCTCGTGGAGCCGCAGGCCCGCGGCACCGCACCCGTCCTGGTCTGGGCCGCCCACGTCCTGGCCGCCGCGGACCCCCACGCCATCATGGTCTCGCTGCACGCCGATCACGTCATCCGACCGGAGGCTGCGTTCCGGGAGCTGGTGGCCACGGCCGCCCGCGCCGCCGACACCCACGACCGCCTCTTCACCATCGGTGTGCGGCCCACGCGGCCGGAGACGGGGTACGGGTACATTTGCACCGGCGCCGCCCTCGATGATGACGGCGCACAGGAGGTCCGCTCCTTCGTGGAGAAGCCGGACGCCGATACCGCCCGATCGTACATCGACACCGGCGAGTACCTGTGGAACAGCGGTATTTTCGTCTGGCGCGCGCAGCGGCTCCTGGACGAGGTGCGGCGCCATACGCCCGAGCTCGCCGAGCTCCTGCCGCTGCTCGACGCCGACAATGTGGATGGCTTCTTCGACGCCGCCCCCTCCCTCTCCGTCGACCACGGAATCCTCGAGCGGAGCGAGCGCGTGGGGGTGGTGGAGGCCACGTTCGAGTGGGATGACGTGGGCACCTGGGACGCCATCGGGCGCACGCTGGACTCCGACCCCCGCGGGAACGTGACCGTGGGCGAGAGCCACCTGCACCAGACCGATCGGTGTGTGGTCTGGAACGAGACCGGCGAGCCCGTCGTCCTCTTCGGTCTGAGCGACCTCGTCGTAGTCCGCCGGAGCGGTGTCACCCTGGTCCTGCCCCGTGATCGCGCGGCCGACCTGAAGGAGCTCCTCGACGCGCTCCCCGATTCCGTCGTGGAGGGAGGACGATGACCGCTCGCCGCCTGGTCCTCTTCGACGACCGCGCCGCACGCGACTGGCGCCCTTTCTCCCTGACCCGGCCCGTCGGCGAGCTCCTCTTCGGCACCGCCACGCTCCGCGCGCGCGCAGAACACGCCCTGGATACACTCTGCGTCGGCCATGTGGCCGCGTCCGGCCTCCGCTCCTTCGACGAGCCCTGGGCCCCCCCCGTCCTGGACGACCACTCGCTGGACACCGCCGACGGCTGTGTGTTCCTGCTCTCCCGTTTCGTGCCCGAGCCCGGCTCCCTCCCCGACCGCCCCGCGATACTCGTGAGCGGCGGCCGTGTCGTGGGCTGCGCCCTCGGGCCAGGCGACCCGGCGCCCGAACCGTCCTTCTTCCTCGACCCGGACGACCACGCCCCCGACCTGCCGGCCCACCCGCTGGATGGCACGCTCCTCGAGCACGTCTGGGACCTGGTGGCCGGGAACGCGGAGCGGGTCCGGCAGGATCTGGTGGGCGCCTCGCACGCGGCCATTCCGCACGACGTCCACCATCTGGGTTCCGGGACCGTCTCGGTCGGCGGTGACGTGCAGATTGCCCCCGGCGTGGTGCTCGACACGCGCCACGGCCCCATCCGCCTGGACGATGGCGTCGTCGTCGAGCCGTTCACCCGTCTGGTCGGCCCCGCCTACGTGGGGCACGACACCATCCTGCTCGGCGGCCCCTTCGATGCCATCTCCATCGGCCCCGTCTGCAAAGTGCACGGGGAGGTGGAGGAGAGTGTGATCCTGGGCTACAGCAACAAGGCCCATGACGGGTTCCTCGGCCACGCCTACCTGGGGATGTGGGTGAACCTGGGAGCCCTCACCACGAACAGCGATCTGAAGAACAACTACGGCGATGTGCGGCTGTGGACGCCAGCAGGCGAGGCGGACACGGGCTCTCGCAAGATCGGATGCTTCCTCGGCGACCATGTGAAGACCGCCATCGGGACTCTGCTCAACACCGGCACGGTGGTGGAGGCCGGCTCCAACATCTTCGGTGGGATGCCGCCCAAGTACGTGCCGCCCTTCAGTTGGGGCGCGCCGGATTCGGTCTACGATATCGACCGCTTCCTGGAGACCGCCGCCATCGTGCTCGGCCGCCGGGACGTGGTCCTGACGGACTCCCAGCGCGACCTGCTCCAGGCCGCCTTTGACGCACGGACCGCCGGCGCCGAGGACGGTTGACGGCCGGCCCTCCCGAGGAGACCTTGCAGGTATGAAGGTCACCATCCTGGGCAGCGGCAGCCGCGGCAACTCGATCCTGGTGGAGAGCGGAGACACTCGCCTCCTCGTGGACGCGGGGTTCAGCGGACGCGACCTGGCCCGGCGCATGGATGCGGTGGGCGTGGACCCCGATTCGATCACGGGCATCGTCATTACCCACGACCACGGCGATCATACCCAGGGGATGGGTGTGTTCGCGCGTCGCCACGGAACGCCCCTCCACGTTACCGCCGCCACTCGGCGCGCGTGCCGCAAGCTGCTCGCCGGGGAGGAACAGGTGCTGGAGTACGAGTCCTCGCTCCCCTTCACCGTGGGGACACTCCGCATTCAGCCGTTCCTCACCGTGCACGACGCCGCCGACCCGGTGGCCGTGACCGTGACCGACACGGCCACCGGCTCGAAGCTCGGCGTGGCCACCGACCTGGGCCGACCCACCACGAGCGTACGGGCCGCCCTGGCCTCCAGCCACCTGCTGGTCCTCGAAGCCAATCACGATCACACCCGCCTCTGGGAAGGACCCTATCCCTGGTCGGTGAAGCAGCGGATCGCCTCCAGCCGCGGTCACCTCTCGAACGGCGCCGCCGCCGAGTTGGCCGCCGAACTCTTCCACGACGGCCTGGCCGGCGTCATCCTCGCGCACCTGAGCGATTCGTGCAACGAGCCCGCCATGGCCCACGCGACCGTGGGCGAGCGACTGGAACGGAAAGGCTTTCGGGGACACTTGGAGGTCGCCACGCAGGACGATCCGGGCGAGCCCATCGAGATCGAGAGGCTACGGCAGCTCGCCGGACCCGCCCAGCTCAGCCTCTTTTAGCCGGAGCGCTCCACCAACGCCGCTGTGAGCCTGCCTCTGTGTGAACCGCGAGCCGTGCCTCCGCCCCTCCGCGACGCCTACAACCCGAACAACCGCAGCACGTCGTTTGCCAGCGCCCACACCATGATCGCCACAACCAGCACCAGGCCGACCTGGCTGAGCCGCATGCGCTGCTCGATACTCAGCGCCCGGCCACGCACGCCTTCCAGCGCCAGGAACATGAGCTGTCCGCCATCGAGGATCGGGATGGGCAACAGGTTCAGGATCGCCAGGTTGATCGAGAACAGCGCCATGAAGTTGAGATAGGCGTCGAACCCGATCTGGACCACCTGATCGCTGATCTGGTAGATCAGGATCGGTCCGCCCACGTCACGCGCGGACGCTTTGCCGGTGAACAGCCCGATCAGGTAGTCCACGATCAGCCCCGTAAAGCGCCAGGTCTCCTCTGCGCCCCGCACCACCGCCTCCACCGGACCGACCCGCGTCCGCTCGTAGCCATCGATCAACCGACCGGTCCGGGCTACTCCCACCCGTCCGACCGTGACACCGGCCGCTACCGTCTCGGCGGCCGGTGTCACGGTGAGGGGCACCCGCTCACCGTTCCGCTCCACCACGAACGCGAGTGGATCACCGGGACGGGTCTCCACGAGCCGCACCATGTCCTGCCAGCCGGCCACCGGCGTCCCCGACACCTCCACCACGCGGTCACCGGCCCGCAGTCCCGCGCGCTCCGCGGCCGATCCTTCCGTCACCGCACCCAGGACCGCGGAGAGCCGGACGTTCGGCTCCAGTGCGCCCACGAGCATCCCCCGCGCGGTGTCGCCCGCCGGAACGGGCACGGTGATGGGCGCCCCGCGCTCGAACTCCAGCCGGAGACTGTCGGTTGCCCCGATGATCGCCTGCTCCACGCCCGACCAGTCGGAGACCGCCGCGCCGTTCACACGCGTGATCCGGGCACCCAGCGGCACATCCAGCAGAGCGCTCGTTGCCGTAGTAATCCGCTCTTCGACCACGTCCCCCACCACCGGAGCCGGCGCCTCGCGCACCCCCCAGATGATGGGGATCAGAGCGAACAGGAACCACGCGAAGAGCATGTTCATGATCACACCGGCGGAGAGCACCAGCGCGCGCACCGGCAGCGACTTCGACTCGAAATCCCGGCCCGTGCTGCGGGCGGGCTCGGCATCGTGCTCGCCACCCTCCAGCGCTTCCATGTCATCCATGCCCGCCATCCGTACGTAGCCACCAAGCGGCAGCCACCCGATGACGTACTCCGTCTCCCCCCGCGTGAACCCCACCATCTTGGGGCCCAGGCCGATCGAGAACCGCGGGACTTCGATGTTCGCCCATTTGGCCGTGGCGAAGTGGCCGAGCTCGTGCACGAAAATGAGCACGCCCAGGACGACGATGGTGGCGATGAGACCGATCACTGCTGCTCCTCAATCAGAGCGCGGGCTCGCTCCCGGGCCTCGCCATCCGCCGACCTGACGGTCGACAACGAGTCCAGCGGGTGTGAGCCACACGCCGCAAGCGTTTTCTCAATGATGCGTGGAATCTCGACGAATCGAAGCCGCTCGTCCAGGAACGCGCCCACGGCGATCTCGTTCGCCGCGTTGTAGACTGCGGGCGCGGTGCCCCCGACCCGGCCGGCCTCCACCCCCAGCCCGAACGCCGGGAATCGCTCGTGATCAATCTCCTCGAAGGTCAACGGAGTGGCGGCCACCGGGTCGAACCGCGTCGTGGCGCCGTCCGACACCCGCTCCGGGTGCGTAAGAGCGTAAAGGATCGGCAACTCCATGGTGGGGAATCCCATCTGCGACAGGACCGACCCATCGTCGAACTCCACCATCGAGTGGATGATGGACTGCGGGTGGATCACGGCCTCGAGCCGATCGTACGCGACCCCGAACAGGTGGTGCGCTTCGATCACCTCCAGCGACTTGTTCACCAGCGTTGCCGAATCCACCGTGATCTTCGCGCCCATATCCCACGTGGGATGCTGTAGCGCATCGCGGGCAGTCACCCGCTCCAGCGCCTCCCGCGAGTGCTGGCGAAAGGCGCCGCCGGACGCAGTCAGGATGAGGCGCCGGACACCCTCCGACCGCCCCACCGGCAGGCACTGCAGGATGGCGCTGTGCTCACTGTCCACCGGGATCAGCTCGCCACCGCCCTCGCGGAGCGCACGCATCACCAGCTCGCCCCCCGCCACAAGCGACTCCTTGTTCGCCAGCGCCAGTCGCTTGCCAGCACCCAGCGCGGCCAGCGTCGCCTCGAGACCCGCGGCGCCCACGACCGCGTTCACCACGATATCCACAGCCGGGTGCGTCGCCGCCTCGATCAGACCCTCCGCTCCCCGTACCCAGCCGGACGGCACCCCGTCATCCCCCTCCGTGAGGACCACCAGCGAGGCGCCGTGCCGTCGTGCCTGCGCCTCCAGCGCCCTCCGGTTCCCGCGCGCCGCAAGCGCCACCACCTTGAACCGTTCCGGGTGCCGCTCCACGACCGCCAGTGTGCTGCGCCCGATGGATCCCGTGGAGCCCAGGAGCGCAATACCCCCGGGCACCCTCACCACCGGCTGCCTTCAGTCAGCACGAGCGCGAGCCACCAGTAGCCGGCCGGGATCGTGAACAGCAGGGAGTCCATCCGGTCCAGAATCCCGCCATGCCCAGGGAAAAGCGTACCTGAATCCTTCACGCCCGCCTCGCGCTTCCACACCGACTCCGCCAGGTCGCCCGCCTGCGAGATCGCCGCCAGGCCGAGCCCTCCGACAGCCGCGAGAACCGGGTGCAGCGAGACACCGAGCCACGCCTCGAACGCCAGTCCCACCAGGAGACCGCCCACCGTGCCACTCACCAGTCCTGCCGCCGCACCCTCCAGGGTCTTCCCGGGGCTCACGCTGGGGATCAACTTCCGTCGGCCCCAACGCTTACCCACGAAGTAGGCACCCGAGTCCGTCGACCACGTGACCGTCAGTGGATAGACCACCAACCCCACCCCCACGAGCGACGCCCACACACCGCTCACGGGGTCGGCCGCCACGGACATGTGCCGGAGGAAGATGACGTGGCTCATGGCGCCCGCCGGCAACACGGCCCCCAGGGCCGTGACCGCCACCACCACCAACGGCTGACCTGCAATTCCCCGCGCCCATATCACCGCCAGGGACAGGGAGAGGACCAGCAGGATCGTCGTCATCCAGAGGTAGGGGGCTGCGCCCCAGAACGTCGGGTACACCATGGCGATGAGAACCAGAACGGCGGCCCCGACGGCGCCCGGAAGCCGCAGCGGCCGGACGCCTCGTTGCTCCGCCAGGCGGTAGAGCTCCAGCGCCGCCCCCGCGCAGAAGAGCGCCAGCAGCGGCCCGAGGGCCCAGCGGCCGACCCAGAGCGCAGCCACGACGGCGGGGATCCCCACGGCCACGACAGAGAGTCGCTGAGACAGCTCCGATCGACGCGACTCGCTCACTGGACGCCGATCCTGCCGAACCGCCGCTCTCGCTTCTGGTACTCCAGTATCGCCTCGAAGAGATGCTCCCTGCCGAAATCCGGCCACAAGGTGCCGGTGATGTACAGCTCCGTGTACGCCAGTTGCCAGAGCATGAAATTGCTGATCCGCTGCTCGCCGGAGGTCCGAATCAGCAGGTCGGGGTCTGGAAAGCACGACGTGAACAATCGCTGCGACAGCGCCTCTTCCGTCACGTCGGCCGAGCCGATCCGGCCGGCAGCCACATCCTCCGCCAGCGCACGGGCCGCAAGGACGATCTCCGCTCGACCGCCGTAGCTGACCATCAGGTTGAGCTTCAGCGCCTCGCCGCCACTCGTCTGCGTCTCGATCTCCTGCACCGCCTTCCGCGGACCGGTCGCCAGCCGGTCCAGGTCCCCGAACACCCGGACCTCCACACCCTGCGTGCGCAGCTCGTCCGCCTCCGATTTCACGTACTTCTGAAGCAGCAGCATGAGGGCGTTCACTTCCCGGGCCGGACGCTGCCAGTTCTCTTGCGAGAACGCGAACAGCGTGAGGATTCTCACCTCCGCCGCCACCGCCCCCTGGATCACGTCCCGGACGGAGTCCATGCCCGCCCTGTGGCCCTTGTAGCGGGGCAGGCCACGGGCCCGGGCCCACCGCCCGTTGCCATCCATGATGACCGCGACGTGATGCGGGATCGGGCCTTCCTTCACCTGCTGAAGTGCGTCCGAGGTCATGGAGGTGTTGGACACTGCATGATGAAGTGGAGGCCGGGAGGTCAGACCTCCATGACCTCCTCTTCCTTCTTCGCCATCATCTCGTCGACGCGGACGATATACTCGTCCGTGATCTCCTGGATCTTCTCCTGCTGACGACGACCCTCGTCCTCGCTGATCTCGTGATCGTGCTCCTGCTGCTTCACCCTCTTGTTCGCCTCCTGCCGCGCGTGCCGAATGCTGATCTTCCCCTCCTCCGACATCTTGTGCAGCAGCCGAACCATGTCCTTCCGCCGCTCCTCGCTCAGCGGCGGGATCGGCACACGGATCACGTTACCGTCGTTCGACGGATTGAGCCCCAGGTCTGCCGACTGGATGCCGCGCTCCACATCCGGAATCAGCGACTTGTCCCACGGCTGAACCATGATCATGCGCGGCTCCGGCACGTTCACCGTGGCGACCTGGTTCAGCGGGACCTTGGAGCCGTACGCGTCCACGCGTACGGTGTCCAGCAGGTGGGTGCTTGCCTTGCCCGTCCGCACCCCGGAGAACTCGCGGCGCATGGCCTCCACCGCCGCGTCCATCTGCTCTCGCATCTCTTTGATCGTTGGCATTTTCCGCTCCCGTTCGAACCCGCCTCCCACGAGGGGGGAACATACGCAGCGCCGGTTCAGGAAACCAGCGTGCCCACGTCCTCCCCGCGGATCGCCTCCACCACCGCCTCCGACTCGCTGATGTCCAGCACGATGATCGGCAGGTCGTTGTCCTTGCACAGGGAGATCGCCGCGGCATCCATCACTTTCAGTTCCTGCGTCATGACATCCATGAAGGTCAGGCGCTTGTACAGCTTGGCCTCCGGATCATGGTTCGGGTCCGCACTGTACACGCCCTGCACCTTCGTGGCCTTGATCAGCACGTCCGCGTCCATTTCGATCGCCCGCAGCACCGCCGCCGTGTCCGTCGAGAAGTACGGATTCCCCGTCCCGCCGGCGAACAGCACCACACGGCCCTTCTCCAGGTGCCGCAATGCGCGACGGCGGATGTACGGCTCCGCCAGCTCCTCCATCCGGATCGCTGTCATGACCCGCGTCTCGATCCCCGACCGCTCCAGCACGTCCTGGAGCGCCAGCGCGTTGATGATCGTCGCGAGCATACCCATGTAGTCGGCGTTGACCCGGTCCATCCCCTCGGCGCTGGCCTGCGTGCCCCGCACGATATTGCCACCCCCGATCACCACTCCCAGCGGTACGCCCATCTCGTGAACCGATCGGATGTGGTGGGTCAGCCGCCCCACGGCCGCCGGTGAGATCCCGAACCCCTGGTCGCCCGCCAGCGCCTCACCGCTCAGCTTGAGCAGAACGCGACGATAGCGGAGCTCCGCCTCCGGCCGCACGGCCGGTACGGCCTCGGCGTCGCCCATCTACTCGCCCAGCTCGAAGCGGACGAAACGACGCACCGTCGCCTCCCCCACCATCTGCCCCACCGTCTGGTCCGGGTCCTTCACGAACGGCTGCGAAACCAGCGCGTTCTCCTTGAAGAACTTGCCGAGCTTTCCCTCCACGATCTTGGCCTGGATGTTTTCAGGCTTCCCCTCCTGCCGAACCGTCTCCTCGAAGACCGCACGCTCACGGGCCACCACATCCTGCGGCAGCTCGTCGCTGGTCACCGCCAGCGGGTTCGACGCCGCCACGTGCATGGCCACGTCCTTCGCCACCTCCTCTGCACCCCCCGACAGCTCCACCATGACACCGATCTTCCCCGTCATGTGCACATAGCTGCCCAGCGTGCCCGCCGTCTCGAACCGCGCGATCCGACGAACCACGAGCTTCTCGCCCGTCTTCGCCGCCGTCTGCGTCACGACCTGCTCTACCGTTCGGTCGCCGCCCATGAACGCCTGCCCCGCGATCGCCTCACCGGACTCCGAACCGTTCACGTCGCCCGCGTGCTCCGCCACATGCTCGGCCAGCTGCCGCGCCAGCATCTGGAAGTCATCCGTCCGCGCCACGAAGTCCGTTTCGCAGTTCAGCTCGACCAACGCCCCCACGCCGTCCTCCACGTGACTGCCGATCGCGCCCTCCGACGCCTCCTTGCCCGCTCGCTTCGCCGCCTTCGCGGCCCCCTTCGAGCGCAGCAGGTCGATCGCCGCCTCCATCTCCCCATCCGTCTCCTGCAAGGCCTTCTTGCAGTCCATCATTCCGGCACCCGTCCGGTCCCGGAGCTCCTTCACGTCTTTCGCGCTGATCGCCATCTTCAGTTCCCCTGTTCGGTGCTGACTATCGTGAAAAAAGCGCCGCAGAGTCGCCGGCTGCACGACCTCTGGGGCGCTTTTTACGTCCTTCCGTTGACGCCACAGTGCGCGGCTACTCCTCCTCGTCCGACCCGCTCGCGTCCTCCGACGCGTCCGAGCTCTGCTCCTCGCCCGTACGAACCTGGGCAATCGCCTGCGGCCGCGGACGACGGCGCTTCGGCCGGCGCTTCGGCCGCTTCGGCGCGTCCTTCCGCTCCTCGACCTCCTGCGCGCCGTGCTCCGTGGAGTACGTCACGCCACCCTCATCACGCTCCATGTCCTCCGGCATCGCCTTCCGCGCCGCCTCGATGGAGTCCGCAATCGCCTTCGTGATCACCGAGACCGACCGGATCGCGTCATTGTTTCCGGGGATCGGATAGTCGATCATGTCCGGATCCGCGTTGGTGTCCGCGATGGCCACGATCGGGATACCGAGCTTGTTCGCCTCACGGAGCGCGATCGTTTCCTTCTTTGCGTCCACCACGAAAATCGCACCCGGCAACCGCGCCATGTCCTTCACGCCCACCAGGTACTTGTTGAGCTTCATCCGCTCCCGCTCCAGCAGGAGCTGCTCCTTCTTCGTGTAGAACTCGTAGGCGCCTTCCTCGATCCCGCGCTCGAGCTCCTTCAGCCGATGAATCTGCTTTTTGATGGTCTGGAAGTTCGTCAGCATGCCGCCCAGCCAGCGCTCCGTGACGAAGAACGCGCCACAGCGCTCCGCCTCCTCTTCCACCACGCCACGCAGCTGTCGCTTCGTGCACACGAACAGCACTCTGTTACCCGCCGACACCGTCTCGCTCACCATCGCCTGCGCTTCCAGCAGGAGCTGGTGCGTCTTCTTGAGGTCGATGACGTGGATGCCGTTGCGGGCCGCGAAGATGTACTTCCGCATCTTCGGGTTCCAGCGGCTGCTCTGGTGGCCGAAATGGACTCCGGCCTTGAGCAGTTCAGTAATCTCGGGTGCTACCGCCATTCCATCTCTCTTGTGTCGGGGTTTTTCAGCTTCCACCGCCTTCATCCGCGATGCCGCCCCTCCTGGGGACCCCGGCACCTCTGCGTCTGGCGGTGTGTATAGTCACGACCGCGCCACCCGGCGCCCCGTGCTGCCTGCCATCCTGCTGCTTCTTCCTGCCACGTTGGGGACCGCTCCCCCGGAGCGGTCCCCTCGCTTGAGGCGGTGTGCGCCGAAGGCGATTAGCGCTTCGAGAACTGGAACCGCTTGCGGGCCTTCGGACGACCCGGCTTCTTCCGCTCGACCTCGCGCGGGTCACGCGTCAGCATGCCCTTCTCCCGCAGCTTGCCACGGTACTCCTCGTCCAGCTCGAGAAGCGCACGGGAGAGACCCAGCCGGATCGCGCCCGCCTGACCCGTCTTGCCGCCCCCGTTCACCACCACGTACACGTCCCACTGACCCTCGTTCTCCGTGGCCCCCAGTGGATCGCTCGCGTGCTGCTGGTGCGAGTTGCGGGGGAAGTACTCCGCGATGTCCCGGCCGTTGATCTTCCACTCGCCGCGACCGGGACGCAGGTACACCCGCGCTACGCTGGTCTTGCGGCGGCCGACCCCGTGATACTGCTGCTTCGCTGCTGTCGTCGCCATCAGATCTCCAGTTTCTCCGGCTGCTGCGCCTCGTGCGGATGCTCCGTCCCCGCGTACACCTTCAGCTTCTTCAGCATCAGGCGACCCAGGTTGTTCTTCGGCATCATCCCCTTCACCGCAAGCTCGATCACCCGCTCAGGGTGCTCGGCCTGCATGCGCTTGAACGGGATGTGCTTCTCGCCCCCCATGTAGCCGCTGTGCCGGAAGTACGTCTTCTGCTCTTCCTTGTTGCCGGTGAGCCGGACCTTGTCCGCGTTCACCACCACCACATAGTCCCCCGTGTCGAGGTGTGGCGTGTACATCGGCTTGTGCTTTCCACGGAGCACACGCGCAATCTCTGTGGACAGTCGGCCCAGGACACGGTCCTCAGCATCGACGATCCACCACTTGCGCTCAATCTCGGTGGCCTTCGGTGTATACGTCTTCATTCACTCAATCCCATTGTCGCGGTCATGGCCGCGGCCCAAGCGAAACAGCTTTGAAGGATAGGGGCATCACGCGGACGTGTCAACCGCCTCGGGGCGCGCGCCGGGCGGCCGCTCCCGCGACCGGCGAACGGCGCCATCCGTACGCGATCCCGTCGCGAACGATGCACCCCCGCGACGCGTAACCGGAACGGGCGCCTGCGTGCGTGAGTGGCCGCGTCGAGGAGCCCGGAAGCCGGGCGGCACGGCGGTCGCCGCAGCGCTACAGGTTCGTGAAGGTCTCCAGGAAGCGCGCGCGGCTGGCGTGCCGGAGTCGGAGCAGCGCCTTTTCCTTGATCTGGCGGACGCGCTCGCGGGTGATGCCGAGAATGGATCCGATCTGCTCCAGCGTCATCGGCTCCTGACTGTCGAGGCCGAAGTAGAGCCGGAGGATCTTCGCTTCTCTCTCCTTGAGCGTGCCCAGCGCCTCCTCGACGGTGTTCAGCAGGGCGCGGTCGTAGGTCTCGCCATCCGGGCCGGCGGCGAACTGGTCGGGGAGGTAGTCGAGCAGACGGTTGTCCTCGCCGGGAGTGAGCGGCGCGTCCAGCGATAGGTGGGTCTGCGACAGCGAGAGTGTACGGCGGACCTCGTCCTCCGACAGATCCAGCTCATCCGCCAGCTCCTCCACCGTTGGCTCTCGTCCCAGCTCCTGGAGCATGGCCGCCGACCTCTTGCCGATCCGGTGCAGCGCACCCGCTCGATTCAGCGGGACCCGCACGATCCGGCTCTGCTCCGCCAGAGCCTGCAGGATCGCCTGCCGGATCCACCAGACGGCGTAGGAGATGAACTTGATCCCCTTCGTCTCATCGAACTTGTGGGCGGCCCGAATCAGACCGACGTTCCCCTCGTTGATGAGATCGGAGAGGGCGACTCCCTGGTTCTGGTACTTCTTGGCCACGGAGACGACGAACCGGAGGTTGGACCGTACCAGCTTGTCGAGCGCTTCCTCATCGCCCTTGCGAATCCCTTGTGCCAGCTCGACCTCGTCCTCCCGCTTGAGCAGCGGATAGACGCTGATCTCCTTCAGATACTGGTCGAGCGAACTGTCGTTGTACCTGCCCTTACGCGTGCTCGTGAAGCTCATGCGGCGCTCCCACCGGGGACGTGTGGGGACTCGTTCCGGCCGTGCCGGTATATCTATGAGCAGGCGCCCGCAGGCGCCGTTGGCTCCGCAACTGCATCCTTGACGGCCTCCCGCCGCCCGCTCTACTCGATGGCCCCGCCGATGCGACCCCAACGAATATCCGTGATCCACGGCGCTTGGCTCAGGGGCCGGGGCTCGAATGAATAATACACGAAGAGTGGCTTCCCCTTCAGTGTCGTATCGCCGACCAGGCCCCAGTACCTCGAATCCTCAGAGTCGTCCCGGTTGTCGCCGAGCACGAAATAGCTGTGCTCGGGCACGACGATCGGACCCCAGTTGTCGCGCGTGGGCCGATACTCCCTCCGGCCGGGGACCGCCACGAGATACTCGACCTGCCAGCGCATGCGCGGATCGTACACATCCATGGGATCATCGTGCTGGGCGTACGGTTCATATACGATCCCCCCGTTTCTGAACAGCACCTTGTCCCGCATGCTCAACGTGTCTCCCGGCAGCCCGACCAGACGCTTTACGTAGTTCTTCGTGGGCTCATGGGGCGGAGTGAACACCACCACGTCCCCCCGCTCCGGCCGCCCCATGGCGGGGAGGCGCATGGCGGTGCCGGGGACCTGCGCGCCGTACGCCGCCTTGTTCACCAGGAGGAAGTCGCCCACCAGGAGCGTCCGCTCCATGCTCGCCGTGGGGATCCGGAACGCCTCTACCGCAAACGACCGGATCAACAGAAAAAGCGCAACCGCTATGGTGAGGGACTTCAGCCACTCCCACGTCCAGCGAGCCGCGGAGGAGATTCTCCGCGACACTCCCGGACCGTTGGGCCGCATCGGCTCCTGGTGTGAATCCTCGGGGCGCTCTGCTTCGGTCACTGCGAACGTGGATCGGGTGAGCGAGGATCGTGTAGCGCGCCGACGGGAGTGTGGGGCTCCAGGCACGCTCTAGGATGATAGCGACGGCCGCCACGCACCACCAGTCCCCGCGCCGACCCCGAGCCTCGGGACCAGGACCGGGCTGCGTAGTTCGCACTGCACGCACTGGGCGCATGTGGCCGCTGCGAACGTTCGAACGCTTCAACGAAACCCTCCAGGTACGGGAAAGGGGAGGCCCTGACAGGACCTCCCCCATGCCTCCCGCCCGACATCACCTCAGATGTCGTAGGTGTCGATCTGCGCGCGCTGGAGCCGACCGGAATAATCCACGTACACCACCTTGGTCTCCGTGTAGAACTCGTACACCTCCCAGCCGCCCTCGCGGTGACCGTTACCGGTCTGCTTCACTCCACCGAACGGCAGGTGCGCCTCGGCACCGATGGTCGGCGCGTTCACGTACGTGATCCCGTTGTCCAGCTCCTGCATCGCGACGAAGCTGCTCCGGACGTCTTTCGTGTAGATGGAGCTCGACAGCCCGTACTCCACCTCGTTGTTGATCCGGATCGCCTCCTCCAGGTCGCTGAACTTGATCACGCTCAGGACCGGTCCGAAGATCTCCTCACAGGCCAGGCGCGACCCGGGCTCCACTCCCGTGAGGACCGTCGGCTCGAAGAACCAGCCACCCTCGACGTCGCCACCCGTGGCGCGCTTCCCGCCGACCCGAACCTCGCTCCCTTCCGAGCGCGCGATCTCCACGTACTCGGCCGCGTTCTGCAGCGCCTTCTCGTGGATCATCGGCCCCACATCGGTGTCGTCCAGCAGACCGTCGCCCAGCTTGAGCGCCTGGACCCGCTCCACCAGCCGCTCGACGAACGCGTCGTGGATGTCCTCGTGGAGCAGGAGCCGGCTCGTGGCCGTGCAGCGCTGCCCCGTGGTGCCGAAGGCGCCCCAGAGCACTCCCTCGAGCGCCAGCTCCATATCGGCGTCGGGCATGACGATCTGTGCGTTCTTGCCGCCCATCTCCAGCGACAGCCGCTTGTGCATCCGGCCGCACGTCTCACCGATGGTCGATCCCACGCCCGTCGAGCCGGTGAAGGAGATCACGGACACCTCCGGGTGCTCCACGATCACGTTCCCCACCTTGCTCCCGCCGCCGTGCACCAGCTGCACCGCCTCCGGGTGCACCCCTGCCTCCAGCAGGATCTCCACCAGCAGCGTGGCGGTGTGCGGCACGTCGTGGGCCGGCTTGAAGACCACCGCGTTCCCGGACACCAGCGCGGGGAAGATCTTCCACGTCGGAATCGCCATCGGGAAGTTGAACGGGGTGATGATGCCGCACACGCCGATGGGCCGGCGGTACGTCATGGCCCACTTGTCCCGGAGCTCGCTCGGCACCGTATGGCCGAACAGCCGCCGCCCCTCGGTCGCGGCATAATAGGCCGTGTCGATCCCCTCCTGGACGTCGCCCTCCGTCTCGTCCAGCACCTTCCCCATCTCCCGGGTCATGGCCTCGGCGATCTCCCGCTTCCGCGCGGCCATCAGGTCGCCCACGCGACGGAGCACATCACCCCGCTGCGGCGCGGGCACCTTGCGCCATGCGGCGAACCCGCGCTTCGCCGACTCCACCGCCTTCTCCACATCTTCGGCGCCCGACGACGGGAAGCGGCCCAGCACTTCGTCCCACCGCGCCGGGTTCCGGTTCTCGCTGTACTCGCCCGTGACCGGCGCGACCCACTCGCCCGCGATGTAGTTCTTGAAATTCTCCGCCATGTATGCCTCCAGGTTCGATTCGCTTGTGCCTCGATGATCAACCCGACCAACGTGCCGTCGAGCGCGGTCGGCGGCAAGGTGCCGCGACCTCACCACCACGCGATGATCATCACCGCGGCCACCGTGAACGCCAGAAGGCCGGTGTACACCAGCCAGAGCCGGTGATAGTTGAGCGATGGGTGGATCCGCTTCGCCAGTCGTGCCAGCAGTGCGCCGCCCGCCGCGGACGTTCCGAGCCACACCGCCACCAGTACCATCAGGGCGGTCGTGCGGCTCATTCCCCCGAGTCCTCCCGGACCAGACCGTACTTCTCGATCTTCTTGTACAGGTTCGACCGCGGCATGTCGATCGAGCGCGCGGTCTCGCTCACGTTCCAGTCGTTCTCCCTGAGCTTGCCGAGGATATAGCCGCGCTCCGCCCGGTCCTTGAAATCGGCGAAGCTCGCCGCACCCATGAGATCCGCCGGAAGGCCCGCGTCCTGCGGCGCGCCCACCAGTCGTTCGACCTCACGCCCCCCCACCTCGGGACCGTGCGACAGGATCAGCAGCCGCTCCACCGTGTTTTTGAGCTCCCGCACGTTGCCCGGCCAGTCCATGGCCTGGAGGCGCTCCACGGCCTCGGCCGAAAGGCGACGGGGCGGCAATCGCTGCTCCTGGATGGCACGCTCCGAGAAGTGACGCACCAGCATCGGGATGTCCTCCCTCCGGTCGCGCAGCGGGGGCACATGGAGGGGCACCACGTTCAGTCGGAAAAAGAGGTCCTCACGGAACCGACCCTCCGAGATCTCCTTCTCCAACTCCTTGTTCGTGGCAGCGACCACCCGCACGTCCACTCGCACGGTCCTCTCGCCACCCACCCGGGTCACCACTCCGTCCTGGAGCGTCCGTAGCACCTTGGCCTGCGCACTCAGGCTCATGTCGCCGATCTCGTCCAGGAACAGCGTTCCGCCATCCGCCTGCTCGAATTTTCCGGTCCGGTCGGTGTGGGCTCCGGTGAAGGCGCCGCGCACGTGACCGAACAGCTCGCTCTCGATGAGCTCCGCCGGAATGGCGGCGCAGTTCACCTCCACGAATGGGGCCTCCGAGCGTGGCGAGACCCGGTGGAGCGCGCGCGCCACCAGCTCCTTGCCGCTGCCGTTCTCCCCCGTGATGAGCACCCGCGCATCCGTGGGCCCGACCTTGTCGATCCGCTCCAGCACGCTGCGGATGGCGAAGCTCCGCCCCACCATCTCATAGCGGCTCTCCACCTCATCACGGAGACGCGTCACCTCCTGTGCCAGACCCCGGTGTTGGAGCGCATTGCGGATGGTGACCAGGATCCGGTCGGTGTCCAGCGGCTTCTCCAGGAAGTCGAACGCTCCTCGGCGCGTGGCCTCCACGGCGGTCTCGATCGAGCCGTGGCCGCTTATCATGACCACCACGGCCTCCGGGTCCCGCTCGCGGATACGGCCCAGGACCTCCAGCCCGTCCATACGGGCCATCTTCACGTCGAGGAACATGAGATCGGGGCTGAACGCCTCGTGCTTCGTCAGCGCCTCGCCCCCGCCCTCCGCCGTCTCCACCTCGTGGCCCTCGTACTCCAGGACCTGGCGCAGGACGTGGCGGATACCCTCCTCGTCATCGACCACCAGGATGCGGGCCATGTCTACGCGCCTCCATCCTCGTTCGCCAGGAACACCAGCGAGTCACCGCTCACGAACGCGCCACGGATACCCGGCGGGAGAGGCACCGCCAGCGCGTTCGGCGCCACCCCCGGCGCGGCCGCACCGCGGAACCGACTCAGGATTGTCGGGATCAGCGCACCCGGGATCGGGATCCCCGCAGCCGAGAGCTCGTGCACTTCCAGCGCCACCCGGCCGCTGTCCAGCGGCACAAACGACGCCACCGCCCGAAGCGACGCCGTGTCCGGGAGGAACGCCACGATGTCCTGCAGCTCCTTGATCCGCCCGAAGCGCGCGGTGGCTACACCGCCCTCGAGCGTGAGGCGGCCGTCCGACACCGAGACCCGCGGATCGGCGACATCCGCGGGAAGGAAGGGGGCCCAGCGGTAGACGATCAGGCTCTGAAGCTCGTCCTGGTGGAGCGCCACGCGCCACACGTCGTCGTCCGCGCTGAGGGACGCCAGCTTTTCGTCCGCCTGTGCGGCCAGCGCCTGCGTCGCCAGCGGCTCGCCCCCGGTCCACCGCTGCCAGACGTCGGTCAGCTCGTGGCGGTTGAGCCACGCGAAGGCCACCGCCACGACCAGGATCGCCAGCGCCACCACCCGACCGAGGCAGCCCCCGACGAAGCGGCCCATGCTCAGCGCGCGACTTTCGACATGATCGCGCTCGCGTCCCGCCCGAGCTTCGCTGAGAGCTCCTTGTCGTAGCGCGCCCCCTTGGAGGACAGGTGGCTCTCCATCACGTCCACGGTCCGTACGGTTACCGACCGCTGGAACGACATGTCGTTCACCAGCGTCTCGAAGTCGCGGAAGTCTCCCGCCCGCGACTCATTCGTTGCCCGGCCCAGTGTGACGTGCGGATGGAACGCGCGCACCTCGCGCTCGAATCCCAGGGGCGCCAGCTCCCACTCCAGGTCGTGCTTAAGACAACGCAGCTCCGCCGAGGCCTCCACTCCCAGCCACACCACCTTCGGCCGCCGCATGGTCGGGAAGGCGCCCGCGCCGCCCAGCAGCATCTCGAACGGCTGCGTCTTTTCCGCTACCCTCGCCACCGCTTCCTTCACCCGGGCCGCCCGCTCCGGCCGGACCTCGCCCAGGAACTTCAGCGTGAGGTGCAGCTGGTCCGGATCGACCCACCGCACGGGCAGCTCCGCCTCCCGCATCTTCCGGGCTGCGCTGTAGATCCGCTGCCGGTCCTTCGCGGTGAAATTGATGGCGATGAACAGTCTCATGAATCCTCGTTGTCGTGGTTCGCGTCCCTCGGCTCCAGCGCCACATAGCGGAAGCCGAGGGAGCGGATCTCCGGCGCAAGTCGCGCCAGCCCCTCCCGCAGCGCGACATCGCCCCGGACGGCCGCGATCTCGCCCCCGGTCCCCGCCGTGCTCACTTCACCCTCCATACCCGCGCCCTCGAGGAGCGCACGCACCGCCTCGATTCGCGCCTCGGTCACGCTCGCGCCTCCAGCTGGACCATGCCCTCGTTCAATGCGCCCCGGCGGTAGCCCTCCACGTCGAGGAGCACACGCTCGAAGCCGAGCCCCCGGATCGACGACGCCACCTCCAACACGATCCCCGCCGCTGCCGACAGCTCCGCGGGCGCCACCTCGATACGGGCGGCCGTGCCGTGATGCCGCACGCGCAGCTCACGGAGGCCACGCTCCCGCAGCAGCGACTCCGCCCGCTCCACCTGCGACAGCCGCTCCGGCGTGACCTGCAGCCCGTACGTCAGGCGGCTCGCCAGGCACGGCGACGCCGGCTGATCCCACGTCGGGAGTTCCATGGCCCGAGACAGCTCCCGGATCATGGCCTTGTCCAACCCCGCCTCCTGCAGCGGTGACCGCACCGAGCGCTCACGCCCCGCGCGGGCGCCCGGACGGTGGTCCGCCGCGTCATCGGTGTTCGAACCGTCTACGACGGTCCTCAGGCCGTGCTCTCGCGCTACTGCATCCAGCCTTTCCCAGAGCTCCGACTTGCAGAAATAGCAGCGGTCGGTGCCATTGGCCGCGTAGCCGGCGTCCGCCAGCTCGTGGGTCTCGACCTCGAGGTGCGGGATGCCGAATCGCTCGACGCACTCCAGCGCCATACGGTGTTGCACCGCCGGATACGCAGCGGAGCGGCCCGTGACCGCGAGCACCCGCTCGCGTCCGAGAACCTTCACCGCGAACGCGGCCAGGAAAACGCTATCCACGCCGCCAGAATACCCGACGCACACGGACCCGCAGTCCTCGAGGACCCGCGTCAGTCGCCGTGTCGCATCCCGAACCGTGCTTTCGTCCAACCCGCCGCCCGCTGCGCTGTGGTCTGCCGGGCCGGCCTCCCGTTCGTAGCCCCGGCGCCCGAGCGCGAAGCTACCGCAATGTCCGGCCCTTTACAAGGCGGCCCCACAGCCCGGATCCGCGGCCGACCGGTACCCGGCCGTTTCGATGGGCCGATCGAGAGAACGGAACTGGATCGCCTCCGCAACGTGCTCCGCCTCCAGCGCCTCCGTCCCGTCCAGGTCGGCGATCGTCCGCGCGACCCGAAGGATCCGATGGTACCCACGCCCGGACAGCCCCAGCCGCCGGATGGCCGCCTCCAGCAACGCCGACCCGGCCGCGTCCAGTGCGCAGAAGCGGCGCGTGCCTGCGGCGTCCAGGTGCGCGTTGGCGAACACGCCCGCCCCCAGGTACCGCACTGTCTGCCGCCGGCGCGCCTCCACGACCCGCTCCCGGATGCTGTCGCTCGACTCCACCGGCCGCGCGCTCGTCAACTGCTCCGGCCGCGCCGCGGGGACCTGCACGTGAAGGTCCATCCGGTCCATGAGCGGGCCAGATACCCGCGCCCGGTAGCGTCGCACCTGAGTCGGTGAGCAGCGGCAGCGCCCTTCGGGCTCGCCATGGTGACCACAGGGGCACGGGTTCATGGCCGCGATCAGCATGAAACGAGCGGGCAGGCGCACCGAGGCACGGGCGCGGCCGATGTGGATCGCGCCATCCTCCAGCGGCTGGCGCAGTGACTCCAGTGCCGAGCGCCGGAACTCGGGCAGCTCATCGAGGAACAGCACCCCGTGGTGGGCGAGTGAGGCTTCCCCTGGACGCGGCAGCCCGCCGCCTCCCACGAGCCCCGCGTCCGAAACGGCGTGATGGGGGGCTCGGAAAGGACGTCGGGTCAGCAGCCCCTGCCCAGCCGACAGCCGGCCGGCCACGGAATGCACACGGGTCGCGTCCACGGCCTCGGCCGACGTCAGCGGCGGGAGAATGGAGGGAATCCGCCGCGCCATCATGGACTTTCCGGCACCCGGTGGCCCCACCAGCAGAGCGTTGTGGGAGCCGGCCGCCGCGATCTCCAGCGCTCGACGCGCGGTCTCCTGTCCCCGGACATCCCGGAAATCCGGCTGGGATTCGTCGCCGGCGTCCTCGGGTGGTGACACAGGCTTCGCGCGGGGCAGAGGCGCCCGCCCGCTCAGGTGCGCCACTACCTCGGCGAGGGCACGGGCGCCGTGCACCGCCACCCCATCCACCACAGCCGCCTCCGCCGCGTTGGCCGCCGGCACGATCAGCGAAGCCACTCCCTCTTCTCTGCAGCGGAGCGCCACGGCCAGCACACCCTGTACAGGGCGGACACCCCCGTCCAACCCCAGTTCCCCCAGCAGACAGACGCCACCGAGCGCCACGCCTGTCATCCGGCCCGCGGCGGCCATGATCCCGATGGCGATGGGGAGGTCGAACGCGCTGCCGCTCTTCGGGATATCGGCCGGGGCAAGGTTGATGGTGACCCGCCGGGGGGGCAGCTCGTAGCCGCTGTTGGCCAGCGCCGCCGTCACCCGATCTCGACCCTCGCGCACCGCCCCCTGCGGCAGCCCGACAATGGTCATGCACGGGAGACCCCGGGCCAGGTCCACCTCCACCCGGACCGGGTATGCGTCCACGCCCAGCACCGCCCCACTACGGATCGTCGCAAGCATGACGGCAAGGTCCACCCGCGGACGGGGCGGGGGAATGGCGGGATGCGACGGATCCGGCGAGTGCCGCCGCCTAGAAGCCGCCGAGCCTCGTGGAGCCGCCCAGTTCGAGCACGAACACTCCGGCGTGCTGGTCCCCACCGGCGGTGGATACCGCCTGCCGACGGTATGTCAGGCCCGGCCGGAGGTTCACTCGTTCACTCACCCGCCAGGTCAGACCGGCGGCAGCCTCGAACCCGAGTCCGGCGTCGAAGCGCTCGTCCGCCTGCTCAGCGTCCAGCCGCAGCCACTGGAGCCCGACTCCGGCCCGAACCCAGGGCAGCCCGGGCGACCACCGTCCTCCGAGGACCAGCCCCTGACTCGTGATGGAGACATTTCCGCCCGCGCAGAACCCCTCCTCGCACCCGAACGATGAGCTGTGGAGGGCGATGTACGCGGCCCGCGTCTCACCCGGCCACAGCTCGACGGCCGCGCCGAACGATGGGCCCGGGACCCACTCCAGCCCGGCGCCCGTCTCACTGTAGTTGCCCACCGCAGCGCCCGCCCGAATCTCCACCTCGACCCGCTGCGCGGCGACCGGCGCCGTCGCCAGGCCCGTGACCAGCGCGACCATCAGCAGCCACGCCCCGAGCCGCGTCACCGCCGCACCAGGATGGCGGGCCGCGTTCCGAGTCCGTCGCTCAGCAGCACCTCCATGTCGCCGCCGCCCTCGGGAATCACGATCTCGCCCGTCCGCGACATTCCACGGATCGCGCCCGTCGCCCGGCTCCGCACCACCGCCAGCGGGAAAGACCCTACGTCCCAGCGCGCCACCGGGTCCGCGGTGGCGCTCGGCGCCCACGGCACGCCGCTGCCCACCCGCAGCTGCGGCCTCGCCGGGAGGGAGCCGCCCGTCCGCGTCCGCTCCACCATCCCCTCCGGACCCCGCAGCCGAAGCCGCGCCAGCCTGACCGGCTCGGCCGCCTCCAGCGGGAGCGCCACGAGGAACTGCGCGTCGTCGCCCCTGTGGTCCAGCCGGCGCGGCTCGAGCGACACCGAGAAGATCGTCGCGCCCGCCGCGTCCAGCCCTTCCAGGCGGTAGCGCCCACCCGGCTCCGGCAATGTGACCGGTCCGGTCCATTCCAGCGCCGGCTCGAGCCGGAGCCCGCCGTCTCGCACGCCGCCCCGGATCACCAGCACCCGCCCCTCCGGCGCCCGCGCTGCGGTCCCTGCACCGGCCAAAGTCCCGCTGCCTTCCCCGGCGCGCAGATCGAACTCGCTGGTCGCGCGGTAGTCGAGGACGTTGCGATAATTGTAATCGCTGATCCAGATGGGATCGCAGTAGGTCATGAGGTCATAGCGTGTCGGCGGCTCGAGCGTGCCGGCGGATCGGTTGTAGCCCACCTGTCCCGTGCGGCCGCCGCTGTACGGGTACGAAGCATTGGCGCCG
Source organism: uncultured Gemmatimonadales bacterium (assembly GCA_963783305.1). Taxonomy (GTDB): domain Bacteria; phylum Gemmatimonadota; class Gemmatimonadetes; order Longimicrobiales; family RSA9; genus JAWVYT01. The sequence goes on along the minus strand of CAWAMW010000016.1, from coordinate 642,686 downwards.
GCCGGGTTGCCGCACGGCGCGTGCGGCAGGTTCAGCGTGTGGCCGATCTCATGGGCGATGACTTCCGGCTGGTCGTCCATCCCGATCGCCACCGGGTACCCCACGTAGCCCAACCCGCCGATGTTCGTACCCGGCGGTCGGTCGAAGCCGCCGTAGTAGTAGCGGGAGCTGCCGTCGTCCCAGCGCAGCAGCGCGATCTCCTCGATGAGCTGGTACCACCCCTCGTCGGTGCCGAGGCCCGCGGCCGTGACGTATGGCTCGCGTACGTCCATGTCGAACGCGCCGAAGGGGAAGATGTCATTGGTGAGCCGGGTCATCCGCTCCGCGTACGAGGCGGTCAGACGCGACGTCCGACCGTTCCCCGACTGCGTCACGGGCACCATCCGGAGCCGGAATGGAGGCACGGCCACCACGTCGAGCGGCATTGAGCCCGTCTCTGGGACTCGAAGCACGCTGCCCGCCACCGTCGGCAGGATCCCGTCAGGGTCCACCTCCACGACCAGGCGAACCCCGGGTCGAAGGACCCAGCCCGGCACCTCCAGATCGTAGGAGAGCGTCAGATCGAGTTCATTCACCGCCTCGGGGAGTCCCGGCCCCTCGAGCATCAGATCGGCCTCGTGGACCGCCGTTTCCTCGTGGTAAAACGTGGCCCGGGCCTTCGGCCGGAAGTAGTTCAGCCCGTCGCCGCGGACGTACACCCGCAGCAGACCGTCGCGACCCTCCACCAGAGGCACATCCCCCTGACGCCGCTGCACGCTCTGCGTCACGTGCATGAACGGCACCGTCACCCCGATCTCCGTCGGGTTCACCAGGACGACTCCACCCGTGCTCATCCCCGCCACCTCGACCCGGGCATGGCTCTGCCCCGGCTGCAGACCCCGCGCGCGGCCCGCCGCGTCCACCTCGATCACGTCCGGCACCGAGCTGTGCCACGTCGGAGCCGACCACGTCGGGATCACGGCGTAGGGCTCGCCATCCTGGTCGAGCACTTCCACCTGGAACGCCGACGACTCCCCCGCCGTCAGCCACAGCGTATCCGGCACCACCCGCAGCCCCGCCGGAACGCGGTCCGGCGCGGTAGACAGGTCGGAGCACGCCGCCGCAGCGACGGCGAGCAGGAGGATAGCGGGCAACGGTCTGTGCATCGGGGCTCCTTCGATGGCTGGGGCGCCGGAATCACCTCCTGAATACCGCCATGTAGTCGCAAAGATCCAGGCGCGAATCACTCGTAGCGCAGCGCCTCAATGGGATCGAGACGGGCGGCCCTACGCGCTGGCCAGATCCCGAAGAAGACTCCCACCACGGCGGCGAATCCCACCGCCAGCGCCACCGCGCCGGGGGCCACGGCGGTCTGCCACCCGGCCAGATTCCGGAGCGCCGCGGCGCCACCCCAACCCACGGCCACACCGATGATCCCCCCCGCCGTGCACAGCACCACCGACTCGATCAGGAACTGGAGCAGGATGTGGCGACGACGGGCGCCGAGCGCTTTCCGGACCCCGATCTCCCGCGTCCGCTCGGTGACGGAGACCAGCATGATGTTCATGATCCCGATGCCGCCCACCAGGAGCGAGATCAGCGCGATGCCCGCCAGAAGGAACGTGAACGTCTGCGTCGTCTCCTGGAACGTGCTCATGAGCGACGCCATGTTCCGAACGTTGAAGTCCGACGCATCGCCGGGCGCGATCCGGTGCTCCCGTCGGAGGATCCGGTCCACCTCTGCCGTGGCGCCGTCCATCTCCTCCGGACTCCCCGCCTGCACGCTGATGGACCGGACCGACTCCGTCCCCATGACCCGAAAGCGCGCCGTGGCCAGAGGGATATAGAGCCGCTCGTCCGGGTTGTCCCACCCCTGTGAGCCCTTCTCTTCCAGCACTCCCACCACCTCGAAAGGGATGCCGCGCACCAGAATCCGCTGACCCAGCAGCGCGGCCGAGCTGCTCTGTAGACGATCCCCCACCGTCGAGCCCAGCACCACGAGCCTGCGCCGTCCGCGCTCCTCACCCGGCGTGAACAGGCGCCCCGCCGAAAGCCGCATGTTCTGGATGTCGAAATACTCCGGCCAGACACCCACCACCGACAGGTTGGCGTTGGCCCGGCCGTACTCGACCTGCTGCCGGCGCTCCAGCTCCGGCGCCACCGCACGGACGTGCGCCGCCCCGGCCCGGATCGCCTCCGCATCCTCCGCCGTGAGCCCCGCGGATCCCCGGTCGACCCCACCCCACATTTGCTGCCCCGGCCGCACCGTCAGCACGTTGGTGCCCAGTCCCTCGAGCCGCTCCGCCACCTGCCGCTGCGCGCCCTCTCCCAGCGCCACCATCGTGATCACCGACCCGATCCCGATGATGATCCCGAGCATGGTCAGGAACGACCGCAGCTTGTTCACCCGGATGGACTCCAGCGCGACCTTGAGGATCTCGACCAGCAGCATGGCCGACCGCCTACGGGTCGAGATGGCGGGTCCGCCCCCTACGCCCGCCCCGCCTCCGCTGCCGCCCGCCCGCTCAGTGACCACGACCCCCACCACCTCCGGGGATCGGGCTGCTCCGCTCCCGGATCCGGTCCATCATGTCCTCCTGCTGCTGACGAAGCCGGGCAACCGACATCAGGATCACTTCCTCTCCCGACTCGATCCCACTCAGCACCTGGGTGCGGTCCCAGTCGTTCAGGCCAAGCTGGACCCGTCTGGCCTCCGGACCAGTCGGAGTGGCCACGAAGATCACGGCCGGACGCGAGTCGCCGCTCCTGGGCCCCGCCCCGCCCCTGCCCCCCATCCCGCCGGCGCCACCCGACTGCTGGAAGCACGTCCGGAGCTGACCGCGCTCCGCCTCGCTCAGCGAGCTTCGGTCCCCACGCGCCTTCGCAATCAGCGCCTCGCAGTCGACCGCGCCCTCGGCCGCTTCCGCCGCGCCGTTGGCTGCCTCGGCTCCCGCCGAGTCGCCCGCCGGCACCGCGCGGGGCGCCGAACGCAGCTCCTGCATCACCCTCTGGCCGTCCAGCCCCAGTACCTCGGCCGCCGCGGCGGCATCGCCCATCCCGACGATGGCGGCGTTCGGGACCAGGACCACGTCACGGCGCTGCGCCACCTCGATCTGTACTTCGGCGTTCATGTTCGGCTTGAGGAGTCCGCGGGCGTTGTCCAGGCGCACCATGACTGGAAACATCGTGACGTTCTGATCCACGACGGCCTGCGGCTCGATCTTGTACACCGTGCCGACGAACGCCTGCTCCGGATACGCCTCCACCTGCACCCGCGCCGTCTGTCCGGGTTGGACCTTCCCGATGTCGGTCTCGTCCACGAGCGTCCGCACCTGCATGGTGGAGAGATCCGCCATCAGAAGCAGTGTGGTGCCACCGGACACGTTGCCACTCGCCGATGCGATGATCTGGCCGGCTTCCACCGTCTTCTGGATCACCGTTCCCGCGATGGGCGCACGGATGGTCACGTCGCCCATCTTCTCTCGCGCCAGCTCCACGCTCGTGCGCGCCTTGATCAGCTGCGCCCTCGCGTTGGCCGCGTCCAGCACCGACTGCTCCAGCTCCTGCTGCGTCACCACGTTCGCCGCTCGGAGATCCCGCGAGCGACCGGCCTGCGAATCGGCGATCTGCAGCCGCGCCTCCGCCACCTCGAGGTCCGCCTGGGCCTGCGCCAGCGCGTTCCGCACATCCCGCGGGTCCACTTCCGCCAGCAGTTCCTGCCGCTCCACCCGGTCGCCGGTCTCCACGTGCAGACTCGTGACCTCGCCCGACGCCTTCGACTTCACTTCCACCACGAGGATCGGCTCAACCTGACCCGAGGCCTCCACCCGGATGTCCAGGTCCCCGCGCTCCGCCAATCCACGCTCCTCCGCCCCACCCCCGTTCCGCTCCGCCGCGTTCGATGATGAACATCCCGTGGCGCCCAGCGCCGCCATCGTCACCAGCCCCGCGACGACCCTGCGCCGGGCCGCTCCACGTACACAAAACCCAATTCGCGCCATGGCTATAGCTCCCGCCCAACCAGGGACTCCAGCTCCGCCCTCGTGATCTGATAATCGTACCGCGCGTTGATCAGGTCGTACTGCGCCTGCGTCAGCGCGATCTGCGACGAGACCAGTTCCAGGATCGTCGCAGCCCCGAGATCGTAGCGCTCCCGCTGCACCCGGTAGTCTTCTCGCGCGACCTCCACCGACTCCTTCAGGATCGCCAGCCGCGCCTCCGCCAGCGCCAGTCCCGCCAGCTGCGATTCCAGTTCGGCCACCACCGTGCGCGCGATGTCGGACGCCCGCGCCTCGGCCACCGTGAGCTGTGCGCTCGAACGGTCCATCGTCGCCTCCCGCTGGAGACCGTTGAAGATCGGGTAGGACACGCTGATCCGCGTGCTCCAGCTCGTAAGCCCCTGTTCGAGGCCAAACTCGTTGTTCGACCAGTTGTAGCCGCCGCTGGCGCCGATCGTCGGGAAGTACTGCGCCCGCGCCTGCGACAGACCCGCCCGGGCGACACCGAGATCGGCCGTCGCCGCAAGCACCATCGGTGCCTCATCCAGCACTAGCGCCCGAAGTTCTTCCGGATCCAGCGCGAGCGGCACCGGCGCCAGATCGGGCGGATCCACCGCGGTCACCGGACCGATCACGCCCACCGTCCGGCCCAGCGTGTACATGGCGTTCCGGCGCTGCGTCATGGACTGGAGAAGCGCCTGCTGTGCGTTGCTCAGCTGGAGGCGCGCCCGGAGGACGTCCGATCGCGTCGCGCGGCCAACCTCGAGGCGGCGCTCCGCGGCCGACAGCTGCTGCCGCGCCTGCTCGATCTGGTCCTCGTTCAACCGGATCAGCTCACGGGCACGCAGCACGGCGAAATACGCCACCTTGGCGGACAGCACGATGGCGAACTGTTGCGTCACGAGTGTGGCTTCCGCGGCCTCCACGGTGGCGTGCGCACTTCGCACGGCCGCCAGGTTCCGCCCCCCCGAGAACAGGTCCATGCTCGCGGACAGCCCCGCGCTGTAGCTGCTGTTGTTCTGCCCGCTCACCCTCAGGTTGGTCTGCGGGTCGTACCGCTCGGAGCTGGACAGGTTCGCCCCACTCGACAGGGACAGGCTCGGCAGCATCGCCGCGTACGCCTGACGACTGCCGTAGCGCGCGGTGCCGAGGCCGGTCGTCGCCTGCACCACCTGCGGCGCCACGCGAAGAGCCCGCTCCACGGCGGCCTCCAGCGTGACACTGTCCACCGGCTCCACCTCCCCCAGGCCCTGCCCCACGGCCGGCGTGCCCACCGCCATCGCCACGGTCATGGCGCCGATGATGATCGCTCGAATCACTGCTCGTCTCCTCCGCACTCGTACACGGCCCGGCACGGCCACCCACGGCCGGCGCCCGACGCTGCCTCCCTATAGACGCGGGCCCGGGCCGAACCGTTAGGCAACCCCTGCCGCCAGCGCCGCATCCAATTCCCGGGCACACGTCGGCTCTCGGCGGCCGGCTCGCGATGGCACATGCCGTGCGGCCGTCTCCGGACCGGCATTGGACATCAGGTCAGCAGTGGAGGCTACGGGGCGATGAACGGTCTTGCGATTCGACGGGTGATGGTGATCTCTACGGTCCTCCTCATGGGGTGCGGGCGAGGGGACGCGCTCGCACAGGAGGGGCAGCGTGATCGAGCGCTGCAGGAGGAGTTGGGGCAGGTGCCGGCGGTGATCGACACCAGTACCGCGGCCTCGCTGTCACGGACGTTCCGGGCGGCCGCCGCCACCGCGCTGCCCAGCGTGGTGACGGTCCAGGTCACCGCACAGCCGCCGGAAGGAGAGGCGCCCACGCCGTTCCCCTTCCCGTTCGGCAACCCGCGACAGCAGCAGCAGGCGCCGCCGCAGATGGGCACGGGCTCGGGCTTCGTCTTCACCGATGAAGGACACATCATCACCAACAACCACGTGGTCGAGAACGCCATCACCATCCAGGTTCGGTTCCCGGACGGCCGCATCTATGACGATGTGGAGGTCGTAGGTCGTGACCCCAACACCGACATCGCCGTGATCCGCCTGCTGAGCGAGCGTGGGCAGCCTTTCACCCCCCTCGGGGTCGGCGACTCCGATCGGCTCCAGGTGGGCGACTGGGTGCTGGCCCTCGGCAACCCCCTGAACCTCGGGTTCACCGTCACGGCCGGGATCGTGAGCGCCAAGGGACGGAGTCTCGGCATCATACAGGGCGAGACATCGCTGGAGTCGTTCATCCAGACGGACGCGGCCATCAACCGCGGCAACTCGGGCGGGCCACTGGTGGATCTCTATGGCCGGGTCGTGGGCGTGAATACCGCCATCTCCTCGCCCACGGGAGCGTACGCGGGCAACGGGTTCGCCGTCCCGAGTGCCCTGGCTGTAAAGGTCGCCCGTGACATCATCGAGTTCGGGCATGTGCGGCGCCCCCAGCTCGGGGTTCGGATCCAGAGCGTGAGCGAGGCGCAGGCCGAGTTGTACGGCCTGGACCAGATCGCCGGTGCGTTCGTATCCGAGGTCGTGCCCGGCGGGCCCGCGGACGAAGCGGGACTGCGTGCGGAGGACGTCATCGTGTCCCTGGAGGGCGAACCGATCGGGAGCAGCCCCGACCTCACCACCCGGCTGGCACGGGAGACGCCCGGCGACAAGGTTACCCTCGGCGTGATCCGGAACGGCAGCAGGGTGAGCGTGGAGGTCGAGCTCGGCGAGTTTCAGGTGGAGGAGACGCCGATACGGGTCGCTTCCGAGCGCGGCTCTGCCCAGGGTCGCCTGGGACTCCAGCTCTCCGATCCCGATCCCCGGCTGCTCCAGCAGCTCGGGATCCGCACGGCGGTGGACGGCGTCGTGATCACCGGCGTCAATCCCTATGGCCCCGCCGCAGGTCAGCTCCAGCAGGGCGATATCATCCTGGAGTTCAACCGTCAGCCGGTGGGATCGGTCCCTCAGCTCCAGGAGCGGGTGAGACAGGTGGATCCGGGCGACGTCGTGGTCCTCCGGATCCGAAGCATCGCCACGGGCAACGAGGCCGTGCGCAGCTTCCGGGTGCGCCAGTGACCTGACGCAGCCGGGGCCGATTCAGCCCGGCTCGCTCTCCGGCTCCCCCTCGTCGATCTCCGTCAACGGCCCCACGCCGCCGGCTCCCTCCCCGGGAACCGGCGGCGTGGCCTTGGGGATCGCAACCCATACCGTCGTGCCACGCCCCCGCTCGCTCTCCGCCCCCACCTCGCCGCCCCAGCTGTCCACGAGACGTCGCACGATCGCGAGACCCAGGCCGGTGCCCGAAGAGCGCGTGGAGAAGTGCGGATCGAAGATGCGCGGCAGCAGCTCCGGCGGTACCCCCTCCCCGTCATCCCGCACCTCGAGCCGCACCATGCTCCCCGGCGCATCCACACAGACCTCCACTACCCCCTCGGCGCCCACCGCCGCCCGGGAGTTCTCCAGCAGATTGACGATCACTTCCCGGAGCTCTGACGATCGGGCCGCCGCCACGGTGTCCGGGCTCTCCACCTTCAGGAGGTAGCGGACATCCCGGTCCGGCGCGCGATACAGCGTCAGGACCTCACGGGCCACTCCCGCCACGTCCACGGGCTCCGTCACGCCCGCAACCTCTTCCGGCGCGCCGTAGCGGGAGAACGCCCGGGCGATCTCTGTCAGCCGATCGATCTCCGTCAGGATCTGCTCGACGTTCGATTCCAGGATCGGATCGAAATCCTCGCGGCGGTCGCGGTAGGCACGCCGGATGTGCTGGATGGACAGCTTGATGGGCGTAAGCGGGTTCTTGATCTCGTGCGCGACCTGACGGGCCATCTCGCCCCACGCCAGGATCCGTGCCGTCTGCAGCTCCTGCGAGCGGGCGCGACGCAGCCGGCGGGTCATATGGTTGAAGGACGTGAAGAGCTCGCCGAACTCGTCCGCCCGATCCTCCGGGAGATCCACCCGGAACTGCCCGCCGCCCACGGCCGCCGCGGCCTGGCGCAGCTCACGGATCGGCTGCGCCAGCGCGCGACCCACCACGACCGAGAGCGCCAGCGACAGCGCCCCGCCCACCAACACGCCGAACAGCACGAGATGCGCGAACTCCCGCTGCCGCACCGCCACATCCCGCGCGGCCAGCCAGACGGGCACGGCCACGGCCTCGGCAGGGCTCCGAAGCCGCCGATACGCCACCAGGTAGGAGCGTCCCGCCAGAGAGCCCATCTCCGTGCCGCCCATCGCCTCCGTGGTTCGAAGCCGCTGGTAGAGACGCGGCGGCATCCATGCGCTGTACAGGCCCAGTTCCGCGGCCTCCGGCATGGACGTCGCACCGAGCATCCCGTGGTCGTAGTACAGCAGGTCTTCCCCCGTCCTCCGGGCGGTCTCCACCAGCCCCGCCTGCGGCAGCGACACGGCCGCGTGGACCACCGCCCGCTCCGCCACCTGCTGCGCCGCCCGATTCACCTCCTGGGCCAGTGCGCGGTACGCCGCCCACCCGAACACGGCGGTCGGCAGCAGGAAGAACGCGAAGAGAGCCACGATGACGCGGGCGCGGAATCCGCCCAGCCACCCCACCCAGCCACCCGGTGGCACCGGCGGGTCGCCGCGGGCCAGTCGACCGAGGCCCCAGAGCAGCGAGAGGAGGAGCAGGTCGAGCGTGATCAGGAGGACGCCCCGGGCGAAGCGCACCCCCGGCGGCGGCAGTCTCAGGCCCAGGTGCGCGTGGTACAGGTCGGAGCCCTCCCGCAGCAGCGTCTCGGCCTGCCAGCCCTCCGGCGTCTTCTGCCACCGGAAATCCGGGAGCGCCGGAGCCGTGACCGCGGAGACGGGCAGCAGGTCGAGCGTCACGCTCTGCTGCGACTCGCCCTCCATGAAGGCGGTGAGCGCCGAGGTCGGCCGGAACGCCGCCCGGGGCGCCACGGCCACAGACACCGCACGGCCGTCGCTCAGCGGGACCACCAGGATGCGGCTCACTCCCCCGCCCCGTGCCGGAACGTTCGACACCTGTCCACCGTCGACCGCGCGGTCCACTACGTCCAGGAACTCGCGGTAGCCGAACCCACCCACCTCCATCTGCACCCCCACCGGCAGGTGCGCCTGCCGCCTCAGCTCCGCGTCCCAGAGCACCATCTCGAGCGGATACGGCTCGGCCGCCAGCCCACTGGCCACCCACGCCTCGTAGATCAGGTCCAGGCGACCCTCTCCACGGGCGTCCGCGCTCACCACCGCCTGCGCAAACTCGTCCAGCAGGTAGCTCAGGAACGGGTCGCCTCGCGCGCCGAACGAGGCCATCTCCAGCTCCGCCTCCTGCAGACGCGCGTCCTGGTTCGTCAGCCACAGGTGAGGGACCACGGCCGTGGCCGCCAGCCAGCCCGCCGCCAGCCAGCGCACCAGTCGGTCCCCGCGACCGGCGAATCCCGCCACGGCCCTGCCCAGGAGGATGAACGGGATGCTCCACGCCAGGAGGACCGGCGTGGGAAGCGGCCGGCTCGGCCGCCACCCGGCCGCCAGCCCCAGGGCGAGGAGGACGGAGAGCAGCGCCCCCGCCAGCGCGTACAGCGCCAGCCTGCGGCCCGGTTCAGCCTCGGTCGACCGGGGCATGAGCAGCGCCGCTAGCGTCGCGAGTAGCACTACCGTCGCCGGATGCAGCACGTACCAGAGCGGCCCTGTCGAGGAGAGCATCGGCAGCCCCGCGCTTCGGGCCATGATGCCCACACCCACCGCGAAGCCGCCACCAGCCAGCGCGGCACCGATCGCCAGCCGCAGCCAGAGGTCCCTGGGGCGCACAGCCCCCATGCGGAACGTCGACACCAGCGCCGCCAGCGGCAGCAGCACGACGAGCACGCCCTCGATCACGAAGTCGCCGGGGACAGGGAGGACGAACCAGCCCGGGGAAAAGAGGCGATCCAATCCGAGTGTGCGGCGGAGCGGCGCCGCCATCAGGGTGACGGCCAGCGCGCCCATGGGCAGCATGCCGTACACTCCTTCCCGGTCCGGCAGCGCCTTCAGCCATGTGGCCGACAGGAGCGCGAGCGCGGTGAGCACCAGTACGAACACCGCCAGCCGACCCGTTCTCGCCACCCGCCCCCGCCACTCCGCGGGGCTCAGTACGGGGAACCGGGCCGACAGCACAGGAGCGCCGTCCTCCATCAGGCGCCAGTCCACCTCCGCCGCGTCCGGTCCGGCGAACCGCGGCTGTTCCCCCGTCACCGCTTCGAAACGCTCCGCAAGCGCGTCCGTCGCTCCCCTCAACGGCGGCCCCACCTGAATCAGCACCGCGGCCACGCCCACCCCACCCGCCGGCGTCCGCTCCACGGCGTACACGTACTCGAACATCGTGCCGCCAGGGAAGATGACCCCTTCCCGCAGTTCCAGCACCGCGCTCGGAATCCGACCCCGGTGATCCCCCGCCCACGCCTCCACTCCACCCGCCGCGCTCAGCCGCGTCACCGCCTCCACACCTGTCCTCCGCCGGATCTCCGCCAGGGCGTCGAAGAGGTTGGGCGACTCCGCGGCGGCCGCCGACAGCCGCGCGGCCGCACGCGCTCGCGTCAACGCACCCGTGAGACGCGCCTCCAACCGCGCCGCCAGCTGCGCTTCACGCCGCTCTCCCACCGCGTCCCACTGTCGAGACCCGACCTCCAGACGCGCAGTGGTGACCACGGCTGCGATCAACGCCAGCCCGAGAGCCAACTGCGCCACCGATACTCCCGCCGCCCCACGCTCGCGCCGAACCCGCCCGCGCTCCAGCACCACCCCCGCCCCCAGCACGGCCGCCGCGGCCAGAAGCATCAGCGGAGTAAGCGACCGGCTCCACAGCAGGAGACCGATCTGCGCGGCGAAGGTGACCACCAGCACCGTGCGGAGCCGTCGCGACGGCATCATGTTGTATGCATGGAAAACGATACGCCTCTCGCACTCGACGAGCTCAGCTGGATCGACGTGGCCGCACACCTGGCCCGGGATCCCCGTCTTATTCTCCCCGTGGGCGCCCTCGAGCAGCACGGGCCACACCTGCCCCTCGGCAGCAACGTACTCATCGCCCGCAGGTTCTGCCTGGACCTCTCCGAAGAGTTCCGCGTCCTCCGTGCCCCCACCTTCGGCTTTGGCGTCAACGTACGCACGGAACGCGCGTACGCTGGAACGGCCTCCCTCGGCCGAAAGACTCTACACCGCGGGCTCAATGAGTTGCTCGACGGCTGGGAAGGTCATGGTGTTACGGAGTTCATCATTATCACGGCACACCGCCACGATCCTCACCTCGAGGCACTCGCCACCCTCATCACCACCACCGCCCGCGTCCGCGTCATCGACATCTGGGACGTTCCCATCCATGACCTCCTCGAGGGCCAGGAAGGCGCCGAGCACGCAGGTGAGGCCGAGACCTCCGTCATGCTCCACCTGTACCCGAATCTCGTACGGATGGACCGGGCCCGCGACTTCCAGTTGGCCCCCGACGAGTTCCGACGCTACATGCGTGGCGGGATGCCCTCACCTCCGCCCGGTGGAACCGGCTGCGTCGGCAAACCAACCCTCGCCACCACTGAGAAAGGGCGCCTCATCTATCACCGGATCCTCGACGCGATACGCCGCGCCGTCTTCATTCGACCCGACCACCAATCCGACACGCTCTGACCGCGGCCCATTCCCTGCGACCGAACCCCCCGACCCCCCACGGGGTACCACCATCCCAACTCCACGGGAGACCGTTCATGACTGCTCGACATATTCGATCCTTCGCCCTCGCCCTCGCCGCGATCTTCACGACTGCGGCCGCCGCGCACTCGCAGACCGTCGTGGTCGACGAAGGGTCCTTCCGGCTCTCCGTCCGCGGCACGCCCGTCGGCACCGAGACCTTCACGATCCGACGCAGCGGAGAGGGCCCAGGCTCCACCACCGTCGCCCAGGGACGCATCGTCCTGGACAGCGGCCAGCAGACCCGATCCCTGCTCCAGTTCGAGGGGCCGGCGCTCCGACCTACGGCCTACCAGATTGAGGTCACGGGTCCGCAGAAGCAAAGCATCTCGGGCCAGGCCGCCGGAAACCGGTTCCGCGCCACCATCGTTTCCACCGCGGGCGAGCAGATGCGCGAGTACCTCGCCAGCGACGGCGCCGTCCTCCTCGATGAGGGCGTCGCTCACCAGCACTATTTCCTGATGTCCGCCACCGGCGGCAACGGACGCGTGGCCGTGATCGTTCCCCGCCAGAGCCGTCAGGTCCCCGCGACCATCACCGACGCCGGCACCGAACAGATCACCATCGGCGGTCAGAACACAGAGGCGCGGCGCATCCGCGTCGAGCCCCAGGGTCTTCCGCTCCGCATCGTATGGGTGGATTCCGAGAACCGGGTTCTTCGCTTCCGCATCCCCGACGAAGACTACCTGGCCGAGCGCGCCAGCCTCCCCTGACCCCGGTCGAGTGCCGGTACGGCGGTGGTCGTTGACAGGGCTTCGACGCCAGTGTACTAGTATGCCAGTACACCATGGCGCAAGGAACCTGGGCCGCCACGAAACAACCACACCGCCACAAACGTACAGTGGCTCCATGAAGTAGGACGGGCGGACCACTCAGGGTTGGAACCATCATGCATAAGTCGATCTCGCTGACGATAGCGCTTCTCCTCCTGGCCATGCCGGCCTCGGGCCAGGAGCCCCCCATGCCGCTCAGTCTGGATGAAGCCGTGGCGCTGGCGTTGGAAAACAGCCCCGACTACCGGGCGCGCCTCAACGATGAGAGCGTGGCGGACTGGGGAGTCCGCTCGGCCTATGGCGGGTTCCTCCCCACCGCGACAGTGAGCGGCGGGCTGAGCTACCAGGAGGGAGGGCAGGCCCGTATCGGAGGGTTCACGGCCGGGGACATCGGACTCACGAAGACGCCGGACTACTACTACTCGAGCTACGACATGAGGATCGGGCTGGGTCTCAGTGGTGCCGACTTCTACCAGGTGGGTCGCGAGAAGGCGTCGAGGCGATCGCTGCTGGCGTCGCTGACCGCGGCGGGGCAGACGCTGCAGGCGAATGTCACGCGTCAGTACATGGCGGCGCTGCGTGCGAAGGATGCCGTGGCGCTGGCGGAGGCGGAGCTCGAGCGAGCGGAGGCCAACCTCTCGCTGGCGGAGGCGCGGTATCAGGTGGAGGCGGGCACGGCCATCGAGGCGAAGCAGGCGGGAGTGGAGCGGGGCCGTGCCGAAGTGGGGGTGCTACGGTCGAAGGCGCAGCTGCACAATCAGAAAATCCGCCTGCTGCAGCTTGTTGGGACGGGTCTGGACCGGGAGATCGAGCTGACCTCGGAGGTGCCGGTATTCGAGCCGCGTTGGTCGCTGGCATCGCTGGTGGATGCGGCGATGACGTCGCAGCCGGAGCTGGAGGCGGCGCGGGCCTCGACGGAGGCGGCGGACGCGGGAGTCGGCATGGCGCGGAGCGCGTTCTGGCCGTCCCTGTCGCTCAGCACCGGAATGTCCGGGTACACCCGGCGCGTGGGCAGTGACGAGTACCTGATCAGGCAGGGCCAGGAGTCGGCGGCGAACGCCCGAGACCAGTGCGTGCAGACGAACCAGATCCTCGCGCGGCTCAGCCCGCCCATGCAGGCGCAGGACTGCAGCGCGTTCGAGTTCACCGACGAGCGCCGGGACGAGCTGCTCTCGCAAAACGACCAGTTCCCCTTCAGCTTCGTGGAGGAGCCGCTGTCGGTCTCCCTGGGTATTTCGGTCCCGGTGTTCCAGGGACTCAGCCGAAAGCACCAGCTGGAGACCGCCCGGGCGCAGGCCGACGATGCCCGCTGGCAGCTGCGGTCCCGGGAGTTGGCCACGCGGGCAGACGTGGAGACGGCCTACCGGGATCTCCGCACCGCGTATGAAGCCGTGCGTCTCGAGGAGCGTAACCTCGAGCTGGCGCGTGACCAGCTGCACCTGGCCCGGGAGCGCTACCGCGTGGGCGTAGCGGCGTTCCTCGAGCTCATGGAAGCCGAAACGCTGATGGCACGGGCGGACCGTGAGTACCTTCTGGGAGTCTACACCTTCCAGGAAGCCCTGACCGCCCTGGAGCAGGCGACCGGACAGAAACTGTCGATCCCCAATCGTTGAGACCGACCATGAAGCGTAAGACGAAGATCTTCCTTGGCATCGGCACTCTCGTCGGTCTTGCGGCCGTGGCGGTGGCGTTCCGCGGCAGAGCGGATGACGCGACGGGCGTTCGTGCCGCCGTGGTGGAGACGCTGGACCTGGAGTCCATGGTTCGGGCGAGCGGTTGGATCCAGCCTCGGGTGGCGGTGGACGTGCAGTCCGACATCATGGGCCGCGTGACGGAGTTGAGGATCAAGGAGGGGGATAGGGTGGAGAAGGGACAGGTCCTCCTCCGGATCGACCCCACGCAGTATGAGGCCGCGGCAGCGCGGGCGCGGGCGGGAGTGAGCGAGTCGCTCGCCCGGGAGGCCCAGGCCCGTGCCTCGGTGCTTCAGGCGGAACAGGCGCTCCGGCGATCGCAGGAAATGCGGGCCATGGACTCACTGCTGATCAGCGGCCAGCAGTTCGAGGAAGCGCAGACCCAGGCGGAGGTGCAGCGCGCGCTGCACGAGGCCTCGGCGCACGGCGTCGAGATCGCCCGCGCGGCCTTGCGCGAGGCGGAGGACCGGCTGGCAAAGTCGGTGATCCGCGCCCCCATTGATGGGGTGGTCACTCGCCTGAACATCGAGCAGGGCGAGACCGCCATCGTGGGAACCATGAACAACCCCGGGAGCCTGCTGCTCACCGTGAGCGACCTCACCGTGATGGAGGCGGTGATCCGGGTGGACGAGACCGACGTGCCGGATATTTCACTGGGCGACAGCACGACCCTCAGTATCGATGCCTTCCCCCGGCAGAAGTTCACGGGGCGGGTGACGGAGATCGGGCATAGCTCGACCGTGGATCCGAACACACGCGGCATGAGCCAGCAGTCGCAGGCCGTGGACTTCGAGGTCGTCATCACACTGGATGCCCCACCGCCCACCATCCGCCCGGACCTCTCGGCCACCGCGGAGGTGATCACAGAGAGCCGGTCCCAGACCCTGGGAATCCCGATCATCGCTCTCACCGTGCGCGAGCGGGACGATATGGAGGCGCTCGATACCGAGCTCTCCGAGGATCAGGAAGCCGCCGCCGAGGCTCTGCTCGGCGCCGACGACGAGGATGTCGAGGGCGTGTTCGTGATCCGCGGCGGTGAAGCGCACTTCGTCCCCGTCCGTGTTGGGATCACGGGCCGGGAGCACTTCGAGGTTCTGAGCGGGCTCGCGGAGGGCGACAGCGTTGTCGCCGGACCGTACCAGGCGATCCGAGAGCTCGAGAACGACGCCCCCGTCCGCATCCTCGAGGATGCGGGCAACACGTCCACCCCCCGCGAGAACCCGGAGTAACGCGACATGGAGCGAGCCGTCATACACACCGAAGGCCTCACCAAGGACTACGAGCTTGGCGCCGAGACCGTACACGCCCTGCGCAGCGTGGACCTGGAGGTCCAGCGCAACGAGTATCTGGCCATCATGGGACCGTCGGGTTCCGGCAAGTCCACGCTGATGAACCTCATCGGCTGCCTGGACACGCCCACGGCCGGCGAGTACTGGCTGAACAACACCCCCGTGTCCGGGATGGAGGACGACGAGCTCGCCGCCATCCGAAACCGGGAGATCGGCTTCGTCTTCCAGACCTTCAACCTGCTGCCACGGGCCACCGCGCTGCACAACGTCGAGCTGCCTCTGATCTACGGCGGGATGGCCTCGAAGGCGCGCCGGGAGCGCGCCGAGCACGTGCTGGACCGGGTAGGCCTCGCCGACCGCATGGACCACCGGCCGAGCGAGCTCTCCGGCGGGCAGAGGCAGCGTGTAGCCGTGGCCCGCGCCCTCGTCAACGACCCCGCCATCCTGTTGGCGGACGAGCCCACGGGGAACCTGGATACGAAGACCGGCCAGGAGATCATGGGGCTCTTTGAGGAGCTCTACGAGAGCGGCCAGACCATCATCCTGGTCACCCATGAGCATGATATCGCCGAGCACGCGCGGCGCAGCATCACGCTTCGGGATGGCGTGATCGAATCCGACACGGTGACCCGGGCGGTGGTGGGCGCATGAGCCCTCGCGAGGCCATTCGGCTCGCGTTCGCGCAGATTCGCGCGCAGAAGCTGAAGAGCTTCTTCAGCGTCGTGGGTGTCATCATCGGCGTCATGTTCCTCATCGCGGTGATCAGCATCGTGGAGGGCATGAACCGGTACATG
Organism: uncultured Gemmatimonadales bacterium; assembly: GCA_963783305.1. Taxonomy (GTDB): domain Bacteria; phylum Gemmatimonadota; class Gemmatimonadetes; order Longimicrobiales; family RSA9; genus JAWVYT01. Next base: position 626,504 of record CAWAMW010000016.1, on the reverse strand, counting down.
GAAGAGGATTTCGCCAAAACCATCTTCGGGCTCAACACACTCACCGTGAGTCGTGCCCCGTCCGTGCAGATGGAGTCGAGCCGGGAGCAGTGGCGTGAGTGGCGGCGCAGGCCGCAGCTCCGGATCGACGACGCAGACGCGATCCGGCAGCAGCTGGCCATGCCCGCGCTCGTCGCCGTGGAAAGTATGAGCACCGGGCGGGCGAAGTCGGGGCGCGGTGTCGAAGTGGATGGGGTCTGGCTGACGGCGGCATCCTCCGACTTCTTCCGGATCCGGGAGATGGAGGTGGACCGCGGTCGGCTCTTCGGACCGCTCGAGGACGAAGCCGGGATGCCGGTAGTGGTCCTCGGCTCCGAGACCGCCGAGAACCTGTTCGGTGCCCTCGACCCGCTGGGGCGCACCATCCGGATCGACAACGTCTCCTTCGAGGTCATCGGGATCCTGGAGTCGCAGGGAAAGCTGTTCTGGATGTCCCTGGACAACCGCGCCATCGCTCCCGCGCGATCGGCCATGGGCCGGCTGACGAACCCCCGCCACGTGGTGGACAACATCCTGGTCAAGGCCGACGACCCGCAGGCGCTGGAAGCGGCTCGGCTCGATGTGGAGGCCATCATGCGGGTGCGCCACCGGCTGCGACCGGATGAGGCCAACACCTTCGAGGTGGAGACCAAGGACGACTCCATGAGCTTCTGGCAGACGTTCAGCCGGGTTCTCTTCATTGCTTTCCCCGGCCTGGTGGGAATCGCGCTGGTAGTGGGTGGGATGGTGATCATGAACATCATGCTCATGTCGGTGGTGGAGCGGACGCGTGAGATCGGCATGAGGAAGGCCGTGGGCGCACGGCGTCGCGACATCATCCTCCAGATCCTGGTGGAATCGAGTGCGCTGTCGCTCACTGGCGCGACCATCGGCATCCTCCTCGGGATCCTGTTGGCCGAGCTCATCGAGGCGGTCTCCCCAATGCCGGCCGCCATCGGAGTGCGCTGGCTCGTCATTGCGGCGGTGATGGGTGTGGGGGTAGGGGTCGTTGCGGGAATCTATCCCGCGTCCCGTGCTTCCAAGCTGGACCCCGTGGTCGCGCTGAGAGCCGAGTGATGAGGATCCTCGGCGCGGCGGAGCGGATCCGCGAAGCGGTGGGAATCGCCCTCGAGCAGCTCCGGGCGAACAAGTTCCGCTCGGCCCTCACCATCCTCGGAATCGTCATCGGCGTGGCCACGGTCATGACGATGACGGCGGCCGTGGCGGGGATTCGGGGGCAGGCCATGGAGGGGATCGAGGCCGCGGGACCGAAGAACTTCATTGTCGCACGGTACAACTTCGTGGGCATTCAGCTCAGCGGCCCGGGAGATGAACCGAGCTGGCGCGACAACCCTCCGGTGACTCCGCGCGAGGCGGAACGGATCCGTGAGCTGTCGCATGTGCGGACCGCCATCGTGGAGCTGGTCCGGAGCGCATCGCTCACCGGTCCAAGGGGCGGTGATCCGATCAACGTCACGGTGGCGGGTGAGAGCGAGGGGTGGGACGAGTTCACCATCGGGGACTTCGTGGCTGGCCACAACTTCATCCGCACGGACGTCACGGGCTCCCGGCCGGTCACGGTGCTTACGGAGGGGCTGGCTCAGAGTCTCTTCGGAAGCCTCGACCCGCTGGGGCGAAGCGTCCGCATCGACGGCCGACCGTTCACGGTGATCGGCGTGTATCGCACGAAGGGCAATATCTTCGGGGACAACGAGAGCAACATGGCGGTGATCCCCTACACCGCGTCGCTCAAGCACCTGAAGACGTGGGACGGCTTCCTGCGCGCGCTGGTGGTCACCGCAGACGGGTCGAGCCAGCAGCAGGCCATGGACCAGGTGATCGGGACACTTCGAGCCATGCGGGGGCTGCGCCCGGACGCCCCGAACGATTTTGCGCTGATCCGCCAGGAGCAGGTCCTGGAGACGTTCAACAAGATCACCGGCGTCTTCTTCATCGTGATGGTCGCTCTCTCTTCCGTGGCGCTGCTCGTGGGCGGCGTGGGGGTGATCGCCATCATGATGATCTCCGTCACGGAGCGGACGCGTGAGATCGGCGTCCGCAAGGCGCTCGGCGCGCGCCGCGCGGAGATCCTCTGGCAGTTCCTCTTCGAGGCGTCCACCCTCACAGTGGTGGGTGCGGCCATCGGCATGCTCATCGGTGCCGGGGCGGCCTGGCTGATCCGAACCGTTACACCGATCCCCGCGGAGATCCAGCCGGGCGCCGTGATGGCCGCGCTGGTCATGGCGGCCGTTGCGGGCGTATTCTTCGGCCTGTTTCCCGCCTGGCGTGCGTCCCGCCTCGATCCGGTCGAGGCCCTCAGGTACGAGTAGCGGCCGGGCCCAGCCACCGAGATCATGACCGAAGCTCCACTCGACCTCCTCGCGGTCGTCGCTCACCCCGATGACGCCGAGCTCCTCTGCGGCGGCACGCTCATCCGCGCGGCCGATGCCGGTCACCGCACTGGAGTCCTCGACCTGACGGGCGGCGAGGCCGGGACCGCAGGCAGCGCCTCCCTGCGGTCGCAGGAATCACAACGGGCCGCCGAGATCATGGGGCTGGCGACCCGTCGCGTGGCAGGACTCCCGGACGGCGCTCTCGAGAACACCCCCGCTGCGCGGACGGTGGTGGCCGAGGTGTTCCGTGAGCTTCGGCCTGATACCCTGATCCTCATGTGGCCCGAAGCGCGCCACCCGGACCACCGGGCCGCCAGTCAGCTGGCGCACGACGCGGCCTTCGTGGCCGGCCTCCGGAAGGCCCCCATCAAGGGCGATCCGTTCCGGCCTCGGAAGGTGCTGTATGCCATGGCCTACCGGGAGCACGCGCCGAAACCGACGTTCGTCGTGGATATCACCAGCCAGCTGGACCGCAAGCTCCGGGCGGTGTACGCGTTCGGATCGCAGTTCGAGGGGAAGAAGGGGATGGGGGAGGTCTATCCGGGTGGGGAGCGCGACCTTCGCGATCAGCTGAAGGTCCACGCCGCCTACTACGGCGGGCTGATTCGAACGGCGTACGGCGAGCCGTTCTGGACCCGCGAGACCATGGCCGTGGACGATGTGGTAGGGCTGCCGGTGGCGACGTTCTGACCTCAGCCGCAGTGAACCTCGATCAGGACGCGTCGCCAGCTGGGGACTTCGTCGCCGGATACGCGGACCGCCCGCGCTTCCACCCTGCCGCCGCAGTGCAGCCACGGGGCCAGCCACGCCTCGATCTCGGGCGGCAGGTGGCCGATGAGATCCCCCTCCCGGCCATGCACCCATACCCCGGGATCGTCCGCCATGGGAGGATCGGGCAGCAGAAGGACCTCGTCTCCCTCCGCCAGTTCCTCCACGCACCGTGACCGCTCGCCGAACACCGTGCCGTGAACGGTGGCGAAGAAATGCTCAGGTCGCTCCGGCGGGAGAGCCGGCTGGGGTCTGCGCGTATCCACTCCCTGAATATACACTCTGGACCCTCTCGTGGGAGATGGGTTATTACGGGCCGATATGAGCCAGAGAATCATCTATCTCGACCACGCCGCCACGACTCCCGTTCGGCCGGAAGCACGCGCCGCCATGGCTCCCTTCTTCGGAGACCGGTTCGGCAACGCCTCCAGCGTGCACGGCGCCGGGCGACGGGCGCGCGGTGCCCTGGAGGACGCCCGTGAGCGCGTGGCGGAGCTGATCGGGGCCGAACCCGCGGAGATCGTCTTCACGAGTGGTGGCACGGAGGCCGACAACCTGGCGGTGCTGGGGCGCTGGCGCACCGCCGGCCTGGGCGTTGCCGTTTCGGCCATCGAGCACAGCGCCGTTCGCCACGCAGCGGCGCAGGCCGCGCGGGAGGGCGCCGGCGTTACGACCCTGGCCGTGGACGAGAACGGTCGCGTGGACGTCGCGGCGCTGGACGAGGTAAAGGTCGAGCCGCATTCCGTCGTGTCGGTGATGTGGGCGAACAACGAGGTCGGAACGCTGCAGCCGGTCCGCGCCCTCGCGGAGCGCTGCCGCGAGGGCGGCATCGTGTTTCACACGGACGCCGTGCAGGCGGTGGCGCACCATCCCGTCTCCGTGCGGGAGGTGCCGTGCGACCTCCTTTCTCTCAGTGCTCACAAGTTCGGCGGTCCACAGGGCGTCGGCGCGCTGTATGTGCGACGGGGCGTGGACCTGGACCCCGTCTTCTTCGGAGGCGGGCAGGAGCGCGGCATCCGCCCGGGCACGTCCAATGTGGCCGGTGCTGTCGGGCTGGCATCGGCGCTGTCGGCGGCGGTGCGGGACCTGGACGGGGAGGTGGAGCGTCTCCGGACGCTCCGGGACCGCCTCGAGACCCGGCTGCTGGAGGCGCTGCCCGGGGCGAGCGTGAACGGGGGCGGGGACCGGCTGCCGCACCTCCTGAGTCTTTCGCTCGAGGACCTCGACCCTGACCTCCTCCTGCCGTCCCTGGACCTCGCCGGTCTGGCGCTCTCATCTGGGTCGGCGTGTCACAGCGGCGCGTCGACTCCGAGCCATGTCCTCATGGCCATGGGGCGCCACGACCATCCCGCCGTTCGCTTCTCCCTCGGCTGGTCCACAGTCGTGGAGGACGTAGAGGAGGGAGCAGACCGGTTCATTGAGGTCGTGAATCGAATCGGCGCTGTCGCATGAGGGCCTCAGGGCCGTCCGCCGAGCGTGGCACCGGGGTGGGTGCCGGAGCCACCGTGCTGGTGGCCATGTCCGGCGGCGTGGACAGCTCGGTGGCCGCGGCGCTCCTGGTCGAGCACGGCTACCGCGTGATCGGCGCGACCATGAAGACCTTTTGCTATGAGGCGACCGCGGCCCACGCGAACACCTGCTGCGGCCTCGACGGGATCATGGACGCACGCCGGGTCGCCGATCAGCTCGAGATCCCTCACCACGTGTTCGACATGGAGGAGTCGTTCGGGGAAGCGGTCATCGACGACTTCGTCTCGGAGTACATCGCGGGGCGAACTCCGAACCCGTGCGTGCGCTGCAACTCCAACACGAAGATCCCGGACCTCCTCCGGCGCGGCCGCGCCCTCGGCGCAGACTATATCGCCACGGGCCACTACGCGCGTATCCGCCATCCCGGCGACGGACCGCCCGAGCTCCTCCGTGGGCTGGACGACAACAAGGACCAGTCCTACTTCCTCTGGGGGGTTCCGCCGGCGGTGCTGGAACGGATGCTCTTCCCCGTGGGGGGACTGACGAAGCCGGAGGTCCGGGACCGCGCCCGCGCGCTCGGACTGGGCACGGCCGAAAAGCCGGAGTCACAGGAGATCTGCTTCGTTCCCACGAACGACTACACCGACTTCCTCACGGATCGGCTCGGAGAGAGGCACCCCGCGCTCAGCTCCGGTCGTATGGTGACGGAGGAGGGTGAGGACGTGGGGAAGCACGACGGCTACGCCCGCTACACGGTCGGGCAGCGGAAGGGTCTGGGTGGCGGCTTCGACCGGCGCCTCTACGTGCTGGGTACACGGCCCGCCAGCAACGAAGTGGTCGTGGGCGAGGCGGCATCACTGATGCGCGACGAACTGCGGCTGGGAGACCTCAACTGGCTGGCCCCGCCGCCTGCGACGGGCGAGCGGGTGGAGGTTCGCCTTCGGCACCGGGCCCGGCTCGTGCCGGCAGTGGTGACCGCACGGGACGAGGCCGAGCTCGAGCTTCAGCTGGATCGTGCACAGCGCGCTGTCACTCCGGGCCAGTCCGGGGCGGTCTACCGGGGCGAACTCCTGGTGGGCGGTGGTCGAATCCGCTGATGCGCTAGCTGAGCTCTTCCGTCTCGGCCAGCAACCCCAGCAGTTCACCTTCCGGCAGCGTGGCCAGCTGATTCTCCACGTCCGACATGTCGCCCTCCTGCTCCACCACACGAGCCCGCAGCGCCGGATTGGTCAGGCAGTGGAAGACGAGGCGGGCCTGCTGCGGGTATCCGAAGTCGCCCGTGGTGGCATATGCCTCCCAGAGGAGCAGGTCCTGGTCCTGGATGATCCGTGTCATTACGTCTCCTCAGTACTTCAGCTCCGCGGCCTCCGCGAACTCCCGCAGCAGCCGCTCTTCCACTTCATCCAGCTGCTCGGGCACCGTGATCTTTACCTGCACGTACTGATCGCCCCGCTTGTCGCTCTTCTCCACACCCTGGCCCGGGATCCTGAACTTGGTCCCTGACTGCGTCCCCGGCGGCACTTTCAACGAGACCTTTCCGCCCGCCAGCGTACGTACGCGGATCTTGGAGCCCAGCGTCGCCTGCGCGATGTTCACCGGCACGGTGCAGTGGATGTCCAGACCCTTCCGGCGGAAAAAGCGATCGGACTGCACGCGCACGGTGATGAGGAGGTCACCGGCGGTGCCGCCGGCGTGCCCCCGCTCCCCCTGCCCCGGCAACCGGATTTTCGAGCCCGTGTCCACGCCGGCGGGGATCTTGAGGCGAATCTGACGCTCCTGCCGGACCTGGCCGCTCCCCCCACACGAAGGACATGGCTGCGCTGGGACCTGCCCGCGACCGTAGCACGCGGGGCACGGGCGGTTCACGGCGAATCCGCCCTGACCGAACGAGACGGTGCCGGTCCCTGCGCATTCGGCGCACGTCACGGCGCGGGTGCCCGGCGCGGCGCCGGAGCCCCCACAGGTCGTGCACTCCTCCACCACAGGCACGGTCACCGCAATGGTCCCACCCCGGGCGGCCGTCTCGAACGGCACCTCCACTGAATACTCCACATTGGCGCCCCGTTCGGGGCCCGTGCGCGGCTTCCGCTTCCGGCCGAAGTCGAAGATCGAGCTGAACAGATCACCGAGGCCGCCCATGTCGCCGAGGTCGTCCATGGTGAAGCGCTCACCACCGGGCCCTGTGGCGGTACCGCTGAACCCGCCGGGGCCGCGACCGGCGCCTCCAAACCCCGAGAATGGCCCCATTCGACGCATCTGGTCGTACTGCTTCCGCTTCTCCGCATTGGAGAGCACGCCATACGCCTCACCGATCTCCTTGAACCGCTCGGCAGCCCTGGGATCGTTCTGGTTCGCGTCCGGGTGGTACTGCTTGGCGAGCTTGCGGTACGCCTTCTTGATCTCGCCGGCGTCCGCTTTCTCGGGGACCCCGAGGATCTGGTAGTAGTCCTTCGACGTCGCCATGGCCATTGCTCTAGTCGCCGGCTCCGGAGCCGTCGTGCTGCCACACCCGCACCCGCGCCGGCCGGACCATGGCGTCCCGGAAACGGTAGCCACGCTGGAAGACGTCCGCGACGTGATCGTCCTTCGCCGGGTCGTCGGTGGGGACCATCATGAGGGCCTCCATGATCTCCGGATCGAACCGCTGCCCTTCGGCGTCGATGGGCTCGAGTCCGGCGTTCTCGAGAACCGAGACGAATTTCTTCTCCACGAGGCCGACCCCCTCCAGGACTCCATCGGTATCCGTTTCGGGACTGGAGTGGGCGACCCGCTGGAGGTCGTCCAGCACGTCCAGAAGACTCGCAACCAGGTCCTTCTGGAGTCGCGTGGCGAGGGTCTGCCGATCGCGCTCGTTCCTCTTCCGATAGTTGTCGAACTCCGCCGCCAGCCGCAGGTGCTGATCGTTCAGGTTATGCAGCTCGTCCCGCAGCTCGTCGACCTCCACGGCGACCGCTCGATCCGGGATCTCCCCCGACTCACCATCGGCCGTATCATCCGAAGCGATCGTCTCCTCCGGATCTTCATGTGCGCCGACGCCCTGCTCGTCGTTGTTCAGCTCCGTCTTCTCGTTCATGTCACCCCATGTATCGTTCCACGGATGCGGCTCGCCCGCACCCGTCCGGATCGCGTGCAATCGCGATACCGCTCCGGCCTGCCGCTTCGGCATGCCTCACGGCAGTCTGTTCTCAATCCACGCACGAATATCGGCCCTCACGGCGGTCCGGTCCGGCTCCTGGAGCACCTCGTGGAAGCGGTCGTCAAGGACCTCGACCTCAATGTCGTCGGAGGGGAGCGAGCGGGCAAAGGCCAGGCTGCGCCTCGTGTCCACAATCCGATCGTCCCCGGCGAGGATGAAGAGGACGGGCACGTGGATCCTGTCCCCGCGGCGGAGGGCGAGCTCGATGGCGGACGCCGTTTCCGTGAACATCCGCGGTGTGATGGTGCTGTGGATCACAGGATCATCCCGGTAGTCCCGGGCCCGTTCCTCGTCGTGAGTGAGGAGACCCGGGTCCATGCGGAACGGAAACGGGAAGGAGGGGAGAATCCGGTTCAGCACGGTGGCGGCAAGGACCTGCCAGCGCGGAACGGGAACGGCGGTCCCAAGCCAGGGCGAAGTCATGATCGCGCCGTGGTAGGGGACATCGTGCTCCTCGAGGTGCCGCAGGGCGATCAGCCCGCCGAGCGAGTGCCCGAAGAGGAACAGTGGCAGGTCGACGGGAATGAGCCCCTGGACCTCACGGCGGAACCGATTCAGATCCTGGAGCAGCAAATCGAAGCTGCCGGCATGCCCGCGCCGACCTTCCGAGGCGCCGTGGCCGCGCAGGTCTGGTACGAACGTGGAGAAGCCGTGCGCCGCCATGTCGCCGGCGAACTCCTCGTAGCGACGGCTGTGCTCGAAGAGCCCGTGCACCACGATGATCGCGGCCCGCGGCGCCTCCACCTCCCAGGAGCGGTAGTGGATCCGGAGGCGGCCCACTCCTTCCAGGTAGCCATGGCCCTGCCTCGGCGCCCGGGTCATCCGCACTCCTCGAGCTCCGTCTCGAGCATCGCTCCGAGCAGCTCCAGCGCGGCGGAGACGGAAGCGGCGCGGATCGCGGCACGGCCCCCCTCGAACAGGAACCGGCGAGCGATGTGCTCGGAGCTTGTGCCGACCGCCACCCAGACGGTGCCCACCGGTTTTTCCGCCGTTCCGCCGTCGGGGCCAGCCACACCGGTGATGGCTGCGGCCATGTCGGCCGAGCGGAGCGCGCCGGAGAGCATCTCGCGCACGACGGGCTCGGACACCGCGCCATGGGAGGCGATCGTAGCCGGGCGGACGCCCAGCATCTCCCGCTTCGCCCGATCGGAATAGGTCACGAACCCGGCCTGCAGGAAGCGGGAAGCGCCGGGCAGATCGGTGAAGCCCGCGGCCAGCATGCCGCCGGTGCAGCTCTCGGCCGTGGCAAGCTGGCGTCCGCGCCGGATCAGGGCCTCGCTCACGCGCTCGAAAAGAGCCGCGGCCCCGATCGCTTCTCCCACCGTGGTCGTCATGTTGGCCCCGCGCTCGGACCCCTCAGCCAGCTCCAGAAGTAGATGACCATGGAGATCACGGTCAGGATCAGGGCGATCAGCAGCGTGATGCCGATCACGGGACCATGGAGGATCCCCTGCCACAGCTCCCACACGGATCCGCTCCACTCACCCCGATCCGCCCAGCTCTGGAGCGCGTACCACAGGAGCGCCGCGCCCGAGAAGAGGTTCTGGAACACAGCCTTGTATTTCCCCGACGGTCCCGCGGCCAGCACCTGGCCGCGGCGGGCCGCGACCTGCCGCACGATGGTGACGAGCAGCTCTCGACCGAGGATCACCGCCAGGACCCATACCGGCAGCGCGCCCCAGTAGGGCAGGTCGTTCTCGGGGCCGGGCCGGTGTGAAATGATGAAGAAGGGCACGAACGTGGCCACCAACAGGAGCTTGTCGGCCAGCGGGTCCATGAGCTTGCCGAAATCGGAGATCCAGCCGTGCTTCCGCGCCAGGTGACCGTCCCAGAGGTCGGAGAACGCGGCGACACAGAAGAGGACGAAGGCGAGGAGCCGGGGCACGACGCCGTCGGATAGGGCGAGCACGAAGACCAGCGGCGCGAGAGCGACACGCCCAACTGTGATGACGTTCGGAATCGTGCGGGGCTCGATCAGCGGCATGGCGTCAGCTCAGTGACTTGATGACCTGCTTGCTGACCGCCCGGAGGGTGTCGAACACGCCCTCCCCCTCCACGGCCACCGCTTCGTGCTCCTCCAGACCCCCGGGATTCAGCTGCCCGCTCAGCTCGTCTACCGGGATCCGGCTCTGCAAGTCCCGCTTATTGTACTGAAGCACCATTGGGAGCTGTCGCGGGTCGTAGCCGTACTCGGCCAGGTTCTCGTAGAGGTTCTGCATGGACGCCAGGTTGGAGTCCATCCGCTCCGCCTGGCTGTCCGCCACGAAGACGATTCCGTCCACGCCCTTCAGGATGAGTCGGCGGCTCGCGTTGTAATACACCTGCCCCGGAACTGTGTAGAGGTGGAAGCGCGTCTTGAATCCGCGGATCGAGCCCAGGTCCACCGGCAGAAAATCGAAGAAGAGCGTCCGCTCATTCTCCGTGGCGAGGGAGATCATCTTCCCCCGCGTCTCCGGGTTCACCTTCTGGTACACGTATTCGAGGTTGGTCGTCTTGCCGCACAGGCCGGGTCCGTAATAGACGATCTTACAGTTGATCTCGCGGCTTGCGTAATTGATCATCGACATAGCTGAATCTCCCTCATCCGGCGAAGAGCCGGTCGATTTCGCTTGCAGCGTCGTCCGCGAAATGGGTGTCCAGCTGCGGTTTCTGCGGAGGCCGCGATCCGACTCCGGTCAGGAGCGTTTCGAGCCGGGGCACGGTCTGGCGCGTCTTCAGTTTCACCATCCCGAGCGTCGTGCGGCGATCGAAGACCGCGGCGAGGATGGCGAAGCCGCCGATCTCCGACAGGTACATGGAGCCATGAACGCCCTGATGGTAGAGCGCGCTGAACTCCTCTTCCCCGAGGAGCCCCGCAAGCTGATCGCTCGCGTCGAAGTCGGCGGCGGCGAGAGAGGCGAAGCTGATCTCGTCGAGCTCGCCCGTGTCGCCGAACGCCGTCACGGCGCGGCCGGCCCGGTCGATGAGCAGTGCGCAGCGCGCCCCCGCTTCCGCGACGAAATCGTGCAGGAGCCGATTGATGCGCTGGATCTCGTCCGGACCCAGCGCTTCCAGAGGATTCGAGGTCATCCGGCGGCCTCGCCCACGGGTGGACGGGAGCGGCGGAGGCTGCGCTCGATCTTCGCCAGCACCTGAACGGCCTGACGTCGGATCAGCGGCTGTCGCTCCCATGCGATGTAATCGCGGAGGAGCCGGACGGTGTCGATGGAGGGAGGGGCCCCCGCCACGTAGCCCAAAGCCGCCAGTCGGCGGAGGGGCCGACTGTTGAACAGGTCGCGGCGATGGCGCGACATTCTGGTCGCGCACGAAGAGGACGCCCAGCATCGAGGCCGCGGCGGCCACGAGCAGCGCCATTCCCGTCACGCGAAGGATCGGCTTCAACCTCATCCCGTTATAGCTCCCGTCGTCCAGACAGCGCCTCGGCGATGGTCACGCCGTCGGCATATTCCAGGTCTCCCCCCACCGGCAGCCCGCGGGCAAGGCGCGTCACTCTCACGCCTTGCGGCCGGACGAGCTTCTGAAGGTAGAGCGCCGTCGCCTCCCCTTCCACGCTGGGGTTCGTCGCTATGATCAGCTCTTCCACCCGTCCATCACCCTCCCCACCGAGGCGCCGGAGGAGCGTGTCGATGTTCAGCTCCTCGGGACCCACCCCATCGAGCGGTGAAAGCCGCCCGCCCAGCACATGGTAGCGCCCCCTGAACTCGCCCGTCCGCTCAATGGCGCCGATGTCGGAGGCCTCCTCCACGACACAGATGATCGACGGGTCCCGTCGGCCATCTTCACACATCTCGCACGGATCCGACTCCGTCAGGTTACCGCATCGGGAGCATTCGCGCACGCGCTCCGCCACCGATTCGATGGCGCGGGCCAGGCGACGGCTCTCCTCCGGCGTGCGCTTCAGGAGGAAGAACGTAAGGCGGAGCGCCGTCTTTCGACCGATCCCGGGGAGCCGGGAGAGCTCGGTCGTCAGCTCATCGATGGCTCCCATCCGCCCTTAGAAGAGGTTGGGCAGCTGGAACGGCAGGTTCATCCCGCCGGTGACCTTCTTCATCTCGTCCTCATACAGCTTCTGGGCACGCTGCTGCGCCTCGGAGACCGCAGCCACGACCAGGTCCTCGAGCATTTCCACATCCCTCGGGTCGACGACGGTTGGATCGATCTTCACCTCGCGCACGCGACCCCGGCCGTCCGCCGTTACCGTCACCATCCCTCCCCCACTGGACGTCGTCACCGTCTGGTTCTTCAGCTCCGTCTGGAGCTCGGACATGCGGGCCTGCATCTGCTGGCCCATCTGCAATATCTGCTGAAAGTTGGTCATTGCCTCGCCACGAAATTGGATCGATCAGTCCAGCATCTCAAGGTCCCATTCTTGTACCGCCCGGTCCAGACCCGGTTCCTCGCTCGAGAGCTTCTGCACCTGGTCCTGTCGGACTCGCTCCGGCGTCAGTCGCACAGCCTGCGCCCCCCCGCCCTCGCTCGTCCGAACCTCCAGCTCGATGGGGCGGCCCAGCGCGTCGGACAGCGCGTCCTGGAGCGTTCGCGCCGCGGTGGGGCTTTCTTCCATCAGCTCGATCCCCGGACCGGCCGGCATCTCCACCACCACGCGGTCGCCCTCCTCCGACACCGCCGCGGTCCGAAGGAAGAGGCCGAGCCCGGAAGGCAGCCCGGCGTTCCCGCCGGCAGCGATGGAACGCACGGCCTGGGCCGCGGTAGTGTAGCCGGGTTTAGCAGGCCCGGCCTCGGCGCGGGGCTGAGCCGGCTCGCCGACCGCCTCCGGGCGGTCGGCCACGGCTGGATCCGCGGCCGACCGCGGCTCCGATGGGGACTCTGCTGGCCCCTCCGATCGACGCTCTGGTACGGGGCGCCCCTCCTGTTTCCGGGGCGGCGCCATCTCCCCATCCGCGGGCGGCCGAACCCCGGCGCGCTGGCCTGGCGCCGGCGTGGCCGCCGGTGTGCTGGCGGGAGCGCGCGGCCGCTCGACCGGCGTCAGCGGTGGCGGGTCGGATCGCTCAACGGGGTCGGCCCCGCCGGCCGCTCGGATGAGGTCCTCGATCTCCACCGTGCGGGGCAGGTGCGCGAAGCGGAGCAGGAGGGCCTCCAGCAGGATGCGCGGGTGGCTGCTCTTCCTGAACCGACCATCGGCGTCGAGCTCGGCAACCTGGCCGAGCATGCGGAGCAAGTCGCCGGTGGAGAAGGCGTTGGCGCGCTCCTCCCACAGCGTACGCAGGTCGTCGCGAACGTCAGCGGAGTCGGCGCCGTCGAAGCGGACCACGAGCAGGGTCCGGAAAGCATCGGCCAGGCCGCGGTAGAATTCGCTCAGGTCGTACCCGCCTTCGACGATCTCCTGCACGAACCGGAAGACATCGGCGACGCGCCCCTCGGCGATGATGGCAAACAGATCGAGGTACACTTCATCGGCCACGAGCCCCAGGATGCGCTGTACGTCCTCGGTGGTGAGGCGGCCGGTGGCGAAGGAGAGGGCCTGGTCGAGGAGGGAGAGAGCGTCGCGCATGCCGCCCTCCGCCCGGCGGGCGAGGAGGAGGAGCGCCTGCTCGTCGGTCTCCACTCCCTCGGACTCGAGCACCTGCCCCAGCCGCTCCACAATGGCCGATACACCGAACCGGCGGAAATCGAACCGCTGTGTACGAGACAGGATCGGCGGGGCGGCCTGCTGGATCTTCTGTGCTTCCGTGGTGGCGAAAATGAAGATGACCCGGGGCGGCGGCTCCTCGAGGATCTTGAGGAGCGCGTTCCACGCCTCCCGGGTGAGCATGTGCGCCTCGTCTATGATATAGACCTTGAAGCGCCCTTCCTCGGTTGGGGCGTACATGGCCCGCTCCCGGAGGTCCCGGGCATCATCGACGCCGCGATTGGAGGCCGCATCGATCTCAACGACGTCGAGCGACGTCTTGCCGCCCCAGATCCGCTCGCACGATTCACACGTGCCGCACGGCTCTCCCGGCGGGAGGTCTCCGACCTCGCCCTCGAGGACGCGGTTCGGGCAGTTGAGCGCCATGGCCAGCACCCGCGCCGCGCTCGTCTTTCCGACACCACGGGGGCCGTTGAACAGGTAGGCATGGGCGACGCGGTCGTGGGCCACGGCGGAGCGCAGCGTCTCGGAGACGTGCTCCTGCGTGCTCAACTCGCTGAACCGCCGCGGGCGGTATGTGCGGGCCAGCGCGTTCCGAGTCATAGCGATGTGGGGTGTCGAGTCTTCGATCCGGGGGCGCGACCTTTGCGACCCCGTTGGAACAGGATCGTGCGCCCAAGAAAAAACCCCAGGCGATCCGCAGCGGCGTCCGCGTCACTTACCGCTGCTACCTTCACGGTCCTGACGGGATTCGCGCGCTCGCGCCCTACGGGGCCTGGGGCGCACAGAACGTAACGGAACGACCGGACGGGTTCAAGGGCTTCCGGCGGCGGAGGCCCTAATGGGGACCGGGGCTCGCGCCGGACTGGAGCGGCTTTCCCACAACCTGAGGCAGTAATGACCGAATTATCGTGGCAGGACAATCTCATTGCCGACAGCGATTCCGTCCGGCGGATTCTCGTGGAGACGAAGCGGATCGCGGTCCTGGGCATCAAGCCCGAGTCGCGGGCGGGACAGCCCGCCCATTATGTCCCGCAATACCTCCAGGAGGTGGGGTATGACGTCGTGCCGGTCCCCACGTATTATCCGGATGTGACGACCATACTCGGGCAGCCCGTCCATCGCACGGTGGCGGAGATCCCCGGCGATATCGACATGGTGGACGTGTTCCGGCGGCCGCGGGACATCCCGCGCCATGTCGCCGACATCATCGCCAAGGCTCCGAAGGTGGTGTGGTTCCAGCTCGGGATCCGCAACGACGAAGCGGCCGCCGAACTGGCCCGGGCGGGCATCCAGGTCGTCCAGAACCGCTGCACCATGGCCGACCACCGTCGGTTCGGCCTCTGAGGAGGGGACATGCCGCTCGATTTCAGGAACGCCACGGATCTGTTCGTCAGCACCGAGGAAGAGCTGGCGATGGCGCTGGGGATCCCCGTGGCCGATGTGCGCTCCTACCGCCAGAAACCAGAGAGCGCGCCTCGGGCCGTGCTGGACAAGCTCGCCGCCGTGCTCGTGGAGCGGGGCCGCGGCATGGCCCGCGTGGGAGAAATGCTGCGGGAGTAGAAACCCGTGGCCCTTAGGGGTACCGCGGGAGCGCGTCGCCGAGCTGGCTCAGCGTGAGCCCCGCCCGGTCTTTCTCCGAGAGCTCCGGATCGGTCACGGGCCATTCGATTCCCACCTGGGGGTCGTCCCACCGCAGCGTGTGCTCGTCTTCGGGGGAGTAGGGGGCGCTGCACTTGTAGCTGACCGTCGCATGGTCGGTGAGCGCCACGAACCCGTGAGCGCAGCCCTCGGGGACCCAGAGCTGTCGGAAATCGTCCGCCGAGAGATCCAGCCCCCACCAGAGGCCGAAGGCGCCACTCCCGCGCCGCAGGTCCACCACCACGTCCCAGACCTTTCCACGCACCACCGTCACGAGTTTACCCTGCGCGTTCGGGTGCTGGTAATGGAGTCCCCGCAGCACCCCCTTGCTCGACCGCGACAGGTTGTCCTGTACGAACTCCGGCAACTCGTAGCGTGCCTGGTTCCACGTCTCTACAAAAACGCCACGGTGATCGTGGAAGAGCCGGGGCTCGAAAACGAGGACGCCGGGGATTGGGGCCTCGGTTATATTCACATCGCCTCCCCATCGGCCAGCGCCAGCAGGTACGCGCCGTAGTCGTTCTTGCTCATGGGCTCGGCCTGGAGCCGGAGCGCAGCGCTGTCGATCCAGCCGAGGCGCCAGGCGATCTCCTCGGGGCACGCCACCTTGAGGCCCTGCCGCTTCTGGATGGTCTCGATGAAGCTCGACGCCTCCTGGAGCGACTCGTGGGTGCCCGTGTCCAGCCAGGCGCTGCCCCTTCCGAGGATCTCCATCCGCAGCTGACCGCGCCGCAGGTACTCCCGGTTGACATCGGTGATCTCGTATTCGCCGCGCGCCGACGGCTCGAGGGCGCCCGCGATCTCCAGGACCTCGTTGTCGTAGAAGTAGAGGCCGGTCACCGCAAAATGGGAGCGCGGCCGTGCCGGCTTCTCCTCGATGCTGAGCACCGTGCCGGTGTCGTCCACCTCGGCAACGCCATAGCGCTCGGGGTCCCGGACGTGATAGCCGAAGATCGTGGCGCCCCCGGGTTCGGCGGCGGCGCGTCGTAGGGTCTCGGTGAGCCCGTGGCCGTAGAAAATATTGTCGCCGAGGACGAGGGCGACGGGATCATCCTCGACGAAGGCGCGACCGATGGTGAACGCCTGGGCGAGGCCTTCGGGGCGCGGCTGCTCGGCGTATTCGATCCGGAGCCCCCACTGGCCCCCGTCTGACAGCAGCGAGCGGAAGCGGGGCAGGTCTTCGGGGGTGGAGATCACCAGGATCTCCCGGATCCCGGCCAGCATGAGCGTGGTCAGGGGATAGTAGATCATCGGCTTGTCGTAGACCGGCAGGAGCTGCTTGCTCACGACACGAGTGATCGGATACAGCCGCGTCCCGCTGCCCCCGGCCAGGATGATCCCCTTCGGCACGGCCGGCGCCGCGTCCGGCGTGGAGTTTCTCATCATTGCGTGCCCCGGGCGGCCAGGCCCAGGCGCTCTCCGCGGTACTCCCCGGACAGCACTCGCTCCCACCACCAATCGTTGTCGATATACCACTTCACGGTCTCGCGGAGACCTTCTTCCAGCGAGCGCTCCGGACGCCACCCCAGCTCGTCCTCGATCTTCGACGGGTCCACGGCGTAGCGCAGGTCGTGACCGGGGCGGTCCTCGACGAACTCGATGAGCTCACGACGCGGGGACTCACCCGGGTCGGGTGCGACCTCATCGACGAGGTCGCACAGCGTTCGGACCACGTCCAGGTTGCGGCGCTCGCCGTGCCCGCCCACCAGGTACGTCTCCCCCACCCGGCCGGCCTCCAGCACGCGCAGCAGCGCGCGGGCGTGGTCCCGCACGTGGAGCCAGTCCCGCACGTTCTCGCCCTGGCCGTACACCGGCAGCGGCTCCCTGCGGAGCGCCTTGATGATCATGAGCGGGACGAGCTTTTCCGGGAACTGGTACGGACCGTAGTTGTTCGAGCAGTTGGTGAGGAGCGTGGGGAATCCGTAGGTCCGGTGCCACGCGCGCACCAGGTGGTCCGCGCCGGCCTTGGTGGCGGAGTACGGGGAACTGGGGTCGTAGGGTGTCCGGGGTCGGAACACGCCGCTCTCTCCGAGGGACCCGAAGACCTCATCGGTGGACACGTGGAGGAATCGGAACGCACTGGCGCGCCCCGGGTCCAGAGAGGCCCAGTGGCGCCGAGCCTCCTCGACCATGACGAAGGTGCCCATGAGGTTGGTCCGGATGAAATCGTCTGGCCCCTCGATCGAGCGGTCCACGTGGGATTCCGCCGCCAGGTGCAGCACGCCGTCCGGGCGATGGCGGGCGAAGACGTCCCGCACGGCCTGTCGATCGGCGATATCGACCCGCTCCAGCGTGTAGCGCGGCTCGGCGGCGACGCCCCGGAGCGAGTCGAGGTTCGCGGCGTAGGTCAACCGATCGACGTTCACCACGTGAGCCGTCGTCTCGCCGATGAGGGTACGGACCACCTCGGAGCCGATGAAGCCGGCGCCGCCAGTCACCAGAAGTGTCCTGTCGTCCATGCTCATTCGTTCAGGGGGTCGGTGTGCGTGTCGCGATCACGGCATCGAGTTCTTCGGGCCGCGGGTCTCGAGGTAATGCGCCAGCCCTTCCTCCCAGTGCGGGAGGGGCCCGACGAGAGCGGCAGCCTTGCCAGAATCGAGCACGCTGAAGCTGGGCCGCCGGAACACCGAAGGGAAGTCTTCGGCGCGGACGGGCTCCACCGTCACATCGATTCCGGCGCGCTCCACGATCGCCCGCGCGAACTCGTACCAGGTCGCCTGGCCCTCGTTGACGAGGTGATACAACCCCGCGGGGGCACCGCTTTCGATCAGATCGAGCAGGCCTGTCGCCAGGTCGGCCGTGGACGTGGGCGAGACCGTGATGTCGTCGACACCGCGCAGGGAGCCGCCGCCCGAAGCAGCCGAGCGGGCCACCCGGAGAATGGTCTCGACGAAGTTCCCACCCTCACGGACGACCGCGGCGACCCCGAACAGCGCGGCGGTACGGACGACCACCGTTCCCTCGGGATACGCCCGTCGCGCGAGCGCCTCCCCCACGAGCTTGGATGCGCCGTACACTCCCAGCGGGGCCGGCGGATCCTCTTCGACGTACGGTCGGCGGGTGAGGCCATCGAAAACGTAGTCGGTACTGATGTGCACGAACCGGGCGCCGGCCTTCCGTGCGGCGGTGGCCATGGCCCCGGGAGCATCAGCGTTCACATCGAATGCCTTCCCTGGCTCGGACTCCGCTCGAGCCGTGTCGCTGTACGCGGTGCAGTTCACGAGGACATCGTAGTCACGCCCGGCGAGGTGGGCGGCGATATCATGGTCCCGGGTGACGTCCAGGTCCGACCGTGTGAAGCCGGTGACCTCCACCCCGCGAACCCTGGCGGCTGCAGCGAGGTCGGTGCCCAGCTGTCCCGAGGCGCCCATGACCAGCAGCTTCATGGGCTGCCGTGACGGGGTGTGGCCGCCGTCCGCGGGCGGTATTCCATCCTCAGCTCCACTGCACTTCCACTCCGATCCGGTTGCGGGTAATCCCCCCCCGGCCGGCCTCCGCTCATGGCCGCCAGGCGTCCTCCACGTGCTCGAGCCGCATTCCGGCTTCGTCCCGGATCACGGCCACAGCGTCGAATCGATACGACTCTCCCACCGTACCCCGCAAGGCGATCCACCCGCGGGCGGCTGTGGCCAGGTCCCGCCGTTTGCCGCTTGTGATGCTTTCGAAGGGGTGCGCGAGAGAGCGCCCGTCGCGGCTCTTCACTTCCACGAAGGCGACCTGACACCCCCGCTGCACCACCAGATCGATCTCCTTGTGGTGAAAACGCCAATTGCGCTCCAGGATGCTCCAGCCGCGCTGGCGCAGGTAGGAAGCGGCGAGCCTCTCCCCCGTCCTGCCCAGGTCGTGCGATCGGGTCATGGCCGTCCACCGGGTGCGGGTACGCGTGGAAAGTCACCGTGCTCGTGGGGCACGGGAATGGCCGGATCGGCCGCGCCGCGCTGAGAGAAAGCCGGGGACCGGCTACGCGGGAACCGGCAGCGGTTTGACGAGCCGCCGCCCGATGGCCTCAGCGATGATGCCCACCTGCTCCCGCAGCTCGACGAACTGCTCGGGGTACAGCGACTGGGCGCCGTCGGAGAGCGCGTGGTCCGGATCGGGATGGACCTCGATCATGAGACCGTCCGCCCCCGCGGCCACCGCGGCCCGCGCCATGGGCACTACTTTGGCCCGCAGGCCGGTGCCGTGGCTGGGATCGGCGATGATCGGCAGGTGGCTCAGCGACTTCACCACCGGGATCGCGGTCAGGTCCAGCAGGTTCCGCGTGTGGTCGTCGAAGCTGCGCACGCCCCGCTCGCAGAGGATGACGTTCGGGTTGCCCTCGCTCAGGATGTACTCGGCGGCGAGCAGCAGCTCGTTGATCGTGGCGGCCATTCCCCGCTTCAGGAGGACCGGCTTGCCGCACCGACCGGCGCGACGCAGCAACGGGTAGTTCTGCATGTTGCGGGCGCCGATCTGCACGATGTCGGCGTATTCGGCCACGGTTTCGACCAGGTCCGGCTCCAGCGCCTCGGTGACCACCGCCAGCCCCGTCTCCGCCCGCGCCTTCGCCAGCAGCTCCAGCCCCGGGACGCCCAGCCCCTGGAAGGCGTACGGCGAACTGCGGGGCTTGAAAGCGCCGCCGCGCAGGATCGTGGCCCCGGCGTCCCGCACCTGGTGGGCGGCCGTGATGATCTGGTGCTCCGACTCCACCGAGCACGGACCGGCCATGAATACGACTTCGCCCGCGCCGATCCGGGTGCCATTCGGCAGCTCGACTACCGTGGCCTCCTCCCGCCACTCCCTGGAGACCTGCTTGTACGGCCGCGTGACCTGGATGACCTGCTGAACTCCCGGAAGTGCCTCCAGGCGACCGGCATCCACCCCACCGTCGTTCCCGACCAGTCCGATGGCCGTACGCTGTTTTCCAGGGATCGGGCGGGCGCCGTATCCCATTTCTTCGATGGTCTCGATGACGCGCTGGATGTCCTGCCCCGGCGCGCCGTGGTTCATCACGACGAGCATGCCATTCCCTGACGTCGGTGGATCGATTGCGCTGCCGAACGGCGCGACCGGAAGCTAAATCGAAGTGGAGGGGCCGTCCATGGCGCGGCGGTGCTACAGGGTGTCCGCAGCGGAACGGGGCGGCAGAAGCGCCTAGCTGTGGGGAGCGCCGACCGTCAGCTCGAGACCGTCCCGTGCCCGGATGGCCGCGCCCCCATAGCCGGCCTGACGCAGAAGGCCCAGCGGGTCCAGCGCATCCAGCCAGGGGTATACGTGCGCCACCAGCAGGCGACCGGGTGCCGCCGCTTCCGCCATCTCGGCGAGCGAGGAGGGAGAGAGATGGCTGGGAATGGCGCTGTCGTCGGGGAGCGAGCATTCGGCGATCATGACGTCGCAGCCCGCCATGAAGTGCGCGACGTCCATGGAGGGGCCGGTGTCACCCGTGTACCCGATCGCGCCGGCGCCGTCCGCCACCGTATAGCAGAGCGATTCGGCGGTGTGCGGCGTCTTCGCGGCAGCCACCTGGAACGGCCCGATCTGGAAATCGTCCCCGGGCCCTACCTGTCGCACGACGAGGGGGAACCCCGGATCGGCCACGTGGCCCCCGAATGCAGCCGCCATGGCGGTGAGCCGGGACTGCATGCCCTCGGGCGCCCAGACCGTGAGCGGCGCCGTCCGCCGCTCCCGGGTTCCCCACTTGAGCGCGAACAGGAGCATCGGGATGTCGCCGATGTGATCATTGTGGAAGTGGGAGATCAGGAGGTGGTCGAGGTGCGGCCACGGCAGGCCGTGTCGCGCCATCCCATGCACGACCCCGGGTCCGCAGTCCATGAGGAGCCGCTCTCCCCCGGACTCCAGCCAGTACCCGCTGCATACGCGCTGGGGCTCCGGTGCAGCGGTACCGCACCCCACCACCGTGAGCTTCGGCATCTCGATACGCTGCGAAGGGTTGGCTTATGCCGCAGGGACGGCCGCCTCGGCGGCATCGTCCAGGTGCACGCCCACGATGGAACTCACCCCCGGCTCCTCCATGGTGACGCCGTAGATCCAGTCGGCGGCTTCCATGGTACGCGGGTTGTGGGTCACGACGATGAACTGTGTCTCGCTCTTGAAGCGGTCGAGCATCCCGAGGAAGCGACCGATGTTCGCCTCGTCCAGCGGCGCGTCCACCTCGTCGAGGACGCAGAACGGGCTCGGTTTCACGAGGTAGATGGCGAACAGGAGCGCGAGCGAGGTGAGGGCGCGCTCGCCACCGCTGAGCAGGTGGATCCTCTGGGTACGCTTCCCCCTCGGCGAGGCCGAGATCTCGATGGGGCTCTCCAGCGGGTCATCCTCGTCGGCCAGCCAGACGTCGCACTGCCCGCCTTCGAACAGTGTCTGGAACGTGGTCTGGAAGTTGTGCCGGACCTGATTGAACGTGTCCGTGAACAGCTGCTTGGCCGTGCGGTTGATCTCCCGGATCGCCTTCTGAAGGTCGTCCCGCGCCTGCCCGAGGTCCGCACGCTGAGTTTCCAGGAAATCGAGCCGCTCCTTCTCCTCGTCGTACTCCTCCACCGCCAGCATGTTGATGGCGCCCAGGCGGTCGAGATCGTGGATGACCTGCTGAAGCTCCGACTTGAGCGGGTCCAGGTCGCCTTCCACCGGCTCCACCTGCTCGACCAGCTGGTCATAGGGGCGGTCCCACTCCACCTCCAGCCGCTCCCGGATGCGTCGCTCGGCCGCGGCCGCCTCGGTCATCCGGAGCTCCAGCTTGTGCCGCTCCTCGCCACTGCTCTCCGCGATGCCACGCAGCTTCCGCGAGCGACGCTCCAACTCCTCCGCCGCTTCGTTGGCCCTGGTCAGCCGCTCGTCGAAGCCGCGCAGGCTCTCGGCCGCCTCCTCCCGCTGAGCGAAGAACGTCTCCAGCTCTGCGCCGCCGCCCTGCCGGACCTCCTCCAGCTCGGCGATGGCCACCTGGTGCTCCTTCTCCTCGGTGTCCAGCGCATCCAGGCGAGCCTCGGCGTGCGACAGCGAGGTCTCAGCGCTCGACCGACGGCGATCGAGCTCGGCCAGCGACGCCTCCTCGCGGGCATGCGCGATCCGCAGTTCGGAAACCTCGTCGCGGACCTCTTCCCAGGCGCCCTGCCGCTCCGCCAGCGCCTCGTCGGCATCGTGGCGCCGGTCCTGGAGCCGCTCCAGCTTCTTGCCGAGCTCCCCGACCTCCTCGTCGGCCCTGGCCGCCTCCGCTCTGGCCTGCTCGGCCGCCGCCCGGAGCCCCGCCCGCCGCTGCTCCAACTCGTCGCGATTGCGCTCCGTCCGAGCACGCTGCCCGCTGCGCGCCGCCTCGTCGGCGTCGAGGCGCCGCAGCTCCATCTCGAGCCCCCGCGCCTTCTCCTCCAGCTCCCGTACTTCCGACTCGGCTTCTTCCACCTTCGCGGCGAGGCTCGAGCGGGCGGCGGCGAGCGCCTCCCGCGTCCGGGCCGCCTCTTCGGCCTGGGACCGAAGCTCCCGCAGTCGCTCGCGCCGGCGCAGGAGGACAGGCTCCGAGGCCGGCTCACCCGCGAACTCGAAGGCGGCCACGAGGTCGCGGACCCGCTCGAGGTCGTCCTGGACGAGAAGCGCCAGGACCCCCTGTTGCGGGCCGTGCTCGCCGACCCAGCGCCGGAGCCGGTCCAGCGCGGGCTCATCCTCCACCACCAGGACCTGGAGGATGGCGCCGACGGCCTCCTCCACCGCCGCGGCGCGGGTGTCAGGCAGGTCCAGTAGCTCCGCCAGCGGCCCGACCAGCCCTTCCAGCGACTCCCGATCCTCGAGGGCGGCGGCCACGGCAGGTGAGAACCCGTGGTAGTCGCGTTCCAGCGCTTCGAGCGCGGCGACCCGAGCGGACAGCAGGTTCTCGCGGTCTTCCGCCTCGGTGAGAGTGCGGCGGGACTCGAGCTCTTCCTCCCGCAGCCCCGCCAGCCGGGCGCGGCAGGAATCAACCTCCTCGCGGGCCCCCGCCTCGGTGTCGGAGAGCTCCCGGGCGCGGTGGGCGAACAGGTCTCCCTGCTCCTCCAGACGAGCCAGTTCGGCTTCGAGCTCCTCATGCTCGAGCGCCAGCCGATCGGTGCGCTCCTCCGCGTCGGCGGCCCGCGCCCGTCCCGCCTGGCCCGCGGCCCTCAGCTGCGCGATCCGCTCCCCGAGCTCCTCCTGCCTCGTTCGGGTCTCGTGCTCGGCCTCCCGGGCCACAGAAAGCTCCTCGCGCAGCATCTTCTGCCGCTCCTGAGCCTCCGCCACGCGCACGGCCAGGTCCTGCAGCGCCCGCTGCCGGGTGGTCAGGTCGTCGGTGAGCGCCTGGATCTCGCTCCGTAACGTCGCCACGCGTTCGCGGGTCTCCACCCGCTCGGTCTTGATCTGCTGGAGCCGACGCTGCGAATGGCCGCGCCGCTCCTCCGCCACGGCGAGCTCCCGCTCCCGCTGCGAGATCTGGCGGTTCACCTCTTCCAGACGGGCCGCGCGGGCGCCGCGCTGCCGGGAGATGTCGGCGGTTTCGAGCCGCCGGCGTTCGAGTTCGGCCTCGGCCGTGCTCAGCTCCGCCTTCGCGGTGGGCTGGAGCTCCGTGAGCTCCGCCAGGCGGGCCTGTGCGTCCGTAAGCGAATCCCGAAGCATCTCCAGGTGGAGCTGCGCCACGGTCACCTCCACCGCCAGCCGCCGGTCGCGGAGCGTCTGGTAGCGCTCCGCTCGACTCCGCTGCCGCGCCAGGCTTCGGACCTTGGTCTGTACCTCCGAGATGACGTCATCGAGACGGGAGACATCGTCCTCGGCGGCGTCCAGCCGCCGACGCGCGACCTTCCGCCGGTCCTTGTAGCGCCCGATCCCGGCCGCCTCCTCGAACACCTGGCGCCGCTCGTCCGCCTTGTCGCTCAGCAGCGAGTCCACCATCCCCTGCTCGATGATGGCATACGCGTTCGCGCCGAGACCGGTGTCCCTGCACATGTCGAGAATGTCCTTGAGCCGGACATTCTCGCGATTCAGCTCGTAATCACTCCCGCCCTCCCGGTGGACCGTCCGCCGGATCTCCACCTCCTCCTGCGGCACCGGCAGGCGGCGGTCGGAGTTATCCACGACGAGCGCGACCTCCGCCCGATTCACCGCCCGGCGCTTCTGCGTCCCCTGGAAGATCGCCTCCTCCATGCGGGATCCGCGGATGGCCCCGGGGCGCTGCTCGCCCAGCACCCAGCGGATGGCGTCGCTGATGTTGGATTTCCCGCACCCGTTCGGGCCTACAATGGCGGTGATGCCCTCATGGAATTCGAGCTCCGTGCGGTCGGCGAAGGACTTGAATCCGTACAGCTGCAGCTTGCGAACCCTCATGCACCCTCTTGGATCGGCTCGCCCGTTCGAGCCACGAGCCGCGGCTCGATGCCCGCCGCCGCCAGCATCTCCGCCATGACCAACGCCTCAGCCTCCGACTCGTACGCGCCACCGTAGACCCGATAGCGAGGGCGACCCGGTTCATAACGGATCGGCACGATGTAGGAGGGAATCCCCGCCGCGCCCAGGCTATCCACACGCGCCGCCGCCTGCCGCTGCGTGTCGAACTCGCCCAGATCGAACGCCTGCTCCGTCGGACGGACCGCCCACGTGTCCACGGCGGTCTTGTAGTCGCCTTCCACCAGCCGCTGCATCAGCCGCTCGCCCGCTTCACGGCTCGCGACCGGTCCGGCGAGGAGACGGTAGTACAGCACGCCGCGCACGGAAACGGGTGCCAGAAAGAAGCCGATCCCGGGTTCCGCCCGGCGCAGAGCCGCGATCCGCTCCGACGCGCTCTCCAGATCCTGGTGCGCCTCCACGGCCACCGAAACCGGGATCGGCGTCTCCACCGGCTCTCCTCTCACCGGTGCGGCGGATGTCTCCTGCGCCGGCTGCGCCGCGGGCTCCGGCGTGGCCGGCGGGAAATACTCCCGGTAGGCGAACCAGGCGGCCACGAGCAGGGCCGCCACCAGCAGAAGCAGGAGAATCGGCGAGATCGCCCTTCGGCTCGCGCGGTCGCTCCGGAACACGACCGGCTCCGACAGCTCCGGCTGGTCGAAGATCGTCACCGCGCCCTCGGCCTCCGCGGCTCCCGCCTCCGCCGCGAGCCGCTCCGGCGCCGTGGCCGAGGATGGCTCCACCACCGCAAGCACAGCGCACGAAGGGTCCAGCCGCCCCGCCATGCGATCGACGCTCCCGGCGTCGCCGATCAGGACCGCCTCGCCCACACGGGCAGAGAGGATCCCGAGGCCCGGGCTGTCCGCTGGAACGAAGACCAGCAGCTTCGCCGACTCCGCCTCGACCGAGCGGGCGATACGGTCCCAGCGCGAGCTGTCCAGCACCGCACTCGGGTCGGGGACGAACGCGCCGATGGGGACGAAGTCGAACGCTCGTGTGGGCGGCCGCACGCGCACGTGGTCCAGAGAGGCGCCGAAGAGGAACACATCCGCGAGCCCCTCCAGATTATCGACATCCAAAAGCTTGTGGAGCCGGGGCTCGCGGGCGCTGGCGTCCGCCAGGATCGTGGACGCGCCGGTCTTAGCCCGTGCCTCGGCCAGACCGATTGCCGCACGCGTCACCGCGTCGCCGGTGTCGGGTGCGACGAGGAGGAGGATCGGGCTTTCGGATTCGAGTATGGCAGGTTCGAGAGCGGCCGGCAGTGCATCCGACCCGGGCTCGAACGCCGTGGCCGCGGGTCTGGGCTGGGGGCTCATCGGAACAATGGGTTCGGGTCCTTCACTATGATCGCGTCCCCTCCCTCAGGGCTGCGAGTGGTCGGCTCGGAAAATCGGCTTAATGATACAGCGGGGGCCGGTGCGGCAAAAGAACGGCGACCGCGGCCGGTCGTACCCACACGGTGGGGCTAAGGAGACTCCACCGCCAGCAGCGGTGCGTCACCCCACAGCCGCTCCAGCTCGTAGAAGTCCCGTGCGGCCGGATGAAAGACGTGGACCACGAAGTCGATGTAGTCGATGAGGACCCAGCGTCCGCCTCGCAGCCCCTCCACGTGGCTCGGCCGCACATCCGCCTTCTTGAGCCCATCGATGATGTGCTCGGCGACACCGCGCACGTGGATATCCGATGTGCCGGTGGCCACGATGAAGTAGTCCGTAGCCGTGGACAGTCCCCGCAGATCGAGAACCGTCAGGTCCCGGGCCTTCCTGTCCAGGGCCATCTCGACCGCCCGCCGAACCTCATCCGTCAGGTCCTTCGGCGTCAGCGTCCGGTCAGTGGCGCGCGCTGGGTCCTTCGAAGAATTACTTGCCATTCGTCTCCCAGTATAATGTAGCGACGCGAGGGATGGCCGGACCGCACCCCTCGCGTTGCTCGCTGCCCGCCGGGACGATGCGGCCGGCTCACCGGCCCGCCACCCCCGGGCTCGCTACTCCTCCTTGATGACCCAGACCTTTACTTCGGGCCTCACTTCTGCGTGCAGCTTGACGGGCACGTTGTAGACGCCCAGCGCCTTGATCGGCTCGTCCAGCTCCACATCCCTGCGGTCCACCTCGAAGTCCAGCGACTGCTCGTTCAGGCGGTCGGCAATGTCCGCGGTCCCGATGGACCCGAACAGCTTCGACTCCTCGCCCGCACGCGCATGGAAGGTCAGCTGCACCTCCTCCAGCTGCGACGCCCGACGCCGCGCCTCGAGGTAGTCGCGCCGCGCACGCTGATCCGCACGCTCGCGCTCCTGCTCCAGCTGGCGTACACTCGCTTCCGTCGCCTCGTATGCCAGCGCCTGCGGAAGCAGGTAGTTGCGCGCGAAGCCCGGCTTCACGGAGACAATGTCTCCCGCCTCGCCGACCTTCTCCACGTCTTCCCGTAGAATCAACTTCACCGTCTTCATTGTGGCTCCTTCAGCCTTCGTCGTTCGCCGTCCGGCGACCGGACCGTAGGTCCAGCCACGTATCGGTCAATCCCAACAGCAGCGTTCCCGCCACCACGATGGGGTAGAGGAACAGTCCCACCACCCCGAGCACCAGCAGGACCGGCAGCTGCGGCCCTACCATTCCCAGCACCAGTGCCACCAGCACTGCGAAACCCCTCAGCGCGTACAGCGCGCCCATGAAGAATACGAGGTTCGACCCGACCCGCGCCGCTCCATCCGCCAGCGGCACCACCAGCAGGGCCACACCCGTTATCAGCACCCAGACCAGCACGTCCGGGAACCGGAACTCCGTCAGCCGACCCAGCGACGGCCCACCTTCGCGCGTCAGCCGGCGATACCCCCACCAGCCCACGCCCAGCGCCGCCAGCGATCCCACCGCCAGAAACGACGGGAACAACCGCGCGGGCAAGCGGCCCGCAAGCTCCACCACCTGGTCCGCATCGGTCAGGCCACCGGGCCACGTCCGGCCCATCGCCTCCGCCACTTCCCGGTAGTGGGCGGCCATCATCCAGTCCAGTTCCGACCACCCACCCGTCACCGCCACCACCACAGCCGTGGTCCCGACAGCCGCCGCCGTGGCCGCCAGCGCCCGGACCAGGAACGGCCGTTCCGGCAAGACCAGGATCGCACCGAGGAAATAGCCACCCAGAAGCAGGGACCACCCTCGCTCTACCGACCAGAGCGGGCCACGCGGGCCCGTAAAGCTCAAAAGGACCAGCAGTGCCGCGAACATGACGAGCCCCGCGCGACGCGGCGGGAGCGCCACCAGCAGCATGGCCAGTGGAATCATCATCAGCTGAAGCGGGTGGAGAACCGAGAAGGTCAGCACCACCAGGGTCAGCCCGAGGACCGTGGGCCAGCCGGGTCCTCGTCCCGTCACCTCAGCTCTCGTAGACGTACGTGTACGGTACCAGCGCGAGGTAGCGGGCTCGCTTGATGGCCGTCCCCACCTGCCGCTGGTGGCGGGCGCACATTCCCGTCATCCGTCGCGGCATGATCTTCCCCGAGTCGGTCATCAGCCGCGTCAGGGAGTTCTCATCCTTGTAATTGATCTGCCGGATCCCCGACTCGCAGAGCGGGCACGGCTTCTGGCGTCCGCGGGCCATTTAATCCTCCTCCTCGAGGTCATCATCGTCATCGTCGTCATCGTCATCGCGCGGCTCGCGCGTAGCGATGGACACGGGGCCCGTCGGCTCCCCTTCGCTCAGCACGATGAGGTACCGGGCCAAGTCGTCGTCGAGCTTGAGCGTGCGCTCCAGGTCCGGCAGCGACTCCGCGTCGCCCGTGAACTGGACCACCACGTAATAGCCCGTCGTCTTCTTGTTGATGGGATAGGCGAGCTGACGCTTGCCCCACTGATCGACAGCCGTGATCTCGCCGCCGCTCTTGGTGATGTGCTGGTGATACTTCTCCAGCTTCTCATTGACCTGGTCCTCGGTCAGGACCGAGTCGAAGATGTAAACGATCTCGTACTCTCTCACGAATCTCTCCCGTGGGCTTGAGGCCCCGCCTCTCGGGCGGAGCGGGATCAAAGAGCCTTCAAAGGTATGCAATCGTGCGCCCCCCGTCCACCCCCCGTGGACAGGAGCGACTGGCGAGGTCCAGGAGTTACAACGCCGTTCAAACGTTGAAGCGGAACAGGATGATATCCCCATCCGCCACGGTGTATTCCCGACCCTCGCTCCGCATGAGCCCCTGCTCCCGGGCGGCCTTCTCCGAGCCCACCTCCACAAAATCCTCCCAGCCGATGGTCTCGGCGCGGATGAAGCCACGCTCGAAATCGGAGTGGATCTCACCGGCGGCCTGGGCCGCCCGGGTCCCCCTCCGGATCGTCCAGGCCCGAACCTCGTTCGGTCCGGCGGTGAAGAAGCTGATGAGCCCGAGCAGGCGGTAGCCCGCGTGGATCAGCCGGTAGAGCCCCGGCTCATCGAGGCCGTGGGCTTCGAGGTACTCCTGGCGGTCGGCCGGGTCGAGAGCCAGGATCTCGGCCTCCATCCCGGCGGCGAGGGCGACGACCTCCGCGGGCTCGTGGTCGGCCTCGATTGCGGTGCGAAGAGCCCGCACGTGGTCGTTGTCTCCACCCCTCAGCACGTCGTCCTCGCTGATATTCGCCACGTACAGCTCCGGCTTGGCGGTGAGCAGATGATAGCCCCTCAGCAGCCGGTCCTCATCCGCGTTCTCCGGCTTCACCAGCCGCGCCGGCTTGCCCTCCGACAGCACGTCGATCAGGCGACGCAGCAGCGCCTCCTCCTTCTTCGCCTCCCGGTCGCCGCTCCGGGCGATCTTCTCCACCTTCTCCAGCCGCTTTTCCAGCCCCTGCAGGTCGGACAGGGCGAGCTCCGTGTTGATGATCTCGCGGTCGCGGACGGGGTCCACCTCGCCCAGGACGTGCGTGACGTCGTCATTCACGAAGCACCGGACGACGTGGACGATGGCGTGCACCTCCCGGATGTTCGCCAGGAACTTGTTCCCGAGCCCCTCGCCCTCGGACGCGCCCTCCACGAGCCCCGCGATATCGACGAACGTGGTGGTGGTGGGGACCTTCGACTTGGACTGGACCTTCTGCTCCAGCAGGTCCAGCCGCGGATCCGGCAGCTCCACCACGCCGACGTTCGGGTCCACCGTGCAGAACGGGTAGTTCGCCGCGTCGGCACCCGCTTCGGTGAGCGCGTTGAAGAGCGTCGATTTGCCCACGTTGGGCAGTCCCACGATGCCAAGCTTCAGATTCGCCATGTATCCAGGAATTCGCTTGCTTTGAGATCAGTGCTTTCGACCGGCCGTCCGCCGGGCGCTACATTACCCGCTTCTCGCTCATTTGTGCACGGAGGCCGCACCATGCCCGACCAGCCACCGCTCCTGTCCGAGCTCCTCGATGCATGGCGCTACGCGCGCGAAGGGTTCACGGCCGAGGCTGAGAACATTCCGGCCGAGCACTGGAGCTTCCGCCCCACCCCCGAGAACCGGGATGTGTCGGAGCTCGTTCGGCACATCCTCGAGTCGTCGCTCATGGCCGTGGGAGAGCTCACTCGCCCCGACGGGGATTTCACCCGCCAGAGCTTCCAGGACCACGTCCGGGAGCACGCAGGGTCGCTGTCCACCGATGCCGATCGCGACGAGTGGCTCTCGCTCCTCCGGACCAGCCTGGACGAGGGCATCCGCCGCATGCGGGAGCTCGGGGAGGGCGGGATCCTTCGCCCCATCCGGCAGTTCAACGGCGAGCCGGCGTCGCGCCTCACCTGGTTCAACCACCACATCGCCCACGAGGAGTACCACCGCGGGCAGATGACGCTGTACGCCCGGCTGACGGGGTCCGTCCCCGCGCTGACACAGCGGATCCGCCAGGGCTGACGCCTAGAGCACCTCGAAGAGCGCACCGATCAGCGCGGGGTACGCCGAATACACCTTCCGCGCCGGCTCGAGCTCCAGCCGCTCTGTATTCGTGTGCGCGTGGCTCTCTTCCCCCGGAGCGTACCCGATCGTGGGAATGCCGCGCTCGCCGCAGGTGTAGCGCCCGTCGGTGGCGAACCGCCATGGCCGGACCGTCGGCGGAACGCCCGTGGCCACTTCGACCGCTCGGGCCGCCGCGCGCGTGACGTCGTGCTCCGGGTCGAGCAGGAACCCGGGTCCGAACATCTCCCTCACCTCGCGCAGCCCGGTCCACGTGCTCTGCTCCTCGGCGGTGAAACGCACCGCGTACCCCAGCCCTGCGGGCAGCTCCACGTTCTCGGCCAGGTAGCCGCGCACCAGCGCCAGGGCTGCGGCCGCCGTGGCTCCCGGGAGCACGCGCCAGTCCACAACGATCACGGCACGATCGGGGACGACGTTGCGACTGGCCGGTGTCGCACGGACGTCCGTCGCAACGAGCGAGGAGCGACCCAGCACCGGGTTCTCCTCCCCTAGCAGCGCATCCGGCAGGCGCTGGAGTGCGCCCAGAATGGCGCCGACCGCGTCCAGCGCGTTGTGGGCGCGGTCGGGTGCGCTGGCGTGGCCGGCGAGCCCCCGAACCTCGATCTCGAGCTCGGCACGGCCGCGGTGACCGATGCAGATGTCACCGCCCGTCGCCTCCCCGATGATCACCGCCCCGGGACCCACGTCGCCCGACGCCATCAGGTGCGCCATGCCCCAGCCGCCCCGCTCCTCGAGTACGGTGTGGGCGACGATCACATCGCCCGCCGGGCGATCGCGCACGAAATGGGCGGCGGCGTACGTCTGCAGGGCCAGCGGCCCCTTGATGTCCATCGCGCCCCGCCCGTGAAGGAATCCGTCCGCTGTCACGCCGCCGTACGGCGGGTGCTGCCACGAACCCACATCCCCGGGGTCCACGACGTCGAGATGCGAGCTCAGCATCACGGGGGGCGCTTCTCCCCTTCCGCGGATCAGGCCGATGACGTTGCCGACCTCGTCGATGCGGGCGTCATCGAAGCCAAGGCGCCCCAGCTCCCGCAGCACGCGCCGCGCGACCTCCTCTTCCTCACCCGGAGGACTGGGGATCCGGATCAGATCCGCCGCGAATTCGATGGCCGCCTCGAACGTCAGGTCTTCCACACCGCTCCTTCGTCTATCGTTGATCGCCAGACCCCTGCCCACCGCGGTCCAAACGAAAACGGCCCCACACGTAGCGGGGCCATCAACGTGCAGGATCGGGCCCCTCTCGGAGCCCGATCCCCGCAGCCCGAGAGCCGACCGGCCTCAGCCGAAGAGGGCTCCCAGCATATGCCGCACACCGTCCATGAGCGACGCCGCTTCCACATCGCCCACCGTGCCGTGAATGCGGGCGAACCACGGCGCCAGCACCAGGGACACCACGCTCATGAGCTTGATCAGAATGTTGAGCGACGGGCCCGACGTGTCCTTGAACGGATCGCCCACCGTGTCGCCCACCACTGCCGCCTTGTGAGGATCGGAGCCCTTGCCCCCGTGGGCGCCGCCCTCGATGTACTTCTTCGCGTTGTCCCACGCGCCACCGGCGTTCGCCATGAAGAGAGCCATGAGCACGCCCGTCACCGTTGCGCCCGCC
Source organism: uncultured Gemmatimonadales bacterium (assembly GCA_963783305.1). GTDB lineage: Bacteria > Gemmatimonadota > Gemmatimonadetes > Longimicrobiales > RSA9 > JAWVYT01. Next base: position 594,554 of record CAWAMW010000016.1, on the reverse strand, counting down.
AGCATGCCACCCAGGGCGAGGATGCTGAAGTAGCCGACCACTACGGGTGCCAGGACAGCTACGAATCCCGGCAGGATCATTTCCCGCAGCGCCGCACGCGTGGAGATATCCACACACCTGGCACTGTCCGGCTTCCCCGTCCCGTCCATGATTCCCGGGATCTCACGGAACTGCCGCCGCACTTCCTCCACCATTCCGGCGGCCGCCCGGCCCACGGCGGTCATGGTCAGGGCCGCGATGAAGAACGGCAGCGTGCCGCCAATCAGCAGCCCGATGGTGACCTCGGGGTTCAGGATGTCCAGCCCGGTCGCCTGTAGCCCCACGGCGGCAGTGTAAGCGCTGAACAGCGCGAGCGCCGTGAGCGCCGCGGACCCGATGGCGAAGCCCTTCCCCATGGCGGCCGTCGTGTTGCCGATGGAGTCGAGGCTGTCCGTGATGGCCCGGACCTTCGGGCCGAGGCCGCTCATCTCGCTGATGCCGCCGGCATTGTCGGCGATCGGGCCGTAGGCGTCCACCGACATGGTGACACCCACCGTCGCCAGCATGCCCACCGCCGCGATCCCGATCCCGTAAAGCCCGGCGAAGAAGTACGAAACACCGATCGCGAGGGCGATCAGCAGCACCGGGACCACCGTGGACTCCATGCCCACGGCGAGCCCGCTGATGATGTTCGTCGCCGGGCCGGTCTCGCTCGCCTGCGCAATCCTGCGGATCGGCTTGGAGGCCGTATAGTACTCCGTAACCAGGCCGATCAACACGCCCACCACGGTGCCGGCCAGGATGGCCCAGAACGGCCCCATGGGCGAGTACGCGCGAGCGGTAGCCTCGTCGAACAGCTCAAAGCCCATGCCGCTCACGGCGAACCAGACCATGCCGAGGAAGAGCGCCGCCGCGATCAGCGTCACGTTCCGCAGCGCGTTGGCCGGGTTGCTGCGCTCGAACGCCTTCATGAGCGCGATCCCGACGAGGGAAGCGACCAGGCCGAGCATGATGGTCAGCAGCGGAAGCGCCACCGCCTCCGCCCGGTTCGCGGCGAACATGGCGCTGGTCGCGCCGATGGCGATGGTCGCGATCACGCTGCCCACGTAGCTCTCGAAGATGTCCGCGCCCATGCCGGCCACGTCACCCACGTTGTCGCCGACGTTGTCGGCGATGGTCGCCGGGTTCCGCGGATCATCCTCCGGGATCCCAGCCTCGACCTTCCCTACCAGGTCGGCGCCCACGTCCGCCGCCTTCGTGTAGATCCCGCCACCCACACGGGCGAACAGCGCAATCGTGCTCGCGCCCATGGCGTATCCGCTGACCACCTCCGCGAAGTAGCGGAAGTCGGCACCGGTGATCGACTGCGCGCCGAAGATGAAGTACCAGGCACCGATGCCGACCAGACCCAGTGCCGCCACCGAGAGACCCATGACGGAGCCACCGAAAAAGGCCACACGCAACGCCTTGCCCTGCCCCGACTCCGACGCCGCGGCCGACGTCCGCACGTTCGCCCGCGTCGCCGCCTTCATCCCGAAGAACCCGGCCGCGACCGAGCTCAGCGCACCCGACACATACGCCAGCGACGTGTATCCGCCGATCGCCCACCAGAGGAGAAGCGCCACCACCGCCACGAACGCCGCCAGCACCGAGTACTCGCGACGCAGGAAGGCCATGGCGCCATCATGGATCTGCTCCGCCAGGTCCCGCATCAGATCAGTGCCCGACGACTGGCTCCGTACGTAGAAGTAGAGTCCCAATGCGACCAGAAGACCAAGGACTCCGAGCAATGGTGCCCACTGTGTCCACGCTACCAGTTCGGTCACTCTATGCCTCCAGTTGGTTCATCGGTTGTAGCGACTCATTGCCGCCTCGATCCCCTCGTCCATCCACGCCCGGACCGCATCCGTCAGCTCCGACAGGAGTCCGACGATCTCGGCCTCGTCCTCCGGGCCGAACTCGGAAAGCACCCAGTCCACGAGGGACACACCCGCAGGCGGCTCTCCCACACCGACGCGCAGCCGCGGGTAGTTCGACGTGCCCAGCGCGAGCTCTACCGATTTCAGTCCATTGTGTCCGCCGGTGCTGCCGGAGGGTCGCAGTCGTACGCGCCCCACGTCCAGGGCTACGTCATCTACCACCAGCAGCAGGTCTCGCGCAACGTCGAAATACGGGTCTTCGCTCAATGGCGCCAGGGCGGCACCACTCCTGTTCATGAAGGTCAGCGGCTTCAGCAGCACCACTTCGTGCTCACCCACCGAACCACCAGCCGTGAGAGCGGGCCCGTTCCGCTGGAACGGGCCCAACCCCCACTCGCTGCTGAGCCGATCGACCAGCCACCACCCCACATTGTGGCGGGTGGCGTCGTACTCCGGGCCAGGATTCCCCAGCCCGCAGATAGCCTTCACCTACTCGTCTTCGGTCTCGGCCTCGTCGCCCTCGGAAGGCTCCTCGCCCTCCTCCAGCTCCTCGCCCGCCTCGCCGACCAGCTCCGGCTCCAGAGCCTCTTCCTCGTCCTCCTCCGGAAGCTCCAGGATCGTCGGGGCCGCCACCGTACAGATCGTCCGCTCCGGATCCGCCAGGACTTCCACGCCCTCCGGTACATCCAGGTCGGAGATGTGTACCCCGTCCCCGATGGCCAGTACGCTCACGTCCACCTGGAACGACTCCGGGATCTGGTCCACGTCACAGACCACCTCCACCACGTGCATCACGTGCTGGAGCACCCCGCCCTCGCGGACACCCGCCGCCGTGCCGACCAGGTCGATGGGGACCTCGACCGTCACCTTCTCACCCGCGTGGATCTGCTGGAAATCGACGTGCAGGACCAGCGGCTTGTACGGGTGCGACTGCACCTCCACCACCAGCGTCCGCACCTTGCTCGCCTTCTTCCCACCGGCGCCCTCGATCTGCAGCTCCACCAGCGTGGTGTCGAGCGCGTGGTTCTTTACCAGCATCTCGAAGTCGTGGGCGTCCAGCGACAGCGGGAACGTCTCCTCACCACGGCCGTACACGACCGCCGGGATCCGACCCTCTCGCCGCATGCGTCGGGCGACTCCCTTGCCGGTAGCCTCCCGCACTGACGCCTTCAATGTGGCATTTTCCGCCATGATTCTTCCTTCTCCTCAATCGAACAGCTGGCTCACCGACTCATTCGAGTGCGTGTACCGGATCGCCCGAGCCAGTAACGTGGCCACCGAAAGCACCTTCAATTTGTCGAACCGCCGCTCCTCCGGAACGTACAGCGTGTTCGTCACTATGATCTCCGTTGCCGGAGACGCCTGCAGTCGTTCCACTGCCGGACCCGACAATAGAGGATGCGTGGCCGCCACGTAAATCTCCTCGGCGCCACGCTCCTTCAACGCCTCGATGACGCTCGTCATCGTGCCCGCAGTGTCGATCATGTCGTCCACCACGATGCAGCGCTTCCCGTCCACCTCACCAATAATGTTCAGCACCTCGGCCACGTTGTGGGCCGGCCGGCGCTTGTCGATGATCGCGAACGACGCATCGATCCGACGAGCGAACCCGCGCGCCATCTTCGCCGCGCCTACATCCGGCGCCACCACCACCACATCGCCCAGCGCCTTCTGCTCGAAGTACCGCGTCAGCACCGGGGCCGCGTACAGATGGTCCACCGGCACATCGAAGAACCCTTGCAGCTGGTGCGTGTGGAAATCGATCCCCAGCACCCGCTCCGCTCCGGCCGCCACCATCAGGTTCGCCAGCAGCTTCGCGCCGATCGCCACCCGCGGCTGGTCCTTTCGGTCCTGCCGCGCGTAGCCATAGTACGGCATCACCGCCGTGACCCGCGCCGCCGACGCCCGCTTCGCCGCGTCCGTCAGCAGCAGCAGCTCCAGCACGTTCTCCGCCGGCGGCGGCGTGGGCTGCACGATATAAACATCGCGACCCCGCGCGTTCTCGTTCAACCGCACGAAGATCTCGCCATCGGCGAACCGTGAAACGGTCGCGTCCGACAGCGACATGTCCAGCGCCACCGCGATCTCCTCCGCGAGCGGCCGGTTGGCCGTTCCCGAGAGAAGCATCATCGGCCCGTGAAATCCTTCGTTCGCCATTCGCCTCTTCGCGGTCAGCGGCCGAAACGCTACAGCCTTGAAAGGTATTGGGGTCGCGCTGTGTGGTCAACGGGGGACCAACGAATTACTTCTCCCCATCGCCCTCACCGCCTGCGCCTGCGCCCGCGCCCTGATCCCACTCCTCTTCGTCCTGCGGGAGGTGGATGTCGGACAGACGGGCCATCGTCCGCTGGTGGACCGATTGTGCACGGCCACCGGAAACCCGCATGATCTCCAGGTAGTCGTCCACGGCCTCGTGCAGCGGCTCGTGGCCCTGAAGCACCGCCACGAACACGACCGCGTTGTCGACGTGGGCACGGATGACCCCTTCCTCCGCCCGCGCCACCGCCAGCCGGATCCACTCGTCAATCTCCTCGCCCTCCTTCACCTTCCGGGCGATCCCCTTCATGAGGACGTCCGGTCGGAACCGGCGCAGCCCGTGCGAGCGATCATCGCTGGCGGCCGGCCTGTCGCCCTCCCTGTCGTATGCGCTCAGGGTCGGCCGGTCCTCGGCCTCGCGCATCGCGTGCTCGAGGGCGATCAGCACGCGGGATCGAACTGCGGCCGCCATGGGATCGCGAACGTCGAGCTCGTCCAGGTAACGGTCGAGTGCCTCGTCGAAATCGAGTCTGGCGGCCATCAGCGCGACGAAGCGGAGTGCGTGACTGGCGTGGGACTCCACGAGGGCTTCCCAGGCCGCGGCCGCGGCCACTTCGACCTGGCGGCGGATGTGCTCGGGTCCGCGTCTGAAGCTCATGGGTCCAATCGGCGTCATGTATTCCCCCTGTTGAAGTTCCCCGGGGTGGATTCGAACCACCATTAGAGGATTCAAAGTCCTCCGTCCTGCCATTAGACGACCGGGGATCGGTGGCCGGTCTACCGCTACCCCGCAACACCCGCGGCGCTCCATCAGGGATCCGTTGCGACGGAACTGCCCTCGGGGCGGGCCGCAAATTGCCGGTTTGTGCCACCCCATCCTCGGCTACGGCGGCGATCCGGACGCAGCAAACATACCCGCGAGCGGCCTGCCGGGCGAGCGCTGTCTTCAGCGGCTCCGGGTTCCCGTTCGCAGGATCCGACACCGGGGATACTCAGCCTCGAGAGATGCCACGGCCGCGTCCGCATCGTCGGGGGCCGCGAACACGCCGAACAGGGCGGATCCGCTCCCGGCCAGCAGAGCCGGTCGTGCGCCCAGCGACTGCATGGCCTCCCGGATGTCGCACAGATCGGGATGTCGATCGAATACCGGCTTCTCGAAATCGTTCACGGCGGCGTCCGCCACCTGGTCCCAGGTGCAAGGCGGCTCCCCCGCCCGGCCGAAGGCATCCCGACGATCCGTATCCAGATTCGCATCCGGCCTGCGGCTTTCATCGAGCCAGTGATAGGCCTCGGCGGTGCTCACGGCGAACGGCGGGAGGACGAGCACAACGGGCCGCGGGGGCAGTGGCGGGACCGGAGTCAGCCGCTCGCCATGGCCTGCGCCCAGCGCCAGCGGCGTCGCCTGGGTGAAGAAGGGCACGTCGCTCCCGATCCCCGCCGCGATCTCCATCAGGTCGCTGGCGGTGAGGACGCGCGGGTGCATCCGACGCAAGGCCCGCAGGACGGCGCCGGCGTCGCTGGACCCGCCGCCCAGACCACCGCCCGAGGGAATCCGTTTCACGAGCTCGATGTGCGGGGGCGTTCCGAGACCTGCCCGCTCCACGAACGCCCGCGCGGCGCGGACCGCCAGATTCTGCTCGGGGGGGCCGAGGTCCGGAAGCGCCTTCAGCGGAGGGGCGAACGAGGCGTCCACACCGGCCGAGTCGACGCCGGCCGCGCGCCGGAGTACCACCGTATCGGCCAGGTCGAGGGCGCAGAAGAGCGTCGAGATGGCGTGAAAGCCGGAGTCCTCCGGCGGCCCAACGCGCAGCCAGAGGTTGACCTTCGCCGGGGCCGCGATGGTAATCCTCATCTTCCGTCCTCCACCGCGGTCTCTACCGAGTCCTCGCTCCGACCCACGTCCCGCCACGATATGCCCAGCCGCCACAGGTAGTACAGCCCCATGACCGTGATGGGGACGAAACCGGCCATGTGGAACCCGATGGCGAAGGCGAGGGCGGGCGACGACGCGACGCCCCAGACCTCGACCAGTCCGATGCGTGCGGCCGCCTCATATACGCCGAAGAATCCGGGCGCCGAAGGAAGCGCCACGGCGAGTGCGATGACGGAGTTCAGGAAGAGCGCCGCCACGAAGGGCACATCGATATCAAACGCCAGGAGCCCGAACCACATGCCGAGCGACGCCGCCAGCCAGGTCAGGAGCGACCAGAGGAAGATCTTCACCACCAGCCGGCCCTCGCGGACTGCGGCCAGCCCCTCGAGGAATGCTTCGAGGGCATCCACCACCCTCCTGCGGACTCCGCGGGGCAGGATCCCCGCCGCGCGCTCGAACCACCGCACCGATCGCTCTGGCCGGATGACCAGGGCGAGCATGATGGCGAAGAGCACCAGCAGCACGCCGGCCATCCAGAAGGCGATTCCGCTGAAATCACGTCCGGAGACGTCGGGGAAGGTAGGCCAGGCAAGGGCGATGAGCAGAAACAGCACGACGACGACCCCATCGAACATCCGCTCCACGACCAGGGAGCCGAACGACGCGGATACCGAGACGGGCTCGAGTCGGCTCAGGGCGAAGGCCCGGGCGAACTCACCCACGCGCGCGGGCAGCAGGTTGTTGGCCATGAAGCCGATGCAGGTGGCGGCATAGCGAGAGCGGAAACGGCTATGCGGAAGGGCGGGCTCGAGCAGCGGCCGCCACCTCAGTGCCCGGAGCGGAAACGGCAGCGTGACCACGACCGAGGAAAGAAGGAGCAGGGGCAGATTCGCCTGCCGGATCCGTGACCAGATCTCGGCCACGTGGACATCGCGGAAGGCGTACCAGAGGAGTCCTGCGCTGATGAGCACCCCCAACACGGCCTTCCAGTCGAGGAGGCTCCGGCCGGCGGGGCTTTTGCCGCCGTCGGTCACCGCGTGCCGAGACGGATCAGATCGTACAACTCGTCCAGGATCGGTCCCGCCGGCTCATCGGCAACGATCGCGTCCTCCAGCGCCTCGCGCAGCGACAGGGCCCGCTCGATGGCCGCCGCGCCCTGGTACTCCAACGTCTCGACAGGCACGACCTCCCCGCCGCCCTGCCCCCCGTCCGTTTCGGCCTCCGTCATCCCGTCCTCCATTCTCGGGTCCTCCTCCTGTCGTCCCTCGCGAATCTCAGTCAGCTCTCGTTCGAACGATCCCATCACGTGACGCACGCGACTCCTCACCGATTCCGCGGATCCCGCGGCCACGGGCGCCGTCGCCCGGTCACGCAGCCATATCTCGATCTCCCGGACCTGCGCCGTCAGGGCGCCGAACCGCGCCATGTCCGCGCTGCCCCGAAACCGCCGTACGATCCCGTGGACCGCCGCCGGGTCCAGCGGCTCCCTCGCCAGCTCCCGTCGAAGGTCGGCCATGCACTCACCGGCTTCCTCGAAGAAGAAGCTGCGGACGCGGTTCATCACCCGGTAGCTCGCGCCTCCCGCAGCAGGCTCCTCATCTCGGCGACGGCACGCTCCACCCCCACGAAGATCGAGCGACTGATGACGCTGTGACCGATGTTCAGCTCTTCGATCTCCGCCACGGCGGCGACGGGCCTCACGTTCTCGTAGGTGAGCCCGTGCCCGGCGTGCACGTCCAGCCCGAGCGAGCGTCCGAGCGCCGCCGCCCGCCGCAGGCGAGTCAGCTCCTCCGGGGCGCCGCGGCCGGCACGCCAGCGGTTGGCGTACTCGCCGGTGTGCAGCTCCACGGCGTCGGCACCCATGTCGAGCGCAGTGCGCAGCGTGTCGGGCTCCGGATCGACGAACAACGCGGTCTTCACGGGGGTGCCACGGAGTCGGTCCAGGACCGCTCGGATCCGGGCGCCCCCCCCGTCCGCCAGGGAGAGACCGCCCTCGGTCGTCACTTCCTCCCGCCGCTCCGGCACGAGCGTGACACACATCGGCATCAGTTCCACCGCCAGCTCGGTCATCTCCTCCGTCGCGGCGATTTCCAGGTTGACGCCCGACCGCACCGTCTCCATCAGCAGTCGGACGTCCCGGTCCTGGATGTGGCGCCGATCTTCCCGCAGGTGAACCGTGATCCCGTCCGCGCCGCCCTGCTCGACGAGGACCGCCGCCCTCACCGGGTCCGGCTCATCCGTGCGCCGCGCCTGACGCACGGTCGCTACGTGGTCGATGTTGATATGGAGCCGCATCACTCCGCCAGAAGAGAGTCGAGAGCGTCCGCCCGCGCCGGATCCAGACCGACGGCGCGGGCGAGCTGGACGGTTTCCAGTCCCAGCGCCGAATATAGCCGGCGCTCACGCGGCGACAACCGCGAGAGGTGCAACCGGACGGTGTCCACATCCCCCCGTGCCACGGGACCCGTCAGCGCCGCGCCGAGCCCCAGCTGCTCCACGTTGTCCATGGTCCCGCGCATGAGCGGCAGCGCCGCCCGCACCGCCTCGTCCTCGTCGATCCCCGCCTCGGCCAGCGTCCGCGCCACCGCCGCCGCCGCCGCCAGCACGTAGTTCGAAGCGAACACGGCGGACGCGTGATACAGGGGGCGCAGCGCGGGTGGGATCACCATGGGGTGACCGTCGAGGGTGGCCACGAGCCGACGGGTCGCGGCGAGGGCGGCGGGCTCCCCGGCGATGGCGTAGGCGCAGCCACGGAGCCGCTCAACGCCCGACCACGGATCGGCCACGGTCTGGAGGGGGTGCAGGGATCCGAGGGTGTAGCCAGCGCCGTGGAGCGGCCCCAGCACGTCGGTGGAAAGAGCGCCGGAGAGGTGCAGCGCCACGCACGCGGGCGGCGCGGGGCCCATCTGTGCCACCTCGTTCGCCACCGAATGGAGCACATCATCGGGCACCGCCAGGATCAGGATGCTGGTGCCCTCCGGGATCGGCCCGGTTCCGGCTCGATAACCAACACCGGGATCGTCGAACAACGGGTGAGGCGGCGCATCGTGCGAGCGCCCGAGATAGGCGAGGTGATCGAGCGCGCCGGCTTGGTGCAGCGCACCGCCCAGCGCGAGCCCCATCCGGCCGGGGCCGATGATGCAGAGTGTATCGGTCACGCCGCGCCGCTCACTTCTATGCCCTCGCGCTGCCTGAGCCGCCCCAGTGTGGGCGTCGGCAACCGGGCCAGGATATTGATGGTGGTGCCTCGCTCCTCCCGGCTGAGCACCTCCCCCTCCCGGTAGAGCGTGGCCAGCGCCTCGCCGTCCGCCGCCGGGACCAGGATCCGGACCTCCGGCCGCTGATGGCGGATCTGGTCCTCCAGAAACACCAGCAGCTCCTCGACCCCGCCCTTTTCCACGGTGGAGGTGAAGACAGCCGGCTCCGCGAACGCCGCCTGGCTCCGCTGCCGGAGCGCGTCCTCTTCGTCGTGGGTCAGCCGGTCGATCTTGTTGAAGACCAGCGCCTCGGGAACCTCGTCCAGGTCCAGCTCCGCGAGCACTTCCTCCACCACCGCCTTCTGCTCCTCCCAACGGGGATGGGAGCCGTCGATGACGTGCAGGAGGACGTCGGCCTCGGAAGCCTCCTCGAGGGTGGCCCGGAATGAGGCCACGAGGTGGTGGGGCAGTTTCCGGATGAACCCCACGGTGTCGGTCATCAAGACGCTCGACCCGCTGGGCAACTCGACCTTCCGGGTGGCCGGGTCCAGGGTGGCGAACAGGCGGTCTTCCACGAAGAGGTCCGACCCCGAGAGATCCCTCAGCAGGCTCGACTTCCCCGCGTTCGTGTAGCCGACCAGCGCCGCCTGGAACTCGCCCGAGCGCCCTTTGCGCTGCGTCGCCCGGCGCTGCGCCACCACCTTGAGCTGGGCGCGCAGATCGCTGATCCGTCGCCCGATGATCCGGCGGTCGGTCTCCAGCTGCGTCTCACCCGGGCCCCGGAGCCCGATGCCGCCCCGGATCCGGGAGAGGTGGGTCCACATGCGCTTCAGCCGCGGCAGCATGTACTGCAGCTGCGCCAGTTCCACCTGCAGCTGCGCCTCGTTGGTCCGGGCCCGGGTGGCAAAGATGTCCAGGATGAGCTCCGCACGGTCCATGACCCGGACCCCGAGGAGGTCCTCCAGGTTCTTCCCCTGCGCGGGGGTGAGCTCATCATCGAAGATCACCACGGTCGCCTCCCGTTCATCGGCGATCTTCTTCAGCTGATCCGCCTTGCCCTCCCCGATGAAGTAACGGGGGTGCGGCGAGCTCAGACGCTGTACGAGTACGGCCACGACACGAGCGCCAGCCGTGTCCGTCAGGCGCCCCAGCTCCTCCAGGTGTTCATCCGCCTCTTCCGGCGACACGTGCTGTGTCGGCGCACCCACCAGCACCGCGCGCTCTTCCGGCGTCTCCAGCGAAATCGTCTCCTTAATTGCGTCCTCCCCTGGTTGGTCCGACCACTACCGCGCCCCGCTCGGGCTCACTGCACCGGCATGGCGATAGCTGAAACTGCGCCGGATCGGGTCCTCCAGCGCGACCCTGCCACTCACCCGATAGTCGAACGTGCCACGGTCCAGTATCCCCCGGAGCGCCTTTCCGAGGCTTCGGTAGTCGAACTCCACCGGGATCGACACCATGGCCGTATCGCCCGCCGGCACCTCCACGTACCGATCGATCTCACCCTCCGTGAAATCGATCCAGCCGTCCCCGCTCGAGTCCTCCAGGTCCACATCGTACGTCAGCCCACTCGCCCGGAGTGTGAACCTGTTCGGGTTGTAAACGCTCAGCTGGACCTCGACCACACCGCCACTCAACCCGATGGACGCCAGCCGGGCACCCCCAAGCCAAACCTCCGGCTGCTGTACCTTCGGAATACAGCCGACCACCAGAGTCGTCAGAAGCACTGCCATTACACTCGATCTCATGCGACTCATACCCTCTCCCATCTCCGTCGTTCAGCTCTCCGGTTCCGGTGGCTCCGCCTTCTCCTCCGCCGCCCCACTCCGCCGCTCCGCCCACCACGCCAGCCGCTCACCGATGCGTTTCTCGTGCCCGAACCGGCTCGGCTCGTAGAATCGCGTTCCACGCAGCCGCTCGGGCAGGTACTCCTGCGCCGTGACATGGTCCTCCGACTCGAACGCATAGCTGTACCCCGCTCCGTAGCCCAGGTCCTTCATCAGCCTGGTGGGCGCGTTCCGAATGTGGTGCGGGACGGGTTCCGCCGGCGTGTCGCGGGCGGCGGCGCGCGCCGCGCCGAACGCCGCGTACAGGCGGTTCGACTTGGGCGCCGTCGCCAGGTACACCGCCGCCTCCGCCAGAGCGAGATCCCCTTCCGGTGAGCCGAGCATCTGGAACGCGTCGCGCGCGGCCACCGTGATCCCCAGAGCGTCGGGGTCGGACAGCCCTATGTCCTCCACGGCCATCCGAATCAGGCGCCGGGCTAGATAGAGCGGGTCCTCGCCCCCCTCCAGCATACGGGCCAGCCAGTACAGCGCCCCATCGGGGTCGCTCCCCCGCACCGCCTTGTGGAGTGCCGAGATGAGATTGAAGTGCTGTTCACCCCCCTTGTCGTAATGGGCGAAACGCCGCTGCAGCGCTTCTCGCACCCGCTCGGCGTCGATCGTGCCGCCCGCTCCGGCCAGGGTCGCCGCGGTCTCCAGAGCGTTCAAGGCCCGGCGCGCGTCGCCATCCGCCTCCCCGGCGATCAGCGCGAGCCCTTCCTCATCGACGGTCAGGGACAGGTGGCCGAGACCTCGCTCGGGGTCCTCCAGCGCCCGTTGGAGGATCGCCACGAGGTCGTCCTCACCGAGCGGTTCGAGCACGAAGACCCGGGCGCGACTCAGGAGTGCGCCGATCACCTCGAAAGACGGGTTCTCCGTGGTCGCGCCGATCAGTGAAATCGTGCCGGCCTCGACGTGCGGGAGAAAAGCGTCCTGCTGCGCCTTGTTGAACCGGTGGATCTCGTCACAGAAGAGGATGGTCCGGCGGCCCGTGGCCTTCAGCCGTGTCTCCGCCTCCTTCACGATCTCACGGACCCGGGGAATCCCCTCGGTGACGGCGCTGAACGGCTCGAAGGCGGCGTTCGTCCCGGCGGCGATGACCCGCGCGATCGTGGTCTTCCCGGTCCCGGGCGGCCCCCACAGGATGAGGCTACCCACCTCGTCCTTTGCGATGAGCTCGCGGAGCGCGCGGCCCTCGCCGAGCACATTCTCCTGCCCCACGAACTCGTCGAGCGTGCGCGGCCGCATACGCGCGGCCAGGGGGGCGTTCGCGCCCGGCTCCAGCGAGCGAGCCCTGTGACCCCCGCCGGCATCACCACCCCCGGGCCCCGTCGGTCTGCCGAAGAGATCGAGCTCACTCACGGAGCCACTCCCGTCGAACGCGCTCCAGCAGCGCGTCCCCCCGGTTGAGCGTGGGGTCCTGGACCACCTCGGCCACCAGCGTCTCCAGGATCTCCCCGAACAGCGGCCCCGGCTCCAGGCCAATATCCCGCAGCTCACGGCCGCCAATGGCAAGGCCGCGCGCGTCCAGCACCGGGTGCTCGAGGAGGACGCGGTGTGCCATCCGCCACCGCTCCAGCAAGTCCTCGGGCCGCGGTCCCGCCGCGCTGCCGAGCGCGGCCTCCGCTCTCCAGCGGGCGAAACGGAGCCGGAACAGGTCCCCCACGAGGTCCGTGCCGATGTCGCGCAGCCACTGCCGGACCCCCGCGTCGGGAGCATCGGGCGGGAAAAGGTCCGGCTGATGGCGCACCAGCCGAACCACGCGCTCGGTGTCGGCGTTGGAGCTCTTGAGCCGGCGCATGACGTCCTCCGCCTTCCGGGCCCCCAGCACCTCGTGGCCCGTGTGCCGCCACCCCCCCCGCAGGTCTTTCGTCCGCGCGGGCGGCATTCCGATGGCGTGAAGGAGCGTGGCCAGCCGCAGAATGGGCCGGTGCGGAGGCACCGCGTCCACCGCCGCGAGGGTGAGCCGCCACAGATCGGGGTCCGCCTCCGGCGGCTCCCCGGCAAGGGCCGCGAGCTCCGGGAAAAGGACGTCCAGCACCCCCGCCTCCCGATAGAGCTCGAGGGATCCGGACGGTGCACGCTGCCCGGCCAGGACCTTCACCAGCTCTTCCCGTACGCGCTCCGCCGAGAGCCCTCCCAGGTGCCGCACGGCATCCTGAAGGGCGGTCCAGGTCCCGCGCTCGACCCGCAGCTCGAAGCGGCCGGCGAACCGGAGCGCGCGGAGGACCCGGAGATAGTCCTCGGCGAATCGCTCCGCGGGATCACGCACCGTGCGAAGGAGCCCCTCCCGGAGGTCCTCGGCACCGCCGAACGGGTCCAGGAGCTGCCGCGTGAGAGGATGCCACGCCAGCGCGTTGATGGTGAAATCGCGCCGCGCCAGGTCCTCCTCGATCGTGCTGGCGAACGAGACAACCGCGTGGCGCCCGAACGTCTCCACGTCGCGCCGGAACGTTGTCACCTCGTACATCGTGTCCTGCACGAGCACCCCCACCGTGCCGTGCTCCACCCCCACCGGAACGGTGCGCCTGAACAGCTTCATGACCTCGGCAGGCGTCGCGCGGGTTGCCAGATCCCAGTCCCCCGACGGATGACCCGCCACCTGGTCACGCACGGCGCCACCCACCGCCCAGGCGGCGAAGCCCGCCTCCTCGAGGGTGCGGACGATCCGCAGAACGCCCTCGGGCGCGTTCAGCTCCATCGCCCGCTCAACCGCAGAGCACCGCACCGCCGTTGACGTTCAGCACCTCGCCGGTGACGTGACGGGCGAGCGGCGAGCAGAGGAAGAGGATCGGGCCCGCCACGTCGTCGGCCGACGCGACGCGTCCGAGCGGGATCGTGGACTCGATCCTGGACAGACCGCCGTCGGCGTACGGGAGCGCCGCCATCTCCGTGTCGATCCAGCCGGGGGCGACACAGTTCACGGTAACGTCCATGGGTGCCAGCTCCACGGCCACGCCTTTCACCAGGGAAATGAGCGCGCCCTTGCTCGCGGCGTAATCGCCATGGCCCGCCTCACCGCGCTGTCCGGCGGTCGAACCCACCAGCACCAGGCGCCCCCCCGCACGGATCCGGCGCGCCGCTCCCCTCACGGCATAGAAGACGCCATCCAGGTTCACCGCCAGCGTGCGCCGCCACTGCTCCGGCGACATCTCCGCAATCGGCGCGTCCTCCACCGGCCAGACGCCGGCGTTGGCCACCAGGATGTCGAGGCCGCCGAACTCCTGGTCCACGCGCTCGAAGAGAGCGTCCACCGCCTCGGGGTCCGCCAGATCGACGGCGTGCGACCACGCCTCGACGCCAAGACCGCTCAGCTCCGCAACCACCGACCGGGCCTCTTCAGCGCGAGTCAGGTACGTGATCCCGACATCGGCACCCGCGCGCGCCAGCATCCGAGCGGTGGCCGCACCGACACCACGAGAACCGCCCGTGACCAACGCCCGTTTTCCCGTCAGATCAATCTGCACGCAACCGCTCCTCCACAAGCTGACAGATGATGTGTCCAATGGCGAGATGGACCTCCTGCGCGCGAGCCCCGGACTGCGTGGGGAGCACGAGCGCGTGGTCCACCGCTGACGCCAGATCTCCCCCGCCACGCGCGAGCAGCGCCACCGTCTTCACTCCCTGCTCCCGGGCGGCCTCCGCCGCTCGCAGCAGATTCGGTGAGCGGCCGGAGGTGCTGTGCAGGAACAGTACGTCGCCTCCGCGACCCAGTGCCCGGACCTGGCGAGCGAACACCTGCTCGAAGCCGTAATCGTTCGCCGCGGCCGTGAGCAGCGACGTGTCCGTCGTGAGGGCGAGGGCCGGCAGAGGCCGCCGATCGTCCTGGAACCGCACGACGTACTCCGTCGCCAGGTGCTGCGCGTCCGCGGCCGAGCCGCCGTTCCCGCAGAACATGAGCTTGCCCCCCTCCTCCAGCGCGGTGCCCGCCACGGCCGCGAGCTCGGCCACCTGGCCGGCCATGTCGCCCGCGACGCGCGCCGCGAGCTCCGAGAGGGCGGTCAGCTCCTTCACCGTCCGATCGACTGCGGGGCTCTTCATGGGGTACGGGGCTCGAGGATAACCGCGAATCGCTTCAGGTCCAGCGCGGCGGTGACACGGTCGAGAGCGGCGGGGCCCTCCTCGGCCGCCGCCTCACAGGCGTAGGTCAGGAGCGCGTCCGCGACCAGCAGGTCGAGGGCCGCCCCCCGGTCCGTGGCCTCAATCGCTCGCGAGAGAGCTCCGAGCCCCGCCTCTGCAAGGCGATCGGGGAGATCGGCCTGGCTGACCGCGTCCTCCATGACCGCGGCCTCCACCGCCCGCCGCAGCTCCGACGGCATGGCCGGCGTGCGCTCGTCCAGCCAGGCACCGGCGCGGCTCATGACGACGCCAGGAGCGTTCGTACGATCTCCCGCGCCTGCTCCAGCGCCTCGGCGACTTTCGACGGATCGCCGACACCTCCCTGCGCCATGTGCGGCCGGCCGCCGCCCGAACCGCCGGTGATGCGGGCGACTTCCCGCACCACCTGGTCCGCCCGGACGCCCCGGCCGATCAGGTCGTCCGTCACCACGGCGAAAAGCGCCGTCCGATCATCCGACCGCGCCGCGAGCACCACCACCCCGGTGCCCAGCCGATCGCGGAGCTGATCACCGAGCGCCCGTAGCTCGTCCTGATCAGCCACCTCTACCTCGGCGGCCACCACCCGCGCTCCGTCCACCTCTGCGGCGTCGGCCACCAGGCCCCCCACGATGTCCGCCGAACCCTCCCGGCGAGCGCGTTCCACCTGCTTTTCCAGCTGCCGGTTCTCTTCCTGGAGCTGCTCGACACGGCGCAGGATCATGTCTTCGGGCGCACGCAGGGCTTCGCCGACCTGGCGGAGTAGCTCCTCCTGTCGCCCCACCCGGCGGTGAGCTTCCCGTCCCGTGACCGCCTCCACGCGCCGCACGCCCGCGCCCGTGCCCGTCTCGCTCACGATACGGAACAGTCCGATCTCGCCCGTGTGCCGCACGTGCGTTCCTCCGCACAGCTCCATGCTCACGCCCGGAACGCTGATCATCCTGACCGTGTCACCGTACTTCTCACCGAAGAGCGCCATTGCGCCCTTCTGGATGGCCTCGTCATAGCCCAGGTAGTCCACGCATACGTCCTGGTCGTCCAGGATGGCCGCGTTCACCAGCTCTTCGACGCGTCGGACCTCGTCCGGCGTCATTGGCTGCGAGTGCGAGAAGTCGAAGCGCAGCCGATCCGGCGCAACGAGGGATCCACGCTGGAGAACGTGGTCGCCCAGGACCTTCCGCAGCGCCGCGTGCAGCAGGTGAGTGGCCGTGTGGTTCCGCTCCGTGTCCTGCCGGACCCGACCTGTGACACGGGCCTCCGCGCGGACGGGCGCATCAGCGTCCGGGAACTCGCCCTCAATATTGCCGATGACAGCCGCCCGACCGCCCACTTTGCGGACATCGTCCACCACCATGCGCCAGCCGTCGCCTTCCACCTCCCCCGCGTCGCTGATCTGACCGCCCGCCTCCACGTAGAACGGGTTCTCACGCAGCTGGAGCGCCGCACGGCCATTCTCACGACGGAACGCCAGCACCACCGTCTCCACCGCCTTGGCGTCGTAGCCTACGAACTCCTGCTCCGCGTCGCCCAGCTCCTTCCAGCCATGGGCGAGGGCATCACCATGCTCGATCCCAGCGGCCTGACGGTCCTGCCTGGAGCGCTCCCGCTGCTCCTCGAGCGCCGCCTGGAACCCCTCCATGTCCACGCGGTAGCCGCGCTCCTCCGCCATGAGCTCGGTCAGGTCGATGGGGAAACCGTACGTGTCGTAGAGACGAAAGGCGTCCGCGCCGCTGATGACTCCCCCGCCCTCGGTCACGTCCCGCTCCGGCGCCAGCTCCTTGAACCGGCCCATCCCCTCATCGATCGTCGAGAGGAACCGCTCCTCCTCGGTCCGCGTGGCGCGGAGCAGGTGATCACGGCGCTCTTCCAGCTCCGGGTACGCCGCCCCCATCTGCGTCACGACCTCGTCCACGACCTCCACCAGCGTCGGCTCTCGCCGGCCCAGCAGCCAGGCGTGACGGATGCCACGACGCATGACCCGGCGCAGCACGTAGCCACGCTCGGAGTTGCTCGGAAACACGCCGTCGGCGAGCAGAAACGCGGTCGCCCGCGCGTGGTCCGCCAGCACGCGGTACGAGACCCCGTCCTCCCTGTCGGGCTGGTATGGCTTCCCCACGACGCGCACCGCCCGCTCGATCAATGGCCGGAACAGGTCGGTGTCATAATTCGAGTCCACGCCCTGGAGCACCGCGGCGATCCTCTCCAGACCCGCGCCCGTGTCGATGGACGGCTTCGGCAGCGGGTGCAGCTCACCATCCGCGTCGCGGTTGAACTGCATGAACACGAGGTTCCACAGCTCGAGGAACTCCCCCGCCTCCCCCTTCGCCTCGAACTCCTCGGCCGTGATCTCGGTCCCGCGCTCCCCCTCCGGACGCATGTCGTAATGGATCTCGGAGCACGGGCCGCAGGGGCCGGTATCCCCCATCTGCCAGAAGTTGTCCTTGTCCCCCAGCCGATGGATCCGCGAGGGCGGAAGCCCCGCCACCTCCTGCCAGAGCTCGAACGCCTCGTCATCCGAGTAGTGCACCGTCGCCCACAGCCGCTCCTCCGGCAGCCCGAGCTCCTCCGTAAACAGCCGCCACGCGAAATCGATGGCGTCGCGCTTGAAGTAGTCGCCGAAGGAGAAGTTGCCGAGCATCTCGAAGAAGGTGTGGTGACGCGCGGTGCGGCCCACTTCCTCCAGGTCGTTGTGCTTCCCGCTCACCCGCAGACACTTCTGCGACGTGGTCGCACGCTGGATCCCGAGATCCTCCTCCCCCAGGAAGACACCCTTGAACTGGACCATCCCGGCGTTCACGAACATGAGCGTCGGGTCGTTTCTCGGAACCAGCGTCGAGCTGTGACGGATCTCGTGACCCTCACGCTCGAAAAATTCCAGGAACGTCTGTCGTATCTCGCTTGCTTTCATGCCCATTCACTATCCGGGTTCCACGGCCCATCCGGCCAATCGCGCAATATAGGAGATCGTCCCCCCGATGCGAAGCCGAAACGAAACGGGCCACCGGATCTCATCCGGTGGCCCAGAGTCCCTCAGGGCGTCCGCGTCACGTCGGCCGCGGTTCTAGTCGTCGGACTCGTCGTCGTCGAGGTCTTCGCCCGCGGCCTGGCTCCGGTTCATTCCAAGCTCCGATCTGACCTTTACTTCGATCTCCTGAGCGATCTCCGGGTTCTCACGCAGGAACGCCTTCGAATTCTCACGACCCTGACCGAGCCGGGTCTCGCCGTAGGAGTACCAGGCACCAGCCTTGTCCACAATGCCCAGCTCGTCCCCGAGGTCTACCAGCAGACCTTCGTGGCTGATCCCCTCGTTGTACATGATGTCGAACTCCGCCTGACGGAACGGCGGCGCCATCTTGTTCTTCACCACCTTCACACGCGTCCGGTTCCCCACCAGCTCCTGGCCATCCTTGATGGCGCCGATCCGGCGGATGTCCATCCGGAGGCTGCAGTAGAACTTCAGTGCCCGCCCGCCCGTCGTCGTCTCGGGGTTCCCGAACATGACCCCGATCTTCTCGCGGATCTGGTTCGTGAACACCACCGACGTGCGCGACCGGTTCACCGCACCCGTCAGCTTCCGTAGCGCCTGGCTCATCAGGCGAGCCTGCAGGCCGACGTGGCTGTCCCCCATCTCTCCTTCGATCTCCGCACGCGGCACCAGCGCCGCCACCGAGTCGATCACGACCACGTCGATCGCCCCCGAACGGATCAGGACCTCCGTGATCTCCAGCGCCTGCTCGCCCGTGTCCGGCTGGCTCACCAGCAGGTTGTCCACGTCCACACCCAGCTTCCGCGCGTACTCGATGTCCAGCGCGTGCTCCGCATCGACGAACGCCGCCACACCGCCCGCCTTCTGCGCGTTCGCGATCACGTGCAGGCAGAGCGTCGTCTTACCGCTCGACTCCGGACCGTAGATCTCCGTGATCCGACCGCGCGGGATCCCGCCGACCCCCACCGCCGCGTCCAGATTGATGGCGCCCGTGGGAATGGCCGCGACCTCCACCTTCATCCCGTCGATCCCCATCCGCATGATCGCGCCCTTCCCGTACGCGCGCTCGATCTGCTTGATCGCTACATCCAGCGCCTTCTCCTTCTCCTTCGTCAGCTCGGCCACCGCCATTTACTCCCGCCTGTCGCTGTGATTGTCGCCCTGTTATCGCCGAATATGCCGGGCCCGGACCGGCCACGGAAGGGCACGGCGGGACAGATGCATGCGTCGTTCGGACGTTCAGGATCGCTGCCTCGCGGGCCGATCGCCGCGCCGCCGATCCCGAACAGAAGCCGAAGAACCATACCGCTACGGGTTCCCGGCCGCAAGGGCCTTATCCCCTCACCACGGCCGCCAGCGCCTCCATCGCCCGCTCGATGGCCCCGTCATCCACGTCCAGGTGCGTGACCGCGCGCAGCCGCGTGTCGGAGAACAGGCTCAGCCGGACGCCCCGTTCCGCCAGGGAGGCCACGATGTCGGGGGCCCTCAGGTCGGCCCGTACGAGGTCGAGCATGACGATGTTCGTCTCGGGGTGCACGGGCTGGACCCCTTCGATCTCGTGGGCCAGATCGGCGATCATCCGGGCCCGCCGGTGGTCCTCGGCGAGTCGCTCGAGGTGATGATCGAGGGCGTAAAGGCCGGCCGCGGCGAGGATGCCCGACTGGCGCATGGAGCCGCCCATGCGCCGCCGGACGCGCCACGCGCGGGCCATGACGGGCTCCGTCCCGGCGAGGAGCGAGCCGACGGGGCAGCCGAGTCCCTTCGAGAGGGTGACCATGACCGTATCGACGGTGGCTGCGTAGTCGGAGAGCGGCACGCCCGCGGCCTCGGCGGCGTGCCAGAGGCGAGCGCCATCCATGTGAACGGGGAGGCCGTGCTCGGATGCCACCTCGCGAACCGCCCTGAGCTCATCGAGCGGCACGACCTTCCCCCCCGCCGCGTTATGGGTGTTCTCGACGCAGATCAGCGACGTTTCGGGCTGATACGGGTTGGACGAGGGCCGGATGGCGCGGCGCACGGCGGCGGCGGTGAGGATCCCGTCGGTCGTGGCGACGGGTCGAAGCTGCATGCCGGCCCACGCGGCGGCAGCGGCCTCCTCCCAGTCGATCAGATGGCAGGACGCTTCCACCACGGCCTCCGTGCCCGGCCGGCCCTGCACCACGATGGCGGTCTCATTGGCCATAATGCCGCTGGGGAAGAAGAGAGACCTCTCCTTCCCCAGAAGCTCCGCCACGCGCTCTTCCAGCCGGCGGACCGTAGGGTCGTCGCCGAGCTGGTCATCGCCCACCTCCGCGGAGGCGATGGCCTCACGCATCCCTGGCGTGGGCCGGGTGACCGTGTCGCTGCGGAGATCGATCACCCTGTCTGTCGCCACGGCTACTTGGCGTTCGAGTAGCGCTGCGCGACCTCGTCCCAGTTCACCACGTTCCACCAGGCATCGAGGTAGTCGCCCCGCGCGTTCTGGTACTTCAGGTAGTACGCGTGCTCCCACACGTCCACACCCAGGAGCGGAACGTCGTTCTTCATGTACGGGCTGTCCTGGTTCGGCGTCGAGTACACTTTGAGCGATCCGCCGCTCAGCACAAGCCAGCCCCAGCCGCTGCCGAACTGCCCCGACGCCGCATCGCTCAGCTTCTGCTTCAGCTCCTGGACCGAGCCGAAGCTGCTGTCGATCGCCTTCTCCAGGTCACCAGACGGAGCGCCGCCGCCCTTCGGCGACATCACTTTCCAGAACAGGTCGTGGTTCGCGTACCCGCCGCCGTTGTTCCTCACCGCGGTCCGGATATCCTCGGGCACCTGGTCGATGCCCCGCAGGATGTCCGAGATCGACTTGTCCTGCCAGTCGGAGTGCTTCTCGATCGCGGCGTTCAGCTTCTTCGTGTAGCCCGCGTGATGCCGGTCGTGATGGATCTCCATCGTCCGGGCGTCGATGTGCGGCTCGAGCGCGTCGAACGCGTAGGGCAGGTCGGGCAGCTCAAAGGGATAGGCCATGGATCCTCCTGCAGTCGGAAGTCAAGATTCTCGTGTCAACGAGGGTTAGTCTAGGCGACCTTCCTCCGACCGCAAGCCGCGTTCCCCGTCGATAGGTTGGGACTCGCTCGAGCCCAGCGCCTGGCCACACTCGCCGCAGAATTCGCTCTCGGGTGCGTTGGCCTGGCGACAGCGGACGCAGACGCTTCCGTGTCGGAGCGCCTGCCGGTAGCGCTTCACGTCGGCCTCGAGCTCCGCGCTGTCGCCGTAGCGATGGCGGCCGACCAGGATCGGAAACGCGATGGCGCCCAGGGCGATCGCGGTGAGCACGAAAACGATCAGGTAGTCGGACATGATTCGGCGTCGGGTTCGAGTATGGGGGTGGCTCCGGAGTCGGCTATCGGATGTTGTGAACGACGAGGACGCCGAGCGCCACACCGGCGGCGTCCCACGCGAGGTCCTTCAGGCAGAAATGCCGGCCGGCGCGGCGGTCTAGGACCTCCTTGGCGAGCCCCAGCGCGAGAGCGGTGGTGGCGGCGGTGTAGAGAGCGGTGTCGCGATCGGCGCCGACGCTCGCGCCCGCGAAGACCATGTCGGTGCCGGCGAACGAGAGCGCGAAATGGCGGAGCTTGTCCTCGGCGATCCACCCGTCCACCGGGGTTGCCGCGGGAGCCGTCGGAAGGAGCTGCGCCGTGGCGAGCGATTCCGGCGGAGCGTCCGGACAGCCGAGGGTGAGGGCGAGGGCGAGGAGGCAGGCGGTCATACTGGTGGGTCCGGGCGAGCGGCGCTGAGCGCAAGCGCCACGGCCGCGTCGGCGTCGGTGGCCTGCGGCAGGTCCAGTCCGGCAGCCAGCGCGGGTCGGAGGAGCACGACGGGGACATGACACTTCCTGGCCATGGCGATCTCGGACAGGGTGCCCCATTCGCCCCCGATGGCGATCAGCACATCGGCCGTGCGGGCCACCAGGATGTTGCGCCCTTCGCCGAGACCGGTCGGGAGCGGCACCTGGATGTACGGGTTCGCGTGCCGCGGATCGTGGCCCGGCAGAATCCCCACGGTGATGCCGCCCTCCTCGGATGCGCCCCGTGCGGCCCCCTCCATCACCCCCCCCAGACCCCCGCATATGAGGATCGCGCCCGCACGGGCCACGCCGCGGCCGACCTGTTCGGCTAGCAGGGTGAGTTCGGGTCCGCAGATGCCCGCGCCAGCCACGGCCACCCGGACCTGCCGGTTGTCCATCTCAGCCACGGTTGCCCTCCCTCGCCCAGTGGAGCGCTGTGCTCACGGCTCGTTCCCAGCCAGTCAGGAGTCGACGACGCGTACCCTCGTCCATCCGGGGTTCGAAGTGTTCTGGCTCCGGCCGCGATCCGAGGAACGCGTCGGCGTCGGCCCAGACGCCCGTGGCGAGACCGGCGAGCCCGGCGGCTCCCAGCGCGGTGGTCTCGAGGTTCTGAGGCCGGCGAACGGGCAGGTTCAGGATGTCCGATTGGAACTGCATCATCCAGTCGTTCGATGCGGCGCCGCCATCGACGGCGAGCTGCCGCGCCTCCACGCCCGAGTCGGTCTCCATGGCCACGAGCACGTCGTGGGTGGAATACGCCATGGCCTCCAGCGCAGCGCGGGCCAGGTGGCGTGCCCCGGTGCCGCGGGTGAGACCCACCAGCGTTCCCCGGGCCTCGGCCTCCCAGTGGGGCGCGCCGAGACCCACGAACGCAGGAACGAGATACACGCCATCGTTGGACGCGAGGTCCGCGGCCATACCGGCGGTCTCCGGCGCACTTTCAAGCAGGCCCAGTCCGTCTCGCAGCCACTGCACGCTGGCGCCCGCCACGAAGATCGCACCCTCGAGGGCGTAGGCTGGCTGCCCGGCCGCGTCACAGGCGATGGTCGTGAGGAGTCCGGACTTCGAGGCGATTCGCTCCTGGCCGGTGTGCAGCAGGAGGAATGCGCCGGTGCCGTACGTGTTCTTGGCCAGACCAGCCCGCCAGCACCCCTGTCCAAAGAGTGCAGCCTGTTGATCCCCCGCGACGCCTGCGATCGGGAGAGCGTCCCCGAACCACTGCGGGTCCGTCTCGCCGAAGATGCCGCTGGACGGACGGACCTCGGGGAGCACCGCCCGCGGAACCCGCAGGAGCGTCAGCAGCTCGTCATCCCACTCGCCGCGGTCGATGTGGTACAGCATCGTGCGGGAGGCGTTGGTCGGGTCGGTGGCATGGACACGGCCGCCCGTCAGGTTCCAGATCAGCCAGCTGTCCATGGTGCCGGCCGCCAGCTCGCCTGCCTCCGCCCGCGCCCGTGCGCCTTCCACGTGGTCCAGGAGCCACTCGATCTTCGTGCCCGAGAAGTACGGGTCGATCACCAGCCCGGTCCGTTCCCTCACGAGCTCCAGCGCCCCGTCCGCCTCCAGCTCCCGACAGCGCCCCGCCGTACGCCGGTCCTGCCAGACGATGGCGTGGTGGATGGGCTCGCCCGTGGCGCGGTCCCAGACCACGGTCGTCTCCCGCTGGTTCGTAATGCCAATCCCGGCAATGGCCGCGGCCTCGGTACCCGCCGAGCCGTCAGCCACGCGCGCCCCCGCGTCCGCCATCGCCTGCTGCGCCACCCGAAGGGTCACCTCCCAGATCTCACGGGCGTCGTGCTCGACCCAGCCCGGTTCGGGGAAATGCTGCTGGAACTCCGAGTACGCCCGGCCGACGATCCGGCCGTCCTCGGCGATCACCATGCAGGTGGTGCCGGTGGTCCCCTGGTCGATGGCGAGTATGGCGCTCATGGAAGATCGCGAGAGAGTTCACCGCCGAAACGATAGGACCAGCCCAGCTCGGCGAGGAGGCCGACCAGGCGCGACACCGGCAGCCCCATCACGGCGAAGTAGTCGCCACGAACGGACTCGACCAGAACGGCGCCGCGTCCCTGGATGCCGTAGGCACCCGCCTTGTCCATGGGCTCGGCGGTAGCAACGTACGCTTCCGCGACCTCGCGGTCGAATGGCCGGAATCGGACGTCCGCCCCGATGACGTCCGAGACCGCGCGCCCGCCCGGCGCCATCACGGCCACCCCGCTCTCCACCCGGTGCTCGTGGCCCTGGAGCCTGAGGAGCATCGCCACGGCAGCCCGCTCGTCCGCAGGCTTGCCGAGGATGTCACCATGGAGCGTCACCACCGTGTCTCCGCCCACGACCAGCGCCTCGGGCCTCCGCGCGGCCACGGCACCCGCCTTGGCCAGCGCCAGCCGCCGGACGTGGCCGATCGTCGACTCCCCCGGAAGCTCCGTTTCATCCACCTCCGCGGTTTCCACCTCGAACCGCAGCCCCAGCTGCTCGAGCAGCTGTCTGCGCCGTGGCGATGCCGAGGCCAGCACCAGCGGGGGGGCGCTCATCGTTCCAGCAGAAGCGTGACCGGTCCGTCGTTCACCAGCTCCACATCCATCATGGCGCCGAACTCGCCGCTCTCCACCGGCCCCGGCGCCCGGTCTCTCAACATTCCCAGGAACCGGTCGTAGAGACGGAGCGCATGGTCGGGGGCGGCGGCGCCGACGAAACTGGGACGCCGCCCCCTGGTGACATCTCCGTAGAGCGTGAACTGGCTGATCACCAGCAGCGCGCCAGCCACCGCATCGAGAGCCCGGTTCATCCGCCCTGTCTCGTCTGGGAAGAGGCGGAGCCCCAGGATCTTGTCCGCCATCCAGGAGAGGGTGGTCTCGTCGTCATCCGGGCCGAACCCCGCCAGCACGACATAGCCGCGGCCGATCCTGCCCACCGCCTCGCCGTCGATCCACACCGCGCCGCGGCTCACCCGTTGGAGCACCACCTTCACGGCTACTCCACGGTGACGGACTTGGCCAGGTTCCGCGGCTGATCGACGTGGCAGCCGCGCATCACCGCCACGTGGTACGACAGGAGCTGGAGCGGTACGGTTGCCAGGATGGGCGTGAGCATGTCGATCGTCTCCGGGATCGTGATGAGATGATCGACCTTATCCGCCAGCTCACTGTTCCCCTCGCTCACCACTGCGATGATCCGGCCACCCCGCGTCTTCACCTCTTCGATGTTCGACACGACCTTCCCGTACACGGAGTCATGCGGCGCCACGACCACCACCGGCATCTGCTCCGTGATGAGCGCAATGGGGCCGTGCTTCATCTCGGCCGCCGGCAAACCCTCCGCGTGGATGTAGCTGATCTCCTTCAGCTTCAGGGCCCCTTCCAGCGCCGTGGGGAAGTTGTAGCCCCTTCCCAGGTAGAGGAAGTTGGTCGCGTCCTTGTACGTCCGGGCGAGCTCCCGGATCGCGTCATCGAGCTCCAGCACCTGCCGGACCTGGTCCGGGATCGCCCGCAGGGCGTTCACCACTTCCTTCCCCTGCACCACGCTCATCCCGCGTCGCCGCGCCATGAGCAGCGTGAAGAGCGCCAGCACCACCACCTGGCTCGTGAACGCCTTCGTGGAGGCCACGCCGATCTCCGGACCGGCGTGGATGTAGACCCCGCCGTCCGTCTCCCGGGCGATCGTCGACCCCACCACGTTGACGATCCCCATGGCCGTGGCGCCCTGCCGCTTCGCCTCCCGGATAGCGGCCAGCGTATCCGCGGTCTCACCCGACTGGCTGATGGCGATCACCGTCGTGTTGGGCCGGATCACCGGGTTGCGGTACCGGAACTCCGACGCGTACTCCACCTCCACGGGGATCCGGGCGTACTCCTCGATCATGTACTCGCCGATCAGGCCGGCGTGCCAGGAGGTGCCCGAGGCGGTGATGATGATCTGCTCGGTGTCCGAAAGCTCATCGAGCAGGTGCTCGAGTCCGCCCAGCTTGGAGATCCCGTCCTCCTCGAGGAGCCGGCCGCGCATGGCGTTCTCCAGCGTGTCCGGCTGCTCGAAGATCTCCTTGATCATGAAGTGGTCGAAGCCGCTCTTCTCGATGGCATCGAGGTCCCAGTCCACGCGCGTCACTTCACGGTCCAGCTCGCGCCCCTTCAGCGTCGAGATCTGGTACCCGTCCCTCGTGATCACGGCCATCTCGCCGTCCTCGAGGTAGACGAAATCGCGCGTGTGGGCGAGGACCGCGGCGATGTCGCTGGCGAGGAAGTACTCGTCGTTGTCGCCGATGCCCACGAGGAGCGGGCTGCCCTTCCGGGCTCCCACGATCACGCCGGGCTCCCGGGAGCTCATGATCGCGAGGCCATAGGTGCCCTCGATTTGGGAGAGGGCGGAGCGTACGGCGTCCTCCAGGGAGCCGTCGTAGGTTTCCTCGATGAGGTGGGCAATGACCTCGGTGTCCGTCTGCGTGGAGAACGTGTGCCCCAGGCTCTCCAGCTTCTTCTTCAGCGTTCCTGCGTTCTCAATGATGCCGTTGTGGACCAACGAGATCTCACCCGAGCAGTCGCTGTGGGGGTGGGCGTTCACCTCCGTGGGCGCACCATGGGTGGCCCAGCGGGTGTGGGCGATGCCGCAGTCGGAGGACGGGAGCCCGTCTTTGTTCAGCCGCGTCTCCAGGTCGGCGATCTTACCCACCGCCTTCTGGGTCATCAGCGAGCCGTTGCTGGCTACCGTGATGCCCGCCGAGTCGTACCCGCGGTATTCGAGGCGGCGAAGCCCCTCGATCAGCAGCGGCTTTACTTCCCTCGACCCGATGTATCCGACGATCCCGCACATTGATTCTCGCTCAGTTCAAGAGTGCTTCTCGCGCGGCTTCCACCAGCTGGCGGGCCTCCGCCTCCTCCGGTGCCTCCGCGATCATTCGTACGATGGGCTCGGTCCCCGACGGCCGGAAATGCAGCCATTTCCGATCCTCGGGCCAGGCGAGCCAGAGCCCGTCCTGACGGTCGGCCTCGGCGGCATCCAGCTGCGTTTCCAGTCGGTCGTACACCGGCCCGAGCTCCCCCTTCGGCCGCTCCACGCTGTCCTTCACGATCGCGTAGCGCGGGGCCGCGGAGACGAGCTCGCCGGGCGTGGATCCCGTCTCCAGCATCAGCTGCAGCACCAGCGCGGCCGCCACCTGGGCGTCGCGCGTATGCTGCACCGCCGGGAGGATCACGCCGCCGTTCCCCTCACCGCCTACGACCGCCCCCTCCTGCTGCATCCGGCGCGCCACGTTGATCTCGCCCACGGCCGCTCTGTGGAAGGTCCCACCCCCGTCCCGGGCGGCGTCCTCCACCACGCGGCTCGTCGACAGGTTCGTCACTACGGCGCCCGCCTGGTGCCGCAGCACGAGTCGAGTCGCGAGCGCCAGCGTGTAGTCCTCGCCCATGGCGCGGCCGGTCTCGTCGACCAGCGACAGCCGGTCCGCGTCCGGGTCCGTCGCGATCCCGATATCAGCGCCCGTCTCCGTCACCAGAGACTCCAGGTCGCCCAGGTTCGCGGCCACCGGCTCGGGCTTTCGCGGGAAGCGCCCGTCGGGCTCCAGTCCGATCCCGTGGACCTTGCACCCCAGCTCTTCCAGCAGCCGTGGCAGTATGACCGCCCCCGCGCCGTGCACACAGTCCAGCGCCACGGTGAACGCCCGCTCGCGCAGCGCGCTGACATCGAGATACGGAAGGTCGAGGATCGCCCGGATGTGGCGGTCGGCCGCGTCCTCATCCCGCGTGAGCGATCCGATGCCGTCCCAGCCCTGCCACGGCGGCCGCCGCTCCAGCTCGGCCCGCATCGCCTCCGCCTGACCCCCGTCCAGGAACATCCCCTCGCCCGACGCCAGCTTGAGGGCGTTCCACTCGATCGGGTTGTGGCTGGCCGTCACGATGATCCCACCCTGCGCGCCGTGGTGCCCGATGGACATCAGCACCGTGGGCGTCGGGACCAGCCCCACGTCCACCACGTCACAGCCCACCCCCTCCAGCGCCGCGCTCACCGCCCTCGCCAGGAGCGGGCCGGAAGTGCGCGAGTCCCGGCCCAGCACCACCGTGGGCCGCTCGCCCGGCGCGGCCTCGCGCAGGTACGCGCCAAAGGCAGCGGCGAACCGCAGAACCACGTCCGGCGTCAGCGCATCGCCCACTTTCCCGCGCACGCCCGACACGCTCACCATCAGTCCTTCAGGAATCTCGAAGCTCATTCCGCCTTCCAATGTCAAAGGAGCCGACGCCCGATCGCGTCGGCTCCCGCTCTCCCAGCCACGAAACGTACCGGAACCGGCCGACCATCGTCAATCCGCCACCCGGTGATCGAGCGACGCACGACGGCAGGGGCAACCATCGCGCCAGTGCCTCAATCGAGCCGCGAGGCGACCAGCTCCACCACCGCATCCGGATTGTCCGCGTTCAGCCAGTGACCGCCGAGCACGTCATGCACGAACACCCTTCCCGTCCTCCGGCCGGCCGCCCGGATCCGCTCGGCCGCATCCAGCTCCAGCACCGACGATTCGGTGGCTCGGATGAAATGGAGCTCGAGCCCCTCCCGCGGGGATTCCACCATATCCCACAAGTCGGTGCGGAAGAAGTCGCCGAGCAGCTCCTCCATGTCGTCCATGTCGATGCGCCAGACGTACTCCTCGCCCATCCATTCCAGGTTCGTGCTCATCCAGAGCGCGATCGGGCGACTCACCCCCGCCGACTCCAACGCCGCCACCGCCGCGTCCCGGTCCTCGAACGACGACGGCATCGAGCGCAGCACCCGCAGCATCCCCCACGCGCTCCCGCTCGGGTCCCGCGACTCCGGGGTGGAATCCACCACCCAGACCTGCTCGATCCCCTCGTCCTCACGCGCGCGCAGCAGCGCGATCTTTCCGCCGAAGGAATGCCCCATGAGCACACGAACGCCACCGGGGACCTCCAGCCCCGACAGGTCCGCCGCTGTCCGCTCCACCGTATGCGGACCCTCGAACCCCATGGAGTCGCCATGCTGCCGCAGGTCTACCAGCACCACACCCCACTCCGGCCGCGCGCTCACCAGGTCCCGGGCCACCGAGCCCCAGTTACGACCCGCACCATAGATTCCGTGGAGCACCGCCACCCATTTTTCCGGCGACGCCCCTTCCGCCGTTACTCGCCTGGTATTCAGATCGGCCATGATTCGGATCTCGGAGTACGGATTTGAAATGAACTGTGCCCTGTGAACTGTGCCCTGTAACCCGTCCGGGTTCGTTTGTAGTGATCGGCGGGTCACCGTATCTTCAGCCGGCCCTAAAACCTTCACAGCAGAAAAAGCACCAACCCATCATGAGCGACCACCGATTCGCCACGCGCGCCATCCACGCCGGCCAGCAGCCGGACCCGACGACCGGCGCGATCATGCCCCCGGTCTATCAGACATCCACGTATGTCCAGCCGGCGCTGGGCGAGCCAAAGCTGGGCTACGAGTACGCGCGGGTGACGAACCCCACCCGCGACGCGCTGCAGGCCAATGTGGCCGCCCTGGAGGGTGGGCACTACGGCGCGGCGTTCGGCAGCGGCCTGGCGGCCATCGAGGCGCTGGTGAAGAAGCTGTCGGCGGGCGATCACGTGGTGAGCGAGGAGAACACCTACGGCGGCACCACCCGCATGTTCAACACGGTGCTCGCCCGCCTGGGGATCGAGTTCACCTACATCGATGGCCGCGACCCGGACGAGATCCGACGGGCGATCCGGCCCGAGACGAAGCTGATCTACCTGGAGACCCCCACGAACCCCATGATGCGGCTCACGGACCTGGCCGTGGCGGCGCAGATCGGGCGTGACGCAGGCATCCCCACCGCCGTGGACAATACCTTTGCCTCGCCCTACAACCAGCGCCCGCTGGAGCACGGGATCGACGTGGTGGTGCACTCGACGACCAAGTACCTGAATGGCCACAGCGATGTGGTGGGCGGGATGGTCGTCACCAGCCACGATGAGTGGGGCGAGCATCTCTACTACATGCAGAAGGCGGCGGGCGCGGTGCCCGGGCCCATGGACTGCTGGCTCACGCTGCGGGGCACGAAGACGCTGGCCGTCCGGATGGAAGCCCACAACCGCAATGGGCTGAAGATGGCGCAGTTTCTGGCCGAGCACCCCAAGGTGGAGGCGGTGAACTACCCCGGTCTTCCGTCGCACCCGCAGCACGACCTGGCGGCAAGGCAGATGAAGGGTTTCACGGGGATGATCAGCATCGAGCTTGGCTCTCTGGAGCGGGCGCGCGGCATGGTGGAAGCCACCCGCATCTTCTCCCTCGCCGAGAGCCTCGGCGGGGTCGAGAGCCTCATCGGTCACCCCGCCATGCAGACCCACGCGGCCGTCGCGCCAGACCGCCGCAAAGCCATGGGGATCAGCGACGGCCTCGTCCGTCTCTCCGTCGGGATCGAGGACCCCCGGGACCTCATCGACGACGTGGCCCAGGCGCTGGACGGGGCACCGTGACCGAAACCCGCGCCCGCTCCCGGGCGTACGGAGGCACACGTTCGGGCCGACACGTACGCCCGCGCTCGCCGCACGTCCAGGAGAGAGCACCATGACCGAGAGCGACATCGTCCAGCGGAAGCGGATCATCCTCACCGACATCGGCGGGGAGAGCTGGGAGCATCCGGCGGACCGAGCCGCCCTGGCCGCGCTGCGTCGGGTCCCCGCGTTCG
Source organism: uncultured Gemmatimonadales bacterium (assembly GCA_963783305.1). Classification (GTDB taxonomy): domain Bacteria; phylum Gemmatimonadota; class Gemmatimonadetes; order Longimicrobiales; family RSA9; genus JAWVYT01. Next base: position 563,947 of record CAWAMW010000016.1, on the reverse strand, counting down.
ACGAGGTCCTCCGCAAACTGTTCGGGTTCTTCGGCGAGAAGCCCGTTCGGCTCGCGTTCCAGGCCAACGGGGTGCGCGTTGGGCCGAAGCAGTTTCCGGACATATACGCCCGCTACCAGCACGTCCTGGAGACCATGGACGCGCCCGAGGAGTACCCCCTCTTCATCTCGCAGACGCCCGTGGTCAACGCAGGCGCGTACGGCATGGACCACCCGTTCATCGTGCTCAACAGCGGATCGATCCGGCTTCTGGACGCGGAGGAGCAGATCTTCCTCATGGGCCACGAGGTCGGGCACATCATGTCCGGTCATGTGCTTTACCGGACCATGCTCGTCATCCTGCTCCAGCTGGCCAACATCGGATACCCGATCGTGGGGATCGCCGCCCGGGCCGTACTGCTCGGCCTCCTGGAGTGGAGCCGCAAGGCCGAGCTCTCCTCCGACCGCGCAGGGCTCCTCGCCGTCCAGGACCCCAGCGCCGCCCTCGGCACCTCGCTCAAGCTCGCGGGGGGCGGGACCGCCGAGGAGACCGATCTCAATGCGTTCCTCGAGCAGGCGGACGAGTACCGTTCCGAGGGCGACCTCGCCGACTCCGTCTTCAAGGTCCTCAACCTCCTGGGCACCACCCACCCCTTCCACACCCTCCGCGCCGCCGAGCTCCGGGACTGGATCGAGTCCGGCGAGTACGACCGCATCCTGCGCGGCGAGTATCAGCGCCGGAACGCACCCCGACAGCCGTACGTGGAGGACCTGAAGCAGGCATCGAAGTCGTACCGCGAGGGTGCCATGGAGATTTTCGACCAGGTCGCCCACGGGGCACGGGACGCCGCCGACCGGCTGCGGAAGAACGTCACCGACGCGTTCCGCGGGGCGTAGCGCCGCCGCTCGGGAGGTGGGCTGGCAGCCCCGTGCATCCCGAGCGGCACCCCCTATATTCGGGATCTGGGCAGGACCCGATCCCCGATTCCCGAGAGCCATGAAAATTCTGATCGTCGGCAATGGCGGACGCGAGCACACCCTCCTCTGGAAGCTCCATCGCGATTCGCCCTCCGCCGAGTTCTTCATCACTCGCGGAAATGGCGGGACCCACGCCTTCGCGAAGTCCATCCCGTTCGACCCCGCGGACGTGAGCGGGATCACCGGCTGGGCGGGTGGCAGCGACCTCGACCTGGTAGTGGTCGGGCCGGAGGGCCCGCTCGCGGCCGGTCTCGTCGACGCGCTCCACGCCCATGGCGTCCCCGCGTTCGGACCCACGGCCGGCGCCGCCGAGATCGAGGCGTCGAAGGCGTTCTCCAAGGATGTGATGCGGAGGGCGGGCGTCCCCACCGCCGAGTACGAGGTGTTCACCGACGTGGAGCGCGCTCGCGCGTACATCCGCGAGCGTGGAGCGCCCATCGTCGTAAAGGCCTCCGGGCTGGCCGCCGGCAAGGGCGCCATCGTCTGCACCAGCGAGGATGAAGCGCTGCACGCGGTGGACCGGATGCTCAGCGCGCACGACTTCGGAGAAGCCGGGCAGCAGGTGGTGGTAGAGACGTGCATGAGCGGGGAGGAGCTCAGCGTGTTCGCCCTCACGGACGGGCGCGACGTCGTCCTTCTCCGGCCCTCGCAGGACCACAAGCGGCTGGGCGAGGGGGATACGGGCCCGAACACCGGGGGTATGGGCGCCTACGCCCCGGTCTCCCTGGTGGACCAGGCGCTCCTCGATCAGGTGCGCGACACCATCCTGCTCCCGACGCTCGGCGAGATGCGCCGCCGCGACCGTCCCTTCCGCGGCCTACTCTACGCCGGCCTGATGCTCACGGACGGTGGGGCAAAGGTCGTCGAGTTCAACTGCCGCTTCGGAGACCCCGAGACGCAGGTCGTCCTCCCGCTCCTGGACTCGTCGCTCCTGGAGCCCCTCCGGGCCATCGCCCGCGGCGCGTCCGTGCGCGACCTCCAGCTCGACTGGAAGGATGCCGCCGCCGTCACCACCGTGCTGGCTTCGGGCGGTTACCCCGGGAGCTACGAGAAGGGCAAGGTCATTACGATCCCGGACGGGCTCGAGCGCGCCGATGACGTCCTGGTGTTCCACGCGGGCACACACCGGAAGAACGGACAGCTCGTCACTGACGGCGGACGCGTCCTCGCCGTCACCGGCCTTGGACCGGACGTCGAGACCGCCATGGAGCGGAGCCGCTCGGCCGCCGGTCGGATCTCGTTCGAGGGACGCCAGTACCGCACCGATATCGGCTGGCGCGAACTCGAGCGAGCCGGGGGCTGATGCCGGAGCTGCCCGAGGCGGAGACCATCGCCCGCGACCTCGATCCGCGCCTGGCCGGCCGCCGCATTACCCAGGTCCGCGTCACACACGACGACGTCCTCGCCGCACCCCCCGACGCGTTCACGGACTCCATCGTGGGTCGCACCATCACCGGCGTGGGGCGGCGCGGGAAGAACATCGTGCTGCACCTCGACGACGCCGGCCGCCTCGTCGTCAACCTCGGGATGACCGGTCGGCTCGTGACCAGCGACGCACCCCGCGCCGGCGAGCTCGCTCACGTCGCGGTGGCGTTCGAGCTCGACGACGGCCGCAACCTCCTCTACGACGACACCCGCCGGTTCGGTTTGCTCCAGCGCTACCACGCCGAGGCATGGGCCGCACGGGACCTGGAGCTCGGGCTCGAGCCCCTGTCCGACGCGTTCACCGCCGATGCACTCTGGGCGCTCACGAAAGCGACCCGCACACCGGTCCGGAATTTCCTGCTCGACCAGCGCCGCGTCGCCGGCGTAGGGAACATCTACGCCCTCGAAGCCCTGTTCCGGGCTGAGATCCGGCCCACGCGCCGGGGCCATCGGATCACCCGGGCCGAGGCCGGTCGCCTGCGAGACGCGCTCCGTGATGTCCTCGCCCGCGCCATTGAGCACCGCGGCACCACCTTCTCCGATTACCGTGACGGCTCCGGAGAGGCGGGTGGGTTCGAGCCGCTCCTCGAAGTGTATGGCCGCGCGGGCCGTCCCTGCCGCCGCTGCGGCACTCCAGTGAAACGGACGGTGCTGACGAATCGCAGCGCCTTCTACTGTCCGGCATGCCAGCGGTGAAGGACCCGGAGCGGGTTCGGGTGGAGCGCGTGGCGCTGATCGGCCCCGCGGAGGTTTCGGCTCAGCTGGACGGGCCGGCCGGGTCGACGCGGTAGAGCGTCAGCGCGGAGTCGCCGTACGTGTAGGTGAGCCCCCCGGGGGGCAGCCGATGGTCGGCCGCGTGCTCGACCACGAACACGCCAGCGAAAGGGGACGCCTGCCAGCTTTCCACCAGCCGGTCCGACTGCCTCGACGCGTACGGTGGGTCCGCGAAGGCGAGGTCGTAGGAGTGGGGGTCCAGCTTCTGCACCCAGCGAAGCGCGTCGCGCTTGAAGATCCGCGTTCGGTCCTTCACCCTCACGGCCGCCACGTTGGCCTTCAGCGAGTGGAGCGCCGACGGACTGTTCTCGAGGAAATCCACGGAGCGGGCCCCGCGGGACAGTGCCTCGATGCCGAGGGCACCGGTTCCCGCGTACAGGTCGAGGACACGGGCCCCCTCCAGGTGTTCCTCGATGAGATCCATCCAGCGGACGCGCAGGTCTTCGGCAGTGGGGCGCACCCTCCCCCCCGGTGAGACCAGGTCCCTGCCCGCCCATTTTCCGCCTACGATCCTCACGACCCCTCCGTCATTCCAATCTCGGCCAGCACCTCCGCCGTGTCCGCTCCCGCGGCAGGAGGAGCCCGACGGGCGTCGGCCCGTTCGCCGTCCCAGCGCACGGGTAGCGCCACATCTACGTACGCCTCCCTCTCCGCCACACGCCGCAGCATCCCCGAGGCCGCCACCTGCTCATCACGGACGACCTGCCCCACGTCCTGGATCGGCGCGCACGGCACCCCCGCCTGCCGCAGCCGCCTCACCAGCTCGGCGGAATCGAGACGCCGCGTCCGCTCCGTGAGAACGGCCACCAGCCCCTCCCGGTGCGCCACGCGATCGGCGTTCGCGGCAAACCGGGGATCCTCCGCCAGTTGCGCGAGGTCCAGTGCGCCGCAAAGTCGGCGGAAAAGACCGTCGTTGGCGGCCGCGATCATCACGTTCCCGTCCGCCGCTGGGAACGCCTCGTACGGCGCGATCATGCCCAGCCCCGATCCGCTCGGGCCCGGCACCCGGCCCGTCGCCAGGTGCCCCTGGAGGTGATACGCCATCCAGGCCAGCGACGTGTCCAGGAGCGATGTCGTAATGTGCACGGCCTCAGCCTCGGCCTCCACACCCGCACTCCGACCCCCGGACCAGCCCCGGCGCCCCGCCTCGGCGAGGACCGCCATCGCCGTCCACAGCCCCGTCCCCATGTCCACCAGAGACGTCCCGACCCGCGCCGGCGGCGCGCCCTCGTGACCCGTGACCGACATCAGCCCCGCGTACGCCTGCATGAGCGGGTCGTAGCCGGGATGCTCGCGGAGCGGACCCGCGGTGCCGAACGCGGTCACGGACACGTAGATGACATCCGGACGGAGCGCTCGCACCTCCTCGTACCCGAACCCCAGCCGCTCCATCACTCCGGACCGGAACGCCTGCGCAAACACGTGCGACCGCCGCGCGAGCCGCCGCAGCGCCTCTCGCCCCGCCTCCGCCTGGAGGTCCAGTACCACGCTCCGCTTGTTCCGATTCGCGCACAGGTACAGCGGGCTCTCTCCATCCATGAACGGCGGGCCCCACAGCCGCGCCGGGTCGCCGCCGGGCGGCTCCACCTTGATGACGTCCGCGCCGAAGTCGGCCAGGATCTGGGTGGCATAGGGCCCCGCCAGGTTCTGGCACAGATCCAGGACGCGCAGACCGTTGAGCGGTGTGGGAGCAGGCACAGGCGATTCGTACGAGTGACTCCGGTCGGGAACGGCTGGATGATAGGGGGACCCTCCCGTGGCGCGCGACCCCCGCGCCCACGGCCCTTGCCGAACAAAGGCCGAAAGTTGAAACTTCAGACGCCATGAACTCCACCCACGCGAAACCACACACCGCGCCCGTTCGCGCCGCCCCCGCACCGGATCCGGCGCTCCGGGAGCACGTACGGTCGCATGCGGAGAACCGGCCGGGCGTGTACCGGATGCTGGGGCCCGGGGGGCAGGTGCTGTACGTCGGGAAGTCGATCCGCGTGCGCAGTCGGCTGTTGAGCTACTTCCGTGCGGACCCGAGCGAGAAGGCCGCGGAGATCCTGGGCTTCACGGAGCGGGTGGAGTGGGACGACCACGCGAACGAGTTCTCGGCGCTGCTGGGCGAGTTCCGACAGATCCGCCGGATACGACCTCCGTTCAACGTCCAGCACAAGAAGGAGCGGGCGGTCTGTTTCGTTCGGGTGCCGAAGGAGCCGGCAGCGCGGATTCTCGCTACGACGAGACCGGTCGATGACGGCTCCGAGTACTTCGGGCCGCTGCTGGGGGCGGAGCGGGTCCGGGAGGCCGTGCGGGTGCTGACAGACGCGCTCCAGCTCAGGGACTGCCCCGGGACCACGCCCATGCGGTTTGCGGACCAGACGGAGCTGTTCGGCTCGGAGTACGTCCCGCTCTGCGCACGGGCGGAGTTCCATCGGTGCGTGGCGCCCTGCGCGGGCGGCTGTACGGAGCGGGAATACGCACAGCGGCTGGAAACGGCGCGCTCGTTCCTGCGCGGGGAGAGCAACGAGCCGCTGATCCGGTTGCAGCGGCACCTGGATCGTGCGATGGAGCGTTGGCTGTTCGAGTATGCGGCCGTCGTCCTCGAGAGGATGGAGGCGCTCCGAAGCCTGCGGTCCTCGCTCGTCCGGATGGACCGCGCGCTGGACCGACTCTCTGCGCTCTACACCGTTCCCGGCCACGGCGGGGAGGACCGGATCTACGTCCTGCAACGCGGTCTCGTGATGGCCGAGCTGCCGCCGCCACAAAACCGCCTGGAGCGGAGGGAGCTCAGCCGAAGGGTGGATCAGATCCTCCGCACCCCTCCCGCTCCCGAGCCTCGAATCGGCCACGATGGGATCGCCGAAATGCTGCTCGTCGAGCGCTGGTTCCGACGTAACCCGGGGGAGGCCCGGCGGCTCACGGCTCCGTGAGATCCGTCCGTGGAAGGTACGCCGCTTGCACCGGACGGCGGCCATGAGAAATCATCAAGACAGCCAGGACGAAGAGGCCGCCAGGGCCGGGGCGCGGGTGGACGAGCTGCTCCGGACCGTCGAAGCACTCGGCGGAGCGGAGGAGCAGCGCCGGGAGCGGCTCGTCGACGAGGCCGAAGACCGCGGACTGGAGCGGCCCCTGGCCGAGCAGGCGTATGACATCGCCCGCGAAGAGCGCCTGGAGCCGGCATACGGCCTGGCGCTCGTCCTCGACGGCCTGAGCGTACGCCCCCTCACGAGCGCCAGCCCGGACGTGGAGGCGTCCGATGCCACGGAGCCGGAGTGGGTCGACGCGCCACCGGAGCCGGCCATGGCCGAGCGCGAGCGGCGCCTGCGCCAGACCTTCAGACGGCTGCGGTCACGGCTCGAGGAATGCGAAGATCCACGGTCGGCGCTGCTGGAGCTCGCTCGCGAGCCCGACCTGGAAGACCACGCCTACTGACCGGGCGAACCCGGCAGCTGCAGCAGCTCCACGCTCACGACGTCGCCGAGCGTCAGGATGCCGACCGACGGAGGAATGCCGAACCGGGCCGCTCCCGCGGAGCCCGGATTGACCACCAGGATGCCCTCCGTCTCATCCACGAGCGGGCGGTGTGTGTGGCCGTATACGATCACCCGCGCGTCCGGGTGTGACAGCCGGAGCCGCTCGGGTGTGGGCGATCCGAGCTTGTCCCCGTGCAGCACCACCACCCGATGCCCATCCAGATCGAGGACCGCCACATTGGTCGTGCGCTCCCGCAGCGGGAACCCATCCGTGTTTCCGTACACCGCCGTGACCGGCGCGATGGCCTCGAGCTCCACCAGGAGATCCGGGGGACCTACATCGCCGGCATGGAGGATGTGCTCCACGCCGTCGAACAGATCGTACACCTCGTTCCTGAGACGGCCATGTGTGTCGCTGATCAGCCCGATTCGCATCCGTTCACCCGTTCCTCGTCCTGGACCCCTGTCGAGTCCTTCGTCCCCTGCAACACCGACACCACCGCGCCCCCGCACCCCCGCGCCCACTCCGCGCGTCAGCGTCGCGCGCTCGCGACCGCCATCATACATTGGAGGATTGCCCGTGCCGCCGAAGGTACGCCCCCCCAGGGTCTTCGGGCACGCGCGCTGAAACCGACCGCCCGCGATCCGCGTAGGGATGGACGGGGCCCGAATGAACCGCAGGAGACGGTGGATTACGCGCAGCTGTCCGACAAGGACGTCATCGAGCACGCCCGTGCAGGGCGTGAATCGGCGTTCCGGGAGCTGATCCGCCGCTACGAGCGACCGGTCTTCAGCGTCATCTACCGCATGGTCCGCGACCGCGAGTTGTCCGAAGACCTCGCCCAGGACACGTTCGTGAAGGTGCTGAACGCCCTCGACCGCTACGACCCTTCGTACAAGTTCAGCAGCTGGATTTTCAAGATCGCGCACAATACGACGATCGATCACCTCCGGAAGAAGGAGGTGAACACCCTGTCGCTGGACGGCTCTCCGCACGCGCGCACGCAGGAGCAGGCGGAAGCCACCTCGTTCACGCCTGCCAGTACGGGGCTGGACCCGGAGCAGTACGCTCAAAGCCAGGAAATCGGGACGGAAATCGAGGCGGCGATCGCACAGCTGAGGCCCCAGTACAGGGAGGCAATCCTGCTTTGGCACGTGGAAGGGCGGCCCTACGACGAGATCGCCGAGATCATGGACCTGCCCCTCGGTACGGTGAAGACCTATATCCATTGCGGGCGCAACGAATTACGCGAAAATCTGCAGCATCTGAGAACGTGAAACTCTCACGGGCGTGCCCCCGTAGGGTACGACGGACACGAGGACTGGAGCGACGGAAGTGAACGACATGCTGAATCATCCCACCCCGGAGCGGCTGGAGTCGTTTGTCGAGAATGCTCTCGACGAAGGGCAGCGGCGCGTGGTGGAAGCGCACGTCACTTCGTGCCCCGACTGCCGTGTGGAGGTGGAGGAGCTGAGCTCGCTGTTCGGAGCCCTCTCCACTCTACAGCAGTTCGCGCCTTCGGTGGCATTCGCAGACAGCGTGATGGCGCAGGTGCGGGTGCGGCGAGAAGCGTTCGCCGGGGCCACAGCCTGGGTCGAGCGGGTAACTCCGCACACCACCCGCGGCTGGGCGGCGGCAGCGGCGCTGCTCGCACTACCTGTCGTCGGGGCCACCCTGCTCGTCTCGTGGGTGATGTCGCAGCCGGGTGTGACACCGCAGGGCCTCTGGTCGCTGTCCAGCGACCTGGTGGGTCGGGCCGCGAGCAGCGGCTGGCAGTGGGCGTGGGCGGAGTTCGCCGGCACTTCGCTGGCGGCGTGGCTGACGCAGGCCGCGGCATTGGTGCAGACGGTGGGACGAGGAGAGATCGGCCTGGCGGCGGTCCTCTTCGCCACGATCACAGCAGGCTCCACATATGTGCTCTATCAGAACCTGTTCCGCTCGGAATCGCGGAGAACCGAACATGCGACGTATGTCTTTTGATACCTGTCTGGTCCCGATCCTGATCGCCGCGACGGTCCTCGCGACGCCCGTGGGCGCGCAGGAGGCACCGGCCGCACCGGTCACACCGATCCTGTCCAGCGACATCGCGGTTTCGAGCGAGGGTGCTCAGATGGAGCTCGAGCTCGCGGCAGGGAAGCGGCTCACGCTCACCCTGGATGACGAGGGCGCGGTCCGGCTGAACGGCGAGAGAATCGGCACGTACGAGAGGCGGGACGCTCTCGACAGCGCGTGGCGAGACCTGCTCCAGCGAGCGATGGACGCGCCCACCGCAGCGCTGCCAGACCTGCTGGTGGACTGGGAGCCGCCGTCGGGCGGGTCGGCGGTGGCTCGCCGCCTGGACCGCGAGCTGGAGGCGGCGGTTCGGAATGCGCGGGATCAGGCGCCTGCGCCCACCGCCGCGCCGGTGGAGCTCGATGGGGCGTCCGACAGCATCCAGCGGCTGAACGAGCGACTCCGCGAGATGGAGCGCCTGATCGAGGATCCAGAGGCGCTGAATGCACTGGAAGGGCTCGACCAGCTGAAGCGGCTCGAGCAGCTGGAGAACCTGGAGGACTTGGAGAACCTGAACATCCCGGCACTACGCGAGCTGCGGCGTGAAGTGGAGCGGAGCGTGCGGTCGGAGATGCGGGACGAGCTGCGGTCGGAAATGAGGAACGAGAGCAGCTGGATGGACCAGTGGTCGTCTCCGTGGCGACCGATCATCCGCGGTCTTGGCGGTGTGTTCTCTACCCTGATGGCGTACGGGATACTGGTGGGGCTCGGCTTCCTGGCCGTGTTCTTCGGCCGGAGCTATCTCGAGGGGATCGCCGACACGGCGCGACACCAGACGCTGCGCTCCGGGCTCGTGGGGCTGGCCGGCTCATTCCTGGTACTGCCTGCGTACATCCTGGGACTGCTGGCCCTGGCGATCTCGATCGTCGGGATCCCGCTGATCCTGGTGTTCGCGCCGCTCTTCCCGGTGGCCGTGGTGCTGGCGGCGATCGGGGGCTACCTGGCCGTGGCGCACGGCGCCGGCGAGGCGCTGGCGGAGCGGCGGTTCACGGGGGATGACTGGTTCACGCGTGCGAACTCCTACTACTACGTGGTGACGGGTGTCGGTCTGCTGGTAGTGCTGTACCTGGCGGCACATTTCGTCAGCATGGCGGGGCCATGGCTCGGCTTCCTCCAGGGGCTGCTGACCTTCATGGCGGTGATGCTGACCTGGGCCGCGTTCACGATCGGGTTCGGCGCCTTCCTGATCTCGCGCGGCGGCACGCGTCCGCTGGGCGAGGTGCCGGAGCCGATCGTCGGTGAGGAGACGATGAATGTTTAGGCAAATGCTGATCGCCGGGCTGGCACTGGGCATGGTCCCGGTTCAGGCCCGCGCTCAGGACTGGAGGAACGTGACGTCCTTCCGGCAGCGCGCGCAGGAGTCCCGCCTGGACGTGCACGTACGCTATGGCGCCGGCATGCTGTCGATCCTGCCGGGCGGGGCCGGGGAGCTCTACCGCACCGACATCCGCTACGACTCGGACACGTTCGAACCGGTGACGGATTACCGTAGCGGTCGTCTGGAGGTGGGGGTCGAGGGCCGCGGGAAGGGGATCAAGATCCGGAACACGGAATCCGGGAAGATGAAGCTTGCGCTGTCGCCGGACGTCCCGCTCGACCTGGACCTCGATTTCGGTGCGGTGGAGGCCGATATCGAGCTGGGCGGCCTCAGGCTGGCGCGCGCCGACATTGAAACGGGCGCGAGCGAGACTGAGATCCGGTTCTCGGAGCCGAACCGCGTGGCGTGCGAGTCGCTGCGGATCCAGATGGGTGCCGCGGCGCTGGAGGCACGGGGCCTCGGCAACGCGAACTGCGCCCGGGTCAGGGCCGAAGGGGGCGTGGGCGATCTCACGCTGGATTTCTCGGGTGCCTGGCAGCGCGACATGGCCGCGGAGGTGACCATCGCACTGGGCAGTCTGACGCTGCGCGTGCCCGAGAACGTGGGAGTCCGGGTCGACAAGGATACCTTCCTCGCCGATTTCAACGGTACCGGCTTCCACAAGAGGGACGGGAGTCACTACTCCCAGAACTGGGAGACCGCCGAACACCACCTCACCGTGAAGGTCGAGGGCGCGTTCGGCACCATCGACGTCCGCTGGATCGCTCCGGCAACGGTCGCACCGTAGAACGAGGAGGAATTATGCTGTCATCTCTGCTGACCTTCGTGATCGTGGGCCTCGTGGCCGTGGTGGGGATCTCCATCGTGCTGGCCCTGGTGGGTGCGGTGTTCGGGCTGGCGCTCGGCCTCGCGAAGTTCCTGCTCTTCACTGTGGCGCCTCTCGCACTGATCGGATACGTGGCGATGCGCCTGTTCGCGCCGCGGCGGCGGCGCCTCACGCAGGCGGACCGGGACTGGCTGGAGAGCTGAGGACGTCCCACTCGTTCAAATGGCTTTCCGCTGAGCGGATGCCGGTCAGCCTCCGACGGTGACTGCAGCGCCGCGGCCGACGTCCAGTCGAGCCGCGGCGCTGCCGTCTCGTACCGACACCTCGAGCAGCCCCAGAGAGCCCACGAGCGCCACCAACGCCCCCTGCTCCACGTCGCCGTAAGTGCGCCGGAGCGGACCCACGTACCGCCCCTCTACGGAGACGCGCGCCGTCTGGGCGAGGCAGTCCCGTGGAATGTTGGTGATCAGATTGCCGAAGCGGTCCACCTGGATCACCTCCCCCGCCACCGAGGCCCCATTCCGCGTCGGCTCTGGGTGGGGGAGGAGGACGGGGTTCTCGGTGGCTGCACCCAGCGCTTCCAGGGGTGCACCGGATGCGAGACGCCCGGCCGCCGGCGCGAAGACGTCGCGTCCGTGGAAGGTGGCGGAAATGCTCGGGTCGGTGGCCATGGGGGGGCGGTCCAGCCGGACCAGACGTACGTCACCGGTGTGGCGAATCACACGCGTGAGCACCCCGTTGTCCGGTGCCACGAAGAGCCGCCCCCCGGCGGCCGCTGCCAGGGCACGCCGACCTGTACCGACACCCGGATCCACCACCACCAGGTGCACGGTGCCTGCCGGATATAGGAATGCGTAGCGTGAGAGCGTGAGGCTGGCGCCGAGGATATCGCCCTGGGGGATGTCGTGGCTGGCGTGGTCGATGATCGAACCGGGAGCCGCCGCGGCGATGACTCCCGCCATCGCCGCGGCGTAGCCGTCCTGGGTTCCGAAATCGGTGAGGAGCGTTACACGCGGTGCGCTCACACCGTGACGCCCTCCTCCACGAGGCGGAGGATGCGCGCGGCGATCTCGTTGAACGCGCGACCGGCGGGAGAGTCCGGAGCGGACAGCGCGGTGGGTTGGCCGGTATCGCCGGCCGTCCGCACGGCGGTATCCAGCGGCACCTCTCCGAGGAAGGCCACATCCATCGTCTCCGCCAGCGTCCTGCCGCCGCCCGAGCCGAAGATCTCGTGCCGATCCCCACAGCCGGGACAGACGAAGCCACTCATGTTTTCGATGATCCCGAGTACATCCGTGTTGACCCGCTCGAACATCCGGATCGCCCGTCGCACGTCCCCGGTGGACACGTCCTGTGGGGTGGTGACCATCACCGCGCCGTCCAGGTCGATGGTCTGAACGAGAGACAGCTGGGCGTCGCCGGTGCCGGGGGGCAGGTCGATGACCAGCACATCCAGATCGCCCCACTCCACCTGCTCCAGGAACTGCTTCAGCACGCCCGTGACGAGCGGACCCCGCATGATCGCCGGCTGCTCCTCCTCCAGCAGGAACCCGAGGCTCATGAGCTTCACCCCGTGCGCCTGGAGGGGGACGATCCGTTCCTGCCCCTTCGCGCCGGTCACCTGCGGGCGTCGCTTCTCGCCGAACATGATTGGGATGTTGGGGCCGTAGATATCGGCATCCAGGAGCCCCACGGTCCTGCCCTCTTTCGCGAGCGCGACGGCGAGATTGGCGGCGACGGTGGACTTCCCCACCCCGCCCTTGCCGGAGCTCACGGCGATGAAGTGCTCCACACCGGGCAGGAGTCCCGCCTTGGGTGTGGGGGCGGGAACCGAGCCCGGTGCCTTCTGCCGCTGGGGCGCCTGCCGCTGGTTCTGAGCCTGCGCCTGCATGGTCTGCGGGAGGCGAACGTCGATCTTGACCCGCTCCACCCCCTCCACGGATTCCACCGCCGCCCGGGTATCCCTCACCAGGGTGCCGGGGTCCTCCGCGCCGAGTGCGAAGCCGAAAGAAACCACGCCTTCGGCGATGGTCAGCTCCTCGATCTGGTTCACCAGCACGCTCTGGCCGGTGGCGGGGCTGATCACCCCGTCGAGGGCCGCCCTGACCCTTGTTTCGAGACTCGCGTTCATGGTCTGACTCTGTGGTTCAGTGTGTGTATGTGAAGAACGGCCGGCGTCCCCGAGAGGTCGCCGGCCGCATCCGTACTCGACTCAGTTCAGCACACGCGCGGCCCTCAGAAGGCGCGCACCTCGCGTACCTCGGGGACCGCCGACAGGATTCGTCGCTCGATGCCCTGGCGGAGGGTCACCTCGGAGATGGGGCAGTCGCCGCACGCGCCGAGGAACCGCAGCTGGAGCACGCCGGCCGCGGCGTCGAAGTCGATGAACTCGACATCTCCCCCGTCACTGTGAAGGGCGGGCCGGATCGACTCCAGCACCTCCAGGATCTGTTCCCGCGGCTGCATACCGGCTCCTTCGTGTTGATCCGCCCGCCCGTCGGATTGCCTGAGGATTCTACCCACCGGGTGCCGAGAGTTCCCGGCACCGCTGTGCGGCACCGGGTCCCGGTCCACGGGCTGTCCCGCGTTCGTTGGCGTGTAGCGCGTCAGCTGACGTCGTCGCGCTTGCGCTCGGCGACCGCCTTGGCTTGCGTGAACAGCAGCAGGTAGTCCGGGCCACCGGCCTTGGAGTTGGTGCCGCTCATGTTGAAGCCGCCGAAGGGCTGAACGCCCACGAGGGCGCCCGTGATCTTTCGGTTGAAGTACAGGTTCCCGACCTGGAACTCCTTCTTCGCACGCTCGAGGCGCTCACGGGAGCAGGAGAAGACGCCGCCGGTGAGGCCGTACTCGGTGCCATTGGCGATCTCCAGCGCGTGATCGAAGTCGCGGGCCTTGATGAACGCGACCACGGGACCGAAGATCTCTTCCTGCGCGATCCGGGCGTCCGGGTCCACATCGGCAATGATCGTGGGGGGAATGAAGTATCCCTCCCTGGACTCATCCACGTCACCGCCGAGCACCAGGCGCCCTTCCTTCTTCCCGATCTCGATGTACTCGCGGATGCTCCGGAACGCGCTCTTGTCGATCACGGCGCCCATGAAGGTCCCCTTCCGGGTCGTGTCGCCCTGCGTCAACTCTTTCGCCTTCGCCACGGCCTTCTCCAGCACCTCGTCGTAGACGGCCTCGACGACGATGGCGCGGGAGCACGCCGAACACTTCTGGCCCTGGAACCCGAAGGCCCCGGCGACGATTGCGTCGGCCGCGGCGTCGAGGTCGGCGGTCTCGTCCACGATCTGGGCGTCCTTGCCGCCCATCTCCAGAATGGTGCGCTTGAGCCAGATCTGGCCGGGACTGACCTTCGAGGCGCGCTCGAAGATGCGGAGCCCCACCTCCTTGGAGCCAGTGAAGGCAATCATGCGGGTCTTCGGATGATCGACGAGGGAGTCGCCGATCTGGCTGCCCGGGCCCGGCAGAAAGCTGATCGCCTTCCTGGGCACCCCGGCCTCGTGCAGGATCTTGACGAACTGCCAGGCGATGGCCGGGGCCGTGGAGGCCGGCTTGAGCACCACCGTGTTGCCGGTGACCAGAGCGGCGCTGCTCATCCCGCCCATGATGGCGGCCGGGAAGTTCCACGGCGGGATCACCAGCACGACGCCGAGCGGCACGTAGATCAGCTCGTTGTTCTCGCCGGGAAACGGAACGACCTCCTGCTCACCGGAGAGCTCGAGCATCTTGCGGGCGTAATAGTCGACGAAATCGATGAGCTCGGCGGCGTCGGCGACGGCCTCCGTCCAGCTCTTCGATACCTCGAAGACCATCCACGCGGCGAGCTCGAGCTTCCGCTCGCGCATGATGTCGGCGGCGCGCATGAAGATGCGGCCACGCTCCTCGGCGGACGTGCGGCTCCACTCGCTGGTGAAGAACTCGTGGGCGGCGTCGACCGCGCGGTCGCCCTGCGCCCGGTCGGCCTGGACGAAGCGCCCGATCACCTGGGACGGGTTCGCCGGATTGATGGACTCCTTCACGTCGCCCTCGTGGATCTCATCACCATCCACGATGAGCGGATAGGTCTGCCCCAGCTCGGAGCGGACCTTCTCCAGTGCGGCCTCCATCCGACGCACATTGTCCGCGTCGTTCCAGTCTTCGTACGGCTCGTTGCTGAAACCCTCGATCCCCACCGGAAGCTTGGTCTGTGTCGCCATGATCCAGCCCTTCTCTATGAGTGCACCCAGGAAGTTCTCCGCGTGGCCAACGGGAAAGCTAGGGGGATGATAACGGCAGCGTCAACGCGGCGACGGGGGGCCCTCCTGCCGGATCCCGTCCGCCTCCGGATCCTGCGCCCGGACGCTCGGCGGAACGCCCAGCGATATCGGAGATCTCGGCCGCTGGTCCCGCTCCCTCAGGATCTGCCGGACCGTGAGCGGCCCGTGGTGGCGGCCGTCCTCGATGAAGACCTTGTCGGGGCGGTTCCCCGCCGCCAGAACGCCAGCGACGAATATTCCGGGGACGTCCGTCTCCATCGTCTCCGGGTCGTGCGCCGGAATCCCGGTGTCGCCGCCGATGGTGACGCCCACACCCGCGAGGAGTGTCGGGTCCGGCCGATAGCCAGTCATGGCGAGGACGAAATCGTTCTCGAGCTCCGACTCCTCACCCGACGCATCGTCGCGGATCCGGATCCGGTCGGGAAGGATCTCGATGACGTGGGTATTCCAGAGCCCCTCGATCTCGCCGTTCTTCAGCCGATTCTCGATATCCGGCAGGATCCACGGCTTGACGCCGCGGTCGAGGTGGTCGAGGAAGTGGACGAGCGTCACGCGGGCGCCGGCGCGATAGCAGTCCAGCGCGGCCTCCACCGCGGAGTTGCCGGCCCCGATCACCACCACGTCCTGATCGAAATAGGGGTGGGCTTCGGTAAAGTAGTGGTGCACCTTCGACAGCTCCTCGCCCGGGATGCCGATGAGGTTGGGCTGTCCCGCGTAGCCGGTGGCAAAGAGGACGTTCCGCGCCCGCACCTGGCGGTCACGTCCGCGGCCACGGGTCTCGAGGACGAACTGGTCTTTCGCGCCCGCGATGGAGAGCACCTCCTCGTACTGACGCACATCCAGCTCGTACTCTACCGCCACGCGCCGGTAGTACTTGAGTGCGTCCATGCGGGTCGGTTTGTCCCCCGGCGTGATGAAGGGCATGTCGCCGATCTCAAGTCGCTCGGCCGTACTGAAGAAGGTGGCGTAGGTGGGATACAGGGTGATGGAGCGGGCCAGGCAGCCCTTGTCGAACACGGCGGCGGTCAGTCCTGCCTGAGCGGCGGCCACGGCGGCGCTGAGACCACAGGGGCCGGCGCCAACGATGGCCAGGTCGAGCGTATCTTCAATCATCCCTCGTGTGGGGCTCCAGTGTCATTCGATGCTCGGCCATGGCTTCCACGGCCGACCGCTCCAGGGGCAGGGTCAGCAGCTCGCCCTCCCGCCACAGTGGAAGCTGGTCGTCGTACCGCGGGCTGAAGGGGAGGCCGCTCTGTCCCGTGGGGATGACGAACCCGCCGGCGCCCTCGGTGTTCCCCATGTCGATGACCTGGCGCATGCTGGGGCCGGCGGTGGTGGTGAACGGGAAGTCCGACGCGGGGGACCGGAAGGCCCAGTGGGCGACGTTCACGGTGGATGGTGAGCCATAGTGAGGGAACGGCCCGATATCGAGTCCGAGCAGCCAGTCCAGGATCTTCACGTCGCCGAGGGCGTGGCTGTGGACCGCGCGATTGGCGTCGCTCCAGCGCCGTCCGCCGGCCGCCTCGACCGCGCCCCGCATGGCGTCGGAGGCGAGTGCACGGTAGCTGCGCTCCGGGTCCTCAGCCCACGGAATGGCGCGGCGGTCGAGCACGGCGCTGACCGTAGTGCGGGGGAAGTACGCGGAATCGCCGCGGTAGAGATCCCGTGCGAGCGATCGGCGCAGGATCTCGTTCCAGGCGTAGAAGATGGCGGCAGCGCGGGAATCTCCGCTGGCCGAGAGATCCCACTGGCCGAGGAGCTCCGCGGCTTCGTGTAGCTCCGCGGTGACCGCGGCTTCAACCGCCCGGTCGACGTAGCGCCGGGCCTGGAGGTCCAGTACGTCCATCTGCATACGCAGCATGGCGTCGCTGTCGTAGGGCGGCGGCCCCTCGCGGATCATCTCGGCGATCCGCAGCGCGCGGAAGGGCTCATTCCAGGTCTGGCTGATGATCCCGGCGAGGGGTCCCGCGACCTGCCGGTTGTTGGCGGTGACGATGAACCCTTCCGGGGGATCCAGCGCGCGAGGATGCTCCTCGAACGGGAGAGTACCGTGCCAGTCGTGCTCACCGGTCCAGCCGGGCTGTGGCGCGACCGTGGCATTGCTCCGTTCGCCACGGATCGGCACGGAGCCGCCCATGATGTAGCCGATGTGCCCGGCAGTGTCGGCGTAGACCAGATTCTGGTGCGGGTCCTCCATGTCGTCCACGGCCGCGGCGAAGGAGTCCCAGTCGTGGGACAGGTTGAAGCCCATGACCCCCCGTACGCCGGTGCCGCCGGGCGTGAGGGCCGTCCACTGGAGCGCCAGCAGGGTGTCCCCCGAGGCGTCCGTGGAGGTCGGAAGAATCGGCCCGTGCCGAGTCCTTCTCACTTTCAGGATCTCCGGCGCTTCCCGCCCCTTCACCTGAATGGTCTCGGCAACCACCTCAAACGGCCGACTGCCGTCCGGGGTGAGATACCGAGTGGAATCGGCGGGGTCGACGCGCTCCATGAAGAGGTCGACGTCGTCGACGTACGCGTTGGTCATGCCCCAGGAGACAGCGCGGTTGCGGCCGGTGATCACGAACGGAGCGCCGGGAATGCTGACGCCGACCACGTCCAGCGCCGGTTGACCCGCGGCGGCCGGGGCGTGGAGGGCCACGAGATACCAGAGCGCCGGGGCCTGGAGCTCGAGGTGCATGTCGTTGGCGAGGAGGGGCCGACCGGAGCGGGTCAAGCTCCCGTGCACGACCCACGAGTTGGACGCGGCCGCCACACTGTATCGGTCGATGAGAGCGGCGGCCAGCGCGGGGGTGGCGGGCGGCTCGGGCAGCCCGTTGGAGAGGATGGTGGCGCCCCATTCCGGGAAGTCCGGGAAGAGCCACGGGACGCGGTCCGGCTCGATCCGGCGGAGCGCCCTTGCCACGGAAACGGACTCGCCGTACGCGGCCAGTGTGAGGGACATCATCTTGCCCACGGCCAGCGTATGCTCGATGCGCCACGGCTCGGGGCTGTAGCGCAGGGCGAGGAACTCGGGCGGAAGGGCGCCATCCCGCGACTGGAGGGCGGCGTTCACGCCGTCGGCATACGCCTGCATGAGATCGCGCTCGGCGGCGGTCAGGAGCGGCACGCCCGAGCGGGCGGCGTCCCAGAGCCCGAGCCGTCGCATGAACCGGTCAGTTTCGAGGGCGGCGGCCCCCATCACCTCGGACAGGCGGCCCTCCACGGCACGGCGCACCAGGTCCATCTGCCAGAGCCGGTCCCGGGCGTGCAGGAAGCCCTGTGTGAAGACGGCGTCGCGGGTGGAGGCGGCCCAGACGTGGGGGACGCCATGGGGCGTCCAGAGGACCTCGGCGGGTGCGGTCAGCCCGACCGCGGCGATGGCTCCATCTCGCTCGACCTCCGCGGAGTGGAGATAGAGCACGGCGGCCGCGACGAGGAGCCCGGCAGTGCCGAGAAGGACGAGAAGAGCAACGAGGAGCTTGCGCACGGATCCCGGGAGCGAGTCAGCCCCCCTCCTCCAGCGCCCGCTGGAGGTCGGCCCGGAGGTCCGGCTCGTCCTCGATGCCGACGGACAGGCGGATGAATCCATCGGCGATCCCGGCGGCATGGCGCTCCTCGGCGGACATGGCTGCGTGGGAGGTGAAACGGGGCATCGAAGCCAGGGACTCCACACCCCCGAGGCTGGGAGCCATGGCGATGAGGGCGAACCGGCTCATGACACGACTGGCGGCCGCGTCCCCCCCGCGGACGACGAATCCCAGCATCCCGCCGAACCCGTCGAACAGCTCCGCGGCGACAGCGGCGTCGGGGTGGTCGAGCAGTCCGGGGTAGTGGACGCGCTCGACCGCTGGGTGTCCGGCGAGCCAGCTCGCGAGCTTGTGCGCGCTCCTGTTCTGCTGCCGGACGCGCACGGCCAGGGTCTTGAGCCCGCGCTCCAGGAGCCAGAGGGGGTGCGGGTCCAGGCTCGGCCCGAACGACTTCAGGCGCTCTCTCGCCACTTCGATCGTCTCGGCGCGGCCCGCGAGAGCGCCGGCCACCAGATCGGAGTGGCCCCCGAGATACTTTGTGGCGCTGTGGACGACCAGGTCTGCGCCGTGCTCGAGGGGACGGAAATTGATGGGGGTGGCAAAGGTCGCGTCCACGATCAGTGGCACGCCGGCATTCCTCGCCGCTCGCGCCACGGGCCGGATGTCGGGCACGCGGAGGGTCGGGTTCACCGGCACCTCCAGGTACAGCACTCGCGTCTCCGGCAGGATCGCCGCGCCCCAGTCGGCGTCCGCGTCCACGAACGTGGTCCGGATTCCGAGTCGCGGGAGCTCACGATCCAGGAGGGTGCGGGTGCCGCCGTAGAGGGAGCGGGCGGCCACGATGTGGTCGCCGGACCCGGCGAACGTGAGCACCGCGAGGGAAATGGCGGCCATGCCACTGCCGCAGACGAGGCCGGCCTCCGCGTCCTCGAGCGCCGCGATTCTGGCGCCGACCCGCCGGTGCGCGTCGCTATTGGCATACCGGCCGTAGAGCACCTCTCCCTGCGACCCAGGTGAATTGAAGTACGTCGAGCTGGCCACGAGGGGGGGTACCACGGGCGAGCCAGGCTCACGGTCGGGGGCGGCCGCATGGATGCCCGACGTCGAGGGGCCGTGGGTCGAGCCGCGGCTCGGAGGGTGGGGCGTTGTGTCGGTCATGATCGGTTCATCCAGGGCGGTCGGAGCGGGTCTCACCGTGGCGAAGGTAGACGCGGTCGTGGCCGCCTGCAATCGCCCCTGTTGGGCCGCCGACTTGACGCGCGGGGCCGGTCCGCCGCATTCTGCCGTGTCGCACTCTCCCCGCCAACCGGCACATCGATGAAGCGCATCAGCACAAAAACCACGGCCGAAGCCGTGCTGCGCGAGCTGCCGTCCGTCATGGGCGCGTATGTGAGCGAGGACCTGGAAGGACACCTGCGGGAGATCCATCTGCTGATCGGGGATGGTCCTGATCCGGCGAGCCTTGCCCGGGATATCCGGGGGCTGCTGGAGGAGCGACTGGGCATCCCCATCGACCAGCGGGTCATCTCGATCGCTCAGCTCGCCGAGCCGTCCCACCCGGAAGGCCCGGCGCCGGATACCGTTGCGGCGCAGGAGAGCGTGTGGGAGCCGGCCGGTGCGGAAGCTGGACGACCGGTCTACGCCGGCCTCGAGTCCACGACCGTGGCGGGGCACGTCGCGATAGCCGTCCGGCTGAAATGGGGCAGAGGCGAGTCGACGGGCACGGCGGATGCCGTGGACACCCAGGCGGGCCGGGCACGCGCGGCCGCCACGGCCACGCTGAGGTCGGCGGCGGACGCGCCGTGGAACGATGGGCTGGGGCTGGAGCTGGACTTCGCCTCGATCGTGCAGGCGCTGGATGGGGAGTACGTGCTGGTGAGCGTGCTGGCGATCTCACCCCGGTTCGGACGCCGCCCGCTCCCGCTGGTGGGCGCTCATCCGGTGGACAGCGACGTGGAGTCGGCGGCCTCGCTGGCAGCACTCAAGGCCATCAACCGGGTGCTGTCGCTCGCGCTGAAGCGGGACTAATCCTCGAGCAGCAGCGACTGCAGAGAGAAGTACCGGCGCGGGATATCCATGCGCGCTACGACCCTCCGGCGGGCGAGGGACTCGAGGGCGTCACGAATGGGCTCGATCACGGGTCCCTCACCCTCCGTCGCCATCCGCTCGGCCACCTCGTCCGCCGTGGCGGACCCGAGGCTGCCGAGAGCGAGCCAGGCCCTGCGCTCCGCTTCGCTAAGGCCGCCCAGGAGAACGAGTTGGCCGTCGCCAAGCTCGGCTGCGATGGCCAGGTCCTGACGGCTCAGGACGGAGTCGATGGTCTCCAGGTGCCGATCATCGATGCCACGCGCCAGGAAGTACGCTTCCGCGGGCCGGTCGGACCGCTGGAACCGCTGGACGAGCTTGGCCACGGTCTCGTCCGCACAGCTGTAGTCGAGGACCACCACCTCGCTGAAATCCAGTACGGTGAGACAGAGCGCCCCGAGCTCGGTGATCTGCGCTTCGATCCCGAGGCGAAGCGCCTGGCCGGTGGGGCGAGTGACCAGGTGGGAGTAGAGCGTGGCCACAGACTGCCGCACCATGTCGGACATGTCGAACCTGAGCGGAACGACGTCACCGAGGTCGCTCACTTCGATCCCCCGTTCCCGGACTCCTCCACGTCCCGTGACGGCAGGATGATGTTGATCTGCGCGCCCGGGAACGGCGGCAGGTCCTCCTCCAGCGGCGGCGCGTCGTCCCAGGCGGGTACATCCGCGATGCGGGCCGTACCGCTCCGGATCGAGATCTTGCCGTTCCATCGTCCTACCTGCTTTCGGATCTGCTGGAGCCCTTGCCCGCGGCCGGGATCGTGGAAACGCGTGAGGCCGTGGATGAAAGCCGCCTCCAGGGCGGAAGCATCGCTCCAGCGGGCCCCGTAGCGGGCGGCGTGCTCGCTCCCGAGGGAGCCGTGGAAGCCCACGCCCAGGTCCATGACGGCGATGGTCACGACCTTCCGACCGAGGCGCTTGGACCAGTTGTAGGTTTGCGTCGCGACCCAGCCGCCCGCCTCGGCGTGGTCGATAATATTCTGACAGACCTCCGACAGCATTACGCTGAACTGGAACGCTTCCTTGAGCGGGTAGTTCAGCTGTTTCGTGAGGATGGCGAGGGCGCGCTCGTTCACGCGGTCGACGATCTGGTGCACGTCCACGTGCGACTGGACTGGCGTGATCTCGAGGAGCACGTCCGAGGAGCCGGTGGCGGTCCGCCGCGATCCTCCGTGGATCTCGTAGACGCCTTCAGCGCTCTTGAAGAATGACATGCGTGAGAGATAGCTGAGGACGTCCGGCGACTCGGGCACCTGGAGCCGTGGCCGCCGTCCGCGATCCCGGGCCACCTGCCCCACGGCCAGGAGGCCGATCATCCCGAACGGGTCAACCCAGCGCAGCCGGCGGGCGTCCACCAGGATGCGGCCGCTCTCGTGGCCTTCGAGGGCTTCGTTCAGCTCGGCCATCACCACGTCGAACGAGCGATCGTCCAGCGATGCCGGTATGGCGACAATGTTCACGTATGCTTCCTCAGATGGTCGAAAAGGTCGTCGGCCCCGCGATGGCTCACATTGTGGCTCGCGGCCCGGTTCGCCGCCCTCATGCTGGTGCTCAGCCGCTCGCCCCGGAGCAGACGCATGAAGCAGGTCGCCCCCCACACGTCGCCGCAGCCGGTAGGGTCACCCTCCGTCCAGGGGGATTCCACGGGTACCAGGCCGGAGCGGGGCTCGCCGCCCGGGGACGCCCACGGCCAGGGGCGGTCCGAGCCCGCGAACCACTCCGCGCCCGCCGGTCCGCGGGTCACCAGTGCGGCGCCGCCTGAGGAGCGTACCGCTTCCCGGGCGACCTCGACAGGGTCATCGGACCCGGCCATGATCCTCAACTCCTCTTCGTTCACCTGTACGGCGTCGAAGGCGGCAAGCCAGCGGTCGCGGTCCGGGAGCGTGCGTGGAATGCGGGTGCCGTCGGCCGCCACGTCGAGGAGCAGCGAGTGGAGGTCCGCGTAGAGCGGGCAGCGGGGGAAGAGTGGCCGGAGGCGCGCGGCCAGCATGGCCGTCAGCTCGAATCCCGATATGAAGTTGACGTACAGGGCGTCCAGGCCTTCGAGGCGCGGAGCGAGCTCCTCCCAGCTCCAGCCGGAGACGCCGCCGCTCAGGATCTCCTGTCGGTGACTCCGATCCCGGTAGCGGAGGTGGACCCGATTGTTGGGCTCGGGCACGTCCAGCACGCCTGCGAGCGATTCCACTCCCGGCACGCCGTCGATGAAGGCCCGTGCGGGCGGGGCGAGGTCTGCGCCGACCCGGATAATGGGTCGCAGGGACCAGCCCGACGGCAGTGCGGCCGCAGCCGCGGCGATGGAGTAGGAGATCCCACCCCAGCGCTCGACCCGAGCGCCGTCGGGGTGGTCGATCCGGTCCCACACCATGGTCCCGAGGATCCCGACCCGCAATCCGGGGGATACGGTCACGACGGAGCGATCAAGCGTCCAGCACTTCGTTTTTGAACATGGCGATCGCGCCGATCACGCCGGCGGTGGCGATGAGCTTCGCCGGCACGATCTCGCACGCCTCCTGGGCGCTCTTGAACGCCCGGCGCCGCACTTCGGCCCGGAGCGGGACGAAGAGATGGTCCCCGGCGCGGGTGACACCGCCGGCAATAACGACCATGGCAGGGTTCAGGATATTGATGATGTTGGCGATCCCGGTGCCGAGGAACTTGGCCGTTTCCTTCATGACTTCGTTGGCGTACGCATCGCCCACGACGGCGCCCTCGTACACGGTGGCCGCGGTGATGTCCTGGAGGCGTCCATTGACGAGGTCCGGCAGCACCGTCTCGGCCCCGGACTCGATCCCTTCCACCGCTCGGAGTGCGATGGCGGGGCCTGACGCATAGGCCTCGAGGCAGCCGTAATTCCCGCATTTGCACTTGCGGCCGGTGCTATCGATGGTCATGTGGCCGATCTCCGCCGCCGCATTGCTGACGCCATGGAAGATCTTGCCATTCAGGACGATACCGCCGCCGATCCCGGTGCCCAGTGTGAAGCCTACCAGAGTATCCACGTTCTTTCCGGCCCCGAGCCACCACTCCCCGTACGTGGCGCAGTTCGCGTCGTTGTCGAGCTCGGCCGGCAGTCCCACACCGTTGGAGATGAGGTCACGCAGCGGGAAGTTCCGCCATCCCAGATTGGGCGTGTTGATGATGGTCCCGGTCTTCCGATTCAGGGGGCCCGGCGAGCCGATCCCCACACCAGCGAAATCGTCTTTCGAGCCGCCGTGCTCGTCCACCACTTTCTGGATCGCGGTCTCCACCATGTTGACGATGCGGTCCACCACGGACTTCGCCCCCTTCACGGCCTCGGTGGGTCGGCTCTCCAGAGCCAGTACATCACCATCGCCGCCGTCCAGCGGCAGGACCCCGACCACGGTGTTCGTCCCACCGAGGTCCACGCCCACGATCCAGCGCTTCTGTCCGACGCTCATTCGCTTCCTTTCTCTGTCGACGACGACGCCACGAACGACTCCGCCTCCGGTTCGATCTGATCGATCCCGCAGCGCGCCCGCGCCGAGCCCGAGGCCGCGGTCTCGCGGCGGATCTCGCGGTTCCTCCGCATGGACGCCTCGGTCTTGTACGGCCGGCCATGGTCCAGGTGGACCGCTACCGCCCGGTGCCGCACAAGGCGACCCCGGACCCCGAGGTTCGCCAGCCGTTCCCCGAACTCCCGGTCCTGTCCACCGTATCCCATCTCGTGCTCGAAGCCGTTGGCCCGCACCACCACCTCCCGCCATGTGGAGGCGTTATTCCCGTTCCACGTGGCGCCCGTGGGGCTGACCGCATCGAGGATCGCAGGCCAGAAGACCCCGTCCAGGAGGCGCAGCCGGTGCCGTCCGGGATCGAAGCCCCGATCGGCCAGCCAGCCGGCGTCGAAGACACGGCCGTCCTCCACGTCCTGCTCCGTCACCCCTTCGCTCAGCCCGCGGGGCAGCCGAATGGCACCGCCCGAAAGGAAGGTCCCCGGCTCGGCCAGGCGCGCATGCGTCGCCACGAAATCGCGGCGCGGGATGCTGTCGCCGTCGCTGAAGATGAGGTATTCGGCGTCCGCCGCCAGCGTGGCGCGGTTCAGGATCACGCACTTGCGGTAGCCGGTGTCCGGATGCCAGACGTGGCGGAGCCCGAGAGAAGGGTACTTCGACCACGCCTCCCGCACCACCGAGGCCGTGTGGGAACCCGACCCGTCGTCGGCGACGAGGACCTCGAAATCACGATACGACTGGCGGGCGTAGCCCCAGAGCGTCTTCCGGAGCCACTCGGGCTGGTTGTAGGTGGCGAGGATGACGGCGACCCGCACCGGTCAGTCCCCCACCTCGAGAACGGCGAGGAAGGCCTCCTGGGGGATGTCGACGGACCCCACCTGCTTCATCCGCCGCTTCCCTTCCTTCTGCTTCTCCAGGAGCTTCCGCTTCCGGGTGATGTCGCCGCCGTAGCACTTGGCGGTCACGTCCTTCTTCAGCGCCTTCACGTTGGTGCGAGCGATGACCTTGTTGCCGATGGCCGCCTGGATGGCCACGGCGAACTGCTGCCGCGGGATCAGGTCCTTCAGCTTGCTCGCCAGGTCCCGGCCGTACTCGTAGGCCTTGTCGGTGTGGATGATCACGCTGAAGGCGTCGATGGGGTCGCCGTTGATGAGCATGTCGAGCTTGACCAGGTCGTTCTCGCGATACTCGAGGAACTCCCAGTCGAGGGAGGCGTAGCCGCGGGTGCCGCTCTTCAGCTTGTCGTAGAAGTCCAGGACCACCTCGGCCAGCGGGATCTCGTAGAGGAACTCGACGCGGCTGGGATCGAGGTAGTGCATGTGAACGTACTCGCCGCGGCGATCGTGCACGAGCTTCTGGACGTTCCCGATGTACTCGGCCGGGCACATGATCCTGGCCTTGACGTAGGGCTCCTCGATCCGCTCGATCCGACCTGGCTCCGGCATGGCCGTGGGGTTCTCGATATAGCGGGCGGAGGCGTCGGTGAGGACCACGTGGTACTCGACGTTCGGGACCGTGGTGATGAGATCCAGATCGAACTCCCGCTCGAGGCGCTCCTGGATGATCTCCATGTGAAGGAGTCCCAGGAACCCGCAGCGGAAGCCGAAGCCGAGGGCGGTGGAGGTCTCCGGCTCGTAGTGTAGGCTGGCGTCGTTCAGGCGGAGTCTCTCGAGGGCGTCGCGGAGCTCCTCGTAGTCATCGGCATCCGTGGGATACAGGCCGCTGAAGACCATGGGCTTGACCTCCTGGTAGCCCGGCAGCAGCTCCTTGGCGGCGTTCTCCGCGTTGAATACGGTATCACCGACCTTCGTGTCGCTGACGCGCTTGATCGCCGCGATCACGTAACCGACCTCGCCGGGCAGCAGCTCTTTCTGCTTCACACGTCCGAGACGCATGTAGCCCACCTCGTCCACCTCGTACTCGCCCTTCGTGGCGCCGAAGCCGATCCGCATGCCCGGGCGAATCCGTCCATCCACGACCCGGATGCTCGGCACCGCGCCCTGGTACTGGTCGTAGAAGGAATCGAAGATGAGGGCCCGGAGCGGCGCGTCGGCATCGCCCTCCGGCGGCGGAACCTTGCTGACGATGCGCTCCAGCAGCTCGTCTACACCCGTCCCCTCCTTGGCGCTCACCATGAGGACCTCCTCCGGCTCGCACCCCAGGAGGTCCACCAGCTCGTCGCGGCGCTTCTCCGGCTCGGCACCGGGCAGGTCGATCTTGTTGAGGACCGGGATGATCTCCAGCCCCGCGTCCATGGCCAGGAAGAGGTTGGACAGGGTCTGGGCCTGGACCCCCTGGGCCGCATCCACCACCAGCACCGCCCCCTCACACGCCGCCAGGCTCCGGCTCACCTCGTAGGTAAAATCGACGTGCCCAGGGGTGTCGATGAGGTTGAACTCGTACTTCGAGCCGTCGCGAGCCGTGTAGTCCATGCGGATCGCGTGCAGCTTGATGGTGATCCCGCGCTCCCGCTCGAGCTCATTCGAGTCCAGGACCTGCTCACGCATCTCGCGCTTGTCGAGAGTGTGCGTGGACTCCAGCAGCCGATCGGCCAGGGTGGACTTCCCGTGGTCGATGTGGGCGACAATGCAGAAGTTGCGGATATGATCGATGCGCACGGGTCTCCAGGACGGTACGAGGTACGACAGCCGTGAAAGATAACGTGAACCCGGGCAGGTTGGAACGCGCCGGGCGCACGAAAACAGGGCCACCGGCAGAGCGCCGGCGACCCTGTGCGCCGAACGGTGCGATCGAGCCTACTGCACGCTCAGTGTGTACGCCCCGGTCTCGCCCGCCTCGAAGCTCGTGGCCTCGATCCTGTAGCAGCCGGGCTCGAGCTCCAGTGTGACCGCCGCGTTGACATCGCCATCGCTGACGTCGTCGTTTCGGGCGATCTCGTTCCCCCCGGCCTCATACAGGTAGAGGAAGCTGTCGAATTCGCTCGAGGCCATCCGAACGGTCACCTCACCCGCGGCATCGAGCCGGAGGCCGAACAGGTCGTAATAGGGGCCGAACGAGGACGCAGGATCACTCGAGCTGAGCGTGCCGGACACTGTTTCACCGAGGCTGACGGCGGGCAGCTCCGAGCACACGATCGACGGATCCCCACCACCGCCCGTGCACACTTCGAGGGCATCGACGTTGGCGTTCGACTCGGTATAGATCGCCGGATCGACATTGGGGTTGGTGCCCTGCTGCACCTCGAGTGTGGAGCCGGCGCGACGGATCAGGAACACGCCGGACAGGCCGGACTCGATGTCTCGGAGCGTATAGGTGTCACCGGTGCTGCTCACGATCTCGAATTCGATCTGATCGAAACAGGTGGCATCATTGCCGATGTACACCGTGAGGGAGTCCTCGGTAATCCCGAGGTACGTGGTCAACTCTCCGGTCTGACCCGTCCAGACGCCGATAATGCTGCCACCGTACTCGGGGTCGGTGGTGGAGTCATTACAGCCTGTCACGGCGAGGCCGGGCAGGAGGAGCGAAAGGAGAACGATCTGAACCCGGCGACTCATGATGGCACCCTGGTGAAAGTGAGCGCATGGAAGGTCGGAAACGGTCCGCTTGCGAGATCAGTACCCGGCGTGGCTTTCGTGCTTTTCGGCGTACCCCCGGATGCGGCGGGTGGTGAACCAGCCAAGGAGGACGCCCACCGCGATGAGCACGGCCGCGGCGATCCACGCGGGTCCGGAGTGTTCGCTGGAGAGCGCGTAGCCGATGGCGTAGGCGGAGAATACCACCGAAGTGGCAGTGAGAAGCACGAGGATGGAATCCAGAAAACGTATGCCCATGGTCGTCCGTCGTCGGGGTTTGAGAGTTACGGTCGCGTCAGCCGGCGTACCTCTTCGAGGCCGCGGCGGTCCCATTCGGGCGCGTCGGTGCCCTGTGCGATCTGGTACGTAAGATAGAATACGAGACGAGCCACGCGCGCCGCCTTCTCGGTGTCGACGGCCTCGACCTCGTCACTCGGCGCGTGGTAGTCCTCGTGGGTACCGGCAAAGAAGAAGAGCGCCGGGATCTCCTTGCGGGCAAAGCTGAAGTGGTCGCTGCGGTAGAAGAAGCGCTGCTCCGGCCAGATGTCCTCGGCCACGGTGAGGCCGAGCTCATCGTGATGGCGATCCGCGACCTCCTGCAGCGTGCGACCCATGGACGAGTAGTCCTGGCCGATCACGACAATGCTGTCGAGCGCATTCCGTCCCACCATGTCGATATTGATGTTGGCCACGATGGCGCCCAGCGGGACGGTCGGGTGGTCGGCGAACCAGCGGGATCCGAGCAGCCCCTTCTCTTCCCCGCTCACCGCCAGGAACAGAACGGAGCGACGGGGCGGCGTCTCGAGCATGGCCATGGCCTGGGCCACCTCCATCAGGACACTCGTGCCCGACGCGTCGTCATCGGCGCCGTTGTAGATGGAGTCGCCGGTCGCGTCCGGGCGCCCCACTCCGACATGGTCCATGTGGGCGCTCAGTACCACGTACGTATCCTGGAGCTCCGAGTCCGAGCCTCGCAGGACGCCGACCACGTTCGGCGGGCGACTGTCTTCGAGGATGCGCGACGGCGCGGCCAGCTGCAACGTCAGGCCGGGCAGCGGCACCGGCCGCGCGACGCTGCCGTCGTCTAGGAGCGCGGGGTCCAGCCCCGCCATGCGAAAGGTGCGGCCGGCGGCCGGTCGGGACATGAAGAAGGTGGGGAGCGGGCGGTCCGTCGCGGAGCCGCCCACCGTGCGCCGGGGTGCCTCCGCGACCCGCGCGAGACGGGCCATCTGGTCCGCACCGATGGGCGCCTCCAGGACCAGCACCAGGGCGGCGGCGCCCGCATCCGCCGCGCGCACCCGCATGGCAGCCACGGTATCGCGGGCGGAGCGCGCGAGTCTCAAGCCGCCGTCGGCGGGCTGGGGGAGCCCTTCGAGCGTGAGCACCACGGCGCGACCCCGAAGCGAGCTGGCGTCCTCGGGGAGCCGGGAACCGGCGTACAGGGCGCCCACGGGGGCGGAGGGTCCCGCGCCGCTCCAGGCGAAGAATTCCTCCCCGTACTCGAAGGAGTGCGTGGCGCCGGCCACGGCGGCGAGGCTGGTCCGGGCGGCGTCGAGCCCCTCCTGGGGATACGGGTAGCGCTGGAGCCAGCCCTGCTCTCCCGCGGGCTCGAGGCCGAACGCGGCCATCTCGTCGGCGATCCAGGCGGCGGCGGTCTCGAGGCCTGGACTCGGCGTGTCGCGTCCACGCAGTTCATCGGAGGCGAGGAACGCAATACGGTCGTACATGTCGGAGGGGGTGATGGAGGCCGCCGCGGCGCGCGTGGCCGCCGTGTCCGGCGAGGCCGTCCAGGGCCCCTGAGGCGAGCAGGCGGCGACGAGCGCCGCGACAAGTGCGTAGGGCTTCATTCCGAGTGGCTCGAGGAGGTGCCGGACGAGCCAAAGATAGGGCGATCGCGCGGGCCCGACAACGCGCGGAACGCGGTTTCCCCTTTGCTGCGGGTTCGCATACCTTCCGGGCGTGAACGATCGAGCCGGAAACGGAGCACCCCGGCGGGAACGCCCCGCTGGTGGAGGAGGAGTCGCAGGCTGATGCATCCGCAGATTGTGGAGGCGGTACGGCGCCAGGCGGCGTATCGTGCGGTACGGGATGGGCTGCCAGGCCCTGGCATGACCGTGGGCGTAGCCAATCTCCCGGGGTCACTCCCGGCGGTGTTGACGGCCGCGCTGTCGCGGGACCTGAAGCGCCGCCTGTGGATCGTGGTGGCGAGCGATCCGCCGGAGGCGGAAGCGGTGGAGTCGGACCTCGCGTCGGTGCTGGACGAGGGTGCGAGTGCGCTGTACCCGCAGCGGGAGGCGCTGCCGTTCGAGGCGGAAGAGCACCACGTGGAAGTCAGCGGCCAGCGGGTGGAGGCCCTCGAGGCGCTGCTCTCCGGCCGCGCGCGCGTGCTGGTGACCACGCCTCGCGCGGTGCAGGAGCAGGAGCGGATCCCGGACGCGCTGGCCGACCTCCGCCTGACGCTGCGAGTGGGGCAGGAAATCCGGCCGGCGGACCTGGTGGAGCGGGTGGAGTCCATGGGCTTCGAGCAGGCGGGGCTCGTGGAGCAGGTGGGCGAGTACGCGGCCCGCGGCGGGATCCTGGACCTGTTCAGCTTCGGGGCCGAGGACCCGGTCCGACTGGAATTCTGGGGTGACGAGATCACTTCGATCCGGCGCTTCGACGTGCTCGACCAGCGGTCGACCGACACTCTGGAGGTGGTGGACATCCTGCCGGTAGACCTGAAGCTGGCGGGGGGCGGCGAGTCGAGGCGTCGGTCGCTGCTGGATGTGGTGCCCCGCGACGCCGTGCTGATCCAGCTGCACGGCGACGATGAGCAGGCGTACGCGCGCGCGTGGAGCAAGCTCCTCGAGCTCCACGCCGTGGAGGTCCAGCGAGGCGCCGACCCCACGCCGCCCGAGCACCTCATGCTGCCCCCTGCCGAGGTTCTAGCCAAGCTTCGGGACTTCGGCCGCGTGGTGTGCACGGAGACGGCCACGCTGCGGATGAACGCGCGTCCTCCCGAGGCGATGGACCGTGACACGTCCAAACTCGAGTCACTGCTGCGATCCGCAGCCGCGCGGGGCGAGCGCACGCTGATCCTGTGCGACAACACCGGACAGCTCGAGCGGCTCGAGGAGCTGCTGGGCGGCGCCGATGGGATCCCCGAGGGCGCGACGCTGGCACTCGGGGCGCTGGCGGGAGGCTTCGTGCTGGAGGGCGACCGCCCGCTCCGAGTGCTCACCGATCACGAGATATTCCGGCGCGCGCGGCGAGTCCGGCGCGGCCGGCGATTCAGCGGTGGTGGCGCCATCGAGAGCCTGAGTCAGCTCCAGCCGGGCGACTACGTGGTCCACATGGACCATGGGATCGGTCAGTTCCAGGGGCTCGAGCAGGTGACCGTGGGCGGCCAGACCATCGAATCGCTGGCCATCGAATACGCCGGCGCCGAGGTGCTCCGGCTCCCCGTATACCGTCTGGACGCCATCGAGCGCTGGGTGCCCGACCGGGAAGGAGCGAAGCCGCCGTCGGTCCACAAGATCGGCGGAAAGACCTGGTCGCGGATCAAGCGCAGGACGCAGGAGGCCATCGAGCGGATGGCAGCGGAGCTCCTCGAGCTGTACGCGTCGCGGGAGATGGCGGCGCGTCCGCCCTACCCCGAGGACTCGCGCTGGCAGAAGGAGATGGAGAGCTCATTCCTGTACGAGGACACGCCGGATCAGCGCCGTGCCACGGAGGCGGTGAAGGCAGACATGCAGTCGCCGCGGCCCATGGACCGTCTGGTCATCGGCGACGTAGGGTACGGGAAGACGGAGATCGCGGTTCGCGCGGCGTTCAAGGCGGTGCAGGACGGGCGGCAGGTGGCGGTGCTGGCCCCCACCACGATTCTCGTGGAGCAGCACCTCCACACGTTTCAGGAGCGGCTGGCCGAGTATCCGGCGCGGATCGAGGCGCTGAGCCGGTTCCGGACACCGAAGGAGCAGGAGTCCATCCTCGCGGACCTCGTGTCGGGGGAGGTCGACGTGGTGATCGGGACGCACCGGCTGCTGCAGCCCGACGTGGGTTTCCGCGACCTCGGACTGATGGTGGTGGACGAGGAGCAGCGGTTCGGCGTGAGACAGAAGGAGCGACTGAAGGACATCAAGCGGAACGTGGACGTGCTGGCCATGACCGCCACCCCGATTCCGCGCACGCTGCACCTGTCCCTCGCCGGGCTCCGGGACCTGTCGCTGATCCAGACACCGCCGCGTGACCGCATGCCGATCATCACGCACGTGGTCCCGTGGATCGACGAGATCATGCGGGACGCGATCCTGCGGGAGCTCGACCGCGGTGGACAGGTATTCGTGGTGCATAACCGGATCGAGTCGCTGAACGCCGTGGCGGATCGGATCCGGCGGCTGGTCCCGGACGAAACGGAAGTGGATACCGCCCACGGTCAGATGGGAGCCCGGCAACTGGACGACGTCATGGGGCGGTTTCTCGAACGTGAGTTCCACGTCCTGGTGACCACGGCCATCATCGAGAACGGCCTGGACGTGCCCACCGCCAACACGCTCATCGTGGACCGGGCGGACATGTTCGGGCTGAGCCAGCTGTACCAGCTGCGGGGGCGCGTGGGCCGGTCGCACCACCGGGCGTTCTGTTACCTGATCGCTCCGGAGGGGATCCCGGTGGAGGCGGAGAAGCGGCTCCGGATCCTGGAGCACCACACGGAGCTGGGCAGCGGCTACGCCATCGCCATGAAGGACCTGGAGCTGCGGGGCGCGGGCAACATCCTGGGCGCGGACCAGTCCGGGCACGTGCATGCGGTGGGCATCGATACGTACACCCGCCTGCTCGAGAAGACCGTGGCACGGCTGAAGGGGCAGGAAGAGCGCGACCGTTATCCCGCGCCGGACGTGGGCATGGATGGCCCGGCATACCTCCCGGACGACTACCTCGCAGACTCGGCCCAGAAGCTCCACCTCTACCGCCGGCTGTCGCGAGCGGAGAGCGTCGAAGACGTGGTGGCGCTGCGTACCGAGATCGAGGATCGGTTCGGCCGCCCGCCCGCGGAAGTGGTCCGACTCCTCGATTCCGCTCGGCTCCGGCTCCTCGGACAGGCGCTGGGAGTGGAGCGGATCAATGTGCGGAAGGACCGGGCGCGACTGACGTTCCGGGGCGACGTGGTCCCGCGCATGACGGTGCTACAGAGCGCCATGCACGGGAGCCAGATCGAGGTGGAGGTAAAGCGCGCTGATCCGCTCAGCCTGGTACTGCACCGGCTCGGCGCCGGCACGCTCGCCGGGGCCGTGGCGGAGGCCCTCACGCTGCTCGCGGACGAGACCCCTTAGGCCGGGTTGTACGCGGTGACTGGTGCCGGTACATTCAACCGGTTCCGAATCCAAGAGGAGAAGCGATGAAGCGATATCTGTCCTTCCTGTCCCTTACGTTGATGCTGGCGCTCGTGGGGTGCGACGCAATGACGGCCCACACCGGGGTCGTGGCGCGCGTCGGGCAGCAGGAGCTGACCGTCGACGAGACCGTCGAGATGCTGGCCGGCAACCCGCGTATCCCGCCTCAGCCGGAGGTGGTGGGCATGGTGGCCGACCTGTGGATCGATTACATGATGCTGGCCAACCTTCTGGCCGCGGACAGCACACTCGCGGAGCTGGACCTGACCGCCATGGTGGAGCCGTACGTGGAGCAGAGCACTTTCCTGAAGCTCCGCGATCAGGTCATGACCCCGGACACGACGATCTCCGACGAGGAGCTTAGGGCGGCGTTCGAGGAGCAGGCCCCGGGACAGCGGGTCCGGGCACGCCACATCCTCCTCACCTATCCGGAGGACGCGGAGGAGGCGGCGCGGGACTCGGTGCGGGCGCTGGCGGAAGAGCTCCAGGCGCGAGCGGAGGCGGGCGAGGACTTTGGCGCCCTGGCCCAGGAGCACAGCCAGGATCCAGGGAGCGCCCGGGACGGCGGCAACCTGGGCTGGTTCGAGCGGGGCCGGATGGTGCAGCCGTTCGAGGAGGCTGCCTTCGCGCTGGCGCCGGGCGAGGTAAGTGAGGTGGTGGAGACGCCGTTCGGGCTCCACATCATCAAGGTGGAGGAGCGCGAGACGCCCACATGGGACCCGGCGCAGGGAGAGCAGTTCCGGGAGCGTCTCCTCAACCAGCGTCGGCAGGAATCATTGGGCGAGTACGTGGATGCTCTGCGTGAGCCGGTGGACCTGGAAGTGGAGGCGGGGGCCACAGAGGTCGCGAAGGAGCTGGCGGAGAACCCGGGCGAGCGTCTGCGCGGCCGCGCCGCCTCGCGCGCGCTGGTCTCCTGGGACGGTGGATCGGTCACGGCGCGCGACTTCGTGGCCATGCTCCGGCGCATGCCGCCCCAGCAGCAGGCCCAGTACTCGAGCCTCCAGGATGGGCAGATGGAGGAGGTCCTGAAGAACCTGGCGACGAACCAGCTCGTGCTGGCGGACGCCCGGAGCCGGGGGATCAGCGTACCGCAGGCGGAGCAGGACTCGGTGCGCGACCTCATCCGGACCGAGCTCCAGAGCCTGACGCAGCAGGCGGGCCTCGGCGGCGCGCCCCAGGAGGGCGAGACGGAGGCACAGGCCGTGGAGCGGCGAGTCCGCTCCCTGCTGGAGGCGATCCTGGCCGGGCGCGGCAACGTGGTCCCGCTGGGAGCGCTCCCGTACGTCATGCGCGACCAGTTCGACTGGCAGGTGAACGAGTCCGCCTTCCCCAAGGTCGTGGAGGAGCTGGAGGCGCGGCGGGCCGACCCCACGACGACACAGCCGCTGCCGCCGGCTGGCGCGGCGCCGCAGCCGAACGCCGGCACGGGACAGGGCGCGACTCCGGCCCCGAGCCCGGCCGACACCACAGGATGAGGAACTCGCGCGGGTCGAGAGCATATTAGAGCACGGGCCGGCCGTTCGGGTCGGCCCGTAGCATTCCCAGGATTAACGGAAGAGCATGATCCGACGTCTGACAGCCGCATTCGCGCTCGCGCTGACGCTGCCCATGGGCGGCGCCGCGCAGAACGCTCAGCCCGACATGGTGGACCGCGTCGTCGCCGTCGTGGGAGACAGCGCCATCCTGGCCTCGGAGGTGGAGGAGCAGATCGAGCGGAGACGCGCGTTCGGAGAGCCCGTGCCCACCGACCCGGAAGAGCTGGCGCAGCTGCGGCGGCAGGAGCTGGAGTCGCTGGTGAACGAGCTCGTGATGATCCAGGCGGCGCAGCGCGACTCGATCGCCGTCGCGCCGAACGATGTCGAGTCGCAGGTCGCCGCGACGCTGAGCGAACAGGAGCGACGCTTCGGCGGGCGCGCCGCGTTCGAGGCGGCGCTGGAAACCGAGGGCATGACGCTCCAGCAGTACCGCGAGACAGTGACGGAAGGCGTCCGCCGTGCGGGGATCCGGCAGCAGTTCGAGGCCGTGCTCCAGCGGGACCGGCGCCCGCCGCCGGTAACGGATGCCGAAGTGCGGGAATTCTTCGAAGCCCGGCGCGCGGAGCTGGGTCGCCGACCGGCCACCATCGAGTTCGCGCAGGTGGTGGTGACGCCCGAGCCGTCCGACTCGGCCCGGGCGGCCGCCACGGCGGAGGCGCAGAGGGCCATCGAGGCGCTGAGAGAGGGCGAGGACTTCGAGACGGTCGCCCGCCGCTTCAGCGATGACCCCGGCACACGCGACCGGGGCGGCGATCTCGGATGGTTCCGGCGCGGCCGTATGGTCCCCGAGTTCGACCGGGCCGCCTTCTCGCTGCGGCCGGGTCAGACGAGCGGGATCGTGGAGACGCCCTTCGGTCTGCACCTGATCAAGGTGGAGAAGGTGAAGGGGCCGGAGCGGCTGGTCCGCCACATCCTGATCCGCCCGGAGATCACCGCGGCGGATCGCGCCGAGACGCGGGCCAGAGCGGAGGAGGTCGCCTCCAGGCTGCGGGCGGGTGCGTCGCTGGACAGCCTCATCGAGGCCGTACACGACGCGGCGGAGCCGCCGCACGTGGGACCGGCACTCCAGGACTCTCTGCCCGAGCCGTACCGGA
This sequence comes from uncultured Gemmatimonadales bacterium, assembly GCA_963783305.1. GTDB lineage: Bacteria > Gemmatimonadota > Gemmatimonadetes > Longimicrobiales > RSA9 > JAWVYT01. The sequence continues at coordinate 528,272 of CAWAMW010000016.1, read as the reverse complement.
CGCAGCTCCGGGGCGCACAGACCGGTCAGGTGGTGGGGCCGTTCGCGGTGCCCGGCGCCAACGAGTCGTTCGCGGTCGTGAAGGTAGAGGACGTGACCGCGGCGGGCGAGTATACGATCGAGGACGAGGAGATGCGGATGCAGATCCGGCAGTTCCTGCAGCGGGAGAAGCTGATGCGGGAAGTCCTGGACGAGCTGCGGCGCAGCACCTACATCGACATACGGTATTGACCTTCCAATCATAGCGAGCGGTTGATGACGAGGCCCGACATCCGGCTGGCGGTCACGCTCGGGGACCCGCGGGGCATCGGCCCCGAGGTCACCGCCGCGGCGGTGGCCGCCTCAGACATCGAGCTCCTTACCGTCGGTCCCGCGGGCACGGGCGTGCGCACGGACGTGGTGGTGGGCGACTGGGGCGGGAGCGGCATGGTGGAGGCCGGCCGCCTCGCCGGCGCTGCGATCGAGCGAGCGACGGCAATGGCTCTGGCCGGTGAGGTGGCGGGCATCGTGACGGCCCCCATCGACAAAGCGGCGCTGAGCGCCGCGGGCTATCACTTCCCGGGGCACACGGAGATGCTCCAGTCGCTCACCGGCGCGCCGGAGGTGGCGATGCTCATGGCCGCGGAGCATACGGCGCTCGGGGGTCCGCTGCGGGTGGTGCTCGCCACCACGCACATCGCCCTCGAGGAGGTGCCCCGGGCGGTCACGGCGGAGAAGCTCTCGAAGCAGGCGCGGATCACGGCGCGGGCGCTGCGGGAGGCCTGGGGGATCGAGCGGCCCCGTCTGGCGCTGTGCGCGCTGAACCCCCACGCCTCTGACGGAGGTTTGTTCGGGGACCAGGAAGCGCGGATCATGAAGCCCGTGGTGATGGCCCTGCGGGAGGAAGGACTGGACGTGGAGGGTCCGCTTCCCGCCGACACGGTCTTCGTGCGGGCGATCCGCGGAGATTTCGATGCAGTCATCGCGCCCTACCACGACGTGGGAATGGCCGCGTTCAAGACGGCGAGCTTCGGGTCGGGCGTGAACGTGACGCTCGGTCTCCCCTTCGTACGCACGTCCCCCGACCATGGCACGGCACTGGACATCGCCGGCCGGGGGATGGCCGATGCCGCGTCGATGATCGAGGCCGTGCGGGTGGCGGCGCGCCTCGCGTCCACCGACCCGATGGTGACGGTGTGATCCGGTTCGAGCACGTGACGCAGGAGTTCCCGCGTGTGGGCGCGGCGCTGAACGATGTTTCCTTCCACATCCGGAAGGGCGAGTTCGTGTTCCTCACCGGTCACAGCGGTGCGGGCAAGACGACGGCGCTCCGGCTCATACACGGGTCGGAGCCCCCGTCATCGGGCGAAGTGAGGGTGGGCGGCTATGACACGCGGCAGCTCTCCGGCCGGGACACCGCGATGCTGCGGAGGAAGATCGGCTACATCTTCCAGGATTTTCGGCTCCTGCCCGATCGGACGGCGGCCGAGAATGTCGCGTTCGCGCTGGAGGTGACGGGGGCGCGCAAACCGGTGGTGCGCTCGAAGGTGGGACGGCTGCTGGCGCAGGTGGGGCTGGCCGCGAAGGCGCGTTCCCTGCCCTCGGAGCTTTCAGGCGGCGAGCAGCAGCGGGTGGCGGTGGCGCGCGCGCTCGCAAACGACCCCATGCTGCTGCTGGCCGACGAGCCCTCGGGGAACCTGGACGAGCGGGCGACGCGTGGGATCTACGAGCTGTTCCGGAGCATCAACGCGGCTGGCACGGCAGTATTCCTGGCGACCCACGACGCCGATCTGATCCGGAAGAGCTCCAGCTCCCGGGTGCTCGAGCTCGATCACGGGGCGCTCGTGTACGACTCGCACGCGGAGGGCTGAGGCATGCACTCTCTTCGCGAGGCGCTGGCGGCGTTCCGCCGGGCTCCACTTCTCACGGGGCTGTCGGCCGCCATGATCGGTCTCTCCCTGTTCGTCGTCGGGCTGTTCGGAGTGGCGGCGCACAACATCCGGCTCGTGCTCGATCAGGTCGAGTCGCGCGTGGCGGTGGTGGCCTACCTGCACGATGACATCACGGGACAGCAGATCGAAGCCCTCCAGGACGAGGCCCGGAAGCTCGACCAGGTGCGCGACGTGGTCTACATCTCGCGAGCCCAGGCCTACGAACTCGCCCGCGAGCAGCTCACGGGGTTCGAGTCGATCTTCGCGGAGCTCGACGGGAATCCCTTCCCCGCGTCCATTGAAGTCACGCTCCAACCAGGGCAGCGTAATGTGGATGCCGTCCGCCGGACGGCCGACCTCCTCGCCGGGCTGCCCTTCGTCGAAGACGTGCGCTACGGCCAGGACTGGCTCGACAAGGTCTACCTCCTGCGTCGAGTGGCCGCCGCCGCGGCGCTCGTCGTCGGGGGCGCCTTTGCCGCCGTGGCCGCTCTGATCATCGGCGCCGCCGTCCGCCTCGCGATCTTTGCCCGCCGTGACGAGATCGCCATCATGCGGCTCGTGGGCGCCACGAACTGGTTCATCCGCCGGCCGTTTCTGCTGGAAGGGCTGCTGACCGGCATTCTCGGCTCTCTGATGGCGCTCCCCGCCACCTACGTCGTGTTCCGACTCCTTTCCGACGCCGTGGTACACCTGGAGTGGATTCCGACGTCGTGGGTCGTGCTGGGGCTCCTGGTGGGATCGCTCTTCGGCGCGTTCGCCAGCTCCTGGGCGGTCCACCGGCACCTCCAGGAGATATGAGAGCTCGCCTTCGGCTCGCGGGGGGGCGGCCCGCGCCCGCGAGGGGTGGCCTGCGCCCGCGAGGGCTCGCGTTGCTCGCGTTGCTCGCGTTGCCGTGGCCGGTAGTGGCACAGCAGGACACGGTGCAGGGGCAGATCCGGGCGAGTCAGGCGCGGCTGGAGCAGATCCGGGCGGAGCGGCGGGACCTGCAGCAGGAGATGGAGCAGCTTCGCGGGCGGGCGCGCAATATCTCGGGTGAGATCAGCAATATCGAGCGGCAGGTGAACGCTTCGGCGGCAGCGCTACAGGAGTTGGACTACCAGACGGCTGCGCTGGCGGCGAACGCGGAGGGCATCACGCAGCAGCTGGTGCAGACGCGGGATCGACTGAAGGAGAGGACGGTGGTCCTTACGCAGCGACTCCGTTCGATCTACAAGCAGGGTCCGCTGCACAGCACCCGTGTGCTGCTGAGCGCCGCCAGCTTCGGGGACCTTCTGAACCGGTACAAGTACCTGCACCTCATCAGCGTGCACGACCGACTTCTTCTCGACGAGATCGGGGAGCTGGAGCGGAAGCTGACCGATCAGGAGCAGGAGCTGAAGCATAGCCTCGGTCGGATCGAGAGGCTCCGAGAGGAGAAGCTGTCGGAGTTCGCACAGCTGAGCTACCTCGAGCATTCCCGTGCCCGTACGCTCCAGTCGGTGCGCGCCCGGGTCAGCGAGACGGAAGGTCGTATGGCGCAGCTCGAGGAGGATGAGCGGCGGGTGAACGCGGTGGTCGAGGACCTGGAACGGCGACGGCTGGAGGCCGAGCGGCGCCGCGCGGCCGCGGGGATGACGAACAGCGCGGCCACCCTGGACGCGAGCGCGCTGGGCCAGCTGAGTTGGCCTGTGGAGGGGGAGCTGCTGTACCGCTTTGGTCCGGAGCGGCGACCGAACGGTGTCACGCTGCGCCGCAACGGCATCGGGATCGCGGCGGCGCCAGGTACCCCGGTGCGCGCGGTGCGGGCGGGGACAGTCGTGGTGGCGGAGCCGATGGAGGGGTTCGGTCCTGGAGTCGTCCTGAGCCACGGGGGCGGCTATTACACGCTCTACCTCTACCTCGGAGAAACGCGGGTACAGGAAGGACAGGACGTACCGGCGGGGTACGTGCTGGGGACCGTGGGGTCGGGGCCGGAGGAGGGGCCGCACCTGTACCTGCAGATTCACGCCCCCGTGCGAGGTCAGTCCCCGGTCCCGGTGGACCCGCTCCCGTGGCTGAGGCGGCAGCCGTGAGCGAGGTTTTCGGGCACGAGGACGTGCGGCGCGGACTCGCGGCCGCTGCGGTGCGCGGAGCCCTCCCCGGCTCGCTCCTGATCCACGGGCCGCCGGGCGTGGGGCGCCAGACGATGGCGCGCTGGCTCGCGCGCCTGCTCCTCTGTGAGCAGCCCGGCTCCGTGGACCCGTGTGACGAATGCCATTCCTGCCGGCTCGCGCTGGGCCTCCAGCACCCGGACATCCACTGGTTCTTTCCGCTTCCGCGACCGAAGGGGGCATCGAGCCCGGAGAAACTCGCCGACGCGCTCGAGGAAGCGCGCCACGAGGCGCTTGCGGAGCGTCGGTCGGACCCGCTCTATCAGCCGCCGCCAGACGAGATGGCGGGACTCTACCTCGCCCAGGTCCGAACGCTGCGGAGACTGGGCTCGACCCGACCGGCCATGGGGTCGCGGCAGGTGTTCATCGTCGGGAACGCCGAGCTGCTCGTGCCCCAGGAATCCAGTGAGGAGGCGGCCAACGCATTCCTGAAGATCCTGGAGGAGCCGCCGCCGGCGACTACGTTCATCCTGACGGCCGCGGAGCCGGAAGCGCTGCTCCCGACGCTCCGCTCGCGCCTCCTGCCCGTGCGGCTCCGACCGTTCACGAACGGAGAGGTGCGCCGGTTCCTCGAAGAGCGGGGCGGAGCGGACCCGCGGACGGCGGACCGGGTGGCCCCGCTCGGCCGCGGTTCCCCCGGTCGAGCGCTCGCGTTCCTGCCGGCGGAGGACGGCCCGTCGCATGCTGAAAAGCTCCGGATCACTGCGCGCAACTGGCTGGAGGCCGCGCTGGACCCGGACCCCGTCGCGCGCTACACCGCGGCCCATGACCAGCGCCCGGTGGGCGCCCGGGGGGCGTTCGCCGACACACTGGACTTCCTGAACCTCTGGCTGCGCGATCTGGCCGCCGTGGCCGCGGGAGCGGAATCGCGGGTGGTGGACGTGGCGAGCGTGGATCGGCTCCGTGCGCTCTCGGGGCGCGTCCGTCCAGAGCATATTCCGGCCGCCATACACCGGGTGGAGCAGGCACGGGAGGGGGGGCGCATCAACGCAAATCCCCAACTCACGCTGGCCACGCTTCTGAACGAGCTCGCGGGCTCACTACGCGTCTGACCCGGCTCCGACCCGGCTGCCCCGAGGGCGGACCGGCGGCCCGCGCTGGCGCCGATCTGACGCGTCCCGTGCTCCCCACGTCCCGCCCACCCATGGACCGGAACGGCTGGACTCGCCATCTTGTAGCCTGCCTCCCCACTCCCTTTTCGCTTCCCCGCCGCCGAGTTGCGCGGTTATCTTGCAGCGATGGAGATGAAAACGTGAACGCGCTGACGCACCAGGATGAGAGCGGCCGGGCCCGGATGGTGGACGTGGGGGCGAAGGACGCTTCCCGTCGCACCGCTGTCGCCGAGGGCGTGATCCGGATGGCGCCGGCGACGCTCCAGGCGCTGGAGCAGGGCCGTACTCCCAAGGGGGACCCGCTGCTGGTGGCGCAGATCGCCGGCATCCAGGGTGCGAAAAGGACCTCCGACCTGATCCCGCTCTGCCACCCGCTGCCCCTCACCAGCGTGGATGTGGAGCTGGCGCCGGATCCGGACGTCCCGGGAGTGAGGGCTGTGGCGCGGGCTCGGGTGACGGGGCGGACAGGGGTGGAGATGGAGGCTCTCACCGCGGTGTCGGTGGCGCTCCTCACCGTCTACGACATGCTGAAGGCGGTGGATCGGCGAATGCGGATCGAAGGCGTGCGGCTGCTGGAGAAGACGGGAGGCCAGTCGGGCGACTGGTCGGCGGAGACCTCCTGGGAGGAGCAATGACGTCAAGAGATCCGGCTACCGGGCCTTCGCGCACGCAGCTCCTCCGGGAGCTGGCGCGACAGGCCGAAGCACGAGGCCTCCTGTCCCCCGAGGAGAAGGGGAAACGGGGGCGGAGGCGGGAAGATTCCACGCCGTTGGGGCGGTGGGAATCGCAGCAGCGAGGTCACGCGCTCCGACGGGTCACCGCCGTGTGGGACCGGATCCGCCACCCCGCCCGCACGCTCATCATCGCAGGGATCGCGTTCGTGGTAGGAATGCAGCTGGCTGCGCGACCGGACGGCGCGCGACTGGCGACTCTCGAGAACGAGGTGGGTCGTTCGCGCGTGGCGCTGCAGGCAAGGCAGGGTGAGCTGGAGCTGGTGCGGCTGGAAATGAACCGCATTCAGGAGATCATGGAGTACTCCAGCCAGTACGACATCTCCGCCGACCTGGCCTCCGACATCAACGACATCGCGCTCTCCGAAGGGCTCGCGCCTTCGCTGGCGTTCCGGCTGATCAAGGTGGAGAGCGGGTTTTACGGTCGTGCGATCAGCCCGAAGGGGGCGATCGGCTACTCGCAGCTCATGCCCGCCACCGCCTACGACCTGGACCCCACCCTCGAGTACCGCGACATCTTCGAGCGCGAGACGAACCTGCGGCTGGGGTTCCGCTACCTCCGCTGGCTCATCGATCGCTACGATGGCGACCTCCGCCTCGCGCTCCTGGCCTACAACCGCGGGCTCGGCACCGTGGACTCCATCCGAAGAGCCGGCGGGGACCCCGCCAACGGCTACGCCCGCGCCGTTCTCGGCGACGTCCGCGAAGGAGCCCGCTAGCGGTCGTCAGGCCTGGATCCGGATCTGCTGTCCCGGGTGGATCCGCGTCCCGATCTGGTTCCAGCGCCGCAGCTCCGACACGCTGACCCCGTGCCGGCGGGCGATCGTCCAGAGGGAATCGCCGCGCCGAACCCGATAGGTTCGCCAGCTCGCCGCGGAGGGCGAGCTCTGCCCCGCCGCCGCCGCTACGCTCCCGTTCACCGGTACACGGATCAACTGTCCCACCTGGAGGCGACGCGGGTTCACGTAGCCGTTCGAAGCCTGCAAGGCGTCCGAGTCCACGCCGTATCGACGCGCGATATGGCTGAGAGTCTCACCCCTGCCGACCCGGTGCACCACCGTGCTCAGCCTCCCCTCCTCCTCGATCCGATCGAGGGAATCCAGCACACGCTCGGCTGAGCCCGTCGGCACGCGCACTACTCGCTCGTCACCCGGCGGGGTGATGCCTCGCAGGTAGTGAGCGTTCAACACGGTGATCTCGTCCAGCTCGGCCCCGGCTGACTTTGCGATCGACGTGAGCGGCACCCCACCCGGCACCTTCACCTCCTCGTACTCCAGCGGCGCCTCCAGTGCGATCTCATGGAAACCGTATCGCGCCGGGTCCTTCCCGATGTGCGCCGCCGCCAGCATGAGCGGCACGTAGTCGCGCGTCTCCCGGGGGAGGTGGTCGTCGATCATCCAGAACAGGGCCTCACTCCCCTTCTGTCCGTTGACCCGCTGCCGAAGAACCCGCTCGACCCGGTTCTCCCCCGAATTGTATGCCGCCGCCGCCAGATACCAGCTGCCGAACCGCTCATGCAGCTCCGACAGGTAGTCCAGCGCCGCATCCGTCGCCCGCACCGGGTCCCGCCGCTCGTCCACGAACGGGGATACCTCCAGCCCGTATCGCTGCCCCGTCTCCGAAATGAACTGCCACATGCCGGAAGCGTCCGCGTGAGAATACGCCTTTGGCGACAGCCCGCTCTCGATCATCGCCAGGTAGACGAGGTCCTCCGGCATACCCCGCTGCACCAGCCGCTCCCGGATCATCGGACCGTAGCGGCCTTCTCGCTCGAGCCACAGCCGCATCCGGTCACGGTTCCGACCGGACAGGTAGTCGATCCAGTACTGGACCCGGTCGTTGTACGTCTTCGGGAGGTCCCACTCCGTGCGGGGACGCAGCGCCGTCGCCGCAAAACGAACCGCGCTCCCCACCACCGCCGACGGCGCGCCCACGCTTTCATTCGCGGCGTCCAGTATCCGGTCCACGGGAGCCGGGTCGGTGTGGATGTTCCGATCCCCGGTGGTCCATGCCACAACCGCGAGCAGAGCCGCGGCCGTAATCCCAACGCCGGTCTTCTGATGCATGCGCAACCTCGCCTGAAGAAAGAGAGCCGTCCATGCGGTGTTACGCGCCCGGAAAACATATGTTCCACGGACGGACGGCGCCGGGCGGGAAGACCCGGGAGGGGCGGCGGCGGCGCCGCGGGCGAGGAGTCAGTCGGGCGTGTGGAGGGTGTTGCCGAGGATTCGGTTGAGGGCGCTCAGGACGGCGAGGGCGGCGGCCTCGAGCGGGCCGGAGGACACGACGACGGCACCCACGAGTGGCTGCTGACGGGCCCCGTCGCGAATAACGGAAGCGACCATGAGGTCGGAGTCGAAGGCGCGGATGGGCTTCACGCCGATGATGCGAAGGTCCAGGTTCTGCCCTGTGAGGCGTTCGAGTGCGCTCACGGCGGCGCGCGCGGTGGTCTTGAGCTCGATGGCGGGGCCCTCCTCCCCGACGGCGGAGCCGATGTGGACTGTTTCCTGCCACTCGAGCGCCACCTTGACGACCACCCGCCCGTGCTCCTCTACGCGCTCGACGGACTCGAAGCGAACGCGGCGGCGGGGGCCGCTGGAGACCGGGGCTGTGAGCTGGATGTCCACCTCGGTCGGTTCGTGGCCGAGGGAGGCGATGTGATTGCGGACCGCGATCTCCAGGGGCCCCTGCTCGTAGGCGGGGTGCCGTACGATCCACAGGGTGCCCGAGGAAGGATCGAGGCTGGCGTGCTGAACGCCGTCCAGCCTGCCGATCTCCTGCTGGAGATGGGTGCGAGCGTTGGCGTCGAATGCTGCCGCCATGGCGAGTTCCAGGTTATACGCCGAGGGTAGGGCTGTCGGGTCGCAGGGAAGATAGGAAACGTGGCGGTGGAGGGTCAAGCGAAAGCGCTCCGCCCGCGGCCCGGGGTGGGACGCGGACGGAGCGGTTCACTGCCGGCGACAGCGTACGATCTTCAGAAGCGGAGCAGGCCTCCCACGCCTCCGAGGTCCTCGACCGCCGATCGCTCCACGAACTCGATCGAGACGCTCTTATCCTCGGCGATGCGGACGATTTCCTCTCCGAGATCGAGCGAATTTTCGACGGCCCCGCCGCAGTAGGGGCAGTCGCCGGAAGTACGGGCGAGCACGAAGCCGCACTTGCTGCAGGATCCGCCGCGCACCGAGAGGCCGCGTCCGATAACGAGCACCTGGAGCTTGCCCTCCTGGAGCTGCTCGAGCGTATCGTCGAGCCCCGACACCGCCATGTGCGACTCCTTTACGCGATCGCGGAGCAGGTCCACCGCCTGCGCCTCTTCCTGGGTGAGCTGGCGCTCGAAGACCGGCGCCAGCTTCTGCCGGATTTCCGCCGCAGTGGCATCGACCTGAATGCGGTCGGTGTGCACGATCATCTCCTGGATCGACGACGGCACGAAGTCCGTAAACTTCTTCACGTTCTCGGGTGTGCCGAGCATAATCAGGTCGTCGGGTCGATACCGTCGGACGAAGTCCTCCAGTTCGGTGGCGAATTCCTTGAAGAAGTGCCGCGTCTCTTCTTCCTTACGCGCCTGGAAGTCCTTGGCGGAGAACCCACCCCGCTTCACGTCGTGGGCGGTGGGGTACGGATCGGTCTCGACCGCCTGCTCGTGGAGCGTCTGATCCAGGAACATGCTGAGGAGACGGAGGTGCTCGCGATCCACCACGACGACCCCGTGGTGGTGGTAGCGCTCCAGGATCTCGACGAGGGGTCCTACGATGGGACGGTCGCCCAACGTCAGCCGGTTCGGCACCGGCACGGAGAGCTGGTGCGCCTCGGCCCAATCACCATCGAGCGAGGTGAAGAACGCAACGCCCTTCTTGGATTCGTCGTAGTTGGCATCGAGCCAGTCTTCCAGCCGAGCGAAGGCGGCGCCCACCTCCTCCCGGTGGTGGCCTTCCCGGTCGCTGGCCAGCTCGGCGAAACCCGCCTTCTCCTTGTTCAGGAAGATCTGGTAGGTGCGCTTGTTGTCCGAGTTCACGGACATGTCAAGGAACGCTGACAGCACGTTGGCGCCATTGGCCGGACGCTCTATCAGCGCTTGGATCTGGTCACGTGAGATCATGAGCGGTATGTCGAAGTGGAAGTGTCGACGAGTACCGGAAAAGGGAGCAAGAGACGTGCCCGATGACGCCGGGCTCTACGCCTCTTTTGACCCGGGAGATGCGGCGAACCGCACGCCTGGCCCGCCGTTCGCGGCGTTGCCGCTTACAGGTGGTAGTTCGGGGCCTCGCGGGTGATCTGCACGTCATGCGGATGGCTCTCCCTCAGGCCACCGCCCGTGATCCTCACGAACTCCGCGTCCGTCTGCATGGTGCCGATGTCGGGACAGCCGCAGTAGCCCATGCCGCTTCGGAGACCGCCCACGAGCTGATAGATCACATCCGACGCCGAGCCCTTGTACGGGACCCGGGCCTCGATCCCCTCCGGCACAAACTTCCGCGCCTCCCGCTCCTCCTGGAAATAGCGGTCGGCCGATCCCTCCTCCATGGCGGACAGGGAGCCCATTCCACGAACGGTCTTGTAGCGCCTGCCCTCGAGGAGGAAGCTCTCGCCCGGACTCTCTTCGGTTCCCGCCAGGAGCGACCCCATCATCACGGCGCTTGCCCCCGCGGCGATGGCCTTGACGATGTCCCCGGAGTACCGGATCCCACCGTCGGCGACCACGGGAACGTCACCGGCCGCCCCTGCCACGGACTCCATGATCGCCGTGAGCTGGGGCACGCCGACGCCGGTCACAACCCGCGTCGTGCAGATGCTGCCCGGCCCGACCCCGACCTTCACCGCGTCCACGCCGCGCTCGATCAGCGCCCGGGCGCCGCCGGCACTCGCCACGTTGCCGGCCATCAGCTGCGCGTCCGGGTACTTCTCACGCGTACGCGCCAGCGCCGTCAGCACCCCCTCGGAATGTCCGTGGGCCGTGTCGATGACCAGGAGGTCCACCCCCGCGTCGAGGACCGCCCCGGCGCGATCGAGGTCGGCCCGGGAGGTACCGATCGCCGCCCCCACACGCAGCCGCCCGTGCTCATCCTTGCAGGCGTTCGGGAAGTTGCGACGCTTGAATATGTCCTTCACCGTGATCAGGCCTCGCAGGCACCCCTGATCGTCCACCACCGGCAGCTTCTCGATCCGGTGGCGGTGGAGGATCCGCTCCGCGTCCTTGAGCGACGTGCCCACCGGTGCCGTCACCAGGTTCTCGTGCGTCATGACGTCCTGGATCGGCTGATCCAGGTCCGTCTCGAACTGTAGATCGCGGTTCGTGATGATCCCCACCAGCCGGTTGTCGTCATCGACGATCGGGACACCGCTGATGGAGAATTGCGCCATCAGCTCCATGGCATCCAACAGGCGGCCGTCCCGGCGGAGGGTAATGGGGTTCATGATCATCCCGCTCTCTGACCGCTTGACCCGGTCCACCTCCGCCGCCTGCCGGTCGATCGGCATGTTCTTGTGCACGATCCCGAGCCCACCCTCCCGTGCAATGGCGATCGCCATCCGGGATTCGGTCACCGTGTCCATGGCGGCCGAAACGAGCGGGATCCGCAGCTCGATTCCCTTCGTCAGCTGCGTCGTCACGGACGTGTCCTGTGGGTGCACCTGCGAGTAGCGCGGCACCAGCAGAACATCGTCGAATGTCAGCCCTTCACCCCGGATACGCCCGCCCGATTCCGTCATCGAAATCCCCCCATGATGCACGACACCCGCGAGCCGATCGGAGTCGGCCCCGCGGGCGTTGTATCAGCGTTCCTGTCTCCACTTCCTCGTTCCATGGCGGAACCTACGGCACCCCACGCGAGGGTGTCAAGACGACCGCGTCACCCCGGCTCCCCCTTTCCCGAAGGCCCCTCTGCGCCCCGCTGAGACCGCCGGTCAGGGTCGCCCTTCCCCCCTCCGCCGCCGCTCGCCTTCGTTTCCGTGGTTTTCGCTCCCGGACCATTCTCCGCCGGCTCCTTCAGCCCCTTCCCCAAGTCCCGCACCCCGTCCAGGACCCGCCCGGCCGTGCTCATGAGCCGCAGGGTACCCTTCATCGCCCGGGGCGCCAGAGACCGCACGCGCAGCTGGTCCTCCACTCGCTCCGCAAACTCCTGGAACGCATCGGGCTTCCGCGCGGTCTCACGGGCATACTTCACCTCCATGAACTCGATATAGTCCAGGACCTGATACAGCTGCTCTTCCGGCAGCCGCTCCAGCATCCGTATGATCCGCTTTCGCGTCACATCCTCCATACGCCCTCCTCTCTGCCTCCCACCTACGTAGCCGCACGACGTGGAGTTTCCTCCTCAACCAATGTAATCCTGCTGCCGACTGGACGCTCTGAGGACGACCCCGCGCCACGGTCCTTACGTCACCGCGGGCGCACCGCTCGCGCTGATGACGGACCGCCAGGGGCTTGACGATAGCGGCCGGCGGCGCGCCCGGAGCGCCGAACCGGCAATTGACAGTCCCCGGACCTGCCGCCAGCTTCGGGAACACGATGCCGCCGGGGCGTCGTTTCCGTTCCGGGGGTTCGATGGAGTTTCTGCCACTGCGCCGGGTTGCGCTTCCCGAGGCCACAGCGAAGGAGTATGGACGTTGGGCCGGTGAGTTGGACGACCGGCTGTCGGATGACGGCGTGGACCGCAGCGCCCTCACGCGTGAGGTACTGACCCAACTCTACTATCCCGCGTACGCGAGCGCGGACCCGGCCGAGCTGTCCCCGGCCCTGCGGATGGCGCTGCTCCAGATGGATCCGCGCAACGTCACCCTCGAGCCCGAGTACTACGCGGAGATCGACACTGAGCGGTACGCCCGCATCAAGCCGCTCCAGTGGCTCTGGGAAATGTTCGACAGGAGCCCGCTGGGCCACAACGTGGCGCTCGGGGTGCCGCTCCGACGTGTCCTGGCCCGACACTGCTTCGGCGCCGTTGGTCGGAACTTCAAAGCCTTCCACCAGGTGAAGTTCAGCTTCGGGTACAACCTGGAGGTGGGAGACGACGTGGTGGTGCACCGGAACGTCCTTCTGGACGACCGCGGCAGGCTCCGGATCGGGAGCCGCGTCATCATCTCCGACTTCGTCAACATTTTCAGCCACAGCCAATCCCTCGCCGATGGCCGCCTGATCGATTGCACGCCGACCGTCATTGGCGATGACGTCCGGGTGACCTACCACGCCACCGTGCTCGGAGGCGTGCACCTCGAGGAGGACGCCATGCTCGGCTCCATGGCCGTGGCCACGCGGGATGTCGAGAGCGGAAAGGTGGCGCTGGGCATCCCCGCCTCGCCCAAGCTGGCGAAGCCGAAGAAAGCGAAGCGCCCCGACTCACCCCGCACCGTCGACCCGCTCACGGACGGCCCTCATGGCTGATCCCGACCGCAGGATGCTGCGGGAGGTGGCGGAGGGGCTTTCTCGTCCGCAGAAGCGGTTGTCGCCCAAGTTCTTCTACGACCGCCGCGGGTCGGAGCTGTTCGAAGAGATCACCCGCCAGCCGGAGTACTATCCCACGCGCACGGAGCGGCTGCTGCTGCACGATCACGTAACGGACTGGATCAGGGCGCTCCGCGCGGCGTCTCTGGTGGAGCTCGGCGCGGGGGCCGCGGATAAAACCACCACGCTCCTCGACGCCATGGACGAGACGGTGGGCACCCCGACCTACGTACCCATCGACATCAGTGGCGAGTTCCTCGAGGGGGTGGCCGCGCAGCTCCGGGAAACGTACCCGACGCTGGAGGTCAGGCCGGTGGTCGCCGACATGACCGTGGGATTCAGCGTGCCGCGGGACCTGCCCCGCCCGGCGCTGTTCGCCCTCCTCGGCGGCACCATCGGCAACTTCCCGGCCGCGGAGGGGGTGGCGCAACTCCAGCGGATCCGAGCCGAGATGGACGAGCGGGACCGGTTCCTCCTCGGCGTAGACCTTCAGAAGGAGCGGGAGGTCCTGGAGTCGGCGTACAACGACGCCCGCGGAGTCACCGCCGCGTTCAACCTGAACATGCTGAGCGTCCTGAACCGCGAGCTGGGCGCCGATTTCGATCTCTCCGCGTTCCGTCACCACGCATTCTACAATGAGGAGCGCGACCGGATCGAGATGCACCTGGTGGCCCGAAGCCCGCAGCGAGTGACGGTACCCGAAGCCGGCACGTTCGAGTTCGGGGCGGGCGAGTCGCTGCACACGGAGGACAGCTGCAAATACACCCGGTCCTCGGTCGAGGCCATGCTGGCTCGCGCCGGCCTCGCCATCGAGCGCTGGGCCGAAGCGAGGCCCGGGTTTGCCGTAACCCTCGCCCGCCCCGACTGAGGCCGGCCGTGTCCGCTACTCGATGTACTGGTTCTGGAGCATCTCCACCACGGACGGGTCCGCCAGCGTCGTCGTATCTCCCACTGCGCGCCCTTCCGCAATGTCCTGGAGCAACCGCCGCATGATCTTCCCCGAGCGGGTCTTAGGCAGCTCCGCCGTGAAGATGATCGAGGAAGGCTTCGCGATCGCGCCAATCTTCTCCGAGACGTGCTCCCGCAGCTCCTCCTTCAGCGTTGCCGTCGGCTTGATCCCCTCCTTGAGCGTGACGAACGCGGCGATCGCCTGCCCCTTGAGCTCGTCCGCCTTCCCCACCACGGCCGCCTCGGCCACGGACTTGTGGTCCACAAGCGCGCTCTCCACCTCCATGGTACCGATCCGATGGCCCGCCACGTTCAGCACGTCGTCCACCCGGCCCAGGATCCAGAAATAGCCGTCCTCATCGCGCTTCGCGCCATCACCCGGGAAGTAGATATCATCCCAGCGTGACCAGTACGTCTCGCGGAATCTTTCATCGTCGCCCCAGATCGTCCGGATCATTCCCGGCCAGGGCTTCGTGATGGCCAGGTACCCGGCGCGGACCGAAGCGCCGTGGTTGTCCAGCAGCTCGGCGCTCACGCCCGGGAACGGCACCGTGGCGCTTCCCGGCTTGGTCTTCGTGATCCCGGGGAGCGGCGTAATCATGATCCCGCCCGTCTCCGTCTGCCACCACGTGTCGACGATGGGCAGCTCCGAGCGGCCGATATGCTCCCGGTACCACATCCACGCCTCGGGGTTGATGGGCTCCCCCACCGTTCCCAGGAGCCGCAGGGACGACAGATCGTACCCCTCGGGCCACTCGCCGCCCCACCGCATGAACGCGCGGATCGCGGTGGGCGCCGTGTAGAAGATCGTCACACCGTACTTCTGCACCAGCTTCCACATCCGCCCGCGGTCGGGGGTGTCGGGTGCGCCCTCGTACATGAACACCGTGGCCCCGTTGGCCAGAGGTCCGTAGAGGATGTAGGAGTGGCCGGTGATCCATCCCACGTCGGCGGTGCACCAGTACATGTCATCGTCCTTGAGGTCGAAGACGAGCTTGCTGGTGGCCATGACGTGGGTCATATAGCCGCCCGTGGTGTGCACCACGCCCTTGGGCTGCCCGGTGGTGCCGGAGGTGTAGAGGATGAACAGGACGTCCTCTGCGTCCATGGGCTCTGCGGGGCACTCGGCAGAGGCCTCCTGCATGAGCTGGTGGTACCAGTGGTCCCGGCCGCTCTTCATGTGGACCTGTGAGTCCTGCGCGATCAGCCGGCGGCGCACGACCACGACGTGCTCGATGGAGGGGGTTTCCGGCAGTGCCTTGTCCGCGGTGTCCTTGAGCGGCACCACCCGGCCCCGGCGGTACCCCCCATCGGCCGTGACCAGCACCTTCGCCTCCGCGTCGATGATGCGGTCCCGGAGACTGTCGGCGCTGAAGCCGCCGAACACCACGGAATGAACCGCGCCGAGCCGGGCGCACGCCAGCATGGCAATGGCCGCTTCCGGGATCATCGGCAGGTAGATCGCTACCCGGTCCCCTTTCCCCACCCCCAGGCCCTTCAGCACGTTCGCAAACTTGCCCACTTCACGGTGCAGGTCCCAGTACGTCAGCGTCCGCTGGTCGCCCGGCTCCCCCTCCCACACCAGTGCCGCCTTGTTCCGGTTCGGCCCCCGGATGTGACGGTCCAGGCAGTTGTGCGCGGCGTTCAGCTTCCCGCCCACGAACCACTGTGCATGGGGCGCGTCCCATTCCAGCACGCGGTCCCACTTCTCGAACCACTCCAGCTTCTCCGCCCACCCCGCCCAGAATGCCTCCGGATCCGCCGCCGCACGCTCGTAGATGTCCGGATCGTTCGCCACGGCCTCCCGCCGGAACTCCTCGGAAGGCTCAAACGTCCGGGACTCCTCGAGCAGTGCTTCCAGCGCGCGTTCATCAATGGGCATGAGGCAGCCTCCTGGGGGGTTGGGGATCTTTGGTTTTCGGTTCCTTAAAGGTAGGAAGGATTCGCAATATAGGGCCGAGCGCGGCCAGCGAACAAATCCCCTTCGCGGAACGTCATCCGAGCCAGGTCCCGAGGACGGTACCGCGAGTTGAATAATCCGGCCACCACCGCTAAATTTCGTTGTTTGGGTCGGGCATCACCCGACGGAGGAGACCGCTCCCCTTGGGTGTCTCCGCTCTCAGCCGGACAGACGAATCGGGGCATCATGGCCAAGAAGCTGACGAAGAAGCAGTTGGAGCAACTACAGAAGCGACTCCTCCGAGAGCGCGAGAGGGCCCTTCGCTCCCTCGGCCGCTATGACGAGCTCTCGAAGCTCTCCGCCGAACAGGGCGATTCGGACCTGTACTCGTATTCGGATCACATGGCGGATCTCGGTACGGACGCCATGGAGCGGGAGAAGATGCTCCTGTTCGCCAGCAAGGAGGGCCGCTACCTCTATCGCATCGAGGAAGCGCTACGCCGTCTCTACAGGGAGCCGGAGACCTTCGGGTTCTGCCAGACCTGCGACAACCTCATCGAGTTCGAGCGACTCGATGCCCTCCCGCACGCGCACTACTGCATCGAGTGCAAGCGGAAGGAAGAGGAGGCGGACGCGGCCTGACGCTCCGATCCCCGCTGGCGCTCGAAAAGGGGCGGCCCCACTTCCCGTGGGCCGCCCCGTTTCGTTTCCGTTCGGGCTGCGACGCCCACGGACCGGCCGTCCCGGGATCTCTCAGCCGCCGGCCATCGCCACCAGCTCAGGCAGCCGCTTCACGAACTGGCCCCGCGGCATCACCTCCGCCCCCGCACCCCGGGCCGCCTCCAGCTTCTCTTCCTGCACATGAGGCCCGAACGCCACGAGCCGGGCTCCGGGCGCCCGCTCCTTCACCCCTGGAAGCTGCTCGAACGCTCCCGCCGCCTCCAGCTCCACGATGACCAGCCGCGTGTCGGGCCCGACCAGTCCGGGCAGATCCTCCGCCCTCTGCGTCACTGCCGCCGCGGGGGCGACTCCTCGCACCCGCGCCGCGAACATGAGATCCCGAACCAGTGCAGCGATGTGTGCGCCGCCTTCTATCTCGTTGGCCATCAAGCTTTTACCCCTATCTCGTAGTGAGAATCACTATTGACAATATTTCTCGACCGCCATTAGCTTAGCCTTGGACCGCCCTTCGCACGACCCGGTGAAGTCATGGAATCAATGCCACAGCACACCCACGATTCGGATGCCCTGCTCCGCTCGGCGCTCGAGGCCAGCGGGCAGCGGTTCACCGACCAGCGAGCGGCGGTGTATCGGTTCCTGCGCCAGACGGAGGAGCACCCATCCGCTGACGACGTCTTCACGTCGGTGCGCGCCGTGATCCCCGACATCTCTCTCGCCACCGTCTACAAGTCGCTCGAGACCCTGGTCAGCTGTGGCCTCGCCTCGAAGCTCACCTATGGCGACGGTTCTGCACGCTATGACGGACGGACCGACCCGCACCCGCACGCACGCTGCCTCTCTTGCGGCGAGGTGCGGGACACGCCGGGGGAGATCGATCCTGTTTCCCTCGCCCAACTCGGGCAGATCCCTGGCTTCACCGTGGAGGGAATGCGCGTGGAGCTCGTGGGCGTGTGTGAAAGCTGCCAGACCTGACGTCCCGCTTTCCACACCCCCTTCCGCCGTTCCCGCCAGATTCTCCCAGCCGCAATCCCCGCCGGACGTCCACATGCGGCTCGCGTTCGGGCCCTGAACCCGCGCACCCCTGCGGCAGGATGGCTCGATTCTTTCCGTCGTACACGGCGAGGGCGGAAATGGTGGCGGGGTGCATTCGAAGTAGGTGGCCCTGCCGTCGTCAGGAGGACGATGTGTGAGCGTCAGGTCTTACACGACGCGGGTTATTCATGTTTTCGATTGCCAAACAACCCAACATCCTGCGCTGTGTCGCCGTTTTTATGTACAGAATGCACGTTGGCATTGACAGGGTGCGGGTGGCGTGGTATCTAGGTTCGTCCGCGCGCACCCGGTCGAACGCCGACGCACTCCTGGAGTGGGGAACGCAGGCCACACCTTAGCCAACAATGGAGCCGATGAACCGAGTCAAGAAGGACCTGGTCCCCGATCACAAGGTGCGTCCCATGCCGGACGCGGAGACGCGCCGTACGCGGGGAGCGTCGAAGAAGGACGTGCTGGGAATGCTGGAGCGGTCGAACGTGCGGTTCCTGCGTCTTCAGTTTACGGACATCACGGGGCAGATCAAGAATGTGGAGCTGCCGGAGAGCCAGTTCGTGAAGGCGCTGGACGGGGACATCATGTTCGATGGATCGTCGATCGAGGGGTTCGTGCGGATCGAAGAATCGGACATGATCCTGAGGCCGGACTTCGACACGTTCGCGGTGTACCCGTGGGGGGACGAGGACAACCGCGTGGGCCGTCTGATCTGCGATGTGTTCACGGCCGACGAGAAGCCGTTTCTCGGCGATCCGCGGAACGTGCTGAAGCGAGTGATCGCGGACGCCGCGGAGATGGGGTACGAGATGATGGCGGGAGTGGAGGCCGAGTTCTTCCTCTTCCATCGGACGGAGGAGGGGGCGCCGACGCGCCTCACACATGACGCGGGCGGTTACTTCGACCTGGGCCCGGTGGACCTCGGGGAGGTGGCGCGGCGTGATATCGTGAACATGCTGAGCGCCATGGGCTTCGAGGTGGAGGCGGCGCACCACGAGGTGGCGCAGGGTCAGCACGAGATCGACTTCAAGTACGAGGACGCGCTGACCACGGCGGACCATCTGTCGACGTTCAAGTTCGTGGTCAAGAACATGGCGGTCCGGCACGGCCTGCATGCCACGTTCATGCCGAAGCCCATTTTCGGCCAGAACGGGTCCGGGATGCACACGCACCAGTCGCTGTTCAAGGACGGGAAAGCCGCGTTTTACGACGAGAGCGACGCGGATGGGCTGTCGCAGGTGATGCGGCACTACGTGGGCGGGCTGCTGAAGCACGCTCGGTCGTTCTGCGTGGTGACGAACCCGCTGGTCAACAGCTTCAAGCGGCTGGTGCCGGGGTACGAGGCGCCGACGAACGTGGCGTGGTCGCATCACAACCGGTCCCCGATGGTCCGGATCCCCGCGCGTCGTGGAAACGGCACACGGATCGAGCTCCGGATCCCGGACCCTGCCGCCAACCCGTACCTGGCGCTGGCGGTGCAGCTCGCGGCCGGCCTCGACGGGATCCGGAACGAGATCGATCCGCCGGACCCGGTGGACAAGAACATTTTCGAGCTGACGGTCCGGGAGCGGCGGCGCTACAAGATCCAGGAGCTGCCGAAGGACCTCGGGGAGGCGATTCAGGTCTTTCAGAAGAGCGAGCTGATGAAGAACACGCTCGGCAAGCACGTGTTCGAGCACTTCGTGGCCGCGAAGGAGCAGGAGTGGGCGGACTACATCGCCCAGGTCCACGAGTGGGAGATCGATCGCTACCTGGCTACCTACTAGGCCGGTGGTCGCCCGGAGGAATCCGGGGCGCCCCCACCCACCTGCGGCGGGTTAGACGCTGACGGTAGGACAGCTGATGCGGACGCGGGTACCCTGGGTGGTCGGATCGAAGCTGATCCGGCCACCCAGTTCTGTCTCCACCAACGCTCGCAACACCGACCGCTCGCCCGTTGTCTCCTCGGCTCCGTTCTCCCCGCGCTCCTCGCCCGCGAGCCCGTCATCGGCCATGACCAGCTCGATTCGGTCGGACTCCACGACCACGCTCAGGGCCAGCTGGCCGCCGCGGCCGTCCGGGAATCCGTTTCGGAGGGCGCTGGACGCGATCTCGTTGACGGCGAGGGCGAGGGCGAAGCCGTAGCGCTCCGGGACGAGGTCGTCATCTCCCGAGGTGGAGAGGGTGATGGGCGATTCGGGGCAGAGCGTGTTCTTGAGCCGCTGCACCACCCGGTCGGCGATCTCCTTCATGGGTACGCCGCGATAGCTCGAGCGGCGGAACGCCTCGTACGCCATGAGGAAGGCCCGGAGGCGGTTTTCCAGACTGAGGAGGGCCTCGTCTGCGGGACGGGTGCTGGTCCGCGTCCGCTCGAGGGTGACGAGCCCCATGATGACGGAGAGGTTGTTCCGGACCCGGTGATCGAGCTCCCGGAGCAGGTTGGCGCGATCCTCGGCGTCGCTGCGGGCCTGCTCGTACAGACGGTAGTTCTGCTCCGCCAGCCGGGACGCCTGCTCGTTGGCCTCCTGGAGCGCCAGTTCCGCCCGGTGGGCCCGTAGCCGCGAGTCGATGCGCGCGCGGAGCTCGGCGACCTGGAACGGCTTCGGGATGTAGTCGTCCGCGCCCGCATCGAAGGTTCGGACGACGTCTTCGGGAGCGGTACGAGCGGTGACCATGATGATGGGAAGGAGGGGATCGATCCTCTCCTTGATCTCGCGGCAGATGGTCCAGCCATCCGTCCCCGGGAGCATGGCATCGAGGAGGATGAGGTCGGCCTGGTGGAGACGATCGAACGCCTCCTCGGCATCGCCCGCGCTGAGAACATTGTAGCCGTGGGCCTCCAACAGGTCCGTCAGAGTCTCCCGAGCCATGGGCTCATCGTCCACGACGAGGATGGTGGCGGGGCGTACAGCGGGCTGACCCGCCACCTGCCCTTCGGGATCGTTCATTTTCCGTGCGCGCGTAGCCGGCACATGCACCTCGAGTGGGTCAATCCTTCTGGAGCAATGGCGCGGCGAGGAGGATCTTGCGAGCGAGATCGATCATCGGCGTATTGCGGTCCTGACTCGATTTCTGCAGGAACCGATAGGCCTCGCGCTCCGAGAGGTTCCGACTCTCCATGAGGATGCCCTTGGCCCGATCGAGGATCTTTCGCTCCTCGAGCTTGTTCTCGAGGACATCGCGCTCGTGGCGGGCGTCGGTCCACTCGCCGAAGCGGGCGCGGGCCACGGCGATGGCGGGGGCGAGATCGTCGGGGTCGACGGGCTTGACCAGGTAGTGGAAGACCGGGGATCGCGTGGCCTCATCTACGGTCCGGCGGTCGCTGTAGGCCGACAGGATCAGGATCGGGATCGGCCGATTGCGATGGATCTCGTGCGCCGCCTCAGGGCCGGTCATGACGGGCATCCGGATGTCCAGGATCGCGATATCGGGCTTCTTCTCCCGCGCCAGCTCCACCGCCTCCCGTCCATTGGACGCCGTGGCGACGACCTCGTGCCCCAGCGCTTCGAGCTGACTCGTCAACGCCAGGTTGTGCAGCGCCTCGTCATCGGCGATCAGGAAACGTAGTGAGTCGGCCATCCGCTGTTGCTCCGTGAAAGTGGACCAGGTCAGGAGGAAGGTGGCTCCGACAAAAAAAGCGCCACCCCGGTTGGTTCCGAGGGGCGCGCGTGACCCGATTCGAGCGACTTCCTTTCCTTCGACCACGAACCTGTCACAGGTACGGGGCTCCGCGCAACCCCCCGGAACTCGATCAGGCCTCCAGGATCAGCACTGCGCCCGCCGTCGAGCGGGAGTGGCTGAGCGTGAGGTGGCTCCGGCGGCCGCCAAGGGCATCCATGGCGCGTGCCGCCCGACCGCGCAAGCGCAGCTCGGGTGCGCCGAGGGGACCCCGGTGCACCTCCACATCGCCCCAGTCGCCGCCCCGCCCCCACCCCTGCCCCACCGCCTTGAAGAACGCCTCCTTGGCGGCGAACCGAGCGGACAGCGACGGAGCCGGGTCGGCCTGTGCGAGACAGTATCCGATCTCGTCCGGGGTGAAGAGCCGCCGCAGGCCGGCGTCCCCCCACCGGTCGTAAAACGATCGCAGTCGCGCGATCTCCACCAGATCCATTCCGAGTCCGACGATCATCACGGCAATATATTCCACGTCCTCCAGCGCCGCGATGCAATGGGGAACGGCAGCCCCGCCGCCGGGGGAGGCCCGGCGGCCGCGCTCGTCCCGCCATTATCCGGCGTGGTCTCAACCTTGCAAATCCATCGGACAGGAAAACACCCGCGAATCGCTCACTTCGGAGCTGCATGAAAGCGATTGTACCCGCCGCCGCCGCGGTCCTCCTGGTCCACGCCCTGGGCGTGGCCAACCCGCGCCCGGGATACTCGGATGCGGCCGCGCCGCCCAATCAGGACCTCGTCTCCGAACTGAACAAGGCCATCGCAGCCCCGGGCTGGGACCCGGACCGCTGGAGCGTCCTCGTGGTTTCGCTCGATGCCGGTGACACGCTGTTCTCACACCGGCCAGAAGCGCCGGTACTCCCCGCTTCCAACCTGAAGCTGTTCACCACGGCCGCCGCGCTGCATTACCTCGGGGCGGACTACCGGTACTCCACGTTCCTGACGGCCACGGGGCCCGTCCGCAACGGCGTTGTCGAGGGCGACCTCTACGTGTACGGCACGGGCGATCCAACGCTGTCGGACCGCTTCTTCGAGAGCAAGACGGCGGTATGGGAGGCGTTGGCGGACTCGCTTGCCGCCGTGGGCGTCCGGGAGATCACCGGGGACCTCGTGGGGGACGCGTCGTACTTCGAGGGTTCCGGTGTGGGCGAGGGGTGGGAGCAGACGTACGTGACGCATACCTACGCCGCGCCGGCGAGCGCCCTCTCGTACAACGAGAACGTGGTGACCATGCGTGTGACGGCCGCCGATGAGGCGGGCACCGCGCCGAACGTGCAGTTCATACCGGGGGGCGAGATCCCTATCGTGAATGAGGCGTCCACGACCACGTCTGGGCGCTCGCACGTGCGGGTCGAACGGGAGGACTACGGGGCTCCCACGGTACTGACGGGCAACGTGAGGCAGGGTGCGGCCGCGGAGTGGCGAGCGGTCCCCGTGGTGGATCCGGCGCGCTTCGCCGTGTCGGTGCTGGCGGAGATCCTGCGGGAGCGTGGGATCACCCTGGGGGGCGAGTTCCGGGCACTCGACCCTGCCGAATCGTCGCCCATCACCGACCAGCAGGTCTTCGCCCCGGCGACGGACGAGGACGGGGTTATCCAGGTGCTGGCGGTCCACCGGTCGCCCCCGCTCCAGGAGATCCTGAACGTCATCAACCAGCGGAGCCACAACCAGTATGCCGACGCGGTCCTTCGGACCGTGGGCCGGGTCGCGACCGGCCATGGCTCGGTGAAGGGCGGTGAAGCCGCGGTGCTGGCGTTCCTGGAGAAGGCGGGACCGGCGACGGGGGCGGTATTGGCCATGGATGACGGCTCCGGCCTCTCGCTGCTGGATCGTACGAGCGCCCGCGCGATCGTGGAGCTGCTCGCGTTCATGGCGGATTCACCGTACAGCGAAGCGTACATGGCCTCTCTACCGGAAGCGGCCACGTCCCGGGGGCTCCGCCGCATGCAGAGCACTCCCGCCGCGGGGAACCTGCGCGCGAAGACCGGGACCATCGATCGCGTTTCGGCGCTGTCGGGATACGTAGACGCGAGCAACGGTGAACGGCTGGCCTTCTCGATCGTGTCGAACGACATCCCGTCCACGTGGACGGCCAAACGCGTCGAAGACCGTATCGGTGCCCGCCTCGCGTCTTTCGATCGCCCGGCGTCCGCACGCCTCGCGAGGGGCGGCCGGAACCTGCGGACGGACACCGTTGGGGCCTCGGCGCCGGCAGAGAGGCCTGTGGCCTCTGCGGGAGGCACAGCGCAATCCGATGCCGCGGACGCGGCAGAGGAGACCTCGCCGTCCGCCACCACGAAGTACGTGATCAAGCGGGGCGACACGCTGGAAGGGATCGCCAGACGCAAGGACACGACGGTGGGAGCGATCCGGGAGGCGAACCCCGGGGTGAACGACCGCAGGCTCATGCCCGGCCAGTCGCTGACGATTCCCGGGTCCGGCTGAAGGGCGACCGAAAGACTCCCGGCTCGGTCTCGGAGGTCTTCAGTCGGGCAGGAGCCGGCGGGCGCCCACGTAGACGGAGCGGAGTCGTTGCTCGAGGTCTCGCTCCCCCACGAGGTCGTTGACCTCGACCCCTCCGTTGCTGGCGGACGCGTGGATGATGTGACTTCCACCGAGCGACAGCGCCACGTGGTTGACCCGCCCCTGCTCGGCAAAGAAGACCAGGTCACCCGCACGGAGGCCGTCCCAGTCGGGTCCCGCGTCCACCTCCTCGCCGATCTTCCGCTGCATGTCGGAGTCGCGCGGCAGCGCCACCCCGTGCATCCAGTATACCGACTGCACCAGGCCCGAGCAGTCCACGCCGCACGGGGTAACGCCGCCCCACAGGTAGTGGACGCCCAGCCACCGGCGAGCCGACCGTGTCACGCTCCTGCCTCGCGGGGGAAAGTGGTCCCGGAGCCGATCCGTGGGGACCAGCTCGCCGCTCCCGAGCTTGCCGGTCCGTCCGTCCGGCAGGAGGATCCTGCCCGCCGACTGCTGGATCACGCGGGCGCCCCAGGGGAGGCGGGCGAATGGGCCCGCCTCGTCCTCGAGGTGCGCTCCCAGCGATACGGCCGGCTCTCCCCCCTCCGACCGCTCCCACGCAAGCGCCCACTCCGGCTCCCCTCTCTGCAGGTATCCCCGGTGAATCCAGCCCAGGTGGCCGTCCTCGCCGCGCACCCGCCAGAACTGGCGGTGGCGGTTGAGGAGCGTGACGCGCGCGCCCAGCGGGTATTGGGTAAGGAGGGTGGAGTTCATGGTGGCGCGGCGGTACACCGGCGCCACCGACGAGCGCACCAGTGCCTCACTGCGGGGCTGGAGCATGGGATCGGGCAGGATCGAGACGTGGAGGTCGGCCTCCACCCCCACATCCTTCAGGCGGCGAGCGAAGGCCAGCGCCGCGCTGGGGAGTGTGGTCTCGACGGTCACTCTCGGCGCGCCTGCGTCGCTGCTGGTGTGGCTGGTGAAGATCTCGACGCGTGCGTCGGGCGCGAACTCGGATCGAACCTCTCGGGCGGCCGCCGCGATGGCGTCCGTACTGGCGTCCACGCGCGTGCTCAGCCCGCCGCCGTCCCGCCCCTGGCCCCGGGTGCGGCGTCCTTCCAGTCCCCGAACGCGTCGCGCTCCAGGCCGGGCGTCTGGTGTCGGCGGGCGGCGATGCGCAGCCGGCGCCGGAGCTCGAAGTCCGACATTGAGTGGAGAGTTCGCTTCGCCGTGGCCCTCGTCTTCCAGCGGATCTCGGGCACAGCGAGCGGCCGCTCCGGGGAGTCCTCTGGGTGGAGCGCCAGATACCACCGTCCGTGGTGGCGCGGGGTATCCTCCTCCAGGGCCGTGGCGGTCCACGCCCGGCCGTCCTCGCCCATGAACGTCTTCATTGCAGTCTCTTCGGTTCCGATCGGTCGAAAAGCTCGTTCAGCTCGTCATCGGACATGGCGCCGAGGGATTCGCGCGCCGCCGTCTGCGAGTCCGACTGGAGGAGCGTCTGCCGGGTCTCGGCGCGGGTCTCGGCGGCCGGGACGAAGAGCGCGTAGAGCGCTCCGAACGACTCCCGGCCAACCACCACGTCCCAGGTCCGACCCCGGGGGTCCGTATAGCGACGCACCAGTCTCTCCCTGATCAATGCCCGAGGATGTTGTAGCCGGCGTCCACGTGCAGGACCTCGCCGGTGATGCCACCGCCCATGTCGGAGCACAGGAACACGGCCGCGTTCCCCACCTCGTCCTGGGTCACGTTCCGGCGGAGCGGCGACCGCTCTTCGGCCATGCTCATGAGCTTTCTGAAATCGCGCACGCCGGACGCCGCCAGTGTCTTGATGGGACCGGCGCTGACGGCGTTGACCCGGATCCCTTCGGGGCCGAGGTCGGCGGCCAGGTACCGCACGGACGCCTCGAGCGTGGCCTTGGCGACGCCCATCACGTTGTAGTTCTTCACTACCTTCTCCGCGCCGTAATACGTCATCGTGATGACGCTGCCGCCCTCAGCCATGAGCGGCCGGGCTTCCCGGGCCAGGTGGACGAGCGAGTAGGCGCTGATCTCCAGCGCCCGGAGGAACCCGTCCCGGTCGGTGTCGCTGAAGCGGCCGTTCAGGTCATCCTTGTTCGCCCAGGCCACGGAATGGACCAGGACATCGAGCCCGCCCCACTTCTCGTTGATTGCCTGGAAGGTTTCGGAAACCTGTGCGGCGTCGGAGACATCGCAGGGCAGCACGAGGTCAGCGTCGACGGTCTCGGCCAGGGGCCGGACCCGCCGCTCGAGCGCGTCGCCGAGGTAGTTGAATCCCAGGCGAGCGCCCTGCGCGTGCATGGCCTGAGCGATGCCCCACGCGATGCTACGCTCGTTGGCCACACCGAACACCATGACCCGCTTCCCCTCCATCATACCCGCCATCGGCTCTCCTCAGTCGAACATCTCGTATGCGGCATCCAGGTCCCGATTGGAATACACCCGGAAGGCGACGAGCGTCTCCGTCCGCTCCAGCCCCTCGACCCGCGCCACTCGCTCCGTTACCACTTCGGCGATCTGCTCCCACTCGGGGACTCGCACGATTGCGATCAGGTCCCACTCCCCCGAAACGGAGTAGACCTCGGCCACGCCCTCGATTCCCGCCACCTGCCGGGCCGCCGTCGGGATCGCATCCCGCTCGGCGCGGATCAGCACCACTGCGGCTACCATCGCACCCTCCATCGGTCTGCCTCTTTCCCGCGCGAAGTTAGCCCGCGGTTCCCGGGGGCCGCAAGCCGAAGTCCACCCTTGCCGGCCCGCGGCTCCGTGTCGTCCGGCGCAGAGGCGGCGAAGTGGAGCCCGGCCTTGCGATCGAGCGAACCGGTCGGGATCTTCCGGCCCTCATGAGCCCTGGCGCGCACACCCACGACCCGGCCCACACCGGAACGCGGCAGGCCGAAGCCGGCCTGCTCCTCCTGGTCCTGCTGTGGGCCTTGAACTTCTCGATCATCAAGATCGGTCTGGCGTCGATTCCGCCCTACGGGTTCAACGCCCTGCGCTTTCCTCTCGCGGCCGTCTTCCTGGCGGTCGTCCTGTTCCGGAGCGGCCGCCTCCGCCTGCCGGACCCCGGCGACCGGGCCCGGATCCTCATCCTGGGCGTCGTCGGCAACTTCCTCTACCAGCTCCTCTTCATTTCGGGACTCGCGCGCTCCCGGGCGGGCAACGCGAGCGTGCTCCTGAACCTGTCGCCTGTCTTTATTGCGGCCGGCACGGCCTGGCTCGGCCATGAACGGATCCGCCCGCTGGCCTGGGTGGGAATCGCCATCGCGGTGGCGGGGGTCACGATGGTCGTGGCGAGCGGCGGATCGGGGCTCGCGTTCGGTACGGACACGCTGACCGGCGACCTGCTGATGATCGCGGCATCCATGGTCTGGGCGACCTACACAGTGGGCGTACGGGACCTGATCATGAAATACGGCTCGGTGTTCGTCACGAGTTGGACCCTGTGGGCCGGGGCTGTGCTCCTCCTCCTCGCGGGGATCCCGGACGTGGCCGGGCTCCATTCGGGGGTCCCGCCCGTGGCCTGGGCGAGCGTGGCGTATGCCGGGCTCCTGGGTCTCGGCGTCTCCTACCTCCTGTGGTACCGGGGCGTGCAGACCATCGGCAACACCAGGACGGCCGCGATCGGGAACCTCGTGCCGATCCTCACCATCTTCATCGCGTGGCCGATGCTCGGGGAGGTGCCCAATGTGTGGCAGGTGACGGGGGCGGTCGTCGTCATCGGCGGGATCTCGCTGGTTCGCCGGGCCGCGGGGGTCGAGACCGATCCGGCCTCCGCACCCGAGGCGGCGCCCTAGCAGGGGCTGAAGAGGTCGGAGGCGCGGGTCGAGGGTCGATCCCTGCGGTCGCTCCGCTCCCTGCGGGACCCGCTGGCGCGGGGGTCGATTCTCGTGGGGCGCTTCGCTTCCCGAGGACCCCGCTGGCGCGGGGGGTCGATCGCCCGCGCTTTGCGCGAGGCGACCGCGCTGCGCGCGGCGTCGACGGGACGGGGCACGCGCCTGGGCTTCCAGCTACGGCGGCTGGGCTGGGGAAAGATGGAGCGCAGCGACCGTTCGCTCCGCCGCTCCCCTGCGGCGCCGGGACCGGCCTGGCGATCCGGCGCCTCGTTCGCTACGCTCGTTGGGCCCTCCGTCCCAACCGGCACGACGCGGCTTCCCCCAGCACCGCCCACAGGAGCGATCGTGAGCCAGCAACCCGCCGACCACACCGGCGCCGCGCCGCCGCCGCCGCGCTCCGGGTCACGGAGCGCCTCGACCCGTCCATCTTCCATCTCCCGGTCGAGCGGATGCGGAGCGGCTACTACTCCGACAAGTACTTCGTCCGTGCCCGTGACGTGCTCCAGGCCGATGGGCACGATCCGGTCGTGACCATGCAGGTCTTCCAGAAGAAGCGGGCGTGGCTCGGCGGGATGGATGAGGCGATCGCCATTCTGAAGCAGTGCCTGACCGAAGGCTACGCGTGGGAGGACCTCGAAGTCCTGGCGCTCCACGACGGTGACCCCGTCGAGCCGTGGGAGCCCGTCCTCCAGATCCAGGGGCCGTACAGCGCGTTCGCGCACCTGGAGACGCTTTACGTCGGCGTGCTCTCGCGCCGCACCTCCATCGCCACCAATACACGGAAGGTGGTGGAAGCGGCCTGGCCGAAATCGGTGTTGTTCTTCCCCGCCCGGCACGACCACTGGCTGGTCCAGACCGGCGATGGATACGCCGCCCACATCGCCGGAGCCATCGGCGTGTCCACCGACGCGCAGGCGTCCTGGTGGGGGTCGGAGGGACTCGGTACGGTGCCGCACGCCCTGATCGCCGCCTATGGAGGCGACACGGTTCGCACCACGACTGCATTCGCGCGCCACATGCCGGAGGATGTCCGGGTGATCGCGCTGGTGGACTTCGAGAACGACTCCGTCCGCACAGCCCTCGAACTGGCCCGGGTCCTCGGCGACCGCCTGTACGGCGTGCGCCTGGACACCTCCGAGACCCTCGTGGACGAATCGGTCCGGTCGCAGATGGGTGACTTCGATCCCCGGGGTGTGAACCCCCAGCTCGTTCACAACGTGAGGAACGCCCTCGATCGTGAGGGGTTCAATAATGTGCAGATTGTTGCCTCAGGCGGATTTACGGTGGCCAAGATCCGGCAGTTCGAGGACCGCCGGGTCCCCGTCGATTCCTATGGAGTCGGATCATCCCTGGTCCGGGACCGATACGATTTCACCGCCGACGTGGTGCGGCTCGAGGGCGAGCCCATGGCGAAGACGGGCCGGCGCTTCCGCCCGAATCGGCGACTGGAACCGGTCCGCTGACCGACAGGGGGGATGACGACGGATGGAACGATTGCTTGCGGTAATGCTGCTGGCGCTGGGGCTGCTCATGGCGACGGTTCCGGCCGCGGCCGCGACGCCGGTTTCGACCGACACCGCCCGTACGAGTCATGTGATCGTGATCTCGATCGACGGGCTGCGGCCGGACGCAATCGCGACATTCGATCTGGCGACTCTCCAGCGCCTGCTCGAAACCGGAAGCTATACACTGAACGCGCAGACGATCCTGCCCAGCAAGACGCTGCCGTCGCACACCTCCATGATCACGGGCAGAACCCCGGACGTCCACGGGATCACGTTCAACCGCGCTCTCGCGGAGGAAGACGTCGTGCACGTGCCCACGATGTTCGAGCTCGCGCACGACGCCGGACTCACGACCGCCGCATTCTACAGCAAAGCCAAGTTCCGGCACCTGGACCGCCCCGGCTCCTACGACTACCGGCAGGCGCCGGCGTTCAATTCCGACAACTGGATGGCGACCCGGACCGTCCCCGCAGCCATCCAGTACCTCAGGCACCGGCGGCCGAACCTGCTCTTCGTCCATATCGGGGAAACGGATTACGCCGGTCACGGCGCGGGCTGGATGGGGTTCTTCTATGGCCTGGCCGCGCGCCGCGCCGACGCGGGAGTGGCCAGCATCATCGAAGCGGCGGACGAGACGTACGGATCGGGCAAGTATACGCTGATCGTCACCGCAGACCACGGCGGGCACGGCCGCAACCACGGCACCGACGCTCTCGAGGACACGACCATCCCCTGGATCGTGTACGGGCAGGGGGTCGCAACGGAGGGTCGACCCGAGGGAGTGCGGACCATGGATACAGCGGCCACGGCGCTGTGGCTGCTCGGGGTGCCCGTGCCCGCTGAGTTCGAAGGTGCGCCGGTTCTCGCGGCCTTTACCGCCACTGCCGACAGCGCGGCCGTCGTCAGCGACCCGTGATCTCGAGCAGGTCCAGGACGGGGGCTCCGGTCAGAGACGATCGGACGCTTCGGACCCGCGCCAGTACCCGCACCTGCTGCAGCGGGGAGAGGGACCGGACGCGTTCCAGGAGCTCTCCCCCCACTGCGACGTAGACGAAGCCGGAGTCGTCACCGGGGCCCCGCGTCAGCATGAACGGCTCACCCGGAATGAAGTCGGTACGGAATCGCTCCGCCTCCTGGAGCGCGATGAACTGGAGGGTCCATTCCAGGAGCCGACCGCGGTAGAGGTTCGGGTGTGCCTGGAGAGAGTCGCGCGAGATCTGGCGGAGCACTGCGGTCGAGCCGCCGTCACCCGCCACGAACGCGCCGCTGAGAACCCAGCCCTCGAGCCGCACACGCGTCCACTCCCCCTCTTGGGCTAGCACCTCCACCGTCGTCTCCGGCCAGAGACGCGCAACGGTATCGCCGGCCGCGTTGTCCAGCAGGACCGCGTCCTCCCTGACCGCCTCGAAATGCCTGCTCGTGCGGGTGGTGGACGGCGGAGGGGCGGGCGACGCCGTGGGGGCCGGCTCCCCGGCGGGCGGCTCCCCGGCCGGCCGGCGTGCGGCGGAGGCGGAGTCGTCGACCAGTGTGATGGACTCGGACCAGATCCAGCCAGTCCGCCGGACGCGGAGCCAGTTGCCCCGGGTCTCCAGCCGCTGCAGTAGCATGCCTCCCGCCGCTCTGCCGATCCGCTCACCGTTCGGGCTCGCCCGAAGATTCTCGCCGCTGGCGTTCACCAGCAGGTTCAGCTCCTCGCGCTGCTGCTCACGGACGGAGCGGCCCCAGATCCACCCTTCCACGGTCGCCTCGCGCCACGGACCCCGGGCCTCACCGATGGCCAGCGAGGTGCCCCGCAGCAGCGTCGCGAGAACGTCGCCCGATGGAGCCGCGCGGAAGTTTTCCTCGTCCACGGCCACCACAGCCGTCTGCGCGGCCAGGGAGCCGGCGGGGGGCAGCAGGGTGAGCAGTGCCCAGGCCCCCAGGTGAACGCGTCCGAAGCGCTTCAAGCCATCTCCCAACTCTGTGTCGACGTGCGACTTAGGACTGAATATCGCCGCAAGCTAAGGGGCCCCTGATGGCGCCGTCAACGCGGGCACGTACTCGGTTGCGCGGCAACGGCCCCGCCTCTAGCTTCCCGCCACGCACATACGAGCGTCCCGACGCGGGCAGGAGACCTACGAGACACGTGATCAAGCGCAGCGCATTCGCCCTACTGGCGGCCATGGTACTGGGTGCCACCCCGGCCGCCGCCCAGACGATTCAGTCCCCCTATGACTTCGTGGACCCTTCCATGTCGCTCTGGGCGTTCGGCTCGGCGGTTTTCACTGACCGCGGACCGCTCGAGATCGGGCCCGGATCGGGGTACGCCACCGGCATCGGCTACAGCGTACGGGTGAGCGGCCCGTTCAACTTCGACGCGCGCGCCGCCTTCATGCCCACGAGCCGTCAGGTGTTCGAAGTGGTCCCCACCGCCGACACGGCGGCCGTCCGCGAGGACCCCATGGTGGGTCTGAACCAGATCGGCACGGCCGATCTCTCACTGCTTCTGGTGGATGCGTCACTCCGGTTCGACATCACCGGCCCGCGGACCTGGCACAAGCTCCAGCCGTACGCCCTCATTGGGGCCGGGGCTGTCCTCCAGGTCAGCTCCGACGACGCCCTCGACGCTGAGCTGCCGGAGGATTCGGACCTCGCGGTCGAGTTCAAGAACGGGTTCACCGGCCACGTGGGGGCGGGCGTGGAGTGGTACGCCTCCGACCGCTTCTCCGTGCGCCTCGATGCCCGCGACATCCTGTGGAAGATCCACGTCCCCGACGGGTTCTTCACTGACACCCGGATCGTCGACGCCGATCAGTGGGTGCAGACGGGACACGTGAGCCTGGGGCTCGCCTTCCGCTTCTGAGCCTTCCGCCGCGCCCTGCGCGGCACCGCCGTTGCATCATATGCACTCCGGGATCCACATCACGGAGGAAGCACATGGCCAGGGATTTCGAGAACGCGATCAACCTCGATCAGCTGGATGACGGCGACATCGAGGAGCTCATCCGCGAACGGCTGGACGAGGACGCGGACTTCAACGTGGATACGGTGGACGTGGAGGTCCGGGACGGTCACGTCACGGTGGAAGGTCGCGTCGGGACCGATGGCGAGCGACAGCACGTCGACCAGGTCCTGAGCTTCCTAGGCGCCACCGATTTCGACAACAACGTCGTGGTGGACCCGAATGCCCGTGCGCAGCGCGCGGACGCCGCCGACGACGCCCGGGCCGAGGATGTCGCCGCGAACGCCGCGCTGGGTGAGAGCGGCAAGACCACGACTGACACCGCCGAGCACCTCCAGCCCGACGACGCGGGCGAGATGTACGGCACCCGCGATCCGCAGACGGCGATCCAGGAAGGCAAGACCTACACGCCGCCCGAGGGTCCCACGCAGACGGGCATCGAGGGCGGCGAGCGACACTGACCCCACTCCGCGGCGCCTGCCGGAAGCTCGTGCGAGTCCGGCGCCTGCAGGAAGCTCGTGCGAGTCCGGCGCCTGCCGGGCGCTCGTGCGTCGTCGGATGGCGCGTCGTGGGACGGTATGGGGACCGCCGGTCCCCCTCCCCATGCATTCCGATAGCGTCAGGGAGGCGCGGTGTTCCCCGGAGGCGCGACCTCCCCGAACCCCCCCGGCCACTCGAACTACCAGAAGCAACGATTCCCACTGGCCCCTCCGCGTACCCTGCGACGCCTACCCGTGAGGATCGAGCGCCGGAGCGGGAACACCGCCCCGGCGCTCGGACCGCCCGAGACCGCCCCGACCGCCCGGAGCGCGAACCTCCATGGAACGGCTGGCGCCCCAGAGGCCATCCCTTGCCCGTGCCCCGCCCCCGGGACAACATCCCTGCATGCTCCGACACCCACTGGCCCTTCTCCTGGCCCTCGCCACCCTGGTCCTCTTCGGCTGTGCGCGCGCGGCAAACGACACCGAGCGCGTCCTGCTGGTCACCACCACCACCGTGGAGGACTCGGGGCTCCTGGACGTGCTCACGCGCGCCTACCACGCTTCACAGGACCGGTTTCGGCTCGTGACGACGGCCGTGGGGTCCGGCGCCGCGCTGGAGACAGGGCGACGCGGGGACGCCGACGTCCTGCTCACGCACGATCCGACGGGCGAAGCGGCCTTCATGGCCGCCGGGCATGGTGCCGAGCAGGGGCCGGTGATGCACAACGAGTTCGTGATCGCCGGTCCTCCGGGCGATCCGGCCGGGATCGCCGGCTCGACGGATGAGGCGCAGGCGCTGGAGCGGATCGCCGCCGCGGGCGCCCTTTTCGTCTCCCGCGGTGACGACTCGGGCACGCATCGCAGGGAGCTGGAGCTCTGGCGCCGGGCGGGCGTGGTCGACTCCCTGCGGCGGGCACGGTGGTATGTGGAAGCGGGGCTGGGCATGGCGGAAGCGCTCCGCATGGCCGACCAGAGAGGCGCGTACGTCCTCACGGACAGCGGCACACTCCTCCATCTCTCGGAAGGGCTGGATCTCGAACCGCTGGCGCGCGGGGAGCCGCCGGAGGTGAACGCGTACCAGTACACGCTTCCGGCCGGACCACCCGGAGAAGGAGCTCGCGATTTCGTGGATTGGCTTACGGGCCCGGGGCAGGAGGTGATCTCGCAGTACGGAGCGGACCGCTTCGGCGCTCCGCTGTTCCTGCCGGGCGCGAGCGGCGGGACAGAGTAAATGGACCTCATCCTGGATGCGCTGATCGATGCCCTGCGGATGATCGTCGCCCTGGACGGCTATGTCTTCCAGATCCTGGGTCGAAGCGTACAGGTGTCGGGCGGCGCCATGGTGCTCGCCATCGCGCTGGGACTCCCGGTGGGCATTTTCCTGGGCGTTTCCCGGTTCCCCGGCCGCCGTTTCCTGGTGGCGCTGGTCTACACCGGGTTCGCGCTTCCGCCCGTGGTGGTGGGACTGTTCGTGTACCTGTTCCTCTCGCGACAGGGCCCTGTCGGCGGCCTGGAGCTGCTGTTCAGCTCCACCGCCATGGTCGTTGCCCAGGCGCTCCTCGCCTCGCCGTACGTGGCGGGGGTAAGCCTCGCCGCGGTCCAGGCGGTACCCCAGGACGTTCGCCTCCAGGCGCGGGCCCTGGGCGCCGGGCGCACTCGCGCCCTCTGGATGCAGGTCCGTGAAGCGCGCCTGGGCATACTGGCGGCACTGATCGCCGGGTTCGGCGCCGTCATCTCCGAAGTGGGTGCCGCCATGATGGTCGGCGGCAACATCGCGGGGGAGACCCGGGTCCTGACCACCGCCATCGTGCTGGAGACCCGGCGCGGGAACTTCGAGACCGCCATGGCCCTGGGGTTCATCCTGCTCGCCATCGTCCTGCTGGTGAACCTGCTTCTGACGCGGGTCCAGCAGGGGCCGGCGTGGAGACGAAGCTCCATGGAGCGCCCGTGGGCGTGACGCCGGGGGCGTCGGCTATGCTGCTGGAGGCGCGGGGACTGACGCGTCGGTATGGTGGCCGTGAGGTCGTGTCGGTGGACTATCTCCAGATCCGCCGCGGTGAGGTGGTGGCGGTGCTGGGGCCGAACGGCGCGGGGAAGTCGACGCTGTTCCGCATCCTCCTGGGCCTCGAGCGGCCGGACGCCGGCGAGCTGCGGCTGAACGGCGCGCCGTTCTCGCCGGGAGACGAGCGGGCGCGTCGTCGTCTCGTGGGCGTGTTTCAGAACCCCTACCTGTTCCAGGGCACCGTAATGGACAACCTCCAGTTCGGGCTGAGGGCCTCGGGCGTACCGCGGACCGAATGGGCGGCGAGGATCGGCGGGACCGTGGCCGGTCTGGGTCTGGAGGCGCTGCAGCACGCGGACGTGGGTCGTCTGTCGGGCGGCGAAGCGCAGCGGGTGGCGCTGGCCCGCGCCCTGGTCCTGGAGCCCGCGGTGCTCATGCTGGACGAGCCCACGGCCAACCTCGACGTCACGATCCGCCGCCGGTTCCGCGAGGAGCTCGGGCAGGTCATGCGGGAGCGGGCAGGCAGCGTGGTCCTCATCACCCACGACCCCGGCGACGCCTTCGACCTGGCGGACCGGGTCGCCGTGATGGAGAGCGGGCGGATCGTTCAGGTCGGCACGCCCGAGGAGCTGACGACCGATCCGGCCACTCCCTTCGTTGCCGCGTTCACGGGTGCGGAGCTGCTTCTGGACGGCGTGGTGGAGCGGGTCGGGGACGGGACGCTGGACGTGCGGACCGGCGAGTGCATGCTCGTGGCTCGATCGACCGGTGGCGGGCCCGTCCCTGGCAGTCGCGTCCACGTACGCTACCGCCCGGAGGATGTCATGCTGGCGCCGGGCGACGCTTCCGATGTGAGCGCCCGCAATCGCCTTCGGCTGACGGTGGTCGCGGTGAAGCCGGTGGGAGGTCTCATCCGTGTGCGACTCACCGGGCCCGTCACCCTCGCCGCGCTCCTCACGCGCAGCAGCGCCGAGCGCCTCGAGCTCCGGCCGGGCGCCACGATCACCGCACTGCTCAAGACCGCCGCGCTCAGCGTGTACCCGTCCGACGCCATGGCCGGCGGGCGCCCGGACCGCCCGGCTTGAGGCGACCGCGACATCGCCGTATTCTCGCCCATGGACCGAACCGAACGCTCGACCGAAGCCGTGCCCGAGGTGCCGGTGCGCCTCTGGGTGAATGATGAGCCCGTGGCTACCTGGACCTGCTCGCCCGCCGCCCTCGAGCCGCTGGGCGCCGGCAGGCTCGCCGCCATGGGGTACCTCCGCGCGCCCGAGGACCTGGAGGAGGTGACCGAGATCCCCGTGACCGACGGCATACACGGCATCCGCGCCCGCGTCACCGCGGCGGGCGTTTCCGCGGGCCGCAGTGAATGGGAGCACAGGCGGGAGCACGGCTGCGGCATTCGGTTCGTCCTGGACTGCCGCCCCGACCTCATCGCGCACGCCAGCGGCGACGCCGTAGAGATGGGGGCGCCGCCGTCGATCGAGGCGTTCCCCGACCTGTTCCGGGAGCTGTTCGAAAGATCCCCATCGCGGCGGACCACGGGTGGACATCACACCGCCGCGCTCTGTGACGGGGCTCGGCTGCTCCACGATCACGAGGAGGTCGGCCGGCACAACGCCGTCGACAAGGCCATTGGCGGCGCCCTCCTGGCGGGCGACGACCTGACCGAGCTGGGACTCGTGACCACCGCGAGGATCAGCGCCGAGATTGCGGAGAAAGCGGCCCGCTCGCGCCTGGCCTGGATCGCGAGCCGGTCCGTGCCGACCACCATGGCCCTCGAGATCGCACGAGCGGCAGGACTGGTGGTGGTGGCGCGCGCGGCGGGCAGGGAGGCGAGGGTATTCGATGCCGGGGTCTGAATCCGCGGCCACACCGCTCGGTGTGGTGCTGGCGGGCGGCGAGAGCCGGCGCTACGGGTCGCCCAAGGCGCTGGCCGAAGTGGGCGGGGCCCGAATCATCGACCGGGTGGTGAGCGCGCTGCGGGAGGTCGTGAGCGATGTGATCCTGTCCGCCAACGAGCCGGAGCTTTTCGGAGATCTGGCGCTGCCGGCGTACCCGGACGTGCGTCCTGGACTCGGCGCCCTCGGCGGTCTCCACACGGCGCTCACACGCGCCCGCGATGAGGGGCGTCCGGGGATCCTGGCGGTGGCCTGTGACATGCCCTTCCCGTGCGTGCCTCTTCTGCGACGGCTGGCGGACGAGGCCTTCGCCTCCGGCGAGCCGCGTCCTGACGTGGTGGTTCCGGAGAGCGGCGGCCGCCGGGGAATCGAGCCGCTGTTCGCGGCGTACGGCGTCGGGTGCCTGCCCGCCATCGAATTGGCCCTCGAAGAAGGCGACCGCCGGATGATCGGATTCCATGACCACGTGGTCGTGCGACGGGTGCCGCTCGAGGCTGTGGAGTCGATCTGCGATCCCGAGCGCGCCTTCATGAACGTGAACACGCCGGAGGAGCGGGATCGGGCCGAGAGGCTGGTGCGGCCGGAGGGAGGGGCGAATTGACGATCGACTGGTCCCACCGCACCCCCGACTGGCTCTCCGTCCGTGAGGCGGTGGAGCGAGGTCTCGCGGCCGTGGAGCCCCTCGAGTCCGAGTCGGTGCCGCTGGAGGAGGCGCTCGGCCGGGTTCTCGCCGAGCATGTCGCCTCGCCCATCCACCAGCCGCCGTGGGACAACAGCGCCATGGACGGCTACGCGGCGCGGGCAGAGGACATCCGCGGCGCGAGCGACGACGCGCCGGTTCGGCTCACCGTCGTCGATGACATCCCCGCCGGCGGCTTCCCCTCCCGCGCCCTGGGCCCGGGCGAAGCGGCCCGCATCATGACCGGCGCGCCTACACCGGAGGGGGCCGACTCCGTTGTGCGGGTGGAGCACACCGACGCGGGAACCGAGGTGGTGGCGGTGCGCCGCGACCGGGACGCCGGATCGAACATCCGCCGCCGCGGCGAGGACCTCCGCGCGGGCGAGCGCGCCCTGGGTGCGGGCCTCGCCATCGGCCCTGCGGCCATGGGAGTGCTGGCGACGGTGGGGGTGGGACACCCCCGCGTGGTCCGGCGCCCCGTCGTCGCCATCCTGAGCAATGGTGACGAGCTGGCGGGTCTCGACGAGTATGAGCAGGTGCGAGCGGGTCGGAAGATCGTGAACTCGAACAGCTATTCGCTCCTGGGGGCCGTGGCCGCCATGGGGTGCGTTCCGAGGCTCCTCGGGATCGCGCGCGACGACCCCGCCGACATCCGCGCAAGGGTCGAGGCAGGACTGGATGCGGACATGCTGATCACCTCCGCGGGCGCCTCCGTGGGGGAGCACGATCGCGTGAAGGACGTGCTGGAAGCGCTGGGCTTTGTCCCCGACTTCTGGCGCATCCGCATGCGACCGGGCAGCCCGGCCTCGCTGGGCTCTCTGCCCCGCCCCGGCCGGCGTCCGCTTCCCGTCTGGGGGCTCCCGGGCAACCCCGTCTCCGCCCTGGCCACGTTCATGGTGCTGGTGCGGCCGCCGCTCAGGCGCATGCTGGGCCGGATCGCGGTCCACAACGCCGTCTTCCCCGTGGAGGCGCTGGAGCGGATCCCGTCCAAGCCCGACAAGACCCACTTCCAGCGCGTGATCCTCGAGCCCGGCGACCCGCTCCCCCGCGCGCGCCCAGCCGGCCCCCAGGGCTCCGGGATCCTGACCTCCATGACGAAGGCGGATGCGCTCTTCGTCGTGCCCGAGGGTCGCCGTGGCGTGGAACCGGGCGAGCGCGGCGTCGCCATGGCCCTCGGCCCGCCCGACCGCGCGGTCGGCGAGTACGCACTACCCGGATAGCGGGCTCCGCGCGTCCACTTGATTCTCGCACGTCGGCGCCCGAAGATACGCGGGACGCCGATGCCGGCGTCGACACCGAGTTCCGACTCCGATTCCCGAATCCCGACCGACCATGTCGCACGAGATCGTCCCGCTGAAGTACCAGCCGCCGCTGCCCAAGGACCAGCTCCTCCTCCGGGAGGCGCCGGACGACGAGGCGGTGCCCATGGACGTCGCCATCGTCGGCGGGGGCCCCGCAGGGCTGGCGTGCGCCATCGAGCTGGCCAGGCTCGTGGCCGCCGATGACGACATGGACGACCTCGAGATCGCGGTCCTCGAGAAGGCCGAGTCGCTCGGCGAGCACAACCTCTCCGGAGCCGTCATCAA
Organism: uncultured Gemmatimonadales bacterium; assembly: GCA_963783305.1. GTDB lineage: Bacteria > Gemmatimonadota > Gemmatimonadetes > Longimicrobiales > RSA9 > JAWVYT01. Next base: position 489,313 of record CAWAMW010000016.1, on the reverse strand, counting down.
ACCGGGCCCCTTCCGGGAGCTCTTCCCCGACCTGTCGGAGGACGACTTTCCATTCCGGGGACGGGTGGACAACGAGCGCGTCTACGTCCTGCGCGAGGGCGGCTCCACCCGGATTCCCACTCCGCCGCCCATGCGGAACCACGGCAACCACATCGCCTCCATCTCCGAGGTGGTTCGCTGGATGGGCGAGAAGGCGGAGGCCGCGGGCGTCAACATTTTCACCGGCTTCGCCGTCCAGTCCATGCTCGTCGATGACGACCGCATCGCCGGCGTCCGCACCGTCGCCACCGGACTGGACCGCGAGGGCAACGCCGGCGCCGGGCACATGCCCCCGACAGACGTGCTCGCCCGGGTCACGGCGCTGGCCGAGGGCACGCGCGGGCCGCTCAGCCAGGCGTACCTCGACTGGCAGGGCGTAGGCTCCGAGAACCCCCAGATCTTCGCGCTCGGCGTCAAGGAGGTATGGGAGACGAAGAAGCCGCTCGATGCCGTCATCCACACCATGGGCTGGCCGCTCCCGAACGACGCTTTCGGTGGCAGCTTCATGTACCCACTCGCGGAGAACCGCGTGGCCATCGGGCTGGTCGTCGGTCTCGATTATCACGACACCACCCTCGATCCGCACGTCCTCTTCCAGCGCATGAAGACCCACCCGCTCTTCCGCGAGTACCTCGAGGGCGGCGAGATGCTGGAGTGGGGCGCCAAGACCATCCCCGAGGGCGGCTTCCACGCGCTTCCCGGCCGCCGGAGCGGGAACGGCGTCGTGATCCTGGGGGACGCCGCCGGGTTCGTGGACGTGCCCTCCCTGAAGGGGATCCACTACGCTGTCCAGTCGGGGATCTTCGCCGCCCGGGCGATCCACGAGGCCCTCAGGGCGGATGACACGTCCGCCGCCACCCTCGCCCGCTACGACACGCTCGTGAACGAATCGTTCATCCTGAGCGACCTGCGGAAGACGCGGAACATGCGGCCGGCCTTCAAGGACGGGTTCTACACGGGTGGCGTGAAGGCGGCGCTCATGACGGTGACGGGCGGCCGGTTCCCCGGGGGAACCATCGACATGGAAGCCGACGCGGCCGCTCCCAAGAAGGCCGACGGCGCCGCGCCTGGTGGACCGGGGGGCGCGGGGTTCGCCCCGGACGGAGCGCTGACCTTCAGCAAGGTGGACGCGGTGTTCAAGTCCGGCAACCAGACCCGCGACGACATTCCGCCCCACCTGATCGCGGCGGAGGATGTCCCGCCAGAGGTGGCGGAGCTGTACGTCCACCTCTGCCCCGCCGGCGTATACGAGCAGGACGAGGATGGCAACCTCGTGATCAACGCCCCCAACTGCATCGACTGCAAGGCCACTGACGTGCTGGGGCCCCGCTGGACGCCGCGGGAGGGCGGGAGCGGGCCGAAGTACCGGGAGATGTAAGATTAGGAGGCAGGAGTAGGAGGCAAGAGTAAGATGCCTCCTGCCTCCTACTCCTGCCTCCTACTCCTGCCTCCTACTCCTGCCTCCTACTCCTGCCTCCTACTCCTGCCTCCTGCTCCGGATCTCCTCGGTCAGCTTCGGCACCACCTCGAACGCGTCCCCCACGATGCCGTAGTCGGCCACCTTGAAGATGGGCGCGTCCGGGTCCTTGTTGATGGCCACGATCGTTCCCGCGGTACGCATTCCCGCCAGGTGCTGGATCGCGCCGCTGATCCCGATGGCGAAGTAGAGCTGTGGAGCCACGATCTTGCCCGTCTGGCCCACCTGCTCGGAGTGGGGTCGCCAGCCGGCGTCCACCACGGCGCGGGACGCGCCGAGGCCCACGCCATCGCCCAGGGCGTCGGCCAGCTCCTCGATCAGCGTCCAGTTCTCCGCCTCCTTCAGACCGCGGCCTCCGCTGACCACGGTCGAAGCCTCGGCCACGTCCGGCCGGTCACCGGCGGACTCCTTCAACTCCCGCACCTTCACCTTCCAGGCGCCCGCGTCCACGGAGGCGTCCACTGACTCGACCGTGGCTTCCCTCGGGTTCTCTTCCGGCCGGAATACGTTGCCCCTCAGGCTGGCGATCCGGGGCGTGGCGTCCAGCGTCAGCTCAGCGAAGACCTTCCCGCCGTACAGCGGCCGAGTCACCACCATCTCGTCGCCATCCATCTCGAGCCCGGTGATCTCCGTGGCCAGCGGGACATCCAGCCGCGCCGCCACCCGGGGCGCCACGTCACGCCCCGCCGCCGTGGCCGGGAACAGCACGGCGTAGTAATCGCCCGCCTTCGCCTGCTCGGCGATGACGGTGGTGTACCCCTCCGGCTGATACGTCGCCAGGTCGTCGTGCTCGACCGTGAGGATGCGGTCCGCGCCGTAGCGGCTCAACGACCGGGCCGCCTCGGCCGTGCCGCTCCCGCCCACCACCAGCACCTCCACGTTGCCACCGATCCCGTCGGCGACCTTGCGCGCCGCGGTGACCACCTCCCGTGACACCGGCTTCAGATCGCCATCCCGCGTCTCCGCTACTGCCAGTACATTCGCCATGTTCGCCTCCTACAGGACTTTGGCTTCGTCACGAAGCAGGCGAACCAGCTCCGGAACCGCGTCCGGACCTTCGCCCACGATCTTCCCCGCCGGCCGCTCCTCGGGGTCCCGATACCCACGTACCTTGATGCGCGCGTCCCGGACCTCCGCCGGCTTCTCCTCCAGCGGCTTCTTCTTCGCCGCCATGATCCCCTTCAGCGACGGGTAGCGCGGCTCGTGCGGACCCTTCGTGATGGTCACCACGGCCGGCATCTCTATCTCGACGATCTCCGTGCCACCCTCCACCTCACGGTGGCAGACGACCTTTCCTTCCTCCACCGCGACCTCCGCCACTACCGTCACGCACGGCAGACCCAGCAGCTCGGCCGTCATCGGACCCACCTGCTGCTGGTCGTCGTCCGCCGCCTTCGAGCCGAACAGGATCAGATCGAACTCCCCTCCCTCCAGCTCCGCCGCCAGCGCCCGCGCGACTTCCAGGCCGTCCACGCCGCCCTGCCCATCCAGACGGATCGCGCGATCGGCGCCCATGGCCAGCGCGCTCCGAAGCTGCTCGCCCACCTCGCTCCCGCCCAGCGAGATCGCCACCGTCTCTCCCTCGCCCACGGCCTCCTTCAGCCGAAGCGCCGCCTCCATGGCAAACTCGTCATACGGGCTCACAATGAACTTGGCTCCGCTCGTGTCCACCGAGTCGCCCGCCGCCTTCACGCGCGCCTCCGTGTCCGGCACCCGCTTTATGCACACTGCTGTTCTCACAGCTCACTCCTTGGTCCAGGGTACTCGTTCGCCCGGAATGTAGGCCGTGGCCAGACAAGAGAAAAGGCGGCGCGAGCGCCGCCTTTTCCAACAGGGGTCGGAGATCCGATGCCCGCGCACCCGGTTCAGGAGAGCTGCTCCCGGCGCGCCCGCACCTCTGTAGCTCCACCGAACCGATCGTCAGATCGGGGTCGGGGCCCCTACATCCTCTTCTTCCTTCTCCGGCGTCCACTTCTCCGGCCGATCGAACTCCGGGTCATCGGATCGACGCGGCGCCGGCTCATACCGCTCCGGCTCCTCCCGCGGCGGTTCCTTGGCCGGCGCTCCTGGCATGGGCGTGGGCTTGTCCGGATCGGGTCCTGGGACCGTCGCCATGTAAGCCTCCTCGGTTATACTGGGAAATCAGATTGATCACACCGCTATGGGAGCAGGCCCCGTGCCACGTCGCGGGCTCGTACCGGATGCAGTGACATGGCCGGTCAACGAGAGAGGTAGCGGCTCCCGCGAAGAGTGAACCGGAGCGGCCAGTCGGCGGCCTTGTTGATTCCGATCCTGGGCCCTCTTCCAATCGCTTCGGGAGGCACGGCGGGGGCACTCTGGAAAAGGAGTGGAGGCCGATCCAGGGCGTGGCCGTTCAGCGCTCCGGTGATCGCCAGCGCCTGACAGAGACGGCCGGGGCCGCGGGCCAGATCTCGATCCGGCATCCCGCGCCGGAGTCGCATGGTGGGCAAGCCCTCCACGGGCTCCAGCGCGCGAATCAGCACCGCACCCGGATGGTCCTCTCGGTCCGTCACCGCGTTCAGGCACCAGTGGATGCCATACGAAAGGTAGATGTACGCCGTGCCGGGCGGGCCGAACATCGCGCTGTTCCGCTGCGTTCGGCCGGTGCGCTCGGCGGCATGCGAGGCGGGGTCCTCGGGTCCCGTGTACGCCTCCGTTTCCACGATCCGGCCGGCCGTGGGACCGTCGCCCGTTGTGGTGAGCACGACCTTACCGATGAGCGACTCGGCGACCTCCCGTGCGGGCCGAGCGTAGAACGTGCGCGCCAGCGGCTCTCCGTTCAACGCGTCCAGCCCCTCCGTCCCGTCCTCCGGGCTCTGCTCCATTCCATCTCCCTCCACCGCATGAAGACGCCGGGGCGCCCCTCTCGGAGCGCCCCGGCGCGTGTTCTGCCCCGCCGGCATCCGCCGGCACCGCCATCCTTCAGCTGGCGGGCTGCTTGTCCGCCGCTCCGGCCGTGGTGCGACGGCGGTGATCCCGCTCCCACGCCTCGAGCAGGATATCGGTCCGCCTGCCACTGCCCAGCACTTCACGCACCGTCTCCGGCTGGCTGTTCAGACCGTTGAATACACGATCCGCGCCGAAGGCCTCGATCAGCGCCTCCGCCGTCTTCTGGCCCACCCCCTGGTAGCTGTTCGACAGGTACCGGATCACGGCGCCCGCCTCCGTCGGCAGCCCGATCTCCTCCGGATCGAACGCTGGCGCGCCGGGCGCCTCACGCGGCGCCTTCTCGGCTTCCGCCGGGCCGCCCGCTGCGGGCGCCGTCTCGACGCGCGCCCCGGGACCGCTCACCGCCGGCTCCGCATCCCCCATTGCCGCGGTCTCCTTCGCCGCGGTCTCCTGCGCCGGCTTCTCCTTCTGCGCCGGCTTCTCCATCGGCTTCGACGGCTCTACCCGCGTCGTCTCCGCCGCGGAGGCCTCCGCGTTCCCGCCACCCGTCGTCCCGCCCACCGCCTGACCCGGAAGCAGCGGCGGCGGACCATCGCTCACCTTGCCTCGGCGGTCGCGACGGCCATAGCGCGGCGTCGCCTCCGCCTTCGGCGCTGCCTTGGGCTGCTCCGCCTTCGGCTGCTCCGGCTTCGCCTCGGACTTAGGCTGCTCCGGCCGTGACTCCGGCCGCGATTCCGACTTCGGCTGCTCCGGCCGCGACTCCGGCTTCGACTCAGACTTCGGCTGCTCCGACCGCGACTCCGGCTCGGGCTCCGGCTTCGACTCCGGCCGGGTCTCGGCCTTTGCCTGCTCCCGTCGCGGCTCCGGCTTCGGCTCCTCCCGCTTGACCTCGGCCTTCGGCTCCTCCTCCCGACGCTCCGGCCTCCGCGCGGTAGCCTCGTCCGTGCGCGGCTGGGCGGACGGACGCGTCTCGCTTCGGCCCCGCTCGCCGCGGCCACGGCCACCCGACTCACGCTTGGAAACCGAGCCGCCCGCGCCTGAGGGCAGACGCGCCTCGTAGTATCCTTCGCTCGTGCGCTGGAGGTCGATGACCTCCGCGTCATGCGCCTGGCGGAGGAAGCGGCTGAACTTCGTGAAGCCCAGCTCCGACTCGTCCCAGCCCGTCTCGAGCTCCAGCATCTTCCGCTTGATGTCCGAGTCGCGCGCCGCACCGCCCGATTCTTCGATCAGGTCGCGGATCGCCTGCTTGAGCAGGTCGTAGCCGTGCTCCACGTCCTCGGCTCGGCGCTCCCGCGTCTTCGGCTCCGGCTTCGGCTTCTCCGCCGCGCGGGCCCGCTCACGGGTCTGCTCCCGGACCTGCTCCCGCGGCGACTCGGCCGCCATTTCCTTCGGCGGCTCCGGTCGCTTCCGGCCCCGGCCTCGCGCTTCCTCGCGCCGGCCGCGGCTCTTCGGCTCCTCCCGGGCCGCTGCCCCGCCCTCCGTCAACGGCTGCACCTCGTACTGACCATTGCCGAGCTTGCGCAACGCCAGCCGGTTCCGCGACGCGGCCTCCGTCAGGAACTTGTTGAACTTGCTGTAGCCGATCTCGGCCTCGTCGAAGTTCGGGTCCAGGTCCAGCATCACCTGCTTCAGCCGGTCCGACCGCATTACGTCATTGTCGTCGGCCATCTGGTTCACCGAACGCTCCACCAGCTCCCACGGGTCCATGGCGCCGACGGTCTCCTCCTCGCCCGCCTTCGTCAGACCCGTCAGCGACGAATAGCTGAAGTACTCGTCGCAGTTCTGCACCAGCAGGTCCGAAGCGGACTCCCGAAGGCCCACGCCGATCACGTACTTCCCGTACTCCTTCAGCTTCAGGACCAGGCTGCTGAAGTCGGAGTCGCCGGAGAGCAGGATGAACGTCCCGATCTCGGGCCGGGTGAAAACCAGCTCCAGCGCGTCGATCGCCAGCCGGATGTCCGTCGCGTTCTTCTTCGAGCTGCCATAAGCAGGGGCGAAGATCAGATCGACGGACGCTTCGCTGAGCGGGACGATGTACTGCGCATAGCGCCGCCAGTCGGCGTACGCCCGCTGAACGGCCACCTTGCCGCGGATGATGTCGCTGGAGAGGAGGTCCTTCATCTGGCGGGTGAGATCACTGCGGATACCCATCGTCACGTTATCGAAATCGATGAGCAGTGCTGCATTGGGCGCGCCTGTAGCAGCGCCTCGAGTTTCGCCCCGGTGCGGAGCATTAACAAAGTTCTGCATGTTCCTCGCGTTGTCCTTCTGTTTGCTGTAATGTCGCGAGGCCTCTCGCTACCGGGGAACAGGTTCCGGGCTCGGGTTTCGGGCGGATGTCGCGCGAAAGCCGACCTGCGTCTCCTGCGTACCGGCCCACGAGGAGTCTCGGGACCCGCGCGGCGCTCTGCCGCGCTTCACTGTGTCGTCCGGCGGGTTCCTCCCGTCCGGCCCTGCTGCTGCTCCGTAGCCACATCGGGTCCGGGTGAGACGCGGCGTCCGCGACTCGCTCCGGGGTACCGATTCCGACTACGGCCTGCGGCTGGATTCCTCGGCGCTCAACATCCTCGCCAGCTCCACCCGCCGCACCTTCCCGCTCCCCGTCATCGGGAACGTATCGAAGAAGCGGACCAGGTCAGGGACCTTGAAGTCCGCCAGCGCGCCCCGGCACCATTCCTTGATTTCTTCACCGGTGATGATCGCGCCTTCGACAGGCACGATGCACGCGCATGCCACTTCTCCGAGGACCTCGTGCGGCAGCCCCACCACGGCCACGTCCATCACGGCCGGGTGAGCGTGCAGTCGGTCCTCCACTTCACGGGGATAGACGTTGAAGCCCCCGCGGATGATCAGCTCCTTGCGCCGACCGACGATGTGAAGGTAGCCCTCCTCGTCAAGCATGCCCAGATCGCCGGTCTGGAAATAGTCGTCCTCGTCGAATGCGTGGGACGTCTCCCCAGGCTGCCGATAGTAGCCTTTCATCACACCGGGTCCTCGTACCCCGATCTCCCCCAGACTTTCCTCCGGCAGGATGCTGCCGTCGAAATCCACGATCCTCAAATCCGTCCCGGCCAGCGGCCGACCCACCGTGAAGACCTGCTTCTCTTCCGGGTCATCGGGGCGGGTGATCGCCACCGCGGACGCCGTTTCCGTCAGCGAATACGCCACGCAGAGGTTCGGGCACAGCTCGCTCCGGATCCTCCGGACCAGGTCATCGCCCACGGGTGCCCCCGCCACGATTCCGGCGCGCAGCGACGACAGGTCGTAGTCCTGCTCCTCGAGCTCCCGGAGCTCCGTGATGAAGACCGTCGGGACCCCGTAATGGACGGTCGCCCGATGCTCCTGGATGAGCGACAGTGCGGAGGCCGGCTCGAACTGCTCCTGTAGCACCAGCGTGGCACCGGCCACGAGCGTTCCCAGGATTCCGGGGCCGAGGCCGAACACGTGGAAGACGGTGGTCACGCCGAACACCACGTCATCCCGGCTCAACCCCACCGCGTCCACCGTGGCCGCGGCGGTCTCCAGCATGCTGGCGTGGGTGAGCGCCACGCCCTTCGGCTTCCCCGTGGTCCCGGACGTGTAGAGAATGGCGAACGTATCGTCCGGCGCCACTTCCGCCGGCTCCAGCGTGCGGCTCTCGCCGCTGGAGACCAGGTCCTCGAACTGGTAGATCCGATCGTCGTACCAGAGATCCGCCTCCCCCACCGTCAGCAGGTACTGGAGCTCCGGTAGAGACGTAAGAAACGTCTCGAACAGCTCCAGATAGTCCACGCCGCCGAACTCCTCGGCGGAGACCACCGCCGCCGCCTCGCTGTGGCGGAGCATGTACTGGAGCTCCGGCACCGTGTAGCGCGGATTGAGCGGAACAATGACCGCGCCCAGGCGGGCCGCGGCGAACAGCGAGATGACGAACTCCGGCCAGTTCGGGAGGTCGAGGGCGATCCGATCTCCCGCTTCGATCCCCAGCTCCCGCAGAGAGGCCGCGAGAGCGGTCGCACGATGATTGACCTGACCGTACGTCAGGCGCTGATCTCCCGAGATGAGGAAGAGGCGGTCCGCATCCTCCGCCACCCGCGCATCCAGTGCCTGGGCAACCGTTTTCCCTCTAACGCGCTCGGCGAGCGCCATCACGCCTCCGTCCGGGGTAAGCCAAACCCGTTCCCCTGGGAACGGGCTCTCCCAGCAAAAACCGACGAAAAGATACGGGCGGCGCGGAGGACCGTCAAACCTCGCTCCGGCCTCCGGTGTCCCGTTCCATGTCGTGGAGCGCGGCCTCGGCGACCGCGTTGGGGACCGCTCGGGTCCAGCTGCCGTCGTCGGCGCGGGCCGGGTGCCCTACCGCCTCGATCAGCGCGTACCGCACGCGGCCGTCCCGCGCCTTCTTGTCGGAGCGGGCGCCCTCCAGCACGGCCGCGGGGTCGAGCCGGGGCGGCAGCGAGACCGGGAGACCGAACGCCTCGAGGACCGCGCGTAATGCCGCTTCGGTCCCCGGACGGGTCACGCCGAGCCGATCGCCCACCCTGCACTCCGCCACCATCCCCATGGCGACGGCGTCCCCATGCCTCACCGCGTACCCCGACGCGCGCTCGATCCCGTGGGCGATCGTATGACCGAAATTCAGGATCGCCCGCTCGCCCGATTCCCGTGCGTCCCGCTCCACCACCCCCACCTTGATACGGATCGACCCGCTCACGACCCGACCCAGCGCGTCCGGATCGCGGTCCAGGATCCCCGGGGCGCTCGCGGCCAGGGTCTCGAGGTACCCGGCGTCGGCGATGGCACCGTGCTTCACCGCCTCCGCCATCCCCGCCCGCAGCTCGTGCAGCGGCAGCGTGCCGAGCAGCTCCGGGTCCACCACCACCAGCGCCGGGTCGTGGAACGCGCCCGCCAGGTTCTTCCCGGCGCGAAGGTCGAGCCCCGTCTTCCCGCCGATGGAGGCGTCGATCATCGCCAGCAGCGAGGTAGGGACCTGCACCAGCGCGACGCCCCGTGCGTACGTGGCGGCGACGAAGCCGGCCAGGTCCCCGGTCACCCCGCCGCCCAGCGCCACGACGCAGCCGTCGCGACCGAACCCCGCCGCGGCCAGTGCCTCCACCAGCTCCGCCCACCGCTCCGGCGACTTGCTCGTCTCGCCGGCCGGGAACGTGTAGAGCTCCGCCGCGGCGCCCGAGGTCCTAAGGGCGTCGCGCAGCCGACCACCGTAGAGCGCCGCCACGTTCGCGTCGGATACAACCGCGAACGCGGACGCCGGCGCGTGCTCCGCCAACAGCGCAGGCAGGCGCTCGAAGAGTCCGCGGCCCAGCCTGATCTCGGTCGTCACCCCCCGGACAGGGGGGACAGCCTGATCCGCCCCTCCTCGCCCACGGTGATGTCCTTCACCCGCCGTTGGCCCGCTGCTTCCGACGCCGGTCCGTTCCCGTGCCCAGCCGCGTCTCACGCACCAACCACTCCACGACCGCCTGGTAGGACTCGTGCTCACCGTAGACCCGGCGCATCCGGTCCGCGCCGTTCCCGCGCTCCAACAGCTCCTCCACACGACCCAGGGTGTCCACCACATCCAGGGCCTCGGCGACCGGAGAAAGCCGGTCCAGGAGCGAACGTATCGCCGTTCGCACACCGAGCTTGTGTCCCTGCTCCACCGGCGCGACGAGCTTGGCGTCCAGCCCGTACCGCCCCGCCAGCCATTCGTTCTCCCGCAGCACCTCGTTCCAGGTCTCGTGCGACAGCCCGCCTCGCTCCCCGCCCGGGATCGTCAGGCCGAACTCCGCCACGCCCACCACCACCATCCGGACCAGCTCCGCGAGCGTAGCGGCGTCATCCGCCGCGGGGCACACGTCGGGCGACCGGAACTCGATCGTGGGATACGTGGCGTGCGGCCGGATGCTCCAGTACAGGCTCCCGCGGTCGGCCAGCGCCCCGCTCTCGAGGAGCAGCTCGAGGTAGCGCTCGTACTCGGCCTCATCCTCGAAGTGCGGTGGGACGCCCATGAAGGGGAACTGACGCCAGAGCACGGAGCGGTAGGACGCAAAGCCGGTATCCTCGCCCTCCAGGAACGGCGAGCTGGCCGACAGCGCCAGCAGGTGGGGGCAGAACGCCTTCACGACGCCCATGAGCGACAGCCGGTCTACACGCGCCGGGATCCCCACGTGGATGTGCATACCGAAAATCTGGACCTGCCGGGCGATCCGGTCGTGGCGCTCGGCGATGGCCGCGTACCGCTCTTTCGCGTGGATCGCGTGGCCTTCCCACCGACTGAACGGGTGGAGCCCCGCCGCGGCGATCTCCAGACCCTCGGCCGCTGCCGCCGTAGCGGTCTGAAATCGCTGCCGCCCCAGCTGGTCACGCACTTCGGACCAGCCCCGGCAGACCGGCGTCCCGATCTCCACGGTGTTCTCGTGCAGCTCGGCCCGGATCTCATCACTCCAGTCGGTAGCGAGCACATCGCTGGCGCGGCTGCGTAGCGCCGCCGTGTCGGCGTCAATGAGCTGGTACTCCTCCTCGACGCCGATGGTATACTCGTCGCGCATGACGGCGGTCTACGGCTCCCCTGGACTGTAAAAGTTCGAAGCTACCCGTGCTCCCATACCATGGCAAATGCCGGACCGTCAGACGGTCCGAGCGGCGCGGCGGGCGCAAAGGTCTTTCTTTTTTCCGTCGCCGCATTATCATTCAACTCAACGGGGCCAACGCCCCGGCCATAGGAAGGATCGGCTAACGACCGCGTCCCTTGCGAGGGGCGCTTTTTTCATGGGGTTCGGATCAGAAGATGCCGCTGCGCATTGGGTTCGCCTACAACGAGAAGCCGGACGCTGAGGATGAGCCTCCCGGTACCCCGCGTCCGCTCGACGACCAGTTCGCCGAGTGGGACGATCCTTCTACCATAGCGGCGGTCGAAGCCGCGCTTGCCCGTGCCGGGGAGGTGATCCGGCTCGAGGCCGATGAGACGTTCCCCGAGCGCCTTCGGGCCGCCCGTCCGGACATTGTCTTCAACATCGCGGAGGGCCTGCACGGCCCGAACCGGGAAGCCCACGTCCCGGCGATCTGCGAATTCTTCGGAATCCCGTACACCGGCAGTGATCCGCTCACCCTCGGGCTGGCCCTCGACAAGCGCCGGACCAAGGAAGTCCTGCGCGCGGCCGGCGTGCCGGTCCCGGCGGGCGTCGTGGTGGCGCGGGCGGAGGACCGGCAGCTCGCCCTGCACATTCCCGTCCCCGCCATCGTCAAGCCGCTGCTCGAGGGCTCGAGCAAGGGGATCCCCGAGTCAGCGCTGTGCGAGAGCCCAGACGCGATCCTGGCCCGCGTGGACCAGGTCCTGGACGAGTATGCGCAGCCGGCTCTGGTCGAGGCGTTCCTCCCGGGACGCGAGTTCACCTGCGCCATCCTGGGCACCGGCGACCGCGCTCGTGCGCTCCCCCTGGTGGAGATCCGCTTCGACGCGCTCCCCGCCGGGGCCCGGCCCATCTACGGCTACGAGGCCAAGTGGATCTGGGACCGACCGGAGAAGCCGCTCCACATCTTCCAGTGCCCCGCGGAGCTCGAGCCGGCGCTGGAGCGCTCCGTGTCGGACACGGCCCTGGCGGCGCACCGGGCCCTCGGCTGTCGTGACTGGTCGCGCGTCGACCTTCGCCTCGACGAACTGGGCGTTCCCCGGGTCATCGAGCTGAACCCGCTGCCGGGGGTGCTCCCGGACCCCGAGCAGAACTCGTGTTTCCCCAAGGCGGCTCGGGCCGCGGGGATCGAGTACCCGGCGATGATCGTTGCCGTTCTGGAGTCGGGTCTGGAGAGGTACGGACTGCGATGAGAATTGCCGTCACACACGATGCCGGGGCGCGGGGTGGAAACCCGGACACCGCTGGCGTGCTGGAGTCTGTGGATGCGGTGCTCGCCGCGCTCGGGCGCATGGGCCACGCAGCCTTCCCCATTCCCGTGGGCCGCCCGCTCGAACGGCTCCTGCCGCGCCTCACGGCCGTGGACCTGCTGTTCAATCTGGTGGAGGGGCTCGAAGGACGCGCGGAGGATGAGCCCCGTGTGGCCGCGCTCCAGGAGCTGGCGGGACGCTCCATGACCGGCGCGCGCTCCGACTGTCTCGCGCTGGCGCGACGGAAGGACCGGGTGAACGCCCTGCTGCAGACCGCCGGCCTCCCGGTCCCGCCCTGGATGGTGGCGAGGCCGGAGACCGCGAGCCGGTGGAGCGCGTTCCCGGCCATCGTGAAGCCGCTGGGCGAGGACGGCTCCGTGGGCATCCACGATGGCTCGATCGTCGACGATCCGTGGGAGCTCAGCGCGGCGATTTCCCGCTTCCCCACTCCCGCACTGGTGCAGTCGTTCGTGGGCGGGCGGGAGCTGAACGTCGGGATCGTGGGCGAGTCCGTCCTGCCCGTGTCGGAGATCGTCTTCGCAGGGACACAGCGGGTGGTGACCTACGCCGCCAAGTGGGCTCCCGGCTCCAGCGCCGATCGCGACACCCTTCCCGTCTGCCCGGCGCGTATCAGCGCCACCCTGCAAGACCGGGTGGTGGATCTCGCACTGCGGGCGTGGGACGCCGTGGGAGGGACCGGCTACGGCCGGGTGGACCTGCGGACCGATGACGCCGGCCAGCCCTGGATCCTGGAGGTGAACCCCAATCCCGACCTCGCCCCTTCCGCCGGCCTGGCCCGCATGGCCAACGCCGCCGGCTGGGGCTATGACGGGCTCATCGCTCGAATCCTCGAGGAGGCACGATGACGCACCGTCACATCGCGGTCCCGCCGTTCGACATCGACATCGAGATCGAGCGCGGAACGCTGCTCCCCACGTCGGCCCGCCTTCGGGACCTGGAGCCGGGGGATCGGCCCTCGCTGGAAACGCTGGTCCGGTCGGAGCCGCTGTTCAGCGCCGACGAGGAGGACGTGGCGATGGAAGTGCTGGACGAGTACCTGACCCATCCCGGGAGAGACTACCATGCGCTGGGCGCCTTCACCCCGCGCGGTGACCTCCTGGGCTACGCGTGCTACGGCCCTACGCCGTGCACGAGCGGCACCTGGGACCTGTACTGGATCGCCGTCGCCGGCGAGACACAGGGCCAGGGCGTCGGGACCCTGCTGATGGAGGAGGTGGAGCGAAGGCTCGTCGAGAACCAGGCCCGGCTCGTGGTGATCGAGACATCGTCACGGGACGACTACACGCCCACACGGGCGTTCTACGAGCGGCGCGGCTATACCGTCGCGGCTCGTGTGCCGGACTTCTACGCCCCGGGCGATGATCGCGTGATCTTCGTCCGAAGCTTCGACCACGCCTGACTCCAAGAGATCACCCATGTCCAACTGGCAGGATACACTGAAGAGCAGCCTCACAACCGTCGACGAGCTCGTCGAGCGGTTCGGCGCCGAGAACGTGGACCGCGAGGCCGTCGAGCGAGCCATCGACAAGTTCAACCTCCGCATCACGCCGGCCGCCATGTCGCAGATCAAGCGCCCGGGCGACTGGGCGTGGAACCAGTACGTGCCCACGGCGGCCGAGAACGAGATCGTCGACGGGATCGTCGACTCCCTCGACGAGGATGCGGACTCCCCCGTCCCCAATATCACGCACCGCTATCCCGACCGCGTGCTCTTCCTGGTGAGCCCCGTCTGCTCCACGTACTGCCGGTTCTGCACCCGGCGACGGAAGGTGGGCGATCCGGAGAAGATCCCGCTCAACCAGTTCGACGCGGCCTTCGATTACCTCCGCGCGCACCCGGAAGTCCGCGACGTCGTCCTTTCGGGCGGCGATCCACTGCTCCTGAGCGATCGCAGGGTCGAGTACTTCCTCTCCACGCTGCGGGCCATCCCGCACATCGAGATCATCCGCATCCACACCCGGGTGCCCAGCCACCTTCCGGAGAGGATCACACCGGAGCTCTGCGACATCATCCGTCGCCACCATCCGGTATACGTCAACGTCCACTTCAACCACCCCGACGAGCTCACGCCCGCCGCGGAGCAGGCGCTCGCGCGCCTCGCCGACTGCGGCGCTCCGCTGGGCTCGCAGACGGTGCTCCTGAAGGGCGTCAACGACGACCCGGACACCATGAAGCGGCTGATGCAGAAGCTGCTGCGAAATCGCGTGAAGCCGTACTACATCTACCAGGCCGACGTGGTCGCCGGTGGAGAGCACTTCCGCACTTCCGTCCAGAAGGGCATTGAGATCATCCAGGCGCTCCGCGGCTGGACCTCCGGGCTCGGCGTGCCCCACTACGTCATCGACGCCCCCGGCGGCGGCGGCAAGATCCCCATCCTTCCCGAGTACGTCCAGGCCGTAACCGACAACGAGGTCGTGCTCCGAAACTACGCCGGCGAGGAGTTCCGCTATCCCCTTCCCCGTCAGGAGGTGGCGGTCGCGGGCAGCGGGTGCGCCGCCGGTACCAACCGGGTGACCGGGCTGGAGAACGGGCGAGGCGTGAACGGGAAGAACGGGAAGAACGGGAAGAACGGCGCGAGGTCGTCGGTCCGTTCCAATGGCGGGAGCAACGGTCACGCGGCCACAAACGGTCACGCGTCGAGCAACGGTCAGGCGAACGGGAACGGCAAGACCAGGCGGAGCCGCGAGAAGAGCGCTGCGGACGTGGAGATCACGCCGCTGCCGGGCTTCACCGGCCTGGTGACCATGGACCTCTGACTACTCGGGGGCGGACTCGGTGAGGCTGACGAGCGGCGGCAGCCCCACGGCGGAAGGACGGGTCCCCCGGCTCGTTTCCACCACCCGGACCACCGACCGTCCGTCGACCTGAAGCCGCTCGGCCGTGCCGGGGCCCAGCCCCTGGGCGCGGCCCCCCGCGGCCGACGTGGCCCAGCGGCGGTAGCCACGGACGAATCGGTCGGCGGCGGCCGGGTCGTCCCAGACGCTGTACCAGACCAGTGCCACCGCACCGGCCGGTCCGTCGAGCACGGTGTACCGGTCCCCGTCCCAACCGGCGACCGCATCTGCCGCGCTCTGCCCCGCGCGCTCGGTCATGAGGATCCGCGCTTCCAGCTGACCGAGCGTGTTCTGGTACGCCACCGACCAGCCGTTCGAGGCCGGCCCGAGCGTCAGCTCCGTGGGATGATCCCGTGATCCAAGGAACGCCCCCTCCGGATCGAGGACCTGCTCCGTGGACTGGGGAAGGAGATCACCGAACGGCACCGGCGGCTGGCCTCCTTCACGGGCGCGATGGAGCGCCTGGACGAAGCCGGCGCCGCCGATGTAGGGGAAGATCAGTGTCTCTCTCACGAGCCGGGGCGCGCGCTGGAAGACCGGGTACTGCTCGTTCTGGGCTTCCAGCGCGGGCCGCAGCATGGGCCCCAGGTCCGGCAGGGCGCCGGGATCAATGGGCCGCCCGCTCGTCTCGGCGGCCTGCAGCGCCAGCATGACGAACATCGCCTGACCCTCGGCCGCGGACTGCGCGGCCAGACGCCGATCGTTGCCTCGCTCCGGCAGGACCAGGGAGTCGAGGTTCGTGTGCTGGTCCTGGAGCGCATGTACGAGCTCGTGCGCCACCACCGGCCCCGCGGTGGCGAGCGGCACTCCCTCCACCACGTAGAGGCGGTCCGTCCGGGGATCGTAGTAGCCCACCACCTGCTCCGTAAGCAGATCCAGCATGAGCGGCCGGAGCCGCAGAGTGTCCGGCAGCAGCCCCAGGGCCTTGTACGCGCGCTCCATTCCCTCGAGCTCCGCCCGCTCCTCGTCCAGCTGCGCCACCAGGAAGGCCCTCGCCTTGGATCGCGGCTGAAGCGTATACGCGACCGGCCGCCGCACTGCGAGCCCGCTGGCCTCCGCGATCTGGGGCAGCAGCGAGTCGATGAGCGTTTCCAGCGTGCGGCCGTCCAGGGCCGTGCGATCCTGCGCGTCGCACGCCGGCGTCAGTGCCACCACCAGCGCCAGCATGCCTCCAGCCAGCCAGCCCCCTCTACCCATTCCGCAGCTTCTCCCCCGATCCGATCCGGTTGATACCCGGCAGGCCGGCGGCCGGCTCCTCCCGCCCCCGATTTTCCGCCGTAGTGGCGAGTTCCAGGTACTCGCGCAGCGGCCGGCCCGTCTCCGGATCTACCGCCGCCGGAGCCACCTCCAGCAGCGGCACCAGCACGAACGCCCGCTCCTTCATCCGCGGGTGCGGGATCGTCAGCCCGGGCTCGTCGAGACAGAGGTCTCCGTACAGCAGCACGTCCACGTCCAGCGTGCGCGGAGCCCCACGAAAAGGACGCAGGCGCTGCCGCTCCGTTTCGATCCGGCGCGCCAGGCCCAGAATGGACTCGGGCGGCAGGTCCGTCGTGATGCGTGCCACCATGTTCAGGAAGGCCCGCTGATCGGCATACCCCACCGGGTCGGTCTCGTACACGGAGGAGGTGCCCGTGAGCTCCGCCTCCTCGGCCAGGCGCCGGAGCGCGTGGCGAAGGTGCGACTCCCGGTCGCCCACGTTGGAGCCGAGGCCCAGATATACCTGCGTACTCACCGCGGCCGATCCCGCGCGATTCCTCCCACCATGCCCCCGCCTCGCCGATTTCCTCGAATGAAAAGACCGCCCGGGTCAACCTACTGACCCGGGCGGCCTTTCACATCATCCTCCTGTGCTACGCGAGACCGCCGGACCCGACCAGGAGCCGGGCGGCGGACTCACCATCCTGCTTCAGCTGCCGCCTTCGGGCGTACAGCTCGAGCCGGCCGCGCAGTTCCCGCCCACGCCACCGAAGGTGTAGATCGGGAGCTGCAGCACCTGGAGCTCGCCCGCCGGGATCGGCGCGTGAACCGGGGTGCCCTCTTCGAGGTCGCCCCAGCCACGGTGGTCGAAGAACCACGTGCCGAGCTGCGTGTGCACGTTCTCCACACGCTTCTCGTACTTCATCGCCGCCATCAGGTCACCGCAGCTGCCATCGGGCATCTGCGGGACGCACGTGGCCGGCCCATCCGGCACGCCCGCGGCCGTCACCGGCGGCAGACCACCGTTCGCCACACGCGTCTTGTTGATGAGGGTCGCCGCCGCCTCGAGGTTGCTTGCCCCGCCCATCCGGATCAGGCCCTCGGCCTTGATCAGGTCCAGCTCTTCGGTGTTGAAGGCAGGGGTCGCCGCCACGTAGGAAGCATCGCCGTAGTAATCGTACCGCGCGTTCCTGTAGTACGAGAAGTACCAGCTGCCGCGGGCCGCATTGAAGGGCCGCGGGTCGATGTTGACCAGGTACATCCCCGGGTTCGCCCGCTGCTCCTCGATGGTGCTCCCCTGCGGGTACCGCTGGTCGGGCGTCATGATCAGGAACTCCGTACGGTCCGCGGGCGCCTTGGCCATCCACGCCTCGTACCCACCGGAGGTATCCGCCTGACCCCACCACATGTAGGGCGCACGCGACCACGACGGGAAGATGTCCGCGTAGATCTTCACGTCGTCCCACCAGACGTCGGCCTCGTGGTCGATCATGAAGTCCTCGGTGATGCCCGCGTCCACGTGCTGAATCACCGCGTTCCAGTCCACGGCAGCCCGGTCAGCCGGGTACCGGGCGACCTTCGTCATGTACCGCGCCATGTACGAGTGCGCCAGCTGCGCGAACTCGTCGCTGGTCATGGGGTTGCCCCGGATCCAGCCGTCCGGCAGCTGGAAGTCGTTCGCGTTCGAGATGTCGATCGACGTCTGGAAATGATCCAGCGCCGCGTCCATCACCTCGTCGTACGGCTGCAGCTGGAGGTTCTCCAGATCCGCGTTCTCGTCCACCACGAAGCCGCGATCGTAGGTCAGCGCGATGGTGCCCAGCGAATAGCCCAGGATGAAGTGGGCGAACGCCTGCGCGCGCGCTGTCTGGTCACCCTCCTCGTCCAGCTCGATCTTGAGGCCACCGTCGATGGCGCGGAGCGCCTCGGCCGCCGGAGCGGCGGACTGATACGGCTGAGACCAGCCGTACTCGATCCAGGCGTAGTACGACCAGCCCTGGTTGTTCGGCCAGGCCTCGCGCGGGTACCACGACATCTGCCACATCCCGGCGTTCCCCCAGGAAGCGGCGTGCTCCCACGCCATGGTGCTGAGCGGCATGGCCAGCCCGTCGTACCACTGCTGCGCGTTCCACGTGGGTACGAACGACGTCGAGACCAGCGACTGCACGTCGGTCGCCGTGGCGATGGCGCGCACGCGGTCCGGGTCGTTCTCGTTCGGCACCACCAGGTCGGCGCAGCCTGCTGCGAGAAGCAGCAGGCCGGCGACCGGCAGTGTCTTGAAGAATGTTCTCATATGGTCCCTCATTATTGGAGTTAGAAGCCGAGCTCGATCATGGCGGTCACGGTACGGAAGTTCGGGTACCGGTACGCGTCGAAGCGGTTGATCACGGCCGAGCCGCTCTCACCGCCGCTGAAGCCCGTTTCCGGATCGAAGCCACTGTAGTCCGTCCAGGTCACCAGGTTGCGGCCGACCAGGCCGAGAGTGACGCGGTTGGCGCCCGGGATCTGGAAGCCGAAGAGGCCATCCTGACCGATCGTGTAGCGGGCGGAGAGCTCACGCAGCTTGACGAAGCTGCCGTCCTCCACGAACTCCTCGCTCACCGACGCAACGTTGTAGAGCGTCTGGTGATACGTGGCCGGCTTCATGTCGCCCGCCGCGAGACCCGTCTGGTCCTGCACCTTGGCGCGGAAATCACGGTACGCCCACTGGCGCGTCAGGTTGTAGACGTCGAAGCCCATGGAGCTGTCGAGCAGGCCGTAGAACGAGAATCCACGCCAGTCGAGGTTGCTGGACAGGCTGACGTTGAAGTCCGGCACCGTGCTGCCAAGCTTGCTGAAGTCGATGCCATCCTCGTTCAGCACCTTCACCGGGATCCCCCAGTTGAAGCTGCGTTCGCCGATCGTCGTGCTTGTGAGCCACAGATCGTCGTCCGTCGCCACCTGGTTGTCGGCCCCGGGACCGCTCGTGGCAGAGTTGCCGGCGCCCACCCACACGAGGTAGCCCTCGTCGTTCGTCTTGAACTCGGCAGTACACGTGGCCTGGTCGATGTTCAGGTCCGAGCAGCTGTGAGCGAAGGCCGTCCCGTAGAACGTACCCACCGACTCACCCTGACGGGCGTAGAACACGTTGTCGATCCCCTGCTGGTTCACGCCGTACCGATACGCCGGCACGGACAGCTCGGTGATCTCCTGGCGCGTCCGGTCGAACAGTACCCGAGCGCTCCAGTTCAGGTCGGCCTTCTGCATGAGCTGCGCGCCCAGCGAGGCCTCCCACGTGGTGCTCTCCAGCGTACCCGCGTTCCGCCACTGCGCCTGGAAGCCCGACGGCGCCGGCAGCGGCACCGGCAGGATCTGGTCCTCGACGTTCGACTTGGCGTACGTGACGCTCGCGTCGAAGCGATCGAGGAACTGCATGTCCACACCGGCCTCGTGCTCCTTGGCCAGCTCGGGCGCCAGGTTCTCGTTACCCAGCGTCACGCCGCGGATCTGACCGCCCGTCACGCTGTACGTCTCGTACTGCGCGTCGAAGCGCGGCCGACCGCCGGCCGTGCCGTAGGAGTAGCGCAGCTTGAGCTGATCGATCGCCGGCACGTTGAAGAACGGCTCGTTCGACACGCGCCAGGCCAGGGCGCCGCGGTAATACGTCTGCCACCGCTCCTCCGGGCCGAACAGCGAGCTGCCGTCGCGGCGGATCAGGGCGTCGATGATGTAGCGGCCATCGTAGTTGAAGTTGGTGATGGCGAAGTAGCCCTCCGACCGAATCGTCTCGTGGAGGGAGCTCACGCCCTCCGTACCGGCCGTGACCACGTTCAGGTTGGGCGTGTTCTTGACGACGAACTGACGGCCCTCCGCATCGAACCGGTTGTAGTCCTGGTCCTCCATGAGGTACCGGAACTGCGTGCGGTTGGCGAGCGCGCCGAAGCTCTTGTTGAACGTCGCGGTGGCGCTGGCGTTCCAGGCCTCCGTTACGTCGTTCCGCTTGCCCAGGAAGCCCTGGTTCAAGCTGCTCGCCTGGTTGGTGTAGTACGGGTTCGGATAGAAGTTGTTGCGGTGGTAGTCGAGCCGATCGAAGCTCAGGTTGGCCTCGAAGTCCATCCAGTCGGCCGCCTCCCACCGGAGGTTACCGCCACCCACGAACCGCTGCCGCTCGTTCATCTGGTCGCGGTAGGTCAGCTCGTAGATCGGGTTGTCCTCGTTCGAGCGGGGCTCGAGCTTATGCGCGACCTGCCCCGTCTCGTCATTCATGCGCGCCAGGTCCACGATCGGAACGGCGAGCATCAGGTTGTACAGCACCGACCCGGAGCCCTCGGACACGTCGTCCTGCTCGGACCGGGAGTAGTACACGTTCGCCGACAGCTGCAGCGGCGTGTCGAAGCCCTGGTCCAGGTTCATCCGGAAGGCGTTGCGCTTGTAGCCGTCCTGATTGTACAGGACGCCTTCCTGCTGGTTGTTCGTGAAGGAGATGTGATAGTTCGTGTTGCCCGACCGGCCGGCGGCCGACAGGTAGCTCTGCCACAGGCTCCCCGGATCGAAGAAACGATCCATGTTGTTGTAGTGCGTCCCCGGCCACGGGTTGATCTGGTAGGCCCGGGAAAGGTTGCTCGGCGCCTCGAGCGCGCACTCGGTGTTCAGGTAGTTGAACGACTCGCAGCCCGCCTCCGTCGAGTTGGAGAACGCGCTCTGATCGGCTGTCATCGAGAACAGGTGGTTGTTCGCGAGATCGATCTCCTTCTCCAGGCTGTTCATGCCGTACTCGGTACGGAACGTGTAGCGCGGAGCGCCCTCGGCGATGCCCCGACCCCGCTTCGTGCGGATCTGGACCACGCCGTTGGCGGCACGGGAGCCGTACAGAGACGCCGCGGCGGCGCCCTTCACGACCTCGATGCTCTCGATGTCCTCGGAGTTGATGTCCGCGAGGCTCGAGCCCAGGATCACGCCGTCCACGATGAACAGCGGCTCCTGGCCCCGGCCGTTGCCGTTGATGCTCGTGGGACCACGCAGCATGATCGACGGCGCGCTCCCCGGCAGACCCGTGTTCCCCAGCACGCGCGCGCCGGCCACCTTACCGGCCAGCATGCCGCCCGCCGAAGAGGACGTCACCGACAGCGAGGCCGAGTCCACGACGGAGACCTCGATGGGGAGGTTCATCTTCGCGGTCGGGCCCGAAACGCCCGTCACCACGATCTCCTCGAGGGCGATGGCCTCCGAGTTCAGTGTGACGTTGGCCGTGATCGTCTGGCCCGCCAGCACCGCGATGGGGCGCGTGGCGGTGCCGAAGCCGATGAGCTCGACCCGCACCTGGTAATCCCCCTCGGGGACCTGGCGGATGAGGTAACGGCCGTTTTCCTGGGTCAGTGTACCGAGGTTCGTACCCACGATGCTGACCTGGGCACCGGGGATCGGCTCCCCGGTCTCAGAGCGCACGAGGCCGGCGACGGAACCGGTCTGCTGCGCCATGACGGGCGCGGCGCCGACCATCAGCGCGACCAGTGCGCCCAGCCAATAGTTCGCCTTACGAGGAGTGTTCATGCGCCCCCCCGTAGGTGAAGAATGGACGTTGACATCTGTTTCCTCCTTGGCAGGGTTGGAAATTTCGCGCAGGAGTGCGCGAATACACCAGGGCGTTGGCCCCGGAACTGGGAGAATCCCATCAATGGCAGATAGATTTTTATGTGGCTTTCTGTAGCGAACGGGCTTGATAGTGCTCGCCGAAAAAGAGTTGTGTGTCCGCGCTCGGGCGGACGGTTCCTCTATACGATCAACCACTCCGTACTGCGGGGGCGGAGTATGTTTGCAGGAACATCTTATTGGTTAACGGTCCGTCACGACCGTGTCAAGAGAAGATAAGGCCCCCTCGGTTCGGGGGCAAATCACGCGACGAACCGTATCCGGGCGAAGCGCCTCTTCCCGCGACGGAGCACCGGCCGGAGATCTGTGGCGGCGCGGGTGGTGGCGCTCCTGTCGTGGATGATCTCACCGTCGACGGCGATGGCGCCCTGCTCGATCAGGCGAATCGCCTCGCTCTTCGACGCGGCGAGCCCCGCGACCACGAGGAGGCCCGCGACCCACACCGTGCCGTCCTCGTAGCGGACGTCGGGGTGATCGAGCCGAACGGCCACCTCGGGCACCTCCTCCGGCTCCTCCTTCTTACGGAACACGGTGTCGAAGTGCTCGCGGCCCGCCGCCTCGCCTTCGGCGCCGTGATAGGTCCGCGTGACCAGTCCGGCCAGCCGCCGCTTCGCTTCGTACGGGTCGGGCCCGGCGCTCGCGAGCGCCTCTTGCAACGCATCGGCCTCGAGGCCGCTGGCCAGCGTGTACCACTCCTCCAGCAGGTCGTCGGGGATGGACATGGTCTTCCCGTAGATCTCCTCGGGGGGCTCGGCGAGGCCGATGTAGTTGTCGTAGGACTTCGACATCTTCTGCTCGCCGTCGGTGCCCCGCAGCAGCGGCATGATCAGGCACACCTGCGGCTCCTGCCTGTAGCGCTCCTGAATGGTGCGGGCGATGAGCAGGTTGAACTTCTGGTCGCTCCCGCCCAGCTCCACGTCGGCGCCGAGGGCCACGGAGTCGTAGGCCTGCATGAGGGGGTACATGAACTCCATGATGGAGATCGGCTGCCCTCCGCCGTAGCGCTTCTCGAAATCGTCGCGCTCGAGCATCCGGGCGACGGTGTAGGAGCCGGTCAGCTCCAGGATATCGGCCAGGTTGAGCGGCGCCAGCCACTTCGAGTTGAACTCGACCCGGACCCGGTCCACATCCAGGATGCTCCCGACCTGTGTGGCGTAGGTACGGGCGTTGGCCTCGATCTCCTCCGGCGACAGCGCCGGACGCGTCTCGCTCCGGCCGCTGGGGTCGCCGACGCGGGCGGTATAGTCCCCCACCACGAAGACGACGCTGTGGCCCAGCTCCTGGAAGGTCCGCAGCTTTCGGATGCTCACGGCGTGTCCGATGTGCAGGTCCGGCCGCGTCGGGTCGAAGCCCTGCTTCACGACGAGCGGGGTCCCGGTATCCCGACTTCGCTCCAGCTTCCGGACCAGCTCGTCCTCCGGCACGATCTCCAGCGCGCCGTGCCGGATCGCATCCATCTGCTCGTGTACGGGAGGGAACTTCGCCACAATCATCCTTCGGGTGTGGGCCGGGGCCCGGATCGCTCTGGCTGTCGGTACGCGTGACGCCGCAAAGTCCCGGCCGGGAGGGGCGGTGTCAAGGAAGGGGACGGTCGACCCCTCGTCCCCCTCGCGACACCGAGTGGATGTACCAGTCCGCCTGCGGCACCGTACAGACCGACTGCGCCACCATCGAGCAGCTCGTGGCGGAGTGCGTCGCCGATGAGGGACCCCGGCGCGATCGCCGGCAATCAACAGCCGGATTTCCAGAGGCAAAGGAACGAAGTTCCCGGAGTCCCAACGTCGCCGGATCAGCCCAGCCTTTTTCGCTGTCTTCGTTTCTTCGTTCCTTCGTTTCTTCGTTCCTTCGATCCTGCTGTTCGTCTCGAGGGCTACCGACCCGGATGATCGGAGTTTTTTGACGTCGCCTCGCTCCCGCTTACCGCCACACCTTCTTGAGGAATTCCTCCACCTCGGGGACGCCGCCCTGCAGAACGAGGTAGCCGTCGTGGGGCTCGCGCTCGGTGATCTCGCCGGCGATGGGGGTGGTCATCAGGGAGCGGGCGGCCACGGGGTCGTTCGGGTGCATGCCGAGCGCCCACCCGAGCTTTATGTAGGCGACCTCGGGGAGCATATTGGCGAGGGGGACGACACCGAGCTCGAGGATCTCGCGGCCGGTCTCGTAGACGTGCATCTGGACGAAGCCCCAGAGCGTCTGGAGCGTCATGTACACCTGCACGCCGGCGTCGCGGGCGCGCTCGAGTGCGGGATAGATGGCGCGGTTCACGTGACCGAGGCCGGTGCCGGCAATGACGATGCCGTGATAGCCTGCATCGACGAGCGAGTCGATGACGTCGGGCTGCATCCCCGGGTAGTAGTAGGCGAGGGTGACCCGGGGATCGAAGACGGCGTGGATCTCGACATTGCGGTCGTCGCGTCGGGGTCGCCAGTCGTCTTTGATCGGCACGACCTCCCCCTCGTGCACGCGCGCGAGCGGGATGTCCCCGAGGGTGCGGAAGGTGCTGCGCACGGAGCTGTGCATCTTCCGGACGCGGGTGCCGCGATGGAGGAGGTTGTAGAGGTCGGACGTGGGGCCGAACATGCAGACCATGACCTCGGCGATGGTGCCGTGGCCGGCGGCGCGGGTGGCGGCGATGAGGTTGCGGGCGGCATCGGAGGACGGCCGATCCGAGGAGCGCTGGCTCCCCACCAGGACCACCGGTACCGGCGGCCGCTGCACCATGAAGCTGAGGGCGGCGGCGGTGTGGTGCATGGTGTCCGTGCCGTGGCCGATCACGATCCCATCGTATCCTTCCCGGATGGCCTCCCCCACCTTCTCGGCGAGGACCAGGTACTGCTCGGGGCCCATGTTCTCGCTGAAGACGCCGAACACCTTCTCCGTCTCCAGGTTGCACAGGTCGGCGAGCTCGGGCACGGAGCCGTAGAGCTCGCCCGGGCTGAACGCCGGGATCACCGCTCCGGTGCGGTAATCCAGCCGGGAGGCGATGGTGCCGCCTGTACCGAGGAGCTTGACGTTCGGATAGCCGGGATTCGTCGGGAAAGCCTTCTCGGGGATGCCGTAGTGCCCCTCCCGATAGCCGATCTTCTCCAAACCGGTGATGGTGTCGCAGCGGATCCCTATGTTGTAGCCGGTGCCCAGCTTCAGGACGACGTGGAGCTCGTCACTGGTCTCCGAGCGGGGCAGGATGAGTCCCTCGAAGGCGCCGCGCGTGGTCTCCGCCCGCACCTCGCACCACACTCCGACGCCGTGCGACCGCATGACTTCCAGCGCGGGCCCGCGATAGCCGCGATCCGACTCCTTCGCCGGGGCACTCACGCGGGCACCTCCGTTTCGCGCTGCTCCAGCGCCCGTTCCAGAAGCTGCCGGGCCCGCGCGGCGTCCACGCGGCCCCAGAGACTCCGCATCACCTCGCCCATGGCCCAGCGCAGCCGCGCCTCGGTGGAGCGGCCAGTCATCGCGGCCGCTCCGTCCGCTGCCGCGGCCGCCAGCTGCTCGAGGCGCCGGTCGTCTCCAGGCCGGGTGCAGTAGGCGTCCAGCACGTTGTCGGTCCCCCGGCGGGGGTGCAGGGCCAGGTCGTCCAGAGCGGGCTCGAGGGCGCCCGGCAGGATCTCCCCGGCCTCCAGGGCGCGCACCAGCGGGGCGATCCGGGGGGCGCCGAGCCCGAGGACGTGGAGGGAGTCCGGTCCCCGGTCCAGCACCACGCCGAGGCGGCGCGCGTGATACGGCGCGCGCTTGGAGAGCGCGTGCGCGAGGCGTCGGGCGGGCTCGCCGGCGGCAGGTCCCACGGCATCGAAGGGATCGGCCCACGGCGACCGGGCGAGGTGGCGGGCGGTGGCGTGATCGAGTCCGAGAGTGCCGTAGCGCTCCTCCCGGTCCCAGGGCCGCTCGGGGAGGGCGGCGAGGACCTCGGCCACGAGCGCGTCCGGTACGGGCTGCGGCGGCGTGTCGGTGTCCGGGTACATGCGGTCGGGCCCCGGCAGGAGGCGCTCGAATCCGGTGCGGCCGTCGGGCCATGCCTGCCGGGTCTCCGCGGGGACGCCGGCCAGCGCCTCCCGAGCGCGGATCAGGATCTCGCGCGCTGCGGTGGCGGCGTCCGGTCGGGGCGCCCAGGCGAGGACGATGGCGTCATCGGTGCTCGCACCGAGCGCGGCGCGGAGGCCGCCCCAGTCGGCGCCGGAGAGGGAGTCGCTCTCATCGGAATGGGTGAGGAACGGCCGCACGACGGGGCACGCGATGACGCGCACCCGCTCAGCCAGCTCGTGTGCGAAAGTGAGGCCCGGCTGCGTGCGGTGGGCCAGCATGCCGGCGAAACCCGGGAGCCGCACCGCAACCACGGTCTCGTCGCGGGCCAGCGCATCCAGAATGGGCCGATAGCTCGTGCCGCGAATCGTGGAGCCGGCGTCCACCACCAGGCCGGAGGTTTCCCACGGAAGACCGTCGGCGGGATCGGCCAGAGCGTCGTGGCGGACGCCCCGATGCCCGAGCTCGGCGCGGATGCGCAGCAGCTCCAGCTGGCGGAAGGCTTCGGTGTGGACCAGGAGCGTGAGCCCGCGGTGGCGGGGCACGCCCTTGATCTCCACGCGCCGGCCGCCGGCCACGGAGACGTTCACGTCCTGCCGCGCGGCGCCGGGCCCGCGCCGGATCTTGCCCGTGGCGCGTGCCAGCTCGGCCACCAATCGACCGCCGGCCTCGAGCTCCCACGGTGTGAGCAGGTCCGGCTCGGTGACCACCTCCGTGAGGGGCATTCCGAGCCGGTCGGTGCGGTAGGTAATGCGGTGGCCCACGTCGGAGACCTCCCGGCACGAGTCCTCCTCCAGCGACAGCTGCCGGATCCGGAGCTCGCGGTGGACACCGAGCTCCGGCTCCCGCAACGGGATCGCGCCCGTCAGCCCCACCATGGCCGTACGCTGGAACCCGGTGGGGATGGAGCCGTCCAGGTACTGCTTCCGCATGACGTGGAGCTCGCCCACGAGGTTCAGGTCGCAGAGGGCGGCGAGTTCCAGCGCGATGGCCACGGCGGATGGGTCGATCTCGAAAGGGGGCGTGTCGTCGAGCTCGTACGTGCAGACGGTGCTCCGGTCGAGCAGGTACACCACCTCCTTGCGCGTCTTGAACTCCATGAGCGCCGTACGGTCGTACTCGCCGAGCTCGCTCAGGGTCGGGCGCATGTGGCGCAGCGCCCGGGCGTCCACGGACGTGGCGGTCCGGCCGGCCGGACAGCGGCAGAACAGCTTGGAGGCGGTGTCGATCTGCTGGTGCACTTCCAGCCCGGAGAGGAACCCGATGACGTCGTAGTCCCCGGCCGTCATGGACTCGAGGGGTTTCTCGATGAAGTCCAGGACCGGCTCCCGGCGCGGGTTGAGCTCCGGCGGCGGCTGAACGCCCGCGTCGCCGGAGTGAGCTGCTGGAACGGCGGCGGCCGGGTCGCCCTCGGCGGCGTCATGGATCATGGACGACGTGCTCCTGGGTACGGCGGTGAATCGTCGGCCGCATGATGGGCACGCGAGCGGGCGCGGGAAAGGGGGAGGGACCGTACGCCGGCTCCGCGGCTACCGTCGCATCAGCTCGCCGCAGGTCAGGCCGGGCCCCTTCCAGGCGCCAGGGATCACGACGGCGTCCACGAGGGCGGAGTCCACGGCGGTCTCCGCGGCCGCGTACAGCACCGCGCATTGCGTGGCGCTGGCGCTCCGATCGTGGAAAGACCAGGCCACGGCCAGCGTCAGGAGGAGGGCCGCCAGAACACCAGCGGGCACCCAGCTCCAGGGGTTCTTCGTTCCCATCTCGCCTCCTCGGTCACCGGGCTCTTTTCGCACGTGAGCGGGCGGAGAGGCCGCTCCCTTCCAAGCTACACCCCCCCTTCCCCGCCGCCAGGGTCGCTTGGCCACCTCCGGCACGCCGGCTACATTCGGGCGGCCTTCAGAGCGGTCGCAGCGCCGCCAGCCCCGCACCCGATCACCGGTTCTCCATGCGAAGCAGCGTTCGTCCGAAGCATCTGTTCCGCCCTGCCCCCCGCAGCCATCCCCATGTCGGTCTCGGAGTCCTCCTGGCCCTGGGGACGCTCAGTGCTCCCCTCACCGCCCAGGTCGCGTCCGAGAGCGCGGAGCACGACGCACGGCCCGTAGCCACCGCCGTCCGGTACACGGGGAACCTTGACATCGATGGGCGTCTGGACGAGGCCGCGTGGGCGGCGGCGCCCGTGGTGGACCGCTTCACCCAGATCGACCCGGACGAGGGCGCCCCCTCCGCGCAGCGGACGGAGGTCCGGATCCTGTACGATGACCAGGCGCTGTACGTGGGGGCGCGGCTCTGGGACACGGGCGAGGTGACGGGGCGACTGGGCCGACGGGACATGTCTCTGGGCGACAGCGACTGGTTCGGGGTCATGCTCGACAGCTATCACGATCACCGGACGGCGTTCGGATTCGATGTGAACCCGGCGGGCGTGCGGCGCGACGAGGTGAAGGTCATCGAGTCGGACGACAACTCGTGGGACCCCGTCTGGGAGGTTGCGACCACGGTCGATGCGGAGGGGTGGACGGCGGAGTACCGGATCCCGTTCAGCCAGATCCGGTTCAGCCCGGAGCGTAAGCAGACGTGGGGGCTGCAGCTGGAGCGACTGATCGGCCGGTCCCATGAGTACTCCGTCTCGACGTTCATCCCGAAGAGCGCGCAGGGCGGCGTGCCGGGGTACGGCCACCTGACGGGGCTGGAGGGGCTGCGACCCGGGCGTCGCCTGGAGCTGCTCCCGTACGTGGTGGGCCGGACCGAGCACGTGGACCCGGGTCCGAACCCGTACCGTACCGACAGCGAGCAGGAGCTGTCGGCCGGTCTCGACCTGAAGTACCGCGTCACATCCGATCTCACGCTGGACGCCACGGTGAACCCGGACTTCGGGCAGGTCGAGGTGGACCCGGCGGTGATCAACCTGGGCGTGTACGAGACGCGCTTCGACGAAAAGCGGCCCTTCTTCATCGAGGGGAGCGAGATCTTCGAGCTGGACACGGGGGGCGGCGGTCAGCTCTTCTACACGCGACGGATCGGTCGGGCGCCGCAGGTGCACCCGGGCACCCCACTGGCGGATGTCCCCGCGGCCACGCGCATCCTGGCGGCCGGGAAGCTGTCGGGCCGCACGGCGTCCGGCTGGTCGCTGGGCGTGATGGAGGCGGTTACGGGAGAGGAGACGTCGCGCTACATCGATGCCGGGGGGCAGGACGCCACCGCCACCGCCGAGCCGCTCAGCAACTACTTCGTGGGCCGGGCGCGGCGCGACCTCCGGCGGGGTCGGAGCGCCATGGGCGGGATCATCACGGCGGTCCACCGGAGCACCGACGACGCCATGGTGGACGGCGCCCTCCACAGCGCCGCGTACGCGGGGGCAGCGGACTTCCGGCATGAGTGGGCGCGACGTCAATGGTTACTCCGTGGGGCGGTGGCGCTCAGCCACGTCACCGGGAGTGTCGAATCGCTCCTCCGGACGCAGACGCGGTCGAACCATTATTTCCAGCGGCCGGATGCCGACCACCTGACGCTGGACCCCGGCGCCACGGCGCTCACCGGGGGGTCGGGCTACCTGTCGCTCCGGCGCCAGGCGGGGGAGCACTGGCTCGGCGGCCTCACCGTCGGCACGATCACCCCGGGGTTCGAGGTGAACGACCTGGGCTTCGCCTACCGCACGGACCGCCGGGACGCGCAACTCGAGATCGAGTACCAGGAGAACGCACCGGGCAGGGTGCTCCGGAGCTGGAACCTGGCGGGATCCGCGCGGGTCGAAGGCAACTACTCGAACCAGCTCATCGCCAACTGGCTCACCGCCACGGGTTCGGCCAGCACGCTGGATTACTGGGTGCTGTACGGGCAGGTCAGCCACTCGCTCCGCGCCAATGACGACCGGCTCACCCGTGGCGGCCCGCTGGCCACCCGCCCCGCGTCCACCTCGGGCATGCTGCACTTCTCCACGGACGGACGACAACCGCTCCTGGCGGCGGGCACGCTCTCGGGCGAACGGACCGAGTTCGGCGCCTGGCGCACGTCGGCCAGCCTCACCGCACGCTGGCGCCCGTCCTCCAGCTGGGAGCTGCGTATGGGCCCGAGCTGGGACCGGCAGCACGTGCAGGCCCAGTACGTAGCGAGCGTGCAGGATCCGGCCGCGGCGGCCACCTTCGGAACCCGATACATCTTCGCACCCCTCGACTACACCGAGGTCGGTCTCGAGACACGGCTCAACATGGCCATGAGCCCCACGCTCTCCCTCGAGATCTACGCCCAGCCGCTCCTGTCCAGCGGCGACTATGGCGGGGCACGCTACCTGACCCGCCCCGCCACCTTCGACTTCGAGCCGTACGAGGCCCCCGTCCCCGATCGTGACTTCAACCTGCGGAGCCTGCGCGGCAACGCCGTACTCCGCTGGGAATGGCGTCAGGGGAGCACGCTCTACCTCGCCTGGCAGCAGGCGCGGCAGCACTACCTGGCGGGGACCGAGGGCGAGACGGGCTTCGACTTCGGACGCGACCAGCGGGCACTCTGGGACACCCAGCCGGACAACATCTTCGTCCTGAAGGTCAACTACTGGCTGAACCCCTAGCGCACCGCCTGCACGGGATCGACCCGGTCGGCACGGCCGATGGCGAACGTGGCGACGACGCGGCCGCTCATGCTGAGCGGGGCGAAAACGTCGGTCAAGGCCCGGGCCGCGCCGAGCCTCTCCGTCGAACGGCCGCGCTCGTCATGCCGATGGCCACGGTGATGGCGGACCCTATGAGGGCGAACCACAGGGTGTCCACCAGCCGGTCGATCGCGCCGAATGTCTGCGCCGCCCAGAGCACGGTCATGATCACCACAGCGCTCCCGATCCCGAGCATGGCGTCGGTCTGGTCGGGGCGGCGAAAAAGGGTGCCGAGCAGGAACCCTCCCAGGAGCGGACCAAAGGTGAACGAAGCGATCTGGAGCGCGATGACGACGATGGGCGTGCCCTGCTGCGCCAGCTCGAACAGGATGGCGCCGCCGATGAGTATGGCGGCCCAGAGGAGTGTGAAGCGCCGCCCCACGGCCAGGAGGTGCCGGTCGTCCCCGGCGCGCCCGGAGGTGGGGGCGTAGAGGTCGTGCGTGGTGGCGGACGCCAGGGAGTTGAGGGAGCTGGACACCGTGGACATGGCCGCGGCCAGGATGCCGGCCACGATCAGGCCGCTCAGTCCCGCGGGCAGACCCTCGATGATGAAGAGCGGGAAAACCTCGTCCGGAGTCTCGAATACGCGGCCGGCATAGAACACCTTGAGCCCGGCTCCCACCAGGAGGAAGAGCGCGAACTGGGCGATGACCAGCACGCCGCTGCCGATCACCGCCTTCCGGGCGTCCGGTAGCCCCGGAGCCGCCAGCAGGCGCTGGACCACGAGGTGGTCCACACCGTGAGTCGCCATGGAGAGGAACGCGCCGCCCACGAGCCCGGTCACCAGCCACGTCGCCTGGGCCGCCCCGCCCTCCAGGTGGACGATCCGGAACGTATCGGTCGCCGCTGCGGCGCTGGAGATCGCGGGCCAGCCGCCGGGCACCGAGTCGGTGAGGACCCAGAGGGCGGCCACACCTCCGACCAGGTAGAGTCCCATCTGCACCACGTCCACCCAGACGACCGCCTTGAGGCCGCCGTACCACGTGTACAGCAGGGTGGCCATGCCCACGAGCAGGATCACCTGCCAGTACGGCCACCCGGTGATGAGAGCGAGCGGTATGGCCGCCGCGAAGATGCGGACGCTGTCGGCAAACGCCCGCGTGACCATGAAGATGGAGGACGCGAAGCGGCGGGTCGGGAGCCCGAAGCGGTCCTCGAGCAGGGCGTACGCCGTGGTCAGCTCGCCGCGGAAATAGCCGGGCAGCAGCACGTAGGCGACGGCAACGCGGCCGATGAGGTAGCCGACCGCAAGCTGGAGGATCCAGAAATCGGCCGTATAGGCCGTCGCCGGGATGCTGATGAAGGTGAGGGCGCTCGTCTCCGTGGCCACGACCGAGAGCATGATCGCCCACCACGGCACGTCGTGCCCCGCCAGGAAATAGTCCCTGGCGGAGTTCTGGGACCGGCCCATCCAGGTGCCCAGCCCGATCACGCCGCCCAGGTAGGCGACCAGGACGACGATGTCGAGGGGCGTCAGGGTCATGGGCGCGGCAGCGGGTGCCTAGCGTTCCCCGTTTCGTACCACGAATGCTTCCGCGGCATGGAACTCGGGGAGCCCCAGGCGGTCCAGCTCGTTGGCCGTGCTCCGGTTCCGGTCCTCCACGCGCTGCCAGAACTCCCGATCGTCGTGCCCGCCCGGGAAGGGCGCGGTGTCCTTCTGCGACTGGTGCTTGAAGATGGCGAAGATCTTCCGCCGCAGGTCCTCGCGGCTGAGCGGGACGAAGACATCGGCCTCATGCACGGCCCACTCCTGCCACGCACCCCGGTAGAGCCAGACCTCGGGGCGCCCACCCTGGTACTCCTTGAGCGCCCTGTCGATGGCCTCCTTGCACTGGCGGTGAGTCCCGTGAGGGTCGCTCAGGTCGCCCGCGACGTAGATCACGTCCGGGTCCACCTCCGCCATCAGCTCGCGAACGATCCGCACGTCCTCGGGTCCCACTTCGTTCTTCTTGACGGTCCCCGTCTGGTAGAAGGGCAGGTCGAGGAAACGGCACACCGATCGGTCGTAGCCCAGCGACTGGACGCCCGCGATCGCTTCCGTCTCGCGGATATGGCGCTTGATGTCCTGGACCTCCTGGATGTCGATCTCGCCCGGCTCCTTCTGTGTGAGCGCCATGTCGATCCGGGTGATCAGCGCGTCCAGCGCCGCCAGCCCCGGTGTCGGGGCGCTCTCCTCGGGGGCGCCGTCGCCCACCGACCGCATCCGCACTTCCGCCTCGAAGCGCCGAACGAAATCGAGATAGCGACGGACTTCGTGGTCGAAGACCGCGATGTTCCCCGATGTCATGTACGCCACGACCACGTTGTTGTCGTTCTCCCGCAGCTTCCGCAGCATGCCGCCCATGGAGATGACGTCGTCATCCGGGTGGGGGCTGAAGACGATCACGTTCTGCTTGAGCGGGAGGCGCGGGTTGTCCCGGACCTTCGACTCGATGCGGGAGAAAACGGCGGTGTTCAGCAGGTCGGCCGAGTTGTGCTGGGCCAGCAGTGACGCGAGGTGCGCCTCCCGATAATCGCCCTCGCTCAGCCGCAGGATGGCCGTCTGCCTCTGCTTCGACAGCCATACGACCGCTCGCTCCGCCAGCGCATCGTCCCACTCCACCGGTCGGACCAGCCACGGCGTCTCGATACGCGTGAGGGCGCCGGCCGCCGCCAGATCGATGAAGAACGTGGCATCCGGGTGCTCCTGGAGGAACGTCGCGGCCACGTCCGGTGAGATCTCGCCCTCCACGGCCCGACGCACGATGGGCGCCTTGTGCTCACCCGTGGCGATCAGGATCACCTCCTGGGCCTCCATGATGGTGGCCACGCCCATGGTGATGGCCTCTTTCGGCACGTTCTCCTCACCGAAGAAGTCCGCGGCGGCATCCTTCCGGGTGACCGTATCCAGATGGATCAGGCGCGTGCGGCTTTCGCGACCGCTTCCCGGCTCGTTGAACCCCACGTGCCCCGTCTTCCCGATGCCCAGGAGCTGCAGGTCGATCCCGTTCACGGCCCGAATCGCGGACTCGTAATCCTGCGCGTGACGCTCCACGTCCCGCCGCGGAAGGTCCCCACGCGGGATGTGGACGTTCTCGTCCGGGATGTCGATGGCGTCGAAGAGGTTCTCGTGCATGAACCGGTGGTAGCTGTGGATGCTGCCCGGGTTCATGGGGAAGTACTCGTCCAGGTTGAACGTGATCACGTTCCGGAAGCTGAGCCCTTCATTGCGATGACGACGGATGAGCTCCTTGTACACGCCGATCGGTGTGGAGCCGGTGGCAAGCCCGAGGACCGCGGTCTCCCCCGAGGCCTGCCGTTCCCGTATCAGGTTCTCGATCCGGTCCGCGACGCGGCGCGCGATCTCCTCGTGGTCCCGTGCAATGACGACATTGACGTGCTCGGTGTGTTGCATGCCCTTCCTCATGTATGACGATGCGTTGCTGCGCCAACGTACAGCGCCTGCTCCCTCAGCGCGCCCCCCCTCCCGTCCCGGCTGCACGCACCGCGAGCTCGTGCACGGCCTCCCGCAACGCGCCAATCCCGCTCCCGGCACGGGTGGGGTTCACCCGGTTCGTCAGCAGCACGATGTACAGGTCGTTTCCGGGATCGATCCACAGACTCGTCCCGGTGAACCCGGTGTGGCCAAATGCGGCCGGCGAAAACGACTCTGCGATCCTCGTGCCGGCACGAACATCCCATCCCAGCCCCCGGTCCCACCCCGGCTGCTGCCGTGTGAACTCCCGGATGATCCCCGCGGACACCACGGCTCCCACGCCGGCGGCATCCGCCTCTTTCGCCGGGTCCCCGCCACTGCGATGGGCGCGGAGGAGCATCCGGGCGAACCGGGCGAGGTCCGGGGCGGTGGAGAAGAGGCCGGCGTGGCCGGCCACACCGCCCATGGCAAAGGCGTTCTCATCGTGGACCACGCCGTGGACATGGGTGTGCCGGAAGATCGTATCCACTTCCGTAGGCGCGATACGGTCCAGTGGCGCCGCGGGGTTGAAGCCGGTGTCGTCCATTCCCAGACGGTCGAAGAGCGCAGCGCGGAGGTATGCGTCCAGCGGCGCCCCCGCCACCTCCTCGGCGGCAGCCCCGAGGAGGATGGCGCCGAGGTCGCTGTACACGTAGCGGGAGCCGGGGGTAGAATCCGGCTCCCGGTCCACGATGGCCGCCAGGATGGCGTCGCGCCCGCGTAGCGCGCCCTGGGCGGGGTGCCAGAAGGGTGCGAAAGCGGACAGTCCCGCGGTGTGCGTGAGGAGCCGCCGGATGGTGACCTCGTCGCGCCATCCGCCGATGGGCCACTCCGGCAGATAGCGGGAGAGGGGGGCGTCCAGCTCGATGCGACCTTCATCCACGAGCGTCATGACCGCGGTGGTGGTCGCCACCACCTTCGTGAGCGAGGCAAGGTCGTAGATCGTGGAATCAGTGACCGCGGGAGCGCCCGGCGCCCAGTCGGTGCGACCGAGCGCACGCACCCACGCGGGCCCCCGCGATCGTCCCACGGCCACGACCGCGCCCGGCGTTACCCCCGAGTCGATGGCCGCCCGGATGACCGCACCGATGGAATCGAGGGCGGCGGGATCGAGCCCGGACGGCTCCACGCGGATTCCGTCCCCGCGACTGTGGAACGGCGGAATGGCGGTGGGGAGGGTCCCGGTTATGGGAGCGTCTCCAAGGAGCGCCCGGGCCACGGCCGTCTGACTCACATCGCCCGCAGCCCAGCCGAGCAGGTAGGTGCCTGCCTCCGGCAGCTCCTGCAGCAGGTAGGGGCTGCCCAGGGAAACGACGATCGTGGGGCGGGCCGCGATCACCGTGCGGAGTGCCGCCGCCGAAACCGAGTCGAGGGCCGCGGACCGGTCGCCCCGGACGCGGGCGTTCGCCGCCACAATGACGAGGGCGGCGCGGTCGGCGCGGGTGGCAAGCGAGTCGAGGAGGTTGCGGTGCGGTAGGTCCGGACCGAGGGTCATGTGGTCGACGCTCACGCCCGCTGCCCTCAGGGCTCGGGCGAGGGTCCGCCCCTCGAAGGGACTCATGTGGTCGGTGTAGCTCACCATCAGCACCGGGGCCACCCACGGCGAGCTCAGTGGCACGAGCCCGTCATGGTCGCGGACGAGCGTGATGGAGCGCTCCGCGGCGCGTGCGGCGACGACGCGGTGCTCGGGCGCGCCGACCACCTGTGCGATGCGGTCGAGGTCGACCGTCCGCCGCCGGTGGAGCCCGACCCGCGCCTTCGCCGCCAGGACCTTTCGAACCGAGCGCTCCAAGCGAGCCGGCGTGATCCGGCCCTCCTGCACCGCGGCTACGACGGCGTCCACCGTTACGATCGGGTCCACGGGCTGGAGGAGGATGTCGGCCCCGGCGACCAGCGCCAGAACGGCGGATTCTCCAGCGCCGAACCGGCGCACGATGGCCCCCATGTCGAGGGCGTCGGTGACCACGAGCCCGTCGAACCCGAGCTCCCGCACCAGCAGCGAGTCCAGCATGCGCGGCGACAGCGTGGCCGGGAGGATGGAGTCGCCCGAGAGCGCCGGGAAGGCGATGTGGGCGCTCATCACGCCGGCGACCCCCGCCCGGATGGCCGCGCGGTACGGCACCAGCTCGACACTGTCGGCGCGCGCGGCATTGATGCGGAGGATCAGCGGGACGAGATGCGTGTCGTACTCGACGTCGCCGTGCCCCGGGAAGTGCTTGGCCGTCGCGAGCATGCCGTGGTCCTGAAGGCCCTTCAGCTGTGCCACCGCGAGGCGCGCCACCGCATCCGGGTCGCCCCCGTAGCTCCGTACGTTTATGATGGGGTTGGCCGGGTTGTTGTTGACATCGACCACGGGTGCGAAATCCATGTGGATGCCCACGGCCCTGGCTTCCACGGCGGTAATGCGACCGAGCTCGTACGCCAGCTCCGTTTCGCCGGCGGCGCCGAACGCCATGGCAGGAGGGAACTCGGTGCCGCTGCCCATATCGAGGCCGTAGGGGAGGAGCACGCCAGACGACAACCGCTGGCCGGGCCCGTGCTCCATGTCCACGGAGAAGAGGAGCGGCACGGAGGCCATGCGCTGGAGCCGGTTCAGCTTGTCGGCGAGCGCCAGCGGAGGACCGATGGAGGTGATGATCCCGCCCACGCCGGCCTCGACCCAGGAGCGGAGCCGCCCCCAGGCCTCGTCGCCCTCGGGAACGTACCGCCCCCACATCCAGGGCATGACCAGCTGGGCGGCACGCTCACGGGTATCCAGGGTCGCCAGGGTCGAGTCCACCCAGCGCCGTGCCTCACGGTCGATGGGGAGGAGCCCGCGAGCGACGGGGACGGCCTCCGCCGCGGCGGAGGCCGGGACGACCACCGCGACTGGCGCCGTATCCGTTGGCGCCGTGTTCGATGGCGCCGTGTTCGATGGCGCCGACGGAGCTGGCGGCCGGGGCGCCACACACGAGGCCGCGACGACGGCCATGACAATCACGGGAAACCGCATTGAAAGAGACATGAAGCCTATACTATCCAACGGCGAGTTCGATCGGAAGCGGAGGCGCCGGTCGGTGGGCCGGAACACCGGAACGCTGGTGGCCGCGGCGTTCATCCCGCTGTCGCTCGCGCTGTCCGGCTGCGCCAGCGGGTCGGGGGCGGAGGGCCCCGGCGAAGCGGAGGCCGCCGGTGAGGCCGTGAACGCCGGGGGCGGAGCGCCGGCCCCGCGGGAGAACGCTCCCGTCACCCTCGGCATCGACGTCCTGTTGAGCGACAGCCTGCACCTGGTGCGGGGGCGACGGGTGGGCCTGATCACGAACCATACTGGATTGTCGTGGTCAGACGGCGCGACCGTGAGCACCATCGATCGACTCGCGGGCAGCGATGCGCTCGATCTCGTGGCGCTGTTCAGCCCGGAGCACGGGATCCGTGGGAGCGCCGATGCCGGGGAGACGGTGGGCGACGAGGTGGACCCGCGGACGGGGCTCCCCATCCATTCGCTCTACGGTGATACCCGCAGACCCACGGCCGCGATGCTGGACGGGATCGACGTGCTGGCCTTCGACATTCAGGACATTGGCGCCCGCTACTACACGTACGTCTGGACCATGGCGCTGGCGATGGAGGCGGCGGGAGAGGCGGGCGTACGATTTCTCGTGCTGGACCGTCCCAATCCTCTCAGCGGAGCGCTGGTGCAGGGGAACGCGCTCGAGCCCGAGTATTCGACGTTCGTGGGGCTCTACCCTGTGCCGATGCGGCACGGGCTCACCGCGGGTGAGTTGGCGCGGATGCTCGTGGGCCACTTTGGCGTGGACGTGGATCTGCGCGTGGCCGCCATAAAAGGATGGGAGCGCGCCGAGTGGTACGACGAGACGGGGCTGCCGTGGGTGCCGCCATCGCCCAACATGCCGTCGCTGGAGAGCGCGACTCATTACCCCGGCACCTGCCTCTTCGAGGGCACCAACCTGTCCGTCGGTCGGGGCACGGACCGGGCGTTCCAGCAGATCGGCGCACCGTGGCTGGACGCGGCGGCCGTGGCCGCGCGGCTGAACGCGGCCGGGCTGGAGGGCGTCCGATTCGAGCCGGTGGCCTTCGTCCCCGAGTCGCCGGGGGACCGCAAGTTCGGCGGCATGGAGGTGCCGGGGATCCGGTTCATCGCCACGGACCGGGACCGCTACGACCCGACGGTCGCCGCCATCGCCGCGCTGATCGAGATCCACCGGGCGCACCCGGATCTCGTGGAATGGTACGTCTCCCATTTCGACCGGCTGGCGGGGACCGATCGTGTCCGGCAGAGCATCATCGCCGGCGCGGAGCTCCCCGAGGTGACGGCAGGATGGAATGAAGAGAGCCGCGCCTTCGAAGCGGCCCGGCGGCCCTACCTGCTGTATCGGTAGGGCGGCGGCTCAGCCCTCGAGCATGGACGGGATGCTGCGGTCGCGGGCGGAAGGGTGGATGAGGACGTGGGCATCCTCGGGGATCCGCAGCTCGATCGGTTGATCGCGCACCGCTTTCCGGAACCCCTTCCCTTCCAGGACCCGGTGGATATAGATCCGCCGGACCAGCACGAGCGTCGACGCGAGCACCGGCACCGCCACGAGCAGCCCGATCACCTCCATGAGGTGGGCCATGACGAGGACGCTCAGGAGCGTCAGGACCGGCGGGAGCGAGACCTGTCGCTCCATGATCATGGGGGCGATGAAGTTCGCC
Organism: uncultured Gemmatimonadales bacterium; assembly: GCA_963783305.1. Lineage (GTDB taxonomy): Bacteria > Gemmatimonadota > Gemmatimonadetes > Longimicrobiales > RSA9 > JAWVYT01. The sequence goes on along the minus strand of CAWAMW010000016.1, from coordinate 450,541 downwards.
TCCACCAGGTGCACCACCACCCCCAGCAACGCCACCAGGATCGCCTTTACGGCGAAGCCCTGCCCGAGCACGAAGATGGCCGGGAGAAGCGTCGAGACCAGCGTACCGAAGAAGGGCACGATGGCGACGAGCCCCGTGAGGACGCCGAATGCCAGGGCGTACGGCACGCCGAGCAGGATGAGCCCCACCCATGTGAGCACCCCGAGGGAGAACATGGCCAGGAGCTGCCCGACGATCCACGCCCGCAGCGTTACGGCCAGGTCCGTGAGGATGTCCCGCACCAGTTCCCGGTGGACGGGCGGCGCCAGCGCGATCAGGCCTTCCCGGTACATGGACGGCCGCAGCGTCATGTAGATGCCCATGACGAGCACCGAAACGAAGTGGATGAAGAACGTCATCCCGCTGAAGATGTAGGGGATCACACCGCGGAAATAGCCACCGACCTCGGCGGCAATGTTCCCGACGTAGCTCTCCCCCTCCTCGATCTGACCGAAGAAGTTCGCCATCATCGGCGACTCCTCCGCCAGGTCGATGAGATCGTCTTCCAGGCGCTCGAGCTGGTCGGGCAGCTGCGTAACCAGCTCCGACGTCTGCTCGGTCACCGGCGGCACCATGAGGTAGCCGATCCCCACTACGGCCGCGGTCGTGATGAGTATGGCGAGGAGCAACCCGAGCGGACGCGGCACGGCGAACCGCCGCTGGAGCGTATCCGTGATCGCGCCCAGGTAGAGCGAGAAGAGCACGGCAATGAACAGCAGGAGCAGGATCTCCGCGATGCTGTAGATGAACAGCAGGAGGAGGAGGACGAACACCGTGCTCGCCACCGCTCCGAATCCCTTCCGGTCCACGGCGTTCGCGGCCATCAAATCAGGGTCGCCACGGCGACGGCGTGGCAGACGCTGCCGGCGATCACGAACAGGTGCCACACGGCGTGCGAGAAGCGGAGCCGCTCGTTGTGATAGAACGGTGTGCCGGCCGTGTATGCCACTCCGCCGGCCAGGAGCCATGCGAGCGTGAGCGGCTCCAGGGCGCGGGTGATGGGCACGATGGCCACGAGGATCAGCCAGCCCATACCCACGTACACGAGCGTGGAGAGGAGCTTGAAGCGGCCGATGAAGACCAGCTTGAGACCGATCCCCGCCACCGCCAGACCCCAGATGACGCCCATGAGGCTCCAGCCCCAGCCGCCCCGGAGCGCGCCGATCAGGAAGGGCGTGTAGGAGCCGGCGATGAGCAGATAGATGGCCGCGTGGTCCAGGACCTTGAGCCGGGCCCGAAGCCGCGGCGCCCGCGCTGCGTGGTAGAGCGTGGACGCGGTATAGAGCGCCACGAGGGTCGTGACGAAGATCGAGACGCCCACGATCTCCCAGACGTCGCCATGGAGGGAGGCATACACGACAAGAGCGGCCGCGGCCAGGAGGCTCGCGACGGCACCGACTCCATGGGTGACGACGTTCGCCAGCTCTTCAGGAGAGCGAGCGGCGTTCATTCCTCCTCGATCTGTGCTTCGTGGACCTCTCCGTCTTCCTCGTCGGCCCGGGCCGCACCGCTGGTGAGCGCTGGCGTGCTGTTGCCACTGGGCAGCCCCATCTCCTTCTTGAGCGCGGCCAGCCGCCGATCCACGTCGTCGCCGCCGCCCTCCAGCTGCTTGAACTGCGTCTCCAGCGTGTCGCCCGTGAGCGCCTCCGTGACCTCGGCCGACGCCAGCGCCTTTCGCTCGCTGTCCTCGATCTTGTCGGCCACTCGCTCAAACGCCTCGAAGGCGGAGCGGTCGGACAGCCCGGACATGGTCTCGTGGATCCGCCGCTGCGCCTGCGCCCGCTTCTGCTTGGCGACCAGCAGGTTCTTCTTCCGCTTGGCTTCCTCGATCTTGTCGTTCAGCTCGCGGAGGCTCGCCTTCACCTTTTCCGTCTCCTGCGACTGCTTCCGCCAGGTGTCGTCGAGGACCCTGGCCCGGTCCCCGTGCTCCTGCTGACGCACCAGCGCCTGCTTCGCCAGGTCGTCGCGGCCCTCCTTCACCGCGAGCATCGCGCGCTTCTCCCACTCCCCCGACTGACGGAGCTCCTCCTCCACCTGCGAGCGGAGCTTCTGCTCGTCCGCAATCGCGACGGCCACCTCCTGCTTCGCTTTGCTGAGCTGCTCACGCATGTCCGTGATCAGCTGGTTGAGAACCTTCTCCGGGTTCTCGGCGCGGGCGATGGCGTCGTTGATATTCGAACGCAGCAACAATGACAGCTTCTGAAAGATCCCCATGTTACCCCGTCAGCCTTTGTGTGCGACCGGAACCAGCTCCACCAGGTCCTTCATATGGCTGGAACCCGCGAAGACGATGCTTTCCCACGATGCCCGAAGCTCCTGGAAATCGAGAGTCTCGAGCTCCAGCGCATCGCTCAGTGCAACGTCCCCCTCCTCGATCCCGTAGCTGCCGTGAACCAGATCGCTGGCGTTCAGCTCCAGCAGCTTGCGGAAAAGGGGCGCGAGCTGGGTGTCCGTGGCATCCTGCGGCAGGTCCATGACCTTGAGACGCATGAGCAGCACTGGCGGGGCGTAGGTCACGACCACGTTCGGATCGTCCTCTCCCTCTCCCTTCAGCACCCACATGTTGTCATCGACCTCTTCCGCCTCCACGCCCATTCGGATCAGGAAGCTCTCGAGGTCCTCTCTGTTCACCATGACGTTCTCCGGTTCGGGAAACCTGCCGATCCGTACGGTATGAAAGGAGTCAGGGTTTCGGCAAGCGTGGGGCTCGGCCTGGCGGCCTCGCGGGGGGGCTCGTCGGTGCGGCCGGAGGCCAGGGGCCCGCCCCCGGAGCGCGAATGCGTCCGGCGGCGGGCCGGGTGCGTCAGCCGTCGGTGGAACGCTCGCGAGGGGGTGCCTCCTTTACGTACCGCTGGAGCCAGCGGTCGGTCTCCCAGAGCATGTGCAGGATGGACTCCCTGGCGCGGTACCCGTGGCTTTCTGCCGGGAGGAACACCAGACGGGCGGTCTTGCCGAGTCCCTTCAGCGCATGGTAGTAGCGCTCCGACTGGATCGGGAACGTGCCCGAGTTGTTGTCGGCGAGGCCGTGGATCAGGAGGATCGGCTCGTTCACGTCGTCGGCGTGCATGAACGGTGACATCTCGTAGTAGATCTCCGGCGCCTCCCAGTAGAGCCGCTCCTCCCGCTGGAACCCGAAGGGGGTGAGGGTGCGGTTGTAGGCGCCGCTCCGGGCGATTCCGGCTCGGAACAGGTCGGAGTGGGCCAGCAGGTTGGCGGTCATGAACGCGCCGTAGGAGTGCCCGCCGATGGCGACGCGGTCGGCGTCGGTTACGCCCCGCCGGACACCCTCCTCGATGGCGGCGCGGGCGCCGGCCACGAGCTGCTCGAGGAAGGAGTCGTTGGGCTCCTCGTCTCCCTCACCAATGATGGGGATGGACGCGTTGTCGAGCACGGCGAATCCCCGCAGGACGTACGGGATCGCACCCCAGTAGCTGACCCGGTTGAACCGGTAGGGCGAGTCGCTCACCTGCCCCGCGGCCGCGGCGCTCTTGTACTCCCGGGGGTAGGCCCACACGAGGGTGGGCAGCGGCCCGTCGCTCTCGGCGTCGTAGCCGGCCGGGAGGTAGAGCGTCGCCGTCAGCGGAACGCTGTCGTCGCGCTGATACTGGATGAACTCCTTCTGGATCCCGCGCAACTCCGGGTATGGGTGCGGGAAGTGGGTGACCTGTGCGACGACCCGGTTGGCGTCCAGGTCACGGACGAAGAAGTTCGGCGGGTCCGTCGGCGACTCCCGAACGGTGAGGATGCGATGGTCCTCGGCGTCGAGGACCTCGACCGGCTCCTCGTAGTAGGGCGCCTCGGAGCGGAACAGCTCCTCCGTCGCGCCCGATCGGAGGTCCATCTTCCGGAGGAAGGGCCGCTCCCCTTCTGGCGAGGCGCCATCGCCGACGAGGTAGATGGCGCGGCCGCCGTCGGCGAGCGTCAGCACGCTGGTGCCGTTGCCCGCAGCGTGGGTGACCGGCCGACCCGGGTCCGCGTAGGGCTCCTCGTACGAGTACTCGAAGAGAAGGCGCCCGCTCCCGGGCCGCGCCGGCTCGACGACGTACGTGCGCGCCATCCGGGTGGCGAACCACGACTCGTAGACCAGGGCCACGTCGTCGGTGCCCCACTGGATGCCGGCGTAGCGGAGCGGGAGGTCGATCAACGGGGTCGGCTCGGCCTGGAAAGGGGCCGGGAGCGTGAACACGCGGTCGCGGTGTTCGGCGTCGAGGCGGGCGTTCCCCTGATCCAGCGCCTCGACCCACGCGAGCGTGGCGGGAGCATCAGCGCGCCATTGGACGGAACGCATGCCAGTAGGCACGGACCCGAAGCCGGGCGGGACGCTCTCCTGCAAAGGCAGCTCGGCGATGAGCGCGACGCGAGCGCCATCGCGGGCGTCCACGATCTCGACCGTTTGCGGGAAGCTGTAGGCCGGTACGAGATAGCTGAACGGCCGGTGGATCGTCTCGGCGAGGATGTACCGTCCATCGGGAGAGACCGAAGCGCCGGCGAGGATCCGCGGGGTAAGCAGGGTCCGGGTGCCACCGTCCATGTCCAACCGGACGAGCTCGGAGGTGCCGTAGTGCTCGAAGAGCGCCTCGTCGTGCGGATTCTCGAGGAGGTCCTGGTACGTGCGGACCGGAGCGCTCTCGCCCACGTTCTCCTGGATGACGGGCCCTGATGGCGCCCGCGGCTTCGCGGGCGGGGCGGCCCTGTCTTCCGGTAGCAGCCGCACCACCAGCGCCTCGGAATCCGGCGTCCAGTCGAAGGGGGAGCCGAACAGGGCGTCATTCACGGCACGCTCGGTCAGGAGTCGGGCTCGCGCGTCCACCACGCTCGCCACCCACAGCTCGATCTTTTCGTCACGGTCAACGGTGAACGCGACGTGACGACCGTCGGGCGAAAAGCGGACGTTCCGGATCCCGAGCTCCGGGAGGCCGGGGATGCTTCGTTCAGCGCCGTCCGGCAGCTCTTTCAGCGTCAGGCCCGTGGATCCCTGCGACCGGCTGGGACCGTTGCTGAGGGGGTCGATCCTGAGCCCCGCGATCCGGAGCTCCTCGCGGGCCACCTCGCCGATGGTCGGGAGGGAGGGCCGCTCCTCGAGAAGGAGCCACCGCCCGTCGGGCGACACGGTCGCGCCGGGGGTTACCGGCGCATCCACGAGCTGCGCCAGGGCGGGCGCCGGCGTACGGTAGGTCTCCGCCACGTCCTGAGCCGCCGCGGGCGTCCAGATGGCCGCCAGTACGACGGCCGAAAGGCATCGCTTGATCATGTAGGTCACTCCGCTCTGTCGGGATTCCCTGGTCGGGCCGTGTCCCACGTTATGCCCTCGACGGCACCGTGGAAACCCGTGAAGAGGCGTGGAGGGGCAGCGTCAGCCGACGGGGGCCATGCCCAGGACGTCGGCGAGGAATCGGCCCGTATGGGACAGCGGGTTGGCGGCGAGCTCTTCCGGAGTGCCCTCTCCGACGATCTCGCCGCCCTCGGCCCCGCCCTCTGGGCCGAGGTCCACGACCCAGTCGGCGGTCTTGATGACGTCCATGTTGTGCTCGATGACCAGAACGGTATTGCCCTTGTCGACCAGACGGTGCAGGACATCGAGGAGCAGGCGGACATCCTCGAAATGGAGACCGGTGGTGGGCTCATCGAGGATGTAGAGCGTCTGACCGGTATCGCGCTTGGCGAGCTCGGTGGCGAGCTTCACACGCTGAGCCTCGCCGCCGGACAGTGTGGTGGCGGACTGACCGAGATGGATGTAGCCGAGCCCCACATCGCTCAGGGTGGCCAGCCGGCGCTTCAGAGAGGGGACGGCAGCGAAGAACTCCAGCGCCTCATCCACGGTCATGTCCAGGACCTCGGCGATATTGCGCCCCTTGTAGAGCACCTCGAGGGTCTCGCGGTTGTAGCGCTTCCCCCGGCAGACGTCGCACGGGATGTACACGTCGGGCAGGAAGTGCATCTCGATCTTGACCAGGCCATTGCCGGCGCAGGCCTCGCAGCGGCCGCCCTTCACGTTGAAGCTGAAGCGGCCGGGCGCGTACCCGCGGATCTTCGACTCCGGCAGGTCGGCAAACAGGCTCCGGATGGGCGTGAACAGGCCCGTGTATGTGGCCGGGTTCGATCGTGGGGTACGTCCGATGGGCGACTGGTCGATCTCGATCACCTTGTCGACGTACTCGATCCCCTCGACCGCGTCGTGAGCGCCGGGAATGGTGCGACGGCGATTGATGTCGCGGGCCAGGGTTTGAAAAAGGATCTCGTTGACGAGCGTGCTCTTCCCCGAGCCGCTCACGCCAGTGACGGCGGTGAACGTGCTCAGGGGGAAGTGGACGTCGATGTCCTTCAGGTTGTGCTGGCGCGCGCCGCGCACGGTGAGCGTCCGCTTCTTCGGGGGCCGACGACGCTCGGCCGGTATGGCAATGGACTTCTCACGCCGCAGGTAGGCACCGGTCAGCGAGCCGGGGGCCTCGATCAGGTCGTCCACCGTCCCCTGGGCCACGATGTGCCCGCCATGCCGGCCCGCGCCGGGGCCCAGGTCGATGACGTGGTCCGCGGAGCGGATCGTCTCCTCGTCGTGCTCCACGACGATGACGGTGTTACCCAGGTCGCGGAGCTGCCGCAGCGTCTCCAGCAGGCGCTCGTTGTCGCGCTGATGGAGCCCGATGCTGGGCTCGTCCAGGATGTAGAGGACGCCCACGAGCCGGCTGCCGATCTGCGTTGCAAGCCTGATCCGCTGCGCCTCACCGCCGCTCAGCGTCTCCGCGCTCCGGCCCAGCGTGAGGTACTGGAGCCCCACGTTCACCAGGAAGGTCAGCCGCTCGGTGACCTCCTTCAGGATGGGACGGGCGATGCGGGCGGGGAGCGCCTGGGGGCCAGCCGGCTCGTCGTCGTCGAGGGAAAGGGAGCGGAAGAAGTCGAGCGCCTCGCTCACGCTCATATCCGCGATCTCGCCGATGCTCCGCCCCGCGACGGTGACCGCCAGGCTTTCCGCCCGGAGGCGATGCCCCTCGCACGTGCGGCACGGCTGCGGGATCATGAACTCCCGGAGCTGGCTGCGGACGTTCTCCGAGCTGGTCTCCTCGTAGCGCCGCTTCACGTTCTCGAGGACGCCCTCCCACGGCTCCTTGTAGCTCCCCTTTTTTCCTCCCGAGCTGTAGGGGAACTCGATCTTAGTGCTGCCCGAGCCGTAGAGCACCGCGCGCCGGGTCTCCTCCGGGAGCGTGCCCCAGTTGGCGTTGGCCTCGAAGTCGTAGTGACTGGCGATGCCCTCGACCACGGACCGCCGCAGGTGACCCGTGGGCGCGCCCCACGGGATGATCACGCCCTCCAGGATGGAAATGGACGGGTCGGCCACCACGAGATCCTCGCTCACCTCGAGTCGCGTCCCCAGGCCACCGCAATCGTCGCACGCGCCGTACGGGCTGTTGAAGCTGAACTGCCGCGGCTCGATCTCGGGGATGCTGGTGCCGCAGTGGACGCAGGCGAAGCGCTCGCTGAAGAGGAAGGTCTCGGGCTCCTCGCCGCCGTGCAGGACCACCTCCACGATGCCGTCCGCGGTCTTGAGCCCCGTCTCCACGGAGTCGGCCAGGCGAGCACGATCCTCCGCCCGGACCACGAGCCGGTCCACGACCACCGCGATGGTGTGGTTCTCGTACCGGTTCAGCGTCGGGGGGCTCTCGAGGTCGTGGGTCTCTCCGTCCACCCGCACGCGCACGAACCCCTTCTTGCGTGCCTCCTCGAACAGCTCCCGGAACTCCCCCTTCCGGCCGCGCACCAGGGGTGCGAGGACCTCGATTCGAGCGCCTTCAGGCCAGCCCAGCACCCGGTCGGCGATCTGCCCGGCGGTCTGGGGCTCGACCGGGCGGCCGCAGTCGGCGCAGTGTGGCGTACCGACGCGGGCCCACAGGAGCCGGAGGTAGTCGTACACCTCGGTGACCGTGCCCACGGTCGAGCGCGGGTTCCGACCCGTGGTCTTCTGCTCGATGGAGATCGCGGGGCTCAGCCCCTCGATGACATTGACGTCCGGCTTCTCCATGACGCCCAGGAACTGGCGGGCGTACGCGGACAGCGACTCGACGTACCGCCGCTGGCCCTCCGCGTAGATCGTGTCGAATGCCAGGGAGCTCTTCCCGGAACCGCTGATGCCGGTGACGACCACCAGCCGGTCGCGCGGGATCTCGACGTCGATGTTCTGGAGATTGTGCTCGCGGGCGCCGCGAACGATGAGTTTTTCGTCCATGCGATGTGGTGCGGGAAAAAGCCTGGGCCGTGGTCGAAGGTGGTGTATACCCGGGGGCGGGCGCCGCGGTCCATGGCGTGCCGACGCGGGAAACCGACCTCTTCATTGACGGTCCGGAGCCGACGGGGACGGCCCAAAGAGAGGAGCGGGGACGGCTGAGCCGCCCCCGCTCTCGCCCTCAGATGGGGTTTCGGCCCTGGATGACGCGGATCAGCACGACGATGATGGCGATAACCAGCAGGATATGAATCAGTCCGCCCATCGTGCCGGATATGAATCCCAGCAGCCACAGGATCAGCAGGATGATGACGATAGTCCACAGCATGGTCCACACTCCGTTCCGAAGGTACAGCGCCGCACGAGCGGCGGTGACATCCCTCCCCTTTTGCAACTCCCGGGCCGCCTGTGAACGTTGTCTGCACGCGCCGAGGGTTAAGATGCAGAAAGGGCCGGGCGTGGTGCCCGGCCCCGGAGACGCCCTGCTGGAACGGCCTGGTGAGACCGCCCGGGTCAGCGAACGCGCTCGATGTACGTTCCCTCGGAGGGATCGACGCGGATGACCTGGCCCTTGTCCACGAAGGCGGGCACCTGGACCACGGCGCCGTTCTCGAGGGTGGCGGGCTTGGTTACGGACGTGCGGGTATCGCCGCGCACGCCAGGCTCGGTCTCCACCACCTCGAGCTCGAGGATGCGCGGGAGCTGGATCCCCAGGGGCCTGCCCTCCAGGAACTCGACCTGGACGTCCATGTTCGGGATGAGCCACTTGCCTTCGTCGCCGAGCGCTTCATCCCCGATGGGGAACTGCTCGAACGTCTCCTTGTCCATGAAGTAGTGGTGCTGACCGTCATGGTAGAGGAACTGGAGCTCGCGGGTGTTCATGTCCGCCTTCTCGACGGTGTCCGCGGAGCGGAACCGGTGCTCGAAGATCGTCCCGTTCAGGATGTTCCTGAGCTTCGACTGCATGTAGGCGGGACCCTTGCCCGGCTTGACGTGCTGGGTCTCGACGACGCGGCACGGCTCACCGTCGTGCATGATCACGTTGCCGCGCCGGATCTGAGAGGCGGACATCGCCATGGAAGCGTGTACTCCGATTGTCTGTGAGAGACTGCGAAGGGCCCGATCGCCGGACCGCCAGAGACGTTGAATGTCGCCCGGGTCGCGATCGGGTGCAAGCCCCGACCCTGACCAGCGGGGTCAGGCGGGTGCGTGCTCCCGGAGCCACTCGATGAGTGCCGGCCACACCTCCTCGTGTGCGGCACGGCTCACGACGATGCCGGCGTGGTCGAAGTCCTCGCTGAAGCCAGTCTCGACGCCGGCCACGCGATAGGTGGCGTTCTCGGACCCGAGCATCTCGATGAGGGCGCGGCAGGCCGCGGGCGGCGCGAATCGGGTGTCGCCCGCTCCGCTCATCCCGAGGACCGGCACCCGGACGGACCGGAGCTCCCGCGCGTAGTCGACCCCGTCCTCGGAGAGCCACTCCCCGCGGAGGTTCCAGGTCATCCACTGGCGCATGACCCCCGGCAGCTCGTCTTCGGGGCCGAGGCCGACCAGCCGCGCGGGGAAGCGGCCCAGGATCCTGGAGAGTGTCCGGATCCCCCAGGCAGACACCCGGCGCCAGTGCTGGAGCCAGGGGACGGGCGTGGCCAGGATCACGGCACCGGCCACGCGCTCGCGGACGGCCGGATCCGCCGCCAGCGCCATGAGCATGGCGGCGCCGCCAGCGGAATGGCCCACGAGGAGGACCGGGCGGCCATCGGTGGCCGCGGCCTCCACGGCGGCGGGCACATCCACACGACCCCAGTGGTCGAAGGTCCAGTCCTGGCCCGACGGCCGCTCGCTTCCGCCGTGGCCGCGCGCGTCCAGGACGATCGCTTCGAATCCGGCCTCGCCCAGAGCCCAGGCGAATCCGTGAGCGCGCGTCCCGAGCCAGAAGGTGTGGTTGGAAAAGGTGCCCGGCATCAGCACGACCGGCGGACCGCCGGTGGGCCCCACGCGGTAGAGCGCCAGCCGGGTGCCATCGGCGGCGAGCACGTCCTCTCGCCGGATCTCCTGCGTCCGGGAGTGGCGCAGGCTCACGAGAGCGCTGGCGCGATCAGGAGGACGCCCCGTTCGATGGCCGTGGCCGACATGGGGGTGAGTCCAGCGGGATCGCCGTCGATCTGAACGGCGATGGGCGGATCGGCCTCAATAGTCACTTCCCGGGCCTGGAAATGGAGGAGCCGGTCGTCGTCCCCCTCATACTGCTTGCCCATGGCCTTCCAGACGATCCCGGGCACATCGATCACGTTGCGCGGCGCCACGATGACCACGTCGAAGAGGCCGTCCTGCCACGAGCTGCGAGGGCGCGGCGCCAGCGGGACCGGAAAGGGGAAGAAGTGTGCGAAGAGCTCCCCCACGTTGGCCAGCATGACGCTGACCGCCCGGATTTCCATCGTCTCGCCATTGGCGGTGATGCGGAAGTCGACCGGCTGCGCGTTGAGCACCTCCTTGACCGCCGCGAACACGTAGGCGGCAAAGCCCCAGCGCTCCTTCATCCCGCGCGTCGCGCTGGCCATGACGGCCGCGTCCAGACCTGCTCCAGCCACCAGCGCAAAGACGCGGTCGCCGATCCGCCCGAGGTCGACGGGGGCCGCTTTCCCGCGGACCGCCACGCGCACGGCCTCTTCCAGGTTCGCGGGGATCCTGAGGTTGCGCGCGACCTGGTTGGCGGTCCCTCGGGGAATGACGGCGAGGGGTGTGTCGGTGCCGGCGAGGCCGGTCACCGCCTCTCCGAGGGTGCCGTCCCCGCCGACCACACAGACGGCGCGGTAGCCCAGAGCCGCAGCCTCCCGGGCGAGCTCGGTGGCGTGGCCGGCGCGTTCGGTCTGGGTGAGATCGAACGACGCGCCCTGTGCCGCGAACTCGCCCCCGATCATTCGACGCAGGCGCTGGGGGTCCTCCTGCCCGGCCATGGGGTTCAGGATGATGAACGTGCGATTGGCGTAGGGGCCGGCCACACGGTCATCCGCTCCCGAATCGCTCATTGTGCGACCACGGGGCCCCCCTCAAACGGTTGGGGAGGAGAGCTCGCCGGCGATCTCGCGCAGGCGAGCCACGCGCTCTTCCGTGGCGGGGTGGGTGCTGAACATCCCGCTGAAGCGCGACTTCGCGCCGGCCAGCGGATTGACGATGGCCAGCGAGGCCCCGGCCGGGTTCACCTGCATGGGGATCCGGCGGCTGTAGGCGTCGAGCTTCTGGAGCGCACTGGCGAGCCCCATGGGGTTCCCGCTGATCTCGGCGCCCGTGCGGTCGGCCTGGAACTCGTTCTGGCGGCTGATGGCGAACTGGATCATCATGGCCGCGATCGGCGCGACAATGGCCATGACGATCATGCCGAGGCCGCCTCCCTCCCGATCGCGTCCCCCCATCCCGAAGATGGCGCCCCAGGTCACCACCCGGCCGATCATGGCCACGGCGCCGGCCATGGTCGCGGCCACGGTGCTGGTGAGCATGTGCCGGTGCTTGATGTGCGCGAGCTCGTGGGCGAGGACGCCCTCGATCTCATTCTGGTCCACCAGCTTGAGGATCCCGGCCGTGCAGCAGACGACCGCCTTCTCCGGGCTACGGCCGGTGGCGAAAGCGTTGGGCTGCTCGGACGGCGCGATCGCGAGGGTCGGCATGGGCAGCCCGGCGCGCTGACGCAGCCGATCGACCATGTCGTAGAGCTCGGGCGCCTCGCCGCGGTCGATGATCCTGGCGCGGTACATCTTCAGTACCACCTTGTCGCTCCACCAGTACATCCCGAAATTCATCAGGGCCGCGAAGGCGAAGAAGAGGATCGCTCCGCTCTGTCCGCCAACGTAGCCGCCGAGCACGACCATCAGGGCGGTGAGCCCCGCCATCAGCACGAAGACCTTGATCTGCTGCATTGTCCCTCTCGAGTGCGTGGGTTCGCTGCGGCTATACCCCCGGCGCAGTCCCGCGGTCCATGGATCGAGCCCCGTGGATCATGGCGAGCTCTCCACCTCCACGCCCCCGACCATGAGTCCTTCGAGTTGGAGGTCCATGGGGAGCAGGCGCTGGAGGAGATCGAAGTCCAGGGGTAACCCGTTCAGATCCACGTTGGTGAAGTAGAGGCTGTCCCCGGTCACCACCCCGAATGATCCCGCCAGCTCCGTCCCACTCGTCCGTACCTGCGCGTCACGGGCGAGCCACAGGATGGACCCATCATCCTGGGTATGGATCCGGAGCTGCATGGCACCGCCGCCCTCCTCCGGAAGCCGCGGGTAGAGCCACTGGAAGTCGGAGAACGCGAGATCACGACCATCGATCTGGATGTCGTAGATCTTCTCCTCGCCGATTATGACGGTGCCGCGCAGCGCGAGCTCGGAGTCAGGGAGGCGCGCTCGCGGCGCTTCGAAGGCCAGGAGCGAGTCGCGCATGGTGAGCACGCCCTCGAGCGCCTCGACGTGCATCGGGGTCTCCCAGATATAGGCGCGGGTCGTAAGCTCTCCCACTTCGATCAGTCGCGTCCGCTCCCCGGGTGCCTCCCACACGATCCGCGGGAGCCGGGCGTTCAAAGCCTCGAAGCGCATGGTCCGAACGAGCCCGCCGGGCACCTCTTCCAGGATCAGGCGCGCCGTATCCTCCGGCGCCACGGGCCCCTCCGGCTCCCAGGGCATGCGGACTATGGCAAGGCCGTTCTCCACCCGCAGGTCCTCCAGCAGAACGACCCGCACGCCGGCCGTGTCCGGCGCGGCGGCCGTATCACCAGGGAAGATCTTCTGGTAGTTCCACTGCTCCTGCCCCGGCAGCCGCTCAATGACCACCTCCGGGCCGTGCAGGATCAGCCGATCGAAGACGAGCGAGCCACTCAGGAGGGTACGGAACCGGTATGCCAGCCGGGCGCTATCCGCGGCAAGGAAGAGGCGCCCGTCGGGTCCGCGCAGGGTGACACCGTGCAGCGTGACGCCACGGAGCACGTTCCCCGCGCTGATCCGCTCCACGGCCAGATCGCCCTCGATGGCTCCGCTGACCTGCTCGATGGCGAGGCGGCCGGCGCGCTCGCCACCGAACTGCGTCCGCGTCAGCACGACCGCCACGACGAGCAGCAGCACAACCAGCGCCGCCGCCGCAATGAGCGCGTACCGGGCCGCCCGCTTCACCGCCATCGGAACGCCTGCCCGATTGAAGAGTGGAGAGGAACAGGACGGATGAGCTTACTCATCGAATCGATCTCGCGGGATTGCTGCAAAGCGCACCGCCCGGTTCAGCGGCGCCACCACAGAAGGTCCGCCTCACACGCTCCCGTCCTCCAGGGCGGCGGTCACGCTATCACTGAAGAACGCGACATGACTGCGAGGGAAGATATGACGGCTCACGGACGCGAAGCCACCGGTATCGTCGAAGAACATGTAGTGCGTGATGCGGATTACCTCGTCCGTAATGCGGATGAGGTTGAACGAGTTCTTCTCCCGCTCCCGCACCCTCCCGCGCCGGGATGTGGACGTGCCGCTCTGGACGATGATGATCCCGTGGTCCTTGTCGAGCCCGGGGTAGAGGTCGAGGGAGTTGCCGATGTAGGCCCGGTGCAGGTGCCCGCCCAGGATCAGATCGACCTTCGATTCCGTGAACGCGTCGATCGCATACTTCCCGTGCGGCATGACCTCGCCCCCCTCGTAATCCGGGGCGGGGGCGAAATGGTGATGCGCCACGACGATCCGGACCTGGCGATCCGTCGCCCGGTCGAACGCCCGGCGAGTGAACCGCAGCTGGCTCGCTTCGATTCGGCCATTCGTGATATGCCGCAGGGGGCTCGTGGAGTTGAGCGCCACAATGAGCACATCGTCCGTGCTCACCACCTGGTCCAGCTCCTCGGAGATGTACGCCTTGTAGTACTTGTACGGGTTGAAGATCCGCTCCGCGATCCGGTACAGCGGCACGTCGTGGTTCCCGGGCACCACGACCGTTGGCACCGCCGGCATCCGGTTTAAAAAGGCGCGGGCCTCCCTGAACTGCTCTTCCTTGGCCCGCTGCGTGAAATCTCCGCTCGCCACCACGATGTCGGGGTCCACGGCGTGCGCCGCCTGGAGCAGCGCCTCCCCCACGTTCGGAAGGTAGGGAGGTCCGAAATGGAGATCCGACACGTGCAGGATCGTGATCATGCGACCTCGCTCGACTGAGCGCTCGGTTCACGTCTGGTCCGCAGCGCCACACCCACCGCGGCCGTTGTCCCCGCCAGGGCGCGCGCCTCCCCACCGAGCACCGGGTACGGCCCGAAGAGGCACGAAGCGCCCATGCGGGAATCGTTCCGAATCTCCAGGCACGGCGGCCACGACCGGCGGAGTCGCTGCACGAAGAGCGCACGGATCATCGGCGCACGAGCCCCGGGAACGGGAGGTCGGCGCGAGCGCTGAGGTCGAGGCCGGCGGTGTCGCCCTGATCGAACCGGAAGGCAGCGGTACGGGCGATCATGGCGCCGTTGTCGGTGGCCATTCTCGGGGAGGGGTGAAAGAGTCGACCGTGCTCGCCCAGGGCATCGCGGAAGGCGCTCCGGAGCGCCTGGCTCGCCGCGACGCCGCCGCCGATGAGCACCCGCCGGCACCCCTTTTCCTCCACCGCCCGCATGGTCTTGGACACCAGCACGTCCGTGACCGCCCGCTGAAAGGATCGGGCGACCTCGTCCCGCTGCTGCTCGAGGCGTCCGTCGTCGCGAAGCGACTGCACGCGGTTCAGCACGGCGGTCTTGAGCCCGCTGAAGGAGAAAGCGTAGTAGGCATCGTCGGCGGGATTCTGGTTCCCTGCCAGCATGGGGCGCGGGAAAGCGTGCTCGTCGGCGGGGTCATTCGACGCGGCATCGGCGGCGCGGACCGCGGCGCGTTCGATCTCGGGCCCTCCCGGGTACTCCATGCCCAGGATGCGGGCGACCTTGTCGAACGCCTCGCCCGCCGCGTCATCCCGGGTCTCGCCGAGCAGCTCGTAGTGACCCCACTCGGGGACCCAGAGGAGGAGGGTGTGACCGCCGGAAACCAGTAGCGCCACGAACGGCGGCACGGCGTGCGGGTCCTCGAGGCTGGCCGCGAACAGGTGCGCCTCCATGTGGTGCACACCCACCACGGGGCGTGAGAGCGCCCAGGCGGCCGACTTGCTCCAGGCCACGCCCACCAGAAGCGCGCCGATCAGCCCGGGCCCGGCGGTGACGCCGAACACATCGACGGCCTCGAGGTCGAGACCTGCGTCCTCGAGCGCGGTGGTCACCACATCGTCCAGGACCCGCATATGGGCGCGGGCAGCGAGCTCGGGCACCACGCCGGCGTACACCTTGTGCACGTCCTGTGAGAGGATGACATGGCTCCGCAGCTGGTCGCCCACGAGGACGGCGGAGGAAGTCTCGTCGCACGACGTCTCGATTCCCAGCACGACGCGGTCCCGCGCCATCAGGAGGCGTCTCCGCTCCGTGTCGTATCCGCCGGGATCGAGTCGGTGGGGACCACGCGCAACACGACATTGACTTCCACCGGCTCGAACGTGAGGAGGTCGAAGGCCGCCGTATCGACCGAGACGGGGATATTGGTGGTGGAGCGGAGTCCCGAGAGGTCGACGGGGAGCAGCGGCACGGAATCGATGCGGGAGAGCACGCCGGTGGGCCCCCGCACGGAGACGGAGCTCGGATTCGTGTGGAGCGGCAGGGATAGCGAATACCCCTGCGGGAGGTCGCCTCGGGTGTAGATCTGGACGGGCAGCGTTCGGGTCTCGAGGCGCTGGTAGTGGAGGCGAATGGTGTCGGGGCGCATCCGGAGCACACGGGTCTCGCGGACGCCGGTCGGGAGCTGGATCCACTGGAGCGGAACCACCTGCACCTCCACGGAGTCGCTGACCCGCTCCACTGGGAGGACCAGACGGGGCGGATCGGAGCTCAGGTCCATGAGCTCGCCCCGCGGCCCCTGCAGCGTGATGGCGACGTACTCGGGCACCGTGCGTTCGAGCCGCCAGTCGGGATCGCGGAGGTCCACCTCCACGGGCACGTTCCGGAACGTGGCTCGCTCCGGCTGGTTGGCGGTGACAGCGAGCCAGAGCATGACCGCCAGCACGAGCGCGGCCAGCTTGAGCGTCCAGTTCTCGGTCACCATGCCAATGTGAGGGCGGATCATTTCTCCTCCAGCAGGGATTCCACCATGTCGATGAACGGCTCCTCATCCCAGAAGCGGCCGCCGATCTCCCTCGCGCGGATGCGGCCCTCGCGGTCGATGAGGACCGTGGTGGGAAGGTACTCGGTGCCGAACCGCTTCTCCGTCTCGCCCGTGGGGTCCACGACCACGGGGAACGTCACTCCGAGCCGCTCCACGAACTCACTGACCAGGCCCACGATCCGGCCATCTTCCATACGGGCGCCGGGGTGGTCATCCACCGCTACCGCAAGGATCTCGAGGCCATCGCCGCGGTGCCGTTCGTAGACCTTCTGCATGGACGGCATCTCCTTCAGGCACGGTGGGCACCACGTGGCCCAGATATTCAGCATGATGACCTTCCCCCTCAGCTCCGCGAGCGAGATCGTCCCTCCCTCGATGCTGGGCAGCTCCAGCGCCGGGGCCGTCTCCCCCCGCTCGAGTGTGATGGCCGAGTCGCGGTTCAGCCACCCCAGCGCCACCAGCCCTCCCACCACGAGGAGAAAGAGGACGCTTACGAGGAGGTCCCGCCCTCGGTCGCCTATTCTCAACGATCCGCTCCGCCCCGGCCATCAGCGCCGGCGCGAGGGGCCCTCGGCACGACCGCCGTGTCCATGGGCTGGCCCACTGCGTCCAGTAGCTGGCCCGTCGAATCCCGCGGCGCTCCGCGGCTGACCACCAGCGTGACCACCGCCGGCAGCGGCCTGCGGCTACCGGCCTCCGGCTCCGTCGCAACCACCGTCCCTTCGGGGGCGCGGGCTTCATCGGACAGCTGCTCGGCCACATCGAAGCCGAGGGTCTCCAGCAGCGCCCGGGCGGTCCCGAGGCTCATCCCGGTTACGGGCGGGATCACGAGCGCTGGCGGACCTCCGCTCAGCGCGATGGATACGGTGCCCCCTCGACGCAGCTCCTGCCCCGGAATGGGATCCTGAGCCAGCACGCGACCCCGCTCCGTATCCACGCTGGCCAGCTCCGACACCTCCCCGAGCTCCAGGCCGGCCGAGGCGAGGGCCCGCTGGGCGGCCTCCCGCGTCTCGCCGTAGAGCGACGGCGTGGGAATCCCCGTCCCGGCGGTCTCCGGCGGCGGGAAGAGGACCATGGTCGATAGCAGGTATCCGACGCCGAAGCTGCCTCCGAGAACCACGAGGGCGGCCAGCAGCCAGCGCCCCCAGAAACCGAGAGCGGCGCTCCCCCTGCTTACCCGTCGCGTCCGCGCTGGCCCCTTGGGCCGCTCCCGCTCCCCCTCCCCCTTCGGCGGCCGGGGCCGTTCAGCCCCGCGACGCCGACGCAGCGAATCCCCGAGCACGGCTATTTCCCCCCCGCCCGGGTCTGGTCCGATCCCTGCTCGCGTATTTTGCTGCCGTCGCTCACTTTACGCCTCGTCGCCGTCGACCCCCACCAGTAGCCGTGAATGATACAATGAGGGGGCGGCACGAGGAAACCCGGCGGGGGGAAGAGCCGGGGGCGAAGGGACTCGAACAGACCGAGGACGCGCGGTGGAAACAGTACGATACGACCAGCTCGACCCGGAGGACCGGGAGCTCATGGACGCGGCGCGCGAGGTTCTCGCCACCGCCTATGCTCCGTATTCGGGCGTGCGGGTGGGCGCTGCGCTGCGGACGGCCACGGGCGTGGTCACCGGCTCCAACGTGGAGAACGCCGCCTACGGATCCACCATCTGCGCCGAGCGTATGGCGGTAGGTCGCGCCAACGCGGGTGGGGAGCGGTCCTTCAGCGCGGTCGCGGTCAGCGCCCTCGGCGACCGGCTCCCGCGCGGGCAGGTCGTGAGCCCGTGCGGCTCCTGTCGACAGGTGCTGCACGAGATGGCGGCCACCACGGGGACGGGGACCCGGGTCCTCATGGACGCCCCCGGCACGGACCGAGTCACGGTCGCATCTCTCGCGGAGCTCCTCCCCCTTCCCTTCGATCCGCTGTCCCAGTGATCCTCCTGACGCGTTCGGCGGCCAGGGCGATCCAGGCGCGGCTGGAGCGGGGGGAGGAGACGGTCACGACCACGCTCGACCTCGGGCGGTCGGAGATCGAGCTCCCGCTGGAGGCGGGTGCGGTGCGGCTCCCGGACGGCCAGGCGCTGAGCGCTGCGGGGCTCGACGTCATCGCTGGGAACCCGGAATCGATCTACACCGTCCTGGACGATGAGCCGGAGAAGGTCACCTGGTTCTCCCGGGAGACCAACAAGGTGTACACGCTCCGGGCTACGAGCGGGTGGCCGGCGCTGGAGATCTCCGGCATCCTCATGCACCGGATCAAGGGCACGGACCCGAAAGCCGACGCCGAATCGAAGATCGCCGCCATCGCGCCCATCCGCGGCCGGGTGCTGGAGACGTGTTGCGGGCTCGGCTACTCGGCGATCCACGCGGCCCAGACCGCCGATTCCGTCACGGTCTTCGAGATCGATCCGAACGTGGTGGACATGGCCCGGCTCAACCCGTACTCACAGCCGCTGTTCGATGACACCGGCAACATGGAGCTGCGGAACGAGAACGTCGCGGAGGCCATCTCGGAGCTCCCGGGCAATGCCTTCGACTTCGTCATCCACGACCCTCCAACCCTGGCGGTGGCCGGAGATCTCTATGGCGACGAGTTCTACCGTCAGCTGTTCCGGGTGCTGCGTCCCCGCGGCCGCCTCTTCCACTACACCGGCGACCCTGGCAGCCGGACGCGCGGACAGGACCTGCCCGGGCGCGTGAAGGACCGGCTCTCCGCCCTCGGGTTCGTGCGCGTGCGCAGGGAGCCGGAGGCGCTCGGGGTGTCGGGTCACAAACCGGGTTAGCGGCCTCCCGACTACTCGAGCATCCCGTCGGTCGGTGAGGACGGCACCGCCCATTCGCGGCGCGGCATGCGGCCGGCGAGGTACGCGAGCCGGCCGGCCTCGACGCCGAGCTTCATGGCGCGCGCCATGACAGCCGGCTTCTTCGCCGCCGCGAGAGCGGTGTTCATGAGGATCCCGTCCACACCCTGCTCCATCGTCTCGCAGGCATCGGAGGCCGTGCCCACTCCGGCGTCCACGATCACCGGCACCTCCAGCCGTTTCTTGATCTCCCGGATGTAGTAGGGGTTCACGAGCCCGAGCCCGCTCCCGATGGGGCTGGCCAGCGGCATGACGGCGGCGCAGCCGGCGTCCTCGAGCCGGAGCGCGGTGACGACGTCCTCGTTCGTGTACGCCAGGACATGGAACCCCTCGTCCACCAGCACCCGGGCGGCCTCCAGCGTGGCCTGGACATCCGGCAGCAGCGTGTCCTGGTCGCCAATGACCTCCAGTTTCACGAAATCGCTCATCCCGGCCTCACGGCCGAGCCGCGCGTACCGGATCGCGTCCTCCGCCGTATAGCACCCGGCGGTGTTCGGCAGCAGGAAGATCTCCCTGGGATCGAGGTGGTAGAGGACCCCCTCCTCCTTCGTCCGGTCCAGGTCCACCCGGCGCACGGCCACGGTGACCATGTCGGCCCCGGACGCCGCGATGGCGTCCACCATCTCCTGGTTCGAGGCGTACTTCCCCGTCCCCACGATCAGCCGGGAGCGGAACTCCCTGCCGCCGATCCGGAGGGGTGCGTCCTCCACAGTCGGTGCGTTCGCTGCTCTATCCATCGTCGTCTTCCGTTGATGTGTGGGCCACGTGACCCTCGTGTTCGGGTTCCAGTCCCCCGCTGTCCATCTCAGCCACCGCCGACGAAGTGCACCAGCTCCAGCACATCGCCGGGCTGCACGGTCACCGCGCCGTAGCGGTCGCGGTCGAGGATCTCTCGGTTTCGCTCCACCACCACCAGGCCAGGGTGCAGATCCAGCGATTCCAGGAACGTCCGGACCGTGTGCCCCGCGGCGATCTCGCGATCGTCCCCGTTCACAGTCACGCGGATCAGCTCTTCCGCCATGCGTCCTCCTCTCCCGCTCGCTTCATCGAACCCAGGTACTCCGCCGCCGCTCGGGCCGGCTCGTCGTCGTCCCACACGCCCCGGAGGACGGCCACTCCGGATGCCCCGGCGGCCAGCGCGGCGGCGGCGCGGCGGGGCGTCACCCCGCCGATGGCGATGACCGGCACGTCCACACTCTCCACCACAGAGCGCACCTGCCCGAGCCCGGCCCCTTCCCGCCCCGGGTGGGACTCGCTCGCCCAGATCGTCCCCAGCACGAGGAAGTCCGCGCCCTCGGCCCCTCGCGCGTCGGTGACGCCATGGATGGACGCGCCGATCCGCAAGTCGGACCGGAGCGCCCGCACCGCCGCAACGGGCAGTGATCGCCCGCCGAGCTGGACCCCGTCCACCCCGGCCGCGAGCGCCACATCGACCCGGTCGTTGACCAGGAGCAGCGCACCCACCTCCTCCGCCGCCGGCCGCAGTGCGCTGGCCAGCTCCATGAGCCGCCCCGGCTCCGTGGCGGGTCCACGCAGGTGCAGCGCCAGCGACGGGCCGACAGACTCGATGAGCCGCCGAGCCCGATCGCGGAACCATGGCGCGCCCAGGACCGCGTCGTCCGTGACGACGTGCAGTCCCGGAACCCGCATCACGTCAGCCGATCGCCAGCCCGCGCCCCGCGTCCGCGGAGCCAGTCGGCGCTGTTCATCCGTCGCTTCCCGGCCGGCTTTACCTCCCGCACCCAGACCGCGTCCTCGCCGCAGGCCACCAGCAGCCCTTCTTCCGGGCGCCCCGGCTCGACGTCCAGGATACGGCCGGGCTCCGTGCCGCTGCCGTGGCCGCCGGCCGCCACCCTCGGGCGGTATACCTTGAGCTCCGACTCGTCGTTCTGGAGCGTCCACGCGCCGGGCACGGCGTCCAGGCCACGGATCAGATCGGCCACCTCGCGGGCGGGGCGGCTCCAGTCGACCCGGGCCACGTCCCGGTCGATCATCGGAGCGTACGTGGAGGCGCCATCGTCCTGGGGCGTCTCATCGAGGTCGCCCGCCTCCAGGAGCGCCAGCGTCTCGATGATGGTGCCCGCGCCCAGCTCGCTGAGCCGCACGGTGAGGTCCGTCACCGTTTCCTCCGGCAGGATGGGCTCCTCGACCTGCATGAGCATGGGCCCGGCGTCGAGCGCCTCCACCATTCGCATGGTGGTGATCCCGGTGGTCGCGTGCCCGCGGATGATGGCCCAGTGGATGGGGGCTGCACCCCGCAGCTTCGGCAGCAGTGACGCGTGAACGTTGATGGACCCGTGGGTGGGCACGTCCAGCGCCTCCCGGCTGAGGATCTGGCCGTACGCGACGACCACGCTCACATCGGGCTCTAGCTTCCGCGCCACGTCCAGGAATGCCGGGTCCCGCGCCCGCTCCGGCTGCAGGACGGGCAGCCCCTCGGCCTCCGCCAGCTCCTTCACCGGCGATGGCGACGGCGATCGCCCCCGCCCCCGCGGCCGATCCGGCTGTGTGACCACGCCCACCACGTCGTGACCTTCGCCCAGGAGCGCCCCGAGCGATGGCAGCGCGAACTCCGGTGTGCCCCAGAAGAGGACCCGCACTTCAGCCGCCCGTCCGCGACGGGGCGCTCTCGTAGTCGCCCTTCACCTTCGCCCACTTCTTCAGCAGCATCCTGCGCTTCAACGGGCTCACGCGGTCCACGAACAGGACGCCATCGAGATGATCGATCTCGTGGAGGAGCACCCGGGCCGCGAGCCCTTCCGCCTCGATCCGCACGGTCTCGCCGTCCAGGTCCAGCGCCTCCACCACGACGCTCGACTTCCGCTCGACGATCTCCCGGAGCCCGGGGATGCTGAGGCAGCCCTCCTCCGCGCGGTCCGTCTCCTCGCCGGTAGCCACGACGCGTGGGTTCACCAGCGCGCGCGGCTTGACGCCCTCCTCCCGTGGGTCGACCACGATGAGGCGACGGGTGATGCCGATCTGATTGGCGGCCAGCCCCACCCCATCGGCTTCATACATGGTGTCGAACATGTCCCGGGCGAGGGCCCGGATCTCGTCATCCACGGCCTCGATGGGCGCGGCTTCCTCCCGCAATACCGGATCGCCCATCAGGCGCAGCTCAAGTAGGGACATCTGATCGCGTTCCTTCCAAAGTTGCCTATTCTTTTGGGAGTACCCGCGCGATCTTCCCGCGTGCCACCTCGATCCGGGTCTCGCCGCCCGTCTTGATGGTCACCCGGTCCTCCCTGAGGTGGACGACCTGGCCCATGATGCCGCCCTCCGTCATGACCTCGTCGCCCTTCTGGACCCCGGCCACCATCTCCTGGTGCCGTTCCTGCGCCTTCTTCTGCGGTCGGATCAGGAGGAAGTAGAAGATGGCGATGATCGCCGTCCACATGATGATCATGGGCATGAGCGAGGCGCCGCCCGCCTGGGGTGATGCGACGACCGCGAGGATATTCAGATTCATCGGTTCCTCTCCTTGGTGTCCGCCCGCGCCGCCTGGTAGCGGGCGAGCCATTCCGTGCTCCATCGGGTGAATGTACCGTCCGCGATCCGTTCCCGCGCCCGCGCGGCGAGTCGGACGAGGACACGGATATTGTGGATGCTGAGAAGCCGGAGCCCCAGCACCTCCCCCGCCACGAAGAGGTGGCGCAGGTAGGCGCGGCTGTAGCTCCGGCAGGTGTAGCAGTCGCAGTCGTCATCGAGCGGCCCCGGGTCCAGCCGGTATCGGGCCGCCTTGATGTTGATCTGCCCCTCGGCCTCGACCCACGCCGTCCCGTTCCGCCCATTGCGGGTAGGCGCGACGCAGTCGAACATGTCGCACCCGCGGCGTATCGCCTCCAGCAGGTCGTCGGGGTATCCCACGCCCATGAGGTAGCGCGGCACGTCGGCGGGGAGCTCGGGCTCGAGCGCCTCCAGGACCTCCATCATGACCGGCTTCGGCTCGCCCACACTGAGCCCGCCAATGGCCACCCCGTCCCATTCGCCCATCTCCTGCACACGGCGCGCCGCGTCCTTCCGCAGCTCCGGGAACGTGGAACCCTGGAGGATGGGAAAGAGCGTCTGATCGACGGCCATGCCCTCCGCGCGCAGCTCGTCGTGCCGGCGACGGCTCCGCTCGAGCCAGCGGAGAGTGCGCTCGTGCGCCTCCTCCGCGAGCGACCGGTCGGCCTGGCCGGGCGGGCACTCATCGAACGCCATGGCCACGTTGGCGCCCAGTGCCGCTTCGATCTCCATGACCCGCTCCGGCGTGAACAGGTGCCGCGAGCCATCGATATGACTCTGGAACACCACGCCGTCCTCCCGGATCTCGTTGATGGCGGCCAGGCTGAACACCTGGAACCCGCCGGAGTCGGTGAGGATCGGACCGTCCCAGCGCATGAACGCGTGGAGCCCCCCCAGCTCGCGGACGACGTCGTGACCGGGTCGCAGGAAAAGGTGATAGGTGTTGGCCAGCACCATTTCGGCGCCGGTCGCCCGCACCTCCTCCGGCGCCAGTGTCTTCACCGACGCCTGCGTACCCACAGGCATGAACGCCGGGGTGCGGACGTCGCCGCGGGGCGTTCGGAAGACGCCGGTGCGCGCGGCGCCTTCGGTCGCATGGATCCCATACGAGAACAGAGCGTCAACCCTCACTAAACGATCACCATGGCATCGCCATACGAATAGAACCGGTAGCCAGCGTCGACCGCCCGCTCGTACGCCGCCATTGCCGTCTCGTATCCCGCGAAAGCGCTGACGAGCATGAGCAGCGTCGAACGCGGCAGGTGGAAGTTGGTCACCAGCCGGTCCACACCCCGGAACCGGTACGGCGGCCGGATGAAAATGTCGGTCCAGCCGCTTCCGGCGTGGACGGTCCCCGCGTCATCCGTGATCGACTCGAGCGTACGCGCGACGGTCGTGCCCACCGCCCACACCGCGCCACCCCGGCCTCGGACCTCGTTCAACGACACCGCGGAGGCCTCCGGCACTTCGAACCACTCCGAGTGCATCTCGTGTTCCGCCAGGGATTCCGATGCCACGGGACGGAACGTACCCACGCCCACGTGGAGAACGAGCGGCACGATCGCGACGCCCTTCGTCCGGAGCCCATCGAGCACAGGGGGCGTAAAGTGGAGCCCGGCCGTGGGGGCCGCAACCGAGCCGGTGGCGCTGCCGTACACGGTCTGGTAGCGCTCCCGGTCCGCGGCGTTGGCGGGGCGATCGATGTACGGCGGAAGCGGCATCTCGCCCCAGCGGTCGATGGCGACGCGCGGCGGCAGCTCGCTGTCGAGCCGGACGAGACGACCGCCGCCCGGAATGGAATCGACCATGTGTATGCGGAGCCCGTCGGCGACCTCCACCACACGACCCGGCTTCAGCTTGCTGCCCGGGCGCACCAGCGCATGCCAGTCGCGCTCGTCGTCGGAGACGGGGCGAAGCAGGAGCACTTCCGCGGGCGCACCCGTGGGCTTGTGCCCGCGGAGCCGGGCCGGGAAGACACGGGTCTCGTTGACCACCAGCGCGTCGCCCCCTGGCACCAGGTCGACGAGGTCGCGGAACTCGAGGTGCCGGAGCTCGCCGCCTCCCCTCGGTACGACCAGCAGCCGGGACCGGTCACGGGGCTCCACCGGCTCCTGGGCGATCCGGTCCGTCGGGAGGTGGTAATCGTACGCGGAGGCGCGGTCGAGGTCGGTCACCGATCTTCGATCCCTTCGTTCCTTCATGCTCTTCGTGTCAGGAGGTTCCAAGCCTGCCGGCGCGACGACCCCGGAGGTCACGCCGGGTCGGAGGCACCCTCGTCGAAGAGCCGGATCTGACCCCGGTCGCCCAGGTCCCGGGGCACCGCGTAGCCGAATCGCTTGAACGCCCGCTTCGTTGCCATCCGGCCGCGCGGCGTGCGCATGAGGAACCCGTTCTGGATGAGGAACGGCTCGTACACCTCCTCGATGGTGCCCGGGTCCTCACCGACCGCGACCGCCAGGGTGTTCAGCCCCGCCGGGCCGCCCTCGAAGTTCTCGATCAGCGTCTTGATGATCCGGGCGTCCATCTCGTCCAGACCGTACTCGTCGACGTCCAGCATCCGGAGTGCGTCATCGGCCACGGCCCCCGTTATGACGCCGTCGGCACGCACCTGCGCGAAGTCCCGGACGCGGCGCAGCAGGCGGTTCGCCACCCGGGGGGTGCCGCGGCTCCGTTTCGCGATCTCCTCAGCGCCCTCCGCCGTCGTCCCCACCTCCAGGATCTCCGCGCTCCGCACCACGATGTCCATCAGCTCGGCCGCGTCGTAGTAGTTGAGTCTCTGGATGATCCCGAAGCGGGCGCGCATTGGCGGCGTCAGGAGTCCGAACCGGGTCGTGGCCCCCACCAGCGTGAACCGCTCCACCGGCATGGTGATGGTCTGCGCCTTCGGCCCCTCCGAGAGCCGGATGTCGATCCGGTAGTCCTCCATGGCCGGGTACAGGAACTCCTCGATGATCGGCCGCAGACGATGGATCTCGTCGATGAAGAGGATGTCCCCCTCCTCCAGGTTGGTCAGCAGCCCCACCAGGTCCGCCGGCTTCTCCAGCACCGGCCCCGAGGTCGTCCGGATCTGCACCCCCAGCTCCCGCGACATCAGCATCGCCAGTGTCGTCTTCCCCAGCCCCGGCGGCCCGTGAAAGAGCGTATGGTCCAGCGGCTCCCCCCGCCCCTTCGCCGCGTCAATGGCGATCCGCAGCGACTCCTTGACCTTCGTCTGCCCGATGAACTCGGCCAGCCGCTGAGGCCGGAGCGACAGCTCCGCCTCGATCTCCTCCGTGAGGGCTTCCGGGGTCGTAATCTCAGGTTGGTTCATAGCTGCTGCCAACCTAACGCGCCGCCAACGTCTTCGGCCAGTCTTCGGTCCTGCGAGCGCGAAGCGCGAGCACCCTGCGAGCCGAAGGCGAGCCACCCTGCGAGTGCGAAGCGCGAGCCACCCTGCGAGCCGAAGGCGAGCCACCCTGCGAGTGCGAAGCGCGAGCCACCCTGCGAGCCGAAGGCGAGCCACCCTGCGAGTGCGAAGCGCGAGCCACCCTGCGAGCCGAAGGCGAGCCACCCTGCGAGTGCGAAGCGGCGAGCCACCCCCCCCCCCCGAACTTTCCCCCACCCCCCCGTGTACAACCCGCACGGACCCATCACGGAGGCACAACCAATGTACCGTTCAAGCAGAGTGACGGGGGCAATGACGCTCGCCGTCCTCACCCTCATGTTGGGGGGCTGCGCCAAGCAGGTCTCGCGCATTGACCCCACCAGTGTTACCGACCTCTCTGGCCGCTGGAACGACACCGATTCGCGGCTGGTGGCGAACGAGTTGATCGACCAGTCGCTGAACGCGCCGTGGGTGACGCGGCACGCAGCGGCGCATGGCGGCGAGGCCCCGGCGGTGATCGTGGGCACGTTCCGGAACCGGACCATGGAGCACATCCCGGTCAACGCGTTCATCGGGGACCTGGAGCGGGCGATGATCAATTCGGGCGCAGTGACGATGGTGGCGAGTCCTGAGGAGCGGTCGGAGATCCGGGACGAGCGGACGGACCAGCAGGACAACGCCCGGGCGGGGACCCGGGCGCGGATGGCCTACGAGCTGGGTGCGAACTACATGTTCCAGGGGGAGATCACGGCTATCGAGGACGAGGAGGGCCGGGAGAAGGTGGTGTTCTACCAGGTGGACGCGACGCTCACGGACCTGGAGAGCAACGTCAAGGTCTGGGCGGGACAGCACAAGATCAAGAAGTACATCGAGCGGCCCCGGATCGGCTGGTAAGGAGACGACATGAACGCGAGCAGAGTGGGAATCGTGGCACTGGCGGCGCTGGCGGCCGGGTGCGCGCCCAAGCGGATCCACCAGGAGCCGATCCTGACCAACGACGATCGCGTCCCGGAGGCGCAGGCCCCCGCGGGCGCGGTGGTGGCGGCGGGTGATCAGGTGATCAACCGGATGAGCCGGGACTCCATCGCCGCCGAGGCAATGGCCACGTGCGCCGGTGAGATCTGCGCGGCGGTGACGCGCGGCGAGCTGGCGCTGGGCATGAACGAGACGCAGGTGTTGGCGGCCACGCGGACCACGTACGATGCCTGGACCGTGAGACGCTCGGGCGGCGCGTCGATCCTGGTGCCCCGAAGCCCGCAGCGCGCTCCAACCGACGCCGTGGGTCAGGTCGTGATGGTACAGGTGGCGGACGGCCGTGTGCAGAGCTACAGCTACGGCGAAGCGCAGGGCGTGCGCGTGGTGAGCTCGCCCGCCGATGCCACCACGGAAGGCCGGGCTGTGGCCATGGCCGAGATGCTGCTCCGCGAGGGCGACGACTACGTGGCGCGGGGCGAGTTCGACATGGCGCTCAATCGCTACGACCGGGCGCAGGTGCTGAAGCCGAGCGACCCGGTGATCGCGTACCGCGTGGCGACCACCCTGGACAAGCAGCTCCGCCCGATCGAGGCGGTGATCCAGTACAAGCGCTTCCTGCACCAGCTGGAGCTTGAAAAGATCGAGGCGTATGGCGATGCGTATGCCAAGATGGCTGACGCCATCGCGTATGCGAAGGAACGGATCGTGGTGCTCGATCGACGCTGACGGAGCGACCATGTTGCGGATGAAGGGTGCGGTCGGGGTCGCGGTTCTCGCCGCGGCCCTGTCGCTGTCCGGCTGTGCCGCCGTATTCGACGGCTACGACCTGGCGCCAAGCGGACTGCCGGCGGACGAGGACGCGCTCCGGCGGGAGCTCGCCTACGAGCCCGACAAGGCGTACGGTTCGGTGCTGGAGGGGCAGCGCGCGATCCCCCAGGACGACCTGCTCCGCCTCCTTTATGCAGCCACGGCCGGCCGCTACGCGGGGGCGTACACCGAAAGCTGTCACCTCCTCGACCTCGCCTCCTACCTGGCGGAGGATCGCGTCACGGTCAGCGTGTCGCAGCAGGTCCTGAGCATGATCACTTCGGATCGGGCCCTGGCCTACACGCCGAGCCGGACCGAGCGGCTCATGATCCATTACACCGCGGCCGTGGGGTTTCTGCAGGCCGGCCACAACGACGCCGCCGCCGTCGAGGCCCGCCGGCTCGAGGCGCTCCTGGATCGCCTCGGGGAGGCCGGGGACGGCGCCACGGTCTCCAGCGATGCGCGATTCTTCCACCTCTTCGACGCCGCCGTATTCGAGGCCGCCGGGTATGCGGACGCGGCGGACGTGGCCTACCGTCGAGCGGGAATCCCGGCTCCGGTCCCCGGCTCCGATGCGGCGGACGAGACGGGTGAGGTGCTGGTGCTCGTGGAGCGAGGGTTCGTGCCGCACCGGGTGGAGCAATCGGTGGTGGTGGTTCTTCCGGCGTGGCAGGTGAGCAAGCTGGCGGAAGGCGACGCGGCGGAGAAGACCGCAGCCGCCGCGGAGGCTGCAGCCCGAATCCTCCTCGCCGCGAGCAGCGGTGGGCGGAGCCCGTACTACCACGACTACGGCTGGCGCAGCGAGACGCGGCTGGACCCGTGGGACTGCCGCTACGGGTGCAACCGGAACGACGACGACGACTCCGACCCCTACCTGCTCCGGATCTCCTGGCCCGTGCTCTACCAGGACTCGCCGCCCGGCGGCGCCGTGCACGTCCGGAAGGGTGGCCCGGCCGGTGCAGCGGCGGACAGCGGCGCCGGCGCGACGGCCCGCCTCGATGTGGCGGACGCCGTGCGCCGCGATTTCGATGGGGAGCGGGGCGCGATGCTCGCGCGAACCGTTGTCCGCGCCGCTTCCAAGCTGGCGTTTACGGCGGGGGCGAAAAGCGCGGTGAGCGAAAAGGACGAGACGGCGGGGCACGTCGTGGGATGGCTGGCGAACCTGGGCACCGCGCTCACGGAGCGCGCCGACACCCGGTCGTGGCACCTGCTTCCGGGCTCCGTCGCCATGGTCCGGCTCCGGCTCCCGGCGGGATCGCACGACCTGGAGATCGAAGTGGACGGTGCCCGCGCGGCAACGCTGGGCCCCGTGACCGTGAAGGTCGGACGCACCACCGTGGTGACCCACCGCGTCTGGTGACAGCGTTCGGCCCGCCCATGACCACGCCGCCTCAAGCGCCGCCACCGCCTTCACGCCGACCCCTCGGAGCGCTACCTTCCGGGCCTGATGCCCAGCACCGCCCGACGTGAACTGCCGATCTACCACGCGACACCCGCGCCCCGCGGGGACCTGACTCGCGCGCCCGTCCTCGGCCGATTCCTTCGCTGGAAGCACGCACGCACCACCCTCCAGGTCCCGCTCCTGCTGCTGTCGGCCATCATCATCGCCGACGGCCTGTTCGGCCCCAACCTGGCACCGCAGAACGCGGCCGGGGTCGCGCCGTGGGTGCAGTGGCGCGGTCTCGTCGTGCTGGCGCTGCTGCTGGTGGGGAACCTGTTCTGCATGGCGTGTCCGTTCATGCTCCCGCGCCGCCTGGCCAGGAAGCTGTTCCCCGCCGACCGCTCATGGCCGGCATGGCTGAAGACGAAGTGGCTGTCGCTGGGACTCCTCGTCCTCTTCTTCTGGGCCTATGAGGCGTTCGATCTGTGGAACAGCCCGTGGCTCACCGCGTGGATCGTGGTCGCCTACTTCACGGCGGCATTCGCCATCGACGGGGTGTTCCAGGGCGCCGCGTTCTGCAAGCACGTATGCCCGATCGGCGCGTTCAATTTCACCCAATCTCTCGCCTCGCCGGGGGAGGTGCGCGTTCGGGACGTGGCGGTATGCGAGGCGTGCGAGACCAAGGACTGCATCGCCGGCCGGCACGAGATCGATCCGCGGACGGGGGAGCCGCGGCTCGTGCAGAACGGGTGCGAGCTCTGGCTCTTCCAGCCCCGGAAGGCCGGGAACATGGACTGCACCTTCTGTCTCGACTGCGTGCAGGCGTGCCCCTACGACAATGTGGGGATCGTCGCTCGCTGGCCGGGAGCGGAGCTCGTCGGGGACCCGATGCGCTCGGGCATCGGTCGATTCACCGACCGCCCCGACCTCCTGGCGCTGGCCATGGTCGTGGTGTTCGGAGCGTTCGTGAACGCGGCCGGGATGATCGGGCCCATGGTGCGACTCCAGGCGGGACTCGGGGCAACACTCGGCATCGGGAGCGAGCGGGTGACGTGGACGGTCTTCCTCGTCGTGGCCCTGGGGGTCGTTCCCGGGCTCCTCCTCTTCCTGACGACGGCCGCCAGCCGCCGACTCGCCCGCACCTCCCTACCCGGCCGGGAGGTCCTCCTCCGGATGGGCTTCGGGCTGGTGCCGCTCGGGTTCGGCATGTGGCTCGCCCACTACGCCTTCCACTTCCTCGCGGCCGGGCTCAACCTCGTGCCGACCCTCCACAGGGTCGCCATCGACGTGGGGATCGCCGGCGGCGCGCCCGACTGGACCATGGCGGCCATCGTCCCTGCCGGGTGGCTGCTCCCGCTCGAGCTGGTGGTGCTGGAGGCCGGAGTGCTGGGGTCGCTGATCCTCCTCCATTACATTTCCCGCGCGACGTTCCAGGGGCGTCGGCCGGCCCGGCTCGCGTTCGTGCCGTGGGCGACACTGGCGGTGGGGCTGGGGCTGCTGGGCGGCTGGATCATGGCGCAGCCGATGGACATGAGAGGCACGCTGGAGATGCCAGGGATGGAGATGCCGGGAATGGATATGCCGGGGATGGAGATGCCGGGGATGGATATGCCGATGGAGATAGACCCTCACAGCGAGCATCGGGGGCAGGACGGTGGGTGATCTTCAGGCGTTCCTGTTGTCGTGGGAGTTCGAGCCGACGGTCATTATCGGCCTTCTCGTGGCAGGGGGGCTCTACGCCCGCGGCTGGCGCCGGCTGCGACGTCGGGGGCGTGGCGGCAGGATCCTGAGGACGTGGCGGGCGTGGTGCTTCGGGGCGGGGCTCGCAGCCGTGGCGGTCGCGCTGCTCTCTCCCATCGGCACGTTCGACTCGATCTTCTTCTTCATGCACATGGCGCAGCATCTGCTGCTGATCATGGTGGCCGCGCCCCTCATCTGGCTGGGGGCCCCGCTCCTCCCCACACTCTGGGCATTCGACCGCGGCGCGCGGCGGCGACTCGGGCGCATGTTCCACGAGCGGAACCCTGTCCACCGGGTCTTCCATTTCCTCACCCGAGCGGGCGTGGCGCTGACGATCTACATCCTCGTCCTCTTCATCTGGCACTACCCGCCGCTGTATGACGCGGCTCAGGGCCGCAACTGGATCCACGACCTGGAGCACGCCATGTTCCTGGGCATGGCGCTCCTCTTCTGGTGGCCGGTCATCCACCCGAGCGGAGGCAGCCGCCGCCTGAGCTACGGCGCCGGGATCCTCTACATCTTCCCCGCAAAGATCGCCGGGTTTGTGCTCGGGGCGGCGCTCACGCTGAGCTCCGAGCCCTTCTACCGCACGTTCCTGGACTCTCCCAGCCTCTGGGGCCTCTCACCCCTCGGGGACCAGCAGCTCGGGGGCCTCCTCATGTGGGTCATTGGAGGGCTCCTCTACATCATCCCGCTCCTCGTGCTGGTGCTCATGATGATGCGCGAGGACGAGGGCGATGTGTGGATCCCGGAGGTGGTGCACGGACGGGGCACTCGTCCGGTGACGGCGGGAAGCGGCACGTGAGACGCGGCTCATGACGCGCGCCTTTTCCGTCCTGCTGCTGCTCGTCCTGCTGGTCGCGCCGCCGCTGCGCGGGAATGGTGGGACGGTCCGGATCTCCAACGCCGTGCTGGGGCCGTACACGGTGACGATCTACTCCAGCCCCACGCCGCTGCGGACGGGGGAGCTGGACGTGAGCGTAATGGTACAGGATTCGGCGGGTGCGGTGCTGACGCCATGGGTAATGGTGGAGGCGCGGCCGATCGAGCTCGAGGGGGACGCGACCGCGGAGCCCGTCCGGAAGCGTGCGACGCGGGCGGAAGCCACCAACAAGCTGTTTCAGGCGGCCAAATTCGATGTGGAGGAGTCGGGGGACTGGGAGTTCACGGTGGAAGTGGGGGACGCGGGCTCGCTGTCGTTCAGCTCGGCGGTGGTCCCTACGACCCTCCTCGACCGCCCCTATCTGCTCGCCACGCTGGTGCTGCTGCCGTTGCTCCTGCTGGGCTGGCTGATGCTCGGACGCGACCACGAGGACTAGACCCGCCCTCAAAGGTCCGCTCGGTCAGTCCCGGATGGCGGCCACGACGTAGCCCGCCACGAAGGCGATGGCCATCGATCGCCACGGCTCCCGGGAGAGCTTCTCCCGCAGGGGCTTGAGCGTCGCCATCTCCATCATCTCCGTCTTCTTCCGCTCCAGCGACGCGCGCTCCTGAGCGACCCGCGTCTCCAGCACGTCCAGCGTGCTGGACATCCGAGCCCGGGTCTCCGCGATGTCCCGCCGCAGCTCCGCGGGGTCGCCCGGGCGGCCGTTGCCACCGGGATGCGCCCGGGTCGGGGACCGCTCCGGGGTCGCTCGCGCGGGCTCCACCTTCCGGTCGGATTCCAGCGACGCTGGAGCGGGCACGGCCACGGGTGCCGTCCGGGACGTGGAAGTCGTCCCGCCCTCCGGCGGAAGGGCGCGCTCCGTGGTCGGCGTTGCCGGCAGCTTGGTTTCGTCGGGTTTCGACATGGTTGATCGCCAGGGTCGGTATGGGCTACTCTCTCGATCCTATCGTGCCGCATGCGTAGGGTGCAAGAACTCCGCCGGCGCCGACGCCCGGCACATCCATTGCACGTCTCCGAGTCGTCACGGGCGGAGGACGAGGTAGAGGAAGACGGACATGGCAGTCACCGACAGCAGAGAAGCGGCCGACCGGCAGCGCCGGTTGGACCCCGACCACCAGCTCCCGCCGGCGAACGGCGCGGGCGATGGGATGGGGATCATCCCGCTCCTGCGGGAGCTTGCGGATGACACCCGCACGCTCGTCCAGCAGGAGATCCAGCTGGCGAAGGCGGAGGCCGTACGCACCGCCAAGCGGGTGGTCGTAGACAGCGCGTGGATCGGAGCCGGCGTGGCGATCATCGCCGTGGGCGGGCTGTGCCTGGTGTTGGCCCTGGCCCTCGGGCTGGGGGCCCTGCTCGGGTCCTACTGGCTCGGCACCCTCATCACGGGCGGCATCCTGTTCCTCATCGGCGCGCTCGCCGCATGGAAAGGGGCGCGGGACCTCCGCAAGGGGGGCTTCGCCCCTACGGAGACGACCGGGTCGCTCCGCGCGGACAAGGAATGGGCGGAGCGCGAGATGGACGATTTCAAGCACGGGCTGAAGAAGGAGCGGGCATGACCGAGCATCCGAACCACGATCACGAGATCCCCGATCCGATCGAGAGCGAGACTCGCCGGGAGCCCGCCATGGGCGATCCCGGGACGCTTCCCTCCGACCGCAGCGCCCTCGACCGCGCCCGGCGCGCTGCGGGTGGCCGGCTCGATGAGGCCGCGGTCCGGGTCCGCGAGCTGGGAGAGCGGGCCGCCGCGCGGAACCGGTTCCTCGGTCCAACGCGCCCGCTGACCGACAACGCGGCCGAGGGGATCCAGCATGCCGCCGACTACGTCCGGACGCGGGAGATCGACGAGATGCGCTCAGACCTGGAGACCACGGTCCGGCGCCATCCGCTGGCTTCGGTGGCCGTGGCCTTTTTCGCCGGCTATACGCTGCGGCGTATGTTCTGACGGACCGATCCCGTCGCCCGGCGAGCGTGCGTCAGCGCACCAGGTCGCCGATTCGCTGTGCGCGCACGTTGCGGAGGAAGGCCAGCGGCCGCAGCAGCTCCGGGTCGTACGAGTAGTAGATCACGAGCACTTCGCCCCGGATCCGCTGGCCGTCCAGGAAGCCCCAGTAACGGGAGTCGACGCTGTCGTCGCGGTTGTCGCCCATCATGAAGTAGTGGCCCTCCGGCACGACCAGCGGGCCCCAGTCATCGCGAGTGGGGCTGCAGGCCGCTCCTGGCCCGCTGCCGCTGTACCCCTCTTTCGGTACCCGGAACGCCCCCGAGATGTCGGGGCTCAACGCCACCCTCTCGCCGCACTGCCAGCGCATCCACGGGTGCGCCACGTCGCCATCCGCGTCACTATGGCGGGTGTACGGCTCGTCCTGCTGGACGCCGTTGATGTACAGGGCCTTGTCCTCCATGTGCAGCGTGTCCCCGGGCATCCCGATCACACGCTTCACCACATCGAGGCCCGGGTCGTGAGGCGGCCGGAAGACGACCACGTCCCCCCGGTCCAGATCGGTGTACCCCGGTAGCCGCGCGTCCGTGAAGGGGATATGCGCGCCGTAGGCCGCCTTGCTCAGGACCAGGAAGTCCCCCACCAGCAGTGTCCTCTCCATGGAGGAGGACGTGATCACGAAGGTCTGGAGGATGAACGTGCGCAGGATCAGAAAGAGAATGAGCGCGCCGCCGATGGATTTCACCCAGTCCGCCGCCACCTGTGCGGAGGTCCGGGGCGGCGGTGCCCCCTCGGGAGCCGCCGGAGCGGCGGAGGCGGTTTCCGAGCGGCCATGCGCCGCGCCGGCGCCTCGTGCAGGCTTGTTATGCTTCTTCGCCACGCTTCGATTCGTTCGGGTAGTCCTGTCCAGCTCCGATACGCCAGTGCGGCCGGCGGGGTTTCGTCGCGCCCCCCGGTCGTGGTGTCGTTGGTTCGCTACTTGCCCGCCCGGGCCAGCGCCTTCCGGATGAGCGTCTTGGCGTCGTTCTCAGGGCCATCATCCTCAATGCTCGCGCGAACGGCGGCGCTGGCATCCGCGCTGGCGTAGCCGAGCGCGACCAGGGCGCCGACCGCCTCCTGGGCGGCGGCCCCCTTCACCGATGGGCCGGCGGGCAGGGCGAGGTCGTCGAGCTTGTCGCCGAGCTCCAGCGCAATGCGCTCCGCGGTCTTCTTGCCCACGCCGGGCACCTGCACGAGGGTCGCCACCTCCCGGTCGGTGATGGCGCGCACGAGTGCGGTGGGAGTGAGTGTCGACATCATGGCGAGCGCCAGCCGCGGACCCACTCCCGACGCGCCCAGCAGTCGACCGAAGAGCTGTCGTTCGGATGGCTGAAGGAAGCCGAATAGCAAGAGGTCGTCCTCCCGCACTACCTGGTGGGTCAGCAGCTCCACCTCCTGACCCGCCCGCGGCAGCTTCTCGAATACGGAGAGAGGGATCTCCAGCTCATAGCCGACACCGCCGCTGGTGAGGACCTCCACCCGGTCGGGCTCCCGCGTCAACAGCGTGCCCCGGATCCGGCTGATCACGACCCTGCCACCGCACGGCTGAGCCGTAATGTGTTCATGTGGCAGAGCGCCACGGCCACGCCATCGGCCGCATCCGCCGGGCTGGGCACCTCCTTCAACCGCAGCAGCTTCTTCACCATGAACTGCACCTGCTCCTTGCTCGCCCGACCCGTGCCCACCACCGCATTCTTGATCTCCGCGGGCGCGTACTCCGCCACCTCCAGCCCCTGCTGGGCCGCGGCGAGCAGGATTACCCCGCGGGCGTGCCCGAGCAGCACGGTGGTCCGAACGTTCTTGCCGAAGAACACACCTTCCACCGCCACCACGTCCGGCGCGTGGCGGGAGAGGACCTCGCCCAGGCCCTCGTGGATGTCGCGCAGCCGATCGGCCAGCGGCGACCCGGCCTGCGTCCGGATGACACCGCACTCCACCAGCGACGCGGCGCCCACGCCCTCACGGACGACGACCCCATAGCCGGTCGCTGCCGTGCCAGGATCGACGCCGAGAACCTTCAACCCGCCACCTCGCTCAGCGCCCGCTCGTCGATATCCGCGTTCGTGTGAACGTGCTGCACGTCATCCAGGTCGTCCAGCGCGTCCAGCAGTCGCAACAGCTGCAGCGCCTCCTGCCCTTCCACCGGCACTGTAGCCGTCGGGATCATCGACAGCTCCGCATCGGCGAACTCGATCCCCTGCTCCTTCAGCCCGTCCTGCACCGAATGGAAGGTCGCAACTTCCGTCGAGATCTCGTACTCGTCCCCCTGCCGCGCGAAATCCTCTGCACCGGCCTCCAGCGCCGCCATCATGGCCGCGTCCTCGTCATAGCGACCCGCGTCCACGTAGATCCGGCCCTTCCGCTCGAACTGCCAGGCCACCGACCCGCTCTGGCCCAGGTTCCCGCCGTGCTTCTCCAGCGCGTGACGGAGGTCCGCCACCGTGCGGTTCAGGTTGTCCGTGAGCGCCTCCACGTACAGCGCCACACCGCCTGGGCCGTAGCCCTCGTACGTCATCTCTTCGTAGTTGACGCCCTCGAGATCGCCCGTGCCCTTCAGGACGGCACGGTCGATATTCTCCTGCGGCATGCTCGCCGCTTTCGCCGTATCAATGGCGAGCCGCAGACGCGGGTTGAACTCGGCCTCGCCCCCGCCCTCCCGCGCCGCCACCGTAATCTCACGGATCAGCTTCGTGAACGCCTGGCCGCGCTTGGCGTCGTTCGCCGCCTTCTTCCGCTTGATCTTCTTCCACTTGGAATGCCCTGCCATACGCCTCCGTCCGATCCGCTGCACGTCGCGCAACCAACGGTGCAAGATAATGGTGGGGGGCGGGGGCGACAAAGAGGCGGGGGTGGCTCGCTGCGCTCGCAGGGTGGCTCGCTGACGCTCGCAGGGTGGCTCGGCTGCGCCTCGCAGGGTGGCTCGCTGACGCTCGCAGGGTGGCTCGCTGACGCTCGCAGGGTGGCTCGCTGACGCTCGCAGGGTGGCTCGCTGGCGCTCGCAGGGTGGCTCGCTGGCGCTCGCAGGGTGGCTCGCTGCGCTCGCAGGGTGGCTCGCTGCGCTCGCAGTATGGCTCGCTGGCGCTCGCAGAGGAGCCGGCTCGTCCTGGGCCCGCGGAACCAAGGTGGTGGAGGTGACGGGTATTGCCGCGGGCGTTCTCCGGACCGGCCAGCGGTGTTCCTGCGAGGCGACAGCCGAGCCACCCTGCGAGGCGACAGCCGAGCCACCCTGCGAGGCGACAGCCGAGCCACCCTGCGAGGCGACAGCCGAGCCACCCTGCGAGGCGCAGCCGAGCCACCCTGCGAGGCGACAGCCGAGCCACCCTGCGAGGCGCAGCCGAGCCACCCTGCGAGGCGACAGCCGAGCCACCCTGCGAGGCGCAGCCGAGCCACCCTGCGAGGCGACAGCCGAGCCACCCTGCGAGGCGCAGCCGAGCCACCCGACGGAACGCGTGTTGCCCGTACTACCTCATGACCGAGAGGCCCGGCTTTGACAGGCCCCGCCATTCTCGGTATCTTGGTGAGCTTTTCGTACCACGAATAAGGGAGAGAACATGGTCGAGGTCGTACTCAGCGAGAACGACCGCCTGGACTGGGCGCTCAAGAAGTTCCGTCGGAAGATGCTCAGGTCCGGACGGTTCAAGGACATGAAGAAGAAGCGGTTCTACGAGAAGCCGAGCGAAGCGAAGAAGCGGAAGGCTGCGGCCGCCCGTCGTCGCAACGCCCGGGCCCGTCGCCGCCGCAATCGTTAGGCTGGCGAGTTCGCGTATTCCTACCGACAGCTCGGAAGTCTCATCCATGTCGTTCGAGGAGCTCACCTCGTCGAGCGCCGTTCTCAAGGCCATTGCCGATCTCGGCTGGACCCTTCCTACGCCCATCCAGGTCAAGGGGATCCCCCCGGCCCGTGAGGGTCGTGATGTCGTGGGCATTGCCCAGACGGGGACCGGCAAGACGGGCGGGTTCCTGATCCCGACGCTGGAGCGGCAGGTGGGC
This sequence comes from uncultured Gemmatimonadales bacterium, assembly GCA_963783305.1. Classification (GTDB taxonomy): domain Bacteria; phylum Gemmatimonadota; class Gemmatimonadetes; order Longimicrobiales; family RSA9; genus JAWVYT01. The sequence goes on along the minus strand of CAWAMW010000016.1, from coordinate 412,643 downwards.
CGCGAGGGACTGCGTACGCTGGTGCTATGCCCGACACGGGAGCTGGCGCAGCAGGTGGCGGAGGACGCCCGTGAGCTGACCAAGTACATGGACATGTACGTGGGCGAGGTGTACGGGGGTGTGGCGTACGAGCCGCAGATCCGGGACCTGCGTGCGGGGTTCGAGGTGCTGGTGGCCACGCCGGGTCGCCTGATCGACCTGTGTGAGAAGGGGCACGCCGATCTGTCGGAGGTCGATGTCCTGATCCTGGACGAGGCAGACCGCATGCTGGACATGGGGTTCCGGCCCCAGCTCGAGCAGCTGCTGGTCCGGATGCCGAAGGAGCGGCAGACGCTCCTGTTCAGCGCGACCATGCCGAACGGGGTGCACGCGCTGGCCACGCGGATCCAGAAGGACCCGGTCTGGGTGGAGGTGTCCCCGGACGTCTCCGCGGCCGAGACGGTCGAGCAGGTGGTCTACTCGGTGCGGCCGGACCGGAAGGTGGACCTGCTGGTGGAGCTGATGCAGGACCCGGATATGGACCAGGTCCTGATCTTCACGCGCACCAAGCGTGGCGCCGACCTCCTCTACCACCGCCTGCGCTCGTCGGGCATGGCGGTGAACGTGATCCACGGCGACCGCAACATGAAGCAGCGTGGCAGCGCCATGGAGAGTTTCGCGGAGGGTCACGTCCAGGTGCTGGTGGCCACGGACGTGGCGCAGCGCGGACTCGACATCGAGGGGATCAGCCACGTCATCAATTACGACGTGCCGCAGGACCCGGACGACTACGTGCATCGGATCGGCCGGACCGGCCGGGCGGGCGCGGCGGGTGATGCCATCACGTTCATGACGGCCGCCGACCTGGGACAGGTCCGGTCGATCGAGCGCGTGCTCGGCTATCCGCTGCCCCGGATATCGCTCGAGGGATTCGATTACGCCGGGGCCCCGGCCGAGGTCAAGCAGGCGGCCGGCAAGTCCAACCGCGCGGGTGGCCGCCTCGGCTCCCGCAGCGCCGCCGACCTGTCGCCAGAAGAGCTCCAGCGGCTCCTGAGCCACGACTAGTCCGACCGGCGTTCCAACCTTTCCAGCCCGGCGGCCGTCCAACCCCCTGTAGACCACCTGCACCACCTGCAACGGGGTAGATCGATGACGGGACGGATTCGGGGATCGGCATTCGCGGGGCTACTCATGGCCACCGCTCTCCTCCTCACCACGCTCTCCGCCACGGCGGTCACGGCGCAGGCGGCCCCGATCCGGGTCGATGAGGACACGAACTGCCAATGGAACAGCGACGACCGCGACCAGTACTGCGAGGAGCGGGAGTATAGCCTCGAAGCGCGGCCCGATCTCGCGGTGGACGCGGGGCAGAATGGCGGAATCGTGGTGACAGGCTGGGACCAGGACGAGATCCGGCTCGTCGTCCGGATCAACGCGAGCAGCCGGAACGGCGATCCGCAGGATCTCGCGCGTGCGGTGGAGATCCTGACGGGCTCGACCATCGAGGCGAGGGGTCCCCACAGCCGAGACCGGGACCACTGGTCGGCGAGCTTCGAGCTCATGGTGCCCCGTGCGACGGCGCTCCGACTGGATGCGAGCAATGGCGGGATCCGCCTGGCCGACCTCACGGGCGAGGTCGCGGCGCGCACCACGAACGGCGGCATCCACCTTTCCGGCGGAGCGGGGCGTGTCCGGGGAGAGACCACGAACGGCGGGCTGCACCTGGAGCTCACGGGCCGCACCTGGCAGGGTGGTGGCGTGGACCTCGAGACGACCAATGGTGGTGTGGAGATCGCCGTCCCCGACGATTACTCGGCCGAGCTCGAGTTCGGCACCGTGAACGGCGGCATGCGCCTGGACATCCCGGTGACGGTGCAGGGCCGGATCGATCGCCGGATCCGCACTCGGATCGGGGACGGTGGCCCGCTGATCCGGGCGACCACCACCAACGGCGGCGTCGTCGTTCGACGGTAGCCCGCTGGCCGCCGCGGCCTCTCGCGGCTATTTTTCACCAGCGCTGGCATGCACATGGCGGCCCGGCCCGAGAGATCGCGCCGGGCCGCCCCCGCTGGGATGACCATGAAACGCACGCTCCTCCTCGCCCCCCTCCTCCTGTGGGGGTGTGGCACCGATGTGAACGGCCCCGCGGGCACGCTCCTCTCCTGCGTCTATGGGGACGGCGCCCCGCTGAATGTGGCGGAAGTACGCCAACTCAGCGGCCCCGAGAATCAGACCCTCTGCCTCGATTCCGGGGGTGCGAGCACCGCGGAGTTCCTCTACATCCCGTTCTTCGGCACGAGAGCTCCGGGGGACGACGACGCCAGCGTCTCGCTCCCGCTGGACCTCGAGATCACCGGATCGACGGGCGGCCCATCCAGCGCGCTGGCCGAGCCCGGTGGACCCCTTCTCGCCGGCGTCCGGGAAAGCGGGTCTCCCGGCGGCCTGGAGGGCGGCATCGGCGGCAGGCTGGCGCTTGGCGGGGTCGCGGGCGAGCAGTGGATCCCGGACACCGGCTTCGAAGCCTGGCTGCGCCGGCGAGAGATCAGGGAGCTCACTCCCCGGATCCGCGGGGGTGCGGCCGGCGCGCTGGTCCCGTCCGCCGCCCACACCATGGCGGCGGCCGCCGCGGACGTGCCCACACCGGGTGAACTGCTCGACTTCAATGTATCCATCAGCTGCTCGACGGAGGACATCCGGACCGGCCGCGTCATGTCTGTCTCCGACCACGCCGTGATCGTCGCGGATACGGGCAACCCGGGAGGGTTCACGTCGTTCGAGTATCTCGAGATGGGCGCCGCTTTCGACACGCTCGTGTACCCCGTGGTCACCGACCATATGGGCGTGCCGGAGGACATCGATGGGAATGGCCGGGTGATCCTCTTTTTCACACGCGCGGTGAACGAGCTGACCGCCCGAGGGGCCAGCACCGTGACGCTCGGCTTCTTCTGGTCAGGGGACCTGTTCCCTGAGGTTGGGACGGATCGGCTGGAGGCGTGTCCCGCCGCGAACCAGGCGGAGATCGTCTATCTCATCTCGCCGGACCCGTTCGGGAGGGTGGGGCTCACGTTCACCAGCGCGGACGTGCGGCAGCGCTCGCTCCCTCTGATCGGGCACGAGCTTCAGCACCTGGTGAACGCCTCCCGTCGGCTGTTCGTAAACGACGCCATGGCGTTCGAGGAGCCGTGGCTGAACGAGGGGCTGAGCCATATCACGGAAGAGCTGCTCTTCTATGAGGTGGCCGGCCTGGAGCCGGCGATGAACCTCACAGCCGACGACATCATCGCCCGTCCGAACGGCGTCGACGCGTTCAACCGCTACATGGCGGGGAACGCAGGCAACTTCCGGCGATACCTCGAGCAGCCGGATACGGCATCGCTCATGGGAATCGACAATCTGGCCACACGCGGCGCCAGTTGGTCCTTCCTGCGCTACGCTGCCGATCGGTCCGGGCGGAGCGACAACGCGTTCTTCTTCGATATCGTGAACGCCCGCAACGCCGGACTCGACAACGTAAACCGCGTGCTCGGCGCCGAGGCGGCGCTGAGCTGGATGCAGGACTGGACCGTATCGGTATACACCGATGACCTGCTGCCCGCGGCGGCCCCGTACAGGCTGCCCAGCTGGAACTTTCGCGAAATCTATCCCAGCACGCAGCAGGGGGATGACTACCCGCTGCGCGTGCTCTCGCTGACGGCCGCCAATCCGCTCCATCTCGAGCTGCTGCCCGGCGGAGCGGCGTTCGCGCGGTTCTTCATTCCGGGCGACGGACAGGCGGTCCTGCGCGCGCGGCCCGGGGGGCCACCGCCGGGGTCGGCGCTCCGCGGTTCGCTGGTGCGCGTCCGATGAGCGGGGGGACGGGTGGGCCCGGACACACAGGGAGGACTGCCGCCGCCGCGGTAGTCACGGCGGCGCTGCTCGGACTGACGGGGGGCGGCTCACCGCTGTGGGCGCAGAGCTGCGGAATCGCCTCCGGGACGGGCGTGGAGGCCGCCATCGGCATGGCCTCGTATGACGCTGCGGGTGGACTGACGGGTCCGACCGTGGGCGTACACGGGACCCTGGCTCCCGGCCCCGTTTCGCTCCGCGTGGGCTACCGACGGATGCAACTGGACGGTCCCGATCCGGACATCGGGCGGGCCACGGCAGCGGTGCCGCTGCCGCTTTCCGCCCTCGGTCTGACGGTGTGCGCCACCGGCCATGCGGGCGCCGCGCGGCTGGCCCCGGGGGCGGACGCCTCGACGGTACTGGCCGGCGGGCTGGGGCTCCGGTTGGTCCGGCCGCTCTCCATCGGCGGGATCCGGAGCCGCCCGTACGCGGAAGTTCGGGGACTTGGCGCCCGGACCACGGGGACGATCATGGACGTGGACGTGACGGCCAGCGGGCTCGCGCTGGGCGTGGAAGGTGGCGTGGTGGCGGCCGTGGGAGGCTTCACTTTGGGCCTCGCCGCGTCCGTGGACGGCTTCGACGGGGACCTCGGACTCGCCCCCTTCCCTTCTGCGGCCGCCGAGCTGCGGGTCGGAGTCCGGTTCTAGGACCCGAGCCCGTGGCGGAGGACGCGGAGCGCGCCCCGCCCTTCCCGCTCCACCTGGTCGAGCGTGCACTGGCGGGGATCCTTGTCCGGCCGCCAGCGGTCGAGCGCGGTGCCGTGGCGGAACCGACCTCCGGTGAAATGGTCATAGCCGACCTGCACGACCAGCTCGTTCCTGAGCGGCTGCCACTCCCTCGAGCGCTCGGTGGACCAGCGGCTGGGCCCGCCCGGCGCATTGCCGGTGAACCCGGGCTCCTCGATGAGCGGCTCGACCACGTCCAGGAGCCGATCACGCTCGGCGTCGGGGAAGCTGGAGCAGAAGCCCACGTGGTGGAGGAGCCCCTGGTCGTCGTGCAGCCCCAGCAGGAGCGAGCCGATGCCGCTGTTCCTGGAATACCGGAATCCGCCCACCACGCAGTCGGCGGTGCGACGGCGCTTCACCTTCCACATGGCGTCGCGGGAGCCGCTGGCGTACTCACGCGACGGGTCCTTGGCCATCACACCGTCCACACCCGACAGCCGGTCGAGCCAGTCGCGGGCCACGGTGGGATCGTCGGAGGCGGGAGTGATATGAACACGGTCCGAGTCGTCCAGGTACTCGGCCGCGAACTCCTCCAGGTCGGCGCGGCGCTCCACCAGCGGCCAGTCCAGCAGGGATCGCGTAGAGCCGCGGGCCAGCAGGTCGAATGCGATCAGCCATGCCGGCGTTTCGGTGGAGAGCCGGCGCACCCGGCTCTCGGCGGGATGGATGCGCTGCAGGAGGAGATCGAACGACACATCCTCCTCCTCGGGGACCAGCAGCTCGCAGTCGAGGACGAACTGCCGGGCGCCCAGCGACCGGACCGCATCCACGACCTCCGGGAAATACCGCGTGAGCGATTTCGACGATTTCGACTGCAGCTCCACGGCCGAGTGGTCCCGGAACACGATACAGCGAAAGCCATCCCACTTCGGTTCGTACAGCCAGTCGCCTTCCACCGGCACCGTGTCGGTGGAACGGGCCTCCATGGGCGGGAGAGGCGGCGTGATCGGCAGTGAGAAGTCGGACATCGCTCTGGCGGCTCCTTGTTGGCGTCTCCCCGCCAACGCGCAAGGAGCCCGCCACCGCTAAGCACGGCCGGCGGTTGGCGCCGGCTCGGGCGTCATCGCATATTCACCGCCCAGCCGCGGCTCCGAGCAGCGAATCTCCGACCCACACCAGACGACCTATGCGACGCCTCCAGCTCCTGCCCGCTCTGATCCTCGCCGTGTCCACCGGCTGTGCCACCGGCGCGGGCGGAGGCGCACCCGCGGCTCCGGCCCCGGGGAGCACACTGCCGAGCATCGCCTCGAAGACCGCTGGGCTGGAGCGCCACGACGGATTCCTCCCCTTCTACCGGGACGAGGACGAGGGGAAGCTGTGGCTCGAGGTCCCGGAGACCGACATCGAGTTCCTGTACGTCCACTCGCTGGCGGCCGGGATCGGTTCGAACGACATCGGGCTCGATCGGAACCAGCTCGGGCGGACCCGGGTCGTGTTCTTCGAACGCGCGGACGGGAAGCTCTTGCTGACCGAGCCCAACTACGCGTTCCGTGCCGTGACGGACAACGCCGCCGAGCGGCGGGCGGTGGAGGACGCGTTCGCGCGCTCGGTGCTGTGGGGGTTCGAGATCGTCGCCGAGTCGGAGGGTCGGCTGCTGGTGGACGCCACCGACTTCGTGCTCCGTGACGTCCACGGCGTGGCCGAGCGGCTGCGGCGCGGCGGCCAGGGTACCTACAAGGTGGACCGGAGCCGCAGCGCAGTCCACGGCGAGAATACACGGGCGTTCCCCCGAAATACCGAGGTGGAGGTGGTGCTCACCTTCGAGGGCGACCCGGCGGGCGGCGAGATCCGATCGGTCACACCCAGCGCCGAGGCGGTGACGGTGCGGCAGCGGCATTCCTTCGTCGCTTCGCCGCCCCCCGGCTACGAGCCCCGTGAGCTGGACCCGCGCGCGGGCTATTTCGGCGTATCGTGGCTCGACTACGCCGCACCCCTGGGGGAGCCCATGGAGCGACGCTGGATCGCACGGCACCGACTGGAAAAGAAGGACCCGGCCGCGGCGATGAGCGAGCCGGTGGAGCCGATCGTCTACTACCTGGATCCCGGGGCTCCGGAGCCCGTGCGCTCGGCACTCCTCGAGGGCGCCCGCTGGTGGAACCAGGCGTTCGAGGCGGCCGGCTACAGGGATGCGTTCCGGGTGGAGGTCCTCCCGGACAGCGCCGATCCGCTCGACGTCCGATACAACGTCATCAACTGGGTGCACCGGTCGACGCGCGGTTGGAGCTACGGTAGCTCGGTCACAGATCCCCGTACGGGTGAGATCATCAAGGGGCACGTGCTTCTGGGCTCGCTGCGGGTGCGACAGGACTACCTGCTGGCGGAGGGGTTGCTGTCCCCGTACGAGGAAGGGGTCAGCACCCCGACCGACATGGCCGAGATGGCGCTGGCGCGGATCCGACAGCTCTCGGCGCACGAGGTAGGGCACACGCTCGGACTCGCACACAACTACGTGGCCAGTGCATCGGACCAGGCTTCGGTCATGGACTACCCGCACCCCGTGGCGCGCCTGCGGCCGGACGGCACGATCGACCTCTCCGACGCATACGACACCGGTATCGGGGAGTGGGACAAGGCAGCCATCACATACGGCTATACGGATTTCCCGGAGGGCACGGACGAGGACGCGGCGCTCGAGGCGGTTATTGACCAGGCCCGCAGCCGAGGGCTCGTCTTTCTGAGCGACCAGGACGCCCGGCCGCTCGGGAGCGCCCACCCTCGAGCCCACCTCTGGGACAATGGCGCCGACGCGGCCGCCGAGCTGCGTCGGATGATGGGCGTGAGAGCGGCGGCGCTGGAGCGGTTCGGCGAAGGCGCGATCCGCATGGGGGCGCCGCTTGCAACGCTGGAGGAGGCGCTGGTCCCGCTCTACCTGCACCACCGTTATCAGGTCGAGGCCACCGCCAAGGTGCTGGGCGGGATGACCTATACGTACGCGCTTCGCGGCGATGGCCAGGTGCCGCTCCAGCGGGTGCCCGCCGCCGATCAGCTCCGGGCGCTGGACGCGTTGCTGGAGACGCTTCGGCCGGCCGCACTCACTCTGCCCCGGGACCTCCTGGCCGTGATCCCGCCCCGGCCCTACGGCTATCCCTCGCATCGCGAGCTCTTCGATCGGTTCACCGGCATCACGTTCGACCCGATCTCCCCCGCGGCGGTGGCCGCCGAGATGACCGTGGCCATGATCCTGCACCCGGAGCGGGCGGCGCGGCTGGTGGAGCAGGCGGCGCTGGAGCCAGGGATGCCCGGGCTCGGCGAGGCGCTGGACCGCCTCGAGGCGGCTACCTTCGGCGCTCCGGTCGCCAATGGCTATGAAGCGGAAGTGAAACGGGTGGTGGAGGACGTGGTGGTGCGAGAGCTCATGAGCCTCGCCGCCGCGGCCGCGATGCCGCAGGTCCGGGCCGTGGCGGAGCTGCGCCTCCGGTCCCTGCATGAGCGGCTGGCCGCAATGCGCCGGCACCCCGACGAGATGAGCCAGGCCCACGCGGTGCGGCTGGCCGCGGATATCCAGCGCTTTCTGGATCGCCCGGCGGACGCGTGGGACGCCCCGCGTCCGCTCCCATCGCCGCCGGGGAGCCCCATCGGCGGCCACGACTGAGCGGGGGCCGGCCGCGCCGGCCCCCGCCGACCCACAACATTCACAGAAAAACGAAGGATATCATGGAAACGTTCTCGAACATCCTGTTCCACGCCCATTCGGGGCTGCGCTACCTGGTCCTGCTGGCGGGCGTGCTGTCCCTCGGCTACTCCCTCGTCGCCATGCTCCGCAACCGCCCATGGGACAAGCCGGGCAGGATTCTGCTGTCGAGCTTCGTCGGGCTCCTCGACCTCCAGGTCCTCCTGGGTATCGTCCTGATCTTCGTTCGCGTCTTCTTCCCCATGCTGTGGGGCCATCTCGTGATGATGATCCTGGCCGCTGTGGTCGCTCACATTGCTGCGGGCGTCAACAAGCGGAGGGCGCCGGAAGCGCAGTCCCACCTGGTGGCGGTCCTGGGCTCGGCCGGCGCCCTCATCCTGGTGATCGGCGGGATCACCGCCATCGGCCGGGCCATCCTCTGATGAGGGACCCGGTCGCGCGCGGTCTCAGCCGCCGCTGCCGCCGCCACCTCCCGGCTTGGGCTTCGGCCTCGGCCGGGGCCTGCTCGGCTTCGCGGATGGCGCGGGCTTCGCGGACGGCGCGGGCTTCGCGGACGGTCCGGGCTTCGGGGACGGCCGGGGCTTTACCGATGGCGTAGGCTTCGCGCCCCCCCCGGGCTTCGCCGATGGCCGCGGCCTAACGCTCGGCTTCGCGCTCGGCTTCGCGCTCGGCCTCACGCCGGGCTGCGGTGCCGCCTGCGGCCGTGGCCGCTCCGAGGAAGGCACCGCCCGCGGGGACGCACCCGTCGCCGGCCGCCCACGCTCGGGGCGCGGCACGGCGCGTCGGGCCCCGTCGGTGGGCGTGGCGCCACTCCAGTCCGCCGCCCTCGGACGCTTCGGGAGCGCCTCCGTGACGGGCGGCACATCGCCGCGCCGCGGCTGCGCCCCGGGCCCCGCGTAGCCGTCTCTCCTGGGGCAGTTCCAGGCGCCGCTCCGCACCGCCCCGATCGGCACCGATATGACGATCCCCCCCGGACACCGGACGTGGGTGTAGCGGTCCCTCACGCGGTTGTGGAGCCGGGGGTCGTAGCGATTCCACGACGCCTCGGGCCACACCACGTGGTACGCGACGGTCCAGTCCCCCGCGTTGTAGCCCGGTACCACCTCCCGGACCAGGTGGTCGGTGGCCACGAATGGGTTCCATGTGATCGACGGGTGGTCGAGCCACGGCAGTGTGCCGTAGGCCATGAACTGGTCCAGTCGGAGGGGTCGGTCGGACGCGATGAGGACGATGTAGGTCTGGGTCGCCACGCGCCGCGGTGATCCGCGGTAGGAGCGATCGAGGGCCAGGTGATACAGTCGCGAGTCGGTGCGGACGGAGTGGCCGCCCGACCGGAACGCCCGCTGTCGCTGAATTCCCGCCCCCCACGTGGGATAGAGCAGCTCGATGTGGCCCAGGGGCTGGAGCGCGAACATGGCCACGTACCCCGGCCGGTTCAGGTCGAAGGACGCCATCCCGCTGTACTCGTCGTACCAGACGGCGGCGCGGAGCGGCTGCGATCGAGAGGACGCGCCGTAGTAGGCGTAGTCGGCCGCCCGAGGTGCGGGCTGGGAGCTGGCGGGGAGATAGCAGCCGGCCAGCGCGAGGACGGAAAGGGCGAGGAGCGGTCTCATGGGTCAGTCTCCCTGGAAACGGGCGTCATTCGACCTACAGGCCCGGGCGCAAGAAAGTTCCCAGGGCCGGCAGCTCGGCCATGTGGCGCGCCCGCACCCCCCCCGGTTTCGGCAGGGTCGTTGCATCATGGGAGCGCCGGGATCGCCCGCCGACAAATCCCCGCGGGCGACGGAACGCCTCACTCCAAAGGACGGTCGAAATGGCGAAGGTCACCGGCAAGGTGAAGTGGTTCTCCGACTCGAAGGGATTCGGGTTCATCGAGCGCGAGGGTGGCGATGACGTCTTCGTGCACCACAGCTCCATCGAGGGGCACGGCTTCAAGACGCTGGCCGAGGGAGAGACGGTGGAGTTCGAGGTGATCGAGGAACCGAAGGGGCCGAAGGCGCAGAACGTCGTTCGAACCTCGGCTGATGACGGGGCGTCAGCCGGGCGTGGGGAGTCCGGGAGCGAGGAGCGCCAGGGTCGTCCGTTCCAGAGCCCGACGGACCACCAGCTGCCCTGATCGCGGCTCAGTCGTCGAACAGGCCCAGCTGACCGTTCCGCGGCGGCCGGCGGAAGGCCGCCGCGGAGAGCCGTGTAGGGTCGCGGTCGAGACCCACCCGGCGACGCGAGATCTCGAAGAGCTGACGGATCTGCTCGGCGTACGGCCCCTCCCCCCGCATCCTGGAGCCGAACCGGGGGTCGTTCAGCGCGCCTCCCCTCATCTCCCGGACGCGGTTCAGCACCTTGCTCTTCCGTTCGGGGAAGTGCGCCTCCAGCCAGTCGGTGAACAGCCCCTTCACTCCGTGGGGCAGCCGCATGACGATGTAGCCCGCGCCGCTGGCGCCCGCCTCCGCCGCGGCCTCGAGGATCGCCGGCACCTCCTCGTCGGTCAGACCCGGCACCACCGGCGCGATCATGACCCGGACGGGGATCCCCGCTCGGGACAGCCGCCGGATGGCGTCGAGCCGACGGGCCGGCGTGGCCGTGCGGGGCTCCATGACCCGCTGGATTTCCGGGCGGAGACTCGTCACCGACAAGGCCACCGCCGCCGCGCCATGCGACGCGAGCTCACTCAGCAGGTCGATGTCCCGCGTCACCAGGTGGTTCTTGGTGATCACCGCCACCGGGTTCCGCAGCTCCGCCAGGACCTCCAGGCAGCCGCGCGTGATCCGCAGCCGCCGCTCCACCGGCTGGTACGGGTCCGTCACCCCGCTCATGCCGATGACGCGTGGGCGCCAGCGCGGCGAAAGGAGCGCCTGCCGCAGCATTGCCGGCGCGTCCTCCTTCACCACGATCCGCGTTTCGAAATCCAGCCCGGCGGAGAACCCCAGGTACTCGTGAGTGGGACGCGCATAGCAGTAGATGCAGCCGTGCTCGCACCCCCGATACGGATTCACCGACACGTCAAAGCCCACGTCCGGGCTGTCGTTGTGCGACAGGATCGTCCGGGTGGCGTCCCGCAGGAGGATCGTGCGCGGCGCGGGATCGTCCGGGTCCATCCACTCCTCGATCGACTCCACGGCCAGCCGCTCGAACCGGTTGGCCGGGTTGTCCGTGGCGCCACGGCCCTGAAGCACCCTCAGCGCCGGTGGCATGTCCCGGGGCGCACCCGCCCCCGTCACGCTCCACCCGCTCGCGGATCGAACCGACGATCTCCGGTACGGCTGAAGGGGTGAGCCATGCATTTCATCGTTTCAGCTCCCGGAACCGCTGTGCCACCACGTTCAGGACCCGATCCTCGCGCTCGAACCGGCCATGTACGAGGAGGAAGGGGGCGTGGTGGATGATCTCGCGGTAGCGGTCGTGGACGGGGGGCGGGACGATGATGTTGAGGAACCCGTGCTCGTCCTCGAGGAGAAGGAACACGGTGCCCTGAGCGGTGGCGGGATGCTGTCGAGCCACGACCAGGCCCGCGACGAGAATGGGACGGCCGTCAGGTGCCTGGGCGAGGCCGGCGGAAGAGCAGACGCCGTGGGAGTCGAGGCGGGGTCGTATGTGCTCCATGGGGTGGCCCCGCACGCTGATTCCGGTGGCGAGATAGTCGAGGAAGATGAGCTCTTCGTCGCTCACCTCGCGCGGGTCCAGCGGGAGGTGTCTGGCGGGGGCGAGGGGGAGGGTGTCGCCGGCGGCGCGGAGGGCCTCCCATGCGGCCTTCCGGCGCCCGGGCTGGAACGCCTCGAAGGCGCCCGCGCGGGCGAGGTGGAGAGCGTCGGTGCGGGAGAGGCCGGCGCGACGGACTGTGTCGTCGACGCTCGTGAAGGGGCTTTCTTCGCCCCCCCGCTGAAGACGCTCGCGCGCGTCCTCACCCAGTCCCCGGATGTGCTGCCACCCCACGCGCACCGCCCCCGGGCTCGGCCTGCTCCCGTTGACGGGGCAGGGCTCGCGGGACGGGGTGAGCGGCTCGAGCGTGGACTCCCACTGTCCATCGCGCAGACATGGCGGGTGAACTTCCACACCGTTGCGGCGGGCCTCGTGGACGAGCGTGGCGGGGGGATAGAAGCCCATGGGCCACGCGTTGAGGATGGCCATGAGGAACTCGGCGGGGTGGTGGGCCTTGAGGTAGGAGGTGGCGTAGGCGATGAGGGCAAAGCTCCAGGCGTGCGACTCGGGGAACCCGTAATTGGAGAAGGAATAGAGGTCGTCGGTGATCCGCTCGGCGTCCTCGGGAGTGACGCCATTCCGGCCCATGCGGTCCTTGAGTCGCTGGATGGCGGCGTGGAGCTTCGGCAGCTTGCGGTGGTGGCCCATGGCGCGGCGGAGCTCATCGGCCTCGGCCGCGGTGAACCCGCCGAGGGCCATGGAGATGGCCATGGCCTGCTCCTGGAAGATGGGAATGCCGTAGGTACGCCGGAGGATGGGCTCCAGGCGCGGGTCGGCGTACTCCACCTCCTCGAGCCCCAGTCGACGCCGGGTGTAGGGGCGGACGAAGCGGGCCTGGATGGGTCCGGGTCGGATGAGCGCGACCTGGACCACGAGGTCGTAGAGTCGCTGGGGACGAGTCTGGAGGATGGACTGGATCTGGGCCCGTGACTCGATCTGGAAGGTACCGAGCGTATCGCCCCGGCCGATCATCTCGTACGTCTTGGGGTCGTCGACGGGGAGGTCGTAGAGCTCGAGCTTCCGGCCGGTCCGGGCCTCGATGGCGTCGAAGGCCTTGTGGACGACGGTCAGGCCGCCGAGCCCGAGGAAATCGAACTTGGGCACACCGGCGGCGTCCAGGTCGTCCTTGTCGAACTGGAGGATGGTCCGGCCCATGGAGGTCTCCTCGATGGGCAGGTACTCGCCGAGGGGGCGGCTGGAGAGGACGAAGCCGCCGGGGTGCGTGGAACGGAGCCGTGGGACGTCGTCGAGGGAGCGGAGCGCGGAGAGGAGCGCGCGGACACGGGGCGTGGTGAGGGAGAGCCCGAAGCGATCGGCCATGCCGGCTTCCAGCTCATCGGCCGCCTGGCTGGGCTCGCGCCCGTGGAGCCGTTTCGAGAGGGCGAAGGCGGTCTCCGCGGGCCAACCCAGGGCGCGCATGCAGTCCTGGAGGGCTGTGGGGGCGTGGAAGACCTGGGTGACGGCCGTGATGGCGGCGTGCTGACGGCCGTAGCGGGTGTACATGTAGTCGAGTATCTCCTCGCGCCGGTGCATCTCGAAGTCCACGTCGATGTCCGGCGCCTCCGTCATCCCATCGGTCCGGACCTCGGAGAGGAACCGCTCGAAGAGGAGGCCGTGGCGCACCGGGTCGACGGCCGTGATCTCCAGGCAGAAGGCCACCGCCGAGTTGGCCGCGCTGCCGCGTCCCTGGCAGAGGATCCCGCGCTGGCGGGCCTCCCGTACGGCGTCCCACATGACCAGGAAGAAGCCCGCGAAGCCGAGCGTGTCGATGACCCGGATCTCGTGCTCCAGCTGCGCCCGCTGGCGGTCGTCGACTACCCCCCAGCGCTTCTCCGCCCCGCGGAACGTCAGCTCCCGCAGCCAGGAGCCATCATCGTGACCGGCGGGGACGGGGAAGGTCGGTAGCGGCGGCCGCACCCACTTCAGGTCGAAGGCGCACTCTGCCGCGATCCGCGCCGACTCCTCCAGCCCCTTTTCACGGCCCTTCCACAGCGACGCCATCTCCGCGGGCGACTTGAGCCGCCACTCCCCGTTCGGGTGCAGCACACCCCAGCTCGCCGCCGTGTCCACGTCCAGCTCCGCCCGGTGCGCCGTCAGGAGATCGTGGACCAGGCGGCTGCCGCCATCCACGTACCGAGGATCATTCGAGACGACCCACGGCAGCCCCTGCTTCTCGGCCAGCTCGATGAGCGCCCCCGCCAGCGCCGACTCCTCCCCCGACACATGGTGGAGCTGCACCTCCACCGCCAGCCGCCCCGGGAAGAGCTCCCGGAGACGCGACAGCAGGAAGAGCGCCTCCTCGGGCCGCCCCGACCGGACCAGCGACGCCAGCTCACCGCTCGGCGACCCCGTCAGCAGGTGCAGTCCCTGTGTCCGACCCTCCAGGTCGCTCAGCGTCAGCACCGGCTGGCCCCGCGCCGGGGCCCGTCCCGTCCGTGCCCCGGGCTCCGACCCCCCGCCGTTCCGGAGAAAGGCACCCGGCGTGTGCGGCGCCGGCTCGATCTTCCGCCGCGAGGTCACCGCCGTCGCCCGCGTCCGCACCCGTCCATCCCGGTCCCGATGAAGCCCCGGAGCGAGGGCGGAAGGGGACGGAGAGTCCGAACGCAACGGAGAACCGGAGTGAGAGGGGTACAGGGTCGATGCGCGCGGCTCGGGGCTCGATGATCGAGCATACGCCGCCTCCCGGTCCGCCTTCTCCGCCAGCCACTCCCCCCAATCCCCCATTCGCGACAGGGTCACCAGGCTCGCCAGGGAGTGGAACCCCTCGACGCTCCGCGCCAGCAGCGCCAGCGGATGACCATCCACCACGAGCTCCGCCCCCACCACGGGCCGGATCCCCGCCTGCCGCGCCGCCAGCGCAAACCGGATCGCCCCCCCCAGGTCCGATCGGTCCGTCAAGCCCAGCGAGCCGTGCCCCTGTTCCGCCGCCACCCGCACCAGCGTCTCAGGGGTGCACGCCCCATCCCCGAACGAGAACGCCGAACGCGTTCGAAGCTCCACGAACTCTCCCACTGCCCCTCCCGTCCAGTACAAGGGCCGCGCCCGAAAGAGCGGCCCGCCAATACGTCGAGTCTCTGATGGAGGATGGCATCGAAGGAACCCGAATACAACCCGAAGGTCGGGGCGACAACCGCGGCGGCGAACAGTTGGAGTTTGATTTGACGGAGGCTCGATCTACCGGTAGACTAATATTGGGATGGTAGCGACAAGAGCTTCGCCCCCATCCTCCCCTGAAGCGGGCGCTCGATCGGATCGTGCACCCGCATGGGAAGGATTCCTTGCTGTTTGGAGTCTGGCTTGCCGGGACTGTTTCTCCCCCAGTCGACCGCAACCCTCCTGCTGTGGATAGCACCAGCTTGTCTGCTGGTGCTGTTGATCCTCTTTGGCATTTGGCGAGCTCGCGGTCGGAACTCCGCTGTGGCGCAGCCCTCATCGGATCCGCCGCTCGTGTTCTTCCCCGTGCCCGAGGGGGATCGGAGCGGGCCGAGGCCGTCCTCAACCGGGTGGCTGCGGCCACGCGGTTTCCGCAAGGCGATCGGCGTCGCCATTGTGGCCACGGCCGCCGGGGGCACGGGAGCTCTGCTTTACGCCCGCAGTATGGAGAGTGGAGAGGCGGGTGCGGATCTGGGGGAGCGACGTGCGGAGCTGCGGATGCTGAAAGCTCCAGCTTTCGAACGGCCTCCCGTGCTTGCGCAACCCGAGGGACCGGTGGGGTCGGAGAGGGCGACGGCCATCGATCCGGAGTCGGGTGATCGACTGATTCTGTGGGCGGGTCAGGATCAGGTGGGTCGTCCCGGGCGCAAGCTGCGTGAGTCGATAGCGGTCGTGGTGCTGGACGCGGACGACCAGCCTGTGGCGGACCGGGGAGTCCGATTCGAGCTATCGCCAGCAGGCGGCGAGTTGGGATCTCCCTTGGTTCGGACGAGGACCTCGGGGCTCGCTATGACCTCCTGGCGGCTGGGGAGCGATCCTGATTCTCTACGGGGCACGGTCTACCTGGCGGATCGGCCTGCGGTGAGGCTGGAATTCTCGGCTCGACTGGAGACCGCGTCCTATGCCTCGCGCACGGCGCTCGTCGCCCCCCCGGGCGCTGCGCCGACTCCTCTCGTGGAGGATAACGGGGAGCGGTCCGAGCCGGATCCGGACGCCAATGGCAGAGTCCCGGGCCCGGGCTCTCCCACCACACTGGACCGTGCCGTCGAAGTGCATCTCGTGGCGGCCCCGCTCCCCAACCGGCGGTGGGCTGTGGGCGGCGCGCACACCTGCCTGTTGGGGACGGGGGGCGGAGCGAGTTGCGTGGGCTCGGCCGAACCCGCGCTAACGGGGGTCGCCGAACTGGGCTCCGGAGTCCGAGCGGTGTCTGCGGGAGTCCTGCACATGTGCGCGATCACGATGCGGTCGACGGTCGTGTGTCGAGCCGTCGGCGGCGGCGGCGACCGGTCGATGGCGGGTGAACGGGCTCTGCCCCTGGCCTCAGAGCCGGTGGAGCTGGCGGTCGGGTCGGAGCACGTGTGTGTGCGCGCGTCGTCGGGGGACATCCACTGCTGGGGCAAAGGCGAGCGAGGGCAACTCGGGACGGGCCTGCGCGGCGAGCAGAGGGAGCCCGCGCTGGTAACGGGCCTGGAGGGAGTGGTTCAGCTGGTGAGCGGGTGGGCCCACACGTGTGCGCTGACGGGAGCCGGCCAGCTCTACTGCTGGGGTGCGAACTCCGGGGGGCAGCTCGGTCTTGGCAACCGGGAGGACCGATCGCAACCGGCCGCAGTCGCGCAGCCGGCGCCCTTCAGCCGCGTCACCGCCGGCAGCGCACACACCTGCGGCCTGACGCGCGGGGGCGAGGCATGGTGCTGGGGCGAAAACCGATACGGTCAGCTGGGCACGGGCACCGGTACAACGGCCGTTCCCGTTCGAGTACAGACGGAGCTGACGTTCGTCGAGGTCACCGCCGGCGGTGTCCACACCTGTGGACTGACGAGCGATGGAGCGGCGTGGTGCTGGGGCCGGAACGTTTTTGGTCAGCTCGGGGACGGCTCGAGCGACGATGCGGCCGCACCGGTACCGGTGCGGAGCGAGCATCGCTTCCGCGTCCTTGCCGCAGGCGGCGCGCACACCTGCGGTGAGACCGCCGCCGGAGAGCTCTACTGCTGGGGGAACAACATCCAGGGTCAGCTGGGTGATGGGAGTCGCGAGAGCCGGCAAGTGCCCGTGAGGAGTGCGGGTGCGGGGACGACCGTTGGGAGTCGCACCCGATGATCGCTACCCGATTGCGGCACGGGTCGGCCATGGGGCTCGCGCTCCTGGGACTGAGCGCAGCCACCCAGGCCGTTGGTCAGACGCTGGCGCTCAAAGGAGAGGCCCCCGCCGTATCCTTTCTGTGCGATCCTGCTCCCGCCGATGCGAGCCCCGCTGGCGAAGCCCCTGCTGAAGTGCAGCGGTTGGTGGACGCGGCCACGCAGGCGATGATCCTCGGCGATCTGGCCGTGGCCGCGGAGTTCTTGGACCGTGCGCTCGGTAGAGATCCGGCGTCGGCGGAAGCGCTCTACCTGCGCGGGCGCATTGCTTCCGAGTCGGAGGATACCGGGGCCGGCGTAGAGTGGTTCTGCCGGTACCTCAGCATCGCGCCTGACGGCCCATCGGCGGCCGAGGCGCGCCGTCGACTGGAGCAGGCGATGGAGGAGGGGGCTGGGTCCAACCTCCGGGGTCGGTTCCTGGAAGCGGTGGCGGCGTTTGGAGCCGGTGAGGCCGAGCGCTCGGATGAGCTTTTCAGCGCACTTCTGGACCGCCACGTGGTGCCCGAGGCGCTTTACGACCGGGGGCTGGTGCGGCTCGCCATGACGCGCGTCGATGAGGCGCGGGCCGACCTGTTCCAGTATCTCGAGCTGCGTCCGGACGCCGATGACAGGGAGGCGATTCACGCCACCTTTCAGCCGCTCGGTCAGAACCCACGAGCCCGCAGCCCGGCGGGAACGTTCCTGCTGGGGGCGGTGCTACCTGGAGGCGGTCACTATTACACCGGTCGGCCGATCGTCGGCGTTCTCGTCACCGGAATGGTCGTCGGTGCGGGTGCCACGGGGTACCTGTATGAGCGGACGACGATCGATTGCCGGGCACCGTCTCCAACCGGTGGCTGTCCCCCCGATGCCATCGCTTCGCAGAAGACGGAACGTCCGTTCCTCGTGCCGGCGCTCGCGGTAGGCGTCGGCTTGATGCTCATCAGCGCCGTCGAAGCCGCCCTGAAGGCCGACGGCCGGGACACCGGCCTGACCCTCCCTGTCACCGCTGATCGCTCCTTGCGTCTCGACCTGTCCCCGGCACCCCGGCTCTCGGCGGAATCCCTTGGCATGCGCTTCATTCGGATCCGATACGGCGAGGCCCCGTGATGAAGAGTCGCCGCCCCTCTCGAGACATCCGATCGGCGAGCCCGCTCCCTTCGGGACGTTCGGCCGGCGGCACAGCCCGCCGATGGATCCTTGTGCGGGCGTTGGTGGGGCTCGCGGTGCTCGTGGGCTGCGAAGAACTGGTGGTGAACGCCGTGCCGGTGTCGACCGTCGTGGTCGTCCCGGGGGAGGCGGAGCTCGTTCTTGGTCAAGGCATGCAGTTCAGAGCAGAACTCTACGGCGGTGAAGAGGACGTCCTC
Source organism: uncultured Gemmatimonadales bacterium (assembly GCA_963783305.1). Taxonomy (GTDB): domain Bacteria; phylum Gemmatimonadota; class Gemmatimonadetes; order Longimicrobiales; family RSA9; genus JAWVYT01. The sequence continues at coordinate 394,093 of CAWAMW010000016.1, read as the reverse complement.
TCCGGACGAGACGTGGCATGGCGAAGCGAGAACCCGGCGATCGTTCGCATCGACCAGACGGGTCTCGCTTTCGCCGACGGTGCGGGAGCGACGGAAATCACAGCGACGGCGGAAGGCCAGGTCGGGAGGGCCTCAGTTGTCGTCCTCGACATGCCGCGGATCGACTTGAACCGAAGCTCCGTGGCTTTCTCCGTGGCAGCGGGAGGGCGGGCGCCGAACCCGATCGAGATTGAGATCACCAACGGCGGCGCCGGCTCTCTGACAGAGCTTTCAGCGACAGTGACGTATGGGGAGGGTCCCGCGGGATGGCTGAACGTGGCGCTATCGGGGCCGGAGGCGCCTTCCACGATGACGCTGACGGTGGAGACCGGGTCGCTCATGGGCGGCACCTACGCCGCCACTGTGCTGGTGTCGGATCCAGCGGCGACCAACTCGCCGGCGGCGCTGGAAGTGACGCTCCAGGTCCAGCAGAACGTGCCCGCGCCTCCCTCCGACCTGGACGCGGCAACTGTCTCCGCCAGCGCCGTGGTTCTGGTGTGGAGTGACAACAGCGACGATGAGACAGGCTTCCAGATCCACCGGCAGGCGCCGGGGGAAGCGGCGGTCTCGCTCCTCGCGACCGTGGATACCAACGTGGTGACGTACCAGGACGAGGCGGTGGCGGCGGATGGGCGGTACGTCTATCAGGTGCGGGCGTGCAACAGTGCGGGGTGTTCATCATTCTCAGAGGCGATTTCTCCCACGACACCACCCGTAGCTCCCTCCAGCATCACGGCCGAAGCCACCAGCCCGACGACGGTCGACGTCGCGTGGGTCGACAACAGCGCCACCGAGACCAGCTTCAGGATCGAGCGCCGCACGGTGGGCGGAACATTCGCAGAAGTCGGATCGGTCGGCGCCAACACCACGAGCTTCGGCGAGGCTGGGCTCGAGCCCAGCACCAGCTATGAGTACCGGGTGCGTGCCTGTAATGACGGCGGGTGCTCCGCTTACAACGGCCCAGTCTCCGTTAGCACGAGCGCGGGCATGCCCGACCCCCCCGCAGCGCCGGCGAGCCTCGGAGCCACCGTGGTCTCGTCCACGCGGGTGGACCTCACCTGGGCGGACGTGGCCACGGAATCCGGCTACACAGTCGAACGCTCCAGCGACGCAGGCGCCACCTACACGGAGCTGGCCACGCCCGCGGCCGACGCCACGAGCTACTCGGACGCCGCGGCCGCCGAGGCCACGGACTACACTTACCGGGTTTCCGCCTGCAATGCCGGCGGGTGCGCGTCCAGCACCGTGACGGCCTCCACGCCGCTGGCGCCGCCAACGGGCCTCTCGGCCAGCGCCGTCTCCGACACTCGGATCGACCTGAGCTGGTCCGACCAGAGCAGCGCGGAGTCCGAGTACCGGATCGAGCGGCGCGTGAGCGGTGGGACCTTCGCGGAGGTGGCGATCAAGGCCGCGAACAGCACCAGCCACGAGGACACGGGCCTCGCCCCCAGCACCACCTACGAGTACCGGGTGCGCGCCTGCGACGCTGGCGACTGCTCCGCCTACTCGGCTGAGGCCTCGGCCACCACGGACGTGGTCCCGCCCCCCGCGGCGCCCGGGAGCCTCGTGGCCACCGTGATCTCGCCCACGCAGGTGGACCTCACCTGGACGGACGTCGCCACGGAGTCAGGGTACACGGTGGAGCGCTCGAGCGAGGCGGGGACCAGCTACGCGGAGATCGCCACGCTCGCCGCCGACGTCACGAGCTACTCCGACGCCGCGGCCGCGGAAGCCACGGAGTACACCTACCGCGTCTCCGCCTGCAACTCCGCCGGGTGCGCGTCCAGCACCGTGACGGCCTCCACGCCGCTTGCGCCGCCGTCGGGGCTCGCGGCCAGCGCCGTTTCCGATACGCAGATCGACCTGAGCTGGGTGGACCAGAGCAGCGCGGAATCCGAGTACCGGATCGAGCGGCGCGTCAGCGGCGGGACCTTCTCCCAGATAGCGGTGAAGGCTGCGAACAGCACCAGCCACGAGGACACGGGCCTCGCCCCCAGCACCACCTACGAGTACCAGGTGCTCGCCTGCGATGCCGCTGGCCCCACCGCTGACTGCTCCGCCTACTCGGCCCTGGCCTCGGCTACCACTGAGGCGGAAGTAATCACGCCGCCAGCGGCGCCAGGAAGCCTCGTGGCCACCGTGATCTCGCCCACGCAGGTGGACCTCGCCTGGACGGACGTGGCCACGGAGTCAGAGTACACGGTGGAGCGCTCGAGCGCCGCCGGGGCCAGCTACGCGGAGATCGCCACGCTCGCGGCCGACGTCACGATCTACTCGGACGCCGCGGCCGCCGAGGCCACGGACTACACTTACCGGGTTTCCGCCTGCAATGCCGGCGGGTGCGCGTCCAGCACCGTGACGGCCTCCACGCCGCTGGCGCCGCCAACAGGTCTCTCGGCCAGCGCGGTCTCCGACACCCGGATCGACCTGAGCTGGTCCGACCAGAGCGGCGCGGAGTCCGAGTACCGGATCGAGCGTCGCGTGAGCGGCGGGGCGTTCGCGGAGGTGGCGGTGACGGCCGCCGGCAGCACCGGGTACGAGGACACCGGCCTGGAGTCCAGCACCACCTACGAGTACCGGGTGCGCGCCTGCGACGCTGGCGACTGCTCCGCCTACTCGGCTGAGGCCTCGGCCACCACGGACGTGGTCCCGCCCCCCGCAGCGCCGGGGAGTCTCGGGGCCACCGTGATCTCGCCCACGCGGGTGGACCTCACCTGGGCGGACGTGGCCACGGAGTCGAACTACACGGTGGAGCGCTCCAGCGCCGGGGCCAGCTATACGGAGATCGCCACGCTCGCGGCCGACGTCACGAGCTACTCCGACGCCGCGGCCGCGGAGGCCACCGACTACACCTACCGCGTCTCGGCCTGTAACGCCGGCGGGTGCTCGTCCAGCACCGTGACGGCCTCCACGCCGCTGGCGCCGCCAACGGGTCTCTCGGCCAGCGCGGTCTCCGACACCCGGATCGACCTGAGCTGGTCCGACCAGAGCAGCGCGGAGTCCGAGTACCGGGTCGAGCGGCGCGTGAGCGGCGGGACGTTCGCGGATGTGGCGGTGACGGCCGCCGGCAGCACCGGGTACGAGGACACCGGCCTGGAGTCCAGCACCACCTACGAGTACCGGGTGCGCGCCTGTGACGGTGCGGCCCCCGCTGGCGACTGCTCCGCCTACTCGAACCTGGCCTCGGCCACGACGGACGTGATCCCGCCGCCCGCGGCGCCGGGGAGCCTCGGGGCCACCGTGGTCTCGGCCACGCGGGTGGACCTCACCTGGGCGGACGTGGCCACGGAGTCAGGGTACACGGTGGAGCGCTCGAGCGACGCGGGGACCAGCTACATGGAGATCGCCACGCTCGCCGCCGACGTCACGAGCTACTCCGACGCGGCGGCCGCGGAGGCCACCGACTACACCTACCGCGTCTCGGCCTGCAACGCCGGCGGGTGCTCGTCCAGCACCGTGACGGCCTCCACGCCGCTGGCGCCGCCAACGGGCCTCTCGGCCAGCGCCGTCTCCGACACTCGGATCGACCTGAGCTGGTCCGACCAGAGCAGCGCGGAGTCCGAGTACCGGATCGAGCGTCGCGTGAGCGGCGGGGCGTTCGCGGAGGTGGCGCTCACGGCCGCCGACATCACCGGGTACGAGGACACCGGCCTGGAGTCCAGCACCACCTACGAGTACCGGGTGCGCGCCTGCGACGCTGGCGACTGCTCCGCCTACTCGAACCTGGCCTCGGCCACGACGGACGTGATCCCGCCGCCCGCGGCGCCGGGGAGCCTCGGGGCCACCGTGGTCTCGGCCACGCGGGTGGACCTCACCTGGGCGGACGTGGCCACGGAGTCGGGCTACACGGTGGAGCGCTCCAGCGACGCGGGGACCAGCTACACGGAGATCGCCACGCTCGCGGCCGACGTCACGAGCTACTCCGACGCCGCGGCCGCGGAGGCCACCGACTACACCTACCGCGTCTCGGCCTGCAACGCCGGCGGGTGCTCGTCCAGCACCGTGACGGCCTCCACGCCGCTGGCGCCGCCAACGGGCCTCTCGGCCAGCGCCGTCTCCGACACTCGGATCGACCTGAGCTGGTCCGACCAGAGCAGCGCGGAGTCCGAGTACCGGATCGAGCGGCGCGTGAGCGGCGGGACGTTCGCGGAGGTGGCGCTCACGGCCGCCGACATCACCGGGTACGAGGACACCGGCCTGGAGTCCAGCACCACCTACGAGTACCGGGTGCGCGCCTGCGACGCGCGGCCCCCCTGGCGACTGCTCCGCCTACTCGGACCTGGCCTCGGCCACGACGGACGTGATCCCGCCGCCCGCGGCGCCGGGGAGCCTCGGGGCCACCGTGGTCTCGCCCACGCGGGTGGACCTCACCTGGGCGGACGTGGCCACGGAGTCGAGCTACACGGTGGAGCGCTCGAGCGACGCGGGGACCAGCTACACGGAGATCGCCACGCTCGCGGCCGACGTCACGAGCTACTCCGACGCCGCGGCCGCGGAGGCCACCGACTACACCTACCGCGTCTCGGCCTGTAACGCCGGCGGGTGCTCGTCCAGCACCGTGACGGCCTCCACGCCGCTGGCGCCGCCAACGGGCCTCTCGGCCAGCGCGGTCTCCGACACCCGGATCGACCTGAGCTGGTCCGACCAGAGCAGCGCGGAGTCCGAGTACCGGGTCGAGCGGCGCGTGAGCGGTGGGACCTTTGCCCAGGTGGCGGTGACGGCCGCCGACATCACCGGGTACGAGGACACCGGCCTGGAGTCCAGCACCACCTACGAGTACCAGGTGCGTGCGTGCGACGCTGGCGACTGCTCCGCCTACTCGGACCTGGCCTCGGCCACGACGGACGTGATCCCGCCGCCCGCGGCGCCGGGGAGCCTCGGGGCCACCGTGGTCTCGCCCACGCAGGTGGACCTCACCTGGACGGACGTGGCCACGGAATCCGGCTACACAGTCGAACGCTCCAGCGCGCGGGGCCAGCTACATGGAGATCGCCACGCTCGCGGCCGACGTCACGAGCTACTCCGACGCGGCGGCCGCGGAGGCCACCGACTACACCTACCGCGTCTCGGCCTGCAACGCCGGCGGGTGCTCGTCCAGCACCGTGACGGCCTCCACGCCGCTGGCGCCGCCAACGGGCCTCGCCGCCAGCGCCGTCTCCGATACGCAGATCGACCTGAGCTGGGTGGACCAGAGCAGTGCGGAGTCCGAGTACCGGATGGAGCGGCGGGTGAGCGGCGGGACCTTCGCGGAGGTGGCGCTCACGGCCGCCGACATCACCGGGTACGAGGACACCGGCCTGGAGTCCAGCACCACCTACGAGTACCAGGTGCGTGCGTGCGACGCTGGCGACTGCTCTGCCTACTCGGACCTGGCCTCGGCCACGACGGACGTGATCCCGCCGCCCGCGGCGCCGGGGAGCCTCGTGGCCACTGTGGTCTCGGCCACGCAGGTGGACCTCACCTGGACGGACTTGGCCACGGAAACGGGCTACACGGTGGAGCGCTCCAGTGACGCCGGCACCAGCTACACGGACCTCGCCACGCCGGCGGCCGACGCCACGAGCTACTCGGACGCCGCGGCCGCCGAGGCCACGGACTACACTTACCGCGTTTCCGCCTGCAACGCCGGCGGGTGCGCGTCCAGCACCGCGACGGCCTCCACGCCGCTGGCGCCGCCGACGGGCCTCGCGGCCAGCGCCATCTCCGATACGCGGATCGACCTGAGCTGGGCCGACCAGAGCAGTGCGGAGTCCGAGTACCGGATCGAGCGGCGCGTGAGCGGTGGGACCTTCGCGGAGGTGGCGCTCACGGCCGCCGACATCACCGGGTATGAGGACACCGGCCTGGAGCCCAGCACCACCTACGAGTACCAGGTGCGCGCCTGCGATGCCGCTGGCCCCACCGCTGACTGCTCCGCCTACTCGGCCCTGGCCTCGGCCACCACCGATGAGGAAGTAATCACGCCCCCGGCGGCGCCGGGGAGCCTCGGGGCCACCGTGGTCTCGTCCACGCGGGTGGACCTCACCTGGGCGGACGTGGCCACGGAATCCGGCTACACAGTCGAACGCTCCAGCGACGCAGGCGACCAGCTACACGGAGCTCGCCACGCCCGCGGCCGACGCCACGAGCTACTCGGACGCCGCGGCCGCGGAGGCCACGGACTACACCTACCGGGTCTCCGCCTGCAACGCCGGCGGGTGCACGTCCAGCACCGCGACGGCCTCCACGCCGCTGGCGCCGCCAACAGGTCTCTCGGCCAGCGCGGTCTCCGACACCCGGATCGACCTGAGCTGGTCCGACCAGAGCAGTGCGGAGTCCGAGTACCGGATCGAGCGGCGCGTGAGCGGCGGGATCTTCGCGGAGGTGGCGGTGACGGCCGCCGACATCACCGGGTACGAGGACACCGGCCTGGAGTCCAGCACCACCTACGAGTACCGGGTGCGCGCCTGCGACGCTGGCGACTGCTCTGCCTACTCGGCCTGGCCTCGGCCACGACGGACGTGATCCCGCCGCCCGCGGCGCCGGGGAGCCTCGGGGCCACCGTGGTCTCGGCCACGCGGGTGGACCTCACCTGGGCGGACGTGGCCACGGAATCCGGCTACACAGTCGAACGCTCCAGCGACGCAGGCGCCAGCTACACGGAGCTGGCCACGCCCGCGGCCGACGTCACGAGCTACTCCGACGCCGCGGCCGCGGAGGCCACCGACTACACCTACCGCGTCTCGGCCTGCAACGCCGGCGGGTGCTCGTCCAGCACCGTGACGGCCTCCACGCCGCTGGCGCCGCCAACGGGCCTCTCGGCCAGCGCCGTCTCCGACACTCGGATCGACCTGAGCTGGTCCGACCAGAGCAGCGCGGAGTCCGAGTACCGGATCGAGCGGCGCGTGAGCGGCGGGACCTTCGCGGAGGTGGCGCTCACGGCCGCCGACATCACCGGGTACGAGGACACCGGCCTGGAGTCCAGCACCACCTACGAGTACCGGGTGCGCGCCTGCGACGCTGGCGACTGCTCCGCCTACTCGGACCTGGCCTCGGCCACGACGGACGTGATCCCGCCGCCCGCGGCGCCGGGGAGCCTCGGGGCCACCGTGGTCTCGGCCACGCAGGTGGACCTCACCTGGGCGGACGTGGCCACGGAATCGGGCTACACGGTGGAGCGCTCCAGCGACGCGGGCGACCAGCTACACGGAGATCGCCACGCTCGCGGCCGACGTCACGAGCTACTCCGACGCCGCGGCCGCGGAGGCCACCGACTACACCTACCGCGTCTCGGCCTGTAACGCCGGCGGGTGCGCGTCCAGCACCGTGACGGCCTCCACGCCGCTGGCGCCGCCAACGGGCCTCTCGGCCAGCGCCGTCTCCGACACCCGGATCGACCTGAGCTGGTCCGACCAGAGCAGCGCGGAGTCCGAGTACCGGATCGAGCGGCGCGTGAGCGGTGGGACCTTCGCGGAGGTGGCGGTCACGGCCGCCGACATCACCGGGTACGAGGACACCGGCCTGGAGTCCAGCACCACCTACGAGTACCAGGTGCGCGCCTGCGACGCTGGCGACTGCTCTGCCTACTCGGACCTGGCCTCGGCCACGACGGAAGTGATCCCGCCGCCCGCGGCGCCGGGGAGCCTCGGGGCCACCGTGGTCTCGCCCACGCAGGTGGACCTCACCTGGGCGGACGTGGCCACGGAATCCGGCTACACAGTCGAACGCTCCAGCGACGCGGGCCAGCTACACGGAGATCGCCACGCTCGCGGCCGACGTCACGAGCTACTCCGACGCCGCGGCCGCGGAGGCCACCGACTACACCTACCGCGTCTCGGCCTGCAACGCCGGCGGGTGCTCGTCCAGCACCGCGACGGCCTCCACGCCGCTGGCGCCGCCAACAGGTCTCGCGGCCAGCGCCGTCTCCGACACGCGGATCGACCTGAGCTGGTCCGACCAGAGCAGTGCGGAGTCCGAGTACCGGATCGAGCGGCGCGTGAGCGGCGGGACCTTCGCGGAGGTGGCGGTCACGGCCGCCGACATCACCGGGTACGAGGACACCGGCCTGGAGTCCAGCACCACCTACGAGTACCAGGTGCGCGCCTGCGACGCTGGCGACTGCTCTGCCTACTCGGACCTGGGCCTCGGCCACGACGGACGTGATCCCGCCGCCCGCGGCGCCGGGGAGCCTCGGGGCCACCGTGGTCTCGCCCACGCAGGTGGACCTCACCTGGGCGGACGTGGCCACGGAATCGGGCTACACGGTGGAGCGCTCCAGCGACGCCGGCGCCACCTACACGGACCTCGCCACGCCCGCGGCCGACGTCACGAGCTACTCCGACGCCGCGGCCGCGGAGGCCACGGACTACACCTACCGCGTCTCCGCCTGCAACGCCGGCGGGTGCGCGTCCAGCACCGCGACGGCCTCCACGCCGCTGGCGCCGCCGACGGGGCTCGCCGCCAGCGCCGTCTCCGACACCCAGATCGACCTGAGCTGGGCCGACCAGAGCAGTGCGGAGTCCGAGTACCGGATCGAGCGGCGCGTGAGCGGTGGGACCTTCGCGGAGGTGGCGCTCACGGCCGCCGACATCACCGGGTATGAGGACACCGGCCTGGAGCCCAGCACCACCTACGAGTACCAGGTGCGCGCCTGCGATGCCGCTGGCCCCACCGCTGACTGCTCCGCCTACTCGGCCCTGGCCTCGGCCACCACCGATGAGGAAGTAATCACGCCCCCGGCGGCGCCGGGAAGCCTCGGGGCCACCGTGGTCTCGTCCACGCGGGTGGACCTCACCTGGGCGGACGTGGCCACGGAATCCGGCTACACAGTCGAACGCTCCAGCGACGCAGGCGCCACCTACACGGAGCTGGCCACGCCCGCGGCCGACGCCACGAGCTACTCGGACGCCGCGGCCGCCGAGGCCACGGACTACACTTACCGGGTTTCCGCCTGCAACGCCGGCGGGTGCACGTCCAGCACCGCGACGGCCTCCACGCCGCTGGCGCCGCCAACAGGTCTCTCGGCCAGCGCGGTCTCCGACACGCGGATCGACCTGAACTGGTCCGACCAGAGCAGTGCCGAATCCGAGTACCGGATCGAGCGGCGCGTGAGCGGCGGGATCTTCGCGGAGGTGGCGGTGACGGCCGCCGACATTACCGGGTATGAGGACACCGGCCTGGAGTCCAGCACCACCTACGAGTACCGGGTGCGCGCCTGCGACACCGGCGACTGCTCTGCCTACTCGGCTGAGGCCTCGGCCACCACGGACGTGATCACGCCGCCCGCGGCGCCGGGGAGCCTCGGGGCCACCGTGGTCTCGCCCACGCGGGTGGACCTCACCTGGGCGGACGTGGCCACGGAATCCGGCTACACAGTCGAACGCTCCAGCGCCGCAGGCGCCAGCTACACGGAGCTCGCCACGCTCGCGGCCGACGTCACGAGCTACTCCGACGCCGCGGCCGCGGAGGCCACCGACTACACCTACCGCGTCTCGGCCTGCAACGCCGGCGGGTGCGCGTCCAGCACCGCGACGGCCTCCACGCCGCTGGCGCCGCCGACGGGGCTCTGCCGCCAGCGCCGTCTCCGATACCCGGATCGACCTGAGCTGGGTGGACCAGAGCAGTGCGGAGTCCGAGTACCGGATCGAGCGGCGCGTGAGCGGCGGGACCTTCGCGGAGGTGGCGGTCACGGCCGCCGACATCACCGGGTATGAGGACACCGGCCTGGAGCCCAGCACCACCTACGAGTACCAGGTGCGCGCCTGCGATCCGCTGGCCCCCCCTGACTGCTCCGCCTACTCGGCCCTGGCCTCGGCCACCACATGAGGAAGTGATCCCGCCCCCGCGGCGCCGGGGAGCCTCGGGGCCACCGTGATCTCGCCCACGCAGGTGGACCTCACCTGGGCGGACGTGGCCACGGAGTCGAGCTACACGGTGGAACGCTCCAGCGACGCGGCGCCAGCTACATGGAGATCGCCACGCTCGCGGCCGACGCCACGAGCTACTCGGACGCCGCCGCCGCCGAGGCCACGGACTACACTTACCGGGTTTCCGCCTGCAATGCCGGCGGGTGCGCGTCCAGCACCGCGACGGCCTCCACGCCGCTGGCGCCGCCAACAGGTCTCTCGGCCAGCGCGGTCTCCGACACCCGGATCGACCTGAGCTGGTCCGACCAGAGCAGTGCCGAGTCCGAGTACCGGATCGAGCGGCGCGTGAGCGGTGGGACCTTCGCGGAGGTGGCGCTCACGGCCGCCGACATCACCGGGTATGAGGACACCGGCCTCGCCCCCAGCACCACCTACGAGTACCAGGTGCGCGCCTGCGATGCCGCGGCCCCCACTGGCGACTGCTCTGCCTACTCGGCTGAGGCCGCGGCCACGACGGCCCCGGAGGTGGTCACACCCCCGGCGGCAACCGCCACGACTCCCTCGGATTTCAAAGCTGAGGGCGACTCGGAGTCGTAATCGAACGGGCGCGGCACGATATCGCCCTTTCGTGTGATAGTCCGGGTCGCCGCGCCGGATATGTGCCCCGGGATGCCGAGAAACCCCGACTCCGCTGCGGCTCCGACCGGGTCAGCGCCCGCACCTCGGTTTCAGGGTGTCGGATCCGGGTCTCCTCAGGATCGTGGGCGCTCAATCCCACCAGCCGTGGAGATACCAGCCGACCTCGAGGGCATCCCGGTACACCCAGAGCGGCACGCCATCCTCGGTGACACAGCGGTAGTATTCCCGAGCATAGGACGACGCCTCCCACTGGCCGCCCGAGATCCGATCCGGACCCGCGGCCACTGCCACTTCCCGCCAGCCACGCGTGTCCCTGATCCGAACGGGAATATCGTGGTCCCGACGTCGTGTGGTCTCGACGGCAACGCGACGTGGGGATGGCAGGAGATGGAGGGCGAGGGCGCTGGTTCCGCGCCTCTCGGTGGTCCCCCCCTCCCCCTCCCCCTCCCCCTCCGCGTCGACCATCGGGGTGGCCTCCCGACGGACCCAGCCGCTGCGTCGCTCTACCCTGGGGTGGGCGGTGGTCTCAGGGGCGAGGGGGTGGAGGTGGCGTTCGGCCAGACGTGCTACGGCGCTCTCCACAGCGGCAGCGGTGGCAAAGCCACGGTCGAAGAGGTCGCCCTGGCGTACGGCGGCCTCCTCGGTGTCCCCCACCTCGATGCGCATGCCGGCCACCGCATCGGGGACGGTGAGTCGGTCGAGGATCTCCCGGATCAGGCGAAGCCAGGTGTCGCGGCTGGCGGTGGGGCGGGCCGGCCGTATGGTGCGGGCCCACGTCTCCCCATTGGCCAGCGGGAACGTGAGCCGGAGCGCACGGGCGTGCTCGCCCCGGGTCACCATGTCATCGCAGAGAGGCCCCAGCAGCGCGTTGGCGGTGAACAGGAGCCGCGATGGGTCCGTCAGCACGTAGTCGACGAACTCCATGGAGCCGTGGGGCCGCTCCGGTGGGATCCGGTCGAAGAGGAGTCGGCGGTCGTCTCCCCGGGCCATTCGCCAGAGATCCACCGCGGCCGCCCCGAACCGCACTTCCACCGCCTCCCGCTCCAATTCCGCCAGCGCGCCCACCGTCCGGACCCCCACCCCCTCCAGCAGCCTCCGCAGTCGGTCGGACGGCGACAGCGCCGAAACCGGTAGACTCGCGAGCCACGATCGCTCGCCCCCTGCGGGCACCACAACCACACCTCTCTCTTCCCTGCTCTCCTCCGCGGCCGCCTCCCCTGCCCCGCCGCTCCCGCCGCCGCTCCCGCCAGGGACCGGGAGCGCCCCCCGATTCCGACGCCACCCCCAACCCGTCCGCTCCTTCACCAGGAAGGGCGTGGGGCCCTCACCATCCGTATCCGGCAGGCCCCAGCGGGCCGCGAGATCCGCCGCCACCGGCACCCCCGCCACACCCGCCCGCACCGCCACACCCCGCTCCGCCAACGCCGCCACGCACCGCTCCGCCAGGGGGGCCGCATCCAGCCCGCGCCCATCCACCCAGATCACCTCCCGCTCCACCCGCAACCGCGGCGCCAGGGGGGTCAGGCACGCCACGACGCCGGGAGCTCCTCGCTCGGGGTCGTTCGCATTCCCCTCCCGAGGACCGGATCCAGTCGCAAGCTCCCGCTCACCGCCGGACGCCCCGGCGGTCCACCAGTCGGGGCTCCAGAGACAGACGTACATCATGATGCTCCACGGAAAGCCGGAACCGGACCTTCCGGTCCAGTCCCATCGATTGCACACGCACTCGCACCGCCACCGACTCCAACGCCACCGGCTCGTCGAACGGGCCCCGTCGCCAGGTGAAGCCCGTGGGGTCGAATGACGACCGCGCCCGCAGGTGCGACACCGCCGCCGATTCCGCCACCGCCACGAACGCCGCACCCCCTTCCCGCGCCCCACGACCCAGGCGGACACCCCCGCCGTCCCCCAACCCCGCACCTCCTCCCGTCAGGACGACGAGGGCGAACCCGCCCGACCGTAAAAGCTCCTCCGCCACCACCGGCGCCAGCTCCACACCCGGCCGAAACAGCAGCGGCCCGTCCATTACCGCCCCTCCAGGACCCCGCAGCGCCACCAGCGATTCCCAGTACGACCCCGCCACCGCCCCCGCACCATCCACCCACGCCGCCCGCTCCCCACCCTCCACCACCGCCGCGCACGCCGAGCGCAGCACCGCCGTGGCTCCACCCCCAGGCCGCCACAGCGTCACACGACCCCGCGGCAAACCCCCCGCCGGCAACACCGCGTCCAGCGCCGACACACCCGTGCCCACCGCCCCCGTCGTCCCCTGACGGACCGGCTGAGCATCCGGAAACCGCCGCTCCAGCTGCTTCCGCAGCTCCAGTACTTCCGCCGGTAACGCCCCCACTCCACTCCTTCCTCCAGACCACGAGGTTCCCATGTCGAGGGCCCGTAGGATGCACCGAACAAAAACCGAAGTCAAGGGCGGGAGGAGCACGAACGCTCGGCTTCGCCTCGCTATGGACCGCGGCGCTTGGGGCGCCGCTATCGACCGGCCGGTTTCGGCCGCGCCTGGTCGGGAGTCCACCACGCCACACAGGGCCTCCTCGACACGACGAACCCGCGGCAGGCCGAGCTGGGCGCGGCTCTTCGACCGAACGACTGGACTACCTGCGCCGGCTGGCCGCGCAGGATCCTGGTCGCCCCGACCGGGCAGCGATTCTGGCGATGATGCACTCGACGGTGGCCTTCGCGCTTCTCTCAGCCATCATGCTGCCGCTGGGCCTGTTGATCGGGAAGGGCAGCCGCCGGTTCGGGGGAACAGGCCGCCGTCGGGCTGCCTGGCCAATGGCCGCCGGGACCGTGGCTGCCGTGTACGCGGCGCAGATCGGCGCATGGAGAATCGCGGTCACCGCGGAGCTCGGGTCGGTCCCGCTGGTGTACGTGGGATTCCTCGTTCTCCCGCTCGTGATCCTGCTGACGCTCACGTGGAGTGGAGCCGCCGTGGGGCCGGCGGACGAGCCGCGAGGGTCGCTCGCTCCTGAGCCACCACGGTGAACCCAGCAGAGCTGCGACGGTTTCACGCCGGAGACCGGGCTCTGTTCCACGACCTGGTGCAGGGCGAATCTCCTCGCCTTCTCCGTTACGCGACCTGGCTATGCAGCGACGCGCAGGATGCGCAGGACCTGGTGCAGGAGACGTGGATCGCCGCGTACCGGCAGCGCGAAACGTTCCGGGGTCGCTCGCCACTCCTGTCGTGGCTTACCGCAATCTGCAGGTCCCACTTCCTCTCGACCCATCGCACCGCGGAACGCAGGGAGCGGCTCCTGGCCCAACATGCTTTGGCGCAACCGGAAGACCACTCCCATGTCTCGGCCGCTGATCCGCTGGCGCGTCGGCGCCTGGCCGAAGCTCTGGGCGAGCTTTCGGACCGCCAGCGAGACGTCGTCATTCTGAGGGTGGTGGAGGGTTTGAGCACGAAAAAGTGCGCAGAGCGGCTGGGCGTGGCCGAAGGAACGATCAAGTCGTCGTTGGCCCGCGGGCTTGCGGCCCTGCGACCACTACTGGAGGATTGGCACTCATGACATATTGTATCTCGCGTGACCGGCTGGTCGACCTGCTCTCGGCGCTCGATCAGCCGGCCGGCCAGACCCTGGACCACCTCGTCTCCTGCACGGAGTGTAGAGCGGAGATCGCTTCCCTCGAACGTGTAAGAGAAATGCTGGGGGCGGAGGATCCGCTGCCCGCAGGCTTCGTGGACCACGTCATGCACGAGATCGATTCGGCTGTCGACACGGCGACCATTTTGTCCCCGTCCGACGAGGCGAGACCGCAGCCCGCTCCCAGACGGCGTGTCCGCCCTGACTTCCGCACGGCGCTCGTGGCCGTGCTGTCCGGCGTGACGGCGTGCGTCGTACTCGTCGGGGCGTGGACATCAGCGGGGTCGTCCATCAGCGTCACGCCCCTCTCGCTGTTCGTGGCGCTGCTGGGCGGGGCGGCGCTCCCCGTCTGTGACCTGGCAAGATCCCGGGATGACCCGTCAACCGTGAACCGTGAACCGTGAACTGATTTTCCATGAAAATCACCTTCCTCGGCACCCGCGGTGAGATCGACGCGCGTACGCGTCGTCACCAGATGCACACGTCGCTGCTGGTGGAGTATCGTGGCGGTCGGGTGATGATCGACGCGGGAGCGGACTGGCGGGAGGCGGTGCATGAGGTCAGGCCGCGGCCGCACGGGCTGGTGATCACGCACGCCCACCCGGACCACGCCTGGGGTCTGGAGGACGGGTCGCCCGCGCCGGTCTGGGCCACCGGGGTCGCCTGGGAGGACATGGCAGGGTACGCCATTCCTTCCGAGGACCGGCGGGAGGTGAAGCCGCGGGTCCCCTTCACGATCCGGGGCATCACCTTCGAGGCCTTCCCGGTGGAGCACAGCATCAGGGCGCCCGCAGTGGGCTATCGGATCCGCGCGGGTCGGGTCACGGTGTGGTACGGCCCCGACCTCGTCTACATCAACGACCGCGCCGACGCCCTCGCCGGCTGTGCCCTCTATATCGGCGATGGGGCCACCATGACGCAGTCCTTCGTCCGCAAGCGCGGCGACACCCTCATCGGTCACGCGCCCGTGCGCACGCAGCTGACCTGGTGTCAGAAGGAGTGCGTTCCGCGCGCCATCATCAGCCACTGCGGTCGCGAGATCGTGGAGGGAGACGAGCGCACGATCGGAGCGGAGCTGCGGGCCATGGCGGAGGAGCGGGGGGTGGTGGCGGAGCTGGCGTATGACGGGCTCGAGATCGTCGTGCGGTAGTCGATGTCGAGCACGGCGCTCCGCGCGCTGGTCGACCGCGCGCAGCGCGCGCTGGTCGATCGCGTCGGCCTCCGGCCTCGCTTGTCGATCTCCGCTGCGCTCCGGTTTCCGCCTGCGTACGGAAGCGCCCGGCGGAAACGCGGACCGGCCGGACTCTGGCCATCCGTTCGACGCCGCGCTCCGCGCGGCGATCGACCCCCGCGCCAGCGGGTCCCGCAGGTCGCGAAGCGGCCGCAGGGATCGACCCTCGGGCTTGCCAAGCCCCCCCACCATCAGCATCGTAGCGAGGGCGGGTGCACCCCGTGCACCGAGCCCTCCCGGAACTGAGCAGTGACGACCCCGACCAGGACCTTGGATGCCGAAATCGGCCGCACGCGGGATCCGTGTCCCCGCCCCCCTGCAGGAATCGATCGAGCGGGAGATGGAGCGACGGGACGTGAAGGAGTGGTCCACGATGGTGGTGGAGCTGCTGGACGAGGCGATCCGGGCGCGCCGGGCGCCGGGGATCGTGTTCGTGGATGGTGCCACGGGGCGTCGTCCGGTGGTGGCGGGAAGCGGGCTGGAGGTGTGGGAGGTGGTGGCGACGTGGAAGGAGGTCGCGCGCAACTACGACCGTCTGCGGGCGGCCTACGACGGGTTGACGGAGCCGCAGCTGCGGGCGGCCCTGAGCTACTACGAGCTGTACGGTGAGGAAGTGGACGCGCGGCTGGAGCGGGAGGCGCGGCTGACGCAGGAGCGGGTGCAAAGCGAGCTGCCGTTCACGCGCGCCAGGACATGAGGCGGCCATGAGGTTCCTGCTGGATGAGAACATCCATCCCGCCGCGGCGGAATCCGCGTGGGAGCAGGACGTGGACGTGGTGAGCGTGGTGGAGCTCCGGCGTCGGGGTCGGAGCGACCGGGAGCAGCTCGAGTTCGCCGCGGAGCAGGACCGTATCCTGGTGACGCGGAACCGGGCGGACTACCTGCACTGGACGCGGGAGTTCTACCACGCGGGGCTCCCGCATCGCGGCGTTCTGCTCGTGGACGACGGACTGCCGAACGACCAGCCCGAGATGATCGCGCGGGCGCTGGCGCGGTGGGCGCGGGCCCATTCATACGGGGACGACGACGAGGTCGGGTTCGGGGCGTACCACGTGGAGTTCCTGCAGCGATGAACCGCGATGATCGAGCATCGAGCGTAGCGTCGAACAATCGGGAGATCGAAATGGCTGAGCGGGGGGTGCGAGCCGCGGTGGTGCAGGCGGAACAGCCAGGGCGGCTGGCGGAGGGCCTGTCACGAACGCGGGAGCTGGCGGAATCGGCGGTGAAGGAGGGAGCCGCGCTCGTCGTGTTCCCGGAGACCTGGCTGCCGGGGTACCCGGCGTGGATGGACTACTGCCGGGACACGGGGCTCTGGGATCACGCACCGGTGAAGGCGGAGTACGCGGCGCTGGTGGAGAACAGCGTCGTGGTGGCGGGTGAGTCGGGAGCGGCGCTGTCGGCGATCGCCCGCGATCTGGAGATCACTCTTGTGGTGGGGGTGAGCGAGCGGGTTCTGGCGGGGCCGGGACGCGCGACGCTGTACAATGCGCTCCTGACCTACGGTCCGGATGGCGGCCTGCTGAACCATCACCGGAAATTGACGCCGACCTATACCGAGCGCCTGCTCTGGGGCCCGGGCGACACGGCGGGGCTCCGGCCCGTGGACTCGCCGGCGGGCCGCGTGGGCGGGCTGATCTGCTGGGAGCACTGGAACCCGCTGGCGCGGCAGGCGCTGCATGACGCCGGGGAGGACGTGCATGTGGCGGTCTGGTCCGCGGTAGTGGGTGTGAACGGCATGCATCAGGAGGCGAGCCGATGCTACGCCTTCGAAGCGCGCTGTCACGTCATCGCCGCCGGTCAGCTGATGCGGGCCTCAGCGCTCCCGGCCGCCCTCGAGGCGAGTCCGGAGAAGGTCACTTCCCCTGATCAATGGCTCCTGGCCGGAGGAAGCGCCATCATCGCTCCGGATGGCTCCTACCTGGCGGGGCCTCTGTACGAAGAGCCGGGCATCCTGGTGGCGGAGCTGGACTACCGGCGGAACACCGAGGAGGCCATGACGCTGGATGTGGCGGGTCACTACCAGCGGCCGGAACTGTTCGAGCTCAGCATCCGCCCTTCGTCGCGCTCTCCGTCGCGGCCTCCGACCGCCCCGGCGTCTCCGCGGCCGGGACCGTAAACCAGAACTCGGAGCCGCCGCCCAGGTCGCTCTCTACGCCGATGCGTCCGCCGTGGGCGTCGATAATATGACGGGAAATGGCCAGGCCGAGACCGATCCCACGATCGTCGTTCCCGGCCTGCCAGAAGCTCTCGAAGATCTGTGATACGCGCTCAGGCGGGATCCCGGGACCCGTGTCGGCCACGGTGAAGCGGACCTGATCGGCCATGCGCTGGGCCCGGACGCTGATCCGGCCGCCGACGGGCGTGAACTTCACGGCGTTGCCGATCAGGTTCGAGAAAACCCTTGTGATCCGCTCCGGGTCCACACTGACCACCGGCATATCCGCGCCCCCCGCGATCGACAACTGCACATCGGCGGCGGCCGCGATGGGGTGCATCAACTCGATCACCCGCTCGAACAGCTCAGCCACACGCGTGGGCACAGGCTCGACCTGCATTCGGCCGGCTTCGAGACGCGCGAAATCCAGCAGGTCCTGGATCAACCGATTCATGGCCTTCCCGCAGCGCGCGATGGTCCGCGAGTGTTTCTTGCGCTGCTCCTCGGTGACGGGCATCTCGATCATCAGTTCTGCCGTCATCGCAATGGTGGAGAGCGGGTTGCGCAGGTCGTGGGCGACCATGCGCAGCACTTCCTCGCGCGCCTCGACCGCCGACCGTGCGGCTTGATACATGTTCCCGAGCCGCTGCCGCTCCACCTCGAACGCGATCACCTGGCGCATAACGAGAGTCAGGCGCGCCCCGTAGATCGCGAGAACCACGAGGATCACGGCCACAGCGGTCGCGGGGACCGGCCGGACAGCGAGCACCCAGGCCAGCAGCGCCCAGTCGACGACCGCGAGCAGGGCAGCCATGCGCTGCGCCCTGCGCGACAGACGCATGGCCCCCGAGAACGTAAGGAAGAGGCAGGCGCCCGCGCCGAGCGCGGCAAGCCCGGGTCGGGCCGCGGTGGTACGCAGTCCCGGCTCTACGTAGAGAAGTGCGATTCCCAGGGCTACGATCGCGGCGTCGGCGACGGGTACCCAGCGGCGGAAGCGGGTCATGTACCGCCCGCGCTTCAGCAGTAGCAGGAACCCCGCTGCCAGCAGGGTGGCCAGGAAGGCTGCGACGGGCGCGAGGAGGGGGAAATCCTGGGCGCCCATGAGGTCCGGCTGAAGGTATCCGGCGATGCACAGCACCGTGAGGGCGATGAGCCCGCCGAGCCGGACGTAGCCGAGGGTGAGCTCGTTGTTCAATCCCTCCTCCAGCAGCGCAGCCGTGACGGAGCCCGCAACCTCCTGGGAAGAATCGGGCGCCGGCAGATCATGCTGCACCTGCCGCGCGATGGAAGCGGCGAGTCGCTGCTGCGAGTCCCCGGCCGTGCCCCGAGGGTGGGGGGTGCTGACGTCAGCGGTGGTCCTGATGCTGGAGCCAGGTTCGTTCATTGGACCTCGCATGGTCGAGCAGGAAAGGCGGCAGCGTTCGGCACACGCCCCGCCGTGAGCGGGGGGGAGGGCGGTGCCCTGTAAAGATTGGTGGATCTCGGCCGTAACGCGAGAGGTTGCCCGGCTCTCTGCGATCGACGCGCCGTTATGGTTCTTGAAAGGACAGGACAGCCCGTCGTACTATGAAAAGCCCTCGGGCCTCCCCTACTTCCTCTCTCCCCCATGACCGGAGGCAACACCATGATCCTGAAAATCGACCTCGACCCCGCGGGAAACGTCACCGTCGAAGGAAATGTCAACCACAGCCATGGTGGCAAGGGCGGCGGCACCCTCAAGTGGAAGTGCCATCCACAGAATAACCACCAGAGCTGGACCGTGACGTTCACCCAGGGCTCCCCCTTCACGGACGGAAAGACCCACTTCGAAGGAACGAACGGCGCAGATGGAGGGACGCTGAAGAAGAACGAAGATGAGACGAACAAGCATTATCCGTACGATGTCACCTGCACGGACAGCGCCGGCAAGCAACACGAGAGCGACCCTGAAGTGGTGCTCTGGCCCGAATCGGAGCTCCGGCACCGCTAGCGATCCGCCATTGACTGCCCCACCAGGGCGTCGAAGGCGGAGTCCCCCCGGAGCGAGCGGAACCACCAGTCCCTGGCCAGGGAAGCCGCCTTCTGGGGGCCGCCGTATTCAACCCAGCGGCGGAGCAGACGCAGGGCCTCCGCGCGCTCACCCAGCAGAAGGTACGCGTGGGCGGCGTCGTAGGTGGCCAAGTCTGGGATACCCTGGTGCGCAGAGGCGATGCGACGGAGGATTGCGCGTGCGCTGTCCGGGCGCCCCACCTGGACGGCGATCTTCGCCACCTGGAGCTGCCCGAGAATACGGTAGTCGTCACGGCGCAACCCTGAGGCCCGGGCGGTAAGGGAGTCGACCAGATCCCAACCGTGGTCGATGTCGGGGGTCAGGCTGTCCACGGAGGCGAGCAAATACAGGCGACACAGGACGAAATGCAGGGCGTCCGGGTGCCGCTGGCGACCTATGTCGCACCAGCGGATCGCCTCATCCAGTCGCTCCTGGGCGAAGGCGGTGTTATACAGCTGGAAGAGCACCTCTTCCGGCATCTCCAGGAAGGCGTCGGCCTCGAATGCACGCTCCGCGGCAGCAGCGGCTTCGGCGAACCAGCCCTGACGCCAACGCACACGGCTCAGGGTCCACCAGCCAATAGCGAGAGACGGCCGCAGCGCCACGGATCGCTCGAGGTCGGCCGACGCCGCGACCAGCAGCCGCTCGGCCTCCGGTCCCACGGTGCTCTCCGCGAGGTGGTACCGCAATCGTCCTCGCATCTCGAGGGCGGGAGCGTAGACGGAATCACGGGCGAGGATCGCGGTGGCAAGGGCGATTCCATGCTCCAGGTACTCAGGGCTCCGGCGATCCGATGCCGGCCGGTGCAACCGGGAGCGGAGCTCCGCCACCTCCGCCCGCCGAAGGGTCGGCTCGGCCCAGAGCGGGTCGAGGTGCTCGGCTTCGGTGTAGAGGGAGTCGGCCCGGTGGGCGAACCGTTCAGCGGCATCCGGATCGTGCATGGGCAGTTGCCTGACGGTCAGCGTTCGGACCAGCTCGTCGCCCTTCCGGACGAGTCGCCAGGCCGCGTCGCTGCTGGCCTCCTGGCGACTGGTGCGGAGCTCGAACTCGTAGCCGAGCCGCGAGCGAAGCGCGCGCGCGACTTCCCCCACGAGCTGGTCCTGCGCCGCCAACAGCTCACCGCTCGAACGCTCGAACGTGGTGCGCCACCGCTGCGTCCCGCTTTCGCCCTCCACCAATTGGATGCTCACGTGGATGCGGTCGCCTTCCTGACGCACGGCTCCGCTCACGACCGTACCGGCCCCCAACGTGCGCACGATCTCCTCCAGCGGAACCGATCCCTCCCGGAACGGTGCAACCGCGTGCTTCGAGAGGACCTCCAGCCCTTCGACCCCCGTAAGCGCGTCGATCAGCTCCTCCGTGAAGGCGGCCGCCAGATAGCCGGTATCGTCGTCCGTGCTCCGTTCGTCGAAGTAGAGGACCGCTACCCGGCGCGGGTCCAGATCGCCCATCGAGGGGGGGCCGTCTGTCAGGCGGACATCCGCGGCGGCCAGCGGCCCCATGCTCCCGGCGTCGTCCCACCCTGCGACCACCATCGCGCCGGCCGCGAGGACGCCGCAGAAACTGAAGACGAGGAGCAGCGTGGTCTCGAGCCGATGCGGGGGAGGACGGCCGCGGCGGGCGGTCAGCCAGGGGATGAGAGCGAGTGCGAGCGCACCCGCTCCAAAGAGCAGCAGCGCCACTCGGAGGGCGGCTGGGGAGCCACCCAACTGCCGGGTGACTGCCGGCCCACCCAGAAGGAGAAGGGCACCGATCGCAAGATAGGCGAGCAGCCACTTGGCAGCGGGACGGCGACGCAATCGGCGGACAGCGGCGGCGAGATTGCTCGACTCTCCTGCCGCGTCGCCAGCCAGGGCTGGCGGTGCACCCGTCTCGCCGGGGTCGAGGTCCCGCGAGGAGCTCGAAGCATCCGGGCCGTGTCGCTCCAGGTCCCGACAGAACTGCTCCGCCGTGGTATATCGATCGGCCGGATCCTTGGCCAGGGCCTTCTGCACCGCTCCCTCCAGGTCACGCGGCACATCGGCCCGCCGGGCACGCAGCAGGGGCGGCGAAGTCATGACGTGGTGGCTCAGCACCTGCCGTGCGTCCGTGCCGGGGAACGGCGGAGCCCCCGCCAGCATCTCGAAGAGGACGCACCCCAGGGAGTAGATGTCGCTGCGGGCATCCACATCGGCTTCTCCCGCCGCCTGCTCTGGGCTCATGTACAAGGGCGACCCCACGGCGATCCCTGCGGCCGTCCGGCGCACGCTGCTAACGCTCGACATCGCGAGCGCCAGGCCGAAGTCGGCGATGTAGACGTGGCCCGTGGCGCCCACCAGAATGTTGCCGGGCTTGATGTCCCGATGGACGATTCCGCGAGCGTGCGCGTAGGAGAGCCCCTCGGAAACCTGCCGTGCGATATCCACAGCCTGGGTCAGCGGCAGGCGGGGCTTGCGCTCGAGGAGGTCCCGCAACGAAGAGCCCTCGACGCGCGGCATTACGTAGTACAGTCGCCCATCAGCCTCGCCGCTCTCGTGGACCGTGAGGATGTGTGGGTGATTGAGACCGGCAGCCGTACGCACTTCCGCCAGAAATCGCTCGCTGTCCAAGGCGTGTGCCGTGGCGGGCGTGAGCACCTTGACCGCGACCTCCCGTCCGTGCTTGAGGTCGCGCGCCAGATACACGTAGCCCATGGCGCCATGGCCGAGCTCGCGCTCGAGTCGATAGCGCTCCGACAGCGTCAGCGGGATGTTCACGGCACCGCTCACGGAACCACCTCTCGCCGGGGGGGGGCGGCGTCCGGCTCGGGGAGAAGCCGGATAGACCAAGGTACGCAAATATAGGGCAAATACCATACGCACGCTGGAGCTGTAGGTGGACGCGCGCTTGTGCTTCGAGGATGCACGCCCCAACCTCGACGTGCGGGCACCGCGTCCCAATCACCTGATGAACGCGGTCGGAGAACGAATGAGGAGGGCGGATCCGATGATGGAATCGACGATGCATGGGCTGGGGGTCACGTGGCTGGTTCTACCCCTCCTGCTGTTGAGCGGCTGCTCACTGGACCGCAACGAGGAGCCGATCCCGCTGGCGGAGGGAGTCACCACGGCCGAGCTCGAGCAGCGGGTGACGAACTTCGCCCCCGCGTCCATCGAGTTCGACGAGGCGGCGCTCGCGGACTGGGAGAAGGCGGTGCTGGCGAAGCTGGTGGAAGCCTCCGACGTCATGCACGAGCTCTTTGCGCGGCAGGTGAGCGGCGAAAAGCCGGCGTGGTCGCGGGGCGTGGCGGCTATGGAGAAGGACGACCCGGCGTCGATCTACCACGACATCATGGTGGGCCCGTGGGACCGGCAGGCGGATCAGGAGCCGTTCCTGGCCGTTGGACCGAAGCCGGCAGGCGCCGGCTTCTACCCGGCCGACCTCACGCGCGAAGAGCTCGACGCCTACCTCGAGGCACACCCCGACCAGCGGGAGGCGCTGCTGGGCACATTCACCATGGTGGAGCGGCGCGGCGACTCCCTCGTGGCCGTCCCCTACTCCGAAGCGTTCGGGGCCGAGCTCGGGCGCGCGGCCACGCTGCTGCGGGAGGCCGCCGCCCTGTCGCGGAACGCGTCGCTGTCGAGGTACCTGGAGAGCCGGGCTGAGTCGTTCCTGACCGACGACTATTACCCCAGCGACATGGCGTGGATGGACATCCAGGGCACGAAGATCGAGCCCACCATCGGACCGTACGAGGTCTACGAGGACGCCCTGACGGGGTCGAAGGCGGCGTTCGAGAGCTTCGTCACCGTGGCCGACGCGGCGGCCAGCGCCGAGCTGGACACGCTGAAGAGTGCGCTGCGGATGCTGGAGGAGAACCTGCCGGTCCCCGATCGGATGAAGAACGTCGAGCGCGGCTTCGAGAGCCCCATGCGGGTGGTGGATGTGGTGTACACGGCCGGCGACACGCGGGCAGGGGTTCAGACCATCGCCTTCAACCTGCCGAACGACGAACGGGTCCGGAGCGCGAAGGGGTCGAAGAAGGTCATGCTCCGGAACGTGAGCCAGGCCAAGTTCGACCAGATCCTCCAGCCCATCGCCGAGGCCATTCTCGACCCGGCCATGCTGGCCGACCTGGAGTTCCAGCCGTGGTTCACGAGCGTGCTCATGCACGAGCTTGCACACGGGCTCGGGCCCGGCTTCATCGAGCGTGATGGCGCACGGATCACGGTGAACCAGGCGCTCCAGGACCGCTACAGCGCCATCGAGGAAGCCAAGGCCGACGTGGTGGGGCTGCACAACCTCACGGTGCTCCGCGAGCGCGGGCTCTACAACGACGCCTTCGTCCGCGCCGCGTTCGTGGGAGAGCTCCCCGACCTGTTCCGCTCGATCCGGTTCGGCGCCACCGAGGCCCACGGCCAGGCCAACCTCATCCAGTTCAACTGGCTGTGGGAGAAGGGTGCGATCCGGTTCGACGACGAGGGCATGATCACGGCCGACATCCCGGCGATGGAGGCGGCGGTGCGATCGCTGGCCACGGAACTGCTCACGCTCGAGGCCGAGGGCGACTACGAGCGGGCCGGCCGGCTCCTGGAGGAATACGGCCAGATGCGGCCGGAAATCGAGGCGGCTGTGGCGCGCCTGACGGATGTGCCGGTGGACATCCGTCCGCGCTACGAGGTGCGCGAGCTGCTCCCGGAGTGGAAGCAGATCGCCGCCCGACTCAGCCGTGACCCCACCACGGAGCAGTGATGGCGGCAGAGAAGACGAACCGCTGGGCAGACATCGGGCTGCTGGTACTAAGGCTGGGCTTTGGCCTCGGCTTCACGTACTTCCACGGCTGGGGCAAGCTGATGGGCGGACCCGAGCGCTGGGCGGGAGTCGGCAGCTCGGTGGAGACGCTGGGGATCGGCTTCGGCCACACCTTCTTCGGGTTCCTGGCGGCGTTCGCGGAAGGGATTGGCGGGCTTCTGATCGCCGCGGGGTTCCTCTTCCGACCGGCCGCCCTGCTGATCGCCGGCACCATGTTCATGGCGTGGCTCGGCCACCTGACGACCGGGAATGGCACCCCAGCCCACGCGTTCAAGAACATGTGGGTCGCGCTCGGCCTGGCGCTGATCGGACCGGGTCGATACAGCGTCGATCACTGGCTGGCACGGCGGCGAGCCGCACCGGCCATAGAGCTGGAGCGAGACGGCACCACCTGACCGCGCCCAGGCCGGCGCCCGGACGAACGCCCGCTCCTCACCTTGAGCGGGTGTCTAATCAGACGGGGAATTGACCTCCGACGCGTATCGCTGTGACATTTGAGGATCACGTCGATACCTCCGGGGAAGAGAAATTTGACCAGCTTAGAGCCGCAGGGCGTTCCGCGGGACCGGGTGCGCATCCTGATCGTCGATGATGACCCGGCCAACACCGAGTTCCTCCGCCACGTCCTCGAACCGGAGGGGTACGGTGAGCTGGTGGAGTTCAGCGATTCCGTGGCCGCGCTGAACTCGGTGGCCGAGGCGGAGCCGGACCTGGTGCTCCTGGACCTCATGATGCCCACGCTGGACGGCTTTCAATTCCTCGAGCGCGTCCGCGGTCAGCTGGCGCCGGGATCGTACCTGCCGGTGCTCGTGGTCACGGCCGACACCGCGGCAAGCGCACAGCGCCGGGCGCTCTCGCTCGGCGCGCGCGACTTCCTCACCAAGCCGCTCAGCCCCGCCGACGTCCGGCTCCGGGTCCACAACCTGCTCGAGACCCGGTTCCTCCAGGCCCGTCTCCGGGAATACAACACCCTTCTCGAAGACCGCGTCGTGGATCGGACGCGGGAGTTGGAGGCGGCGCGCCTCGAGATCCTCGACCGCCTGGCGCGGGCGGCCGAGTACCGGGATGACGACACGGGCCAGCACACCCAGCGGGTGGGCCGCGTGGCCGCACGGCTCGCCCAGATCCTGGGGGAGCCCCTCGACTGGATCGAGCTGATCCGGCGAGCAGCGCCCCTCCACGACATCGGGAAGATCGGCATCCCCGATGCCATCCTGTTGAAGCGAGGCCGGCTCACCGACCACGAACGCGCGGTGATGCAGGACCACACACGGATCGGCACCGATATCCTGTCGGGCAGCCGATTCCCGATCCTCCAGCTGGCGCAGGAGATCGCCTACGTCCACCACGAGCACTGGGACGGGGGTGGCTACCCGGAGGGGATCGCCGGCCAGGAGATTCCCCTCTCCGGGCGGATCGTCGCGGTGGCCGACGTCTTCGATTCCCTCACCCACGAGCGGCCGTACAAGGGGGCATGGTCGGTGAAGGAGGCGCTCGACGAGTTGAAGGCGTGCTCCGGGTCCCATTTCGATCCGGACGTCGTCGAGGCCATGCTCCGGATCGCGCCGGAGGTTCACGTCCTCGGCCAGGCAGCCGAGGCTACCGTGCCGGTGCGGGCCGATCGCCCGGATCCGGCCAGATCCCGCGCTCCGGCGGCCCTCAGCGGCCCCGACCCGGACCGGGTCCGGTCCCTCGAGACGGAGCGGGAAGCGTTGCGACGCCAGGTCCGGGAACTGGAGCGGAAGGTGGCTCGCCAGGACGTGGAGATCTCGAGGCTCACCCAGCGGGCGATGGCGTGAAGCTCCGAACCCGGTTCATCCTGAGCCTTCTCGCGGTGCTGGTGGTGATGGCGGTCCCCGCGCTCCTGGGGGTGACGAGCGTCCGTGCAGTGAGGTCCACGGCTCTCGACCTCCGGGAGCGGACGGCTGAAGCCGCGTACATGGTTGGCCGGATCCAGACGGGTCTGGAACGGCTGGACCGATACCAGCGGACCTACGTGGCCACCGGCGAT
Organism: uncultured Gemmatimonadales bacterium; assembly: GCA_963783305.1. GTDB lineage: Bacteria > Gemmatimonadota > Gemmatimonadetes > Longimicrobiales > RSA9 > JAWVYT01. Next base: position 367,772 of record CAWAMW010000016.1, on the reverse strand, counting down.
CCGGAGCTCGGCGAGCTCACGCGTCAGGCGGTAGCCAGCGTCGGCCGCGACCTCGACCGTCTGCGGTCGGCCGGCTACGCGGAGGCGGTAGACCAGGCCCGGATCCCCGTGCCCATGCTCTCCGCCGTCTCCTCCCTCACATCCCTTTTGATGGAAGCCGGCCATGCGGAGGCGGCGACCCAGCTCCTGCGCTACCAGCTCACTCCTCTCATCCTCGCCTCCACGGAATCGGCGGAGACGCTCGCGGGCGCTGTGGACGCCCTCACGGCCGCGCGGCTCAGCTCAGTGGACGAGATCACGGGACGGGCGGTCACCATCACCACCACCGCACTGCTCCTGGGCCTCCTCGTGGCCGGCCTCCTCACCCTGCTCACGGCCCGCTACCTGACCCGACCGCTCAACCGGCTGTCCACGTCCATGGCTCGCGTCGCCGATGGCGACTTCCACCCCCCTGAGAACCTGCCCTACGAGCGCCAGGACGAGGTCGGCGAGCTGTTCCGGACGTTTCGGTCCATGGCGCTCCAGCTCGCGGATCTGGACCGGATGAAGGCCGAGTTCGTCGGTATTGCCACCCACGACCTGAAAACGCCCATCAACGTCATCAGCGGGTACGCCGAACTGCTGGCCGAGGAGCTGCCCGATGAGCTGGGAGAACGGCACCGCCAGATCCTCGACTCCCTCGGGCGCCAGACCCGGACGTTGAGCACCCGACTGAACCAGCTGTTGGAGATCAGCCGGATCCAGGCGGCGGGGCTCCAGCTGGGGCTCGAGGAGATCAACCTGCGTCACTTCGCCGTGGAGCTCGGACGCTCCTACACCGGTCTCGGCTCCCGGCACGGGATCACCGTGGCCGCGACGGTCGACGACTCCGCCCCGAGCTTCCTCATCGCCGACCCGGATATCCTGCGGGAGGAAGTGTTCGGGCACCTCCTGGAGAACGCCATCAAGTTCAGCCCGCGAGGGGGACGGATCGAGATCCGGGTCGCGGGGCTCGGCGGGATGGTCACGTTCGCGGTCAGGGATCAGGGCCCACCCATCCCACCGGAAAGCCGCGCCCACGTCTTCGACCGCTACTACCGTGGGCGGGACGCCTCCGGACGGGTGGGCGCCGGCCTGGGGCTGCCCATCGCGCGGGCGGGTGTGGAGGCCCATGGCGGGACCATCGAAGTGGACTCCCACCCGGCCACGGGAGAGACCGTCTTCCTCCTGACGCTGCCCATCCATCCCACACACCTGACCGCCGCGTCGCCCCGGCGTCAGCCCGCGTAAGGGCCCCACGCCCCGGCGCGGAACCCGGAGAGCACGGAGCGCTCCTGCCACTCCCCGAACTCCGGGTCCCGTAGCCGGGTCCGACCCACCGGCTGCACCCTGCGGCCGGATCAGGCCGTGATTTCCTCCTCCTCGCGGCTTGCGGAGTCTATCAGCTGCTGGGCCACGTGCTGCGGCACCTCCTCATAGCCGTGAAACGTGCGGCTGTGCATCGCCCGACCGTGACTCATGGACCGGAGCGTCGTGGCGTACTTGTACAGCTCCGCCTCAGGCACCAGCGCGCGGATCACCGTCTTCGATCCCTGGGTTTCCATGCCCTGGATCTTCCCTCTGCGCTGGTTCAGGTCCCCCATGATGTCGCCCATGAAGTCCTCGGGGGTGGTGATCTCGACCTCCATGATGGGCTCCAGGAGCACGGGGGCGGCGTCCTTCACCGCCTTTTTGAAGGCCATGGAGCCAGCCACCTGGAAGGCCACGTCGCTGGAATCCACGTTGTGGTAGGAGCCGTCGAAGCATTCGGCCTCGAGGTCCACCACGGGATACCCCGCGATCACGCCCTTCGCCGCTGCCTCGCGCACGCCCTTGTCCACCGACGGAATGAACTTGTTCGGGATCACGCCACCGGTGATGGAGTCGGTGAACCGGTAGCCCTCGTCCCGCGGCAGCGGCTTGAGCCGAACGTGGCAGTCGCCGAACTGGCCGCGCCCGCCCGTCTGCTTCTTGTACTTGCCCTGTGCCTCCGCCTGCTTCCGGATCGTCTCCCTGTAGTGGATCCGTGGCTGCTCCGTGGTCACCTCCACGCCGTATTTCCGCTTGAGCCGCTCCATCTGGACGTCCAGGTGGAGCTCGCCCAGGCCGCGGATGATGGTCTGGCGAACCTCGGGGTCGTAGCCGCTGGCAAACGTGGGATCCTCTTCGTGCAGTCGACCGAGCCCTGTCCCGAGCTTGTCCTCATCGCTTCGACTGGCCGCCTGGATGGCGACGGCGCTGTCCGGCTTCGGGAAGCGTATGGGCTCGATGACGAGCGGGCGGTCGGGGTCACAGATGGTGTCGTTGGTGTGCGTATCCTTCAGTTTCGCCACGATGCCCAGGTCCCCGGCGTGCAGGACCGGGACCTCCATGCGCTCCTTGCCCTGGGAGATGGAGACGTGGGCGAGCTTCTCGGGCGACTCGCGGTTTGCGTTTACGACCTCCATCCCCTGCTCTACATGGCCGCTGAATACGCGAAAGAAGGAGAGCTCGCCCACGTGGGGCTCGCTCAGAGTCTTGTAGACCAGCGCGGCGAACGGCTGGTCATCGGCGGCACGCAGCTCCACCACCTGGTCGATGTTCGGCCGCTGTGCGATCTGCGCCGGCGCCTCGGCCGGGTTCGGCATGAGCTCCACGATCTTCCGGATCAGCGCACGGGTCCCCCAGGTCTTCTGGGGCGCGCCGCAGAAGAGCGGGAAGATCTCGCCGCGGGCCATGGCGGCCTTCATGGCGTCCAGCGCCTGCTCCCGGTCGATCTCGCCGCCCTCCAGGTACGCCTCGAGCAGCGTGTCATCCGTGGTGGCGATGGTCTCCATGAGTTCCGTGCGCCACTTCTCGAACTTCTCGCGCTTCTCCTCCGGAATCTCCGTCTCCTCGTACTCCCCGCTCGTGCCGCCCGGCTCGTAGATGTGCGCGCGGCCGCTGAACAGGTTGATGATGCCCCGGAACCCATCCCCGGCACCGATGGGAATCTCGACCGGGATCACCTTCTCGGTGAGGTGCTGGTTGATGTCGTTGTAGACTCGCTCGAAGTCGGCGTTCTCCTTATCCATCATGGAGACGAAAAAAAGTCTGGGAATTCCGCGATCCTCGCAATATTCCCAGACCTTCTCGGTGCCCACCTCGACCCCGGTGGTGGCGCCGAGGACAATCACAGCGCCATCCGTCACCCGTGTGGCGGCGAGGGCCTCGCCGGTGAAGTCCATGTATCCCGGCGTGTCCAGCAGGTTGATCTTCGTGCCCTCCCACTCCGCGAACGCGGGTGTCGCCTGCATCGAGAGGCCATGGGCGACCTCCTCGGGCGTGTACATGGTGAGGGCCGACCCATCATCGACGCTGCCGTGTCGGCGCGTCGACCCGGCGACGAACGCGAGCGCATCCACCAACGTCGTCTTACCGGAGCCGCCGTGTCCCAACACGGCGACGTTCCGGATCCTTTCGGTGGCGTACTCCTTCGCGGTGGCCATAACTCCTCCCTTCAAGTTGGCCTATGTCTTCCCCCGAACCCGGGGGGTTCGAACGTAGATAGCCGCAGAGCGGGGTGTCAATGGCGTCAGCCGGGTGGCCAAAGGGTACGGGCCTTGCTATCTCTCACCCTCAACGGGTTGGACGCCCCTTCCACTATGGAGAGGCGTGCCGGCTCGTACTGATCACTTCACGGGAGCATTCCATGCGAACTTTCTTCGTTCTGACGATGGCGCTGCTGTTCGGCGTCGGCAGCGCGCCCGCGGCGGCGCAGACCTTCGGGATCGGCGCTCACGCCGGCGTATCCATTCCCACCGGCGACTACTCCGACGGCGCGGATCTCGGCTTCCTCGGCGGTGTCGACCTCTCGTACCCGCTGAGCATGGTCACGCCGGCGCTCAGCTGGTATACGTCCGTGGACGCCATCGCCCACAGTGTGGCCGATGACGACGTGGACAGCGGGTTCCTCTACGTGCCCGCGATGACCGGGCTGCGCTTCGATCTGCCCGTGGGGCCGGTGGCCGCATTCGCTACGGGCCAGCTCGGGCTGGTCATGGCCAAGGGGCCGTCCTTCGATATGCCGGGCGGCGACTCGAACTGGTCGACCAACTTCGGCTTCAACATCGGCGGCGGGCTTCAGCTGACCAACAATATCTACGCGGGCGTGAAGTACTATCCGCTGAGCGGGATAGACTTCAAGTACGATGGGTTGGAGGGCGCTGCCGGGTTTAACGATGCAGACGTCTCGTTCCTCGACATTTATATCGGCTTCGGCGTCCGCTGAAGACGAAGGGCCCTCAACGAGAAGCCGCTGCCCGGGACCCCGGGCAGCGGCTTTCTTCTTTCGCTGCTACCGCATCTGCCCCCCAGAGCGACCGGCCGGGATCGGCTCAGCCGCCCGGGACGCACAAGGCGGAATCCGTCACCGCCTCTGAGGTCGATTTTCGCCTCCGCGCTGGCCTGCGCGCCGGCGCCGGGTCCGATACAGCATCCTTCGGCTTCAGGGTAAACACCCATCCTCGGGCAGGCACCCCCATCCGGTCAGTTCTGGCGGTACTTCCTGCTGACCTGGTCGAGCAGCTTCAGCTCCTCCTTGGACAGGCTCTGGAGGCCCGACTCGCTGATCTTGTCGAGGACGCGGTCCACCTCGTCGAGCACCTGGTCCTCGTCGCGCCGGCCGCGGCGGCGGGGCGGCGGCGTCTCCTTCGTGACGGCCTCGGTGGCGGAGGTGACGGTGAGCTTTCGGCGGTGGACGAACTCACGGAGCCGCTGCATTCGGTTGGTGAGCTGGTCGTCGAACTTCAGATAGAGGAACCCGGCCGCAAACCCGCCCAGGTGGGCGAAGTGGGCAACGCCATCCTGCTGGCCGCCCACCAGACTCAGAATGGAGACCGCGGCGAGGAACCCGACCAACCACTTGGCCTTTACCGGGAGGATCCCCCAGATGTGGATGGGCATGTCCGGCCAGTTCATGGCGAAGGCGAGCATGACGCCGTACATGGCGCCGGACGCGCCCACCACGGCGTGGTCGTAGGCAAAGATGTAGGAGAAGGCCGCGCCGCCGAGCCCGGCCACCAGGTAGAACTTGAGGAACTCCCTCCCTCCCCACAGCCCTTCCAGCGGCGGGCCGAAGAAGAAGAGGATGATCATGTTGAAGAAGAGGTGGAAGAACCCGCCGTGGACGAACATGTAGGTGACGAGTGTCCACGGGCGCGTGAGCGTCTCGGCGGGCACGAGCGCGAGCCACACCCCGAGCGCGGGGACCGCCAGCATGGCGAGGTAGACCACCAGGTTGGCGATGAGCAGGCGCTTCACCCATGGGGTCAGGCCGTAGCCGAAGGAGTAGCCGGTGGACCGATCGCGGTATGCCATGGTCGCCTTACGCTCCCGTCCTCCCCCGGTGCTCGTCGATGGCGAGCTCGCAGATCCGCTCGCAGAGGCGCGGGAACGCGACGCCGCCGGCCTTCGCGGCCTTCGGCACGAGGCTGGCCGAGGTCATGCCCGGGAGGGTGTTGACCTCGAGGCACCACAGGCCTCCGTCGTCGTCCAGGCGGAAATCGACGCGGCTGAACCCCCTGAGCTTCAGCGTACGGTGGGTCTCGAGGGCGAGGCGCTGCGCCTCGCGCGTGATGTCGTCCGGGAGGTCGGCAGGGAAGATCTCGTCGGCCATACCCGGCTGGTACTTGGCCTCGTAGTCGAAAATCTCGTTCTTCGAGATGATCTCGCCCACCGGGAGCGCCTCCTCGCCGACCACGGGAACGGTGAGCTCGCGTCCGGGGACGAAGCGCTCGACCATGACCTCGTCGTCGTAGCGGAACGCGAGCTCCATGGCCTCATCGAACTGACCGGCCTCCTTGACGACCGTGAGCCCGAGCGTGGAGCCCTGCTTGCTCGGCTTGACCACCACGGGCCAGCCGAGCGCCGACTCCGCCTCTTCGGCCGTCACCGGCGCCATCCGCCACTCGGCCGTGGGCACGCCGGCGTCGCGGAGAAGCCGCTTGGTGATGTCCTTGTCCATGGCCATGGCACTGGCCAGCATGCCGCTGCCGGTGTACGGGATCCCGACCAGGTCCAGGAGCGCCTGGAGCGTGCCCCCTTCCCCGGCCCCGCCATGGAGCGCCAGGAAGAGGACATCGGCCCCTTCCAGCTCCGGCGCCTTGGTGATCGCCGTCGGATCGCCCGTACGGAGCATGTCGAGCTCGCCCCGCTTCGGCGGGTCCGGGGCCACACCGGTGCGAAGCAGGGTGCGCTCCTGTTCGTCCGTGAGCACGCCGCGGGCGGTATCCACCGCCACCACCGTGTGTCCTGCCTCCCTCAGCGCCTGGACCACCTCGGAGCCGCTGGCGATGGACACATCGCGCTCGTCGCTGGTCCCACCGAACAGTACGCCGATCTTCATGGTTGAAGGACCTCCCCGGTCCCCGCGTGGATGTGCCACGTCGGTGCGCCCTCCGGTCCGCGGATGATCCATTGCTCCGTCCGGGTGGGCACCAGGAGCATGGAGACCGAAGCGGGCATGGCGCCGGTGTGGGCCTCCACCACGGCGTCCATGGCCGCCCTCGAGTCCACCCAGGCGTCGTCGAGGGCATTGTCCCCTATGATGATCCCGGGCGGCGAGGTGGGCGCGCGCTCCTCCATGGAGCTCTGCAGCGCCTGGATCTGGACCACGAGCTCCTCCCGCTTGTCGGGCGCCGTGAAATAAAAGCGCCAGAGCCCGTCGCCGGGGATCGCCACGCCCCCGGCATCGATGCCCTGGCCCTCGGCCCACCGGAGCCGGGCGCTCGGCGACCAGACGCGGGCCGATGTCCGTGCCTCCGCGTACGCGTCTCGCGCGCTCACCCCGAGCGCACCCGGCGCGATGCTGCTCGCCGCCGAGCCGCAGCCGGCGAGCGCGATCGCCAGCGCCGCTGTCGTCACCGCCACTCTCATCATGTCACTCTGGTCCCTGGAATGGTTGCCATCCTATTTCTGCCGGCGGAACAGGGAGCAAGAGGCGAGCCGCCGGACCCGCCCGCCGGGGCCGGCCGACGGCCGCGGGAATACGACCCTACCCGGTCAGCTGCCGCACCATGTCGTAGCGAGTGATGATCCCCCGCAGGACCCCGTCCTGGCGCACCAGAACGGCGGGAGTGGAGCGGGTGAGGAGTCGCGCCACGTCCTCGAGCCCGGCGTTCCGCTCGACCTCGGGGAACGCGTCGCCCATGATCTCCGTGACGGGCGCGTCCAGGAGCGCGGGGTCTTCGAGGACGCGGGCCATCAGGGTGTCCTCCGCCACGGAGCCAACGGTCTGTTCCTCGCGCATGACGGGCACCTGGCTCACGTCATGGGTGGTGATGAGGTCCAGCGCCTGTCGCACGGTCTGTTCGTGGCCGACCACCACCAGGTCCGGGGTCTCCGCATCCTTCTGGCGGAGGAGGCTCTCGGCGTCGAGGCGCTCCGGCTCGATGAGGCGGTTCTCCCGAAGCCATTCCTCGTTGTACAGCTTGGAGAGGTAGCGCTCGCCCGTGTCGCAGAGGATCGCCACGACCAGTGCGTCGGGGTCGTCGACCTCACGCGCGACCTGGAGGGCGAGATGGACGATCAGCCCCGCGGACCCGCCCACGAAGAGCCCCTCCTCCCGCGTCAGTCGTCGCGCCATCCGGAAAGCGTCCCGGTCGTGCACGTACTCGTAGCGGTCGATCACGTCGAACCAGAGCGTATCGGGGATCTTCTCGTTCCCGATCCCCTCCACCTTGTAGGGCTGCCCTTCCACCTTCTCGCCCGTGCGCCAGTAGGCGGCCAGCGCCGATCCGGCGGGGTCGCCGCCGATCACCTGGATCGACGGGTTCTTCTCTTTCAGGTACTTCCCCGTACCGGAGATCGTCCCACCAGTCCCGGCCGAGGCCACGAAGTGCGTGACGCGACCGTCCGTCTGCCGCCAGATCTCCGGCCCCGTGGTGGCGTAGTGCGCTTCCGGATTGGCCTGGTTGTAGAACTGATTGGCCAGGATGGCGTTCGGCGTCTCCTTCGTGATGCGCTTCGCCGTCATCACGTAGTCATCAGGATGGTCCGGCGGGACGGCCGTGGGGGTCACGATCACCTCAGCGCCGAACGCCTTCAGGAGCCGGACCTTCTCCTGGCTCATCTTGTCGGGAATGGTGAAAATGCACCGGTAGCCCTTGATGGCGGCCGCCAGCGCGAGCCCGACGCCCGTGTTGCCGCTGGTTCCCTCCACGATGGTGCCCCCCGGCTTGAGCTCGCCGGACCGCTCCGCCGCTTCGATGATGGCCGGGCCGATGCGGTCCTTGACGGACCCGCCCGGGTTCATGAACTCGGCCTTCCCATACACCGGGGTACGGATCCCCTCCGCCACGCGATTCAGCCGGATCAGCGGCGTCCACCCCACGGTCCCGAGCACGTTGTCGTACGGCTGCAGGTGCCGGCTCGTGGCGTCGCTCACTCCATCCCTCCGATTCCCGGCTCGGCCATGCGGAACACGACGGGCAGTCGTACCCACGTGGCCACCCGCCGATCGCCGCGCCGGCCCGGCGCGAACTTGAGTTCGTATGCGCCCCGGATGGCCGCTGAGTCGAACGGCACATGCTCACTGGGCTCCAGGACGTACACGCTGTCCACACCGCCGATGTCCGTGACGTGCACCATTACCACCGTTTCCCCTTCCATCGCCGAGTCCCACAGCGCCACAGGGTAGCGGAAAGGCGACTCCAACGACACCGACTCCGGTCGTGTGATCGGCACGTCGGGCTCGTCGCAGCCGGCCGCCAGCCCCACAGAGACCGCACACAGAACCATGGCTATCCCCTTTCCCATCACCCCTCCGCCTCCTTCTTCAGCTCCACGAGACAGTTCAACGCCGCGATCGGCGTCATGGTATCCAGATCGAGATCCTTCAGCTTCCGCACCACGGGGCTCTCAGCCGCGCCGAAGAACGAGAGCTGGTCCGGCGGTGGCGTGCTCGTGGGCCGACGGGCGCCGCGGCGGCCGAGCCCCACCCCGTGCTGGCTGTGGGTCCCCTCGAGTTCCGCGAGGATCTCCCGCGCCCGCCCCACCACGTCCGCGGGCAGCCCCGCCAGACGTCCCACCTGGATGCCGTAGGATCGGTCGGCGCCCCCCGGCTCCAGGCGCCGCAGGAAGACAATGTCCTCGCCCGTCTCCTTCACGGCCACGTTCGTGTTCACCAGCGCCGGGAGCTGGTCGGCGAGCTGCGTGAGCTCGTGGTAGTGCGTGGCGAAGATGGTCTTCGCCCGGGTCTTCTCGTGCAGGTGCTCGGTCACGGCCCATGCGATGCTGACCCCATCGTAGGTGGCGGTGCCGCGGCCGATCTCGTCCAGCAGCACCAGAGAGCGCTCGCTGGCGTTGTGGAGGATGGAAGCCGTCTCGCTCATCTCCACCATGAATGTGGACTGTCCGCGCACCAGGTTGTCAGAGGCGCCCACGCGCGTGAAGATCCGGTCGCATACCGGGATTCGAGCGGAAGCGGCGGGTACGAACGAGCCCACCTGCGCCAGCAGCTGGATCAGCCCCACCTGCCGCAGGAGCGTGCTCTTTCCGGCCATGTTCGGGCCCGTGAGGATCATGACGCGGGCGTCGTCGTCGAGCACGACATCGTTGGGGATGAACTCCTCGCGGGGCATCATGGTCTCCACCACCGGATGGCGCCCGGCGCGGATCTCCATCTCGTAGCCGGTATGCACTTCCGGCCGGATGTAGCCGCGGCGCTCCGCGAGGCGAGCGAAACCGGCGAGGGCATCGAGGGCGGCCACGCGGGAGGCGGTCTCCAGGAGCCGCGGCACGGCGGCGGCGACTTCCTGCCGCAGCTCGCCGAAGAGCCGGGACTCCAGCTCCGCGATCCGCTCCTCGGCGCCGAGCACCTTCGCCTCCCATTCGTTCAGCTCCTCGGTGACGTAGCGCTCGGAGTTCGCCAACGTCTGCTTCCGCCGGTAGTGCTCCGGGACCCGGTCCGTGTTCGCCTTCGTGACCTCGATGTAGTAGCCGAAGACCCTGTTGAAGCCCACCTTGAGAGAGGAGATGCCCGTCCGCTCGCGCTCCCCCTGCTGCAGGCTCGCAATGAACTCGCGGGCCCCGTCGCGGGCGTCCCGCAGATCGTCCAGCGCCGGGTCATGGCCCTTCCGGATCACGCCACCATCCGCCAGCGCCGCCGGCGGGTCGTCCGCCAGCGCCGCCGTGATGGTGGCATGGACGTCGTCCAGCGGGTCCAGGCCATCGGCCAGCGAGCGGAGTCGCTCGGAGCGGGCCCCATCGAGGGCGCCCACCACCGGCGGTATACGGGCCAGCGATGCCGCCAGCGCCGCCAGCTCCCGCGGCACCACGCGGCCCGCGCCCACCTTCCCCGCCAGTCTCTCCAGGTCGCGCACCTGCTTCAGCTCGGTGCGAAGCTCCCGGCGCACCGACGGCTCGTCCACCAGCTCCGTCACCGCCTCCTGCCGCCGCCAGATCTCGTCCGGTGCGACCAGCGGCCGGAGCAGCCACCGCCGGAGCAGCCGCCCGCCCATGGCGGTGACCGTCTCATCCACCACATCGATGAGCGTGGCCGCCACGCCCCGGGCCGTGTCCGCGCGCAGCGGCTCCAGCAGCTCCAGGTTCCGGCGCGTCATGGCGTCGAGGGCCATGGCCTCGCCTGGCCGCTCGATCTGGGGGCGTCGCAGGCCCTTCGCCGATGTCGGCTGCACCTCCCCCACGTAGGTGAGGAGCGCGCCCAGGGCACCCAGCAGCGGCCCATCGCCCTCCTGGATGCCGAGGCCGTCCAGCGAGTGGAGGGAGTAATGCCGGCGCAGCTCGTCCGTCGCCATCTCCGGGTCGAAGAGCCAGTCCGGTCGATAGGTGATGCTCGTGCCCTCGAACGGGGGCGAACCCACGCCTTCACGCGCTCGCGGGAGGAGCACCTCCGACGGCTCGAACCGCGCGAGCTCCGCCTCCAGTCGATCGGCGGGGATCCGCGTGCCGAGGAACTCGCCCGTGGTGATGTCCGCGGCGGCCAGCGCCACGGACTCGCCGGTGCCGGGGTCCAGCACGGCCACGAGCCAGTTGTTGCGCCGCTCATCCAGGAGGGTATCGCTGGTGATGGCGCCCGGCGTGACGGTCTCCACCACCTCCCGTCGGACGATGTCCTTCGCCTCTGCCGGGTCCTCGACCTGCTCGCAGATCGCCACGCGCCGGCCGAGCCGCACCAGGCGCTGGAGGTATTCGTCCCGTGCCTTGGCCGGGATCCCCGCCAGCGGGACGTTCGACGCGCCGCCGTTATTGCGGGACGTGAGGGTCAGGCCCAGGAGCTTCGAGCCCTCTTCGGCGTCCTCGTAGAACATCTCGTAGAAGTCACCGACCCGGAAGAAGATGATGGCGTCGGAGTGGCGCGATTTCGCTTCGCGCCACTGTCGCATCAGAGGAGTATCTTCCTGCTTCGGCATGCGGTTCGGAAATGGTACGGCGAGTCGGGAGATCGACGGACTTCGACAGGCTTCGAAGGATAGCGGGCGCGCGCCGACGCGGGCAACCGGCTTGACCCTCCCGCACCGGGCGCATTAGCATCGTTCCATCGTTCGTGCCTCCGACGCGGGAGAAGCCATCGACGCTTCCCCGCCAGGAGTGCCCGGACGTTTTTGTTTTTCGGTCACAACAACGAGGGCCCATGCCGCCCGACAACGCGGACAGCTCCGCAGTATCCACCCTCTTCGCAGGGGATCCCCCGAGCGGGGACCTTGCTCTGAAGGCGAGCGTCCTCGATGCGCTGACCGAGGCGGTCATCGCGACGGACGAGTCCGGTCGCATCATCTACTGGAACGAGGCCGCCACCCGTCTCTACGGCTGGTGCGCCGACGAGGTGATCGGCTCGAACATCCTGGACATCACGCCCGCCGATTCCATGCGCCACAACGCTTCCCGGATCATGGCGGCGCTTCGGCGAGGAGAGACGTGGACGGGCGAGTTCCACACACGTCATCGGGATGGGACCGAGTTCTGGGTCGTCGTGAACAACTCGCCCCTCTTCGGCGCGGGCGGCGAGCTGGTCGGGATGGTCGGGACCAGTCGGAACATCAGCGGCAGCCGGGCAGCGGAAACGGCGCTGCAGGTGAGCGAGGAGCGGCTGAGCCTGGTCCGGCGGGCGGCGCAGTCGGTGATCTGGGAGCTGGACCCCGTCACGAGACGGTTCGAGTGGAACAGCGCTCTCGGCGACCTGTTCGGCTACCAACCGGATGTGGTCGAGCCCACCCACCAGTGGTGGCTCGACCACGTGCACCCGGACGACCGGGCGCGGCTGGAGCGTGCGTTCGAGGCCTTCCTTGAAGACGACACCCCCTTCTGGACGCAGGAGTACCGGTTCCGACGGGCCGACGGCGCGTACGCGGAGGTCTTGGATCGGGCCTACGCTGCCCCCGGCAGGAACGGCGACAAGAGCAGGATCGCCGGCGCTATGGTGGACCTGACCCAGCAGCGGCGGCTCCAGGACGAACGCAGGCTGCTGGCGCAGGCGGGGATGATCCTGGACCTGTCGCTGGACTACGAGGCCACGCTCCCGACGCTCACACGACTCGTGACGAACGTGATGGCGGACTTCTGCCTCGTCCAGCTCATGCCGGGCGCCCACGGCCCTGCGTTCACCTGCGCCACGCACGCGGACCCCGTGCGCCAGTCGCTGCTGGATGACCTCACCCGCCAGATGGGTACGGCTCCACCGGACGCCTCCATCCTCGGCCGCGTCATCCGCGAGCGCGAGCCGCTGCTGCTCACCCACCTCCCCGAGGCACTGCACGCGAGCCCGGCCTCGCCCGACACCGTGCGCGACCTGGTCCTGCAGCTCGACCCCACTTCGCTCATGATCCTGCCGGTGCGGGCGCGGTTCGATGTGCTGGGCTTCCTGATTCTCGGCAGCTCGGCCGCGCGGACGCCGTTCGACAAAATGGACGTTCGCGCAGCCGATGAGCTCGCCCGCCGGATCGGCAGCGCCATCGACCACGCCCGTCTTTACGAAGCGGAGCAGCTGGCGAATCGGGCCAAGGCCGACTTCCTTGCCGTGATGAGCCACGAGCTCCGCACCCCCCTCACCGCAGTACTCGGGTACGCCGAGCTTCTCGGCACGGAGGTTTCCGGGCCCCTGAACGACCGTCAGAAGCAGCATGTCCAGCGGATCCGGGCCGGGACCGATCGTCTCCACGGCCTCATGGAGAGCATCCTCATGTACGTCCGTCTCGAGACGGGCCAGGAACGGCCCACAGGGGTGGAAGCCGACATCCACGGGCTGCTGGAACGCGTGCGGGAGATCGTGGAGCCGCGGGCGCGGGAGGAGTCGCTGGAGTTCCGGCTGGAAAAGGGGCCACTGCCGGAACGCATCATCACCGACCCGGACCGATTCCTCCAGGTCCTCCTGGCGCTCCTCACCAACGCGCTCAAATTTGCCCGCAAAGGGACCATCGTGCTGCGCGCGGCGGAGCGCGACGGCCGCCTCGAGGTCGAGGTCATCGACAACGGGCCGGGGATCCCCGAGGAGCACCAGCCGTACGTGTTCAACTCCTTCTGGCAGGTGGAGCAGCCCTCCACTCGCCGAGCTGGAGGCGCCGGGCTTGGCCTCAGCGTGGCCCGGCGACTCGCGCGGCTCCTGGGCGGCGATGTCGTGATTGCCCGGAGCTCGCCGTCCGGCACGGCCTTCCGCTTCACGCTCCCCATCCAGCCCATGGAGTGAGGTCGGATTCCGCTGGTATTCATACGGTCTGGCCTCTATCTTGATGCCCTTACAACCAGCTGTCCCCGGATGCGTGGAACGCGCGCACCCGCTGGAGGGTCAGCAAGGAACGTAATGATGCCCTGTACGCACCATGCCACCGGCTGAGGCTGTGAGCGACGCAAAGAAGAACCTGGTTTTCGACTCCTACAACGCGGGCTACGCCCAGGAGCTGTACGAGTCCTACATCCGCGACCCCTCCACCGTGGACGAGCGCTGGAGAGCCGTATTCGGGATGAGCCCGGCGGAGGCGGGGCTCATCCCTGTCGATCAGGGGGGAGCCCCCTCACGGGCCCAGCTGCGCGCGGCCGTGGCAGCCGCCGGGCTCGTGGACGCCTACCGCCTGCACGGACACACGGCCGCGCAGCTCGACCCGCTGGGCGGCGAGCCTCGCGGGCATCCCATGCTGTCGCTGGAGTTCCATGGCATCCAGCCCAGCGACCTCTCTGCGATTCCCGCGTCCCTGCTGGACCTGGGCGGTCCCGGCACGAGCATGCTAACGGTGCTCGACTGGCTCCGGCAGACGTACACCAGCACCATCGGCTACGAGTACGAGCACCTGGAGGACCCGACGCGCCGGGAATGGCTGCGCCGGCGAATCGAGGACGGTGAGCACCGCCGGGATCTCTCCACGGAGGAGAAGGAGCGGCTCCTGCACCGGCTGACGGAGGTCGAAGCGCTGGAGCAGTTCCTCCATCGCGCCTACCTGGGTCAGAAGCGGTTCTCCATCGAGGGCAACGACATGCTCGTGCCCATTCTCGACCTGGCCATCGAGCGGGCGGCCGCCGCCGGCGGGCGCGAGGTCGTTCTCGGAATGGCGCACCGCGGCCGCCTCAACGTCCTGGCTCACGTGCTCGGCCGGTCGCACGACAAGATCCTGGCCGAGTTCGAGGGGAAGCAGCTCGGTTCCGGCACGGGCGACGTGAAGTACCACCTGGGCGAGCGCGGCACCTACGCCACGGTTTCCGGTGAGCCCCTGACCGTCACGCTGGCGCCGAACCCGAGCCACCTCGAGTTCGTGAATCCGGTGGTCGAGGGCATCGCCCGCGCCAAGCAGACGGAACGGGACGCGACCGAGCTGAAGCAGGACGTGCTGAGTGTGCTCCCGGTCATCATGCATGGAGACGCCGCCTTCGCCGGTCAGGGGATCGTGGCGGAGACGCTCAACCTGGCCCGGCTGCCGGGCTACGAGACGGGCGGCACGCTCCACATCATCGTGAACAACCAGATCGGCTTCACCACCGAGCCCAGCGACGGCCGGTCCACGAACTACGCCAGCGACCTGGCGCGCGGCTTCGACATCCCGGTATTCCACGCCAACGCCGACGATCCGGAGGCCTGCCTGGCGGTGGTTCGGCTCGCCATGGAGTACCGTACGGAGTTCCGGGCCGACGTCCTCATCGACCTGGTGGGCTACCGCCGCTACGGACACAACGAGGGCGACGAGCCCGCGTACACCCAGCCGCGCATGTACCACGCGGTGGACGATCATCCCACCGTGCGCCGCATCTGGGCGGACCAGCTTACGTCCACCGACGTGGTGGACTCCGAAGAGGTCGACCGGGTCTGGAACGCCGCCTACGACCGACTCGGCGAGGTCCAGCAGGAGGTCAAGGAGAACGCGGCGAAGGACAAGGACACGAAGGTCACGCCGCCGGTGGAGCCCGCGACGCTGGAGGCGCCGGTGGTCACGGCCGTGGCGGCGGACCGCCTGCGGGCGCTGGACCGCCAGCTGCACCAGTGGCCGGAGGGCTTCACGGCGCACCCGAAGCTCGAGCGGCAGCTGCAGAAGCGCGCAACGACGCTGGAGAAGGGGTCGGGGATCGACTGGGCCCACGCCGAGTCACTGGCCCTGGCCTCGCTCCTGGCGGAGGACACACCGATCCGGCTGTCCGGCCAGGACGCGGCTCGCGGGACATTCAGTCAACGGCACCTCACGCTCCATGACGTGGAGACGGGGGAGACGTACACGCCGCTGCAGCACCTGGAGGAGGCGACGGCACCCTTCGAGGTGTACAACAGCCCGCTCTCCGAGGCCGGCGTCCTCGGCTTCGAGTACGGCTACAGCACCGCCGCGCGGGATTCCCTCGTCCTCTGGGAAGCCCAGTTCGGTGACTTTGTCAACGGTGCGGAAGTCATCCTCGACCAGTTCCTCGCTTCCGGACGCGCGAAGTGGGGACAGGAGAGCCGGCTCGTCCTTCTCCTTCCCCACGGCTACGAAGGTCAGGGGCCTGAACACTCCAGTGCGCGGCTCGAGCGGTTCCTGCAGCTGTCGGCCGAGGACAACATGCGCGTGGCCAACTGCTCGACCCCCGCACAGTACTTCCACATGCTCCGGCGGCAGGCGCTCCTGGAGGAGATCCGGCCGCTCGTCCTGATGACCCCGAAGAGCCTGCTCCGACACCCGCGGGCCACTTCCACGGCCGACGATCTGACCGAGGGCAGGTTCCGTCTCGCTCTCGACGACACGGAGGCCCGGGAACGAGCCGACCGCGTCCGAAGGGTCGTGCTCTGCTCCGGTAAGGTCTACTACGACCTGGTGGGGAGTGAGGCGCGCGCGTCGTCGGAAGGGGTGGCGGTGGTGCGGGTGGAGCAGCTCTATCCTTTCCCCGAGGACAGGCTACGCTCCATCCTGGAGGAGTACCCGGAGGCGCGTGAGCTGGTCTGGACGCAGGAGGAGCCGGCGAACATGGGCGCCTGGACGTACGTGCGGCCGTGGCTCCAGCACATTGCGACGGACGCTCAGACGGTGGGCTACGTGGGGCGGCCGGAGCGAGCCAGTCCCGCGGAGGGCTACAAGAAGGCCCACGACGCGCAGCAGGCCCGGATCGTACGCGAGGCGTTCCTGGTGACGGAACCGGCCCGGATCCCGCGCGCCAGCGTGACCATGAAGGAGTCGAGCAGCACGGCGCCCGGCAGCTGAGCCGGGCTCAGGCCGGCACCACCTGCCGCTGCAGGACCCACATGGATTCGACCTGCTCGCGCTGCGCCGACAGCAGCTCGGCCAGCCCCGGATCGTAGCCGTCGCCCGAAGCTCCAATGATGGCGTCCACGGACTCGCGGATGGCGTCGTCGGCCTCCTGCCCCTCCGCCGCGCGGCGGCTCGCTTCGTGATCCAGCCCGTCTGCGAGCGCCAGGACGCGCGCGGTGAGTGGGAGGCCCGGCGACCAGTCCTCGGCCGACTGCCGGACGATCTCGCACACGCCCCGATCGAACCCGAGATCCTCCAGCAGCCTGGCCGAACGCTGCGCCACCTGCTGACGCCCGCCCGCGCCCGTCAGCCGACCGATCTCGTGCGTCCGGGCCGCCGTCCGCAGCAGGTCCCGCCCCTTCGCGTCCAGCGCGTCCTCGCCCGCCTTCTTGGCCAGGAGCCCGGCCACGCTCACGACACGCGCACCGTGGCCGGCGCCGGCGCCGGACTGCTCATCGCCCACATGGAGCCAGGAGCGCGGCAGCGAGCCTCCCGACTCGCCCCAGTCATTCAGACCGGCCGACTGCGCCCGCGCCAGCGTCTGGGTGGCCTCCACCAGCTCGCCCATGGAGATCGCCTGAGACACCGCGGCGTCGAGTTCGAAGAGCTGGAACGGCTTGAGAAGGTAGCCCGTCGCACCTGCGCTCAGCGCCTCCCGGCCCAGCACCGCGTCGTCATCCCCGGTGATCACGATCACGGCCGAAAGCGGACGGGCCGCCAGCAGGAGACGCGTCAGAGCCACGCCTGACATCCCCGGCAGATGCACGTCCACCAGGGCCAGGTCGTAGTCCAGCTTCCGATCCCGCAACGCGCTGAGAAGCGACTCCCCCGACCCGACGCTCCGCACGTCGAACCGCCGCTTCGTAAGATGCGACTCCATGATCTGGCGCACACCCGGGTCATCCTCGACCACGAGCACACGATGACGCCTGCCCCGCTCGGTCACGCCGCCTCCCTCATGTCCGTCATGCGCGCTCGCAGACGCTTCAACGCGCGCGTCCGCAGCTGCGATATCCGCGACTCCGTCACACCCAGCTCAGCGGCAATCTCCCGCAGCGTCTTCGCTTCCAGATCGTAGCGCCGCAGGATCAGCTGGTCCCGCGCCGACAGCGATTCCATTTCGCGCACCAGCCGCGACACCTCCTGCTCACGGGCAAGCCGGTCCTCGACGCTGCCAGACTGCGACGCCCACAACTCCCGGGATCCCTCCTCCCCACCCTCTTCGTTCACCACCTCCGTCAGCGACACTCGCCGGCTCCGATCCATGTCCCACTTCCAGCGCCAGAGCGTCTGAGGATCCACACCCAGCACCTCCGCCAGCTCCGAATGCCGCGGCGGCCGGTTCAGGTCCATCGTGAGGGACGCGCGGGCGTCCGCCAGCCGCCGCTGACGACGACGCACCGACCGGGGCGCCACGTCACGCCGCCGCATCTCGTCCAGGATCGCCCCACGGATCCGCTGCGCCGCGAACGTGCTGAACCGGTAGCCCCGCTCCGGGTCGAACGACGACACCGCCTTCATCAGCCCCAGCACGCCCGCGCTCACCAGATCGCCGCGCTCGAACGCGCCGCCCGTGCGAGGCTCCATCCGGCCGGCGAAATGATGCACCAGCGCCAGATGCCGCTCCACGAGACGGTTGCGTACCTCCACGTCCCCCGTGGTGCGGTACTGGCTCCAGTCTCTACGTTCCGTCTCCGTCATGAGGATCCCGTTCGCTGTTGCCTGTGATTGCCACCCGGCTGTCCATAAAGCATACAGTGTTCCCTCGCGTCAGCGAACTGCAATATTACACGTAAGTCGTTGTCCCACAGTACTTTATGCGACAATACGCCAAGAAGAGACGCGCGTCGGGCGTCCGAAATCAGGGCGGCACATATTGCCGGACCGGCACGTTTTTCCGTGCAGGCCGGCACACACTGCCGGGGGGAAGCCCCCTGCGGCCGGTGCGGGGGCGAGGCGTTCAGACCGGCGGTGCGGGGGACGCGATAGAACCCAGGGGAGAAAGGAGGGTAAGAGGGCACGACGGTCACGGGAACGAGGCGTGGTCGTCCGAAGAACAAGCGGATGCACCCGATCCCGGAGGCCCATGGATCATCTCGTTGTGGTACCGCACCCGAGCCCGATTGCTCTGGAGGCGCGTTCGATCAAGCACAACGCCGTGCCCGAAGGTGCGGTGGGGCTAGGCTACTACTACGATGATCGTCTGATCGCCCGGAGCGTAGTGGCGGCGAGCGCACTGGAGACCATCCGGTCGCTGCTTGCGGCGCCGGTGTCGGTGGCGCTGGCTGCGCGCGAGGACGGTGAGGGGAACATTGATGGCCGGATCTGTCTGGTGCTGCCGGTGGAGCCGGACGATTCGGATGGGGACGGCGCGGACATGGAGTCGGAGCCGTGGAAGTCGAGCATCCCGGCCCCCCCTCCGGAGGTGGAGGGAGGCTACAGCGGGAGCGGGGACCCGGAGGGTGAGGGTGAGGAGAACGGTCCGAAGTTCGCGCTCCTCCCGATCGGCAACGTGGTGCGATCGGCGGACGACCGCCATCATCCGGATGATGTGGCGCACGACGCGAAAGAGATGCTGGACAACCTGCTGCTGGGGGCGAGTCGGGACGCTGTCCAGAAGGCCATCGACGACCTTCTGAACAGCATCTAACCGCCCGAGGCCTTCAGACCTGGTTGAGGGCCTGTTCGAGGTCCGCGATGAGGTCTTCCGGGTGCTCGACGCCGACGGAGATCCGGACCATGGCGGGGGTGATCCCGATGGCGAGCTGGTGCTCGGCCTCGACATCGGCATGAGTCATGGTCCCTGGATGCTCCATGAGAGTCTCAGTGCCGCCGAGACTGACGGCGAGCTTGGCCAGCTTGAGGGCGTTCAGGAGCCGGAACGCCTCGGCCTCGCCGCCGTTCACCTCGAAGGAGAACGTGCTGCCCGCGGAGAGGCACTGCCGCTTGTAGACCGGGTACTCCGGGTCGTCCTCGGTAAGGAAGTCGAGGTAGTGAACCTTCTTCACCCGAGGGTGATCCCGCAGGAACTCGGCGACATAGCGGGCGTTCTTCATCTGGCCCGTCATGCGGAGCTTGAGCGTTTCGAGGGAGCGCATGAGCATCCAGCCCGTCCACGGATCGGCCATGGTTCCGAGGATCGTGCGCATTCCCGCCACCGCCCCCACCCGCCCCCGGTCGCCCAGCACGGCGCCGGCGATCAGGTCGCTGTGCCCACCCACGTACTTCGTCAGGGAATAGAGGACGAGGTCGGCGCCATGCTCCAGCGGTCGCTGCCACAGCGGGCCCAGAAAGGTGTTGTCCACGGCCACGACCGGCCGCTCGCCATTCTTCTTCTCGATCTCATCGGCCAGCTCGGCGCAGCGGGCGATGTCCACGAGCGCGTTGGTGGGGTTGGCCGGGGTCTCGGCGAGAATGACCTTCACCGGCCCCTCCTTCCCCGCCTTCTCGATCGCCTCCTCCAGCGCGCCCTCCCGTCCCGCCCTGAAGCCGAACCGGCGGATCCCGAACTGCGGCAGGATGTTGAAGAGGAGGAATTCCGTCCCGCCGTACACAGGCTCACTGTGCACGATGGTATCGCCGGGTCGCAGGAACGTCAGCAGTGTGGTGGCGATGGCCGCCATACCGCTGGAGAAGACGAGGGCCGCCTCAGCGCGGTCCCAGAGCGCCAGGCGCTCCTCGAGGATCTCCAGGTCCGGGTTGTTGATGCGGGAGTAGATCAGCCCCGGCTCCTCGGCCGGGGCACGCTCGCGGAGTCCGTACGCGAGCTCGAAGAACGCCTTGCCCTCTTCGGCGCTCTTGAAGACGAAGGTGGATGTCTGGAAGATGGGACACTTCACCGACCCCTCCGACAGCTGCGGATCGTAGGCGTATCCCATCATCAGCGTCTCCGGCCGGAGCTCGCGGTCTCCGATCCGGCGGTGCCTGATTTCCCGTTTCTCGTTCATCGCTGCTCCATCGGTACGTGATGCTTCGCCCACACAGCCTAGCATCTTCCCGCACGGGTTGCGAGGGATCGCAGCCGCTACCAGCTTGCCGGCCATGAGCCAACCGGACACGGAAGCACGCTACCACCGGATCTTCGTGCGGGCGCACGCAGGGCATCCCGGGTGCCTGGAGGACCCCTGGCTGACGGAGCCCTGCCGGCTTTCAACAGGGGCCGAGGCCGGGCGGTCCCTGGTGTGGTCGCGTCGGAATGGGCCATGGCAACAACACGACACATTGTGGGTCGGGGCCGCTCCGGGGAACGCCGGTGGCATGGGAAGCGGAAGCATGGGGGCGCACGCCACACGCATCCCCTTCGGCGGCGATATCGCCGGTGCGAACCTGGACGCGCTCCTCTCGGGCGTGGGGCTGGACCGCAATCAGACGTTCATCGTGGCCGCGCTGAACCAGCTCCCCGAGCGGGGGGGCGGCGAGCCTCGGGTGGCCGAGCTGAGGCAGCCGGTGGGGGAGCTGCCCTCGAGTCTGCACCTTCTACGTGAGACTCTCCTGGCCACGGCTCCGCGCGTGGTGGTGGCACTGGGAAACGTCGCGCTCCGGTCCACCATCGCGGCGACCCGCCTGGACTCGAAACCGACGCTCACGCTGCCCGGCCTGAAACGACTGGAGGGTGCCGGCCTGGAGCGGGGCCGCGCCGTCCCCTGGCCCGGCTCCTTTGCCCCGGACGCCGTCTTCGAGGAGGCGTGGAGCTCCGTCCGGGCCGGGGCGCCGCTGCCGCACGTGCTCTGGCTGCTGCACCCCAGCGCCCAGAACATGAGCCCTCACGCGGGCGTGGACACCGTCTTCCACGAGCGGATGCTGGAGACATCCCGCGCGCTCCAGCGGGCAATGCGTGAAGTGCTCGGGCGAGAAACGCCCGATCCCCGTCCGGCGGCGCCGTCCGGCGGGATCTACGCGCTGCCCGAATGGCGGGAATCCGTGGGGCCCCGGCACAACGAGCTGGACCGGCTGTGGCGGGAAAAAGGGGTCTGACCCGTTGCCAGTCACGGCCACGGGCTTTACCCTTGTGGCCATGATCTACCCACGACGCCAGGTCTCACTCCATACGCGGATTCCCACCGTGCGCGTGACGCTCGCCACCGACGACGGCGAGGTCAGCCTGACCGCGCGCTGGAACCACCGCCCCATCGACCTCCAGCGCCGAATCCTGTTCCTCATCCGCCAGGGCCATGCGATCTTCCTGGAGGACGAGCGAGGGCACGGGATCTGTCTTCGCCCGGAATGCGTGTGGGGCGCCCGCGTGGAGGCTCCGACCCGAATGGCGACAGACGCCGCCCCGACGGTCGCCCAGGCGACCGGATCCCCGCGGAATTCGCTGCGCAGCCGCTTCTAGTTCAACGACACCGCGCCCCGGCCGGTGGAGTCCGGGACCGTGAACACCACCGGGATCCGTACGATCACCCGCACGCCCGCCTGACGGTTGCGCGCCGGCCTGAACCGCATGCTGTCGGAGACGATCAGCGCGATCGAGTCGAGTGCCGGGTAGCCGGAAGAGGATGAGACCCGGCCGCGCACCACGCGGCCGCTCTCGTCCAGCCAGAGCCACAGGACCGCTTCACCACCCCGCCGCTCCCGCGTGAGGTTCGGCGGGTACAGACGCTGGAGCAGCATCGCGATCCGGGTCGTATTCAGGAGGGCGGGCAGCGTGTAGTCCATCTGGAACGGCTCGAAATCGGCGAGAGCGTCTACGGCCGGACCCGGCCGCGCATCGAGGGTGAGGTCGAGATGCACGGGGCGGTCGCCTGGGATGAAGAGGGCGAGCTCCAGCGTGTCGTGCCCGGGGTGCACCACGCGCAGCTGCCATTCCCCGCGGGGGAGCCCCTCGAGCCGATATGCGCCGCGTTCGTCACTCCAGTCGGCCGCGGAGTCGCCCAGGATCTGGACATGGGCGTAGGCCAGCGGAGAGCCACTCTCCGAGCTCCGGACCACGCCCTCCACGGCCACCGCCTGGAGCGGCAGTCCGCCCGCTACGGCCAGCAGCGCGGACGCGACCAGGGTCGTCATCGCCAGATGAAGGTTCCGTCCACGGTGTCGGCCTCGACGCGCAACTGGAGCGTGCCGTCGCGGTTCTCCGCGTACAGGTTCCCATCGACCTCGACGCGGGCTCCGTCCACGCCGGCGGGGAGCCGCACCCGGACCATCCCGCCCGCGCCGTCGCGCACGTCCACGCGGCCCGAGCCGGTGCTGAAGGTCGGGTCCCGGTCGGCGCCGAGAACGCTGACGCTCGCCACCTCACCGTCCGTGGACTCCACGCGGATCTCCATGTCCTCGAGACCGATCAGCGCCACCAGAAGGCGACCGCTGCTCGAAGGACGGATGGCCACGCCGGTGGGCGCGGTGGCCGCGGGCTCCTCCGCGTCGACAACGGCCGGTGGGGCGGGCGGTGGCTCGGGCTCGACGGCCCGTTCGATCCACTCGCGGACCGGAGAGCCGGGAACGGCCGCCGAGGCCGCGGCGGCCAGCGCCAGCACGAGCCCGGCGGCCCTCACGAAGGTGGCGGTGCTGCGTCGTGTACGCCCGCCGAGGGCGCCCGACGCCGGCTTCCGCGCCGGCGGCTCCACATCGAGGACGGAGACCGACTGGGTGAACATGGCATTCGCCTGTGCGAGCCGCTCGTAGCTCTCGTGGCACCGCTCGCAGCCCAGCAGGTGCTCGGCGACCTCGGCGCGCGTACAGGCGGGGAGCTCGTCGTCCAGAAAAGCCTGGAGCGTCCCGTCTTCAAGATGCGTCATGTATTGTCTCTTCCGCCCTCATGGCGGTGTATGTTTCGGCAAAGCGTCGCGCGGCTCGCGCCAGCAGGGTCCCTACCGACCCGGAGGCTACGCCGACGGCCGTGGCGATCTCAGCGTACTTGAAGCCTTCTTCACGCATGAGGAGCATGGTCCGGTCACGCTCCGACAGCTCTTCCAGCGCCCTCCGCACCATGGCGATTCGCTCCGATCTCGCCGCCGACACATCCGGCGGGTCCGGCGTCTGGGCGTCCGGCACGTGCGGCTGGAGCCGCCGGTGACGCTCCGACTTTCGTGCCCGGTCCCGAATGAGGTTCGTGGCCACGGTGAACAGCCACGGCCGCACCTCCTCCTCCGGCAGTGAATGCTCGGTCAGGCGCACGAACGCCTCTTGCGCCGCATCCTCCGCGGCGTCCGCGTCCCCTGTGAGTCGCCGGAGATACCGGAACAACGCCGGATACAGCCGGTCGAACAGACGGTCGTAGTTCATCGGACCGAACCGCTGACCCATCGCGAGGTTTCGACCATACAACGCCTCGTGCAGCTCGGGTGTGACATGGTCACCGCCCACCCCGGATCAGGCCGATGAGGCCGCGGACACGGGATGCGGCCCCACGGCCGTGGATCAGCTGGACGAGGGCCCGCGCCCGGCCGACGCCGAACCGGCGGAAGGGGAAGCCGCCGATGGGCTCGCGGGCGAAGCCGCTGCGGTCCACGAGCAGGGCGCGGGCCTGGGTCATCCCCATCAGCCCCTCCTCTCCGTGAACCCGGCCGTAGCCGCTGGCCCCCATTCCGCCGAACGGCAGCCCGGCCATGGCGCCGTGGTAGAGGACATCGTTGACGGACACCATGCCCCCCCGGAGGCGGCGCACCAGCCGCTCGCCGCGTCGTCGACGCGTCCACAGGCTCGCCGCCAGGGCGTACGGGGAATCGTTGGCCCTCCGGATCGCCTCCTCGGCGTCGGCCACCTTCATGATCGGCATGACGGGACCGAAACTCTCCTCCCGCATGATGGTCATGGTGTGATCCGCATCGGCCACGATCGTGGGGGCGTAGTGGCGCCCGGGGCCTTCCAGCCGCTGTCCGCCGGTGAGGATCCGTGCGCCGCGAGAGCGGGCATCCGCGATCTGCCGGTCCAGTCGGTCCATCTGCGCGGCGGTGGTGACCGCACCCACATCGGCATCAAGCTCACGCCCGCTCCCCACCACCAAAGCCTCCGTCGCCGCCACGACGCGCTCCACGAAGCGATCGTACACGGGCGCCTCCACGTACACACGCTCCACGGAAATGCAGATCTGGCCGGCATTCCAGAAGGCGCCCTGAACACCGAGGTTCACCGCGCGGTCGAGATCGGCGTCCGCGAGCACCACCATGGCGTTCTTCCCGCCCAGCTCGAGCACCACCGGGATCAGCTGTCGCGCCGCCGCCTCGGCCACGCTGCGACCGACAGCCTCGGATCCCGTGAAGCTGATCTTGTGGACCGCCGGATCGACGAGCGCCGCGCCCGTAACCCCGTCTCCAGTGGCGATCATGAACACGTCCTCGGGGACCCCGGCCTCCGTAGCGATCTCCCGCATCAGCAGCGCCGAAAGCGGAGACAGCTCCGAGGGCTTGAGCACCACGGCGTTCCCGGTCACCAGCGCCGCCATCACGGCCCGCATCGGGTTCACGACCGGGAAGTTCCACGGGGCGATCACCGCCACCACCCCGAACGGCTCCCGCTCCACCCTCCCCTTCTTGGAGACCATCCATGAGCGGACGGTCCGGCCCTTCATCACCACGGGGGCCCGGGCGGCGTAATAGCGGGCGAGGTCCAGGGTGGGCAGCACGTCGCCCACCAGCGCCTCGAAGACGAGCTTTCCCGACTCGCGGCTGCTCAGCTCCGCCACCTCGTCAGCCCGCTCCGCCAGACGACGACGAAAGGCGTTGAGCAGACGGGCGCGCTCGGCTACGCCGCGCCCCGCCCACTCCGGCTGCGCCCGGCGGGCGCGCTCCAGGAGGGCGCGGACCGCGTCCGGGCCCAGGTTGGGCACGGAGCCCAGGACGGAGCCATCGGCCGGAGCACGAACCTCCAGCGACGGCTTCCGGCCCCCGGTCATCCGACCGGGGCGATGGGAATGTGAACCCGGGTGTTCTGCCACTCCAGCAGGAGGCCGTTCCGGGGAGCAGCGCCGGCGTCGGCCGCGGCAGGCCTCTCCGCGACTTCATCCCCGGCAGCCTCCTGGCCGGCGCGCGCGGTTCCGGCATTCGCTTCCACCGGCCGGATGGTCAGCTGCTCGACCGACGAGTCGAGGCGCTCCGCCTCCACCGGCACGCGGCCCACCTCCTGGGCCCTCACCTCTTCGGTGTACGTGGACTCGTGCCCCCACTGGGAGGTGGAGCGGTTCACGATCAGCGTCCACTCGGTTCCGTCCCGCGGGATCGTGTAGAGCGAGTAGGAGCCCGGCTCCACCTCCAGCCCCGCGATGCTCGCCGGCACGTTGAGGTGGATCGTGGTAGGCTCGTTCGCGCCCGTCCGCCACAGCGTGTCGTACGGCACCGCCTCGCCTCCGATCATCGTGCGGCCCTTCAGCGACGGACGCCCGTAGCAGACCTTCGCGACCCCCTCGCCCAGCTCGATCGTCGCCGAATCGTACGGGCTCGCGCGACCGACCAAATCCATCCGCTCCGACGGCTCACACGAGACCTCCGGCAGCGTCACACCCGCCTCCGCCGCCGCCATCTCCGCAGATCCCGCCTCGGGCCCGGTGTCACACCCGGCTCCCACGAGCGCCAGCACCATCCCCGTCAAACGAATCGAGCGTCGCATCCGAACCTCCTTCAATCCCGGTAGTAGGTGAGGCCCATGGCCTCGCGAACTTTCTCCATCGTCTCCCTTGCCACAGCCCGCATCGCCTCGTTGCCGGCGTGGAGTATCTCCTCCACCAGCCCCTCGCGCTCCGCGAACTCCGCTCGCCGCTCCCGGACGGGGGCCAGGAAGTCGTTCAGGGCACTCGCCAGCTTTCGCTTCACCTCCACGTCCCCCACCGTGCCGGTGCGGTAACGCTCCTTCAGGTCGTCCACCTCCGCCACGTCCGGATTGAACAGGTCGTGGAAGATGAAGACCGGGTTCCCCTCCACCCGACCGGGGATGTCAGCCCGCACCCGGTTCGGATCCGTGAACATCTTCATGACCTGCTGGGTCACGGTCTTCTCATCGTCGCTCAGCAGAATGGCGTTTCCGAGGGACTTCGACATCTTGCTCTGGCCATCGATCCCGGGCAGGACGGCCTCCCCGGCGATGAGAGGCTCAGGCTCGGGAAACACGTCGCCGTAGAGGTAATTGAAGCGGCGGGCGATCTCGCGGGTGATCTCTACGTGCGAGAGATTATCCCTGCCCACGGGCACGACGTGGGCGCGGGGCAGGAGGATATCAGCCGCCTGCAGCACGGGGTAGCCGACGAGGCCGAACGGGAGCACGTCGAGGTCGGCGGCCTGGGCCATGTCCTTGATGGTGGGGAGGCGCTCGAGGCGCGGGAGCGTCACCAGCATCTCGAAGATCAGGTTGAGCTCGGCGGTCTCCGGCACAGCGGACTGGACGAAGATGGTGCTTGCATCGGGGTCGATCCCGAGTGCGAGATAGTCGAGGACCATCTCGCGGATCATCCCGGGGACCTGGGCGAGGTGCTCCTTCTCCGGTTTTGTGGTCAGGGTATGCAGGTCTGCGATGATGAAGTAGCACTCCATCTCCGCCTGGAGGCGCACCCGGTTCTGGATGCTGCCTACCCAGTGACCCAGGTGCAGCCGGCCCGTGGGTCGGTCGCCCGTCAGTACTCGCTTGTTCTCCGGCATCTAGACTTCAGCTCTTGGGTTAATGGACAGGTTTTGCTGGACGCACCGTCGGGGGCGGTTCGCCGGATCGAGCTCAGTGTCACGACTCCAGGTCGATGACCGTCGCCCGGTGGAAGAGGGTGCGGAGCTCCGGTTCGCGCAAGGTTGGAAACTCGCCCGCGGGGAGCAGCGCCTCCCGCACCGGCCGCTCTGGCTGACGGGTCCGAACGAAGTGGATCGCGAGGAGTCTGGCGGATCCCATCCGTCCGGTTCCGTACGCACCGGCGCCCGCGGGTCGAGCGGTCCAGGTCTCGCCGTCCATCTCGAACTCCCGGTCGGCGCCATCCCACCGGGGGTCTCCCGCCGGCTCCTCGTGGGCGGTCGTGCCCCGCATCAGGTCACGGACGGGGACCGGCCCCTTCCCTTCTTCCGATTCGTCGTTGCTCAGATCGCCCTCCCGGCTCAACCGCCGAAGAAATCGACGTAGAGGTCCTCGTCCTCACGCAACCGCACGCGGTGGAGTCGCGTGCCGCCCGGAAGCCGCGCCTGGATCCGGGTCCAGGCCCAGGCGGCCAGGTTCTCCGTGGTCGGCACGCGCCCCTCGGCGCCGAACCCGGGCACGGCGTGGTTGATGTGCTGATGGTCGAGCGGCGCGACGACGGCGTCGTGGAGCGCGCGGTCGAGCGCGCCCAGATCCACGGCGAAGCCCGTGTCGGCGTCGATCTCTCCCTCCACCGTGGCCTCGAGGTCGTAGTTGTGCCCGTGGCCGTGCGGGTTGGCGCACGCGCCGAAAACCGAACGATTGCGCTCTTCGGTCCAGTCGTTCCGCCAGTACCGATGGGCCGCGGAGAAGGTGACCCGCCGCGTCAGATAAGCCACGCTCATGAGTGGAGAAGCTAGGCTACCGGGCTACGGGCGTAAAGGGATCGAGGTGTCCGAAACGGCAGGTGTCGGCGCAATTTTTGCCTCGGCTCATTCCCAACAGGGCCGTCCCACCTCGTGCTGCGGCCTACCAGACTCAATCCGGTTCCACTCGATGGCGCAGATCAGCCGCGACTCAAAGAACGGCAAGGACCCGAAGCCGAAGATCCTCATCGCCGAGGATCACATGGACAGTCGTGAAGCCCTGAGCGCGCTCCTCGAGGCCTTCGGATTCCACGTGATCCCCGCCGTGAATGGTCGGGAGGCCGTGACCCTCGCGCGGCAGTCGGCACCGGACCTCATCCTCATGGACATCATGATGCCGGAGCTCGACGGGTTCGAGGCCACCCGCCAGCTCCGCGGCTTTCCCGAGACGCGTGAGATCCCCATCATCACCCTGACGGCGATGGACGGGGCCCGGTCGCTGGCGCTGGATGCCGGGGCCAACGACTTTCTGCCCAAGCCCATCAACTCCGGGACACTCCTGGAGAAAGTGCGCAGCTGGCTGAACGGGTAAAAATGAGTGACAGCTGGGAGTACGGCGAAGCGACTGTGCTGGCAGCCGGCGCGGCGCCGTTTCCATGGCCGCCGGCGGAAGAGGAACCGGTACTGCCAGCGTTCGGCCTGACGTGGAAGCGGGCCACGTTCGAGCCCGCGGCCTTTTTCCGGCTCCTGCCCCGCGACCGCGGGACCGGGGCCGCGCTCGTCTACTACCTCTCCATCGTCTTCCTGGTAGCCGGCGCCAACCTATTCTGGGAATCGCTCTCCCTCTTCGCCGGCGCGGGTCAGGGAGGGGAGCTCGCGAGCCGGCTCGGGATCGAGGCCATCAGTCCGATCACCACCTTCCTCCTCACTCCCGCCCTCCTCCTGGCGATACTGTTCGTGGCCGCCGGGATGGCGCACGCGCTCCTGCGCGTCCTGGGCGACGGGCAGCACGGCTTCGGCACCACCGTGCGTACGTTCTGCTATGCCTACAGCCCCGGCCTCTTCGCTGTCGTCCCGCTCATCGGCGGGCCCGTCGGATCGATCTGGATGGTCGTGCTGCTCATCATCGGGCTCCGCGAAGCCCATGGGACCGAGGGCTGGAAGCCGGCGGTGGCGATCCTGCTCCCATTCGCCCTCCTCATCGGCCTCATGATGTTCGCCTTCCTGATGCTCGTGGCGGCGGGCGCGGCGGTGATGGGGGGCTGGGGATAGAACCCGGAGGAGTCAGCGAGGCGCGGCGGGAGACAGGGAACTAGGCTGCGGAAGGGGCGCGATCCTGCTCCTCGGCGTCCGTAAGGTGCGGCTTCAACGCACGCAGCACCTCCTCGCCGTAGAACATGCTGATGTACTTCGCCTGCACCGCCGTGATCCGCCGCACCGCCCAGACCAGCTCGACGTGGTTCGGCTCCGTCGGTACCGTCTGGAGCTTCATGCCCACTTCCCTGGGCAGGCGGTGGCCCTTGCGGTTGTTGCAGGGCGAGCAGGCGGCCACGACGTTGCCCCAGTCATTGGCACCGCCGCGGGAGACCGGAACGACATGGTCGCGGGTGAGGAACTCCCGACCCTTGAGCTCGGAGCGGTGACGACCGCAGTACTGGCACCGGTAGCCGTCCCGAGCGAAGAGGAAGGTGTTGGTGACCTGCCTGCGGAACTTGCGGGGCACGTGGACATACCGGACCAGCCGGATAACCACGGGACAGGGCATCTCCCGCCGCTCCGAGCGATAGAGCCGGGACTCGTCCACCTCGAGGATCTCGGCCTTGCGGTCGATCACGAGGCGAAGCGCCCGACGAACGGAGAGGATCGTGAGCGGCTCGAACGAAGCGTTGAGAGCCAGACAACCCATGCTCGTGATTCAGTCTCCTTCCCACGAGGACCCTGCGGATTCCGGCTCTCTAGTTTACTCCATCGGTCATAGAAGCGCCACGGGGTCGCGGTCTACAGTGACGCGAATTGCGCCGCTGCCCGTGCCATGGGTCTCGTAGAGGGCCCGACAGACCGCGCCCAGTCTGCGGGCACTGTGGCTGCGCAGCAGGAAGTGCCAGCGCCAGCGGTCGCGGATCCGATCGATGGCGCACGGTGCGGGCCCGAGGAGCCCCACGGTGCCGGCGCGGAGCTGGCGTACGGCGTCGGCGGTCCACCTGGCCAGCGATTCCGCCGCCTCCTGCACGCGGACCTCGTCGGTGCCGCTGATCACGACATTGGCGAGGCGGGTGTGGGGGGGGTATTCGGGCTCCTTCCGTTCCTCCAGCTCCCGCTCGGCGAACCCCAGATAATCGTGCTCGAGGGCGCGGCGGACGGCGTAGTGTCCGGGGAGCGCGGTCTGGACCAGGACCTGGCCGGGTCGCGTGCCGCGTCCGGCGCGTCCGGCCACCTGAGTGAGCAGCTGGAAGGTCCTCTCGCCCGCGCGGAAGTCGGGCAGGTTCATGCCGACGTCGGCGTTGATGACGCCCACGAGCGTGACGTGGGGGAAATCGAGGCCCTTGGCGATCATCTGCGTGCCGAGGAGGATGTCGATCTCGCGCCGCTCGACCCTGCCGAGGATCTCGTGGTGCGACCACTTGCCGGAGGTCGTATCGACGTCCATGCGAGCCACCCGCGCGGTGGGAAACGTCTCCGCGACGATGCGCTCGACCTGTTCGGTGCCGAGGCCCCGGAACGAGAGGCTCTCGGAGCCGCACTCCTCGCAGCGGGAGGGGGGCGCCTGCTCATGGAAGCAGTAGTGGCAGATCAGTCGGCGGCGAGTGCGGTGGTAGGTGAGCGACACGTTGCACCGCTGGCACTGCCAGACGTGGCCGCAGTCGCGACACTGCACGAAGCTCGCGTACCCGCGGCGGTTCAGGAGCAGGATCGTCTGCTCCTCCAGCGCGAGCCGATCCCGGATCCCCGCCACGAGCGGAGGTGAGAGCACGCGGGCCACCGCTGCGCCGCCGTCCGCACCCGCCCTGGAGCCACCGGACCGCCCGCCGGCCCGAGCGCCGCCCGCGTCCTTCCCCGCGCGGAGGTCCACTACCTCCACGGTGGGCAGCGGCCGCCCCTCCACACGGTCGGGCAGCTCGAGGAGCGAGAACTTACCCTTCCGCACATTGGCCCAGCTCTCGAGGGCGGGCGTCGCGCTGCCCAGGAGGCACACGCCACGGGTCATGCGGGCGCGGACAATGGCGATCTCGCGGGCGTGGTATCGGGGCGCTTCACCCTGCTTGTAGCTGCCCTCGTGCTCCTCGTCCACCACAATGGCGCCGAGGTCGCGTACGGGGGCGAACACGGCGGAACGCGCGCCCACGGCGATTCGGCGCTCCCCGGAGCGCAGCATGCGCCAGGCGTCATAGCGCTCACCCTCCGAGAGCGCGGAGTGGAGCACGGCGACGTCCTCGCCGAACTGGGACCGAAACCGCCCCACGGTCTGGGGGGTGAGGGCGATCTCGGGGACCAGCACGATCGCCCCCTTCCCCTGGCGGCCGACGACCTCGCGGAGGAGCTCGATGTAGACCCGGGTCTTGCCGGAGCCGGTCACGCCGCGAAGGAGGAAGGTGCCGCCGTCGGCCGTGGCGGCATCGAGGAGCGGTGTCAGTGCGGCGGCCTGCGCGGCGGTGAGAGTTGGAAGCGGCGCCTCGCTCGTGGGAAGGTCTGAGAACGGATCCCGCTCCACCACCTCCTCTCTGATCTCCGCCACCTCGCGCTCCACGAGGCCGTTGATCACGGCGTAGGAGAAGCCCTGTGCGGTGAGCTGGGTCACGGGCGCGGTGGCGCCGGCCGCTTCGACGAACTCGAAGCACTCGCGCTGGCGCTGGGCGCGGCCGAAGACCTCATCGCGGAGAGTGAGGCTCGGCAGCTCACGGGTGAGGTGCAGGACGCGGCGGGTCTTGACCGGGTCGGCGCCGGCGTCGGTCATGGGATTGGGGAGCGCGGCGCGCAGCACCAGCCCCACGGAGGATATGTAGTAGTCGGCAACCCAGTGGGCGAGGCGTCGTAGATGGTCGTCGGCACTGGGCCGATCTTCCAGCACACGCCGGACGTCGCGGACCCGGGCGACCTCGGGCCCGTCCTGTGCCGGTCCCATGACCCAGCCCACGAGCCGGCGTGGGCCGAATGGCACTTCGACGCGCGTGCCGGGCGCTACCGGGCCGTCGCTCCGGTAGGTGAAGGTCCGCGGCATCGGGAGCGGGAGCGCCACCTCTACGAGCATGGGGCGCTAGACCTGGATCCTGACGAAATCGTAGGCGGGCCAGGGGCCGGTGACGTCGAACACGAGGCCGGGGTGGGCCAGATCGAGGTCGTCGCTGCGCTCGACGAACTCGATCCACGAGCCCCGCTCCACCAGGAACGCCGCACTCATGAGCCGGCCCTCGCCGGCCTCCAGCGGGATGGCGGCGCGGGCGAAGCGCCGGAGCTCGGAATACAGGTGGGTAGTGACCTCCCGGAGCTCGCTGTCGTCCTCGTCGCCGGCCACGTGGAGCCGCAGCTCCCAGTGGCCATCGAGGAACGCCAGCCCCTCGTCCAGCGAGATGTACTGGTCCTCCAGGAACCGGATGGCGGCCCGGCGGCCGCGAAAGACGATCCCGAACGGGGCGGGGAGAATGGTGCCACGGCGCATGGCCGACTCGACGAACCGCTGGTGCTCCCGAACGCCCTGGTCGTCGAGGCGCGGGATCGCGTAGGGAACGGGCCGGACCAGCGCTTCGAGGTCGCGGTAGCGGACCTTGACCAGCCCTTCCGCTTCCGCGCCCGCCGAGCGCCAGGAGCGCGTGCGGGCCACACCGTACAGGTAGAGCCCCCCGGGCGCCACGCCCGTCCGGTCGCGATCGCCGGTGCCCGCCTCCTTCTCGTGCCCCTCATTCGCCATCCGCGCGTTCTCCTCAGGGCAGCAGCGTGAAGATCTGCGCCTGCGGCTCCGGCGTAGTCACCCGCGGCCCGTGCTCCGACATGAACACGTCGATCTCCGTACGGAGGCCGACCGTCCCGGGAACGTAGATACCCGGCTCGATGCTGAAGCCCACCCCGGGGATCAGCTTGCGCGTCTCGTGGGTCTCCAGATTGTCGATGTTCGGCCCCATTCCGTGCACGTCCTGGTCGATGGAATGACCGGTCCGGTGGATGAAGTAGCGGTCCCAGCCGCGGTCCCGGATCACGGCCCGGGTGACGTCGTCCACCTGCCACCCCTGGATGACGCGCCCGGCTGACCACTCCTCATGCAGGAACTCGACCGCGGCGTCCCGGCCGTCCCGGATGGCTTCCCAGTAGCCCTGCACCTCGTCGGGGACGGTGGCGCCGAGATAGCCCATCCACGTCTGGTCGGCGTAGACGGCGCTGTCGGACTCCCGCGCCCACAGGTCGATCAGGAGGACGTCGCCCTTCTCGAGAACGGCGCCCCCGGGGCCGTTCTCGTAGTGCGGGTTGGCGGCGTTGACGCCGTTGGCGACGATGGCGTCGGGCCCGACTCCCGCGCCGCGGTCGGAGAGCTGCCCCAGGAGCCACTGGTGGAGCTCTCCCTCCGTGACCTCGCGGCCGGCGCCAACGGCCTCGGCCGCGCGCTCGAAGGTGGCCCGGGCCACCTCGGCCAGGATCTTCGCAGCGCGCTCGTGGGAGGCCAGTCCATCCGCGGTCCAGCGGGCGTAGAAACGGGTGATGAGGTCGGCGGAAGGCCGCAGCTCGGCCCCGGCCTTCCTCAGCAGGTCGGCCACGCCGGCGGGGATCATGTCGACCGCCGGCACCGCGTCGTTCTCCATGATCTCGACGGCCACCTTCCTGCCCCCGATGAGCTCCGCCAGACGCTCGTCCAGACTCTTCCAGGAGACGTAGGTCTGCTTCTGCCAGGGCCACGGCTCCCACGGCGTGGTCTCGATGCCGTGCATGAGAACGGTGGGGTCGCCGCTGGCGGGCACGAGCACGAAATAGCGGCGGGTAAGGTCGCCCACCCCGGTGAGCTTTCCCGCCACCGGGTTCCGCGCGTGCAGGTCGTAGAGGAGCCAGCCGTCCAGCCCCTGCTCCCGGAGCCCCGCCTGGATCTCCTCGAGCCGGGCCTTGAGACCCCCGAAATCACTCGCCGTGCTCTTCATCCTCCACCTCCACCATAGGTTCTGCCGGGAGCGTGCCCCTGATCAGGCTCACACCCAGCACTCGTTCCTCTTCCACCAGGTGCCGCAGCTCCCGTTCGCGGGAGAGAACGACCCGGACACCGCGCCAGCCCCAGCGCTTCCACGCCCGCGGCAGCAGCCGGAGCTTGCCGCGCAGCGTGAACAGCTCCGCGAGACCACCGAGGACGGAGGGCTGGCTGTGCGACGAGGCCGCGTCCGACCAGTCCTCCACCGTCACATTCTGCACCCCCGCGTCCCGCAGCAGCTGCTTCCATTCCACTACCACCAGCGGCTGAATGCCCAGACGCCCCACCAGCTCGGCCTGACGCTCCTCTTCCAGCGCACGCGTCCACACGAGCTGCACGAGGATCACGGTTCCCCCCGGCCGCGTCACCCGCACGAGCTCCCTGACCGCCGCCTTCGGGTCCCGCGCTGCGCCCAGCTCTATCTCGCCCAGCGCCAGGTCGAACACAGCATCCTGGTACGGCAGCTCCTCCACCGGCGCGGTCTCGAAATGGAGACGCGCGGCGAGGCCCGCCCTGCGCACCCGTCGCGTTGCGACCTCCACCATCACCGCGTCCGGATCCGCCCCGGCGCCCGCCGCACCCGTGGACTCGGCGATGAAGAGCGCGCTCCGACCCCGGCCGCAGGGAACCATGACGAATTCCGACGAATCCGAGAGCTGGACGTCTCGCAGGATGGAGCGGTACAGGAGCTCCCCGCCCGGAGGAAAGGAAAGTCGGGTACTGAGACGGGTCAGGCCCACCGCCGAGGGCGTGTGGGCTTGGAGCGCATCTTTGCTGGACCGGAGCATGGCGGGAATGTGCCGGAACCGATCGGTCGGGTCAATCGGACGACGGCAGCCCGGCGAACGCACGGACCACCTGGACCGCACCGTCCGCCGCGCGATTCGGGACATAGCCACCTTCCAGCAACGACACCACACCGGCCCCGACCGCCGCCGCCTGCTCCATGACGAGCCGCGTCATTCCGTGCAGGTCCTCCGGCTCCAGCAGCAGCCCCCCGAGCGGATCCCCCGCGAGGCAGTCGAACCCGGCCGACATGATCACGAGCCCCGGCTGGAACGACGCAATCGCTTCCCGCACCTCCTGATCGAACAGCTCACGGTAACGCTCCGGCTCCGTCCCCCGCGCCAGCGGCACATTGCGCGTCGTGCCGGCCCCCGCACCTCCGCCCGTCTCGTCCGCGCGACCGGTGCCGGGGTAGTGGGGGTGGAGATGAAAGGACATGTAATAGACGCTTCCGTCGTCGTAGAAGATGTCCTGGGTGCCGTTGCCGTGGTGGACGTCCCAGTCCAGGATCAGCACACGCTCGAGGCCGCGTTCGGCCTGCGCCCACCGAGACGCCACCGCCGCGCTGTTGAACAGGCAGAAGCCCATGGCGCGGTCCGCCGTGGCGTGGTGGCCGGGCGGACGGGACAGCGCGAACGCGGTCTCCGCCCGACCGTCCAGGACCAGCCGCGCGGCGTGGATGGCCGCCCCCGCCGCTCCGAGCGCGGCCTCCCACGAGGCGCCGGAAAGACGCGTGTCGTGGGTAAGGTCGAGGGGGTACCCGGCCGCCTCCGCCCGCTCCGCCGCCTCCCGGATACCGGCGATGTGCTGGTCGGTGTGCACACGCAGCAGGTCGGCCTCGGTCGCCAGCGGCGCCTCCTCCTGGAGCGCACGTCCGAGAAGCGCCGGCGTCTCCTGGTACAGGCCCTTCGTGATGGCCGGCAGTCGACCCTGGTGCTCCGGATGGCTCCAGCCCGTATCGTGAAGCGCACAGGCCGGATGTGAGATCAGCGCGGTGGCGGTTGCGGTCCCCATGGCTTCTCCTGCGCTACGGCCGAGGGGCGGGTGCGCGGGCACGCCGGGCCTCCGCCACCATTTCGGCTACATTGGCCAGAAGGGCGGGGGCGTCGTAGACGATGCCGTCCTTGATCGTCCACCGGACACCGCCCACTCGCCGCACCGCTCCCGCCTCATCGAGCCGGAGCGTCCCGGTGCCGTAGAGGACCTTGAAGTCCTGGATCGGATTGAGCGGGACCACCACCAGATCCGCCAGGGCACCTTCGCGGATCATCCCGAACTCCGGCGGCTCGCCCGTGGGCGCGGCGAGCGTCTCCGCGCCCCACAGAGTCGCGCTGCGCACGACCTCCAGCGGGTGGAAGCCCGCCTCCTGGAGCAGCTCGAGCTCCCGGATGTAGCCAAACCCGTACAGCTTGTAGATGAACCCAGAATCGCTGCCGGTCGTGACCTTCCCACCCCGGTTCTTGTACTCGTTCAGGAACAGCATCCACTTCCGGAAGTTGTTCTTCCACTCGATCTCGTCCTGCGTGGTCCAGCTGAACCAGTAGCTGCCGTGGCTGGTGCGGCTCGGCTCGAAGAAATCGGCGAGGCTCGGGAGCGTGTACACGTCGTGCCATTCCGCCTCCCGTGCGCGCATGACGTCACGGCTCGCTTCGTAGATCGTGAGCGTGGGATCCAGGACGAAGTCGAGGGCCAGCAGCTCCTCCATTACCTCGTTCCAGCGGTCGCTGCCCGGCTCCGCCGCCTGTCGCCACAGCCGGCCGGCCTGGCCGAAGCGGTGGTACTCGTCGTTGTAGTTGTAGTCGTGCGGATAGTCCTGGACGGTGCGGTCGTAAAAGAGCGCCTCGGGCAGCCCGTACCAGTGCTCCATGGAGCCGAGGCCCAGGCGAGCCGCGTCCAGCACGTTCATCCGGGCCACACCCATCTGATCGAGGTGCGCCTGCGTACCCAGCCCCTGCCGCTTCGCCTCGTCGATGAGCGCGGCCATCACGTCGGGCTCGTAGCTGACCAGCTTCAGACCATCCGCCCCCTGACGGGCGGCCCACCGGACGTAAGCCCTGGCCTTCTGCGGTGAGTCGACGGGCCCGTCATCCCAGCCCATCCCGGGGCGTACGTAGACGAAGATGCGCGGCGCCGCGATCTCGTTGCGCGCACTCCGCGCCGCCTCGCGCAGCGTCCACTCCACGCCGTTGCCCGACCCCGGGTCACGGATCGTCGTGATGCCGTGGCCCAGCCACAGCTTGTGCACGTACTCCGCCGGCGTGCCCTGCGAGCTGCCGCCCTGGTGGGCGTGAAGGTCTACGAAGCCGGGCAACAGGTACATTCCCTCGGCGTCGATCTCCCGCGTCGCCCCCTGAGGACGCCGGGCGGGGTCGATGGGCACCCCCGGCGCCCCTACGCTCCGGATCTCGCGGATCCGGTTGCCCTCGATCACCACGTCCATGGGTCCGATGGGCGGCGCTCCCCTCCCGTCCACGATCGTGACGCCGCGGATGATCAGCCGCTCGTACGGCCCTTCGCCCACAGTGCGGTCGGGCGAGGGCTCGATCGCGCCCCCCTGGGCCAAGAGGAGGGTGGGGCAGGCCAGCGCAAGCGTCAGCAGCGCGAGCCGGGTCACGATGTGAAGCATGGACGGTCTCCCGATGATTTGAGTCCAGGGGAGACTACACCGCGGTACGGGGAGACTGCAACCGGACCGGTGGCCTCGGCGCCGCCGTGCAACCCTATCCGTATTGCGGTCGTCCTACCCCTGAACGCTTGAGGGGACGACCACTGGGAACACGGACGGAGATCCATGCTGCTGCAGGGGACGCTGGATGTGCTGGTGCTCAAGGCGCTCGTCTGGGGGCCGCGCCACGGCTATGCGGTGGCGGAGTGGATCCGGAAGACCACGGACGATGCGCTCCATGTGGAGGACGGGGCGCTCTACACGGCCCTGCACCGGATGGAGAAGCGGAAATGGCTCGAGAGTGACTGGGGTCTCAGCGAGAACAACCGCCGAGCGAAGTTCTACCGGTTGACGGAGCCTGGCCGGAAGCAGTTGCGGCGGGGGGCGACGGACTGGACGGCCTACGCGGAGGCGGTGTTCAAGGTGCTGCGTGCGGAGGCTCAGGATGCGGAGGCCAAGGCATGAGCGGGTTCGAGAGTGTTCGTCGGGTGTTCAGGCTGGGTGTGGCGGGCGGGGACAGTGAGCGTGAGGTGGAGCTGGAGCTGGCGTTCCATCGGGAGGAGACGGTGCACCGGCTGGTGGCGGAAGGGTTCGGTGAAGAAGAGGCGCGTGCGGAAGCGGCGCGGCGGTTCGGCGACGAGGCGTCGTATCGTCGAGAGCTGCGTCGGCTGGCGAAGGGGCGGGAGCGCCGGGCCTGGCTCCTGGACGCCGTCCTGGGGTCAGGCCGTGTGGTCCGGGACGCCGTTCGCAGCCTGCGTCGTGCGCCGCTGCTGGCCGCGGCCGTGGTAACGGTGATGGCGCTCGGCGTGGGAGTCAACGCCACCATGTTCGGGGTTCTGGACCGCCTCTTCCTGACGCCGCCCGCGCATATCCAGGAACCCGACGCGGTGAAGCGGTTCTTCGTGAACATCCGCCGGAGCACCACGGGCGAGATCGCCACTCAACGTACCCTGCCGTACCCGGATTATGCGGACTGGCGGGATCTGGAGGTGTTCGAGTCGACGGCGGTGTTCTCGTCGCGAGAGCTGGTGGTGGGACGGGGCGAGGAGGCAGAGCGGGTTCCGGTCACGCTGGCCTCGGCGAGTCTCTTTCCCACGCTTGGGGTGCGGCCCGCCCTGGGGCGTTTCTTCGGCCCCGACGATGACGTAGTGGGGGCGGACCCGGTGGCGGTGCTCGGGCATGGCTACTGGCAGCGGAAGTACGGCGGCGATCCGGGGGCGATCGGTCGGACGGTAGCGGCCGGAGACGCGTCGTATACGATCGTGGGTGTGGCACCGGAAGGGTTCACGGGGGTGGACCTGGACCGGGTGGACATCTGGCTTCCGCTGTACCCCGCGGGCAGTGTGGAGGAGGGGGGGACCGAATGGGTGGACAGCCGGAGCTGGTACTGGCTGGAGGGAGTGGCGCGACTCGCGGCAAACGTTTCGCCGGAGGCCGCGGCCGTTGCGGCCACGACGGTTCATCGGGCGGCGCGTGCGGATGACGAGCGGTACGACCCGGAGGCCACGGTCGAGCTGGCGCCGCTGCTCCTGGCCCGGACGACCGAGGCGAGTCGGGAAGCGCGGATCGTGCCGTGGCTCATGGGCGTGGCGCTGATGGTCCTGCTCCTCGCCTGCGCGAACGTGGCGAACCTGCTTCTTGCGCGCTCCATGCGGCAGCGGCGAGAAACGGCGGTTCGGCTGGCGCTGGGAGTGAGTCGAGCGCGACTCGTGGGCACCATGGTGACGGAAGGGGTCGTGCTGGCGCTCCTCGGCGGGGCGGCGGCGGTGGCGGTGTCGATCTGGGGCGGGGGCATCGTCCGCGGCGTGCTGGTCCCGGGGGCGGAATGGGAGAGCGGCGTCGACCTTTGGAGGGTGGCGGCCTTCAGTGGTGCCCTCGCACTCGTGGCGGGTCTGTTCGCGGGGATCATCCCGGCGTTCCGCTCGAGTCAGCCCCAGACGACGGAGGCGCTGAAGGGGTCCGGTCGCGGCGTGGTGCGAGGTCGGTCGGGGCTGCGATCGGGACTGCTGGTCGTGCAAGCGGCGATCTCCGTGGTGCTGCTCGTGGGAACGTCGCTCTTCGTCCTGAGTCTCAACGCCGCGAAGAACGTCGACCTCGGGTTCAACCCCGCCCCCGTCCTCCTGGTTCGGGTGGAGCCTGAGGGCGGGTACCCGGGCGGTGAGACCATGACCACGCTGTACCGGGAGGCCCGGGAATCCATCCGGTCCATGGCCGGGGTGGAGGGAACAGCCATTTCCACGGTCACCCCCTTCCGGAACGCCCGGAGCATCGGCGACGAGCTCCGTGTGCCCGGGCTCGACTCGCTTCCCCGGACCCGCGCCGGCGGGGCCTATATCCACGCGGTCACCGGCGAATACTTCGAGACGCTGGGCCTCGATCTGCTTCAGGGTCGTGGGCTCAGCGACGCGGACGACTCGGAGTCCGCACCCCGGGTCGCGGTGGTGAACGAAACCATGGCCGGACTGGTCTGGCCCGGCGGCGACGCGCTGGGCGGCTGCCTCATCATCCAGGAGGAGCCGTGCGCCACGGTGGTGGGGATCGTCGAGGACCACCACCGGTTCGACCTCACGGAGGACGAGAGCATGCACTACTACCTCCCGCTGGCTCACGCGCCCTACCCCTGGCCGCCCAGCCGGCTCATGGTCCGAACGGCCGCGCCCAAGGCGCTCGCACCCGCCGTCCGGCGCCAGCTCGGCTCCATGGGCATGAGGCTGGTCTCCGTCGAGCCATTCAGGGACGTGGTCGACCCGTCCTACCGATCCTGGCGGCTGGGGGCCACGCTGTTCTCCGCATTCGGGCTCCTGGCGCTCCTCGTCGCGTCCGTGGGCCTGTACAGCGCGCTCGCCTTCGAGGTGGCGGAGCGGCGCCCGGAGATGGGCATACGCGCCGCCCTGGGCGCCACCCGGAACCGGTTGGTCGGCTCCGTACTCGCCAGTGGCGTCCGTCTGGCGGCACTCGGCATCGTCCTGGGTCTCGCCGCCGGAGTCTACGGCGCGTGGGCCGCCCGCGACCTGCTCTTCGGAACGCCCCCCTACGCTCCGACGGCCCTCCTTGTCGCCGCCGGGACCATGCTCATGGTAGCGGCCGTGGCCAGCGGAGTGCCAGCGTGGAGGGCCGCCAACGTGGATCCGAACGAGAGCTTGCGAGCCGACTAGCTGGTCGCAGCACGCGTCCTGCCCCGGGCGGCGCTCCGGTGGTGGCTCGACTCGGCGGCGGATGGGAGCAGGCGTGGCCCGTGGAGTGGGCCCGGGGGCGGACCCTCTGATGCTGTTCGCGGGAAGTGTTGGTCCCGCCCTGGCATGCGCGCGTCCCATTGCGTCCGCCAACAGTTCCCGCGAACAGCGCCCGAGGATGCCCGGCGCTACTCGGGCGGCGCCGGGCGCGGGAGCGGCGCGCCACTTCGTGTGGAGAGCGTGCGGGGGGCCTGCCGCCCCCCCACGTTTCGGCTACTTCGCGGCCGTCCGCGCGGCGCGATCCGCCTGGAGGGCGAAGCGCTCCTGGAGGCACATGACCTCCCGCTTCCGCCGGGCGAGGGCCGTCACCGCATCCGCGGCCGCGCTGGCCGCCGACATGGTCGTGCAGTACGGCACCTTGTAGGCGATGGCCGTGCGGCGCATGGCGTAGTCGTCGTACTGCGACTTCTTCCCGAGCGGTGTGTTGATCAGCAGCTGGACCTCGCCGCTGATGATGCCATCGCCGATGTTGGGCCTGGCTTCGCCCACCTTGAAGATCGGCTCCGCCGGGATGCCTCGGGCCTGGAGGTAGCGGGCGGTGCCGCCCGTCGCCCGGATGTGGAACCCGAGGTCGTGGAAGCGTCGGACGATGGGCGTGACGGTGGGCTTGTCCCGGTCGTTCACGGTGACGACCACGGTTCCGGTCGTGGGCAGGGACCCACCCGCGGAAATCTGGGCCTTGGCGAAGGCCATTCCGAACGACGGGTCGAAGCCCATCACCTCGCCCGTGGATCGCATCTCCGGCCCCAGGATGACATCGACGTTGAACTTGTCGAAGGGGAAGACCGCTTCCTTGACGGCCACCGCCGCGGGGACGGGCTCGGTGTCGGGATCGAGCCCGGCCTCGGCGAGGGTCCTGCCGGCCATGGCGCGTGAAGCGATACGGGCGAAGGGGATCCCGGTCGCCTTCGCCACGAAGGGGACGGTGCGCGACCCTCGCGGGTTCACCTCGAGGACATAGACGGTTCCGTCGCGGATGGCGAACTGGACGTTCATGAGCCCCACGACGCCGAGCTCCCGGGCGAACCGGCGGGCGAGGTTCTTCATCTCGTCCACTTCCTGGTCCTTGAGCATGTAGGGGGGAAGGACGCAGGCGGAGTCGCCGGAGTGGACGCCGGCGTCCTCGATGTGCTGCATGACGCCGGCGATCACGACGGTCTCGCCATCGGAGACGGCGTCCACGTCGGCTTCGAAGGCGTCCTCGAGGAAGCGGTCGATGAGGACGGGGCGGTCGGTGCTGGCCCGCGTCGTCCGCTCGAAGTAGCTCCTGAGCGACGGCTCATCGTACACGATCTCCATGGCCCGTCCGCCGAGCACGTAGGAAGGCCGCACGAGGACCGGGTAGCCCACTTGGTCGGCGACCGACACCGCCTCCTCGACGTTGGTCGCCATCCCGTTGGGCGGGACGGCCGCATTGATGGTACGGCAGAGGGAGGCGAAGCGGTCGCGGTCCTCCGCGCGGTCGATGGCATCGACGGTGGTGCCGAGGATGGGGACGCCCAGCGCGTCCAGCGGCTCGGCGAGCTTGAGGGGGGTCTGTCCGCCCAGCTGCACGATCACCCCCTCCGGCTTCTCCCGCTCCACGATCTCCAGCACGTCCTCGAGTGTGAGCGGCTCGAAGTAGAGGCGGTCGCTCACGTCGAAGTCGGTGGATACCGTCTCCGGGTTGGAGTTGACCATGATGGTCTCGAAGCCATCGTCACGGAGCGCCAGCGCGGCCTGGACGCAGCAATAGTCGAACTCGATGCCCTGGCCGATACGGTTCGGCCCGCTCCCGAGGATCATGATCTTCCGCCGATCACTCGGCGGCGCCTCGGTCTCGTCCTCGTAGGCGCTGTACAGGTAGGGCGTCGCCGCCGGAAACTCGCCGGCGCAGGTGTCCACCATCTGGTAGGTGGGGCGTACGCCGAGCGACCAGCGCAGCTCGCGGACCTCCTGCTCGGTCACGCCGCGGAGGGTGGCGAGCTGAGAGTCGCTGAAGCCGAGTCTCTTCATGCGGCGGAGCCGGGCCTGGTCGACGCCCTCGAGGCCGACCGACTCCGAATCCGCCCACGCGCGCTCGGCCTGTACGAGCTGGGCGAGCTGGGAGAGGAACCAGGGGTCGATGCCGGTCAGCTCGTGGACTTCGGTGAGGGTGACACCCGCCTGGAGCGCCCGCTTGAGCTGGAACGGCCGCTCTGGCGTGGGGCGGCGGAGCGCGGCGCGGAGCGTATCGAGGGAGTCGTCGGAGAGACCGTCGTCCTGGAGGCGCTCGGCGGTGGTCCAGCCGTCGCGGCCGATCTCCAGCCCGCGGAGCCCCTTCTGCCACGCCTGCTTGAAGGTGCGGCCGATGGCCATGGTCTCCCCCACCGCCTTCATCTGCACGGTCAGGGTGTTGTCGGCGGCCGGAAACTTCTCGAAGGCGAAGCGGGGGAACTTGACGACGACGTAATCGAGCACCGGCTCGAAGGAGGCGGGTGTTTGACGAGTGATGTCGTTCGGCAGCTCGTCGAGACGATATCCCACGGCGAGCTTCGCGCCGATCCGGGCGATGGGGAAGCCGGTGGCCTTGGAGGCCAGCGCGGAGGACCGGCTGACGCGGGGGTTCATCTCCACCACGAGAAGCTCACCGTCTGCGGGGTTCACGGCGAACTGGATGTTGCAGCCGCCCGCGTCCACGCCGATCTCGCGGATGATGGCGATGGCGGCGTCCCGCATCGCCTGGTACTCGACGTCGGAGAGGGTCAGAGCCGGTGCGACCGTGACGCTGTCGCCGGTATGCACGCCCATGGGATCGATGTTCTCGATGGAGCAGACCACCACCACGTTGTCGGCGGCGTCGCGCATCATCTCGAGCTCGTATTCCTTCCAGCCGATGACGCTCCGGTCGATGAGCACCTCGTGGACGGGCGAAAGGTCGAGGCCGCGCTGCACCGCCTCCCGGAACTCCTCGCGATTGTACGCGATGCCCCCGCCGGTGCCGCCCATGGTGAAGGACGGCCGGATGATGGCGGGGTAGCCGGTATCCTCGACGATCGCGAAGGCCTCCTCGATGCTGCGGGCGAATCCGCCGTGAGGGACCGCGAGCCCGATCCGGGCCATGGCGTCGGCGAACTCCTCCCGGTCCTCGGCCATGCGGATGGCGCGGGCGTCCGCGCCGATGAGCTCGACACCGTGCCGTTCGAGCACGCCCTGGTCGTAGAGCTCGAGCGCGACGTTCAGCGCGGTCTGGCCGCCCATGGTGGGGAGGAGCGCCTCCGGCCGCTCGAGCTCGATGATTCGCTCTACCCACTCCGGGGTGATCGGCTCGATGTAGGTCCGGTCCGCCAGGTCGGGGTCCGTCATGATCGTCGCCGGGTTGCTGTTCACCAGGACGACGCGGTACCCCTCCTCGCGGAGCGCCCGCACCGCCTGGGTCCCGGAGTAGTCGAACTCACACCCCTGTC
Organism: uncultured Gemmatimonadales bacterium; assembly: GCA_963783305.1. Lineage (GTDB taxonomy): Bacteria > Gemmatimonadota > Gemmatimonadetes > Longimicrobiales > RSA9 > JAWVYT01. The sequence continues at coordinate 323,428 of CAWAMW010000016.1, read as the reverse complement.
CGATGACGATGGGACCGGAACCGAGCAGGAGGATCGTCTTCAGGTCTTCGCGCTTGGGCACCGCCTACTCCTCCCCGGCCTTCCCCTGCTCCTTGCGGACAGCGAGCGTAAGAATCAGGATCAGGCCGCCCCATACGAAGCCGGCGATCAGGACGAAGGTGACGGTGGCGGCGGGGTTCATGCGCTCGTTCTCGGTCGTTCCGGGTGGTGAAGGGGTCGGGGCGGAACATGGCCGGCGGAGTCGCTCGCGCGCAACCCGTTCAGGACAGGTTCCGTCGCGCCGGGACGGCCGCGGGTGGACGGCGCGGCCGGTCTGCCTCTTGCGTTTGCCGCACGTGTGGTCGGCCCTGCGAACCGGGCCGGCATGAGACCGGAGCGGCGTATTCGTCGACGTGCCCGGAAGGGCGGCGTCGTATCGATAGATGAGATGAACGAACGACGATCAAGCTGTGGAGGAACACGGTGCGAGGCGCCTATCCGGCCGTCGAAGAACGACTCGGGTCCCTGATCATAGAGGGCCAGAGACAGGAAGTCTTTGTACGATCGACCCCCGATACGGACGGAACGTGGCACAACGCCCTTCTGTTCCGCCGGGACGGGAAGCTGTCGGCACCGGTGGCGATCTCCGCGGGTGTGGACTGGCACGTCCCACCGGGGATCGCGCTGCAGAGAGCGCAAAAGCTGGAAGAGCGGGAGCAGATCCAGCTCTTCCAGCGAGCGCAGCGACCGAAGCCGCCGCTCTTCTGAGGTGTCGGGTCAGCCCTGGCTCAGTGAGGCCACGTAGCCGGCCAGCGCCTCGATCTGCTGATCGTCGAGATTCGCCCCTCCCATGGGCGGCATGGGCGCCGGAAACTCGAGGGGCTGGGGCACGCCGCTGCGGATCACCCCGGCGATCTCCTCCGGGTTCGGTCCGGAGACGTGCAGCCACTGGTCGTCGGAGAGGTTGGGAGCGAGGGTCGAGCCGGAGCCGTTGGGTCCGTGACACGCCTGGCAGCCCCCCTGCCCCGAAAAGATCTCCTGTCCCTGGTCGTACTGCTCCTGTGAGACACCCTGCGCCAGCGTCACTTCCGCCTGCGCCGCGCCCCCTCCGGCCTCGGCCGTGGCCTCACCCGCCTGATCGAACTCGGTGCTCGGGCGTGGCAGGTTGGTACCGTTGACAGCCGCCATCGCGGTGGCATCCTCGCCATCGATCAGCAGCCCCGGGTTCTCCAGCGGCGCCTTGGTGTAGCCGCGGTCATCGTCGGTTTCGGGGTCGCCGCACGCGAGGACGCCCAGCGCCAGTGCCGCCACCAGTACCCTGCTCTTCATGCTTTCATCTCCTCTGATCCGTGCGGTGGAAGGCCGGGAAGATAGAAGAGGTGCGGTACGGACGCCAGCCATGGCGCGCGACGCCGCGCCCCGGTCGCCCGGGTCGAATATATCTTGACTTTTGCGCCCATATACGGTCGTATTGTCAATATTCACCCGTACAGCGATCAAACCCCCTTCTCCTCAGGAGACACAATGGCTGACGCGAATCCCAGAGTGATGGAAATGATAGAATCGGAGCTCAAGAAGGATCCGGACATTTCCAACAAGGCGCTGCTCGAGAAGGCCTCCAAAATGGACGAGAACGTGGCCTCGCTGTCGCCGCGGCAGTTCAACGCCATGTACCCGCTGCAGGTGAAGAGGGCGCTGAAGCCGCGGAAGCCGCGGAAGAAGAAGAAAGCGAAGCCGAGCCAGGCGCCCGGCCCGAAGCGGGGGGGCCGGTCGAGCGCCGGTGGTCGTGGGGGCGCCGGTGGGGGGGACGAGCGGGACCGGGTACGGTTGGTGCTGCTGGAGCTGGCGAAGGACATCGCCAGTGCTGACGCCAAGGCCGACGTCGTGGATGTCGTGGCCGGTATCGACCGCTACGTGGACCGGGTCGTCGCGCGCTAGCAGACCGTCACGAGACCAGAAGGACCGGCATGCCGAACCGCCTCTCCGCAGAGAGCAGTCCGTACCTGCGCCAGCACGCCCACAACCCGGTGGACTGGTATCCCTGGGGTGAAGAAGCGTTCGAGCGAGCGCGGTCGGAGGACCGGCCGGTCCTTCTCTCCATCGGCTACTCGGCGTGCCACTGGTGTCACGTGATGGCGCACGAGTCGTTCGAAGACGAGGACACTGCGCGGCTCATGAACCGGCACTTCATCAACGTGAAGGTGGACCGTGAGGAGCGGCCGGACGTGGACTCCCTGTACATGACGGCCGTGCAGACCATGACCGGCCACGGCGGCTGGCCCATGACGGTGTTCCTCACGCCCGACGGCGAGCCGTTTTACGGCGGCACCTATTTCCCTCCCGAGCCGCGGCACGGGCTCCCCTCCTTCCAGGACCTCCTGCGAGGGATCGAAGAGGCGTACCGTGAGCGGCGCGGCGAGGTGGAAGGGAGCGCGACGCGGCTCCGGTCGGCGCTGGAGGAAAGTACCCGACTCACGGCGCCCAGGGAGCAGCTCGATGCGGCCCTCCTGGACCAGGCGTGGCGGCGGCTCGCCGAGCAGTACGATCGCCGGCACGGCGGCTTCGGCAGCGCGCCCAAGTTCCCGCAGCCCATGACGGTGGACTTCCTCCTGCGCCATCACCACCGGACGGGCCAGGCGGAAGCGCTGACCATGGCGGAGCACACGCTGCTCCGGATGGCGCGCGGCGGCATCTATGACCAGGTGGGCGGCGGCTTCCACCGCTACAGCGTGGACGCCCGTTGGCTTGTGCCCCACTTCGAGAAGATGCTCTACGACAATGGGCTCCTCGCCCAGCTCTACCTCCACGGATATCAGGCAACCAGAAACCCCGAGCTGCGAAGGGTCGCGCTGGAGATCCTCGATTACGTCCGCCGCGAGATGACCTCGGGAGAGGGCGGGTTCTACTCCGCGCAGGATGCGGACAGTGAGGGAGAGGAAGGCCGATTCTACGTCTGGACGCCCGGAGAGGTGGACCGGATCCTGGGCCCCGACGATGGCCCGCTCTTCCGCGGGTATTACGACATCGCGGCGTCCGGGAACTTCGAGGGCAGGAGTATCCCGCACGTGGATCACGACCTGGCGGCGGTGGCGGAGCGGGCGAACGTGACCGCCGAGCGGCTGGAGGAAGTCCTGGAGCGTGGGCGGGAGGCGCTGTACCGGGAGCGCGCCGAGCGGGAATGGCCAGGACGGGACGAGAAGGTGCTCACATCGTGGAACGCCATGATGCTGCAGGCCTACGCCGTCGCCGCCAGCGTGATCGGCCGCGGCGAGGACCTGGAGGCGGCCGTGCGGAACGCGGAGTTCCTGCTCCGTGAGCTGCGCCCCGAGGGTCGGCTGAAGAGGACGTGGCGGGACGGCGTCGCCAAGATCGACGCCTTTCTGGAGGATCACGCGCTTCTGGCCGACGCGCTGCTCTCGCTCTACGAGGCCACGTTCGACCCCCGGTGGGTGGAGGTGGCCCGTGAGCTGGGCGATGAGATCCTGGAGCGGTTCTGGGACGAGGAGGCGGGCACCTTCTACGACACCGCCGAAGGAGACGCGGAGCTGGTCGTGCGGCCCCGCGATGTGGACGACAACGCAACACCCTCCGGTAACTCCGCCACCACCCTCATGCTGCTTCGGCTGGCGGTTTTCACCGGCGAGCCCCGGTACGAGCGGGTGGCCGGACGCGTTCTTCGGAGCATGGGCGGTCTGCTGGAGCGGGCGCCCCTCGCCTTCGGCCACCTGCTGGCGGCGTTGGATTTCCACCTGGCCACGCCGGAGGAGGTGGCCATCGCCGGCGACGCGGCGGAAGCCGACACGCGCGCGCTCCTGGACGTGGTCCGGGAACGCTATCGGCCGAACACCATTGTGGCGCTTCGCTCTCCCGACCAGGGGCCGGACGCGGAGGAGGTCATCCCGCTCCTGGAGGGTCGCACTCCCGTGGACGGTCGAGCCGCGGCGTATGTGTGTCGACGCTTTACGTGCCGTCGGCCGGTGACCGAGCCCGCTGCGCTGCGGGAGGATCTGTGGGAGCCCGGCCCGCCGCGGGAGCCCGGGCGGTCCTAGCAGGCGGCTGAAGAAGTCGAGGGGGTCGAGGGTCGATTCCCTGCGGTCGCTCCGCTCCCTGCGGGACCCGCTGGCGCGGGGGGTCGATCCTCGTGGGTCGCTTCGCTTCCCGAGGACCCCGCTGGCGCGGGGGGTCGATCGCCCGCGCTTCGCGCGAGGCGACCGCGCTGCGCGCGGGGTCGAGGGGACAGGGGCACGCTCCTATGCCCTTCCCGTTGCGCCTGTCGGGCGGGGATACCGGAGAGAACGGAGCGCAGCGGAGATCGACCAGCGAGCCGCAGGCGACGCGATCGACCAGCGAGCGCAGCGACGCGACCGTTCGCTCCCTGCCACCGCCATCTTCAGCGACCCGCCAGAGCTCGGCTACGGCCTCCGGTCCCTGGGCCGCGACAGGGCCCGCGTGCTGACGAGCCCGCTCATCTTGTTCTGCTTCGTCGAGTTGCCGAACGGCCCCGCGATCTGCTCGATCACGTCCGCCGGCAGGTTCGGCCGGCCCGAGCGCTCGGGGTCCTCGCTCCGCGTCTGCTCGTGGATCGCCGCGCTCAGCGACTCCCCCTTGATCTTCTCCTGCAGCATCAGGATCCCGTAGATCAGACCCTCCGGCCGCGGCGGGCACCCCGGCACGTACACGTCCACCGGGATGATCGTGTCGATCCCCTGCACCATGGAGTAGGCGTCGAACACACCGCCGCTCGACGCGCACGCCCCCATGCTGATCGACCACTTCGGCTGCGGCATCTGGTCCCAGATCTTCCGCAGCACCGGCGCCATCTTGTACGTCACCCGACCCGCGCAGATCAGCAGGTCCGCCTGCCGCGGGCTGAAGCTCATGCGCTCCATCCCGAAGCGCGCCACATTGAAGCGCGACGCGTAGCTCGCCATCATCTCGATGGCGCAGCACGCCGTCCCGAACGGCATGGGCCACAACGAGTTGCGCCGTGCCCAGTTCACCACGAAATCCAGCTGCGTGGTCACGAACCCGGGGCTCCCATCCTTCCCACCCCCCACCACCGGCAGCTGCGTGCCGCCCGCGCTCATCTCTTCGGCCATCCCATCCTCCATTGCTTCCGCGCGTTCCTCGTTCTGCGGCCTTGTCCTACCCCCACTGGGCGTGAAAGGTCGGGCGGCGGGGGCCCACAGATCGGCCCGAAGGGACTCCCGGAAGCCCGGTGCGGAGGTCAGCCGCCGGGCTTCAGGACGACCTCGAGGCAGCCGTCCTCCTTCTCCCGGGAGGTGTGGTAGAGATCCGGCCCTTTTTCCATCGGCTCGGTGTGGGTGATCACGGACCACAGGTCGATGTCGCCGTCCTCCCCCGCTTCAGGACCGGCTCGAGGTAGCGGGGCATGCGCGGGGGATGTGAGCGCGGCCGTCTCCATCATGAGGAGCTTCTTGGCCTTGTCGTACACGGCATCCATGCTGCGGTGGAGTGGGCCTCAACGCCGGCGGCAACAACGCAGCGGACGGGACCGCGACGTCGTTCGGCACCGGGAGTCGCGCAGGAGACAGTCCAGTCTTGGCGGCCGAAACGGGCGTTGAGCAGCGGCCGCGCGCGAGGTCGCCGAGGCGATTTCGACATCCGTAGTCCCCCTGAACTCCGATTTCCGGTATTCCCCCGGAATCCGAGGCATATTCCACTCTCGCCACCGGCGTTCGCCCTGCACTGAGCCTATCCCCCGAATACCGAGGTCAATCCTTCAGCGGTCGCCCGCGATGGTGCCGGTGACCTCGGGGGTGCCGGTGACCGCGATGGTGCCGGTGAACTCGGGGGTGCCGGTGACCTCGATGGTGCCGGTGACCTCGGGGGCGCCGGTGGACGCGGGGGTGTCGGTGACTCGGGGGTGTCGGTGACCCGGGGGTGTCGGTGACCCGGGGGCGCCGGTGAACTCGGGGGTGCCGGTGAACGCGGGGGTGTCGGTGACCCGGGAGGCGCCGGTGACGCCGGTGACGCCGGTGGCCTCGGAGACGCGTTGGACCATTCTATCCCGCCGCGCTGGATACCCCGCGCCGGACAGCGCCGAAGCGCCTCCGGCGCAGGGTTTGCGAGCCGCGGGTGTCCGCCCGACACGGGCGCGGAGCCCGTGCGGGATGCAGTTCCAGATCGCCGTCTGGATTGCAAGTCCTCCGTACCCGAACCGAACCGCGCCCATGCCCGACTCCAGCAGGACCCCCGCCGAGCCGCACGTGGTGATCGTTGGCGCGGGGTTCGGCGGCCTCTACGCAGCCCGAGCTCTGAGGGACGTCGCCGTGCGGGTGACGGTGATCGACCGCAGGAACCATCACCTGTTCCAGCCGCTCCTCTACCAGGTGGCGACCGCGGCGCTTTCGCCGGCGGAGATCGCCGCACCGATCCGTCATGTGCTGAGGAAGCAGGGGAACGCGCAGGTGCGACTGGGTGAGGTGACGGGGGTGGAGGTGGAGGCGCGCGCGGTCGTGATGGGGAACGGCGACCGGATCGGGTACGACTACCTGATCCTGGCGACCGGTGCGGTGGACCAGTACTTCGGCCACGATGAGTGGGCCGCGTCGGCCCCGGGGCTGAAGAAGCTGGAGGACGCGGTGGAGATCCGGCGGCGGTTCCTGCTGGGTTTCGAGGCGGCGGAGCAGGAGCCGGACGCGACTCGGCGGACGGCGCTCCTCACGTTCGTGGTGGTGGGCGGTGGCCCCACAGGTGTGGAGATGGCGGGGGCGTTCGCAGAGGTCGCGCGGCATACGCTGACCGGGGGCGATTTCAAGCGGGTGGACCCGGCGAGCGCGCGGGTGATCCTGCTGGAGGGCGGGCCGCGTCTGCTCGCCACCTATCCTCCTTCGCTCTCGGAGAAGGCGAAGAAGAAACTGGAAGATCTGGGTGTGGAAGTGCGACTCGACTCCCTGGTGACGGACATCGCCCCCACGGCCGTCCATGTGGGCGAGGAGCGGATCCCCACCCGGAACGTGGTCTGGTCGGCCGGTGTGGCGGCGTCGCCGCTGGGGGGGGACGTGGCGGAGCGAAGGGACCGGATCGGCCGCGTCGCGGTGGAGCCGGACCTGACGGTGCCCGGCCATCCCGACGTCTTCGTGATTGGCGACATGGCGAGCTTCTCGCACCAGACCGGCGAGCCACTGCCTGGGATCGCGCCCGTAGCGATCCAGCAGGGGAAGGCGGCGGCGGGGAACATCCGGCGCGATCTGGACGGTCAGCCGCGGAAGCCGTTCGTCTACAGCGACCGCGGGAGCCTAGCGACCATCGGTCGGGGTGCGGCGGTGGGACGCGTCTGGAACGTCAGCATCCACGGCGTACTCGCCTGGTTCATCTGGCTGTTCATCCACCTCATGTACCTCGCCGGCTTCCGAAACCGCGCGGCGGTGCTGCTGCAGTGGGGGTGGTCGTATCTCACCTGGCAGCGAGGGGCCCGGCTCATCACCGGGCCGGTGGGGCCGGAGCTGGCGCCGGAGGAGGACGTGATCGGGACGCCGCGTGCGCCGACCGGCGGCGGCGGGTGGCTCGAGGGTGACGCGGACCAGGCAGCGGAGGGCGATTGAGTCGCAACGAGGGCAGCAACCGCGAGGTGTGGCCGGGTCGCGCCTATCCGCTCGGCGCAACGTGCGACCGTGAGGGCACCAATTTCTCGCTCTTCTCGGAGGTGGCGGAAGGCGTCGACCTCTGCCTGTTCGATGACGACGGGCGGGAGGAGCGGGTCCCGCTCCTCGAGACGGACGCCTACTGCTGGCATGGGTACCTGCCAGGAGTGGGCCAGGGGCAGCGCTACGCCTATCGCGTGGACGGCCCATGGCAGCCGGAGGAGGGGCTCCGGTGCAATCCGAACAAGCTCCTGCTCGATCCGTACGCCCTGGCGGTTGAAGGGAGGGTGGACTGGGACGAGGCCTGCTTCCAGTACCGGTTCGGTGACCCGCTGTCGAGGAACGACCTGGACAGCGCGTCCCACCTGCCGCGGTGCGTCGTGGTGGATGGCGCATTCGACTGGGCGGACGACAGCCCCCCCGACACGCCGATGCACCGGACGGTGATCTACGAGGCGCACGTGAAGGGTCTCACCATGCTTCATCCGGATGTGCCGGAAGGGCTGCGGGGCACGTATGCGGGAGTGGCCCACCCGGCGGTGATCAGCCACCTCCAGTCCCTCGGCGTCACCGCCGTCGAGCTGCTGCCGGTGCATCAGTTCGTCCACGACGCCTTCCTGGTGGAGAAAGGGCTGTCCAACTACTGGGGGTACAACTCCATCGGGTTCTTCGCGCCCCACAACGGGTACGCCAGCGCCCACGCGCCGGGCGAGCAGGTCCGGGAGTTCAAGGAGATGGTGCGGGCGCTGCACGCCGCCGGGCTGGAGGTGATCCTCGACGTCGTCTACAACCACACGGCGGAGGGAAACCACCTGGGGCCGGTGCTCTCGTTCAAGGGCATCGACAACCCGGCGTACTATCGGCTGGTGGACGATGATCGCCGCTTCTACTACGACACGACCGGGACGGGCAACAGTCTGAACGCCCGTCATCCGCACTCGCTGCAGCTCATCATGGACAGCCTGCGGTACTGGATCACGGAAATGCACGTGGACGGGTTCCGTTTCGACCTGGCCGCGACGCTGGCCCGGGAGCTCCACGAAGTGGACCGGCTGAGCACCTTCTTCGACCTGATCCAGCAGGACCCCGTGGTCAACCAGGTGAAGCTGATCGCCGAGCCGTGGGACCTGGGCGAGGGCGGATACCAGGTGGGGAACTTCCCACCGCTCTGGTCGGAATGGAACGGCAAGTTCCGGGACACGGTGCGGGACTTCTGGCGCGGCGGGCGCGGTGTGGTCGGGGAGCTGGCGCAGCGGTTCACCGGGTCGTCCGACCTCTATCGAGCCGACACCCGACGTCCTTCGGCCAGCGTCAACTTCATCACCGCCCACGACGGCTTCACTCTGAACGACCTGGTCAGCTACGACCACAAGCGCAACCGGGAGAACCAGGAAGGAAATCGGGATGGCGAGAGCCACAACCGCTCCTGGAACTGCGGCGTGGAGGGGCCGACTGAGGACCCGGCGGTGCTCGAGTGCCGTGAGAGGCAGCGGCGCAACCTGCTCGCCACGCTGCTCCTGTCCCAGGGCGTTCCCATGCTCCTGGCGGGCGACGAGCTGGGCCGGACCCAGCGCGGCAACAACAACGCCTACTGCCAGGACAACGAGATCTCCTGGCTGGACTGGGCCGGCGCCGACCGGGAGCTCCTGGAGTTCTCTCGCCGGCTGGTCCGCTTCCGACAGCGCCACCCGGTGCTGCGCCGGCGACGCTGGTTCCAGGGACGTCCCATCCGCGGGGTGGAGGACATCGCGTGGTTTCGACCCGACGGCCTTGAGATGGAGGACGAGGACTGGCACACCCCAGGCGCCCCGGGCATCGCCGTGTTCCTGAACGGCGCGGCGATCATGGTACCCGACGAGCGAGGCCGTCGCGTCCGGGACGACTCGTTCCTCGTCCTCATGAACGGCTCGGGGGAGGCGATCCCCTGGCGGCTGCCCCCGGAGCGCTACGGGGCATGGTGGAGGCCGTCCATGGACACCGTAAGCGGCTACGTCGAGGACGAGGAAGGAGAGAGTCGGGGCGCCGCCGCGGGACCCGAGGTCGGGGGGACGGCGGGAGAGGAAGGGGGGCCCATCGCGGCGGGCGGGGCCGTGGAGCTGGAGCCCCGGTCGCTGCGGGTGCTGCGCAGGGTGGCGGACCCCGGCTCGTAGGGATGCGCGGGTACGGAGCCCTCCGCCTGACCGGGCCGCGGATTCGCGACAAGGTCGCGGCGCCCGGCGGTGGCGGTCCGCTCGGCGGTGGCGGCGCTGATTGTACGGCGACGGCCCGGCCCGATTTCAGCGTTCACGCCGCCTAGCGCCGTCGCCGCTGAACGCCCCCAGCCGCAGCCCGCTCCCCGGCAACGCAGACGTCGCTGAGCGGCGTGGCGGCTGAAGACTGGAACGCTCAACCGCGCGAGATCAGCCGCCACGCCGGGCGCGGCCTTCAATGCGCTCCTGATGGACCCCGGTCAGGGTCCTGGCGTTCGGGTCCTGGCGTTCGGGTCCTGGCGTTCGGGTCCTGGCGTTCGGGTTCTGGCATCGCGTCGCCGGTCTCGAACACGAACCGGCCCCAGGCGGCGCAGGTCACGCCGTCGACCGCAACGTCACGGCGGGTGGAGCGGATCCGACGCCCGCCCACCACCTCCAGCCGCACTCGGTCGTCGCCGCGCTCGACCATTTTCTGGATGGCGACGAGCGGCGCCGCCATGTCGCCCGCCTCGTGCGCACCGGGGCAGGCGCCGCCGGAGAGGGTGATCGCGAGCCTGAGCGGCGTGCGACCCCTTCCCCTCACTCAACTGCACCCGCACCTTCATCCGCCTATGTCGAAGTCTGATGAGCGGGTAGTCGGCAGCAGCGAGACGGGGCTCGGGACGTTCGGTGGGGTCTTCACCCCGTCGATCCTCACCATCCTGGGCGTCATCATGTACCTGCGGTTCGGGTGGGTGGTGGGAAACGTGGGTCTCATCGGCGCGCTGGCCATCGTCACGCTGGCCACGGGCATCACCTTCCTGACCGGCCTCAGCATCAGCATGATCGCCACGGACCGCCGCGTCCGGATCGGCGGCGCCTACTACATGATCAGCCGGTCGCTTGGGATCGAGACGGGCGGGGCGGTGGGGATCCCGCTCTACTTCGCGCAGGCGCTGAGCGTGGCGCTGTACACGGTGGGGTTCGCCGAGAGCGTGACCCGAGCGTTCCCGCACGTCGATCAGCAGTGGGTGGCCCTGATCGTAACGGTCGGTGTGGCGCTCCTGGCCATCAAGTCGGCGGCCGTGGCCATCAAGGCCCAGTACGTGATCATGGCCGCCATCGTCCTTTCCCTCGTGTCGCTGGTCTTCGGCAAGCCGCTGGAGGCGACGGAGATCGAGATGTACGGCGCGTCGGCCGCGCGCTCGGAGTCGTTCTGGGTCGTCTTCGCCGTGTTCTTCCCCGCCGTAACGGGGATCATGGCGGGGGTGAACATGTCCGGCGACCTGAAGGATCCGGGTCGCTCGATCCCGAGGGGTACGCTGGCGGCCATCGGGGTCGGCTACGTGATCTACATGCTCCTGCCCATCCTGCTGGCGAGCCGGGCGGACGCGATCACGCTGATCGAGGACCCGCTCATCATGCGCCGCATCTCCTTCTGGGGCGACGCCATCCTCCTGGGCGTCTGGGGTGCGACGCTGTCCAGCGCCGTGGGCAGCATCCTGGCGGCGCCCCGGGTCCTCCAGGCCCTCGCCCGCGACCGGGTGCTTCCCCGCTCGCTGGGCTTCCTGGGCGCGGGGAGCGGACCGCAGGACGAGCCCCGGACGGGCACGGCGGTCACCCTGGTGGTGGCCCTCGCCGCTGTCATGCTGGGCGACCTGAACGTCATCGCACCGATCCTCACCATGTTCTTCCTCACGACCTACATGGTGCTGAACGTGGCGGCCGGTGTGGAGCGGCTCCTGAACAGCCCCTCGTTCCGGCCCGGGTTCAGGGTCCACTGGTCGCTCTCACTCCTGGGAGCGCTCGGCTGTCTCGTGGTCATGTTCCTGATCAACCCGTGGGCGACGGCGGCCGCGGCGCTCATCATCCTGACCGTCTTCATATGGCTCGAGCGCCGGGAGCTCGAATCGGCGTGGGGCGATGTTCGCCGGGGCGTCTGGATGGCCATGATCCGGGCCGGGCTCTTCCGCATGACCCGGGCGGAGGACACGAAGAACTGGCGGCCGCACGTCCTCGTGCTCTCCGGCGCGCCCAGCCGCCGGTGGCACCTGATCGACCTCTCGACGTCGCTGACCCACAGCCGCGGGCTCATCACGGTATCCAGTGTGCTTCCGACGGGCTCCCGTGATGCGGCGCAGCAGGAGAAGCTGGAGTCCACGATCCACGAGTACCTGGGCCGACGAGGGGTGCAGGCCATGGTCCGGCTGACCACGGCACGGGACGTGTTCGAGGGCGCCGAACGGCTGGTGGAGACGTACGGGCTCGGTCCGCTGGTGCCGAACACCGTCGTCCTGGGGGCGAGCGTGGACGAGAAGAACCGGACCCGCTACTGCGAGATGCTCCAGTCCTTCCACAGTGCCCGCCGCAACATCCTCATCCTCCGGACAGACCCGGAGCGTGGCTTCGGGGAGCGGGAGCGGATCGACGTCTGGTGGGGCGGGCTCCAGCAGAACGGTGGTCTGATGATCATCCTGGCCCACCTGCTCCGGAGCAGCTCGCACTGGGGGACGGCCGAGATCCACGTGAAGCTGGTGGTGCCGAGCGAGCAGGCGGCGGAGGCCGCGAAGCGCAACCTGGAGGCGACGGTCGGGCAGCTGCGAATGAGCGCCCGGCCGGAGGTCCTGGTCTCCGGCGGCCGACCTTTCCGGGAGATCCTCCTCGAGTCCTCGGCGGACGCGGACCTCGTCTTCCTCGGCATCGCCGAGCCGTCGGGGTCTGCGAACTTCACCGACTATTATGCCGGGCTCCAGAAGCTGGCCGGCGAGCTCCCGGCGGTGGTCTTCACCCTGGCCGCGCAGGACCTGCGGTTTTCGGAGATCCTGGAGTAGCCGGCGCTCCTACCCCCGGCTCAGCCCGAGCTCATCGCCAATGTCATGCATGGCGGCAATGACATTGGCGACGTGGTCGTCGAAATCGATGCCGATGAGCTCGGCGCCATGGCGGACGTCGTCGCGGTCCACACCGGCGGCGAACGAGGCGTCCTTCATCTTCTTCATAAACGACTTCGGAGTCGAGCGCAGTGCGGAACACAAGGCGCGACAAGGGTGATCGCAATTCGAGTGGGGTCGTGTTTCTGGAGGGGAGCCGTACCCTCACCTCACGATCGCCCCGAACGTGATGCTCCACCCCGATCGTCGAGCGTCGCGCCGTGCCAGGGGCAACCCCGCCTCGTCCCCGGGTACCGCGGAGGCGGCGCGGGCGTGAAGGAAGACGCCGGGTCCGCCGGCGGGCCGGTCCCAGCGCAGCGTGAACGTGCCGGCGCGGGCGGTTGCGTCGCTTCCGTAGAGGGCGAGCTCGGGACCCACGTAGGCGTTGTAGGACTCGCCGAGATGGAGGGGGTTCGGGATGGCGCCCGCGGCGCGGTAGAGGTTCAGGGCGGCCCCGGCGGCGGCGGAGAAGCCGTGGCCGAGCCGCCGCGCTCCTTCCAGTGAGCCGCCGGTGGTCCAGCTCCGGATCTCGGACCGGGCGCTCACGGTGGAGTCGACGGCGGTCCGGGAGTGCCGGGCTCCGGTCAGCCGGGCGCCGAAGCTCCAGGAGTCGAGGTCCAACCGGGTGTCGAGGGAGAGGTGGAGGGCGCTCTCGTCGGTGGTGAAGACGACCCGGTCGTCCTGCTCGTGGAGCCGTGCCCGTCCGGTCACCTCCGCCTGTGTGGCGGAGGCGTGGATCAGGAGCTGATCGGCCAGGAACCGCCGCTGCATGACCGCTCCGAACCGTAGCTGGTCGGCGGCCCACACGTCCAGCGGCGGGTCGTTGACCTCGATGGTGGACTGCTCTTCCTCGGCGTCGGAAAGCTCCGCGAAGGCGATGAGGCGCGCGCCCGCCAGTCGGGCCTGGAGCCCGGCTCCGGCGCCCCGGCTGGTCCGCTCCATCTCGCGGCGATAGAAGGTGGAGACGACGTTGACGGGCGGGATCTCCCCGTACCCCGCCAGGTGATACACGCGGGTCGGCGCGGCCAGGGAGTAGAGGTTGATGCGCTGCATGGAGTGCTGCCAGCGGCCGTGGACGCCGACCTGGAAGCGGTCCGAGCCGAGGGGCTTCCAGGTCGCGCCTGCCGTCGCGCCGGGCACCGCGGCGCGGATGGCCTGCGGGACGGGAGCGGCTACCGTCCGGGTCTCCAGTGCGTCGAAGCCGAGGGCCACGCCGAGTCCGAAGGCGCCGAGCTCCACGGCCAGCGCACCCTCGAGGCGCGCGGCCGTGCTGCCCAGGTCGGAGTGGGCGGTGTCCAGCACAACGAGGGGGCTGCTGCCGTAGGGCGCGGCCACGTTGGCCAGGGCGGGCGCCCCGTGCGTAACGCGGTCGAGGACGACGCGCCCCGCCGCCGCGCTGCGGCTCCCCGCCTCGCTCCAGCCCTCCGCGGAGATCCGGAGCCGGTCCTCCCGGGCGGGATCCAGCGGCCGACGGTACTCGCCCTCGCTCTTGCTGCCCCCCACCCGATAGGTGCTCCACCCGTCCAGTGGCTCCGTGGCGAGGGCCGCGGGGTTGCCCAGGCTCCAGAACAGGCTGGCTCGGGGCGCCGGCGTGAGCAGCAGGCCCGGCGTGCCGGGAGCGGCGCCGGGCATGCCGCGGGGGAGATCGCCCAGCGGCGTCAGGGGGCTCCACCGGGTCATCCACGACTCGGGCCCCGGCCCGCTCCCGGTAGCCGGGACCATCTGGGCCGCCGCCTCACCGACAGGGCTCAGAAGCCAGCCGACGACGCAGCCGGCCGCCAGCACGCTCCGCAGAGCGTCGGGGCGCCGCGCCCGGACCCGGCTCCGAGGCATCACTGGAGCAGCTCCGTCAGCCCGCTGGTGGCGAGCTTGAGCTCGAGCCCGAACCGCATGGCGCCATACGTTCGGGGCTGCACATCCAGCTCGCCGAAGATCCCCCGTTTGTCGAAGAGGTTGTAGACCCAGAAGCTGAGGCGGCCGTCGAGGGGGAGCGTCTTGCTGGCCTGGAGCCCCAGCATCCAGTCCCCCGGCGTCGCCCGGAGCTCCGTGAGGACCCCGCTCCGGGGGACCCGGAGGTCGGCATACTCGGGCGCGGCCCGATCCTCCCGGGGCACGGGCACGCGCTCGCCCCGGCGGTTCACGTACCCATCGAAGGCGAGGGTGTCGGTCGCCGTGGCCGCACCGCTCCAGTCGTGGATGTTGTGCTGGATGACACCGGTGATCACGAAACCCAGCTCCGGCTGATGGTGGATGAGGCGGTATGTCACGAGGGCCCGCTCGCTCTCTTCCGCGCCGCCCTCCCAGTACGGGATCCGCTGGATCCCTTCCAGCAGCTGGAAGTCGGAGAACCTCTCGCCACGGCCATAATAGACGCCGGTGGTGGTCTGGCGTGTCCGGATCACCGCGCCCTGCACCTGCAGGCGGGTGCGCAGCGGCCGGAACTCCGGCAGGAGCGCCGTGAGCTCCAGGCCCCGGCTCTCGAGGGTCAGGATGTGGTCGGGGCGTCCTACGAGCACCGGAATGGTGTCCGTCCGGTAGGGCGGCTCGATGATGGTCGGGGGGATCCCGTTGCCGAGGATGCTGTCGGTGAGCTCGTATCGGTCCCTCAGCACCGTGTCGAGATCCTGGCGCTGTCCGATGCCGCCATCGATCCGATCGGAGAACCCCACGATCTGTACGGTCGTCCCGCCCAGCGCGAGCTCGAGCCCCGCCTCCCGCTTCGTCGCCCGGGAGAAACCCAGCTCCGGGTTGGTGGGGTCCTTGATGCTGGTGGTGAGCACGGCCAGCCGCTCCGCCGGGTCGTTGGCGAAGTAGTTCACGTTCACCACGTCGTGGTACTGCGGCGAGGGAGAGAGCTGGGCGAGGGAGGGCGTCTTCGCGGTGCGACCCCATCCCGCCCGGAGCCGCAGCCACGGCCATGGGATCAGCTCCAGGTTCACGCGCGGCTGCACGATCGCGTCCCTCACACCCGACGCCCACCAGCCGCCCTCGTGCAGCATGTCCGCCCGGAAGCCCGCCTGCAGGTTCATCACCACGTCACCCGGCAGCGTGCGGCTCATGCGGTCGTCGATGTAGAGCGCGGTGTGGACGAGCGGTGAAATATCGTGGTACGACCTGGGGCGGTCGTAGCCCTGAACGCTGTTGAAGGTGACCTGGGGTGGGAACTCCATGTCGAACTGGTACCCGGCCCCGCTGTTCCACTCCCGGCGCAGCTCGTTCCCGATCCGGATCTCGTGGGCCAGACCCAGCCAGTCCCGCTCGCCGGCGAGCTCGAGACGCGAGAACAGCAAATGTGGCGTCCCGTCGATGGCGAGCTCCGACTCGTAGCGGCCGATGACGAACCGTCCCTCGCTCCGCCCCGGCGTCAGCCGGTCCGTGAACGGCTGCGGCCCGCGCACCCGGGGCGACGCGGCCACCGAGCGCTGCTCGAGTCGGGAGTAGGAGGCCGTCCAGGTGAGGCGCGCGTCGAACGGCAGCCGGAGTCGCGCCCGTTCCGATAGGCGCAGCCCCCGGTCCCGGCTCCAGGAGGAGCGCTCCGGCCGGACGTTCGGGTCCTCCGGACGGTCGTCCACGAGCTGGAACGCGTCCACCCGCGTGTCGAGCACCAGGCCGCCGGACGGTCCGACGGCGATGCGGTGCGCGAGCTGGCCGGCCACGCGGAGCGTCTCATCGTCGGAGACACCCGGCTGGCTCCGCGTGCGCGCCATGTCCATGGTGAACGACCCGGCGTGGTCGTCCCGGCCGAACGTCCGCCCCGCCACCGTCGAGACCTCGAGGCTGCGGGCGTCGTAGCGGGCCATCACCTCCGGCGGGATGGCCGCGGTGCGCGTGTCCACCACGATGGCGCCCTGGGTGAGGTCGCCGTAGCGGGCCGAGGGCACGCCCCGGATCACCTCGACGCGCTCGATGGCCGCGGCGGGGATGCGTCGCAGGTCGATCCCGCCGCCCGCCGAGGTCGTGAACGACAGCTCGCCCCGGGATCCCAGCGTCTGGAGGTTCGCGTTGTTCGTCTGCGGCACGCCGTCCAGCACGATCAGCGTCCCGAAGCTGGCCAGGTCCGAGGTGCTGGTGCCGCTCGTGGTGGACGCCGCCCCGTACGTGGGAATGGCCCGGAGCGACACCTGCGAGACCGACTCGAGCCCGGGCGACTCGAGCTGCGCCCCGGGCACCAGCTCAAGCACGCCCGCCAGGCTCACCGCGGTCTGTTGACGGATCGCGTCCTCGCCCACCACGCTCGCGGTGCCCAGCTCGCCCCGGGCGCGGCTCGCGACGTCGGCCGTGACCACGATCCCCTCGATGTCCAGCGCCGTCTCGGCCATGCGCACGTCCTGCTGCAGCGTGCCGCGGGCGGGGACAACCACCGCCACCCGCGCCGTCGCATAACCCAGCCGGTCGACCCGCAGCATCTGGGGACCCGCCGGGACGCGGGCCAGCACGTACCGGCCCGCGCTGTCCGTCAGCACCACTCCCTGCACCCCCTCGACCTGCACGGCCGCCCCCGCGATCGGCGCCTCCGTCTGCGCCTCCAGTACGTGCCCCACGATCACGGACTGGGCCGCAGCTCCGGCAGGCAGCGCGCCCAGCAGGGCCAGCAATAGGAGTCGCCCTCGAACGCCCGCCGCCCGCCGCCTCACGGCAGCCACCCCGGCGTCCGCTCCGCCTTCATGAAGTCGACCCAGCTCGTGTTCGTGTCCAGCAGGAGCGAGCGACCGTTCACCGTGACGGACCGGCGCTGGCCGGAGAACTCGATCTCGCTCTCGAGGAGGAACCCCCCCGGTAGTCGGTCGAACGTCGGGTGGACCGGGTGGTCGCACGCGGGCCGCGGCGGAGCCTGCGAGTACGACCCGGTCCGATCCCAGAAGACGAACGACACATCTTCGACCAGGTCCGCTGGAATCCGCCGGTACTCGTCCACGCGGCCGGTAGCGCCCGGATCAGGCCTGCTGACGAACGAGTCTACGTCACCGGGTGAAGCCACTCCCCAGTACATATGGATCAGAGAGAAATCACTGGATGTCGGCGGCTTGGGCCCGTGCCAGATCAGGTCGGGCGCTGCCGGGTTGTCAGCCACACCGGAGACGCCGAATTCGAACCTTGCGCCGGAGAGGTCCAGCAACGTCGGATGGATGGCGGTGTGGTCCGCGGCCGAAACCGCCAGAACGGCGGCTTCGCCCGGCCCCAGCGGATGCTCCGAGCCCGAGCCCGGGATCTGCCAGATCACCTCCGACCACACGCCCAGCGAATCGTTCCGCATGGTGGCCGTGTCCTCGCACCGGTGGTGACCGGCCACGCCGGCATCATACCACCACGCGTACGCGGTAAATATCAGCATTCCATCCAGGTAGAGCGGCGCGGGCGAGTTGTTGGCCAGCTCGATGTACTTGCTGTAGTAGTAGTAGGTGTCCCCCGTCTCCCACGGGTTAGGGGCGTCCATGTACACCTCGCTGATCACCACGCCAGACGTGCGCGGCGGTGACAGTTCGATCAGGAGCTCCGCGGATCCGCCGGACGGCCCTTGAGCCTTCTCCCCCCCTCCCAACACGCCCAGCTCCGCGTCCTCCTGTTCGGCCCCGAGCCAGTACATGCCGCCAGAGGCGAGGTTGGTGAGGGCAACCCGGCCCTCGGCATCGGTGCGAGCCTCTCCCCAGACGAAGTTCGTGCTGCCCATGCCCGTGAGATAGCCCACGTCCGCATCGGCGGCAGGCGTTCCGTCGGGGCGGAGGACGGTGACGTACAGCGTGTCGCCCGGCGGCGTGGTGCGACGATCCACATCCACCACAGATACTTCGCCGGGATCGCACGCGGCCACCAGGGCCAACAGGAGCGCGAACCCCAGGTGACTCGCGCCGCGTGCGATCCCGGTTGGATCAGTCATCGCGTCTGGCAGATACAGCATCCGCCGACGCACTGATTGCCATCGGTCTGGAAATAGAATTCACAGTCCATTTCGCACGTCTCGGGCGTGTATGTAGGACACGTTCCCAGATAGCCGGGATCCTGTGGTGAGCAGGCCGAGATCGGAGCGCTGGATGCATAGAGAGTGTGGGCCCCAAAAGTGAGCACTAACGCCGCGGCGCCAACTGCTGCGCTCTTTGCAACTCGCTTCAACCATTGTGTCATGAGAACCTCCGCGTGGTGTGTTCCGGGGACGCCGAAGTACGTCCCCCCGACCGGAGCATGGCAGCTCGTGACTACTGCTCCGGCAGAATCCCGCCTCACTCGGCCGGGCGCCAGTGAACCGCTGCGATTACGGAGTCCGCCGCAGGACCGTCACTCAACACTCCCATTCGTGAATAGATAATCCGGCCGTCACCAGCGACTACCATGGTGATCGGGACGGAATGGGCTCGATACATCCGACGAAGACTCTCGAGGGGAAACGTAATGACCGGGTACTGTAGGCCGTGCGTGCGCCTGTACGATTCCGTTTCGGGCACGGAGTCGAGCGAGATCCCGACCAAACTCGTCCCGTCGAGTTCAAGGCGTTGTGCGAGTTGGTTCCACGTCGGCACCGATGCCGCGCAATACTGGCAGGTGGTGGTAAACAGGACCAGGACCTGTCGGTCCGATCTCACACCGCTCACGATCTGGAGGGAATCACCGTCCAGGGTGCGGGCCAGGCCGGTACTGCAGGTCAGCCAGATCCGCCATCAGCAGCCGGTTCGGGTACGCCAGCGCGCCCACCAGTAGCACTGCTACCAGTGCGATCCCCGGCGTCAGCCATTCTTTGCGGAGTGTGGGCATGTTTCTGCCTTGCGGTAGGAACCCACGAACCTGGAGTGATTCCGCTTCGAGGTCTGTGCCCAAGGGGGTGGGCATGCCAGCTGCCACGCACAGATCCTGACTGGACGCTATCTCTCAGTAACGAGCAAGTCAACACTGGTGCGCATTAGATCCTCGGCGCTTCGACTTGGCGTGCATTTTTGAGGCAGCGTACGCGGAGATTCGAGCCAAAGTCGGAGTCCGCCGCCCGCGACGGTTCTCGCGACAGGAGCGTGTCGCGGACACCGTCGCGGACACTCCGGCGCACTCGTCGGTGTCCGCGGCACCGTCACCGGATCCTACCCCCTGCTCAGCCCGAGCTCATCGCCGATCCCCCGCATGGCTGCTATGACATTGGCGATGTGCTCATTGAAATCGATGCCCAGGAGCTCGGCGCCGTACCGGACACTTTCGCGGTCGACGCCAGCAGCGAAAGCGGAGTCGCGCATCTTCTTCTTGACGGACTTCGGCTTCAGGTCATCGATCCCGTTGGGGCGGACGAGTGCGGTGGCCATGACCAGCCCCGTGATCTCGTCGCAGGCCACGAGCGTCCGGTCCAGCGGCGTCTCGGGCTCCACACCGGTGAAGTCGCTGCGGTGGGCGAGGATGGCGTGGAGGACCTCCTCAGGGTAGCCGCGAGCCCGGAGCGCTTCGACCGCCTTGAGCGGGTGCTGGTCCGGGTACTTCTCCCAGTCGAGGTCGTGCAGGAGACCGGCCAGCCCCCACAGCTCCTCGTCCTCGCCCTGGTCCCGGGCGTAGCTCCGGACGGCGGCCTCGACGGAGTACATGTGCTTGCGCAGGCCCTCGTTCTCGACCCACTCCTCCAGCAGCGCAACGGCATCTTCACGCGTCGGCATTTCTGCTCCTCATTCAGGTTTGTGGCATGGCAGGAAAAAAAAGGCGTGACACGAAGAGCTCGAAAGGTCGAAGATCTCGAAGAAACAATATTTATCGCTTTTCTTCGAATCCTTCGGCCCCTTCGAGTCCTTCGTGACAAGGTTTTGAAAAACCCTGCCCAGCTCACCGGCCGGTCTTCACACCGTCTGGCCGGCGTGTTTCCCCTCGGCGATCTCCTCGATCATCTTCCGATTGAAGGCGGGAATGTCGTCGGGGTTGCGGCTCGTGACCAGACCCTGGTCCACGACGACCTCTTCGTCCACCCAGTCGGCGCCGGCGTTCTTGAGGTCGGTCTGAATGGTGTGGTAGGAGGTCATCCGTCGATCTCGCACGACGTCGGCCTCGACCAGCAGCCAGGGGCCGTGGCAGATGGCGGCCACGGGCTTGCCGGCCTGGAAGAAGGCGCGCGCGAACGCGACGGCGTCGGGGTCGCCCCGGAGGTTGTCGGGGTTCATCTGACCGCCGGGGAGCATGAGGGCGTCGTAGTCGTCGGGGCTCGCGTCGCTAAGCGCCACGTCCACGTCCATCTCGTCGCCCCAGTGGTCGTGCTTCCACCCCTTCACCTTCCCGTCCACGGGCGAGACGATATGGGTTTCAGCCCCGGCGTCCCGGAGCGCCTTTCGCGGCTCGGTGAGTTCCACCTGCTCGAAGCCGTGGGCAACGAGGATGGCGACTTTCTTTCCGCTGAGATCGTGTTCGGGCATGGTATGCCTCCGTGCATCGTTTCCGTGATTCGGGCGCAGTGAAAACGTGCAAGGAGCGTGCGTAGGGTCCGGCCGGCCGCAGGCTGATGGGCGGACCAGAGCCGTCGCCTAACCGATCCGGGCGCTGGGGCAGATGTCGGCGAGGATGCATTCCCCGCAGAGCGGCGTGGGGGCCTTGCAGACCGCGCGGCCGTGGAAGATGAACAGGTGCGGCAGGTCGGTCCACGACGCTTTCGGCACGAGCCGCACGAGGTCCTTCTCGATCTTCTCGGGGGTGGTTTGGCTGGTGAGCCCGAGCCGGCCGGAGAGCCGCTTCACGTGGGTGTCCACCACCACGCCCTCGTCCTTTCCGAACGCGTTGCCGAGCACCACGTTGGCGGTCTTGCGACCCACGCCGGGCAGCTTCACCAGCGCCTTCATGGTCCGGGGCACTTCCCCGGCGTGCTCCTGGCTCACCGCCTCGGCCATGCCGAGGAGGCTCTTCGTCTTCTGGCGGAAGAAGCCGGTGGAGCGGATGATCTCCTCCACGTCCTCCGTGCGGGCGCCCGCCAGGTCGCGGGGCGTGGGGTAGCGCCGGAAGAGCTCCGGAGTGACCATGTTCACGCGCTCGTCGGTGCACTGCGCCGAGAGGATGGTGGCGGTGAGGAGCTCGTACGGGTTCCGGTACTCGAGCGAGGTCTCGGCGTCGGGGTACTCTTCCCACAGGCGACGGATGATCTCCTCCACCCGCTCCATCCGCTCCGCCTTCTTCTCGCCGACGAAGCGCCGACCGGCGTCGGTCCTTCGGGTCCTGCGCCTCTCGTCGCTCATCGCTCTCCCAGGTACGACTCCACCCGCTCCAGCTCCCACGTGTTGATGACGTCCGCGGGCTCCAGCCCGCCCTTCCGGGCCATGGACACGCCGTACACGACAGCGCCGAGGCCGGCCACGGAGTGGGCGTCGGGGTCGATGGCGCAGCGGACGCCCTTCTCCCGGGCCGCGGGCCAGTAGCGCCAGTCCATGTCCATGCGGTGGGGGTCGGCGTTGATCTCGATGGCGGCGCCCGCTCCGGCCGCCGCGTCGATCACGGCGTTCATGTCCACCGCGTACGGCTCGCGGGTCAGCAGCAGCCGGCCGGTGGGGTGGCCGAGGATGGTGAGGCGCGGGTCCGCGATCGCGCGCGTGATGCGCCGGGTCATCTCCGCCTCCTTCATCCGGAAGGCGGAGTGGACGGACCCGACGACGTAGTCGAAGGAGTCGAGCACGTCGTCGGGGTAGTCGAGCGATCCATCGTTCAGGATGTCGGCCTCCACGCCCTTGAAGAGGCGCAGCTCTCCGCCGCGGTCTGCGTTCCAGCGGTCGATCTCCCGCTGCTGTTGCCGCACCTCCTCCACCGTGAGGCCTCCGGCGTAGCTGGCGTTGGCGGAATGGTCGGCGATGCCGAGGTAGCGCCACCCGCGGGCCAGCGCGCCCTCGGCCATCTCGGCCACGGTGCCGCGCCCGTCGGACCAGGTGGTGTGGCAGTGGAAGGTGCCCCGGAGGTCCTCGTAGCGGACGAGCCGGGGCAGACGACCGTCCGCCGCCAGACTCCACCTCGCCGGTCCCCTCCCGCAGCTCCGGCGGCACCCACTCCAGCTCCAGCGCGGCGTAGAGCGCCTCCTCGTCCGCGATGGGGATGCGCTCGCCGCCCTCCTGGCGCCAGAGCCCGCGGTCGTCGAGCCGGAACCCCAGCGTCCGGGCGCGCTCCTCGAGGCGCGCGACGTGGGCGGGCGAGCCGGTCTGGGCCACCCACGCGGCGGGCGCCTCGTCGGGCGCCACGCAGCGGATGCGGATGGTGGCGCCGTCCGCCATGGCCGCGCGGGCCCGGTCAGCGCCCTGTCGCTCCGCCAGCGTGAGGTGCGGCAGCCCGATGAAGGCGTCGAGCACCGCATTGGCGTCCTCGGACACCACCAGCAGGTCGATCGAGCCGACGGTCTCGCAGCCGCGCCGGACCTCGCCCGCCAGCTTCACCTCGCGCACGTCGAGCGTCTGGAGGTGGGCGACCAGGCGGTGGGCGGTCCCGTGGGCCTGGGGCTGGCGGCGTCGTCCGGAGCTCTCGGCGACGAAGTCGATCCCATCGAGGATCCGGCGCTGCGTGGCGGGGCCGAAGCCCTTCAGGCGAGCGACCCGGCCGCTCTCCGCGGCCGCGCGGAGCTCCTCCAGCGTCTCGATCCCCAGCTCCTCGTGGAGCGTGCGGACGCGCTTCGGCCCGAGCCCGGAGACGCCGCGGAGCTGGACGATTCCCGCCGGGGTCTCGGCGCGGAGCCGGTCGTACAGCCCGGACCGGCCCGTCTCCACGAGCTCCCGGATAACGCTGATGGTGCCGGGGCCCAGCCCGGGGATCTCCGCCAGCTCGTTGTCGGCCAGGAGCCGGTCGAGGTCGCCGGGTGCGTCATCCACGGCGCGCGCGGCGGTGCGATAGGCGCGGACCCGGAACGGCTCGGCGTCCTGAAGGGCGAGGAGTGCGGCGATCTCCTCGAGGACGAGGGCCGCCACCGCCTTATCCACTCGCAGGGTCCAGCTCCCAGAAGGCCAGCGATGCGAGCTTCAGCGCTTCCGCCGCCGTCTCGATGGAGTAGAGATCGTCCATCTCACCGCCGGGAAGGTTCGTCTCGAAGTCGGTCCCGTCCGCACGCCCCTGCACCTCGGCCCAGTGGCGTTCGTCATCCAGCACGCCGGTGGCCGGGATCACGCTGAACCCGGCGCGGTCGGAACGGACGCCCAGGGTCAGGAGGATGTGGAGCCGGACCGCCCGCCCGTCATCAGGGCGCGCGAGCATCCAGAAGAGTCCGTCCACGGGCTCGGGCGGAAGCCCCGGCGCGGGGGCCGCCCAGACCAGGTTGCGGGGCAGCCGGAGGTAGCCGGAGCCCGCGGGCGTGCGGAGCTCCCAGTCGCCCACGGTGGTGACGTCGTCCAGGAGCCAGCGGAGCCGGTCCTCGCCCACCTCACGGCGAACCTTGCCGCCACGCCAGAAGTGGAAGGCGTGGAACAACAGCCGGCCGTACTGCCGGACAGCTTCGCGATCCTCCTCCGTCGGGCTCTTCCCGCCCTCGTACGGCTCGCTCCCGGCGATGGCCTGGAGGAGCTTCCCCACACTGCTCAGGAATACGAAACGGTCCGGGTCCGCCAGCGGCTGATCCCGCGCCTCCGCCTCCTCCGCGATGGGCGGGAAGAGCCGCTCGTCCATCGACTCCGCGCCAAAAGCCAGGTCGTACGGGTCCTGTCGTTCGCTGCTCATGGAGTGAGAATAGGCACACTCCACGCCGACGTCCATTTCTCCCGCCGGAGTCGAGGGCCGATCCCTGCGGGACCCGCGATCGACCAGGAGCGCAGCGACGCGAATCGACAGGGCGCGCAGGCGACCGGTCGCTCCGGCCACAGACTCCTTCAGTGACCTGCTAAAGGGGCGGATCCGGCTGTCGATACTGTGGACGGTCCAACGCGCAGCAACACTTCAGCCGGAGCAGGCTCATTCAGGTCCGTGAAGATAACGGAGCGTGGCTCGCGCGCGCCGCGAGCCTGACACTGCCCGTGCTGCTCGCGGCGGCGGCGGCGGTGGTGGCAAGCCTCATCACGGCCGCGCAGCCACTTCTGCACCAGAACATCTTCCTCCTCTACCTCGTGGTGGTGCTGGGGAGCGCGCTGTTCGGTGGCGTACCGGCGGGATTCACGGCGTCTCTGGTGTCCGTCCTGGGAGCGGCGTATGCCATCCTCGCGCCGCACGCCTCACTGGCCATTGCCCACCCCGGGGACCGCGTCCGGGCCGCGCTCCTGCTCGTCTTCGCGCTCCTGATCACGCTCCTGAGCCATCTGCTCCGCACCGCGCGCCGAAAAGTCGCGGAACGGGAGCAGGCGCTGGTGGAGAGCGAAACGAGCTATCGCGACCTGTTCGACAACAGCATCGAGCCCCTGTTCATCGTGGCTACCAACGCCGAGGTGATGGAGGCGAACCCCGCGGCCGCTGGGCTCTTCGGTATGAGCCGAAACGCGCTCGTGGGATGCACGCTCGGGGACCTCACGGCGCCCGACCGGGTGGACCTGGCCTCGGGCGAGCACAGGCTGCACCAGGCTCTCGACGGGGACCCGCAGCGGTTCGAGTGGTGGGGCCGCACACGGGAAGGTCGACCGATTCCGCTGGACATCACGCTGAGCCCCACGCTGTACTTCGGCGAGCGCGCCATTCTCGGCGTGGCGCGGGACATGACCGAACGGCGCGCTCTCGAGGAACAGCTTCGGCAGTCGCAGAAGATGGACGCCATGGGCCGGCTGGCCGCCGGCGTATCCCACGATTTCAACAACCTGCTCACGACCATCCGGGGCCATGCGGACCTGATCTCGCGGGCCCTCTCGCCGGGGGACCCGCTCCGAGAGGACCTGGGCGAGATCGAGCGGGCGGCCGATCTCGCCACGCACGTCACGCGGCAGCTCCTGGCGTTCAGCAGGGCGTCCGACGTGGGCCGCCCGGAAAGGATCCCGCTGAACCCGGTGGTGGAGGGGTTGGAAAAGATGCTCCATCGCGTGATCGGCTCGGAGATCGAGTTCGTCCTGGACCTTCATCCGGAATCCGGCGCCGTCCTCATGGACGCCGGTCAGCTCGAGCAGGTGGTGCTGAACCTGGTGGTGAACGCACGGGACGCCATGCCGCACGGCGGCACGATCACCATCACCTCCGCAGCCTCGGTGAATCCGGACGATGGCAGGCGCGAGGCGAGTCTGGCCATCAGGGACACGGGGGCAGGAATGGACGAGGACACCCTGGGTCGCGTCTTCGAGCCGTTCTTCACCACCAAGGCGAAGGGGGAGGGGACGGGACTCGGCCTGAGCACCGTCTACGGGATCGTCGAGCGGAGCGGAGGCCGGATCCGGATCGAGTCGGCGCCCGGGCGGGGGACAACCTTCCACCTTCACTTCCCTGCCGCCGACTCTGCCACCGCGGTCGATACGCCGGCCGCGCGCACGCCGCATGAGGAGCGGAAGCGGACGCGCGAGCGGATCCTGCTGGTGGAGGACCAGGAGCCGATCCGGTCGCTGATGCGGCGCGTTCTCACCGGCGCCGGTCACGAGGTGGAGGAGTACGCCGATGTCGAGCGAGCGCTGGAGCGCTTCCACTGCGCGGGCCCCCCGTTCACGCTGCTGGCGACCGACCTGTCGCTCGGCTCCGGCTCCGGCACGGAGTTGGCCCAGCGGATCCGGGAGGCGGACCCGATGCTGCCCGTGCTCTTCTTCTCCGGGTCGGATCGTTTCGCCCGCGGTGACCGGCCGCTGCCCGGCCCCGCCTCGTTCCTGCCGAAGCCGTTCCGTCCGCGGGATCTGGTGCGGGCGGTGGACCGCCTCGCGAGCACGCTAGGCGAGGAGTGGGTGGCCTGAGGACTCTTCGACCGTGCGTCGTCAGTCCGTTCTCCGGTCCACGGCGGTCACACCCGCCTCCACGACGGTGGGCGGACGAGGGCGGAACACGCTCTTCAACTGCTCCAGCCAGCCCCTGTGCCGCACGAGGACCAGGCAGAGCTCCCTCGAGCCGAGGTCCACACCACCCACGACCTGCAGGAAGGTCACGTCTCCCAGCTCGCCCGGAACGCCCACCGAATGTCGGGCGCCATCCCACTCGAACTCCACCCACGGTCCAGGAGGCGTTTCGGCGCGGTACGGGACCTCGATGAAAATGTCGCGATCCGCCTCGTAGACGCCGGGCGCGACGGTCTCACCGGAGCGGAAGAAGTAGGGGTCGAAGGGCTCGTCCGCGAGTCGCTTGAAGTTCTCGTCGACTGCGTAATCGACGTCCTCGAGCGTGTCCTCCACCGCCAGTGACTCCAGGTGGTGCCGCAGCTCGTGGGTGACGGTTTCCCAGATCTCGTAGCGCCAGTCGAAGTCCGGGTCGAGCTCGGCGAGCCGCCGGAACGACCCGTAGTAGAGCACCAGGACGGAGCGGGTGGTCTCCGGGCCGGCCCAGTCGGACGGGTACGCCTCGGTCAGGCACTCCCCGAGGGTGTAGATCTCCGGCATCGTGGGGTGCGCCCGGGCCTCCCGCTCCAGGACCAGGCCGTCGACGCCGGACCGATACACGTCCGGGATCTCCTCCCATACGAGCGACGCCCGCCGCTGGAACTCGGCGTACCGCATGTGCGACCGGAGCTCAGGGGATCGACGGAGGCATGCGCCCCTCGGGCGCTTCCTCCCGGGCCACCTCCGGGTGCGTCCGCTGGACCATCCAGCGGTTCAGCGCCAGGAAGAAGCCGAGCGCCACCGCCCACTGCGCCAGAGTGTTCCAGATCCCGTAGCGGCCCCAGGGCGCCTCCGTTCCGACCTGCGTGGTCCACCAGATGATGAGCACCACCGCCTGCACCACCACCAGACGCATGGCCCAATCCCACCAGGCGCCAATCCGGATGTCGGAATAGGGGGTGTTCACCAGCTCTTCCCGGAACCGCGTCACGCCGTACCGCAGCACGGCGATGGCGAAGAAGAGGCCGGAGACCATGAGCCCCACGCCCCACACCCAGTCCTGGTTCTGGAACACCGCCTGGCTCAACGCGGATGGCACGCCGAGGACAAAGCCGGCGGAAGCCACCACCATGAGGGCGCGACCGCGCGACATGCCGCCATCCACCAGCACGCGGGTCGCCAGCTCGATCATGGAGATGAGGCTGGACCAGGCCGCGAACATGAGCGCCAGGAAGAAGAGCGTCATGAAGAACCGCCCACCGGGCATGGCGTTGAAAAGCTGCGGCACCCAGATGAAGGTGAGCCCCTCGTTCCCCGCCCCCACGATCTCGCTCGCCGCACCCGGCATGACCGAGAAGACCGTGCAGAGGACCAGGATCCCCGCCATGAGCGACACGGCGTTGTTGCCGAATCCGAGCATGAAGCCGTTGAGCGTGGAGTCCTCGCGCTTCCGCATGTAGATGGAGTAGGTGAGGATGAGACCCCATCCGGCCCCCGTGTCCCACGCGTTCTGCGTAAGGGCGGCCAGCCACACGCGGTGGTCGGTCAGCCCCTCCCACGTCGGGGTGAACAGGAAGTTCAGCCCCGCCGACGCACCCGGCAGCGTCACCGCCCGGATCGTGAGCACCACGATCAGCACGAACAGGCTGGGGATCAGGATGGTCGCCGCACGCTCGATCCCGCGGACTCCGCGCGCCACCACCCACGCCGCCAGCACCATGGCGACCGCGTGGAACCCGAGCACCTGGGGCCCCCACGCGAAGCTCTCCCAGACCGCGCCGGGCTCCGCCCCGCTCAGCTCGCCACTCAGCGCCCCCCAGAAGTAGCGGAGCGTCCACGCCATCACGACGGTGTAGTAGAACATGATGGCCGTGGCCGTCCACGCGATCCACGCGCCCATCCACGCGAACTTCCGGCCCACCAGCCGGCTGAACGCGCCCACGGCCCCGTAGCGCGTCTCCCGGCCCATGGCGAACTCCACCAGGATGAGCGGGATCGACCACAGGAGGAGGAAGACGACCCACGCCACCAGGAAGGAGCCGCCGCCGTTCGACGCCGCGATGCGTGGGAACCTCCAGATGTTGCCCGTGCCGACCGCCATGCCGAGCATGGCCAGCATCATACCCCAGCGGCTGGAGAATCGGGACATGTTTGAGTTGTCGTTTCAGGTGGGTTGTGATCGGGAAGGGCCTAGGGTACGGACGTATGGTGCCGGCGGCAAGGCGGAACGCTCGCTCTGCTCGCTATCGAACGCTCGCGGCTTCGCCGCTCGCTAGGGGACGCGGCGCCGCTGCGCGGGCTTGCTATCGAACGCGTGGCCGCTGGCGCGGCCCGCTATCGGGGCGGGCTTCTCGGGCTTCTCGGGCTTCTCGGGCTTTCGACCTTCTTCACCTTCGACCTTCCCGGCGTTCGCCGAGGCCGCCGCTGAAATTGGCAGAGCGTCCGGTTCCGCCATGGACGGGAGAGGCCGAAGGGTGAGGATTGAGGCACAGCTACGGAGGGAGGAATGGCGAAAAGGTATCGGTTCGGCTTCAAGCGGCTGGAGGTTTATCAGGCGGCGGTCGAGCATTTCGCCTGGACGGTCGGCGTGGTGGGGCGGGAGCCGCGGCTGCCGTTCAAGGTCTCGGCCCAGATGCTGGGGGCCTCGCTTTCGATCCTGTCGAACATCGGGGAGGCCACCGGCCGGGACAAGCAGCCCGGAGAAGCCGAGCAGCACGTCCGCTACGCCCAGGGCTCGACCTCCGAGTGCGCCAGTCACCTGGACGCGCTGGCCGCCCTCGACCTGATCGACGACGACGAATACAACGCCCGCGAAACCCACCTCGCCCGCGTCGCCGCCATGCTCCACGGCCTCACTCGCCGCTACCGAGCCCGCAGAAACACACCGCCCCGCCCGGAAGCGGAAAAGTGCCGCGAAGGTAAGGGTGTCGCGAAGGTAAGGGTGCCGCGAAGCTAAAGGTGCCGCGAAGGTAAAGGTGCCGCGAATAACGAGGTGCCGCGAGGGCGAAGCCCGAGCGCCATGCCCCCGATAGCGAGCCGCGTCAGCGGCAACGCGTTCCATAGCGAGCGGCGCAGCCGCGAGCGTTCGATAGCGAGCGAAGCGAGCGTTCTACGTAACCCGCTCGCGAACGTACTCGACGACCCGGTCCGCCGCGATCCGCTCCTGCTGGAGCGTATCCCGATCCCGCACGGTGACCGTCTGGTCTTCCGACGTCTGGCCGTCGACGGTAATGCCGAACGGTGTGCCCGCCTCGTCCTGCCGTCGATAACGTTTCCCGATGGAGCCGCTCTCGTCATAGAACGAGTTGATACCGGCGGCCTTCAGATCATCGTGGATCCGGATCGCGATCTCCGGCAGGCCGTCCTTCTTCACGAGTGGGAAGATGGCCGCCTTGATGGGCGCGAGCCGGGGGTGGAGGCCCAGGACCACGCGCTGCTCGCCCTCCACCTCTTCCTCGCGGTATGCGTCGGCGAGCACGACGAGAGCGGTGCGGTCGGCGCCCGCGGATGTCTCGATGATGTAGGGGAGGTAGCGCTTCCCCTGCTCGGCGGGGTCGATGTACTCCATCCGCTTCCCCGAGTGCTGCTGGTGCCGGCTCAGGTCGAAGTCCGTGCGGTTGTGGATCCCCTCGATCTCCTGCCAGCCGAACGGCAGCTCGTACTCGATGTCGAAAGCCTTCTTGGCGTAGTGGGCGAGCTCGTCCGGGGCGTGCTCGTGGAACCGCAGCTTCGCCGGGTCGATCCCGAGCGACTTCATCCACTCCATGCGGATCTCCTTCCACCGATCGAACCACTCATCGTCGGTGCCGGGCTCCACGAAGAACTGCATCTCCATCTGCTCGAACTCCCGCGTCCGGAAGATGAAGTTCCCGGGGGTGATCTCGTTCCTGAACGCCTTTCCGATCTGGGCGATCCCGAACGGCACCCGCTGCCGGGCCGTGGTCACCACGTTCTGGAAGTTCACGAAGATGCCCTGGGCGGTCTCCGGCCGGAGGTATACGACGCTCGCGTCCTCCTCCACCGGCCCCATGAACGTCTTGAACATGAGGTTGAAGTTGCGGGGCTCCGTGAAGCCTTCGCTGGCGCCGCACACCGGGCACTGCCCGTCCTGGATGTCGGGCACGTCCGCGCGGAACCGCCGGTGGCAGTTCCTGCACTCCACGAGTGGATCCGTGAAGCCCTCCACGTGACCGCTGGCGACCCACACTTCCGGGTTCATCAGGATCGCCGCGTCGAGGCCCTCGATATCGTCGCGCTGATGCACCATGGAGCGCCACCAGAGCGACTTGATGTTGTTCTTCAGCTCCACGCCGAGCGGACCGTAATCCCACACCGAGCCGGTCCCGCCGTAGATCTCCGAAGACTGAAACACGTAGCCCCGCCGCTTGCACAGCGAGACGAGCTTTTCCATCAGATCGTTTTTGGTCATAGGTCGGTGAAACTAGGGACGGCGAGTGGGAGGCAGCAACCCGCGGAGCGACTCCGAGACCAGACGGGAGAGATCGCCAGTGGTCATCGTCCGGGAGGACCCGGCTACGACGGTTACGCCCGCCGGCGCCGCGGCCTCCGACCGGCCGGTCACCAGCAGCACGGGCACACCGGCGCGCTGGCTCCGGCGGACCACCTCACCCGTGGCCTTCCCCATCGACGACTGCGCGTCCCAGGCACCCTCGCCCGTTACCACCACCGCCGCGTCCGCGAGAGCCCGGTCGAACCCGACTTCGTCCAGCACCCAGTCGGCGCCCGGCTGCGGCGGCGATCCGAGCAGCGCCGCGAACGCCGCCCCGAGCCCACCCGCCGCCCCGCCGCCCGGGACATCCGCCACGTCGATGCCGAGCGCATTCTCGACCACCCGCGCCCAGTTCTCGAGTGCCCGCTCCAGCCGGTCCACGTCCACTGGCCGCGCACCCTTCTGCGGCGCGTACACGCGCGCGGCGCCTCCGGATCCTACCAGCGGGTTGGTGACGTCGGCGAGGACCGTGAGCGCCGGGAGCACCACGGACGCCGCGGGCCGCTCGAGGCGCGCGAGCCGGAGCAGCCCGCCGCCGCCCCGCCGGATGGGGTCCCCGGCCTCGTCGAGGAGGCGCCATCCGAGTGCCGTGGCCATACCGGCCCCGGCGTCCACGGTGGCGGATCCGCCAAGCCCCACGACGAGACGGCTGTCGTCCTGCGCGAACTCGGCCGCGGCCAGCAGGAGCTCACCCACCCCCCGGGTGTCGGCCCGGAGCGGGTCCCGGAGCGGCTCAGGGACCAGGTGCACCCCGCACGCTTCGGCGGTCTCGACCACCGCCTGATGGTCCTGCACGAGGTAGCGGGCGGTCACGGACGTGCCAAGCGGCCCGGCGACGCGGGCTGCTCGGCCCCGACCTCCCCCCATGGACTCCAGCGCGTTGAGGAGGCCGTTCCCCCCGTCCGACAGCGGCTGGCGCCACAGCTTGGCGGTGGGCGCCGCGGCGCGGGCGCCCGTCGCCATCGCCGCCGTCGCTTCGGATGCGGTGAGCGTTCCCTTGAACGCCGTCGGGCAGATGAGGATCATGGAGCGTGTGTCTCGGGGAGCGTGTGCGGCCGGAGATTCACGTGCCGTGGTGGTGCGTGGTTTCGCGCTCGGCGGTGGCGGTGGGCGGAACCTCGATTCGCAGGAGCCCGAGACGGCGCGCCATGAGGAGGTAGCTGCCCCCGACGACGACGCCCCCGAAGGCGACCACACCGAACGGCCCGCTGGCGGCGAGGGTGCAGAGGGCTCCGAAGAGGGTGAACATGAAGGTAATGGCCACCAGACCGGCGTCCCGATCCCCGTCGGTGAGGAGTCGCTCGCGGGCCACGGCGAGGGCGGCCCCCGCACCCGCGAATCCGACGAACGCGAAGACCAGCAGCATGAGTCGGATTCCTTCTACGCCAACCATTCTCACCGTCCCGCTTCCCGGTTCGCCTGTACGCTCCCAAGGCGCAGGGAGTGCAAGGGACGTTCCCGTCAGAAGACCCGTACCGTAACGTACTTGCGAGGATTCTCCCGCACATCGGCCGTGAGGGAGCGGATCTCGCGGAGCGTGGCGCCCATGTCGGCGTAGAGCGACGTGTCGTTGACGAGTCGCCCGAGCGTCCCCTCTCCACGATCCACCTTGCCGAGAACGGACGCCAGCGACTGCATGGAGGACTCCATCACGACCAGCGTCTCCCGGGCCGCGCGGGCGCTCTCGCGGACCTCAGCCAACGTTGCGCCCGTGGCCGCTCCGGCCTCGGAGCGCTCCATCTCCTCGGCGGTGCGCCGGAGGGAGGCGGCGGCGAGCGAGAGCTCCGCGAACGCAGCCCGGAGCTGCTGCGCGGCGCTGGGCAGCTCGGCGGCTGTGGCTCTCAGGTCGCCCACCGCCTTCGGGGACAGGAGCGAGTCGGCGGAGGCCATGATGCCCCGCGCCTGACCGCCGAGCTCCGTGGCCAGGCTCATGAGGGGCTCCTGCGTCATGCCCTGGATGGTATCCCCGCCCTCCAGCGCCACCAGTGCGCTGCCTGGCTGAAGCTGAATGCTGTGGGTCCCGAAGACGTCCGTCCGGACGACAGCCCGCGTGTCGGCGGGCAGCCGAATATCGTCGTCGACCTTGAGCCGCACGCTGACGCCATGGGGCGGATCCAGCTGAACGCTCCGCACCATTCCGATCTGCACTCCGTTCAGCTGGACCGGGTTCCCGCGGCTGAGCCCGGCACCGTCCCCCATCATCATCACGACCTCGTCGCCGCCCACGCCGATGGGATCGCCGAGCAGGAAGAAGAACCCCCACACGAAGACCCCGCCGGCCACCAGGACCAGCAGGCCGAGCGCCGTCAGATTCCTGACCTGATATTCCATTCTCTATCTCCCTCGTCTCAAGCCGCGGTTCCGAAGCGGCGATGCATGAACCGCCGGACCACGGGATCTTCACTCTCGAGTATCTCCTGCGGGGTGCCCACGGCACGCAGCCGTCCCTCGGTGAGCAGCGCGATCCTGTCACCCACCTGGAACGCCGATTCCAGGTCGTGCGTAACCACGATGCTCGTCACGCCCAGGTCGTCGGCCAGACCGCTGATGAGATCGTCAATGATCTCGGCGTTCACGGGGTCCAGACCCGTGGTGGGCTCGTCGTACAGCACGTACCTCGGCCGGCTGGCGATCGCTCGCGCCACGCCCACCCGCTTCCGCATCCCCCCGGACAGCTCGGCCGGGAACTGATCCAGTACGATCGGCTCCAGGTTCACGCGCCGGAGCAGCTCCATCGCCTCAGCTCGTGCGTGGCTCGCCGGTCGGACTTCGTCCTCGTCGTGGATGGCCAGCGCCATGTTCTCGAGCACCGTCATGGAATCGAACAGCGCCGCGTGCTGGAAGACGTACCCCACCTTCTTGCGCACCCGCTTGAGCTGACCGGGCCCCGCCCCCGGGATGGATACCCCGTCGACCTTTACATCGCCGCGGTCCGGACGGAGCAGGCCGATGGCGTGCTTCAGCAACACGCTCTTGCCCGTGCCCGACGGTCCGAGCAGAACCAGCGTCTCGCCCTCACGGACCAGGAGGTCCACACCCGACAGGACCGCCTCACCGCCAAACGATTTCCAGATCCCGTTGAACTCGATCATCACGCTACCTTCAGCAGCGGGATCAGGATCAGGTCGAGCACCATGACGACCACGGTGGTGGTCACTACGGCGGCGGTCGTCGTCCGGCCCACGCCCTCGGCCCCGCCCCGCCCTTCCAGGCCTATGAAGCAGGCGAGGAACGTGATGGTCACGCCGAACACGGCGGCCTTGATGAGCGAGAAGTAGAGCACCCAGGGGCGGAAGTAGAAGCGTGCGCCGAAGAGGAACTCCGAGGTCGTCAGCCCATCCACCGTCATCATCCCGACCAGCCAGCCGGAGAAGATGCCCATGGCGTCGGCCATGATCACCAGCGGCGGGACCACGAGCGCGCCCCCCACCACCCGTGGCACGATGAGGAGCGTGATCGGGTCGCGACCGATGGAGTAGAGGGCGTCGATCTGCTCCGTCACCTTCATGGTCCCCAGCTCGGCGGCAATGCTGGCGCCCAGCCGGCCGATGAGAACGATGGCCGTCAGCACCGGTCCGATCTCGGTGAGCACGCCCGCCGCCACCACGCTGCCGATCACCCACGTGGGGAGCCCGCCGGCGAACTGTGCCCCCGTCTGCTGCGAGGCGATGGCGCCCCCGATGAGGGCCATGAAGAGCACCAGCGGCAGCGACCGGATCCCCATGTGGTACGCCTGCGTGAGCGAGGCGTGGAGGTACTTCCGCGGCGTGGCGAGGGTGCGCACGATGGCGGCGGCCATGAGCGCACCGCGACCCAGTCGGTCGAGACCGCTCTGCGCGGCTCCGATGACGTCGGGCGCCCGTAGCCCGCGAGCTGTCGACACGCGCTCAGTCCGGCGTGGGGTCGTGCCGGGCTCCGGCGCTCGCGACGGGCTCCGACTCGGGCTCGGTCCACAGCGAGATGGCCAGCAGGATCGCGCCGACGGTTATTCCCGCGTCGGCGATGTTGAACGTCCAGAAGCGGGTAGCCCCCACGCCCACATCGATGAAGTCCACCACCCCCGCGGAGCCGCGGAGCCGGTCGAAGAGGTTGCCGAGGGCGCCGCCGGTGATCAGCGCCAGCGCTGCGATCTGCACGCGGTGACTCGAAGGGGTCGAGCGGTACATCGCGAGCAGCGCCAGGAGCGCCACCAGGGTGAGGACGGTGAACACGATCCGTGAGGACGGCCCCACGTGGACGCCGAACGCGGCCCCCGGGTTGTAGGCGAGGGTGAACCGGACGACATCGCCCACGACCTCCCGCGGCGAGTGGAGCGGGAGCGTGTCCTCGACGATCCGCTTGGAGCCGCAGTCGGCGAGCACAAGCCCGAGGAGGAGCGGCCAGAAGACACGCGCTTTGTTCTTCATCCGATTCAGTTCGCTCACACCAGAGTCACTCACGCCCGCAGGCCCGTCCGCGGACCGCACTGGCGGCGTGGTACTTCGAAACCGCGGAAAAGGTCCGTGCCGCAGGAGCGAACATGGTCGGCGGCCCCACCCACCGCCAGTGCCACGTCAGGGCCGCCGCGGCGGCGCCAACGCGTCAGAGGAAGGTGGCGATCGCGTCCAGCGACTTCTTGTCGATCTCGGGCACGCACGCGTCTTCCGCAGGATACCCCGTCACCAGGAGCAGGAACGGGCGCTCGTTCTCGGGGCGGCCCAGCAGAGTGGCCAGGAACTCCATGGGGCTGGGCGTGTGCGTGAGCGTGACCAGGCCGGCGTGGTGGAGCGCGGTGATGAGCATGCCCGTGGCGATCCCCACCGACTCCGTCACATAGTAGTGCTTGGTGCGCTCACCGGAGGGCGCGACGCCATAGCGCTGCGCGAAGATGGCAATCAGCCACGGCGCCCGCTCCAGGAAAGGCTTGTTCTCGTCCGTCCCGAGGTGCGACAGCGCCTCCAGCCACTCGCGCGGCGCCCGGTCGCGGTAGAACTCCCGCTCTTCCACTTCCGCCGCTTCCCGGATCCGCCGCTTCACCCCCGGGTCAGAGACCGCTACGAAGTGCCACGGCTGCTGGTTCGCTCCGCTCGGCGCGGCCCCGGCCCCCCAGATGCAGCGCTCGATCACCTCACGCGGCACCGGGTCCGGCGCGAAGTCACGAACGGTGCGGCGGCGACGGAGCTCGGCCGCGAACTCCGCCGCGCGCTCCCTCACCTCTCCCTCCGGACGACGCCGGTACTCCTCCAGCGGCCGGAACGCCGCTGGCCCTCCAGACGCCGCCGACACCGGCTCAGCCGGGGTTGTTGAGGATCCGGTCGATCAGCTCCCGGTTCGATTCTGTCCGCTTCATGAACGCCAGGAGCTTCTCCATGGCGTCGGCCGGCGCGTCATCGGTGAGCTGTCGACGGAGGAGGTGCGATACGCGGAGCGCGTCGTTCGTGAGCAGGAGCTCTTCCTTCCGGGTGGCGCTCGCCACCAGGTCGATGGCCGGCCAGATCCGCTTGTCCGCCAGCTCCCGGCTGAGCAGCAGCTCGCTGTTGCCCGTCCCCTTGAACTCCTCGAAGATCACGTCATCCATGCGGGAGCCCGTGTCCACCAGCGCCGTGGCGATGATGGTGAGCGACCCACCGCCCTCGTCCCGCGAGATGTTGCGGGCGCTGCCGAGGAACCGCTTCGGCTTCTCCAGCGAGTTGGCGTCCAGGCCGCCGGAGAGGGTGCGGCCGCTGCCCTCCTCCACCGTGTTGTACGCCCGCGCAAGGCGCGTGATGGAGTCGAGGATGATCACCACGTCATCACCCAGCTCGGCGCGGCGACGGGCGCGCTCGAGCGTGATCTCCGCCACCGCCACGTGCCGCTCCGCGGGATGGTCGAAGCTGCTGGCGATCACCTCGCCGAAGCCGCAGTTCTCCATCTCCGTGACCTCTTCCGGCCGCTCGTCCACCAGCAGGATCATGAGATCGGAC
The DNA here is from genome assembly GCA_963783305.1 of uncultured Gemmatimonadales bacterium. Classification (GTDB taxonomy): domain Bacteria; phylum Gemmatimonadota; class Gemmatimonadetes; order Longimicrobiales; family RSA9; genus JAWVYT01. The sequence continues at coordinate 286,469 of CAWAMW010000016.1, read as the reverse complement.
TCGGGATAGTTCGTGATGATCCCCTCGGCGATGGCCTGCAGCACCATGGTCTTCCCGGCCTTGGCCGGGGCCACGATCAGCGCCCGCTGACCCTTGCCGAACGGACAGAGAAGGTCGATCACGCGGTTCGTGTAATCGGGCTTCCCGCGGCGCTCGAGACCGCACTCCAGGACCAGCTGCTCGTCCGGGTGCAACGCGCTCAGACGCTGGAAGTTCGGCCGGTGGCCGAGCTCCTCCGGCGGGCGGCTGTTCACGCCCACCAGTCGCGTCAGTGGCGCGCTCTTGCCACGGCCGGGGGCGTTGCCCACCTCGCCTGTGATCTCGTCGCCGGTCCGCAGGTTGAACTTCTGGACCAGCTTCTGGCCGACGTAGATGTCGTTATCGCCGGGGATGTATCCGTCTTCCTTGCGGCGAATGAACCCGGAGCCGCTCGAGAGAACCTCGAGAACGCCCAGGGAGGCTTCCTTGATCACGTGCTTTCCTCTGTCCTTGTGTGGGTGTCGTGCGTAAACGGAAAATAAACGGAGCAGGTCTGCAACGAGGACGCGCGAGGGCGCTGTTTCGTTTACAGCCACCGTCCCGGGAAAGGTCCCGCCGCCCATCTGCTCAGGGGGCGCCGCGGCTTCCGAACTCCCGCGCGGGATCGTGTGCGGGATCCTGCTGCGTCCGGGTATCGGTCCCGACGGCAGGCACCGCGACGCGGGCCGGAAGTAGGACGATCGCGAGGATCCGAGCCGACGGCTCCGTCGGACCTCCCCCCACGACCATCTCGACCGAAAGGTGCACGAATACGCCGGCGACCGCCAGTGCCGGTATCTTCCGCACCCGCCCCGGCACCATCCGGCGACTCGAGCTCGAGAGGCCGCGGGTGCTGGGACGCCTTGACAGTAAGGACCACTGCCGCTGTTGGCAATCGCCGTGCCGGGGGGCGGGAAGTCCGGCCGCTCACGTCGCGCCTCCTCCGTTCTCTTTCGACAGCGCTTCCGCGACGGCCCGGGTCAGGGCACTGGCCATTGCCGATCTCGAACAGCGACCGCCCCTCCGTATCATGGAGATCGACCTGGAAGGCGCGGCAGAACGCGGGGTTTGCGGCCCGGATCCGGAGCCCGGAATCCAGGATGAGCAGAGGTTCGCGGAGGGTGCGGACGACGGCGTCGGAGAGTTCTGATGGGTTGATTTCCATCATCATGGAGCCACTAGATCCAGGGATACAGCCAGGGGCGCAGTCGGGGAGGTCTCGTGCCAGCGCTACTTTCGGAGCACAAGACGTTCCACCACGGCGGGCCCCCGTCCTGTCGTGCACTATATTATCCAGGTATTCTGCGCAGGCCGCGGCCGCGAGGGCAGCGAGCCGGTCGATCTCTGACCGGTGGAACGAGAACGACCGTGACCCAGGGCGCACCAATGGACATGCTCGACCGTTTGCTCGAAAGCTCGGACACCATCTCGGCCGTAACAATCGACCCCGGAGGTCGGGTGCGCGCGATCAACGCCGCGTTCGCGCGACTGTCCGACCTCCCGCGAGAGGACGTGATCGGTGAGCCCGTCACCGGCCTCCTGACGGACTCCGACGTGGCCATCTTCGAGCGCTGGCTCCAGGACGACACCGTTCCCGATGATCGGGTCCGGCTCAACTTCGTGGGCGCTTCCAGCGCACCCTTCACCCTCGATTGCCTGGTCGCCCGGGAGGGCGGCGGGTGGCGGATCGTGGGCGAGCCGGATGGGCGCGGCGACCACAGCGTCGTCGAGGAGCTGATGCAGTTGAACAACGAGTTCGCGACCATGGCCCGGGAGCGGGCGCGCCGGGAGCGGGAGCTGGAGCGCACCCGGCAACGGCTGCAGGCGGCCCTCGATGATCTGGAAACGTCGTACTGGCACCTCAAGAAGATCCAGGAGGTGCTTCCCCTCTGCATGCGGTGTGGCAAGGTCAAGACAACCGAAGCCGAATGGCAGAGCGTGGTCGAGTACCTCAAGGCGAACAAGATCTTTCTCAGCCATGGCTACTGCCCGCCCTGCTCCGAGGCCGTCATGGCGGACCTCGGCCTCGAAGACGAACCGCGATGACCCGCGCCGAGCGACGGAGGGCGGCCGAAGAGCTTCTCACGCGGAAACAGGACATCGCCCGGTCTGTCACCGACGATTTTCTGGACCGGCATCCGGACTGGCTGGAGCGGTACGGGGAGGCGGCACGCACGCGCGGTGAGGCAGATGCGATCTTCCACATAGAGTTTCTCGCCGGCGCGGTCGTGGCCAACGAGGCGGGCGCCTTCCAGGACTATGCGCAATGGACGGCAGGGGTCCTGAGAGCCCGCGCCATCGCCCCGGACTTCCTTGCGGAGAACCTGGAGCAGGTGCGGGATGCGGCGGCGGCGGTTCTCGAGGGGGAGTCACGCGAGCTGGTGCGGAAAATCGCGGACACGGCGATCTCCTCGCTCCGGGATACGAGCGGCACGGCGCCAGCCGCGGAGGCCGGTTCCGGCCGGATGGCCACCGAGACCTCTCTCTACCTCCAGGCGATCCGTGCGGGATACCGCAGAGCGGCGCTCAACGTGGCGCTGGAGGCGCTGCGGGCGGGCGCGTCCGTCCCGGACGTCTACGGCGAGATCCTGCAGCCCGCCCAGTACCGGATCGGCGAGCTCTGGGCGCGCAACGAGATCACCGTGGCAGAGGAGCACATGGCCACCGCCATCACCCAGTACGTGATCGGTCAGCTGTACTCGCACCTGGAGAGGCCCGCGGCCATCCGGGGCAACGCTCTGGTCACGGGAGTGAAGGGAGAGCTCCACCAGCTCGGGGGCAACATGGTGGCAGATGTGCTCGAGGCCGATGGCTGGAACGTGATGTTCCTCGGCACCCACCTGCCCCACCGCGACATCCTCCAGGCCGTGGAGAGCCACGAGCCCCGCCTGATCGGCATCTCAGCCACCGTGCTCGGCAACCTGCCGGCGGTGAGCGAGCTTGTGGAGGAGACGCGCCGCCGGTACGGGAGCGAGGTCACCATCCTGGTCGGTGGCGGCGCCTTTCGATCGAGGCCCGACCTGTGGCGAGAGCTCGGGGCCGACGGGTTCGGACGGGATCTGAACGAGGCCGTCCGCATCGCGAACGAGCTCCACGAGCTGGGTAGCTGACGATGTTCGTTTTCGTGTCACACCTGAGCGTCCCCGAAGCAGACCGGGAGGACGTGGAGTGGTATTTCCGCAATCGCGCTTCCCTCGTGGACGATTTCCCCGGGTTCCTGTACCTGCAGCTGCTGAAGCCGCAGGCCGGTGAGGCGACCCACACATTCCTCACCGCCTGGGAGAGCCGGGAAGCGTTCGGGCGGTATATGAAGAGCCCGCAGCACGCGATCTCCCACGGCCGCGAGCCGGGCGAGATCATGGCCCGGACGGAGGTCCGCCACGAAGCGTACGAGGTGCTCATGGACTCGCGGTCGACACCGGAATGGCGGGCGTGACGGTCGACCGAAGGCGTTGCGCCGGACGACCGCCAGATGGCGGCCAGACAGGTGGATGGACCTGAAGTTCGCCATGGACGCGCACGTCAGCGCGACCGCCTGCTTGTTCCTTGATGTCAGCGGGGACCCAAAGCCCCTCTCGTTGAACCGCGGCGGCAGCGAGCGGGATCGAAATGACAAGAACCCGTCACGCCTTGCGGCGCAACGGGTTCCCATAAGTGGAGCTGACCGGGATCGAACCGGTGACCCCCTGCTTGCAAAGCAGGTGCTCTCCCAGCTGAGCTACAGCCCCGACGAACGAATATCGATGGTAACGGGGATTCGCGCTCCCGACAACGGCGCCGCCCCGTCTCCAACGTGCGGGGGGTGACCGCGTGCCGCGGCTGGAGCGATCTGGGAGTCCGTGGAGGGGGAGTGCTGGGGAGCGAACCGCTCGCTGACGCCGTGCGATCCGAAACGGTCCAGGTCGGGCTGTGCGGCCCGGTCCCCAGCGAGCGATGAGCTCGGGCTCACGCGCCGGTGGACCGATCGAGCGCCTGATCTCCGGGTGATCGACTGATGTAGCCGAGGTCGCGGTAGATTTCGAGGTTGTGCTCGAACCGGTCCATGTACTCGTGGCCCTGACGGTCGCGGTAGTGGACGATCACCTTCATGCGCGTCGGCTGCTCGCGCAGGAAGTAGGAAACGCTGGTGTCGACGAACGTCTCGATTCGCCGGCCCGGGGCCAGGTAGGTGAGGTCGTGGAACAGCGGCAGCTTCGTGACCTCCTTTTCGCCTCCGAGACCGGTGAATGGAGGCGCGAACTCGACCCGGACCGAGCGGGCGGGGGCCCGGCCGATGTTCCGGACGGAGACGAAGAAGCAGCCCTCCCGGAGCTCGAAGTCGACCACCACGTCCGGGCGCCGGTTCGAGCTCCGCTGCCGATCCGCCGACCTCTCCGGTGATGCTTTCGGCGTGCGGTTCGGTGGCTTACGGGGCGGCGTCACGACGTCTCGACGGACAGCCCTTCGTGGGTCAGCACGAGCGTCTCGATGGCGACCGCACCCCCCGCCGCGTTGAGACCCGGCCCCTCCAGCTTCGACGGGAAGGCGTTCCTCAGCTTCCACGTCATCATGGGGTTGTGCTCCGCGTCCAGCAGACTGACCACGACGTCCCGGCGCTCCACCTGGTGAGCAATTGCGGTGCTGATCCACTCGAAGAACTCGCCGTCGCCGGCCATGATGCCGCGCTTCAGGGTCACGTCGTCGTAGGTGGTCCGACCAGGCAGCTTCCGGGGTGTGTACTCCTTGTCGGACCCCTCACGGTACTCGATGACCTCCACGTCGATGGTGAGGCCGGTCACCTCGGCAAAGCCGATCCGGGTTCCGCCCCACTGCACCTGGAAATGGACGTTGGGCTGCGGGTAGCTGGGCATGGCGCACTCTCGGATCGGGTGGTCGGGAGGGGGGGTACGGCCTCGCCGAGTTGTTGGGGGGTGCTCCGCGGAAGCCACGACTCACAAGCTAGGCGGTACACGCTGGCGAATCAACGATGCCCGGAAGTCGAACATCAGCGACGCGTCAGAATTTCGGCGCTCCGGACATCTACATGGTAAAGTGACAGGGGACACACACGGGAGCGATGGGCATGCGTGTTTGGATCGGAGTACTGGTCTGCCTGGCGTCGGGTTCCATGAATACGCGAGAAGTGCGGGCGCAGGACTCTCCGCAGGTGGCGGCCGTCGTGATCTCCGGGACGGTGGTGGACGCCGAGACCCTGGCGCCCATTGCGGGAGCGGCGGTCGCGTTGATCCCCGGGACGGAAGCCGTGTTCCCGGCTGGAGGGGACCACCTTGGCGTGTTCGCCACGGCGAACAAGGTATCGGAGACGGGACCAGCGGGGGCCTACCGGTTCGATGGCCTGGCGCCCGGAGAATACACGTTGCGAGTCCAGTACCTCGGCTATAGGCCGGCCACGGTCCGGGTCGAACTGCGGGGTCCGGGGGCCGCGCGCGTCTCTTTCGGCCTGACGGTCGACCCGGTGCGACTCGAGCCCGTGGCCGTCACGGAGGAGTCACGGGACCTGATGCACGCGCGGCTCGATGAGAGAGCGGCCGTCGCACTGGATCGCCGCCCGGCGATACGGCTCCGTCAGCAGCGTCACCTCGCCACCGACGTCCGTGCCCTGACGCACGACGAGCTGGTGGAGGCGGTGACGCTCGGGGAGGATGACATCTTCCGGGCGCTCCGTCGACTCCCGGGCGTCACTACCTGGGACGAGGTCAGCACCGAGCTGTGGACGAGGGGTGCGGGCCGCGCGGAGACCGTGGTGCTCTTCGACGGCCTTCCCCTGTATGAGCCGCTGCACGGCGCGGGGGACCTCACCGCCGTCAGCCCGGAGGGGATCGGGATGGCCTTCTTCCATCCCGGCGTACGCCCCGCATCGCTGGCTGGTGCCAGCGCCGCGGTGCTGGACCTGCCGACGCGCCCCGGCGCGGGCGACGCCGAGGGCCACATCCGGGGGGCGGCCGACGTCTCACTGAGCAGCCTGCGGGGATCCGTCGACGGCCGCTCCTCCGGCGGCGACGTGTCCTGGCTTCTGGCGGGGCGCCGAAGCTATATCGACCTTTTGCGCGACAACAGTTTCCAGGCGGTCCAGGCGAACCAGTTCTGGGACCTTACGGGGCGGGTGGATCTCCACATGGGCAACGGCCGTAGAGTCGCGGTGAGCGGGCTCTGGCAGTCGAACGGCTACAACGAGATCGGCCGAAATCCAGAGACGGACTTCCCGGCCTTCGCGCGCTGGTCGGGCGGGGACCGCGGAACCACGGTCGCCAGAGCGACACTGCATGCGCTGCTGCCAGGAGGACTCACGTCCGCCCACACCGCTGGCTTCAGCCGATTTGCAGTGGAGGCGGGGCAATTCACCCCGAGAGTCACCGGGAGTCCAACGAACGCTGCAAACCCCATTGCCGTTTTGGTCCCGGCGTCCAGCGTCGCGCTGACGCACTGGGTAGTGCGGGGTGAGGTGGAGCCACGCGACGGTGGGCGCACGTGGGGGGCGGGCTATGAGGTCGTCCGTGAGTCAGCCGAGTATGACGGCGCCAAGCCGGAGCCCCGGTCCCCCTTCTACGTGGACGAGCCGGACCGGCTGGTGTCCAGCGACGCCCGTACCCGTGTGGGCTTGTGGTCGCAGCGTCGATGGCATCCCACCGCGCGCCTGGAGCTCGAGGCGGGGACGCGGCTGGAGATCGCCTCGGTCGGGAACGATCCGGTCCGGATCGCGCCGGACCTCATGGCGCGCTTCGCCCTCACCGACCACGCGAGCCTGTTCGCCGGCCTCGGTCGGTCCTACCAGTATGCGCAGACGCTCGCCCCCACCGGAGTCTCGAACATCCGGCACCCGCACAGCATGTGGCTCATCGCCAGCGACTCCGTTCCCGCCATACGATCGGATGTGGCGGCGGCAGGAGCGGAAGCGTGGGTCGGTGGGAGCTCGCTGGCCAGCCTGAACGGCTGGGTCCGCCGCTCCGCTGGCCTGGTGCTGCCGGACCCGACGCCTGGATTGTCGCACGCGAGCCCGTCCTTCGAGGTGGGAAAGCGCCGCGCACACGGTGTGGAGGGCTCCGTGCGCCGCGTGTCGGGGCGCGCCACCCTCTCGCTGGCATACAGCTACTCCGCGCGACAACGGCGGTGGACGGTCTGGAATTCCCCGCCGCCACGGATCGACCCCACGCGCTGGATGCCACAACACTGCTCCGGCTGGGACGCGGATTCCGCCTGGGCGCAGCCTTCGCCCGCGCGTCGGGGATCCCGTATACGCGGACAACACTGACGGAATCGGCCGACGGAGGCCGACAGTGGCTGCTGGACGATCCCAACGGGCTTCGGAGCGAACCGTATAAGCGTCTGGACCTGCTCGGCGACTGGACCCGATCCTTCGACAGCTGGGGGTTCGGCGTGTATATCCAGCTCCGAAACGTCCTCAACCGCCCCAATGCCGGCCACTATATCGGTACCTTCGACCCTTGCGGCGTCCGCGTCGCGGCGGAAGCCTCCTGCCCGATCCCGGGCGGTGTGACGGATCGATTCAGCGCTGGTGGGATCGGGGGGAACCTGGGCCTGCGCCTCACCTTCTGACGCAATGCCCGATGTCGAAACGACGTTCCGCGACCATCACTCCGCCCTCTACCGGTACCTGGTGCATCTCACGGGGGAACCGGAGCTGGCGGCGGACGCGGCCCAGGACGCCTTCGCCAAGCTGGTGGCCGAACGGCCGCCGCCGGCGCAGCCAAAGGCCTGGATCTTCCGCGTCGGCACCAACCTCGTCCACGAGGAAGGTCGCCGCCGGATGCGTCGCACCCGGCTGGTTTCTGGCGCACCGCCCCACGCCACGGTGGGCGACCCGCCGCGGCCGCCGGACCGTCAACTGGAGATGCACGAAGCCATGGCCCGGATCCGGCCGGCGCTGACCACGCTCTCGGAACGCGACCGCACCGTTCTGCTCATGCGGCACGAGGGCTTCCGGCACCGGGAGATCGCGGAGGCCATCGGGACCACGACCGGCTCTGTCGGCACCATGATCGCCCGGGCCCTGGACAAACTGACGACCGCACTCGAGCGCGACGAGGAGTCATGAGCACGAAGGCAGAGCGCAACTATCCCGACGTCCATCCCGACGACGGAGACCTGATCCGCCTGCTCGACGACGAGTTGCTCTCTGCGGAGGCCACCCGCCTGCGGAGCCATGTCGACGGCTGCGACACGTGTCGCGCGCGCCTGCGCGGGCTCACCCGCCGATCGGAGCGGGTGACGGCGCTGCTCAGGAGCAGCGGTGATGCGGTCCCACCGGCGCCGTACGTCGATGACGGCGCCGTGTCAGAGATCGAGCCGATCGACGTTGGCCGAGCGGCGTCAGCGAAATCGAACGCCCCCGCGGACAAATGGCTTCGGGCTGCGGCCGTCCTCGCGCTGCTCCTCGCCGGCGGCCTCTTTGCCCCGCCCGTACGCGCATGGGTGACAGACAGGGTGGAAGCGGCCGCAGCGTGGTTCGGCGACCCTGCACCCGTCCCGGCCTCCATCGGCGGAACCACGCTGCGTGTACCGGCTCGCGGACCCGCGATCACCGTGCACATGGTCCGCCCAGCCGACGGCGCCGTGCTGCTGCTCCGCCGGGCGGGCGGCGATGCCGCGGTGCTGGAAGTGCCGGCTCCCGGAGGAGAAGTGCTGCTACTGCCCGGCGGCTTTCAGATCCAGGACGCCCCGGCCGGCACCGTCTACCAACTGGGACTTCCGGTCAGCGTACGGCGGGTCCAGCTTCGGGTCGATGCCGCGCCACTCGTAGAGATACCCGTTCCCGACGAAGGCCAGGTGGAGATCCCGATGACCGAGGCTTTGCGTTGACCGGTGTGCCCCGGTGGGAGTCAGAACGCGACCATCACCGTGCTGGCCGCGGCGGCCAGTGAGGCGGCGAGCAGCGCCAGGGGGATCTGCGTAGTCACGTGGTCCATGAGGTCGCCGCCGCAGGCGAGGGAGGAGAGGATGGTGGTGTCGCTGATGGGCGAGCACTGGTCGCCGAAGACGGCTCCGCCCAGAACCGCGCCGAAGCAGACGGAGACGTAGAACGGCTCCGGTGTGAGCGCGTAGGCGAGCGGCATGGCGATGGGGAACACCACCGCGTAGGTCCCCCAGGAGCTGCCGATGGAGAAGGCCACCGCCATGCAGATGGCCATGAGGAGCGCCGGGAGCAGGACGGGCGGGATGCTGCCGGTGGTGGTCTCGACGATGTAGGCGGCGGTGCCGAGCTCCTTGCTCACGGCCCCGAGCGTAACCGCGAGGCCGAGCAGGATGGCGCCCACCGTCACGCCCTTGCAGCCGTCGATGAATCCGTCGATGGCCTCCCGCAGCCGCATGCCCTTCCCCAGCGCTAGCGCGAATGCGGTGAGCACCGCCAGCCCGAACGCCTCGGCGATCCACACTTCGCCGATCACGAAATAGGGGATGATCGCCACGCCGAGCAGGACGAGCATGGGGGCGAGGAAGTCGGCGGTGCCGCCGCGGTAGCCCTCGGGGATCCGGAGCTCGGTGAGCTCATCGGCCGCGATCGGCCGCGCCCCCGGTGCGTTCAGCTGCCCCGTCTCACGCGCGCGTCGGATCGCGCGCGCCATTTTGCCCCCCGTCCAGGGCAGCCATCCCAGGGCGAACAGCAGTGTCGTGCCCACGGCGAAGAGGCCGTAGAAGTTGAGCGGGATGGACCGGAAGAAGAAGCTCACCGCGTCGGCTTCGGTGGCGAAGAACGGTGTCGTCCCGACGACCAGACCGGCGATATAGAGCGGCCAGGCGTTGAAGGGCAGCACGGTGGCGGCGGGTGAGGCGGTCGAGTCCACGAGGTAGGTGAGCTCCTCGTGCGAGACGCGCTGCGCGTCCGTCACCGGCCGCACGGTGGTGCCGGCCAGGATGGTGCTGATGGTCCCACCCTGGTGGAACACCATGCCCATGAGCCAGGCGAAGAACCGAGCCGAGCGTGGTCCGCGCACGATGCCGCGCCCGGCGGCCACGGCGAAGCTCCTGGCGCCGCCGGTACGGGTCCACAGCCCGATCAGCCCGCCCAGCGCCCACAGGTACACCAGCAGGATGGTCGCGTAGCTCTCGCTGCCGATGGCCGGGATGAGGAAGGCGTCGATCAGGTTCCATTGACCCGCGACCAGCCCGCCCATGACCACGCCGGCGAAGAGCGAGCTGATCACCTCGCGCGTGACGAAAACGAGCAGCAGCGTGGTCAGCGCCGGCAGGAGGCTCCACATGCCCATGTGACCCCCCTCCGGCGGGAGCTCGCCCGGCCCGAAGACGACGACGGCCGCGAGCACAAGCAGGAGGGCCGCGGCCGTGGTCCCGCGTCGGAGCGCCGATGTGGTGGTTGGCTCCGACCCGGGGCCCTCGTCCGCGCTCACTCGTACCCCCGCACCTCGCCGTCCCGGCGCGGATCGGCGGCGCCCACCCACTCGCCGGTGTCCCGGCGCTGGATCAGGTGCACACCTCCGAACCGCAGCGAGAGCGGCGGGAAGGCCTCCAGCTCATAGCCGAGCCGGGCGGCGCCGGCGAGGACGCCGTCATCCACGCCCTGCTCGAACTGCACGGTAGGCGACGTGAAGTAGGGGTTGATGCGCGGCATGCTGAGCGCCGCCAGCGGGTCCAGGCCGTAGTCGACCGTGTAGAGGATGCTCTGCACTACCGCGGGTGGGATCCGCCCGCCGCCGGGCGAGCCTACCACCATCTGCACACGCCCGTCGCGCAGGAGCATGGTGGGCGTGGTGGTGGACCGGGGGACGCGGTTCGGACCCAGCGCGTTGGGGTGGTCGGGGTCGTCGGAGAAGAGGAACATGGCGCTGTTGAAGAAGGTCCCGGCCGCGTAGGCGCCCGTTCCGAAGTAGGAGCCCTGGGTCACGGTGATCGACACCGCGTTGCCCTCCACATCGACCACCGAGAGGTGCGTGGTCTCGCCGCCCGTGCTCTCCTCCGGGTCCGGATGAACAGCGCGCGCGGTGGCACCGGCGGTGTGCTCCGTTCGGAACGCGTCGAACGTGGAGCAGCCGTCCTCGAGGTCGGCTCGCGGCAGCGAGTCCGCGTCTGCGGGCGCGACCCTCGGCTCCGGCCGCTGGCCCGGCTGCACACCGCGGGCGGCGGCAAACGACTGGGAGGCCAGCGCCGTGATGGGGACGCGTCCGGCCGCCGGATCCCCCACGTAGGTGTTGCGGTCGGCGGTGGAAGCACGGAGCGCGGCGGTCAGGAGCGTGAAGGTCGGCAGCGACGTGGTGGGCGCGCCCATCTCGACGAGGTCATACGGCTCCAGCAGGTTCAGCGTCTCCACGATCTGGATCCCGCTCTGCGGCGGCGGCGCGCTCAGAACGACCCGGCCGCGGTAGAGTCCGCAGACGGGGCGCTTCCAGCGCGCCCGGACGGCGTCCAGGTCCTCCAGCGTCATGGGGTTGCCGCCGGCGTTGAGGATGCGCACCACCTCGCGGGCCACCGGGCCGCGGTAGAAGCCGCCGGGACCGCTCTCGGCGACCTCGCGCAGGGTCGCTGCGAGCTCCGGCTGACGCAGCCACTCGCCGGCGCGGAGCGGTCGGCCGTCGGGCCAGAACAGGCGGGCGGCCGGGGTGGCGTTCAGCTTGGCCGAGTCATCGGCGATGGTGCGGGCGAGGAGCGCTCCCACCGGGAACCCCTGCTCGGCCAGCCGGATGGCGGGCGCGAGCACCTGCTGGCGCGTGAGATCGCCGTGTCGCTCGTGCGCCTCCAGCAGTCCGGCGACCATCCCCGGCACGGCCACTCCGAGGGCATCGGACCAGCTCCCCTCGTGCTCGCGCAGCGCGTAGTCCGGCGACGCGGGCGCGCTGGCGTAGAAGTCCACGAAGTCGGCCCGGGCGGCCTCCTGGCGCCAGAGAAGCATGGAGCCACCCCCGCCGAGACCGCTCATCATCGGCTCCACCACACCCACAGCGAAGGCCGCGGCCACCGCGGCGTCGATGGCGTTCCCGCCGGCGAGCAGCATCTCCAGCCCCGCCTCGCTGGCGAGCGGGTGCGCGGCCGCAACCATCCCGTGCTCGGCCACGGCGCGCTTCCCGCGCAAAGGCTCCACCTCCACCCGCGCTGCGGTAGAGGCCGGAACCGGCGCGACGGCCGGCGCGGGCGCACATCCCGCCAACAGCGCCAGCCCCAGCAGACCAGGCCTCGACTTCCGAATCATTCTCGGCTTCCGGCTTCTGATCATTCCTGTTCCCCCGACCCGTGTACGGGTCGCTCGTGACGATCCAGAACCCGGCCCGGTCGCTCGTCCGTGAACCGTTCCTCATCGATGGTCATCCGGCCATTGACCAGCACGTAGACCATGCCCTCGGCCAGCTGGTGCGGCTCCTGGAACGTGGCCGGGTCGTTCACCCTTTCGAGATCGAACACGGCCAGGTCGGCGTAGGCGCCGGGGCGGATCATGCCGCGATCCCGCACCTGGAAGACCTGGGCGGGGAGTGACGTCATGCTGCGGACGGCCGCCGCCAGATCGACCACTCCCTTCTCACCCACGTACAGCCGGATCTTGCGGGGATGGGAGCCGTACGACCGCGGGTGCGGCACGCCCTCACCCATGGGCACCAGCTCGCCATCGGAGGAGGTCATCATCCACGGCTGCCGCATCAGCGTCTCCACGTCGGAATCGGCCATGTTGAAGGAGACGACGGAGGCGCCGCCCCGCGTGAGCAGCTCGATCACCGCATCGGGCGCGTCCAATCCCTCGCGATCGGCGTACCACTGGATCGTGCGCCCCTCGATGGATGGGTCCGGGCGGAAGCGGCGGAACTGGAGGCGCGCCGCGCCGCCGCGGCGGTCCAGGTTCTCGACGATCCCGGCGCGCAGCCGCGCGCGCTCGGACGGTTCCCCGATCCGTCGCTGGAGCGCGGAATCGCCATTGGCCAGCGCCCAGCGCGGTACCAGCGCGCCACTCAGGCTGGTGCCGGAGGCAATGTAGGGGTACTGGTCGGCGTACACCTGGAGCCCTTCCTCCCGCGCGCGATCGATCCGGTGGACCAGCGCGCCGGAGTAGCCCCAGACCCGGGGGCCGAGGGCTTTCAGGTGGGTGGCCACGGCGGGGAGCCGGGCCTCGCGAGCGATCTGGATCACCTCGTCGACCGCGGCGACCAGCCCGATGTTGAAGTCCGCCTCATCGCGGATGTGGCTGCTGTACGCGCCGCCGTATTCGGCGGCGACCTTGGCCAGCTCGACCAGCTCCTCGGTCGTGGAGTAGCTGCCGGGGGCGTACCAGGGTCCCGAGCTGAGGCCGAAGGCGCCCTCTTCCATGCCGGCGCGGACGAGCGCCCGCATGCGGTCCATCTCCGCCGGCGTCGGCGCACGGTCGGCCATGCCGATGACCGCGCGTCGCACGGAACCGTGGGGCACCATCTGCGCGACGTTGATCGCCGGGTGGTTCTCCAGCAGCTCGCGGCGCTGCTCGGCCATGTCCACCGCCCCCCCGCCGTCCGGGTTGATGAAGACCGTGGTTACGCCCTGGGCGAGCAACGGCCTCGCTCCCCCGAGCTCCGGATTATCGAGCCCGCTGCCGGCGTGGGAGTGGACGTCGATGAAGCCGGGGGCGACGTAGAGCCCGGTCGCGTCGATCTCGCGGTGGGCTCGTGCGTCCGACAGGTCGCCCACGGCGGCCACGCGATCGCCGATGATGGCGACGTCGGCGCGGTACCAGGGGTTGCCGGTGCCGTCCAGGACTCGACCGCCGCGCAGGACGAGGTCATAGACCTGCTGCTGCGCGCTCAGCGGAGGGACGCCGGCCGCGGCCGACAGGAAAAGCGGAACGAGTGCCAGCAAAGGCGCTCGCGCCCACGATGGAAGCGACATGCGCACGGATCCCTTCTGTTTGAACGGCGGAGACGGAGTGAACGGGGGACGCGGGCACAGCGCCGCAACGGCGCCGTGCCCGCTCCGCTTCGTCACCCGCCGGCGTTCGGGTTGGTGTCCAGCTCGGTCTCCGAGAGTGGGAAGCAGCTGGCGCGCTGCGCCTCGCCCTCGTAGAAGATGGTCCCGCCGCGGAGGAAATCGTCGTCCCAGCGGTGGAGATCGTACAGGCGTCGACCTTCCAGCCACAGCGTCAGGAAGCGCTCATCCTTGAGCAGCTGCATGGCCTCGTCGGCCGTGGCGGCGCTTGCCGGCTCCAGGCCCCACTCCGCGCGCACCTGGTTGATGAGCCCCACCGCGGCGTCGACAGCGCCGGCATCACCGGACTCCAGCGCGGCCTCGGCCTCGATCAACCGCATCTCCGTGCCCTTCACCACGGGGATGTCCGACCCCGCACTCTCGTACTTCTCCTGGCGGTAGTGCGGTGAGCTGCCATCGGCGCTCTCTGCCGCCTTGCACCCGCCCTCCGTACAGTCCGTGTATGGTGCGCGCGGGTCCTGCGCAACCACCGCGAAGGTGTTGTACGCCGACATCTCGTTGCGCCCGTGCGTGTAGTCCCAGACCTGGCTCTCTTCATCGGAGCTGTTGGTCGAGTAGTACGCCACGTACTCGAAGTCCGTGGGCACCATCGCGGCGTAATTTGCGGCCTCGGAATACCGACCGAGGTCCAGGTACGTCTGCGCGAGCCCGCCCTGGGCCGCGTGAATCAGCGTCTGGTCGCCCGCCCGCGTGGCCTGGTCCAGCGCTTCCTGGTAGTACGGCAGGGCGCGCTCGAACGCCGCGCTCTTCGGCAGTGGCGCCGAGCCGTCGTAGGTGACCACGCAGAACAGCTCACCGAGCATGCGGTTGCTCATCCCGGCGAACAGGTTGGCCCGGGCGAGGAGCGAAGTGCCGTCATAGTCGGCGCCCTCGATGTTCAGCAGCCGCTCAATGCCCGTCTCGGCCACCCAGCGGGATCGATGGCTCGCCTCGTAGTTGTAGTTGAAGTCCTCGGGGCGCGTGATCCCCTGCCCCTCGAGTCGGGTCTCCTCGTAGTTGCCGGTGCCGGCCATCTCGTCGGAGAGCATCGCCACGTCCACCACGTTGTTGTCGTGGACGATGGAGAAGTCGCGGGACATGCCCACCACGAGGGCGGAGGCGACGAGGGGGTCGTTCAGGTCCTCGTCCAGGATACGCCCCGGGTTGGTCACAGAGAACAGCTCATCGGAGCAGGCGGTCGTCCCTGCCAGCACGAGTCCCGTGCAGGCGAGCAGGGTGAGCCGTCGGATCGCGTCGAATCGGTATTTCATCAGTCTCTCTCTCTTCAGCGCCTAGAAGGACACGCGCATGTTCAGGACGTAGGAACGGTAGGGCGGGATGTTGTAGTACTCCATCCGGTACAGCGCCGAGCTGCCGTCCTGCGCCGCCTCCGGGTCGAGCCCGTCGTAGTCGGTCACGGTCAGCAGGTTGCGGCCCTGCAGCGAGATGGTCGCCGAGCCGAACCGCTCGCCCAGCCAGCTGCCCGGGAGCTGGTAGGAAATGGACGCCGAGCGCAGCTTGAAGAAGTCGGCGGGCATGGTCCAGATCCCGTACCCGGAGTAGCTGGAAATGCACTTGGCCACATTGCCCGCCCGGAGCCCCTCGAACTTGTTGGACGCCGGGTTGGCGGCGTACTGCTCCTGGATGCCCTGACACGGCACCCACTGGCCACGGCGCATCTGCTGGTAGCCGGTACCGTTCTGCAGGTAGTGCCCGCCCTGGTACTCGCCGAGCACGTCCATGGTCAGGCTCTGCCAGAGGGCCACCGACGTGTTGAAGCCCCACGTCACGTCCGGGTAGGACGGCCCGATGTACTGGTCGCTCTCGATGATCGGCTCCACGCCGACCTCGTTGGGATTCAGGACCACATCATGGTAGTAGCTCGGCAGCGCCCGACCCGGCCGCGCCTCGTTGCGCCAGCCGATGTAGATCGCGCTGAGCCCATCCGTGAGCGACAGGACCTCGCTGTTCGTCGTCGTGTGCCGGATGCCGAAGTCCCAGCTCACCGTCTCGTTGCGGATCGGGTTGAACTGCAGCGAGAGCTCGGTGCCGTTCGTCGCGATCTCGCCCACGTTGCGGAGCTGCGTGAACACCCCGAGCCCCGTGGACGGCACGGCCTGCACCGGGATCAACGCGTCGTAGGTCGTCTGATCGTAGTAGGTGAAGTCGGCCGTAACGCGCCCGTCCCACATGCCCGACTCGAAGCCCATTTCCCACTCTCGGCTCCTCTCGGGACCCAGGTCCGCCGCGCCGACGGAGCGCGGCGTGACCGCCGGCAGCCCCTCGTCACCGGAGACCGACGACCAGGTGCGCAGGGCGTCGAACGGCCCCGGCGCGCGGCCGCTTTCACCGTAGGCGGCGCGCAGCTTGAGCGCATCCCACCATTCCGGCACGAAGGCGTGCTCGGAGAGCATGTAGGAGGCGGAGACCTTGGGGTAGAACGCCATCCCGAAGTCATCGCCGAAGGTGCTGAAGCCGTCCCAACGACCGCCCAATGTGAGGAA
Organism: uncultured Gemmatimonadales bacterium; assembly: GCA_963783305.1. GTDB lineage: Bacteria > Gemmatimonadota > Gemmatimonadetes > Longimicrobiales > RSA9 > JAWVYT01. Next base: position 270,060 of record CAWAMW010000016.1, on the reverse strand, counting down.
CAGCCGGTCCTGCCAGCCAAGCATCTCCTGCAGGAAGAAGCCGCCGCTGGTGGTGTGGATCCGCTCCTCGCTGCTCTCCGTGAGCGCGCCCGAGTCCACCACCTTGTCGCCCGGACCGGCGAACCCTTCGCCGAACCCGCTGAGCATCACGAAGTCGTCATCGTAGGTCTGGCCGCCCCACGAGAGGCTGGAGGTCAGCGCCGCCGGCAGATCGGCCTGCCAGGAGCCGGCGTAATCGAGCGTGATGACCCGGTTCGTCCGCTGCGTGTTGCGGCGGTTCCCCTGCGTCTGATAGTAGAAGAGCCAGGGCCGGTACTCGGTGAACTCGGAGTTGGAGTAGTCCACGCCCAGGTTGAGCCGGTGGCTCATGTCCGCCATCGGGTTCCAGTTGATCCCCGCGCCCGTGATGAAGCGGTGGGTGGCGGTGCCGAGGTCCAGCAGGAGCGCTTCGGCATCGCGGTTGTCGGGCGTGCTGCCGCGGTCACCGCGGAACACGTTCGTGATGAAGCCCTCCGCGTTGCTGCCGTCCGGCAGCCATTCGATGTCCCGCCGCGTGTACTGGTTGTTGAACTGGATCCTCAGGTCCTTGCGCGGGAAGAAGGTGAAGTTGCCGCGCACGGCCCAGTCGTTGGCGCTCTGCTCCGGCAGGACCCCCTCCTCGTCATCCACGTTGGCGGAAAGGAAGTACGTCATGTCCTCGTTGCCGCCCCGGACGGAGAGGTTGTAGCGCTGCACGTAGCCGTCCCGGATCCAGCTGCCGCTCTCCGGGCAGGTGGGGTCCGCCGGCTCCTGCAGCGTGCAGTCGTTCAGGTTCATCCCGCTCGCGTCGGAGTCCGGACCGACGTGGCCCATGACGTTCAGGCCCTGGTCGATGGACACCTGCCAGACCGGGTCTCCCGTTCCGCCCGACTTGGTGAAGATCTGGATCACGCCGCCCGCGGCCTCCGTGCCGTACAGCGTGGTCGCCGCGGCGCCCTTCACGATCTCGATCCGCGCGATGTCGTTGGGGTTCAGGTCGCCCAGCGGCGAGGCCGACTGCGCGATCTCGGCGCTGTAGCCGTAATCGCGGGAGGTCAGCCGCACGCCGTCCACGTAGATCAAAGGCGAGTTCGATCCGCTGATCGACTTGTTGCCCCGCAGCCGGATCGTGTTTCCCGTGCCTACCTGCCCGGAGTTGCCCAGGACCGAAACGCCCGTGGCGCGACCCTGCAGCACCTCCGCGACGTTCTGGACCGGCGCGTTCTCGATCTCCTGACCGCCGATCTGCCCGATCGAGTTGCCGATCTCGCGACGACGCGCCGTACCCGCCGTGCCCGTGACCACCAGCGCGTCCATCTCGATGGCCTGCTCGAACAGCTGCAGGTCCACCGTCGCCGCCGCGTTGGCCGGCACGACCACCGTCTTCGACTCGACGCCGTAGCCGATCAGCGTCACCTGCAGCTCCTGCTCGCCCGCCGGCACGCCGTTCAGCACGAAGCGGCCGCGGTTATTCGTGATCGTGCCGATCCCGCTGCCTACCACCGACACCTGGGCGCTCGGCAGTGGCTGCGCCGTGCGGCCGTTGACGACCTGGCCCTGGACGCTGCCCGTTTCCTGTGCGGTCACGGGCGCGGCACCGGCAACCGCCAGCGCGGCGACGGCCGCACACGCCCAGCGGGCCGGCGATCCGGCCGGCGCGATGCGGGATCGCAGTGATTCGAATGAAAAGTGGAACATCTGTTTGGACCTCCGAGTGGAAAGGGTGTTTGGAGAGCATGGCCGCGGCCGCTGCCCCGCCGCGGGGACCGGCGTCACGTGGTCTGCCGCTGCGACCTGATGGACCGCCCGTGGGCGGTCAGGATCTGGTCTCATGCTTCATGAGCGGAGACACCTGCGAACAACGAGTGGGCAGGGTGACGTGGGTGTTCTGGGTATACAGTTTGGTATACCAGACAGGATACGCCCGGGCACACGGGGCTGTCAAACGGGGCGCTACCACGTGCCGCGTTCGCCCGCGACCTGAATGATCTCGGCGATGCGCTCGGCGGCGCGTGCCCAGTTGCGCTGGGCTTCGCGCCGGGCGCGGGTCTCGTGGCCCTGCTCGATGGCGCAGATGATGGTCTCGTGCTCGTCGATGGAGTGCTCCAGCTGGCCCATGTGGACGCTGCTGTAGACGTGGCGGTAGCGCTGGGTCTGGGGGCGATTGGCCTCGTAGAGCGCCTTCATGCGGGGGGTATCGAGAGTGGACATGTAGGTGTAGTGGAAGGCGGTGTGCAGCTCGTACACGCGATCCGGGCGGAAGGTGGCGTCGACGGCGGCGGCGCGGAGCTCGGTGTTGATGCTCTTGAGCTCGTCGACGATCTCAGCGCGGGGGTTGGCCTCGAGGTTGGCGGCGCGGGCGGCGGCGACGCCATCGAGGAAGCCCACGATCTGGTACAGCTCCCGGGCGTCCTCCATGGTGAGCGGACTGACGATGAGGCGCGAGCGGACGCCGCAGCCGGCGGCCAGGACGAAGCCTTCCTGCTCGAGACGGTGGAGAGCGGTGCGGACCGGTGAGCGGCTTACGTCGAGGTGCTCGGCGATCTCGCGCTCGACCAGGCGGACGCCGGGGGGCAGGCGGCCGTCGACGATACGGGTCCGGATCTCTTCGTAGGCCGTCGAGACGCTGTCGCTGGGCATCGTGGATGGAGCCGATGTGCGAGGGAGATTGTGGGCTGGCGTGGGCGGCTGCGAAGTGCTGCCGTATCGTGTAGCTGCCGGATCGGGAGCGAGGCCGGCACCACACACGGCGCATCCCTGCTGCGCACGCCCGAAGGTCATACTACGTGACGCTGCGCGCTCGTGCCACACGAGGACCGTCCGGCGTGGATCGAGTGCCGTTGACCTACCGGAGCGAGTCGGCCGCCGCGCGGAGGAACCGCCGCGCCTGCTCCAGCTCGGACTCGGGCGGCGGCAGCATCCCGGATCTCTGGATGTGCTCGCGCATCTCGTGGACCTTCCCTGGCCAGCGGTCGGCGGGGTACGCGGCCGGGTCCGGGAGGACGTGGCAGGAGGAGCAGCGCATGGCATACTCGTGGAAGCCGGGGAGGTCTTCGATCTTTCGCAGCTCCCGCGAGTCGGCGGCCGGCACGCGTTTCGGCAGGACACTGATACCCGCGCCACCCTCGCTGCGCGCCCAGTCCCGGATGCGACTGGTCTCCACCGCATCCATCCGCCGGCCCTCGTGCTCATGCCGGGCGCGCCGGACGCCGATCAGGACGGCGCCGATCAAGGCGAGCACGATCACCACGGTCGACCTGCGCATACTCCCCCGCTCCGCGTGTCCGCCGGCGCACCCCCCGCAAGACTCCACACTAGCGGGGGTGTCGTGAGGAGGTCGTGAAGGGCGGGTGAAGCATCCTTCATCCCGCGGCCGGCCCCTCGACCGCCATGGGCGATCAGGGTATCCTACCCCATGCGCGGAACCCATCCAGACCCCCGTTTATTCTCCTACGACGAGGCCAACCGAACGCTCCCCCTGGTGCGGCGGATCGTAGAGGACATCCTGGAGCAGTACCGGGAGCTGGAGCCGCTCATGGCCGCCGGGGACCGGGACGGCGCCGAGGTCCGGCAGCGGGCGGAGGCGATCGAGGAGCTGGTGTCGGAGCTGCACGAGCTCGGGTGCCAGTTCAAGGGATTTGGCGAGGGCCTGGTGGACTGGCACAGCCGCTACGCCGGCCGCGCCGTGCTCCTGTGCTGGAAGTACGGCGAGCCGGAGATCGGATGGTGGCACCAGGTGGACGCGGGGTTCGCCGGCCGTCAGCCGATCCTTCCGGAGCAGCGGGAGGCGTTCCGGAGCGAATGAAGCGGCCGAAGGCGACGCGGCCGGGGGTCAGCTCGGCGCGCTCGCGGCCGCGACAACGTCCGGCCTCGTCTTTGGCTCGCTCGGGTCCGCGACGTCGTCGCGGGGGTGCTGGACGCCCCTCCGCACCAGTTCCCGCGTGACCGCGGCGAGGATTTCCTCCTCGCTGAACCAGCCGCTGTCCCAGAGGACGGTGAGCGCGTTGCGGGCGCGCCCGAGCCGGTCGCGGCGGGTGGAGCCAGCGGCGCCGCGCTTGTAGGAAAGTACGCACCCCGCCCAGCTACCCCGGGTCACCCGTTCCGCGCTGAGATCCTCCTCGAGGAGGACCAGTCCGTCGTAGCTGAACTCCCTCAGCTCGGCTGCGAGCTCACGCAGCCCCTCCTGCCGATAGCGCTCTGTGCATGCCGACTGCCTGTTCTTCATCCCCTGCTCCTATGGTGACGCGTCCACGGACGGGGTCGGCTTGCACGGCGCGTGCCGGTCAGGGATTGCCGGACAGGGCCGGCGCCCTGAGGTTGGGGCAATGAGCCATTACGAAGAGATCCGAACGCCGGCGGCGCTGGTGGACCTGGACCGGCTGGAGTCGAACCTGGAGCACATGCAGCGGTATGTGGACGCGCATGGGCTGCGGCTTCGGCCGCACATCAAGACTCACAAGTCGCGCTGGCTTGCGGAGTCACAGGTGAGGCTCGGGGCGGCCGGGGTGACGGTCGCCACGCCGATCGAGGCGGAGCGAGTCGGACCCGCGGCGCCGGAGGTGCTCGTGGCGTACCCGGCGCTGGGAGCGCGGGCCGGGGCGGTAGCGCGGCTGGCGGGGGAACGGCCGACGCTGATCGCCCTGGACTCGGTGACCGCCGTGCGGTCGCTGCAGGCGGCGCTCGCCGCGTCGGGCCTGGGCCATTCCGTGGGAGTGCTTGTGGAACTCGACGTCGGGATGCGCCGGTGCGGCGTACACGACCCGGCCGAGGCGGCGGAGATCGCCCGGGCGTGCGGGGACGGCGCCGTGTACCGCGGCCTCATGTTCTATCCCGGCCACATCCGCGAGCGCGTGGAGGAGCAGGACGAGAAGCTCGCGGCCCTGGCGGGCACGCTCGCGGAGACGGTCCAGCGGCTGGGTGACGACGGGCTGGCGCCGGAGATCGTGAGCGGGGGCTCGACCCCCACGGCCTTCCGATCGCACGAGGTCCCGCACCAGACGGAGATCCGGCCCGGGACCTACGTCTTCAACGACCGCACGACCGCGGCCCTCGGTGCGTGCGACTGGGACGACTGCGCCTATACGGTGCTGGCGACGGTGGTGAGCACGGCGGTGGCGGGGCAGGCGGTGGTGGACGCGGGGTCGAAGGCGCTGTCCAGCGACCCGTTCCGCGCGGAAGGGCACGGGGGCTTCGGACAGCTCCTGGACCACCCCGAGGTGGTGGTGACGCGGATGTCGGAGGAGCACGGGGTGCTGGACCTGGGCCGCAGCGACTGGCGTCCGGCGGTGGGCGACCGGGTGCGCATCATACCGAACCACGTGTGCGTGTCGGTGAACCTGCAGCCGCGGGTCTATGGCGTCCGCGATGGCGGGGTGGAGCGGGAGTGGGCGGTGGAGGCGGCGGGGTGGTGGTGAGCGAACGGTCGCGTCGCTCCCTATCGAGCGCGGCGCTCCGCGCCAGCTATCGAACGCGGCGCTCCGCGCCAGCTATCGAGCGCGGCGCTTCGCGACCGCTATCGACCGCTCGCTGGCGCTCGCTCTCTACTGCTCGGCTTCGCCTCGCGTGGGGGGTGATCGTCAGGGGGAGAGGCGGACGACTTCCCACTTCCCTTCCCCCTCGCGGCGGTAGACGATCCGGTCGTGCATCCGATTGGCGCGGCCCTGCCAGAACTCGATGTGCTCGGGGATCACGCGATAGCCGCCCCAGAAGGGTGGCAGCGGGACGTCCTCGCCGGGGTGCTCGGCGTCGCACTCGCGGAAGCGCGCCTCGAGGGCGGCGCGGCTGTCGATCTCGGCGCTCTGCCGGGAGGCCCAGGCGGCGATCCGGCTGCCGCGGGGTCGGCTCCGGTGGTAGGCCTCGGACTCCGCGGTCGTGGTCCGCTCCACGCGACCCTCGACCCGGACCTGGCGGTGGAGGGTGGGCCAGTGCAGGAGGAGCGCGGCGCGCGGGTTCGCCTCGAGCTCGGCGGCCTTCCGGCTGTCGTAATTCGTGTAGAAGACGAAGCCATCGGGGCCGTGGTCCTTGAGGAGGACCTGGCGGGCCGACGGGAGGCCATCGGCGGTGGCGGTCGCGACGGTCATGGCCTCGTACAGGTAGATGCCCGCGTCGCGGGCCTCGGAGAACCAGCGGTCGAAGAGGACCAGGGGATCCCGACCGGCGTCCTCTTCCGCCAGGGCGGCCTCGTCCACTCCAGCGATCACGCCCTGCCCCGCCGTGAAGAGCCCGCGGATCATCGATCTCACGCCCATGGTTCTATTCCTCCCCACCGCGAGGCCGGGGGTGGTCGGGGATGTCCACGGCGCACTCGTCGCATTCGCAGAGGGAGCGCAGCAGGTCCCAGGGGTACATGCCGGTGTCGTGGCCATCGGGCCAGACGAACTTGAGGGCGTAGCGGCCCACGTAGTCGATGGACACCGGGTTGATGTCCGACGGGACCGCCGCCGGGTTCAGGATCGGCTTCCCCGTGAACTCGTCCACGCACCCCGCGCATGGGCACGCCAGCCGTATGGCCCGCGGCCGCAGCTCCGTCACGTGGCCGTCCCGCCAGACGATGCGCAGGCGCCTGCCGTTCTCGGTGGGCTCCACCCGCTCGGGTCGTACGTTCTGCCTCATGGTGCTCGCTCTCCCGCCCCGTGGCTCGTGTCGAGCGGGAAGTTAACGGGCGAGGACCGGAGGGAAAGGCCCTAGCGGAAGAAGCGGCGGGCGCGGTCGGGCAGGAGCAGGTCGTCGGCGATTGCGGCGATCTCCTCGGCCTCCCGCCACTCGGCCTGGAGCCGGGCGAGCTCGCCTTCCAGCGCCCGGCGTTCCGCGTCTTCGTGGGCGGCCATCTCGAGACCGAGTCGGACGGGTCCGGGGAGGCGGTACAGGGCGTTCTGCGGCGACGTCAACGGGGAGTGGAGGGCTCGCCAGGCGGATGGCACCGTGCCCACCGCCCGGAGGAAGGCGTCGTAGGCGGACGGGTTCTCCTGTACGAACCGAGCCGCCTGGTCGATCGCGCGACTGGAGGCCCCCGCGCGGTTCAGCGCCGGCAGGATACGCCCGGCGGCCCGAACGGCCTCATCGCCGGTCAGGGTGGCGACGGGGTCGTTCTTCACGTTGAGCGCACCGGCAGCCCACCGGACCGCATGGATACTGAGGCCGGCGGCAGGGATCAGGTACGGAAAGGAGAGCGCCCACGCGTCCCCTTCTCTCGCGATGGCCGCCCGCTCGGCGTGCCGCTGCTTCAGCACCGCTCGGCCCCCCTCCGGCAGCTCCAGGGTGGCCGCGTTTCGAAGGACGTTCCGGTAGAGGTTCGCGCCACCGCTGGCCACGTTCAGCAGGGACACCGCGCCGCCCGCGATGATTCCGGTCCCTATTCCACCGAGGGCCAGCCCGCCCACCGCGACCGCGCCCGCGCCGATCAGCACCGCCCGCCGCCGACGACGGGAAAGCTCGGCGCCGTAGCGCCAGGAGGCATACTCGGGGAGCTCGGGTCGACCGATGCGAACCACCTCGAGGCCCTCCGCGTGGCGGGCGAGGCCGACCTCACCCGTGCTGTAGCGGGTGGCGGTGTCGCGGTAGAGCCGCTCCAGCGATTCCAGCGCCTCCCAACGCTCCTCGATCGGCGAGAGGTTCCACTGCCGGCAGCGCGGGCAGAGCGCCCAGAGCCGGCCCTTGCGCGGATCGAACGCCAGGCGCCGCCCCACGGGAAACTCCTCGATGACTTCGTTGGTGCCGAGACGGGTGCTGCAGAAGATGCAGGTGGCGTACATGGCGTCACAGGGGGAGTTCGCGCTCGCCTGCGGACGGTGCACCATTCGCCGGTTTTGGCTCGTTTGGCAAGGCCCGCGTCCCAATGAATCGGGGTTGACCGGCAGATTTGACCAGTCCCGCTCTGCGGACGGTGCACCAATCGCCGGTTTTGACTCGCTCGGCCATGCAGCTGGCCCATCTAGCCCCCGTGAATCAGCGATTCCGCCCCCGGAAAGCGCCGGACGCCGGCTTTCCCTGGAGGAAAACCGGCGTCCGGTGCACCGTCCGTGTTCGCGGTAAGGCTAGGCCAGCAGCTGCCGCAGCACGTACTGCAGGATCCCGCCGTGACGGTAGTAGTTCACCTCCTGCGGCGTGTCCAGCCGGAGCCGCACGGTGAACTCCTTCGTCTCGCCCTCCTTCGCGGCGATCACCGTGACCGTCTTCTCGCCCTCGGCGTCGAGCGCCTCGGCGACGCCGGTGATGCCGTACGTCTCGTCGCCCTTCAGCCCGAGGCTCTCGGCGCTCTCGCCCTCCCGGAACTGGAGCGGCATGACACCCATCCCCACCAGGTTCGAGCGGTGGATCCGCTCATACGTCTCGGCGATGGCGGCCCTCACGCCCAGGAGCGACGGCCCCTTCGCGGCCCAGTCTCTGCTCGAGCCGGTACCGTACTCCTTGCCGGCGATGACGATCGTGGGCGTCCCCTCCTCCTGGTACTGCATGGCGACGTCGTAGATCGGCTTCACCTCGCCGTCCGGGAAGTGCTTGCTCCAGCCGCCCTCCTTCTCCGGCGTCAGCTTGTTGCGGAACCGGATGTTGGCGAACGTCCCGCGCATCATGACCTCGTGGTTGCCGCGCCGGCTGCCGTAGGAGTTGAAGTCCTTGGGCTCGACGCCGTTCTCCATGAGGTACTTCGCCGCCGGGCTGTCCTTGGCGATGGAGCCGGCGGGCGAGATGTGGTCGGTCGTGATGCTGTCGCCCATGAGCGCCAGCAGCCGCGCGCCCTCGATGTCCTGCACCGGCGCCGGCGTCTCGCCCATCCCCATGAAGTAGGGCGGCTCCTTGACGTACGTGCTGTCCTCGGCCCAGGCGAAGCGCTCGCCCTCGGGGACCGGGAGCGACTTCCAGCGCTCGTCGCCCTCGAACACGCTGGCGTACTGGCTGGTGAAGTGCTCGCTCTTCACGGCCCGCTGGATGACCTCGGCGATCTCCTTCTGGGTGGGCCAGATGTCCTTGAGGAAGACGCTGCGGCCCTCCTGGTCCGTCCCGATGGGCTCGTTGTAGAGGTCGATCTGCATGGTGCCGGCGAGGGCGTAGGCAACCACGAGCGGCGGCGAGGCCAGGTAGTTGGCGCGCACGTGCGGGTTGATCCGACCCTCGAAGTTGCGGTTCCCGCTGAGCACGCTGCAGGCGACCAGGTCGCCCTCGTTGATGGCGTCGGCGATCTCCTCGGGGAGCGGGCCGCTGTTGCCGATGCAGGTGGTGCAGCCGTAGCCGACCAGGTTGAACTGGAGCTCGTCCAGGTACCGCATCAGGTCGGCCTCGTTCAGGTAGTCCATGACCACCTTGGAGCCGGGGGCGAGCGACGTCTTCACCCACGGCTTGCGACGGAGCCCCTTCTCCACCGCCTTCTTCGCCAGCAGCCCGGCGGCGACCATCACCGACGGATTGGACGTGTTGGTGCAGCTCGTGATCGCGGCGATCACGACATCGCCATCGGTGAGCGTGAAGTCCTTGTCACGGACGTCGACCTTCGGCGCCTTCGTGGCGACGCCGCCCTCCTCCGTCATGCCGGGCCCGTTCTGCGGCACGCGACCGCCGGACAGCTTCGGGAGCGCGCTGGCGAAGCTGCGCTTCGCGGCGCTCAGGTCGATCCGGTCCTGGGGCCGCTTCGGGCCGGCGATGGCGGGCTCGACCGTGGACATGTCGAGCGTGAGGGTGTCGGTGTACTCGGCCTCACGGGTGTCGGGCGTGTGGAAGAGGCCCTGCTCCTTCATGTACGCTTCCACCAGCTCCACCTGGTGCGGATCGCGGCCGGTGAACCGGAGGTACTTGAGCGTCTCGGCGTCCACGGGGAAGATCCCGCACGTGGCGCCGTACTCCGGGCTCATGTTCCCGATGGTGGCGCGATCGGCCAGCGGCAGCCTGGCGAGACCGGGGCCGAAGTACTCGACGAACTTCCCTACCACGCCGTGGGTCCGGAGCATCTCCGTCACGCGGAGTACGAGGTCGGTGGCGGTGGCGCCCTCGGGGAGCTCGCCCTCGAGACGGAACCCGACGACCTGCGGGATGAGCATGGAGATGGCCTGGCCGAGCATGGCGGCCTCGGCCTCGATCCCGCCCACGCCCCACCCCAGTATGCCCAGACCGTTGATCATGGTGGTGTGGGAGTCGGTGCCCACGAGCGTGTCCGGGTACGCCTGCCCGTTCATGCCGAACACCACGCGCCCCAGGTACTCCAGGTTTACCTGGTGCACGATCCCCGTCTCCGGCGGCACCACGCTGAAGTTGTCGAAAGCGCGCTGGCCCCAGCGCAGGAACGCGTAACGCTCGCCGTTCCGCTGGTACTCCATCTTGGAGTTGGTCTCGAAGGCGAAGCGCGTGCCGAACTCGTCCACCTGGACGCTGTGGTCGATCACCAGGTCCGACGGCTGGAGCGGATTGATCCTGCCGGGGTCGCCGCCCATCCGCGCCATGGCGTCGCGCATGGCCGCCAGGTCCACCACGGCCGGCACGCCGGTGAAGTCCTGGAGCAGCACGCGCGCTGGGGTGAAGGCGATCTCCTGGCTCGGCGCCGCCTGCGGGTCCCACTGCGCCAGCGCCTCGACATCACCGGCGGTGTCCGCACCGCCCTGATGCCGGAGGAGGTTCTCCAGAAGGATCCGCAACGAGTAGGGCAGCCGCCCCACATCGAAGCCCCTCTTCTCCAGCGCGTCCAGGCGGAAGATCTCGTACGACTCCCCGCCCACCTCCAGCGTGTCCTTGCTCCCGAACTGATCGGTCATGACATGTCCCTCGAATGAAATCGCGTACGCCCTCGGTGTACCAGGAGCGTATTCTCCGGCATTTCTCTACTGGATGCAAACTCGGGGCGAGCGATCATCGAGCTTCGCATCGATCCTCGATCCTCGGTCATCGCATCGAGCCCCTCACTGAATCGCCTCGATCAGCGCCTCGAGCATCGCATCGAACATCGATCTCCGCGCCGAACGCGTATTTCCAGAAGGGGATCCAGTAGCGGCGTGGCGGCGTGTCATCGCCTTCCTCGGGGCGGGCGGTGCGGGGGCGCTCGATGAAGAGGAGGGTGCGGCCGGACGGCATCTCGGCGGCGAGTCATGAACAGGGTGGAGGGGCGTAGCGGCTGCAGGTCGGGACAGGCGGCGGCCACGAGACCGTCGTCCCTTGCGGGAACGATCCAGCAGGCGCGGCTGAGAAGGTGGTCCAGACTTGCCTGGCGCGACGGTGTTATCTACGCTCCCATCTGGCCTCCGCCCCTGGCCGTACGCGGCCGAAGCCCAGCCGGAGCATGATGAGCCTACCCCTCCGCACCGCCCGCCGGACGCACGGCTTCACCGAATCGGTGATCCGCGAGATGACGCGCGTCGCCGACATGCATGAGGCGCTGAACCTGGCGCAGGGGTTCCCCGACTTTCCTGCGCCGGAGGCGCTCAAGGCGGCCGCGTGCGAGGCGATCCGGCGTGATCTGAACCAGTACGCGGTGACCTGGGGGTCGCCGCGGGTGCGTCGGGCGCTGCACGAGGTGTATGGTCGCTGGTATGACTGGTCGCTGGATCCGGACCGGGAGCTCACCGTGACATGTGGCGCCACGGAGGCCATGGCCGCGGCGCTCCTGGCGGTGGTGGACCCGGGCGACGAGGTGGTGCTCATCGAGCCGTTCTACGAGAACTACGGCCCGGACGCGATCCTGTGCGGCGCCACCCCGGTCTGGGTGCCCATGGAGCGCAGCCACGACGGCGGCGCGCACGGTGGCGGGCTCTCGTTCGCTCTCGACCTGGACCGGCTCCGGGCTGCGTTCAGCGATCGGACCCGCGCCATCGTTCTGAACACGCCGAACAACCCCACCGGCCACGTGTTCACGCGTGTGGAGCTGGAGGCGGTGGCGGAGCTGTGCCGTCGTCACGACGCCATCGCCTTCACCGACGAGATCTACGAGCACATCCGTTATGACGGAGACCACATCCCGCTGGCCACGCTGGACGGGATGCGGGAGCGGACGGTCACCATCAGCGGGGCATCGAAGACGTTCAGCGTGACCGGCTGGCGCGTGGGCTGGATCGTGGCGCCGCCGGACCTCACCGACGCGATCCGGAAGGTCCACGACTTCCTCACCGTGGGCGCGCCGGCACCGCTCCAGGACGCCGTGGCCGCGGGACTCGAGACGCTGGAGGACGGCTACTACAGCGGGCTCGCCCAGGACTATCGAGAGCGACGCGACGTGCTCCACCACGCCCTCGTGACCGCCGGCTTCGACTGCTCCGCACCCGAGGGCGCCTACTACATCCTCGCCGGGTTCTCCGGCCTCAGCGACGCCGACTCCGACACCTTCGCCCGACGCATGGCCGCGGGGATCGGCGTCGCGGCCGTGCCCGGCTCCAGCTTCTTCCACGACCCCGCCGCCGGCCGCGACCTCATCCGCTTCGCTTTCTGCAAGAAGATCCAGACGCTGGAAGAGGCGGGTAGACGCCTGCGGGAGCTGTGACGACCATGGCCTGCGCCGCGCACTCCCGCGTCCGACCCGCCGCCCTCCTGGCTCGTGCCGCCGCCATCCTTCTCACGCTGGCGCTCACGGCGGCACCCGCGGCGGCTCAGCTGGGCGCCCCCGTCGGCGAGCCGGTGGGGGATCGGCTCGCCCGCGCGGTCGAAGCGCTCCGGGTCCACCAGGACACGTCGGGGGTCGCGGGCCTCAGCGCCGCCATCGCCGTCGACGGTCGGCTGGCGTGGACCGGCGGGTTCGGCTACGCCGACCTGCAGAACCGGGTAGAGGCCGATGGCGGGATGCTGAGCCGCGTCGGCTCCATCTCGAAGCCGATCGCCGCGGTGGCGGCCATGGCGCTGTGGGACCGGGGGGCGCTGGATCTGGACGCGCCGATCTCGTCGTACCTGCCGGAGTACCCCGTGGACAACGCGCGCATCACCACCCGCCAGCTCATGAGCCATACGGCCGGCGTGCGACACTACCGGGGCGCTGAGTTCCTGAGCGCGGAGCGCTACGAGGACGTGAGGGCGCCGCTGGCGGTGTTCTGGGCGGACTCGCTGCTGTTCGAGCCGGGCACCGATTACAGCTATTCGACGTACGGCTGGACGGTGGTGAGCGCGGTGACGGAGGCGGCCGACGGGGCGCGGACGTGGGTGGAGATCCTGCGGGACGAGGTGACGCGTCCGCTGGGCCTGCTCCGGCTCCGGCCGGAGTGGGCGGACTCTGTGCTGGCCGGGCACGCCCGGTTCTACTCCCGGGGACGGAGCGGTAGCTGGCTGAATGCGCCGGCGGTGGACCTGTCGAACAAGTGGGCGGGCGGCGGCCTGGTGGCCACGGCCGCGGACCTGGTGAACTTCGCGCTGGGCGTGGCGGATGGCGCGGTGCTGAGCGACGCCGCGCGGGCGGAGATGTGGCGTCGCCAGACCCCGGAGGGAGAGGTCTCGTACGGGCTGGGGTGGACGGTGGGGGAGATCGAGGGGCGGCGAGCGGTCGCGCACAGCGGCGGGTCCACGGGGGCCACGGCGATGCTCATCCTCCTGCCCGATGACGGCATTGCCGTTTCGGTTCTGGGCAACACGGGTGGGGTGGGGCACGCGGGGATCGCGCGACGGGTGGTGGAGATCCTGTTGAACTGAGCCGAAGCCCCCACTCTCGGGCGTGCCGCGCCGAGGCGCCGCACTGCCTTGCCCGTGGTGCCGCACTCGACGTACGATCAGCCGCCGGCCGACAGCTCACGAACGCCATCCTTCGGTCGGGACGATGGCGCGGAAGCGTAGCATTCGAGGCGCGACATGAAGCGGATCCTGGTCACGGGAGCGTCGGGTCAGATCGGCACGGAGCTGGTCCCTGCCCTTCTGGAACGATACGAAGGGGCGGAAGTGGTGGCGACGGACATCAAGGAGCCGGCGGACCCGCTCCCGAACGGCGCCCGGTTCCGCGAGCTCGACTGCACCGACGAGGGCGCGGTGGAGACGGTCATCACCGACGAGGGGATCGACACCGTCTACCACCTGGCGGCGATCCTCTCCGCCACGGCCGAGGGAGTGCCGCAGAAGGCGTGGGACGTGAACATGAACGGCCTCTTCGTCATCCTGGAGGCCGCCCGACGCCACGAATGCGACGTATTCACACCCAGCTCCATCGCCGCCTTCGGACCGGACACGCCGGGCGACCCGACGCCGCAGGACACCATCCAGCGCCCCAATACCATGTACGGCGTCACGAAGGTGGCCGGGGAGCTGCTCGCCGACTACTACCACACCCGCTTCGGAGTGAACGCGCGGGGACTGCGCTACCCGGGGCTCATCAGCTACGCGGCGCCCCCGGGCGGCGGCACCACCGATTACGCCGTCCAGATCTTTCACGCCGCACTGCTGGACGGTCGCTACACCTGCTATCTCGAGCCCGACACCCAGCTGGACATGATGTACATGCCGGACGCGCTCCGCGCCGCCATGGAGCTCATGGATGCCCCCGCCGACACGCTCCGGCACAGGAACGCCTTCAACGTCGCGGCAATGCAGCTGACGCCTGTCCGGCTCGCCCGGGCGATCCAGGTCCACATGCCGGCGTTCGAGATCCACTACGACATCGACCCGGCGCGCCAGCGGATCGCCGAAAGCTGGCCGCGCCGCGTGGATGACTCTGCGGCCCGCCAGGAGTGGGGCTGGAGCCACGAATACGACCTGGACGCCATGGTCGCGGACATGCTCACGCGCCTGGCCGACCGGCTGGGCGTGCAACTCGAATCCAGATAGCCGAAACATGCCACTCGACAAGTTGATTTCCGTACTGGACGACCACGTCCGTGAGCTCGAGTCCGAGGACCGCGCGAAGGGGAAGGAAGCGGTGGTGACGCGGGTGCTGAAGCCGGAGGAAGGGCGTGGGCCACGGTTCATGCTGCGGGGCGAAGGGGAGAAGCAGTTCATCCGGATGAACTCCAACTCCTATCTGGGAATGGGACTGCGCGACGCGGTCATCGAGGCGGAGGAATCCGGCAGCCAGGCGTACGGCGCGGGCCCGGGCGCGGTGCGCTTCATCAGCGGGACGTACGAGGCGCACGTCGAGCTGGAGGCGGGCCTGGCGGAGTTCCACGGCCGGGAGGCGGGCATGATCTACAGCTCCGCCTACGCCACGGTGATGGGCATCATCAGTCCGCTGATCACGCCGGAGACCATCGTCATCAGCGACGAGCTGAACCACAACTCCATCATCAACGCCATGCGGCTGGCGCGGCCAGCGAACAAGGTCGTGTACCCGCACCTGGACATGGACGCGCTCGACCGTGCGTGCAAGGAGGCGGTCGGGCGGGCGAAGCGGCTGATGATCGTCACGGACGGGATCTTCAGCATGCGTGGCGACCACGCGCCGCTGGACCGGATCATGGCCATCGCCCGGAAGTACGACGCGCGCGTCGAGGAGAACGTGTTCGTCGTCGCGGACGACTCCCACGGCGTGGGCGCGTTCGGCACCACGGGTCGGGGCACGGAGGAATACACGAACGGCCGCGTAGACCTGCTGATCGGCACGCTGGGGAAGGCGTTCGGCGTGAACGGCGGCTATATCGTGGGCCCGAGCGCGGTGATCCGGTTCCTGCGGGAGACGTCGCCCTTCTACATTTACAGCAATCCCATCACCCCCGGCGAGGCGAGAGCGGCCGCGACCGCGCTGGAAGTGCTGGACAGCCCGCTCGGCAAGCATCTGCTGGAAAAGCTCCGGTCGCTCACGAAGCGGTTCGACGAGGGGCTCCACCGACTCGGGATGGAGACGATCCCCGGCGACCACCCGGTGGTCCCGCTCATGGTGAGAGACACCGCGCGCACCCGGGCGCTCGTCCGCCACCTGTTCGACCACGGGGTCCTGGCGACGGGCCTGGCGTTCCCGGTGGTGCCCAAGGGCGACGAGGAGATCCGGTTCCAGATCAACGCCGACCACACGGAGTCGGACGTGGACCGCGTGCTGGAGATTCTCCGGGAGTTCGAGGGCTGAGCGGGCCCGGGGTGTTCACGCTCCGGAGCCGGGCCTCCGGAAGGAGAGCGCGGCGGGCCGGCCGGCACTGGCGGCGCGGGTGGCGGCGCGGGTGGCGGAGCCGGGGCAGGAACGGAACGGTCTACGGACCGCGGAGCGGAATGGCGCTGGAGACCCAGCACTTCCCCGACTCGTCGAACCAGCCGGGATTCCCTTCCACGATCCTGCGCCCGGGCGCGGAGCACGCGTCCCGGACCAACTATCGATTCACGACAACCGAAGACCGATGACGACCTTACCCACGACGACGACGGCTGCGCAGCGCAGCATCGACACGATCCGCACCCTCTCGATGGACGCCGTGCAGGCCGCCAACTCGGGCCACCCGGGCACGCCCATGGCGCTGGCGCCGCTGGCGTACGTCCTCTGGGAACGGCACCTCCGGCACGACCCGAACGACCCGGCGTGGCCCGACAGGGATCGCTTCATCCTGTCGGCGGGGCACGCATCCATGCTGCTCTACTCCATGCTCCACCTGACCGGCTACGACCTGGCGCTCGAGGAGCTGCGGAACTTCCGGCAGTGGGGCAGCCGCACGCCGGGGCACCCGGAGTACCGCCATACCCCGGGCGTCGAGACCACTACCGGGCCACTCGGCCAGGGCTTCGCCAACGGCGTGGGTATGGCGCTGGCGGAGCGGCACCTGGCCCGCCTCTACAACCGGCCCGACCACGCGGTCATCGACCACCACACGTACGTGATCTGCTCCGACGGCGACCTGATGGAGGGGGTGGCGTCGGAAGCGGCGTCGCTCGCCGGTCACCTGGGGCTCGGAAAGCTCATCTGCTTCTGGGACGACAACGGGATCACCATCGAGGGTAAGACCGACCTGGCGTTCTCGGAGGACGTGCTCGGGCGCTTCGAGGCCTACGGCTGGCACACTGCACGGGTGGACGATGGGAACGATCTGGAGGCCATGGACGCGGCGATCCGGGAGGCGAAGGCGGAGGGTCGACCTTCCATGATCGCGGTCCGGACGGTCATCGGGTATGGCTCGCCCGCCAAGGCCGGGTCCGCCGACGCGCACGGCGCCCCGCTGGGCGAGGAAGAGGTGGCGGCGACGAAGCGGAACCTGGGCTGGCCGGAGGAGGAGTTCTTCCTCGTGCCAGACGAAGTGCGGCAGCACATGGGTGCGGCCGCGGAACGGGGCCGTGAATGGCACCAGGGCTGGAGGGAGCGGTGGTCGGCGTACGAAGGGGCGTACCCGGAGCTCGCGGCGCGGCTGACGGCGGCGCTCCGGATGGAGCTCCCGGACGGCTGGGACGCGGAGCTCCCGGCCTGGAGCGCCGGTGACAAGCCCATGGCCACGCGGAAGGCGAGCGGTCAGGTGCTCAACGCCATCGCTGCGCGGGTCCCGTGGCTCATAGGGGGGTCGGCCGACCTGGGGCCGTCGAACAATACCGTGATCGACGGCGGCGGCGACCTCCAGGCGGAAACGCCCGAGGGACGCAACCTCCATTTCGGCGTGCGGGAGCACGGCATGGGCGGCGTCATGAACGGGCTGTCGCTGCATGGCGGCGTGCGGCCGTACGGGGCCACCTTCCTGATCTTCTCCGACTACATGCGGCCCCCGATCCGGCTCGCGGCGCTCATGGAGCTGCCGACGATCTACGTCTTCACCCACGACAGCGTGGGCCTCGGGGAGGACGGCCCCACGCACCAGCCCATCGAGCAGCTGTCGACGCTCCGCGCCATCCCGGGTCTGGTGGACCTGCGCCCGGCGGACGCCAGCGAAACGAGGGAAGCATGGCGGTTCGCCATGGAGAACACCGACGGCCCGGTGTTCATGGCCCTGACGCGCCAGAACGTGCCGCACCTCGATCGCGACCGGCTCGCTTCGGCGGACGGGCTGCATCGTGGGGCATACGTCCTGGCGGAGGCGGAGGGCGGGGATCCGGAGGTGATCCTCATCGCCACCGGCTCCGAGGTCGCGCTGGCCCTGGAGGCCCGGAGCATTCTGGCCGACGAGGGTGTGCGGGCGCGAGTGGTGAGCATGCCCAGCTGGACGATCTTCGCGCGACAGCCCCGGGAGTACCGGGACGACGTGCTGCCCCCGCAGATCCGTGCGCGCGTGGCGGTGGAGGCCGGGAGCACGGTGGGCTGGCACCGCTGGGTCGGCATCGACGGCGATGTGGTGGGGATCTCGCGGTTCGGGGCATCGGCCCCGGCGCAGGAGGTGTTCCGGGAGTATGGCTTCACGCCCGCGGACGTTGCCGGCCGGGTCCGGTCGCTGCTCAGCCGGTGAATCGCGCTGGTGAGGCAGCCGCTGCGAAGTGCCGCTGAGGAGGGTGGGTGAAGCGTAAGACGAAGCGGCAGATCGCATTTGTCGCGGGCTTCACGGTGTGGCTGACGGTGGTCTGGCTGCTGTGGTGGTCGCCGGTGATCTACCCGCTCAAGCTGTTCGTCGTGCTCCTGCACGAGGCCAGCCACGCGGCCATGGCCGTGGCGACCGGCGGCGAGGTCCAGCGCATCGTCGTGACACCGGACCAGGGCGGGCTCTGCTATTGCCCGGGCGGCAATGCGTTCCTCACCCTCTCGGCCGGGTACCTGGGCAGCCTGGGGTGGGGGGCGTTGATCGTCGTGCTCGCCCGGGCCCGACGACCCACCCCCCGGGACACCACCAGTCTCATCGGGATCGCGGTCCTCGCCCTGACGGCGCTCTACGTCCGGAACGCGTTCGGCATCCTCTTCGGAGCGCTCTTCGGCGCCGCGCTGCTCGGGCTGCGCGCCACCGGTCGTGGCGTGCACGTCCTCGTCCTCACGGCCCTGGGTCTCACGTCGTGCCTGTACGCGCTGCTCGACATCAAGAGCGACGTTCTCGACCGTCCGTACCTGGAGTCGGACGCGCACATGCTGGCGGCCATGACGGGGATCCCGACGATCGTCTGGGGCGTTCTGTGGATCGGAACCGGGATCGCCGTGAGCGTGTGGCTCTTCCGGCGGGCGCTGGAGCGGGCCTGACCCCGCCCACTTTCTCGCACGGGCCTTGCACCATGGATCGGGTGGTTGACCACGTTGAGATGGCACCACACGCCTAGAACCGGAGGCCCAGGATGATCCGCTCCATCGCAAAGACTCTCGCCTACTCGAAGGCCCCCAGGACCACCTTTGCCGTGCTGCACCCGAAGAAGGCCGTGCGGCTGAAGAAGATGAACTACGACCTCCGGCACGCGTACGCCCCGCGCATCAGCGCGCTCGGCGCGGCGGCACTGGCCCTCCCGCTGGGCTATCTGATCGGAAGGAGCGGCGGCAGGCGGTCGAGCACCGAGTTCGAGTAGGACTGCCGTAGCACCGGGCGACCGGGCGCGCCCCGCATACGAGAACCGCCTGCCAGGGCTGCCCGGCAAGCGGTTCTCGGTCCTCCCGTGCAGCGGGGGGGGCTTTTCGCGCATTATCCCCTGCCCTACCGCATGCGGCCCTGCCGCATTCCCTGCCGCATTCCCTGCCGCATGAGCGACTGCAGAAGCGCCTCCTGCTCATCGGTCAGCAGCTCGTGGATCTCGTCACCCGCCTCACGGTTGGTGGCGCGGATCTCCTCGCGAATGGAGCGTAGCCCGGCCATCCGGTCGCGGTTCTGCTCACGGGCCGCCCGTCGCTCTTCGACGCTCATCCCGTCGAGCTCGGACCGCAGCTCCTGGAGCGCCGCCTGGAGCCGCTCGCGGCGCGGCTCGTTCTCCCGCTCGATCCGGTCCCGGATCGCGGTCAGCCGCTCCACCTGCTCGCCCGTCAGTTCCAGGGTGTCCCGCTGCTCCAGAAGACGGGTGGCCGGGTTGCGAACGGACGCTCCCCGTCCCTGGCCCATTCCGGCCGGCCCCGTGCCCCGGGGGCCGCGCATGCCGTGGGCGGCCGAACCCGCACGGTCGCCCCGCCCGGGCGCCACGCCGCCCCCGCGGCCGGCCGCCGGTCGGTTCTCGGGGCCCCAGCCGGGGCGACCCTCGTGCATGATCGGCCGGAGGCGACTTTCCTGCTCATCGCTCAGGATCTCGTGGATGGAGATCCCGGCGCCACGGTTGGTGGCGCGGATCGCCTCGCGGAGCTGCCGCATCTCGTCGGCGGACGTGGCGGCGCGGAGCCGCTCGATCCGCGGCGCGTTCTCGGTCTCGAGCGCGGCCTGCAGAGCTTCCAGCCGCTCGACCTGCTCACCGGTGAGATCGAGGTCATCGCGGTGCTCGAGCACCATCGCAGCGGGGTTGCGAACCTGCCCGCCCGGCCCGAGGCCCTGCCCTCTCCCGATCCCCTGTCCCTGTCCCTGGGCGATGGCCGGTGTTGCCACCAGCATCAGCGCCACCAACGCACTCCCTACTCTCAGGCTCCCTCGCATGGAGTCCTCCAATGGTTACGGTACGGTTGTCCTTCGTCAGTCCATCCGTACAGACGTGAGGCGGAGGGGATGTGTTAAAGCGGCTTCTGGAGCGCGGACGGCCGCGCAGCCGCTGCGGGGAGCCCCTGCATGACGGAGAGCGGCGCGTCGAAGAGGGTCGCCACGGGTGAGCGTGGGCGCGAGAGGAGGTCGACAGGCGTGCCGAGAGGCACCCTTGGACGTGGTGGGGCGAAGGTGTAGCGGCCGCCGGCGAAGCCAACCCTGGGCACGACGCGCGTGGTCTCGAAGGCGAGATACCCCTCCTGGAGGTTGCGCCAGAACGAATGCTCGACGTGGCTCGGGCCGTAGGTGGCGGCGAGCCACTCCACCCCGTCGACGTCCAGTCGGGTCGGGAAGATGTGTACGGGGATGCTGGGCTGCCCCGCGTCGCGGGCGGCGGCGGCCGCCAGATACAGCTCCTCGATATAGGCGTCGGTCACGGGCACACAGCCGATGGTCGCGCACCCGCCATGAATGTAGATGTCGCCGCCCAGCGCCGCGCCCGGGTTTCGCGCCCGGTCCACTGCGTTGGGGTAGTCCACCCGCATGGAGAGGTGGTACCGGCTCGACGGATTGAAGATGTCGATGGTGTAGAAGCCCTCCGGGATCTGGAGGTCCCCCTGCCGCCGCTTCGGGCCCAGGTCGCCGGAGACATCGCACACCGGGTACGTCCTCACCCGTGTAAACGTCGCCACTCCCGGCTCCCGCGCCCAGAGCTCCAGCTCCCGCTCGCGCTTGAAGATCCGAAGGAACACCTCCGCCACGCGTTCGACCCCACCCGCATCCAGGACGGCCTCCACCCGGTGGCCCGTCCGCTCGTATGCGCTACGTACGCGCGGGTTCACCAGCTGCCGCTCCAGGAACCCGCCGGAATCGGGCTCGAGGACCGCCGAGTACACTCGGTGTCCCAGCGCCGCCGAAGCGGCGCTCCGCGCCTGAGCCGCCGATCGTCCGGGCGCAAGGAGGCAGAGGACCCCCACCCCCATGCACAACAGGATGCGCGCAGCGCGCGGCTGAGGCAGAATTGCGGCCATCGCAAGTCGAATCTGTGAAAGGAGAACGCCCGGCACGCCGAACGAATCGCTCTACGTTAGAGGAAACACCTTCTGTTCGCCACCAGTGGGCGCCATGGGTCGGCCAGCGGAAGGACCGAGGACCGGATGTTCAGAGCGGTCTCCGGAGGCTCCCCGGGCTCGGCTCCGCAGAGTCGGAGCGGTCAGCCGCCGTCGTGCGGGATCCCGACCGGGACAGCGCGGGCGCTGTCCGGCGCGACGCCCATGTCCGGCGCGACGCCCATGTCCGGGGTGGCAGCCGTATCGGGCGTAGCGACGGTATCGGGCAGCGCGTCTCCCTCGCTCGCGATACGGTCGAATGCGGGGACGGCGTAGCGGCCGTCGGGCTGGACGGTGATCCAGGGAACGCGCCGGGTGGCCTCGAAGTAGGCGTAGCCGTCGGCGAGATTGTCCCAGAAGGCCAGGAGGTCGGGGTCGGGGGAGAAGGTGCTCTCGAGCCAGCGCCTCTGGGTCTCGTCCATGCGGCTTGGGAAGATGTGGATGGGAATGACCTGCTGTCCCTCGTCCATGGCCTGGGCGGCGAGCCAGTACACCTCCTGGATATTGGCGTTCTCGATGGGAACGCAGCCGACGGTCTCGCAGCCACCGTGGACGAAGATATCGCCTCCGAGCGAGACGACCTCGCGTCGCAGGCGGTCGGAGAGATTGGGATAGCTGACGCGCAGGGAGAGGTGGTATGCGCTGCGGGGGTTGAACTCGTCGATGTAGTAGAAGCCTTCCGGGACCTGGAAGTCGCCCATCTTCTGCTTGGGTCCGAGCTGTCCGGGCAGAGCGCAGATCGGGTACTCCTTCATGAGGGTGAAGGTGGAGTCGGCGGCGGAGCGGGCCCACAGCTCCATGACGCGCTCGTGCTTGAATACGCGGAGGAAGATCTCGGGGGCCGGGTAGGTGACGCCCTTGTCGTGGAAGAGTATACGGAGCCGGCCATCCGTGGCATCCCGGGCCTGCGCGACGCGCGGGAACGTGATCTGGTGCGCCAGGAACGCCGGCCGGGGGGCCCTGTCGGAGTCCACTGTGGTGCCGAGCGGTCGGCCCGGAATCCGGGTGCCGAGCGGCGTGCCCTGGGCAGACGCCTGCGCCAGGGGAGCGAGTACCAGCAGCCCCGCGCCCGCCACCATGCGGGTCCAGAATCTCATCCGTTCTCCTTCGAATCTCGCGTCGGGTCTCGTGCAGCCCAGGCAAGCGCCGGACCTCCATAACATAAGGGGGAAATCGAAAACGGGAACCGCCCCGGCCGCGAGTCCGCACGATGGCCCCGCCGCACCGCGAGCGGGACCGGACCGGCCCGCCGGCTGGCCTCGACAGCGATGGCGTTGTACCCTTTCCGACTCCGACCTGTGCACAGGCGGCCGCGCCGGCCGCCGGACAACCCCCTAAAAGACGCGATGGCAATGGACGCAATTTTCGGCTGGATCGGGTCCGCTCTCGAATGGTTCGTGGCTGAAGTGGGCTACTTCGTCTGGGACTTCGGGATCCCCGTCGGAGATGAGGAGATCCCGCTGGTCGTGATCGCGCTGCTCGGGGTGGGCCTCTACCTGACCCTCCGCCTCGCCTTCATCCAGCTGCGGCACCTGGGGCACGGCTTCGCGGTGACCACGGGGCGGTACGACGACCCGGACGAGCCCGGCGACGTGGCGCATTTCCAGGCGCTCACGACCGCGCTCTCGGCCACTGTGGGGATCGGGAACATCGCGGGCGTCGCCATTGCGCTCCACTTCGGCGGGCCCGGCGCGCTGTTCTGGATGTGGATGACCGCCTTCCTCGGCATGGCGACGAAGTTCACGGAGGTCACGCTGGCGCAGCGGTACCGGGAGGTGGTGGCCGACCACGACCCGAAGTCGTGGGAGGGGAGCGTCTCCGGCGGCCCCATGTACTACATTGAGAAGGGGCTCGGCCCGAACTGGAAGTGGATGGCCGTCTTCTTCGCCACGATCCTCGGGATCACCGCGTTCCTCACGGGGAACGGGATCCAGGCGAACACGGTGGCGGACACCATGCAGACGGAGTTCGGGATCGCGCCGTGGATCACGGGCCTGGTCACCGCCTCCATCGTGGGCGCGGTGATCCTGGGCGGGATCAAGCGGATCGGGAAGGTGACGGGGATCCTGGCGCCGCTAATGGCGGCGGTGTACGTGCTGGGCGCGCTGATCATCATCCTGTCGAACGTCGGCGACATCATGCCCACGTTCGGGCTGATTTTCCGCGAGGCCTTCAACCCGTCGGCCGGCGTGGCGGGCACCGGCGCGGGCGCGTTCCTGCTCACGCTCATGTGGGGCGTGCGGCGCGGCCTCTTCTCCAACGAGGCCGGTCAGGGCTCGGCCCCGATCGCGCACTCGGCGGCCAAGACGGATGAGCCGGTCTCCGAAGGCGTGGTGGCGCTGCTCGAGCCGTTCATCGACACGATCCTCATCTGCACCATGACCGGTCTGGTGATCATCATGACCGGCGCGTACGACGCGCGGGTCCCGACGGCGATCGACCTGACCGGCCGGGGCGACGTGACCTACGTGGTGGTGGACGAGACCGGCCACGGCCGCGAGGCCGCCGCGCCCGACGCCGTACGATACTCGGACGGGATCCCCGCCGGCATGGAGCAGAGCGACGCGGTGCTGGCGTGGCACGAGGTCGCCCTCGATGAGCTGTTCATCGACCCGGAGCAGACGCAGCCGTTCACGGGCGAGGTCTTCCCCGCCGAGGGGATCGCCCGGGACATGCAGGGGCAGGAGTATCCCGCGCTGTACGCCAACGCGGTGGAGAGCGGCGCTCCGCTGACCATGCTCGGATTCCGCCGCGGTCTGCCCGGCGACTGGGGCCGCTACATCGTGATCGTGAGTGTGCTCCTCTTCGCCATCTCCACGGCCATCGCGTGGAGCTATTACGGCGACCGGTGCGCCAACTACCTCTTCGGGCCCAGGGCGATCCTGCCCTACAAGCTGGTCTTCGTCCTCATGCACTTCGTGGGTGCGATCCTGCCGCTGACGGTCATCTGGGATCTGGGCGACGTGTTCCTCGGGATCGTGATCCTGCCGAACCTCATCGCCATGGTGCTGCTGGCGCCGCAGGTCGTGGAGATGACGAAGAGCTACTTCGAGCGCCAGCCGTGGCTCTCAAACGTGGAGGCGCGCCAGCGGTACCTGAAGGACAAGCGGGAGGGCCGCCGCTAGCGGTCGCCGGTCCGGACCGGTCCGGGACGACGGTACCGCTCCGCCGCTCGACCCTCACGGGTACGCTCGGCGGCGAAGCGGGTTTACGGCGTGCGCCGGTGGATCGCTGCACAGCGTCCCGGGCCTGTTCGGGTGAGATCGCGTCTCCGGATCCGGGGACCGTCGCCCCTACCTGCTCGCGTGCACGACCGACGGCTGACAGGGAGGATCTCGGGTACCCCGGAAGGGGTCAGCCGATGGTGGACCCCACGATGGCGAAGCCGATAATGGCCACGGCGCCCCCGATGAGGGCGTAGGGCAGCTGCGTCCTGACGTGGTCGATGTGGTCCGTGGCGGCGGCCATGGAGGCGATGATGGTGGTATCGCTGATGGGAGAGGAATGGTCGCCGAAGATCCCGCCGGAGAGCGACGCGGCCACGAAGGGCGCCACGGGCCAGCCCAGTGCCATGGCCGCAGGCACGGCGATGGGCAGCATGATGGCGAACGTGCCCCAGCTGGTGCCCGTGGAGAACGCGACGAAGGCGGCCACAATGAAGATGAGCGGCAGGAAGATGACGGGCGGGAGCGTGCCCGCGATGAGCTGGGCCACGTAGGGGCCGGCTTCGAGGAAGTCGGTGACGGCGGCGAGGGCCAGGGAGAGCCACAGTACAGTAGCCATGTTGATGAGGCCGCCAGCGCCGCGGAGCCCGACGCGCGTGAGTTCGTCTACCGTGGAGCGGCGCGCGGCGAGGATCATGCCCCACGCCACCACGAGTCCGGTCATGACGGCCCAGAGCACGCCGGTCGAGCCGGAGCCGTCGCGGATGTCGCCATCGCCAGTGATGTAGAGTGCCACCGGCATCATGAGGACCATGGTGGCGATCGGAAGCACCATGAACAGCGGGCTGGCGGGCCCGCCGTCCGTCTCGGGCTTCAGGACTTCCGGGTCGAGCATCGGGGAGGCGTCGTCCCACAGCAGCTTCCCCGACCGGGTCCTGGCCTCCGCTTTCCGCATGGGTCCGAGGTCAAAGCCGGTCACGATCGTCAGACCGGCCAGGACCACGGCGGCGATGGCGTAGAAGTTCAGCGGGATCGCCGATACGAACGTACCCAGAGGGTCCGGCACGCCGAGCTCCCCCAGGATCCCGAGGATGTAGGCACCCCATGCGTTGAGCGGGATCAGGATGCACACCGCCGCGGATGTGGTGTCGATGATGTACGCCAGCTTCTCTCGCGACGTTTGGTACCGGTCCGCCAGGGGGCGTGCGACGGCACCGCTCACCAGAACGGTGATGTTCGACTCGATGAAGATCACCATCCCGACGAAGTAGGCGAGCAGCTGTGCGCCACGGGAGCTCTTCACCCAGGCCCGGTCCTCGAGCCATTTCACGAAGCCTTTCACGCCGCCGGACATCTCGACGGTGGCGATCAGCGCGCCGATGAAGAGGGCGAAGAGGATGACGCGGGTGTTGTCGGGGTCGCCAAAGACGGCAATGGTCTCCTCGATACCCCGCGCCGCACCGGTGAGAGGGTTCCAGCCCTCGACCATGGTCCAACCCAGCCAGACGCCGGCGGCGAGGGAGAGGTAGACCTGGCGTGTCCAGATGGCCAGGACGATGGCGATGACGGGCGGCAGTAGAGAGATCCAGGAGGGCTCGGGCATGGCGCCGAAGGTAGGGTGTGGTGGGGAGCGCCGCCAGCAGCGACCGGAGTGCGGACGGTGCACCAATCGCCGGTTTTCATGTCAATGGATCGACTCCGCCACGCGCCGCTCGAACGCTCGGTGGCGCGGTCGCGGCGGCCATGAGAGACCCGCGAAAGCTGTTCTCTTACAAGGCTTACCCAGCAGCCGGTCCAGGCCCTCGCCCATGCCGGCGCTGAACGGATCCTCTACGACGGGGGTCGTCTCGCCCGATGGGCGCCGGGGTGCACGTGGGGTTCCGCTCCCCCCTCACCCCCATCTACCTTGGCAGAGGCAGGTGGGTCAGGATACGGGAGTATGCGGCCTGAGCGGGAACCACCTTGGGCCGTCTCCTACGGAGCGGTCTCTCGGCCCGCTGGCGCCCGGGCTGCGGCCCTGGAGCGCGACCGACCAAGAGAATGGACGTATGAGGAGGACGGCAATGGCACGAAGGTCCACAGGGCAGGGACCCCAGCGACCCATCAAGGGGTTCCGCCCGGGGAAGGAGCCGCCGGAGCTGCGCAAACGGCGAGCGAAGCAACAGTTCGGCGATGTGAATCCGGCGCAGGAGCGGCTGATCGAGGCGTTCGCCGGCCGCACTCCGGACGAGGCGCGAACGCTGATCCGACGCTGGCAGACCGGGCTGCTCGCCGCCGCCGTGATCCTGGCCGTCGCGGGGCTCCTCCTCTACGGCTGGTCGATCGTCGCAGGGATCATCGTCCACGTGCTCGCCGGGCTCATCCTGGTGATCTGGTTCAGGGTGCGCAGGCAGCGGTCCGACCTGGAGGCGATGGCCGACGCCATCAGCGGCACCCCCTCCGGCCGCCGCCGCAAGAAGGGCTGACAAGGGCTGGGGCTGCGCGGACCGTCGGCGTCACCCACCCGGACCGGTCCGCGTCAGTTCTCGTCGTCCACGCGCTGCGGAGCGAGGCCGAACGCGCCCGCAACCAACTGGACCGCGGCCAGACCCACCGACATCAGGGCGACCGTCAGTGTGACCATGTTCTCTGGCGCCGTGATAGCCGCCCAGGCCGCCGCACCCGCAAGCGGAACCAGCGCCAGAATCCACGCGGGCACCCGCCGGGCGCGGAGCGCCACCACGGCCGCCACCAGCGTCCCGAGCGCACTGATCCCCAGTGCGGCCAGGCCCCAGAGCGGAACGGTCTGGATATTCATCAGGTCCATGGGTGATCCCATCGTATCTATCCCTCCATATCGTCCATTTACACTATCGCGAAACCGATCCTAACCGTTCGCTCATGAAGCGTCCGTGAGCGGGTAGTGAAGAGCTCTTCATGTTTCGCGCCGGGCCGTGCTCTGATGGATACACCCATTGGAGCGCCGCTTGCGTGATGTCGATCCCGCAGCCAGGGCGGTCGCAGCACGCCATGGCACAACCGGCAGCGCCGCCACCAGCGGAGTGCCGGTTTATTTGTTTGCACTTCAGACGAGGACGGTAACCATGGCGAGATTCCGAGCCCTTTCCGACCACGACGATCCGGCGGCCGTCGAAAGCGCCCACGACCTCAGGGACTGGGAAGTCCGGACCCGCGTGGATGACCGGGAGGTGGGCAAAGTTCACGATGTACTGCTGGGCGAGGACGGGAGGACGCGGTACCTGGACGTGGGATTGGAAGGCGATCGGCACATCCTGGTCCCCACCGGAGAGGCGCACATCGACCGGTCGGATCAGGTCGTCCATATCCGAGGACTCGATCGGGCCGGCCTGAGCGGGATCCCCGAGTACGAGCACCGGCCGGACGCGATCACCTCGGAGTACACCCGCTCACTCAACACGGCCTTCAACGACGCGTACACCAACGAGCGCTATTACGACCGACCCGATTACACGAGCGACTGGGAAACGCGCTCCGAGCGGCAGACGAGCGGCAAGCTGGCCCGACTCGACGAGCTGGATGATGTGGATGTCGCGAGTGACGAGCCCGACCCTCGCGGGTGGGAAGTGATCGGCGTCGATGGCGAGAAGCTGGGCAAAGTCGACCACATTCTGGGCGACACCGGCGCCATGAAGGCGCGCTACCTGACGGTGGAGCTGGACGAGGAGCTGGGGCGTGATCGACACATCCTCATGCCGGTGGGGCACGTGGACCTGGATCCGGATCACCACCGGGTCCTCTCACGCGCCGTCGACCGTGATCGTGTCGGCAGCATCCCGGCGTACGAGGGCACTGGAATCGACCGGGAGTACGAGACCCGCCTGACCAGCCATTACGACCGGCTGTACGAGGGCGAGCGGGAGTTCGAGCACCCGCGCTACCGGTCGCGGTCTCCCGGCGGGGAGTGATCAGAAGCGGGGCCGGTAGGTCGCACGATCCATTCAAGCGAAGACGGAGGAGAGTACCATGGCAGATATCGACCTGGAACGTAAGCGCGGTGGAATGGGCTGGCTCTGGTGGGCGCTGGGCCTGCTGGCGTTGATCCTGATCGTCTGGTGGGTGTGGCCCGATGGAGAACCCGAAGTGGCGGAGGTCGAGACCATCGAGACCGTGGAACCCGTGGCACCAGCCCCGGTCCAGGAGCCGGTCACGGACATCGAGGGAATATCCGTAGGCGACATCCTGGCCAACCCGAGCCAGTTCGTGGGCGACAGCTTCCCCGCGACCGAGGTCACCGCGGTGGAGGTCCCCACTGACCGCGGGTTCTGGATCGAGGATCAGGGCGAGCGACTGTTCGCCATCATCATCGATCAGCCCCGGGAGCAGCCGAAGGACATCAACCCCGGCGCGACCCTGCGGATCGAAGGAGGGATGCTGCGCGACGCGTCGTTCCTGCCAGAGCTGCCGGGTGTTCCGCTCGACCAGGACACCGAGCGCATGGCGGAGGACCAGGACATCTTCCTGGTCGTCGATGAAGCGAACATCACTGTTCTGGAGGGCGGTCGGCCGCAGCCGGGAACGGATTCGGCCCAGGGGGTCGGCTCGAATCCCTAGCTGAATCGGCGGGTACGGCTGATTCGGAAGGTCGGTGCGACGCATCGTGATCTCCGTTCAGCGATTCCCCACGGAGCCAGATGAGCAGCGAAGCTGCGGCCGGCGAGGAAAAGCTCGGGCTAAACGCCACGTGGGCGATGGCCGTCGGTGGGATGGTGGGCGGCGGGATCTTCTCCGTGCTGGGCGTTGTGGTGGCGGTCGCGGGTCCGTGGGCGTGGCTGAGCTTCGTCCTCGCCGGGCTCATCGCTCTCGCCGCGGGTGACAGCTACGCGCGGCTCGCGCGATCCTACGGCGAGGGCGGGGGCGCGTTCACATTCCTTCGCGAGATCCACCGCGAGGGCTTCGCGGGTAGCCTCTCCTGGGTCCTCCTCTTCGGGTACGTCCTGACGCTCTCCGTCTATGCCTTCACCTTCGGGCACTACCTCGCTGCGGTCGTGGACGTGGGGCCGTGGTTTCCGCGCGCGTGCGCCGTAGCCGTCATGGCGGCATTCGTTATCCTGAATCTGAGGGGTGTGGGGGAGGCGGCGGGCGCGGAGGTCGTCATGGTCTGGGGCAAGCTGGCCGTGCTCGTCGCCCTGGCGGTTCTCGGCCTCGCACGGTGGCATCCGGCTCAGCTCTCGGCCGGGGTTCACGATGGCGGCCTCCGCGGCGCGCTCGTCGGCGCCGCGTCGGTCTTCATGGCCTACGAGGGTTTCCAGCTCCTGACGTACGACTACGAGGACATCCGGCAGCCGGATCGGACGCTTCCGCGCGCGATCATCTTGGCCATCGTCGCCGTGATCGCCGTCTACGTGGCGGTGGCGCTCGGCGTGGTGATGCTGGTAGGCGCCCGCGGGGTCGTGGCGCAGCAGGAGGTGGCGCTCGCGGAAGCGGGCCGCGCCGTGCTGGGGACCACCGGCGTCGTGATCGTCTCAGTGGCGGCGGCGTTCTCCACGGGCTCGGCCATCAACGCAACGCTCTTCGCGACGGCGCGGCTGGCCAGGGAGGTTGCGGCCGACGGCGAGATGCCCCGCGCCGTCGCACACGTGAACCAGGCCGGTGTGCCCGACCGGGCGGTCATCGTGCTGGGCGCCGCGGGCGCCACCCTCGCGGCCGTCGGCTCCCTCGCGACGCTGGTCGAGGCGGCCAGCCTGGCCTTCCTGTTCACCTTCGCGACGGTCAACGTGATGGCGGCGGCCAAGTCTGGCGCGCGGCGCTGGGTGTCCGTCCTCGGTGCCGGGGGCGCCGCCCTGGCAGCCGTTGTGCTCATCGTTCGGCTTGCGGAGGAGAACCCGCTGCCGCTCCTCGTTCTCGGCATCGTGGCCGCCGTCGCCAGCTTCGGCCGCCCGGTCATCCTGCGTCACACCCGATAGGTCCAAGGCTGGGGCGCCGCAAGGCGGTACCGCTGGGACTCCCCGCTGAGGTGCCTAGCGGCGGGAGGTATCTCTGCGGGCGAAGAGGCTGACCAACTCGCCATTCTCCGGGCGACATTTTGGGTCATGTGCTGGGCGCGACGCTTACATTTGGACCTGTCATTCCATTTATCGGCATCCTGGTCATTGCAGCGATTTCAGCATCCGCGAACTTGTATGTAAAGCCGTGGCTGGTTCGATTCTGGATGCATCTGAAAGGATTCAGGCCTGGACAGCGTCGGAATGCAGGCTGACCATGGATCTAGGCCGGGAACTGCCTGCCGGCCTGAATTGAATCGCCTTGGTGCGGACACGGGGATGCGCGTGGGCATGGTCGCGGTAGGCGCGTAGGCGAACGCGGTCAGCTTCCATCGTTGAACTCATTGTCACCGGAGGAAGGCGGTGCTTTCGGCGCTCGTAACCTCACCGCCCCCGCGGGGTAGCCTTCGTACGGCCGATGAGGCTCGGTCAAAATCTTCGCCAAAGGACGATGCGCTTCATGACGATGCAGCCATAGCGCTCC
The DNA here is from genome assembly GCA_963783305.1 of uncultured Gemmatimonadales bacterium. Taxonomy (GTDB): domain Bacteria; phylum Gemmatimonadota; class Gemmatimonadetes; order Longimicrobiales; family RSA9; genus JAWVYT01. The sequence goes on along the minus strand of CAWAMW010000016.1, from coordinate 238,944 downwards.
CGCGCCTTCTTGCCTTCCTCCGCCCGCCCCCGACATCCGGCCGGGACGATCTCCTGGCCGGTCCCATCCAGGGCGCGCTTCTCGGGACCGACCAGCTCGCCGAGAAAGCCCGGGAAGTGGCGGGGCGGGAACGCGTGCCGCCCCCGGCGCGTCCGCGTCGGGAGGCCGCCCTCCTGCTCCGCCTGTCGCAGACTCGCCGCATCCTGGACGATGCGCACGCGGCCCTGACCGCGGGCGTGACCCGGGACGTGGATGTCGGACCGGCGGGAGAATGGCTGCTGGACAACTTCCATGTCGTGCAGGAGCAGATCCGGGAGGTGCACGAGGCGCTGCCCCGTGGCTATTACCGGGAGCTGCCCGAGCTCGGGAGCGGGCGGCTGGCCGGATACCCTCGCGTGTACGAGCTGGCCATCGCGTTGATCTCGCACTCCGAAGCGCGCATCGACGTCGACAACCTGGACCTCTTCGTCTCCGCCTACCAGTCGGTCACACCCCTCACGATCGGCGAGCTGTGGGCGCTGCCCGCCATGTTCCGGATCGCGCTGATCGAAAGCGTGCGGCGCATGACGTTGCGTACCATGCAGCGGATGCGGGAGATCGAGGAGGCGGACGCGTGGGCGCTGCGCATCGAGACCGCGAGCGAGCAGGGGGCGGACGCGCTGGGCCACGCACTGGATGCGTTTGTCCGTGTGCCCCCGCGGCTGACCGAAGTGTTCATCGCGCGCTTCCTGCACCAGTTGCGCCTGACGCGCGGCGCGTATCTCCCGCTGGTGGAGATCGAGGCGTGGATCAGCGAGCGAGTGGTGACCGACGAAGTCGCGTCGGCGCGGGCGACGCAGCACCTGGCGCTGACGCAGGTGATGATGGCCAACAGCATCACGAGCCTGCGGACGATCGCACAGCTGGACTGGCGGACCTTCGTGGAGCGGCAGAGCGCGCTGGAGTCCATCCTGCGCACCGACCCCGGCGCCTGCCATGCCCGCATGACCTTCGGAACCCGTGACCACTACCGCCACGTGGTCGAGCGCCTCGCTCGCCGGACGGAGCACGCGGAGGAGGATGTGGCGCGGATGGCGGTCGATCTCGCACGCGCCGCGTCGAACGACCATGGCCTGGAAGACGTCCGCTCGCACGTCGGCTACTACCTCGTGGACGACGGGCTCCGCGCGCTGGAGGCCGCCACCGGGTACCGACCCCGGGCTCGCGAGGCTGTCCACCGATGGGTGCTGCGGCACCCGGACGCCGCGTTCGCCACGAGCCTGCTCACCGGGATCGTCGCCGCGCTCGCCGCCGTGTTGTGGCTGGTCGGGCCCGCTGCCCGCGGTGTGTGGATTCCGATCCTCCTCCTCGCCCTCCTCCCCGCCAGCCACGTCGTCATCGCCGTCGTCGACCAGCTGGTCACGGCGCTGCTTCCGCCGCGCACGCTCCCCAGGCTCGACCTGGGCGATCGGGACGCGGTGCCCGCGGAGCTCCGAACCGCCGTGGTCGTGCCCACGCTGTTCGACAGCGTCGCGGCCGTCGACGAGGCGTTCGACCATCTCCGAGGTCCAGTTCCTCGCCAACCGGGGCGCGCACCTGCATTTCGCCGTCCTCAGCGACTTCACCGACGCGGCCGACGAGACCCTCGAGGATGACGCGGCGATCGTGGCTGCGGCCGTCTCCCGCGTCCAGGATCTCAACGGTCGCTACGCGCCCCTCAGTGGGGACGCCTTCCATCTCTTTCACCGGCCACGACGCTGGAACGCGCGTCAGGGCGTCTGGATGGGCTGGGAGCGGAAGCGGGGCAAGCTGGCCGAGTTCAACCGCTTCCTTCGCGGCGGCGCCCGGGACGCATTCACCACCATCGCCGGCAACGTCGAGCCGCTGGGCGCCGTCCGGTACGTCATCACGCTCGATGCCGATACCGTGCTGCCGCCCGGCACCGCCGCTGACCTCATCGGCACGCTCGCGCACCCGCTCAACCGCGCCGTGTACGACCCGGACCGGGGTCGCGTCGTGCGGGGCTACGGCATCCTTCAGCCGCGCGTCAGCGTCACGCTGCCCAGCGCGCTCCGGTCGCGCTTCTCGACCATCCATTCCGGTCAACCGGGGGTGGACCCCTACACGACCGCCACGTCGGACGTCTACCAGGACCTCTTCGGCGAGGGCAGCTTCACGGGGAAGGGGATCTACGATGTCGACGTCTTCGACCAGGCTACGCACGGCCGGTTCCCCGAGAACACCCTGCTGTCGCATGACCTGATCGAGGGCAGCTACGCGCGGGCGGGCCTCGTCACCAGCATCATCGTCTACGACGACTATCCCGCCCGCTACCTCACGTTCACTCGCCGGAAGCACCGCTGGACACGGGGCGACTGGCAGCTGCTGCGGTGGCTGACGTCGAGCGTGCCGGGCCCGGACGGGCCGGAACCCAACCGGCTGCCGATGCTCTCCCGCTGGAAGATCTTCGACAACCTGCGCCGCAGCACGGTGGAGCTCGGGCTCATGCTCTTTCTGGCCGCCGGCTGGATGCTGCTCCCCGGCGCGGCGCTGGGCTGGACCACGATGGCGCTCGGGGCGGTCGCGGCGCCTTGGATCGTCTCGCTCCTGCTCGCAGCGCTGCGCCCGCCGCTCGACCGCTCGTGGCGGGCGTACTACGCATCCGTCGGCCACGACGCGCGCACGGGCGCGCAGCAGCTCGTGCTGGCCATCGCCTTCCTGCCGCACCAGGCGTGGGTGTCGGCCGACGCCATCATCCGCACCCTCTGGCGGCTGGGTGTCACGAAGCGGCACCTGCTCGAGTGGCAGTCCGCCTCGATGGCGGAACGCGACGCGGGTGCTGGCCGCGCGGTCGTGTGGCGGGCCATGGCGCCCGCGGCGGCCGTCGCAGTGGCCATCGCGCTGATCACGATGGCGCGCTCGACCGGCGTCGGCTCCGACGCTGGCTCCGGCGCGCCGGCGTGGGCCGACGTGCTGGCCGTCGGCTGCCTCGCCGTGCTGTGGGCCGCGTCGCCGGCCATCGCCCATGCCCTCGGCCGATCGGGCGTGCGAAGGCAGCGGCCGCTCACAGCGGCACAGGTCGCCACGGCGAAGGACTTCGCGCTGCGGCACTGGCGCTATTTCGACCGCTACGTCAGTGCCGGGACGCACTGGCTGGTGCCGGACAACGTCCAGGAGGAGCCCGGGGCCGCTGTCGCCATGCGCACGTCGCCGACGAACATCGGCCTTCAGCTGCTCGCCATCGGAAGCGCCCGCGACCTGGGCTTCATCACCATCGAGGACATGACGCGGCGGCTGGAGCGGGTGTTCCGGTCCCTGGAGCGCATGCGTCGCTTCCGCGGGCACTTCTTCAACTGGTACGACCTGAACGACCTGGGCGTCCTGGAGCCGGCCTACGTCTCCACCGTGGACAGCGGCAACCTCGCCGGCCATCTCCTCGCCGTCCGGCAGGCCTGCCTGGATGCCCGCCCCGAGGGCGGGGAAGACGACACGACAGGCCCCGAGCTGCGCGGCCGGCTGGACGCGCTGGCCGACCGCGCCGGCGATTACGTCGCGGAGATGGACTTCCGGTTCCTCTTCGACACGGAGCGCGAGCTCTTCTCCATCGGCTATCAGCACGCCAGCCGCTCTCTCGACCTTTCCCACTACGATCTGCTCGCATCGGAGTCGCGCCTCGCGAGCTTTCTGGCGGTCGCCAAGAGCGACGTGCCGCTCGACCACTGGTTCCGGCTCGGACGGTCGCTGACCCACGCGTCGGGCGCCACCGCGCTGGTCTCCTGGAGCGGCAGCATGTTCGAGTACCTGATGCCGGCGCTCATCATGCGATCCTATCCGTTCACGCTCCTCGATCAGACGTACCGGGGCGCGGTTCGGCGGCAGATCGCCCACGGCGCCCGGCGGAATGTGCCATGGGGTGTGAGCGAGAGCGCGTACAACCTGCGCGATCATCAGCTCACCTATCAGTACCGCGCGTTCGGTGTGCCGGACCTCGGCCTCAAGCGCGGGCTCGGTCGGGACCTGGTGATCGCCCCGTACGCCTCCGCCCTGGCGCTGCAGGTGGAGCCGGACCGCGCTCTGGACAACCTCGCTGTGCTCGCCGGGATGGCCGCGCTCGGGCCGTACGGATTCCGTGACGCCATCGACTACACCCGGCCGGATCCCGACCGGGACCACGCGGTGGTCGGCAACTACATGGCGCACCACATTGGCATGAGCCTCGCCGCGTTGACCAACGTGCTCACCGGCGACGTGTGGCAGCGACGGTTCCACGCCGACCCGCTCGTGCGATCGGCGGAGCTCCTGCTCCATGAGCGTATCCCGCGCCGCCTGGCGCTGCACCCCGCCAGGCCAGTGAGCGCCGATGGTGCGCCATCGCGCCCGGATGTCGAGAGCCAGGCCGTCCGGGAGTTCATCCGGCCTGACACCCTGCGGCCGCACGTCGCGCTGCTCGGCCGTCGTCCGTACACGGTGATGGTGACCCACGCGGGGTCCGGATTCTCGCGGTACGAGGATGTCGCGGTGACCCGCTGGCGCGCAGACGGGACCACGGACGCCATGGGCCAGTTCTGCTACGTGAGGGACGTGACCAGCGACCGCCTGTGGTCCACCGCCCACCAGCCGGTCTGCGCACCGGCCGACGCGTATCGCGCGCTGCTCGCCAGCGACCGCGTGACGTTCAACCGGTCCGACGGGGACATCGAGACGCGCACGGAGATCACCGTGGTGCCGGATGACGGCGCGGAGGTGCGCTGCGTGACGGTCACGAACCACGCGGATGACCCGCGGGAGATCGAGCTCACGAGCTACGGCGAGGTGGTGCTCGGTCCGCCGGACGCCGACCGTGTTCACCCGGCGTTCGCCAACCTGTTCGTCGAGACGGAATGGCACGAGTGGTGTGCGGCCCTCACCGCCACGCGGCGGCCGCGCTCCGCGGAGGAGCCGTCCCTCTGGTGCGTGCACGTGATGGACGCGGGCACCGCGCGGGTCGGCCCGGTCTCCTATGAGACGGACCGCGCCCGGTTCATCGGCCGCGGTCGCACCCCGCGCGCACCCGCCGCCCTGGACGGTCCCGGTCCGCTGTCAGGAACCACGGGCGCCGTGCTCGACCCGATCTTCGCGCTGCGCACGCGGCTGCGGCTCGCCGCCGGAGAGTCGGCCACGGTCACGTTCACGACGCTGGTCGCCGCCACGCGCAAGGGCGCGTTCGAGCTGGCCGACCGGTACCACGACCCGCATACCGCCCAGCGCGCGCTCGACCTGGCGTGGACTTCCCACCAGGTCGAGCTGCGGGAACGCGACCTGACACCGGCGGACGCGGCCATCTTCCAGGAGCTGGCCGGCTGTCTCCTCTATCCCCACCCGGCGCTGCGCGCCACGCCGGAGGAGGTCGACCGCAACCGGGGCGCGCAGCCGCTGCTCTGGTCCGCGGGCCTCTCCGGCGACCGGCGCATCGTCCTCGCGACCCTCGATGGAGCGGACGGGCTGCCGACGCTACGACAGGTCGGGGCCGCGCACCAGTTCTGGCGCCGCCGCGGCCTCGTCGTGGACCTGGTCGTCCTGTTCGCGCAGCCCACGTCCTACCTGAAGGAGCTGCAGGACCGGATCATGGAGACGCTCTTCGGCATCGGCGGCACGGAGCTCGATCGGCCCGGCGGAGTCTTCCTCCGCAACGTTGAGTCGCTGGACGCGGAGACGCTGCTCATGCTGCGCGCCACGGCCCGGCTCATCCTCCCGTGCGATGGGCGGTCGCTCACGCATCTCGACGAGGTGATCATGGGGCAGGCAGCCGGCTTCGCCGACCCCGTGTCGCCGGCGGCAACGCCGCGGGGCCTCGAGCGCCAGCCCGCGCCCCTGTCCGCCCTCGAGCGCTGGACGCACATCCGCAGCCCCGTCCCGGCCCTGGGGGACTCACCGCAGCAGGAGCCCGCAGGGCGGCCCCCTGCTGCCGTGGCCGCGGCCCGACCGGCCGGGCGCCACGTCGAGCCAGACGGCGCGGGGCTCATGTTCGACAACGGAACGGGCGGGCTCGACGCCACCGGAGACTATGTGATCCGGGTCGCGGGCGACGCCGTGCCGCCCGCGCCGTGGGTCAACGTCGTCGCCCACGAGCGCGGCGGGTTCATCGTCAGCGAGCGCGGGGCGGGCTGCACCTGGGTGGAGAACAGCTACTTCTTCCGCCTCACGCCGTGGCACAACGATCCGGTCAGCGACCCGATCTCCGACGTTCTCTACCTCCAGGACGAGGCGTCCGGCGATACGTGGAGCGCCACGCCCGCGCCGCTCGGGCACGACACCGAGTACACCGTCCGGCACCGCGCCGGCGCGTCGGTCTTCGAGGCCGAGCGAAACGGCATCGCCACCCGCCTCACGCTCGGCATGGCCGACGACGAACCGGTGCGGCTGTCGGTGCTTCGGGTCACGAATCGCGACGCCGTCGAGCGCCGTATCCGGCTGACCGCGTACGTGGAATGGACGCTCGGCGCGCAGCGCGAGCGCACGCAGCACCACGTGCACACCGCGTTCGAGCCCGAGCTCGGCGCGGTCTTCGCCCGCAACCACTTCGACCCGCAGTTCAACGAGCACGTCGCGTTCTGCGCGCTGAGCGAGCCAGTGACCGGTCACACGGGGGATCGCCGCGCTTTCCTCGGACGGAACGGGAGTGTGCAGGGGCCCGCCGCACTCCGGGGCCGCGATCTCTCGGGGGCGACCGGCGCCGGTCTCGACCCGTGTGCCGCGCTCCAGTGCGTCCTCGTGCTTGCTCCCGGCGAGTCCCGCGAGGTGGTCGTGTCCCTCGGCGCGGCCGGCACTGAGGTGGAAGCACGCCGACTCGTGACCCGATTCCGCAGCCTCGACGACGCCAAGGCGGCGGCCGGTCGCACCGTCGAGCAGTGGCGTCGGCGCCTTTCGGTCATCACCATCCGTACGCCTGACCCGGCGTTCGACGCGCTGCTCAACCGCTGGCTGCCTTACCAGACGCTGAGCTGCCGAATGTGGGCGCGATCCGCTCTCTATCAGAGCAGCGGCGCCTACGGCTTCCGCGACCAGCTCCAGGACTCGCTTGCCGTCGTCCATGCCGAGCCGGCGCTGGCGCGTGGCCACATCCTGCGCGCCGCCGCCCGCCAGTTCCTCGAGGGCGACGTCCAGCACTGGTGGCACCCGCACACGGGCGCCGGCGTGCGCACCCGCTTCTCCGACGACCTGGCCTGGCTGCCCTGGGTCGTCGACGAGTACGTGACCCGGACCGGCGACGCCTCGGTGCTCGACGAGTACGTACCATTCCTGACCATGCGCCCGCTCGAGCCGGGCGAGGACGAGATCTACGACCTGCCCGGCATCAGCGACGAGCACGGCAGCGTCTACGAGCACTGCCTGCGCGCCCTCCGGCGCGCGTGCACGTCCGGCCCCCACGGCCTGCCCCTGATCGGCACGGGCGACTGGAACGACGGGATGAACCGGGTCGGCGTGGAGGGGCGCGGCGAGAGCGTATGGCTCGCGTGGTTCCTCATCGCGACCCTGCGCTCGTTCGCCATCCGCGCCGCGGAGCACGGCGATGACGACGTCGCCGGCGAACTGCGCGGCCAGGCCGATGCGTACGTGGCGGCTGCGGAGACCCACGGCTGGGACGGCGCCTGGTACCTGCGGGCGTTCTTTGACGACGGCACACCGCTCGGCTCCAGCCGAAACGACGAATGCCGCATCGACTCCATCGCGCAGAGCTGGAGCGTGATCTCTGGTGCCGGCGCGCCGGAGCGCCAGGCCCGCGCCATGCGCGCACTCGAGGAGCACCTGGTGGACGAGGACGCCCGGCTCATCCGGCTCCTCACGCCCCCGTTCGATGAATCGCCGAACGATCCCGGGTACATCAAGGGGTACGTGCCCGGCGTGCGGGAGAACGGCGCCCAGTACACGCACGCCGCCGCCTGGGCCGTCCTCGCCACCGCGCGCTCGGGCAGAGGCGGCCGCGCGTTCGAGCTGTTCCAGATGCTCAATCCACTGCTGCGCACCCGGACCCCGGACGAGATCGCCACCTACAAGGTCGAGCCCTACGTCATCGCGGCGGATGTCTATACCGCGCCCGGACACGTCGGCCGGGGCGGCTGGACCTGGTACACCGGAGCCGCGGGCTGGATGTACCGGGTCGGCCTCGAGGCCATCCTCGGCTTCGACCGACGCGGTGACGTGCTGCGCATCGCGCCGCGCGTCCCGCTCGACTGGCCGGAACTGACCATCGACTACCGCTTCGGCACGGCGTTGTACACGATCGTCGTGGAAGAGCCCGGCAGGTTCGGCGACGGTACCCGGGCCGAGGTGACGCTGGACGGGCGTGTGCTCGATGGCCCGGAGATCCCCCTGGTGGACGACGGGCGGGAGCACCCGGTGCTCGTCCGCCTCCCGGCGCCGTTCTAGCTACCGCGGTCAGCGAACCTGCGACAACGGGTCGTCTTCGTGACGTCAATCTGTGACGCGTCCTCTCGCCGCGAAGAGCGGTCCACCGGCTGCCTGGCCTCACGCAGGTCGTCGTCTTTTCGAAGCACGGGGCGTTCGCAATGCACTCCGCTCAGGGTGTTCCCAGCCGCTCGAGCCGCGCGCGCACGTCCGTCACCTGCGGCTGCAGCTCCGGGTCCGCGTCCGCCCAGAGCTCGACGAACGCGCCGTAGTAGTGGTGCGCCGTCGTCGCATCGCCGCGGCTCTCCGCCAACTCGCCGATGCGGCGGTATACAGGCGCGAGCGGGAGGGCGATGGCGGCGGCGGTCGGGAAACAGCAGTCGCGCTCGATGCGCGTGGCGGCAATGTAGTGGGCGAGTGCCGAGTCGGGGTTCGCCAGGGCGTCGAAGGCTCGCGCCAGCAGCAGGTGATCGAGCGCGGCGGGGTTGTCGAAGTTGCTGCGCACGGCATCGCGCATTTGCGACAGCGCCCTCGCCGCGTCACCTCGCTCGAGCGAGCGCACCGCCAGCAGACGCCGGCTCCAGGCCCCGCTCCGCAGCAGCACCGTGAAGGATGGGTCCGCGTCCCAGGTCGCCGGATTTTCGCTCTCGATGTTGCACTCGCCCAGGTCCGTACTGCGCTCGATTTCCGCGGCGGCGGCGCAGAGCAGGAAGCGGCTCAGGTGCGTGCCCGCGCGGGCGAGTCCGGTCATGGGCATGGCGTGGTCGGCAGCCGCCAGCACCGTCCAGGCGCGGTCGGGCCGGCCGCGCTGAGCCTCGGTGTGCGCGAGTGCGGCCGTCGCTGCGGCGCGGCGCCACGGGTGCGACATGGCGGTATCGGCGCGCACGGCGGCGAGGGCGTGCGCCGCCGCGTCGAGGCGGCCGCGAGCGAGGTACACCCAGGCGCAGCGATCCCACTCCGGCTGGAGCGCGCAGAGCGCCTCTGCACCAGTCCAGTCGTGCAATCGCAGCAGCCGCAGCAGAGCTTCGGTCCGGTCGGGTGCGAGGCCCGCGCGGCGCCGCAGGCGCGCGTCGGCTTCATACAGGCTATCCGCCAAGGCCGTGCGCCCGAGCGCCCACGCGGCGGCCGCGGCGCGGCTATACCCCAGGTGGGCACCGAGGCCGGTGGGCTCGCGATCGAGATAGGCGAGCGCAACATCGAGCGCGCGCTGCCACTCACCGGTCCAGAGCGCCGCATCGGCGAGGAAGGGCATGGTGGCGTCGGCGAGCGCGGGATAGGCGACCACGAGCCCCTGCACCGTGGCCATGGCGGCGTCCGGATTGGAAGCGATGTAGCGCTGGTAAATGGCCTCCATGCCGAGCTGGCCGGGACGCGGCAACTGCGCGCGCAGCTCGTGGGCACGGAGGATGTGCGGTACGGCGCGCTGGTAATCGCCCAGCCGCTGGTAGTGCAGCGCGAGCAGGAAGTGCGCGAACGCGAGCTCCGGATCGGTGCGGATCGCTTCCAGCAGCGGCGCCGCCCCGTCGCGCGGGTCATCCCACAGAGCCGGTGTCGACACGTAGCGCGAGACCGCACGCAGCGCCTGGACGTAACGGGCCGTGATCGGCGGAAGGGGCGGGCTACCCCGGATGCTCGCCCGCGATTCGCCCAGGCGGGTGCGCAGCTCGCGGGACACCCCGGTCACCGCCGCCGTGAGCTTCTCGAGGGGCGCGGATGCGCTCGCGCGGATCAACTCGACGCACCCTGGCACCTCCAGGATGGAGGCGACGACGACGTACTCGCCGCCGAGTGGCAGCACCCGCCCCGCCAGCACCCCTGCCGCGCCCTCGCGCTCGGCCAGGTCGCAGGCGAGGTCCGCATCGACGCGGGATTCAGGTGGCAGGCGCACGCGGGCGAGCACGTCCTCCAGCCCGCGGCGGCTCATCGCACCGAAGCCGCCCACGACCCTCGCATAGCCCGCGGACTCGAGGTCGCGCACCAGCAGCGTCTGGACGGCCAGCGCCAGCGCCGGATCGGTGGAGGGGCTCTCGAAATCAGCCACGAGCAGCCAGTCCTGCGTAGCGATCCCGCCGGCCTGACGCCCACTGGCGGTCACCGGAAAGGCCGCCCCGAGCAGCCCGATCTGCACCAGCACCCAGGTGCCCACCAGCAGCACCATACCGGCGAGGGTTACGGCGCCCATGCTGCGGCGCAGCCACCCCGAGGGGGTACGCGGCGGGCGCGGAGGTGCCACGGGCCCGTCGTCCGCGGGCGCCGACGTCGCAACCTAGTGCGCCACCGCCTCGACGAATGCGGCGCCGTCTTCCACCTCTACTTCCTCGACAGGCGGAGGGTGGGCCGCGACCGCGCGGATCTCTCGGGCCAGGTCGTGGATTTCGTCCGACGCCTCCAGCTCCAGGTCGCGCTGGAGATTCTCGCTCCAGGTGTCCAGCAGGCGCAGCGCGCCGAGCCGGTCGCCGGCCACCGCGAGCGCGCGGGCCAGCTCCAGCGCCACGTACTCGCGCTCGGGTGCGAGTGCGAGGGCGTGCGCGGCTGCGGCCTCCGCCTCCCCCAACTGTCCGGCTTCGACTTGTTCCAGCGCGAGCGTGCGTGCCGCGATGGCCGCGAGCGAGCACAGGCGGTCGCGCTCGAGCTCGGCCCAGCGCTCAAACCCGGACATGTCCCGGGCGTGGAAGCCGTTCAGGAAGGGGCCGCGGTAGAGATCGAGAGCGGCGGCGTGGTCACCGGCATTGATGGCGGCCTCGAACGCCAGCACGTCGCAGCGCACGCCCTGGGGCGCGACGCTCACCTCGTTCCAACCGCGCAGCTGAATGATGCCGGCGCCGGTGGCACGCCGGATCCGCGTCAGCGCCTGGCTGAGCGCCCCGCGGGCATGCTCCTCGTCGGCGTCCGGCCAGAACAGGGCGCAGAGGAGGTCGCGGGGTACGAAGCCGCGCGGCCGCGCCAGGAGCAGGTAGATGAGTAGGGCCGTGCTCCGCGGCTGGGCGAGGAGTACGTCCAGACTGGCGCCGCCGGAATTCCGCAACTCCAGCTTCCCTAGGGTTTGCAGGTGCAGCACGGTCGCGCGTTTCCGGAGCCACGCCGCGCGCCGGGTGGCGCACGCGCGCAGCCCCTCTTTTCAGGATACCGGCTCCCGTGGTCCGGACGCAACTCTCCCATTGCGCGATCTGCCCGTAGCGCAGTCTGCCGCAGCGGGGCCGCCCGGCGCGGCCCCGCAACTCCACTGAACCGCTACTGGAGCAGCGTGCACGACGTCCCGGCCGCGACCAGCTCGACCGTCGCGTCCTTCCGGCTGAAACCGCCCCAGACCCCGAACGTCACGATATCGCTCGCAGTCTTGATGCCCGTGGTCCACGTGCCGTTGGCCGACGGCGCCATCTGCTTAGTGACCGTGCGCCCATCCACCACCTGGATCAGGGTGACGCCAGGGTCGGCGTTGACCCAGCTGACCTGCACCGCGAGCTGGCCGTTCTTCGGGTTGCGCTCGAGCGTGCAGGCGAACGCCGACGGCGGCGGCGGCGCCACCAGCTCGCGTTCGTATGCGCCAATGTCGCAAGAGGCGCCCTGCGGACGGGCCATGCCGCGCTGGTCGCCGAACACGGTGGCGCCGGCGGCGTCGGTGCACGCGCCGGCATCGATGGCCGGGCTGTTCTCGAGTAGCGCGTGCGTGGCCGTCAGCGCGGGTGTCTCCAGCTCCAGCACGCCCAGCTGCGGGTCGGCCCCGCCGACCTGGTCCCCGGTCTCGGCGAAGGCGTTCCCCGCGCCCACGACGCCCACCATGTTGTAGCCCAGGCTGGTGAAGCGGGGGGCCTGGTTCTCCGAGGCGACGTCATCCGGTTCCCCTGCGTTATCATTCCACCAGATGATGCTGTTCCTGATGGTGACGTTCGTCTCGGGGTGATCGGACGCGTGTATGCCGCCGCCACCCTGGATAGCAGAGTTGTTCACGATCGTGCTGTGGCTGACCTGGACCTGGCAAGCCACCGCCCTGATGCCACCGCCGCCGCCATAGCTCTGTGCCGCGTTGCCGGAGATGGTGCTGTTGATGATCGTGCTGCCGGGTCCGTTGCATTGGATGCCGCCGCCCCCGTACGCGGCGGTGTTCCCGCTGACGGTGGACTCGACTATCGTCATCGGAGCCCAGTCTGACGCGAGCCCGCCCCCATAGTAGTTGCTGACGTTGCCGCTGACCGTGCTCTGCTCCACGGTGAGCGTGCTGCCGGACCCCCCGGTTTGGATCCCGGCCCCGCTGGAGCCCGAGACGTTGTTCATGATCGTGGAGCGCGAGATCAGGACCTTACTGTTGTTACTGAAAATCCCGCCGCCCATCTGCCCGGTGGTGTTGCCGGTCACAACGCTCCGGTTGAGCTGTAGCTCGCCGCCGTTGACGTGGATGCCGCCCCCTTCGTTCCAGGGGTGCCCGCCCGTGATGGTGAGGTTGGCGAGGAGCACGGTCGCGTAGCTGATGCGGAACACGCTCGAGGACATACCGTCTTCCGTCTGACTCGCGTCGACCGTCAGCAGGTGGGCGCCGGGCCCCAGGATGCTGAGGTTTCGGTCGATGTACAGTTAGCCCTGCGTGAGCACGACCGTGCCGGTCAGGGTCCGCGACCGGATCGTCTGCCAGACTTGGCCGCGGCATACGGCGCCGCGCAGCGTGCAGGAGGTGGCGTTGCATGTGCCGTCGCCGGCGTCGCCGAGGTTGGTGACTACCGGGCCGTTCATGGAGAATGCGAAAGCAGGCTTCTCGAGTGCCGGCGCGGTGGACAGCTCGCGGTCGAGACAGCCGCCGAGCGAAAGAAGCAGAAGACCGCCGAGCGGCAGCAAGAACGCGCGGCGCGCGACAGGTTTAGCCATGATCACCTCCAGAGGGTGGGCGCTCGCCGCCGGCCGGGCAGGCTGCACGGCGCGGGTCTGCAGGCGCACCTCGAAATCTGGCGAGTGGTCCTGACCGGGCCCTGACTTGACCGGCGCGGCTTCGGCCGCGAGGCCAACGCATGGCGCGACAGGGAGTTGAGCGGCGAGTCTGACGTGGGGCTGACTTGTCTCGAGGCAACGGGGGCTCACCCGGTCCGCGCGCGACGAACGCCGGTTCAGAGGCCGGCTTCGAGAACTTTCGGGGAAACGGGCACACCTCCTGGGAGATCCCGAGTTGTGACGCGGCCCTTCCAGAGGGCGATCGGCGGGGGACGCGACAGTCGATCTCTCGCAACGGTGCCACTTCTCCACTACCCCGGGTAGTCAGTCCCCCAGCATCTCCTTCATGTCCCTGAAGAAGTTCTTCTTGAGCTCGGCGGACTCCTCTGGGCTGAGGATGGCGTCGGCGGACTTGAGGTTGATGTGGTCGTCGGGGAGGTCGTCGAGGTAGCGCGAGGGCAGCGTCTCGCTCGCCTCTCCGCCTCGCTTGCGCGTGAGGGCGCGTGACAGCGTCAGGCGCTTTCGAGCGCGGGTGAATCCCACATACAGGAGGCGTCGCTCCTCCGCCAGCGGGTCGCCCGGCGCGGCCTCGGCGATGGAGCGGCTGTGCGGGAGGATCCCCTCCTCGAGGCCCACGAGGAACACCTCCTCGAACTCGAGACCCTTGGCGGAGTGGAGGGTCATCAGGACGACGGCGTCGAGATCCTCGTCGTCGTCCTCGTCATCCTCCTGGTCGAGGGCGAGGCGGGCGAGGCCGTCGTGGAGGGTGGGCGGGTCCCAGCCCTCGGGGGCGAGGGCGGGGCGGCCCTCGTAGGCCTGTTCTGCGTCGGGCCGCTCCGTCCAGCGCTTCCGCTCGTAGCGGGAGAGGGAGCCGACGAGGTCCTTGACGTTCCAGACGCGGTGCTCCTCGTCGGCGATGGCGTCGATGAGGCCGCAGCCATCGCGGAAGAAGTCGAGGGCCCACTCGGCGATGGGGGTCAGCTTCGACCCGGGCGGGTAGGTGGCGGTATGCTCCTCGGCTTTCCGGAGCCCGCGCCGGGCGTGGTCGAGGATCTCATCGAAGGCAGTGATGGACCGGGCCTGGGCCGCGCCCACGTCGTCGTCCGTGACCTGCCGGAGGACCTTGCAGAAGCCCTGCCCCCGTTCACGCGCCAGGTCGGCCACGCGCATCACGGTGGTGCGGCCGATGCCGCGAGTCGGGAAGTTGATGATGCGGCGCACGGCGATCTCGTCGGTGGGGTGCGCCACGGCGCGGAGGTACGCCACGGCGTCGGCGATCTCCTTCCGATCGAAGAACCCTGTGCTCCCGACGACCCGGTAGGGCACACCCTTCTCGCGCATGGCCTCCTCCAGCGCCCGCGACTGCACGTTGGTGCGGTAGAGGACGGCGTAGTCGTTCCACTTCGTGCCGTGGCGGTAACGCCGGAGCCCGATCTCCTTGGCGACGGTCTCCGCCTCGAGCACCTCGTCCTGGTGCTCGTAGACGTCGATGAGCTCGCCGATGGGGTTGTCCGTCCGGAGCGTCTTCTCGTGACGGTGCGGGTTGGCGGCGATGATGGCGTTGGCGGCCGCCAGGATCCGCTTGGTGCTGCGGTAATTCTGCACCAGCTGGATGACCTTCGCGCCCGGGAAGTGGTGCTCGAAGTCCAGGATGTTGCGCACGTCGGCGCCCCGGAACGCGTAGATCGACTGGTCATCATCGCCGACCACGCACAGGTTCCGGCGGCCTCCAGCCAGGTGCCGGGCCATGTCGAGCTGAACGCCATTGGTGTCCTGGTACTCATCGATCATGACGTAGTGCCAGCGTCGCCAGAGGGCGCGGCGGGCCTCCTCGTTCTCCTCGAGGAGCTTGACGGGCAGTAGGAGCAGGTCGTCGAAATCCACGGCGCCGCACGCCCGGAGCACGTCCTGGTAGCGGGGGTAGGTGTCGGCGGCGAGGATCGCGTAATCGTCGGCGCGGGTGCCACTCCCCTGCTCCGCCATGACGGCGGCCCGGGCCTGCTCGGGAGACATGCCGCGGGTCTTCCAGTCGGAGATCTGCCGGAGCACCAGGGGCAGGTCGAAGGTGCTGTCATCGACGTGGACCTCGGCGGCGGCGGTCTTGAGGGCGCCAAGCTGGTCCCGGGTGTCGTAGATGGCAAAGCGCTTCGGGAGGCCCAGCGACTCGCCGTGCTCCCGGAGGATGCGGACGCCCAGGGAGTGGAAGGTGGAGATGACCACGTCCTTGGCCGCGTCGCCCGCGAAGGCCGCCACCCGTTCCCGCATCTCGGTGGCGGCCTTGTTGGTGAAGGTCACCGCCAGGATCTGCCAGGGCTGGGCCACGCCGCTCCGGATCAGGTGGGTGATCCGGTGGACGAGCATCTTGGTCTTCCCGCTGCCGGCGCCGGCCAGTACCAGCACGGGGCCATCCGTCTGAAGGACCGCCTGGCGCTGCTCGGAATTGAGGTCGCGGAGGTACGTTGGAGTCGTGGTCATGAAGGCCGGGAAGATAAGACCGACGGGCGGACGGTTCCAGCCTTGACAGCGGTCGCTCGCCTGCGGCTCGGCTGTTCGGGCATCTCGCTGCGCTCGACTGTTTGGACGCGCGCGCTTCGCGCCGGGTGTTTGGAGGGGCGGGGCAGCATCGAGAGTCTGTCCGGGGGCGTGCGGTGCGTGTACACTGGGGACACCCCCCCGAGCCCACCGCCATGTCTCTGATTCCTCGCCTGATCAATATTGTCGTGCGCCGCCCCTGGATTGCCCTGGGGGTGGTGGGCGCGATCACGGTGGTGCTGGCGTGGCCGGCGGCGGCGGTGCCCACGGACAACAGCCTGGCTGTCTGGTTCGTGGAGGACGACCCGGCGCTGGTGCGCTACCGGGAGTTCATGGGCACGTTCGGGAACGATGAGGCGGTGGTGGTGGCGTACCGGACCGTTTCGTCGGGGCAGGGTGACGGAACGGGATCGGGTCATGAGGCGGCGCTGGCGCTGCAGGAACGGACGGCGGCAGCGCTGGAGGCGGTCCCGGGGGTGGCGACGGTGATCAGTGGCGCGGCCCTGGTGCGGGCGGCGGGGGCGGAAGCGGCGAGGCCGGTGCTGGAACGGCTGGGGCTGTCGGGGCCGGATCCGGAGGTCGTGGCGCTCATCGCCCGACTGGAGCCGAGTCGGGACATGGACGCGCGGCGGGGGCCGATCCTGGATGCCATGAGCGCGGCGCTGGACGGCACACTCCGGGCGGCGGGCCACGAGGTCCGGCTGGCGGGGACGGGGGTGCTCTACGAGGGGCTGAACCGGCAGACGGAGCGGGATGGCGCGCTGTTCCTGGGGCTGGCGCTCCTGATCATGACGGGGCTCCTCTGGCTCATCCTGGGCTCGCTGCCGGCGGTGGCCCTCACCCTGGCCGGGCCGCTGGCGGCCACGGCGGCCACTACGGGGATCGTGGGGTGGACGGGCGGGTCGCTGAACGTGGTCATGGCCACACTGCCGGCGCTGATCCTGGTGATCGGTATTGCGGATGGCGTCCACATCCTCATGGCGTGGTATGGCGCGCGGCGGGAGCGGCCGCCCGGGGACGGGTCTACCCGGCGTGCTCTGGCCGTGGAAGTGGTGTCCCGGATGGCGGTGCCCTGCCTCTTCACGAGTGTCACCACGGCGCTGGCCTTCCTGGCGCTGACGTCGTCGCGGATGGCGGTGATCCGGGAGCTGGGGGTGTACGCGGCGGTGGGCGTGACGCTGGTGTGGGGGCTGGTGGTGGTGATCATGGCGGCGGGGCTGGCGCTCCTCGACGTACGCCCGCCCGTTCGAGCCCCGGGGGATCGTCTGGGGCGGCGGCTGGCCGGGCTGGGGTCAGGGCTGGAGCGCAGGCGGGGGCCGGTACTGGCGGCGTTCGCCGTCGCCTTCGTGCTGCTGGCCGCGGGGGCCGGCCGGGTGGTGGTGGACACGCATACGCTGGGGCTCCTCCCCGAGGGGCACGCGGTGGTGGAGGACAGCGGGTGGATCGAGGCCAATCTCGGGGCGTACACGCCGCTGGAGTTCGTCATCCGGGCCCGGGAGGGGAGCGTACTGGAGCCGTCCCTGCTGGCGGCGGTGGCGCGGTGGCAGGAGGGGGCCGAGTCGTCGGCTGCCGTGGGTCGCACCCTGGGGCTCACCAACCTGCTCGTGCTGGCGGGAGGTGCGCTGCCGGAGAGCGTCACCGCGGCGGAATCGGGGCTCCGGGATCTGGAGTCGCTCCTGGGCGACGACGTCTCCGCGTACATCACCGCCGACCGGACCGCCACCCGGGTCACCGCCTTCGTTCCCATGGGCACGGCCCGGGATTTCGCCGCGGCCGTGGGCTCGCTCCGGGCGGCCGGGGAGGCGATCCTGGGGCCGGTGGCGACCATCACGGCCACGGGCTACCTGCCGCTCTACGTCCGGATCATCGACTACACCGTTTCCAGCACGCTCACCGGGCTGGCGCTGGCCTTCGCGGGAGTGTTCCTGGTCCTGGCGCTCCTGCTCCGATCGTGGCGGCTGGTGCTGGCGGCGGTGCCCCCGAACCTGTTTGCCGTGGCGGCCGTGTTCGGCGTCATGGGGTGGGCGGGCATCCCGCTGGACATCGCCACGGCCACGGTGGGCGCGATCGTCCTGGGCATCGCCGTGGATGACACCGTGCACTTCCTCCACCGGTACCGGGAGGCCGTGCGGGGTGGGACCCCGGTGCGCGCGGGGGACGCCGGGGGCGCCGGGGATGCCGGGGCCGCGGCCCCAACGGTGGTGGCGCTGGCGTCGGCGGGACCGGCCATGGTCCTGACCTCGCTGGTGCTGATGCTGGGGCTGGGGGTATTGATGGCGGCGGGGTCCATGTCCATTGTGTATTTCGGAGTGCTGATCACACTGGCCGTTGCCGCGGCCCTGGTGGCGGACCTGCTGCTGCTTCCGGTCCTCCTCCCCCTCCTCCACGCTGAACGGAGGTCCCCATGAGCCAGTCCCGGATTCAGGAGTTGGCTCGAAACGACGACAATGACCTCCGGCTGTTCCGGTCCCTCGACCCCGAGGGCGCCGCGGGACCGTCCCGCGCGCCCAACGACGACGCCCGTCTGCTGGTAGCGCGGTGGAAGGAGGGGCCGTTGGCCCGGGCATCGCTGCGCATCGCCCACAACCTCGCCGGGGCGCCGGGGCGCACGGGGATCATCGGCCATTACGAGGCCCGGGACGAGGCCGCCGGCATTACGCTGCTGAGGGAATCGCTGGTCAGGCTCGCGGACGCGGGCGCGGAACGCGTGGTGGGGCCCATGGACGGGACCACGTGGGACCGCTACCGGCTGGCGCTCCCCACCCCGGCCAGCAACCGCGCGCCTTTCTTCACCGAGCCCGCGAACCCCCCGGAGTATCCCCGGCACTTCGAGGAAGCGGGGATGGACGTGGTGGAGTGGTACGTGAGCCAGATCGTCGAGGACCTGGCGGCGCTGACGGAGCGGACGCGGGCCCCCGCCTGGTCTCTGGAAGAGCAGGGCGTCCGGCTCGAGACCCTCGACCCCGCCGCGTTCGACGTGGCGCTGGATGAGCTGTACCGGGTCAGCATCGCGGCGTTCGCCGACAACCCCTACTTCTCACCCATCTCCTTCGAGCGGTTCCGTACGCTGTACGCACCCATGAAGGACGTGCTGGACCCGGAGCTGGTCCTCGTGGCCCGCACCGGCGACGGGGAGGCGGCGGGCTTCGCACTGAGCTTCCCGGACCCGCTCGACCCCGCCGGCCGACCCACGCGCGTGGTGGTGAAGTCCCTGGCCGTGGCGCCCGCCGGCCGGGGCATGGGACTGGGGTCGCTGCTGGTCCACGAGACGCACCGCCGCGCCGCTGAGCAGGGCTACGATGCGGCGATCCACGCCCTCATGCACGTGGGCAACGACTCCCTCAAGATCTCCAGCCACGGCGGCCGCGTGTTCCGGCACTACGCGCTCTACGGATGGACCCCCTGACCGAACGGGACGTGACGGACGGCGCCGGGACGGACGACCGCGGGGTCGACAACATCGCGGCGCGCCTCCAGGCGCGGGCCCGATCACAGCCCGAGCACCCGGCCATCATCCAGGGCCGCGGCCGGCTACGACGGGTGGTCACGTTCGCCGAGCTGGCGCAGCGGGCGGCCGGGGTCGGGGAGGAGCTGCGGCGTCGAGGGATCGAGCCCGGCCAGCGCGTGCTGCTTTTCGTGCCCATGTCCATCGACCTCTACGTGGCGCTCCTGGGCGTGCTCCACGCCGGTGCTACCGCGGTGTTCGTGGACGCGTGGGCCGGCCGGCGCCGGCTCCGGGACGCCGTGGCGGCGGCCCACCCCGCCGCGTTCATTGGCACGCCCCGGGCCCAGCTGCTCCGAATCACGACCCCGGCCGTCCGGCGGATCCCGGTGCGTCTCTGGGCGGGACCCGGCCCCTTCCGGCTGGGGCGTGGGGCCGGGGCGGCCGAAGCCGGGACCGCCACACCGGTGGACGTTCCCGGCGCGGCCCCCGCGCTGGTCACGTTCACCACCGGCACCACGGGTCGGCCGAAAGCCGCCGTCCGATCCCACGCCTTCCTCGAGGCGCAGCACCGGGTGCTGGCCGGTCACCTGGGGCTCCGGCCCGATGACGTGGACATGCCCACGCTCCCCGTCTTTGTCCTGAACAACCTGGCGCTGGGCGTCACGTCGGTGATCCCGGACTTCGACCCGCGCCGCCCCGCCGAGATCGATCCCGATTCGATCCTGGCCCAGATGGCGGGCGAGGGGGTCACAACCACGTCCGGGTCACCGGCGTTCTACGAGCGGCTGCACGGTCGCATCCCGGTGCGGGCGCTGTTCACCGGCGGCGCCCCCGTCTTCCCGCCCCTGGCCCGTCAGCTCGCGAGCCAGGTGGACGGTGAGGCCCACGTCCTCTACGGGAGCACGGAGGCCGAGCCCATCGCCGGGATCACCGCCGGCGATCTGGTCCGGGCCGCGGCGGAGCCCGGGGCCATGGGCGTGTGCGCCGGCGAGCCCGTCCCGGAGATCGCGTGGCGGATCATCCGGCCGGTGGACGGCGAGCTCCCCGCGGGCGCAGAGCTGGCCGGGCTGGAAGTGGCGGACGGGGAGTCGGGTGAGCTCCTCGTGGCCGGGGATCACGTGCTGAAGGGCTACCTCGATGACCCCGAGAGCGAGGCGCTCACGAAGGTGCGGGAGGGCGCCACGATCTGGCACCGGACGGGGGATGGAGCCCGATACGACGGCCACCGCCTCTGGCTCATGGGCCGCCTCTCCCAGCGGGTGGCGCGCGGAGGCGACACGTGGTGGAGCATGGCGGCGGAGGTCCGGGCGCTGTCGGTGCCCGGCGTCGCACACGCGGCGTATCTGGGGGTGCGCGGTGCGGGGGTGGCGGACGCGGCAGAGGCGGAGGCGGTGCTTTGTGTGGAACTGAAAGACGGCGGCCCCGTCGACGCCGCCCTCGCGGCCCGGCTCCGGGAAGCCCTCGCGCCCATCCCCGTTGACCGCGCGGTGGCGCTGGCGATCCCCCGGGACCCCCGGCACGCATCCAAAACCGACGTGGGCCGGCTCCGCGAGCGGATCATGCCCCAGTAGAGATGTCGAACCCGGCGGCTACCCGGCACCGGGGTGCCGCCCGATAATCGGTGCCCGCAACCCGCGAGAATCCGACCGCAGATTGCGCAGATTTTCGCAGATCGGTCACTCGCGGCCTCACGACCCCGTGAAACGAAACTCCCCGGATCAGCCCGGTCGTCCGAATCGGGCGCGATACTCGATGTTCGATGATCGATGTTCGCTGCCTACCCCAACCCGCCGATCCACCACAGGTGCAACGGCACGAAAACGGCCGCGGCCAGCGCGGCGCTGGTGGCCTGGAGGCGCACGTTCCACGGCGGGACGTGGGGCCAGGCGGGGATGCGGCGACCCACCAGGTACAGGGTGGTGGTCGCGAAGACCAGGGCCGTGGTCAGCCCGAGGCCCCAGACGCTCAGGCCCTGGGGGCCGGCGGCGAGACCGATGGGGACCACCACGGCCACGGCCGCCAGCGCGCTGGCCGCGGCCCGCCACGACCAGAGCGGGCTCCCGGGCACGAACGGCTCCAGCTGGGCGACGAAGATGAGAGCCACCTGCGCGGCCACCACGCCGATGTACGGCGCGTAGAGCGGGTCGGCGTCGGTGAGGATGGGGTGGAGCCCCGGGATGAGGGTCTCCAGCGTGTTGTTGGCGATGAACAGCACGGTGGCCACGATGCAGATGTAGAAGATGGCGATGACCTGGTAGCTGCCCGGCGGCGCCTCCACCACGTCGCTGGCGAAGAGCTCCCTCACGGCGATGAATCCCAGGAGCCCGAGTCCCGGCGCCACCACCCACTCGGGGCCTCCCAGCCCCCACAGGCCGTAGGTGAAGAGCATGAGGGCGATAGCGCCACTGAACGTCAGCGCCCACGACCGCCACGCCACTACCCAGATCAGCGCGATGATCACCAGCTGCGCGATGAGCTGATGGCCGATGTGGTCGGCGCCCCGGGGCGTCATCTTGATGAGCAGGTAGAAGGTGGCGATGGGGACGATCAGGTTGTCGTTCCCCCGGAGACTGATGGCCTCGAACTGTGTCACCAGGATGGCCACCTGGATGCTGATGAGGACCGAGGTCAGCGGATCCAGCTTCGCCATGAGGAGGAGCGGGATGTGGGTCAGGAGGAACGTCGTCAGGAGGAAGACGGCGGAGCCCTCCAGCGAGCGCCGGTCCGTTTCCACCGCGTACGACTGCCGCCCGTACATCGAGCCCACCAGCGCCGCCAGCGTGTCCGCCACCACCAGCGCCAGGATGGCGATGAGGTAGAACACGGGACGGTCGTGGCCCACCAGGAAGACAAAGAGGACGGCCAGCGGGTAGTAGATCCCCCCCTCACTGCTGCGCTCCACGCCATGCACGCTCTGGAGCAGCCCCAGGCGACGCGAGAGCCATATGATGACCAGGAAGGTCAGCGCCAGCGCCACCACGCTCCACCGGGACTGGAAGACCCACGGGAAGCTGGCCGCAATGAGCCCGCCGAAGAAATGGACGAACTTCCGGGTCCATTCCACCGGTGGGTCACCGAACCGCTTCCACAGCTCGGCCCCCACGAAAATGGCCAGGAACCCGCCCCCCACCAGCAGGGCGGCCAGGATCTCCCGGGCCAGGTCCAGGCCCGCCGGGCCCATGGCGATCATGCGACGGCCTCGTCCGCGGCGCTCTCACCGCCGGCCACGCGGTCCACATGGAACGACTGGTAGAACCACGCCCGGTCCTGGAGGTGAAGCTCACGGGCCAGCTCGTCCAGCGCCGTCACCCGACCGGCGGCGGCCGGCGGCACACCCCGGGGGGCCAGCATGTTCCAGTAGGCCAGCCGGGCGCCAGGCCGGGCCACGTCGAGGAGCGCCAGGTACGCGCGCTCGTGGTCCGCCGGGTCCATGTACTCGAAGATGTCCGACAGGTTGAACGCGTCGAACGTGCCGGGGGCAGACTCGGCCGGGCCGCGGACGGGGACCACGCGATCGAGCCGGCTCCGGATGCCGGCGTACTGCTCCGGCCGGAGGTAGCGGGGAAGTGCGGCCGGGGAGTAGTTCCCCGTCATGATGTAGGTGAGGTACGGGTTGGTGTGGACGGGGATGGCCGTGAGGGCGTGCCGCGTCCGCTCCAGGATCCGGCCGCCCACCGAGCCTTCCACGTGCTCGAAGAACGCCGGGTCCCGGCCGAGCCGGCCCATGACGAACCGGCTGAAGAAGAGGCGGAACACCAGGCGCCACCGGACGCTGTCCCAATGCTCGCGGTAGAACCGCTCCTGCTCCTCCAGCGTGCGGGCCGCCAGCAGCCCCTCGATGCGCGACCGGGAATGGATCAGCGGGAGGACACGCCGGCGGAAAAGCCGCAGGTAACGCTCGAAACGACCCGCGTGGATGACGCCCCCGGCCACGGCCTCCCGCTGCCCGTCCCAGAAGCCCCGGGCGCCGTCCCCCAGTCGATGGCGGAGTCCCTGGTAGACGGCGAGCCGCCGGTCCGATGGCGTGACGCCCAGGAACTCCAGCAGCGGGGCGTGGTCGAGCTCCCGGAACGCGGTCACCCTCAGCTCCAGCGCCGCCAGCTGCGGTGCGCTCAGGTCCACCGCCACCACCTCGGCCGGGTCCAGCGTCAGGAGCGCCAGGACGTTGTCCCCCGCCGAGGCCACCGACAGCACTCGCCCCCCCACGGCCACGGGCCACAGCGCCTCGCACAGGATGTCCGCGTCCTCCCACACCGACGCGTAGCGGATGAAGTGGAAGGTGGCCCGCTCCTCGATGGCGTCCCCTGCCCCGCTCACTCGAGCGCCCGGCGTACGAGCCCGCTGCCGCCATCCATCTCCACCACCTCGCCGTCTTCCAGCGTGTCCATGAGACCCGGGATCGAGACGACGCAGGGCACCCCCATCTCCCGGGCCACGATGGCCGAATGGCTCAGCAGGCTCCCTCGCTGGACCAGGATCCCCGCGGCCGACGGGAAGAGGAGCGTCCAGCCCGGGTCGGTGCGCTCCGCCACGAGGATGCGGCCCCCCAGGTCGCCCGCTTCCCGGGGGTCCCGGACCAGTCGGACGGGCGCCCGTACCACGCCGGGGCAGCAGCCGGTCCCGGCCAGGTCCCCCTCCGTGGCCACCGCCGGGGGCGTCAGCAGGTCGGCCTCCGAGGGCGGGCCCCTCGTCTCGAAGCGCTCCGGCGGCGCGGGTCCCTCCTCGTAGCGCCGGAACTCGGCGCGCCGGCCCTCCGCCAGCGTCCGCAGGTCCGCGGACACGCCCGTCCCGTCCACCCAGCCGAAGACCTCGTCGGTGGTGAGCCAGAAGACGTCCCGGGGGTCGTCCAGGGTACCCGCCCCGTGGAGCGCGTAGCCGAGGCCGAGGAAGATCCGGCGCACCACACCGAACACACGCGTCCGCTCGAAACGCAGGTTCTCCCGGTCGCGGATCCGGTTCCGGGCCCGGCGCAGGACCCCGCGGTACGCCCGGCACCGGAGGGGGCCCAGCGTGGCGGCGACCTGAGCCTCCGCGGCCGCCCGGATGGCCACCTCCCGGGCCCGGGAGGCGTCGGGGTCGATGGCGCCCTGCCGGACGTACGACCGGATCGTGGCCACCAGGAACGTCGGGTCCTCGGAGAGCGTGACGGTCTCCAGCTTCAACTCGTTGGCGCACCGGTCGCCGAAGCGACGGAGGTAGGCGGCGAGCTCCGCGGCCAGGGCGGACACCTCGGCGGCCACGGGGTTCGCGGCGGATTCGCGGGCCGGGTCGCCGGCGGCCGCGAAGCCGGCCGCGGACCCGGCGGCCGGATCCCGGAGCGCGGCCAGCAGCGCCGCGTCGTCGTCGTGGCGCTGGAAGAGGGCGCGCAGCCCGGGCGACTCCGCCACGGTCCCGGCCATGGCCATGACGCGCCGGGCCGGCTCCGTGGACACCATCCCGCCCTCGCCCGCCAGCAGGTCATTGACCAGCGTGGCGGGCTGGTTGGGGAGCCACTTCTCCGTGAGACGGCCCAGCACGCCGAACCAGATCATGGCGAAGAAGTCGTTCACCAGCGGCGGCTGCCAGTGCCGGAGCAGCTCCTCCTCGAGGCGGTGGTAGAGCGCCACGAGGTCGTGGGGCTCCCGGCGGGTGAGGTCCTGATCGGTGAGCGGCTCGAGGGCGAGGTCGAGGCGGCGGTGGAAGGCGGGCACGGACCGACGCAGCCCGCGGCTGGCCCGCACCATGAGCCACCCCATCCGGATCATGCGACCCAGGTCTACCCACTTGCCGGCGGCCTTTGGCGGGTCGGGGGGATCCGAAAGCTTCTCCCGCACGCCCATCATCCGCTCCATGAACGACCGGTTGAAGGAGTAGCCCGGGAGCAGGGCCAGGACGCGGTACCAGCTCAGCAGGTTGTAATAGACGCGGCCCCGGACCAGCCCGATCATCTCCCGGAACACCGCCCGGTTCCGCTCGATGAGCGGCTCCTCCACGCCCATCACCCGGCAGAACTGGCGGTAGACGTCCTCGTACACGGCCCGGGCAAAGCTGAACGTGAGGGGCGTGGTCACGCCGGCATAGCTCTCCACGATGTTGCTGTTGTCCCACACCCGTCGCTCCCCACCGGCCAGCGTGGTGATGGGGCGGGTCTGGAGGATCAGCAGGCGACGACGGGGACCCGCCTCCAGCGCCCACTCCACGTCCTGCGGCGCGCCGAGCTTTCCGGCGAGCTCGCGGGCGACCCGGGCGATCTCCAGCGCCTCGTGGTCTGACAACGCCGGGGTCTCCCGCTCGGCCGCGGTCACGGCCACCCATTCGGTTCCCGACGGCGTGCGCCGGAGCGCCCGGTCCTGCGCGGCGCTCTGCCGGTCGACGATCCGGAGGCTGCCCGTGGCGTCCGCCCGCACCCGGAACGTGTCGGCGTCCACTTCCCCCGACACCAGCGCCTCACCCAGCCCGCGCACGGCGGACACGACGGTGGTGTCCCGGTCTCCCGTCACGGGGTCGGCGGAGAACGCCACGCCCGACGCCCCCGCGTCCACCAGCGCCTGGAGGATCACGGCCATGGGAGGCGGGGCGACCGCGCCGGCGTAGGCCGCCACCCGCTCCGACGACGCCGACTCCCGCACCGTCCGCACGGCGGCCCACACCGCCTCCGGATCCCCGCCGGGCACGCCCAGCACCGTTTCGAACTGCCCGGCGAACGACGCCCCCGCCTCGTCCTCCCCCACGGCCGACGACCGGACCGCCAGCAGCCGGCCGTCCAGCCCCGCGTCCCGGAGGGCGGCGGCGAGCTCGGCCCGGGGCTCGGCCTCGCGCGCCGCGTCTCCCGGGGCCGGGGCGAGGATGACGATCCAGGTCGGGACGGCGACGCCCAGCGCCTCCAGCCGCGCCAGGTTCGCCGCTTTCCCGCCCAGCCGCCGGGGGTCCAGGTGCGACAGCGCGCTACCCCGGACAATGGTGGCCGGCGACGGCTCGCTCACCCGGCCCTCCAATCCCTGGATGGTGCGCGCCCCGGATGGCTCCATCATCCCGACGACCCGGCGGCCCAGCCCACCGCTCCCACAACGCCGTAGGACGCCAGCACCCAGACCCCAGACACCGCCTCGATGTGGGCGGACCGGAGGCGGGGCGAGCCGCGCATCAGCAGCAGGCCGGGAACGGTGGCGGCCAGGGCGAGACCGGCGAGCCCGAGGGCGGCGCCCACCGGCGAGCCCGGGGAGCCGAAACCGGCCGCGCCGGTGAGGGTCCGCAGGCTCAGGAGGGCGAACGCGGCGGCCGCGAGGACCACGGCGATCCAGACCAGGGCGGCCGCGCCCGTCCCCCACGAGCGGGTGTAGCTGTCCACGCCCTCCCGCTCCTCATCGGGCGGGCGCACCTTCCGGCCCACCTCGATGACCAGGCCGTTGCAGAAGGCCAGCGCCAGGAACGCGGTGGTGCCCGGGGGCGGGGGCGCGCCGGCGACGAGCCAGTCCAGCGCCGTCGCATACAGGAAGATGAGGGGCATGATGAGCATGTGGGACACGAGGTACCACGCCGGTCGCGCCCGGAGCCAGGCGGGGACGAAGAACTCCCGGCCCATGAACCCGGCCCACGCCAGGACGGCCGCCAGCACCACCAGGAGCGCCGGCTCCACCCGGGCGTTCAGCGCCAGCGCGGCGGCCAGCGCGAGGAGGGCCACCACGCGGAGCTCACGGAGCGATACGAGACCCCGGGGTACGGGCAGCTCCGGACGGTAGCGGGCGTCCTGATCGGCATCCTTGTGCTCGTCCAGCACGCGGAGGAAGAAGAACAGGACCAGCACGGTGAAGAGACCCACCGCCCACGGCCCCACGGGGAAGGGGCCAGGTCCGCTCCCCGGGCGGGCGCCCCACGAGAAGGCCACGGCGGCGAACGTGGCCACGGCGAACAGCGGGACATACACCAGGAGCGGAAACCGCTCGGCCTGGTAGGTCCGGAGCCTCTGAAGCCGCGTCGCGTTCATCTGGCGGGCCTTCATCCAGGCCGGCCGTACGCCTCGTGCGCCCGGGAAAAGTCACCGGCGCACAGCGCGGCCACGATGGACAGTTCGCCGCCCAGGATGACGGCGGCGCAGATCTCCGCGAACCGGGACGCGGTGTCAGGGCCATCGCAGTCCATGATCCGGAGGCTCTCCCGTGCCGAGGGGAGCCGGGTCCCGCCGCCTACGGTCCCCACAATGAGGTTGGGGAGGTTGACCATGGCGTAGAGGTCACCGCCGTCCGTGAGCTCGAAGCGCGTCACGCCCACGGCGGCCTCACTGACACACGCCAGGTCCTGCCCCGTGGCGAGGAAGAGGGCCGCCAGCCCGTTGGCCACGTGCCCGCTCACACCGATGCTCCCCGTCTGCACCCCCCCGATGAAGCTCATACGCCAGTACTCGCACATGCGCTCCGGCGTGGTGCGCAGCCCCGACCGCACCAGCGCCGCCGGGATCACCACCTCGGCGGTGACGTTCCTACCCCGGGTCCGGGAGAAGCTCAGCGCCGTGGCCTTCTTGTCCCCGGACATGTTCGACTCCACGAACCACGACTCGGGCTTACGCGGGGACCGCTCCAGGATGTCCTGGCAGATGGCCTCCGCGCAGAACGTCACCATGTTCTGCCCCGCTGCGTCCCCCGTGTGGAAGTCCAGGATCAGGTAGACGTGGTTCCCCTGGAGGTGGACCGAGAGGTCCAGCAGGCGGCCGTGCCCCGTGCGCGCCGCCGCCACCTCCACGAACCGGTCGAACTCGCTCGCCACCCAGTGGGCGAAGATCGCCGCCTCGGCCATGGACCGGAAAACGAAGCCGGGCGCCCGCTGCACGTGCTCAGTGGTGGTGAGCGCCGCGCATCCCCCCGCTCGGGTCATGACCTTCGCGCCCCGGTCATAGCTCGCCACCAGCGCGCCCTCCGACGTGGCCAGCGGCACGTAATAGTCCCCCGACGCGTGCAGCCCGTTCACACGGATGGGACCCAGCACACCCATGGGCACCTGCGCCGTGCCGATATGGTTCTCGATGTTTCCCCGGAGATCCGCCGGATCCATGGGCGCCGCCCGCCCCGCGATATGATCCAGCTCCACGCCCCGCGCCTCCAAGAACGCTACCCGTTCCGCCGTGGCCTCCACGCTCCAGTTCCGCGATCTCGGCACAGCCGGCGGCATCGGCCGCGTCTCCGGCGGGACCGGCGCCAGCATCTCCGGGAGCCCTTCCACATCGCGGCCGCGGGCCAGCCGCCGCACGATCTTCCGGGCGTTCTCGTGGGTGATGGGCATGGGATCCGGGGTTGGGGGGGAGGGCGAGTGTGCCGCGACAAAGATGGATCGACACCGCTGCGGCGTCCAGATGCGTGCGCCGGCGACCGCCCCGGCTTATGGTGGGAGAGGAGCGGCCGCACGCGGCGCGGGAACTGCTCTCCGCCGCTGCGCCCGTTACGCCGTCTCCGCCTCGTCCACGGTGTGGACGTCCCGCAGCTTCACCGCGTCGTCCTTCTTCCGCGACTTCGACCTGATGTTCAGCAGCTCGACGAACAGCGAGAAGGCCATGGCGAAGTAGATGTAGCCCTTGGGCACGTGCTGCTCGAAGCCCTCGAGGATCAGCGTGACGCCGATCAGCAGCAGGAACGAGAGGGCCAGCATTTTCACCGTGGGATGCTTCTCGACGAACCGGCTGATGGGGCCGGCGGCCAGGAGCATGACCAGCACGGCCACGACCACGGCGGCGATCATGACGCCGACCTCTTCGACCATTCCCACGGCGGTGATGACGGAGTCGAGCGAGAACACGAGGTCCAGAACGAGGATCTGGGCGATGACGGAGAGGAAGGTGGGGTGGCTCCGGTTCACCGTGTCGTGCTCGGCTTCCCCCTCCAGCTTGTGGTGGACCTCGTAGGTGCTCTTGGCCACGAGGAAGAGTCCACCGGCGATGAGGATCATGTCACGACCGGAGATCTCTTCTCCCAGGATGCTGAACCACGGCTCCACCAGCCCGATCACCCACGCCAGCGCCAGCAGCAGCAGGACCCGCGTAACCATCGCCAGCGCCAGACCCGTGGTCCGGGCCTTCGCCTGCTGATGCTCCGGCAGCTTCCCGGACAGGATCGAGATGAAGACGATGTTGTCGATCCCAAGCACGATCTCGAGCGCCGTCAGCGTGGCGAAAGCGATCCAGATGTCCGGACTCGTGAGCCATTCCATGGTGTTTCCACTCCAGTGCGTGATCTCGGCGACGGCCGCGCGGATAGTGCGCGCGGCGATCCCCCCACGCCAGCCCCGGGCCAGGGGTGAACCCGTGGTGCCGCGCGCCGGGCGTACCCGCGTGCGCGGGAGGGAACGGTCATTGCACTATTCAGCCTCGGAACGTCCCGCCCTGGGGCCTGAATCCATACATGGAGAGACTGTAAATGAGCGGAAGATCGTCGATACGGGCCGCTCTGCTGGCGGTGGTGGTCACAGCCACGGCCTGCGGGGAGAACCCCGACGCTACGGCCGAGATACGGGCGCTGCTGGGCGGCACCGCCGTGGCGGCAGGAAGCCCGGGGGCCGCGAGCGCTGATTCCGCCAACGCCGATTCAGCTCAGAGCAGCCCGGCCACGGCCGCCGATTCCGCCACGGACGCCGCCGCCTCGCCGGTCATCACACTGCCAAACGAGGACACTCTCTCCATCCGGCCCTCCATCGTGGCGCTCTACCGCGACCGGGGATACAAGCCCGCCTGGACCGACGATGACGAGATCCTGCCGCGCGGGGTGAGCATGCTGGAATCGATCGCGGCCGCGAACTCCGAGGGGCTGGATCGGGAGCGATACCACTTCAGTACCGCCCGGGAGATGGCGCAGCTGCTGAACGAGGACGCGGTGGAAGACCAGGAGCTCCAGTACCTCGCCAAGCTCGACCTCCTGCTCACGGAGAGCTTCGCGCGTCTGGCGCAGGACCTGGCGGTGGGCACCATCGACCCGGACCGCGCGGGGCTCGACTGGCAGATCGATCGCGGCGAAATCGACCATGGTCAGCTGATCGCCCGGGTCCTCGACGGGGAGAACCCCAAAGAGGTCCTGGGGTCGGTACGTCCGAGGGCGCCCTACTACGCCCGCATGATCGCCGCGCTCCGGCAGCTTCGGGAGGTGAAGGAGAGCGGCGGCTGGCCCGTCGTACCGGAGGGCGAAGCGCTGAAACCGGGCGTGGAGGGGGAGCGGGTGGCGACGCTGCGCACCCGTCTCATGGCGGGCGACGACCCCACCGAGACGCGCCTGGCCCGGCAGGGCCGGGAGCGCACGAGCGTGTTCGACGACTCGCTGGCGCTGGCGCTGGAGCATTTCCAGACGCGGCACAACCTCCAGGAGGACGGCGCGGTAGGGCCCGCGACGCTGGCAGCGCTGAACATCACGGTGGACGAGCGGATCGACGGACTGCGACTGAACCTCGACCGCTGGCGCTGGCTCCCCCACGACCTCGGCAACCGGTTCATTCTCGTCAACGTGGCGGGGTACGAGCTCGAGGTCGTATACGACGGCGAGGCCATCGAGTCCATGAACGTGGTGGTGGGAAAAACGGCGAACCGGACGCCCATCTTCCAGGACACGCTGGAGTACATGGTAGTGAACCCGTACTGGAACGTGCCGGAGTCGATCAAGACGGAGGAGATCGTGCCCGCGGTCGCCCGCGATCCGGGCTACCTGGCGCGCAACAACTACGAGGTCCTCTACAACGACGAGCCGGTGGGGAGCTCGGTCCCGGCGAGCGCGCTCATGGATGGCGCGTACCGGGTGCGTCAGAAGCCGGGACAAGGGAACGCCCTCGGCAACGTCAAGTTCCTGTTCCCGAACGCCCAGGACATCTATCTGCACGACACCCCGGCGGACCACCTCTTTTCGCAGGAGACGCGGGCGTTCAGCCACGGCTGCATCCGGGTGGAGCGGCCGGCCGACCTGGCCCGTACGCTCCTCGATCGGCTCAGCGACCGCGACCCCGGGGACTATGACGAGCTGCGCCGCTCCACCGGCGAGCAGTGGATCCCGTTCGACGAGAAGGTGCCCGTCTACATCCTCTACTTCACCGCGTGGGTGGACGAGGATGGGACCATCCGGTTCCACGAGGACGTGTACGAACGCGACCAGTCGCTGGAGCAGGAGCGCCAGGATAAGATGGCGCCGGTGGAGCCCAAACCGATCATCACGTCCGGGTGACCCAGCGCCCGGCTCCGGCTACTCGAGGATGAAGCCGTAGAGCGGCAGGTCGTAGAACAGCACGGCCCAGTCGAGAGTGAGCGAGCCGAAGAGGCGATTGAGTTCGCCCGCCTGCCCCGCGGGGATACCGTCGCCATTCGGAGCCACGAACTCGTAGCTGTTGCCGTTCAGCCGGATCTCCGCCACCGCTACACCCGCATGCGTGACCGTACCGGTGGCGTCCTCCAGCGCCTGCCCCACGGCGACCGAATTCATGTCCACGCCCGTGGACACGCCGTCCCTCGTGATCGTGGCGGCCACCCGGTCGTCCGAGCGGCCGGTGCTCCCATCGATGCTGCCGTTCACGTCCACCACGTAGCGGGTGCCCGCCTGCTCGATCGTGATGTCATAGCTGTCCGTCACGTCATTGGACACGCCGTTCTCAGACCGCTCCCAGCGCAGCGAGAAGGTCGACGTCTCCGCGCCATCGGAATACGACCCGGAGGCCACCAGCGTCTGCGTCGCGACCACATTGCCGGGGCCGTCGTGGCCCTGGCTGAAGTCGACCAGGACGGTGCTGCCATCTTCCGTGCCCACGATCCGGGTCGTCACCGGATCGAACTCTCCGCTCGCCGAGGGCCGGACGTCGATGAACCCCTTCTCCGCCAACGGCTCCACTACCCTGCCGGTGCTGTCCAGGCGGTACCAGATGAGCCGGATCCCGTCGGTGGGGGCGTCCGTTCGGGACTCGTCGGTCACCCAGGAGAGCGAGGACGGGTCGTACACGTACGTGGAGCCGACGACCTCGGGCGGAAGCTGCGGCGTCGCCTCCTCCGCGTCAGGATCCGGAACCAGACCGGCGGCCAGCAGCACCTGCTCCGCCCCGCGCAGGTTCGCAATCGCCTCGGCGCTGGCGTAGAGCGGCGCCACCAGGCCGTCTACCGCCGCGGTGACCGCAGGCGCGTTCAGGCCGCCCAGATCAATGGGTGAGGTGCCATCATCGCAGCCGAGCGCGGCGAGCGGAAGGGCGGCGAGGACAGCACGGGAAAGGAAACGGCGAAGCGACATGGGCACGGCTCTGCACGGGCTACAGTGAGAGGGCTCCGTCTCCGGAGCCCTCGTTCGACGACATGGAGTGTAGCGGGACCGGTGGGACGCCGGCAACGCTAGTCGCTGGAGCGTACCATCCGCTGAAGGTACTCCCAGCGGGCATCCACGTCCGCCTGGATGTTGCGGATCGAGTCGTCGTCCAGGTGCTTGAACCGGCCCTGGCCCCGGATGTACGGCTCCACCGGGTCCCCGGCGCTCTCCACCGTGAACCGCCAGCGCAGCCCATCTTCGATCTCCAGCAGTGGGAAGACCCGGTTCTGCACGGCCATCCGTCCCATCTCGATCGTCTGCTCGTCGCTGTACTTCCACCCTGGCGGACAGGGCGAGAGGATGTGCAGGAACCGGGTGCCCCGGATCGACTTCGCTTTCCGCACCTTGTCCAGAAGGTCGACCGGATAGGCCGTGGAGGCGGTGGCCGCGTACGGGATCCTGTGCGCGGCCATGATAGACAGGATGTCCTTCTTCTTCGTCGACTGCGGGTGGTCCCTGGGCGTGGTGGTGGTCCAGGCCCCCCACGGCGTGGCCGACGAGCGCTGGATCCCCGTGTTCATATACGCCTCGTTGTCGTAGCAGACGTAGATGAAGTCCTCGTTCCGCTCCGCCGCGCCCGAAAGCGACTGGAGCCCGATGTCGAACGTGCCGCCATCCCCCGCCCACGCCATAACCGTCGTGTCGGTGTCGCCGCGCGCATCGAGCGCCGCCCGGATCCCGGACGCCACGGCGCCCGCGGTCTCGAACGCGGTGTGGTAGAGCGGGACGTGGAGGGAGCTCTGCGGGTACGGCCCGGCGATGATGCTCCAGCAGCACGCCGGCAGCACCACCATGGTCTTCTCCCCAAGCTCCTTCAGGACCATGCGCATCGCCAGCGGCGCGCCACAACCGGGACAGGCGAGATGCCCGGAATCGAGCAGCTCCAGGGTCGGGACCCGGTCCTTGATCATGACCTGACTCATGCCTTCACCCCCACCCACAGGTCTTCGCGCGTCGGGCTGTCCACCGCCCGTGTCCGTTCGATGATCTCGTCGATCGTCGCCGGCGTGACATCCCGGCCGCCGAGACCCAGCACGTAGCCGTAGAGCGTCGGCCGGTCGTCGAGCGGGACGTCATAGAGCGCCGAGCGGATCTCCTCGGCGAAGATGCCGCCGTGGCCGGGCGAGATGTTCCGGTCCAGCACCGCCACGCGGCTGGCCTTTCGAAGCACTCGCCGGAGCGCTGCGGTGGGGAACGGCCGGAACATCTTCACCTTCACCAGCCCCACCCGCTCCCCGTCCTCCCGGCGGCGATCCACCACCTCCCGCGCCGTCGACGTGATGGTGCCGGAGGTCACGAGCAGGAGCTCGGCGTCCTCGGCGCGGTACCCCTCGACGGCGCCGTAGGAGCGGCCTGTGAGGACGCGCCAGTCCGCATCAATCTCCTCGAACAGCCGCGCGGCGCGGCCCATGGCCTCCTGCTGGTCCCACCTCATTTCCATATAGTTGTCCGGCCGGACCAGCGCGTGGAACGCGTGCGGATCGTCGGTGTCCAGCTTGACGCGCGCCTCGCGCCGCGGCAGGAACTCGTCCACCAGCGAGGGATCCGGCACGTCCACCGGCTCGCTCGTATGCGAGAGGAAGAAGGCGTCCAGGATGATCATCACCGGGAGGTCCACCGCCTCGGCCAGCCGGAACGCCTGGATGGTGGTGTCGAGCACTTCCTGGTTCGTCTCACAGTAGAGCTGGATCCAGCCGGTGTCGCGCTGGGCCAGCGAGTCGTTCTGGTCGGTCCAGATGTTCCAGCCGGGGCCCATGGCGCGGTTGACGTTGGCCATGACGATCGGGTGGCGTCCGTTCCCCGCCCAGTGCAGGAGCTCGTGCATGAGCGCCAGCCCCTGCGACGACGTGGCGGTGAACGTGCGGACGCCGGTTGCGCTGGCGCCGAGGCACGCGGCCATGGCCGAATGCTCCGATTCCACCTTGATGAAGCGCGCGTCCAGCTCGCCGCTGCCGCACATCTCGCTGAGCATCTCGACGATCTGCGTCTGGGGCGTGATGGGGTACGCCGAGATCACCTCCGCCCGGGCGAGCTTCACGCCGAGCGAGACGGCGTGGTTGCCGACCATGACCTTCTTCACAGTCCCTCCCGCGTCATGACGATGGCGCCCCGCGGACACTCTTCCGCGCACAGCCCGCAGCCCTTGCAGTAATCGAGGTCCAGCTCGAACCCGCCCTCCGCCTTTCGCTTGATGGCGGCGTCCGGGCAGAAGATCAGGCAGAGCTCGCAGTCGTTGCACACCCCGCAGTTGAAGCAGCGCTTCGCCTCCTCCACCGCCTGCGCGAAGTCGATCCCCAGGTTCGCCTCCGCGAACGAGCGGGGGCCGCCGTTCCTGCGGTCGGCCTGCCGTGGCGCGTGTCGGAAGTGCGCCAGCTGGAGCGCACCGATGTCCACCATCTCCTGCGTCGGGTTCGTCCGCCGGACGGGGTCATCCCCCCGCCACCGGGAGGCGCTCACCTCTCCGGTGCCCCACCGCAGCGCGGCCACATCGCCGTCATCCGGCTCCTCGCCGGCGCGACGCCGCAGGTGGCGATCGATCCCCAGCGCCGCCCTTTTGCCGGACCCCAGCGCGCCCGCCACCGTGCGCTCCTCGCCCGCCAGGTCGCCGCCCGCGAACCAGGCGGCGTGGCCGGTGCCGCCCAGCTCGTCGGCCTTCAGCGCACCCCACTCGCGCGGGAGCTCGTCCGGCAGCACGTCCAGCTCGCTGTCCTCGCCGATGGCCGTGAGCACCGTATCGACGGCGAGGATGAAGCCACCATCCTGGACGGGCACAGGGCGCCGGCGGCCGCTCGCGTCCGGCTCTCCCAGCTCCATCCGCGTCAGGTGCATACTCGTCAGGCGGCCGTTCTCGTGACCGAAAGACTCCGGGGCGGCGAGGAAGAGGAACTCGATCCCCTCCGCCATGGCTTCCTCGATCTCCTGGTCGATGGCCGGCATCTGGTCCCGGGTCCGCCGGTAGACGACGATGGGCTCCGACCCCAGCCGGAGCGCCGAGCGCGCGCAGTCCATGGCCGTGTTCCCGCCGCCGATCACCGCCACGCGGTTGCCGATATCCGGCCGCTCGCCCCGGTTGACCGCCTTCAGGAACTCGAGTCCGGCCAGGATCCCGCGCCCCTCCTCCCCTGGCACCCCCAGAGGACGACCCCGGTGCGCACCGGTGGCCAGGAAAACGGCGTCGTACGCGTCGAGCTCGTGCCGCACGGCCTCGCCATCGAGGCGGGCGCCCGTCCGGATCTCCACGCCCAGCGCCTCGATCCGCTCGATCTGCCGGTCCAGCACTGCGCGCGGCAGTCGGTACGCCGGGATCCCCTGCCGCAGCATCCCGCCGGCCTCGTCGGCCTCGTCGTAGATGGTGACGCCGAAGCCGCGGCGAGCGAGGTGGTACGCCGCCGACAGGCCGGCCGGGCCCGCGCCCACGATCGCCACTCGCTCCGGGCGCGTACGCTCCGCCGGCGCCGGGTGCTCACGCACCAGGATCTCGTCGCCCATGGCGCGCTCGATGGCGTGGACCGCCACCGCCTCATCGAAGTGCTGTCGGTTGCAGCCAATCTCGCACGGGTGGTGACAGACGCGGCCGGTGACCGCCGGCATGGGGTTCTCGCGGAGGAGCAGGTCGAGGGCCTCGTCCACCCGGTCCTGCCGGAGCAGGTTCAGGTATCCCTCCACGTCC
Source organism: uncultured Gemmatimonadales bacterium (assembly GCA_963783305.1). Classification (GTDB taxonomy): domain Bacteria; phylum Gemmatimonadota; class Gemmatimonadetes; order Longimicrobiales; family RSA9; genus JAWVYT01. Next base: position 202,736 of record CAWAMW010000016.1, on the reverse strand, counting down.
ACACCGGCCGGACACGCCTGATTGCACGGCGCCACGCCGTCCCGGTACATGGGCCGGATGTACTTCCAGGACCCGGTGCGGTTCTCCAGCGTGGACCGGTCGCTCACGGAGATCAGAGGCTCACCGAACGGGCGCTCAGACATGGGCCGCCTCCACGGTCGAAGACCCCGCCTCGGCGTCCAGGCGAACGGCCTCGGCGGCCTCGCGCGCCGCCGCCTGGTTGGCGGCGGTCCGCGACGGCACCTCCTCCGCGATGGCCTCGCATACGTTGTCCAGCCCCACCAGTCCGGACCAGGTCGCGAACGCTCCCAGAATCGCCGTATTGACAATGGGCTGCGACCGGCTGCCGATGCCGTGCGCCGCCGCGATGGCGCTGGCATCGACCGTGGCCACCCGGAAGCGATCGGTCAGCGCCGGATACGCGGTGGGCGGCCGGTCCGTGTTGATCAGGATCCCGCCGCCCGGCTTCAATCCCGCCGTCACGTCGATCGCGTCCACCAGTGTGGGGTCGAGGACGATCAGGTCGTCCGGCGCCGTGATCTCGCAGCGAAGGCGGATCGGTGCATCGGCCACTCTCAGGAACGCAGTGACGGGTGCCCCGCGCCGTTCCACACCGAACGCCGGGAACGACTGGACCCAACGGCCTTCCCGGAATACCGCCACCGCCAGCACCTTGCTCGCGATCACGGCACCCTGCCCGCCGCGTCCGTGGATGCGCAGTTCACGCATCGAGAACTCCTTGCTTGGATGGACGTCTCATGCCGCACGCCACTCCACAAGATGCGGGGACCACCACCCGCCCGACGTAGGGACGATCTTGAAAATGGTGTGGGGGTTCAGAGGACCCTCGTGCAAGGTTTTCCCGGAAACTCATTCCAATCCACACCCGGCCCTTGCTGGCGGCCACGCACCCCCCGCACATTGAGACAGCCCCATCCTGTCGAGCGGCCGTCTCGGGCCGCGGGAGGTGTCACGTGAGAATGTCACCCGCCGAGATCCAGCACGCCTGCGAGTGGATCCTGCCATTGGGCGTATGCTGCGCGGAGTCGCAGGCCGATGGCGTTCCGTGCCAGGAGGTCGCCGGCGACTGCCTGACCTGCCAGCGCGCGGACCCCGTCCGCCAGCTGCTGCTCCGGATGGCGCTCCGAACCATGGGCGCCACCCGGCACTAGCGCCGGCGTGACCGAGCACCACGACATCGTGGTGGTGGGCGCCGGTGTGGCCGGCCTCGCCGCCGCGGCGCGTCTCGCGGACGCCGGGCGGGACGTGCTCGTCCTGGAGGCGCGGGACCGTGTCGGGGGCCGCATCCTCACCCGCGCGGGCAGCCCTCCGCTGGAGCTTGGCCCCGAGTTCCTTCCCGCCGACCACGAGACGGTGGCGCATCTGCGGACCACCGGTGCGTCCTTCTGGCCCGCGGCGTCCGGGTTCTGCCGCCTGAGCGCCGGACGTGTGGTTCCCATGGAGCGTGGTCCTGAGGAGCTGGGCGCTCTCCAGCGGATCGCTCCGCCGCCGGGCTCGGAGGACATCAGCCTGGCCGACGCTCTGAACCGGGCGCAGCCCCCCGCCGCGGACTGGCTCCGGAGCTACGTGGAGGGATACCACGCCGCTCCGGCCGACGAGGTAAGCGCCCGCTGGGTCGCCGCCGTTGAGGCGACCGACGAAGGCGGGGGCGGAGGCGACCAGGTGCACGTCGTGGAGGGCCTCGACCGCCTTCCCGCGGCCCTGGCCGACCGACTTCCCACCGGAGTCCTCCGCACGGGTGTGGTCGCGGAGAGCGTTTCGGGGCGGGACGCCGGCGTCGAGATCCGCGCCCGTCGGGCCGCTGGCGACGCGGACGCCGTCCAGATTCGCGCCCGGTCTCTGATCCTGACGCTGCCGCCTCCCCTCCTGGCCGACCTGGCCATTGACCCGTTGCCCGACTGGAAGCGGGACGCGATCCGTCGCCTCCGGATGGGGCCGGTCGTGAAAGTGGGGCTACGTTTCGGTCGCCCTTTCTGGTGGCCGTGGCTGGAGGAGTCCGGGGTAGAGCCGCGGGAAGCCAAGTTCATCGAGTGCGACGGGCCCTTCCCCACCTTCTGGACGCCCGCAACCCTCCTCGCCCCTACACTGGTCGCCTGGGCGGGTGGCCCCGCGGCGCGCCGCCTGACGGGACGCGGCGCGGAGGAGCTGGCGCGGCTGGCGATCGATCAGTTGGCGCGCGGGTTCGGCGTGGACCGGGACTCGATACGGGAAGAGCTCCAGGAGGTGGGCTTCCACGACTGGATCGCCGACCCGTTCACTCGCGGCGCCTATTGCCATGCCGTCGTGGGCGGCGCGGACGCCCAGCGCCAGCTGGCTCGACCCACCGGTCCCGTCCATTACGCCGGGGAGGCCACCAGCGAGTTCATGGGGACCGTGCGGGGGGCGTACGACTCGGGCATGCGCGCCGCCAGCCAGGTCTAGAGTCCGGAACCCACCGCCGGGGCCACACCGCCCCCCCGCCCTTGCCACCCGCCCTTGCCCCTCCCGCCCGCGTCCGCCACCGTCCGCGCTGGAAACCGAATCGACAGAGGCCCCATGACACGATCCGATGAAGCGCTGCGCGGTACCTTTCTGGGGCCGCGCGCGGAGAACGCAGAGCTACTGGAGCGCCTGGTCACGGAGGCGCTGCGCGACCACGTCTTCTGGCGCCGCAACTACCACCCGGAGGACGGCTTCACCATCCGGGAGACGGACAAGCGGGCGGCCGGCTACGACGACGCGGTCGCCACGCTGACACAGGAGCTCATGGGGCTGCTGGCGGAGCTGAAGCGGGGGGTACCGTTCTTCAGTGGCCGCTACAAGGGCCACATGAACTACGAGCAGACGATCGCCAGCCAGGTGGGCTACTTCGCGGCCATGCTGTTCAACCCGAACAACGTGGCCATCGAGGGGTCGCCGGTCACCACGCGCCTGGAGCTCCAGGTCGCACGCCAGCTGGCCGGGATGATCGGCTACGACCAGGACACGAGCTGGGGCCACGTGACCTCGGGTGGGACCGTGGCCAACTTCGAGGCGCTCTGGATCGCCCGCAACGTGCTCTACCTCCCCGTGGCCGCGGCCGGCGCGGGCGACGAGCTGGGGCTCGACCTGTCGGTGGAGCTGCCCCGGGGCGGCCGCGCCCGGCTCGCGGAACTGGACCTCTGGCAGCTGCTGAACATTCCGTGCGCGGCCGCGCTGGACCTGTGGGACGAGCTCTGGAGTGCCGGCGACCGCCCGGCGATCCATCGGGCGCTGCACGACCATTCGCTTCAGACCGTCGGCTACCAGGACTACGGCCGCCGGCTCGCGGACGCCTACGGCGATCCGCTCGCCCCCGGCGTGGTGCTGGTCGCCGCCACGGCCCACTACTCCTGGGAGAAAATCGTCCGCGCGCTGGGAATCGGCTCCAACCAGCTCCGCTACATCCCCGTGGACTCCCACTACCGGATGGACCCCGACGCGCTCTGGGAGACGGTGCGGGGTCTGGCGGAGGAGCGGGTGCCCATCCTGTCGTGCGTGAGCGTCTGCGGCACGACGGAGGAGAGCGCCGTGGACCGGCTCGACCACGTGCTGGACGTGCGGCAGCGGGCGCGCGATGAGCTCGGCGTCAGCTTCCACGTGCATTCCGATGCAGCCTATGGCGGCTATGCCGCGGCCGTGACATGGAACGAGCGGGGCGAACGGCGGCCCGGGTCGGCGATCCGCGCGTCTACGGGGACCGACTGGCCGTCGGACGAATGGGTCCGCTCCATGACGGCGCTGGAGCGCGCCGACTCCGTCACCATCGACCCGCACAAGCTCGGCTACATACCCTACCCGGCCGGCGCCATCCTGCTGCGGGATAAGCGGGTGCGTGAGCTCGTGGCCATCGACCCGCCATACCTCCTGCCCACGCGCGGCCTCGACTCCGCCGAGGACCTGTTCCTGGGCCGCTTCATCTTCGAGGGTTCGAAGCCGGGCGCCGCGGCGGCCGCCATCTGGCTCAGCCACAAGGTCCTGCCGCTGGACGAGCGCGGCCACGGCCGGCTCGTCGAACGCACCGTCATGGGCGCGCGCGTTCTCCACACCGCGCTCGGAGACGCGGACTTCCAGCCGTTCCGGATCGTACGGCTCCCGGAGCCCGACATCAACATCGTCTGCTGCGTGATCACGCACCCGGAGATCCGCAGCCTGGCGGCGCTGAACGACCTGAACGAGGGGATCTACGAGCGCATGAGCCTGACCCGGCCCGGCGCTGCACCGGACTACATCATCACCCGCACCCGCTTCCAGACCCCCATGTACGACGGCGCCATCGACCCGCTCCTGGACCAGGTCGGGATCGGCACCGCGGAATGGCAGGAGAGCGGGGCGGCGGGGCTCGTCGTGCTGCGCTCCACCGTCATGGACCCCTTCCTCGCCGACGAGGACGGCCCGGATCACGTGGCGGGATTCGTGCGCGCACTGATGGCGGCCGCCGCCGAAAGCCTGCGATCACTCGACTCATGAGCAGAGGACGCATACCGGAATGCCAGAACATCTGATCGAGGGCCTGCAGCGGTTCCGGAAGGACACGTTCCCCCGCTACCGCGAGCAGTACGAGCGGCTCGTGCGCGACGGCCAGAAGCCGACCACGCTCTTCATCGGTTGCGCCGACTCCCGCGTGGTCCCCGACCTGCTCACGGCCACCGAGCCCGGGGAGCTGTTCATCATCCGGAACGTCGGCGCGTTCGTGGCGCCCCATGAGCCGGATGGCGCCTTCCACGGCACCGCGGCCGGGATCGAGTTCGCGGTCCTGACGCTCGGCGTCACCGATATCGTCGTGTGCGGTCACAGCCATTGCGGCGCCGTGCGCGCGCTCTACAGCGAGCCGAGCCCGCAGACGCCCCACATCACGCGGTGGCTCGAGCTGGGGCACGCCGCTCGGGTCGACGAGTGGGTGCGGGCGCAGGACACGGCCGGCGGGGCCCCGGAGCCGGACCGCGAGACGCTCCTCCGGACGGAGCAGCGCTCCGTCGCGCTCCAGTTGAGCCGACTGTTCACCTACCCGTTCGTGAAGGAGCGGGTGGCGGCGGGCACGCTGTCACTCCACGGCTGGCACTACATCATCGAGGACGGTCAGGTCCTCGCCCTGGACATCGAGCGCGAGGCATTCCTGCCGCTGATGGAGCCCACGCAGGATCGGCGCTAGCCGGATCTGCTACTGGGCTTGCCACGCGCCAGGGCGGCCGCACCTCCCACCACCTGCTGGCCGCGGGTGTGGGAACCGTCCGGACGCAGGGTCCAGGCGGCATCGTTGTACAGCACGCCGTCCAGGATATCCGACAGCCGCGCCTGGAGCGGCGGGTGCCGGACCGGTGTGATCACCTCCACCCGCCGCGACAGGTTGCGCGGCCGCCAGTCGGCCGACCCGATGTAGTACTCCACCACGCCGCCGTTTGCGAACTCGAAGATGCGCGCGTGCTGGAGCAGCCGACCCAGGAGGCTGACGACCCGGATGTTCTCCGAGAGACCCGGCACCCCCGGCCGCAGCGCACAGATCTCCCGCACGGCCAGGTCCACTTCCACCCCGGCCTGCGACGCTTCGTAGAGCTTCCCGATCATGCGACGGTCGGCGAGCCCGTTCAGCTGACCCCGCAGCTTCGCGGGACGCCCCGCGCGGGCGTGCTCGATCTCGCGGTCCAGCAGCTCCAGGAACCGGCGCCGCATATTGAAGGGCGACACCAGCAGGTGCTCGAACTCTCCCGTCGCCGAATAGCCGGTGAGGATGTTGAACACGGAGTGGAGCTCCTCGCCGAGGTCCGGGTCGGCCGTGAGGAGCGCCACGTCGGTGTAGCTTCGGGCCGTGGCGGCGTTCAGGTTCCCCGTCCCGATGTACGAGTAGCGCCGCAGCCGCTCCCCCTCGCGGCGCACCACCAGCGCGGCCTTCGCGTGCACCTTGTAGCTGAGCGGGCTGAAGACCACGTGGATCCCGGCCGCCGACAGCGACTTGGCCCACGCGATGTTCTGCTCCTCATCGAACGACGCCTTGATCTCGATGAGCGCCACCGCATCCTTGCCCAGCTCCCGGGCGCGGCTCAGCGCCTTCACGATCTCCGAGCTGCTGTCGGTCCGGTACAGCGTCACCCTCAGTGAGACGACGTCCGGGTCCTCGGCGGCCTCCCGGATGAATCGCTCCGCCGTGGTCGAGAAGTCGTCGTAGGGGAAGTGGACCAGACGGTCCTCCTCCGCCAGCAGCTCGAACACCGGCCGGTCGGGGTCGAACGGCGCGCCCCGCTCCATGGGCGCGAACCGGAGCGGCTCATCGGACTCATCGGGCTCATCCGTGCCGCCCGCCTCGTCCGCGGCATCGGCCATCTCGGCCAGCGCCGCCAGGTCGATCATCCCATTCACCACGTACACATCCCGGGGACCCAGCGCCTCGGGCTCCGCGGGCGTCTCGTAGCGGAGCTCGTTCAGGATCAACTGCCGGATGGGGCGCGGCATGCCGGCGGCGACCTCGAGCCGGACGGGCGCGCGGAAGGGTCGGTTCGCCACGTCGGCCTTCACCGCCTGCAGGACGTCGGCGACGAGCGTCTCCTCGATCTGCGTCTTGGCGCTGCGGGTGACCCGGAAGAGGTGCGCGTTCTCGACCTTGAGGCCCGTAAAGAGCTCTGGCAGCTGGGCCAGCACCAGCTCTTCGAGCGGGACGAAGCGCCGACCATCCTCGAGCGGGAGGAAGCGCGGCAGCTCGCCCGGCAGCTCCACGGCCGTAAAATGGACCCGCTCCGAGCCTGGCAGCTGAACCACGGCGCCGATCGCCGGCCGCAGGTTCCGGATCCTCGGGAACGGATGGCTCGCATCGGCGGCCATGGGCGTGAGCACCGCCTCCGCGTCCGTGGCGTAGTGCTCCCGGAGGAACTCCCGCTCCTCGTCGTTCAGGTCGCCCCAGCTCAGGATCCGGATGCCGCGATCGGCCAGGGCCGGCAGGATCTGGTCGCGGAGCAGCCGCTGTGCCCGTCCCATGACCTGTCGGGCCCGGACACCGATGATGTCCAGCTGCTCGTGGGCGTTCAGGCCGTCGAGCGTGCGGCGGTTCGCGCCACCAGCCAGTTCGTCCTTGAACCCCGCTACGCGGGTCATGAAGAAGTCGTCCTGACGCGCTCCGAACATGGATACGAATCGGAGCCGCTCCAGAAGCGGCGTCTCCTCGGCTTCGGCGAAGACCAGGATCCGTTCGTCGAACGCGATCCGGCTCAGCTCGGCGTTCAGCAGGTGGTCGGGGGGGATCTTGGTATCGTAGGATTCGGCGTCGGCGGGCATGGCGGGGACCGCGAGCTCCAGCGCCTCGTGGCCGCTGTCCAGGTCCCCCACGTCCGAATCCAGGCTCACGGGGGCGAGGTCGGAGCGGGCCACCACCTCGAGCGCCGCCAGAGTGCGCGGCTCCCGAACTGCGCCGGATCCCACCGTGGTGAGAATCTCCGCCAGCGGCACCCACACGATCGCCTCGTGGGCGTCCTCCGGCTTCACACCCTCCGCCAGCCACACCTCCATGCTCGGTCGACCCGGCCCACCCGGATTCGTCCCCAGGAGCCGGAGACGACCGCCCCGCTCCGACAGGCTGGCGCCCATCACCTTCCGGCACGCCGGCTCGCCGCTCCCCTCGCCGCGCGGCACACCGAGCCCCCCCCTCTCACGCGCCAGCGCGATCCGGCCCCGGTGATACGCCACCACCGCCACCTGGCGCGCCGACCGCACCGCCCGCTCCAGCGCCACCATCTCCGCGTCATCCAGGAACTCTCGGACCCTGCGCGCGGGCTCCGACAGCGTGATCCGGACGCCGGCCTCCTGCTCCATCGACTGAACCAGCGGGTCGAGCTGCGTGCCTTCCGGTGCCCGCACCGTGATCTCCCAGAGCGTGCCGGAAAGCTCGTCTCGCCGGATCACCAGCGTGTCATACGCCAGCTCCAGCGACCCACCGTCCTCGAGACGGACCGTCCGGAGCCGCCGCAGCGTCTCCACCTCGAACGCCACTTCCAGGCGCGCCGGGTCGATGAGGGCGCGGAGCAGGCGAGCCGGCTCGGAATCGCCGTGGAAGATGGCCTCTGGCTCGCTCTCCGAGTCCATGCTCTCCACGGCGGCCTCGGCCTGGTGCCTCGCGGGCGCGGCCCCCTGCCGTTCCCGCACGTCGATCAGGAGCGTGCGGCGGCCGTCCGCATGGTGCCGGATCCGAACGCGGGCAGGCTTCAGGTCCAGCTCGCCGCCGGGCGTATCGAAATAGACATCCCGAAACACCTCCATGGTGGGCGTTTCGTCCCGCACCGGCAGGGCGATCGGCGCGGCCAGGAGTCGATCCATGACCTCGGCGTCCGGCACCTCGAACCGTATCGGCCGCACTGCTTCGTTCCCGCTCGCCATCACACCGGATACGGTACGAACTCGGCCGCGGCCACCGTAGGCGACCACCGGTCCTCGAGCTCTCCAAGCAGGTCCACCGGCGTCTTCTTCTTCCTCAGCCGCACCACCGCCTCCAGCGTATAGACTCCATTGCGGCCGCGGGGCGGGTCCTTGAAGATCCACCGCTTGGCCACCTCACTCAGCACCACCTCCGCCACCTGGCGCGCGGAGCCAGGATCCGTGGTGTGGATCAGCAGGATGCCGTCCGTCTTGATCTCTTCCGCCAGTTCCGCCATCCGGTCCTGCACCCGCTCACGACCCCCGGGCGTCGCCGCCAGCATGAGCGCCGTATCCCCCACGCTCAGGAGCTCCGTGTCGTCGTTGGCGTACGCCTCGATGTCGTACTTCCACAGCAGGAGCACCACCATGGCGAACGTGGCCGACAGCAGCATGGCGATATCGAGCGCCTGGACCCCGGCCGCGAGCCCTATGACCATGACCGAGAAGACGTGCACCGCGTCCTTGGGGTCCTTCACCGTGGTACGGAACCGGACCGCGGCCACGATCCCCGCCAGGCTGAACGACAGTGCCAGACTGTTCTTCACCACCATGACCGCCCCCGCCACCACGGGCGGGAGCATGATGAGCGAGTGGACCAGCGACCGGTCGTAGCGCAGCCGCTGAGCGAACGTGTACACCCATGCGATGGGTAGCACGAGGAGCAGCGCTCCCAACACCACCAGGCCCATGGTCAAGGTCCGATGGAGGCTGCCACGGACCCCCGTGAACACGTCGGACACACTCGGATCCAGCGGGTTGTCCACCTTGCCCAGCCCGCCCAGCGGCGCCAGGAAAGCCTCCCGCAATGCCGGGAAATACCGCATCAGCGTCCACGCCACGAGCGACAGCAGCACGTAATAGCCCAGCACCCGGAAGATGGGGATCGACCGGGTTCGGCTCGCGTGACGACGGCGGTCGTCCCCGAATCCGAACCAGCCACCTCCGCGGCCGGATGCCGCGCCGCCCGCTCCGGCGGGCCGCGACTCGCGCCCCCCTTTTTGCTCCTGCTCCGTCACCGTAACTCTTCTCCTGTGCGCGCTTAGGACGGACACAGGGGCGGGCAAGAAACGCGCCGGTTTGCCACAGTCGCCGTTCGCGCGTGCGCGCGCGTGCGCAAGGAACGGATGTTGCCACTCTAAAACGACACGCTCGACTGTACTTGGACGGGAGGTTTACCATGCAACGCCTCATTCGACTGGCATCACAGCGCTGGTACGCGCGCGTCGAGCAGGACGCACGCGGCACCGAGCACCTGTACCTGTCGAATGCCAAGCGCCCCGAGGACTCCATGCGGCGCCGGCTGCCGTTCAGCTGGCGGGATATGGACGACCAGGCGATGGTGGCGCTCGCACGGGAGCCGGAGCTGCGACTCTGGACGGATGAGGTCGGGATCCAATGGCGGATCGCGCTGGTGGGGCCGGGTACGCCCTACGAGTTCCCGCTGTGCGAGCGCCACCTGGTCTTCGACTCGACCGAGACCTGGGCGGGGATCGTCCGGTTCCCGGAGGGTGAAATCGGGGAGCTGACGGACGACGAGCTGCGTGAGCTGCGGGACTCGATCTCTGATCTGGGCGGTGGCCGACGGTCGTTCCGCCCACCCCCGGGGTCGGCCGAGGCCTGACGCCTCCGCGCCTATTCGTCCTGAACCACGCGGATCCGGCCGGCGAGCTCGTCGTCCAGGGCGATCTCCGTGCGCCCGACCTTCAGCACCCAGGACGGCCTCTGCTGCACGACGCGGATGCGGACCCCCGGGAGGATGCCGAGACCGGCCAGCTTCGCGCTCTCCGTCGTGCCGGGCTTCTCGAGACAGCTCACCGCACCCCGCGCGCCCCGACCGAGACCCGTGAGGCGAATGGAGTTGCAGTCCAGGTCGCTGCACCCCTCCCCGTGAGGGACGGGAGCGCCCGCTTCACATGCGTCCTTCCAGCCGGCCACGCCCCGGAGCCGGTACCGCAGCCGCTCGACGATCGTCATGCGCCCACCCATTTCTTGATCCGGGTCACCCACGCCGGGGATCGCGGGTTCTCGTACCCGCAGTTCGGGCAGCGGACGAGCCCGCACGCCGTGCTGAGCGGGCACGCCTGGCAGGTCGCCTGGCTCCGATCCTCCCGGAACTCCGAGCCGCAGAACCCGCAGGTCGCGGTCTCCCCCGCCACCGACCCCACGCTTACCATCCCAGCCCCCTCAACACGACGTTCAGCCCGGCGCCCACACCGAAGGCGAACGGCACCGTGATGGCAAAGATCGCCAACGCCGTCTTCGCGCCCCGCTCCTTCAGCATCATGAGGAACTGCGCGACGCACGGTACGAACAGCGTCAGAGTTACGGCGGCCACGGTGAGCTGCACCGGACTCAGGAGCCCCTGCTGGTTCAGGTCGAACAGACCTGCGGCGCCGTAGTCGCGGCGGAAGAACCCGAACAGGAACGCCTGCGCCGCTTCGGCAGGCAGACCCAGCCAGCCCATGACCGGCACAAGACCCGCCACCGCCTTCTGGAGCATCCCCGTGAGATCGCCGATCCAGAGGATGACGCTGGCCAGCAGGAAGAGCGGGAGCACCTCCATGAAGTACCACTGCATCCGGGCGGCCGTCTTGGCCAGCACGTTCCCGACACGCGGCGCGCGCAGCGGCGGAAGCTCCATGTGGAACGTCGGCCGCTCTCCCGGCAGGACACGGGCGCCGATCCACCCCACGAGCAGGAAGACGCCCGTAAGGACGACAACCAGCACCGCGAGCGCCGCGCCGTTCCCGGACAGGATGGCCAGAATGACGCCGAGCTGTGCGGAGCACGGAATGGCCAGGGCCAGGAGCATGGTGGCGAGGACTCGCTCGCGCCGGCTTTCGAGGGTGCGCGTCACCATCGTCGCCATGGTGTCGCAGGCGAACCCGAGCACCATGGGGATCACCGCGCGCCCGCTCAGCCCGATCTTCTTGAACGTGCGGTCGACGAGCAGCGCCAGGCGGGGGAAATACCCGCTGTCCTCGAGGACGCTGAAGAAGAGGAAGAACGTCCCGACGATGGGGAGAATGATGGCCACGGCGTAGCGCACCCCCAGCGTGAGGAGGCCGTACTCCCCCACGAACAGGCCCTGTAGCCACGGCCACGGGATCAGCCACTCGAACGAGCTCTGGAAGAACGGGTTGAGGCCGTTCTCGAACACCGTCGTCTCCAGCCAGTTCACCACCGTCCCCGAGCCGAACTCGCCCACGAACTTGTAGAGGCCGAGGTAGAGCACCGCCAGCAGGAACGGGATGCCAAAGAGTGGCCGCGCCAGCGCCGCGCCGAGTCGGTCCCGTAGCGACCTCGACTCCGCTTCCTCGTCGCCCCCGCTGACCACACCCTCGAGCAGACGCTCCGACTCTCGGTGCCGCTCATACGCCACCCGGTACACCGTCGCGTCGGAGAATTCGGCGGTGGCGAGCACCAGCTCATCCAGCGCCGAGCGCCCTCCGTCTGGCTCCGCCGCCACTACCCAGGCCACCGCCTCATCGTCACCCTGGATCAGAAGCGCAGCCAGCGCCTCTGGACGCACGGGGTACACGCCCGCCAGCCGCTCCCCCACCCGCTCAATGGCCCGACCGACCCCGTTCTCGTACGCCCGCCGGGGCGGCGCCGCCCGCTCCACCGCCGCTTCCACCGCCGCCCCCAGCTCCGCCAGGCCCCGGCCCTTCACCGCCACCACGCCCACCACCCCGATCCCGAGACGCTCCGCCAGCGCGCTCAGATCCACCCGCAGCCCCAGTGCCTCCGCCTCGTCCATCATGTTGACGGCCAGCACCAAGGGTCGACCCACCTCCAGCAGCTGCAGTGTCAACGAGACCGCACGATCCAGATTCTTGGCATCCGCGACCTGCACCAGCACGTCCGCCTCGTCCGCCAGCACGATCTCCCGCGCGACCCGCTCCTCCTCCGTCGTAGGGAGCAGCGAGTACATCCCGGGCGTGTCGATGAGCTCCACCGCCGAGCCCCCGATCTGCCACCGGCCACGGTCCACCCCCACCGACGTGCCCGGGTAGTTCGACACCGTGACGTACGCACCGGTCAATCGGTTGAACAGCGAGCTCTTGCCCACGTTCGGCGCCCCCACCAGGGCCACCCGCAACGTCGCGTCCTCCATCTGCCCGCGCCTCAGCGTGGGACCCGTGCTCCCATGGCACGACGAGGACGCCGACAGCGGCTCCCCCGTCGCTGCCGCCGACGCCCTCGCCGGCCCTCCGGCCGCTGTTTGTGTCGTTTCCGTCATGACCCCGGCTTTGGCTTCGTCGGATCGGTTGAAAATCGTTCTCAAACGTGCGCCACGCCGTACACACCGGCAATCGGGAAAGCTATGGGTCGCCGCGTGGGGGATTCTCCCACTCCCGTCCGCGACCCGGCGAATGCCCAGGGCTGGTCTTCGAAAGGTGGAGGCCAGAGTATGGGTCAGGATTCGGGACCGGGCGATCATGGGGGGGAGAGGCTTGGACGGATGGTGAGATTGGCGTGGGTGGGCATCCTGTCGCTGGTGGTAGGGCTGGGCTGCGGAGAAGAGCGCACGGACCTGCTTCTGGCGTCCACTACATCTACCGAGGACTCTGGTCTGTTCGAGGTGCTGCTGCCGGCGTTCAGGGAAGCGGAGCCGGGTGTGCGGGTGCGGGTGGCGGCGGTCGGCACCGGGCAGGCGCTGGAGCTGGGCCGGCGTCGCGATGCCGACGTGCTCCTGGTGCACGCGCCGCCGGCGGAGTCTGCGTTCGTGGCCGCAGGCTACGGGGTCGCGCGCTGTGAAGTCATGTACAACGACTTCGTGATCGTCGGTCCCGCCACCGATCCGGCCGGCGTCGCGGGGATGGAGGACGCGGCCGAGGCGCTGCGGCGGATCGCTGGTCAGCGGGCACCGTTCGTGTCCCGCGGGGACGACAGCGGGACGCACCGCAAGGAGCGAACGCTGTGGTCGGCGGCGGGAGTGGAGCCGTCGGGCGGTTGGTACATGGAGGTCGGCCAGGGCATGGCGGAGGTCCTCCGGATGGCGTTGGAGCGGCGGGCCTATACACTGACCGACCGGGCGACGTACCTGGACCAGCGAGGCTCCGGCGAGCTGGTCGTCCTGGTGGAAGGGGATGACCGGTTGTTCAACCAGTACGGCGTGATCCCCGTCGCCGGATCCCCCCGTCACGGCGCGGCCCGCGCATTCGCCAAATGGATCACGGGCCCGGAGGCCCAGCGTCTGATCGGGGAGTACGGCACGGGCCGGTTCGGCGAGCCGCTCTTCGTGCCGAACGCGGGCCCGTGCGATCTCTGACAGCGCCTACCGGCCGTACTCCTCCCAGGCGCGATCCGGCAGCTGGCACTCGGGCCAGGTCATGCGTTCCCCTGTGCGGGGATTGACCGGCAGGACGGAGCGGCGCGTGCGCTCGATCAGCTCCGGGTCCTCCGAGGCCATGTAGGCGAGGAGCGCGACGAGCACCGCGTTCGAGCGGACGTTGGCGAAGGCGACCTTGTCGAGCGTATCGAGGTTCGTGTGCCAGGTGTACGTCCCGTAGTCCCATGAGTCCGACCAGAGGCCGAACGCGGGCGCGCCAGCGCAGCTGAATGCCGCGTAGTCGCTCCCGCCGCCCCCGGGTGTGCCGGGGATCACCAGATCGATGTCCGCCGTGAGTTCGGGCGGGATCGCGCCGAGCCAGCCCACGAAATTGGAGCCGGCGTTCAGCAGCCCCTGCATTCCAACGTTGGAGATCCGACCCGTGCCGTTGTCCTGATTGAAGAGCGCCTGGAGACCGGCCACCACCTCCGGGTGGTCAGCCGCAAACGCGCGCGAGCCGTTCAGCCCCTGCTCCTCGCTCCCCCAGTGGCCCACGACGATGGTCCGCCGCGGGTTCGGGTAGAACTTCTTGAGGAGGCGCATGGCCTCCGCCATCACGATCGTGCCGGTGCCGTTGTCCGTCGCCCCCTGCGCGCCGTCCCACGAGTCCAGGTGCGCCGAGAGGAGCACGTACTCGTCCGGCCGCGCGGTCCCACGGATCGTGCCGATGGTGTTGTAGACCGGCACGTCGCCCCGGTCGGTGGAGCGGGCGTCCACGCGGACCCGGGGCGACTGCCCGTGGTCCGCCAGCCGGTGGAGCAGTCCGTAGTCCTCGCACCCTACCGACAGCACCGGTGTCCGGCCGGCCTGGTCCCCGAACACGCGCCGCGCTCCGTAGCCTCCCGACCAGTTCGATGTAAGGAGCCCGGCCGCCCCGGCGTCCGCGAGCATGGCCATGAACTGCCGCTCATCCACGCCAAATCGCGTGAAGCGCGCCGACCATTCGTCCAGGGCCGCTTCGCGCGCGGCGACGAAAGCGTCATAGGTGTCCTCGTCCGCGAACTCCTCCCAGCGATCGATCGGCCGACACGACAGCTCCGGCGGCGAGCCCAGAACGAAAGACCCGCGGATGGAGCGCTTCCACGCCTCTATGCTCTCCCCGGCGGCGGGGAGCCCCACCACCGCGCCTTCCACCGCGCCGCCCGTCCCCGGGCTCCAGCTCAGGAGGGTGGCGTCGAGGGTACGCACCCGCGGCGAGGTGAGGTCCACGTGCGTGATGCCCCGCTCCCACCCCTTCCATGTCCCGTACGTCTCGTTCTCCGCCTCAATGCCCCAGCTCCGGTACAGCCGCACCAGCCACTCATGGGCGTGGTCCAGGCCGGGTGTGCCGGTGAGGCGCGGCCCGATGGAGTCGAGCAGCGCCTGTCCCAACGGGTAGACTTCCGACCGCTCCATCCCCTCCTCCCAGATCTGGCGGATGATGGGATCGTCGGTAGGGAAATCCTGCCCATGGAGGGGGCTGGCCATGGCGACCAGCCACGCGACCGCCGCCCAGCGGATGATTGGTAGCACGAAAATCTCCTCGCTCTCTGTAGACTCCACCGACATCCTTCGGCAGACAGACGAACGTGAAGGTCAGCCGTGCATGTCGCGCCCACAAGGGGCGCTCGCGTCAGGTGGCGGATGATCAGACGGCGGCGCCTGAACGGTCCCGCGCGCGGCGGACACCACGGTGGCGGGACCTCCGGTGCGCCACGTGAGTATTAGCTCGAGCGGACCTGCAGCCCGGCCCTCCCAATGAAAGATGCCATGCGCAAAAGAACTCGGTCAGTGACAGCGGCCCCTTCATCCTCTGTTGACTCCCGCACGTCGCCAGACCCCCGGCGACTCCCGCGGATTCTGACCGGCGCCATACTCGCCCTTACGATCCTCTACGGTGCTCCCCTGGCCCTGGAAGCACAGGGCGGCCTTCAGGTGGGAGACACGCCGGAGGCCATCGTTCTCGAGACGCTCGACGGCGAGCCGTTCGATCTCGCGGGGATCATCGGGACCAGACCGGTCCTGATCGAGTTCTGGGCGACGTGGTGCGCCATCTGCCGAGCTCTCGAGCCGAGCATGGAGGCCGCCCGCCAGGCGCACGGCGACGCCGCGGAAGTGCTGGTCGTTGCCGCCGCCGTGGCCCAGACGAGGGACCAGGTCAAGCAGCACTTCGTCCGGCACGATCCGCCACCGCAGGTCCTCTGGGACACCCGCGGCCGCTTCACCCGCGCCTTCGATCCCCCGGGGACCGGGTATGTCATCATCCTCGACGCGGACGGTCGCGTCGCCTACACCGGCACGGGTGGGAATCAGGACTTGGTGGGCGCGCTCGGCAACGTCCTCGAGCGGAAGTAGCGGGAGCGGTACTCGCCAGCGACAAGCAAAGGCGAGGACCCGCTCTGCCTGCTCGCTGGCCGCGCCCTCACGGCTGCTCCAAGGCCAGCCGGTCGATCACCGCCTCCAGCGCCTCGTACGCCGTCGGATCCGTTTGCAGGAATGGTGTCGCGGTATGAGCGATCCGCCCGTCGGGCCCGATCACGAACAGGTTCCGGTTCGTGATGCGTGTATCGCCGCTCTCGTAGATCGCACCATATTTCTCGGCGACCTGGAGCGCTGCGTCGCTTGCCATCAGAAACGGGAAATCGTCGTCCCGCGCCCAAGCGGCGAGCTCCTCGATGGGATCGGTGCTGAGAGCGATCAGCACCACGTCCTGTCCGAGGTTGAAGATCTGCGCGTACTGATCACGGTACGCGTGCATTTGGACGGTTCAGCCCTTGGTCCGTGCCCTGAAGAAGAACGCGAGAACCACCGTCTGACCGGCGTACTCGGACAGGGTCACCGGCTCGGCCAGAACACCATGTCGAACGGCACCCGGCACACTGAAGTCCGGGGCCACATCCCCAACTTCCAGCGGCTCCGGCGTCTGCGACTCCCCTCCGACCGGCAGGAGCGGGAGCAGAAGCACCGCGAGTGCAAAACCCATCGCTGAACGCATGTCTCTCCTTGAATGGTAGTGACTCCAATGTAGCGATGAGAGGCCGAGGTACAACCGCACCTCCGGGGCCGCCCTGCCAGACCCCCCCCAACCCAAGGAGAGGGGGCGGTGCGGGCGGCCGAAAGGCGCAACCGCACGCGGTGCGCTGCGCCTTTCGGGCTTTCCCTCCGATGCTGTTCGCGGGAATTGTTGGTCCCCGAGCGGTCCTCCATCCTCGAGCGATCCCCCCATCCCCGAGCGGTCCTCCATCCCGCCTCGCATCGACTTCCCGTCCCACCGGGCCATTCCATCGCCCCGCACAACGCCTCATCCATGGGGCATGACGGCCTATCAATCCCACACGCCCGCACCCGATCCTTTTCCGCTCGACCGATTCCGCAAAATCCGCTTCCGGCGCGGACTGCGCTGCCCTCGCTGTGCGCACCGCCGCGTCCAGCGCTGGGGCCGGTTCGGCGACAGACGACGGTACCGGTGCAGCGGCTGTGGACGCACGTTCAGCGACCTCACCGGGACGCCCCTCGCCTACCTCAAGCACCTTCAACTCTGGCCCGTGTTCTGCCGCATGGCCCCCACGACACCGACTCTCCGCACCGTCGCTCACGAGCTCGGGATCCATCTCAGTACGAGCTTTCGCTGGCGGCATCGTCTGCTCGCCGATCTGCTTGCGGCCGATTCGGTGGAACTGAGTGGCCACGTCAGCGTCGGCATAGGCTGGCTTGCGCACTCGGAAAAAGGCTCGCGGCGCCTGCTCCGACCGCCCAGAAAGAGACGATTCGAGGGGTTCGCGTCGGAAACTGATCCTGTCTGGATCGCCATCGCCTGCGACGAGGGGCGGCGGACGTACGCGCGCTCCCTGGGGCTGCCTCAGCCGGGGGCGGCTGCCGTCGTACGTTTCTTCCGGGAGCACGTGCGATCCGACGCGACCCTGCACGCGCGCCCTTACCGCCGCACCCTCTTCAAGCGAGTCGCCCTAGCTCTCGATCTCGAGCTGGGGGACCCGCTCACCGGAGTGGCCACATGGTCACAATTGCGCCAGCAAGGGCCGGAGCCGCCGCCGCTGTGGTTCGTTCGCTTCCGGAGATGGTTGAAGCGATTTCGCGGTGTCGCAAGCCGGTATCTCGATCATTATCTGACCTGGTTCCGCCAGTCCGGCCCCGGCTCCGGGGCGGCCGGCTGAACAACACACGAGACCGAGGCCCACCGGCCCCACACCGGATACCCGCCTCCGACCGACAGGGGCGGGGGGGGTGGGTGGTGCGGACTTCGGGGGGGAGGGGGGGGGGCGGAGTTGGGCCGCACGGGAAGGACGACGGCGGCCCGATGCGTCTGGGTGGCAACGGGCGGAAGCTGTGAAACCAACAGTTCCCGCGAACAGCATCAGAGGGCGACCCGGTTCTGACTCCCCGGGCCCCTCCGGCGACCGCCCGCTCCGCCACCGCGGGCGATTGCCACTCACCGGCCCCCTGCCCTACGTTCCTTGCAAGAAGCCCCCACCAAGAACTTCAGAAAGGCTGAAGGCATGAGAGCGATCTTGATCACAGGGCTGCTCGCCGGACTGGTCGCCGTTGCGGCCGGCTGGGGGCCGCCGACAGACCGGGAGGACACCATCTTCCCCTTCGACTACGAGAAGGTGGTGCTCGACAACGGGTTTACCGCGTACCTCGTGCCCGGCGGCGCGCCAGGACAGATCTCCTACGTCTCCATGGTGCGGACGGGTGCGCGCGACGAGGTGGAGCCGGGCCGGACCGGCTACGCGCACTTCTTCGAGCACATGATGTTCCGCGGCACCGAGAAATACCCGCTGTACGACGACGTGACCGCGGCCATGGGAGCGGCCCGCAACGCTTTCACCAGCAACGACATGACCGTCTACTACCTGGTCCTGTCGAACGAGTACCTGGAGAAGGTCTTCGATCTGGAGAGCGATCGTTTCCAGAACCTCTCCTACGATGAGGACGCGTTCAGGACCGAGGCGGGCGCCATTCTCGGCGAGTACAGCCAGAGCAAGCTGAGCCCGTTCCGTTATCTGGATGAAGCGGTTCGGGCGACGGCCTATGATGTCCACACCTATCGCCACACCACGATCGGGTTCGAGGAGGACGTCCGGGCCATGCCGGAAGGATACGAGTACAGCCTCTCCTTCTATGACCGCTTCTACCGGCCCGAGAACGTCGTCCTCGTGCTGACCGGCGACTTCGATGTCGACCGGGCCAGGGCGCTGGTGCGGGAATACTACGGCGACTGGGAGAGGGGCTACATTCCGCCCCGCATCCAGCCGGAGCCCAAACAGCTCGCGCCGCGTGACAGCATCGTCGAATACCCGGCGCGCACGCTTCCCATCCTCGAGATCAATTACAAGGCGCCGGAATGGAGTGCGACCGACACCATGGCCGTTGCCCTGGAGGTCCTCGGTCGCGCCGCGTTCGGATCGAACTCCGACCTGTACCGCGACCTGGTGATCAACAATCGTCGGGTGCAGTTCCTGTCATCCGGCTTTGGCCTGGCCCGGGACCCTGCGCTCGTGAGCCTCACCGCAATGGTGAACGACCCGACGGACGTGGACGCGGTGGAGCAGCGAATCCTGGATGCCGTGGATCGGTATCGGAACGAGCTGGTGGAGCCGAAGATGCTCGAGGACACGAAGAGCAACATGAAGTACAGTTTCCTCATGAGCCTGGAGAACGCGCAGGGAATCGGCTTCAGTCTCATCCCGTTCGTCATCAACACGGGTGGGATCGAGGCTGTGGAGACGTACTATGAAACGCTGGAAGGCGTCACGGCCGAGCACCTGAGGGAAGCGGCCCGCCGCTACCTGGTGTCGGACCAGCGCGTGACGGTGACCATGGTCCAGGCGGAGGGCTGACGATATGAAACGACTGACCATACTCGCCGCGCTGGCTCTCACCGGCTGCGCCGGCGGCATGCAGCAGACGGAGGCTCCCGCCGCGGAGCCGGAGGTCACCCCCACCGGGATGGAGGAGACGATGGACGTCCCCCGGCTGATCATGCTGGAGGAGCCCGAATCGCCCTTCATCGCGTTCAACGTGTGGGTGCGGAGTGGATCCCAGAACGACCCCGCCGGGAAGGAAGGGCTGGCGGCACTGACCGCGAGCCTCCTCTCCGACGGCGCCACCGTGGACCGCAGCTATCAGGAGATCCTGGAAGCGCTGTACCCCATGGCGGCTGGCTACGGCACGTCGGTGGACAAGGAGATGACCACGTTCACCGGGCGGATCCACGAGGACAATCTGGAGGCATATTACGACCTCTTCCGGGCGGCGATCCTGGAGCCGGCGTTCAACCCGGAAGACTTCGAGCGGATCAAGTCGCAGACGCTGAATGCCCTCGAGCGGAGCCGCCGCTACAGCCGGGACGAAGAGCTCTCGAAAGAGCTGCTCTTCTCAATGGCGTACCAGGGAACGTCGTACGAGCACCCCGAAGACGGGTACGTCCAGAGCGTAAAGTCCATCACCCTGGATGACGTTCGTTCGTTCTACCGCGACAACTATGTGCGGGACAACGTCGTGGTGGGCGTCGGCGGCGGGTATCCCGCGGGCTTTCCCGTGCGGGTGCGCACCGACTTCGACCGGTCGCTGCCGGCCGGAACGGCTCCAGAGCTTCCGGCACCCGAGCCTACCATGCCTGACGGCATGAAGGTGCTCATCGTCGAAAAGCAGACAGACGCCAGCGCCATCTCCCTGGGGTTCCCCATCGAGCTTCAGCGCGGCGATGACGACTTCATCGCCATGCTCACCGCCAACTCGTGGTTCGGCGAACACCGCAACTCCTTCAGTCACCTCTATCAGGTGATCCGGGACACGCGCGGGATGAACTACGGCGACTACTCCTATATCGAGGCGTTCCCCGCCGGCTTCGCGACACAGCAGCCTCGCACCAACGTCGCGCGTCGGAGCCAGCTCTTCGAAATCTGGATCCGGCCCATCGCCCTCACGGAGCCGGGCAACCTCCACGACCGCACGCTCTTCGCTACCCGCGCGGCGCTGCGGGAGCTCGATATCCTCGCCGCTCAGGGGCTGGACGACGAGCGCGTAGGAGAGACCGTCGCGTTCCTTCGGAACTTCACGGTGAACTGGGGCAACACCATCAGCCGGCGACTGGCATACGCGATGGACGACGCCTTCTACGGCATTGAGGATCCCGGCTACCTCGCGTCCCTCCGTCCGGGTCTCGACGCGCTGGACACCGAGACGGTCAACGCCGCCATCCGGCGTCACCTCCAGGCGGGGAACATGTACCTCGTCTTTATCACGCAGGACGCGGAGGGGTTGAAGCGGAAGCTGCTGAGCGGTGAGCCGACCAACATCACCTACGCCGGCCCGCAGCCGGAGTCGGTGCTGGAGGAGGACCGGGAGATCGCGCGGTACCCGATCCCGGTCACGGAGGACGACATCACCATCATTCCGATCGAGGAGGTGTTCGAAACCGGCGGCTGAGCAACTCCCCATGTCGGCTCTTCGCGAGCCGGGTGGAGCGCTACGCGGGCTCCACCCGGCCGCGCCCCGACGTGACCTCCGCGACGGCACGGCGAAACTCCTCGAGGCGGCCCTCGGGGACGCCCACCTTCAGCCGGACCTCCGCGCCGTACTCCTCGACGAGGAGGAGGGCATCGAGCTCGGCCGCCGTGCGCTCGACGGGATCACGGGCGCCGTACTCCACGGCCACCCACACCGCGACCCGCCGGACGCGCTCCGCGCGCGGCATCGACTCCAGCGCCCGCTGGACTCCGCCCGAGTACGCCCGCTGGAGCCCCCCCTTCCCCAGCTTCACGCCGCCGTAGTAGCGGGTGACGACGGCCGCGATCTCACCCACGCCCGAATGCAGCAGCGCCTCCAGCATGGGCCGCCCGGCCGTACCGTGCGGCTCCCCGTCATCGCTCATGCCCACATCGGCGGTGGCCCCGGGAGGACCAGCGGCGAACGCCCAGCAGTTGTGCGTCGCATCGGCGAACTCGCGGCGGATCTCCTCGATGAACGCATGGGCGTCGTCCCCGGATGCCGCCCGGGCGACCGTGGTGATGAACCGGCTCCGGCGGATGCTCTCCTCCACGCGATGCCTGCCGCCCGGGACCGCGTACCTCTCCCCGCTCATGGTGCCATGCGTCAGTCGATGCCCTCGGGCGTCGCCCCGCCGATCTCGATCGCGTCGTCGATGAGCTCCGCGATCTCCTCCAGCTCCTCGGGGTCGAGGAAAAGGTCGCCGGCCTCGGCGGTGCCGTCCACCTGCTCGGCTCGCCGCGCCCCGACGAGCGCCACGTCCACGCCCGGGTGCGCCAGCACCCACCCGATCGCTACCTGCGCCACGGTCAGGTCGCGGTCGAAGGCGAACTTCTTCAGTCGCTCGACCACCTCGAGGTTGTGCGCAAACACCTCGCCGGTGAACGCCGAGCTCTGGCTCCGCCAGTCGTCCGCGTCGAACGTCGTGTCCTCGTCGTACTTCCCGCCGAGCAGCCCGTGCGCCAGCGGCCCATAGACGAGCGTGCCGATGCCGTGCGCCTCGCAGTACGGCAGCACATGCTTCTCGATGTCACGTCGGAAGATGTGGTAGGGCGGCTGCAGCGTGTCGATCTTCAGGTGCCGCTCCAGCTCGTGCATCTGGCGGGCGCTGTAATTGGACACCCCCACGTAGCGGACCTTGCCCTCGTCCAGGAACTCCTGGAGAATGCTCGCGGTCTCCTCCGCGGGCGTCGCCGGGTCTGGCCAGTGCACCTGGTAGACGTCGATATGGTCGGTGCCCAGGTGCTTGAGACTCGCTTCCAGCCCCTGCCGGAGCCAGTCCCGGCCCGCGTCCCGGGCGATCTCGCCGCCCTCCACCGGCCGGAGCCCACCCTTGGTGGCCAGCACCACCGAGTCGCGGTCCGTGCGGATCTCGTCCCGCAACGCTCGCGAGAGCCGCTCCTCGGAGGCGCCGAAGCCGTACGCCTGGGCGGTGTCGAAGAAGTTGATCCCGAGGTCCAGCGCCCTGCGGATCGCCGATTCCGCCTCCTGCTCCTCCACGGCGCCCCACTGCCCGCTGAGTTGCCACGTGCCGAGGCCGATCCGTGATACCTCGAGATCCGTCTCACCCAGTCGCGTGTACTCCATGGTCCCTGCCCCTCGTCCGTTCCCGAGTCGTCGATGCACTCTCGTCGAAGCTATGGCGGATCCCGGCCCGGGGACAGCGGTCGTCCCCGCTCAGATCCGGCGGCGCGTCGAGCCCGTCTTGCCCAGCAGGAATGTGACGCCGCCCACCCGGCCGACCACGAACGCGATGACCGCGGCCGTCACGCCTACCATCCCCATCCCCCAACCGAAGAGCGGGAAGAGCGCGGCGATCGTGACCACCTCGATCACCGTCGCGATGGTGATGGGGCGGGTCCGTCGGCCCTGCACCAGGATCGCCCGCTGGAACGAGAGCAGCACACTCAGCGCCGGGAGCGGCGCCATGATTCGCGTGGGCGTGATGGCGAACGCCGCGAGCTCCGGCGGCAGCCCGGACACCGTGATGAACCAGAAGTCCAGCAGCGGCGTGAAGGCCACCAGCGCAAAGGCGCTCGACGCCCCGATCCCCAGCCACAGCGCAAACCGCGCCAGCTCCGGGTAGTGCTCGAAGCGCTTCCCCATGAGCGCGATGGCCGCCTCCTGGAAGCTCAGCCCGATGGCGCGGAAGAGGAACGACAGCGAATGCACCACCGGGAACACCGCCAGCGACTCGATCGGCGCCGGCGCCCGCCCCATGAAGAACGTCAGCATCGGCTGCACCGTCAGACCGATCACGGACGTGAGCGCCAGCGGGTAGTAGAACACCGCGATAGCGCGGTAGCCGTCGTGGGCCGGGGAGTCGTCGTCGACTCCGCGCTCCCGCGCCAGAAGCTCACGCACTGTTCCCAGCGCCATGAAGCGCGCCGCCACCGCCTCCGTCACCACCCCCGCCGACAGCGCTCCCGCACCCACCCACGCGCCGGGCAGGTCCGTAGTCAGGAACAGCGTCAGCGCCGTACCGCTCATCCCCACGAGCCGCAGCATCGTGCCGATCGCCACCAGTCGCGTCCGACCCGATCGGATCAACAGCCCGTGCAGGAACCGCCGATACCCGATCGCCGCCGGCCATGGCAGCAGGATCCACAGCGCGCCGTACGTCAGCCGCGCCACCTCCGGCGGGAGCCCGATCAACCCTTCCATCAGGCCGCCGTACACCCCCGGGATCAGCACCAGCAGCAGCACCGCTGTCGCGCCCGCGTTCAGCACGTTCGCGAAGTTCCGCAGACGACGGTACGTCTTCGCGTCCTCCACCAGTGCCGTCGAGGCGCTCATCAGCATGATCACCGGCGCCTCGATCAGGATCGCGAACGCGAACGCCACACCGTGCGCCGCCAGGTTGAACTTCGGATCCGCCAGACGCGCGATGACCGCCGC
Organism: uncultured Gemmatimonadales bacterium; assembly: GCA_963783305.1. GTDB lineage: Bacteria > Gemmatimonadota > Gemmatimonadetes > Longimicrobiales > RSA9 > JAWVYT01. The sequence goes on along the minus strand of CAWAMW010000016.1, from coordinate 178,600 downwards.
GAGGAACGGCCCCTCCACCGCCATCATCATCCACGTGGCCGCCAGCGGCAGCCAGAACAGCAGGATTGAGCGCGCGCTGCGCCGCTCCCTTTCGCTCACGTCCCCACCCGGGTCGAGTTGATCGCCGGGTCAACATAACCGTTCCCGAAAACGGCGAAACCGGCACCGGTCGGAAGGAGGCGTGTGGGGAGAATCCCGACAGTGCTCGGGGGAGGGCCGCAGATTTTTCCCTACACACATCGGTCGTGGCGCCCTACTGTATTGGAACACTCGGAAGTGAATACATGGGTGCCCGGTTGCAGTTCCGCCGGATCCGATCCACCAACAGCGAGAGCAGAAGCAGGGTCCCCCCGATGTTGACCCTGCGTCAGGGTGTGCGCGCGACGTGCTCGCGGCCGACACCCGGCGCGCTCGCTCATCCTGAACATGGAGGAAAGACATGGACGAGGACCGCAACGTCGCCGCCGCCGGAGAGGCCTGGTCGCGGCTGCTCCGCCGCATCGTGGTGCTTCTGGCCATCTGGTTCCTGGTGGGGCCCGTACTGGGAATCCTGCTGGTCGAGCCGCTGAACGCGTTCAGCCTGGGTGGAATCCCGCTGGGGTTCTGGATCTCACAGCAGGGGTCCATCTACGTGTTCATCGTCCTGATCTTCGCATACGCCTGGATGGGAGACCGGCTGGACCGGGACTCCCACGGCCACACCGCGGGGGGTGCGCCCGTGGATGGCTCCATCGGAAGGGAGGGGTAGGCGCATGTCCATTCAGACATGGACCTTCATCCTGGTGGGGCTGACGTTCGCCCTCTACATCGGGATCGCCCTCTGGAGCCGCGTGCGGACGACAGAGGGCTTTTACGTAGCAGGCCGGGGCGTATCGCCGATCGCGAACGGAATGGCGACGGCAGCGGACTGGATGAGCGCCGCGAGCTTCATCTCCATGGCGGGTCTCATCGCGTTCATGGGCGCGGACGGCAGCGTGTACCTCATGGGCTGGACGGGCGGGTACGTGCTGCTGGCGCTGCTGCTGGCGCCGTTCCTCCGGAAGTTCGGGAAGTACACGGTCCCGGATTTCGTGCACGCCCGGTACTATTCGAACGTGGCGCGTGTGGTGGCGGTGATTGCCGCGATCTTCGTGAGCTTCACCTACGTCGCGGGTCAGATGCGGGGCGTGGGCGTGGTGTTCAGCCGGTTCCTGAATGTCTCGGTGACGCAGGGCGTGCTGATCGGGATGGTGATCGTGGCCTTCTACGCCATCTGGGGCGGGATGAAGGGGATCACGTACACGCAGGTGGCGCAGTACTGTGTGCTGATCTTCGCATACCTGGTGCCGGCCATCGCCATCGCCATGGTGCTGACGGGGATCCCGGTACCGCAGATCGCCATCGGCGAGGTACTGCCGCTGCTGGACGGGCTGTCGCGGGACCTGGGGCTGAGCGGGTACAGCTCGCCGTTCGCGAACCTGTCCATGATCAACGTGTTCGCCATCACGGTGGCGCTCATGGTGGGGACGGCGGGGCTGCCCCACGTGATCGTCCGCTTCTACACGGTCCGGAGCGTGAGCGCCGCGCGCTGGTCGGCGGGCTTCGCGCTCCTCTTCATCGGGATCCTCTACACCACGGCGCCGACCGTTGCGGTGTTCGCCAAGTACTACATACTCGACACGCTGGCCAATCAGCCCGTCGAGACGGTGGCGGCCATGAGCTGGGTCCAGAACTGGATGCAGACGGGGCTCATCACGCTGAACGACGCCAACGCCGATGGCATCATGCAGGCCGCCGAGCTCTTCGGCGCCAATGGCCTGGCGGCGAGTATCGACCGGGACATCATCGTCCTGGCGCTGCCGGAGATCGCGAAGCTGGCGCCGTTCGTCATCGCGCTGGTGGCGGCGGGTGGCCTGGCCGCCGCGCTGTCCACGGCCTCGGGGCTCCTGCTGGTGATCAGCAGCGCGTTCGCCCACGACCTGTACGGTCAGATGATCAACCCGGAAGCGTCGGACGCGAAGCGGCTCATGGTGGGTCGGATCGTCATCGGGCTGGCGGTGTTCGTGGCCGCCTGGTTCGGGATCCACCCCCCGGGCTTCGTGGCGGAGGTGGTGGCGTTCGCCTTCGGTCTCGCCGCAGCCAGCTTCTTCCCGATCATCGTGCTGGGCATCTTCTGGAAGCGGGCGAACGCGCCGGGCGCGATCGCCGGGATGGTGACGGGGCTGAGCTTCACCGCCATCTTCATCCTCCTCAACCGGTCGGTCCAGCTGCTGGGGACCGAGGCGCCCCTTGTGGATTCGTTCTTCGGCATCACCGCCCAGGGGATCGGCACCATCGGAATGCTGATCAACTTCGCCGTCACCATCGGGGTGAGCCTCATGACCGAGCCGCCGCCCGCGCACATCCGCGAGCTGGTGGACAGCATCCGTCACCCCCACGAGGACCCGGTGGCGACGCCGACGCCCGCCGTGGGACACTGAACCCGAACCGCTCTCATGCCCGACCGCGCTACGCCTCCGGTGGCCCCCGCGGACCATCTGGAGTTCATCCGCTCTCATCCGCCCTTCGATGGGCTGGACGAGGAGGCGCTGGCGTGCGTGGTGCGGTCGGCTGAGATCACCTACCTCCCCCGGGGCGAGCGGGTCCTGACCCAGGGAGGTGACCCTTCCCGCTACACGTATCTCATACGGAAGGGTGCCGTCCGCCTGGAACGGGACGGACAGGTGGTGATCGTGCTGGAGGAGGGGGACCTCTTCGGGTTCCCCTCCCTCACCACCGGCGATGCCCCCGCCTTTGATGTCATCACCGATGAGGATACGCTGGCCTACCGCCTCGCGGGCGACGCCTGCGTGGACCTCCTGGACGGCCCGGCGTGGAACGATTTCCTCCTGCAGGGCCTCCAGCAGCGACTGCGGCGCACGGCGGTTCAGAGGCCGCCCCACAACGGAACCTCGTTCGCCGAGCCCGTGAAGGAGCTCGTGCAGGGAGAGCCCGTCTGGCTCCCGGACCACGAGACCGTACGCACCGCCGCCGCCATCATGCGCGATCAGGGCATCAGCTCCGTCCTGGTCTCCGGCGACGACCCCGGGATCATTACCGATCGGGACCTGCGCGGTCGGGTGCTGGCCGCCGGTCTCGGACCCGAGACCCCCCTCGACCGCATCGCGACCCGACCCGTCCTCACGCTCCCGGACACCGCCCCGATCCACGAGGCCGTGACCTTCATGCTGCACCACCAGATCCACCACCTGGCGGTGACCACCGAAGGGCGGATCACCGGTGTGGTGAGCAACGGCGACCTCCTCCGACATCGGAGCCAGAGCCCCCTCCACCTGGGGCGTCGCCTCAGCCGCCTCCACGCGCCCGAGGACGCCGAAGGGTACGCCGACGACGTCGCCGCCACCGTGGAGCGTCTCTTCGAGCAGGGCGTGGACGCCGTGCGCATCGGTCGCCTCATTGCCGGCCTCAACGATACCCTCGTCCGGGGAGCGCTCCGGCTCGCCGAGTCCGAGCTGGGGCCGCCGCCGCGCCCCTACGAATGGCTGGTGTTCGGCTCCGAAGGCCGAATGGAGCAGGCGCTCCTCACCGACCAGGACAACGCTCTGGTCTGGAGCCCGGGCGCCGGAGCACCGGGCGCCGACCCCGCCGATTCCGAGTACTTCCACGCACTCGCCCGCCGCGTGGTCGAGACGCTGCTCCGCGCCGGGTTCCCGCCCTGCAAGGGCGACTACATGGCGACCCGCTGGGCGTTTGCCATGGATGAATGGCGCGCCCGATTCAGGAGCTGGATCCGGCTCGAGGAAGAGTCGGCACTGGTGGACGCCTCCAATCTCTTCGACTTCCGAGGGGTTCGCGGCATCCTCTCCCTCGAACCACTCTCGGACCTCGTGCTGGAAGCCGGCCGCAACCAGATCTTCCTCGCCCACCTGACCGCCGCCTCGATCCGGTTCCGGCCGCCCCTCGGACTCTTCGGACGACTCAAGGACCACGACGGTCGGGTGGACCTCAAGCGCGACGGGATCATCCCCATTGTCGGCATCGGACGCATCCACGCCCTCGCGGCCGGCGCCCACGCCCGATCTACTCCCGCACGGCTCAGCTCCGCCGCCGACGCCGGCGCCCTCTCCCCCACAGACGCCGACACCCTGGCCGAGAGCTTCGCCTTCCTCCTCCGGCTCCGCCTCCGAGCCCAGCTCGCGAACCGCCGCGACGGCCTCCCTCCCACCAATGATATCGTCCTCGACCACCTCTCGACCCTCGAGCGCCGGCACCTCAAAGAGGCCTTCCTCGCCATACGCGATGCCCAGGAGGCCCTCTCCCGCCGCTACGAGGCCGGGCGCCTCGGGTGAGCCGCTCCGCACTCCACCGCCTCGGACAGGGTCTCCGCCACCGACTCGCGCTCCGCCGCGACCCATGGCGGGACCGCACCCTCTGGGTCCTCGACCTCGAGACCGGCGGCCTCGACGCCCGCAAGGACCCCATCCTCTCCGTTGGCATGGTTCCCATCAGGGAGGGCGTCATACGACTGGGGGAGTCCTACCACTCCCTCCTGCGCCCCGGCCAGCCCGTCACCGGCGCCAGCCTCACCATTCACCACATCCTCCCCGACGACCTCGAGGACGCCCCGCCGCCCGAAACCGTGCTGCCGGAGGTGGTCTCCCGCCTCGAAGCGGGCGTGCTCATCGTGCACGAGCGTCGCGTCGACGTCCCCTTCCTGCACGCCGCGTTCAGGGCTCACGACATCGAGCCGCCCACCCTGGCGGTCATCGATACCGTACAGCTGCTGCTTCGCTTCGCGCGCCGGCACGGGCACCTGACGCCGGAGCGCACGGAGTTCCCCACCGGGCTCGGCACCGCTCGGGCCCGCTTCGGCCTCCCGCCGCACCGGGCCCACGAGGCCCTCTCCGATGCCGTCGCCACCGCCGAGCTCTTCCTGGTGCTGGCCCACCGCCTGGGCGCCACGCGCATCGGGTCACTCCTCTAGCACGACTCCTTGAATCGCGACGGCCCTCCCGCGACCTTCCGCGCGACGTCGATTCCCCAGGAGCTATAGCCGAATGCCAGACCAGAAGATCGTCCAGACCGTCGCCCGCGAGCTCGACCTGTCGCCCAGGCAGGTCGGCCCCGCCCTCGCCCTCTTCGAGGAAGGGAACACGCTCCCGTTCATCGCGCGCTACCGGAAAGAAGCGACGGGCGGCATGGACGAGGTCCAGCTGCGGGACGCGCGGGACCGTGCGGCCTACCTGACGGAGCTGGAATCCCGACGATCGGCGATCCTGGAGTCCATCGAGGATCAGGGGAAACTGGAAGATGCCCTGCGGGATCGGATCGAGGCCGCGGCGACGAAGCAGGAGCTCGAGGACCTGTACCTCCCGTACAAGCCGAAGCGCCGCACGCGGGCGACGATCGCGAGGGAGAAGGGACTGGAGCCGCTGGCGGACGCGATCTGGGCGGGCGAGCTCGACGACGCGGCCACCGAGCGCGCCGCGCCCGACTACGTGGACGCGGAGCGCGGCGTGGAGACCCCGGAGGACGCGCTCAAGGGAGCCCGCGACATTCTCGCCGAGCGGGTCGCGGAGGACGCAGCGCTGCGGGGATGGGTGCGGGACCGGACGCGATCGGAGGGCGTGGTGGCGTCGCGGGTCCTCACGGGCAAGGAGGACGACGAGGCGGCCGCCCGGTTCCGCGACTACTTCGAATTCTCGCAGAGGTCGACGGAGATCCCGAGCCACCGGATGCTGGCCATCCGCCGGGGTGAGTCGGAGGGCGTGCTCACGTGGAAGGTGGAGGTGCCGGACGAGGAGATCGTGGAAGGCGTGATCGCCCGGGTGGTCGGGTCGCGACCCGCACGGCGGCAGCTGAGTGCGGTCGCGGAGGACGCGTACCGACGACTCCTCTCCCCGTCGATCCAGACGGAGATCCGGCTGGAGCTCAAGGATCGGGCGGACGCGGAGGCCATCGCTATCTTCGGCCGCAACCTCGAGCAGCTGCTGCTGGCGGCGCCCGCCGGAGAGCGGGCGGTCATCGGCCTGGATCCGGGGTTCCGAACGGGGGTGAAGGTCGCGGTCGTCTCGAAGACGGGCGCGGTGCTGGCCACGGACACGCTCTACCTGCACCAGTCGGACCGGTTCGCCGCCGGGCTCCGAGCGCTGGTGGAAGTGCACGAGCCGCACCTGATCGCCATCGGCAACGGCACGGCCTCACGGGAGACCGACCAGGCCGCCCGGTCCGCCGTCGGCGACCTGAAGGGGAAGGCACCGGGCATCGTCATGGTCAACGAGTCGGGCGCGAGCGTGTACTCGGCATCGGAGGTGGCGCGGGAGGAGCTGCCCGATATGGACGTGTCGCTCCGCGGCGCCGTCTCCATCGCCCGGCGGCTCCAGGACCCCCTGGCCGAGCTGGTCAAGATCGACCCGAAGTCCATCGGCGTGGGGCAGTACCAGCACGACGTGGATCAGCCGGAGCTGAAGCGGCAGCTGGACGAGGTGGTCCAGATCTGCGTGAACCGGGTGGGCGTGGAGCTGAACACGGCCTCGCCGTCGCTGCTGGCGTATATCGCCGGACTCGGACCAACACTTGCCGCGAACATCATCCGATACCGCGACACCCGGGGTGGCCTCGACTCCCGCGCCGAGCTCCTCGACGTGCCGCGCCTGGGGCCCAAGGCCTTCGAGCAGGCCGCCGGGTTCCTGCGGATCCGGAACGCACCCAACCCCCTCGACCGCACCGCCGTCCATCCCGAGCGCTACACCCTCGTCGAGCGCATGGTCGACGACGTGGGCGTGCCCCTCGACGAGCTCGTGGGCAACGAGGAGGCCGTACGGAAGCTCGACCTCGGACGCTACGTCTCCGACGACGTGGGGCGTCCCACGCTCGAAGACATCATGGACGAGCTGCTACGCCCCGGCCGCGACCCGCGCGAAAGTTTCGAGGCCCCCACCTTCCGCGAGGACGTCAAGGAGGTGAAAGACCTCCAGAAGGGGATGAAGCTCGACGGCGTGGTCACCAACGTCGTGGCGTTCGGCGCGTTCGTCGACATCGGCGTCCACCAGGACGGGCTCATCCACGTCTCCCAGCTCGCCGACCGCTTTGTCAAGGACCCCGCCGATGTGGTCCGCGTCGGCGACCGCGTCCAGGTTAGCGTCCTCTCCGTCGACCTCGACCGCAACCGCATCGGCCTGTCCATGAAATCCGACCCGTTCGGCGCGCCCGGCGAGAAGGGCGGCCCGGCGGGCTCCGGGAAGTCCGGCGGCAAGGGCTCCTCCGGGCCGCGGCGGGACAGGAAGCCCAAGCCGCGGCCCGGCGATGTCGCCCCGAACGGGATCCGCTTCAGCTGATCCCGGGCCCGCAGTCGATCAGGGGAGGATCGACAGGTCGATGAACGGGTGGACGTCGTCCATCCGGCTCGTGATCCTGCGGGAGATCGCCGCCCTCAGCTCCTCGGACGCCGCCCCCGGCCGGAGCGCGGCGTCCCCGGCCCGTGCGGCGGCCCCGCTGTCCCGCGCCACCACGGCCCGGACCAGGAGACCCTCGCCCTCGTGCCACTTCGAGTCGCCGGTGGTGAAGCTCGCGTCCACATCGATCAGCCGATAGCCCGGCACCGCCGTCACGGCGTCCTTTGCCAGCTGGCTCGCCGAACGGGCGCGGTCCGCCTTCTGATAGCGCGGCCCCCGCTGCGTCTGCCAGGCGACGAGCCCTGCCAGCAGGACCACGGTCGTGGCCACCAGCGCCCGGGCTATCCCGGAGCTTCCACGACCCGCCGAGGGCCGGCCCTGGTGGACGCCCTGCACCCGAAGGGATGCCCAACCCCCGGCGATGATGCCCGTGAAGGTCACCGCGATCAGGAACACCATGAGGACCACGTAGTCCCACCGACCCAGCGCGGCCGCCAGCCCCAGGACCGCCGACGGCGGCGACAGCGAGACCGCCACGAGGAACCCCGTGGCCGTGGCGGTGACCATGCTGTCCCGCTCCGCCTGGATCAACGCCTGCGCGCCGGCGGCGCCCCCCACCACACCGAGCATCGCGGACCACACCGACAGGTTGGTCAACGTCTCCATCATGGCGGTGGACTGACGCAGCCCGTAGACGAGCCCGAGCACGGCGGCCGCCCCCGCCAGCACCAGGAGCGACACGAAGAACCGGACCGCCCCGCGCCGCACCATCCACAGGTCCCCCAGCGCGACCCCTACGACACACACCATCACCGGAGCGCCCAGCGGCGCGATGAGCATGGCCGCCGTCAGCAGGAAGGAGAGGTTGAAGATGACGCCGTATGCGGCCACCATTCCGGAGATCACCGCGTACAGGAGCATTCCCTTCCAGGACCCGACGCTCTGAAGCACGTCGAGCACCAGCTCCAGCGTAGACCGGGTGGAGACGTCCTTCAGTTGCTCGCGGACATCGCCGATTGGAGTACTCACAGGCATGGTCTCGCCCGCCGGGATCGCGAACTCCGCATCCCCTACCGCCTCCTCCAGCCCCGCCAGCAGCGGCCCCACCTGGTCGTTGGGAACGTTGATCAGAACGCGGTGCCAGCCGGGTTCGCCACCCACCTCCACCGGATGCTGGACCAGGGGGAGCGCATCGTGGCGCGCGGCGACCTCCGCGACCTCCGCCACGGCGCGAGTCCGTACCTGTGCAGCGATCTGTTTCAAGATGGCACCGATTTCTGAGCCATGAGTGACGTGCGAGCCGTGATGAACAGGCTGTCAGAAGGAGGACCGCCAGGCCGTGGAAGGCTGTCGCCGCCCCCGCCGCGGCCGGCCGGAGGACCATTGCCGCGGCCCCGCCCGACCCCCGCCCCGCCATCCTCCGGTGGCGCGATCTGGCCCGGCGGACCCACGGGGAGGCCATCATCATCGGCGGGACCGGTATCCGGGGGGGCCTCGAACTCAGGCTCCTCCACCTCCACCTCCACCGGCACGTCACCCCAGTCGGGGATGGAGTCCAGCGGGATTCCGAGCGGGCCCGAGGGTGGCTCGACGGTGCTCGTGTCGGGCTCCTCCACGCTCGGGGTCTGCCGCGCCTGCGGCAGTCGCGGCTTCCCCAGGTACCGCTCCCGCTCGCGCGCCTCGTCGTCGTCACCATCGAACAGCCCGGCCACGAAGCCCACGGCGCGGCCGAACAGTGACTTTACTCCGCGCGCGAGCCGCGTCAGGAACCCGGGCTCGTCGAGGCCACCCTTCGGGCAGGTCTCGGCCGGCACGTGGTCCTTCAGGAACAGCTCTGACCGGCCACGACCGGTCTCCGGCTCGCACCCCTCCGCCAGCACCAGCCCGCTGGCCGGGTCCACCTCCCGCTCCACCACCGAGGCCGGCCGCTCCCACTCCGTCAGGTCCCCCCGCTCCGCCTGGATGTCGCGCATCATCGCGCCCCAGACCGGCGCGGCGAGGCGGCCTCCGCTCGCCCGTGCCACGATCGGGGCAGGGCGGTCGAAGCCGATCCAGACGCCGCCGATGAGGGCGGGGGTGTAGCCCACGAACCACGCATCGTGCCCGCTGTCGGTGGTGCCCGTCTTCCCCGCCGCGGCGCCGCGGAACCCGCCCCGCCGCACGCCGTTCCCCGTGCCCTCGTCCACGGCGTCGCGCAGGATGTCGGTCGTGAGGTAGGCGACGCCGGGATCGAGCACCTTTTTCCGCTCGACCCGACTCTCCCAGATCACCGCGCCCGCGGTGTCTTCTACGCTCCGCACCAGCCGCGGCCGCACCGCGGTGCCCAGCGTGGCGAAGGGAGCGTAGGCGGCGGTGAGCTCCAGGAGCGTGAGCCCCGCGGTCCCCAGCGCCAGGGATGGAAGTATGGGGAGCCGGCTCCGCACCCCGGCATCCCGCGCCTGACTCGCCACCCGGTCCAGCCCCACGGCCATGGCCAGACGGACCGTCGCCACGTTGTTCGAATGCACCGCCGCCTCGCGCAGCGTCACCTCGCCACGGTAGCTCCCGTCGAAGTTCTCGGGCATCCAGATCTCGCCGCCGGGCAGCTCCATCTCCAGCGGCTCGTCCACCAGGTGCTGGCTGGGGGCGTAGCCCTCATCCAGCGCCGCGGCGTACACGAACGGCTTGAACGCGCTGCCCACCTGACGGTATGCGCCTGTGGCCCGGTCGAACCGCGAGTCTGAGTAGTCACGGCCGCCCACCAGCGCCAGCACGTCCCCGCTGTCGGCGCTCAGCACCACCGCCGCGCCCTGGAGGTAGCGCGTCCCCGCGGAATCCACCCCACCGGCATCGCCGTAGCGGGTCCCCGCCCTGAACCGGCCGTGGGCGCCCCGCTCCACCGCCCGCAGCTGGCGCATGAGCTCACGCTCCACCGCCGCCTGCGCCTTCAGGTCGAGGGTCGTTCGGATCCGGAGCGGCTGCGCGTAGAGGCCGTCGCCCAGCTCCTCCTCGAGCTGCCGACGCACCGCCCGCACGAAGTAGGGCGCGGGGGGCGGCTGGACCTCGGGCGCCGGCCGCGCCCGGGAGGTGCGGATGGCGCGCCCCTGAGCGGATTCGGCCTCCTCCGTCGTGATGAAACCCTGGTCCGCCATGAGCCCGAGCACGATATCGCGCCGCTCACGCGACCGCTCGGGGTTGTCCCGAGGGTCGTAGCGGTTGGGCGCCTTCGGCATCGCCGCGAGCGTCGCCGCCTCCTCCAACCTCAGCTCCGACGCGCCGTGGCCGAAGTACTGCCGCGCGGCCGTCTCGATCCCGTAGATGGGGCCGCCGAAGTAGATGTGGTTCAGGTAGAGCTCGAGGATCTCGTCCTTGCTGAAATGGCCCTCGATCTCCCGCGCCACCCGCACCTCCAGCAGCTTCCGGCCCACTGTCCGCTGCGCCGCCGGGAGACGGTCGGGGAAGACGTTCCGCGCGAGCTGCATGGTGATGGTGCTGCCGCCCTGCGCCACGCCGCCGGCCTTCACGTTCGCCAGCAGCGAGCCGAAGGCCCGCCGGATGTCCACGCCGCCATGGTCGTAGAAGCGCCGGTCCTCCACCGCGATGAACGCCTCCGCCACATCACCCGGGAGCGACTCCAGCGACACGAGCTCTCGGGCCACCGGCGAGAGCCGCGCGACCTCGTTCCCCGTACGGTCCAGGATCACCGGCGCGTTCCCCGGCTGATACGCGGCGAGGACTTCGACGTTGGGGCAGCCCTGAAGCCCGCACGTCCGCCAGCCCACCCAGCCCAGGAAGAGCAGGACAGCCGCACCGATCAGGACCGGCTTCCATGGGGGCGGCCACATGTGGCGCAGCCGGTGGAGCACTGCGCGGTCCCGGATCGTGCCGCGCCACGACGCGACCCAGTCACTGAAGCGCACCCGGGCGCCCCCGGGACGGCCGCCCGGTGCGTCGCCCGCACCGCTCTCCGCCTCCGGAGCCTCCTGTGGCCGGTCTCCCGGCCTTTTCGCCCCACCGTTCTGCTCTTCCATGCGGCTCCGCCCCAGCAAGGACCGTGCGGGGTAGCGCGGGCGATCACGTCGGCCCGCCGCACGAGGAGCCCGGCGGGGCTACCGCTCCGGGTCGAGCATCCGCTCGATCCGCTCCGCCACGTCCTCGAGGTGCGCCCGCGCCACGCCGTCGGTGGACCGCCGCGCCGCCGATTGCGCTTCCGTCCGCAGCCGCCGCATCTGTTGCCGCAGCAGCGGCCGGATGTCCGACCGGCTCACGTCCGGCGCCGGCAGGAACGAGCTGCCCTGTGGCTCCTCCGTCAGCAGCTGCTCCACCTCCTCCAGGTACGCCCGCTGGAGTGCGCGCCGGTACGGGTCCGCGGCGGTGGTCGTGAGGCGGCCCCAGACCCCCTCGCGCAGCTCCGCCAGGTACTCCGCCAGCGGGAACGCCCGCTCCGGCTGCGTCACCTCGAGCTCCGCCAGCCGCGCCAGCCGCCGCGCGTCCAGGAGCGAGCCCAGCACCCACGCCTGACGGTCCGCGATCGACTCCAGGCCGCTCTCACCGATCCGGTCCAGGATGTCTCGGCGCGCGAGCCAGCGCGGGGCCTCGAAGACCTCCCGCTCCAGGAACGCGAGCGCCCGTTCCTGCGCGGACCGCGGCACGCCCACGTACACCGGCCCCGCCTGGTCCGCCGTCTTCAGGTCCACGTAGATCCCGCCCGGAACCGCCGCCACGTGACCCACGTACCGACCCCACTGCCCCACCAGCTCGCCATACAGCTCCGCCAGGTCCTCGTAATCCTGGCCCGGGTCCGTCGTCCACTCCACCAGCCGCTCGCTGACACGCTTGAGGTTGGCGATCCCGAGTGTGCTCGCCTCCACCGGGTCGTCCCCGAGGTCCTCCGTCTGCGCCCGCGGGTCCCACGCCGTTTCCGCCGACCGCGGCAGGTAGCGATACACCGGGTCGTCCGCGCGCTCCGCGATCCACCGGTTCAGAGTGGGCTTCTCCGCTTCCGGCGTGGGCGCGTCCGGCAGCACGCGGTACCCCCAGTTGATGACGTAGTGGTCGTACGGTCCCACCTGCCGGATGAAGTCGGCGCCCTCCAGGCCGTCGCCCGGCTGCGCGACGTAGTTCTGGCGGGCGTAGTCCATGATCGTCGGGGCCACACCCATGCTGTCGGCGAACGCCGGGTCCCGCAGCTTCGCCACGGGGTAGGCGGAGCTCGAGATCATGTTGTGCGGCAGCCCGAGCGCGTGCCCGATCTCGTGGGCGATCACCTGCCGCATCGCCTCGCACATCAGGTCCTGGTCGATCGGTAGGTCCCGCGCCAGCGGGTTCGCCGCACCCGTCTCCAGCATCAGACGATTGCGGTAGCTCCTCATGTGGTTGTGGTACCACACGATGTCGCTCTCAATGATCTCGCCCGACCGAGGATCGCTCACACTCGGGCCCATGGCGTTCCGCACCATGCTCGCCGCCCACCGCACCGTCGAGTGCCGAACATCGCTCATGTCCCACTCCGGGTCCTCCTCCGGCGATGGCGCGTCCAGCGCCACAATGGCGTGGCTGAACCCCGCCGTCTCGAACGCCGGCACCCAGTCCTCGACGCCCTGCCGCACGCACTCCCGCCACTCCGCCGGCGTGGCCGGGTCCAGGTAGTACGTGATGGGCTCCACCGGGTCCGTCAGCTCGCCCCGGGCGTACGCCGCCGGGTCGCTCGGCTCCAGCCGCCACCGCCGGATGAACGTCTCCTCCGACGCCTTCTGGTCCGGCACCCCGAAGTTTGTCCGGCTCACGCCGAAATAGCCCACCCGCTCGTCCGCCAGACGCGGACGCATGGGCTCCGCCGGCAGCAGCACCATCGACTGGTGCATCTCCATGCTCAGCGTCCCCGTGTTGTTCTCCCGGGGCAGCTCCGTCGCCTCGTACGTGAGCGCGTGCCGCACGTCCACGTTCTCCGGGAAGCTCCGCGCGAACACGATGAAGCTCCGGGACTCGTCCAGCCGCCGCACCCCCAGCTCCCGACGCTGCGCAGGGCTCAGCGCGCTGATCGCCTGCGTGTCCCCCTCGTACAGATCGGTCACGTCCACCACCACCGACGCCGAGTCCGGCCCCTCCGCCTCGATGTCGAACGACGCCACGATCGGCGCGTAGTTGTTGTTCACCACGCTCATGCTGATCGGTAGCGAGTCCGCCGCCACCTGCGCGTACGACCGCTTCCGCAGCAGCAGCTGCTCGCCCCGCCGCTCCCAGACCCACACCTGCTCCTGCACCTTGTGACCGGCGACGATGAACCCGCTGATGTCGCCCGGCACCCGCGCGATCCGGCTGATCACCAGCAGCTCGCGACCCAGCAGCGTGTCCGGGATCTCGAACAGCAGCTTCTCATCGCTCCGATGCACCACGAACAGACCGCTGTCCGCCACCGTCCCCTCGATCACCTCCGCGTAGCCACCGCCGTCCTTGCCCTTCCCGTCCACGTGGGGCACGGGGCCCGTGGGGCCGGCGCCCTTGCCGCAGGCGGTCAGGAGCAGCGCGCTCAGGGCGAAGGCGAGCCCGCGGGCTCCCGTCAGCGTTCGGGTATCTCGCATCGGTACGGTCCTCGGTGTCGGTTGGCTGGTCGTGTCGAACGGGCGGCGGGCGCCCGCACCTACAGTAGTCAGGGACGGCCGGGGCGGGCAAAGCGTTGCCCCCCGCGGTCGTGCCCCGCCTATGCTTGCTGTGGGTGGGGGCGTCCGACATATTCCGGGGTCCCCACCCCGGACCCCTCTCGGAGCCCGTCCCATGACGCAGGAATCGCTGCCCACGGAGCTCGCCGCCGGGCCGGCTCAGGCTGCGTCCTCGAGTCCACGCCTTCTCCTGGTACATGCGGTCGCGGGCCACCGCCCGCCGCGGGGCGTGATGCGGCGCTCCCGGGTCGTGTTCGCCGCCGTGGCGGCGCTGGGCCTCGGCTCGCCAGCGCTGGCGCAGCGGCCGGTCAGCGACACCGCCAGCATCGCCCCGCTCACCATGGGCGAGACGTTCACGCTCCACTCGGCCACCCTCGGCGAGGAGCGCCGCATCAACGTCTACGCCCCGCCCTCCTACACCGAGCCGGCGGGCACGCCGCGACCGGTGCTGTACATGCCCGATGGCGGGATTCGCGAGGACTTCCTCCACATTGCCGGGCTCCTCCAGGTCCTGGTCGGGAACGGCAGCATGCGGCCGTTCCTTCTGGTCGGGATCGAGAACACCGAGCGCCGCCGCGACCTCACGGGCCCCACACGCAGCGAGGACGACCGCGCGATCGCCCCCGTGGTGGGAGGGTCGGCGGCGTTCCGGCGATTCATCCGGGCCGAGCTGATGCCCCTCATCGACGCCCGCTACGCCACGTCGGGCGAGACGGCAATCATGGGCGAGTCGTTGGCCGGGCTGTGCGTCGTGGAGACGCTGCTCCTCGAGCCCGACCTCTTCGACACCTACATCGCGTTCGACCCCAGTCTCTGGTGGGACGAGGGGGGGCTCCTCGACCGCGCGCCGGCCCTCCTCCATGATGCCGCAGCCGGTCACCGCACGCTCTACCTGGCCAGCAGCCGCGAGCCCGGCCTGGCCGCCGGGACGGCTCGCCTCGCGGAGATCCTGTCAATGGCCCCGGCGGCGGAGCTCACCTGGCACCACACGGCCATGCCGGACGAGACCCACGCCACGATCTACCACCCCGCGGCGCTCCGCGCGCTGCGGGAGCTGTTCCCGCCTGAATCGAGCCCCCGGTGATAGCCATATGCGCAAGGCGCTCGGACGGCTGGCGGCGCGCTATGTGTAGCGGGGCCGGAACGCCATGAGCGTGTTCGTCGCGCTGCTGCGCGCGGTCAACGTCGGCGGAACGGGCCGGCTGCCCATGACCGACCTCGTCGAGATGGCGAAAGGGCTGGGGTTCCGGGAGCCCGAGACCTACATCGCCAGCGGCAACCTGGTCTTCGAATGGGACGGCACCGAGGCCGACGTCGAGGCGGGGCTGGAGCGGGCGCTCGCGGACTACGCGGGTACGGATGTCGGCGTCCTGGTGCGGACGGCGGGGGAGCTCGCAGCGATCGCCGCGGCCAATCCCTTCCCCGACGCGCAGCCGAGCCGCACGGCGGTCCTGTTCCTCCCTGCCCCACCCCCGCCCGACGCCCTGGAGCACGTGGTCGCCCCCGACGGCGAGGAGGTGCGACTCGGCGGGCGGGAGCTGTACGTCCACTACCCGAACGGGATGGGACGGTCGCGGTTGAAGATCCCCGCGGCGGCGCACGCGACCGCCCGCAACATGAACACGGTGCGGAAGCTGGTCGAGCTATGCCGGCGACGCGCCCCCGGGCCGCCCCTGTGAACCGGTCGCTGCGCCAACCGGGCGTCCGCCCGGTGGCCGCCCGGACCCTGTGCATCGAAAGAGAGGCCATACATGCCGTACGTGAACATCCAGATCGTGGGCAGCGCGACGCGGGAGCAGAAGGAGCGGCTGGTCGCGGAGGTCACCGAGTCGCTGGTCACCATCCTGAACAAGGACCGCGATCGGACCACGGTCGTGATCCAGGAGGTCTCCCCGGAGAACTGGGGGATTGGCGGACTGCTTAGGGACGATTGGGTCCGGCGAAAGGACGCGAACCGTGACGGCTGACCCGAACGGCGCAGGCGCCTCGGGCGAGCGGACGGGGCCGGCGCCGGAATCGCTGCGCTACCCCATCGGCCGGGCCGCAGCGCGGTCGGGGCTCACGGCCGACGAGCGCGCCGTCCTGATCGACGACATTGCCGCGCTGCCGGCTGACCTGCGGGCGGTCATCGACGGGCTCACCGCCGAGCAGCTGGACGCCCCCTACCGCCCTGGCGGCTGGTCCGTCCGGCAGGTCGTCCACCACCTGCCGGACAGCCACGCCAACGCGTACATTCGGTTCAAGCTCGCGGCCACCGAGGATGACCCGCGGATCACCGCCTACGACCAGACGGCCTGGGCGGAGCGACCCGATGGCCGAGGGGCGGACGTGGAGACGTCGCTCGTCCTCCTGGAGTCACTGCACCGCCGCTGGGTCGCATTCCTCCGGTCGCTCACCGCCGAGGAGTTCCAGCGCTGCTACATCCACCCGGTGGACGGAGCGGTGACGCTGGAGAGTGCGCTCCAGCACTACGTATGGCACGGACGGCATCACCTGGCGCACACGATGGCGAATCAGGAGTAGGCCGATGGCGGGATCCACAGACGAAGAGCCGATTCCGGAAGAGCGCGTGCCCGGCATCCTGGCCCGGGCCGCCGAGCTGGACCGCGATCGCCAGGAGACCAGCTCGGTCGACGCCCTGCGTGAGGCCGCGCTCGAGGCCGGGATCAGCCAGTCCGCGCTGGATGCCGCCCTGGAGGAGTACGCCACGAGCACCCGCAGGCCGCGGCCGAGCCCAACGCCGGCGCCGGCCGGGGAGTCGGGTGAGAAGAGCGAGCGTGTCGGCACCTTGCTCGCCGTATTCCTCGGCGGGTTCGGCGGCCACCGCTTCTATCTCGGCGATAAGCGCGGTCTCCTCTACCTCCCCTTCTTCTGGACCTTCGTCCCCACGCTGGTGGGGCTGGTGGAAGCCTTCTACATGGGGAAGCGGGTGCGCGACTACAACGAACGAGGGGCCGAACCGGCAGCGCTGGAGGCCCGGGACGCGCCGCGGGCGCTCGAGCCCGCCATCACGCCGGGCGGGGCGGTCAGCGGGGAAGAGGAGCGCCGACCGTGTCCGCACTGCGCGGAGCTCATCCTCCCTGGCGCCAGGATCTGCAGGTACTGCCGCAGCAGTCTCGGCTCTTAGTTCTCAGACCTCACATCAGCAGCCCGCCCACGCCGAAGACCAGGGCGAGCGTGACCGCCACGGCGATGTACGCGGCGAGCCCCAGCAGCGCGGTGAGGACCGCTTTCCCGGTCGAGAAGTCCAGCGCCTGGCGGATGGCCACGATCCCGGTGACCAGCAGCCAGATCCACACACCGAACACCGCCAGACGTCCCAGCAGCGGGATGATCCCCAGGACATAGAGGACCCCCGGCGACTGTGCGAAGCCCAGCGTCCGGAGCAGCTCGCCCCAGGTGGCCGTGCCGCCGAAGACCTTGTCGCCGATCACGTACGTCACGCCGCTCCAGACCAGCCATCCCAGCAGCGCCGAGATGAGCGCGCCGATGGCGCCGCTCCCGCCGTCCCCGGCATTCCCGATGGCCGCGCACACCGCCACGATGGCCACCACGATCCCGGCCTGCGTCGTCGCCGACGAGTCGTGCTCCACTTCCTCGTACGTGGCGGTGTCCAGCAGCGCCGCACCCATCATCCGGCTCGTCATCGACCGATCGGTGGGTCCCGCGTAGCCCTGCTCCATCTGCGCCTCTCTGGTTGGGGAAGATCGCGTTCGGCGGCGCTGCCGCACCACCGAGTCCAGCTCCTCGAACGTCGCGCGTCACCCGCGCGGCCCTCCTGCGCCCGTGCCCCGCGGAATCCGGCGGACCATGCGCCAGCGCGACCCGTCCGGGGCGATGCCGTCACCCTCTCGACCGAGCGCTCACGATGGTTGCCGCGGCTTCCGGGCGCCCGCACATTCGATCCCACGGCACGACCCGCCATCCCCCCAGACCCGGATCCATGATGGAGAAAGTCAACCTGGCCGGAAAGCTCGGCCTGATCGCCGAGACGTGGACCCCGCGCCTCGTGGCGGAGGTGAATGACACCGATGTAAAGCTGGCGAAGCTCCAGGGCGAGTTCGTCTGGCACCACCACCCCGACGAGGACGAGCTGTTCCTGGTCCTCGCCGGACGGCTCCGAATCGAGTTTCGCGAGCGTGAGGTCTGGCTCGAAGAGGGCGAGCTCCTGGTCGTTCCCCGGGGGATGGAGCACCGCCCCGTCGCACCCGAGGAGGTCCACGTGCTCCTCGTGGAGCCACGCGGCACCCTGAACACCGGGAACGTACGGAGCGAGCGGACCCTCGACGAGATCGAGAAGATTTGACTGACCGCGGGCTCGGGATCCCTCTGGCCGAGTCCATCGAGCCGGCCCGTCGCTCCGCCGGCCCCGGTACGGGGCGGGCGCTAGGTCGTGCGCCCGCTGCCCCCGCGCCCTACGAACATGCGGTAGAGTGCCAGCAGGATCAGGGCGCCGATCACAGCGCCGATGAGACCCGCGGGTCCTTCACCGCCGATCCCGAGCAGCCGGAAGAGGAATCCGCCCAGGAACGCACCCGCAACACCCAGCAGCATGGTCACAATGCACCCGCCGGGGTCCTTACCCGGCATGATTAGCTTCGCGATCGCACCTGCGATCAGGCCGATCAACAGCATCCAGAGAAAGCTCATGCATCCCCCTGTTCTGCGGCGACCCGTGCCGCCGTTGGGCCGCCGCACTCGCAAACCCGGTGCCGCCCGGCTCCATCGGACCGTCCTGACACTCGCGGTCGGGCTCGTTCTTGGCTCCTTCGCGAGCACCCGGCCTGTCAGCGGCCAGGACCGCGAGGTCGCCCTCGCGGTCCACCCCTTTCATGGCACTCTCTCCTACGGCTGGGCGACCGGTGCCGATCGCTTTCTCGGGCTGGAGATCGGGATCGGGGTCCCGCAACTGGACCGCACCCTCGTCCCCGGTGACGACGCCCTCGTGGATTTCGCCCACCTCGGCGTCTTCCTCCGGACGCGCGTTGCGGACTCCATAACCTTCGACCGCCGTATCCAGCTCGGGCTGGCGGGGCTCGACGAGTGCAGTGGATGCCTTCCCGGTGTGCTGGGGGCCGTTTCGGGCGCGCTGTTCTGGGGACGACGCCATGTACGGGCGGGACCCCGGCTCACCGCGGGGGTGATCGCGGAAATGGGGAACCCGGCAGCCGTGGTCGTCAACCTCACGCCGGTGGTCGTCCTCATCACCTACGCATGGTGAAGAATCTCAGCCACGACCGACGACCCCCCGATCGATCAGCTCGGGCCCGGCACCGCGCCGCAGCTCCACCAACGTCACCTCCGGCAGCGCACCGATCCGGAACGGCAGCCCCCAGTAGTTGGTCCCGGGGTTGATGTAGAGGAGCGACCTCCCGTTTTCGTACGCCCCCATGGCGTGCTCCAGGAAAACCGACGCCAGGCTCCAGTCCAGCTTTGGGACCGAGAGCTGACCGTGGTGGGTGTGGCCGCTCAGCGTCAGAGGAACGCCCCGCTCCACCAGCGCCGGCCATAGGACCGGGTTGTGCGCCAGCGCCACCACGAAGGCTCCAGCCGGCACCCCCGCCAGCGCCCGCTCGACGTCCGGCGCCGCCTCCCCGCCCCGCCCGTCGGCGAAGCCACGCGCCGCCGGGTCTCCCGTGCCCGCCAGCCAGAGCGACGCACCCCGCCACAGTAGCTCCACCGCCTCGTTGACCAGCACCCGCTGTCCCGCCGCCTCCAGACCACGCCTCACCGTCGGCCACCCGGCATACACATTGTGGTTTCCCGCAATGGCAAAGACACCCAGCTCCGCAGAAACCCCGGCAAACGCACGCGCGAAGGGCTCCGTGTCTCGTGGGTAGTCGTCTACCTGGTCGCCCGTGAACACCACCAGCTCCGCCTCGGCACGCCGCACCGCTACCACCACACGCCCAAGGTGCCGCAGCGACGTGTGCGGCCCGACGTGCAGGTCCGAAAGCTGCGCGATGCGGAGCCCATGCAAACCGTCCGGCAGGTCGGGGAACACCGCCTCGACATGGCGGACGGAAAGCTGCCGGCTGCCGACCCATCCGGCCACGGCCACCGTCAGCAGCAGCAGCGTCACGAAAGCCACCGCGTAGCGACCCACGGCGCCAGGCGCGCCGAACGGGATGCCGGCTATTGCGCCCAGCAGCCCAGCCGCCGCCACCAGCGGCACCCCCAGCTGGAGGTACCAGAAGGGGCGGAAGACGAACAGCCGGATGGCGGCGCCCGGGTAGAGCCGCCCCGCCATCGCCCGCCAGAACGCCGCCAGCGGCAGGAGAACCGTGAGCCCGGCGACCGCCAGCAGCACCGGCCATCCCCCGGGGACCCATGGCCGCACCACGACCCCCAGCGCCGACCACCAGCCGAGCGACCACAGCACGAGCAGCGACACCACCCTGCCAAACCCACTCTGCGACCGATGACCGCGCCGCCGCGGCTCGATCGGGGCGATCGGATCCGCCGCGGCCGCCTCCTCCCGCTTCTCCGTATCGCTCATCCCTCAAGATGACCCCGCGGTCAACCCCGCGCGCCACAACCGCTGGCCACGAACTTGCACCGGTATATCCCGCCCACTCCCCTCCCCGCCCGCCACGGCTCCGCCGCGGTGATCCGCCGCCGCACGCGACGAGAGTACCCCATGCGTAACGACACCCTCAGGGTCATGATCGTGGACGGCAATTCGGCCCGGGCCGACGCCCTCGCGGCGCTGCTCCGTGACGAGTCCGCTGTCCACTTCGAGGTGACCAGCGTCGCCCTCCTGAGCGACGCGGTGGAGGGGCTAAAGGCGGCGCTCTTCGATGCGGTCCTCGCGGACCTGTCGCTGCCCGACAGTCAGGGGCTCCCGACGCTGGCCATCCTGATGGCGTACGTGGCGCAGGCCCCCATCATCGTGCTGTCCGCGAGCGAGAACGACCCAACGGCGCTCCGGGCACTCCAGCACGGCGCTGACGATCACCTCCCTCCCGGTCAGCTCTACGCCAAGCCCGTGGTGCGAACGATTCGGCACGCGGTGGAGCGCAGCCGGGCGGAGGTGGCGCTTCGGGAGAGCGAGCAGCGGTACCGTATGCTCTTCCAGCAGTCGCGGGACGCCATCTACATCGCCGACGCCGGCGACCACATCATCGAGGTGAACCGCGCCGCGCTGGAGCTTTTCGGCTACCGGGCGGAAGAGCTGGTGGGACGGACGCTCGCGTCCCTCTTCTGCGATCCGGACGACTACGAGCGCATCCAGCGGGAGATGGCGCGGGCCGGGTCGGTCCGGGACACGGAGGTGCGGGTGCGGACGAGCGACCGTCGCAACCTCTGGTGCCTGCTCACCACGACAGAGTGGCGCGCCCCCAACAGCGCGTCCCTCGGCTCGCAGGGCATCATCCACGACATCAGCGAGCGGAAACGCGTGGAGATCCAGCTCCAGCACGATGCTCTCCACGACTCCCTCACAGGGCTGCCGAACCGGGTGCTCTTCATGGACCGCCTGGAGCAGGCGGTCCGGCGCTCGGAGCGGGGGATCGAAGATCCGTTCGGACTCCTCTTCGTCGACCTCGACCGCTTCAAGGGCGTCAACGATACCCTGGGTCACGAGGCCGGAGACGAGGTCCTCCGCCGAACGGCGAACCTCCTGCTCTCGTGTGTCCGGGAGGTAGATACCGTCGGGCGCCTCGGGGGTGACGAGTTCGTGGTCCTGCTCGACCGGATGGCTGCCCTCGACGATGCGCTGGAGGTCGCGGAGCGGATCCTCGAGCGGTTGGACCGCCCCTACGAGGTGCGCGGACGCGAGTTCTTCACCACCGCCAGCATCGGCATCACCTGGCTGACCGACCTCCGCTCCAGCCCCGCCGCGCTCCTCCGCGAGGCCGACCTCGCCATGTACCGGGCCAAAACCCGCGGCGGCGCGCGCTACGAGGTGTTCAAGCCCGCGATGCACTCATCCGCGGCCTCCGGACTGGAGGTCGAGAGCGACCTGCGCCATGCCCTCGGCCAGCAGCAGTTCGTGCTCCACTACCAACCTATCCTGTCGTTCGATTCCGGCAGGACGACGGGCTTCGAGGCCCTCGCCCGCTGGCGCCACCCTCAGCGCGGACTCCTGCCCCCCGGCTCGTTCATCCCCCTCGCCGAAAAGACCGGGCTCATCGTTCCCTTCGGCTTCTGGGCCCTCCGCGAGGCCGCCCGCCAGCTGAAGGAATGGAGCGACGCGGTCCCCGCCGCGGCCGACGCTGTCATGTCCGTCAACATCTCCCCCCGCCAGTTCCTGGAGGCGACCCTCGTAGATCGGATCTCCGGCATCTTCGACGAGGCGCGGATCGAGCCCGGGCGGATCCGCCTCGAGCTGACGGAAAGCGCCCTGATGTACGACGCCGACCACGCGGAGCGTACCCTCCGCACCCTGCACGAGATCGGCTTCCGCCTGTGTCTCGACGACTTCGGCACCGGCTACTCCTCGCTCGCGCAGCTCCGGAGGTTCCCCCTCGACATCATCAAGGTGGACCGCTCCTTCGTTGCCCGCCTCAATGACTCGCCCCGCGACCTGGAACTCGTGGCCACCATCACCCGCCTCGCCCGCAAGCTCGGGATCCACGCCATCGTGGAAGGTGTGGAGACCGAGGCACAGCTGGAGCGACTCGGGGAGCTTCGACCCCAGGAAGTACAGGGGTTCCTCTTCTCCCGCGCCGTCGAACCCGCAACGGCCGCCCTGTTCCTGGGAGCCACCCGCCCCGGGCTCCCCCCGCACGCGACCTCCTTCGCCCGCCGGATCTTCCGCCGGATGCGCCGCAGCATCTCCAACTGACGACCCCCGCTCTGGACTGCGGCTCCACCCCCCGTCACATTCCATCGGCGCAACCCGAAGCGAAACCGACCCACGGACGGATAGAGATGAAGCACGGACGAAGCATGATCACGGCGGGGCTCCTCACTCTCGCGGTCGCCGGAACGGCCGCCGCCTGGGGCGCGGAAGGACACGGGATCATCGGTCGCATTGCAGCGGAGGGGCTCCCCTCGTCCATGCCGTCGTTCTTCACGAGCGCGGCGGACCAGCTGACCTACCTGAACCCCGAGCCGGACCGCTGGCGCGAGAGCGACCTGAGCGCCATGGACGAGGCCTTCAAGTACGACCACTACATCGACCTGGAGAACGTCCCCGGCGACGCGCTCGACGCGCCCGACCGATACCGGTTCATCGCCGCGCTCTACGAGGCCGGCATCCAGCGGCCCGAGCAGGCGGTGGGGTTCCTGCCGTACCGGGTCATCGAGCTCCACCAGCGCCTGACCACCGGCTTCGCCCGCTGGCGAGTCGCCGAAAGTGCGCAGGAGCGGGCGTGGATCGAGGAGCGGATCATCAACGACGCCGGCGTCCTCGGGCACTACGTCGCCGACGCCGCCAACCCGCACCACAGCACCATCCACTTCAACGGGTGGTCCCGCGACGCGCCGAACCCCCGGGGCTTCACCACCAGCCGCGACTTCCACTGGCGCTTCGAAAGCCGGTTCCTCGAGGCCCACGTCACCATGGACGAGGTGCGGCGCGAGGTCACGCCCGGCGTCGCGCCCAACGCGGACGCGCGCTCCGCCATCCTGGCCCTGATCCGAGACTCCAACGACCAGGTCGTCCGACTGTATGAGCTCGAACAGGGGCCCGGCTTCGATCCGGACAGTCCCGCCGCCCCCGCCACCGAGCAGTTCGCCATCGAGCGGCTCGCCGCCGGGGCCCAGGCGCTCCGCTCCCTCTGGTACTCGGCATGGACGGAGAGCGAAGCCCTCGCCCGAGAGTGGCGCCAGGACGGCTGACGAGATGGCCACGCGACTCCAGGACCTCCGGCTCCACGAGCGCGCGCTTCTCCTCGCCCTCGATGACGACCGCGGCGTGGTCCATTCCGGCTCCATGTACAGCTACGCCATCGCAGGAGGGATCCTGGCCGAGCTCCTCCTGGACGAGCGCGTCCGATTGGAGGAGCGGAAACGTGGCCAGCCGCTGCTCACCCTGGCGAGCGCCACCCAGACGGGAGACCGCGTCATCGATGACGCGCTGGAGAAGATCCGGAACGCAAAGCGCAGGGCGCCCCTCTCCACCTGGGTCGCGAAGTTCGCCGGCACGGGTCTGAAGCACCAGGTCGCGGTGCAGCTCGCTCGGAAGGGCGTGCTTCGCACCGGCGAGGACCGCGTTCTGCTCCTATTCCGCAGGAAGATCTACCCCGAGTTGGACCCGGCACCCGAGCGCGACCTCGTCGCGTCGCTTCGCCACGCCATCCTCTCCGATGACGACGACCTCGACCCCCGCACCGCCATCCTCGCCGCCCTGGCCTGGCGCGCCGGCCTGCTCCGCCCCGTCCTCGACAAGAAGGAGCTGAAGGCGCGCAAGGACCGCCTCGAGGCCCTCGGCCGCGGCGACCCCGTGGCCGGCGCCACCAAAGCCGCCATCGACGCCATGCACGCCGCCATCATCGCCGCCACCACCGCCGCGACCGCCGCCACCATGTCCAGCTAGGACGAACGTCAGTTCCCGATCCGGCCGATGTTGTCCCCAGGGTCGCGGTCGATGAGCTTGTTGAACGGGTCGATCCCGGCGCGGACGGGCCGCCGGTCGACGACCACCTGGACGGTGTCGGTGGCACTGGTGATCCGCCGCTTCTCCAGGTAGATCAGCTCGCCTTCCGGCGGTGACCCCTCGGCCTTCTCGGCGAACACACCGATGTCGATCCACTGGTCGAGTGGAACGTCGATCTCCTCGCCCTGGCCCGTGGCCCGGGCCTTGGCGGCGGCCACGGACAGCGTGACCGTCCAGCGGCCGTCCTCCATCTCTTCCGCCGTCACCTCCCGCGCCCGCAGGTCCCAGATCGTGATGGTCTCGAACAGGTCTTCGAGGAGGCCCTGGTACTCGGGTGGTACGGCGGGAGCCAGGTACTCGAGCAGCTCCGTGGACGTGGTATACGGCGGCTGCTGGTACTTCACGGCGTCCAGGAACGCGCGGATCCGCTGGTTCAGCGCCGACTCGCCCACGTAATCGCGGAGCGCGTACATGGCCAGACTGCCCTTGCGGTAGTGGATGTAGCCCTGGTTCTCCACGAGTCGCAGCGGCAGCTCCTCGATCCGCTCGCCCCCCCGGCCCTGGAGGTACTGGTCGAGCTCGTACTTGAGGAATCGCCGCATGTGCTCCGGGCCGTACTCCTCCTCCATGACCATGAGCGCCGAGTACTGCGCCAGCGTCTCACTCAGCACGGTGGCGCCCTGCACGTTGGCGCCGATGGCCTGATGCGCCCACCACTGGTGCGCGATCTCGTGGGCGGTCACGTAGAACACATAGTCGATGTCGTCGGGATCGCCGAGCCGCGCGATGAAGCCGATGGACTCGCTGAACGGGATCGTGTTCGGAAAGCTCTGGGCGAACCGGGCGTAGCGCGGGAACTCCACGATCCGGAGCTGCCGGTGCTGATAGGGCCCGAACTCCCGGGTGAAGTAGTCGAGCGACTTCTTCGACGCCTCGATCATGCGATCCACGTTGTACTCGTGGTCCGGGTGGTAGTACACGGCGATGTCGACCTGGTCGTTCCACCGGTCGGTCCTGACCGCCCAGTCGGCCGACAGGTATGACCAGAAGGGCAGGATCGGCGCGTCCATGGCGTACTCGAAGTACCGGCGGCCCTTCTCGGTCCACTCGCGCTCCAGGTACCCCGGCGCGAGCGCGATCTGGTCTGCGCTCGTGCTTACCACGGTGTGGAACACCACCCAGTCGCCCTGGCCGGAGATGTAGGTGCGGTTCAGGTTGGCGCTGTCCGATTGCGCCGCCATCCGCTCCGGCGGCGGCAGATCCCGCTTCCGGCGCTCGTTCGGGTCCGTCAGCTCGGCGGCCGTGGAGTACCCGACGTACGGGAAGTAGGTGAAGCTGTTGATGAACGTGCCGTTCTCCACCACGTCCGTGTTCGACCCGCTGTTCACGAACCCGGGGTTCCGCACGGCCAGCTCGAAGCTGACCGCACTCGTCTGCCCCGGCTCAAGTGGCTCGTCCAGCGCGTAGATCCGGTATCCCAGGACCGAGTCCACCATCACCGCGCGCCCGCCCCGCACCCGCAGCTCCGTCACGTCCAGCACCGTCGGGACGCTGATGTGCACCGAGTCGATGGCCACGTCCGTCCTGTTGGCGATGTTGTAGATCCCGCGGATGTCCACCGCCCGCTCCTCCGGGAAGATATCCACCTCGCTGTACACGGACGTGATTCGCGGCTGCGGGATCCCCTCGTACCGCCCGTACTCCTTCTCGTACGCCGCCTGCCGGTCACGGCTCTCCTCGGGCGTGATGTACTCGTTCAGCACGTTGGTGTTGTAGAA
Source organism: uncultured Gemmatimonadales bacterium (assembly GCA_963783305.1). Taxonomy (GTDB): domain Bacteria; phylum Gemmatimonadota; class Gemmatimonadetes; order Longimicrobiales; family RSA9; genus JAWVYT01. The sequence continues at coordinate 152,268 of CAWAMW010000016.1, read as the reverse complement.
GATCCAGGCGCCGATCCCGATGAAGGCGAGGCTCGCCACCACCAGGACGGAAGCGGTGCCGGGTCGGAGCCGGAGCCGGGCGAGCCGGAGCCGGACCGCGAGGGAGCGGTCGCCACCCCTCACCCAGAAGAGCTCCGTCAGGACCAGGAGCATCACCGCCGCCATGGTCCAGTACGCGAGGAACCAGAAGGTGGGCTCGAGGAAGTGGCCGTACCCGTTCATGTCGGAATAGGGCGCGTACGGCGAGGCGGCATACTGGTATAGGTTGTGGGTCCACCCCATGGCCGCGAGCACCGGGCTGCTTATGAAGAAGAGCAGCATGACCAGGAACCCCACGTACTTCTGGTTCGTGATCACCTGGGCCGCGAGCGCCAGCACCGCGATCAGCAGGAGCGGCCAGCCGAACAGGACGCCTACGCCCAGCGCGTAGAGCCCCGGCTCGATGTCGGTGAAGCCATAGAACAGCTGGATGACGACGGTCGTCAGGACCGCCACCAGCAGCACGCCCAGGATGACGACCGACAGCGCCGCCATCTTCCCCCCCCAGAACACCCAGTTGGGGACCGGCAGCGCGTCGTGGATCCCCGCCACGTCCTTCTCCCGGTCCCGGAACACGAGCTCACCGGCATAGAACGTCAGAATGATCCACGCGAACAGGAGGAAGGCCCCCTGTATCACCTGGATCATCAGGTGCGTGACCGGGTGGACGGGCGTGCCCGCGAACGCCTCCAGCCCGATGGAGCTGCCCACCACGTTCAGGACCGCGAGGACGAGGATCACGATGAACGCCGGCGACCGGACCACGCCCCGCACCTCGAACCCCGTCTGGCGCAGCAGCTGGTGGCGCCCGGCGCCGGGCCCGAAGCCGGGCGCCGGCAGGGGTCGGCTGCCCAGCCCGCGCGTCTGCGGCACCGACGGCTCGTCCTCCGGCGCCGCCCGGCGAGCACGCCGGCGCAGCCAGCGGGGCCCCCGCATCGGCTTCGCCTCGGTCGTGAGATGGTAGCGCGCGTAGGTCAGCCCCAGCAGCGCGGCTCCCACCGCGGTCCAGAGCGCGCGGTTCAGCAGCAGGTTGCGGTCGAAGCCGAGCACCTGCGTGTTCCGCTCGAACGTGGTCCAGTACTGCGTCGCTACGGCGAAAGCGCCGAACCCCATCGGGTCCAGCAGGACGGCGAGCTGCTCGTTCTCCAGGTCGCCCAGCAGGGTCCCGGCGATGATGTACCCGATGAGCAGCGCCACCATCCCCAGGTAGCTCCCCATCATCGATCGCGTGAGCGTGGCCGCGCCGAAGGCGATGGCGCCCATGAGGAAGAGGTTCGGCAGCGTCAGCACGAGGAACGTGTAGACGTAGGGCACCGCCCGGAAGGGCCCCACACGCTCGGCGTCCAGCCACGGCATGAGCGACCCGATCAGGACCGCGAGCAGGACCGCCACCATGATGCCCGCCGACACCACGAACGCACCGGCGAACCGCCCCACGAGATAATCCCGCTTGCGGACGGGCGTGGTGAAGAGCATTCCGGACGTGCCGTGCTCGTGGTCACGCAGCACGGCCCCCGCCACGAACGCAGGCACCACCACCAGCCCGGCGATCAACGTCATGATGAGCCCGAACTGCATGATCACGTACGGCGAGTTACGGTCCACGTTGCCGAGGGCCCCGCCGATCCGGATGCTGTCCGTGGTAGCGGCGCCGAACGCCAGCAGGAAGAAGATGGCCGCGCTCAACCAGAAGACCGGCGATTTCAGCTGATACCGTACCTCGAAGCCGAAGATGGAGCGGAGCATGGCTACGCCGCCTCGGCCGCGGGATCCGCGTCGCCCAGCGTGGTGAAGTACACGTCCTTGAGGTCCGGCTGAACCGGCTCGTACTCCGGCCCGGGCCGGTCCTCCGCCTGCACGTGCACCACCGTCCGCCCCTCCGACAGGTGCGTCGAGATCACCCGCCGCTCCGCCTGCTCCCGCGGCAGCTGGTCACGGTCGATCGTCCGCTGCCACACCGTTCCCTCCAGCCGCGCGATCGCGCTCCTCGGCTCCCCCTCGAACCGCAGTCGCCCCTGGTCCAGGATCGCCATCCGACGGCACAGGTCGCTGACATCTTCCACGATGTGCGTCGAGAGAATCACCACCACGCTCTCGCCGATCTCCGCCAGCAGGTTCAGGAACCGCATCCGCTCCGCCGGGTCCAGCCCCGCCGTGGGCTCGTCCACGATCACCAGCTTCGGGCTCCCGATCAGCGCCTGCGCGATGCCGAACCGCTGACGCATCCCGCCGCTGAACCCGCCCAGCTTCCGCTTCCGCGCCTCCCACAGGTTGGTCTGGTGAAGCAGCGCCTCCACCGCTTCCTTCCGCTCCCCCTTCGACGTCAGCCCCTTCAGCACCGCCAGGTGGTCCAGCATCTCCACCGCGCTCACCTTCGGGTAGACACCGAAATCCTGCGGCAGGTACCCGAGTGCCCGGCGCACCTCGTCCGGCCGCCGCAGCACGTCCAGCGTACCCAGCTCGATCGAGCCCGTGTCCGGCGCCTGCAGCGTGGCGATCGTCCGCATCAGCGTCGACTTCCCCGCGCCGTTCGGACCCAGCAGTCCGAACATCCCCGTCGGGATCGTCAGCGTGACGCCGTGCAGCGCTCGCACGCCGCCGGGATAGGTCTTCGACACATTCTGGATCCGGAGGTCCATTGGCTTCATCGCCTGCGCTTTCCGTGTGGTGGTGGCTCTGGTCCGACGGTACGAGTTGTCGACGCTCCCAGCCAGCCGTACGGCCAGCCGCGCCCATAGATTCACGGGCCAGGAGGACACAGCGCGCAGACCCCGGACCAGACCCCGGAAGGTGCACCGGTCGCCGGTTTTGGCCGGCTCACGCATTCCGACGTCCCGTTGAATGATCGCAGCGCGAGGTCGCGGGTAGCGCAAATCGCGAGGGGCTGGTCAGGCTGTACGGCTGCGCACGGGGGGCTCGACTTCGGAGATGTGTTCCGAGAGAACAACGTCCGCGTTTCTTCGGGACTGGCGGAACCGCTGCGCCCCGGACCGCGGCCCGCAACTGCGGCGATCGAGCCGTAACCAGGGAAACCGGCGATCGGTGCACCGTCCGCGTTTTCCACGTTTTTCCGCCGTCCGCGTCGATCCGCCTTTCACGAGCGCGTCCGCCGGCGTATTCTGAGCCCGGACGGACCGACTACCACCGAAGGGACACACCATGACAGCCCGACCCGACGCAGACGTTGCGGCCGCCGCAGAACCCACCGCCACGATCCGCGCTCACTTCCCCGCCCTGCTCCGGGAGATGGACGGGGTGCCCGTGGCTTATTTCGACGGCCCCGGCGGCACGCAGGTGCCGGAATCCGTGGCCGACGCGGTCCGCGACTACCTGCTGCACCACAACGGCAACTCCGGCTGGAGCTATCCCACGAGCCTGGAGAGCGCCGCCATCGTGGACGACGGTCGCGCCGCCATGGCCGACTTCCTGGGCGCGAGCACCGACGAGGTGGCCTTCGGCGCCAGCATGACCACGCTGACCATGCGCCTCTCCCGGGCCCTCGGGCGCACCCTGGAGCCCGGCGACCGCGTGGTCGTCACCGAGCTCGACCACCACGCCAACGTCGACCCCTGGAAGGCCCTCGGCCGCGAGCGCGGTGCCGAGATCCGCGTGGTGAAGATGGACCCGGCCACCGGCCGCCTCGATATGGACGACCTGGCCGACGCCGTCGCCGATGCCCGCATCCTCGCCATTGGCGCCGCGTCCAACGCCCTCGGCACCATCACCAATGTCGCCCTCGCCGGTGAACTCGCCCACGAGGCCGGCGCCACTGTATTCATCGATGCCGTCCACTACGCGCCCCACGAGCTGGTGGACGTACAGGCCCTCGGCGCCGATTTCCTCGCCGTGTCACCCTACAAGTTCTACGGCCCCCACTCCGGGGTGATCTGGGGCCGGAAGGAACGGATCGAGGCGCTGGAGCTGCCGAAGGTCGAGGCCGCCCCCGACGACGCGCCCGGTCGTCTGGAGACCGGCACCGCCAGCTTCGAGGCCATCGCCGGCATCACGGCCGCCGTCGAGTTCCTCGCCTCCATCGGGGGGCCCGCCGTCACCGCCGATGACCGCCGTGCGCGCCTCCGCTCCGCGTACGATTCCCTCCACCACGTCGGGAGTGCCCTCTTCGCCCGCCTCTGGGAGGGCATGAACAACATCGATGGCGTCACGACCTTCGGCCCGCCCCCAGGTCAGCCGAGGACCCCCACCCTCGGATTCATCATCGATGGCATCACCTCTGAGGACGCCGCCACTCGCCTCGGTCGCCGCGGCCTCTTCGTCACCCATGGCGATTTCTACGCGAGCACGGTCATCGAGCGCCTGGGTCAGGCCCCACAGGGGATCCTCCGTGCCGGCTGTGCCGCCTACACCACCGATCAGGAGGTCGACCGCCTCGTCGACGCCGTACGAGAGATCCGCCAGAAGAAGTAGCGAGGCGCTGGCTGAGCCCCACTGGCCGCAGGCCGTCCCGCTACTCCTCCTCCCGCACCTCGTCTTCCTCGAGGTGCGGCTCGACCTGCGCCTGGAAGCACTCCGGACAGAGATAGAAGTATCCGTGGTCCGGCTCGATGCCGACGTAGCGGCCGAACCAGAGGGTCATGAGTGCAATCATGCGGGCAGAATCGGTATGCCCGCACAGACGGCATGACGGCAATGGCACCGGCCTACTCCGGCGGACCGATGCACTCCGCCACGGCCACGATCAGGTCGCTCGGCCGGAACGGCTTGGTGAAGAAGTCGTCGCAGCCGGCTTCCCATGCCCGCTCTCGCATGTCCGGGTGCGTGTGGCCACTCACCACCAGGACGGGAACAGACTCCGTGGCCGGATGCGCCTTCAGGATCTCGATGGCATCCGTCCCGTTTACCAGCGGGATGGAGAGGTTCATGATGACCAGGTCCGGCGGGTCGTCGGTGGCGACGCGCACTCCTTCCGCGCCGTCGGCCGCCTGTGTGACGCGGTAGCCCTCCGCCTCCAGCGCGGCCGCGTAAATGTCACGCCCCGCCGAGCTGTCCTCCACGATCAAAACGCACTTCACCGGGTCACCCCCCTGATCTGCATCCACCGCTCCTTCCACGTCGCTGCCATACCCACCGCCAATACCACACCAGAACCTCACCTCTGCTGCTCGTCCGGGCTCGTCAGATACCCCACGGCCCGATCACGCTCGCCGTTCATGAGCACCCGGAGCACCCGACCCTCCGATGCCTCGCGTATGTCGATCACCCGCACCGCCTTGGCCAGGTGTGCGTACTCGGGCACGAGCTCGGCCAGGTGGTTGGGCGCCCCTCTCAGGAACTCCTCGTTCAACGTGCTCCCCGCCTCGTCCGGGTAGAGGGGCAGATAGCGGATCTCCGCCTCCACCAGGTCCTGGAAGAAGTGGGTGCCGAACGACAGGTCGGGCACATAGCTCCCCTTTTGCCGCGCCACCTCCGCCAGGATCGCCGTGTTGTTGATGTCCGAATAGCTCACGCTCACGCCCAGGTGGATGTCGCCGCGGCTCCCCCAGCGGCCGGGCCCCATGAGCATGAACTGGCGACGAGGGAGCAGTTTGTTCAGACGACCCACCGCGCGACCCACCTCCAGCAGCTCCTTGCGCTCCCCCAGCTCGGCATAGCCCTCCGGATCTACGTAGACCAGGTGCGTAAGCGCTGGCGCCACGCCGTTGGAGATGTAGCGATTGGCCGAGAACAGGATGTCCTTGCTCTTCAATCGCCGCGGAATCCGGGGCGCCTCCGACGTCGGTCCGAAGTTCTGCGGACGGCACTGGAGCAGGTAGAAGTTCTCGCCGTCCGACGCGAACTCCAGGTCCACGGGTCCAAGGCGAGTGCTCAGTACCTTGAGCAGGGTCTGTACCTGCGTGACGAACGGCGAGTCCTGCGCCAGCCCCTCGAAGGTGACGATGGCGTCCTCATTCTCCCAGTCGGGGGCGAGGCCGCGCGGCGGGCGAACCCGTCCGTCCTCGAGGATGGAGACGATGCGCTTCACCTGCGGCAGCTCGTCCCCGTACTCCCGGAGCAGCCGGTCCACAGGCAGCGTCTCGAACGCGTTGGTCTCCAGGTTGATCAGGTCCACGAACCGGGGCGCGTAACGCACCATCTCCTCGGCGGTGACGTTCACTCGAAGCCCCGGCTGACCGGGGGCGAAGAGCACCGAGTAGTCGTCGCTCAGGCGGTCCACCGCCCGCGTCCCCAGTCCGAGCACCAGCCGTACCAGCCCGTCCTCCCTGCGGATCCGCGGCGACCACCGGAACTCGTTGGTACTGAGCGCCACCCCCGAATACGATGGCAGGTAGTACCGGCCCACCCGGGTGCCCACGACCTGCTGGATCATGAGACCCATCTCCTCGTGGACGTCCAGGAGGTTCCGCTCCGCGCGGTACTCGATGGCGTCGGGGGCGAAGATCGACGCGTACACCTCAGCCACCGCGTCCAGGAGCGCCTGCAGGCGCTCCCCCTTCGGTCCCTGATTGGCCAGGAACAGGCTCTTGTACTTCCCACTGAACGCGGACCCCGTCCGGTCCTCCAGCAGGCTCGAGCTCCGCACGATCAGCGGGACGTCGCCCAGGTCGTCCAGCATGGCGCTGAACCCCTTCTGGAGCTCCGGCGGGAAGTCGGCGCTCTTGAAGACCTGGACCACGTGCGGGTACTGCTGTCGCACCTGGTCGATCTCCATGTACTTCTGGTCGTAGATGTCGTCCAGGTTGTTGTACCGGACGAAGGCGAGGACCGTGTCGGAGGAGACGTACCAGCTCTTCGGCACCCGGATGTCGCTCAGGACGTCGGCGTATTCCGGCGAGCTCTCGATGATCCGCTGAGCCAGGAACACGCCCGCGCTCTTGCCCCCCAGCCGGCCGTGGCTGCCGGGCGCCGCCAGCAGCCGACGGGAGAGGCGGTAGAAGTCGCCCAGGTTCACCACGCTCTTCGCGGTGTTTATGAACGAGATCTGGTCGGTGAAGAACCTCCGCAGAAGCGCCACCCGCAGCATGGTCTGGACCGAGTGCGGCAGCTCCGACTCCGCCACCCCCAGCGCCTCGAACCGGTCCAGCCCATCCACCAGCTGGCTCAGCGCCGAGCCCTGGTCCTCCAGCGCCTGGATCAGGAACCCCACCTTGTCCTGGCTGATCCACATCTGGATGTGCGCCAGGATCTCCGCGTCCGGCAGGTGCTCGCCCGCGATCCGGAAGACCTCGGCGGTCTCCGCGCGCACCTCCCGCGCCGGCACCCGCACGAGAGGGCGGTTCTCTTCCCCCTGCTCGGCCTCCGACAGCCGTACCGTGGGTGACACCAGTCGCTCCGCGTCCTCCAGCCCCTTCCAGCGCAGGTGGTTCAGCATTTTGCGGCTGATCCACTGCAGTAGCGGCGGGTCGGTCCGCCGGAGGAACTCCAGGATCACACGCCACTTTGCCTCGTCCGGCGTGCTCCGGCCCGCGGGCGGGCGGCCGGGCATGTCCCTGCGCAGCACGAAGGACGCGAGGCGGTCGGCCAGCGCGTTCAGCAGCCGCCGCTCCTCCTTCAGGAATGGCCCCTCGTCACCGGCCGGGCGCGATTCCGTGTAGTAAACGCTCAGCTCTCCGACCTGCTCCCGGTCGACGAGGATCGGCACGGTCTGCGCCCACGGCGTCTTTCGGAACCCCGGCGGTCGGTACAGGCGCCCCTGGACCTCGAGCGTGGACTGCACCACCTCCGGGAAGCGCCAGCCCTCCGGGAGGGCGTCCAGGACCCTGCGGTAGATGTCATCTGGCGGCGCGTCTCGTGCCAGGATCTCGTCGACACGGTAGAGGCACGCCAGCTCCTTCGCCCGCTCCCGCAGGGCCTCCATCACCTCTTCGATCGATTCCCTGTCAGGCACCCGTCACTCCTCCTCGCCACGCTGGACCACACCGCGCCCTGTCCGGCCATCCACACGGATGTCCAGCGGCGCTACCGTCCGCGCGTGTCGCAGCCATTCCGTCTCGTCTACCGTCTCGAGCCCCTCCAGCCACTCCCAGTCGAGCGCGGCTCCCGTGCCGTGGCGCACGGTGAAGTAGAGCACACCGGTGCTGGACAGGTTGTGGAAGAAGTGTGAGCCCTGGCTCGGCTCCACGTCCATGGCGGGGAGCGTCGCCTCCACGATTGCTCGCGCCCCCGATACGCCGCCCCACCCCACGGGGATCCCCAGCCACGGGTCGGCGCTGCCCCACCGGCCGAAGCCGATCAGCAGGTAGCCGTGCCCCGCCTCCACCATGCCGCGGTTCCACACTTCCACCTCCCCGGCCACCTGCGGCGTCCGCCGCGCCTCGAACGATTCGGGCTTGACGTAGATGATGTCCCGGACCCCCGCCACCACCCCGTTCCCGAGCGCGTTCTCCGACGACAGCAGCACTCCGCCGCCCATGAGATCCGACGGTTCGAGGGTCACCTCGGCGCTGGGCGTCCGCATGGGACGCACCTGCACCAGCCCCGCCCGCGGTCGCTCCCCCGCCGTGACCGGGAGCGTCATGGCCATCTCGATCTCCACCGCCGCGCCCAGGGTCTCACCGCACACCTCCAGCAGCGATTTCACGAGGTCGTTCAGCGGCCATTCCCTGAGCTGGAGGAGCGGCGCGAAATCGAGGACCCGCGGGCCTTCCGATCCGGTCCCCGGCCGTAGCCGGTCGCGCTCCGCGTCGTACGTGGACGCCAGGTGCCGGAGCGTTCCGTCGAACTCAGCGATCGCCAGATCGCACTCCACCATGTACTCCTCCGCCACGGTGGGATCGTACTCCCTGAGCCGCGCCATGCTCACCGCCCAGAAGCGCGACTGTGTCTCGGTCAGCATCTGGCGCGTGGACGCGAAGGGCCGGGGCGCCTTCGGCCGCCGGGGCGAGTACGACCAGCAGAGTCCGCCATCCACGATGGTCTTCCCCAGTCCAAGCGCCAGGACCGCCACTCCGTCCTCTCGGGCCGCCCGACCTACTGGATAATAGCTGTAGGACCGGCAGACGGCGGAGAGGTCCGGATAGAAGCGGTCGCCATGACGAGCGCCCACCATCTCCTGGATCATGACCGCCATCTTCTCTTCGCCGTCGTCGATGCCGGCCGCGCGCCGGTAGGTCCGGGCATCCCGGAAGAAGGTGGAGGCGTAGACGAACTTGATGGCCTCCGCCAGGAGATGGAAGCGCGCACCGGCCTCCGCCTGGTTGTTCGGGGTCATCTTGGTCTCGTAGATTCCGGCGAACGGCCGCGCCAGCGCGTCCTCCAGCAGACTCGAGGAGCGAACGGCGAGCGGCTGCTTCACCTCCTCCGCCAGGGACCGGAGGTCGCCCACCAGCTCCGACGGAAGGTCCGCCCGCTGGAAGGCGTGGGCGAGGCGATCATCGGGGAGGTCACCGGCGATCGCACCCCCGAGATCGTTACGCGCCAGGAACGCGTCGAACGCGTCGGTCCCGAGCACGGCCACCCGCGGGATGGCCAGCTCGATCCCGCCCACCTCACCTCCCAGCCGTGTTTCCAGCGCCGATCGGATCCGGATCAGGCCCTCCGCCTTCCCGCCCAGGCTTCCTCCGCCGATCCGACTGAATACGGCGTCGGAGCGGAAGAACTGACGGTCGAAAGCGGGGACCGTCTCCATAGCCGCTCAGACCCAGCCGCGGTCCCTGCACGCCTGCGCCACCCGATCCACCGCAATCACGTACGCGGCGTCCCGGGTGAACAGATCCCGCTTCTTCGCCAGGTCACTCACGGCGATGAACGCGGCGGTCATCTTGATATCCAGCTTGCCCAGGACCTCGTCACGCTCCCAGTAGTAATTCATGTTGCTCTGGACCTGCTCGAAATAGCTGGCCGTCACGCCACCGGCGTTCGCCAGCAGGTCCGGAATGACGAAGACACCCCGCTCGTGGAGCACGCGATCGGCCTCCGGGCTCGTCGGACCGTTGGCGCCCTCCGCGATGATCCGCACCCGCGCACTGATGCGGTCCACGTTGTCGGCGTTGATCTGGTTCTCCAGCGCCGCCGGGATCAGGATGTCCACCTCCTGCTCCAGCCACGCGTCCCCGTCCAGGCGCTCGTAGCCCAGCTCCGCGGCACGGACACCATCGATCCCGCCGAACCGGTCCGTGACCGTCAGCAGCTCGTCCAGGTCCACGCCCGTCTCCTTCCGGTAGGCGTAGCTCGTCTGGTCCGCCTGATCCCACGAGGACACGCACTTCACCGTGCCGCCCAGCTGCGTGTAGAGCTGAATGGCGTACTGCGCCACGTTCCCGAACCCCTGCACCGACGCGCTCGTGTCCTCGGCCCGGAGCCCCAGCTCCTTCAGCGCCTCCCGGATCGTGAACACCACGCCGTACCCGGTCGCCTCCTTCCGGCCCAGCGAGCCACCCATCCCGACCGGCTTCCCCGTGATGAACCCCGGAAGACGCTGCCCGTGGATGGCTTCGAACTCGTCCAGCATCCACAGCATGTGCTGCGGCGTCGTCATCACATCCGGCGCGGGCACGTCCCGCACGGGGCCCACATCCCGCGCGATCTGCCGGACCCAGCCCCTCGAGATCTGCTCCTGCTCGCGCTGACTCAGGTCGTGCGGATCGCAGACCACTCCGCCCTTCCCGCCGCCCAGCGGGATGTCCACCACCGCGCACTTCCACGTCATCCACATGGCCAGCGCTCGCACCATGTCCAGGCTCTCCTGCGGATGGAACCGGATCCCGCCCTTGCTCGGACCCCGCGCGTCGTTGTGCTGCACCCGGAAGCCTCGGAACACCCGCACGCTCCCGTCGTCCATCCGCACGGGAATCGCGAACGAGAACTCCCGCAGCGGCTCGCGCAGGAGCTCACGCGTACCCGGCTCCAGATCGAGCAGGTCCGCGATCCGGTCGAACTGCGACTGCGCCATCTGGAATGAATTGTATGCCCGCACGCTCTTCGTCATTGGTCGACTTTATGTAATCGTAGATTGTGTGCCTGAATCACCCACCGCCCCCCACCCCGCTGCAACATACTCGGATGCCCCGCCGCTCGCACCGCCCCCCTCCCGCTCCGGAATCCACGACCCCCGCACCCCTTCCCGACCGTCCCCACTAACCCGATATTGTCTCCCGGAACCACTCCAGCCAGGACGGATACCATCGACACCCTGACCTCCAGGCAGCGCGCTCACCTCCGCTCCCTCGCACACCACCTCAAGCCCATCCTCCACGTGGGCAACGACGGCGTCACCGCTGCGGTCATTACCAGTATCGGCGAGGCCTTCAATACGCGTGAGCTCCTCAAGGTGAAGGTCCACGAGTCCGCGCCCACCGATGTGGAGGCCGCCGCCGCCGAGATCGCCGCCCGCATCGATCGCGTCGCCGTCGCCCAGACCGTCGGCCGCACCATGGTCCTCTACCGACCCTTCCCCGAGGACCCCGAGATCCGGCTCCCGCGCTGAGCCGACGCGGCGGCGCGGGGGGCGGACCGGGGGACGTCACGCGCCCAGCGGAACGCCCTCACACACCCTGCGGAAGCCCGTCCCGCACCCCGCGGGAAGCCCCTCATTCGCTTCGCGCGCGCGTGCGCGGCGCGCCCGCGAGCGCGGCATTCATCCTGCAATACTTCTGAAGTCCTGAAGCGGATTCGTCCCGGTCGAATGGGTGCCGGTCATGGACTACATAGACAGAGGAGTAGACGTTGCTGGCGGTGATGGCACCGCGCCGGCGTGCGGCGGCGGCGGCTCGGGCGCCAACTCCGCAGCGGACCGGGGAGCCACCTCGGGCGCTGACCGGGGAGCCAAACCGGGCGCTGACCGGGGAGCCAGCCCGGGCGCCCGCTCCGGCGGTGACCGGGGCGTCGCCCCGGAGGTGCACCGCCGCGCACCGGATCCCGGCCTGGACCCCGCGCGGCAGACGGCGCGGGAGGCGTCGTTCCTGGCCGAAGCCAGCCGGCTGCTGGCCAACTCGCTGGACTATGAGACCACCCTCTCGACCGTGGCGGGGCTCGCGTTGCCGGACCTGGGGGCGTGGTGCATCGTGGACATCGTCGAGGCCAACGGGGACATCCGCCGGCTCGCGATCGTGCACCCGGAGGACGACAAGCAGGCGCTGGTCACCGAGCTGAGGGAGGGGTGGCCGCCCACTCGCCACGACCGGCTGGGCGTGCCGATCGTGGCCCGCTCGCTCCAGCCCGAGATCGTCCCGCACGTCGACCAGGAGCTCCTCGAGCACGTGGCGCGCAACCCGCGCAACCTCGAGATCCTGCTCCGCCTCGGGATCGGCTCGCTGATGAGCGTGCCGCTGAGCGCCCGCGGCGACTGCCTGGGGGCCATCACGTTCGTCAGCGACCTGGAGGGACGGTCGTTCAACGAGGACGACCTCGCCCTCGCCGAGGACCTGGCGAACCGCGCCGCCATCGCCATCGACAACGCCCGCCTCTACCGGCAGGCGCGCCGGTCGCGGGAGGCCGCGGAAATGGCCAGCCGCGCCAAGAGCCAGTTCCTCGGCGTCATGAGCCACGAGCTCCGCACCCCCATCAACGCCATCCTCGGCTACACGCAGATCCTGGACATGGGCGTGAAGGGGAAGCTGACGGATGAGCAGCGGGCGCTGCTGTCGCGGATCGACGTGAGCGGCAAGCACCTCCTCGAGCTCGTCACCCGAGTCCTGGACGTATCCCGGGCGGAGGCCGGCGAGCTCACGGTGAGCAACCACTCGAACATTGTGCACGATGTCATCGAGTCCACGCTCCAGATCGTGTCGCAGCAGGCGCCGGAGCACGTGCGCGTCGAGACCCGATGCGACGGTGAGGGCGATTTCCGATTCCTCGGCGACGGCATCCGCGTCCGGCAGATCCTCGTCCAGCTCGTCTCCAACGCGTTCCGCTTCACCCGGGAGGACGGCCGCGTCATCATCGAGTGCCAGCGCGTCGAGGACCCGCCCCGCGGCGGCGCCCCCATCGGCGCCGGCCCCTGGATCCGGATCGACGTACACGACGAGGGGATCGGCATCCCCGAGGACCGCATTGACGCCGTCTTCGAGCCCTTCGTTCAGGCCGAGACCAACTCCTTCACCCGCGAGACCGACGGCTCCGGCCTCGGCCTCGCCATCGGACGCTATCTCGCGCGGCTCATGGGCGGCGACCTCACCGTCGTCAGCGAGGCCGGCAAGGGATCCACCTTCTCCCTCTGGCTCGCGGCGCCGCGCAAGATCGACGACTCGCGCCGCGACCGCCGCGTCTTCGACCGCCAGATCGAGGGGCTCCCCATCCTCGCCGATCACCTGCTCCGCCGCCTCAAGCCCATCGTCGATGCCTACGTCGATCGGCTCCGGCAGGACGGTGGCATCCCCCGCGCCGGCGAGGCCACCGATATCGAGCTGCGCGACCACATCCCCCACTTCATCGCCGGCCTGTCCGACCTCCTGCGTCACGCAGGCTCCGTGGGCCAGGACGTCTCACAGGTGCTCCGCGGCGGCACGGCCATCCAGCGCACCACACTCGAGCTCCACGGCGCTCAGCGACACCAGCTCGGCTGGACCACCGGCGCCCTCAGGCGCGACCTCGACCTCCTCCGTCGCGTCATCCGCCACGACATCCGCTCCACGGCGCCCCAGGGCCTCAAAAGCGACGACCCCTTCGAGGTCCTCGATCGACTCTTCGAGCAGGCCCAGCACATCAGCCTCCAGGGCTGGAAGCACGCCGACCGGAGCGGCCACGACACGCTGCCGCACACCCAGTCCGGACCCGCGCACTCCCAGTCCGGCCCCGCGTACTCCCAGTCCGATCCGTGATCCACGGCCGCTCGCCGGGGCGGTGATCTCCCCGGCAGCCCCCACACCTCGGCCGCCGCGCCGGGGTAGTTCCCGGGCAACTCCCCAGGGAACAACCCCACGCCAATTGATTGGGGGCTTTCCCGGACTATGTCCGGCGAAGTCCCCAGGGAACGCCGGGGGAGGCGCGCTTGTTTGGGGAGCTGTCCGGAATATGTCCGGTCGACTCCCCAGTGAATCCCGGCGCGCCCGTTGTTTGGGGACTTGCCCGGCCTCCGCGGTCCCCTGGAACCTTTCGTCGCCGCAGTGTATTACTGTATGGGTATCTATTGAATAATAGGAGGCATAGCATGAAGACGAAGAACGTGATGGAGCTGCAGGACGCCGATTTCGCCACTCAGGTGGAAGACAAGGATGGCGTGGTGGTGGTGGACTTCTGGGCACCGTGGTGCGCGCCGTGCCGGATGGTGGCGCCGATCGTGGAGGCGCTGGCGGACGAGTACGAAGGGAAGGTCCGGTTCGCGAAGGTGAACGTGGACGAGGCGCAGGGAGTGGCGTCGAAGTACGGGATCCGTTCGATCCCGACCATCGGCATCTTCCGGGACGGGGAAGCGGTCAACGGTGTGGTGGGGGCGGTCCCGAAGCAGGTGCTGGTGCAGGCGATCGAGGAGACCCTGAGCGCGGACTGAGGCGGAAGCGGGGCCGGCCGACGCACCCGCCGCGAAGTGCGGCGAGTGCGTGCGGCCGGGGTTGATGGGGCGGGCGGCTACTCCGGATCGTAGGCATGCTGCTTCTGGACGCTGCCATCGCGGCGGTGGATCACGAGCTGGCTCGGGGCGGCCGAGGTGGCGCGCTCCCGCGCCGTCTTGACGGCCTCCCGCTTTGTGTCGTGGGTCGTGGGAGCGGGCTTGCCGCTCTCGCTCTCGACGGTCCAGGCGTCCTCTTTCTGCTGCACGTGGAACACGGTGGGCTTGCGGTTTTTAAGCTTCACCGCGGCGACGCCGACGGCGGTCACGGCCGCGGCGGCTCCTGCGGCCGTCCCGATGACTTTCTTGCGGTCCATGATGGGCTCCTCTGCTGGGGTAGCGGACTGTCTGTGGTGTGGTGCAGTACCTGTACAAGGCCCGTGCCGCCGCTACGGCGGCGCGTCCGTGCTCGTGCCGCGGGGTGGTGGACGGGCACGCGCCGGTCGGCACTGGCGTCGGCACGATGGCCGCCGCTATCCTCCGGCCGATGTTGCCAGAGCTTCACCCGAAATCTTCCCCAACGATGCAGGAGCCAGCATGACAGCGGACCGATATTTCTCCGGCGTTCGGGCCGGGCGCGTGCTCGCCCTGGTCTCGACTCTCTGGGTGGCGGCCGCATGCGATCCGTCGGCGGCGGGCGCCGCGAGTGAGGCCGGGAGTGAGGCTGCGACCGGCGGCGTAGTGGCGGTGGCCGCGAGCGGAGACACAATCCCGCCGGCGAGCGTCGAGGTGGGCCATACGCTGGGCGACCCCGATGCACCCATCGCCGTGGTGGAGTTCAGCGACTTCGGCTGCCCCTACTGCGCGCGCTTTGCCCGTGGCACGCTGCCGGAGATCCGCAAGGAGTTCATCGATACCGGGCTCGTGCGGTGGCGGTACGTGCCGGTGATGTTCGGCTTCGCGGGCGGTGAGCTCATGGGGGTGGCGGCGGAGTGCGTGGCCCGCGAGGGTGGACCGGAGGCGTTCTGGAAGGCGCACGACGTCTTCTACGAGCGGCAGGTGGCGCTGCGGGGCGCGGACGCGCGGACGCGGATCCTGGACTACCTCGCCGAAGCTGGACTCGACCGGGACGCGGTGGACGCGTGCATGGACGAGACGGGGCCGCGGGCGCTGCTTGCGCGCCACAACCAGGCATCGCAGGAGTTTTTCGTCCGGGGCACGCCCACCTTCATTGTGAACGGCGTGCCTATGAGCGGCGCGCTCCCGCTGGATTTCTTTCGGCAGGTGTTCGCCACCATGCTGGACCCGTCCGGCCTCTGACCGGGCGCCGGGCCGGGGCCGCAGGCGCGAGCCTGCCGCGCGTTTCGGCGCAGCCTTTGCACGAATCCACCGCGGCCGAACCCCGTTCCCGTGAACGTCATGCACAAGTCCATAGCCGCGCTACTCGATGACGCCCGCGACAGCGGGCGCACGCTCCCCCGCACCATCCTGGAGACGGAAGCGGAGGAGAGTGGGCGGACGGAGGAAGAGGTCCGCGCGCGGATCCGGAAGACCATGCGTGTCATGCGCGAGGCGGTGGAGGAGGGGCTTAAGGGAGATGTACGCTCCCCGTCGGGGCTGACGGGCGGGCGCGCCGCGCGGCTCTTCAGCAACGGGCCGCGTCTCATGGGAGACCGGGTGACGTCAATCCTCTCGCGCGCCATTGCCACGCTCGAGGTGAACGCCGCAATGGGGCTGATCGTGGCCGCCCCCACGGCAGGCGCCGCCGGAGTGCTGCCATCGATCCTGATCTCGGCGGGCGAGATCCTGGAGGCGGACGAGGAGCAGCTGGTGGACGCCATGCTCGTCGCCGGCGGGGTGGGTGGGGTGATCGCACACCGGGCCTCCCTCTCCGGGGCGGCGGGCGGCTGTCAGGCGGAGACGGGGTCCGCCGCGGCCATGGGCGCCGCCGGCGTGACCTGGCTGGCCGGCGGGAGCGATGACCAGGTGTCCACCGCCGTCGCCCTCGCGCTCCAGGGCATGCTGGGCCTGATCTGCGACCCCATCGGCGGCCTCGTGGAGATCCCCTGCATCTACCGGAACGCCTCCGCCGCCATGCAGGCGCTGTCTGCGGCCGAGATGGCGCTGGCCGGGCTCGATTTCCCGGTCCCCGCCGATGAGGTCATCGACGTGATGGGAGAGGTGGGGCGGAAGATGCCCGTGGCGTACAGGGAGACCGCGCAGGGTGGTCTCGCGGCCACACCGTCCGCGCGCCGGCTGGTGCAGATCCAGCCGTCCCGGAGCCCCACCGGAATCAGCGCGTAGGAGGCCCCATGGTAGGACTGTTCGACATTCTCGGACCTGTCATGGTGGGACCCTCGTCCTCCCACACCGCCGGTGCCTGCCGCCTGGGCCTCATGGCCCGGGCCATCCTCGGAGAGACGCCGGACGAGGCGGTGATCCGGTTGCACGGTTCGTTCGCCGCGACGGGCGAGGGCCACGGTACGCAGCGGGCGATCGTGGGCGGACTCCTGGGGATCGCCCCCGACGACCTGCGGCTCCGGTCCGCGTACGAGGAGGCCGACGCCGCCGGCCTCTCCTACCGCTTCGAGGAGACCGACCTGGGGGAGGACGCGCACCCGAACACCGCGCAGTTCGAGGTACGGAAAGGCGATGAGTCGGTCACGCTCCAGGGCGCGTCCGTGGGCGGCGCCCGGATCGAGGTGACCGAGATCGACGACTTCCCCGTTGCCCTGGGGGGCGATTACGACACGCTGGTGCTGGTGGCGCGGGACCGGCCGGGAACCATCGCAGCCATCAGCGCGGTGTTCGCCGAGGACGGTGTGAACCTGGCCACCATGCGGGTGGACCGCACGGGCCGGAACAAGCAGGCGCTCATGACCATTGAGGTCGATCACGCCATCTCCGACCACGCCCTGGCGCAGATCCGCGCCTTCGACTGGGTGATCCGCGCCCGCCGTATCGAGAAGATCAGCTAGGGCGAACCGGTCACGGACCGCCTGCAGGGAAGCAACGCGTAGATCTCAGAGGCCGAACCAGTAGCTGGCCTTCACCATCAGCACATTGGTCCCGTCGGCCGCCAGCAGGTCACCCACATTGTCACCGAGCCGGAACCGCCCGTCCTGCTGGAAGTCGGTCCGGCCCTGGCTCCAGACCACGAAGATCGCGGACCCGGGCCGGTACTCCCAGCGCAGCACCGCGTTGGAGCGGAGCTGCTTGAAGTTGAAGCTCGGGTCCGCGAAGTCGAAGTCGGCGGCCCCGTCACCATCGAAATCGAGGAAATAGCGCCGCTCGTCATCGACCATTGCGCTGGAGACCTGGTCGTCGCCCAGGAGCTGTGTGCGATCGGCGAGAGCGTCGCCCCGCGGATCCGTGACGCGCTTGAAGGTCGAGTAGTCGCCCGCGCTGATGAACGGCTGGGCGTAGAGCTGGAGGGAGAGCGCGGGGGAGAACGTGTAGTTGAGCCGCATGGTCATGGCCACGGTGGTCTGCTCCACGGTTCCGAGGATCCACTCGGTCCCGCCGTCCAGCTCCGCGGTTTCCACGTACTGCAGCACGTCGCGATTGTGCGAGAACGACGGTCCCAGGTAGAGGTCGGCGCTGGTCGTGGGTCGCACCGTGATCCCGGGACTGAGCCGGAAGCTCCCGGCATCGCTCTCCGCCTGGCCGGACATGTTCAGCCCGAGGCTCAGGCTCACGGACTTCCGCTGGTCGCTGTTGAGCCCGGACCACGTGCTCCAGCGCGGAGGCCGCAGGAAGGCCGGCCCGCCCCGCAGAAGCGAGGTGGAATAGTCGCCCGCGCTCACTTCGATGCCGCCGTGGCCACCCCAGAAGTTGTTGAGCTGGAACCCGCCGTTGATGTTCCCACCGCTCGCCACGCGCTCGCCGCCGTACGTGGCGCCCCCGTATCCGTTCACGCCGAGGTTCCATCTCCGGAAGTGACTCGTCGGCTCGTTGTGGCTGTAACCGGCCCAGAAGCCGCCGAGCGCCATGTCGGCGTTCGTCTGGAACCCCAGGTCGTTGGCTTCGAACTCGGGTGTGATGCTCATCCCGAAGAGCATGTACCGCCAGTCGCCCTGAATCTTCCCGAACTCCACCTTGGAGGCGAAACCGGTCATGGAAGTCCGCATGGGGTCGTACTCCAGGTGGTCGGCGTCGGGGCGCTGGAAGTAATGCACCGGAGACCGCTGGATCTCGTCCAGTGCCTCGGCCGTCCCCGTGATCATGCTGCCTACGAGTGAGCCGCTGACCTGGTAGGCGTCGCCGCCGAAGCGGTGGCGGAAATCGACGCCGCCGGTATACGCGGACCGCCGCAGCCAGTCCAGCTCCCCCGACTCGGGCAGCGACCGGTTCGTCGCGGTGAAGATCCCGCCGATGGCGCTCCGCCCCGCACGAAAGTCCTTCATCACGCGCGCCACGCCATAGTTGGTGAGCGGCTCGACAGGGACCTCTCCTTCGACCCCGTCCAGCGAGAACGCGGCGTCCTCGGTCGACGTCACCGCGTCCAGCACGCCGACGGACCAGCCGCCCGGCGTCTTGCCCGAGACCTTCGCGGCCGCCAGGATGGTCGTGGCCGCAGGCGCGTCCATGTAATCCCCGTCCACCTCGCCCTGCGGTGCGCGGCCGATGCGCCGCGAGTAGAACAGGCTTTCCGACCCCAGGTCGCCGTCCCCGATGCCGATGCCGAACCGGAAGATGTCGACCCCCTCCACGAAGAAGGGCCGCTTTTCGGGATAGAACGACTCGAATGCGCTCAGGTTCACCACGCTCGGGTCCGCCTCGACCTGACCGAAATCGGGGTTGAGGGTGGCCGTGAGCGTCAGGTCCGATGTCACGCCCGCCTTGATGTCAGCGCCCATGCCGCCAAACGGGTCCAGGGAGCTGTGGAACGGGTCCCCGTCCTCGACGGGCGCGGCCGTGGCGCTCGCCACCGCGTACGGCATCACCTCGAGGCGGCGCGGCGGCGACAGGTGGTCCAGCCCGTGCAGCTCGCCGAACGCCGAAACCACCCGCTGCTCGTCCGGCAGCGTGGGCGCCCAGAAGGACTCCTCGCCGTAGCGCGCGATGCTGCGAAGGAAGTTCACACCCCATACCTGCTCTGCGCCCGACTCCGGCTCGCTGAACCGCAGCTGCGACAGCGGAATCCGGAACTCCGCAGTCCAACCCTCCGCGTCCCGTCGGGCGGCGCCATCCCAGACCGCGTCCCAGCTCCCGTCCTCCTCCACGTCGCTGTGGAGCAGGACGTCCTGCATCACCGACCGTGGGTTCAGACCGAAGACGAAGCCGGTTCGGCGGTCGAAGTAGCTGTCGATCGCCACGTAAAACCAGTCGGAGTGCACGTTGCTGTCGCGCCGCCCGAGCTGCGCCACGATGGAGTCGGGCGCGGTGTCGTAGAGGCGAGCGCCCACGTAGATGGCCTCGTCGTCATGAACCACGCGCACCTCCGTGCGCTGGCTCGCCGGCCGTCCCGGGTCGGGCTGCTTCTGGGTGAAATCGGTGGCCACGTCCGCCAGCGTCCAGAAGGCCTCGTCCAGCACTCCGTCGATGACAGGCGGCTCCGCGATCCGGGTGGTGCGGAGCTCCGGAACGCGGTCGGGATCCGGGTCGCTCGAGGACTCGTTGGACTGAGGCTGCACGGGCTCGGTCGAGGGGAACGCCAGCGAGGCGATGAGCATGGTACTCAGGACAGCATTCATGAAAAATCGATCGTCGGCTCGTATTCAGCAGGCACGGGCTCTGGACCTCGCAGGGGAGCCCTGGCTTCGACGATCCCTACGCCCCTGTCCCGATACTGGTTTCAGCCTCGACCCAGCGCAGTCTGTCCGCGGGCGCAGATCGTGCGCGGGTCGTGGGCGCTCCACGCGGTTGCCCCGGCGACTGGCGATCCGCGCCCGCGGCCGTGATCTTCGTGGCGACGTCACCCCTCGGCACGGCGCCTACGACCCACGCAGAAAACGGAACCGATACCCATCATGCCCGCACGTTTCAGTCGGGGCGGCTGCCTCTGGAGCATGGTCCTTTCCGTCGTCCTCACCGTCCTGCTGAACCTGGGGCTCCGAGCGTGCGGATGACGCGCATGGCCGCGGCACCTGCCCGGGCAGGTACGGGAGCCATCGGCCGGTGAGCCCCCCTGTCGAGGAGTCCCGGCCGCGCCCGGGCGCGTCGCAGGGCGCCGGCTTCGGCACCTTCGGGGGCGTATTCACACCCTCGATCCTGACGATCCTGGGCGTGATCATGTACCTGCGCTTCGGCTGGGTCGTGGGCAACGTGGGGCTGATCCAGACGCTCATCATCGTCACCATCTGCACCAGCATCACGGCGCTCACGGCGCTCTCCATGTCGTCCATCGCCACGGATCGGAGGGTCCGGGCGGGCGGCGCGTACTACATGATCAGCCGGTCGCTGGGCGTGGAGACGGGTGGTGCCGTCGGGATCCCCGTCTACTTCGCCCTGGCGTTCTCCGTGGCGCTCTACACGATCGGGTTCGCGGAGAGCGTGGTCCGCGTCTTCCCGATGCTGGACCAGCGAATGCTGGCAGCCGGGACCACCATCGTGGTGGCGATCCTGGCAATCACCAGCGCGCGGCTGGCGATCCGGGCGCAGTACTTCATCATGGCGGCCATCGCGCTGTCGCTGATCTCGTTCCTCTTCGGGAGCCCGCTGGAGGAGACGACGCTCCAGCTCCAGCCGGCGCCCGGGCCGAGCGCCGGGTTCTGGGTGGTGCTCGCGGTGTTCTTCCCGGCGGTGACCGGGATCGAGGCCGGGGTGAACATGAGCGGCGACCTGAAGGACCCGGCGCGCTCGATCCCCCGCGGCACGCTGGCGGCGCTGGCGGTGGGCTACGTGGTGTACATGACGCTCCCTGTGATCCTGTCGCTGCGGGCGGACCCGAGCACGCTCATCGAGGACCCGCTGGTCATGCGCCGCATGGCCTTCTGGGGCGATGCCGTCCTGCTGGGCGTCTGGGGCGCCACGCTATCCAGCGCATTGGGCAGCATCCTGGGGGGACCGCGAGTGCTGCAGGCTCTGGCGCGTGACAATGTGCTACCGCGCTGGATGTCCGGCCTGGGCCGCGGGGCCGGAGCGGCGGATGAGCCGCGGATCGCCACCATCGTCACCATGCTGGTGGCGCTGGCGGCCGTATCGCTGGGCGAGCTGAACGTCATCGCGCCGATCCTCACCATGTTCTTCCTTGCTTCCTACATGACGGTGAACCTGGCGGCGGGGATCGAGGGCCTGATCCGGAGCCCGTCGTTCCGTCCGTCGTTCCGGGTCCACTGGTCGCTGTCGCTGCTGGGCGCGGTTGGGTGTGTGGTGATCATGGTCCTGATCAACCCGGTGGCCACGGCGGCGGCCGCGGTGGTGATCGGCGCGGTGTTCCTGTGGCTCGAGCGGCGCGAGATGAAGACCGCGTGGGGCGACGTGCGGCGCGGCGTCCTGCTGTCGCTCGCACGCTCCGTGCTCCTCCGGCTCGGCGACGACCAGCCGGACCCCCGCAACTGGCGGCCGCACATCCTCGTCCTCTCTGGCGCGCCCACGAGCCGCTGGCACCTGGTCCAGCTGGCCAGCGACCTGACGCACAACCGCGGACTCCTGACGGTGGCCACGGTGCTGCGCGCCGACTCGGCGGACGCGCGGCGGAACCGGAAGCTCGAGGGCACCATCGACGAGTACCTCGGCCGGCGCGGGGTGCAGGCGCTCGTGCGGGTCGTGAAGGCGGACACCCCGTTCGACGGCGCCGAGCGCCTGGCGTCCACGTACGGCATGGGATCCCTCGTCCCCAACACCTTCATCCTCGGCGCCAGCGAGGAGCCCAGACACCGGGAGGCCTATTGCCGCACCCTGGAGATGCTCCACGAGCGACGCCGCAACGTCGTGGTGCTGCGGTACGACCCGGTCCGCGGCTTCGGCGACCGCCGCCGCATCGACATCTGGTGGGGCGGCCTCCAGAGGAACGGCGGGCTCATGATGCTGCTGGCGTACCTGCTCCGGACCAGCCTGGAGTGGAATGATACGCGGGTCTGCGTCAAACTCGTGGTACCGCACGAGAGCGCCGCCGAGGCAGCCCGCACCAATCTGGAGGCCACCATCGCCAGCCTCCGCGTGGGCGCCGAGGCCGACGTGCTCGTCGGCGCTCGCGAGGACTTCCCCGCCACCCTCGCCCGCGTCTCCGCCGACGCCGACCTCGTCTTCATCGGCCTCGCCCCGCCCGACTCCGTTCCCGACTTCACCGCCTATTACGAGCAGCTCCAGGAGCTCGCCGCGCCGCTCGGCACGACGGCGTTCGTGCTCGGGTCGGAGGAGCTGGATTTTGCGGAGATCCTGACGTAGGGCGGCTGCGCCGCCGTTTTCGGAGCACGGTTCACGGGTCACGGCTGGTTGCCTCACCGGCTTGAGCTTGCCACCCTCGCGGACGCCGAAGGCTCGTTTCACAGCCTGTCACGGA
This sequence comes from uncultured Gemmatimonadales bacterium, assembly GCA_963783305.1. Classification (GTDB taxonomy): domain Bacteria; phylum Gemmatimonadota; class Gemmatimonadetes; order Longimicrobiales; family RSA9; genus JAWVYT01. The sequence continues at coordinate 129,406 of CAWAMW010000016.1, read as the reverse complement.
GGACTCGGAGGACTCGGAGGACTCGGAGGACTCGGAGGACTCGGAGGGAGCGGAGGGAGGAGACCCCACCAGGAACATTGCGTTGTCCGGACAAGTCCCCAAACAACCGACGTCGTCTCGATCGTTGGGGACCCGACCGGACATATTCCGGAGAACTCCCCAGACAAGGCGACGCGCGGGGCATTTCATTGGGGACCTGACCGGAAATAGTCCGGGGAAGCCACCAAACAACTGGAGTCGGGCGGTTCATTGGGGACTTTACCGGAACGTCCCTCGACAGGACAGGAGCCCGTCTGGCGTGTCCGCGTCCGGCTGTTCCCTGCGGGCCTCCGGAGCGGCGGCCCTGCACCCGCACCGGTTTCCCCGTCAACCGTGAACCGTGGACCGAAAACGGCGGCGCAGCCGCCCGCAGCCGCCCGCAGCCGCCTCCTGTTGACTTCCGACACAACCCCGTATTACCCTCATGTCGGACACCGACACCACGGGAGCAACCATGACGAATCCGGCCACACACGACGTGCTCCGCGGCACGCTCGACCTGCTGATCCTGAAGACGCTGGCGCTGGAGCCCATGCACGGGTGGGGGGTGGCGCAGCGGATCCAGCATTTGTCGGAGGAGCTGCTGCAGGTGGGTCAGGGGTCGCTGTATCCGGCGCTGCAGCGGCTGGAGGAGCGGGGGTGGATCGACAGCGACTGGCGGGTGACGGATCAGAACCGGCGGGCGAAGTACTACCAGCTGACGGTGTCGGGTCGGAGGGCGCTGGGTGAGGAGACGGAGAGCTGGCGGCGGTACGTGGGCGCGGTGGAGCTGATTCTGGGGACGGCGTAATGGGTGGGGTGCTGGTGGACCGACTGCGGGGCGCGTGGAAGTCGGTGCGGGCGCTGGTGCGGAAGGGCGACGTGGAGCGGGAGCTGAGCGACGAGCTGGCGTTCCACGTGGCGATGGAGACGGAGAAGAACGTACGGGAGGGGATGTCGCCGGAGGAGGCGCGGCGTGCGGCGCTGGTGTCGTTCCGGGGTGTGGAGCGGTACAAGGAGGAGGTGCGGGCGGCGCGTCGGACCCGGTGGTTGGAGTCGCTGGGCCAGGACGTGGGCGCGGCGGTGCGGATGATCCGACGGTCGCCGGGTCTGGCGACGGTGGTGGTGCTGACACTGGGGCTGGGGATCGGAGCGACCACGGCGATCTTCAGCGTGGTGGACGGCGTGGTGCTGAGTCCGCTTCCGTGGGAGAACCCGGAGCGGCTGGTGCTGGTGCGGGAGGAGACACCCCGGGGCATGCCGTTCTCGGTGTCGGAGCCGAACTACCTGGACTTCCGCGCGGGGTCGGAGTCTCTGGCGGAGCTTGCGGCGTACCGGGACGCGGCGGTGAGCCTGACGTCGGAGGGGAAGCCGGAGCGGCTGACGGGCCTGGCGACGACGCACACGTTATTCGGAGTCCTCGGGGCGCGCCCGCTGCTCGGCCGCACGTTCAGCGAAGCGGAGGACTCTCCGGGTGGCGACGCGCGTGTGGTGGTTCTGAGCCACGGCCTCTGGCAGCGTCGGTTCGGCGGGGACCCCTCGCTGGTGGGCCGGTCCATCGTGCTCGACGACGAAGCGCACACGGTGGTGGGCGTGATGCCGGCGGACTTCGAGTTCTTCGACGCGGAGCTGTGGCTGCCGCTGGTGCCGCAGGCGGATGCGGACCGCACGAACCACTGGCTCGACGTCGTGGGTCGGCTGGCCCCGGGGGCGACGCGTGCGCGAGCGGAGTCGGAGCTGGCGGCAATCAGCGCCGGGCTGGCAGAATCACACCCGCAAATGGTGGGGTGGGGCGTGGAGGTGCGCGGCCTCCACGACGCGCTGGTGAGGCCGGAGATACGGCGGGCGGGCGCGGTGCTCGGGGGCGCCGTGGCGCTGCTGCTCCTCATGGCGTGCGCCAACGTGGCCAACCTGCTGCTCGCCCACGCTACCGCGCGCCGGCGTGACCTCGGGGTACGAGTGGCGCTGGGCGCCGGCCGCGGCCGTATCGTGCGGCAGCTCCTGACCGAGACCTTCGTGCTCGCCGCCGCCGGGGCGGCCGTGGGAGTCGCGGCCGCGGCCTGGGCGGTAGCGGCGTTCCGGTCCGCCGCGCCCGCAACGATCCCGCGGGTGGACGCCGTGGGGCTCGACCTCCGCGTTCTCACCTTCGCCGCGGCCGCCTCCCTCGCGACCGCGCTCCTGGCCGGCGTGCTCCCCGCCCTGCAGGCCGGCCGCACCAACGCGTCGGCGCAGCTCCGGGAGAGCGGCCGGACGGGCGCGTCGCGGGGCCAGCGGCGCCTCCGGGACGCGCTCGTGGTGGCGCAGGTCGCCGTTGCCGTCATGCTCCTTCTGGGCGCCGGGCTCATGGTCCGGAGCTTTTCCAGGCTCCAGGACGTCGATCCCGGGTTCCGCACCAGCGACGTCTGGTCCGTTCCCCTCGCCCTACCCCACGCGCGCTACCCAGAGGAGTTCCAGCTCTATCTGACCTACCGCAACATCCTCGACGCCGTAGCTGGCATCCCTGGCGTATCGGCGGCCGCCGCGGCGTTCGTCGACCCGTTCAGCGGGCTCAACCTCGCCAATGATGTGACGCCCGAGGAGCGGGCCCGGGAGGCGGGCGAGGCCGGCTACATGTCGGCGCGCTGGCGGACGGTCACTCCCAACTGGTTCGAGACCATGGACGTCCCGCTGCTCCGCGGGCGGCTCTTCACCTCCGACGACCGCTACGGCAATCCGCCCACGGTCATCGTCACCCGCACACTGGCCGAGCGGCTCTGGCCGGGCGAGGCGGCGGTGGGGAGGCGGTTGTACTGGGGCGGCATCGATGGCGAGCCCCGCACCGTCATCGGCGTGGTGGGCGACATCCAGGACGTAGCGCTCGACAGCGACCCGGCCCCGGTCATGTTCCTCTCCTACCAGCAGATCGTCCTGCCCGCCATGACGCTCATGGTCCGCACCGACGGGCCTGTGGCGGGGCTGCCGGCGGCGATCCGCGAGGCGGTGTGGGAGGTAGACCCGGCGCTCCCGGTCCCCGACGTTCGGCCGATGGAGCGCAGCCGATCGGCCGCCGTGGCGGGGCCGCGCTTCAATACGTTCGTCCTCAGCGCTTTCGCGGCCGCCGCCCTGGCCCTCGCGGTCGTGGGACTCTACGGGCTACTGGGCTTCGTGGTGGCGCAACGTACGCGGGAGATCGGCGTGCGGCGCGCGCTGGGCGCGGGGACGCGCGCGGTCTCGTTCATGGTGGTGCGGCGCGGGTTGACGCTTGCGGCGGCCGGGGTCGCCCTGGGCGCGGCCGCCGCGCTGGTCCTGAATCGTTTCATCGAGAGCCTGCTGTTCCGGACGGCCGGGAACGACCCTTTGATATTCCTGGCCGTCCCCGCCCTGTTCCTGCTGGTCGCATCCATTGCCTCGTGGCTCCCGGCTCGCCGCGCGGCCAGGGTGAGCCCGGTGGTAGCGCTCCGTGCGGAGTAGGCTACGGATCGCCGGCTACGGACGGTCCGGCGCGCGCTCCTGGCGGGGGAACGTGCGTCCCCACTGGTTGTCGCGGAGTACGCGCGGCGGGGCCGTCAGTACGACATCCCAGCCGTGCTCCCGCGCCGTGCCTCCGCCGGCCATGATCGCCGCGTAGAGGCTGAAGGAGTCGGCGACGCCCAGGTCGACCGCGTACCCGAGGTCCGCCATGGACGCGATGGTGACGCGGCTCAGAGGCTGGAACACACCGACCGCCTCGGTGAAGCCGGTCATCACCTCGTTGCCGAAGACGCTCTCCCGCCAGTGGGAGTTCTTCGTCCCCTCACCGCCAGTCGCCTCCACCGGCACGTTCCCCGTGCGGCCGAGAGAGCGCCATTCCTCCACGGCTCTCTCGCCGGTGAAGCTGACGCTGTCGGTGTCCGTGGCCGTCCGCAGCCCGCCCCAGAGGGTGCCGAAGCCCAGGATATGCCCCATCTCGTGGAAGATGAGGTCGGTGAGGTTGTCGGTCCCGACTCTGGCCTGGAGGTCCGCTACGTCGAGCGTGAGGACGCCCGCCAGTGGGAGGCGGGAGCCCCCACGTACCGCACACGGCCCCGCCTGCCCGATGACGCTCCCGCGGCCGTCGATCGAGTCGATGTTCACCAGCATGATGATGTCGTCGAGCGATGTGCCGTTCAGCGCGTCGCCGAAGCCGAAGCAGCCGCCTGGCTCGAACTCATCGAACGCGAACGCCGCGGGCGAGAGGTCGCCGGTGAGCGCCTCTTCCCAGCGCGCGATCGCGTCGTCGACGTGCGGCTGGATGTCGTCCGGGATATCGGCGATGGGATAGGCAGTGATGTCATAGCGGCCGGTGCTCTGGGGCACCACGCGCACCGTAAACGCCTTGTTGTACGCACGGTCGCCGCTCGTGACGCGGATCGTCACGTCGAAACTCCCGACCTCCTGCGGATTGCCCTGGACCGAATCGCCGACGATCGCAAGCCCCGGTGGCAGAGCGCCGGAGTCGACCGACCAGTCGTAGTTCTCACCATCTCCTCCGGCGGCCTGGAGCAGGACGTTGTACGGTCCTTCGGCCACGACGACCGGCAGCCAGACCGTCTCTATGGTGACGGGCGCGGTGGTCCTGACGGCGAGCGTGAGCTCCTTCTGGTCGGTCTGGCCATCGCCGCTCCGGACTCCCACGGTGAACGTCGCGGTCTCCTTGCCCTCGGGCGTGCCGGAGATGATCGCGTTCTGGCTGAATTCCGCCTTTGACAACGCGAGCCCAGCCGGGAGCGTGCCGGCGACGATTTCCCAGGTCAGATTTCCGTCACCGCCGGTAGCGATCACTCCATCGGTATAGGCGGTGCCGATCACCGCGATGTCGAGTGTATCGGTGATGATCTGGAGGGGCGCCGGGGTCAGGATCGTGACGGTGGCGGAGTAAGCGGAGCAGACGCCGTCGACACACGAGCGGACACGGTAGCGGTAGGTGATTCCCGGTGTTATGGCGGAGTCGGTGTAGCCGCGGGCGGTGCCGGGCAGGGTAGCGATGGCCTCGAAGTTGGCCAGCACGCCGGTGGTGCGCTCCAGCTCGAAGCTGTCGGGGTCCTCGCCCGCGCTCCATGAAAGCGGGATAGCCGTCATGGTGGCCTGTCCGGCGGCGAGGTTGGTGGGGGCCGGCGGCGGCTCCGGGGTCACCTGAAGCGTGAGCTCGACCTGCGCCGCCTGGTCGTCGCCGCTCCGCGCCCGGAGCGTGAACGTGTAGCTACCCTCGGCGGTGGGGGTGCCCGAGAGGACGGCGGCGCCGCCCGCGGTCTCGAGCGACAGCCCCTGCGGGAGCGACCCGGCGGTGATATCCCAGGTGTAGCTGCCGTCGCCGCCGGTCGCGCCGATGGTCTGCTCGTACGTCGCGCCCGCGGTGGCGGTGGGGAGAGTGGTGGTGCCAATGGCGAGGAGCTTGAGGGTCCGGGCGCTGGCGGTGAGCGTGGCGGAGCAGAGGTCGTCGTCGCACGCGCTGATCCGGTAGCGGTAGGCGGCGTCGGGCTCCAGGCGGGTATCGGTATAGGCGCGGGCGCCGGCGCTAACGGTGGTCAGCGGCTCGAACGCGCCAATGGCACCCGCCCGCTCCAGTTGGAACGCCGCTGCGTCGCCCTCGGCGGACCAGCTCAGTTCGATGGAGGTGCTGGAGGCGGTCTCCGCCGAAAAACCGGTGGGCGCCGAGGGCGGCTCCGCGGAGGTGGCGCCGCCATCACACGCGGCGGACAGGAACGTGAGGAGGACCAGCGCCGGCAGACGGAGCGCGGCGAAGTTGGGAGCGACGATGCAAACTTTCATTCTGTCGGTCCGGCGGTTCGAGATCAGGATGTTCCGAAAAAGATCGCGGCAGTCCCGTCGCCACCGCAACCGGGGTCCGGGGGCGCGCCTTTCGTGGCGCCGAGGTCATCGAGCGGCTGGACGGACGGGCGCAACGGGAGGGCTGTCGTCAGTCCTCGCGGGACAAGCGGATCGAGAAGACGGTGTCGAACTCGTTCCGGGCGTTCGCCATGCACTCGGCCGGGTCCGGATACTCGTCGGTGGGGCAGTCGACCCACTCCTCGGGGACGCCCCGCACGTAGAGGATGGATTCTCCGTTCTGCAGCGTCACCAGGGTCATGTACCCCGCGCGGGTGGCGCGGAACCGCATGCCGGGGACGTGCCCCACCTCGGTGACCTTGACGCCGGAGCCGCTCACGAGGCTCCAGTGCGGGTCGAGGGGGCCGGGGCCCTCGATGACCTGGAGCGAGTGGTCGTGCCCGCCGACGAAGACCATGGGCGGACCGACGCGAGAAAAAACGTCGTTGAGGGCGACCCGGAGGTCCTTCATGGGCCGCGAGTTGATGTCCTGGAGCACCGCGCCCGTCCTGTAGAGGAACCAGCGGAGCCCGAACGCCTCCCAGAAGGGCATGCTGCCGCCGTGCGACCCTGCGGTCTGCCAGGGGTGGTGGGCGGCGATGACCACCGCGCGACCCTCCAACCGGGCGTCCACCATGGCGTCCTCGATCCGGGCGATGAGGCCGCTCTTGAGCTCAGGCTCGCGGGAGAGCAGCCACCAGGCGGTGTCCAGCAGGATCAGCCGGAGCGAGCGGCCGATGTCGACGATGTGGGGCCCCGGCTCCCCGGCGGTCGGCACCAGGTCCACGTTGACATCCTGGCGGCGGCGCGCGCGATCCAGGAAGGAGTCGAGGTTGCGCAGCCGCTCCACTCCCTCGATCCCCCGGGCCTGACCCCAGTCGTGGTTGCCGGCAATGAAGTAGGCGCGCGTCTCGTGGGCGCGGGCGGCCGGTCCTTCCACCACCTCGATCTCCGCCTGGACGTACAGCGAGTCGCGCGGGTAGTTCGGGTCCCCCGGCGGGCGCAGACCCTCGGGATAGACCAGGTCACCCAGATACACCACGCTCACGGCCGAGTCCCGCCCCAGGCGCGCGGACCACGACTCCACCTGACGGGCGGCATCCGCGATGACCGGCGCCTGCTGGTAGTCGGATTTGCCTGGGTCCCCGAAGAAGAGGAGGACGGACTCCACCTCCTCGTCGGCCGGCAGGGGCACCGGCTGCCAGTCCGGGAGGGGTGGCAGCGAGCTGGAGCAGCCGCCGAGGAGGGTAGCGGCCAGGAGCGCGGCGGGCCGCATGAGCCGACGGAGCGAGGGCGTCGGGACCAGGGTCGGGCTCACCGTCAGAATCCCAGTGTGAGGAGCGGGACGCGCACGGCCGCGGCGTCGGAGGGCGCGGCACTCTCGCCCTTATTCCAGTCGTGGGCGAGGGCGACGGTACTGCCGATGACCATGCCGATGGCCGCGCCCACGGCGGCGTTGGCCCAGCGGCTCTCCGAGTCGCCCCAGGCCATCTCGCCGTAGAGGATGCCGAGCCCGGCGCCCACCGCGAAGCCGGCGCTCCCACCGATGATCCAGGGGATCACGAGGTTGCGGTCGGCGAGCCCTATGGTCACGCCGGCGGCGCCGCCGATGAGGATGGGCGCGGACTCCCAGCCGAACGCGTCCCTGAACGAGTGCTGATAGTGACCGTAGCGGGTCTTGAGCACCACGATGGCCAGGTTGGTGTACGCGCCGGCAACGAGCCCGACGACCCCGCCGCCGGCTGCGGCGAGAGCGCTTCCGGTGGCCTTGTCCTGGGCCGAGGCGGGCGTGCTGGCGCCCATAGCGGCGAGGACGAGGATCGCGGCCGCAACGTGTCGGAGGCCGTGTGCGTGTCGGGCCGTGCGCGGGTCGGGTGTTCGCAGGTCGATCATGGCGAGCGGCGATTGCAAATCCCATGCACACCCCCGCCGCGACCGGCGCCTCGCCCCGGCGCACGCGCCGGGGTTACGTTGCGGGAAATCTCGTGTCAGAGAAGAGGTGATTGTCATGGCGGATTTTCCAGGGCCGGTGAACCCGAGGGGTGAGCCGCAGTCATTCCGGCTGCAGGACCTCGACCTGGTGCGGGTCGATCGGCTGGTGCGGCTCGTCCTCTGGGCGCTGGGGCTCGTCCTGCTCTGGCTCGGACTCCGCTGGGCCCACTCGTTCTACACCGACTGGCTCTGGTTCAGCGGCGTGGAGCAGGAGGGGGTACTCGTCACGACGACCGTCACCCGGCTGGTCCTCTATCTGGTGGGTCTGGTCGTATTCCTGGCCCTGGCTGCGCCGAACGTGTACTACGCCTGGCGGGCCACGCGGGGGACGGTTGCGCTCCCGGACGGGCTGTCCTGGGACGACTACAGGTTCATCCGGAAGCTCCTCGGCCGTGTGGCCGCGGGCGTTACGGTCCTGGCGGCGCTGGTGCTCGCGTCGCACCCGGCGGCCGAGTGGGAGACGGTGCTCCTGTTCCTCAACCGCGTCCCCTTCGGACAGACGGACCCGATCTTCGGCCTGGACTTCGGCTTCTTCATCTTCACGCTCCCTGCCCTCGAGCTGCTCCGGCTCTGGCTGCTCGCCGCCGTGATCGGGGTGATGGCCATCGTCGCCGCGTTCTATTACCTCACCAGCCGTATCCGGGTCGATCACTTCACCTTCGCGCGGCCGGCGCGGGTCCAGCTGTCGCTCCTCGGCGCCGGGCTCTTCCTCATCATTGCCGCCGGCCACTGGCTGGGTCGCTACGAGCTGCTCTACTCGCCCACCGGCGCGGTCTTCGGCGTGGGTCACACCGACAGCGTCATCAACCTGCCTGGCCGGGCGCTGCTCACGGTCATCGCGGTGCTGGCGGCCGCGGCGCTGGCCGCGGCGGGGCTCTACGCCCGGGGCACACGGCGTCTGGTGGCGCCCGTGGCCGTGTGGCTCGCCATGACGCTCCTGGTGGGCGGCGCCGCCCCTACGCTCTTCCAGCGGCTGCGGGTGGAGCCGAGCGAGCTGGCGGTGGAGCGCGAATACCTGGCGAACAACATCCAGTACACGCGACAGGCGTTCGGGCTGGAGGACATCCGGTCGCAGAGTCACCCGGCGCGGGGCGATGTGGATGCGCAGACGGTGGCCGAGAACCAGGGCACCATCCAGAACGTGCGGCTCTGGGATGAGACACCGCTGCTCCAGAGCTACAACCAGATCCAGTTCTTCCGGCTCTACTACGATTTCCGCGCCGTCCACACCGACCGGTACGTGGTGGACGGCCAGCTGCGGCAGGTCATGCTCGCCACGCGCGAGCTGTCGGCGGAGAAGCTGCCGGAGGAAGCGCAACGGTGGGTGAACCGGCAGCTTCAGTTCACCCACGGCTACGGTGTGGCCATGAGCCCCGTCACCGAGGTGGAGTCCGGCGGTCGGCCCACCTTCTTCATCAGCGACGTGCCGCCCCGGGGCAAGATCCCGCTCGACCGGCCGGAGGTCTATTACGGGCTCAAGAGCCTGGACTACGTCATTGCCCGGAGCGGGATGCAGGAGTTCAACTACCCGGGTGGGGACGGGCCGGTGTACACCAATTACGCCGGGGACGGTGGCGTGGAGCTGTCGTCGTTCTTCCGGCGCCTGATGTACGCTTGGAAGTTCAGAGACCTGAACATTCTGATCTCCGGCGAGATCAACGACGACAGCCGGATCCAGTACCGGCGAGTGATCCCTGAGCGCTTCTCGACGATCGCCCCTTTCCTGCTACGGGACCGGGAGGCGTATGCGGTGGTGGCGGCCGGCCGGCTCTTCTGGATCCAGGACGCCTACACCGTCACGGACCGGTACCCCTACTCCACGCCCTGGAGCGGCCGCTTCAACTACATACGGAACAGCGTGAAGGCGGTGGTGGACGCGTACAACGGGAGCATCAACTTCTACGTCTTCGACGACTCCGACCCTCTGGTCCTGGCCTACCAGCGCACGTTCCCGGACCTGTTCAAGTCGGCCGACGAGCTGCCCGACTACCTGCGGGCCCACGTGCGGGTCCCGCTGGACCAGTTCACCGTCCAGAGCCAGATGCTGCTGCAGTACCACATGCGCGACCCGGTGGTCTTCTACAACAAGGAGGACCAGTGGTCCGTGCCGGTGCAATCATCGTTCGGGCGCGCCCAGCCGCTCCGCCCCTACTACATCGTGGCGCGGCTGCCGGGCGAGGCAAAGGAGGAATTCCTGCTGATCCAGCCGTTCACGCCCAACAACCGACACAACCTCGTGGGCTGGATCGCCGCCCGGAACGACGGCGAGCGCTACGGTGAGCGGGTGCTCTTCCGGTTCCCCTCCGGCCGCCACGTGGACGGGCCGGGGCAGGTGGAAGCGCGGATCGACAACGACGCCGTCATCTCCGAGCAGTTCACGCTCTGGGGACAGGGTGGCTCCGAGGTCATGCGGGGGATCCTGCTGGTGGTGCCCGTGGGCGAGTCGCTCCTCTACGCCGAGCCGGTGTTCCTGCGACCCGAGAGCCTCGAGTTCCCGGAGCTCCGGCGCATCATCCTGGCCGACGCGTCGAAGGTGGTGATGCACGGGACCATGGAATCGTCGGTGGGCGCGCTGGTGGGCGAGCTCCCGCCCGTGGAGCTCCCGGCCGAGCTCGAGACCGTACAGACGGCCCCCGCGAGCCGCGGCGCGGAGGCCGTGCGTGCGCTGCGCCGGACGCTCGAAGACGCGATCCGGAGCCTGCAGCGGGCGGTGGAGCAGATGGACGACATGGACGGCGACACCGCCGGGTAGCCACTACCGCTCCACCGCGCCCGCGGCCCCTCCGGCGGATGCCCCCGGTGTCAGGCGACCAGCGCCTTCTTCATGGCGTCGCACGCGTCGGCGCAGGCGCGGCACGACTCGGCGCAGATCCGGCAGTGTTCGTGATCGTGCTTGTCGCACTCGTCGGCGCAGGCGCGGCAGGCGGTGGCGCAGGCGTCGAGCTGGGCGCGGAGCAGCGCCGGCTCCTGCTCACCCGGTCGCGAGATCAGCCGCGCGGTGGTGTGCGAGATGTCGGCGCAGTCGAGGTTCGTGCGGATGCACGCGCTCAGCCTGGAAGGATCGTCCTCCTCGGTGCACGCATTGGCGCAGGTGGTGCAGACGTAGGCGCACTCCGCGGCGGCGGTGACCAGCGCGAACGCCGCATCGCCGGCGTCGCTGGCGGGGTTGGGGTGCGACTGGAACATCTTCTTCAGGCGATCCATGGGTGTTTCCTCCGTTGTGGGCTCGGGTTCGTCGTGCGCGGTTCCCCACCTGCAACCGCTACGCCAGCCTTAACTCGTGCCGGGTCCCGCGTGGGGTCCCGAACCAGCGGTCCCTATGTCAGCTCGCGCGCGAGCGCCCGGCCGGCCGTGCGACCGGAAAAGAGGCACCCTCCGAGGAAACTGCCCTCGAGGGAGCGATACCCGTGCATGCCACCGCCGCCGAAACCCGCCACCTCGCCGGCGGCCCAGAGGCCGGGCACGGGGTCGGAGCCGTCGCGGAGCACACGGGCGGACAGGTCGGTCTCGAGGCCGCCGAGGGTCTTGCGGGTGAGGATGTTCAGCCGGACGCCGATGAGTGGGCCCGCCTTCGGGTCCAGGATCCGGTGGGGTGGCGCGACGCGGATGAGCCGGTCGCCGCGGTAGCCGCGCGCGGAGCGGATGGCGGCGATCTGGAGGTCCTTGCCGAACGGGTTGTCGAGGTCGCGGTCACGGGCTTCGACCTCGTGGCGGACGCGCTCGAGGTCGAGGAGCGGCTCGTCGGTGATGCCGTTCATGCCCGCGACGAGGGTCTCGAGGTCGGCGGCGACGACGAAATCCGGACCCTTCTCCTTGAACGCTTCGACGGGTGCCGGGGCTCCCGGCCTCAGGCGAGAGAGGACACCCATGATGGAGCGGCCGGTGAGGTCGGGGTTCTGCTCGGAGCCGGAGAGGGCGAACTCCTTCTCGATGATGCGCTGGTTCAGCACGAACCACGAATAGTGGTGGCCGGTGCGCATGATGTGCTCGAGCGTGCCGAGCGTGTCGAAGCCGGGGAGGCACGGGACGGGGAGTCGTCCGCCGGTGGCATCGAGCCAGATCGAGGAGGGGCCCGGGAGAATGCGGATGCCGTGGCGGCTCCAGATGGGGCTCCAGTTCTCCACACCTTCTGTGTAGTGCCACATGCGGTCGGGGTTGATGACCCGGCCGCCGGCGGCGGCGGCCACGGCGAGCATCCGTCCGTCCACGTGGTCGGGGACACCGGCGAGCAGGCGCGAGGGGGGCGGGCCCATGCGCTCGGGCCAGTTCCTTCGGACCAGGTCGAAATTGGCGCCGATCCCGCCGGAGGTGACCACGACCGCGCCCGCTCGCAGGAGGAACGGCTCGACCACCTCACGAGAACTGGCCATCCCGCGGGGTGCGTCCGACGGCGCCAGGACATCGCCGGTGACGCCGTCGACCACGCCGTCGGTGGTCTCCAGACCGGTGACGCGGTGGCGGAAGCGAAAGGTCAGTAGCCCGTCGGCTTCGGCGCGCCGGGCGCGATCCACGAAGGGCTCCAGGAGTCCGGGCCCCGTCCCCCAGACGATGTGGAATCGTGGCACCGAGTTGCCGTGCCCCGTCGCCAGGTGACCGCCGCGCTCGGCCCATCCCACCACCGGGAAGAAACGGACCCCCATCTCCCTGAGCCAGGCGCGCTTCTCACCCGCCGCGAACTCCACGTACGCCCGTGCCCAGCGGCGCGGCCAGACGTCCTCGGGGCGGTCGAACGCCGCCGTTCCGCGCCAGTCCTGCCAGGCGAGGTCGAGGGAGTCGCGGATGCCCATCCGGCGCTGCTCGGGAGAATCCACGAGGAAGAGGCCACCGAAGGACCAGAAGGCCTGTCCGCCCAGCGCCTGTTCCGGCTCCTGGTCGACCACCACCACGCGCCGACCGGCGTCCGTCAGCTCCACGGCGGCTGCGAGCCCGGCGAGGCCGGCGCCCACGATGATCACGTCGGAGTCGTACATGGCATTCGGGGATCGAGGGGTGCTCCAGCACAAGATACGGAATACGGAACGCGGATCCCAGAACACGGAGCACGGACAGGAGGATGGGAGGGACCGCTGCTCCGCGCCATGCGTCCGCGGGTGGGGGGCCGGCGATCGGAACAGCGGGGCGCCGGCGGGGTTCGAGGAAGAGCAGCCGGGCCGCGGGAGGCGCGGCTCGGAACCAACGCCGCAGGAGATGTCCGTGAAGAAGAGCCTTGTCCAGACCGTTCTCATCCCCGCCCTGCTCGTGCTGGCGCCGGGGGCGCTCGTGGCGCAGGAGTCGCCCGCCCCCCAGAGCGCGCCCGCGCCAGAGGCGGCCCCGATGCAGCTGCCGCCGGAAGCACGGGCGAAGGTGGCGGAGCTTCAAACGATCCAGGCGCGTCTCCAGCCGGTGCACCAGCAGGCGATGCAGGACGCGGAAGTGCAGGCGTTGCAGGAGTCGCTGAGCGAGGACATCCAGGCGGCCATGGTGGAGGTGGACCCGGAGACGCCGGAGCGGATGGAGCGCCTGGAGGCGTTGATGGAGCGGGGTCAGGCGGCCCAGTCGTCGCAGGACGAGCAAGCGATGACGGAGATCGTCATGGAGGCGCGGGCCATCGAACAGCAGCTCCAGGCGACGCAGGCGGCCGTACTGGAGAGTCCGGCCATCGCGCCGCGCGTGGAGGCGTTCGAGGCGACGCTCCTCGAGAGGATGGAGGAGATCGATCCTGAGGTTGGGACGCTGATCGAGCGGGCGCGTGCGCTGGACGCGGAGCTGGCGGCGACGATCGGCCAGGGCGGCTGACGACGAGAAGGTCGCTCGCGGGAGGAGGGTCGCTCGCGGGAGTCAGTCGCGCTCGGGCAGCGGCGGTACCACGACCACGGGGCACGGCGTGCAGCGCAGGATCGCGCGCGTCGTGTCGCCGAGGATCATGCCATGGAGAGCGCCGTGTGCCTCGCTCCCGGCGACGATGAGGTCGGCCTCGAGCTCCGCCGCCACCGCGGCAATCCGCTTCGCCACCACACCGTCCTCGATCACCACATCGAACGGCATGCCGCGGAGTGCCTCGTCACCCCATGTGCGGGCGCGAGCGGTGGCCTGCCGGATCATGCCCGCGCGCACGTCCGCCTCGTCGATCCCGGCGCCGACCGCCACCTCCGCGACGGTCCGGAGCTCGGGTGAGACGTAGACGAGCGTCAGTTCCGCTCCCAGCCGCTCGGCGAGCCAGGCCGCCTTCCGGGCGGGGGCCTGGGAGGCATGGCCGACGCGCACGGCCAGCACGATCCTGGTTGGTCGCTCCATCACCACCTCCGGTCGTCATGAGGCTCCGCCTCAATCGAACATCCGGAGCGCGCCGGCGCCATGGCCTGGGGCCGGGGAGGATATCATGACCGACGAGGACCGCGGTATCGCACAGCCCACACCGGGAGCCCGGCTCCCTGCCGCCACGCGGCCCGGACGCGTGCGCCTCCAGGTGGCGGACCTGGAGCGATCGATCGTCTACTACGGGCGGGTCCTGGGACTCCGGGTGCTGAGTCGCGGTGAGGGGCGCGCCGCGCTGGGTGCGGGCGAGACGGGCGCGGCCGAGGCAGCGGGCGCGGCCGAGGCAGACGAAGACGCGACTCGGAGCGCGTCGCTGGTCGAGCTGATCGAGCGGCCGGGGGCGGCTCGGGCGCCGCGCCAGGGACGGCTCGGGCTGTTCCATTTCGCCGTGCTGCTTCCAGACCGGACGAGCCTGGGTGCGTTCGTCCGTCATCTGGCGGCTATGGGCGAGCCGGCGGGGTCATCGGACCACCTGGTAAGCGAGGCGCTGTACCTGCAGGACCCGGACGGGCTGGCCATCGAGGTCTACGCCGACCGACCCCGCGCCGAGTGGCGGGAGCGGGACGGACAGATCGTGATGACGACGGAGCCCCTGGACACCGGCGCGCTGGTCCGGGCCGCTGCAGACGCGCGGTGGCGCGGCATGCCGGCGGGGGCGAGGATCGGCCACGTCCACCTGCGCGTGGGTGAGCTGGAGGCGGCGTCGGCGTTCTATCACGACGCGCTCGGGCTGGACCGGGTCGTGTGGAGCTACCCTGGGGCGTTGTTCCTCTCGGCGGGCGGGTACCACCACCACCTGGGGGTGAACACGTGGGCGGCCGATGCGGCGGCGGCGGGCGCGGACGAGGCCAGGCTGCTGGAGTGGGAGCTGCTCCTCCCCACCCCCTCCGACGTGGTGGCGGCGTCCGGGCGCCTGGAATCCGCCGGGCACGAGGTGCACCGGTCCGGGAAGGGAGTGGTGGTACGCGACCCCTGGGGCACAGCGCTGCGGCTCGCGGCACGGCACCTGCGCCCGCTCGTGTGAACCGAGACGCGGGAACGCGCGAGTTCGAACGAGCGAGGAGAACGATGTCAGAGCAGGAGCAGGACCACCGCTGGAGCACCCCGACGCGCCCGACCGATCCGCCCATGGAGGAGAGCGACGAGGCGGAGCCGGAAGAGCTGGACCTGGCGCGGGCCCAGGGCTCGGCGTACGTGGAGGCGCTGGAGCACATGGTGGAGAACGTGGCCGACGCCGGCGCGCAGCAGCACGCGGGCGACTACATCGTCGCCATCGCCCACGAGGAGGCGGAGGGGATGTACCGGCTCAGGGACGGCGAGCTGGAGTGGCACGAGCCGGAGGGCAACATCCATATCGAGATCAGCGTGCGGGACGCGGCGGACAACCGCTTCATCCCGGGGCTGAACGTGGAGCTCACGCTGCTGGACGAGCACGGCGAGGAAGTGGGCACGGAGACCATGCCGTTCCTCTGGCACCCGTGGCTCTTCCACTACGGCCGGAACTGGCAGATCCCGGGCGACGGCGAGTACACGCTCCGGATCCGCATCGACCCGCCGGAGTTCATGCGGCACGACGAGAAGAACGGCCGCCGGTTCGGCGAGACCGTGTACGTCGAGTTCGCTGATGAGGAGCTGGAGACCGGGGTCGAGGACTGACCCCGGCGTCGGGCTCAGACCCCTGCGTGGAGCAGGAGCCGGTCCACCTCCTCGAGGAAGCGGGTGCGGTCGATGGGCTTGGGGAAGAACCCCTCCGGCGGCGGCACGAGCCGGCTGCGGCTGATGAATTTCTCGTAGCCGTACGGGTCCCCGCCGTAGCCCGTCACCGCGGTGACGATCAGGACGGGGGTGCTCGCGAGCACCGGGTCCGTCTTGAGCGCCTTGTAGAACCGGGTCCCGCTGGCTGTTGGCATGGAGATGTCCAGCGTCACCAGGTCCGGGTGCTCCTTCCGCACCTCCTCCATGGCCGACTCCCCGTCGTCGGCGGTTACGGTGGCGTAGCCGTGGTCCTGGAGCAGCATCTCCAGATAGCTGACCACCGCGGGCTCGTCATCCACGATGAGGATCTTCCTCATACCCACCTGACTCGGCATGCTCCGGTCTCCCACTTCCGGGCGGTCTAATGATCCGGAGAGTCCCCGCCGCCCGCGGGGGCCTTCCTCAGCGCTTCCAGCGCCCGACGGAGCGCGTGCGGCTCGGCGGCCGGCAGCGCGTCTCGCAGCTCTTCCTGGAGCGCGACCCGGTCGTCGTCCGCGAGCGTCTCGGTGACGCCCACCGCCCGCTGCACCGCCCGCACGTAGTCCAGCGGCCGGACGGGCTTCTCGAGATAGACGCCGGGGCCCGAGATCACCCGGTCCTCCACGATCTCCCTCAGTTCCCCCTCGCCCAGCTCGTCACGGGCGTGGGCCGTGACGATGAGGACGGGGATGTCGGCGAGCGTGCGGTCCTTTCGCATTTCGTAGAGGAGCTTGTGGCCGCTCTTCCGGGGCATGACCAGGTCGAGGGAGATGAAGTCCGGCGGCTCGCGGCGGATCATCTCCAGCGCCTCGAACCCGTCGGCGGCGGTTCGGACGCGGAAGCCGGCGTCCTGGAGGATGCGGGCGAGGTAGATGCGGACATTGGGCTCATCGTCCACCACCAGCACGGTCCTGTCTTCCGGTCGCACCATACGGTCACCCCTCCTCCTGGATCGGGAGGGGAGTGGGGCCGGTCCGGTCCTCATCCGCGGCCTCGCCAGTGCGGTGCCTGGGCAGCGTGATGCGGAACACCGATCCCTCGCCCTCCTGGGTCTCGAACGTGATCTGTCCGCCGTGCTGGTGGACGATCCTCTTGGTCGTCAGGAGCCCCAGACCGGTGCCCCGGTCGGAGCCCTTGGTGGTGAAGAACTTCGAAAAGACCTTGCGACTGATTTCGTAGTCCATGCCCGCCCCGTTGTCGGCCACCTCGTAGACCAGCGTGTCCTCCTCCGCCCGGGAGGCGAGAGTGATGACGAACTCGCGGCCGTCCTGGTCCGCCATGGTACACGCGTCGATGGCGTTCGAGACGAGGTTCGAAAGGCAGGCGTGGACCCCCTCCTCGTCCAGCGGGAACAGCGGACCGCCGGCCAGACGGGTTTCGAGCCGGACGCCAACCTGCGCCGCTCGATCGCGGAACAGCTCCGCCACGGCCCGAGCGGGGGCGTCGGGATCCACCGGGCGAACGTCGGTCTCCCGGCCCTTGGCGAAGTCCAGGAACTCCTTCACGAACTCGGAGATGCGGCCGACGTTCTCTTCCAGCGTGGCCCAGCCGCTGGCAATCCGCTGGTCGTCGCCCCGAGCGATCCCAGTGTTCACGGCGTACATGCCGCCTTCCAGGCCCATGAGGACGTTCTTGATCCCGTGGGCGATGCCGGCGACGGTCTCGCCGACAGCGGCGAGCCGCTCCGCCTCGCGCTTCTCGCGCTCGAGCCGCTTCACGGCGGTGATGTCGGTGCACATCTCGATGACGTACGGGATCTCGCCGTTGGTGCGCACGAGCGGCACCAGGTGGACGAGGTAGTCGATGGCGAGGCCGCCCTGCACGACGCCCGACTCCTCGCGGGTGCGAGACCGGCCATCCACGAACGCCTCCAGCGCCCCACAGCGAGGGCACGGCTGGGCCCGCCCCTTGTAGACCTCATAGCACGCCCTGCCCCGCCAGTCGCCGAAGGACTCCGCGAAGGTCCGATTCGCCTCGACGATCCGGTAGTTGCGGCTGATGACGCTGATGGACATCGGGACCGCATCGAACAGGTCGGAGCGGATCCAGTCCTGGAGCTCGCGGGCATACGGCGGCATCAGATCACTCCCTGCGCCGAACGGCGGCGTTGATGGCGGTGCCGGCTGTGGCGGCGGGCGCTCCGGCGCCGGCCACGCTGGCGGCGGGATCAGGCCGGGGCTGGAGCCGCCGGAGCTTCTCCTGACCGTCGGGGTCGTGGCAGGTGCGGCAGGCGCCCAGGTCGGCCGGATGGTCGCCCGGCGCGGCAGCCACGGCATCCTCGTGGCACTCCACGCAGAGGCCGTGCATGGCATCCATGTAGCTCGCGGCATCGCGCCAGTGCGGCTCCGGCGCAGCGATCCGCTCGCCCTGCCCGGGTGCGTGGCACTCCGAGCACGCGGTCGCGGTGTCGTAGCTGTGAACTGCTGCGGCGGCGTGGCATTCGGCGCAGCCGTCGGTTCCGCCGAGCGCGTCCTCGTGAAGGCGGTGGTCGAAGAGCGGCGTGGGCGCGTACATGTCGCGGTGGCATGCCGAGCACGAGGTGCCACGGTCGAGGGGCAGGTCCAGGTGATGGCAGGTCGCACACGACCCTTCCTCCAGCCGGGCCTCGTGGGCCGCGTGGTCGAAGAGCGCGATCTCGCCCGCGCGGTTCCCGTCGATGACGAGGAGCAGGGCGGTGGCGGACCCGGCGTCGGCGAGCTCCACGACCGGCGTCCGCCCGGGGCCGACCCGGGTAACGGCCCCTTCCATCCGCCGGGGCGCCATCACCGGCGACGCGGGCGCCGAAGGTCCGCCCAGGGGCAGGAAGAGGAGCGCGGTCGCCGCTCCGCCCAGGGCCGCGAGGCTGTAGCGGCGCGGGAGCCCGGAGGCGGGCGCGCGGAGGGTTCGCACGCCGGCCGCCTCCCAACTCGGCTCCCGCCGGGGAGCGAGGCCCGCCACGTCGTCGAAGACGCGCAGCCGCTCGACGAAAAAGAGGAACACCAGCATCCCGCCGGCCACGATCCCGAGGCTGACCGCCACCTCTTCCCACGTCGGGAAGTACGCGAAGCCCTCGGGCCGCGCGAAGGCGACGATGGAGACATCGAGGCGGTGCCCGATCAGGCCGGCCACGACCATCCCGGCGGCAATGCCCACCCACGCCAGGCGCGCGCGTACGGCTGGAATCAGCAGGAGGGTGGCGGGTACGGCGGCGCTGAGCGCGATCTCGAAGAGGAAGAGCCGGGCCTGCCAGGAGCCGTCGAGGGCGGTGCCCAATACCCCGCGCGCGGCCAGGTCGCCGAGCCGGATGGCCAGGTAGAGCCAGAGCACGAGGGAGGCGGCGAGGCCGAGGCCGCCGACCTCCTGGGCATGGACCTGGTGGCCGAGGAAGTAGCGGGAGAAGAGTGCCTCGAGGATCACGGTGGTGAGCCCCAGCGCCACGGCCGAGATGAAGAACTGGAGGTAGATGCTGTGCGAGTACCAGAGCGGGTGGAGCCGGTCGGGCGCGATGAGGAAGAGTGAGCCGAGCGACGACTGGTGCAGCGTGGAAAGCACGATGCCGGCAATCACCAGCGGGATGGTCACGCGCCGAAGCCCGCGGAGGAGGCTCCGGAAGAGAGGCCGGTCGAAGCGTGGGTGCTCGAGCACCACGGGGGCAAACTCCAGCGCCAGCACGGCAAGGTAGAGCATCACGCACATGGCCACTTCGAACAGCACGGAGTGGATCTGCCAGTGGACCAGCGGGTGCCAGATCCGCCAGGGCAGCCCGAGATCGTAGAGGAGCCCCACCGCCACGGCGGCATATCCCAGCAGCGCCGTCAGGATGGCGGCGCGGACGAACGGTCGGTACCGCTCCAGGCGGAAGATGTGGACCGTGGCGGCCAGTACGAAGCCGCCTGCAGCCAGCGCGACGCCGGACATGACGTCGAAGCCGATCCAGAGCCCCCACGGAGCCGAGTCGGAGAGGTCCGTGACGGCTCCCAGGCCATAGGTGAAGCGGATCACGCTCACGGCGGCCAGTACACCCACGAGCGCCCAGAGCACGGTCTTCAGTCGGCTCAGCCGATCAGACATCGCGCACCTCCTCCTCCACCCGCGCCGCGTGCGCCTCCTGCGCCGCGTGCGCCGCCCGCGCCGCGAGGGTCATGCGGCGGTTGATCACCCAGTAGAGGCCGGTCATGGCACCGCCCATCCCCACCACCTCCCAGGGCACCTTCTTCAGAGACGCCCAGGTGAGCGGCGGCAGCTCATCGCTCCGCAGCTCCTTCGCCCAGCTCAGGAACCCGAGCGACATGTCGGCCAGGTAGAGGACCGACGTGCCACCGAACTCCCGCTCGCCGAACACCTCCGGGACGTAGCGGTCGGGGTGCGCGGCGATGCGGCCATGGGCGGCGGCGATCAGCGCGTCGCGGTCGCCGAACTCCAGCGCGCCCTCGGGGCACGCCTCCACGCACGCCGGGAGCCCGCCGGCGGTGATGCGCTCGTAGCACATGTCGCATTTCCGGACGTACGGCGCCGGCTCCTCCCAGTCGTAGCGCGGGATGGAGTACGGACACGCGACCATGCAGTAGCGACACCCCATGCAGAGCTCTGAGTCGTAGATGACCGGCCCCTCGGGGGTCTTCTGCATGGCACCGACGAGGCAGGCGCTGACGCACGCGGGCTCGAGGCAGTGCCGGCACTGCTGTTTCACGTACTGCTCGCCGGGGCGGCGGAGCACGGTGGTGAAGCGGGTGGAGGAGAGGGCGTGTACCGACTGCTGCCCCGCTCGCAGACGGTCCGGGCCCAGCCCCTTCTCTTCCTTGCACGCGACGACGCAGGTCTCGCAGCCGGTGCAGCGGGTCGTATCGATCAGAATGGCGGCGCTCATGGTCAGATCGGCTCGTCCTCCTTCCCCAGCGCGACGCCGACCTTCTGGCCGGCGTCGGGCGGGAAGTGCCAGGCCAGCTCACCCACGAACCGGGTCAGCGGGAGGAGGACCATATGGGTCAGCTTGGTGAACGGAACGAGGAACAGCAGGAGGTCGCCGGCCAGGACGTGGGTGAGGAGCACCGGGTCGCGGCCGAAGGGGTTCCACGCCGGGTGGCCGACCGCGAACCCGCTGGCGAAGACCAGGGCCACCAGGAGCGGCAGCGCGTAGTCCTGGAAGCCCCCGAGGGCGCGGGACTCGCGGCTCGAGACGCGCTGCGCGACCACCGCCAGGGCGGCGGTGAGCGTCAGCAGCGTGAGCACCGTCGCCACGTCCGCGGGGAGCGCCGGCCAGGTGAAGCCGAGCGCGCCGCCCAGCAGAGCGATGTGGCCGGCCAGGAAGACCGGCACCAGGATCACGCCCACGTGGAAAGCGACGGTCGTCGCGCTGTACGGCCAGCGGTTCCGCAGGCGGTGGGTGGGCAGCAGCCAGGCCAGCGTCTCGCGAAGGACCCGCCGCACCGGGATCACCCGGTCGCCTGCCCGAGCGTAGGCCCGTCGCGCCTCCAGGAGCGTCAACGCCAGGTGGCGCACGAGCCCCAGCGCCATGACCACCAGCGCCACCCGGAAGAGGGGCCCCTTCCCGAGCTCCAGCCATGCCTCCATCCCGCGCCTCCCTCGTCTGGTCCTGGAATCCGCTACCGACGACTATTCGGCGACGGCCTCAACGGGCTTGATCGCCGGCTCCGAAGCCGCTTTCAACGCGGCTTCCGACTCAGCCGGTTCGGGAACGGCGCCCTGCGCCGTGGCGGCGCCGAAGTCGATCACCCGCAGCAGCAGGTCGTGGAGCCCCACTACCTCCACGTCGCCCAGCCCCGCATTGTCCTGGCAGAGCTCCTTCAGCTGCTTCTTGCAGTTGGCACACGGCGAGACGACGAGCTGCGCCCCTGTGTCCCGGATCTGGTCGGCCTTCCGGCGGCCGAGGGGGCCGGTGCGGAACGCCCGGATCTCGTCGATGGACACGGTGCCGCCGCCCCCGCCACAGCAGTAGTTGTCCTGGCGGTTCGGGGTCATCTCCACGTAGTCGGCGCAGATGGCCTTCAGGATCTCACGGGGCTGCTCGGTGATGCGGCCCACGCGGGCGATGTTGCACGGGTCGTGATACGTGACCCGCTCCAGGATGCGCTCGTTCTTGAGCGGGATGCGGCCGGCCTCGAGCATGGCGTGGGTGTACTCCATGCAGTTCACCACCCGCGGCGCGTCGGGGCCGCCGTACGTGGGCACGTACCAGGCGGAGCGCGTGGCGTGGCCGCACTCTCCGACGAGGATCTTGCGGGCATTCAGGCGCCGCGCCTCGGCGACCACGTTCCGGACCACACGCTCCATCACGCGGTCGGAGTAGAAGAGGCCGTAGTTGATCCCGTCGTAGTTCCCCGTCCCGATGGTCCACGACCCGCCGGTCACGTGCATGACCGCCGCGTTCCCCATGAGGGTGTCGGCCTCCATGAGGAAGTCCGAGACCGCCGGGAAGAAGACGTACTCCGCGTCCTTCACGTCGAAGGGGTACTCGATGTCCACGCCGTAGATGTCGTGCAGCTCCTCGGTCAGGAACTCGCACGTGTCCTTCAGCGCCGGAAGCGGGATCGCCGACGTGTTCCCCGTCTTCCCCTCCAGCTGCTCGCGCACCGATACCACCAGCGCCCGGGGCACCAGGTCGAGCTCGCCCAGCGCCCAGCGCGCCAGGTGCGTGATCAGACCGTGGTCGATCCCCACCGGGCAGGTGGAGCGGCAGCGGCGGCATGCCGTGCACCGCCAGAACGCGGTGGCCATCTCATCGATGTAGTCGTCCGTCAGCTCGAAGCCGCCCACGAGCCGCGCCCGCAGCAGCCCCGCCGTGGTGAAGTAGCGGCGGTAAACCCGCAGCAGCAGCTCCGAGCGGTGGCACGGGATGTCCTCCGGCGCCCCGGTCGCCTCGTAGAGCTGACAGCTTGCCGCGCAGCGGCCGCAGCGGGCGCTCGTGCGGGCGAAGGTGTCCAGCGCCACCGCGTAATTGCCGTGCTCGAGGATGGCCGACAGGGCCCGCAGGAATCGCTTCGGCCGATCCTGACCCTCCAGCCCCTTCTGCTCCACGTTGTATGGGTACCGCTGTGCCGTCGCCACTGATCACACCTCCCACGTCCGTTCCACCTGCAGAGGGGCGGGTCTCGCACCCGTGGGCAGCTCCACCCCGGCCTCGAGTCGTCCTCTCAGATACAGCGAGAGGAGATCCTCAACGTTCCCGGCGACCCACGAGATCACTTCCACGCCGGTCGTCCGGAGCACGTCCTCGTAGAGACCCGCCACCGCGCCGCAAATCACGCAGTCCACTTCCTGGTCGCGGAGGAGACGGACCCGATCGAACGGCTCCCGGCTCCGCAGCGGGTAGTCCACCTGTTCGATCTCTCCCTCCGTCCCCACGCGAAAGACGGCCATGGTGGCGCAGTGCTCGAAGCAGGGGGCGATGATCTCGCCCATGCGGGGAATCGCGATTCTCACCGGCACCTCCGTTTCTCCGACTCCCATAGTGCAAGGGGGAAACCACTACGGGCCCCGCCGGGCAAAACCACCGTAAACCATTGCCCGGCAGGGATTTGAGGTGGCTCATAGAGATCGCGCGGTCGGACCCCGATGTTTCAGTATTTCACCGGTGCAACGTTGCGATGTTGCAGGGATGGAACCGGCTCACTCGGTGTGGAGCGGGACCGCAGCGGAACGCTGAGAAGAGAGCCGGTCGGAGCGGGAGGAAGGGGACCTTGGCCGCTGGCTCACGCCACGGAGAGGATCAGCGTTCGACGCCCGGCGGCCCATGCCGAGCCCGTGTCCCGGGGGCGAGTGCCTCCGGGTCCATCACACCTGGCTCGGGTGGTACTCGGCGGCGTCGATCCCGTAGCGGACCATTTTGCGCCAGAGCGTGGTGCGGCTGATCCCGAGGTGCGCGGCGGTAGTGGAGCGATGCCCACCATTGCTGCGGAGAGCGTGGCGGATGGCCTGGGCCTCGCTCTCCTGGAGCGGTCCCCCGGGGCGCGCTCCGGGCCGATCATCGGGTCCGGCGGTGTCGACGAACTCGCCGGGGAGGTGGTGGCGCTCGATGAGGCCGTTCCGACAGAGGACAAAGGCGTGCTCGATGATATTCTCCACCTGCCGTCCATTGCCGGGCAGCTCGTGGCGCATGAGCAGCGCCATTACGTCGTCCGCCACGCCCTGGATGCGCTTCCCTTTGCGGGCGTTCAGGCGCTCCACGAAGTGGTCCACGAGGTAGGGGATGTCCTCGCGGCGCTCGCGGAGCGGAGGAATGGAGATGCGGACGACGGCGAGGCGGAAGTAGAGGTCGTCGCGGAATCGGCGCTGGCTCACGAGGGAGGCGAGGTTGCGGTTGGTGGCGGCGACGATCCGGACGTTGGCCCGCAGCGTCTCGACGCCGCCGAGGGGGTTGTACTCCCTCTCCTGGAGCAGGCGCAGCAGCTTCACCTGCGTCTCGGGTGGCAGGTCGCCGATCTCGTCGAGAAAGAGCGTGCCCCCCTCCGCCACGGTGATCCGTCCGGGCTTGTCGCGGTGGGCGTCGGTGAAGGCCCCGCGCTTGTAGCCGAAGAGCTCCGACTCGAAGAGCGGGGCGGGCAGCGCGCCACAGTTCACCACCACGTACGGCCGCTTCCGACGCGGACTCAGGTTGTGGATCGCGCGGGCGATCAGCTCCTTCCCAGAGCCGCTCGGCCCCTCGATGAGCACCGTGCTCTCGCTCTCCGCCACGTCGGGCAGGATGGCGAAGATGCGCTGGAAGGGCTCGCTCTTCCCGATGATGTCCTCGAACGTGTACTGCCCGTGGAGCTCCCGCCGGAGCTGCTCGATGGCCGACAGGTCGCGGAACGTCTCCACCGCGCCCAGCACCGTGCCATCGGAGGCGCGGAGCACCGCGCTGCTGACGCTCACGGGGATCGAGCGGGACCGGCTGGTGGTGATGCGGGCCGGGCGGTCCACCACGTCGAGCCCGGAGGTGAGGCTCTCGCGGATCGGACAGTCGCGCTCGCACAGGTCGGAATGGAGAACCTCCGTGCAGCGCCGCCCCAGGACCTGCGCCGCCGGGACGCCCGCGATGCGCTCCGCCGCCGGGTTGAATGACGTGATGCGCCACTCCCGATCGACCGTGAAGACGCCGTCGGTCACACAGTTGAGGACCGTTTCGAAAAAGCGGCCCGGGTCCACGCGCTCCGCGTCTAGTGCTGCTCCCATTTGATGAACGGCTCCTTCACGTCGACCATGGCGTTCACGATCAGCTCCACGAGCCCGCCATAGGTGATCCCGCTCTTCTCCAGCGCGCCGTAGTACTCGAGCATGTCGCGGATCTGGCCCTTGCAGTTCGAGCATGGGGCGCACAGGTACTTCTTCACCTCCGGCTCCGGCCGATCCGCGAACGCGTCCAGCACCTGCCGGAACTTCTTCCGCCCGCCCACGCTCACCCGCCAGTCGGTGAAGTTGTTGGGCGACATCACGGCGAACCCGCTGCCGCCGCCGCAGCAGTAGTTGTCCACGCCATGGGGCGTCATCTCCCGGAACTGCGGACACAGGTAGCGGAGGATGCGGCGCTGCGGCTCGACGATGCCCAGGTTCCGCACGATGTTGCACGGGTCGTGGAGCGTCACCGGGAAGTCGTTCTTGGAGGGATCGAACTCGATCCGGCCGCTGAAGACGATCTCCTCCAGGAGCGGCATGCAGCTCTCGCGGGGCACCGACATCTCCCCGGTCAGGACCCGGTCCGCGATGGTGATCAGCGCCTTGTGCTGATGGCCACACTCGCCCATGACGATCCGGTTCACCCGGAGCTTGCGGGCGGTGGACGCGTGCCGCAGCGCGATGCGCGCCAGCTGCACGTCGTCGTAGAAAAGGCCGTAGTTGACCCCGTCGTACGCCACCTCGTCCGACGACAGCGTCCATTCGATCCCCGCGGCGTTCAGCAGGATGGCGAACGCCGCCGGGTTCTCCGGCCACGCCAGGATCTCCCCGGCGTTGTGGATCAGCAGGACATCCGCGTCCTCGACGTCGAACGGGGTCTTCACCTCGATCCCCGTCTCCTCGGTGGTGTCCTCGTCGATGAACTCGATGTTGTCCCGCACCACCACCGGGTTCATCCCCGTGGAGCTCCCCACCTCCAGCTGGAGCACCGTGCCTTTCTCGTGCAACTCCTTCGGCGACCACCCCAGCTCCTGGCTGAAGAGCTTCCGCAGCTCGTGCGTGATCAGCCCGTTGTCCACGCCGATGGGGCACGCCTGCGCGCACCGCCGGCACATCGTACACCGGTACGCGAGCTCGTAGAGGCGCGTCACGGTCGCCCAGTTCAGCTCGATGTCCTCCCCCTTCAGCCGCGACAACACCTTCCCCCCGGGCCGCACGTACTTCCGCGCCAGGCGCCGGAGCACCTCCGACCGGTACGTCGGACGATAGATGTCGTTTCCGCCGCTCATCTCGTAGACCGGACACGCGTCACTGCACGTCTGGCACGCCACGCAGTAGTCCATGGAGAGGGTGAGCGGCTGCAGGAACGTCCAGTTGTTCTCGCGGGTGAACAGCTTCTTCAGCCCCGCCTCAAAGCGGTCCACGCAGGCCTGCTTCTCCGCCTCGGTCTCCGGCCAGGGGAGGCTCAAAGCCACCACGCCATCCAGGTTGCAGACCATCCTCTCCAGAGCTTCAGGCTTCAGCTCCTTCCACGTCGGCTCGTCCTCCATCCGGTCATACGGCGGCGGCAGCGGCACCAGGTGCTCGACCGATACTGGCGAGAGTACGTCCCGCTCGTTGCGGCTTATCGCACGCAGGTCCACAGGGGCCGGATGGCTCCGGCGCCGAGGCGGATGGGGCGGCGCTTCGGACGGGACGCGGTCCCCGGCCGGCTCCTCCGCCGGCGGCGCGGGCGGTGCCTCCCTGGTGACGCCGGCTGTGCCACCGTTCCCTGCACTCACCACGCCGCTCATTGTCCCACCTCCCGGGTCGCGATGTCCACCCAGTTCCGTGTTCCGTCCGCCCCCACGTGCGCTCCAGCCCACGTCACCGGCTGCTGGAGGAGCTCCACCACTTCACGCTCCAGTGCGCCCCCACGTACCAGCGGCTCGTCGTCCCACCGGACCTGGTGGTACGTGAAGTACTTCGCCACGAAGTGCATCATCTGGCTGAACGGCAGATAGGCCAGGAACACCAGCGTCGCCATCAGGTGCGCGGCCAACGCTACGGGGACTCCACCGGCGTCCGCCCGGAGCAGTGACCCGCCCAGCTCCAGCATCCGTTCCCCGTACGCCGGCACCGTCGCCGCCCCCCACAACCCCGTGCCGAAGACGATCCCCAGCAGGACCAGGTTCAGGTAGGCCACGCGCGTCGTCATCATGCGGAGAGCCCGCACCGTCATGCGCCGGATCAGAAGCCCCACGGCACCCACCATCCCAAGCGCGTATCCGGCCATGGCCACCGGACCCAGCGCGGCCACCACGGGACCCGCCGCTCCGCCGGTCCCCGCCAGCCCCAGCAGCCCCGCCAACACCGCCAGGCCCGTCGCACCCAGCAGCAGGTAGAGACCCCAGTGGAACGGAAAGGAGACCCACCACAGCGCACGGTTATGCTCCCGCAGTGCCTTCAACAGCAGGATCTCCCGACCCATGTACACCAGCTCACTCAGCCGCGACTCCTCCCGCGGCTTCTTCCACCACTCGTACTCCTCCAGGTACGATCCCCCATACCGACCTCGCCCCTTCTCCTTCGGCACCGGCGCAAGCTCCCACCGCAGGTGCACCGGCAGCCGCGCAATTCGCACCGCACGCACGATGAACCCCACCACGAACACCCCGAGCAGCCCGTAGCACGCGGCCAGCAGTACCGGTCCCCACATATCCACCTCTTCCGAAAGGCGTCGACACCCAGCCGCACCGCACCGCCCCCAGCCGGTCAATTGTGGCATGTTTCACGAATGCACCTGTACGTCAATGCTTAACCCACGTCAAGCTTTTTCCCCGCGCCCCGCTCCCCGCGCGCTGCAATACACTTGACCGCGGCCCCCCCGATGGCGAGGATTGCGCGGGACGGGCGTGGTTTTGAAAGAACCCATGCCGTGCGGGCTTTCGTCATGAAGGGGCTGGGTGGCATTTATGCGTCGTGTGGTTCTCGATCGGCTGATCCGCTACTACCGGCACCTTGCGGATCTCACGGCAAGGCGACCGGTGGAGACGATCACGAGCGCCGAGCTGGGCAGGTTCCTCGACGTGGACGCCAGCCAGGTGCGGAAGGACTTCGCCGCCGTCGGACTCTCGGGGATGAGCCGGGTGGGTTACGACGTGTGCGAGGTCTGCCGGACCATCCGGCGGGAGCTCGGCTTCGACGAGTCGTACCGGGCGGTACTGGTGGGGACCGGCCACCTGGGCGCGGCCATTCTCAACTACGAGGGCTTCGAGCGGTTCGGGCTGAATATCGTGGCGGCCTTCGACAGCGACCTCGGGGTGGTGGGCGACCGGGAAGGCGGTCTGACCATCCAGTCGGTCCACCAGCTAAAGCCGTACATCCAGGAGCACCGTATTCCCCTCGCCGTGCTCACCACCCCCGGCCCCGTCACCCAGGGGGTGGCCGACCTGGTGGTCCTCGGCGGGGTCAGGGCGATCTGGAACTTCAGCCCCGTCCGCCTCACCGTCCCCAGCTCCGTTCTCGTTCGCAACGAGCATATCTCCGTCGGGCTGGCCGAGATCTCCTACCACCTGCGGACGCAGAGCGAGGCGGCCCCGGAGGGGTCCGAAGAGGCCGACCTGAACGTCGGTGAATCCGGGGCCGGAGCGACTTCGGAAACAGTTGGCGCAGCCAGTGCCTCCCTCCACGGAGCGTAACACTCCCCCACCCCCAGACGTCTCTCAAGTCGTTGCCTGACAGCGTGATACACCGCCGTATTTCCCCACCCACGCATGATGTTTAACATACGTCAACAAAAATCCTTGACAGGGCGGCGCGGGGGGCTTAATGAGCAATCGTGAATTCTGTCCCGAATTAGGCGGCGCGACCCTCCTGGACCCTGCTAGCCGGATCTGCCGCTGACGCCCTAGGACTGATGGGAGGAAGCCCGCGGTCGAAATCGTGAAGAAATTCACAATTCGGACCCCCTGCGAAGACGCGCACGGCGCGGAAAGGAAAAGACGGATGCCGAGCTACGTGATCCCGGACAAGTGTGACGGGTGCAAGGCGCTGGATAAGACGGCCTGCCAGTACATCTGTCCAAACGATCTCATGGTGCTCAACAAGGACACCATGAAGGCGTACAACCAGGACCCGCAGATGTGCTGGGAGTGCTACAGCTGCGTGAAGATCTGCCCGAACCAGGCGATCGAGGTGCGTGGCTATGCCGACTTCGTGCCGATGGGGGCGAAGGTGACGGCCATGCGGAGCAGCGAGGACATCATGTGGACGGTGCAGTTCCGGGACAGTCAGATCCGTCCGAAGCGTTTCAAGTTCCCGACCCGGCGGGGCGTGGCCGAGGGACAGGCGGACCCCTTTGGACACTACTCGACGGCGGACAATGACATCAGGAGTTCGACACTCATGTCGGAGCCGGAAGGACTGAATACGGAGCGGGGTCCGCTGAAGTTCGACAAGGTCCCCACGCTGTAACCGGGAACGGTACCAACACGGCGCGAGTCATCGCGAGGAGAAAGGACACATGATGGACTTCGAGACTGTAGTGGTCGATACCGACCTGCTTATCTGCGGGGGCGGTATGGCTGCGTGCGGCGCGGCGGTGGAGGCATCGTACTGGGCGCGCGAGCACGGGCTGAAGGTGACAGTGGTGGACAAGGCGGCCATGGACCGGTCGGGCGCGGTGGCCATGGGGCTGTCCGCGATCAACCAGTACGTGGACCTGAACAGCGGGAAGAACACCCTGAAGGACTATTGCGACTACGTGCGCAACGACCTGATGGGGATCACGCGCGAGGACCTGGTGGCGAACATCGCGCGCCACGTGGACAACACGGTGCACCTGTTCGAGAAGTGGGGTCTGCCGATCTGGAAGGACCAGGAGGGCAGCTACGTCCACGAGGGCCGTTGGCAGCTGATGATCAACGGCGAGTCGTACAAGGTGATCGTGGCGGAGGCGGCGAAGAACGCGCTGGCGAAGGCGAAGGGTGAGTACTTCGAGCGCGTCTTCATCACGCATCCGCTGATGAACGGGAACAAGTGCGTGGGCGCCATCGGCTTCAGCGTGCGTGAGAACAAGGTGTACGTGTTCCGCGCGAAGGCGGTGATGGCTGCCATGGGCGGCGCGGTGCACGTGTTCAAGCCGCGTTCGACGGGCGAGGGGTTCGGTCGGTCGTGGTATCCGCCGTTCAACTCCGGGGCGAGCGCGTTCTTCACGCTGTACGCGGGTGCGGAGATGACGTGCCAGGAGGTGCGGTTCATCCCGGTGCGCTTCAAGGACGCGTACGGCCCGGTGGGCGCGTGGTTCCTGCTGTTCAAGGCGATGGCCACGAACGCGTACGGCGGCAACTACATGAAGGACAACGAGTACGAGCTCGACAAGTGGGAGCCGTACGGGAAGGTGAAGCCGCGTCCGGCGAACATCCGCAACTGGCTGATGATGCTGGATGTCATGGATGGCAAGAGCCCGATCTACATGCAGACGGCCGATGCCATCAAGCGGATCGCGGATGAGGCGGGGGACGAGAAGGAAGCCAAAAAGAAGCTGAAGGAGCTCGAGGCCGAGGCGTGGGAGGATTTCCTCGACATGACGATCTCCCAGGCGATCCTCTGGGCGGCGAACAACACCGAGCCGGACAAGAAGCCGTCGGAGATCATGGCGTGCGATCCGTACTTCATCGGCTCGCACTCGGGCGCTTCGGGCGCGTGGGTCTCCGGTCCGGAGGACCTGCAGACCGACGAGACGAAGGATGAGTACTTCTGGGGCTATCCGGGGATGACGACGGTGGACGGGCTGTTCGCCGCCGGCGACGCCACGGGCGCCTCCAGCCACAAGTTCTCGTCCGGCTCCTTCACGGAGGGACGGATCGCCGGCAAGGCGGCGCTCTCCTACATCCTGGACCACAACGAGGCGCCGGTCGTCGATGAGGCGCAGGTGGAGCTGCTCCGGGCGAAGGTCCTCAAGCCGCTGGCCACGTTCGAGGAGCACAAGAACGAGACCACGGACCCGGACATCAACCCCAGCTACATCCGGCCGCAGCAGTTCATGTATCGGCTGCAGAAGATCATGGACGAGTATGCGGGCGGCGTGTCGTCGCAGTTCAAGACGAACGACAAGCTGATGGAGAAGGGGCTGGAGCTCATCGACTTCCTGAAGGAGGACGCGGAGAGCCTGGGCGCCGAGAGCCTGCACGAGCTGATGCGGGCGTGGGAGGCGGTGCACCGGATGTACCAGGGCGAAGCGCACGTGCGGTCCATGCTGTTCCGGGAGGAGACGCGCTGGCCTGGCTACTACTTCCGTGCGGACAAGCCGCACATGGACAACGACAACTGGTTGGCCTTCTGCAACTGCAGGTTCGATCAGGCGTCGAACACCTGGCAGATGATCAAGCGCCCGGTGAAGTACATCACGATGGAGTCACCGAAGCTGGTGGCGGCACACTGAGCCCGTCGGGGGCGCGCGCTGCGGTGCGCGTCCCCGTCGGTTTGTAGAGCGCTGGAGGGACGAGGCGCTCCGGGTGGCGACGTCGCCGCCAGGGGCCGCCCGCCCCGCTGATCGGGGGGCACTGTGATGGACGCTGTAATCGAGGACCGTCAGACGATCTGCCCGCACTGCGGGTCACTCCTGCGGACCTGGCGGGTGCCGGACGGCACCAGCTGGAACGACGAGTTCTTCCGGGTCTGCTTCGACGATGACTGCCCCTACTTCGTCCAGGGCTGGAACTGGATGCGGGAGCAGTACCAGCAGAACGCTTCCTACCGCTACGCCTGGAACCCGGGCCAGAACGCCGGGATCATGGTCCCGGTCTGGTCGGCGCAGGCCACGCGCGAGATGATCGTGGACGACGACGAGGAGCAGCCATGAGCGACGCCACCTCCCCCGCCCCGTCGGGCGCGGCCACGGGCACGCTGGAGGAGCGGATCCTCCAGGACCGACCGCGCCTGGGACCGGACCGACACCTTCCGCTTCGGCTGTCACCCCGGCATATCCTGCTTCAACAAGTGCTGCAGCGACGTCAACATCTTCCTCTCCCCGTACGACGTGCTCCGCATGAGGCGGCGGCTGGGGCTGGGATCGGCCGAGTTCCTCGACCGTCACACGCTCCTCCCCGTCCAGAAGGACATGACGACGCCGGTCGTGGTGCTGCGGATGAACGACGACGAGACCCGCAGCTGCCCCTTCGTCACCGCCGCCGGCTGCGGGATCTACGAGGACCGCCCGTGGCCCTGCCGCATGTACCCGCTGGGCCTGGCCGCCGCGCGCGACACGGCCGACGGCTGGCGCGGCGAGCGCTTCTACTTCCTGCTGGAGGAGGAAGGCTGCCGCGGGTTCGATGAGGCCAGCGAATGGACCGTCGGCGAGTGGATGGACGCCCAGGGCGTGGAGGAGTACGACCGCTGGGGTGAGGCGTACAAGGAGCTGACGCTGCACGAGTTCTTCGAGAACGGCGGCGTGCTCTCGCCGGAGCGTCTCGAGATGTTCTTCCGGGCCATGTACGACCTCGACGGATTCCGCACCTTCGTCTTCGAGAGCTCGCTGCTGCGGAAGTTCGATGTGGACGAGGACCTGGTGGACGAGATGCGGCAGAGCGACGAGGCGCTGCTGCGCTTCGGCTTCCTCTGGCTGCGCTTCGCGCTGTTCCGGGAGGCCACCATGAAGCTGCGCGAGGACGCGGTGGCGGAAGTGCAGGAGCGGCTGGAGAAGCGGATCATCGAGAAGCGGGGTCGCGGGGCCCGCACGGCCGCGGACTCCGAGGTGGTCCCGGGTGGCGCGCCGTGACGGCGCGGGGAGCGGGGCCGCGGCTGCTGGTGGTGGGCGGCGGGATCAGTGGGATCACTGCGGCGGTCGAGGCCTCGGAGGCCGGTGCGGAGGTCGTGCTGGTGGAGAAGGCCGCGTATCTGGGCGGGCGGGTCGCCGCGCTGAACGAGTACTTCCCCAAGTTGTGCCCCCCCACGTGCGGTCTCGAGATCAACGTGCGCCGGATCAAGACCAGCCCGCGGATCCGGGTCCTCACGCTGGCGGAGGTGGAGAGCATCACCGGCGACCCGGGCCATTATCGGGCCACGATCCGGAAGAGCCCGCGTTTCGTGCGCGAGAGCTGCACGGCGTGCGGCGCCTGCGCGGACGTATGCCCGGTGGAACGGCCCGATGCCTACAACCTCGGGATGACGACCACGAGTGCGGCGTACCTGCCGTTCGAGATGGCCTACCCCTTCCGCTTCGCGATCGATGGCAGCGTCTGCCCTGGCGAGAGCTGCGGCAAGTGCCTCCCCGCCTGCCCCTTCGACGCCATCGACCTGGGCATGGCCGAGGAGACCGAGGAGCTGGACGTGGGTGCGGTGGTCTGGGCGACCGGCTGGAACCCGCCGGACGCGGCCCGCTTCGAGGGGCTCGGCTTCGGCACCCACCCGGACATCCTCACCAACGTGATGCTGGAGCGGCTGGCGGCCCCGAACGGACCCACGCGCGGCGAGCTCGTGAGGCCCTCGAACGGCGATCCCATCCGCTCCGTGGCGTTCGTCCAGTGCGCCGGGTCGAGGGACGAAAACCACTACCGGCACTGCTCGGGCGTCTGCTGCCTGGCCTCGCTCAAGCAGGCGCGCTACGTCCGCGCCCGCTATCCGGACGCCGAGATCTACGTCTTCTACATCGACATCCGGGCACCCGGACGCCTCGAGGACTTCTACGCCGCATCGCAGACGGACGAGAAGCTCACGCTCATCAAAGGCAAGGTCGGGCGGGTGACGCCTGAGGGAGACGGGCTCGAGGTGGAGGCCGAGGACACGCTCACGGGCGAGCGGGTCCGCCGCGTGGTGGACCTGGTGGTCCTGGCTACGGGGATGATCCCCGCGGGGATCGGCGGCGCGCGCCTGGAGGGCGGGATGGAGACCGACGACTTCGGGTTCCTGGCGCCGGACCAGCCGCTACCCGGGATGTTGCCCGTGGGCTGCGCCAAGCGCCCCATCGACGTGGCTGCGTGTGTGCGCGACGCCACGGCGGGAGCGATCCGCGCCCTCGGGGTCGCCGGGGCCGCGCCGGACGCGATCGGTACGATGGAACCGGCCGCGGACGAGCCCGTCCCGGCCATGGCGGGGGGACAGAGCCATGGATAAGAACACGGCGGTATACGTCTGCAGCGGGTGCGGAATCGGCGACTCCCTGGACCTCACGGCGCTGGCCGGGGTGGCCACGGGCGAGCAGGGGATTGGTACGTGCCGGGAGCACGCGTGTCTGTGCGGGGACGAGGGGCGGGAGCAGATCGGGCGGGACATCCGTGAGGAGGGCGTGACCGCCATCGTGGTGGCCGGGTGCTCCCCGCGGGTGATGGCGGACGCGTTCACGTTCGAGGGCGTCCAGACGGAGCGGGTGAACCTGCGCGAGCACGTGGTGTGGAGCCACGAGCCGAACGACGAGGACACCCAGATGCTCGCCGAGGATTATCTGCGGATGGGCATCGTGCGCGTGACGAAGGCCCACGTCCCGCACCCCGTCCAGGAGGAGGTGGACCAAACGATCCTGGTGGTGGGTGGCGGTGTGGCGGGGATGAGCGCTGCGCTGGATGGCGCACGTGCCGGCCACGCGGTGGTCCTGGTGGAGAAGGAGGATCGGCTCGGCGGCTGGATGGGCCGGTTCGCCCGTCAGCTTCAGCACCGCCCGCCTTATCGGGACGTAGAGGTCTCCAGGGTCGCCGACCAGGTCATGCAGGTGGAGGCGGACCCCCGTATCACGGTCCACACGGGCACGACCATCGAGGAGATCACGGGCCAGCCGGGGCAGTTCGATGTCTCGCTCCGGTCCAACGACGGCGCCACGGCTGTGCGCGCCGGGTCCATCGTCCAGGCCACCGGCTGGAAGCCGTACGACGCGTCTCGCCTCGGGCACCTCGGCTACGGCCACTCCCCGAACGTGATCACCAACGTGCAGATGGAGGAGATGATCGCCGCGGGCCGGATCCATCGGCCGGGCGACGACGCTCCGCCGCGCCGCATCGCGTTCATCCAGTGCGCCGGGTCCCGCGACGCCGATCACCTGCCCTACTGCTCCGCGGTCTGCTGCCGGGTGAGCATCAAGCAGGCGCTCGTCGCCCGCGAGCTCGACCCCCGGGCCGAGGTCTACGTCCTCTACAAGGATATCCGCACCCCGGGGCAGTACGAGGAGCTCTACCGCCGGGCGCAGGAGGACAGCGGCATCTTCTTCACCAAGGCCGATGTGACGGGCGTGGAGCCGTCGGGCGACGCGCTCGTGGTCCACGGCGAGCACTCCCTCCTGGGCGACGCCATCGACATCGAGGCCGACCTGGTCGTCCTCGCCACGGGGATGGTGCCGCGCTCCGTGGACGGAGAGGCGCTCCGCCGCTACACGGATGCGAAGGCGATCGTCGGCAAGGACGAGCAGGGCGCACAGCTCGAGGCGGCCAAGGCCACCGTGGAGTCGCTCGCCCACCTGGAGGGCGAGTCGGTCCTGGGCCTCGGCTACCGCCAGGGGCCGGACCTGCCGGTGCTGAAGTACGACTTCCCGGACTCCCACTTCATCTGCTTCCCGTACGAAACCCGCCGGACGGGCATCTACGCGGCGGGCGCGGTCCGGGCGCCGCAGGACTCCATGATGGCGCGGGAGGACGGCTCGGGCGCAGCGCTCAAGGCGATCCAGACGGTGGTGCTGGCGGCGAAGGGCGAGACGGTGCACCCGCGCTGGGGCGACATGTCGCACCCGGAGTTCGCGCTCCAGCGGTGCACCCAGTGCAAGCGCTGCACGGAGGAGTGCCCGTTCGGCACGCTCAACGAGGACGCCAAGGGCACGCCGCAGCCGAACCCGCTCCGGTGCCGCCGCTGCGGCATCTGCATGGGGGCATGCCCCGAGCGGATCATCTCCTTCGACGATTACTCACCGGAGATCGTGTCTTCGATGATCAAGGCGGTGAACATCCCGGACGAATGGGATGAGAAGCCGCGTCTGCTGGGATTCCTCTGCGAGAACGACGGCTACCCGGCCCTGGACGCCGCCGGCCTCAACCGCATCCGCCACTCGGCGTTCATCCGGTTCATCCCGGTGCGCTGCCTGGGCTCGGTGAACGTGGTCTGGGTGGCCGACGCGCTGGCGCGCGGCTTCGACGGCGTGCTGCTCGTGGGCTGCCGTTCCGGTGAGGATTACCAGTGCCACTACATCCGGGGCAGCGAGCTGATGGAGACCCGGAGCAAGAACGTCCGGGAGAAGCTCCAGCAGCTGGCGCTGGAGGAGGAGCGGGTGCGGCTGGTCCAGCTCCCCATCGACCAGTTCCGCCGCCTGCCGGAGATCATCGACGAGTTCGCCGCGGAGGTGGACGCCGTCGGCCTCAATCCCTTCAAGGGCATGTAGAGGAGGGGATCCATGTCCCAGGCTGTGGCGATGCGTCCGGATCGGGAGTTCGTCGAAGCGGTGATGGCGTCGGGCGGGGGCGACCTGAAGAAGTGCTTCCAGTGCGCCACCTGCTCGGTGGTCTGCGAGCTGGCGTGCGAGACTAACGCGTTCCCCCGCAAGGAGATGCTCTGGGCGCAGTGGGGTCTGAAGGAGAAGCTGGTGGCGGACCCCGACATTTGGCTCTGCCACCAGTGCAACGACTGCTCGATGCGCTGTCCCCGGGGTGCGCGGCCGGGGGACGTGCTCGCGGCGATCCGGCAGCAGACCATCGAGCATTATGCGATCCCGCAGGCCGTCGCGCGGTGGGTGAACTCCGTTCGTGCCACGCCCTTCATGCTGCTGCTCGTTCCCGCGCTGCTGCTCGCGGCCGCGCTCCTGGTGCGGGACCCGCTGGCCAACGCGCTGGGACTGCACGGCGGCCACGAGGCGTTTTACGCTCAACTGTTCCCGCACTGGCTGCTCATCGGGTTCTACACCTCGTTCACGCTCCTGGCGTTCGTCGGGCTGATCGGCGGTCTTACCCGCTTCTGGTCGGGGATGAAGGCGCAGGACGCGGTCGCCGGGAGGGCGGCAGCCCAAGGGAGCTTCCTGCCGAGCCTTGCCGTCGCGCTGGGGGACATCTTCCTCCACCGGCGCTTCGGGAACTGCGGGGACCAGAAGCAGCGGAAGCTCGCCCACATGCTCGCGTTCTACGGGTTCCTCGCCCTCTTCGTGGTCACGGTGTGGGCCGTGGTGGACCTGTACTTCATGCCCATGGTGGGGGTCGCGAGCCTGTACCCGTTCGACCTCCTCCACCCCATGAAGATCCTCGCCAATATCGGCGGGGTCATCCTGATCGTGGGAACGGGCAAGGCGATTCTGGACCGCCTGAATGCCCCGACGGACGGAAAGCACCGGAGCACGCCGTTCGACTGGACCTTCATCGGGCTCCTCTTCTGGGTCGGCGTGACGGGCTTCGCCACCCAGGTGTTCCGGTTCGTGGTGACCCCGGAAACCATGGGCACCGTGGAGTACACGGCCTACGTCGTCTACTTCGCGCACCTCGTCCTGGTGTTCGGGCTGTTGGTGTACCTGCCGTACTCGAAGTTCGCCCACATGTGGTACCGCACGCTGGCCATGACGTACGCCGTGCAGACCGACCGTGTCGCGCACGCGCGGCCGGTGCGGCTCGCGGGGGCGAACGGGTGATGCGCTAGACCGGGGCCGCGCCGCGGCCCCCGACACTGCACGGGCCGATCGAGGCCCGAGAGAGGAACGGATTCATGTCTCAGCTGGTGAAGCCACACGGCAAGGACGGGGTGCTCAAGCCCCTGATGCTGGAGGGCGACGAGCTGCGCGACGCGCAGAACCGGGCGGAGATGCTGCGGAAGATCCCCATGACGTCCCGCGAGGTCGGGGACGCGATCATGATGGGGATCGGCGGCTTCACGCCTCTCTACGGATTCATGGGCCACGACGACTGGAAGGGCGCCGTCACCGAGATGCGGCTGGCGGACGGCACGTTCTGGCCGATCCCGGTGACCATGTCGGTCACGAAGGAGGTCGCCGACCAGCTCCAGGATGGCGAGGAGGTCACCCTCTTCGACGAGGAGACGGGCGTCGTCATGGCGATCATGACGGTACGGGAGAAGTACACCATCGACCGGGAGCTGGAGTGCCGGGAGGTCTTCCGCACCACGGACACCGAGCACCCCGGTGTGGCGCAGGTCATGGCCCAGCGCGACGTGAACATTGGCGGGCCGATCCAGGTTCTGAGCGAGGGCAACTTCCCCACGGAGTTCGCGGGGATCTACCAGAGGCCGGCCGACGCGCGGGCGATCTTCGAGGAGCGGGGCTGGCACACGGTGGCGGCGCTGCAGCTTCGCAACCCCATGCACCAGTCCCACGCGTACCTGGCCAAGGTCGCCATCGAGGTGACCGACGGCGTGTACATCCACCAGCTGCTGGGCGCGCTCAAGCCCGGCGACATCCCGGCCGAGACGCGGGTGAAGTGCATCGACGCGCTGGTCCAGAACTACTTCCGGCCCGAGCGCGTCGTGCAGGGCGGCTATCCGCTCGATATGCGGTACGCGGGGCCGCGTGAGGCGCTGCTGCACGCGCTCTTCCGCCAGAACTACGGCTGCTCGCACCTGATCGTGGGCCGCGACCACGCCGGTGTGGGCGACTACTACGGCCCGTTCGACGCCCAGGAGATCTTCAACGAGATCCCGGAGGGCGGGCTGTTGACCCAGCCGCTGAAGATGGACTGGACGTTCTACTGCTACGAGTGCGGCGAGATGGCCTCCATGAAGACGTGCCCGCACGAGTCCAAGGCCATCATCGACGACGACGGGAACTACGTCTCCGGCGCCCGTCTCCTCCTCTCCGGCACCATGCTCCGGAAGCTCATGTCCGAGGGCAAGCCGGTGCCAACGCAGTTCAGCAAGCCGGAGGTGATCGAGCACCTGCGTGCGTTCTACGACACGCTGGAGGAGAAGGTGGAAGTCAAGCTTCACGGCGCCGCCACGGGGACGGCGGCGAAGTAGCGGAAGGGATCGAATCATGGACCTGTTGACCGTAACGAGGCGGGAAGGTCTGGCCTTCACCATCGGGCTCCGCGACCACCGGATCGTCACCGACATGTCGGCGGCGGAGGGGGGCGCGGATGGCGGGTTGAACCCGGTGGAGCTGCTGGCGGCCGCGCTGGGCGGCTGCCTGGCCATCATGGTCCAGAAGTACTGCACCGAGCACGGCTACACCCGGGGGGACGTGGGTGTGAGCCTCACCGCGGAGCTGGTCCAGGACCCGAAGCGGGTGTCGAGCTTCGTCGTGGACGTGGAGCTCCCGGAGGATGTGCCGGAGTCGGCGCGGGAGGAGCTGCGAGGCCTGGCCTCGCGGTTCCCCGTTCCCGCGACGCTCCAGTGCGGCCCGCGTGTGGAGCTGGAGTTCGCCTGAAGGCAGCCGCGGCTGCGTGCAGCAGCCGGGAACTCAGGAGTCGCGCGAGCGGCTCAGCAACGGAGGGATCGATGGCACAGGTGCAATTGGGTGGGAAGCTACTCGACATCGACGAGGACGGGTTCATCCAGGACCCGGCCGGCTGGGACGAGGCCGTCGCAGCGGACCTGGCGAAGACCGAGGCGGTCGAGGTGCTGACCGAGCAGCACTGGAGGGTCGTGAACTACCTCCGGAACTACTACCTCGAGTACAACATGGCTCCCATGGTCCGCAAGCTCTGCAAGGAGACGGACTTCAAGCTCAAGGAGATCTACGACCTCTTCCCCAGTGGACCGGCGAAGGGCGCCTGCAAGGTGGCGGGCCTGCCGAAGCCCACGGGCTGCGTCTGACGCCATAGCCGGCCGACCGCGCCTCGACGCGCGGCCGGCCGGCCACGGCGCTGGTGTTCCCATGCCGGCGCGGGAGCCGGCCGAACGAAGGATGCGCGCTCGACAAGCGGCGCGCCGAGGTCATGATGCTGCGACAGCTACTGGAGGAACGGGAGGACACGATGGTCGAGCTCTGGCTCGACCGCGTCCTGGCGGCCTACCCGGCCGAGGGCGGCGCGCTGCTCCGCCGACCCACCGACCGGTTCGCCAACCCGATTGGACATTCCGTACGGCAGGGTACCCGCGCGCTCTTCCGCTCTCTCGCCGCGGGCGACCCAATCACACCGGCGTTGGCCGCACCGCTCTCCGAGATGCTCCGGATCCGGGCCGTGCAGCAGATCGCACCGTCCACCGCAGTGGGCTTCGTCCTCGAGCTGAAGTCCATTGTTCGCGCCCGTCTGGCCGCGGACGATGGCACCGACGTCGACCCCGGCGAGCTCCGCGCGTTCGAGGACCGGGTCGATCACCTCGCCCTCGTGGCGTTCGACGTCTATGTCTCGCTCCGCGAGGAGCTGGCGCAGCTCAGGGTGAGCGAGATGCGGCGACACGTCGGCTGGATCGTGGACCGGCTGAACGGGGTCGCGGCCTCCACGGACTCCGCGAGCGAGCCAGGGCAGGTGCCCGTGCAGATCCAGGGATCGCGTGCACGCACGCACGCGCGAATGGAGGATTCCCGATGACGGCCGGCCCGCTCACGAAGGTCCTGCTTCCCCTGGTGGTCGTCTCGACGCTGTTCGGGATCGCCCTGGTGGGCGCTTCCCTCGGCCTGGGGTTCCTCCTGGGCGTCGTGATCCCGTACCTCGCCATTTTCCTCTTCCTGGCGGGGCTGGTCCACCGGGTGCTCGGCTGGGCGCGGGTGCCCGTGCCGTTCCGGATCACCACGACCAGCGGTCAGCAGAAGTCGCTGCCGTGGATCCGGCACGCCCGCCTCGACAACCCGCACAGCCGTCTGGGCGCGGCGGGCCGGGTGGCGCTCGAGGTGCTGGTCTTCCGATCGCTCCTCAAGAACACCCGCGCGGCGATGGTGAACGGGGACCGACTGGTCTACGGCACCTCGCTCACGCTCTGGGCGGCCGCCATGGCCATGCACTGGTCGCTCCTCTTCATCCTGATCCGGCACCTCCGCTTCTTCACCGAACCCGTGCCGGCGCTCGTCACCGGCGTGGCCGCCGTGGACGGCTTCGTCCAGGTGGGGCTGCCCACAGTCTACATCACGACCGTGCTCTTCCTGCTCGGCACCAGCTACCTGCTCTACCGGCGGCTCGCCCACGCCCAGGTGCGCTACATCTCGCTCCCGAACGACTACTTCCCCCTCTTCCTGCTCCTGGGGATCGGGCTCAGCGGGTTCTGGCTCCGGCACCTGGCGCACACGGACGTGGTGGCGATCAAGGAGCTGGCACTCGGGCTCGTGCACTTCGACCCCGTGGTGCCGGACGGGATCGCGCCCCTCTTCTTCGGACACCTGTTCCTGGCGTCCGTGCTCCTGGCCTACTTCCCGTTCAGCAAGCTCGTCCACATGGCGGGCGTCTTCCTCAGTCCCACGCGCAACCTCCCGAACAACAACCGCGCGGTGCGGCACGTGAACCCGTGGGACCACCCGGTCCACGTGCACGGCTACGAAGAGTACGAGGAGGAGTTCAGGGACAAGATGGTCGGCGCCGGCCTCCCGGTGGAGAAGGAATAGCCATGGCACGCTTCGACGAGCCCGACTACTACGACAAGCAGGCGCTGCTGGGCGTGGACTGGCGCCCGCCGGCCACGCCGTGGCAGGAGACGCCCACGGACCTGCGGCCCGGGACCTTCATCTACCCCGGCAAGCCCCGTCACCTGGAGTATCTGGGTCTGCCGAACCCGCGGGAGTGGGCGGTTACGGACGTCGACTGGCAGCTGCCCCACGACTGGCAGCGGATCATCCTCGACGGGATGGCCGAGCGGCTGAAGAAGTACCGCAGCTTCAAGCTCTTCATGGACACCTGCGTCCGCTGCGGCGCGTGCGCCGACAAGTGCCACTTCTTCCTCGGCAGCGGGGACCCGAAGAACATGCCCGTGGTCCGCGCCGAGCTGCTCCGCTCCATCTACCGGAAGGACTTCACCGCCATGGGGAAGATCTTCGGGGAGCTGGCGGGCGGCCGCACGCTGACGGAGGACGTGATCAAGGAGTGGTTCTACTACTTCTACCAGTGCACGGAGTGCCGTCGCTGCAGCGTGTTCTGCCCCTACGGCATTGACACGGCCGAGATCACCATGATGGGCCGGGAGCTGCTGGGTCTGCTCGGGCTCTACGTGAACTGGATCATCGAGCCGGCGGCCAACTGCTTCCGCACGGGAAACCACCTGGGGATCCAGCCGCACGGTCTGGTGGACACCCTGGAGTTCATGGTGGACGACATTGAGGAGGCCACCGGCATCCGCGTGGACCTGCCCATCAACAGGAAGGGCGCCGAGATCCTCTTCGTCACCCCCTCCGGCGACTACGTGGCGGCCCCCGGCATCTATACCTGCATGGCGTACATGGTCCTCTTCCACGAGCTGGGGATCGACTACACCTGGAGCACCTACGCCAGCGAGGGCGGCAACTTCGGCCTCTTCACCTCCCACGAGATGATCAAGCGCCTCAACGCGAAGATGTACACGGAGGCGAAGCGGCTGAAGGTGAAGTGGATCCTGGGCGGCGAGTGCGGCCACATGTGGCGCGTCGTGAACCAGTACATGGACACGGTGAACGGACCCGCCGACTTCCTCGAGGTCCCCACGTCGCCCCTCACGGGGACCGTCTTCGAGAACGCGCGCTCCACCAAGATGGTCCACCTCATGGAGTTCCTGGCCGACGCCATCCGCCACGACAAGCTCGAGCTGGAGCCGTCGCGGAACGACCACCTCCGCGTGACGTTCCACGACTCCTGCAACCCCGCCCGGGCCATGGGGATCTTCGAGGAGCCGCGCTACGTGCTGAACGCGGTCTGCAACCACTTCCACGAGATGCCCGAGAACACGATCCGGGAGCAGACCTTCTGCTGCGGCGGCGGCGCCGGTCTCGGCACCGACGAGAACATGGAGGTGCGGCTCCGCGGCGGCATGCCCCGCGGTCTCGCGGTCAAGCACGTCCAGGAGAAGCACGACGTGAACCGGCTGGCGGCCATGTGCGCCATCGACCGCGCGACCCTCGTCACGGTCTGTGACTACTGGGCGCCCGGCGTCGAGGTGACGGGCATCAGCGAGCTGGTGGCCAACGCACTGGTGCTGAAGGGCGAGGGGCCGCGGACGCACGACCTCCGGCTCGAGCCGATCCCGGGGCGGGAGGCGCCGGAAGAGCTGCCCGCCGAGAGCCCGCCCACGAGCCCGCCCGCGAGCCCGCCGGTGCCCGCCACCACCGAAGCCGAGCCGGTACCGGCGGGAGGGCTCTCATGAGCGACCGCACCTGGATCTACACGGGCCTCGGCGTCTTCGTCGCGCTCGCCCTCTTCCCCGCGTGGTACGGCACGCTGACCCGCGCGGAGGGCGCGGCCCCCGAGCTGGTCTATCCCGCCGCCGAGACGGAGTGCGTGGAGAGCGCGGAGTACATGCGTGCCCACCACCCCGCGCTCCTGGGCGCCTGGCGCCAGGCCGCCGTCCGGGAGGGTGCGACGGAGTACACGTCGTCCACCGGAGCCGTGCACGCCATCAGCCTCACCGGCACCTGCATGGGGTGCCACAACGATCGCCAGACGTTCTGCGTCCGCTGCCACGAGTACGCGGATGTGGGCCCCACCTGCTGGGAGTGCCATGTCGAGCCCTGACGCCACGAGCGGGGGCGGCCGGAGCCGCCGGCGTTTCCTGAAGGAGTCGGGCGTCGCCCTGGGCGCCGGCTGGGCGCTCCCGCTGCTCACGGCGTGCGACGGGGCCGAGGCGCTCCAGGCGCACGCGGACGCCGCGGGCGCCGCGGGCGGAGCGGCCGCGGCGCCGGGCGCCGGGCGGCAGCTGGCCATGGTCGTGGACGTCGACAAGTGCTCGGCCGAGCCGGTCCGGACGACGGTGATCGACGCCTGCCGGCGCGCGCACAACATCCCCCGCGTCCCCGACCCGCAGGACGAGGTGAAGTGGGTGTGGAGCGCGGAGTACGGCCACGTCTTCCCCGAGCGGGTACACGATCGCACCCCCGAGGAGACCCGCACCGCGCCGGTCCTCGTGATGTGCAACCACTGC
Organism: uncultured Gemmatimonadales bacterium; assembly: GCA_963783305.1. Classification (GTDB taxonomy): domain Bacteria; phylum Gemmatimonadota; class Gemmatimonadetes; order Longimicrobiales; family RSA9; genus JAWVYT01. Next base: position 85,534 of record CAWAMW010000016.1, on the reverse strand, counting down.
GAGAGCCCGCCGTGCGTCCGGGTGTGTCCCACCCAGGCCACCTGGAAGCGCGCGTCGGACGGCATTGTGATGATGGACATGCACCGGTGCATCGGCTGCCGCTACTGCATGGCCGCCTGCCCCTACGGCTCCCGGAGCTTCAACTGGCGCGACCCGCGCCCCTTCATCGAGACCGACGACGCGGGCGCGCTCCTCTCCGACTTCCCCACCCGCACCCGGGGCGTGGTGGAGAAGTGCAACTTCTGCGCGGAGCGGCTTCGGGACGGGCTTCAGCCGGCGTGCGTAGAGGCCGCCGCCGGAGTGGAGGGCGGTGCGGGTGCGCTGGTGTTCGGTGACCTGGGGGACCCGGAGTCGGAGGTGAGCCGGATCCTGAGGGAGCGGTCGTCCATGGTCCGACGCCCCGAGCTGGGGACCGGACCGAAGGTCTACTACGTCGTGTGAATCCCGCCGATCGGCGGCGAGTGAGGGAGTGACATGCTGGAAGCGGCGTTCAGAGGCGGCAAGAGGTACTGGGCCCTCATGGGGGTCTGGGCGATCCTCATGGCCATGGGCGCGCTGGCCTACGGCCAGCAGTTCACGGAGGGGCTCGGCGTCACCGGCATGAACCGCGACGTCACCTGGGGCCTCTATATCGCCCAGTTCACCTTCCTCGTGGGCGTGGCCGCGTCCGCCGTCATGGTGGTGCTGCCCTACTACCTCCACGACTACAAGGCCTTCGGCAGGCTGGTGATCCTCGGCGAGTTCCTGGCGGTCTCCGCCGTCCTCATGTGCATGGTCTTCATCTTCGTGGACATGGGCCGCCCGGAACGCGTGCTGAACATGTTCCTGCACCCCACGCTCAACTCGGTCATGTTCTGGGACAGCGTCGTCCTCTTCGGCTACCTGATCCTGAACCTGGTGATCGGGTCCGTCACCTTCGACGCCGAGCGGAAGGACGGGCCGCCCCCCGCCTGGATAAAGCCGCTCATCTACCTGTCGATCCCGTGGGCGGTGAGCATCCACACGGTCACCGCGTTCCTCTATTCCGGCCTGGAAGCGCGCAGCTTCTGGATGACCGCGATCCTGGCGCCCCGGTTCCTGGCGTCGGCGTTCGCCTCGGGGCCCAGCCTCCTGATCCTGCTCGCCCTGCTGCTGCGCCACACCACCCGCTTCGACGTGGGCTGGACGGCCATCCGGAAGCTGGCGGTGATCGTCGCCTACGCCATGGCGCTGAACCTGTTCTTCGTGGGGGTGGAGCTCTTCACCGGCCTCTACAGCGACATGCCGCACCACGTCCAGACCTTCCAGTACCTCTACATCGGGCTCGAGGGGCACACCAACCTCGTCCCGTGGATGTGGACCAACGCCGTTCTGACCGTCGTCTGCGTCGCCCTCCTCGTCACACCGGCCACGCGCCGGCGGGAGGGGCTGCTCGCAACGACCGCCGTGGCCGTGATCATCGCCATCTGGATCGAGAAGGGGATGGGGCTGGTCGTAGGTGGGTTCATCCCCTCGCCGCTGGGCGAGGTGACCGAGTACGCGCCGACGCTCGTGGAGGTCGCCGTAACCGTGGGGGTGTATGCGTTTGGCTTCGCGATCCTCACGGCCCTGAGCAGGATCGTGGTGAATGTGAGGGAGAAGCAGCTCGAGTCGGTGTGATTCGCAGTGCTGGCGCAGACGCCAGAGCAACCGTTGAAAGGAGATCAGGATGGCAGACGGTAACGGTAAAGGCACTCCGCTCTTGGACGAGCTGGAAAAGGGAGCATGGCCCAGCTTCGTCACACAGATCAAGGAGATGGCCAGCGAGAAGGAGTCCTGCAAGCAGCTCCTGCAGCTGCTGGAGCGTTCCTACGAGGAGAAGGTCGGCCACTGGAAGCACGGCGGGATCGTGGGCGTCATGGGGTACGGCGGCGGCGTCATCGGCCGCTACAACGACCGGCCGGAGGAGTACCCGGCCATCGCCCATTTCCACACGCTCCGGGTCAACCAGCCGGCGGGGTGGTTCTACACGTCCGACGCGCTGCGGACCCTGTGCGACATCTGGGACCGGCACGGCTCCGGCCTCACCAACATGCACGGCTCCACGGGCGACATCATCTTCCTGGGCACGTCCACGGACGAGCTGGAGCCCACGTTCAAGGAGCTGACGGACAACGACTTCGACCTGGGCGGCTCCGGCTCCGATGTGCGGACCCCGAGCTGCTGCGTCGGGCCGGCGCGGTGTGAGTGGGCGTGCTTCGACACGCTCGACTTCACCCACGACATCACCAACACCTTCCAGGACGAGCTCCACCGTCCGGCGTTCCCGTACAAGTTCAAGTTCAAGGCCTCCGGCTGCCCCAACGACTGCGTCGCGGCCATCGCCCGCGCGGACATGTCCATCATCGGGACGTGGCGGGACGACATCCGGATGGACGAGGAGCGCGTCACGCGGTACGCCGCCGAGGGGCTCGACATCCAGCGCGAGGTCGTGAGCAACTGCCCCACGAAGTGCATGGAGTGGGACGGCGAGACGCTCACGATCGACAACAGCAACTGCGTGAAGTGCATGCACTGCATCAACGCGATGCCCGAGGCGCTGCGCCCGGGCACCGACCGCGGCGCGACCATCCTCCTCGGGGCCAAGGCGCCCATCGTGGAGGGCGCCCAGCTCTCGTCGGTGATCGTGCCGTTCATGAAGATGGAGCCGCCCTACGAGGAGCTGAAGGACCTCGCCGAGCGGATCTGGGACTTCTGGGGTGAGCACGGCAAGAACCGCGAACGCGTCGGCGAGCTCATGCAGCGCGTCGGGCTCGGCAACTTCATCGAGGCCATCGGCCTCGAGCCCATCCCCGAAATGGTCAACGCCCCCCGCGACAACCCCTACATCTTCTTCGAGGAATACTACGAGGAGGAGGAGGAAGAGGTCGAGGAGGAAGAGGTCGAAACGGTGAAGGCGTAGCGCCGCCCGAGGGCGGACCTGGAGCGGATAACCAACGAACGAACGGACAATCGGGAGATAGACGATGGCAACGGCAATGGAGGAAAGAAGGACCGACATCGGCCCCCCGGACTACAAGCGCTTCCTGCACCCGATGGTCAAGAAGAACTACGGGACCTGGAAGTTCCACCGGATCATCAGGCCGGGCGTCATGGTCCACGTGGGAGAGTCGGGCGACATGCTCTTCACGGTGCGCGCCGCCTCGCCCCGGCTGCTGGGCACGAAGCGCATCCGGAAGTACGCGGAGCTGGCCGACAAGTACTGCGACGGCTACCTGCGCTTCACCAGCCGGCACAACGTGGAGTTCCTCCTCACGGAGGAGTCGAAGATCGAGCCGCTCATCGCGGAGCTCGCGGATCTGGGGCACCCGGTGGGCGGGATCGGCCACGCGGTGTCGAACATCGTGCACACCCAGGGCTGGGTCCACTGCCACTCGGCGGCCACGGACGCGTCCGGTCTGGTGAAGGCGGTCATGGACGACCTGCACGAGCACTTCGACGGCACGCGTCCGATCCCGGGCAAGCTGAGGATCGCGCTCGCGTGCTGCCTGAACATGTGCGGCGCAGTGCACTGTTCGGACATCGCGATCCTGGGCGTGCATCGGCGGCCGCCGAAGGTGCAGGGCAACCTGAACAAGCTGTGCGAGATCCCGAACGTGGTGGCGGCGTGCCCCACGGCGGCGATCCGGCCGACCACGGTGGATGGCAACCCGTCGGTGGTGATCGACGAGGAGCTGTGCATGTACTGCGCGAACTGCTTCTCGGTCTGTCCGGCGCTGCCGATGGCGGACGCGCTGAACGACGGGATCTCGCTGTGGGTGGGGGGCAAGGTCTCCAACGCCCGTCACGAGCCCATGTTCTCGAAGCTGGCCGTCCCGTTCATCGAGAACGAGCCGCCGCGCTGGCCGACCGTGGTGAACACGGTTCGGAAGATCGTGGACGTGTGGGTGGACGGCGCCCGGAAGCACGAGCGGATGGGCGAGTTCATCGAGCGGATCGGCTGGCCGAAGTTCTTCCAGCTGACGGGCATCGAGTTCCAGAAGGAGCACATTGATGACTACAGGTACGCCGGGCTGACATTCAAGCGGTCCACGCACCTCAGACACTAAGGAGGAGCACCATGGCCGTCACAACGGAGCAGGTCGCAGACGCCATGTACGACATGGTCGCCCAGTACCAGGGGAAGAAGAAGTTCAAGGCCCTGGACCTGACCAAGGCGATGAAGGAGAAATATGGGGAGGAGGCCGATCGGACGACGTGCAAGGCCGCCATCCGGACCCTGATGGACTCCGGGCGGTGTGTGTACACGTACTTCGGCGGCAGCTTCATCGAGGTACCGCACAAGGAGGGCGCTGCGGAAGGTAGCTGAACCCAACGCAGGGGGTCACGACTGCAGCGTCTTCCTCCTCCGCCCCCGGCATCATGGGGGGCGGAGGGAAGCGGTAACAACGCGGTAACAACGTCGATCGCGCGCGTGTCGCGGGAGGTGGGGCCATGGCTGTCAAGAAGGTGAAGAAGGTCAAGAAGTCGTTCGACAAGCGCTCCTACGGGGGTGGCGGCGGACGCGAGCAGTCCCCGCTCCGGCCGCGTCACATTGAGAAGCGACCGCCGTGCACGGACCGGTGCCCGAGCGGGAACCGGATCCGGGAGTTCCTCACGACGATCGCGCAGGCCACGAAGCTGGGGAAGGATCGGGACCAGGCCATGCGGGAGGCGTGGGACATCTACACCGACACGAGCCCCTTCCCGTCCGTCTGCGGCCGGGTCTGTCCCGCGCCGTGCGAGACGGAGTGCAACCGCCGTGAGCTCGAGGGCGCGGTGAGCATCAACAAGGTCGAGCGCGCCATTGGCGATTACGGCCGCGAAAACGCCCTGGGGCTCCGGCGTCTCACGGAGGAGCGACGGCCGGAGACGGTGGCCATCGTGGGCGCGGGGCCGAGCGGCCTCTCGTGTGCCTACCAGCTGGCCCGCCGCGGCTACGGCGTGACGGTCTTCGAGGGCATGGAGAAGGCCGGGGGCATGCTGCGCTACGGGATCCCCGGGTACCGTCTGCCGGAGCGGGTGCTCGATGAGGAGGTCCAGCGGATCCTGGACCTGGGCGTGGAGCTCAGGACGGGGGTGAAGGTGGGCGGCGAGCCCGGGATCGACGGCCTGCTCCGCGAGTACGACGCGGTCTATGTCGCGCTGGGGGCGCAGCAGGGGGTCCGACTCGGCCTGGAGGGGGAGGACGCGCCGAACGTGTTCTCGGGTGTGGACTTCCTCAACCGCTTCCATCACGGCGAGCAGCTGGACCTGGGCGACGACGTGGTGGCCATCGTGGTGGGTGGCGGGGACACGGCCATTGACGCGGCCCGGATCTGCAAGCGTCTGGGCGCCAATGTAACCGTCCTCTACCGCCGCACGCTCCAGGAGATGCCGGCCATCAGGGAGGAGGTCGAGGAGGCCATCGCCGAGGGCGTGAACGTCGAGTTCCTCGCGGCTCCCGCCGGGTTCCGGAAGGAGAACGGACGGGTCACCGCCATGCGCGCGATCCGCATGGAGCTGGGCGAGCCCGACGCCTCGGGCCGCCGCCGGCCGGTGCCCATCGAGGGGTCGGAGTTCGAGATCCCGGCGAGCGCGGTGATCTCGGCGGTGAGCCAGGCCCCGGACTTCGCGGGCTTCGAGTCGCTGATCGACGGGAACGACTGGGTCCGGACGGACGCGGATGGCACGACGAAGGTGGACGGCGTCTGGGCCGGTGGGGACGTGACGCGTCTCGCCCTGGTGACCGACGCCATCGGTCACGGCCGCCGCGCGGCGGAGGCCATGGACCGGAAGTTCAGGGGCACAGCGGCGCAGCCGGACGAGCGCCCGGTGGTCCGCACGGACCGGATGCGCCTGGACCACTACGTGACGAAGGCCCGGAACGAGGCGGCGGTGCTGCCGCTCGAGGATCGGCTGACGGACCTGGAGACCGAGGTGAACCTGGGGTTCACGGCCGAGCAGCTGCTCGACGAGGCGGACCGCTGCATGAGCTGCGGCCACTGCTTCGACTGCGAGAAGTGCTGGATGTACTGCCAGGACAGCGCCATCGCCAAACCCATGAAGGGGGGGGAGCTGTACGGCTTCAACCTCGGCAACTGCACCGGGTGCGCGAAGTGCGCCGAGATCTGCCCCTGCGGGTTCATCGAGATGGCGTGACGCCATGGAGATCCCGCGGGTGCTGGTGGCCGGGCTCAGCGGCGGTGGTGGCAAGACGCTGCTGAGCGTGGGGCTCCAGGCGGCCTGGCGCGCGGAGGGGTTGAGCGTCGCGCCGTTCAAGAAGGGGCCGGACTACATCGACGCCGCCTGGTCGGCATCGGCGGCCGGACGGCCGTGCAGGAACCTGGATCTCTTTCTCCTCACCCCGGACGCGATCCGGCGTTCGTTCATCGAGCACGCCTGCGACGCCGATGTGGCCGTCATCGAGGGCAACCGCGGCCTCTACGACGGCGCCGACGCGCGCGGCTCGTTCAGCTCCGCGGAGCTCGCCAAGATGCTGGGTGTCCCGGTCCTCCTGGTCGTGGACTGCACCAAGGCGACGCGGACCGTGGCCGCCTCGGTGCTCGGCTGTCAGCGGCTGGACCCCGAGGTGCCGCTGGCCGCCGTGGTGCTGAACCGTGTCTCCGGCTGCCGCCACGAGACGGTGATCCGGGACTCCATCACGGAGGCCACGGGGCTCCCCGTAGTGGGGGCCCTGCCACGCCTGGACCAGCCCATCTTCCCGGAGCGACACCTGGGCCTGATCCCACCCGCGGAGCACGGTGGGCGGGGGGCCGCGATCCGGGCGGCCGGTGAGCTGGCCCGTCGGCACCTGGACCTGCCCGCCATCACCGCCATCGCTCGACGTGCGCCGGATCTCTCCTCGAGCACGCTCTGCATGCCGGCCGGACCGAGGCAGGCGATCGTCCGGGGCGCCGAGCCCGTCCGGATCGGCGTGTTCCAGGACGCGGCGTTCCAGTTCTACTATCCGGAGAATCTCGAAGCGTTGGCCCGGGAAGGCGCGGAGGTGGTGGCTGTCTCGCCCCTCACCGACCGTGTCCTTCCCCGGGTCGACGCCCTCTACATCGGCGGCGGGTTCCCCGAGACCATGGCCGCCACCCTGGCCGAGAACCACTGGTTCCGCGAGGACGTCCGCGCGGCCGCCGAGGCGGGCATGCCCATGTACGCCGAGTGCGGCGGCGCGGTGTTCCTCGGGATGGAGCTCGACATCCGCGGCCGGCGCTACCCCATGGCCGGCGTCCTCCCCGCTGCGTTCGATTTCCAGGAGCGGCCGCGTGGTCACGGCTACACCATCCTGGAGACGGTGGCCGAGAACCCGTTCATCCCGCTGGGCGAAACGCTCCGGGGCCACGAGTTCCACCACACGTATCTGCGGGCCACGGAGGACGAGCTGAGCTTTGCGTTCGCCGTGCGTCGCGGCTACGGCTTCGACGGCGCCCGCGACGGCCTCATGCGCAGGCAGGTTCTCGCCTCCTACACCCACGTTCACGCCCTCGCCGCGGCCACGTGGGCGCCCGGGCTCGTGCGCGCCGCGCTCCGATTCCGCGCCCGCACCGCCGCGGGCGTTCCCGGGTGAGGAGGAGCCATGGCCATCATCACCATCTCGCGCGGGACCATGAGCGGCGGACGCATCGTCGCCGATTGCCTCGCCGGCATGCTCGACTATCCGTGCGTCGCCAGCGAGATCCTGCACGAGGCCGCGCTGGAGCTGGGGCTCCCTCCCGACGTGGTGCGGGAGAAGTTCGAGACCACCCCCGGCCTCTGGTCACGGATCAACAACGACCGCCAGATCTACCTCCTGGCGGTGCGGACCGCGCTGGCCGACCGCTGCCTGGAGGGCCGCCTCGTCTATCACGGTATCGGCGGCCAGTTCCTGCTGGCCGGGCTCCCGGGCGTGCTGCGCGTTCGGCTCATCGCACCACTGGAAAAGCGCATCGGCTATCTCACGAAGGCGCACCACCGCATGACCCGGGCGGCCGCCTCCTCCTTCATCGAGAACGTCGATCGGGAGCGGCAGCGGTGGGTGAAGGTGCAGTTCGATGCCGACGTGAACGACCCGTTCCTCTACGACATCACGATCAACCAGCGCTGGCTCACCGTGGACACCGCCTGCGTCGGGATCGCCGATCTCGCGGCCCACCCCGCCTACGCCATGACTCCCGCTCGACGTGCCCAGCTCGAGGCCTTCGCGGACCGCTGCCACGAGCAACTCGACGCGCGGCTGCGCCGGACGGAGGTGTGACGTGGCGATCTTCGCAATCTGCCGGGGCACGAAGACGTTCGGAACCCAGCTGGCGGAATGCCTCGCCCGCGGGCTGGAGTACCCCATCGTCGGCGAGGAGGTGGTGCAGGACGCGGCCGAGCGGCTGGGCGTGTCTGCGGAACGACTGGAAGAGCGGCTGACCGGACGGCCCACCCTGTGGGAGCCATTCTCCACCATGCGCCGGGTGCACGTCCTGGCACTCCAGGCCGCGCTGGCGGAGCGGGTGGTGGAGGGAAACCTGGTCTATCACGGCCTCACCGGCGGACTGTTGCTCAATGGCCTTCCCGCCACCCTGACCGTCCGCTGCATCGCGCCCATGGGCATGCGCGTGCAGGCCGTCATGGGCGAATCCGACATGGACGCCGACACCGCCGCGTCCTACATCCGGGACCTGGACGAGGCGCGCAGCCACTGGGTCCGCGCGCTCCACGACTCCGATGTCGGGGACCCCGCCCTCTACGACGTCATGATCAACCTCGCCCACGTCGAGGTCGATGCCGCCTGCGGCATGATCGCCCGCATGATCCGGCAGCCCGAGTTCGAGATCACGCCCGCGGTCCGCCACCGCCTCGAGGACTTCCGCACCGCGTGCCGGGTCAAGGTCGCGCTCGTGGAGGACGAGGCGCTCCGGGGCCTCGAGCTCGACGCCACCGCGGAGGGCGGGCGCGTCGATATAACCGGCCGTGCACCGCTCCACAGCAGCGGCCAGATGGGCGACCGGCTCGCCCGCCTCGCCCGCGGCGTGCCCGGCGTGGATGAGGTCCACCTCAAGATCGACTGGTTCGATCCGTACCCCTGATCGGAGCGGACCATGACGAGATTTCATCCGACCCCGATCGCTCTCCGGCGTAACGCTGGCAGCCGCGTGCCCAGCGCCCGCTCCGCCATCGCGCCGGGTACCGCTCTCCTCGGGCTCGCGCTCCTGCTCGCGGTCGTGATCGCCCTCCTGCTCGCCAGCCCGCCCGCGTCGCTCCACGCGCAGGAGGCCGCCGCCACAGGGCTCGGTGCCGCCACGGACGGCGCCGCCGCGACCGGCATCTCCGCCGCGTGGTGGTTCTGGCCGGCCACACTCTTCGTCATGACGTTCGTCATGGGGATCCTGGCCGCCATGGCCGGTGTGGGCGGCGGCGTGCTCTTCGTGCCGATCGTGAGCGGGTTCTGCCCGTTCCACCTCGACTTCGTGCGCGGCACCGGTCTGCTGGTGGCCATGTCGGGCGCGCTCGCGGCCGGCCCCGGGTTCCTGCGGATGAACCTGGCGAACCTCCGGCTGGCCATGCCCGTGGCGCTCATCGCGTCGACGTGCGCCGTGTTCGGCGCCATGGTCGGGCTGGCGCTCCCGACGAACGTGATCCAGACCTCGCTCGGCGTCGCGATCCTCGGGATCGTGGCGATCATGCTCCGGGCGAAGAAATCCACCTTCCCCGTGGTGCCCCGCGCCGACCGACTCTCCACGGCTCTGGGCATCAGCGGCGTGTACATGGAGGCGAGCATGGGGCAGGAGGTGGACTGGAAGATCCACCGGACTCCCATGGGGCTCCTCCTCTTCATTGTCATTGGCTTCATGGCCGGGATGTTCGGGCTGGGCGCCGGGTGGGCCAACGTGCCGGTGCTGAATCTGGTGTTCGGCGCGCCACTCAAGGTCAGCGTGGGAACGAGCAAGTTCCTCCTCTCCATCACCGACACGTCGGCCGCGTGGGTCTACATGAACCAGGGCTGCATCATCCCGCTGCTGGTGGTCCCCTCGCTGGTGGGCATCATGCTCGGGTCGCTGGTGGGGGTGAGGCTGCTCAAGGTCGCCAAGCCGGCGTTCATCCGCTGGATGGTGATCCTGATCCTCCTGTTCGCGGGAGCCAAGGCCATCACGAAGGGGCTGGGACTCCCCTTCATCGTGTGACCAGGACGGAACGAGGCACGGAATGACGGAATCCGGAACCAGTCCAGGGATCACCGAAGAGCAGCGGATCTACGCGAACGTGCTGTCCGCGGGGATGTACTCCGGGCTCGCCATCCTGCTCCTCACCTTCCTCGTCTATATCACCGGGCTGGTGGAGCCGGCGGTGCCCATCCATGACCTGCCGGAGTACTGGAGCCTGCCCGTGGGCGAGTACCTGGAAGCCATCAATCACGACTACCTCCACCGGGACCAGCACCTCACGGGCTGGTGGTGGCTCTCGGCCCTCGGCAAAGGCGACTACCTGAATTTCGTGGGCATCGCCATCCTCGCGGGCATCACCATCCTCTGCTTCGCCGTCATCCTCCCGACGCTGATCCGGAATGGCGATCGCGTCTATGCCGCCATCGCCATCCTGGAGATCGGCGTGCTGCTGGCCGCGGCGAGCGGCCTGCTCACCACGGGCCACTGATGCGATTCCTCCCCGTGGGACTCGACCTTCGAGAGCGGCCGTGCACGGTCGTGGGTGGCGGCGCGGTGGGCGCGCGCAAGGCCCTTCGCCTCGCCGACGCCGGTGCCCGCGTCACCGTCATCGCCCCCGCCGTGACCGATGCCATCGCCGCCGAGCTCGGCCACCGGGGCGTGCAATGGCGGAAGGCACGCTTCGAGCCCGCCCACCTCGAGGGCGTCCAGCTCGTCGTGGTCGCCACCGACGACCCGGAGACCAACGCCGTCGTGGCGGGGCTCGCCCGCGAGCGCGGCATCCTCCTGTGCGATGCCACCTGCGGCGAGCGCTCCGAGGTCATCTTCGGCGCGGTCTTCGAGGACGACGGGCTCACCGTCGCCACCTTCACCGATGGGCAGGAACCCGGCCGCGCTCGCCGCGTCCGCGACGAGATCGCGGAGTGGTTGTCGGCCGACGCGCGGACCACCGGAACGGGGACCGCGGACGACTCGCTCCTCATCCTCGTGGCGCACGGCAGCCGCGATCCAGCGTGGGGCGCACCGCTGGAAGCGCTCGCCCGCTCCCTGAGCGTTCGCACCGGCCCCGACTCCGTCCAACTCGCATACTCGCAGTTCGCCTCGCCCTCGCTGGAGGAGGCCGTCAAGGACGCCGCCGCCAACGGCCACCGCCGGATCCGCGTGCTCCCCCTCTTCATGACCGCCGGCGGTCACGTGGAGCGTGACATCCGTCCCGTGATCGAGGCGCTCGGACGCGCCCACGAGGACACCGACATCGAGCTCCTCCCGCCGGTGGGAGAGCTCCCCGCATTCCGAATTCTCCTGCTCGAGCTGGCCAGGGAGGTATCACGATGACAGCGGTTCGCGGTTTTTCACGGAGCGGATGTGGCACCGTTTACCTCGTGGGCGCGGGGCCCGGCCATCCGGGCCTCCTCACGCTGCGGGGAGCCGAGTGCCTCGGCAAGGCGGACCTGGTGCTCTACGACTACCTGGCCAACCCCAGCCTGGTGGAGCACGCCCGACCCGGCGCCGAACGGGTCCGCCTGGGGCATCACAACGGCGGCCCGCGCCTCACGCCCGACGAGATCACCGCGACCATGATCGAGGCCGCTCTCGCGGGGCGTTGCGTGGTCCGGCTCAAGGGCGGCGACCCCGGCATCTTCGGCCGGCTCATCGATGAGACTGCGGCGCTCCGACAGCTCGGGATTCCCTTCGAGGTGGTCCCCGGCGTCACCTCCGGCCTCTCGATCGCCGCGTTCGCCGAGATCCCCCTCACGCACCACGAGGACGCCTCCGCGGTGGCGCTGGTCACCGGCCGCGAGCGCTCCGGCAAGGGCCGGACGAACCTGGACTACGGGGCGCTGGCCGCCTTCCCTGGCACGCTCGTGTTCTACATGGCCGTGAAGGGCGTGGAGCAGTGGAGCGGCGCGCTCATGGACCACGGGCGTTCACCCGAAACGCCGGTGGCCATCGTGCGCTGGTGCAGCCGCGCCCGCCAGCAGACCGTCCGCTGCACCCTCGGCACGGTCGCGGAGGTGGTGCAGGGCCGTAACGTCCGACCTCCCGCCCTCTTCGTGGTGGGGGAGGTGGTGGCCCACAGCCCGTCCATCTCGTGGTTCGAGTCGCGACCGCTCTTTGGCGCCACGGTGGTGGTGGCCGGCTCCGTCGGCACCGCCAACCGGGTCCGCGAGGGGCTCGCCGAGCGCGGTGCGGAGGTGGTCGTGCAGCCCGCCATCCGTGTGGTCCCGCCATCGAGCTGGACCGCGGTGGACCACGCCATCGACCACATGTGGCACTACGACTGGCTCGTCTTCTCCAGCCCCAACGGCGTGGACGGCCTCATGGGCCGCCTCTCCGAGCGCTCCGAGGACGCCCGGAAGCTGGGCGGCGTGCGGATCGCGGCCGTGGGCGCCGGCACCGCCGAGCGGCTCGCGGCCTACCGCCTCCGTCCCGACCTGGTACCCGGCGCCTTCCGTCCCCGAGAGCTGGCCGACCACCTGATGGGCGACGGCGGGGCCGGACAGTTCCTCCTCGCCCGTGGCGGTGCCGATGTGCCTGCGCTGGCCGCGGAGCTGGATGCTCGCGGCGCCCGCGTCCACGAGGTCGTCGTGTACGAAACGGCGGACGTGGAGGCGGCGGACCCGGACGTGGCCCTCGCGCTGGTCGAGAGGGAAGTCGACTGGATCGCGGTCACCAGCGCGGCCACCGCCCGCTCCCTGGCCCGGCTCTACGGGAACACGCTCTCGAACGCCCGCATCGCCTCCATCAGCCCCATGACCACCCGCGCGCTCCGGGAACTGGGGATCGAGCCGGCGGCGGAGGCATCGCCCCACACCGTGGCGGGGCTCGTGGACGCCATCACTACCGCGACGAACTTCGCCATCGCACCCGACGAGAGCTTCGCCGCGAGCGACTCGACATGACCGCCGCGACGACGACTCCGGCACCGGCCTGGCTGACGCTCCCGGGGCAGGATGCTCGCCGAGCCGCGTTCATTGCGCGGCTCACCGCGAGCGCGACCCACGAGATCCGCAACGTGCTGGCGATCGTGAAGGAGTCGGCGGGGCTCATCGGGGATCTGACGGACCTGGCCGGCCCGGGCGTCGCCCCGGATGCCGGGCGAGTGCGGTGGTCGCTGGAGCGGATCCGGATCCAGGTCGCGCGGGGCGCCGACCTCTCCACTTCACTGAACCGCATCATGCACGGCCTCGACCAGGGCAGCGAGCGCCTGTCGCTCGCCGACGCCGTGGCCCTCACCGTCGCCCTGACTCGCCGCTTCGCACAGCAGGGCGGCCGCCGGATCGAGATCCAGCCCGCCGCCAATGATGTGCACACCACCGCCGTAGCCCTGGACCTGTACATGGCGCTGGTGGCCCTCATGGAATGGTCCCTGGAAAGGAGCGCGGACGGTGCGACCCTCGTGGTGCAGCCCGAGACACGGAAGGGCGGCGCCGCGGTCGTTTTCGGCCTCCCCGCCGACGACCCCGGCCCGGACGACGCCATGGGCGGGTCCCACGACGCGCTCCGGCCCATCCTCGCCGCGCTGTCGGCGACCCTGGAGCGCGACAGCCGCGGGGTGATCCTGCTGCTCCCGGAGGTCGAATCATGAGCCCGCTCAAGCTGCTCCTCGTGGACGACGAGGAGGACTATGTCCGCGCGATGGCCGGGCGCCTGGCTCTGCGCGATGTCGCCGCCCGGGTCGCCCTCAGCGGTGAAGAGGCGCTCGAGGCGGTGGCGGCCGACGCCCCTCACGTCGTGGTCCTCGACCTCCGCATGCCGGGGATCGACGGGATGACGGTGCTGGAGCGCGTAAAGCGCGAGCACCCCCATATCCAGGTCATCGTCCTCACGGGCCGCGGCTCCCCGGAGGCCGAGGAGGAGGCACGGCGGCTGGGTGCCTATCGCTATCTGGAGAAGCCGGCGGACACCGGGGAGCTGCTGGACTCCATCCGCTCTGCGTGGAGACGGGCGCTGGACGCGCTGAAGGAGTCCGGACGCGAGTTCAGCCGGTCCATGACCGCCGCCGCACTCGCGGAGGGGGGCACCGACCTCGCCGTGGAGTACCTGGAGTCCGAGCGAGCCGAGGCCCGCGCCCCTGCGCCCGCATCGCCGGTCGAGCCGAGCGCACACGCGGCCCCGGGGTCGCTCAAGGTGCTCTTCGTCGACGATGAGGAGGACTTCGTCCGCACGCTGGAGGAGCGGATGCGGATGCGGGAGATGGGCGGCGACGTGGCGCTGGGGGGGGCGCAGGCACTGGAGCTTCTGGAGGGGGAGCGGCCGGACGTCATGGTCCTCGATCTCCGCATGCCGGACCTCGATGGCCTGGAGGTGCTCCGGCGGGTGAAGAAGCTTTACCCGGAGCTGCCCGTCGTCATCCTCACGGGCCACGGCTCGGAACGCGATGAGAAGGAGGCTCGACGCCTGGGCGCGCTCGACTACCTGCAGAAGCCGGTGGACATCGAGATCCTGATGGACACCATCCGGCGCGCGGGGCGGTCGGGAGCGACCGCTCCGCCGGACCCGTCCGCTGCCGGCACCGGCGGCTGAGGCGGGGCATGCGCACCAAGGGTCGGGGTCCACCCCCCACGGAACGACCGGATGTCGAGCGACTGATCTCCGGCGGCCGCTACCGCCGGATGCTCATCACGTTCGTGCTGGTCGTCTCGGCCATCTCACTGCTCCCTCTCGGCGTCATGTCCTGGATCAGCTACCGGGAATACCGGGAGGCGTTCCGATCACAGCAGACCCGACCGATGCTCCGGTTCGCGGAAGCGGGCAGGCACTCGCTGGAAGCGTACCTGGACGAGCGGCTGTCGGCGCTCCACCTCGTGGTCCGGAGCAACTCGTACGAGTCGCTGACGGAACCGGCCCGGCTGGAGGCGGTGCTCCGCGACCTGGAGCAGACGTTCAGCGGTGTGGTGGACCTCGGGCTCATCGATGACAGCGGGCTGCAGGTCGCCTACGCGGGCCCGTACGCGCTGGAGGGACGCGACTACAGCGAGCAGGAGTGGTTCCGGGAGGTCGCCACGCGCGGGTCCCACGTCAGCGACGTATTCCTGGGGTACCGAAACCTCCCCCACATCGTGGTCGCCATCCATGGGGACCGCGGCGGTGGCCGCTGGTTCGCGCTGCGGGCGACCATCGACACTGACGTCTTCCACTGGCTGGTACGCGATCGGGGCAGCCGACGGCCCGAGCGCGGCTCCGCCTGCGGGCGCTGCCACGCCCTGGGCGTCCCCACCTTCAGCGACGCGTTCATCGTCAACGACCACGGCGTGCTCCAGACACCCTCACGGCTCTACGGCGCCGTGCTCGACACCGCGCCCCTGCCCCCGCTGCCCTACACCGAGGAGACCACCTTCATCTCCACCACGGACGGGCTCGGCACGCCCGTGGTGGCGGCCTTCGCGCGCCTCCAGCGCTCCCCCTTCACGCTGGTCCTGCTCAGCCCCCGCGACGAGTTCCACGCCGGCTGGGCCTCGCTCCGCCGAGACCTCGTGCTGCTGCCCCTCGTCAGCGGGATCATCATCCTGGCTCTCGTCATCGGCGGCGCGATCTACGCCGTCCGCACCGCTCGCGAGGCCGACCGCCGACGCGCCGCGCTCTTCCACGAGATCGAGTACACCAACAAGCTGGCGGCCATCGGCCGCCTCGGGGCCGGGGTCGCGCACGAGATCAACAATCCGCTGTCCATCATCAGTCAGAAGGCCGGGCTGCTGCACGACCTCCTCACCCGCTCCTCCGAGCCGCCCCCACGCGAGAAGATGCTGGAGATCCTGGACTCGGTCCTGAAGTCGGCGGAGCGCTGCGGCGGGATCACCCACCGCCTCCTCGGCTTCGCGAAGCACATGGACGTGCAGCGCGAGACGATCCACCTGGACGTGCTGCTGCATGAGGTCCTGGGGTTCCTGGAGCAGGAGGCCCGCTATCGCGAGATCGAGATCGAGCTGCGTCACGCCGAGGACACGCCCCCCGTCGTCAGCGACCGCGGTCAGCTCCAGCAGGTGTTCCTGAACATCATCAACAACGCCTTCGCGGCGGTGGAGGACGGCGGGCACATAGAGCTCGAGGTGGGCCCGTCGAGCCGCGGGGCGGTGGCCGTGACCATTTTCGATGACGGCGTGGGCATCAGCGAGGAAAACCTGCCCCGGATCTTCGATCCGTTCTTCACGACCAAGAAGGGGGCGGGGACCGGCCTGGGGCTGTCCATCACATATGGCATCGTCCAGAAGCTCGGCGGGGACATAACCGTCGAGAGCACGGTGGGAGAGGGGACGCGATTCACCGTCACCCTTCCCGTGGATGAACTCTGAGCCGGAGCACCCTATGGAAACCGTGCGCGTGCTGATCGTGGATGACGAGGAGGAGCTGGTGAGCGCGCTCACCGAGCGCCTCCAGCTCCGGGGCTTCATCGCCGCGGGCGTCACGCACGGCGTGGCGGCGCTGGACCGCATGGCGCGGGAGTCGTGGGACGTGGTGCTGGTGGATATCCGGATGCCCGGGATCGGCGGTCTCGAGCTGACCGCCCGGATCCGCGCCGACCATCCGGAGACGGAGGTCGTCCTGCTCACCGGGCGAACCGCACCCGAGGACGACGAGGCGGCGCACGCCGTTGGTGCCCGCACGCTCCTGTCCAAGCCGGTCGCCATCGAGGTGCTGGAGCAGGTCCTGAAGGACGCCGCGGATCGGAGGGTCGAATCATGAGCGATATACGGGTTCTGCTGATCGACGATGAGGAAGACTTCGTGGCGGTGCTGGGCGCACGACTCGCGGCGCGCGGCCTCGAGGTCGACGTGGCCACGAGCGGCGCCGACGCCCTCGCGAGCGCCCGCGGCCGCGACCGCGGCTATGACGCGGTGCTCCTCGACATGGCCATGCCCGGGCTCGACGGGCTCCAGACGATGCGCGGCCTCCGCGCCCTTTACCCCGACCTCCAGGTGATCATCCTCACCGGCCGCGCCACCGTCGCGCAGGCGGTGGAGGCCATGAAGGCCGGAGCACTCGACCTGGTGGAGAAGCCGGCCGAGCTCGCCGAGCTGGTGGACCTCATCGAGGACGCGGCCCACCGTCGCGCCACGCTCGACGACCAGAGGATCCAGCGGCGCATCAACGACATCACGCGCAAGAGGGGGTGGTAGGAGCGTGGACTCGATGACACACCTCAAGGATATCCTGATCCCCATCGATCGGTACCCATCGGTGAGGGACACGGCCTCGCTCCGCGACGCCATGGCGGTCTTCACCTCGGCACAGCTCGAGGTCGCGCTCCGCAAGTCCCTGCCCCGCTGCGTCCTCGTCTTCGACGGGATCGAGGTCCTGGTCGGCTACGTCCGCCGCCGCGACATCCTGAGGGGGCTCGAGCCGCGCTTCCTCCTCAGTCGCCCGCTGGAATACCGCAACAAGCCTTTCGACATCGCCATCGACCCCAACCTGGCCGAGCTCCCCTTCGACCGGATGGTGAGCGGGATCCGGAAACAGGGTGCCCGCCCGGTCAGCGATGTCATGCGCCCCATCGAGGCCGTCCTGTCCGCGGATGACCACATCATGAAGGCGCTCTCCACCATGGTCTCCCTCGACCTCAGCCTGATCCCCGTCGTGGATGGCGGTGACCTCGTGGGGGTGGTGCGGTCCGTGGACGTGTTCAATGAGCTGGCAATGCTGCTCGAGTGAGGGCCGTAGAGCCCCGCACGGAGAGATAGATGTCCAGTCCGGTGGTGGCCCCCGCGAAGGGGGGGATGGAGGAGAAGGGTGTCGGCCACGCGACGGTTGCCGAGCGGCCGGGGTCCGTCCGCATCGCCAAACGCGTGGCCGGGGACGGCGATGGACCGCCGCCCTCCGCGCCCCAGCTCACCCCGGCCGCGCAGCGGCGACGGGTCGTATTCGTCATACTGGGCGTGGCGC
This sequence comes from uncultured Gemmatimonadales bacterium, assembly GCA_963783305.1. Classification (GTDB taxonomy): domain Bacteria; phylum Gemmatimonadota; class Gemmatimonadetes; order Longimicrobiales; family RSA9; genus JAWVYT01. The sequence continues at coordinate 67,538 of CAWAMW010000016.1, read as the reverse complement.
TGTTCGCGCTCCTCTACTTCGCTCCCACCCCGGGCCCCGCCATGGATCCGCGGGGAGAGGCCTTCCCCCTCACGCCGCAGGGGAAGGCGGCCCTCGGACTCTTCCTCTTCGCCGCCACCTGGTGGATCAGCGAGGTGGTCCCCATCGGCGTGACCAGCATCGCGGTGGGCGTCCTGCAGGCGCTCTTCCTCATCCGACCGGCCCGCACCGCGTTCACCGACTTCATGGACCCGTCCGTCTGGTTCATCTTCGGGTCCCTCATGTTCGGCATGGTCTTCACCAAGACCGGCCTGACCCGACGCCTCGCCTACCGCATGCTCAGCATCGTGGGCGAGCGGACCAGCATGATCTATCTCGGCTGCTTCGCCCTCACCGCCGCCCTCACCCTCATCATGGCCCACACCGCCGTGGCGGCCACCGTGTTCCCGCTGCTGCTCGCCGTCTACGCCCTCTACTCCGATGACACCGAGCCCACCCGCTTCGGGAAAGGGCTGTTCATGGGGATGGCCTTCGTGGCGGGGGCCGGGAGCATTATCACCCTCCTGGGCGCCGCCCGCGGTGCCGTGGCCCTCGGCTTCTACAACCAGATCACCGGCGGGTCCATCGGCTTCTTCGAGCTGTCCTTCTTCATGTTCCCGGTGGGCATCCTGATGACCCTCCTGATCTGGGGGTACATGATGCTCTGGTATCCACCCGAGCGGAAGACGATCCCGGGGCTCCGCGACCGGGTCCGGCGTCTCCACGAGAACCTCGGCCCCATCACCCGCGAGGAGGTGCTGGCTCTCGTTCTCGTGCTCATGGCCATCACGCTCCTCAGCGTGCGCAACTTCGTGCCGGCCATGGCCGAGGTGGACAAGAGCGCCATCATCCTCACCGCCACCGTCCTCTTCTTCGTGCTCCGGATCGTCTCCCTCGAGGATCTCGAGAAGACGTCGTGGAACATCATCCTGCTCTTCGGCGGGGCCATGAGCCTCGGCTTCTGCCTGTGGGAGACCGGTGCCGCCTCCTGGCTGGCCATCCACTGGCTGTCCCTCTTCGTGAACGCCCACTGGGTCGTCTTCGTCCTCGGCATCGCGGCGTTCGTGCTGGTCATGACCAACTTCATCATGAACGTCGCTGCCATCGCCATCACCATGCCGGTGGCCCTCGTCATGGCACCCTACCTGGGCGTAGCCCCGGAGGTTGTCCTCTTCGCGTGTCTCGTCACCGCCGGGATGCCCTTCCTCCTCCTGATCGGCGCTGCGCCCAACGCCATCGCCTACACCAGCAACCAGTTCACGACGAAGGAGTTCTTCATCGCCGGTGTCCCCGCCAGCCTCCTCCTGATGGCCGTCCTGGCGCTCTTCGTGTGCTTCGTCTGGCCGGCCATGGGCATGCCAGTGCTCGGCGGTCCCCCGTGAGCTCTTCAACTCCGAGTCCCCGGGAACCGGGGAGGAGTGGTACCATGCAGATTATCTGTGTTTCCAGAGGCTCGCTGTCCCGGGGCAAGGAGCTGGCCGAGACCCTGGCCGAGAAGCTCGGCTATGCGGTGATCAGCCGTGAGAAGCTGATCGAGGAGGCGATCCTCGCCGGCGTCCAGGTGAGCAAGCTCGAGACGAGCATCGTGAAGCCGCAGATGTTCACCGAGCGGCTGGCCCGGGAGCGCGACCACTACCTGGCGTTCTGCACCGCCTACCTCTGCGACAGGGCCCTCGAGGGTCCGATCGTCTATCACGGCCGGACCGGGCACCTCCTGCTACGCGGCGTCAATCACGTGCTCCGCGTGCGGCTGGTGGCCGACGAGGAGGGGCGCATCTCCGCCACCATGCGCGACCTCGGCCTCGACCACGAAAAGGCCCGCCGCTACCTCGAGGCCGTCGAGGAAGACCGGCGGAACTGGGCCCGCGGCATGTACGGCGTGTCCGGTGAGGAGGCCGCGGAATACGATGTGGTGGTGAATGTGGAGCGGATGAACGTCCGCAACGCGGCGGCGTCGCTCCTCGGCATGTGCCAGCTCCCCGAGTTCCAGATGACGCCGGCCTCCCGCCGCACCCTCGAGGACCTGCGGCTGTCGGCGCGCGCGCGCCTGCTGCTGGCGGAGGACCCACGGACCCGGCGCTTCAGCTTCACCGCCACGGCCCACAACCGCGCTCTCACGGTCACCTACCTGCCCCACGACGCGGAAGTCGCGCCGCACATCGAGCCCGTGCTGGCGACCCTCCCCGACGCCAGAAACATCGCGGTCACCATGGCCTCCACCACCATCCTCTGGATCCAGGAGAGCTTCGATCCGGGCGGCGAAGCCTTCCGCAGCGTGGTGGAGATCGCCCAGAAATGGAACGCCGCCGTCGAGCTCGTCCGGTTCGTAGCCTCCGGCGTCGCGTCGCCCACACCGGAGCCCGCGCTGGCCGGCGCTGTGGCCGCGCCTTCGATACTCGCGGCTCCGGGCGGCATCGAGGAGGACGTGGAGGACGCCGCGGTCGACCCGGGGCTGGATGCCACGCTCACCGAGCTGGCCCGCCTGGGCAAGTCCGGAGGCGCCCGCCTGGTCACCGGCCAGCGCAGGAGCCTGGTCTCCACCTGCTGCAGCGGCGTACCCCATTCCCTCGTGGTGATGGGCGACATGTTCCTGGACAAGAACCCCGCCGCCCGCATGCGGCTGCGCCGCGAGGTCCAGGAGTCCATCTCCAGCCGGATGCGCGTCCCCGTCGTCACCGTCGACGAGCTCCGCGCCGAGTTCCTCTTCGGCCGGCGCGACACCGTGCGACTCGTGGGATACCTGGTCGTTGTCGTGATCCTCTACCTCGCCGTCTTCTTCAATCAGGTCCCCGTACTCGAGTTCCTCGCCGCCAGGGGCGGAGCCATCAGCCGCCTCCTCGTCGCCCTCACCGTCTTCGCCTTCATCCCGGTCATCGCCTGGTCCTACGGGACCGTGACCCGGTCGGTCATGAAGCTGATCAAGATGGAGTAGATCATGGAAAGCTCATTCCTGGTTTCGAACTTCGTTACCCTGGACCTGTCCAGCGCCATTCAGGTCATGGTCCTGGGGCTCATCGGCGGCATTCTGTCCGGCTTCATAGGGAGCGGCGGCGCCTTCTTCATGACCCCTGGGATGATGAACCTCGGGGTGCCGGGTGTGGTGGCGGTGGGGAGCAACATCGCCCACAAGTTCGGCAAGGCGATGATGGGCTCGCGGAAGCACGGCGAGCTGGGCAACGTGGACAAGCGCCTGGGCGCCTTCCTGATCCTGACCTCGTTCATCGGGATCCGGGTGGCGGTGTGGATCAACAGCGCACTGTTCGCGAGCGGCGGGGATGGTCACGGCTCGGGCGGCTCGGCCGCCGCGGACCTGTACATCAGTGCGGTGTTCGTGTTCATCCTCTCGCTGGTGGCGCTCTCGATGCTGCGGGACACGCTGCGCTCCGCGAGCGGGGACGACGACGCGGGGCCGTCGCGTCGGATCGCCAACTTCCTCGCCGGCCTTCACCTCCCTCCCTACTTCTACTTCAAGACGGCGGACGTGCGGGTATCGCTCTGGATTCTCGGGGTTGTCGGTCTGGCCACCGGGTACCTGGCGGGGACCATCGGGGTGGGGGGGTTCATCGGCGTGCCCGCGATGATCTACGTCTTCGGGGTGCCCACGGCCGTGGCGGCGGGGACGGAGCTCTACCTGGCTATGTTCATGGGCGCGTGGGGGGCGCTGAACTACGCGTTCCAGGGAATGGTGGACATCCGACTCACCATGCTGCTCTATCTCGGCTCGCTGGTGGGGATCTACATCGGGGTGTACGGGACGAAGGTGGTGAAGGAGCGGCTGATCCGGATGGTGACCGCGGTGGTGATCCTGCTGTGCGTTGTGAGTCGCGCCATCGCGGCGCCCGCGTACATGCGGCAGCTGGGATGGATCGCGTTCGATCCGGCGTGGGACGCCTACTTCAATCTGGCGAGCAAGGTGATGCTGTTCGTGGCCGGAATCTCCGGCTGCGGGCTGATCCTGTTCCATGTAATCCGCTCGTACCTGCAGCGGCTGCGCCTGCAGCACCGACTGGCACAGGTCCGCACGGCCGCCTGATCCGGCGGCGTCCCTCGGGAGAAGGGGGTGAGATGGCCGACATGAAGAAGAAGATCGACGACTGGATGGTCCGGATCTCGTTTGCGGAGGTCGACGCGGACCAGGAGGGGTTCCGCGTCACGGGCGAGCAGGTGGAAAGGAAGACCAGGCTGGCGCTGGACCGGCTTCGCATCGTGCGAAGCGAGCTTGGCCCCGGCGAGCGAATGGAGGGGAACATGGAGACGATTGCACCGCCCCGCCGTGTGGGCGGGGACCTGAACGTGATGATCCTGGACGATGAGCCCATCGTGGGCAAGCGGTTGAAGCCGGCACTGGAGAAGTCCGGGTTCGCCGTGGAGGTGTTCGAGCGCCCCGCAGAGGCGCTGGCACGGCTGTCGGAGAAGGAGTTCGACATCATCGTGACGGACCTGCGGATGGAGGAGCTGGACGGGATCCAGATCCTCGAGCACGTCATGGCCCATTGCGAGCGGACACGGGTGATCCTCATTACCGGCTACGCCACGGTGGAAGTCGCGCGGGAGGCGCTGGTGAAAGGGGCGTTCGACTTCATTTCCAAGCCGTTCAAGCCCCGGGACCTGAAAGCCGTGATCAACAAGGCAGCCCTGTCCCTGGGACACCAGGCCATCGGCTGAGGACGACATGAACTCGCCGGGCTCTACAGAGGTCGGCGGCAGCGCACCCCTGGACGCGGCCGCCGCCGAGGCCCAACGCGCTCTTCGGGCCCGCCCGCGGTTGTCGATCCGCGCACGGCTCGCGGGTGGACTCGTGCTCTGGTTCGTCCTGAGCCTCGCAGTGACGGTGGCGTCCGTGCTCCTCGTCACGGGGGTCCAGGAGAAGCTCCACATCCTGGGGGCCGTGGACCGCTATACGTTCGAGATCCAGCAGGCGCGCAGATTCGAAAAGAACTACTTCCTCTATGGCACCAATCTGAACGATGCCCTCGCCGTGGTCCATGGCGCACGGGTCATCCTGGAGCAGGAGAGCGAGCACATGGCGGCGGTCATCGGCCTCGCCGCCGTCCACACGATGCGGGGTCACGTCCGCCGTTACGAGGAGCTGCTCTCGGAGCTCCAGACGCCCTCGGGCGGCCAGGACGCGGCGCGAGCGGACGCGGCGCGAGCGGACGCGATCGAGTCGGAGCTGCGGGTGCACGGCGCGGAAATGGTGAGCGTGGCCGAGGACCTCGCCACCCGCGAGCGTCGGGATGTCCAGGGGATGCTGGTGGCGTCGCAGCGCATGGCCCTGGCGTTCCTCGCCGCCCTCGTCATGCTGATGGTGCTCCTGGCGGCGTTCGTGGCTCGCCAGATCCTGGCGCCACTGAACCGCATCATGCTCTCCACACGGCGCATCGCCGAGGGGGACCTGACGCCCATATTCCCACGGCGGCGCTACCACGACGAGTTCTCGGAGCTGGCCGCCGGCATCAATTACATGCTGCGGGAGCTGGTGCGGCGGCAGCAGCTGCTGGTCCAGACCCACAAGCTGCAGGCCATCGGCACTCTCACGGCGGGAGTCGCCCACGAGCTGAACAACCCGGTCAACAACCTCATGCTGACCGCCGAAAGCCTGCAGGAGGATTACGCCGAGCTCGACGACACCGAGCGGCTCGACATGGTCGCGGACATGGTGCACGAGTCGGAGCGGGCCCGCGACATTGTGCGCAACCTGCTGGACTTCGCCCGCAAGAGCGATATCGATCTCCAGCCGCTGGACGTCGAGCAGCTCATCACCGATACGCTCCAGCTGGCCAGCAACCAGGTGAAGCTCGCTCGCGTCCGGGTCCAGGGGGACGTGGAAGAAAACCTCCCCGCCGTTCACGGGGACCGGCAGCAGCTGACCCAGGTGTTCCTGAACCTCGTTCTGAACGCCCTCGACGCCATGGGCGCGGGCGGCGTGCTCACGATCAGCGTCCAGAAGTCGGCGGACCGGAACTTCGTCGAGATCGCCTTCTCCGACACGGGGGCCGGCATCCCACCCCACCAGCTCGGCAGCATCTTCGACCCGTTCTTCAGCACCAAGAAGCACGGCAAGGGGACGGGACTGGGGCTGAGCGTCTCGCTGGGCATCATCAAGCAGCACGGAGGCGACCTTCGGGCCGAGAGCCGGCCCGGCGAAGGGGCGCGCTTCACCGTCTCCCTCCCCGTGGCCAAGGTCCCCGCCCGCGTACACGACGAGGACGAGGACGTGATCCCCCGGGATACCAGGGCACCGGTCACCGGCGCCCCGGTTCCCGGCCTGTGATCTAAAGCGTCTTCACCCTTTCGGCGATGAGCTCCGCCACGGTCGTCCTGCGCAGCGCACCGTTCTCGTAGACCATGACCGGACCCTGATCCTCGGCAAGCTCCGCCCGATCCCGGACCGCCCCTGCCCACCCCACTTCCACCAGCGCCCAGACCGCCATCCCCCGCGTCTGCGGGTCGGGATGTGACAACGCCGCCACGACCGCCGGGATCGCCGCCTCCAGGTCCTCGCCACCCAGCCCACCCAGCCGCCCGATCGCCCGCAGCACGCCCGGTCGGAAATGCGCCAGGTCCTCCTCGGCCATTTCCCGGAGCAGGCTCAGCACGATCCGGATGTACGCGGAGAAGCGCTCCGGTCGCCGCCGCGCGATCTCCGCCATGGCTTCCGGCGCACGCCAGCAGATGCCACCCGACTCCTCCGTGATCAGCCAGTTCAAGCGCCGCAGCGCCTCCCGCACGGTCTCCGGGTCCCCGTCCCCTGTGCGGTCCGCCACGACGCCCATGGCCTCCACGGCGCGGTGGGCGATCTCAGGATCCGAGTCGTACGTCAGCGGGATCAGCCCCGGAAGCACCCTCCGGTCCCCGGTCGCGAGCTCGCCGATACCCGCCAGCTCACCGTCCGCCAGCAGCCCCCGCAGCGCAGTGCGGAGAGCGCGCCCTGTGAGGCGCGTCCGCGCCGGCCACGGCCCGGCCGCCGACCGGGCGCCGCGACCTCCCTCGGTCATCACACCCTCCTAGACCTTCTCCAGCGCCCGCTCCAGGTCGGCGATGAGGTCCGCCACGTCCTCGATCCCCACCGCGTAGCGGACCAGACCGTCGGTGAATCCCGCCGCTTCCCGCGCCTCCCGCGCCATGGATGCGTGGGTCATGGACGCCGGGTGCTCGATGAGTGTCTCCACTCCCCCCAGCGACACCGCCAGCGTCGCCAGCTCCACCGCGTCCATGAGCTTGCGGCCCGCGGCCATGCCGCCCTTCAGCTCGAACGCGATCATCGACCCGAACCCCGACATCTGCCGCGCCGCCAGCTCGTGCTGCGGGTGCGATGGCAGCCCCACGTACCGGACCCACTCCACTTTCGGGTGCGCCTCCAGCCACCGGGCCAGCTCGAGCGCGCTCTCCTGCGCCCGCTCGATCCGGATCCCCAGCGTCTTCAGACCCCGGATCACCAGGAATGCCTGGTGCGGGTCCATGTTGCACCCGAGGCTCACCATCACGTCCTTGAGCCGCCCCACGACCTCCGGGTCCTTCGCCACCAGCAGACCGCCCACCACGTCGGCGTGACCGTTGATGAACTTCGTCACCGAGTGCAGCACCACGTCCGCGCCCAGCTCCAGCGGCCGCTGCAGGTACGGGCTCGCGAACGTGTTGTCCACCGCCAGCAGCGCACCGTGCGCGTGCGCGATCTCCGCCGCCCCCGCGATGTCCGTCACCTGCATCGTCGGGTTCGACGGCGACTCCACGTACACCAGCTCCGTTTCCGGCCGCATCGCCGATTCCAGCTTCGCCAGATCCGACGTGTTCACGAACGACGCCTGCACCCCGAAGCGCGAAAAGTGCTTCTCGATCACGCCCCGGCTCGGACCATACACCGACGCCGTGCTCACCAGGTGCGCGTCCCCCCCGAGCAGCGCCATGTACAGCGTGCTCACCGCCCCCATCCCCGAGCTCGTGGCGATGCCGCCCGCCCCGCCCTCCAGATCCGCCACCGTCTCTTCCAGCACACGGATCGTCGGATTGCCCAGCCGCGTGTAGATGTAGCCGTCCCCTTCACCCGCGAAGAGCGCCGCACCGTGCGCCGCGTCCCGGAACTCGAACGTCGAGCTCTGGTAGATCGGCACGTTCACCGCGCCCGTGCCGTCCGGGTGATAGCTCCCGTGGACCAGCTTGCTGTTGATGCCCCGCCTCTTCGTATCCATCACGATCCCCTCGTCGGTTCGTTTGTGGCCGCTCACTCCGGCACCGAACAGTTTAACCCCCGGTGAGGGATTCCGCGCCCCGTCCCGCAGGCCCCCCGTCGGGTTGTCCGCCGCAGCGGCCGGGGCGCTTGACTCGTACGGCGATTGCGTGGAGACTTGGGGCGCGTACACGCGCCAGTTCAGCCGCCGTAGGGAGTCACGTTGCCAGGTCCACACGAGTCGTCGCGAGAGAAGCCGAACGCCGACCGCCACGCCCACCCGGGCGGTGGTCCCGGCGATCCGCGCCCTGGCTCCGGCGAGCGGCCGGCGAGGGGCCTCTGGCGCCGGATCCTTGACGGCCTCCGGCGAGGCGATCGCGCATTCTCCCGGCACGCCATGGCGATCGCCATGGCCGAGGACGGCACCCGCGACCTGGCCCTCGAGCAGCTCGATAGCGAGGCCGAAGGCCGAAGCGTTCGCTAGGGAGCGCAGCGACCGTTCGCTAGGGAGCGCAGCGACCGTTCGCTAGGGAGCGCAGCGACCGTTCGCTACCGCGGCGCGAACGGCGTGGCGGTGGGCCGGAACGTCGGCGGCCGCCGGTGCTTCGTCGCCTGCTCGTAGTCGTAGGCGATCCCGAGGAGGGTGCCCTCACTCCACGCGCGCCCGAAGAAGGAGAGGCCCACAGGCAGTCCGAGCACGTCGCCCATGGGCACCGTGATGTTCGGATAGCCCGCCACCGCCGCGGGTGAGGAGCTGGCGCCCAGGAAGTGGTCGCCAGTCACCAGGTCGATGGCCCACGCCGGTGAGGTGGTGGGCGCCACGAGCGCGTCGAGGGAGTGCAGTCGCATGATGGAGTCGATTCCCGCCGCTGCCAGCTTCGCCTGCTCCAGCGCCTCCAGGTACTCCGGCTCCTCCAGCCCGCCCTTCCCCTCCGCCAGCTCCAGGATCTCCTGCTCGAAGTACGGCATGGAGCGCGCGCGCTCCCGCTGGTTGTAGGCGATGACGTCCGCCAGCGACCGCACGGGCGCGTCCGGCCCGAGTGCGGCCAGGTACTCGTTCAGGTCGTGCCTGAACTCGTACAGCAGGATGGTCCACTCGGCATCGCCGTACTCGTTCTGGTGTGACAGCGACAGCGAATCCACCACCGTCGCGCCCTCGGCCCGCAGGTCGTCCAGCGCTGCTTCCAGCAGCCGGTCGGTGGGCTCGTGGTAGCCCGTGAAACCCTCGCGGATCACGCCGATCCGGGCGCCCCGCAGCGCCATGTCGTCCAGGAACCTCCGGTAGTCCTCCGCCGGCCGTACGCCCCGGGTGCTCACATCCCGAGGATCCTCCCCCACCAGCGCGTTCAGCAGCGTCGCCGCGTCGGTGACAGTACGGGCCAGCGGGCCGGCGATGTCCTGGCTGTGGGCGATGGGGATGATCCCCGAGCGGCTCACCAGCCCGATCGTCGGCTTTACACCCACCAGCCCGTTCACCGAAGCCGGGCAGACGATCGAGCCGTCTGTCTCCGTACCGACCGACACCGGCGCCAGGTTCGCCGCCACGGCCACCGCCGACCCCGAGCTCGACCCGCACGGCGACCGGTCCAGCGCGTACGGGTTCCGCACCTGCCCGCCGCGACCGCTCCAGCCGCTCGACGACATCGTCGACCGGAAGTTCGCCCACTCGCTGAGGTTCGTCTTCCCCAGGATCACCGCGCCCTCCGCTCGGAGCCGCTCCACGATGAAGGCGTCCCGCGGCGCGATCGAACCCTCGAGCGCCAGCGCGCCCGCCGTCGTGGTCATGCCGTCCGCCGTGGCAACGTTGTCCTTCACCACCACCGGGATCCCGTGCATCGGTCCCCGCACCCGACCCGCTCGGCGCTCCGCGTCCAGCGAGTCCGCGATCATCAGCGCGTCCGGGTTCAGGTCCAGCATCGCCCGGAGCTCCGGGCCCCGGCGGTCCAGCGCGTCGATCCGCGCCAGGTACGCCTCCACGATGTCCCGCGACGTCAGCCGCCCCGACTCCATGGCCGACCCGAGCTCCGCCACCGTCACCTCCTCCAGCGCGAATGGCGCGGCTGCCGCGGGTGCCGGCGCGGCTGCCGGCGCGGGCGCAGGTGTGGACGCCGCGGGCGGCTCGTGGGAGCACCCCCCGGCGAGGACGAGCAGAGCCAGCGCTGCGCTGTTGCGGATCTGGAGCATGGCACCTGACCTGGGCTGGAGTGGTCGTGAACGACCCCGTTACGGTCGGCGGCGAGTCGCGAGCGCGCAAGCCGGCGCGCAAGCCGGACCAGGTTCCACATTCCACATTCCCGGACCACGGTGGAGCGAATCTCGCATCGCCTGTGACCAACCGAAACCGTTCAGAGAGGACTTATGAGACCCTTCGCCCTTGCTTCCGCTCTGCTCCTGTCCGGCTGCGCGCTCCTGCCCGGGGGCGGCGAGGAAGACCCCGAGAGGAATCCGAAGCTGGAATGCGACCAGTACGCGTCGCAGGCCGTCCAGGCCGATGACCTCGAGACCGCCAAGAACCTCTCAGCCCGCGCAGCCGAATGCTACGCGGCGGCCCAGCAGCGCCAGCAGGCCGGCTGACGCACCGGGGCGGCCGGTGTTGCCCCGTCCGATTCCTCTACTCAGCTTCAGCGGGGCGCGACCCGACCTTCGCGCGCTCGCGAATCCGAATACGAAAGAGCAGCGGTTGAATGCGTAGAACGAAAATCGTGGCGACGCTCGGACCGGCCTCCACGCCGCCCGACCGACTCGCTGCGCTGATGGACGCCGGCGTCAACGTCTTCAGGCTGAATTTCGCCCACAGCCGCCACGAGGACCTGGTCCCGGTCATCCGTGACATCCGGCGGCTGGCGCGCGATCGGAACGCCAACATCGCCATGCTCGGCGACCTCGCCGGTCCGAAGATCCGCATCGGCTCCCTCCCCGAGCCCGTCACCCTGCACGAGGGCGACGACGTCATCCTCTCGCCCCGGGAGACCACCGCGCCCGGTGAGCTCCCCACCACCTACGCGGAGCTGGCCGAGGACGTGGTCCCTGGCACCCGCATCCTCCTCGATGACGGGGCCATGGCCCTCGAGGTCTCGGAGATCCTCGCTGGGAAGGTGGTCGCCCGCGTCGCCGTCGGCGGCGTGCTCAAGTCCAACAAGGGGATCAACCTGCCGGGCGTGCAGGTGAGCGCGCCCGCCCTGACCGAAAAGGACCGCGCGGACGCCCGCTTCGCCGTCCAGCACCAGGTCACCTATCTCGGCCTCTCCTTCGTCCGGCGGGCCGAGGACGTCCGGGAGCTGCGCCGCCTCCTCCCGCACGACGGGCTCGCGCCCCGGATCATCGCCAAGATCGAAAAGGACACCGCGCTCCAGTCCCTCGACGCTATCCTGGAGGCCGCCGATGGCGTCATGGTCGCCCGCGGCGACCTGGGCGTGGAGCTGCCGTTCCAGGACGTGCCCGCCGCGCAGAAACACATCATCCACAGGGCGCAGGAGATGGGGAAGCCGGTCATCACCGCCACCCAGATGCTCGAGTCCATGATCCACAGCTCCCGCCCCACCCGCGCGGAGGCCAGTGACGTGGCCAACGCCGTCTACGATGGCACCGACGCCGTGATGCTTTCCGGAGAGACCGCCGTGGGCGAGTACCCGGTGGAAGCCGTCCGCGCCATGCACGACATCGTGGTGGCCACGGAGCAGTGGTTCCTGGACAACGAGAAGGAGTTCCCCGGGCGACCCGCAGAGCGCCGCCACACCCCCGGCGGATTCGAGACCGGCACCGCCGTGGGATCCGCCGTGGTGGATACCGCCCGGACGGTGGACGCCGCCGCCATCGTCACCCTTACCGAGAACGGCGTTACGGCCCGGCTCGTATCCAGCTTCCGACCCCAGGTCCCCATCCTCGCCATCACCCGGAAGCTCGGGACCTACCGCGCCCTCGCCCTCGTCTGGGGCGTCCAGGCCGTCCACGTCAGCGATGGTACCAACAACGACACCATGATTGCCATCGGCCAGCGCCAGGTCATTGAGCGCGGGCTCGGCCACATGGGTCAGCGCATCATCGTCACCGCCGGGCTCCCCGCCGGGATCAGCGGCGCCACGAACACCATGCGGGTGGAGGAGCTGTAGCCATGAACAATGCCGGCGCTGTCGCCAGTAAAGCTCGCGCCGAGGTCGAGAACGTGGTGGATGAGCTCGTCCTCGCCATCCAGAACGGGGTCACCCACGCCGACGGGAGCGACGGCTTCGATGCGGGGCAGGCCGAGGTGCTCCGGGACCGCCTGCGCGAGTTCGCCGCGCGGGTCATGCGCGCCGCCCGGTCGGACGCGGAAGCCGGAGTGGACGCCTCCATCGATGCGGTCGTGCAGACCATCGGCAGGGGCGTGGTCCCCCCCACCTCGGACACGGGGTTCGAGGACAGGGAAGCGGACGAGCTTCGCTCCCACCTGCGGATGTTCGCCACCGCCCTCGTGGCCGCCGCCGGCGACGGCAACCGGCTCGAGGTCGATGCCGCCATCGCGCAGGTGGTGAGGATCATCCGGAGCGGCCTCTTCCATGTCTACGGCCGCGCCAGCTACGCCGCCATTTCCGCCGACCAGCTGGAAGCGTACCTGGAGACGTTCGTGGATGCGGTCCTCACCGTGGTCGAGAAGGAGGGCACCGTCCAGCCGTAGCTGTCGCTGTCGAACAGGGTCGCCACGAAGCGTCTCTCTGGCGGTCCCCTCCTTCCCACCCGGGTGCGGCTCAGGGAGCTTGCCGCTTCATGTAGTGCACGGTGTAGATGATGGCCGTGCGGTCGCGTACCTCCAGGGCGGCCAGATCGACGTACGGCCGAATCAGGTGGACATCGACCTTGCGGTACTCGTCCCGCCCTTCGAACTCCTCCTCCATCCCGAACTCGAGCGTGTGCAGGGTGACGTCCTTGATCTTCGGGTAGATCTTGCGGTACGTCTTCATATTCTCCAGCGATTCCTCCAGCTCCGCCTCGTCCAGGACCCCCTGCTCACCGTACTGCCGGAGCATGGCCTCCATCTCGTCCGGCGGCAGTCCGGCGGGCGACTCCTCCTGCACGTCCAGCTCATCGCGGTTGTAATCGGTGAACATGTCTTCCATGTCCACGTTGTGCGGGCTGTCCGCCGTTGCGTCCTCGTAGTACCGCGCGACCTCCTCCAGCGAGCCATCCGTGAGATACACGTAGTCCACGGCACGTTCCGCCCGGAAGCCGCCGGTCGTACCGTACCGTGTGGACCCGCTGTTGCCACTCTCATTCTCCGCTTCCGAAGCCTCCGCCTGGAACTGGGCCCCCGATGGTGGCGCGACCAGAAGGTCCGCCGCGTCCGGCTCCCGGATCGACTCCGCCCGGGCGCTACGCCCTCCCCGGGTTGCGCCCTCCTCGGCCCCTTCCTCACCGGCCGAGGCCGGTGAGCACGCCACGCTCGACAGCAGCGCGACCAACGCGCAGTACGACACTCGCTTCATATTCCGCATTTCTGCTTCCTATCCCCGTATCATGGAAACGGCTCGCCGGGCGAATTCCCGGGACGAGGTCTCGTCGGAGTACATGGTCATCACCTTGAACGTGAGACCCCGGGCTTCGAACACGTAGCTGCGGTGATCCGGGGCGTTCGGATTGAAGTAGTACCGAACCCCGGACCCGACTTCGGGCAGCTCCGGCGCCCCCTGGTAGGTCGCGAGCACCTCCTCCACCGAGAGTGAGCTCGCCTCCACTCTTGCGGTCAGGTTATAGGCGGGCTTGCCGCCGCTGAACCTGCACAGCGGTCCGAACATGTTCTGGTCGGATTCCGCGGTAACCGGGTTGTAGTCCGTGGCCGGCATGACGGCGATGAGCGCATCGGTATCCAGCGCACCACACACGTCCAGATCCGGCGCATTCGTCTGCTCCCGGATCTCCGCCTCCTTTGCCTCGATCTCCGCCCAAAGATCGTCGAGCGTCTCCCCTCCATCCGCGTCGGCTTCCGCCACCTCTGCCACCTCTGCCACCTCTGCCACCTCCGCGACGTCCGCGGGCTCCGCTCCCTCCGCGTCCCCCGCTTCCGGCTCGCCCATACACGCGCCCAGCAGGATGCTGGAGAGCAGCGCCAGCCCGATAGCGGCCGCTGTCCGCGTCCGTCCTCCCTGCTCCGTTGCGCGCCTCCGTGATGGCCTGAGTGGATCGCTCACATCTCCTCCGGGTCCGTCGCTGCCTCGATCTCCGTGTAGTCCGCCGGGACCCGGAAGAGATCGGGAGAGAGCGTGGCGGTATCCGCCTCCAGGAGAGTGTCGATCAGGGTGAGCACCGTGCTCTGCGTCGGCTCGGCCGTCTCCTCATCGGGGGCCTGCTTCTTCCGACCGAAGAGCCCACCGATGGCGCTGCGCGCCGCTGACTTGGCGGCGCTCCCCGCGCTCGGGCTTTCGGGGTTCAGCACCGGGTCGCGCTGGAACTTCTCCGCGACCGGGACGGTCACGATGTACGTGGACGTACGTACGGGCATCCCGGGCAGCTTCCGCATTTCTTCGGCGGCCTTCTCCAGCGCCTGCTGGGTTCCCGGTGTCTGTGTGATCATGTCGAGCATCATGCCGGCGGCGCCGGCTGCACCCGGAGCGGCCGCCTGCATGTTCGTGGCGAGCTCCTGCTGGAACGCCTGGAGCGTGCCGTACCCCGGCACGTCATCGCTCAGCCACAGGTCCATGAGCAGGACCAGGCGGGTGGGCGGCCCGTCCTCGTCGGCGCCTGGGTCGGGGGCCGACTCCGTGCGCTCCGCTTCCAGAGTCAGGAGCACCCGCTCGGCCCGATGCCCGGAGATCTCCGACCGCTCGCCGGTCCGGTCCACGTCCACCTTGAACTCCAGACTCGGTGCCTCCTCCACCCCCGGCTGCGGCTGGACCTCGGCCCCGGCCATGGCCTCGCCCACGGCCGCCATCCCCGCGACCATGCTGTCGAGCGACATCGCGAAATACGTCTTCTCCTCGTGCTGGAGCATGTACATCCGGTTCTGCTCCAGGTCGATGATCGTGGACGAGGCCGGGCCCTCGTCCGTCCGCATCCGTCGGCCGCTCACGTACTCCGTGCGGATCTGGGCGTCGTCGCCCTGAGCCCGGCTGGCCATGGACATGAGCTTGCCCAGCGCACCGCTGGTCTTGAACTCGCTCTGGGTCCGGAACCGGACGTCCTGGGCAGAGAGCGGCTGCACGACCGCGCCCGCGATGATCGCCACCGCGATCCAGTGGATTGTCTTCATGATGCACCTTCCTCCGCGCGGACGCGGATCGGGGTCAGTGTCTGGGCCATTGTGAGGGGTGGGTACTGATGGTGATGAGCGTGGCGTACGACTGCGTCTCCAGTTCCTGGAGGCACGCCTCGAATCGCTGCAGGATCTCCCCGGACTTCATTGTGGGGAGACCATCCTCTTCTGCGTCCGCCGCCGCCTCCGCCATGGCGCCACCCATGGCCAGCTCCATCACCCGCTGCTGGAGCTGCAGCGCCTCCTGTACCTTCCCCTCGGCAATCAGCGACTCCATCCGCGCCGTCATCGCTTCGAGGGTCTCCTCGGTGGGCGGTGCGGCCGTAGTCGCGACGACTCCCGTCAGGATCTGGTCGCCACAGCGGGCCTCCTGCACCTCGTACAGCGGCACCCGCTGCCCCCTCCGATCCACACGGGGATAGTGGCGACGGGCGAGGTGTCTGTACTTCTCCATGAGCGCGCGAGCCGGGGCCCGCTCGAGGGAGCCGAGCCGCACCATGGTTTCGATCCGGTCGTAATAGCTGCCGACCGCCCGCAGGTCGCCCGGGCTCTCCGGATCGACCCGGGCCTCAGGGTACAGCCCTCTCACCAGCACCCCGGCGGCCGTGGTGCTCATGTTCTCGTTCAGGGTCTCCCCGGTAATGGCCCGGGCCTCGTCGAAGGAAACCACCAGCCAGTAGGTGTCGCCCTCATCGGTATAGGCGTACGGCGCCACCCACCGGTCGGTCTTCCCGGCCGTCTTTCCCGCACCGAGCCGGCCCTGGTAGAAAGCGACCACCTTCTCCGCCCCGTCGCGGGACAGGAATATCCCCTTGTCCCCGGCTTCCACCGCTCCCGGGTACACGGGTGCGACCCAGCGCACAGCCTGCCCGGTGAGGGGGGCAGCGATCATGAGCGCTGCGACAGCGGCGATCGTCCCCCTCATCATGCCTTCACCACCTGCGTGCCGGCCGTGCGATCCCCGAGCCGACGGCCACCGGTCAGGATCAGCACGATCTCCGTGATCCCCACGACCAGCGCCACCAGCGCCACAGGCACCATGAGGAGCCAGCCGACGAACGGGATGAACATCAGGATCTGAACGACGCCGCCGAACGCGAACGGCCAGTTGCGACGGGCCGAGGTGGCAAGGTCCATGGACGCCCCGTCCAGCCGCACCGGCTTCAGGCCCATGAGCTTCTTGCCCAGCGAGCGATGCCGCAGCCCATTGACCTCGAGGCCGTCCCGTACCAGCCAGTACGCCGTGGCCGCCAGTCCGCCGATCAGGGGGATGAAGCCGACCACGATGGCCAGACCTGTGTCGATCAAACCGGCGATGATCCGTGTCCCCAGATCGGCCGGGACGGGGCCCGCCGGCTGGGTTGTGTCGGGAACTCCGGCCGTGCGCGGATCCTGTCCCGAGCCGCCGGTCGCGGTCGCCTGCGTATCTACCTGCTCACGTGTCTGATGCATGATGTCTCCTTGAGGTTTGACGTGGACAATCTCACCTGGGTGTTTCCGGTAGGGTTACGACGACCTGCTGGTCCCCGCTGACCTCTAGGGTGGGCGATGCAGCGACCGGCGAGATCAACAGCCGCACGCCGTAACGGCCGGGGGGCACCTCTGCCCCCCATCCCCGGCGCTTCCTTCCGCGACGATCTCACCGGTTTCGCTCACGATCTGGTACTTCGGCCGCAGGGCCTTGCGGAGGGCTTCGCCGAGCTCGGCCGCGCCCCAGGCCTCGAAGTACTGCCCGCCGCCAGCCCGGGCCCACCGCTGGAACTCCGCCTTCAGCCCCTCATCGTCCACGGCGAACCCGATCACGCTCAGCCGGGGGTCGACCCCCCACGCCTTGAGCGAGTCGATGGCCGCGGCCGGGTCGCCGTCACAGGTCTCTTCCCCGTCGGTGATCAGCACCACGATCTTGCGCCCGGCTGCGCCCCGCAGGTCCGTTCGGACCTCCAGCAGCGAGGCGCCGATGGGGGTCCTCGCGAGGTTCATGGCCTCGATGCCACGGATCCGCTGGCGCATTGCGTCGCGGTCCAGGGGCGCCAGCGGGGCCTCCAGGTCGGTGCGGCAGGCGTTCGCTTCCCGGTGACCGAAGACGCGCAGGGCCAGCGGGGTCCCGGCGGGCAGATCCTCGGCTATGAGGTGCTCGAGGACCCCCCGTGCGATGTCGATTCGGCGCGTCCCATCCAACCGCTGCAGCATGCTCCCTGAGGCATTGAGCACCAGCTCGATGGCCCCCTGAGGCACCCGGCTGCTGTCCATCAGGACGCGGATCCGCGCGGGGCCCGGCGGCTCCCGATAGCGGGTGGTGGCGGAGATCGTGAAGAGCGAGGGCTGCCGGAGTACGCACGACATGCGCTCGAACGCGGCGTCCAGCTCGTCGGCGCTGGAGAAGTAGTCGTAGCGACCGCCGCCCGCGGCCGCCCAGTCCTGCATCACATCCTGCAGATCCGGTTGGCCGCTCTGGAGCTCAACGGCGAAGATGCGCGGCCGGTCCTGCTCGAGGGATCGCCACAGCTCCGGGACCACGTCGCTGTCATCGCTTTCCGCGTCGGTCATGAGCAGGATCGCCCGGGTCCCCGCGAGGTCGGTCATGCCCCGGCTCGCCGCCAGCAGGTTGCGTTCGGCTTCGCTGCTGCCGTCCCCTTCGCCGTTCCAGGCGAGGCCCGCCTGGAGCAGCACCGCCTGGTCGGTGAACTCGTCGAGAACGAACCGCCCGTCGGGCTCATCCCGGAAGGGCAGCAGGTTGAGCCGCTCCACCCCCGGCTTCACCTGCTCGACGAACCGGGTGAGGGCCCGGTCCAGCGCCCCCCGGAACGGGCCCACGCTGCCGCTCTGGTCCCACGCGATCGTGATGTTCCGCCACGGCTCCGCCACCCGTACGTAGTAGGTCGCGCCCCCTTCCACCGCCGCGCTCCAAAGCGCTGAGCGGCCGGGTGCCGGCGCCCGTTCCACCGGCACCACACCCCCGGTTTCAGTCAGCACGCTCACCTGCACCACCACACCCGGATCCTGCGCGATGGCGATCTCCAGGTGGTTCTCCCCACGAGGCACCTCGATCCTGTACCACGCTTCCCGCCCCTGCGCCTCCACCACTCCGGCCACCGGGTGCCCGGGTTCGAGGGCCAGCGCACGGGCACGGTCGGTGTTTCCGGGCGCGGACGAAGAAGGGCGGCGGCGCGCGGTCAGCTTCTCATAGATCGCGTTCCGGTCGTAGAGGCCCCAGGCGCCGAGGATCGACCGGTACTCCTCGTCCGGCACACGCTCGATCACGCGCAACCGGTCCGGAAAATGGCGGTAGCGGACCTCCGGGCCGCCCCCTGCCTCCGCCGGAGTGAAGCGGAGGAACCGCGCCCAGATCGGGCTCCCGAACTCCAGGGTGCTGGTGCCGCCATGAGTCGCATCGAGGTGGAGCTCACCCAGCGCGACCCACGGGCCCAGCGGACTCTCGGTGCTGGCCGCGATCCGGACGCTCTCGTACAGGTCCGCCTGGGGATCCGACGGCTGGACCCACTCGATCCTCCGCAGCTGGGCCGCGCGGTCGTGCTGGAAACCGAGCACTAGGGCCGAGGGCTCGGCGGGGTCGGGGCGGAAGACGGGGCGCCGCCCCTCGCCGAGGATGTTCCGGGTGGCGTAGCGCACGTGCGGGCTGCTGCGGACCACGTGGCCTCCGAGCCGCGGATCGGCCAGGTCGAGCTCGCGCCGCTCCAGCGCGTGCGTGGCCGGCCGCGCGATCACCTGGAATTCGCCCAGCTGGACCTGCCCGCTCTCGTGGGGCTGCTTGCGGTGCGCGTCCACGATCCGGAGCTTCGCGAACGCCGCGGTGGTGGGATTCGGAAGGACGAACGACTGCGCTTCCGATACGTCCCGCAGCTCCGCCACCAGAGCCCGCTCCCAGCGCTCGCCGTCAATGGACAGGAGCACTTCGAAGCGACGGGGCGGAACCTGCCACGGCTCCGGCGCGGCCATCAGCACCACGCCCACCACCTCGCTCAGCCCGGGCCCCGCCAGTCGTACGTCGTGCTCGACAGGGAGCGCCGCGTTGTCCGCGGCCCAACCGGAGCGGACGGGCATCATCTCGTCGTGGAGGAGCGTTTCCTCGCTCGTCCAGGAAGCGGAGCCCTCATCGACGGGTCCGGCACCGAGGGCCAGAGCCGCCACGTTCAGCCCGCCCAGCATCACCTCCGGGACCGGCCACCAGTCCTCCTCCCCCACCGCCGGCGCGCCGCACACGCCGAGGATCTGGACGGCGGCGCCCACGTGTCCCCGGCCGGACCCGAACGCGGCCACCGCGAGCTGCACCGGCGCCGCACTGGCGGCCATGGGCGGGATCAGGACCACGGCCATGGCCCCAGCGCTCCCACCCGCCGGCACCGACACCCGCTGCGGCTCCAGCACGGCTGACCATCGGGGGTCGGATACCAGCGCGTCGAAATCGAGCGTCTCTTCCACGTCACCCGTGTTATCGATCCGCACGGGCACGCGGAGCCGCTGCGCCCGGCTCCAGAACGCGGCCACCGTCTGCACCGGGGCGGAGAGGGAGAGAGTCACGGAAGGCGGCGCAGGCGGTGGGAGCCTCTCGGCCTGCGCGGGGTCGAGCCGCACCTCCACCCTGTACGCCGTGTCCACGTTCACCTCGAGGAAGGGGACCCCGGAATCCGGCAGTACGGCGGTAAGAATATTGTCGTCCCGCTCCCATGGGATGCGGGTCGGACGGGCTCCATTGGTGCTCACGTGGAGCCGCAGTCCGTCTCGAGCCCGACCCCGTTCCAGAGAATGCGCCAGCGTCACGCGCGTGCCGGCGGGGGTAGATGGCAGCCGGAACCAGTCCCTGTCGTATCCGCTGGCATCCCCTTCCGCGACACCGGTCGCGGGGAGGGGCCCGGCCCGGCCCGCGTCGTCGTTCGGCTCCAGGTCCCCGGGCCGCTCGAACGGGTCGAGCCGGGCGAGTGCGATTCGGTACGGGTCGCTCCCGCCGCCCTGGAGGCTCCTGACCGACAGCGACAATTCCCCCACGGGGCTAAGCCCCTCGTACACCAGCGGGGCGCCGGATTCCGGAGCCGTCAGCGTGCGGTTCTCGCCCGCGGGAAACCGCACGGTGAGTTCGAGGCGCTGCGCCGCCGGGCTCGTGACCTCGATCCGAACCCGCTCCGGCTGCCGGAGGCGGTACCGGTACGAGTCGCGGTCGTTTCCCGGCAGGTAGCCGAACCGGGGCACGCCCGGAGTCAGGGAGTGCGCGCGGTCCTCGTCGTCGTTGGGCTCGCGCTCGAGACGCGGATCTCCCGGCCCCATGGGCACCGCACGCACCCGGTATTCGGCGGTCCCCTCCTCGTCCCCACTCCAGAGCCGGAGCCGGTGCTCGCCAGGCAGCAGATAGAGCCCCGACAGCGCCAGCACGGTCGACCCGTCCGCCTCTTCCCCGATGCTGGCCAGGTGGAGCCGATCTTTCCCGTTCGGCGACTCGTACAGCGCCTCCTCCCGACCCGGGACGATCGCCTCCAGGTACCAGTACTGCGGATCCCCTTCCACCGTCCAGGAGAAGTAGTCGCTGTCCCTTCCCAGCAGCTCGCCGCGCGCGGTCAGGGTCGGGCCCATGGGCTGCGCGAGCGAGTCCGCATCGTTCGGCTCCCGCTCTGCCACCGCCTCGGACCAGTCCGCCGGAGGGACCAGAACGGGACCGGGCGCCGGCGCGGACGCTGCCAGGAACCCGTCCGGGAGCGCCGATGATACCGCTGCGTAGATGTCTCCCGTGAGTGCGGGCGGATCGTGCTCGCCCGCGGCTTCCCCGCAGCCACCGAGCACGCTTCCCGCGACCAGCGCGAGCGGCAGGGCCCGCACGGGGATCCGCGCACGGGGCTCTTCCCCCCACCACTGGGACGGGTGCCTCACAGCTCCAGCTCGCCTTCCAGCGTGAAGCCCCGGTACCGCAGGGCCGTGGGGGCGCCACCCGGCGGTACACGGTAGGCCAGCTCGAAACGGATCGGCGTGCCGGGAGCGAGCACGAAGTCGTACGCTCGGCCGTGGGGCAGCGCCTGCGTGGCATTCCGATCGATCCGGAGGTCCTCCGACCCGGCTCTCACCCGGAACTGCGCAGCCACCTGGACATCCACTCCGGTCGCCTCACCGACGGGCACTAGGCCGAGATCCAGGATGAGGTGCTCCCCGTCGATGCGTTGACCGAAGTAGCGCACCTCCAGGACATCGCCGTCCCGAAGCGACGATCGCGGACGGGGCAGCCCCCGTGGGCGGGCGAGCCCGAGCTCCAGGTGGTAGACGTCGTTGGCGATTCGGACGCCGAGGGAAGCGCCGTCGACGCGCTCGGGGATATGGAAGAGGATCGTCTGCTCCTGGAACAGCTCGGGTGTGAAGCGCAGCGGGTCGCTGCTGGACTCCGCCGGCGCGATGACGTAGCCGCCATCGAGCTCGAGCCAGACGCTCTCCATCAGGGGCAGCTGGACGATGTCCCGGATCCCTTCACGCACCTGCGACAGGCTCTTCCCGGCGAGGGTTACACGGGCCGTTCTCCGCCCGGGCTCCGAGCCCGAGTCGAGAGTCTCGAATGCGTCCACCGCCAGCTCCAGCGACTGGTGCTCCAGCCGGTCGAGCGGTCGTGATGTGCGGTCCGCCCGCGCCGCCGACTCCGGGCTCCCCAGGAGGGGGAGCTCGATCTGGCCATAACTGTAGTCGAGGTAGCGGAGCGCGATGTCGGTGGCGGCTTCCGGCACGAGGTAGGCGAAGCGGACGCGCCGCCGGTCCCCCAGCCGTGGCAGCGTGAACTCCTCCCGCAGCCGCGCTCCGTCCTCCAACGCCTCCGTCGCGGGGTGCAGCGCACGGGCCCTGCCTCCCACAACCACATAGGCGTGATCCACGAACGCGGGGACCTGGTACGCGACATCGGCCTCCACCATCTCGCTCGAGGAAGGAGGGGGTGACGCGTTCGCGAAATTGCCGAGGCCCATGGTGCGGTCAGGACGACGGTCTTTCCGAACGCGCTCGCGGGGATGGATGTTCTCCCACTCTGTGCTCACCACCAGGAAGGTCCACCCGCCCGGCGCCTCCGTGCCGAACAGTCCGCGCTGCCGGGACACCCCCGCTGTCGTCACCCGTACGGCCCGGTTCGCGCCCTCCGTCGGCCCGGCGAATCCAGGGTCCGCCCTCAGCCGAGGAATCGCGGTCACACGCGTCACTCGGGCCACCGGGACGGGGGCGGGATACGCGTCGAGGTCGGCGGGCGAGCCGCCACCCCAGAACGCGAGCCGGCCCGGCAGATCCGACGCCATCACGGGGAACGCCACGCCGCTCGACAGGAGCGAGTCCTCCGCCGTGGACGCGGCCACGGACGCTCCATCACCCGTGACGACTTCTTCCGCGGTCGCGGGAACCGACGACTCCCGCCCCGCATCGGCCGATCCCTCCTCCCGGCCGCACCCGGCGAGCGCGGTGACCCACAAGGCCATCACCAACCTTGCGCCAGGCAGCTCCGCCACTCGCCGACTCATCCGATTCCTCCCTTACTCACAGCCAAGGCTGACCTCGGGAGGCGACCATGCGGCGTCGCTGACCTCCGCGCTCGCGTTCAGCGCGCTCTCCTCCTTCAACCCGCTCAGCAGCAGACCGGAGGCGCACTCGAATCCCTTCTGATAACTCTCACAGAACGGGATGGTGACTTTGACGCCCACCTCTCCACTCGCCTTCTTCTCCACCTCGAAACAGCCCATGGAGGCCGAGCCGCCTCCAAGACTGACGCCCGCGGACGCGCCCGCGCCCGTCCGGCAGCTGTTGCAGAGCAGCGCCGTCAAATGCTTCTCCACGTACGCCACCATCTCATCGCTGGCGCCCCCGTACTTCAGGATGCCGCCCGCCACCATGAACTCCGTCGTGGTCGCACCGACGATCGCCCCCACGGCCAGCCCCATCTTGTCGTTCAGGCCGATGCTGGACCCCGACAGCGTGTACTGCGTCATGCCCTGGTGCTCTCCACCCTCCGTGATGGCCAGTAGACCGCCCGTCGCGGGGTCCACCCGGAGCCACGCCCAGCGCTCCTCCGACTCCAGCTCCACCGCCCGCTCCGGCAGCACGACCTCGTAGCCATCCGCCAGGCTCGTCCGAACCTGACGCTCGACCTCCGCCGGCAGACCGCGATCGTCGGTCGTCCCGCCGGGACGCACCACGTGCAGCGGCACCCCCTCCCGCACCGCCGCCTCGAGCACCGCGCCGGCGGACACCGCCCGACCGCCCGCCGCGCGGGCCACGATGGAGCCTTCGAGAGATGCGTCCTGGAGACCGCGGGCCGTCTGGAGCAGGGGTGCGAGACGGGACGGGAGCCCTGGATACGGGTGCACACCAATGTCGTTGACCCGCAGGTCCAGGCTCAGCGACCCCGTCTCGCTCCCTCCTGCGTCCGGGAGCACCAGTGTCGTGATGAACACCCTCGGGCGCGGCCATGAGAGGGCCGCGCCCGATCGCGCGGCCACCGCACGGGTGAGCGCATCGGAGTCCCGGGTGAACAGAAGGTTCAGGACGTGGCCCGAGACGGCTCCGGCCACGTCGCCCATCCGCCCCACTCGCCGCGCCACGGCGTTCGCGCCGGCATCGTCTCCGCGCACCCGGCCGGCCTTCCGCACCAGTCCCCGTCGTTCATCGAGGCGGGCCGACTCTCCAGCGTAACGGCGGCTCTGCTCCACCAGATCCGCGCTCACCGGCCCGTTCACGATCGTCACGGTGTGCCGGCGATACGTCGCCATTGGAGCGGCCGCCGGCAGGAGCTCCCGCTCCACGACTCGCCGCGGCTCTCCCGGCACGGCGATCTCCACGGTGAGCCACTCCCGGCGCGGCGCTTCCCCGCCGTCCTTCAGGACGACCGTCCCGGGGAGATCCACCAGCCCGCCGCTGGCGTCGAGGGTCCGGACCAGCCCCGTCCCGATCACCTCGGGCCGTCCCGGCTCCTCCTCCACCACCACATCCTCGCCGGCCAGCGCCTCTCCGAACATCCCCGTGCTTCGGGCAGGGCTCCCGCCAGCCGCCGGTTCCGGCTCACCGGTCACCGGGACCGCGCGCGCCACCAGCGTGATCGGCGCCAGCGCCAGCTCCGATACGCGACCGCTCAGTCGCGTCAGCTCCCTTTCCCGACCCCGCCCGTCACTCTCGTGCAGCACGAGGGTGACCCTCTGATGGTCCGCCTCACCGGGCGCCGGGAACGTTTCCCGCGCCCGTGCGTACGCCTCGCCGATCCTGGCCCGGGGATACGAGGGGTCCAGGGGGAGCCAGTCGTCTCCCTGGAAGACCTCCACCCAGACGTGATCCTCGGCCGCATGGCGCAGCTCGGCGTCCTTCTCCGGATAGAACGGCGCGTACTCGTCGCCCACCACCGTCCCGGGCAGCCGAGGCGGGTACATCCCCCGCAGCAGGACTCGGAGGTTGTCCGGCTCCAGGTGTCCGCGTACGAATCGGACCTGATACCCCTCGGAGCGGAGCCGTTCGGCCAGCAGCACCGACTGGTCGAAGCTGTTCCCGCTCCCCATGAGCGCCGTGGTCGCGCCATCCCGGGCTATGCCACGGTACGGCTCGTAGCGAACCCCTTCGGCCACCGCCGTGAAGACCCGCTCCAGCTCTGCATCAGCCCCCTGGACGGGACGGGCGAGCGCGGCGGGGGATGGCGCCGCGGCCACGACACCCACAATGGCCACAACCGCCGTGAAGCCCACCACCAGCCGGTGGGCGAAAGGAAATCTGAACTCCATCTGGGATACTCCCGGACCGCCTGAATCTGCCAGCGTTCCGGGAACACTGAGGCGGGAACGTCATCTCGGCGTCAATTCCGGTACATCAGCTCACGGCGACGAGTCCCATCCGGCTGGCGATCTCGCCGAACCGACGATGCTCACGGAGTGAGTCGAAGAGGGGAATCATGGGAGCAAGCACCATATGGGGGGATCGCTCTCGGTACGCGCGATAGAGTTGCTCGAGGGCGACGTCCGGCTCGCCGAGGGCGGCGTGGATCGCCGCAGTGAAGAACTCGGGAATCGCGTCGCCGACCGGACTCGCCCCCTCCAGTTCGCACAGGATGCCACGCGCCTGCGCCGCATCCCCGGCCACCGCCGCCGCGTAGCCTTGGTGCGAGAGCATGAGCGGGTTCCGCTGCGTCGCCTCCACGGCCTTTCGAGCGGCGGTCAGCGCCGCTTCGCCATTGCCGAGGGCACCCTCCGCCCACGTACACACCCAGTTCGCCAGCGGGAAGTCGGGCGCCAGGTCCAGGACCGCCGAGCACTCCTGCAGCGACCGCTCGTAGTCCCGTGCGAAATAGCGGACCAGCCCCAGGTAGGCGGTCAGGTGCGGCGCGGTGGGCTGAAGGGCCCGGCCGGCCTCGAGCTCGGCGACCGCTTCATCGAACCGGCCCATGCTCGAGAGGAGGTACACCGCATAGGTGAGGCGGGGCTCCACCGCGCGCGGATCCAGTTCAAGAGATTGCACGAAGCCGGACTCCGCCGCCTCCCAGTCCCAGTCGAAGACCAGACGGGCCCACGCCTGGTGGGCGTGCGCGGATGCCAGGGTCGGATCGAGGCGCAGCGCCTGCTCCGCGTGATGGAGAACGCGGGCTCGCGCCTCGTCCGCCGGCATCCGCACGTAGACCGGCAGCACCATCCACGCCTCGGCCAGCCCGTCGTGCGCCTCCGCGAAGCGCGGCTCCAGACGCACCGCCTGCTCGAACGAACGGATCGCCTGCCGGACCGCGCCCGGCGTCCGCTGCTCCACCAGCATCCGCCCCTTCTGGTACAGGTGGAAGACGTCCAGCGCCACGGGGCTCGACGGGAGACCCGGCGAGACCGCGCCCGTCGCAACACCGTTCCCGGCCGCAGCACCGTTCCCGGCCCCCGATCGCGCCGGCTCCGCGCCGGACGTGACGGACCCGGCAGGAACGGAGGACGGCCGGGGGATCGCATGCTCCACCGCCGCTCCGAGAGCCGCCGTCTCGGGGGATGGCTCGAGCCCCAGCTCCACACCCAGCCGCTGGACGAAGTCACGATAGATCTCCGACGCCGTCGCTCGGTCCCCCATGAGCAGCAGGAGCTCCAGCACGTCCCGCAGCACCACCTCGTCCAGCGGCGCGCGGCGGAGGGCCTGGTGCAGCGTGCCCACCGCGTCCGATCTGCGCCCATCGCTCGACTGACGGCGCGCAAGCCGCAGCGCCACGGACACCGCCAGCTGCCGCAGGAGCCGACGCTCCCCCTCCAGCCATTCGTGGAACCCCGCCCCCTCCCCCAGGAAGAGCCCCGGGAGAAGATCTCCCGTGTAGAGCGAGAGCGCCTCCTCCAGCCGCTCCGCGCCCACCAGCTCGCGGAACTCGTGGGCGTCGCAGCGCACGACGTCCGCTCTCACACCCACGGCGTGTCCGCCCCGGCTCGAGATCACGTCCGGAGGGAGGTGCTGGCGGAGGACGTGTAGGGCCTGACGCAACGAGTGCTGCGCCCGCGCGGGCTCCGCTTCCGGCCAGAACATGGCCTGCAGCTGGTCCCGGGTCCTCATCCCGGCCTGGGACGTCAGCACCAGGTGGATCAGCACCGCCGCCCGCTTCGGCTGCGCAAGGAGCGCCTCCGCGGGCTCGCCACCTTCGAGCACCAGGTCGAGCTGCCCGAACGTCACGACGCGCAGTTTGGGTCGGTTCATGAGCGTCATCACTCCTCCGCGGCAACGTACAGTGCCACCCCTGCCCCTGCAATGAAGCGAATTGCCCGCCCCCGCCCCTGTTCTCCGAGCCAGGACGGGGCCGGCCAGCCACCGCATGCCCGATCGGCCTTCGCACGCCACACGGCCCGGAATGACGCCCGGGTGATGGGCGAGAGGTATCCGTATACGCCATGGAGCCAAGGCCAGCTGTGCCAGGGTCGGAAGGGCGCGCGGAGGGAGCGCCGCATCGGATCGGCGCGGGCTGCGACCAGGGCCGGGGCTCCGCCGAGGTCAATGGACTGCCCTATTACTGGATCCTGCTGGCGGACGGCCGTACCACTGTGCCGGCGCCGGACTACAACGCCTGGGCCCACTGGATCCGACTGGCGGTCTGCTCCGGGCGCCTGGAGATCGCCACGACGTGGCTCGACGCACAGGGGCGAATGCTTTCGGCGCCGCCCGTCGTCAGCGGCTGGGAAGGATCCCGCTACACGCCGCCTGGCCGGACCGTCTGCGTCGCCACTACTTTCAATGGAATCAACCACGGTCGAAGCGCTGGGGACCTCGCGGCGCCATTCGCCACGGACGTCACCGGGCTCCCCGATGACACGCAGGGCAGCTGGTACTGGACCAGCCGCGCGGAGGCGGAAGCCGGGCACGCCCGCATCCTGGGGGAGGTCCGGGAGCGACTTGCCTCGGCCAGGGGTCCCGCCCCCCCACCCTGCGAGCCCGCCGCACGTCGGACATAGATCCCCTCCCAGTCCTCCGTCCACGTCGCGCCCCCGTCCTGCGATGAATGGAACACCTGCCGCACGGTGTCCGCGGATACGTGGTGGAAGGTCAGCCTCTGGAACGTGGTGTCTCCGGCCGGACTGATGGTGATGCCGTTGAAGTGCATCGCGCCGTCCCGGAACTCCCCGCTCCGGTAGTCGAGCACGCTGCCGAACGCGTCGACCCAGACCTGCCGCCAGGTCCGCCGCTGCGGGTCGTAGAAGTTCAGACTCTTCCCGGTGCCGCCACGAACCGAGGTCCAGTTCTCCATCAGGGCGCACCCGTTCAGCATGGGCTCGATCACGTTCACGCCCAGCCGCCGGCCATCCTCCGGGTGGATCACGTCCCAGCTCCCGATCCAGAAATCGAGCTGCCGCCACTCCGCGTGCTCGCGGCACCGCTCCGGGTCGGGCTCCTGCTGCTGGGCCTGCTCCTGCGCCCGGGCGGGGGCGGCGAAGGCCGCATGAATGGCGGTGAAGGTCAGGAGGAAGAGGCTGAGCACGGTCGGGCGCATGAAGGGCTCCTGTTGGAGGGGTGGGCCACATGAGAACGCGCAACGCGCCGGTCGCAGGACGTTTTAATCGCTCGATAATCGGGTCGGGCTAGATAGGAGGCGACACCGTAGTCGAGCGATGTAGCCGCCGCCGACGCCCCCTCCAGAAGAGGCTGGATCCCATGACACATCCGCAGCCCCGATTCCGCAGAGTCCCACGGCTTCTCATCGCGCCCCTCCTGACCATGCTCTCCGCCGCAGGCTGCGCCACCGCGGGCTCCACGTTCCGGAGCGGCGTGGGCGACGCCCTGCTGGAAGAGCCGCCGTACTACGCTGGAGAGGGATCGCACCCCACCGGCCGGGTAGCGCACGTGCCCATTGCCTACCAGCGCGGCGCGGCGCAGGCCGAGCTGTTCGATCCGGAAGCTCAACCGGACAGCCCCATCATGGCACTGCTGGCCGAGATGAACGCGTACCTCGACTCCCTCGCGGTGACCACTCCGCTCACCACGCCCGTGCGCGGCGTCGCACCCGATGTGCGGTTCGGCTGCGATCTCGCCCCCCTGGACGAATGCACCCACGAAAGCGCCGCTCAGAACCGTCATGGCGAGCCCCTGCTGCGACTGTCCGTGGGGCGGCCGTCTTCCGAATGGGCGGCGGCGCTTCCGGCGGCCCTCGCCGAGGTGGGCGCGGACCGGGTCCTCGTGCTCACGCTGGAGGTCGGGCAGTACTGGCCACACCAGCGGAACTTCAGAGGTGACAAGGAGGTGCGGCTCGGCACCGATCACACCGCGCGGGTCCCGTGGCTGACGGCGCTGGACCAGCCCGTCCAGGTTCTCCAGCTCACCGGCGCACTCGTGGACGCCACCGGCCGGGCCGAGCGGATCGGCGCCGAGGGGCTGCTCGCCCGGCGGACGAACATCGTGCTCGTCTCACTGGGAGCCCACGAGCTCATCTCGGACCACGACGTCCACGCCGTCCGGACCGCCGTTCGCTCCGATCTGCCCGGCGCGCCTCTGGTCTGGCGCACGGCAATCCAGGAGCTGCTCGCGCAGCTCGTGGTTCGATGAGACGGCCGGGCTGCCTGCCCCCATGGCCTCCTGGAGCACGAATCATTGTGTCCCCGGGCGCAATGGCGCGGCCCGGCGCCGGGCCAAGAACCTTGAAGGCGACTGCCTCGCAGTATAAACTCAATGTGTTGCAGCCTCGACGGCCGATCGGTCGCCCCCTTCAGTACTGCGTTCTCAGCCGGAGGATCACCATGACGTCATTGCGCACATCTCTCATCCTCGCATCCGCTCTCACTCTGGGCGGGTGTGCCTCCACGCTGGACAGCGCGCTCGATGCGGCAGGTCGCGGCGTCGGCAACGCGGTCGGCGATAGAGTGGGCGCGGCGGCCGGGAGCGCACTGGCGGCGAGAATGCCCGTCCTCTGGTCGCCGAACCTGACAGGCATATACATGAACTACCTGCTGACCATGGCGTTCCACTCGGGGTCATACACCTTCCCGGGCACGGACTACGAGCCCGGCGAATGGACGCGGTGGCGCATGATGGACGCCGACGCCGGGGGCGAGGCGCCGGAGATGGAGCGGGCGTTCCTGCACCGCGGGGAGGACGGGCGCGAGTGGTGGCGGGTGAAGTACATCTCGGCCACCGAGGAAGGCCGGGACAGCATCACCGTCGAGGCGCTATTCGAACCCGACACCGGCGAATTCGTCCGGATGCGCGGCCAGATGCCCGGCGAAGAAGAGGCGAGCGAGATGCCTGTGGAGGAGGGGACCTACGGGTACGTCGAGCCCCGGCGGCTGACCCGGGAGAGCATGGAAGGCGCTATCGTGGGCAGCGAGACCGTACGGGTGCCGGCCGGCTCCTACACGGCCCAACACCTCCGCTACGGCGGAATGGATGCAGGCACCTACGAGTGGTGGCTGGTGGATGACGTGCCGGGCGGGATGGTGAGGTACAGCCGCTCGTATCAGGAGCAGGACGCCGAAGGCATCGATCCCTACAACTGGACGGTCGAGCTGATCGCCAGCGGACGCGGCGCAACCAGTCAGCTCGGCGTTCAGTACTGATCACCGCGGCCCTGGCAGGTCGCTGAAAAGCGGTGGGCGGGAGCTGCGCTCGCTGATCGATGGCTTCGACGCCGCGCGCAGCGCGGTCGCCTCGCGCGAAGCGCGGGCGATCGACCCCCCGCGCCAGCGGGGTCCTCGGGAAGCGAAGCGACCCCGAGGATCGACCCTCGACCCCCCCCTGTGACTCCTTCAGCACCCCGCTACGAGGCAGCGCCCGCGATTTCGTGGAGCCGATCGCTCTCGACGATCCGCACCCCGTCCTCCCCCTCCTCGAGCCCGAGCTGCACCATCGCACGGGCGACGGTGTCCGCCCGGATCGGCGCGTAGCGTCGGGTCCGGCCGAGCACCCTGAACGCGAGCCGGGCCAGAATGAGAGTGAACCGCTCCGCGATTCTGAACTCGTCGCGGGCCCCCTCGTCGTCCAGCAGCGACGGACGCACGACGATCAGCCGCCGGAACCCCACACCCGCCAGCGCTTCCTCCGTCTGACCCTTGGTCCGCAGATAGAAGCTCCGGGCGCCCGGGTCCGCGCCGATGGAGCTGACGACGACGAATCGTTCCGCACCCCGCAGCCGGGCCGCCTCGGCGAACGCCAGCACCGCGTAGTGATCCACCGCCCGGAACGCCTCCCTGGACCCCGCCCGCCGCATCGTCGTCCCGAGGCAGCAGAACGCCACGGATACAACGTCCGGGAGGGCCGATGTCACCGAGGGCGGATGGGCGAAGTCGGCGACCACCGAGTCGAGCTTCTCGTGCGTGGCCGGCAACACCCGACGCCCGACGGCCAGCACGCGCCCGACATCGCCGCGGGCCAGGAGGTCATGCAGCACCCGGGAGCCGACGACGCCAGAAGCGCCTGCGATGGCGACGTTCATCGGTGCAGGCCCGCTACCGGCCCTTCCACCAGTCGCGGAAGGTCAGACCGCTGCGCTCGGATTCCTCCGGCACGAAGCCGTCCGCGCGGACCACCGTGAGATCGCGGGTGATCTCCTCGTCACCGATCTTCACCGTCACCGTATACGCGCCCGGCTCCACCCACGACGGACCGCCGCCGCCCCAGCCGCGGAAGCTCATGCGGATGTCTCGGTCCCGCAGGCCGTAATAGATCTGACGGACCACCTCGCCGATCTGCTCCCTCGACGGCTGCGCCTCCTGCTCGCCAGCCGCCACTCCGGCCACCGCCTCGCCCGCGGGCTCTGCCTCGGGCTCTGCCGCGGGCTCTGCCGCCGCCTCCGCCTCCGCCCCCTGAGCCGGGTCCGGCTCCGCCGGGTAGCTCTCGCCCGGTCGTGCGGAGTCGCCGCCACCACCGCGGCCGCCCCACATGGCCGAGCGGTCGCCACTCTTGAGCATCTCGACCGCGCGGTCGGCCACGCGGCGGTCCACGCCCTCGTGCTCCACCAGCGAGTCGGCCACGACCAGCATCTCACGCGCGGCCACCAGGCTGTCCCGGAGCTCCGAAGGCGATTTCGCCTCCGCTTCTTCCGACCGTTCGCGGAGGTTCCAGTAGACCCGGTGGAGCCCCGGCCGGGCCGGGCCGTTCAGGCTCGCCACGGTATCGCCGGCGGCACTCAGCACCGCCATCTGGACCTGCGGCCCACCGCGCCCGCCACGGCGGGGGCGATCCCCGGCCTCCTCCTCGTTCTCCGCCGCTGTGTCCGCGGCGGGCGGGGCTTTCCACCCCTGCGGGATCCAGTAGGTGACCGCCGCCCCGAAATCGGGGCTCTGACCCTCGAAGTAGCGGTGCCCGGCGGACTCGCCGCCAGACGCCACGTCGCCATACTGCAGCGCCGGCCGCGGGGCGAAGACCACCGGCATCCGGGCGGGTCGGACCTCGGGTAGCTGCTGGAGCGGCGCGATGTCGACGATCCAGATGGAGCGGCCGTGCGTCGCCGCGATCAGCTCGCTGTCGCGCGGATGGATCTGGAGGTCGTGCACCGGAACCGTGGGCAGCCCCTGCATGAACGGCCGCCAGCTGCGCCCGCGGTCGGTGGATACCTGGACGCCCACATCCGTGCCGACGAAGAGCAGGTCCGGATTGACCGCGTCCTCCCGGATCACGTGGACGAAGTCGGGCGCGCCTGTGGGGAGCCCCTTCGCGATGCTGCGGAATCGACGACCGCCGTTGTCGGTCATGTAGACGTACGGGGTGAAGTCATCCGAGCGATGGCCGTCGAAGCTGACGAAGAACCGGTCGGCGTCGTGGTGGCTCGGCTCGATCCGGCTGACCCACGTGTTGGGCGGGAGCCGCTCGAACCGCCGGTGCTCGATCTGCTCCCAGTCGCCGCCGTCGTTCCGGCTCATCCAGACGTTGCCATCATCGGTCCCGGCGAACAGCAGCCCCTGAACCAGCGGAGACTCCGCCAGGATGACGATCGTGGAATGGGTCTCGGCTCCGGTCGCGTCGGGGGTGATGCCGCCCGTCGCCTCGGTGCTGACCCGGATCTTCATGGTGTCAGCCGTGGTGAGGTCCGGTGAGATCACCTCGAAGGTGTCGCCCCGGTCCGTCGACTTGAGCACCCGGTTCCCGGCCGCGTAGATCGTGTTCGGGTCGTGCGGCGACATCAGGATCGGAGTCGACCAGTTGTACCGCAGGTCCAGGCGGGCCGAGTCCGCCGCGACGCTCGCCTTCCACGCGTCGACCTTCGCCCGCTCCTCATCCGTCATTTCCCGCGGCTCCTCCACCCCCTCGTACACCGCGATGGAGTCGAGCAGCGGCCGCGCCTCCTCCTGCCAGTCCGGCCGGCCGAGACGGCTGCGCTCCCCCGTGGCCAGGTTCACCCGGCTCATGCTGCCGCCCTGCGACTCGGCGTAGACGATGGCCGGGTCCGTCGGGTCCTGCTGTGAGTAGAAGCCGTCCCCACCGCTGATCGTGTACCACATGTGGTGGTCGATCCCGCCGCGGGCGCGCCGGCTCGGGCCGCACCACGTGCCGTTGTCCTGCAGACCGCCGCACACGCGATACGGCGCTTCCATGTTGTAGCTGACGTGATAGAACTGCCCCAGCGGGATCGTGTTGATGAAGTCGTACGTGCCGCCTCGATCCCACGTCACGCCGATCCCACCGTCGTTCCCGACGATAAAATGGTCCGGGTTCGACGGGTCCCACCACATGGCGTGATGGTCGACGTGGATCCCGAGGGTGGCCTGCCCCACCGTCTGCCCGCCATCCTTGGAGAACCGCACGGGCGTGGAGGACCAGAACACGAGGTCCGGGTCATCCGGGGCGACGCGCACCTGCGAGTAATAGAACGGCCGCGTGTTCTCGTCGTTCATCCACCGCCACGTGCGACCACCATTGTCGGAGCGGTAGAGCCCGGAGCCCTTCTGGCCCGAGACCGCCGCGTCCTCATCGCTCAACCCCTTCGTGTCGCCGGCCCTGGCCTCGACCAGCGCGTACATCACGTCCGGATCGGACGCGGCAAGGCCGAGGCCGATGCGCCCCTTCTCGGTGGCCGGGAACCCGCCACCAGCCACCTCTGCCCAGCTGTCCCCGCCGTCGGTGGACTTCCACAGGCCGCTGCCGGGACCACCGCTCTCCAGGAACCACGGCCCACGCACCCGCTCCCAGCTCGAGGCCCAGAGCACGTCGGGATCCCGCGGATCCATGGCCAGGTCCACGAAGCCCGCCCGATCGCTGATATACTTCACCCGCT
Organism: uncultured Gemmatimonadales bacterium; assembly: GCA_963783305.1. Lineage (GTDB taxonomy): Bacteria > Gemmatimonadota > Gemmatimonadetes > Longimicrobiales > RSA9 > JAWVYT01. The sequence goes on along the minus strand of CAWAMW010000016.1, from coordinate 33,485 downwards.
GCCAGCTCGCCCCGCCATCACGGGTCCGGTAGAGCCCCCGCTCCTCGTTTTGCCCCCAGATGTGGCCGAGGGCGGCGACCCACGCCGTGTTCGGGTCCGTCGGGTGGACCACGATCCGGCCGATCACCTGCGTCTCCTTCAGCCCCGCGAACGTCCAGCTCTCGCCCCCGTCGCGGGAAACGTACACGCCCGCACCCGGCGAGATCGAATTGCGCGAGTCCTCCTCGCCCGTGCCGGCATACAGCACGCTCGGGTCGCTCGGCGCGATCGCCAGATCGCCCATCGCGATCACTCGCTGGTCGTCGAAGACCGGCTGGAACGTCGTCCCGTGGTTGATGGTCTTCCAGATGCCGCCTGCGGCCGCGGCGACGTAGAACGTGCCCGTACCGGGCACACCTTCGACGTCGGTGACGCGGCCCGACATGTTCGTGGGACCGATGGCACGCCATTCCAGGCCGGCGACCAGCGCCGAATCCGGGGTCTGTGCCTGGACGGCGGGCACGTTGAAGGGTGCGAGCGCGGCGGCCATCGAGAGGGCCAGCACGCGCGGAAGGCGGTTCGGCTGCATTGCAGTACTCCGGTGTGAGCCGTTGACAGGGTTACGGGTCAATGACGCGCTGGCACACGGGAACGTTGGAGCCCGGGATTGAATCGCCGCGCACATGGGCGCATCTTGCGGCGCAATGAACAAGCAGAGCACCCACCGCCACCGGGGTCGTGCCCTCGTCCGCACCCGCGGACGGTGGCGCGGCTTCGTCCAATGGTTCGAGGGACTGGGCCTGGGCGAGGACACGATCCTTCTGCTGTTCGGCGTGGTGATCGGCGTCGCGGGGGCGGCGGGAGTCATCGTCTTCTTCTACCTGATCGACCTGGCGTTCGGACTCCTGTACGGCTGGCTGGCGGAGGAGTTGCCCAGTCCCGACTTCCCCTTCTACCGGCCGCTCCTTACCGCGCTCGGGTTCGCAGCCTCCGCCGCCATCGTCCGCCGGTACGCCGCGGCGCGCGACGAGCGGCCCCGCTCCACTCAGCTCATCCCCCTCATCCAGCTGGCTGTGGCGCGCAACGGCGGCATGCTACCGTTCCGTTCCACCCTCGCCCGTATCGCCGCCAGCATCGTTACCCTCGGGAGCGGGGGCGCGGCCGGCAGCGAGGGCCCACTGGCGGTCATCGGCTCCACCACCGGGTCTTTCCTCGGCCGCCTCTTCCACTTCGACGCCTCCCGCGTCAAGGTGCTGGTCGCCGCCGGCGCCGCAGCCGGCATCTCCGCCGCGTTCAACACGCCCCTCGCCGGCGCCTTCTTCGCCCTCGAGGAGATCCTCGGCGGGTTCGCCGTGGCCGCGTTCGCGCCCATCGTCATCGCGAGCGTAGTGGCGGCCATGGTGTCCCGATCCGTTTTCGGCGACCACCCGGCCCTCGTGATTCCCATGGAGTACGGCTATCACTCCGCCGGCGAGGTCTTCCTCTTCTACCCGCTCCTTGGGGTCGCCGCCGGCCTGGTGACGGTGCTCTTCGTTCGCACCTTCTTCGCCACGGAATCGCTGCGGGAGCGCGTGCGACTGCCCGCGGCCGCGGTGCCGTGGATCGGCGGCGCCCTGGTCGGCACCCTGGTCCTCCTCAGCCGCGGCAATCTCGTCGGCTACGGCCATCTCGCCATCCGCCTCGACGTGCTCACCACCCTGCCCTGGCTCGCCCTCGCCCTCCTGGCCCTCGGTGAGATCATCGCGACCTCCCTCACCCTCAACAGCGGAGGCTCCGGCGGCGTCTTCGCCCCGTCCCTCTTCGTCGGCGCCACCACCGGCGCCGCCTTCGGCGTTGCGCTCGAATCCATCTTCCCCGGCATGAACCTCCAGCCGGAGGCCTACGCGCTCGTCGGCATGGGCGCCGTTTTCGCCGCCGCTACGGACGCACCCCTCGCCGCCGTCCTCATGGTCTTCGAGATGACGAACGACTACGCCATCGTCCTCCCGCTCATGCTGGCGGTGGTGATCAGCTACAACGTGGCGAAGCGCTTCGAGCCGGACTCGCTCTACAGCGGCTGGCTCCGGCGCCGCGGACACGACCTCGAACGCGGCGTCGCCCGAGACGTCCTTGCCACACTCACGGTCACGGACGCCATGGAGGAGAACCCGCAGGTGGTGGGTGAGGACGCCTCCGTGGCACAGCTCCTCGAGCACCTCGGACGCGGCGAGCAGACCGTCTACCCGGTGGTGGACGAGGCACTGCGGGTCATGGGCGTCGTGCGGATCAGCGAGATCGGCCGCCTCGCCCGCGACCACAGCGACATCGGGCCCGTCCTCCTGGCCTCCGATATCGCCGACCCCGTCGAGACCGTCCACCCCGACGACTCGCTCCTGACCGCCATCCGCCGCATGGGCGCTCGCGGCACTGGCATGCTCCCGGTCGTCGACCAGGAAACCGGTCGGCTCGTGGGCGTCGTCTCCCGCGCAGACATCCTGAGCCTGTACGAGCGCCAGGTGGCCGGTGAAAGCGCGGACGAACAGGCCGCCCCGCTCCCGACCGTGCCGCCGCCGAACCCCTGACCTCCCTACGTCCATGACGGCATTTCCCCTACACCCATATGGGGAGTAGCCCGTCTTTCGCCCCCGGCGCCAGCGCCTACACTCCATATGTCTGTTTGACCATGTAATACAGCCGGCGCAGGCGGCCGGATGAAGGATATACGATGGCAAGTGCGAATCGGGCGGGCGCGGTTCTAGCCGCGGCCCTGACGGTAGTTGTAATGGTCCCCGTGGTGGTGCTGGGCTGGCCGCATGGCGACGACGCGGACGACCCGTGGTCGCACGTGCCGGAGCGGCTCCCCACGATGGACCACTCGGCGTTGCTGGCCGGTCCGTTCGAGGACGGTCCGGCGGTGACCCGGGCGTGTCTCGAGTGCCACGAGGACGCGGGCGAAGAGATGCTGCGCTCGGCCCATTTCACCTGGGAGAGCCCCCCGGTGGAGCTGGAGGGTCGGCCCGCACCGGTGCGCCTGGGCAAGAAGACCGCGGTAAACAACTTCTGCATCGGGATCCGCGGGAACTGGCCGGCGTGCACGTCGTGCCACGCGGGCTACGGCTGGGAGGACGAGAACTACGACTTCACGCGAGTGGAGAACGTGGACTGCCTAGCCTGCCACGACCGCTCCGGCGGCTACGCGAAGGGGACGGCCGGCCGGGTGGCGGAGGGTGTGGACCTGGTGGAGTCGGCGCGCAGCGTGGGGCTGCCAACGAGGGAGAACTGTGGCGCGTGCCATTTCTCCGGTGGTGGCGGGAACGCCGTGAAGCACGGCGACCTGGACGAGACGCTGTACTTCCCGTCGGATCGGCTGGACGTCCACATGGGGCGCCACGACTTCCTGTGCACGGACTGTCATCAGGGCGAGCACCACGAGATAAAGGGGCGGGCGCTCTCCGTGAGCCTGGACGCGGCGAACCAGGTGGGGTGCGCCGACTGCCACACGGGTGACGTTCACGGGGACGCGCGGCTGAACGCGCACCTGGACGCGGTGGCGTGCCAGACGTGCCACATCCCGGAGTTTGCGCTGGACGAGGCGACGAAGATGACGTGGGACTGGTCGGAAGCCGGCCAGGACCTGCCGGAGGACAAGCACGAGTACCTGAAGATCAAGGGTCGCTTCCACTACGAGCAGCAGGTTCGGCCGGAGTACGCGTGGTACAACGGTGATGGCCGCCATTACCTGCCGGGCGACCGGATGGACGCCGCGGACACCACGGTGATCGTGGCGCCGGCGGGGGACATCCGGGATCCGGAAGCGCGCATCTGGCCGTTCAAGGTGCACCGCGGCAGTCAGATCTACGACGTCCGGAACCGCTACCTGATCCAGCCCAAGACATACGGGGAGGGCGGATACTGGACGGAATTCGACTGGGACCAGGCCGCCCGGCTGGGAATGGAGAAGGCGGGGCTGCCGTACAGCGGTGAGTACGGGTTCGCGCCCACCAAGATGTACTGGCCGATCACGCACATGGTGGCCCCGGCGGACCGTGCGCTCCAGTGCGAGGCCTGCCACGGCGGGAACGGGCGCCTGGACTGGGCAGCTCTGGGGTACCCGGGCGATCCCCTCGAGGTGGGGGGACGCGGTCCACAGCTCCAGCGCCCCCGGGCGAAAGGGGGCGCACGATGACCCGCCGGACGCTGGGCCGGACGCTGGGCCGGACGCTGGGCCGTGTCGTGGGACCGGTGGCGGTGGCCGTCGCCGCACTGCTCCTCTCCGGGGCTGGAGGCGGACTGGGTGCCCAGGGCGGGACCGAGCCGTCACTGCACCCGAGCATCCCGCTCCTGGACCGCGCCGGCCACAACGTGCTCGAGTCGGGGGCGGCGTTCTCGACGGCGCGCACGTGCGGCGCGTGCCACGACGTGGGGCACATTGAGGCTCATTCCACCCACTCGGGCCTCACCGCCGGCGAGTTGGCCGCCGCCGTCTCCGCGCCTCCGGTGTCGAGCGCGGATCCGGAGGCGTGGCTCGGCGGCCTTGGCTCCCTCCACACGGGGGGGGCGGGTGCGGGCGCCCTCGAGTCGGAGTGCCTCCTGTGCCACGGAGCGGAGGTCGACGCGGGGTCGCGCGCGGCCGAGATCCGAGCGGGCTCCTACGACCGCGCCACGACGGCACTGCTCACTGCCACCGGCCTGGTCGAGCGGCGCGGGGACGCCCTCGTGTGGAACCCGGACGCGTTCACGCCCGCCGGTCACGCGGATCCGGACCGCCTTCGGGTCGGCGATCCTTCGGACGCCGCCTGTCTCGCATGCCACGGCACGGACGGCGCGGAAACCCGCCTCGGGGAGAGGACCGGCGCCCGCTTCTCCGGGACCCGGATCTCCGCGGCGGCGGTGAACGTCGCCGGGAAGGATGGGCTGAACCGGCCCTTCGACGTCCATGCGGAGCGCCTGGTGGGCTGCACCGATTGCCACCACTCGGAGAACAACCCCGCGTGGGCCGCCGCGTCGGCGGATCCTGGCGTCTCGCACCTGCGGGTCGACCCTCGGCGAGCGGGCGTGGGTGAATACCTCTCCCGCCCGAGCCACCAGCTCGCCCGGTCCGGGAACGGGTCGGCGGATGCCTGCACCGGCTGCCACGCGGTCGAGGGAACGCACGAGTGGCTTCCGTATACGGACCACCACATGGCGGCGGTGGCGTGCGCGAGCTGCCACGTCCCGGTGGTCTACGGTGCGGCGCTCCAGCTCGCCGACTGGACCCTTCCCTCCGTGGAAGGCGAGCCACGGCGGGAGTACCGGGGGGTGGAAGGCGAGCCCGGCTCCGGGTCGTACATCGTCGGCTACCGTCCGTCGCTGCTGCCCGACTCGACGGCGGGCGGCGCGCGGCTCCGTCCCCACAACGCCGTGACCACGTGGATGTGGGTGGACGGGTCCGGGCAGCGGGTCCCGCAGGACCTGCTGCGGTCGGCGCTGATCGCGGGTGGAGCCCACCGTCCTGAGCTCCTCCGGGTCCTGGACACCGACCGGGATGGCCGACTGAGCCCCGATGAGCGGGTCCTCGACACCGATGGCGCGGTGGCGGCCGTCGCCGCGCGGCTGGAGGCGGCCGGCGTCCGAGAGCCGCAGATCCGCGTCGAGGTCGCGGCCCGGCCGGTGGAGCACGGCGTGGCGCGGGGCGAGTGGGCGACGCGCAGCTGTAGCACCTGCCACAGCCGGAGCGCGGTCGCGCTCGCGCCCATCGAGCTGGCGTCGAGCCTTCCCGCGGGTGTGGCCCCGGCCCAGGTGCGGCTCACCGGCGCGGCGGCGGCCGCGAACGTCAGCATGGAAGACGGTCGGCTGGTGCTGGCGCCGAACCCGCGGTCGCGCGGCATGTACATTCTGGGCCGCGACCGCGTCGACTGGGTCACCCGTATCGGGGCGCTGTCGATCCTCGCCGTGCTCCTCGGCGCGGCGATCCACGGCGGCCTCCGCATCCGCGCGAGCCGCTCGGCGCCGGCCGCGCCGCACCGGCCCCGACGCCGCGTGTACATGTATGGCGCCTACGAACGGCTATGGCACTGGCTGCAGGCGTTCGCCATCATCGGGCTCCTGCTGACGGGCGTGGCGATCCACCTCCCGGACACCTTCGGCTGGGCCGGGGTGCCGGCGGTGGTGCGGGTACACAACATCCTCGGCTTCATCCTGCTCGGCAACGCGTTCCTCGCGGCCTTCTACCACCTGGCCAGCGGCAAGCTGCGCCAGTACATCCCGCGCCCGCGCGGCTTCTTCAGTGAGGCCGTGGAGCAGCTGACGTACTACGGGCGGGGGATCTTCCGCGGCGAGCCGCACCCGTTCGAGAAGAGCCCGGACCGGCGTCTCAACCCGCTCCAGAAGGTCACGTACCTGGCCATCCTGAATGTGCTGCTCCCGCTCCAGGTGCTCACCGGACTGCTGATCTGGATGCTCCAGGAGCTGCCGTCGGGTCTCGCCGGGATCGGAACCCTCGGAGTCCTCGCGGCCGTTCACACCCTGGCTGCGTGGCTCTTCGCCGCCTTCCTCCTCATGCACCTCTACCTCACGACCACGGGCCATACCCCCACATTGAACGTGCGGGCCATGGTCGTGGGCTGGGAAGAGGTGGACGAGGGATGGACGGATGAACCCCAGCCGTCGCCCGAAGAGGCGGAGGGCGCCCTCGTCTAGCGCGCTACCATCATGTCACCCATCGAGACCATGAAACTCGCACTGAACGCAGAACGGCCCCCGCGGCCTTACACGGACCCCTACATTGCCGGAGCGCTGCTGGGCGTGGTGCTCTTCGCGGCGTTCTTCATCACCGGGAACGGGCTCGGCGCCTCGGGCGCCATGAGCCGCGCCACGGTCTTCCTGGAGGACCTGGTCGTACCCGGCCACGTCGATCGGACGCCCTACCTCCTCGGGATGGCCGGCGGCGACCTGAACCCCCTCGACCACTGGGTCGTCTGGGTGGTCGCGGGGACGCTCCTGGGAGGGTTCCTCTCGGGCTGGCTGAACCGCCGGGTTCGCGTGGAGACGAACCGCGGACCACGGATCACGCCCCGCACCCGCTGGATGCTCGCGCTGCTGGGAGGCGCCATCATGGGCTATGGCGCCCGCTTCGCCCGGGGCTGCACCTCGGGCCAGGCCCTCTCCGGCGGCGCCACCCTGGCCGCGGGCAGCTGGGCCTTCATGTTCGCGGTGTTCGCCGGCGCGTATGCCCTCGCCTTCTTCTTCCGCCGCGCCTGGAGGTAGACCATGGCTCCCTTCGACCTGCAGGCGGCCCTCGGCCCCACCGGCACACACCTGGTATATCTCGCCATCGGCATCGGGTTCGGCGCCGTGCTGGAGATGGCGGGGTTCGGCAACTCCCGGAAGCTCGCGGCGCAGTTCTACCTCCGCGACCTCACCGTCCTGAAGGTGATGTTCACCGCCATCGTGACGGCCATGGTCCTCATCTTCGGCGCCTCCGCTCTCGGATGGCTGGATTACGAGATGCTCGGCGTCAACCCGACGTACCTGTGGCCCGGGATCGTCGGCGGTCTCATCATGGGCGCCGGGTTCATCATCGGCGGCTTCTGTCCCGGGACGTCCCTGGTCGCCGCCGCCACCCTCAAGCTCGACGGCGTCGCCTTCGTCATCGGGGTCCTGGCGGGAGTGTTCGCGTTCGGCGAGACCGTGCACCTCTATGACGGCTTCTGGCACAGCTCCAGCTACGGCCGCCTCACCATCCCCGCATGGCTCGGGCTGGATACCGGGGTGGTGGTGGTCGGCATCATTCTGATGGCGCTCGCCCTCTTCGTGGGCGCCGAATGGCTCGAGGCCCACTTCCGCGAAACCGTGGAGCCCGCCCGCCGTGGACCCCGGACCCGCACCGTCCGCGTGGCGGGGGCCGCCGGCCTCGTGGCCGCGGCGCTGGCCACGCTCCTCATGGGGCAGCCGACGCTGGATGACCGCTGGGAGCGGATCGCCGACGTGCAGCAGGCGCGGCTGGCGAACCGGGAGGTCCAGATCCATCCGGGCGAGCTGCTCGGACTCATGCACAACGACGCCCTGAACCTCGTTCTCCTCGATCTCCGCTCGGAGCCCGACTTCAACCTCTTCCACCTCCGGGATGCCCGCCGTGTGGACCCCTCGGCCGTGGCCGCCCTCAAGCCCGTTCTCCTCCAGGAGCCCGCCCGGTCCGTTTACGTCCTCATGGGCAACGGCGAATCCGTGGCGGCCGAGGCGTGGAAGCTGCTCACCGCCGCCAAAGTGCCCAACGTCTACCTGCTCGAGGGCGGCGTGAACGGCTGGCTCGACGTGTTCCCGCACGGCCACGCGCTCTGCACCACGCGCCCCGCCACCACCCTCGCTTCCAACCGGCGCGCGCGGCCACGGCCGCCCTCCATCGACGAGCCCTTCCGGCACGTCATGGACCGGGCGTACGGCGCGTCCCACGAGGCGTCGGCGCCGGAGCCGGGTCTGTACGCGCCGTGGTTCCAGTTCGAGCCCAAGGTGAAGCTCGAGGCACGGAAAGCGCCCAAGAAGGCCGGCTGCGGCTGACGCGCACCGTCCGGGCCCTCCCCGGTCCGGGCCGCGCCGGTCAGCGGTACAGGTCGGCGCGGCTCAGCGGGAGCGTGCTCGGGCCGCCGTCCGGGCGGAGCAGAAGCGACTGCCCGAGATCGAACTCGCCGCCCTCGAACTGCCACGAGCCGATGCCCATGTAGATGCGCCAAAGCCGGTACATCCGCTCGCCACCCACGCGGATCGCCTCCTCCTTCCGGCTCTCCAGGCGCTGGGCCCAGAGGCCGAGCGTGCGGGCGTAGTGCTCCCGGAGGTTCTCTACGTCCCGCACCTCGAAGCCCGACCGCTGCGCCACCAGGTTCGCCTCGCTCACCGGGACCAGTCCACCCGACGGGAAGATGTAGCGCTTGCGGAACGTCGTCCCGCCGATCAGGACGGGGTTCAGGACCCGGTGCAGGATCGATCCCACCCGCGACCGCTGGACCGGCTTGCCCGCGATCCCGTGGTTCAGGAAGAGCCCGTTCGGCCGGAGGAGCCGGTACACGTGGTCGAAGTACTCCGGCAGACGCTCGCGGCCCACGTGCTCGAACATCCCCACGCTGGCGATCTTGTCGAACGCCTCCTCCCCGTTCGCGGCATCCTTCCCCACGTCCCGGTAGTCCATCAGACGCACTTCCGCCCGGTCCCCGAGCCCCGCCTCCTCGATACGGCGCAGGGCGAGCGCGTGCTGCTTCTCGCTCAGCGTCACACCGAGCGCCCGGGCGCCGTACCGCTCGGCCGCGTGGATCACCAGCGCCCCCCAGCCGCAGCCGATGTCCAGGAACCGGTCGCCCTCCCGCAGCCGGAGCTTCCCGCAGATGTGGTCCAGCTTCTTTTCCTGCGCCTCGTCCAGCGTCTCCTCCCCCGTCGGGAAGTAGGCGCACGAGTAGACCATGCGCCGGTCCAGGAAGAGCTGGAAGAAGTCGTTGCCGGCGTCGTAGTGGTACTGGATCCCCTCACGATCCCACTCCCGCGACCGCTCGCTGGCCTCGATCTCCGCCGGGCGCTCCCCGTAGCCGGTGCCCGCCACGGACTCCGCCTCGTCGCTGGGGAGACGCAGCCACAGCCGCGCGAGGTTGGCCAGCTCCGTCGCCGACCCCGTGGCGCTCCGCGACGCCCCGAGCGCCGGACCCGCACGGGTCACGTTCCCTTCCAGCTCGAAGTCGCCCCGGAGGTACGCCTCGCCGAGCTTCAGCTCCACCGGCGGGCGCAGCATGCGCCGCAGCGCGCCGGGCGAGTTGATCACCACCGTGAGGTCCGTCTCCCCCTCCCCGGCGACGGTGGTGCCGTCCCAAAGCCGGATGTCGAACGCGCGCGGGTCCGGAAATAGCCGCGTCAGGAGGGCGATCACCCGGCGGCCGGCTTCGGTCGGTGCGGAAGTGTGCTGCGGCATGCGGTTTCGGTCTCCGGTGTAAGCGCGATGTGGCGAGCTGCGACAGGCCCTCCCACCCGGCCGGGTCCACGGCGTCGGAGCGGTGGCCCCGCCCGGGCGCAGTTTCCGTACCCCGGGCGTTGCCCCACCGCCGCCCGTCGTCCTATGCTTCGCTGCCGGAAACCGGTCGCGGCCGGGAGACCTCGCGGAGGAACACGATGCACCCCATGAGCCCGATCCGTACACGACGACGCCCCCGGACCCGCCTGGTGTTTGTGCTGGCCCTCGGAGGCTGCGCTCCCGCGGCGGCGGCCGGCCCGCCCGCGCCACCCGCGCCAACCGAGGAGTCCGCACCGCCCCAGCCGCCCGCACCGCCGGCGGTCGCTCCGGAGGTCACGTACGACGTGTCGTTTCCGAACGCCGTCGCGCACGAGACGCGGGTCGTCGCGACGTTCCCGGGTCTCGACCCGGCCCGGCCGCTCGAGGCCCTCATGAGCCGCGCGTCCCCCGGGCGCTACGCCCTCCACGAGTTCGCCAAGAACGTGTACGACGTCTCGGCGACGGATGGCGCGGGCCGCCCCCTGGCGATTGAGCGACCGAGCCCGTACGGCTGGCGCGTCGCCGGGCACGATGGCACGGTACGCCTGGCCTACACGCTCTACGCCAACCACGCCGACGGGACCTACGCCGGCGTGGACTCGACGCACGCGCACTACAACATGCCGGCGGCCTTCGCGTACGCCCGCGGCCTCGAGGGTCGCCCGATCCGCGTGACGTTCCACCCCATCAACGGCTGGAAGGTGGCCACGCAGCTCCAGCCCACGGCGGACCCCAACACCTTCCTCGCCCGCGACCTGGACTACTTCTTCGACTCCCCCACCGAGCTGAGCGACTTCACCCTGCGGGAGTGGCGCATGGGCCCCGACGGCGGCGCCCTGTACCGGCTCGCGCTGCACCACACCGGCACCGACGCCGAGGCCGACGCCTACGCGGACATGGCCCGGCGCGTCATTGCCGAGGAGGCGGCGGTCTTCGGCGCGTTCCCCGACTTCGACTACGGCACCTATACCTTCCTCGCCGACTACCTGCCCTGGGCCTACGGCGACGGCATGGAGCACCGCAACTCGACCATCCTGTCGAGCGGCCGGTCCCTCGACGCGTCCGCGAGCCAGCTCCTCGGCACGCTCGCCCACGAACACTTCCACGCCTGGAACATGGAACGGCTGCGCGACGCCGACCTCGTCCCGTTCCGGTACCAGCAGGCGAACATGTCGTCCAACCTCTGGTTCGGCGAAGGCTTCACCAGCTATTACGACGGCCTCACCCGCGTGCGCGCCGGCTTCACCGCCCTCGACGACTACGCCCGCGACATGGGGCAGGGACTGGGCTACATCATCGAGTCGCCCGCCCGGGCCTACCGCGGACCGGCCGACATGAGCCGCATGGCGCCGTTCGTGGACGCCGCCCGCGCCGTGGACGAGACGGCCTACGCCAATACGTTCGTCTCGTACTACAGCTGGGGCGAGGTGCTGGGGTTCGGCCTGGACCTGCTGCTGCGCCAGCGCTATGACACGTCCCTCGACGCGTGGATGCGCCTGCTCTGGGAGCGCTACGGCCGCCACCAGGCCGACCTCCAGCCCGCCCGGCCGTACACCGCCGCCATCCTCCGCGAGACCCTCGGCGAGCTGACCGGCGACCCCGCCTTCGCCCGCGACTTCTTCCAGCGCTATGTCGAACACGGCGACGTGCTGGAGTACGCCGCCCTCGTCCAGGCCGCCGGTCTCGTGCTGCGGACCGCGAGCCCCCACCGCGGCGTCCTGGGGCTCCGCGGGACCCGGCCCGTAGACGACGGCCTGCTCGTCGACGGCCCGCTGGATCCCGCCGGCCCCGCCGCCCGCGCTGGCATCGCCTCCGGTGACGTGCTGCTGGACGTGGATGGCGTCGCCGTGACGAGCCGGGAGGAGCTGGCGAAGGCGCTCGACGGGCGCGCTCCCGGCGATGTCGTCACGCTCGGGATCCTCCAGACGGGGATGCGAAAGGCCGTTCGCGTATCCCTCGTCCCCGACCCGACGCTGGAGCTCGTCACCTTCGAGGAGGCGGGCCGAGAGGTCACGCCGGCGATCCGGGCGTTCCGCCGGAGCTGGGCCGGCTCGAAGGCGCCCGCCCCGCGCTGAACGGGCGCGGGTCCGGGGCTCTCAGTGCTCCCGGATCACCGGCCCCGGATCCAGGTTGCGCCCCCCCGGCGCGCCGCGCGTGCTGCCACCGGTGAAGGCCCGGATGATGAACGCCACCACCAGCGCGGCGCCAAAGGAGACCACCAGCAGCGGGCCCGTGGTGACGTCCCACGCCACCGACGCCCACAGCCCCACGATCAGCGCCAGCGCGCCGCTCAGCCAGGCCAGCCCCAGCGCGCGGTTGAAGCGCGGCGTGAACAGGAACGCGATGGTGGCCGGGATCACGAGGGTGCTGAAGATGAGCAGCACCCCGGCCAGCGTCACGCTGAACGTGATGGCGATGCCGAACGTGAGGTAGAAGATGAAATCCCAGAGACGGAGGTTCCGGGCCGTCTCCGGCGCGAACGTGATGGCCTTCATCCTCTTCCGCGTGAAGTAGTGGAACACCCCGATGGCGAGGTAGGCGAGGCCGACAATGGCGGCGGCGGACCAGGTCGCCCATATGAGCGACCCGGTGAGTGTTTCCTTAACGTGCTCCGCGCCCTCGGCGCTGAAGCTGCTGAGCAGGATGACGGCGGCGGAGGCCACCACGTAGGCGATGCCGATGATCGCTTCCTGCGGCACCTCGGAGTCCTCCATCCGCGTCAGGCTGAAGAGCGCCGCGCCGATCACCGTGAACAGGAAGGTGAAGCCCCACGAGCCGGCGGTGCCCGCGTGGAGCCCCAGCAGCATCCCCACGGTGGTGCCGAGGGCGGCGATCTGCGCGAACGCCAGGTCCACGAAGATGACGCCGCGCCGGATGATGTGGAGCCCGAAGTAGGCGTTCATCGCGACGATGATCAGCCCCACCGCCGCGGGGGCGAGGATCAGGTCGATCATCGCGCGCCCCCCCGGAACGCGGCGGCGAGCCCGTTCACCCACGCGTCCACCACGTCGATGTAGGTGGGAACGGCATCGCTCCCCGGCTGGAGCGGGACGATTACGGCGGTGGCGTTCCCGCGCCGCGCGACGGCCTCGACCTTGGTGCGGCCGAAGTAGTTCGCGGCGAGCAGCACGTGGATGTCCTTCGTCTTCATCAGCTGGATCAGGTCGCCCACGTGGCCGGGGGTCGGCGGGATACCGGGCTTCGCCTCCACGTAGTCCACGCACGTCAGGGCGAACCGGTTCTCGAAGTACGCCCAGTTCTTGTGGTAGCAGACCACCTGCTGGCCGCGGAACGCCGCCGCGGTGGCATGCCAGCCGCCGAGGAAGCTCATGAGCGGCCGGCCCTCGAACGTCCGCTCCTCGAGGAACGGGATCAGGCGACCCTGCGCGTCCAGCGTCGCCAGCGTCTCGCCCCCCATCATCTGCACGAGCCGATCCCCGTACAGCTTGCGGTAGATCCTGTCGGTGAAGGACGCCAGGTTGGCCTCGAACCGTTTCGCCTCCGACGGCGCCACCCGCGTCAGCCCGGTGGTGATGTTCTTCGCGACCTGGATGATGTTCAGCGGGTCGGTGAACACGTGGGGGTTGCCGTAGATGTGGATGTCGCCCTCGGAGCGGTCGGTGGACGAGGGGACGTCGCGCAGCTCGATGTTCGGATAGGCCGTGATGTAGCCCTTCCCCCCCTCGGCCACCTTCGAGTTCCCGGCCTTGTCCAGCAGCGCCGGGACCCACAGCTCCAGGTCCAGGCCCGTGGTGATGAAGACGTCCGCGCGCCGGATCATGAGCGCGAAGCTGGGCTTCGGTCGCACGAAATGGGCGTCCTCGGCCGGGTCCGCGATGGACGCGACCTCCACGGCGTCGCCGCCGATCTCCTTCGCGATCTCGGCGTACACGGGGAGCGTGGCCACCACGCGGACGGGCGCCGCGGCCGGCGCGGAGCCGGGTCCCCCGACCGCGGCCAGGATGAAGGCGAGCAGTGTGTTCAGCAGTGTCATTGCAGTGTCTCCGTCCTCAGTACGTTTCGTGCTTGTGGGGGCCCATCGCGAACGTCGTCTGGAAGACGAGCAGCTTCCGCAGCTCGCCATCGCCCTGGTCCAGGAAATCGAGCTCCGCCCGTAGTCGGACCCACTCGCTCTGCCACCACGTGAGCATGGGCGCGGCGAGCCACGCCGATTCGTCGGGCATCAGCGGATTCTGCGTGTAGTCGTAACGGCCGCCCAGCGTCCAGCGCTGACCCAGCTTCATCTCTCCGATCGCGAACGCGCCGAACGCGCCGCCGGGGTCGACCACCTCCGGTGCGAGCGAGCCGTAGACGGCGCCTCCGCGGAGCGTGACTTCGCGGTATCGACCGAGCTCGGGCGGTCGCCAGCTGACGGTGAAGTCGGCGCCGGCGACCTGCGTGGCGAACGCGTCACCGCCCGTCATGTCGGGACCCGCGAGCCCGGTGAGCCCGAGCTCGAAATAGGTCGAGCGGCTCAGCTCCCAGAAGCCGTTCAGATGAGCCAGCACCGACGGCCGCGTCGAGGAGCCGAAGAGCCGCTCGTTTCCGCTGCGCGTCACTTCCGTCCACAGCTCCCACGTCCCCATTCCCGACCGCGGGACCAGCCAGTGCACCGACACCCCCGACTGCACCAGCCCCTCCTCCCCGAAGAACGCCGTGTACGGCAGCGGCAGCGTCTGCGCGGGGAGCGCGTGCGGGTGCCAGCGGTTGAGCTGACCGAACTTCTGTCGGAACTTCCCCAGCATCACGTTCAGCCCGCCCGGCAGCGCGAGCCACTCGATGTACCCCTCCTCCAGCTGGAGGCCGCTGTGCTCCTCTTCTGCGCCACCCCCGGGGAACGGCTCCAGCTCCGCACCCGGAACGTGGTGGCCGATAAAGATCTTCGCCCGGGAGTAGGGGTCCAGGCTGGACTGGAATGAAAGCTCGAACTCGCGAGGGATGAAGTTGTCCTCGCCCGGGTCATCCAGGTCCGCCGCCGCGAAGAGGTTCCCAGTGACGGTGATCTCCGGGTTCAGCGCCTGCAGGTTCCGCTGACGGCCGACGAAGTTCGTGGCCTCCTGACTGGCCGTGTCCGGCGCGGTCGCTTCACCGGCGCCCTCACCCGCCGCGGCCGCCGCTGCGGCACGGAGGGCGGCGAGCGGGTCGGCCGGGATCGTGTCCTGGGCGCGCTCCGCCGCCGCGCCCTGCGACTGCCGCATCACGAGCCGCACCAGGCTGTCCACCTGGACCTGGAGCCGGCCCACCTCGCGGCGCAGCGAGTCCACGCTGGTGGGCGTCTGCGCTCCCGCGGGTACGGCGCCGACGGCGAGCACTGCCGCCACGGTGAGGATGACGGATGCGGCGCGTCCGCGCCGCGAACGAATGAGGCTCAAGGGTCCCTCCGCTGTTGATTGATCCTGTCGCCGGGTCCCGCTGGGGGCCGGCGTGGCACGAAAAGGATCAGGCGGAGGGTGGGCCCCGGGATCGGGGGAGATGGACCGGCAGCCGGTAGACGACCCGGGCGTGGCTCGGAGCGGGCGCCACCGCGGACCTCGTGAAGTCCGCGGGCGGCTCGATCGCCACCGCCGCGGCCCAGCCGGAGGCGCTGTGCTGGATGCACGTCAGGTGATCGTGATCCACCGCGCCCGTGGAGCCGTCGTGCTCCGCGGCGATGCGCACGCCCGGCCCGGCCGCGCCCATGTCCAGCAGGGGCACGACCATCGTCAGGACGCTCAGCACCACACCCAGGGCCAGGGCGACGGCGGCGTTGAGCAGGCGGTGTCGGGGGATCATGGAAGAAGCGTGGCCGGATGGACCCGCCCTGTCAACCGCCGGCGATGACGGCTGGATCTCGCCGAGGTACCTTCGTCTTTCTCGATCCGGAGGATCGACTCATACTGCGAATGCACCCGCGGCGCGCTGCAGCTCAACCCCCTTCCGAGCGTCGCCCAGGCCCCCTTCGCTGTTTCGCAACCTGCTTCGCTGCTTCTCTCCAAGGCTGGAACGATGATCCTGCTCCGAAGGGTGTCTATAGTACCCAGCCGATCCCGCTCCTCCCCGTGGCAGGCAGCCGGCCGAACGCGCCGAGCGGCTCCCTCGGCAGCGGACCGCGCCGAGGACGACATACACGGGCGCGTTCATCTCCGGCGTGAGATCATCTGCAGTGAACGCAAGAACCCCCGTCTCCGGCGAACCGGAAACGGGGGCCCTGGCTACTGGCGAGACGCGATCCGTCGTGTTCGGTGGCTCACCCCTGCGGGCTTCGCCTGGATCGATTTCTCTTCTCCCTCCGCCGCGCGACCTGCGGCTCGGGGCGCCCCCGGCCAGGGGCATCGACTGCGGCCAGTGACCTCGCAGCCGGCTCACTCCAAGTCCGAACCCCGGGTGAGCAGCCTCGCGAAAACCGTCGTTTCCGGAGGCGACGTCCGCGGGCTTGCTGTCGCGGTCCCGTTGACGTCTGACCCAATGATACCGGTTTCGGGGGGTGCGGGTCAAGAGTTTTGACTATCGGCGTAAGTCGTTTGGGCGTAAACGGTTATGACCATTTGTGGCCACGATCACCAAACCTCTCATCCTCCCGACTCCGCATCTTCCCACGTACCAGCAACATGGACGGTTGTAACACCTTCAATCCACACCAAACCCGCGGTTACCCACACGTTCACTCCCGGTTTTCCACGCGTATCCACGGTTCTCCACGCTCTTCTGTGGAAAAAGAGCGCCCCGTAGTCAGTCCGACCCCGGGGCGCTCAACTTCTGGGCTTCGACCTAGATCCCCGGGTAGGCGACGTCCCCGCCGATCCCGTCGAACTGGCCCGTGATCGTGACGCTGGCCTCAACAGGCGCACCAGCCTCCACGGTGAACCCGGTAGCCTGGATCGTAAACGAGCCCTTCATCCGATCATTGCCCGACTCGTTGAGCACGAGCGACCCGCCCGTCGAGACGAAGACACCGCTGAAGGACTCCGACTCGTAATCGATCATCATCGCTCCGATGACGCCCGGCTGCAATTCGTCGTTCTCCATGTTGGCCAGCGAGTGGGTCCCTGTTCCGGGGCGGCTGCCCTCGCGAACGAAGTAGACGGCCTTTCCGGTGGTCTCGGATTCCGACGTCGTGAGCCACAGGATCCAACCCGTCTCGCCGGTGTCCGGGTCGGTGCCCTCCCCGAAGAACGCCTCGCCACTGAAGTTGTCGCTGACGTCGCCGGAGACGGTCGCGCTGAACGTGCCCGTGCCCTGGTCATCAGGGCCGGTGGAATCGTCGCCACATGCCGTCACCGCGAAAGGAAGGACAAGGGCCATGCTGAGTGCAAGTAGTCTGCTCATACTGCTCCTGGGGAAGGGAATCGAACGAAAAAGGGCCAACACCCGTGTCGGCCACGCGGACGGGGCAACCCGTCCGAACAAGAACAAGACTGAGGAATGGCCCCGCTGGGTGCAAGCGGCGGGCCCCCGAGGCTGGCCCTTGAGTGACTCTAGCGGCCGTGCGACTGCAGCCCCGCGCATGGGACTGCAGCCGTATTTCGCACGCACCGGACGCTACCGCCGAGTCATCAGGCCGCGCGGCATCCACAGCGTGGCATGGACGCCGGCGTGATCCGATGGCCAAAGGTGCACTTCCTCGCCCAGAACCGGGTTGTAGGCGATGAAGTCGTCCCCGTCCTCCTCTCCGACCACGTCCATTTCGACGCCGCCTGCATACCCCGCGCCCGAAGGCACGTTGCGGGCGAAAACCAAGTCGAGCCGCTGATCGAAGAACGGCTCCTCGTTGGACAGGTCGGCCGCGTGCCCGAAGGTGAGGCCGGTCCCGGTGAACTTTCCGTGGTGACGCAGCCACAGGTCGTCGAAGCCCGCGTCCAGGACCATTCCGTACGTCGCCGTCCTGCTCGCGGCGGGCGCGCCGGGATTGGCGGCCGAGTTGTAGTCGCCGACCATGATCACCGGACCGCCGAGCTCACCCACCACCTCGAGCAGCTCCATCGCCTGCGCCTCCTGAATCTCCGCCCACCCCTGGACCTCCAGGTGCGTGTTGACGAAGAAGAACCGCTGGCCTTCCACGGATACGTCCACCCACTGGTAGCCGCGCTTGTTCTCGAGATTGCCCAGTTGCGGCAGAACCACCTGCGCCTCATAGGGGCCGGCCCAGGAGTCGTGCACCTCGACCTCGGTACCCGCCCGGACCAGAATCGCGTCGGCGTCCGTATAGGTGATCACGCAGCCACCGCCGGCGGGAACCGGAACGCTGACGTTCTCCGAGTAATACGCCGTATAGGTCCCTCCCAGCGCCCCGGTCAGCATGTCGATGAAGTCGATCGACGGGAGCGGGAACCCACATTCCGGGGTGAATTCGTACGTGGTCACCTCCTGGAGTCCGATGAGATGTGGCTGGACGGCCATGATCTCCTGGACCAGCGCGGGCACCCGCAGCGGGAACAGCGTGGTGCTGACCTGCTGGAGGGCCTCGGCCACATTCCCCTCCAGCACGAGCGCGAAGTCCGCCCCCAGGTAGAGGTTGCGGGTCATCACCGTCACGGGCGCGGGCGCACCGGCCCCCGCTCGCGTCGTCGCCGCTTCATCGGGCGCCAGGACGGCACCCGAGGGGTCATCCGCACAGGCGCTGAGCGCCAGTGCGCCGAAAAGTAGAGCGAGGGGGATCCTTCTGCCGCGAGCCGACATAGTCACCTCAGGAGGAGGGGCGGCCCACGAAACACGGGGGGTCCGGCGCGTGGGTCGCACGGAAGGGAACGGAAAGGGGCGCCAATCTTCGAGGATGGCGCCGTCTTCATAGTACTCAACTAATGTTTCGACTGTCTGCTGTCAACGCCCCGGGGGCCTCTTCGGGTGGCAGCTCCGGCTGGGCCAGAGCGCGACGGTTCTCAGGGACGGCGGGGCACGGCCTCCACCGCCGCTTCGAGCTGCCGGTCCCGTCCCTCGTACCACTCGCCGAGCGGCGCATCGACGCGGATGTCCACCGGCCGGGGGTTCAGCTCCATCACATCGCCGTTCGCGCCGCGGATGAGCGACCGCGGCATCCGGAAGCTGCCGCCGTCCACGAGCCGCGACCCCCACGTGTAGATGATCCAGCCGGCCGTGGGCTCACCCACGATGGGCCCGAGCTCGAGGGCGCGGTATCCCTCCGCGAAGTCCTCGGCGTCCGACAGCGAGTTCTGGTTGATGAGCAGCACCGTGGGCGCCTCCAGCGCCCTCTGCCCCAGCATCGAGCGGGCGGGCACCGCAGGGTAGCCGCGCACCTCCATGCTCAGGTACCCTCTCCGCGCGAAGACGTCCAGCGCGTAGGCGTTCACGAAGCCGCCGTTGTTGTTGCGGATGTCCACCACCACGCCATCGCGGCCGAAGTTCTCGGCGTCCAGGTCCACCATGAGCCGCTGGAGCGACTGCCAGCCCATGTCCGGCATGTGGACGTAGCCGATGCGGCCGTCGCTGATGCTGTCGGCGTACGCCCGCCGGGACGCCACCCACGCGCGGTAGAGCAGCTGCCCTTCCGCACGCGTGGAGATCGGCCGCACGGCAACGCCGCGGGCGTCCTCCGGATCACCGCTCCGCCCCACCCGCAGCTCCACCCGCCGGTCCTGCAGGTTCTCCAGCAGCCGGTCGAGGCTCACACCGCGGCCTACCTCCCGCCCGTCCACCGCCAGGATCGTCTCGCCCACCCGGATACCCGCCACGTGGGCGGGAGACAGCGGGATGACCTCGTCGACGCGGAGCCGACCGGAGGCCTCGTACTCCCGGGCGTCGAACCGCAGCCCCAGGCGGCCCACAGCGGCGCTCCGGCCCTCAGACGGCGGGTTGTAGCCGAGGTGGCTGGCGTTCAGCTCCCCCACCATCAGGTTCATGAGCCGGCCGAGCTCGCCACGGGTGCGGGCGCCGGCAACCCGCGGGGCGAACGACTCGTGCACGGCGGCCCAGTCGGCCCCGTGCATCCCCGGGTCGTAAAAGTGGCGGTCCAGCATGCTCCACCCCTCCTGGAACACCTCGAGCTTCTCCCGGTCGAAGTCCACGTCCAGCTCGGCCGTCGTGTCGATCGTGCGCGTCTTCCCCCCGGCCGCCAGCGCCACCGCGGACAGCCGACCCCGGTCCAGGTAGAAGACCTCCTTGCCGTCGGGGCCGAACACCGGCGTACCCTTCCCGCCCGGCGTGGAGGTGAGCTGCCGGGCCACGCCGGGCCCGTCGTCCAGGGGGTCCAGGGAGAAGCTGTACAGGTTCTGCTGCCCCTCCGCGCTGGCCACGAACACCACCGTCTTGCCATCGGGAGAGAGGGTCAGCGGGCCCGCGTCCACGCCCAGCGGCAGCAGCGTCAGCCGCTCGAAGATCCCGTCCCAGTCGATCTCCACACGCACGTCTTCGGGCTCCGACGATGGGCTCCCACCGCGCCCGCTGGCCTCGGCCGGATCGCCGGCGGGCTCGGGCGTCGTCTCGAACATCTCCCGGAACCGGGTCTCCGCGAAGACGGGCGTCTGCGGCACCAGGTCGATGCGGGCGATCTGGCCGTCTTCCGTACGGTGCTGCGTATCGAAGAAGATCGACTTCCCGTCCGGGCTCCACGCCAGGCTGTTGGCGTTCGCGTTGGCCAGCCGACTCACCGCCCGGGGCGGCGCCGAGCCATCGGCGGGCACCACGTACACGTGCGTGAACATGCGGCCGCCGGTGCCGAAGAAGGCGAGCCACCGGTTGTCGGGGCTCCACGCAAGCGGTCGCGCCATGGTGAACGGGTCGCGCCAGAGCTGCCCGGTGGCCACCAGCCGGTCCCGCCCCCCGTCGACGTCCCGAACCCGCAGCTCGCGACCCTCCCGCACGTAGGCGATCCGCTCGCCATCCGGGGAGAACACGGGCGTGACATCGCCCGGGCCGGACGTCACCTGCGTCTCCGCCTCCGAGGCGAAATCGTACACGTAGATGCTGGAGCCGCCGGTGCGGCGGGAGGCGTAGGTGATCCGGCGTGAGTCGGGGCCCCACGACGGCTCGCTCTCCTGCGACACCGTGCGCGTCGCCCGGGCCGCGGGACCGCCACTGTCAGCGGCGGTCGCGAACACCTCACCGCGCGCGGTGAACGCCACCTTCCGGCCGTCGGGCGAGAGCGCCAGGTCGCCGAAATCGGACGTGAGCCGCACGTGCTCCACACCGGGGCCCTGCGCCGCGCCACGCAGCCGGATATCCAGCCGCCGGGGCTCCCCGTCCGGCAGGTCCATGCGCCAGATGCCGAAATCCCGCTCGAACACGACCGCGCCGCCGTCCGCCGCCAGCGCTGGCCAGAGCACGCGGCCTTCCGTGAACCGGGTCAGCGCCTCGGCGCCGTCCTCGCCCGTGGCGTTCTCTTCGATCCGGCGGGCCGCGGCGGCGTCGACCCGCCACAGGTTCTCCGCGCCGTCCCGATCGCTCATGAACACGAGGGAGCGACCGTCGGGCGTCCAGCTCGCCCAGATGTTCTTCGCGCCCGGCTGCGTCAGCCGGCGATAGGCCGGCCGGTTGCGATCGGAGAAGTCCACCAGCCAGAGGTCCGCCTCGTCGATGTGGCTGTGCCCGTTCCGCCACCACTGCGGCCCCGCCATGCGGGCGCCCCCGGACACCGCCAGCGTGGACCCATCGGGTGCGGGCGCCGCGAAGTACTCGGCGGCGTAGCGGCCGGCGGCCACCGGCATGGGGGTGCCGCCGCGGACCGGGACCCGGAAGACGTCGCTCATGCCCCCCACGTCCTGCGATGCGTCGGTGAAGTAGAGCCACTCCCCGTCCCAGGACCAGGCGTCCAGCCGCTCGGAGCCGTCGCTCCACGTCAGGCGCGTCAGGTCGCCCGCCCGGAGGTCCAGGACGTAGAGGTCATCGCTCCCACCCCGGTCGCTCACGAAGGCGAGACGCGCGCCATCCGGCGAGTACATCGGGCGCGATTCGTCGGCCGCGTGGCTCACCAGCAGCCGGGCCGTGCCGCCGTTCCCCGCCACCGCCCAGATGTCGCCCCCCGAGACGAAGGCCACCTCCCCGGCGTCCGGGCTGAGGGTCGGCTGCGCCATGGAAGGGAGCGCCGCAGGGGCCACCTGGGCGTGGGCCGGGGCCGCCGCGACGGCCGGCAGACCGGCCGCGAGCGCGACGACGAGCGCCGCGCCCGGCCACCGTGAGCCCCGCGGCGGACGCGGCCGGGAGGACGACCCCCGGAAGCAGGAAGGGACCGGGCGGGTGGCGTGGTATTCAGACATGGTGGTCGGTACCGGGTGGCGGTGGACGTCCTTGGTCTCGAACCCTCGAACTGCGATCCGGCAATATACGTCATCGCCCGCCCCGTGCAGCCGGCGGTTCAGCGGGAAGCGGCGGCAACCCTGCGCGGGCCGCGCGCGATGCGGCCGAGGTACCTGGCTCCGTCCCGCTCCGGCTACTCCTGCTCCAACACCTCCCGCGGCTGGACCCGCGTGGCCCGACGGGCGGGGAGGATGGACGCGAACAGCGTCACCACCATGAGCACGACGGCGGCGGCGGAGAGCGCCAGTGGGTCAGCGGGGCGGGTGTCGAAGAGCATGCCCTGGAGCAGCCGCAGCCCGGCCAGCGCGAGGGCGATCCCGGCTCCGAGCCCGATGGCGCCGACCAGGAGCCCCTCGCCCACGATCATGCGGCGGACGTCGGCCGAGGTTGCACCGAGAGCCACGCGGATCCCGAGCTCCCGGCCGCGACGGGCAACCGTGTAGGTCATGACGCCGTACAGCCCGACGGCGGCGAGCAGCAGCGCCAGCGCGCCGAGCACGGCAATCAGCGCCGACACCACGCGCGTCTCGCCGAGAGTCCCGCCGATGCGCGAGCGCAGCGAGCCGGCCTGAAGGATCGGCATGCCCGGGTCGATTCGCTCCACCACCTGCCCGAGCTTGGCCGCCATGGCCTCGGGGTCACCGGGCGTCCGGGCCACCAGCGTCATGCCGCCCCGGTAGTTCCGGTCGAACGGGATCCAGTACTGCGCCCACGGCTCCGCGGCCAGCGACCGGTTCCGCAGCGCGCCCACCACGCCCACGACCCGGGTCGACTGTTTCCAGTCCGGCTCTGCGCCGAAGGGGAGCGTTCGGCCGACGGGGTCGTCATCGCCGAAGAACCGCTCGGCCAGCGTACGGCTGATGACGGCCACCTGCGGGGCGTTCTCGCCGTAGTCGCCGGGCTCGAACGTACGACCCGCGAGCAGAGGGAGGCCGATGGCGTCGAAGTACCCGGCGTCGGCGGTGTTCGAGAGAACCGGCGGCGGCGGAGGCGTCCCCTTCGGCCGCTGCCCCGGCTCCTCCCCTGGCGCTATCGGCGTGTGGTTGGACTGGAAGTGCGCGATGGGGATCTCGCCTACCAGTCCCACGGCCTCGATGCCCGGGATTGCCCCGGTTTCCTCCCGCAGTCGGCGATAGAAGAGCCGGCCGGCCTCCTCGTCGTGACCGGAGCGCATGCCCACGTCGAGATCGACCGTAGCGACCTCGTCGGCGGCGAACCCCGGGTCGAGGGTCCGCGCTTCGTACAGGCTCCGCAGGAGGAGCCCGGTCCCTGCCAGGAGCACGAAGGAGAGGGCGAGCTGCAGCGCGACGAGCCCGCGCCGGAGTCTCGTGCCGCCACCGGCCACGGACCGCGACGTACCAGCCAGCACGTCGCGGACGTCCCGCCGGGTCGCCCGCAGCGCCGGGAGCAGACCGAACAGGACCGCGGCGGAAAGCGCCGCCACGAGGGCGAACACGAGCACCGCCCGGTCCACCTCGAACGCCACCGACAGGCTGTACGGAACGAGGCGGTGCAGCTCGCCCGCGGCCAGCCAGGTGATCCCGAGGGCCGCGGCCCCGCCGAGGAGCGCGACCAGGAGCGACTCGGTCAGGAGCTGCCGGACCAGCCGGGGCCGGCTGGCGCCGAGGGCGGTGCGGACGCCGAGCTCCGCTGTCCGGCCGGCCCCCCGGGCGAGGGCGAGCCCGGCCAGGTTGGCGCAGGCGATGAGGAGGAGCACCCCCACGATGGCGAGGAGGATGCGCGTGAGTCGCACGGCCTCGGTCCGGTCGGACGGCGTCATCCCGATCCCGCGGGCGACAGAGACGCCCTGCCCGGCGACGTCCGGGTGCTCCTCGTCGAAGCGGGCGTACAGCGTCTGGGTGGCCACCTCCACCTGCTCGAACCCGGTCCCGGGCGCGAGCCGCGCGAAGATCCAGAACCAGCTGGAGCCCCGGCGGCCCAGCATGGACTCGGTGCCGGGCCCATACGCGGTGGCGATCATGCTCGCCGGGATCCAGACGTCGGTGGGGGCGGCGAGGATGTTTGAGCCCCGGAACTCGCGCGGCGCCACGCCCACCACCTCGAAGCTCCGACCGTTGATGACCAGCGCCTCCCCGATGGCGTCGCGCCGGCCGGAGAACCGCTCACGCCACAGGGCGTGGGAAATCACCACGACCGGCCCCGCTCCCGCAGAGGCGGTCTCCTCCGGGACGAAGTCGCGGCCCAGGGCCAGGTCGACGCCCAGGACGTCGAAGTAGTTGTGAGACACGAGCTGTCCGGGAACAGCCCGCGCGTCCACACCCGTCCCGACGATCAACGACCCAGCATTCGCAAAGCCGGCCACACCGCTGAACCAGTCCGCGCGCTCCCTGAAGTCCAGGTACACCGGGTACGACCAGTTGTCGAAGCGGCCGTCCTGTTGCGTCGTCGCACCCGCCCGGAGCTGCCCCCGGCCGAGCCGGACCAGCTGGTCCGGCGACGCGATGCCCGCCGGCTCCCGGAGGAGGAGCCCGTTCACCAGCGAGAACACCGTCGTGTTCGCGCCGATCCCCAACGCCAGCGTGACCACCGCCACTACCAGGTACGCCGGCGACCGCAGCAGCGACCGCGCCCCATACCGCACATCCTGCCAGATGTCGCTCATCCACTCCTCCTTGATCGCGTGGGCCGCAGACCACGGCGCCCCCGCCAGGTATCTCACCAGGGCTACGACACCACTCCCGCTCGAGGCGGACCCGCTCGTGCGCCGCTCCGCTCGCCGCAGCAGCACCCACAGCTCCCCGGCCCACTCCTCCAGCCACGCCTCTCGACGCGAGCCGGGCACGAAGATCGACAGCCCCACCAGTGCCCAGCGGCCGGGCCGGTACAGACGTGGCGGGCGGGGTCCGCTCATGCGTCTCCTGCCTCCGCCCCGAAGCCGTCCAGCGCCGGCGCGTCCTCCGCGAACGAGCCGTACCGACGGATCGCCACCCCCAGCGCTTCCGCCCCGGCACCGGTCAGCCGGTAGTACCGACGCCGCGGCCGACCTTCCGCTCGCGCCACCGAGTCCGCCTCCCACCGCGCCGTCACGTATCCCATCCGGTCCAGCCGCTGGAGCGCCGGGTAGACCGTCCCGCTCGGCAGCCCCGTCCGATCCATGATGTCCAGCCCGTAACGCACTCCGTCCGCCAGCGCTCGGAGTATCGTCACGGTGGCGAAGCCGATGGATCGGGGCATTGGATCTCCGGAGAGGGTTGCAATGTCATCGCGCTCAGTCGCGCATTACAGAAGTGCTACATAGGGTTGGACGCGGCATCGGCGTGGAGGGTTGCCGGAGGCCGCCGGGGGGGGGCCGGCCCGGCGGCGAGTCCTCGTCTGTTATCAGGAGGACTGCGGCGACGGCGCCGCTCGCCGGGCCGCCACCTGGTCCACCACCTCACGGGCATCCCGCCGGAGGCCCTGGATCATGTTGGACGAGAGCGCCCGCTGGAAGAAGAGCCCGAGGAAGAAGAGCCCCGGCTGGTCCAGCGATACGCCGCGCTCGTGGCGAGGCTCGTGGGGGTTTTCGCCGTGGACGGGGAGGTCGATCCAGGTCTCGAAGCCTGGGTGGAAGCCAGTGCACCAGACCACGTTCTGGACGTCGAGGATCCGGCCATCCTCCAGTACCGGCATCCCGTCGCGGACCCCGGCGGTTCTGGTCACGCGATGCACGCCCGAACGGTCGAGGTCCCGCTTCTTGACCCGGATCAGCGGGCCTCCCCGTCCCAGCACCTTCGGCCGCAACGCCCGCCCGATCGGCGTGTCGACGGTGAGGATCCGGTGGAACAGCAGTCGGAGGACGGGGACCATCATGACCCGCCCGACGCGGCTCCGGGGTCGGAAGGGGATCTCGCCCACGTCACGGCCGGACAGCCAGACGTCGTGGCTGGCCGCGAGCTCCCGGGCGATTTCGGCGCCCGAGTTCCCGGAGCCCACCAGCAGCACCCGCCCCGGCCGCAGCTGGTCCGGATTCCGGTACTCCGCCGAATGGATTTGGACGATCGACGGATCCAACTCTGCCGCGAACGCCGGCACGTGGGGCTTCTGGTAGCTGGCCATGGCCACGACCACGTTCTTTGCCTCCAGCCGCCGATCCCCGGCCCGAACGATGAAGCCGTCTTCGTTCCGGCCCAGCCGATCCACACGGCTGCCCAGCCGGATCGGCAGCTCGAATCGCGCCGCGTAGTCCTCCAGGAAGTCCGCGAACTCGTCCTTGGTGGGGAAGTAGTGTGGGTGGCCGGGGCAGTCCATCCCCGGCAGCCCGTTGTACGCCGCCGGCGTGAACAGCCGCAGGGAGTCCCACCGCTCGCGCCACACGTCGCCGATCCGCTCGCTCGCATCCAGGATGACGAACGACACGCCACGCCGCTTCAGGTGGTACCCCGCCGCCAGCCCCGCCTGGCCCCCGCCGATCACCACGGTGTCATACCGCTCCGGAGCGCCGCTCCGCTCGCGCCCGCCGTTGTACTCTCGGCTCTCTCGCCCCTCGATCGTCTCGAACCGCATGGCTCCGCCTCCTGCCGGAATTCGCGTCCCTTCGCACTTCCAACATGCGGCGAGGCGGACGGCGGCCGCTTCGGTCGGAACACCCAAATTCCCACGGCTGGCGTATGGGTATTTCTATGCAGAATCGCCGAGCAGGTCGTTCTCGTAGGCGAACGCCGTGGCCGCGGCGCGCGATGAGATCCCGAGCTTCGTGAAGATGTTGCTGACGTGCCGGGCGACGGTCCTCTCGCTGATGAACAGATCCTCGGCGATGGCCCGGTTGGTCCTGCCGGTGGCGACGAGCCGGATCACCTCCAGCTCCCGCGGAGTGAGCCCGTGCGACCCCCTGCCGCGAGATCGCTGGCGGAGCGCGTCCAGACGCTCGACGTCCGGGCCGGCGCCGAGGCGTGCGAGCTCCTTGCGCGCGGCCTCCAGCTCGAGGCCCGCGCCATCCTCGTCGCCCAGCTCCCGGCAGGCGAGCCCGAGCCGGAGTCGGGCCCGAGCCTCTTCGTACGGCGCGTTCAGTGCGTGCCACCCCCGTGCCGCCCTCCGCAGCTCCGGCAGCGCCGATTCCGCCTCGCCAGCGGCCAGTCGCACGGCCCCCCGTGCCGCCGCCACCGTCGCCTCCAGCGCCGGAGACGGGTACGACGCGACGATCGACGCCAGCTCATCGCACGCCGCCTCCGCCGCACCCACGTCGCCCACGGCGATCAGGATCTCGACCTGAGCGGGGAGGAGACGGACCCGCTGGAGCCGCGACGACCTTTCCACCAACGACCGCCGTATGGCGGCAACCGCGGCCTTCTCCTCTCCCTGGGCCAGCCGGAGCAGCGCGAGCCCGGGCTGCGGCTCCCGCCCGACCCGGCTCGCGTCCCGGTACGCCGCCTCCGCTGCCTCCAGGTCGCCGCGCAGCCGATGGACCTCGCCCTGCTGGTAGTGGGCGAGCCCCGCTGCGGGAGCCACGTCGTCGGTCCGCAGCCGGCCCGCCCGCCGGGCTTCCTCCAGCGCCTCCCCCCACGCGCCGTGCAGCTGGAGCAGCTCGGAGCGGTAGACCCTGCACTCCCCCGTATAGGCGACCATGTCCGGCTGCCGCTGGCACCAGTCGCTCAGCGCCGTGGTCCATTCCTGCGCATGCCCGAGTGCGTACACGCTCCGACACGCCCCGATCACGGCGCAGTAGACGAGCCCGGTGACCATGGGGCTCAGCTCGTCCGTCGCCACGGCGACCATGGACTCGTCCAGCAGCGCCAGCCCCTCCTCGAGCTGCGCCTGCTCGATCCGGGCCCGCCCCTGGACCAGCAGCGCCAGCGCGAGCAGGTCGCGCTCTCCGACCCGTTGCGCGATGACCGCGGCCTCACGCCCGTGTTCGTACGCGGCGCCCGGGTCGCCGGCACTGAACCGCTGGAGCGCCTTCGGCAGCATCATGTACCCCCGCTCCACTCCTGACTCCGTCCCGCCCTCCAGCAGGCGGGCCGCACGGCCGAACCACCCGCTCGCCCGCGCCCCCTCGCCCCGCTCGCCAAGGCGCATGCCGATCCAGAAAGCACTCTGGAACGCGCCGGCGGTGTCGCCGGTCTCCTGCGCCAACCGGTGCGCCCGCTCCAGCGTCTCCAGGTAACCGTCCTCGTCGCCCAGCAGGTACGATACGACGGCAAGCCGCCTCAGGTCGTCCACCCCCAGCGGAGACTCCGCGGCCGCAGCGGCCAGCGACTCCCGCGCGGAGGACCAGTCGCGGCGCGCGTACGCACTGCGGCCCTCCTGGAGGTGGGATCCGGCCGATGGAGACGGGGACCGTGTCACGGCGGGCTCATGGCGCGGGTGTGGAGGTCTTGAGAATATCCACTATTCCAGATCGGATGGAGGGATCGCAAGGGATGCGTTGGTGCCCGCTGCACTTCGCCCGGGTCGGCATTACGATCTCCGCTGGCCAGGATGCGGTGGCCGCCCCCAATCCTCGTCTCTATATTGCACCTTCCTCCTGACCAAACTCCATGACCCACAGAGAGAAACGAACCGGGGATCGCTCCGGCGCCCGCGGCAAACGAGTGCGAAAAGCTGCCGGTGTGGTCGGGTGGCGCGAGTGGGTGACGCTGCCGGACCTGGGCATCGGCGCCGTCAAGGCGAAGATCGACACGGGCGCGCGCTCATCTTCGCTGCACGCGTACGACATGAAACGGTTCAAGCGGCGCGGCGTGTCCATGATCCGCTTCAAGGTGCACCCGATCCAGCGGGAGTTCCGGACGGTCGTGGAGGCGGAAGCGAAGCTGGTCGATCTGCGGAAGGTGCGCAGCTCGTCCGGGGTCGAGACGCTCCGGCCCGTCATACTGACCCCCCTGAAGCTCGGGGACGACGTGTGGGACATTGAGATCACGCTGGTCCGTCGGGACGCCATGGGATTCCGGATGCTACTGGGCAGGCAGGCGATCCGTCGCCACCTCCTCGTGGACCCCGGCGGCTCCTACCTCGCCTCATCACCCCCCTCCTCCCGAAGCGGAGCAACGAAATGAAGATCGGTATCCTATCCCGGAAGGGCTCTCTCTATTCCACCCGGCGACTCAAGCAGGCGGGTCGGGAGCGCGGCCACGAGATGCGGGTGATCAACCCGCTCCGCTGCTACATGAACATCACCGCGAAACGCCCGAAGGTCCTCTACCGTGGGGAAGAGCTGAACGTGCACGCCATCATCCCGAGGATCGGCGCGTCAGTCACCTTCTACGGTACGGCGGTGGTGCGGCAGTTCGAGGTCGCCGGCGTCTACACCGTAACCGAATCGCAGGCGCTCGCGCGGTCGCGGGACAAGCTGCGCACCCTCCAGCTCCTCTCGCGGGAGGGCGTAGGACTGCCCACCACCGGCTTCGCACGGTCCGGTCACGATATCAACGCCGTCATCGACCTGGTGGGCGGAGCGCCCCTGATCATCAAGCTCCTCGAGGGGACCCAGGGAGTGGGTGTGGTTCTGGCCGAGACCCGGAAGGCCGCGGAATCGGTCATCGGGGCGTTCCAGCAGCTGGACGCCAATATCCTCGTCCAGGAGTTCATCAAGGAATCGGCGGGCGCGGACATCCGGGCGCTGGTGGTGGGGGGGCGCGTAGTCGCCGCCATGGAGCGCCGGGCTGCGCCGGGTGAGTTCCGGTCCAACCTCCACCGCGGAGGCACCGCGTCTCCGGTGAAACTGACCACCAAAGAGCGGAACACGGCGATCCGCGCGGCGCGCGTCATGGGCCTGGGCGTGGCCGGCGTCGACCTGCTCCGTTCGGCGCGCGGTCCCGTGATCATGGAGGTCAACTCCTCGCCAGGTCTCGAGGGCATCGAGACCTCCACGGGTATCGATGTGGCCGGCGAGATCATCGAGTATATCGAGAGCCACGTCGACGACGATCACGACCCGGACCCGTCCGTCGCAGCTCCCGCCGCGGACAACCCCGGCAGCCAGGCCGCCGATGAGCAGCCCATCGACGAGCCGGACGACCTCGACGATGACCAGGGCGACGCCCTCGATGAAGAAGAGTAGCATCGCCCCATTCGAGATCGGCGGTGCCCTGGTGGAGCCCGGGACACGGCAGGCGCTGCGGATCCGGGTCGCCCGCCTCCCCGCCGGCGGCTGGCTCTCGCTCCCGTTCCACATCCTCCACGGCCATACCGCGGGACCCGCCCTCTTCCTCAGCGGGGCCATCCACGGCGACGAGGTAGACGGCGTGGAGATCACCCGGCAGGTCCTGAAGCGGGTTCGCCCCGAAACCCTCGCCGGCACCGTGGTGGCCGCACCCGTCATCAACCTGCCAGGGCTGGGTTCCGGATCCCGATACCTGCCCGACCGCCGGGACCTGAACCGTTCCTTCCCCGGATCCCCCACCGGCTCCCTCGCCGCCCGCCTCGCCGACCTCTTCATGCGGGAGGTCGTCGACGCCTGCTCCTTCGGTATCGACTTCCACTGCGGGTCCGACGACCGGGAGAACATGCCCCAGGTCCGGGCCAACCTCGAGGACCCGGAGACCCGACGCCTCGCACACGCGTTCGGCGCGCCCGTGACCATCCACGCCCCCGCTCCCGATGGGTCGCTCCGCAGAGCCGCCGTGGACCGGGGTGCGCGCGTGCTCCTCTACGAGGCGGGTGAGGCTCGCCGCTTTACCGCGACAGCCATCCGGGCCGGCGTCGAGGGCTCACTCCGCGTCATGGCCGCCCTCGGCATGGTCTCCGACGACGTGGAGGCCGAACGGCCCACCGTCGAATCCCGTCGCCGCCGCTGGGTGCGCGCCGGCCGCAGCGGGATCTGCCGGCTGGATGTCGAGCTGGGCCAGCGGGTGAGCAGCGGCGAGGTCCTGGGCGAGATCTCGAACGCCCTGGGGCTGGAGGCCGCACCGGTGCGGGCCCGGGTCGATGGCGTCGTCATCGGACGGCGCATCAACCCCATCGTGTATCAGGGCGATGCACTGGTCCACATCGCGGAGGTGGAGACGGAGCGGAGCACGGAGGCCGACCACCCGGCCGTACCGCCCAGCATCTGAGCGATCGGGCCGGTCCTGACGCCGGACCTCACGACCGCGCACCCGCCGGTCAGTCCGCGGATGTGATGGATCCGGATTCTCGCAGAGGCACGCCCTCACGCCCGTCCTTCAGCGCCGAGGCTGAGCACTCGAGCCCTGCCGGCGTCACGTCCGCACCAGCTCCGTTTCGACCGCCACCGGCCGCGTCACCGAATCGTGGACGGGCGAGAGCGAGCGGGCGGCATCGAGGATCTCCTGGAGCGTTGCGTCGTCGGCGTCCGTGCGGACACGGAACGTCAGCTTCACGTCCGCCAGACCCGCGGGGACCGGCTTCAGCCCGAAGAATCCGTTCAGGTCAATCGCCCCCTCCACGTCCACCGCCAGCGCGTCGATCTCGACAGCGCGGGCCGTGGCCTGGGCCGCGAACGTGCCGGCCATGCACGCGCCGAGCGCCGCGAGGATCAGCTCCACCGCGGTCGGCCCCGTGTTCTCGCCGAGCAGCTCCGGCGGGTGGTCGCCCCGCAGCGTGAACCGGCGCTCCATCACCTCGCCGAGCTGCTCGATCTCCCGCGTTCGCACGTCCAGCCCGAACCCGCCGTCCCAGCTCGTCCGGCTCCGCCAGATCAGGTGCCCCGACTCCGGGTCCTCCCGGACACCCTCGACCGCTTCCGTCATCGCGTCCACGTCCCATCCGTTCAGTAAGGTGGCCATGCCGTTCCTCCCTTTCGAAGTGTGATCGTTCCGGCCACACGGGAACGATGGCGGTTGCCTGGCGGGCGGATGAATGCGAGAGTCGGCGGTAACGGTCCATATGCGACATCGAGGTCCAATGACTGGCTCGAAGACCCCGCTCCACGTCACGCTCGTCTCCACACCCGACGCCCAGGCGGCGCCGCTCAGCGGGCTGTACGAGACGTTCACGGCGTTCCCGCTCCTCGGCCGGTTCGAGCCGGACCTCCCGGCTCGCCCGTTCGAGGTGGAGATCGTGGCGCCTGGGCCGGATCCCGTCCGGGTGGGGAGCGGCCTGACGATCGGCGCCCACCGGACGGTGGACGAGATCGAGCGGACGGACATCGCGATCGTGCCGCTGATGATGGTGGAGGGCCCGGACTGGGTGACGGGCCGGTATCCGGGTCTTGTGGGGTGGCTGCGGGAGCAGCACCGGCGGGGCGCGGTGCTGGCGTCGGCGTGCACGGGGGTGCTGCTGCTGGCGGAGACGGGGCTCCTCGACGGCCGGGAAGCGACGATCCACTGGGCGTTCGCGCCCACATTCCGTCGCAGCTTCCCGGGCGTGCGGCTGCGGACGCGGGAGGTACTGATCGTTGCGGGCGACCGCCAGGAGCTGGTGATGACGGGCGGGGTAATGTCTTGGCACGATCTGGCGCTGCACCTGATCGCCCGGCACGTGGGTCCGACGGCGGCGCAGGCGATGGCGCGGTTCCTCATGCTGGAGTGGCACGGGGAGGGCCAGGCGCCGTACATCGGGTTCGCGCCGAGCACGGACCACGGCGACGGCGTGGTGGCGGGGCTGCAGAGGTGGCTGGGTGAGAACTACGTCACGCCGAACCCGGTCGAGGCGATGGCGGAGCGGACGGGGCTGGCGCGCCGCACGCTGGAGCGCCGGTTTCGGAAGGCGACGGGGCAGACGCCGCTCGGCTACGTCCAGAGCCTTCGTGTGGCGGAGGCGAGGCGTCGGCTGGAGCGGACGGACGAATCGGTGGAGCGGATCGGTCTGGAGGTAGGCTATGAGAACACCGCGTTCTTCCGTCGCGTGTTCAAGCGGACGACGCGGCTGACGCCGGGGGCGTACCGGCGCAAGTTCCGGCTCGGTCGGCGGCGGCGGCCGTAGCCGGCGGCGTCAGGAGGGGCCGGTCGGCCACGACAGGAACGCGGCCCGCCGATTTGCGCCCTCCGACAGTTGTCGCCTCAGCAGCTTCATGTCCTTGGCCAAGGTGTCGGGGCCGAGATTGACCAGCAGGAAGCGCCGATCGAGCGCCCAACCGAGCGCCCAGTTCCGCGCGAGTTCGTAGAATCCGAGTTCGTCCATAGCCTCGGGGTCAGCAGCAAACAGGCCTCGCTCCACGTATCGCCCGAACCGGGCCGCGCGCCCCGCCTTTCGGTCGTTGGTGCTGCGGTACTTCACCCCGATGGCCACAAGCAGGTCGTCCCAGCGAGGACCACGTCGATCTCCGTTCTACGGCGAGGCGTCTCGCCTTCAGCGCATCAGAGACCTGCTTGTACTGCTTCCGGACGCGCTCAACGTCCTCTCCTCGTGTTAACACAAAAAGCGTTGAGCCGCATACCTTCTTGCGGCTCAACGCTTTAATCCA
>CAWAMW010000015.1:197500-475884 GCA_963783305.1 uncultured Gemmatimonadales bacterium | reverse complement strand
GAGGCCGGGCACGCGGTGGCGCCGGCGGAACGCGACTTGAAGGTTCTTGACGGGTGCACGATACGTAGCGATCCGAACCCCGTGACCGATGTCGAAGGAAGCCGCAATGCAGTTGCAGGCCACACTACTTGTTCTCCCGTCCTCGCCCTCGCTTTCCTGGCCGCCTGCTGTGGCGATGCCGATCCACAGGCGGCTCCGGAGAATACGCCCGCCGCGACCCGGGCGTCGGTCCAGCCGCTCAGCGCCGAGCGATCGCGAGCCGCAGGGAGCTGTACCCGCGGCTGGGCAGGAAGCCGCTGCCGCCGGAGCCGAAGCCCTCGCCGGACGCATTGCCGGGCGAAGTGCCGGGTGCGGTGGCGTCGGCGGCGGCGAGCGGGAAGGTCCTGGAAGACGGCCACGGGCGGAGGCGTCGTTCTACGCTGATAGGTTCGAGGGGCGGCGCACCGCCAGCGGGATCCCCTTCCGGCAGAACCAGATGGTTGCGGCGCACCTGTCGTACCCGTTCGGGACGGTGCTGCGGGTGACCAACACGCGCAACAACCGTTCGGTGAACGTGCGCGTGTGGTCGACCGCGGCCCGTACGGGAAGAAGTCGCGGATCCTCGACCTGCTGTCGAGGCGGGCCGCGAGGGAGAGCTCGACGGCATTTGGGGTCGGGGCGCGCCCGGGTGCGGGTGGAAGTGCTCGAAGGGCCCGGGGGCGACGGCGTCGCCTGAGGCTTCCTTGGACCGTGCCTGTCGCCGTTGCCGGTGAACCGTTCGACCGTGAACGCCGGTCCGCAGGGCCGGCACGGCGACGACCTCGTTGATGCTGCAGGCGCCCGACCTATTTTGGGTTCGGACCTTATAAGCGCCTGGCGTGCTAGCCCTCTCCCTGAACCTCGGGTCCATGCCGCCTCGCATCCCGGAGACGCCCCGTGCCGTCCGACCACCCATTCCTCCTCCCGTGCCACCTACGGCTCCACGGAGGAGCCCGATCCGTCGTCGTCACCGAGCTTCCTGGAGTGGTTCCAGGAATCGCCGCGTGGTGCAGTGGATCGTGGCCTATCTCAGTGTCGCGTGGCTGATCCTTCGAATAGGCCTCGTGTCCACGTGGTGGGCGAGCAGTTCGGTGGCCGCCGTCCTGGACGGCGCGCACTCACGGTCGTCGCTGGGCGCCGGGTTCCCGCCCGCCGCCGTGCTGGCGTGGTATCACGGCGAGAGGGGAGCAGCGGGTCACCCGGACCGAGGCGATCCTTCTCGGGATGGTGGTCCTTTGGTGCCGGTGCGTCGTGGGGACCCTCGGCGGCGGGGCCCCCGAGCGCGGAGCCGGGCCCCCCGGGTGCGGACAGCGTCCGGTGGAGCCCACGGGTGGCGGTGCTGCCGTTCGCGCCGACCGGGCCGGACAGCGCCCTGGACCGGCTGGGTCGAGACCTGGCGGTCACCGTCTCCGCCGCGCTCGACGGCCTCGACGACCTGGCCACGGTGCGATGGCCTCACCGTCCTCGCCCACGTGCCGCCGGATAGCGCTAGGCTGCCGCTGGCGGAGGCGCTCGCCATCGCGAAGCGGGTCGGCGCGGGTCGGCTGCTCCGGGGGGTCCTGAGCCGGGAGGCCGCCGGTGTCGGGGTGGAGGCGACGCTCCACGATGCCGGGCGAGGCGGTTGCCCGGGCGAGTCGTTCACGGTCCCGGGCGATGCCGGGCTCGGCGCGCTGAGTGATTCTCTGGTCCTGGGGCTGGTGCGCCGGATCTGGGAGCGTCCCACGGCCGGGCTGCCGAGCGCGGCTGCGCTCCAGACCCGGTCGAGCGAAGCGCTGCGGGCGTACGTGGAAGGTGAGGAGGCCATGGCGCAGGGTCGTATTGCGGGGGCGGTGAGTGCTTTCGAGCGGGCGTTCGCCCACGACAGCACGTCATGGTTCGCCTACTGGAGGTCGGTATACCCCCGGGTCTACGAGGGGAGCCGAGTCGACCCGGCGATCATGCAGAAGGTGTACGCCCATAGGGATGGGCTGCCGGTGGCGGACCGGCTGCTGGTGGACGCGCAGGAAGCGCCCACGCTGGAGGCCCGGCTCCCGCTCCTGTTGGAGGCGTCCCGGGTCGCGCCCACCTACTGGCCGGCCTGGTTCACGCTCGCCAACGCCTACATCGACCATGGTTCCTACCTGGCGCCACCGACGGCGACGCGCGGGCCGCACTGAGCCGGTCACGACGCTGAACCGCGGGGCTCAGCGGCGCCTGGAAACACCTCTTCTGGGTCGCGGTGCACCAGCGGGACAGCACGGCCACGCGTAGGTCCTGGATCGGCTCCGGACCTTTGTGGAGCCGGGATCGACGCTCGACCCGGACGACGAGTTTTACTACGGCACGACCGCACGCGCTGTTCTCGGCGGCGACTCCCTGGCGCCGGCGGCGCTGACGGAAGTCGTCGACTACATCCTCGGCTGCACCGGCCCGATCCCGTCATACGGCTTCGGCACGGACTGCTGATCATGGGGCTGCCCCACGCGACGGTTCAGCTCGCCGACTCGGTCCTGGCGCCGCCCGCCCCCGTGCTCGCCGCCTCAATGTGGCGCGGGAAGGCCTACGCCGCCGCGGCCCGGGGCGACGGACGCGAGCCGCGTGGCCGTGGACCGGTGGATGGCGTTCAGCGGCGGCTGGACGGACCGCTCAACGGCTATGGCCTGCTGGCCACCGGCGTCGTACTCGGGGCCCTCGAGGCCGCCCCGGCCGCGGCGCGCCGCCCGGAGCGGGTGCCGGAGTAGGCGAGCGCGGAGGAGCGGGCCGAGCTGGCGTGGCTGGACGGGCTCGTTGCCTACGCCGCGGGAGACGACGCCGGCCTCGCCCGCGCCGCGTCCCGCCTCCGGGACACGGACGGAGAGTTCGTCGCGCTCCTGGACCGTACGCTGAAGGCGCTCACGCTGCGCCACGAGGGCCGGAGGGAGGACGCCATGAGGGTGCTCCTGGCCGCCGAGGACAGCGCGCGCTAAAAACTACGTCCCCGCGCAGTTGCGGCACGTCCATCCGTACGTCCACACCGTGGACCGGGTGCTGCTCGGCCGGTGGCTCAGGACGGCGGTCGTCCCGCCGACGCCGCCCGGGTCCTCGTCTGGTACGCCGCGGTCCACCCCCAGAGCCCCCCCTCCTGGAGGTGGTGAATCGGACGGTGGGGCTGCTGGGGACGTTTTAAGCTCGCCCGTGTCGAGGACGCCATGGGCCGCTACGCCTCCGCATACGGCCACTACCGCCGTTTCCTCCACGACGTGGACCGTCCCGTCCCGGCCCTGTCTCCGCTGGTCCAGCACGCCCGCGACCGGGCCCAAGCGCTGGCCCCGCGGCTCAGCGGCTGATCCCGGTACTGAGCCGGGCCGTTTTCCGGCCCGCCGAATCACGCCCACGCGCCGCCTACTGCCCGTTCCGTCATTCGCTCGTAGCCGTCCAGAGTCAAGAGTCCCGATAGGCGGATTTCGGGGCAGCCGCCCCTACACCCGGTCGCTCGTAATCCGGGCGGACAGCCGCTCGACGTCCTCGCGGCGGCAGAGCTCCGTGCCCGGCGTCATCACCGCGGCGGCGCCGGCGGCCACGCCGAAGCGGACGGCCGTTGACACGTCTTGGCCCCGGGAGAGCGCGAGCGTGATGGCGGCCACCATGCTGTCGCCCGCGCCCACTCCGCTGCGGATGGGTACCGTGGGGGCGTGGATCCGCTCGGACCCCTCCCCCGTGACCAGGAGCACGCCCGCGGCGCCCAGGCTGACCACCACCACGGCGGCGTGGTCCCGCTCCATGAGCGCACGTGCGGCCCGCTCCTGCTCCGGGTCCTCGGTCACCTCCCGGCCCGCCAGGTGCCCGAGCTCCCGGAGGTTCGGCTTCAGCAGGAAGACCCCCGGCTCCACCGCCTGGCGCAGTGCCTCGCCCGAGGTATCCAGCACCAGGCGCACCCCCGCCTCACGGCACCGGGCCGCAACCCCGGCGTAGAAGTCCACGGGAGCGCCGGGGGGCAGGCTGCCGCTGGCCACCAGGTAGGCGGGGTGGCTGCCCAGTGCCTCGTCCAGCAGCCGTTGACGGTCCTGCTCCGGCACCAGGAAACCGGGCATGACGAATCGGAAGTTGCGGCCCGAGGCCAGCTCGTGCGCCGTGAAATCTTCCCGCGTGACCCCCGCGACCCGCACCGGCGAGACCGGCACGCCCTCGTCCTCCAGCAGGCCCAGCAGCAGCTCACCCGTCCGGCCACCCACCGGGAACACCGCTCGCGCCTCGCCTCCCAGTCGCTTCACCACCCGGGCGACGTTGATGCCGCCCCCGCCCGGGTCGCGACGGGACTCGTGGCAGCGCAGCTTCTCGCCAGGGGTGACGTGGTCGACGGTGGCGGAGTAATCCACCGCGGGATTGATCGTGAGTGTAACGATCTCCGGCATGGCCGCTCCTCCACCCGCAGACGGATGAATCGGGAACGCCTAATGCAGCACGTGGCTGTTGTGCTGCACACCTCGTTCCAGACCCGGCGTCCTCGGACGCCCGGCGGATCGGGGCCGGACGTCCGGGGGGGCCGGAAGGGAGACGAGTCATGAACGACCCGCAGCCGGCGGGCAGGGTGCTCGACGAAGTGAGGCTCGATGACGCGCGGTCGCAGGTGGGAGCCGACGGGTTATGGGGTCTCAGTCAGGACGAGGCGGAGGCCCGGCTCGCGCGGTACGGCCGTAATACAATCGAGGAGGAGACGGAGAACCCCCTCCTGAAATTCCTCTCCTACTTCTGGGGCCCGATCCCGTGGATGCTGGAGGCCGCGGTCGTGCTGTCGGCCGTGGCCACGCGCTGGGAGGACTTCTTCGTCATCCTGGCGATGCTGGTGATCAACGGCGGGGTGAGCTGGTGGCACGAGCGCAGCGCCTCGCAGGCGATCGAGGCGCTCAAGGAGAGCCTGGCCCCGAGCGCGCGCGTGGTTCGGGACGGGCGGCAGACCACGATCGACGCCCGTGAGCTGGTGCAGGGCGACGTGATCGTGCTGCGGCGCGGCGACGTGGTGCCCGCGGACGCCCGGCTGCTCCGGGAGGAGCTGTCGCTGGACGAGTCGGCGCTGACGGGCGAGTCGCTGCCGGTGGACAAGGGGGCCGGGGAGCCCGTGTACACGAGCACGGCGGTGAAGCGCGGGCAGGCGCACGCGCTGGTGACCGGTACCGGCGGGGCCACGCGCTTCGGCCGCACCGTCGAGCTCGTCTCGGGCGTCGGGGGGCCCTCGCACTTTCAGCAGGCGGTAATGCGGATCGGCTACTTCCTCATGGCCGCCACCGCCGCCATGGTGCTCGCCGTGGTCATCGTCGAGGCGGTGCGAGGGCAGAGCTTCATGGAGGTGCTGCTGTTCGCGCTGATACTCACCGTGGCGGGGATCCCGGTCGCGCTGCCGGCGGTCATGAGCGTGACCATGGCCGTGGGCGCACGAAGGCTGGCCGGGCAGCGGGCGATCG
The DNA here is from genome assembly GCA_963783305.1 of uncultured Gemmatimonadales bacterium. Taxonomy (GTDB): domain Bacteria; phylum Gemmatimonadota; class Gemmatimonadetes; order Longimicrobiales; family RSA9; genus JAWVYT01. The sequence goes on along the minus strand of CAWAMW010000015.1, from coordinate 470,449 downwards.
TGGCGCGGTTGGCGGCGATCGAGGAGCTGGCCGGTGTGAGCGTGCTGTTCTCCGACAAGACCGGCACCCTGACCGCGAACCGCCTCGAGCTCCAGGAACCGGTGCTGATCGAGGCCGCGGATCGCGACGAGCTGGTACTCGCCGCGGCGCTGACGGCCGAGCGAGGCGACGAACCGGACCCCATAGACGCCGCCATTCTCTCCGCCGTCGATGCCGCCGCCCTCGACCGGTACCATGTGGACGAGCTCCAGCCGTTCGACTCCACCCGCAAGCGCGCGGAGGCCAGCGTGAGCGGTCCCGGCGGGAGCTTCCGGGTGGCGAAGGGCGCGCCCCAGGTGATGCTGCGGCTGTGCCAGGCCGACGACGCGCTGCGCCAGCGGGTGACGGACGAGGTCGAGGAGCTGGGTCGCGCCGGCTTCCGAGCCCTCGGAGTGGCGCGCGACGGGGACGGCGGTTGGCGCTACCTGGGGCTGCTGTCACTGCTGGACCCGCCCAGAGAAGACTCCGCGGAGGTGATCCGCAACGCACAGCGGCACGGGCTGGACGTGCGCATGGTCACGGGGGATCACGCCGCCATCGCGCGCCAGGTGGCGGGGCAGGTGGGGCTCGGAACCCGGATCGAGCCCGCCGGCGACTGGCTGGACGCGGACGATGCCGCCTCTCAACGGCGAGCGTTGGACGCCGACGGCTTCGCGGAGGTCACGCCGGAGAACAAGTACCACATCGTGGAGCGGTTCCAGCGCGAGGGGCTGATCGTCGGTATGACCGGCGACGGCGTGAACGACGCGCCCGCGCTGAAGAAGGCGGACGTGGGCTTCGCCGTGGCGTCTGCGACGGAGGCCGCGCGCGCCGCGTCGGACATCGTGCTGACCGAGCCCGGCCTCGGCGTGATCATCGGCGCCGTCGAGGAAGCCCGGCGGATCTTCGAGCGGATGCAGACCTACGCCACGTTCCGCATCGCCGAGACCACCCGGATGGTCGTGTTCATCGCCGGCACCATCGTCTTCCTGGGCATCTACCCGGTGACGGCGATCATGGTGGCCCTGCTGGCCATCCTGAACGACATCCCGATCATGGCCATCTCCCTGGACAAGACCCGCACCGCGCCCCGCCCCGTGCGCTGGAACATGCGCTGGGTCCTGGTGGACGCGTCCATCCTCGGGGTCACCGGCCTGGTAGCTTCCCTGCTCGCCCTCTGGATCGCCACGTCCGTCCTGACCCTCGATACGCCGCACCTCCAGACGCTCCTGTTCCTGAAGCTGCTCGTGGCCGGACACATGACCATCTACGTCACCCGCGTACGCGGCTGGTTCTGGGAGCGGCCGTGGCCCGACTGGAGGCTGGTCGTGGCGCTCGAGGCGACCCAGGTCCTGGGCACGGCGGTGGCCGTCCTCGGGTGGCTCGTCACGCCCATCCCCCTCTGGCTGGCACTCGCCCTCTGGGGCTATGCCATCGTCTGGATGGTCATCCTGAGCGGAGTTCGGGTGCTGGCGTTCCGACGGCTGCGGCCGAAAACCCGCAACACCCGGAACCACAACCATAGAAGCTTGTTCCGCGCGGTGTACCGATGCAGATGAGGGGGGTCCGACCGACCTCCGTGATTTCCCGTTCAACCCCAGGAGGAGAGATGCGACCGGATCGACGGGTGCTGCCGGTGATGGCCTTGGCGTTGCTGGTGATCGGGGGCTGCGACATCCCTCAGGATCCGCGCGGCACCCTCGACCGTGCCACGGGCGACACGCTGCGCGTGGGTGTCACTGAGGCGCCCCCGTGGGTGGTCCGCAGCGGTGACGAGCCGTCGGGAGTGGAGCCGGAGCTGATCCGTCGCTTCGCGCGCTCGATCGGGGCCGAGATCCGCTGGAGCTGGGGCCCGGCGGAAGAGCACATGGAAGCCCTCGGCCTGTACGAGCTGGACGTGGCCATCGGAGGGTTCACGCGCGCCTCGCCGTGGAGCAAGCACGTGGGGATCACCCACCCCTACCACGTCTCCTCCGTGGTGGTGGTCGGTCCTCCCGGCTCCGAGCCGGTCGGGGAGGAGGGGATGGAAGGTCGGACCGTGGCGGTCCAGGCCGGCGGGCCCATCGCGGGCTACGTCCGGAAGGAGGGCGGGGAGCCATTTCCCATGGAGGACCTCCGTCGGGCGACGGGCCTGGTCGCCGCGCCCGACTGGGAGCTCCTGACCCTCGGCCGTGACACGGTGGGCTTCACACTCGCGAGGAACCGGCGAGTCATGGCCGTGCCGCCCGGCGAGAACGGGATGCTCATGGCCCTCGAGAACGCGCTTCATGGAGCGGACGTGGGCGCCCTGCTCCCGTCGCGGCCGGGAGGTGACCGGTGAGAGTCCGGGACGGGTTCCGGTTCCCCGAGGAGCTGCAGGAGAAGGAAGCGAAGGCGCGAAGGCTGGAGTACGCGACGATCTTCTCCCTGCTCACCATCACGGCGGTGATGTACTTCGTGATGGGCTCGTCGCAGGCGATGAAAACGGCGTGGATCGAGGACGTCCTGAGTCTGATTCCGCCGACCGTCTTCCTGGTGGCCTCGCACAAGCGCCGGAAGGGTCCCGACCAGCAGTTCCCCTATGGTCGCCAACGGGTTATGAGCATTGCCTTCACGGGGGCGGCCTTCGCGCTGACCATCCTGGGGCTCTACATGCTGTACGACTCGGCGACGGGCCTGCTGAAGATGCACCACCCGACGTTGGGGCACCGCACGATCTTCGGCGTCCGCCTCTGGTCCGGGTGGTTCATGATCGCAGCGCTCGTGTACAGCGCCATCCCGCCGGTGATCCTGGGCCGGATGAAGCTGCCTCTCGCCCGGGACCTCCACGAGAAGTCGCTCAAGGCCGATGCCGATATGAACAGGGCCGACTGGATGACCGCGGGGGCCGCCGTCCTCGGCATTCTGGGGATCGGCGTCGGCCTGTGGTGGGCCGACAGCGTGGCGGCCCTCATCATCTCGCTGGATGTCCTGAAGGACGGCGTGTCGAACTTGAAGGCGGTCTTCACCGACCTGATGGATCAGCGCCCGACGACCATGGATGGCGATGTGGACCGTGAGCTGATCGACGGCGCGAGCCGCGCGCTGCGGCAGCTGGCGTGGGTCCGGGAGGCCGAGGTGCGGCTGCACGAGGAAGGAGCCGTGGTGGCGGGCGAGGCGTTCGTGGTCCCGGACGGGTCGAGCGTCACACTCGAGCAGCTGGAGCAGGCCGTTCGTGCCGTCCACAAGAGCCACTGGCGGATGTTCGACGTGGTCGTCACTCCGGTGGCAAGCGTGGAGCAGCGTCGGGACCCCCAGGCCTCCGACCCCGTCCGCTGACCGGCCCGCCCGGGCTGGAGAGAGGATCAGAGGTGGAAGGTGTCAGCGGGTGTCGCGCGCGACGGTGATGTGGAACACCGGCTGGCTGCGCTCGCGGAGCGGCAGCACCGCGCCATCGCGCTGCAGCTCCTGGAGGACGAAGCCGAGCTCGCCCTCGATGTGCGGCGCGTAGCGGGTGGCGAGGCTGTCGAGGCGCGTCATCAGATCCGCCCGCAGCGCGCGGGGGAGCGGCTGGCTGGAATCGGGATCCAGCGACGCGTGGTCGAGGGATCGGGGCGCCGCGAAGCTGAGGTAGGCGATGTCGACGGTGGTGCCGAACTGGTGCGAGCTGACCGTCTCCGCCGCATTGGCGTTGCGACGTCGCAGCGCGCTCTGCTGCCGGCCGGTGCGCAACACGGAAGTGACGTCGAGCCGGAACGGCGGCAGATCGCGTTCGTCGAGGCGGGCGTGGAATCGGCGCCCGATCTCCTCCAGCGACGCGCGAGTGCCGGGCGTCACGTAGGGCAGCGACTGGTTCAGCTCCCGCAGCACCCACCAGCGGGTGGAGTCCGGCAGCTGAACGAGGTCACCCGAGCGGACGAGGGCGGCCACGTGTGCGCTGTCCCGCACCGGACCGACCCCGTTGCGGCGGGCGGCCGCCACGTGGTCGGCGTTCAGGTGCCGCCGCATGTCCTTCCGCACCGACGCGATCAATCCAGGCAGCCGCTGCACCGCCGCCTCGATCTCCGTCAGACGTTCGTCCATCAGCGCGCGGACCCGCGCCTCGGTCGCCGCATCCATCGGAGCCGCTTCAGTACTTTCACCGATCGCTTCAGCGCCGACCGCTATTTCTGCCGCATTGCCGGCCGCTACGTCTGTCGCACGGTCTTCCGTTGGCTGGCAAGCCGGCAGACTCCCGATGAGCAGAAACGCGACGATCATCCATTTGATTGTCATGGCGCAACAGGAGAGCAAGGCCGGGGCCGCCGCGCGGCACACTGCAGGGGGTCCGTATTCCGAATGGTCCACGAGGTCGCTGACCCGACGCCGACCTAGCCCGTACGACTCAGCAGTTCGTCGACTCGATCCACCACGGCCAGGGGAGTCTCGGGCTTGGTGAACACCGCGTCGCTGATCGCCTCGGCTTCGGCCACCTCCTCGGGCCGGGCACGAGCAGAGAAGGATACGATCACGGCGTTGTGGATCCCCAGGCCCCGCGCGGCGCGGGTGAATGGTGAATGACCAGGAACGTCCAGGGGAAAGTCGCCGACGATCGCCGCGGGTCGTTCCACTTCGACCAGGGAGAGCCCCCGGGCGCCGTCTGCCGCTTCCAGAACCGTGTAGCCACGAGACTCGAACGCGGCCCGTAGAATGGCCCGGGTATTCTCGTCCCTGTCTACCAGCACAACCTTGTGACTCACCTTGCCCCCTCTCCTTTCGCGGAAGCCGTGCTGAGCGCGAACAGCTCCCTCCATTCGGTACCAAGCGAGCCACCACCGAAGCGGGGTCCCGCAACCCGGGTGCCGGGCGCACGGGCCCGCTCGGTGACCTGCCGGTCTTACCGCATACCGGCGGACGTGTTCCGTCGGACCCTGTCGGCAGCTAGAAGCGAGCCTCCAGCCAGTCGACCAGGAGGGAGAGGAGCTCGGGGGCGACGTGCATCTCCTCGAACCGGTGCTCGCCCGGCGGCAGGTGGTCGGCCCGGAGGAAGAAGTGGTCCTGGTCGGGGAGCACCTCGAGGGTGTCGTCCTCATTGTCCGCCGCCTCGAACGCTGCCTCGAGCGGTGGGGCGTTCAATGCCACGGACGTGAGCCGGTCGATGGAGCCGTAGACGGCGAGGGTGGGGACGCGGAGCCGCCGGTAGTCGTCGGTCGGGTCGTGGGCCAGGAAGTATCGGAACCAGGGCGAGGTGAGGCGCTCGACGAAGTTCTCCACCAGCCCCTCCTCCCGGACCTCGTCCATGTCCATCTCGAGCGCCTCGAACAGCGCGACCGCCAGCGGCTCGATGGACTCGCCCCCCGCGCCGCTGACGGACCGGGCGACGACGTCGTCCAGGATCCGGCGGATCGCCGTGAGCTCGCCGGCGGGCCGTCCCAGGTGTTCGGCTATACCCGCCATCTGCTGATCGATCCAGACGGCTTCACCGCTCCGGGCGGGCGCGCTCAGCAGGATGAGGCCGGCCACGTCAGGCTCCCGCGCCGCGACCGCCGCCGCGACCATGGCCCCCTCGCTGTGTCCGAGGAGGACGATAGGCGCCCCGTCGCCCTGCGTGGTGGCCCAGCGTACCGCGGCCCGCATGTCGGTGACCCGGTCGCCGGTGGTGGACGCCGCGGGGGTGGGTCCGGTGGATTCGCCCGTGCCGCGGTCGTCGAGCCGGAGGGTGGAGAAGCCGGCGTGCAGCAGGGCGTCGGCCATGTGCGCGAACATGGGCGTACCCGAGATCACCTGGTCGCGGCCATGGCCGCCGGAGCCCGTGAAGAAGACCACGAGAGCTCTGCCTCTCCCAGCCTCGGGCTCCGACAGAGTGCCCGCCAGCGTCACGGCCGGGTCGGGCGTGGCGATTCGGATTTCTTTGTGGGTCACTCCCGTGCCCGCAGTCGTGCCGCTGCCGAGAGGCGATGAGGACTGGGCAGGGGCCATGGCGGGCGTCGAGGCCAGGGCGAACAGGAGCAGGAAGCCGGCGATTCTATGCATGGGGAACAGGGTTCAGGAGGTCCGGTCCATCGGTGTCCTGGAGACATACGGCCGTGGAGGTCGCGGGTTTCGCCGTGCCGGCCGAGCGTGGTTCGACCGACCACCTCCCCACGAGTCACCCGACACTCCTTCCGAGGGACCGGACGCGGCGGTTTCGTCCAGCTTCCTGGACCGGCTCAAGCGACTCAGCGGCTGACGCCGGGGAATAGTGGCCGGCGATCGCTCAGTCGGCCAGCGTGCTGAGGTCGCCCGGGTCCTCGCCCAGCGACTCCGCTTTCAGCAGCCTTCGCACGATCTTGCCGCTCCGGGTCTTCGGCAGGGTGTCGCGAAGCTCGATCTCCGCCGGCTGCGCGATGGGGCCGAGGTCCTGCCGCACGTGGTCCTTGAGGCTGCCGATCAGCCCACCACCCCGGGGCGTCCCCGGCTGGAGCACCACGAACGCCTTGATGTACTCGCCCTTCAACGGGTCCGGGAGACCCACCACCGCGCTCTCGGCCACCGCCGGGTGGCGGAGCAGCGACCCCTCCACGTCTGCGGTGCCGATACGGTGACCGGCCACGTTCATGACGTCGTCAGCCCGGCCCAGGACGGCGAAGTAGCCATTGGCGTCGCGGACCGCCACATTGCCGGCGGAGTACCGGCCCTCGAACTCCCGCCAGTACTCGGCGTACCGGTCCGGGTCGTTCCAGATGGTGCGGAGCATGTAGGGCAGGGGCTTTTCGATGACGAGACGACCGCCCTTTCCGGCTTCGATCTCGTTGCCGTCCGTATCGACCACCTTCGCCTCCACGCCGGGCATCGGCATGCCCACCTTGCCGGGCCGGGCGGGGAAGGTGGGGAGCGTCCCCAGCACGGGGCCGGCGATCTCGGTCTGCCACCAGTTGTCCACCACGTACCCGTTCGCCTGCCCCACCAGGTGCTTCTGCGCCCAGTAGTGGGCCTCGGGGTTCAGGGGCTCGCCGGCGCAGGCCAGCAGCCGCAGCCGGCTCAGGTCGTACTTCGCCGGCACCTCGCCGCCGTGGCTCATCCACATCCGCAGCGCGGTGGGCGCCGTGAACATGAGGTTCACGCCGAAGCGCTCGCACAGCTCCCAGGTCACCTCCGGCGACGGGTAGTCCGGCGCGCCCTCACGGCACAGCACCGTCGCGCCCACCGAGAGCGGACCATAGACGATGAACGAATGGCCCACGATCCAGCCGATGTCGCTGGTGCTCCAGTAGATGTCGCGCTCACCGATCTGGTAGAACGCCCGACTGAGGTAGGTGACCCCCGTGAGATAGCCGCCCGTCGCGTGGACCACCCCCTTGGGCTTTCCCGTGGTCCCCGAGGTGTACAGGATGAAAAGAGGATCCTCGGCGTCCACCACGGCCGGCTCGCAGTGGATGTCCCGGGGGTTCTGGACGTCGTAGAAGTCGTGCTCCCGCTCGCCCTCCAGCTCCGGGCGGTCGGGGTCGCCCGGATACGAGCCGCGCCGGTGCACGATCACGTGCTCCACCTCCGTGAGGTCCCGCACCGCCTGGTCCACCGTCGGCTTCAGGTGGACGGCCTTGCCCCTCCGATACGTGTAGTCCGAGCAGACCACCACCTTCGCGCCGGCGTCCTGGATCCGGCTCCGGAGCGCCTCCGTCCCCATCCCGGCGTAGACGACGGAGTGGATGGCTCCGATCCGGGCGCTCGCCAGCATCGCGATGATCCCCTCCGGTACCAGCGGCATGTACAGGATCACCCGGTCGCCCTGCTTGACGCCCAGCCGGCGCAGCGCATTGCCGAACCGGTTCACCTCGCGGTACAGCCGGTTGTACGTATACGTCCGCTCGTCGCCGTCCTCGCCCACCCAGATCACCGCCGCCTTGTTCCGGCGCGAGCTGTGGACGTGCCGGTCGATCGTGTTGATCGTCGCGTTGAGCTTCCCGCCCACGAACCACCGGTGCTCGGGCGCGTCGAAGCGCAGCACCTCGTCCCAGCGTTGGATCCAGTCCAGCGCCTCCGCCTTTTCGGCCCAGAACGACGCCGGGTCGGCCTCGGCCGCGGCTCGCTCGGCTTCGTAATCGATGGCCGCTTCCGCCGCCAGCCAGTCCGGCGGCTCGATGGCGGTTTCGTCGGCCATGAGCGTATCGATGGCGGCGCGATGGGATGAGACGGCGGAGTCCTGCTGGGGAACGTGTGGCATGGTCGACCGGGTTCGGGGGGGTCGTACTCCGGAAGCACCCGCAATATGCAACCGCACCGGCGCGCGGTCAGTCGTGCAGATAAACGAATCTCTCGTGGGGCATTTCCCGACAGGCGCGCCCACGTCGGCTGTAGGTCCCCTGCCTACGCCCGCCTCATGGCAGCGCAGCGCTTTAGCCTTCGGAACGCGACTTGAAGGTCCATGGGGCGCACGACCGTGGTGATCGAGATCTGTTCCCGGTGTTCAAGGAAGTCAGTCATGCAGTCCCAGTCCGCACGAATCATCCTCCCCATGCTCGCCCTTTCTTTCCTTGCGGCCGCCTGTGGCGATGCCCATCAGGAAGCCGAGCCGCAGGGCGGCCCGGCCGCCCAGGCGTCGGTCCAGCCGCTCAGCGCGGACATGATCGAGCAGCTCGAGGAACGCTATCCCCGACTGGGCAAGAAGCCGCTGGCGGAGCCGAAGCCGTCGCACGACGCCTCGCCGGCCGACGTGCCGGATGGGGTCGCTTCGACGGCCCCGGACAAGGTCCTGGAGACGGCCACAGGGGAGGCTTCCTTCTACGCCGACAAGTTCGAGGGCCGACGCACCGCCAGCGGGATCCCGTTCCGGCAGAACCAGATGGTCGCGGCTCACCTCTCCTACCCCTTCGGCACGGTCCTGCGGGTCACCAACATCCGGAACGACAGGTCGGTCAACGTGCGCGTCGTCGACCGTGGGCCGTACGGCAGGAAGTCGCGGATCCTCGACCTCTCGAGGCGCGCTGCGGAGTCGCTCGGCTACATCGGGGCGGGGCGCACGCGGGTGCGCGTGGAAGTGCTGGAGTGGGGCGACGGCGTCGCATAGCCGCCTGATCGCCACCCGGGCGGGTCGTCAAGGTCAAACTGGCGGTTCGAGCCCGGCCGCCCGAGCCGGGATGATCGTACCGGAGAGTGATCGTGCGCTCTACTGTACGGGCCGTTCCACCACCGCGATGCGCCCGTCCGCCTGGGCAATGAGCAGCGTATTCCCGTCGAGCCCCAGGCCGACCGGTCGCTCCAGCGTCGGCACCGCGTATGCGGCCGTGATCGACTCCTTCTCCAGGTCGATCACCAGGAGCGTCGAGTGGCGTGCGCTCAGGGCGTACAGCCGCCCGTCCGCCACGGCTGTGCCCGTGACGAGGTACTCGTGCAGGCCCCGCTCCGGGCTCCGCAGCATCAGACCGTCGACCCGACTCGGCGTGAACTCCGAGGAGAGCGTCCAGTCTTCACGGTCGAAGCGGGAGACCACGAGCCGTGGATGGCGTTCCGATGGCACGCTCACGGTCACGAGCTCGCCAGCGTCGGGGTCGTACGCCAGCGACAGGACGTACTGCTGCCGGGCCCGAACGGTGGCGAAGCGGGAGCGGCGCACCTCCGTGATCGTGCCATCCGTCTCCAGGAAGTGCCGCCACTCCCGGGCGGCGTCGGCATCGGGATCGGCCCTGAGCAGCACGTAGCTCTTGTTCGTGGATACCACGGCCACGGTGTCGGGGCCGAGGAACGCGGCGCCGGCCAGCGTGGTCAGGTCGATGCTGAAGCCCCGATCGATCACGACCCGGTGCCGCACGCGCGACAGGTCGCGCTCCAGCACCGCCACCTCAAAGCCGTCGGTCACGACCACCGCCCCACCGGCCGCGGCGGCGAACCCGGTGAGGGTCCCCTCCACCCCGGGCGGCACCCGCGCCCAGCGTCGCACCGGCAGCGTGTCGAGGGCCACGATCGGACCGGTCTCCGGGTCGCCGTCGACGACCAGGTCGCCGGGCTCCGGCTCCGGCACGGTCCACGACCCCCGCAGCGAGAGCCCGCCGCCGAGCTCCGCCATCGACCACACCCAGCGGTGGGGGTCGAGGGAAAGCCGGATCGGGTCGCCCTGGCCCATGAACGGCGGCGGCCCGGTGGAGATGAACGCCTGGACCGCGTTGGCTCCGGCCAGGACTACCAGGAGCGCCATGGCGAACCGGCCGGCGCGCCCCGGCGCCACCCCCGGCCTCGCCTCCAGTGGCCCCCTCACAACCACCAGCAGCGCCCCCGCCGCCAGCAGGACGACCCAGTGGATGAACCCGGCCCAGACGTAGGTGTGGACGCCGAGGATCGCGCCGGCGAACCCCTGGCCGATGTCCCGGGCGAGGTGAAGCGCCGAGTGCCGGAGCGACATGAACACACCCCAGCTGCCCAGCAGCACCAGCATGCCGAGGTAACGGGGCCGCGGCCCCCAGCGGACGATGAAGAGGGCCACGAGGGCGATGAGGACCATCGACGTGCGCTGCGCCCAGCAGAGGATGCACGGCGACTCCCCGTGGGCCACCCCCAGCCAGAGCGCGCCTCCCACCGGCACGGCCAGCAGCACGATCACCAGCCACGCCAGCACCTGCCGCAGCGCCGCGTCCGACAGCCGGAACGACCCCGCCCGGGTCACAGGTTCACCCCCGGCACGAACGACGTGTGGGTGCCGATCAGGAAGACCAGCGCCATGAGCAGGAAGCTCACGACGAGGAGCACGAACGCCAGCCGCTCCCGCTCCGGCCGTCGCCACACCAGCCAGCCCGCCGCCAGGATGATCAGGAAGTTGAGGAACTCCATACCGCTATAGTGCGGTGGTCACCCGCCGCGTGCCGTAAGGGATGCGCTGGGATCCGTGTGGGGGAATCCCCGGGGCGCTGGGTCTGCGAGGCGGTCGGGAGGGGAGCGGGATCAACGTGGCCTTCTCCGACCCGCCGCGGCGCCTGAATCCGGGCTACTTCAACTCGAGCCGGTCGCGCGCGAAGAAGTGGACCTTCGCTCCGACCGTGAGGCCGACGAACGGGTGGATGACCGAGGCGTTCGAGCCGGCATTGCGGGGAACGTGACCCTTGCGCCGTCATGAGTCGCGACCGAATGTGGATCGGGGCGTACCCCCTGCGACCCCAGGACACCGCACCCGCGCCGGCCTGTCGCGGACCGTACCCCCCGGAGGTCTCTCTCATGCAAAACCGAATCGCCTCGCCGCTGGCCCTGCTTCTCCTCCTCCTGGCCACCACCGCCTGCGAATCCACCACCGCCCTGGAGAAGGAGCTGGAACCGGACGGCGACGACATCGTGGTCGCCGGCAGGGTCGTAAATCGCTCCGGCGCAGCGATCCCCGCCGACGCCCGGGTTCTGGTGGTGTGGGTGGTGTCGGCCACGGACCCCGACTACTCGTACGTGCTGGGGGAGGGGGAGCTGACGGATGGGGGCACCCGGTTCCGCGTTTCGCTCGAGGCGCCGCCCCCGGACGTCGCGCTGAACTACGGCCGACTGGGCGTGGGCCTCGTCATCCTGACCACAGACCAGGACGCGGGCACCGGCGATGATTTCATATGGGAGGACGCGATCCTGGGCGTGGCCGGATGGTACGGCGTCGTCTATGTGAAGGATCCCATGCTCTCCAGCCTCTCCTGGGTCACCACCTTCCCGGAGGGCTACAGCGTGGGGCGGGGCGTGGAGTCCACCAGCGACGATTTCGACAGCTTCGAGCGCGTCGCCCCCGATTCCATGGAGCTGATCGTGGACGACCTGGAGGACATCGCCATGGTCAACTGGGCGTAGGAGCAGACGCCGGCTGGCGGGGTCATGAGCGGACCGCCATCTTTCGCCCCCGACCCCGCGGGGCGACTGCTCACGATACCGCCAGCCGATCTTGCCTCTTCCACCCGGAGCTGAAGCCGCGCTCCCCGACGACTCGTGGCGTGACGTCCTCACGCGCGTGCAGGACCTGGCGGCCTCGGAGGGCGGGGTCCGGGCCCTGGCGTACCTGGTGTCGACGCTCCGTCCCGCCCGCGGGAGGCCGGCCGGGGGCGCGGAATCTCTCGTCAGGTACCTGGAGACGGAGGGCGCGGAGGACGGGGCCGCTCTCGGCACGCTGCTCCGGCACGTGCTCCGGGAGGCGCGGACCGGTCACACCCTGACCGATGCAGGCATCCCCAGTGGCAACCGGGGGTTCTGGAGCGAGTTGTTCGGCCGGCTGGGGCAGCGGCTCCTGCCGGACGCGCAGGACCCCGGGAGCCTCACCGGCATCATTGACGCGGTCTTTCCACGCGAGGACGACCACGTCTGGGTCCGCGCCGTGCCGACCGGGCTCTGGGCGCGCCTGCTCGACGCGCTCGGGATCACCGCGGAGTCCGTGGTGGGTGCGGACCCCGGACTGGCCAGCGCCATCCGCGTGCTGGCCCACCACGTTGCCAGCCTGGGGCTGCAGCCCGAGATCACGGAGCGGCTGCCGCACCTGGAAGGGCCCGACTCCCCGTTCCTCGCCATCAGCACGACCGTGTTCCGCTACCTCGAGAGCTTCGAGAACGAGGTCGTCGGTGACGAGGAGCCGCTTCTCGATGAGGCGCTGGCGCGCCTGGCGGAGTGCCGCGAAGCCGTAGGTGTGCTGCGCGCTGAAAAGGACAAGTTCGGTACGAGCCTGGGGCTGACGATCCTGTCATATCGCCTCATGCTGCAGATCGAGCGCCTGGACATGCTCCTGCACCTGACCGAGCCCGTGGAGCGCGACTTCCAGGGGGGCGCGGTGCGGCTGTTCCAGACCCTCGTCCGGGCGGTCAACACCCGGAACCAGGTCATCCCCCACGTCCGGGAGAGCGCCGACCTCCTGGCGTACCAGGTGGTGGAGTTCGCAGCGCGGAAGGGGAGCCGCTACATCACCCGCTCCCCGGCGGAGTACGGGCGCTTCTTCCTGTCGAGCCTCGGGGGCGGACTCCTCGTGGCGGTGTTCGCGCTCTTCAAGGTCCTCCTCGATCGGCTCGATGTCTCCCTGGCCGCCGAGGCGATCCTGTTCGGCGTCAACTACTCCATCTGCTTCGTCCTGATCTACCTCACGGGGGCGACGCTCGCCACGAAGCAGCCCGCCATGACCGCCAATACCATCGCGCGCACCATCGGCGAGACCACCCGCCACAACATTGACGCTCTGGAGGAGCTCGTAGTCAGGACGTGGCGGAGCCAGTTCGTCTCCTTCGTCGGCAACCTGGTCATGGCGTTCCCGGCCGCGATGGCGCTGGCGTACGGGTTCCGCTGGCTGACGGGTACGGATCCGGCGACCCCCGGGAAGGCCCTCGCGCTCCTCCAGGAGCTGCACCCATGGGAGAGCGGCGCTCTCGCCTATGCGGCCGTTGCGGGGGTCTTCCTCTTCGGGGCGGGCCTCGTGGCCGGGTACGTGGACAATCGGAACCGGTACGGTCAGATCCCTTTCCGGCTCTCCCGCAACCTGCGGCTCCGGCGAGTCCTGGGGCCGGAGCGGACGGCGCGAGTGGCGGACCGGGTGGACCGGAACCTCGGCGTGCTCGCGGGGAACGTATTCCTGGGGTTTGCCCTGGGCTCCGCGGGGACCGTCGGAGAGATCCTGGGCCTGCCGTTCGATATCCGGCACATCGCCTTCTCGTCGGCACACTTCGGCCTCGCCATGGAAGGCCTGGAGTGGAGCGTACCCGTCTGGACGGTGCTCACGCTCACACTCGGTATCATGCTCATTGGCCTGGTGAACTTCCTGGTGAGCTTCGGGCTCAGCCTGGCGTTGGCCATGGAGTCCAGGCGCGTCACGTTCGGAGAGACCCGGGCGCTGCTCCGCGGGCTCCTCACCCACCTGCTCCGGCGGCCGCTGGACTTCTTCGTACCGCTGGGGCGCGGCGGGTCAGGGTCTGACGGCCCTGGCCGGCCGCCCAGTCCGCGGCGAAGCCCGTGAACGGGCGGGCGGGGCGGCCGAGGACCCGCTCGACGTCGGCATGGACAGCCGCGCCGAACCCGGCGCGCACCCGACGGTAGAAGCCCAGAAGCCGCTCCACACGGGCGGCGCCAAGCCCCGCGGCCGCCATCTGCCCGGCGGCCTGCTCCTCCGTCAGCGCCTCGTACCGGATCGCGGCGCCGGAGGCCTCGGAGAGGTGCCGGGCCACGTCGCGATGATGCAGCGACTCGGGGCCGGTCAACGTCCAGGCGCGCCCGCCGCGCTCCTCGCCCGTGAGCACGGCCACGGCCACGTCCGCGATGTCCCGCGTATCCACGTAGGACAGCCGCGCGTCCCCGGCCGGGATCCGGAGCGCCCCCGTTGCCCGGATCGCCGGGAGCAGCGGGGGCGCGGCGAAAATCTGCATGAAGAAGTTCGGACGGAGGTGCGTGAACTCCAGCCCCGACGCCTCCACCAGCAGCTCCAGGCGACGCAGGCCGAACTCCGGCTCCGCTTCCACGCCGATGGCCGTCAGGCTCACCACCCGCGACACCCCCGCCTCACACGCCGCGCCCAGAAGCGGCGCCGCGGGCACGTCGGGGTCGTCATCGCCAGGCCGCGCCACCAGGAATAGGCGGTCCACGCCCTCGAGCGCCGGACCGAACGTCCGCGGACGCTCCAGGTCGAGCTCGACCCACTCCCCACCAGCTCGCGACGCGGCCGCCGCCGGGTCCCGCGATGCCCCCACCACCGCCTCGCCCCGCTCCCGCAGCCCCCGCAGCACCCGTCCTCCCACCTCTCCCGTTGCGCCCATGACCAGAATTCGTGCTCGCATCACCACTCCCGGGGTTAACTGAACAAACCCTTCATTTTTGTGACACCAGAAATTCAGCCGAGGAGGGCGCGCAGCCCCTCCAGGTGGTAGCGCTCGTAGCCGGCGAGGGCCTCGCGGAAGGCCGCGGGATCGGCGAAGCGCTCCAGAATCCGCACCCACGCGGCGACGTAGGCGCGGTACGCCTGCTCCACATCGAAGCGGAGGGTTTCCGGCACGACCCGTCCCGCCCGTTCCACCCGGCTGACGGCGGCTCGCACCAGCATCCCCACGACCTCCTCGGCCAGGCCGGCGTACGCCGTTCCCTCCGCGCGCCCCAGCAGGATCACGGTGGCCCGGGGGTTCTCCAGCGCAAACGACACCGTAGCCTCCGCGGCCTCGCCCCACGGGGTTCCCGTCTCCGGGCGCGCGCCCTCCTGTGTCGCCGACGCGCGTACACGCTCCTCCAGCAGCGCCCGCAGCCGACGGGCGAGGGTGCCGGGGACCACGGCCTCGAACAGCGCCTGCTTGCCAGGGAAATAGTGGTAGATGTTCCCCGCCGAGACGCCCGCCCGCCGGGCGATGTCACTCATCCGCGCCGTGCCGAATCCGCCCTCGGCGAACTCCGCCAGGGCGGCGTCGCGGATGCGCTGCTCGACTTCGTCCTTGAGAACCTGGGGCATGGCGGCTCCTCATAGGTGAATGGACTAATCATTATTAGGGGATCCGGACACCGGAGTCAAGGCCGGCCCTGGTGGGGGGCGGTACGGTCCGGTGGCCCGCGCAGCCCCTGGGCGCAGGCCCCCGGCGGACTTGGAAGCCGCGGGCTGACGCTCCTCTACCGGAGCGTCAGCGCCGCGGACTCTGCCGCTCCCTCAGGGCTGCTGCCCGCGTGCCGCACGGCCCAGTCGCGCAGGATGGCGATCTGCTCCGCGGAGAGGTTGGCGTGGGGATGCAGCGGCACGTAGAACCATGGTGGCATGCCGCCCTCGTCGAGGACTTCCGCCACTTCCTCCCAGGCGTGCGCGCGCTCCCTGGCGTCGTAGCGGTTCCAGGTCGTGAAGTTCAGCTTCTCGCGGCCTTCGTTGACGTCGTGCCGCACCAACCAGCGTGCGGGGGCCACGCGGCTGTACCAGGGCCACTCGGTCGCGTACGAGTGGCAGTCGTAGCACGCGGTCCGGAGAACGTGGGCGAGCTCGGGAGTGACCGCGACCTCCTCCTCGACAGGCGGGTTATCGGCGGCCCCCCCGATGGGCACGAACTGAGCGGCGACGAGGAGTACGAGCAGGGCCACCCCCGTGTACAGCGCGATCTTCTTCCACATGCGCGGTCTCTCCCTTGAGTGAGTCGGCCGTGACTACTGCAGCGCCACGCCAGTGCGGGCGGGCGCGGGGGACGCGGGCAGCGACGGCTCGTTGATGTACTCCCAGTCGACCGGGCCGGTGAGGGTGCGGAGCCACAGCGTGATGGCGGCGATCTGGTCGTCGTCGAGCTCGGTTCCCAGCTGGTGCCATCCCATCAGCCGCACGGCTTCCTCAAGGCGCTGCACGGAGCCGTCGTGGAAGTACGGCCACGTCTCCTCCACGTTGCGCAGCGAGGGCACCTTGAAGACGAGGCTGTCGGCGGGGTTGTTCGTCTCGCTGAAGCGGCCGGCGTCGGCCGTGCTGAACCACGGCTGGACGAGGCCGGCCTTCTGATACAGGGAGCCGCCGACGAGCGCGCCGGTATGGCACTGGCCGCAGCCCGCTTCGACGAAGGTAGTGAAGCCCGCCTTCTCCTCGGGCGTGAGGGCCTCGGCGTCGCCGCCGAGGAAGGCGTCCCACCGCGACGGGGTCACCAGGCCCCGCTCGAAGGCGCCGATGGCGCGGCCGAAGTTCTCGAAGGTGATCGGGTCGCTCTCGTCGGGGAATGCGGCGCCGAAGGCGGTCGCGTACCCGGGGACTCCCTTCAGGACGGCGATCACTTCGTCCCCGTCGGCCATGCCCATCTCCACGGGGTTGAGCACGGGACCGAGGGCCTGGGCCTCGACATCGGGGGCCCGGCCATCCCAGAACTGCGAAAGATGGCCCGCGGCGTTGAAGACGGTGGGCTCGTTGCGGCCGCCCTGGAGCCCGTCGTGCCCCACGCCGGTCCGACGGTGGCTCGTGCCGTAGTCGTGGAGGGGGTGGCAGACGTAGCAGGAGACGTCGCCGCTCGCGGAGACGCGGGTGTCGTAGTAGAGCATGCGTCCCAGCGCCACCTTCTCGGGGGTGGACGGGTTCAGGTCGGAGGCGAAGTCGGTCGGCAGCGGCTGGAAGCCCACGAGCGCCTCCGCGCTCACGCCCAGGTCGGGCGCCGCCTCGGTTCCGGCCGGACGGTCGCCGCCGCAGGCGACCAGGGTGATCAGGGTGCCGAGCAACAGTGTCTTGGTCTGCATGGTGACTCCACCGATTGAAGGTTACGCGGCCAGAGCGAGACGCCCGGGTCCGCCGGTTCAGCGATCGTGGTGGTGCTCTTCGCGATCCTCGCGATCCTCGTGATCCTCGCGATCACGGCCGTCGCGGCGCTCGCGACGGTCCGCCCGTTCGTCGAGCTCCCCGTCTTCGCGGGTGTTGTGGCATCGTACGCAGTCCGCGATGTCGCGGTCCCGGACGCCCTCCTCGCGATGCTCGGCCCTCACCCGCGCGGGCGAGTGCTCGTGGCAGCCGTAGCAGGTGTAGGTCTCGTACGTCGCCGGCCCGTCCTGGTGGCACACGTCGCAGTCGTTCACACCGCGGGCGCCGTGTCCGATCGGGAAGACGTCGTGGTCGAACTGCGCCGGCTCCCACGCGCTGGCGGTGTGACACTCGCCACAGGCATTGCCGAACTCGCCGTTGTGTGGGTCGTCGTCGCCATGGCAGCTCTCGCAGGTGCGGGCGTCGGTCCTGAAGCCCTCCAGGCTATGGGCCCGCTCGTGGCACGCCGTGCAGGCGACCTCCGCGTGCTCTCCCACCAGCGGATAGCCCGTGCTGGAGTGGTCGAAGGGGGTGGCGAAGCGGAGGCCATCGTGGCACGCCAGGCACTCTTCGCCCCAGGCGCGCACGTGCTCGACCATGAAGTCCCCCGGGTCGTCCGCGTGGCAGGATCGGCACTCGCCCTCCGCGGCGCTGAAGTCGCCCCCGGTGTGGCAGTCCTCGCACGTGAACGGGTCACCGCCCGCGGTCGTCTCGTGGGCCGCCAGCGAGAAGGAGAACTGGTCGTGCCACGCGCCCAGCCCGTCGAGCCGGGTCAGGACCGCGTCGGCGCCGTGGTGCTCCGTGTGGCAGGATCGGCAGTCCTCGGCGTCAGCCAGCGCTCCGTGGAGTGTGGTGGTATCGGCGAGCTGGGGCCGCACGTCCGCATGGCAGGCGAGGCAGCGGTCGTTCATGGTCCCGCCGCTCCACGCCGGCACGTGGCAGGCGCCGCAGTCGCGAGCGAGCTCCGCGTGGGAAGCGATGCCGCCGAGTGTGGACTCCGCCGTGGAGGCTGCGCTCAGCTCCCCCGGGCTGAACATCATCCCGCCCGAGGAGCGCCACGCGAAGAGGACCCCGAGGAGCACCAGTGCGAGGGCGGCAAGGCCCCACCGGGTTACCGCAGTCGATCGCATCGTGGCACCTCACTCACTTGAGCAGCGTCGCGTAGTAGAGCGCGCCCAGTACGTGCACCGTGGCCAGCGCGATCAGGGAGAGGGCGAGGGGCACGTGGAGGGCGTACCAGAGGGAGAGCCAGCGCCGTCGAGGGTTCCAGTGAGCCCACTGGCCCTCGGGCTCCAGTACGCGCTCGGTGGAGCCGTAGACGAAGCGCCCCATGATCCCGCTCAGCACGACGATCCCCATCAGCAGCGCCGCGATGCCCGCGACGCCACGGAACTCGAAGGCCGAGTGCAGCAGGACGAGGAAGGGTCCCACCAGGCCCGCGTAGACATGGGCCTGCATCCACCGGTGCACGGGTCCCGGGCCGCTTCGACTGGTGCGCTTTCTCCACGAGTAGCCGACCTGCGCGAAGAGCATGAGGAGGAATCCGGCGATCCCGAGGCCGTGGCCCAGGAGGCCGCCCGCGGCGGGTGCCCCGGCCCGAGCCACGAATCCGTAGCCCGCCCCCGCCACCGCGATCGTTCCCAGCGCCCACGCAGCCTCGGGGGCACGCCGTGCCCGCGGAGGCGCGGGCGGCGGCGCGGCCGGAGCGGCCGGAGGCAAAACGCGTTCGCGCGCGGCCGTAACGGGGTTCACCTGCGACCTCCGTTCGCAGGGTCGGGGGCGCGGAGGTGCGAATGGCCCATGGCGAGCAGGGTCGGGATGGCGTCCTCCGGGTCGGTCACGAGGGCGTCGCGCAGGGCAGAGATGTCCGTCCGCTGACGGACGAGGTCGTTGATCGCCTCCGAGTGGGTCTGGTCTCCCATGACGACCGCGCCGACGACGCTGCTGTCGTCGATCACGAGGCGGATCCGGTCAGCGCCGTGGCCGGCGGCCGCCGTCCACGATCCCGCCGGCGTCCGCCAGCGCTCGCTCTGCCCTCGCGTCAGAGTGAGGAGGTCCGGGTCCTCTCCCCCGCCGACGGCGCCGATGATCGTGGTCACCACTCCCGCGAGGCAGGTCACGTTCAGCGGTTCCGAGGGGCGGTACTCCGCCGTGGCTCCGGTCATGTTCCCTCCGGCGATCCGCCCCTGCGCCAGCGCGCTCGACCAGAGCGTGTCGAGGTCGCCGGCCCCGCCGTCGGGGCCCGCGACCTCGGCGGCGTCCCCGGCGGCGAAGACGTCGGGGTGGCTGGCCATCATCTGACGGCTCGTGTGGATCCCGCGGTCCACCTCGAGATCGGCGGAGCCGGCGAGTCCGGTCCGCGGCCGCACCCCGATGGCGACAGCCAGCAGGTCGCACGAGAGCCGCTCGCCGGCGGCGGTCTCTACCGTCTCCAGGCGGCCATGGCGCCCGAGGGCGCGGCGGATCTCCGTGCCCGTATGGACACGCACCCCGGAGGCCCGCAGCCGTTCGGCGACGATCCGTGATTCTTCCGGATCGAGCACTTTCGACCAGTAGCGCTCCCCGCGCAGGAAATAGTGAACGCGCATGCCGCGCCGGTGCAGCCCCTCGACCAGCTCCAGGGCGGTGCTTCCACCCCCGATCACCACCGCCGTCCGGCGCGGGTGGACGTACTGCAGGAGACGCTGCGCGTCGCCGAGGCCGTCCAGCTGGACGACGCCGGCCAGGCTGCTCCCGGGGAAGGGGGCGGGAATCGAGGCGGCCCCCGTGGCGAGGAGCAGGCGGTCGTAGCCCAGGTACCGCCCGTCGGCGAGTCGCAGGTCGTGGGCATCCGCATGCAGGTGCATCGCGCGCCCCTCCACCCGCTTCATCTCCAGGGCCTCGATCTCCTCCGGGCGGCGGAGGTAGAGCTGCACCTGCGGGACGTCGCGGGCGAGCATGTACGCCAGCCCGGGCCGAGAGTAGAACGGGTAGGGCTCCTCGCTCACCAGGGTGATCTCTCCACCGGGATCCCCCTCGCGAATCGCCTCGGCCGCCGCCAGCGAGGCGATTCCCGAGCCGACCAGCAGATATCGGCGACTCACGCGGCCTCCAGCGCGCGCGCCACTTCCAGCGCCCCGCGGGGGCAGCGCGCGACGCACGCGCCGCAGCTCATGCACTCCGCCGCCAGGATCGGGATGCCGCGCCGCGCGTGCCCGCGCACGTCGATGCCGGCGGGGCAGCTGTAGTTGCAGACCCCGCACTGCACGCAGCGGCCGCCCACGGGCGCGACGAAGCCGTGGCTCAGCAGGTCGAGCCGGGATCCGTCCGTCGGGAGCGCTTTCGCCGGCCGTAGCATGCCGTATCTCCTGACCTGAGGTTTACCGTCCACTTCCCTCGAGAAGGATAGGGAGGGCAACCTAAACGCAGGATAAACGGCGTCGGGGAGGCGGGCCCTTCAGGCGGGCTGAACCTCGGGGCGCTCGGCGGGCGCCGGCAGGAGAATGGTGAAGACCGTGCCCCCGGGGCCGGGCGAAGTGAGCTCCAGCGCGCCACCGTGGACCTCCACGCACCAGCGGGCGATCGCCAGCCCCAGACCCGCACCGGTCAGTGTCGACGCGGGTCGGGGCCGGGCCCTCTCGGCCCGATAGAAGCGGTCGAATACATGGGGAGCCGCGTCCGGCGGAATGCCCTCGCCGGTGTCCCGAACGGAGATCCGGTGCTGCGCGTCCACGCACGTGAGCTCCACGGATACCGCTCCCCCGGACGGGGTATGCTTCAGGGCGTTGTCGAGCAGGTTCAGGATCGCGTGCCGGACCAGCCCTTCGTCGCCCACCATGGGGGCCTCGGCGGTGGGCGTGAACGCCAGCGTGACGCCGCGGTCTTCGGCGAGCGCGCGCACCGATCGCACCGAATCCGAGATCGTCTCCTCCAGGTAGAACCGTTCTCGCTGGGGCCTGACCTGGCCCGAGTCGACCCGTGCCAGGGTGAAGAGGTCGTTCACGATGCGCGAGAGGCGCACCGTTTCTTCGCGCATGACCTCCAGCGCCTCCCGGTACTCCTCGCCGGTACGCGGTTTCGAGAGGGCTACGTCCGCCTCGGTGCGCAGAATCGAAACGGGGGTGCGCAGCTCGTGGGACGCGTCCGCAATGAAGGCGCGCTGTCGTGTGAACGCGGTCTCGAGGCGATCGAGCAGGCCGTTGAAGACGCCGGCGAGGCGCCCCAGCTCGTCGTTCGGATTGGCGACCGGCAGACGCTCCCCCAGACTTTCGGCGCCGACCCGCTCCGCGCGGTCGCTCATCGCCATCACCGGGGCGAGGCTTCGTCGGGCCAGGAGGTACCCTCCAACACCCGCCAGGAGGAGCGCCAGCGGTACCGCCAGCGCCAGCGCCCTCCGGAAGTCGCTGAGCACATCCTCCTCCCGGCGATCCAGCTGGAGGGCCAGGAGGGTGAGGGGCTCGCCGTCGAAGTGGACCTCGTCGGCGTAGGCGCGGAGTCGGTCCGTGGCGGAGGGGATCCAGCCGAACGAGGGCCCCGCGTCGTCCGCCGCCTCGAGCAGGGCGTGCAGCGGCGAATCGTCGGGCACTTCGAACTCCGAGATCCCCAGCCCCGGCCGGACCGCCGTCGAGTCGGACACGGCGAGGAGCTCGTGGCCCCGGGTGTAGGCGAGAATTCGGAGCCCGCTGAAACGGAACTCCTCCGCGGCCTCTCGTGCGGCTTCCGCCGGTGACACGCCGTGGTCGAGCTCCGCACGATAGGTGTGGCTGAAGCCCCGCACGGCGTCGGCGAGCACCTGGTCGCGGTGCGCGCGTGTGAGCTGGGCCATGAAAGCGTACGTGACGATCGCGAACACACCGAGCACCAGCGCGAGCGCCACGATGTGCCCGCCCGCCAGTCGGCTGCGGATGGACCTAAACAGCGGCGGCCGCATTGCCCTGGTCCTCCGACTCCGAACCGCCCTCCTCAACGGCGGCGGGGCCGAGCCGGTACCCCGCTCCGCGGCGGGTGTGGATCAGCGGGGTCTCGTACGGCTCGTCGATCTTTTTGCGCAGACGGCTGATGTAGACCTCGATCAGGTTCGAGCACGGGTCGTAGTTGTCGTCCCAGGCGTGGTCGGCGATCTCCGCGCGCCCGATCACGCGGCCCGCATTGCGGGCGAGGTACTCCAGCAGCGTGAACTCCTTCGTGGTCAGAGCGACGCGCTCGCCCGCCCGGGTCACCGTCTGCGCGTGGGTCTCCACGACGAGATCCGCGACACGCAACGTGTCGGGCACCACATTGCCGGTCCGGCGGAGGAGGGCGCGCAGCCGGGCGACGAGCTCCTCGAACGCGAACGGCTTCGTCAGGTAGTCGTCCGCGCCGACATCGAGTCCCCGGACCCGAGCCTCGATGTCGTCGTGGGCGGTGAGCATGAGCACGCGCACATCGTTGCCGCGCTCGCGCAGCTCCCGGCACACCTCGATCCCGCTCCGGCCCGGCAGCATGATGTCGAGCACCAGGGCGTCATACGGCGTGACCATCGCCTCGAACACGGCCGTCTCGCCGTCGGTCACGACGTCCACGGCGTACGCCTGCTCGCGAAGCCCGCGTGCCACGGAATCCGCGAGTCGCACGTCATCCTCGACGATGAGAACGCGCATACGCGATCCTGCGTCTGGTCGAACAAGGGAGTCATGGGAGGACCTCGGTGATCCTCCCCGTGTTCCCAACATAGTGCCGCAGCTCGCCGTCCGCTGTGGGGAGATGCCGCATGTCCCGGGCCTCACGGTGGTCCCGCCTTCTGGGATCCCGTCACAAGGATCGCCGCCCGGAAACGGATGAGGTAGTATGACCGGGGGACGCTCTCCTACGGGGTCCCCGCCGACGGACCGGGACAACCACTCAGACCACGCGGTACTCGATGATGGATCCACGAGGAGACGAGCGCCGGGAGCCGGATATCGAGTCCTTCATCGACTCCTTCCCGTGCGCGCTGTACGGGTACGTGCGGTGGCCGGACGGCCGGAACCGCTTCGTCTACATCAGCGCGCAGGCGGAACGCATTTTCGGGTACACCCCCGAGCGCATTGTCGGGGATCCGACGCTGCTCTGGGAGATGGTGCACCCGGACGACCTCGAGCGGCTGGCGCGGGAGGATGAGCGGGCGAACCGGGCGGGCGCTCCGTTCGAGTCCGAGGTGAGGATCACCACGCCGGCGGGCCAGACGAAGTGGATCCAGCTCTCCTCGGTGGAGAGCCCGCAGCTTTACGAGGGCCAGACCCTGTGGAGCGGTGTGATCCTCGACATCACCGAGCGGAAACGGGCCGAAGAGGAGAAGTCGCGGCTCGTCGAGGAGCTGCAGCGGGCGCTGTCCCGGATCCGCCGCCTCGAGGGGATCATCCCGATCTGCAGCTACTGCAAGAAGATCCGCAGCGACGACGGGGCGTGGCAGCAGATCGACGTCTACATCCGCCACCACTCCGACGCCGACTTCAGCCACGGCATCTGCCCCGACTGCATGACCACCCACTTCCCCGGGGAGTGACGACGCGGATCCCCGCCGCTAGGCCGGCTCCGCTGCACCCGCGTGACCTTCCACGCGCCCACTCCCCTGCGCCGACGTCCGCACGCCGATCACCACCGCCGTCAGCACGAGCACGAACCCCAGGAGGATGAGTCCAGGGGCGTCGTCGATCTCACCGAGAGGGACCGCCGCACCTCCAACGGCCGCGATCAGGGGGGTGATCACGGCGGACGTCCGCGTGCCCGGCCTCTTCACCGCAAGCTCGTAGGCCAGGCCGGTACCCATGATCAGCCCCCCGGCCACGGCGAAATCCAACAGGTTCCAGCCCTCGCCTGCGGTCAGCTGCGTCACCACCAGCGGGATCGCCAGGACGGCCGCGGTGATGAGCAGAACGCGGACAATGGACTGGGTGGTCGTGCGATCGTTCTTCATGGAACACCTCTGAAACTGGAGTAAACAGGGCCATTGCTTGTCCACACAGTGAACTTTGTACTGCAAAGCCCGCGCCGGTAAGCCGCGGGTCTGACCCGCTGCGCCGCAGCCTCAGGCGCTGCTCGCACCGCCCGACCGCGCCCTAAAACCGCGGCCTCTGTACATACATAACACAACAATGTATAGTGGTGCAAGGTATGGGGCCCGGTGCCGCTTCCGGACGCCGGAGGGTCGCTCATCCGATCGTCGCAGCACCGGTGCCGATGCTCGAACCATGGCGGTCCGCGGCCGAGGCGGGTATTCATCCTCATGCGAACCCCCCACCCGCTGGCCCCCGGCGCACCGCGCCGCGTCCTGCTCACAGGCGCCACGGGGTACATCGGCGGTCGACTTCTGGAGCCCCTGGTGCGGCGCGGCATCCAGGTCCGCTGCCTCGCCCGCCGCCCCGAGCAGCTGCGGGCCCGGGTGACGGAGGGCGTGGAGGTGGTGGCCGGCGATGTCCTGGACCCCGCCACATTGCCCGCGGCGTTACGGGCGGTCGATGTCGCCTACTACCTGGTCCACTCCATGGGCTCGACGGGGGACTTCCGGGAGCAGGACCGCGCAGCGGCGCGGAACTTCGCCGTCGCCGCCCGGGAGGCGGGTGTGTCCCGGGTCGTCTACCTGGGGGGGCTCGGCGCGGGCGACGCGGTGTCGGAGCACCTCGAGAGCCGTCACGAGGTGGGCGCGGTCCTCAGGGAAGCAGGCCCCCCCACGCTGGAGCTGCGGGCGTCCATCATCATCGGCTCTGGCAGCCTGTCGTTCGAGATGATCCGGGCCCTGGTGGAGCGACTCCCCATCATGCTGACCCCGAGCTGGCTCCGCACCCCCACGCAGCCGATCGCCGTGGACGACGTGATCGCCTACCTCGTGGCCGCTCTCGACCATCCGGGTGGCGAGAGCGACGTGTACGAGATCGGGGGCGCCGATCGGGTAACGTATGGCGAGATCATGCGGAGCTATGCCCGGCTGCGGGGGCTCCGCCGCTTCATGATCCCCGTGCCCGTGCTCTCACCGAAAGTCTCGAGCTTGTGGCTGGGTCTGATTACCCCCATCTACGCACGGGTCGGCCGGAAGCTGGTCGATGGACTCCGAACGCCCACCATCGTCCGCGACGATCGGGCGCTCCGCGACTTCCCGGTGGAGCCCATGGGTATCGACGACGCGATCCATCGGGCCCTCGTGAACGAGGACGACGAGTTTGCCCGCACCCGCTGGTCCGATGCCTTCTCCTCCGCCGGATCCGGTGCCACGCGCACCGCTCCCGCATCGGGTCTGCGCCGCATCGATTCCCGCTCGGCGACGACTCCCCGGCCACCGGTCGAGGCGTTCCGGCCCATCCGGCGGATCGGAGGCGAACGGGGCTGGTACTACGCGAACGGGCTCTGGCGTATCCGGGGCTTCCTCGACCTTCTGGTCGGCGGGGTCGGGGTTCGCCGCGGCCGGCGCGATCCGGAAACCCCGTTTCCCGGGGACGCGCTGGACTTCTGGCGCGTCGAGAGCTACGAGCCCGACCGGCTCCTGAGGCTGCGGGCGGAGATGAAGGTGCCCGGCCGCGCCTGGCTCCAGTTCGAGGTGGAAGAGGACGGAGACGGCTCCGTGGTCCGGCAGACCGCCATCTTCGACCCCGCCGGCCTCGCGGGGCTCGTGTACTGGTACGGGCTGTACCCTCTCCACACCCTGATCTTTCGTGGCATGCTCCGGGAGATCGTCCGGACGGCCGACGTCGCGTAGAGCTCCCGCTCATCGACCCTCGGCTTCGCCGTCGCTCCTCGAGCGCCGTCCGGCGTCTGCTCATCGAACCGCCCCCTGGCCCGTAGGACGAGCAGGACGTCCGCGATGATCGAGGGGGCGATACTCGATGCTCTCTTGCCTATCGCGACGCGCGGGCCGTTCTTTCGTCAGGCCGCCGGCCTTCCCACCTCCCACCCCCGAGGCCCCATGCTCCGCTCCGAGTCCGCTCCCTTCCGCGTCGCGGCCGTACAGGCGTCGCCCGTATTCCTCGACCTGGCTGCAACCGTCGAGAAGTCCTGCGCGCTCATCGCGGAGGCCGGCGCGAACGGCGCCCGTCTGGTGGTGTTTCCGGAGGCCTTCCTGCCCAGCTATCCGTTCTGGGCGTGGTTCGTACCCGCGGGTCGGACGGCGGTGCTCCGGGAGCTCCATGGCGAGCTGCTGGACAACGCCGTCACGGTGCCGGGCGATGTCACCGCGCGACTGGGTGAGGCCGCGCGTGAGGCGGGCGTGTACGTGGCGATGGGAGCGAACGAGATCAACGCGGAGGCGAGCGGAACCACCCTCTTCAACTCGATCCTCTACATCGGCAGCGACGGCGAGGTCCTGGGGACCCACCGTAAACTGATCCCCACCGCGGGAGAGCGCCTCGTGCACGGGCGGGGCGATGGCAGCACACTCGACGTGTACGACCTCCCCATCGGCCGCCTGAGCGGCCTGATCTGCTGGGAGAACTACATGCCGCTGGCGCGACACACCCTCTACGCCGGCGGAGTAGAGATCTACGTCGCCCCCACCTGGGACCGCCGCGAGCCGTGGCTGTCGACGCTCCGACACATCGCGAAAGAGGGCCGCACGTACGTGATCGGCTGCTGCAGCGCGGTCCGCCGCGACAGCATCCCCGGGCGATACGCGTTCATGAACGAGTTCGTCCCCCAGGACCTGCAATGGATCAATCCCGGCGGGAGCGCCATCGTGGACCCCGACGGGAAGCTCATCGCCGGGCCGGTGTTCGAGCGCGAAGAGATCCTCTATGCCGAGATCCAGCCCGCGGCGCTCCGCGGTCCTCGCTGGCAGCTGGACGTCGCGGGCCACTACGGCCGCCCTGACATATTCCGCTTTTCCGTGGACCGACGCCCCCAGCGTGCCGCCACGGACTTCACCGGCTAAGCCCCCCTTCGACCGCGCTCTGCCGTGGCGGACTGCCTGGCTCCCCGAGTCCGATACCCTCGAGGTGCGCTCGCCGGGAGGCCGGAGCAGTCCCTTCCCCCGACCGGGTCAGACCGTTCCCCGACCGGGGCAGCCCGTTCCCCCGACCGGGAGAGCCCGTTCCCCCGACCGGGTCAGACCGTTCCCCGAGGAGAATCGCGCACCGGAGGACTGAGCCATGGCGCCGGTCGTTTTTCCCGCGATTATCGACGTCAATTCCCCTCGCGCCCACGGCCGGGTCCGCCGCTGCACAACAGTCCGCGATTATCGACGCCCAATCCCCAATCGCCCCACCGCGCGCCGCCGCCCGGATGGTCCCGGGATCTGACCGTGGACTGTGGCCAGTGAACCGTGGCCAGTGAACCGTGGCCTGTGAACTGTGGCCTGTGACCTGTGGCCTGTGACCTGTGGCCTGTGACCTGTAACCTGTGACCTGTGAACTGTGACCTGTAACCTGTGACCTGTGACCTGTGACCTGTGACCTGTAACCTGTAACCTGTGGCCTGTGAACTGTGACCTGTGACCTGTGGCCTGTGACCTGTGACCTGTGACCTGTGACCTGTAACCTGTAACCTGTAACCTGTAACCTGTGACCTGTGACCTGTGACCTGTGACCTGTGACCTGTGGACGGAGTGCCGCCGCTTCGGCATATTCCACCCCCGACGTCAACCCGACCACAACCGCGGACTCGATTCATGATCCGGATCACGCTGCTCCTCGCCGCGCTCCTCTGCGCCGCCCCCGCCACCGCACAGCAGGAGGCCGTGTGGCTGCGCTACCCCGCCATCTCGCCGGACGGCACCACGCTGGTGTTCGCCTACCGGGGGGACCTCTACCGGGTCCCGACCGCGGGGGGCGTGGCCACGCCGCTCACCACGCATGCGGCGCACGACCAGATGCCGGTCTGGAGCCGGGACGGCAGGAGCCTGGCGTTCGCCAGCGACCGGTTCGGCAACTTCGATGTGTACCTCATGCCGGCTGAGGGCGGACAAGCCCGCCGGCTCACCGTGCACAGCGCGGACGAGTACCCGTACGCGTTCACGGCGGATGGCGCCGGAGTGGTGTTCGGCGCCGCGCGGCTGGACGCGGCGAGCAGCCGGCTCTTCCCCACGGGGGCG
The DNA here is from genome assembly GCA_963783305.1 of uncultured Gemmatimonadales bacterium. Classification (GTDB taxonomy): domain Bacteria; phylum Gemmatimonadota; class Gemmatimonadetes; order Longimicrobiales; family RSA9; genus JAWVYT01. The sequence continues at coordinate 442,301 of CAWAMW010000015.1, read as the reverse complement.
CAGCCGGAGCTCTACCGGGTCTCGCTGGAGGGGGGTCGCCCGGCCCAGCTCCTGACCACGCCCGCAGAGGAGGTAGTGGTGAGCGGCGATGGTCGCCTCATGATCTACGAGGACAGGAAGGGCGGCGAGAACACGTGGCGGAAGCACCACACCTCGTCCGTGGCCCGGGACCTCTGGGTCTACGACGCGGGGTCGGGATCGCACCGGAAGCTCACCACCTTCGCGGGTGAGGATCGGGACCCGGTCTTCGCCGACGGCGACTCGACGGTCTACTACCTTAGCGAGGCGAGCGGGACGCTGAACGTCCACCGGATGGCCACGGCCGGTGGCGAGTCCACACAGGTGACCGCGTTCACGACGGACGGACCCGTGCGCTTCCTCACCCGCGCCGACAACGGCACCCTCGCCTTCGCGCACGACGGCCGCATGTACACCATGGCGCCGGGCGGCGAACCGCGGCGGGTGCCGGTCACGGTGGCCATGGACGCCGCCACGAACGGCGAGACGGTGGAGACGTTCAGCAGCGGCATGCGCGAAGCGGTGTTGGCTCCGAACGGCAAGGAGGTCGCGTTCATCTACCGCGGAGACGTGTTCGTGACGGCCGTGGAGGGCGGCAGCACGAAGCAGGTGACGCGGACGCCGGAGGCCGAGACGGGCGTGGTCTTCTCGCCGGACAGCCGCGTGCTCCTCTACGCCTCGGAGCGCGACGGCCGCTGGGGGATCTACCAGGCACGGCGCACGCGGGAGTCGGAGCCGTACTTCTTCGCGTCCACGGTGCTGGCGGAGACGCCGATGATCGTGAACGAGCACCAGAACTTCCAGCCGCGCTACTCACCGGACGGGAGCGAGATCGCCTATATCGAGGACTTCACGAACCTGCGGGTGCGCACTCAGGCGAACGGCCGCACGCGCACGCTCCTGACGGACCAGGAGCTGTTCGGCACGGGGCCCTACCACCACTTCGAGTGGAGCCCGGACGGGCAGTGGATCCTGTTCGACTACTCGGTGCCGGGGCTGGCGCCGGGCGAGGCCGGTCTGGTGAGGGCGGCGGGGGGCGAGCCGGCCATCAACCTGACGAAGAGCGGGTTCAGCGACCGGTCGCCGTCATGGGTCATGGGCGGTAAGGCCATGCTGTGGCAGAGCAATCGGGATGGGCTCCGCTCCATGGCCATGTCGGGTGGGGACCAGTCGGACGCGTACGCCATGTTCTTCACCCGGGAGGCGTGGGACCGGTTCCGTCTGAGCGACGAGGAGTTCGCGCTGCTGAAGGAGTCCGAGGCGACCGCGGAGAAAAAGTCGGATGACCCGAAGGAGGGTGCGGCCGCGCCGGAGCCGGTGGTGCTGGAGCTGGACGGCGTGTGGGATCGGAAGTCGCGACTGACGATCCACTCGTCCCGGATGGGCGACGCGCTGTTGAGCCCCGACGGCGAGACGCTCCACTACCTCGCCCGGTTCGAAGGCGGCCTGAACCTCTGGACCACCAACCTGCGGACGAAGGAGACCAAGATGACGCTCGCGCTGGATGCGAATGGCGCGAGCATGGCATGGGACAGCGCGCAGAAGAAGATCTTCGTCGTCGATGGGGGCGGTATGGCGCTGGTGGACCCGTCGAACGGGAAGCGAGAGAAGATCACGGTTGGCGGCGAGATGGTGGTGGACGAAACGGCGGAGCGGGCGGCGCTGTTCGATCGCGTGTGGCGCCGTACGCGGGACACTTTCTACACGGAGGGCTACCACGGCGCCGACTGGGAGGCGCTCGGCGCACAGTACCAGCGCTACCTGCCGGGCGTGGGCGACGGCTACGACTTCGCCGACCTGCTCAGCGAGATGCTGGGCGAGCTGAACGTGAGCCACAGCGGCGCCCGCTTCTCCAGCCGCATGGAGAACGGCGATGAGACGGCGTCGCTCGGCATCTTCTACGACTACGCGCGCACCGAGCCCGGCGTGGAGGTGGTGGAGGTGATGAAGGGCGGACCGCTGGACCGGCCGGGGATGGACGTGACGCCGGGGACGGTCATCACCGCCATCGACGGCAGCACCATCGGCGCCGATGTCGACCTGGCCTCCCTGCTGAACCGGAAGGCGGAGCGGAACGTCCTCCTGTCCCTCCGGGGACCGCGCGGGGCGGAGCGGGAGCTCGTGGCCCGGCCCATCACCCAGCGGGAGGAGAGCCGGCTGCTGTACACGCGCTGGGTCGAACGGAACGCGGCGGAGGTGGACCGCCTCAGCGACGGCCGCCTCGGTTACATTCACGTGCCCGGAATGAACGACGGCGCGTACCGCTCCGCCTTCGAGGAGGTCATGGGCAAGTACCCGGATCGCGAAGGGCTGGTCGTGGACGCCCGCTGGAACGGCGGCGGGGACCTGGTGGCGGATCTCGCCATGTTCCTGACGGGGGAGCGCTTCTTCGACTACACGACGGACACGCGCAGCACCGGGTTCGAGCCGAACTTCCGCTGGACGAAGCCGAGCGTGACGATCATCAACGAGGCGGCGTACAGCGACGGTCACTGCTACGCATGGGCGTACCAGCGCCTTGGCATCGGGCCGCTGGTGGGGCAGCCGGTGCCCGGCACGTGCACGTTTGCCGGCTGGGAGGGGCTGCAGAACGACGTCCGCTGGGGGGTGCCCGGGATGGGTGTGAAGGACACGAATACGGGCCGCTACCTCGAGAACTGGCAGACGGAGGTGGACGTGCCGGTATGGAATGCATACGAGCTCGTGAGCCGCGGCCGCGATCCGCAGCTGGAGGCCGCGGTCCGGACGCTGCTGGAGCGTTGATGGCGTGGAGAGCCTGAAGGGTCGGCTGCTGGTCTCGGCTGGCGGGCTGTTCGATCCCAGCTTCCGCCATACGGTCGTGCTGATGGGTGAGCACGACCTGGACGGTGCGGTGGGGGTGATCCTGAACCGGCCGATGGACGTGACAGTGGAGGACGCCGTCGCTCCGCTGGCCGCGCTCGTCCCTCCCCGGGACCGCCTGTTCGAGGGCGGCCCCGTGGAGCCTACCCAGCCGGTGGTGCTCGCCGAGCTCGATCGGCCGGGGCTCGTGGACGTGCCCGTGTTCGGTTCCGTCGGTTTCCTTACCGGCGACATCCCCGCAGAGGTGCGACCGGCGGTCCTGCGCGCACGCGTCTTCGCCGGTCACGCCGGCTGGGCGCCGGGTCAGCTGGAGGCCGAGCTGGAGGCCGACGCCTGGGTCGTAGCTGAGCCCGCCGAGGACGACGTCTTCACGGGCTCACCGGAGGACCTGTGGCGCCGGGTCCTAACCCGGCTGGGGCCGCCGTACTCCACCATGGCCCGCATCCCGTTCGACCCAAGGACGAACTGAGACGGCCTTCGGCGGAGTGTGTCGCGGTTCGATGGCGCCAACAGTGCCCGGAGTATCCGAGGAGCGCCGGCGACAGCAGCGCAGATGATGATCATTGCATGTCGGAAAGCGACCTGAGTACCTTTTCGCTGCAGCCTCCATCCCGCTGCCCCCCCCACTCTCAGGAGCACGCCCAATGCGCACCTTGGTGCCCTGTACGTTCATGTCCAGGTTCTTGTCGCTCACGCTCGTCGTGGGTGTACCCAGCTTCGCCGCCATCCCTGCATCTGCGCAGGAAGGTACCGCGGCGTCGCGAGTCGCTGTCGCAGCGCAATCGGTACCTGGCCCGGGCGAGCCCTCACTCGATGAAGTGCGCGCGGCGACCGATCGGTTCCGCGATATCAATGTTGCACTCGCGGAGGGGTATATCCAGGATCCGTCAGGCATGTGCGTGACGGCTGAGATGGAGGGCCGGCCAGCCGATGAGGGCGCCATGGGGATCCACTACCTGCGCCCGGACCTGTTGGCCCTCACCGGTCCGCCAAACCCTCGCGTCAACGGCACGAGCACACACGTCGATTTCCACACACCGGCCATCCTGTTGTACGAGCCACAGGAGGGCGGGGCCATGGAGCTGGTAGGGGTCGAGAACCTCGTTTTCATTGACGCCTGGACCCGTGCGGGTAACACGTCAGTACCGACGTTCCACGGGATCCCGTGGGACCGGATGGTCGATGATCCCGCCACCGAGTTCGATGAAGCGCACGGATTCGAGCCGCACTATGACCGCCACGTCTGGCTGTATCGCGAGAATCCGCTGGGCGTATTCCACCCGATGAACTCGAACGTGTCCTGCCGGCACTACACTGGAGGGCACGCGATGGACTGAGGGGGAGGGTATCCGGGGCCCGTTCGGGGTCGGGCCCTCTGCCACGCCGCGGCTTCGGCCGCCCCCCGATCCCGTGGAGTCCCCCCGACCCACGGCGCAGGAAACGGCCGAAGCCGTGCGCTGTCCGCTAGCGTCCGAACCAGTAGGTCGCCTTCACCTGGAAGATGTTCACCGGCCGCTCGTCGAAGATGGCGGTGCGGGCGTCGCCGAGGTCGAAGGTCCCGGCTGGATCGTCACCGGCGCGCTGCTGGGTCCAGACGAAAAAGAGGGTGGAGCCGGGGCGGTACTCCCAGCGGACTACAGCGGTGCCGCGTAGCGCGCTGGTGGTGAAGTCCGGGTTTTCGAAGGAGAACGACGCGGCGGGGCCGTCGGCGTCCGGGTCCACGTGATATTCGCCGTTCGCCTCGTCGTAGGCGATGGTCCCCGTGTCCTCACCGTAGATGACCTTGTCGAGCGTACGGGGCCGGGCGAACTCGCGGAACGAGGAGTAGTCTCCGCTGGCGATGAAAGGCTGCGCGAACAGCTGAAGCGTCAGCTTGGGCGTGAATGTCCAGTTCACGCGGGTGCCCATGGAGAGGGTTCGCGTCTTGATGTAGCCGAAGACGTACCGGCTCCCGTAGAACTCCGTCGCGGCGGGATCGTCCACGCTGGTCACGTACTGGGCCGACCCCTCGTCGTAGTTGTAGCTGGGCGACAGCTGGATGAAGACGTTGGACGCCGGCTTGAGCGCGAGGCCGGGCTGAATGGTGAGGGAGCGGGTGTCGTCCCCCACGCCGCGGGCGGCCTGTACCTGTACGTCGAAAACCGCGGTGGCGCGGGCATCGGTGGAGACCTGGATGCTGCCTACCTGGTAGCCGGCCCTCCGGACCACGGGTCCGCCGCGGGTCAGGCGATCGTCGAGCGCGGGCTCGTTGTGGATGCCCATGAGCCGGATGTTCCAGTAGTTGGGCAGCTCCACGCCGACGAAGGTCTGGAGGTTCGCCCGGGTCCGATCCCCATCGTAGTTGTACTCCGTGGCGCCGCCGAAGCTGGCGAAGACGTTCCGATACCAGCGGGTGGGGGTGGTGAAGCTGCCGGCGATGTTGCCGTTGAGCCAGACGTAGTCGGAGCGATTCAGGAACGCCATGTCGTTCACCTCGAAGCCGGGGCTCCGGACGTTGGCCATGGCCTCCCAGCGGAGCGTGCCGGCGTCCTTGGCGACTCGGCTGAACATGCCGTAGCCACGGAGCGACGTGGCGCTGGTGTCGTAAGCGGCATCGAACAGACCGCCGCCATCGAGGGTGCGGTCGGGGCGCTGGAAGTAGCGGGCGCTGGAGCGCTGGGTCCGGGCGATGGCTGCGGCCGACCCGGCGACGTTCGAGAGCAGCGCGCTCCCCATCCAGTTGTAGGCGCGGCCGTTCCAGCTGTGCTGCCAGTCCACGCCCAGCGCCTCGGCATGGCCGTGCAGCCGGTCGTCCACCACCGCGTCGGCGGTGCGCCGGGCGGTGGACGTGAGGATCCCGCCGAACGTGGTGGCGCCGCCGCGGAACTCCTTCTTCGCGCGTCCGACGAAGTAGTTCGTGAGCGGCTCCACTACCTGCGTCTCCTGGATCGCCCCCGGCTCGGTCAGGTAGTGCGCGGACTCCCGGCCCGTGACCGCGTTGAGCACGCCGATGGTATAGCCGCCATCCGTGCGGCCGGTGAGCTTGGCGGCGGCGAGGATGGAGGTGTTCTCGGGGGCGTCGGCGTAGTCGGCCAGATCGTCCACGTACCCGCCGAGCTGCGGCGGCCGCCCGATCCGGCGTGAGTAGAAGGCGCCGAGGCCGGAGGAGTTGCTGCAGAACATGCAGCGCATGCCGCCGAACTGGAACGCGCTGGATCCCGCGATGAAGAACGGCCGCTTCTCGTCGTAATAGGTCTCGAACGCGCTCAGGTTCAGCGACGCGGGGTCCACCTCCACCTGCCCGAAGTCCGGGTTGAAGGTGGCGTCCAGGGTGAGGTTGGTGGTCACCAGGTACTTCAGGTCGCCCCCCACACCCAGCCGCATCTCGAGGTCCTCGCCGTACGGGTCGCCGGGCGCGGCGCGCTCGAACCGGCTCCCGGTCACCACGTACGGCATGACCTCCAGCTGCCGGGGCTGCTCCTGGATCGCGAGCGCCTCCAGGTGGCCGTAGAACGCCGGGCCGCTGGCCACGTTGCGCGGGCGGAACGACCATACGTCCTGCTCGTTCAGTCGATCCACGTAGCGCCAGACCTGGAGGCCCCAGCTCTGGAGCGAGTCGGAGGCGGAGAAACGGAGCTGGCTGAACGGGATGCGCATTTCAGCCGTCCACCCAAGCGAGTCGATGCGGGCGGCCGCTTCCCAGACGGGGTCCCACGAGGGATCGCCGTTGAACTGGTCGCCCCAGGCACCCGCTGGGTTCACCTCGAACCATGCGTCGTCCAGGTGGTTGTGGTACGGGTCCAGCCGCACGATCAGCTTGTCCGTCGTCAGCGAGTTGAACGAGCCATTGTCACCGCTCGCGTCCAGCAGCTGGTCCCTGCGCGCCAGCGGCGCCACCACACCACCGGGCTGCGTCATGCGCGCGCCGATGTAGATGGCGTTGTCGTCGTAGAGGACCCGGAGCTCCGTGGGGTGGGACGCGGCGGCGCCCTCCTCCGGCTGGTACTGCCGCAGGTCGCCGGCGGGCGGAGCGGTCTGCCAGCCCTCCTCGCCGAGCACGCCGTCCACCACGATGGGGCCCTGACGCGGCGCGGCGGTCGCGACGGGCGGGGTCGTGGTGTGCACGGACGCATCCTGGGCGTGGGCGAGCGCGGGCAGGCCGAAGGCGAGGAGGAGTCCAGCGAAGCAGGGTATGGGTCGCATGAGCCGATCTGTCCGGAGTCGAGTCGTCGAGCGTCTGGGTGTTGGATCGAGTGAGTCGCCGAATGGTTCGATAGGGGGTGGGCGTTCCCCCGCAACATCCGGATAGAGTCCGCCCCGGTACTCGTGTATCATGGAACCTCCGGAAGCCGCGGTGGCGGCCACGGCATCGCTCGAGCCATTGTGAGGAGGGGTCCGTCATGAACCGGGGGAAGGAAGGAGCCGCGATGGGGGTCGGGGAGGGGAAGGACCTGCGCTGGCGCGCGGTGCTCGAGCGCGATCGCGCATACGACGGCGCGTTCTTCTACGCCGTCCGGACCACCGGCATCTACTGCCGGCCGACCTGCCCGGCGCGTCGGCCCAGGCGGGAGAACGTGGAGTTCTTCGAGACGCCGGCAGCGGCGGAGGCGGCGGGGTACCGCGCGTGCCACCGGTGTCACCCGGCATCCGCCACCGGCACCCCGACGGAGCACCGGATCGGGCGCGCCATGGAGTACCTCGATGCGCGACGGGACGTGCGGGTCACCCTGGCGGAGCTCGGCGCGGCCGTGGGGGTGTCGCCCTTCCATCTCCAGCGCGCGTTCCGCGATGCGGTGGGCCTGTCACCGCGGGAGTATCAGGACGCGCGCCGGCTCGAGTCGCTGAGGGCGCGGCTGCGGGACGGCGACGACGTGGCGCGGGCGGTATGGGGCGCCGGGTACGGCTCCTACCGCGGCGCGTACGCGTCGGCCGCGGGGATGGGCATGACACCCGGGGAGTACCGGGGCGGCGCCGCCGGGCTCGCCGTTGAGTACTCGACGCACCGGACCGGGTTCGGGATCGTGCTCGTGGCGTGGACCGCGCGCGGCGTGTGTGCCGTCATGCTCGGGGACGACCCCTCGGCCCTCGCGGCGGAGCTCGCGGCGGAGTTCCCGGCGGCCGAGCTGGCGCCGTACGCGCCCGAGGGATCCGCCTGGATCGCTGCGATCCTGGCTTCGCTGGAGGGTGACCACACCGGACCGGCCGTGCCGCTGGACGTGCGGGGCTCCACCTTTCAGCTCCGCGTGTGGAAAGCGCTCCGGGACATCCCCTTCGGCGAGGTGCGGACGTACGGCGAGATCGCTGCGGCCATCGGCGATCCTGGCGCGGCGCGCGCCGTCGGACGTGCGTGCGCCACGAACCCCACGGCGCTGGTGGTCCCGTGCCACCGCGTGGTCCGCGCGGACGGTACCCCCGGCGGCTATCGCTGGGGCGCCGAGCGAAAGGCGCGGCTGATCGAGCACGAGCACCGATGATCGATGCTCGATCCCCCGCGCATTTCCCCCGTCGAATCACCCGAACGGGTGACGCACCGCCCCGGGTAGCGGCCGTATCCTAGAGTCACGAGTCAGGGGCGCACCGGCCGATCCGCCGGCCCCCACCGACCTGAACGGATACAAGGGAGACGGACCATGACGAGAATCCTCTTCACCATCACGGCGCTGACACTGCTGCTCCACGCCGCACCCGCCAGCGCACAGGACCGCTGGGCGGTCGAGCTCCATGGGAACGGCGGGATCGCCACCCAGGACACCGAGCGCGACACGCACGAGAACGGCTTCGGGCTGGGCGCGAGTGTCCGCTACGGCTTCATGCCCCACCTCTCCGCCTACGCCGGCTGGGACTGGAACCTCTTCCAGGCCCTCGACGTCATCGCGGGACCCGATATGGAGATCGAGGAGACGGGCTACGTGGCCGGGCTCCGCTTCGAGCACCCCATCTTCGGCAGGACCACCACACACGGGTGGGTGCGCACCGGCGCCATGTACAACCACCTCGAGCTGGAGAACAACGACAACGACATGACCGTCGATTCCGGCCACGGACTTGGCTGGGAGGCCGCCGGCGGACTCGCCTTCGACCGCGGCCGCTGGAGCGTGGCCCCAGGACTCCGCTACCGCTCGCTCTCACGCGACCTCGACATCGACAGCGTCACCACGCCCGTCGAGCTCCAGGCCGTCGTCTTCGAGATCGGCATCGTTCGCCGCTTCTGAGCGACGGCGCCCCCTCGGACGGGAAGGGCCCACGCCGGATCCGGCGCGGGCCCTTCGGCGCATCCCCCCCGCGTCAGCTCTCGCCCCCGTCCCATGCCCGGATCGCGTTGGCCCGCACCGCCGCCGCCACGAAGACGCTGAGTCCCGCGGCCCGACTGTCGTAGTGCGCCGCGAACCGCGGATCGGCCTCGTACATGTCCGCCAGCCCGGCGTGCATTCGATGGCTGCACGGGTAGAACCAGCGACCGATATGCTCTCGCATCGCCTCGGCGCACGCCATGGCGTCCGCACCCTCCGGGTCCGAGCCCCGCGCCATGAGCTCCGCCATACGTGACTCGTTCGACTCCGATTCCGCCCGCAGCGTGCGCCAGTTCGCCTCCGTATAGTCCCGCGTGCGACGCATCGACTCCCGGTACGGCTCGGTTCCACCCCACCGCTCCCGCACCTCCTCACCGTGCTTCGCCTGGTGCGCCCGCACTTCCCGTGGTGCCGCGGCGAACGCGTCGAACCCTTCCTCGATCTCACCGTCACCCATCTTTTCCCCCTTTTCCATGCTTTCCACCATGCGGTTCACCGCCTGGATCACTCCGTCGGTCCTCCGCTTCTGCGCCAGCAGGCGCTCACGCTGCTCTCGAAGCGCCGCCAGACGATCCGGAGACGGCGCATCCAGCAGCCGCGCGATCCGCTCCAGCGCAAACCCCAGCTCCCGGTACAACAGCACCTGGTACAGCCGCTCCACGTCCGACTCCGAGTACAGCCGGTATCCCGACACCGTCCGGTCCGACGGCACCACCAGACCGATCTCGTCGTAGTGATGGAGCGTCCGCACGGATACCCGCGCCCGCTCCGCGATCTCGCCGACCTTCCATCTCCCTCGTCCCATTGCTCCCGTGCTCCTGTACCTGCGTACCGTCCGGACCCCCGGCCCTTCCGTCGCCATGGAAGGGTAGGGCCTGACGCTGCGTGAGAGTCAAGGGTCGGCTGGCGAGCCCCACCCCGTCGGGGACTCCCCCACAGGGGGCGGCGAGCGCTTCCCGACTTGATCCGAGGGTGCGGAGCGGGTATCATGGGCGCTCCTTTGAGAATGAATCTCAATCGCAAGTAGAGACCATGCACTTTCTTCGATCTTCAATTCGCGCCACACGGGCGCTCGCGCTCGCACTCACCGCCTGGACCGCGCCCCTCTCGGCCCAGGAGGCGGAGGTTCCGTTGTTCGGCACCGTCGTGGATCGGGACGGCGCACCGGTGGCGGGCGCGGAAGTGGTCGTGAGGGGCGCGGTCCGGCGGTCTACGCTGACGGGGGAGGGTGGCGCGTTCCGGATCCAGGGGCTGGCGCGGGGCTCCTACACGGTGGAGGTGAACGCGCTCGGATACCGAACGTACGATCAGCGGGTGGAGGTCGATGCCGGAGCGTCGCCGCTGCGCCTGGTTCTGGAAACGGCGCCGCTGGGTCTCGAGGGACTGCGAGTGATCTCGACCACGCGAGGTGGGAGGACGCCCGCGACGCTGCCGGTGAAGATCAACGTGCTGGAGTCGGAGGACCTGGTTCAGCAGCGGGCGCTGTCGTCGAACCCGACGGAGATGGTGGCGAACCTGGTGCCGAGCTTCTCGCCGGGTCGTCAGAAGCTGACGAGCGCGGGCGAGAGCTTCCGGGGGCGGCGGCCGCTGTTCCTGATCGACGGAGTACCGCAGTCGAACCCGCTGCGGGATGGTCGGCGTGACGGTTTCACGATCGGGATGGACGCCGTCGAGCGAGTGGAGGTGGTGTTCGGTGCGAATGCGATCCAGGGGCTGGGCGCGACGGGTGGGATCATCAACTACATCACGGTGAGTCCGTCGCAATCGGGGAAGCTGGAGCAGCGGGTCACGTTGAGCACGTCGGGCAGCGGTGAGCTCGCCGACAACGGCTTCGGCTGGTCCGGGAGCTATCTGGCGGCGAAGCGGATCGGCGCGTTCGACCTGCTGGGCTCGTTCAGTCTCGAGCGGCGCGGGCTGCACTACGACGGGGAGGGTCGTGCGATCGCGCTGGACAACGTGCAGGGCGACATCGCGGACTCGGAGAGCCGAAACTTCTTTGGCAAGGTGGGCTGGGAGCCGGACGCGTCGCAGCGGCTGCAGTTCAGCGTGAGCGATTTCCGGCTGGCGCAGAACGGAGGGTTCGAGAGCCTCGAGGGCGACCGCTCCGCAGGAGTGCCGGCGGTGGCGGTGGAGGGTGATCCGGAGGGCGTGGAGCCGATCAACGACGTGACCAGCATGTCGCTGGACTACACCCATTCGGCGGTGTTCGGCGGCTCGCTCTCGGCGAAGGCGTACTACCAGGATTTTGCGGCGCTTTTCGGCGGCGGCCGGTTCGGCACCTTCCAGGACCCGACGATCGCGCCGGTGGGTGAGGTGTTCGACCAGTCGGAGAATAACTCGGAGAAGGTGGGCACGCGGTTCACGTTCGCCCGCGATGGCGTGGCGGGCAGTCCTCTGGGCGTAGTGGCCGGGTTCGACGTCCTGCGGGACCGGACGTACCAGCGGCTCGTACACACCGACCGCAACTGGGTCCCGGAGACCACGTTTTTCAATTACGCGCCGTTCGTGCAGCTCGACGTGGACGTCCTGGACGCGCTCACACTCACGGGCGGCCTGCGTTGGGAGCTCGCGCGGCTGGATGTGCCGGACTTCACCGCGCTGGCGGGGAACCGGTCGGACTTTCAGCGGGTGCGCGTCGAGGGTGGCAGCCCGAGCTTCGATCAGCCGCTGATGAACATCGGCGCGGTGGTGAACCCGGTACCGGGCCTCCGCTTCTACGGCACCTTTTCGCAGGCTTTCACCATGCCGGACGTGGGGAGGGTCCTGCGTGGAGTCTCGGAGGAAGGCACGACCGTGGAATCGTTCCTGAGCCTGCAGCCGATCGAGACGGACAACGTGGAGGTGGGAACGGCGTGGGGCACCGCACGCTCGCATCTCGGGATCACGTGGTTCCGCTCCGAGTCGGAGATGGGGTCGCGGCTCGTGCCGAACGCCGATGGGATCTTCCAGGTGATGCGCGAGCCCACCCGGACGAGCGGCTGGGAGCTGACGGGTCGCTTCGATCCCGCGGACCGGCTCTCCCTCTCGGCGGGATACTCGCTCCTCGAGGGTCACTTCGACGGGGACCGAGATGGCACGGTGGAGTCGGATCTGGGCGCCGCCGACATCGGGCCGGACCGCCTGAACCTGAGCATGGACGTGAATCGCGGCGGCCGCTTCAGCGGTCGGATCCAGACCTTCCGCTACTTCGACAGGACGTTCCGTGACGGAGCGGGAGCGGTGACCGCCTCGTTCGACGGCTACACGACGACGGACCTGTCCATAGCCGCCAGCCTGCGGCGGGCCATGGTGAGCCTTTCGGCTTCCAATCTCTTCGACCGACACTACATCACCTACTTCGGGCAGGCCGCCACCGACCGCAACGACCGCTACTTCGCGGGCCGCGGCCGGGCGCTGACGCTGCGGGTGGAAAGCGGCTTCTAGGTGGCGATGCGGCCGCTGCTGCGACAGGTCCACCTCTACATCGGGGTGGGCCTGTCCCTGCTCCTGCTGGTTCTGGCTGTCACCGGCTCGGCGCTCGTCCTGAAGAAGCCGTACTGGAGGGCCGTGTACCCCGAGCTGCGTGCGCCCGCGCCCGATCTCGGGCCCGCCGACCACGCGGCGGCGGCCGCCCGGGCGTCGGCCTACTTCGGGGACGCGCTCCGTTCGGTAAAGCTGCCGGAGCCGGGCGTCCCCGCCTACCACCTGTACCTGGAGGACGGCGAGGCCTTCCTGTCGGCCACGGACCACGCGGTCATTGACGAGTGGGGAGCGAGGGATCGGCCCATGGCCTTCCTCTTCGACCTCCACGCGCACCTGATGGCGGGGGACGCGGGGCATACGATCGGCGGCGTCGCAGGGATCCTCGGCGCGCTGCTCGCGATCACCGGCGTCATCCTCTGGTGGCCGTCCCGCCGGCGATTCTCACTCCGGACCCTCTGGCCACGCGACCTCACGAGGCGACTCCTCCTGATCTCGCACCGGGATCTCGGGACCCTCACCGCGCCCATCCTGATCCTTCTCCTTCTGACCGGCAGCGGGATGGTCTTCCATGCCGAGGCCCGCGCGCTGCTGAACGGGGTGTTTGGCGACGCCGTGGCCGCGGAGCCCGCGCCGCTGACCCCGTCGCCCGTGCCCGCGGCCGCCCCTTCCGCCCCCACCGTTCCGACGATCTTCGCGCGCGCCCTGGAGGTGTTCCCGGACGCGCGGCTGGTCTTCTACTACCCGCCGGCCGATCCCTCAGCGGCCCACGGGTTCAGACTGCGGCGACCCTGTGAGCTGCATCCGAACGGGCGATCGTACGTCCATGTGGATCCGGCAGGCGGAGTGCTGCGGAGCGTCGATGCATGTGCGGCCGCCCCGGGGGATCGGGCGACTCACGCGATCTATCCGCTGCACGCCGGCATGGTGGGGAGCACCGCGTACACGGTGCTGACCTTCATCGGCGGCGTGGCGCTGGCCCTGATCTCCGCCACCGGTGCCGGTGCCTACCTGCTCCAGCTGTCGCGCCAGGGACCGCGGTCGCGCCGGGGCCAGCCGCGGCGCCGTTCACGCCTGGCTCAGCGCTCGGGGCGGTCCCCGGCGGCGCCGAGGCCGGCCGCGCGACCCGTGGCCCACCCCCAGAGGAAGTTGTAGCCGCCGATCGGCCCAAAAGCGTCCAGGAGCTCACCGCACAGGAACAGGCCGGGAGCCACACGGCTCTCCAGCGTGCGCGGGTCCACCTCGTCGAGGGCGACCCCGCCCCCTGTCACTTCGGCCTTCTTGTAGCCCTCATCGCCGGTCCAGGGGAGCGGATACCGGGCGAGGACGTCCACGAGTCGACCGCGCTCCTCGCGCTGGAGCTGGGCCAGCGATCGGTCCGGCTGGACCCTGGATTCCCGGATCAGCGCATCCGCGAGCCGCGTCGGAAGTCGGCGGCGGAGCAGGGACGCGACGGTGCCGGAGGGCTCCTCCACCAGCGCGCGATCCCACGTAGCCGAGTCCTCGCCCGTCCACCGGACGTGGATGGGGCGTTCCCCGGGCAGGCCCCCCGCCAGCCGATGCCGGACCGCCAGGTGGGATACGTTCAGCACGGCCGGGCCGCTGTAGCCGCGGTGGGTGAAGAGAAAGCCGCCAGCGCTCTCGAACGCCCCCCGCTCCAGCGGCGCCTCGATTGCAACGTCGAGCGAGACACCGGCGAGCGGAGCGTGGCGCGGCGGCTCCGCGGTGAGCGGCGTCAGCGCCGGATAGAGCGGGTGAATCGTGTGGCCCAGCGTCTCGAGGAGACGGAGCCCCGTCCCGTCGCTGCCCGTGGCCGGCACCGAGAGGCCGCCCGTCGCCACGACCACCGCGTCCGACCGGATCGAATCTCCTTCGGCGACGCGGACCTCCCACCCATCGGCGCCCGCGGGGCGTAGCCCGGTAACCCGCGTCTCGAATCGGATGTGGACCCCCCGCTCGCGCGCGTGCGCGATCAGGCGATCCCGTACGTCCCGCGCGCTGTTGGAGACCGGGAAGAGCTTTCCATTCTCCTCCTCCAGGGCGAGGCGGAGCCCCAGCGTATTTTCGAAGAACCGGCGCTGCTCCGCGAGCGGCCAGGAGCGCAACATGTTGCGCAGCGTGTTGGGGGACGACGCCGTCACGTACTGCTCGGGGCGCCAGCTCGAGGGCAGAATGTTGCAGCGTCCCCCGCCGCTGATGAGGATCTTCCGACCGCCATCCTTCGTGCGCTCGACCAGCGTTACCTGCCGGCCCGGCCCGGCCGCATGGATCGCCGCCATCAGGCCGGCGGCTCCGGCCCCGATGATCGTCATCCGCCGTGGCGTCATGCGCCGCGGTTCACGCGGGGGTCGGCAGCTCGAGCGACTCCAGGATCTCGCGCGACCGCGCGACCTGCTCCCGGCCCCTGTCGATCCGCTCCTCCAGCTCCACTACCAGCCGCTGCGCCGACTCCTCCTCGCCGCAGCACCCGACGTAGAAGCTCACCGCGGGCTCCGCCTGACGCAGCGAGTTGCGGAGCGCACGCACCGCCTGGTACGCACGGAGGAACTGCGTCTCCACCGCTCCCGGCAGCCGACGATGGTGACCCCCACGGACCAGCTCCGCGTGCGCCTCGAGAGAGAGGGCATCGCCGATCGTCGCCGCCCATCGGAGCAGGTCGGCCCGACCGGCACGGTCGCGGCTGAAGACCCGCTGCAGCTCCTCGATGAGCTCGAGGTTCTCATCCAGCTCCAGCCGCGCCCAGTCCAGGACCGCTTTCACGTGCTCGCGTGTGCGCTCCCGCTCCTCCGCCGACCGCCGGTGCAGCTGCCAGCGCGCAAGCGCGAGGGCGCCGATGCCGCCCAGCAGCACTCCGATCGTGTTGGCCACCAGCTCCGGCCACAGCGACATCCACTGTTCAGGTTCCATCCGCGAAGTATAGGGCGGGCCCCCGCCACCCGCAGCCCCACCGGGCCCGATCGCCCGCGGGACCTAAACGCTCGCCCGGGCGTATGAGCACGCCCTGGAAGACCGGGGGCACCTAGACTCGAAGAAAGATGGGTTCGATGCACAAAGCGAAGATCTACGGCATGCTGGTTCTGACGCTCCTCACCGCCGCCGCCTGCGATAGCGACGGGGAAAACGACTCCGAAGCAGCGGACGCGGCGGCCGAGCAGCCCGCCGGGCAGGGGCAGATGCCCATGGGCGCCGAGACCATGCAGCAGGTCATGGAGGTCCAGCAGATCCAGCAGCGCCTGGAGCCCATCAGCCGTCAGGCCCTGCAGGACGAAGAGCTCGCCTCTCAGCTCGCGGAGCTGCAGGCGCGCGTCCAGGCCGCCATGCGGGAAGAAAACCCGGAGCTCGTGGACCGGATGGAGGAGTTCCAGGAGAAGATGACCGCCGCTCAGCAGGCCAGTGACCAGGCCGCGCTCCAGAACCTCCGGTTGGGCGCCAACGGACTCCAGCAGGAAGTCCAGCAGCTTCAGGCCGCCGTTCTCGAGCGCCCGGAGATCCGTGAGTCGATCCAGGAGTTCGAGGCCGCGCACCGCGCTCGCATGACCGAGATCGACCCGGAGGCCGAAGCGCTGATCGAGCGGCTGGACGAGATCGTCGCCAGTCAGCCCCGTGGCCCGGCGCCGGTGGGCCCGGGGGCCAACTAGGGTAGCAGCGCCGCTGAAAGAGCCGAGGGGGGCCGGGCGAGGGTCGATCCTCGGGGGCGCTTCGCTTCCCGAGGACCCCGCTGGCGCGGGGGGTCGATCGCCCGCGCTGCGCGCGAGGCGACCGCGCTGCGCGCGGCGTCGACTGGACGTGCGCTCTTCCTTCCGGCTGTGGCGGCGAGACGTGGAAGGAAAGACGGAGCGAAGCCACTGGGGAGCGCACGCGACCGTTCGCTCGGCCCCCTGCAATCACTCCGTCAGCTGCGACGTGCAGTTGGGACAGCGCTTCGCGGCGATGGGGATCTCCGTGGCGCAGTGCTCGCACCGCTTTATCGTGGGGACCACCGGGCCCGACGCTTCCACCGGGCGCTGAAGCCTGTTCATGTAGCGCACCAGCAGGAAGACCGCGAACGCCACGATCATGAAACTGATCAGCGCGTTCAGGAACACCCCATAGTTGATCGTCACCGCGCCGGCCGCGCTTGCGGCTTCCAGCGTCGCGTACGGCGCCGACTCCGCACCCTCCTTCAGCAGGATGAACAGGTCCGCGAAATCCACATCGCCCAACAGCAGTCCGATCGGGGGCATCAGGATGTCCTTCACCAGCGACTGCACGATTCCGCCGAACGCCGCCCCGATGATGATCCCCACGGCCATGTCGATCACGTTGCCGCGAACAGCGAATTCCCTGAATTCCTTGAACATGCGGGCCTCTGGTTCATTGAGAGAGGGGTCAGTCGGCCTCGACTCTGCTCCGGCCGCCGCGGGCAAGCCTCCTGCTCCACCCGCCCCCGCCCCTTGGCAGGGCGGCGGGGTAATATTACTGTACTGTCTACTAGAATAGTAAAGGACGCCATGCCAATCTACGAATACCGCTGCGCCGCGTGCAATCGACGCTTCGAGGCCATGCGCCGGATGAGCGAACGCGCGGAAGCGCCGAGCTGCCCCGACTGCGGGAGCGATGAGACGGAGCTGGGGATGTCCACCGCGTCCGTCACTGGTGGGTCCGGTGGTGGGGGAGCGGGGGCATGCTCGACCAGCACCTGGACGGGCGGCGGCTGAAGAGTGGGCTGAGCCGCCGGTCTGGCGGCACGAGAGCAGGGCTCGGGGGATGTCCCCGGCGCTCGGGGGTCAGCGCCCCCGGAGCGCGGTCATCGGCTCGACGCGCGATGCGCGTCGGGCCGGTATCCAGTTGGCGAGCGCGGCCACGAGGAGGAGCACGGCGAAGGCCGCACCGAAGCTGAGCAGGTCGAAGGCGTCAACGAAGAGGACGGCGGAGAGCGCCCGTGCCGCCAGGGCGGCCATAACCGCGCCGAGGGCGCCGCCCACCAGCACGAGCGTCATCCCCTTCCGCAGCACCATGCCGAGCACGCTGCCCGTGCGAGCGCCGAGTGCTTTCCGGATGCCGATCTCGCGGACGCGACGGCTTACGGAGAACGCGATGACGCCGTAGAGCCCCACAGCGGCGAGGAGCAGGGCGAGGATACCGGCAGCGCCGATCAGCCAGGCGCCGGCGCGGATGGGAAATATGCGAACGGTGGCCAGCTGGCGGAGCGTACCGGTGCCGAGGAAAACGAGGTCCGGGTCGAGCGTGCGCAGCTCCGCCTCGAGTGCCGGCACCAGCGGCGCGGCGGGGGCGGCGGTCCGCACCAGGAAGTTGGCGTAGGTTCCCGCGGGATCGAGGGGAAGGTGGACGTACGATTTGGGTGCCTCGCCGGGGGTATCGACCCTGTAGTCTTCCACGATCCCCACCACCTCGTATGGCTCCCCCTCCCACGTTGTCCGGAAGGCGCGTCCCAGGGCGTCGCCGTCGGGCCAGAACCTGGCGGCCATGGTCTCGGTGATCACGGCCACGCGCCGGCGCTCGTCGCGGTCGGCGGGCTCGATGCCGCGCCCGGCCACGATGCGGAGCTGCAGCACCTCGAAATACCCGTCGTCGATGTAGGCGCCGTCGAGGCGGTACGGGGTATCGGCGCTGGAGCCCTGGTGGCCGTCGATGAAGATGCCGAACCCGTTGTTGTTGAGTGACTGCGGGACCCGCGAAGCGAGCCCGACGGCCTTGACCTCCGGCAGTGCCCGGAGCCGAAGCGTGCCGGCGTCCAGGAGTGCGCGGGCGTCGGCGCCGGTGTAGCCGTTCATCTCCAGCGCCATGCCGAGGTGGGCGATCCGGTCGCTGTCGTATCCCAGGTCGATGCGTGCGGCCTGCCCCATGCTTCGCATCAGGAGGGCGCCTGTGACCAGCAGGACCAGGGAAAACGCGACCTGGGCCACCACCAGCCCATCCCGCAGCTCGATCCCGTGACGGCCGCGCGCCTCGCCCTCGCCCGCGTCCCTGAGCGCCGGTACCAGCTCCGGGCGTGACGCGCGGAGGGCGGGGTAGAGGCCGAACGCCACGCCCGTCGCCACGGCCAGGCCGAAGGTGAAGAGGAGCACGCGCCAGTCGGGGTCCACCCGGAGCCCGAGATCGATGGGGAGGGGCGGCTGAAAGCGGGCGAGGAGGGTGGTCAGCCACCGCGCCAGGAGGACGGCGATCGCGCCGCCCGCCAGCGCGACCACCATGCTCTCCGCCAGGATCTGGCGGACCAGCCGGCCGCGGGTCGCGCCGAGGGCGAGCCGGAGCGCCATCTCGCGGCGACGGGACGTGGCTCGCGCGAGCATCATGTTGGCCAGGTTGGCGCACGCCACCAGGAGGACGAGCCCGACGGACACGATCAGCACCAGCCCCGCCGGCGCCACGGTCCGGTCGATGTCCGGGTTGAGCGAAACATTGCGGGTCCGGAGCACGGTCACGCGTTCGAGCTCGTTGGTCTCAGGGTACGCATCCGCGAGCCGAGCCGCGATCGACTGGAGCTCCGCCTGCACCTGGCCGAGCTGCGCTCCCTTCGCCATCCGCCCGCGCAGCCACAGGAAGTGCTGACCGCGACGGTCCAGCAGCGACACCCCTCCGGCGCCGCCCGTGTACCGCCGGTTCCCCAGCGGCTCCACCTCGTCCACCATGGCGAGCGGGATCCACAGCTGCGCGGTCACGGCGGGCATCATCCCGCCGAAACCCCGCGGCGCCACCCCCACCACCGTATACGTCGTGCCGTTGATACGGACCGGCCGACCGACCGCCTCCGGGTCCGCTCCCAGGCGGCTCCGCCAGAACGGATGGCTCACGATGGTTACCGGGTAGGTGCCTCGTGCGGAGAAGTCCTCGGCTACGAACGGCCGGCCGAGAGCGGGCCGAACGCCCAGGACAGCGAAGTAGTTGTCGGATACGGCCTCGCCCACGACCAGCTCCGAGCGCCCCTCCAGCGTGAGCGTGGCGAAGAAGTTCGTGTACGCAACCAGGCCGGTGAGGGTGCTCGCCTGCTCCCTGTAGTCCAGGTAGTTCGGGTAGGAGCTGGAGTCGTGGGTCCCCGCCGTCGCGGCGTGGCCGTACACGTCCACGAGCTCGACCGGCCGCTCGACCGGCAGTGGCCGGAAGAGCACGGCGCTGACTACGCTGAAGATGGTGCTGTTGACCCCGATCCCCAGCGCCAGCGTGGCAATGGCGATCAGGGCGAAGCCGGGAGCGCCTCGAAGCCCGCGAAGGGCGTAGACGAGGTCCCGCCGCAGCTGTTCCATGATGGAGCGGTACGGATCACCCCATATACCGGTTTCACGTCGGCCTTGCCGGGGGGGGTGGCATTGCGGACTCGTGGACATCACGGCGGCCAGGAACCTGGGGGCACGGTGGACGACTCCGATCGCGCTCCTGGCGCCACAGTCACCCGGCGGATCACTTCGCTCCCGTTTACGGTCTTCTTTCAAGCCCCGTGGAGATGCGGTATTATGAATCTGATAGGTGAAGGACCGCCCCCCGCAAGGCCCGCTGACATGGACACCACTCGCCCTGTTCCCCCTGCGGCCCGAGAACAGAACGCTCCTGCCATTCCCCTCATGGAGGAGCCGGTCTTCGTCGATCTGATCCGCCGGGCGCGAGCACAGGCCCTCGAGAACGTGTTCGATGCGGTCCTGGTCACGGACATGGAGGGGCGGGTGGTGGACTGGAACCGTGGGTCGGAGTTGCTTTACGGGTATACGCGGGAAGAGATGCTCGGGCAGCCGGTATCGATCCTCCACGTCCCCGAGTCGCGCGAGCCCCTGCTGAAGGAGGTGTTGAAAGCGGTCGAGGAGAGCGGGAGCTGGCGCGGGGAGATCGGCCTGCTGCGCAAGGATGGCAGCCGGGGCTGGATCGAATCCTCCGTTGCTCCGCTGTTCGATGATCGCGGTCAGCAGGTGGGCGCTCTCGGGATCAACCGTGACATCTCGGCCCGCATTGCGGCGGCGGAGGAGCTGCGGTCGGCCGAGACACGGTTCCGTAGCCTCGTCGAGCACTCCCTGGTGGGCATCCACATCGTGCAGGGCGATCGTCTGGTGTACGTAAATCCCAGGTTCTCGGAGATCGTGGGCTACACGAGCGAGGAGCTCCTGAGCGACATCACGATTATGGACCTGATCGCCGAGGAGGACCGGGAGCTGGTGCAGAGGAACCTGCGAAAGCGCCTGGTTGGGGAGGAGACCAAGGAGAAGTATTCGTTCCGCGGTGTAAAGAAGAGCGGGGAGATCATCCACGTCGAGGTCCGGGGCACTCGGATCGAGCTTGACGGGGAGTACGCGGTGATCGGGATGGTGCAGGACGTCACCGAACAGCACAAGGCCGGGGTGTTGCTCCGGGCCAGTGAGGAGCGGTACCGCCTGATCGTGCAGGCGAGCACCGACGTGTTCCGTGACTGGGACCTCACGACCGGCACCGTGTCCTGGGGTCCGTCCGCGGCACTTGCGCTCCATTATTCGCCCTCCGAGGTGAGCGAGAGCATCGAGTGGTGGACCAGCCGTATCCATCCCGACGACCGTGCCCGGGTAGTCAGGGGGCTGTACGCGGTGCTGGACGGTGTGGGAGACTCGTGGAGCGGCGAGTACAGCTTTCGCCGGGGAGATGGGGACTACGCGGTCATACTCGACCGGGCCCACGTGGTACGCTCCGTGGCCGGGGCACCGACCCGTGTGATGAGCTCCATGCACGACGTGACCCAACGGAGAAGGAGTGAGGAAGCGCAGGCGTTCCTCGCTCGAGCCAGCGCGCTCCTGGACAACTCCCTCGATCCGGAGGCGACGCTCACCAGTCTCGCCCGCCTCTCCGTTCCCTTTCTGGCCGACTGCTGCATCGTTCACATCCTGGACGCCGGGCCGGACGAACGGCTTCGACCGGTCGCGGCGGTTCATGCCGACGCCGAGTGCGAAACCCAGCTCGCGGATATGGAGTCGCTGCCCGTGCGTGGCAGCGCCGAAACATCCCCGATCGTGGCCGCGGTGCACAGCGGTGAGCCGCTCCTGGTTGCGGACCTCCGGCACGACACCCGGTTCTCAGCACGTGCGGACCGTCCCCTGGGACCGGCGGGACCGGAGGGGGAGCTGCACTCCCTCATCGTGGTCCCCCTTGTCGCTCGCGGACAGGTTCTGGGGACCCTCACGCTCGGGGGCACCGAGGCACGCCGGCCGTACACCCCGGTCGACCTCGGCATTGCCGAGAATCTGGGCGGTCGGGCGGCCCAGGCGCTGGAGAACGCCCGGCTCTACCACGAGGCGCGGGCCGCGGTCCAGGCGCGCAGCCGGCTCTTCGCCGATATCAGCCACGAGTTCAGGACGCCCCTCATGCTTACCCTGGGGCCGCTCGATGACCTCCTGGAGGGCCTCCATGGTGCGATCGAAGGCGCGCAGAGGAGCCAGGTCACCATGGCGCGCCGCAATGCCGGAAGGGTTCTCGACCTCATCAACCAGATCCTGGATCTGGCACGACTCGAGGCAGGCCGGATGCCGCTCCACGCCCAGCCTCTCGACCTCACCAGATTCGTGCGGGAGACGGCGGCCGATTTCGCGCCCCTGGCTGCCAGGAAGACGCTCCATCTGGATATCGAGGCCCCGGACGGACCCGTCTCCATGGACGGTGACCAGGAGCAACTGCGGAAAGTGCTCTCGAACCTGCTCTCGAACGCACTCAAGTTCACCCCCGATGGCGGGACGGTGCGGGTCCGGCTCCACGCCGATGACAAGCACGCCTGGCTCAGCGTCCGGGACAATGGCCCGGGGATCGCCCCGCGGGATCTGGAACGGGTCTTCGACCGCTTCAGCCGCGCCGAAGGGGAACAGGGACTCCCGGGCGGGACCGGGATCGGGCTGGCCCTCGCCAGAGAGGTGGTGGAGCTGCACGGCGGGACCCTCGCGGTGGAGAGTGAGGAGGGCTTCGGCAGCACCTTCACCGCTACGCTGCCGCTGGGAATCGCCGGCGGGACCGGAGCGGCGTCGGGGGCGGATCCGGCATCGGGGGCGCATGCGGCGGCGTCCTACGGCGACATTCGCGACCGCGCCGTCGCCCCCCCGGGCATACCGCCTGTCGTGGAGGCAGCGGTTCCGGACGCAGAGGCGCCCTCCGAAGACGCGGAGGACGCGGAAGACGTGACCACGGTGCTCGTGGTCGAGGACGACCAGGAGATCCGTGCCTACCTGCGGACGCACCTCGCCCGGGACTACCGCGTCCTGGAGGCGACCAATGGCACGCAGGGCCTCGAGATGGTCCGGAGCGCCCTCCCCGACCTCGTCCTCTCGGATGTCACGATGCCGGACATGGATGGATTCGACCTCTGCCGCGCCATCAAGCAGGACCCCGAGACCGACTTCATACCCGTGGTCCTGCTCACCGCCCGGGCGGCACCCGAGGACCGGGTGGCGGGGCTGCGGCAGGAAGCGGACGACTACCTCACGAAGCCGTTCCGCGCCGATGAGCTGCTCGCCCGCACCGCGAACCTGATCGCCTCGCGGAGGCGGCTGCGCGAGCGGTTCTCAGGTGACCCGCTGACCCTGCACGCCCGGGCCGTGGACGTGGAATCCGCCGATCAACGCTTCCTGGAGCAGGTCGGGAACGCCATCGAGGCCAACATGGACGACGAGACGTACACCGTCGAGCGTCTCGCCCATGACGTGGCCCACAGCCGGAGTCAACTGTACCGGAAGCTCCAGGACCTCCTGGACGAGAGCCCCTCCGACCTGATCCGCCGCATGCGGCTTGAACGTGCCGCCCAACTGCTCGAGCAGGGGGCGGGATCCGTCAGCTCCATTGCGTACTCCGTGGGATTCAAGAGCGTTTCCCATTTCTCCAACAGCTTCCAGGATGCCTTCCTGGTACGACCCTCGGCGTACCGCTCCCGCGTCGTGACCTAGCCGGACGCCCCGCCGAACCGCCTTCCTTCGCACCGCCTGGGCCGCGGCCCTCCTCCGTTCCCGCTCCGGCCGAATTCGGTGTTCCCGGTGTTGCGAAGAGTTGCGTGTGCGTGCAGCGCAACGTGACGGCAAGTCATCGCAACACGGCCGCAACCCCCCCGCTCCTTCCGCTCCCATGTTGGACGCCGCAAGAGATCCAGTCCTCCCAGCAGCGCAGGTGCCATGGTGCATGTGACCCGTCGAGACGAACTCCCCGCAAGCTGCGCGTCGTCCGTGGCGGCATCCTGGAGGGCCGGGTGGTGGAGCCGCCTCAGGTGCGGCCGTTGATGCTCCTGGTCGTCGATGACGACGCGGATATGCGGCTGTACCTGCGACGGTGTCTGGAGTGCGGCGAGCCCGCCATCGCACGGGTGGTCGAGGCTTCCGATGGCGTGGAGGCGCTGACGCTCGTTCGCGCCGGGGCCGTGGACGCAGTGATCTGCGATGTAAACCTGTCACGCCTGGACGGACACGGCTTCTGTGACGCCCTCCGCAAGGACCCCGACCTGCGGCACATCCCCGTGCTGCTGATCAGCGGGGAGGATGGGGCCGCCCGGGGCCGGGGAGACGAGCTCCTGATGAAGCCGTTCAACGGGCGGCAGTTGAGAGCGGCACTCGAACGGACGGTACCCGGCTCCGTTCCGGACGTCGGCGAGGCGAGCCATGAAGCATTCGTGCAGTAGCGTGAAATACGAGAAAAACGAAGGATCGACCCCCCAAGGAGGTGTTGCTTGATACCGATGACCAGACATTCCCCGACCGGCCCCGGCCGGCGTACCATCCATGCGACCCGCATGCTCGCGTTGCTCGCGAGTACGAGCCTGCTTCTGTTCACTGGCTGTGAGCAGGGCGACGTGAGCGGACCGGTGGCGCCTCTTGCCCCGGATGAAGCGCCGGCTGCCGAGATCCAGGACGGCTCCAACGACGGCAACCCTGGCTTCCTCTTCCTCGCTCCGCTGGTCAGCCAGCCCGACAAGCGGGGACAGTCGCCGCTGGCGGGCCTGGCGCCACACGTCGTGATATGCGAGTTGGAGGAGGATGGCGGTGGGAACGACGTCTGCAGCGACAACTCTGTCACGTTCTCCGGATCGGACATCCAGTATGATGGCGATCACTACAAGTTGAAGTGGGACACCAGGGACACGTCGTTAGCGGTCGAGACTGGGCCCTACATATACCGTCTGACCGTCTACCTCGGAAGCGAGCCCCTCGGCTTCGCCGACCTGCAGTTCCGGGGCAAGGGCGCAAAGAACGCCGCGGACCCGGAATCCGGAGTGATCGGCCTCAAGAAGGGCCGGACCGTCCCCGTGAAATTCTTCATCGGGGACGCGCTCGGCTGTGTCACCGGTCTGGACTGCAAGGTGGCCACGATTGACCCGTCGGTCGAGACGACGATCTTCACCCGCGACGGAGATGCGGCCATCTACATTCCGGAAGGTGCGCTGCCCCCGCTGCCGGGCGGCGGGCCCTACGTCCTCACGATCGCGGAGCTGGACCCAGACGACGCGAGTTGTGACCTGGGCGTGGAGCTGAAGTGGTTCAACAGCTGTTACGAATACAACCTGCTGCCTGATCCCGAGGTGGAGTTTGCGAAGGACGTGATCGTCGCGCAGTGCATCGACACCGCGGCCGTACAGGCCTTCTACGGGACGGACTGGGAGGACGCCCAGGACGAGCTGGTGCTGGGCGCACATCATGACGACCCGCCCGCGGGTAGCCCGACATTCGAGCTTCTGCCGAATGTGCCGGGGCCGCCGCTAACATGCGCCGATTACATACCTGGAGCCGGGCCCTCCGGCGCGTTCGCCTTCCTCCAGAAAGCGGGTCTCGGAGTGCGGGACTTCATCTTCGGGACGCCCGCGTACGCCGGGCACACCGGGTTCGGCGGTTCGGCTCGCGATCTGTCCACGATCGCGTGGGTGGACCCGGGGCTCCGCATTGCCGGGTTCGATCTGGAGAGGGGCGGATGGTCGTCCATCGAGTCCGCTAAGCTCGCAGGCGCCATGGCGGCGCTCGAGGGTCACTTCCTGAACGTCTGGCCGACGACGGCATCCAGACTCGACAACGGCCTGCTTCACGATGAGGTCGATGTCGTGCTTCTCGGCTCGGTCAAAAACGGAGCCAATGTCGGGATCAGTCAGCTGGACGCCGATGAACAGAATGCGCTGCTGGAGTACGTGGAGCACGGCGGATGTGCCATTCTGCTGGCGGACAACGGCGCGTTCGCGGCAGCGAACGCGAGTCTGCTTGATCCATTCGGGTTGAGTGTTACCGGCAGCAAAACAGGCGCGGTAGCCGGCTCGGGCGCCCTGGGGAATGATATAAGCGAGCTGCTCCAGTTCTACCCGGGCTGGTTCATCGAGCCCGCTGGACCCGCTACGGTGTTCGCCAGGCAGGCGGACTATAAGGCGGCCGCCGTCACCGTCCCCGAGGGTAGCCTGGGGGTGGGGCCATATTCGGGGCCGGCATTCGCCTTCAGTGACGTCAACATGTTCTGGAGCAACAGCATTGATTTCTCCGGCGGGCGCTTCGATTCCGCGGACAACGCGCAGCTGTTCGTGAGTGTGGTCGACGCCTGCGGCTTCGAGCCGAAGCTGTAGGAGGTCACGCCGTAGCAGCGCAGGAGAAGTAGCGGTTCCCGTGGCATGAACAGGGAGGTCCGGCCCCGCACTCGGGGTCGGACCTCACCCTTGACGGGGGAGCAATGCGAATGTGATGCTTGGTTGGTTCCCCCCATATGAGGAAGACCCCCCATGAGTACGATTCGAGACCTTCGCGAGCGGCGGTTCGTCCAGATCCTCATTGGCTACCTGGCCGGGGGCTGGGTGGTCATCGAGGCGGTGTCGCAGCTGGTGGAGCAGGACATACTTCCGGGCCTGGCGTACCGGGTGGCGCTCCTGTGGTTCCTGGGCGGGCTGCCGGCGGCGGGGGTGTTCGCGTGGTTCCACGGGGAGCAGGGTCGTCAGAAGGCGCCGCGCTCGGAGATCGCGTTCTTCCTCGTCCTCATTCTGGTCATGGGAGGCTTTACGGTGCGCTCCGTCGGGGCGCACGTCGAGGCGAAGCGGGCGATGGCGGGGCTGGAGGAGGGAGGTCTCGCGGCGCAGCGTATCGCGGTCCTGTACCTCGAGGACCGAACCCGGGACGGGCGCCTGGTGTCCGTGGCGGACGCGCTGACGGAAGGGTTGATCCTGGAGCTGTCGCGGGTGCCGGAGCTGGACGTGATCAGCGCCAACGGCGTGCTGCCGTACCGGGGAAGTGACGTGGACGTGGTCGCGGCGGCCGGCGAGCTTCAGGCGGGCACCGTGGTGACCGGCTCGATCGGCGAGACTGCGGATGGGTTCGCGGTGGACCTGGCGCTGCTGGATGGCGCGAGCGGCGCCGTGTTCCGGCGAACGAGCTTCGAGGTGCCGGAGATCGTGCTGGTGGAGGGCGGCACCCGGATGGCGAGGGAGGCGGCCGTGCTGCTTCGTGAGCGGCTGGGCGAGGAGGTGCGGCTGCGGGAGACCCGAGCCGAGACGGACAATACGGTGGCGTGGGGGGTGCTCCAGCAGGGCCGTCGTGCCATGAAGGACGCGGAGGCGGCGGCGCAGGAGCATGACGCCGTGGAGGCCGATCTCCAGTACGCGCGGGCGGACTCCCTTCTGGCCCTGGCCGCGGAGATCGAGAAGGAATGGGCGCGGCCCATGACGCTCCGTTCGGAGGTGGCGTATCGCCGGGCGCGGCTACCGTCGGACCTGGAGGCCGGGCTGCCGCACGCCATCGCCGCGATTCGTTACGGCATGGAAGCGGTCGAGCGCGATCCGGCCGATGCCGAGGCGCTGGAGGCCCGGGGCACCGCGCGGTACTGGCGCTGGCTCACCGACCCGGAGCTGGAAGGAGCGGCCCGGGGAGACCTGATCCGGGCCGCGCGCACCGATCTGGAGGCTGCGGTGCAGCGGAACCCGGGGCTCGCGTCCGCCTTCAGCACCCTGAGCCACCTCTACTACAACGATCCCGACGCTCCGGGTATCGCCGCCGTCCTGCTGGCCGCCAAGCGGGCGTACGAGGAGGATGCCTACCTCGAGTCGGCCGACAACGTGCTCTGGCGGATCCACACCGCCGCGCTGGACATGGGCCAGTTCCGCCCGGCCGTGGAAGCGTGCGAGGAGGGCCGGCGCCGATTTCCCGCCAACTACCGGTTCCGGATCTGTCGCATCCGGCTCATGGCTACACCCGCGCTCGCCGCCGATCCGGCGGAAGCATGGCGCCTGCTGGCCGAGGCCGATTCGCTGGCCCCGGAGTACGATCGCGCCTGGTATGATGTCGAGAATCGGATCTTTGTCGCGGCCGTCCTGGAGCGGGCCGGCGCGCCGGATAGCGCTCGTGCCGTTCTCGCCGCCGCGTCACGGGATGGCGATGCGCCCCATCTGGACCCCGGGCGCTCGCTCTGGCTCCGGGAGGCGTTCGTCCGCAGTCGCCTCGGTGAGACCGATGAGGCCGTAGGCCTGGTGCGTCGCTACCTGGCTACGAACCCCGGACACCGCTTCGACCAGGGCGATGGACTGTCGTGGTGGTGGCGCACCCTGGAGCCGGTACCCGAGTTCCGCCGACTGCTCGCTCTGCAGTCGTCTGCATCTCATTGAGGGGCAGGAACGGCCCCGCACCAGCGTCGACCGAGGGCGGTGCACCCCCCCCCGAGCCATTCATCCTGAAGGAAGGTCGAATACCATGGACAAGAGCACAGAGCAGCAGCGCCTCCCGCGCCGGATTCGCGTAACCCTGCGCTACATCGAGATCCTCGACAGCAAGGATTTTGACATTACTGGAGAGTTCCGTTTCCGATTCCGTGCGGGCGTGCCGGAGCGTGACGAGATCACGGAAACGCGGATCCCGGAGGATCCCAAGAGCCACCTCTCGATTTCCGAGCATCCGGCGATGAATCGCCTCAGCTTCACCAATGTGCTCTATGAGGGCGAGGTCACCGCGGGCGATTCCCTGGTGGTCGAAGCCGAGGGGGAAGAGATCGACCGTCTCAGCGCCAACGATGCCCTCACACCCTACCGGCGCGTATTCGAGGCTCCGATCGACAACGTATTCGGCGAGCACGGGCCCTGGGACGAAGGAACCCCGGAGCAGGCCGATCCCGAGCAGCTGGGCGACTGGCGCTTCGCCTACGCGATCGAGGCGGTCGGCGCCGATGGCGCTCCGGAGAGCCGGCAGGAGGAGAGCACCATCGCCGGCACAGAGGTCGCGCCGGACCCCGGCGTGTGACCAGCGCGGGTCCAGCTCGAGGCCAGAAGCGCCCCCGACCAGGTCCTCTGCTTGCAACCCCGTGCGAAACATCGGCCGGTCTGCTTCCGTACGGGCTTGTGAGACGGACGCTGGATCGCACGCGACATGGGACGGGACGCAATGACCAGGACGACACGGACGCGGTGGATCATTCTTCGAGACCTCCTGATCTTCCAGGTGAAGCTCGTCCTCGATGGGGCCAAGGACATTGTACTCTCCCCCCTCTGTCTTGCGGCCGCGGCCCTCGACATCGTCTTCCCGGGCAACCGGCCGGGACACCGCTTCTACGCCGTCATGCGATTCGGTGAGAAGTACGACCGGTGGCTTTCCCTCTTCGCCGCCGCCGACAAGGCCAATGCACTGGAGGACGGCCTCTTCGGTGCCAGTCGCGCCGGCAGCCCATCCCTGCTGGGGAAGATCGAGCGGATCATCATCGGCCATGACGAGCCCGCGACCGACGCCCGCAGCTGAGTCCCGCCCGGACCGATCCCCTCCTCTGCGGTCCGACGTGGACCCGACGCCCGCCCGGGGCGTGGCGTCTGGCGAGGAGTTCCTGCGGTGGATGATGATCCCGGCTATTGCACCGTGAGCCGCCCGTTCCAACGATACGTCTACCGTTCCCGCTCACCCGATCCCGCAAGAGTTCCCAGCGGAGCCGGTGAAGACTCCATCGGTGCGCGGCGTACACGGTCGTCTAAAGCAACCCGAGAGAACCGAAGAGGATTTGCATGAGACTTTCCGCCCATCTGATCGCTGCGCTGTTGCCGTTCGTGCTGGCGCCCCTCCCTGTCCGCGCCCAGACGGGCGACGCGACGCCGCGGCCCATCGCCCAGGGTGAGGTGGCGGCGGACTCCATCGCGCCGTCCGCGACGCACGCGTACACGATCGAGCTGGGGGCGGATGAGTTCGTATTCGGGGAGGTGGATCAGCAGTCGGTGGATGTGGCGATTACCGTGCGGGACCCGGACGGGGAGGTCGTACGGCGGTTCGACGACCGGCGGAGGGGTGTGGAGCGAATCCACTTCGAGACCCGGGCGGCGGGAGCGTATCGTATCGAGGTGGCGCCGGAGGAGGATGGGACGGGACGCTACGCCGTACGGCTCGACCGTGTGGAGCCGGTGGCGGTGGATGCTGACGAGCGCGTGGATCAGCTCATGGCCCCGTACACGGGTGATGTTCCCGGCGGAGTGGTGGGTGTGGTCCGGGAGGGCGAGCTGGTGTTCGCGCGCGGGTACGGTATGGCGAACCTGACGCACCACGTCCCGTTCAGCACCGCTACGCGCACGAACATTGGATCCATGTCGAAGCAGTTCACGGCGTTCGCCATCACGCTCCTCCGTGCCCGCGGCGAGCTGTCGCTGGACGACGACGTGCGCGAGTACATCCCCGAGCTGCCGGAGTTCGAGCACCCGGTCACGCTGCGCCACCTGTTGACGCACACCAGCGGCTACCGGGAGTTCCTGAACACGCTGGCGCTGGCCGGGCGGCGGATCGACGAGGGCGACTACGTCGATCGGGACGAGCTCATCGAGATCGTACAGCGGCAGCCGGAGCTGCAGAACGAGCCGGGTGCGGAGTGGAACTACAACAACACGGCTTACGGTCTCCTGTCGGTGGTGGTGGAGCGAGTGGCGGACACTCCTTTCCCGGAGTGGATGCGGGAGAACGTGTTCGAGCCGCTGGGAATGAGGCAGACCGTGGTCCGCGCCTCCCCGTCGCAGATCGTGGAGAACAGCGCCCAGGGCTATATCCCGGAGGCGGAGGGCGGCTACCGTGAGGCCGCCGACCTGGGGGGCGCCATGGGGGCCGGCGGGATCTACACCACGGTGGCTGACCTGGCGCGGTGGGTAGCGAACCTGGAGACGGGCGAGCTGGGCGGGCGCGCCATAATCGATACCATGACGACCCCGTATATCCTCACGACCGGCGACACCACCGAGTACGGCTTCGGCCTGTTCATCGACGAGCTGCGCGGCGCTCGCCGGATCCAGCACGGCGGGGCGGATGTGGCGCATCGGGCGATGCTGGCCTACTACCCGGGCAGCCGGACCGGTGTGATCACGCTGAGCAACAACGCCGCGTTCTCCGGCGCGGTGGCGACGGCCGTGGCGGAGGCGTACCTGGGCGACGCGCTGGAGCCGGAATCCGAGGCGAGCGCGGACGCGGCTGCGGGGGTTGGGGCGGCGCCGTTCGATCCGGAGACCTATGACCCCGCCGCCTTCGACGAGATCGCCGGACGGTACGCGCTGGACGAGGCGCCGGCGTTCATCCTCACCTTCTTCCGGGAGGCCGACACGCTGTACACGCAGGCGACGGGGCAGCAGAGAGTCCGGATGGAGCCCACCTCCGACTCGAGCTTCACGCTGGTGGGCGTGGTGGCGAGCGTGACGTTCCACCGCGGTGAGGAGGGGGAGATCACCCACGCCATGCTGCACCAGAACGGCGAGCACCGCGCCACGCGTCTGGAGGGCGATCGGTGGAAGCCGTCGGTGGCGGCGCTCGAGGCGTTCACGGGTCGGTTCTACAGCGAGGAGCTGGAGACGTTCTACACGGTCGCGCTGGAGGACGAGGAGCTCGTAGTGCGGCACCGGCGATTCGACGACGTGACGCTGGAGCCGGGTGAAAAGGACGCGTTCACCGGCTCGTTCCCGATCGCGGAAGTGGAGTTCGTGCGCGACGACGACGGCCGGGTCATCGCGTTCCTCGTTTCCAACGTGAGGGCGCGCGACATCCGGTTCGACCGGGTGCGCTGACGGCCCCGCGGCTCCGCCTGGCTGATCGCGCCCACGGCGGTCAAGGGGGCGCGGCGGCGGTGGTGCGGTCGCGCTTCCGCACGGCGGGAGCGGTGCCGACCTCGAGGTTCCTGACGTGGTGGAGCCAGGTGACCCAGACGCCGAAGGTGATCATGGCCGTGGCCTGGTGGGTGACGCCGAGGGCGACCGGGACGAAGAAGAGGAGCGTGAGCACGCCCAGGAGGTACTGGACGACGATCAGCGCGAGGAACATCGCGTTGAGGCGCGCTGTGAGCCGGTCCGTGTGGAGCCTCCGTGTGCCGATGAACAGCCCGATCGTGGCCAGTCCGAGCAGGGTGCCGAGTACGCGGTGCATCCACTGCACCGCCACCGGGTTGTGGACGAAATTGCGTACGGGCGGATCGAGCCAGAGGAGCGTGGCCGGAACGAGCTTGCCGTCCATGAGCGGGAACGTGTTGTTGTAGAGTCCGGCGTCCAGGCCGGCGGTGAAGGCCCCCCATACCACCTGGAGCAGGAGCAGGGCGCCGACCGCGACGAGGCCGCGGGACACGAATCGGTAGGCGCGCGGGGCGATGGCAGGGCGGGTGGCGGAGACCGCGAGCTCACGGGCCAGCCACACGGCGAAGCCGAAGATGAGGAACGCGAGGCTGAGGTGGGCGGCCAGGCGGAAATGACTCACGCTGGGCCGGTCCACGAGGCCGCTGGCGACCATGAGCCACCCCATGACCCCCTGCGCGGCGCCGAGCCCGAACAGGGCGAGCGAGCGGCGGACGAGTGGACGGGTCAGATACCCGCGCACCCAGAAGAAGAGCAGCGGCACCAGGAAGACGAGTCCGATGCCCCGCGCCAGCAGCCGGTGGAGATACTCCCAGAAGAAGATGAGCTCGAACTCCGAGAGCGTCATCCCCTGGCGGAGCTGCTGATACTCCGGGAACTGGCGGTAGCGGTCGAACGTCTCGAGCCACTGCGCCTCCGTGAGTGGTGGGATGACGCCGAAGAGGGGATCCCAGTCCACGATGGACAGCCCCGACTGGGTAAGCCGGGTAATGCCGCCGACGATGAGGACGCCGAGGGTCATGCCCGCCACTGACCAGAACCAGGCCCGGAGGTAGCGGCGGCGGGACTCGGGGATCCGGAGTCGCCAGTCGGAGGCCGCGGCACCCGCCGGGGGTGGCGTCGTGGAATTGTCCATCGGAGCTCTCGGAAACGGTTGTCGGGCCGGGAAGTTATCGCCCCAACGGGGATCGCGGGAGGTGCGGGCGTTCGCGATGTTCAGGAGCTGGGTCGCGCCACCACGAGCGTAGCGCCGTCCTCCCAGCGCCGCACCTCGAAGAGGCGGGAGCGAGTGGCGGTCTCGCCCGTCTCCGTGTTCGTGACGGTGACCGTCAGCCGATACCCCCCCGGATCGAGCGATCCGGTGACCCGGCGCAGCTCCGGGAGGGCGCGGTCCGGGGCCACGTCGGATTTCCCCGTGAACCGTAGCGCCAGGGCACCACCCGGGTCACCGGCGGGCACCGGCTCGACGGCGATCCGGGTCTCATAGCGGTGGCCCGTGGGGAGGTTGTAGATCTCGTAGTAGACCTCGAGCGAGCTCTCGGGGAAGCGGGTGACGGGAAGGATGGCGACCGTGGCGTCGCCCCGGCTCCAGCCGCCTGCGGGGTCAGGCTGGCCGAGAGCGATGTCGCTCAGCATCAGGCGGCTGCCGCTGTAGTCCGGGATCGGGAAGCCGGCGTCGTAGAGCTGTCCCACCCCGGGATTGTTTGCGTCGGTCATGATGACTCGCCGGACCGTGTTGCGGGAGGGCGGGGCCTGCACGGCGGCGTGGGTGTAGAGGAGGTGTCCGTCGGGCAGCGAATGCCGCGCGGCCACGAAGGCGGAGTCATCGGTGCGGGAGACGGAGCGGAGCGTCGTGTCGGCCAGCACGAGCGACACATCGAACCGATAGACGGACTCCCGACCGTCGCGCCTGGGCGTGAGATCTCCGGCGGACACCGCGAACGCCGCCACCACCAGGGTGAGCCCCGCATCGCCGCGGAAGGTGTATACGTCGTGGAAGAACGGGAGCGACCCCGGGTAGGGCGACCGTGCCGGCTCAATGCCGGTCTGAGCGGTGGCCGGCGCGGCGGCGGCTGGGCAGGCGAGGATCGCGACGCTGGCGAAGATGGTCCGGACAGTGCGGGCCACGACCGCCCGCCCGCGGCGGGTTCGGGTGGCTCGCCGCCGGACGGCGGATCGGGCTTCACGATCGACCTGTACCGTCCTCATCGCATCGCGCCGGAGTCAGGGAGTCGGGTTGTCCGTACACGTTGACCTACGCACGTTCCGCGTTTCACCGCAAGACGGAGGCGATCCATGGCGAAGCGGAAGTACTGGTTGATGAAGTCGGAGCCGGGCACCTACTCGATCGACGACCTGGAGTCGGACGGGGAGACTTCATGGGACGGGATCAGGAACTACCAGGCGCGGAACTTCATGCGTGATGAAATGCGTGAGGGCGACCGCGTCCTCTTCTACCACAGCAACGCGAGCCCGCCGGGCGTGGCCGGGATCGCGGAGGTGTCACGCGAGGGCTATGCGGACCCGACGGCGCAGGACCCGGATTCGGATTATTACGATGAAAAGGCGTCCGCCGACGATCCCCGCTGGTTCATGGTGGACATCCGGTTCGTGCGGAAGCTGCCACGCGTCGTGCCGCTGGCGGAGCTGAAGGCGGACCCGGCGCTGGACGATATGGTGGTGACGGGTCGGAGCCGGCTGTCGGTGCAGCCGGTGGAGGAGGAGGAGTTCGAGCACGTGGTGGCGATGGCGTAGTCGGCTGGCTACGAGATGTCCACCACGATCCCGCGCCAGCGGCCCTGCCGGAAGCGGATCACGCTGAGCAGGGCGCGGGTGAAATGGCCGAGCACGATGGCGAACCAGATGTGGGTGGCCCGCAGCGTGCCCACCTGCTGGATGGCGAAACACAGTCCCAGCGGCACGATGATCTGGGAGATGATGGAGATGTAGAGGGGGCTCTTGGTATCGCCGGTGCCCTGGAGTCCACCGGTGTAGGTGAGGGCGATGGCGATGAAGATGCCGGACAGGGCGAGGAAGCGGAGGAGCTGGACGCCCAGGTCGACAACGGCGGGCTCGTCCATGCCGAACACTCCGAGCAGGGGGCGGGGGATGAGCAGGAAGAGGAGCCCGATTGCGGCGGCGCACAGGAGCCCGAACCCGGCGGCGGTATGGACGGCGTCGGACGCGCGGTCCGCGTTCCCCGCCCCGAGGTTCTGCCCGGCCACGGCGGCGGCGGCGCCCATGAGGCCGACGGTGGTCCAGGTGATGAGAGAAAAGAGCTGGGTGTAGGAGACGGTATAGGCGGCCTGGGCTTCCGCGCTCCGCGGGAGCGAGCCGATGAACGCCAGGAGCAGCACACCCCCCACGTTCATGGCGACCCCCTGCACGCCGGTGGGGAGTCCGAATCGGAACAGCGAGCGGATGATGGTCAGGTTGGGCTTGAGGTGCGCGCCCCGTGGAAACGATACGACCCAGCCACCGTGCCAGAGCCGCCAGAGCGCGTAGGCAGCCACGCCGCCCGTGGCGATGACCGTGCCCATGGCCGCGCCCGCCGTGCCGAAGGCGGGGATCGGACCCATGCCGCCGATCAGCACGACGTTCAGGACCAGGTTGAGGACGGTCACCAGGACGCCCAGGCGGAGCGGCGTGTGGGCGTCCCCGGCCGAGCGGAGCGCGCCGCCGAGCATGAAGAACATGAGGAGGCCGGAGCTGAACACGAACATGATCCGGAGGTACGGCAGCGCCTCCGCCTGCACGGCGGGCTCGGCGTTGACGAGGTCCAGGAGCGTCGGTGCCAGGAAGTACCCGAGAGGGGCCAGGACGAGGAGGGACAGCCCGATGGCGGTGAGGAACGCCTGGTAGACGGTGCGGTCCACCTTGTCGCCCTCATCGGCGCCAGCGAAGCGGGCCACCAGCACGCCCATCCCGGTGAAGATGGACGAGATGAACACTACCACGACGAGGAAGATCTGCCAGCTCACACCGATCGCCGCATTGGCGGTGTAGCCCACGTAATGACCCACCATGGCGTGGTCGACGATCCCCTGCAGCCCACCGATGACGTTCTGAAGCATGGTCGGCCAGGCGAGCTTCCACACCGTGGATTTCATGGGGCCGTCCACGATGGACCGGTCGAAACGCCGGGCACGCCCGGCTGCGGGAGCGGAGTCCGGTGGCAGGAGCGGCTCAGCTCCCGCGGCGGTAGGGGATGCGGTCTCCTGCAGCGGTTCGGTCGCCGGACCGTCGGTCATCGGGGGCTCGCAACGGAGTGGGGGTCACGGGGGCGCTCCGAAGATAGCACGACCCGGGTGTCCCGCCACGTCCGTCGTTCCCCGGCAGCTTGATGGACCCGCAGGGATCCTCGCCGAACGCGCCCCTGGACTCCGCCGCGCGCATGCTGCTGCTCACGGCGCCGGAGCCACCTTCCGGTGAGGCCATCCTGATGGTGGACGCGCTCCGGCGCCTGGGTGCCCACGCGGTGGAGCGAGAGTCGGACGGGGTGGGGGCGCTGTTCGCGCCGCACGACGACCCTGTGCTCTTGGCCGCGGAGGCGGAGCTGGCGATCCGGGCCAGCACCAGCCTGCGTGCGCCGATCGTGCGCTGGCGCTGGCTGCAGCCGGAGGAGTGGCTGGCGCGCCGGGGTGTCGAGAGTGCGGTGGTCCGGGTGGGGAAGTCCGAGATCCGGCTGGAGCCCTCCACCGCCTTCGGTACGGCGGAGCACGCCACCACGCGCGCGTGCCTGCGGTTGCTCGAGGCGATGGTGGAGGAGGGGGACCATGTCCTGGACGTCGGGGCCGGATCGGGGATCCTGGCGATCGCCGCGCTGGCGCTCGGGGCGGGTGCGGCGGTGGCGCTCGAGTCGGACCCGCTGGCGGTTGCGGCCGCGCGCCGAAACGCGCGATTGAACGGCGTCGACGATCGGATCCGGACGGTGCGGATGGAGGCGGTGCCCGGCCGGATCCGTGTCGCGGCCGGCGGGGCCGCCGGTGGCGAGGGTCGCGAGCGTGAGCCTGGCTATGACGGGATCGTGGCGAACATCGGTGCCGACGTGCTGCGCCCGCTGATGGGCGATCTCGCGGCGGCGCTGGCGCCGGACGGGTGGCTCGTGCTCTCGGGGATTCTGCCGTCGGAGAGGACCGGGCTGGTGGAAGCGGCGCGGCGGGCGGGGCTCGTCGTCGTCGAAGAGGTGCAGGAAGACGGCTGGTGGACGGGGCGGCTGGCGGTAACCCGGGAGCCGTGAGATGCGGGAGTTGCCGAGGAGCGAGGGGGCAGGAGGCAGGAGGCAGGAGGCAGGAGGCAGGAGGCAGGAGGCAGGAGGCAGGAGGCAGGAGGCAGGAGGCAGGAGGCAGGAGGCAGGAGGCAGGAGGCAAGAGGCAGGAGGCAGGAGGCAGGAGGCGGGAGGCAGGAGGCAGGGGGCAGGGGTCAGGGGGCAGGGGGCGCGTTGCGGGCTGCGGTTGCGGGTGGTGAATGAAGGCGCCGGTGGCAAGCCCCCAGGGGTGGTCTATGAGATCTCCGATTCCCGATTGTCCCCGCATGGCGGGGTGAATACCCCGATGGCGGCCGGCTCTGCGGAGGGTTGGCGATTGTTTCCCGAATAGCGTGGGCAATTCCACAGTGGCGCAGCGCCTGGCGATCGCTGATCGGTCCTGACTCCTTTGCGTCCGGCTTTGGAGCGGCGCTAGATTCAGGGAATCCGGGGGTTGCCGAGGGCCCGCGGAACCTCGACTGGAGCACGCCGTGATGGACGGCCTGTACGCCACTGTCTGCCAGCGCGCGACGCGAATCCCTCCCCGGGACTCGCGGCCGGGGATCTACGCGCCTCCGAACGTCTGACATCTCCATATCGCCGGAGCAGGATCCGACGGTCGCCTGGGCGCGCCGGCGGGGCCGGCATCGAACAATCACGGAGAACTCCGCAGACCGCGCGGGGGTCCCACTCACAGACGTCGGACAGAGAGGCAAAAATGCCGGAGATCAAGGTAGCCGCGGACAGGGTATTCGATATCCTGAAGGAGAACGTGCTGGTGGACGGGTTCCACCTGGTGATCGACCTGGAGAAGTCCCATGGGTCCACCATCGTGGGAGCGCTGGAGGGGAAGGAATATCTGGACTGCTACGGCTATTTTGCCACCCTCCCGCTGGGCCACAACCACCCGAAGATGGAGGACGAGGGCTTCCGTAAGTCGCTCATGACGGCGGCGCTGTCGAACCCGGCCAACAGCGACATCTACAGTCGGCAGTACGCGGCGTTCGTGGAGGTCTTCCGCCGGGTGGCGGTGCCCGAGCCGTTCCGATACCTCTTCTTCGTGGCGGGCGGCTCACTGGCGGTGGAGAACGCCATGAAGGCGGCGTTCGACTGGAAGGTGAGGAAGAACCAGGCGGCGGGCGTCGAGGGTGGCGGTGACAAGATCCTGCACTTCGAGGGCGCGTTCCATGGCCGGAGCGGGTACACGCTGAGCGTGACCAACACGGACCCGATGAAGACGCTGCATTTCCCGCAGTTCAGCTGGCCGCGGGTGGCCGCGCCGTTCATCGAGGAGGACCTGGACGAGGGCGGCATGGCGTCGAAGGAGCGGAAGACGCTGGATCAGATCGAGGCCGCGTTCGAGTCGGACCCGAACGGGATCGCCGCGATCCTCATCGAGCCGATCCAGGGTGAGGGGGGCGACCGCCACTTCCGTCCGGAGTTCTTCCGGGCGCTGCGGGAGATCGCGGACCGCAGGGAGGCGCTGCTCATCTTCGACGAGGTCCAGACCGGTCTCGGCACGACGGGTAAGCTGTGGGCGTACGAGCACACGGGAGTGACGCCGGACATCATTGCGTTCGGCAAGAAGACGCAGGTGTGCGGGATCATGAGCACGCGCCGGATCGACGAGGTGGAGAAGAACGTGTTCCGGGTGTCGTCGCGGATCAACTCGACGTGGGGCGGCAATCTGGTGGACATGGTCCGCGCGGCCCGGTACCTCCAGATCCTGGAGGAGGATGACGTTGTTGGCCAGGCCGCGCGCGTCGGCGAGGTCTTTCTGGCCGAGCTGAGGGGGCTGGCGAAGGAATTCCCGGGGGTGACGAACGTCCGGGGGAAGGGGCTCTTCCTGGCGGTGGACCTGCCGGACACCGACGCCCGCAATCAGGTGCGACTGGGCTGCTGGAATCGCGGGCTGGCGATCCTGCCTTCGGGCGAGCGCTCCATCCGGTTCCGCCCGCCGCTCACGTTCTCCGAGTCGGACGTGCGCGCCACCATGGTCACGCTCCGGGAGGTGCTGGAGGTGGAGCTTGGCGCGCCCATGGCCGGTACGGCGGCGGGGGCGACGGAGTAGTCGGCGAGCATCGAGCTTCGGCAGCGAGCTGCGGCATCGGACGGGGGGCGGGGGAGGTCCCGCCCCCCGTTCTCATCGAGCTGTTGGCATCAGAAGATGAAGCCGGCCCTCAGAGCGAAGCGGGGATTGTCGGCGCCGAACGTGGTGACGGTGACGTCGCCGCCGAAGAGCAGCTGTTGGAGGCCGAAGGTCACGCCGGCCCGGGCCATGAATTCGTTGGAGGTGCGGTCGTCGAGGTCACCGCCGGGGGTCTCCCGCAGCCAGACGTACTGGGGTATCGCGTACAGGGTGGTGCTGAGGGCGCGGCCCGGGAGCGTCTTGCCGAAGCCGAAGCCGACCGGAACGCCGAACTGTTCCACGGCGGCATCCTGGTACCACAGGCCGGCCACGGCGCAGATCGATGGGTCGACGAGGAACAGCTCGTAGGCGGCGCGAGCATCGAAGGTGGTGACGTGTCGCTCACCACCGCCCACGAGCTCGTCCATCCCGGTGTCGCGGGAATAGCCGAACCCGAAGGACATGGGTCCCGTGGCGTCCACGGTGAATTCGCCGCCGAGGGCGTTGTAGTCTTCGGCGAGCGTTAAGGCGGCGGTCGCGGCGATCTGGCCATCCCTGGAGGGGAGACCGATGCAGGCCTGCGCGGCGGCGGAGTCGGCGGCAGCGAGGGCGAAGACGGTCAGAAGGAGGATCGGTAGAGGGCGCGGCATCGCTTCATTCCTGGTTGAGGGGACTGCGTTTCTCTCATGGTATCGCGGCGCCTCCCCCGTTTGTTCCACACGGGGCAGGGTCGCTTGCCCCCACTCCTGCTGTCGGGACATCTTTCCTCACTGTCACCCTGCCAACCCAGGCCACTCATGACTGACGCCACCCACCGCAACGACTATGGCTTCGGGCCATGGCTCGATGCCCGATCTTCCGACTGGTACGACGACGACCCGTTCCTCCACGAGCTCCTCGATCGCTTTGCGCCGGAGACCGACCCCGGTCGGGTGAGCCGATTCGGCGGCCGCGTAGCCGGGCCTCTGCGAGAGCTGGCCGAAGATTCGGCCCTCCCCGAGCATGCACCCTGGATCCGGCAGCAGGACCCATACGACCGGAGGAGGGACGACATCGTGCTCCCGGCGTCCACCCACGAGGCGCTCCGCATCGTTCACGGGGACGAGGGCCTGGGCGCCGTTCGCGGCGACCCTTTCACGCACTACGCCATGATCTACCTGCTGGCGCAGAACGGGGAGGCGGGCGTGGCGTGCTCTCTGGCGTGCACCGATGGCCTGGTGCGGGCACTCGACGCCGCGGCCGACAGTCCTGGCGCCGCCGGTATCCGCGAGTACGCGCTACGGGCGGTCCGGGATTCCACCCACGACGCCTACGCCCACGCCGCCCAGTTCGTGACGGAGATCCAGGGCGGCTCCGATGTCCCCGCCAACAGGGTGATGGCCATCCCCGACGAGGAAAGCGACGGCGCCTACCGGATCCACGGACAGAAGTGGTTCTGCTCCAATATCAACGCCGACTGGTTCCTGGTCACCGCCCGCCCCGGTGTGCCGGAAAAGGAGGTGGGGCCCGTGGGGCTCTTCCTGGTCCCGGCCTTCACGGGCGGCCACCGGAACGGCTACACGGTCGACCGGCTCAAGGACAAGCTCGGGACGAGGGAGCTGGCCACGGCAGAGGTCACGTTCGACGGCGCCCGCGCGTGGCCGGTGGGCGCGCCGGATCGGGGGCTGCCTCACCTGCTCCGGTATGTGCTCACTCCCTCCCGCTTCGCGTGCGCTGTCTTCGCCGCTGGCGCCATGCGTCGGGCCGAGCGGCTCGCGACGGAGTACGCAGAGTTCCGGGAGGCGTTCGGCCGCCCGATCGCGCGATACCCGCTGGTTCGCCGGGCCCTGGAGACCCTCCGCGAAAACCGACGCCACGCCCTCGTCGTGTCGTTTGAGCTGCTCCGTCTCTGGGAGGCCGCGGAGGCGTCCGGATACCGCGAGCGTGAGGCCATCGACTTCCGCATCCTCCTCAGCCTCGCCAAGCCCGTCCTCACCCGAACGGCCACCACGCAGATCCACGAGGCCATGATGGTCCTGGCCGGGAACGGCATCGAGGAGCGGTTCTCGCCCCTTCCACGGCTCTATCGCGACAGCGTCATCATGGAGACCTGGGAAGGCCCTCACAACGTCCTCTTCACCCAGGCGCTCCGGGACCTGCGGCGGTTCGAACCCAACCCCGCGGACTTCCTCGAGCGCGTCACCGGGTCACCCCGCCCGGACCTCGCCCGGTCACTCGAGCGGGCCATGGAGCACGGTGCCGCGGAGAACAGCGATGCCACCCTTGCCATGGCGGACATCGCGCCCGCCATCATCGAGGCGGTGGCGGTCGGGCGCGAGGAGGTCAGCCGGTAGGCCGGGCGCCGCCGGAGTCATCGGAGTCACCGGAGTCACCGGAGTCGCCGCTGACGCCATGCACGTACTGGTCGATGATGCTCCGAAGCAGGGTCACGTCGAAGGGGCGGGGGACCAGCTCGACATCTTCCGGAACGGATCGTGGCGCGGGCCGGGTGCACAGCACGGGCGGGACCGGCGAGGACGTGAGGCGGCGGAGGTGGGCATAGATCGTATCGCCGTCGGGTCCGGGCTGGAAATCGCTCAGCACCAGGCCCACTCCGCCGTGCTCCTCCAGGAGGTGGAGACCCTCGGGCTCGCTTTCCGCCAGCAGCGGTTCGCACCCCCACCTGGAAACGAGCCGAGCCAGGAGCGTGCGGACCCCCGCATCATGCTCAACGATGAGGACCGCCCGCCGGGGCGTCGGTTCTGTCATGATCGGCTTTAGGTAGGCACTTCGACGGGCGGGGCTTCGAAGCGGTTCCAAGGTGATACGGGCGGGGGGCTGGAGTCAACCTTTATGTATCCTGGATGGATACATTTTCCACCATCGAACCGCGGAGCCCCCGTGAGCCTGCTGGATCGGGTGATCGAGCGGTCGGGCGCGCGGCCGGTTTTCATATCGGCCATTTGTGTTCCCGCGTGGCTTCCGCGTGGCGCGGGGCCTATGTTGGGGGCGCCTCTCCCGCCGCTACGAAGCGGCTCCGAAGACCATACCGAACCACGACGACCCGCCATGTCGAAGCGACCCATACGCGCCGCGGGATGGAGCCGACTCCAATCCCCGATCTTTCTCTTCTCGCTGC
This sequence comes from uncultured Gemmatimonadales bacterium, assembly GCA_963783305.1. Classification (GTDB taxonomy): domain Bacteria; phylum Gemmatimonadota; class Gemmatimonadetes; order Longimicrobiales; family RSA9; genus JAWVYT01. The sequence continues at coordinate 400,226 of CAWAMW010000015.1, read as the reverse complement.
TTGTCGCGGCGGCGGCCGTGGTGGCGCCGCGCGGCCTCCAGGGTCAGCGCCCGGACCTGGAGGCTCTGGACCGGTATATTGCCGAAGCCCGCGCCGAGTGGGAGGTACCGGGGCTGGCGGTGGCGATCGTGAAGGGGGACGAGACGGTATTCGCCCGAGGGTACGGGGTGCGGGACATCCGGACGGGCGGTGCGGTGGACGAGAACACGCTGTTTGCGATCGCGAGCAACACGAAGGCGTTCACGGTGGCAGCGCTGGCGATCCTGGTGGACGAGGGCAAGCTGGACTGGGATGACCGAGTGCGGGAGCATCTGCCCTGGTTCGAGCTCTACGACCCGTACGTGACCGAGCACATGCGGATCCGGGACCTGCTGTCGCACCGGAGCGGCCTGGGCACGTTCAGCGGCGACCTCCTCTGGTACGGCACGCCGTACAGCGCGGAGGACGTGGTGCGGCGAGCGCGGCTCGTGCCGCAGGCGGGGCCGTTCCGGTCGAGCTACGGGTACTCCAACCTCATGTTCATCGCCGCGGGTGAGGTGATCCGGTCGGTGAGCGGGGAGCCGTGGGACGAGTTCGTGCATCGTCGGATCCTCGCCCCCCTCGGGATGGACCGCACCGTGACCTCCACCGACAGCCTGCCCCGGCGTGACAACGTGGCTACGCCGCACGGGCTCTGGGAGGGCGAGCTGGTGGCGTTCCCGTGGTACAACTGGGACGCCATGGGCGCGGCGGGCGGAATCATCTCGAGCGTGTCGGAGATGGCGGAGTGGCTGGAGCTGCAGCTGGATCGGGGGGTGGCGGCGCCGGGGGACACGATCTTCCAACCGGATCGCTCGTGGGAAATGTGGACCGTGCATACGCCGCTGGCGGTGAGCCCCGGATCGAAAGAGCTGTACCCTACTACGCACTTCCGGGGCTATGGCCTGGGCTGGAGCCTGAACGACTACAAGGGTCGCAAGCTGGTGAGCCACGGTGGTGGCTATGACGGGATGTTCAGCCGCGTGGTGATGGTGCCGGAGGAGGAGCTGGCGGTGGTGGTGCTGACGAACAGCATGACCGGTATCAGCACCGCCATCGCGAACCGGGTAGTGGATCTCTACCTGGGCGGCGAGCCGCGGGACTGGAGTACGGAGCTGGCCGTGCGGGCGCAGGAATCGGCGGCTCGGGAGGCGGAGAGGCGTGCGCGCGTCGTGGAGCGGACGCTGGAAGGGACGAGCCCGTCGCTGCCCCTGGAGTCGTACGTGGGGCGTTACGGTGGCGACATGTACGGCGACGCCACGGTGACGCTGGAGGACGGCGGGCTGGTGCTCCGGCTGCTGCCGAATCCGGACCTGGTGGCGGACCTGGTGCACCTCCAGCTGGATACGTGGGTGATTGAATGGCGGCGGCCGTTCCCGTGGTTCGGGAAGGGCGTGGCACAGTTCCTCCTCACACCGGCGGGGGCGGTGGAGGAGCTGAGGCTGAATGTGCCGAACGAGGATCTCTGGTTCGACGAGCTGGAGCTGCGCAAGCGCGAGTAGAGGACGAACCGACAGCGGACTTGAATATGGAAAACAAGGCGGAAGAGGACACGGAGTTCAGCGAGCGAGAGGTCGCCATGGAGGTGGCGGGCCCGCTGGCGCGTAGCCTCCGTGACTCCCGGGCGAGCGTCACCTACCGCTGGCTGGAGCGGATCCAGGAGCGGGTGGAGCTCGAGCACGAGCAGGTGTTCCCGTCCGAGGCGCTCCTGGACCACGTCCCGCTGCTGATCGACGCCATCGCGGAGTTCATGGAGGACCCGTCGGAGGAGGGCACGGCGGCGGACGCGGTGCTGGCGAAGGCGGCCGAGCTGGGTGAGATGCGGTACGAGCAGGGCTTTTCGACGTACCAGGTGCTGAAGGAGTTCGAGATCCTGGGCGGAGTGATCCTGTCGCATCTCAGCCAGAAGGTGACCCGCCTCGGGTTCACGCCGGAGCCCGACGACATCATGACCGTGAGCCACCGGATCCACCGTGCGCTGTCGAAGGTCCAGCAGGCGACCGCCGCCCGGCACATCGCCCTGCTGGAGCAGGGCAAGCACGACATGGACCAGCGGCTCCGGTTGATTCGCGACATGATCGGGACGGTGGACGAGCGAATGGCAGCGGCGCTGGATGGCGGGTCGGAGCAGGAGGCGATGCGGGCCCTTACGGGTCGACTGCACGACCTGCGGGAGCTGGCGGACGCGGGGCTCTCTTCACGGCGACGCGGTGTGCCGCTCCGGGGGGTCGTGCGCGAGTCGGTGCGGCGGGTCCGACCCATTGCCGCGAACTCCGGCGTGGCCGTCCGCGTGGCGGATTCGTTCCCATCGGTGGAAGTACCGGGTGCGCAGGTCGAGCAGTGTCTGGTGGTGTACCTGACCAACGCTCTGCGACACTGCACCGAAGTGGACGGGGAGTGCTCGGTGGAAGTGACGGGACGGGTGGAGCCGGAAGAGGAGCGGGTGGTGGTGCAGGTTCGGAATACGGGCCCCCGAGTGGAGCCCGCCGACGACATCACGCGCCTGGCGGCCGATGTGGGCGGGCAGGAAGGCGAGCGCGGCGTGGGGCTGCGCTTCGCGCGCGACATCATTGCCGCGGTGGGCGGCCGGACGTGGGCGGAGCCGGCGTCCGACCCCGGTGGCGCCATCTTCGCCCTGTCCCTGCCCTCGAGGCGGCAGGACGACGAGGAGCGCGCCGAAGCCGGCTAGCGGCAGACCCCGCCGGCCACGGTGGCGGTCGCGCGGTCGGCGGCCGGGTCACCGGTCAGCTTTCTGACGCGGACGTAATAGTCGCGGTCCGCGTCCAGCGCCTCGGCGTCCACGGCCCCTACAGCGGCCGTCTGCCAGGAGGTGGTGGGGCGGAGCCGGGTGCAGACGCCGTCCCTCACCCGCACGTCCACGGGCATGTCGAACCCCTCCACCGCGTCCGCCCACCGGTAGGCGAGCCCCGCGTCCTCCACGCGCAGCTCGAGTGCCGGAATGTCGGTGGTGGTGAGGTACTGGCGGAAGACCGGGTCCAGGTCGATCCCGGCGTGCTCGCTCATGTACGCCCGCACCTGGTCCCCCGTGACGATGCTGTGCCGGAACGTGGCCTGGATCCCGCGCAGAATCCCGCGCCAGCGGTCGTCGTCCTGGACGATCTGGCGGATGGTGTGGAGCATGTTCCCGCCCTTGTAGTACATGTCGCCGGAGCCCTCGGCGTTCACGCCGAACGCGGCGATGATGGAGCGGTCGTTCTGGATGGCGGCCCGGGTGCCGCGGACGTAGCGAGCGCCGGCTTCGGTATCGCGCAGGCACTCGGTGTGGAGCGACTCGGCGTAGTTGCCGAAGGACTCGTGCACCCACATGTCGGCAATGTCGGCGGTGGTGATGCTGTTGCCCCACCACTCGTGGGCGTTCTCGTGCACGATGATGAAGTCCCACTCGAGCCCGAGACCGGTGCCGGAGAGGTCGCGACCCAGGTAGCCGTTCATGTACCGGTTTCCGTAGGCGACGGCGCTCTGGTGCTCCATCCCCAGGTGCGGGGTCTCCACGAGCGTATAGCCGTCCTCGTACCACGGGAACGGGCCGAACCAGTGCTCGAAGCAGGCGAGGTTGACGGCCACCTGCGTGAACTGCCGGCGCGCGGCCTCGAGGTTGTGGGTCAGTGGCCAGAAGTCCAGCGTCAGCGGTCCGTTCTCCCCCTCGAAGATCTCGCCGAAGTGGGTGTAGTCTCCCGCGTTCACCGCCACGTCGTAGTTGTTTATGGGCGCGGTGACGAACCACTCCCATGTGGTGGTGCCGTCATGGTGGGGTGTGACGGAGCGGAGCCGGCCGTTGGAGACGTTCACCAGCGGGTCCGGCACGGTGATGGCGATGCGCTGGCTATCGGGCTCGTCGGCCTGCGTGTCCTTGTTCGGCCACCATACGCTGGCGCCGAGGCCCTGGTTGGCGGTGGCGATCCACGGCTGGCCGCGACTGTCGGCGGCCCACGCGAAGCCGCCGTCCCAGGGTGGGTTCACGGCTACGCGCGGCGCTCCATGATAGTGGACGGTGACGGTGTCGAGGTCACCGGCCGCGGCGCGGGGCACATCGACCCACACGATGTTGCCGTCCCGGCGGTACTCGAGCGCGCGACCGCGCCGTGCGACGCTGTCCACCACCAGCGGCTGCTGGAGGTCGATCTGCAAGGTGGTGCCGGGCTCCAGCACGCGGTAGACGATTCCGGTCCGGCCCCGGATCGTGCTGTCCGCAGGCATCACCGAAACGTGGAGGTCGTAGAAGGAGACGTCCCACCAGGCGCGTTCGGCCGTGATGGAGCCGCGGAGCGTGTCCGCACGATCGAAGGGCGGCGTGGACTGGGCGGTCGCGCCGCCGGCCAGCAGGAGGACCACCGCCAGGGCGGGCAGCAACGGGAATCGGCTCATGTCATCTTTGTCGGCTCAGTTGGACTCACATCTGGCAACGATCCCAGTGTCCTTCAGCAAACAGCAGGATCGACGGAACGAAGGAACGAAGAACACGAAGAAAAACGAAGTATCAGAAAACAGGAACAAACAAATTAAAACCAGGGATCCGAGTGGCTGAGGCGGATGGATCCGCCCTGGAGCCCGATCTTCGCTCCTTCGCTCCTTCGTTTCTTCGTTCCTTCGCTTCAGCTGTTTCTTTCCCTCCAGCCGCTCCTTTGACACCGGCCGCTCCTCTGGCCCCGGCCGTCCCTTCGCTCGGTTGTTCCGCGCCTCCGGATTCCGGTTCAGGACCCTCCGCCGGGATGGCCTCGCTGCGGTCCGACCGGCGTGGCCGGGCGCTGGTACTGGGGCTTCTCGAGCTCCTCGAGCAGGTACTGTACGGCGCGCTCGATGATGGGCTCGCGGCCCGCGGCGATCTCTTCCGGGCGGTCGAGCACCTCGATGTCGGGCGAAACGCCGGTTCCCTCGACGGCCCACTCGCCCTCCGCGTCCACGAAGCCGAAGACGGGTACGAAGATGCTACCCCCATCGACAAAGCCGGTGTTCCCGCTGATCCCGACGAGGCCGCCCCAGGTGCGCTCTCCGATGAGGGGTCCGAGGCCGAGTCGCCTGAAGTAGTAGGGGAACGCGTCGCCGCCGGAGGAGGCCTGGCCGTTGATCAGCACGGCCTTGGGGCCGGTGTGCACCGCCGCCGGCTGCGAGTACAGGTCGAGGTTGCGGCGCGACCAGTAGTTGAGGAGCGGTTGACCGAGCATGAAGGCCATCTCCTCGGGGATGAACCCGCCACCGTTGTAGCGGTCGTCGAGGATCAGCGCGTCCTTGCGGTGGAGGGGCCGGAACCCCTCGAAGAGCTCGCGGTGGCCCGGCACGGCGGTGTTGGGCAGGTGGATGTAGCCGATGCGGCCGCCGGACAGGCTGTCGACCAGCGCGGCGTTCTCGGCGACCCACTGCTGGTAGCGGAGCCCCAGCTCGCTCTCGACGGGGCGCACCTGGTAGCTCCGGGGGCTCCCGCCGTCGGCCCGGTCGCTGACGGTGATCTCGACGGTCCGGTCGGCCTTGTTCACCAGGAACCGGTACGGGTTGTCCGCGGTGGTGACGGGCTCGCCGTCGATGGCGATCAGGTAGTCACCCTCGGCCACCTCGATGCCGGGCTCCGTGAGCGGGGACCGGAACTCCTCGTGCCAGTTCTCGCCGGGGAAGATGGTGGCGATGCGGTACCGCTCGCCCGCCGGCTCGAGCTCGGCGCCCAGCAGTCCCACGGGGACGCGGTCGGGACCGGGCTGCTCCGGCGACGAGTTCACGTACGCGTGTCCAACGTTCATCTCGCCCACCAGCTCGGCCAGGATGAAGTCGAGATCGGCGCGGTGCGCCACGTGGTCGACGAGCGGACGGTACTTCTCGTATATGGCGTCCCAGTCCACGGCGTGGAGCCCGGGGTCGTAGAACCAGTCGCGCATGATGAGCCAGGCGTCGTGGTAGATCTGGGCCCACTCGGTGCGGGGGTCCACGCGCATGCGCATGCCGGACAGGTCGAGCGTCTTGTCTGTCTTCTGATCGGGCTTCACGTCGACGATGCCGTAGTCGTCGCCCTTCCGGAACAGCAGCTTCGTGCCGTCAGGGGTGATGGCGTAGCCGCCGATCCCCTCCAGCACCTTCTCCGACTTCCGCGACGTCAGCTCGAAGCGGTGCAGGGTAGCCCCGCTCATGTAGAGGAGGCCGTCCTTCGTGCCGGTCAGGCCGTAGTAGCGGCCGGGCTCGAGGTCCGGGAGCGCGACGACGCGGTCGCCGAGGCCGGCCAGGTCGATCCGGATCGGATCGGACGCGGCGGCCTTCGACCCGCTCCCCGTGGAGCTGTCGGCCGTCTCCGCGTCCGCGTCCGGCCGCGCGCCCGGCTCCTCATCGCTCCGGGGCGGGAACGGGTGGGGCAGGTCGCGCCGGAGCGTGGCGGCGAAGATGCGGGCGTCGAAGTCGCGATCGCCGTAATTGAAATCGCGCGCGGAGACGAAATAGAGGTAGCGGCCGCCCGGGTCGAACGCGGGGCCGTACTCATCGGTCATGTTGCTGGTTACGCGGGTGGTCCGACCCTGGTCGAAGGAGTAGAGCCAGACGCTGTTCATGCTGTTCTCGCCGCTCTTCGAATAGGCGATCCAGCGGGAGTCCGGGGACCAGGTAAAGTCGTTCAGGCGGCTCGTGGTGGTCTCATCGATGGCGCGGATCCCGCCGCCCTGGAGGTCCACGGCCCGGAGCCGATTCTGCTGGTCCGACCACGCGATCCAGCGGGAGTCCGGCGACCAGCGCGGGTCGGACATCCAGCTCTCGCCGCCCATGGTGAGCTGGCGCGGCACGCCGGCGCCGTCGGCGGGGCGGACGTAGAGCTCGTACGCGCCCGTGGCGTCGGAGAGGTAGGCGATCCAGCGGCCGTCGGGCGCCCACGTGACGGCGCGTTCCCGGGCGTCGGTGTCGCTCAGGTTGCGGGTGTTGCCGTGCTCGGCGGGCACGGTAAAAATCTCACCGCGCGCGCCGAAGACCGCGCGCTTGCCGCTGGGGGACAGGTCGAACGACTCGACGTTGTCGGCCACATTGGTCCAGTGCGGCTGGGCGTACGGTCGGTCGCCGGTCACGGCGATGGAGAGCTTCCGGCTCCGGTCGGTGGCGGGGTCGAGGTGCCAGATCCAGCCGCCGCTCTGGTAGACGATCCCGTTCTGTCCGCGGCTCGGCCACAGCACGTCGAAGTCGTCGTGCCGGGTCACCTGGGTGAGCGCGCCCGTGGCGGTGTCGTGCTTCCACAGGTTCAGCTTGCGGTCCGTTCCGCGATCGCTGGTGAAGTAGATGTCGTCGCCGACCCAGAGCGGGAAGTTGTCGGTGCCGGTGTAGTCGGTGATGCGCCGGCTCGAGTGCTCGGCGAGGTCGTAGATCCAGACATCCTGCTGGCGGCCGCCCGTGTAGCGTTTCCAGTGGCGCCACTCACGCCCCTTGATGTTGTACGCCAGCTTCGTCCCGGTGGCGTCGAACGTGGCGCCGGTGGCCCCCTCCGGGATCTCGAGGGGTTGCTCGAGGCCGCCGTTGAACGGGTCCACCAGGTAGTAGCGGCCCACGCGCTCGCCGAAGGGGGTGCGGTTGGCGCGGATCAGGATCTTCGACCCGTCGGGTGTCCAGTCCACGACCAGGTTGTCGAAGCCTCCGCGGGGCGGCATGGGGCCGACATCGGGATAGAAGGTGAGCTGCCTGGGCGTACCGCCCGTGGCGGGGATCAGGTAGATCTGGCGGGTGCCCGCGTACTCGCCGGAAAAGGCGATCCAGCGGCCGTCGGGGCTGAATCGCGCGAAGATCTCCAGGCCCGGGTGGGAGGTCAGGCGCGTGGCCGTGCCGCCGGTCAGTGCCGCGGTGTAGAGATCACCGGCGTAGGTGAAGACGACCTGGTCGCCGTGGACGTGGGGGAACCGCAGCAGCCGGGTGTCGGCGTCCTGCGCGGGCGCCATGGTCGGCAGGAGCAGCAGCGTGGTGAGTGCGGCCGCGAGGAGATGCGTGGTACGCGAAATCATGGTCCCGGCTCCGTCGTCGGGTCAGTGGGCGTGTCAGGTGGTCCGATCAGAAGGTAGGCTTGGAGTGGTTCGGGGACCAGATGGCGGGGGATCGGGGAGCGATGCGGGTCAGACGACGAGTACGGCCCAGAGCACACCGGCCGCGATGGCGGATCCGATCACGCCCGCGACGTTCGGGGCCATGGCGTGCATGAGGAGGAAGTTGTCCGGGTCCTCCTTCTGTCCGACGTGCTGTACGACGCGGGCGGAGTCGGGGACCGCGGAAACGCCCGCGGCACCGATGAGCGGGTTGATCTTGTCGTGGAGGAACAGGTTCATGCCCTTCGCGGCCAGGACGCCCGACGCGGTGGCAATGGCGAAGGAGAGGGCGCCGAGGGCGAAGATGCCGAGCGACTGTGCGGTGAGGAACGTCTGGGCCTGTGTGCTGGTTCCCACGGAGAAGCCGAGCAGGATGGTGACGATGTCGATGAGCCCTGTCCGGGCGGTCTGCGCCAGCCGCTCGGTTACGCCGCTCTCCTTCAGCAGGTTGCCGAACATGAGCATGCCGATGAGCACGATGGAGCCGGGGGCGATCAGCGCCGTGATGACGAACGTGCCGATCGGAAAGACGATCTTCTCGCGCCTGGAGACCTTCCGCGGTGGTGCCATCCGGATCCGTCGTTCCGCCCGCGTGGTCAGCAGCGTCATGATGGGCGGCTGGATCACCGGTACGAGGGCCATGTAGGAGTAGGCGGCGATGGCGATGGCGCCGAGCAGGTGAGGGGCGATCTGGGAGGCGAGGAAGATGGCCGTCGGGCCGTCGGCGCCGCCGATGATCCCGATGGCGCCGGCCTCCGCGGGGGTGAAGCCGAGGTAGAGCGCGCCGATGAGCGTGAGGAAGATGCCGACCTGGGCAGCGGCGCCGAGGAGCACCAGCTTCGGGTTCGAGAGGAGCGTGGAGAAGTCGGTCATCGCCCCGATCCCGAGGAAGATGAGGGGCGGGTACACGCCCTGGGAGACGCCCAGGTACAGGTAGTAGAGGACGCTGCCCGGGTCGTACGCGCTCAGGTTCATGCCCGGGATGACCGCCACGTTCCCGACGATCACGCCGAAGCCGATGGGGAGCAGCAGGAGCGGCTCGTAGCGTTTGATGATGGCCAGGGAGATGAAGACCGCGCCAATGGCGATCATGAGCAGGTTGCCGGCCGATACGTTGGCGAACCCGCTCTGGCCCAGGAAGTCGAGGAGGGTCTTCATCAGGCGATGACCAGCAGCTCCTGCCCCTGTGTCACGGCATCCCCGGTGCGGACCATGATCGGGCCCACCGTGCCGGCGGTAGGGGCGTTGATGACGTTCTCCATCTTCATCGCCTCCATGACCAGGAGGGGCTTCCCCGCCTGCACCTCATCTCCCTCGGAGACCAGGATCTCCAGGATCTGGCCGGGGATGGGCGCCAGCACGGCCCCCGTGAGTCCGCCAGGCCCCACCGCTGGCGCGTGCGCCGCCCCGGCCGCGGCCGCCTTCTCACCGGCGGCCGCCAGCGACTTCGTGGGTTGGACCGGCGATGTCTTCGGGCCGTCGGAGACCACGTCATCCACCCGGACGGCATAGCGCTCGCCATCGATCTCGAGCTCCGCGTGATCGCCCGAGAACTCCCGGACGGTAATGGTGAACGCCTTCCCGTTGACCTCCAGCTCGTAGCGCCGCATGCCCTCTATAGCCTCGTCGACAGTGTCCGCATCTTGCCGATGGCGGTCCACACCCTCTGCTCGGTGTCATCGCGCAGCGTGATCCGCTGCCGGTCCTGAGAAAGCTCCCGCGCCCGCTCCGCCTCCAGCACCATCCCGATGGCCGCCAGGAGCGAGGGGTCCATGGCGAGCTGCGGCGCGCGCTCCTCCGCCGCGGCCCGCGCGGGTCCGGGCCGCGCTCGCCAGCGGCGGAGCAGCGCGGCGCCCCCATCGAAGAGCTTCGGGAGCAGCGCGATGAAGAGGCTGATGAGCACGAGCCCCGTGACTACCACCAGCATCCCCGCCGCCGCGAGCCCGAAACCGTCCCCTGCCATGACGTTCTCCATGTCAGAGCGGGATGTTGCCGTGCTTCTTCGGCAGGTTGGCGTCCTGCTTGTTTTCGAGGACCCGGAGCGACTTGCAGATGCGGATCCGCGTCTGGGCGGGCCGGATCACCGCGTCCAGGTAGCCGCGGCGCGCCGCCGCGTACGGGTTGGCGAACCGCTCGGCGTACTCCGCCTCTTTCTCCCGCGCCAGCGTGGCGGGATCCTCGGCATCCTTCAGGGCGCGGCCGTGGAGGATCCCCACCGCGCCCCGGGCGCCCATGACGGCGATCTCGGCGCCCGGCCACGCGTAGTTCACGTCGCCGCGCAGGTGCTTCGAGCTCATGACGCAGTAGGCGCCGCCGTAGGCCTTGCGCGTGGTCACGGTCACCTTCGGGACCGTGGCCTCGGCGTAGGCGTAGAGCAGCTTGGCGCCGTTGCGGATGATGCCGGCATACTCCTGCGTGGTGCCCGGCATGAACCCGGGCACATCGACGAAGGTGACCACCGGGATGTTGAAGCAGTCGCAGAACCGGACGAAGCGGGCGCCCTTCATCGAAGCGTCGTTGTCGAGCACGCCCGCCAGGTGCATGGGCTGGTTGGCCACGACCCCGACGGGAATCCCGCCGTAGCGCGCGAATCCCACCACCAGGTTGGGCGCCCATCCTGGCTGGATCTCCAGCATCTCACCATCGTCTACCGTGCCGGCGATGACCTCGCGCATGTCGTACGGCTGGTTGGGGTCGTCCGGCACCAGCTCGGCGAGCCTCTCGACCTCCCGGTCGACCGGGTCGACCACGTCCAGGCGCGGCGGCGTCCCCAGGTTGTTCGATGGCATGTACGACAGCAGCTGCTTCAGCCGCTCGATCGCCGCCTCCTCCGTGGGCTCCGCCCTGTGCGCCACACCGCTCCGGGTCGTATGCACGGCCGCGCCGCCCAGCGTCTCCGTGTCCACGTCCTCGTGGGTCACCGACTTCACGACCTTCGGGCCCGTGAGGAACATGTACGAGCTGCCCTCCACCATCACGGTGAAGTCGGTGAGGGCGGGGGAGTACACGGCGCCTCCGGCGCACGGCCCGAACACCCCGGACAGCTGCGGCACCACGCCGCTCACCATGACGTTCCGGAGGAAGATGTCGGCGTACCCGGCGAGGCTCTCGATCCCCTCCTGGATGCGGGCGCCGCCGGAGTCGTTTAGCCCGATGATGGGTGCGCCGTTCTTCGCGGCCATGTCCATCACCTTGCAGATCTTCTCGGCCACGGTCTCCGAGAGCGAGCCGCCGAATACCGTGGCGTCGAAGGCGTACACATAGACGAGGCGCCCTTGGATGGTGCCGTAGCCCGTGACCACGCCATCGCCCGGGACCTTCTGCTGCTCCAGCCCGAAGTCGTGGCAGCGGTGCTCCACGAGCATGTCGAACTCCTCGAAGGAGTCGGGGTCCAGCAGGAGGTCGAGACGCTCCCGTGCGGTGTAGCGACCCTGCGAATGATGCCGATCGATCCGGTCCTGACCGCCCCCCTCCATGGCCCGGCGACGGCGCTCCAGCAGGTCCTCGATCCTTCCTTCCATGCCGTCCATTCCGGCCCCCGCGTCAGGCGTTGTAGTAGACCTGGTAGAGCGTCTCACGACCCAGCAGGCCGTCGATCTGCTGCTGGACCATCCGCCGCTCCGGGTTCCTCAGCCACGTGTTCCAGTGGTCCATGCTCGTCCACGTGCTGATGACCAGGTACTCCTCCGGGTCGTCGGCGTTCATGAGCGTCTCACCCGACACGTAGCCGGGCTGCGCCAGCGCCAGCGCCCGCATTTCCATGAGGAGCGGCTTCAGCTCGCTGGCCACCTCCAAGGGCACGCGCCGCAGGAGGATCACCTTGATAACCATGCTCGGATCTCCGGTTCAGGGTTCGCCCGCGGGCTCGCAGAGCTCCGTCAGCACACCACCCGTGCTCTTGGGGTGCAGAAAGGCGATCCGCATGTCGTGGGCGCCCGGACGACCGCGCTCATCGATCCGCCGCACGCCCGCCTCCCCCAGCTCCCGGAGCCGCTCGTCCAGGTCCGCCACCGTGTACGCCACGTGGTGCACGCCCTCACCCCGCTTCTCCAGGAACTTCGCCACCGGCGAGTCGTCCGATGTGGGCTCCAGCAGCTCGAGCCGGACCGGAGCCGGCCCGCCGCCGATCCGGTAGAACGCCACCCGCACCTTCTGCGACGCGACCTCCTCGGTCCCCTCGTACACGGCGCCCAGCACGTCCTCGTAGTACGCCCGATGCTCGTCCAGCGACCGCACGGCGATTCCGATGTGGTTGACCCCGCTCGCTTCGATCATTGCTCCTCCAGCGCTGGCGCCCGTGGCCCGGCCCGCGTCCAGGCCCGCGTCCAGGTCCGGGTCCTATAGTGGCATGTGGGGCTCTATCCCGCAGTCGGGAAACCTGTGGTCCCGGAAAAGGGACATCCCCGACGATTGACCCCGGCCGACGTGTCGGGGATCGCAGGTACGTGGCGCTCTGAACGTACGGTACGGTGGGAGTGGTCCGCCGGCGAATCGGCTCAACGCCCGCGGCGCGGCACGGAGCGCGGTACGGAGGGTGGTGCGCAGGGCGGTACGGCGGGCGGTTGGTCTGGGAGTCAGGAAACGCGGCGGAACCGTCGTCGGAGGCGCGGCGTCTCGAAGATGGCTGCGGACAGGAGGGTGAACGCGGCCACGCCGGCCAGGATGGCCACCATGCGCAGCGAGGGCTCGCCACGCGCCGCACGGAGGGCCCGCAGCACGACCAGCGTCCTCAGCCACTCCAGCCCGCCGAGCACGAGAACCAGCTGGAAGAGGCGCGGCACCCACCACTGGCGGAGCGCGAGCAGCGGGAGCAGGACGATGAGCAGAGTCACGGGTGCCAGCGCCCCCACCCGCAGAAAGTGGGCGGCGAGCACCAGCGTGCTCAGCGCCGCCGGCAGCAGTGCGAGGAAGGTCAGGGCGTGTGTTCGTCCCGGGGCCCTCGATCGCGTCCTCGGAGCATGCGCGCGATGCCCCAGCCGAGGAGCACGATGATCGCGATGAGGATGACGATGAGCCAGAACCCGAACTCCAGGACGTCGCCCACCAGATCGCAGCCGCCGGCGGTGAGCGTGAGGAGCAGGACGAGCAGGGTCGAAGCGAAGCGGTTCACGATAGTCGCCTTGGTCGAAGGGTGTCGTGTTTCGACCTGGGGGCAAGGAGCGTTCCGAACGACTCAGCGCCCGGTGCCGGCATTTTCAGCGCACGCCGCACCTCGTAGCTTCCGGCATGCGCGAATGGTTCATGCACGCCGACCCCATCCTCCAGGCACTCCTGGCGGGGATATTCACCTGGTCGCTCACCGCCGCCGGGGCCGCCGTGGTATTGCTGTACCGCGAGTTCCCGCGACGGGTGCTCGACTCCATGCTCGGCTTCGCGGCCGGCGTCATGATCGCAGCCAGCTTCTTCTCGCTCCTGCTCCCCGCCGCCGAGATGGCCGAGATCATGGGGACTCCCGCCTGGATTCCCCTCACCACGGGGTTCCTCGCCGGCGCCATCTTCCTGCGAGCATCCGACGCCGTCCTCCCCCACCTCCACCCCTTCCTGCCCATCAGCCAGGCCGAGGGGATCCCCACGAAATGGGAGCGCGCGACCCTGCTCGTCCTCGCCATCACGCTGCACAACATCCCGGAAGGTCTGGCCGTGGGCGTGGCGTTCGGCGCGGTCCACGCCGGCGCGGGAGACGGAGGGGCCACCATGGCCGGGGCCGTCGTCCTGGCCATGGGGATCGGGCTGCAGAATTTTCCGGAGGGCGCAGCCGTCTCCATGCCGCTCCGCCAGAGCGGACTGGGGCGCGGCAAGAGCTTCTGGTACGGTCAGCTCTCCGCGGTGGTCGAGCCCGTGGCCGCCGCTCTCGGCGCTGCGGCTGTCTTCCTGATTCGACCCATCCTCCCCTATGCCCTCGCCTTCGCCGCCGGCGCCATGATCTACGTCGTGGTCGAGGAGCTCATCCCCGAGGCCCAGCAGGAGGGGCGCACCGACCTCGCCACGTCGAGCACCATCGTCGGCTTCGCCCTCATGATGCTGCTGGACGTGGCGCTCGGCTGAGCGAGGCTCACCGGACCAGGTTCCATATTCCACATCCATGGGCGTGAGGTGACCTGGATCGTGGCGGCCCGCGTGGGGGGGCAACGCCGACCATGTGGGAACCGGCCCGGGAGATAGCGGATCAGGTCGAAAGTGGAATATGGAACCTGGTCCGCAGCGGTGGAGCCGTAAGGGGCTACGCCCGGCCGGCCCCCTCTTCCCGGAGCCCGTCGAGCAGCGCCTCCAGGTGCTCGTGGCCGGTGCGGGGGTTCATGAGCGTGACGCGCAGCACGCGGCGTCCGCCGAGCAGGGCAGTGGTGATCCAGCCGCGGCCGGAGGCGTTGTAACGCTCGCGGAGCGCGGTCTGGAGCGCATCCACCTTCTGCGGGGCGCGATCGCCGACGTCGGCGGGGAGCCAGCGGAAGCAGAGAATGTTGGACTCGGGCTGGTGGACGGGCTCGAAGTCGTCGGCATCCTGGAGCAGGCGGTGGAGCGCCAGCGCGTTGTCGACGGTCCGCTCCTGCAGCCGTCCGAAATGATCGAGGCCGTAGTGCTGGAAGGCGACCCACAGCTTGAGGGCGTCGAACCGCTTGGAGCACTGGAGGGTGCGTTTTCCGATGTCCCGGGAGCGCGACTCGCCCGGGCGCGGGTGGAAGAGGTAGGGCGCGCTCTGCTGGAACGCCGCATCCAGGTGGCGCCGGTCGCGGACCAGGATGGCGCTGGCCGATATAGGCATGAGCATCATTTTGTGCGGGTCCCACGCGATGGAGTCGGCGCGGTCGAGCCCACGCAGGCGGTGGCGGAGCCGTTCGCTCGCCAGGAACGACGCGCCGTGGGCGCCATCCACGTGCAGCCATACGTCCTCCGTCCCCGCCACGTCGGCGATACCCGCGAGGTCGTCGAAGAGGCCGGTGGCGGTGCTTCCGGCGGTGGCCACGATGGCCATGGGGATGCGGCCGTCGCGGCGGGCGTCGCGCACGGCACTGGCCAGCGCGGCCACGTCCATCCGGAACTCTCGCTCGGGGACGCGGACGAGGGCGCGGGCTCCGAGGCCGAGCACGCCGAGCGTCCGCTCCACCGAGTAGTGCGCGGATTCGGCGGCGAAGACGGCTGCGCGACCCAGCCGGGCCGGGGGCACGCCCTCATCCCACGCGCCGGGGAACACCGCCTCCCGCGCGGCCAGCATCCCCGTGAGGTTGGCGACGCTCCCGCCGGAAACGAGGGTGCCATCGGCGTCGACGGGGTAGCCGGCCAGCTCCTTCATCCACGCCATTACCTGCTGCTCCACGGGCGTGCCTGTGGGCGACATCTCCCAGACGGCCAGCGACTGGTTGAGGACGCTGGCCAGGGCGTCGGCGAGCACGGCGTGGGGCAGGGGCGGAGCGACCTGGTGGCCCATGTACATCGGGTGGGCCAGGTGAATCGCGTCCGGGACGACCCGGTCCCACACGTCGTTCCATACCTCGTCGGCGGGCCGGCCTTCGCGCGGGAGCGGGTCCTGGAAGAGGTCGGCCACCGCGGCGGCGCTCCGGGGCGTGGAGACCGGCCGCTCCTCCACGGTGTCCAGGTACTCGCCCATGCGCTCCAGCAACCGTGCGCCGGAGCGGCGGAGCTCCTGGCTGTCGTCTGAGACCATCCGGAACGCTCCTGTGGTTGAGGCCCTACCGCGGCCGGTGCGGGTACTCATCTTCGCGGTCCTGGAACGACAAGATCACCGGGTTCTCCACCACGCCACGCCGCACCTCCACCGCCCGGCGCAGCGTCTCGTTCTCCGCCCATGCGTCCGGCCCGCGCACGACCTCCAGCAGGTACGGGAGCAGCGCGCCCGAGATCTCCCACGATGCGGCCTCCCAGAGGTAGCTGGGCGTGTGGTCCACGGCGTAGTACTGGACGTCCTCGCCCACCGTGAACATGGGGTCGGCGAACGACGTGGGGCGTGCGAACGGGAATCCCATCCCGCGGTCGCAGCTGACATCCACGATCAGCGACCGCGGCTTCAGACGCTCCACCTCGTTCTCCCGCACGAACATGAGCGGGTGCTCCGGGTCCTGGAGCGTGCCGTTGACGACCACGTCCGCCTCCGCGAGTACGTCCATCAGCGGTCGCTCCGCCCCCTCGGGCGTCGTGGCGACCATCCCGCTGCCCTTATCGCCGCGTCGGATCTGGCCGAACCGTACGCCGAACCGCTGGTCGGCCACCAGGTGGGGCGGCCGGAGCGTAAGGGCGGTGATGTCGCTGAATCCGCGGCCCAGGAGGGCGTGGGCCGCGCCCCGACTCACGGAGCCGAAGCTCAGGATCACGACGCTCCGCTGCGGGCCGTAATCGCCGTCGCGGCCGGTGACCCGTAGCGCGTCCAGGATGCCGCAGTAGCCGGCGAGCTCGTTGTTCTTGTACAGGATGTGGACACCGCGCCGGCCGTCCCCGCCCCAGTGGAACATGGACTCGAAGGCGATGAGCGTGAGCCGGCGGTCGATGGCGGCCTGCGCCATGTCCTGCTGCTGGACGGCGTGGGGCCAGCCCCAGAGCGTGGCGCCCTCGGACATCTCGAGCAGGTCCGAGCGCAGCGGCTTCGGCAGGATCACCAGCTCGCTGTCGGCAAGGACCACCGGCCGGGGAGCGGTGCCGAAGCCCAGCGCACGGATCCCATGGTCGTCCATGCCGAAGGGCAGGCCGTAGCCCGATTCCAGGGTGATCCTGGAGCGCAGCTCGGCGGGGATCCGCTCGAGGTGCGCGGGGTGGATGGGGACCCGTTTCTCATTCTCCTTCCTGGATGTCGCCGGGATCCCGGTCTTCAGCATGTGGGCTCCACGTTCATTCCGATCGGTCGCGGTCGGTCCACACCTCGTCGAAGCGGACGCCGTTTTCGGCGAGGGCATCGAGGAGAGGCCGGTAGACCAGAGGGTGCGTCGGCGTATGGACCCCCGCGAGGGACAGCTCCGCCGACAGGATCCGTTCCACGGCCAGCGCCAGTGGCAGCCCCACCGTACGGGCCATGGCGGTCGTGCCGCCCGGCTCTCCCCACTCCTTCAGTGTGGAGGTCACGACACCGTGGGTGCCGTCCGGGCGCTCGTACGCGAGCCTGTGGAGGAGGATGACGAGGTCGCGGCCGGTGGACGCGAGCCGGAGCCGGTCCCGCAGGAGCCGGATGAGCGCTTCGGCCGGCGTGCCCGCGCCCCCTCCGATAGGGGAGTCGCCGAAGAGCCCGAGCCACTCCAGCCGATCCATCACGACATCATCGGGATCCAGCCCGAGGAAGCGGGCGGTGGCGACGCGGACCGTCGCGCCATCATCGCTGGCGGGGTCGGTCTCCGGGAGGAACGCCGCCACGAGCTCGCGCCACGACAGCGCGTCCAGCCCGGGCACCCGGAGCGTCTCGAGCGGGAGCCCGAGCCGCACGACCTGGTGCCACGTCTCGCACCAACCGTTGAACCGGAGCGTGCCGCGGATGACGGTGGGGCAGTCCTGGAGGTCGAACGGATCGATGTAGCGGAGGGAGTCGCGATTCGGATATGCCTCCATGACGCCGATCCCCGGCACGTCCACGGACCAGGTGGTCCGGAACAGACGGGAGGGGGGAGCGGCGCGCAGCCGACCGTCGCGGCGGAAGAGCGCGCCCTCCTGCCCCGCCATCACCACGTTCCGCGGGTTCCAGGTGATGGCGTAGCTGAACGGGTTGTCCACGCTGGCGGGATCGGGCACGCCGGAGCCGTACGACTCGTAGGAGACCACGCGCCCGCCGTCGTCCCGGATCGTGTTCAGGAGCTCCATGGTGGACATGAGGTCGATGCCCGGGTCGAGGCCGAGCTCCGCCAGCAGCAGCACCCCTCGCTCCCGCGCGTCCTCGTGCAGCGCGGCCACCTTCGGATCGAGGTAGGAGGCCGTGAGCATCGGTGTACGGTGCTGGACACAGCTCCAGGCCACCGTAAGCTCGAATTGCGGCGGGAGCAGGTTGACCACCACGTCGGCGGCGGCGAACCGGGTCGCCAGCTCCTGCGGGTCGGTCACGTCCAGCCGGATGGCGGTGGCGTGGGGGTGGTGGTCCTCCACGCGCGCCCGGGCGGCGGCCTCATCGGCGTCCGCGACGGTCACGTGCCAGCGGCGGGATTCCGCCCGGTCCAGCAGCCAGCGGATCAGGTACGGAGAGCTCTGCCCCGCGCCCACCACGAGGATGCGCTTCATTCTGTTCTTCGGTTCTGAGGTCGGTGAGGTGGCACCCTAACCGCGGCCGCGTCAGGGATCAACCCCGTGGATGACAAACGGGCCGCCCCCGGAGTGGGAGCGGCCCGTCGTGCCTGTGGCGTGCCGGCTCTACGCGTTGAACTCGGACGGCATGCCGGGCAGACGCTTGTCGATGTCGTCACACGACCCGTCGTAGCCCTCGGGGTGGTAGCGCAGGCAGTCCCCGCACGACTCCCAGGTCTCATTCCTGTCGATGGCGCCCTTCGCCACCCGGTTCCAGTGCTTCTCCCGCTCGGTCAGTGTAGTGAGTCCCATATTCTCCTTGTGATTTGAGTCGGTATCGTGCTGGTACTCCCGGTCGGACCTCCATAAACACGACCCGCCGAAAAGGTCCGTCGCGAACGTCCGGCCCCGCTCCTATCTTCAGCACCATGAACCTATATATGCGACTGCTCTGGCTCCGCCTCTTCGGCCGGTTCCGGCCCCGCGGCGGACTCCTCGGGCCCATCCGGACGCCGTTCCGGGTCCTGCCCACGGACCTCGACCTCCTTCGTCACGTGAACAACGGCGTGTACCTGTCCTTCCTGGACGTGGCGCGGATGGACCTGCTGGCGCGGGCGGGCCTGGTTCAGGAGATGAAGCGGCGCCGCTGGTTTCCCGTGGTCACCGGCGAGAGCATCGGGTTCCGCCGGGCGCTCACGCTCTTCCAGCGGTTCGAGGTCGAGACCCGCGTCCTGGGCTGGGACGCGCGATCGTTCTACATCGACCAGCGCTTCATCCGGAACGAGGAGGAGGTGGCGAGTGCGCTCGTGGTGGGGCGGTTCCTCCGCGCATCGGGCGGCTCCGTGACGCCGGCGGAGGTGGGCGATCTGGCGGGCTTGCCGAAGTCGCCCGAGTTGCCGGACTGGGCGGCGCGTCTCGGCGCGGACCAGGAGCGGCTGCGGCTGGGCGGTCTGAAGGACTGACCCGTCAGTCCGTGGGTGCGGGCTTCCGGATGATCCCCCGGTGCTCCTGCCCCATCATCACTACCTCCAGGGGGTCGTCGAAGTGGACGTGCAGGACACAACCGTTGACCTTCACGTGTGGCTGCGCCTTCAGCCAGTCCCACTGCACGAACCCCTCGCCGCGGTCCTCGTTCACCGTGAAGTAGCCCACGTTGGCCGAGGCCAGGTTCTGGAAGAAATGGGTGCCCTGGGAGGGCGTGACGCGGATGTCGCGCAGCCCCGCCTCGACGATGGCCACCGCCCCCGAGATGTCGTCCCAGCTCACCGGGATCCCGAGCTCCGGGTGGCTCGACCCCCAGCGGCCCACGCCCACCAGGATGTAGGGCGCGCCCTCGGCCACGAGCCGGCTGTTCAGGACGGCCACTCCCCGGGCCGTCTTCCGGCTGGCGGAGCGCTCGAACTGGTCGGGGTCCACCACCACCATGTCCCGGACGTTCTCCAGCCGTCCGTTCCCCAGCACCCACGGGCTCTCGCAGATCAGGTCGTCCCGAGTCACCACGCCGATCTCCAGGTCGTCCGGCTCCCGGCTGGGGGCCAGCGGGCGGAGCTGGAGGAAGCCGAACTCCCGGGGCTCGCCGGGGGGCGGCGACAGGTTCACCGCGAACTCGATCTCCACCGGTGAGCTGGTGCCGCCGGCGCCCATCTCCAGCAGCTCCCCCACGATCTCGGCCAGCGGGAACACCTCGTTCTTCAGGATCGGCGCGAAGGTGACCAGTCGGATGCCGGCCCTCCCGATCCCGTCATACACGGCGTTGTTCTGGGGCGAGTAGCTGGAGGCCAGCGGCCCCAGCACCCCGTGGGTCTCCGCGTCATCCAGCGTGAGGCGAGTGAGGCCGTCGCGGAGTGTGGTGCTCTCGCCCCCGGACCGCATCTGGAGCGCCCAGAACCCCCGCTGCGCGTTCTTGAGCATGTCCTCCACCGAGGAGAACTCCACGATGTGCCGGGGATGGGCGGGGGAGAAGCGGAGGCACGGCTCCCCGTCCACCACGGTCCGGCCGAGGCCGAGCGCCACCGCCACGATCCCCTCTTCCGAGCGCAGTGGCGGCGTGGGGTAGTAGTTGAACGAGCGGGCCACGCCGGCGAAGTCGGGGTAGAAGTACTGGTCGTGACGTGAGCCCACCATCTTCTGGATCACCACCGCCATCTGCTCTTCTTCGAGGCGATAGGGCGTGGCGCGCAGGAAGGCTTTGGTGTGCTGCGAGAAGGTGGAGGCATAGACCTGCTTGATGGCATCGAGCAGGTGGGCGAGGCGGATGTCGGCGTCGGGGTGATCGTTGGACAGCATCCGCGTCTCGAATATGCCCGCGAACGGCTGGTGCGGGGAGTCCTCCAGCAGGCTGGAAGAGCGGACCGCCAGCGGTACCCGCATGACGTCGAGGAAATCCCGCAGCTGATCCTGGGGGCCCGCCGGGAAGGCCGAGTTCCGGAACTGCCGGAGCAGCTCGTTGTCGTTGGTGGACCGGAGCGAGACGTCCCGCAACGCGTTCTCTTCCAGGAACTGCTCGAAGACCTCCGTGCCCAGCACCACCGCCGGTGGGACGGTGATCCGGATGTCTTCGAAGCGCTCGCTGATCCGGGACCGATCGAGCAGCCGGATCCCGAAGGCGAGGCCGCGGGCCTTCCCGCCCAGGGACCCGCCGCCGATCCGCGCGATGCCCATGGTGGGGTCGAAGGTCGACCGATCGAAATCGGCCACGGTGCCGCGGTTCCGCTCCCGACGGAACTCGTCGATGGAGCGGATCAGGTCGCGCCGGACGTGCTCGAGGGACTCGAAATCCGACAGCTTGCGACGGCGCACCTTGCTCGCCGGCTCGAACTCCGCCCGGGCCCGCAGCCAGCTCGAGAAATCGTTGCGCTGACCGTGGTAGGCGATGCTCTCCGCCGGAACGGTGCGGAGGCGTTCCACCAGCTCCTTCAGGTTCCGCGCTCGCGCCAGCTCCTGTCCGCTCGGGAGCCGGAATACGAAGTCGCCGAAGAAGAACTCATCCACCAGCAGCTCCCGCAGCCGCGTCAGCATGTCGGTGGAGCCCTTCAGCAGGAAGCTCGCGCCGATCTCCCGCGCCTCCCCCTCGTTCTCCGGGTAGCTGGACTGGAGCGCGATGGGGACATCCGGGCGCGCCTGCCGGATCCGGCCGGCCAGCGCCATGCCGGCGTCCGGGTCGAGCCGCCCCTCGCGCGGGAACTCGATGTCGCTGAAGACGCCCAGCACATCATCGCGATAGCGGTCGAAGTACTCCCACGCCTCCTCGTAGGAGCTGGCCAGCAGGATCTTCGGCCGGGCCCGCATCCGAAGCAGCTTCTGCGACAGGTTCAGCCCCTCGGAGATGACCTGCTGGGAGTGCTTCATCACCTCCGTGTAGATGACCGGCAGGAAGGAGGAGTAGTAGCGGACGTTGTCCTCCACCACGAGGAGCACGGGCACGCCCACGCGCACGTCGTGCTCCACGTTCCGCTTGTCCTCGATGTACTTGACGATGGCGAGGAGGATCCGCACATCGCCCTGCCACAGGAAGCTGCGATCGATGGGCAGCGGGGCGCGGCGAGCGAGGAACTCCTTGAGCACGCGGTGGTCGTAGCCCAGGAGCACGACCGGGAGGTCCACGCCCCGCTCGCGGAGCCGGTCCGTCAGCTCCACGGCGTCCATGTCGCCCACGTCCAGCGCGGACAGGATCAGGTCGAAGCGGTCGGGTTCACTGACCAGCTCCAGCGCCTCCGCGCCCGTGGAGACGTGGGTGAGGCGCGGCGCCTGGCTGAGATTGACGTCGAGAAACTTCGTGAGGAGCAGCTCATTCAGCTGTCCGTCCTCGGCCATGATGAACGACTCGTAGAAGCTGGACACGAAGAGCACGTTCCTGACCTGCTCCCGCATCAGCTCCTGGAAGCCGCCGGCGCCGCTGCCGTGCCACTCCGCGTGCTCGAAGCGAGTACTCAGACCATCCCCTGATCGATCATGGCATCCGCCACCTTGAGGAATCCGGCGATGTTCGCCCCATGGACGTAATTGCCCGGCGCACCGAACCGCTCGGCGGCTTCCAGGCAGGTGTCGTGGATGTCCTTCATGATCATCTGGAGCCGGCCGTCCACCTCATCGCGTGTCCAGGCGTAGCGCATGCTGTTCTGCGCCATCTCGAGACCCGACACGGCCACGCCGCCGGCGTTGGCGGCCTTCCCGGGGCCGTACAGGATGCCGGCATCGACGAAGGCCTGCACGCCGTCCGGCACCGTGGGCATGTTGGCGCCCTCCGACACCACGAAGACCCCGTTCGCCAGCAGGTTCTCCGCGTCCTGCGCATTGATCTCGTTCTGCGTTGCGCTCGGGAACGCACAGTCGGCGGCGTGGTTCCAGAGCGGGTCGTGGTCGCGGTCCTGCTCGGTCGGCGTGTACTCCCCGTCCGGGAATCGCTCCGCGTACTCCTCGATCCGGCCGCGGCGCTTGTTCTTCAGGTCCATGACGAACTCGAGCTTCTCGCGGTCGAAGCCGGTGGGGTCGAAGATGGAGCCGTTGGAGTCGGACATGGTCACCACTCTGGCGCCCAGGTCCAGCAGCTTCTCCACGGTGTACTGCGCCACGTTCCCGGACCCGGACACCAGGCAGACCTTCCCTTCCAGCGTATCGTTGCGGGTGCCGAGCATGTTCATGGCGAAATAGACCGCTCCGTAGCCGGTCGCCTCCGGTCGGATCAGCGACCCGCCCCAGTTCAGGCCCTTGCCCGTGAGGACGCCGGTGAACTCGTTCGCGATCCGCTTGTACTGGCCGAACAGGTAGCCGACTTCGCGGCCCCCTACGCCGATGTCACCCGCGGGGATATCGGTGTTCGGCCCGATGTGGCGGTAGAGCTCCGTCATGAAGCTCTGACAGAACCGCATGACCTCGTTGTCGCTCTTCCCCTTGGGGTCGAAGTCGCTCCCGCCCTTCCCGCCGCCCATGGGCAGCGTGGTGAGGGCGTTCTTGAACACCTGCTCGAACGCCAGGAACTTCAGGATCCCGAGGTTTACCGACGCGTGGAACCGCAGGCCGCCCTTGTACGGCCCGATGGCGCTGTTCATCTCGATCCGGAACCCACGGTTCACCTGCGGCTCCCCCTCGTCGTCCAGCCAGGGGACCCGGAACATGATCACCCGCTCCGGCTCGATGATCCGCTCCAGGATCTTCGACGCCCGATACTCCGGGTGCCGGTCGAGCACGAGCTGTATGGACTCGGCGACCTCGTGGACCGCCTGGTGGAATTCCGGCTGCGCGGGGTCCTTGGCCTTCACATCGGCCATGAGGCCCGACAGGTAATCCGTCATCGGAGCGTGCCTTTCACGGCCGAACGCGGTCGGCCGATACAGGGGGATCGGAGTGGATTCGGAAGTATGGTGAGTCGGGCATGGGGAAGCGTGTGACCGGCGCGAGTCGACCTGCGACCGCCGCAGAACGGCCGGTCCGGCTCACGTCACCCACTGCTCCCACCGCGGCCGGGGAGCCACGGTGTGATCCTGGTCGCATGATGCGGTATCGAGTCGACCGGGGAATCGGTGCCAGCGGGTCCCCCCACCGGCGGTTGGCGTAACGTGCGGCGGGAGGGCGGCCGGGGCAAGCCCGTCAGCCCGCCGAGGGGATCTCCACCACCTCGCCAGACTCGTTCGCCGGGGCGTGACTGACCCCATCGTGCTCCGACTCCGGCCGCCCCATCCCGATGCCCACGCGGGCCCCGGCCTCGAAGCCGCCCACCCGTACCGTGACCGCAGCCCTGTGCGGAACGGGACCCGCCGCAGCCGCCGCGCGTGGCGCGAAGGGCGCGGCCTTCGCAGAATGTCGTCATGAAACGTGAATCCATGATGGCCGCCCTCGCGGGCGAGGATCGCTGGGACATCATCGTAGTGGGGGGCGGCGCCACGGGTCTGGGTGTAGCGGTGGACGCCGCGTCGCGGGGGTACCAGACACTGCTCCTGGAGCAGGGCGACTTCGCCCAGGGGACGTCGAGCCGGAGCACCAAGCTGGTGCACGGCGGCGTCCGCTACCTCCAGCAGGGGAACGTGGCGCTCGTGATCGACGCGCTCAAGGAGCGTGGCTACCTCCGGGCCAACGCCCCGCACCTGGTCCGGAACCTCTCCTTCGTGGTGCCCAACTACGAGTGGTGGGAGGGTCCGTTCTACGGCATCGGCCTCAAGATGTACGACCTTCTGGCCGGCAAGCAGGGGTTCGGCCGATCCCGCGTCCTCTCCCGCGACCGCACGCTCCAGCTCCTCCCGACCCTGGAGCCCGAGGGACTGACCGGCGGCGTCATCTACTACGACGGCCAGTTCGACGACGCCCGCCTCGCCGTCGCCCTCGCCCGTACCGCCGCCGCCCAGGGCGGCATCCTCCTCAACTACGCGCGCGTGACGGGGCTGCTCCACGACGACGGTGAGGTGACCGGCGTGGTCGCCACCGACCGGGAGACCGGCGCGAGCTACGAGCTTTCGGCGCGCGCGGTGGTGAACGCCACCGGCCCGTGGGCGGACGAGCTGCGTCGGTTGGACCGGCCGGGTGTCGGGCCGATCATCCGCCCCAGCCAGGGTGTGCACCTCGTGCTCCCCAGGGAGTTCTTGCCCGGCGAGAGCGCCATCATGGTGCCGAAAACCGATGACGGACGCGTGCTGTTCGCCATCCCGTGGCTGGACCGGGTGGTGGTGGGGACGACGGACACGCCGATGGACGAGGCGCTGCTGGAGCCGGTGCCGCTGGAGGAGGAGATCGCGTTCCTGCTGGAGCACGCGGGCCGGTACCTGGAGCGGGACCCGAAGCGGGAGGACGTGCTGAGCGTTTTCGCGGGTCTGCGTCCGCTGGTGGGGTCGGAGGGGGAGGCCGATACGGCATCGTTGTCGCGGGACCACACGCTGCTGATCAGTGATTCGGGGCTGATCACCATCGCCGGTGGGAAGTGGACGACGTACCGGAAGATGGCCGAGGACGTGGTGGACCAGGCGGCGACGTTGGCCGAGCTGGAGGACAGGCCGTGCGTGACGAAGAAGCTGCACATCCATGGGCACCATGCGCAGGCGGAGCGGTTCGGCGAACTGGAGCATTACGGCTCGGACGCGCCAGCGATGCGGGAGCTGTTCCGGGAGGACCCGTCCTGGGGCGAGCCGCTGCACCCGTCCTTCCCGCACCGGGTGGGCGAGGTGGTGTGGGCGACGCGGATGGAGATGGCGCGGACGGTGGAGGACGTGCTGTCGCGCCGGATGCGGATCCTGCTGCTGGACGCCCGCGCGGCCATGGAGCTGGCGCCGCGCGTGGCCGCGCTCATGGCCGCGGAGTTGGGCCGGGACGAGGCGTGGCGCGACGAGCAGGTGACGGCGTTCCGTGAGCTGGCGCGGGGCTACGTGGCGTAGCGCCGGCCGCCGCGCCGGCGCGAGATCGACCCGCATACCGACGCGTATCCGTCAGGGGCGTCCGCTTCGTCGACGGGTGGCGATTTCGCCCCGCATACCGACGCGTATCCGCCAGGCGGCGTACGCTTCGTCGACGGGTGGCGATTTCGCCCCGCATACCGACGCGTATCCGCCAGGCGGCGTCCGGTCGATTGGCGGCGGCGCTTTCGGCCCGCAGGGGGACCCGAATTTCCCAAGGGCGCCGCGCCAATGAGCCCTCCGCCTACTCCTCGAAGAGGTGCGCGGAGTCGCGGACCTCGGCCCCGGCCGGTGTGGCCACGGCGAAGTCGGACGGCCAGAGGGCGGCCGCGCCGTACTCGCCGGTCCGGTTCAGCGCGTAGTAGTTGGCGTTGAAGGCCGGGCGGCCGTCATCGCGTAGGAGGCGCGGCTGGGCCTCGCTCCAGCGGACGATCCGCCGGAGCGCCTCCAGGGCGGCGTCGGTGGGACTCATGCCCTGACGCATCATCTCGACGACGGTGTGGCTGCCCACCGTCTTGATCACGGCCTCACCGCGCCCGGTGGAGCCGGCCGCGCCAACGTCGTTGTCGACGTAGAGCCCGGCGCCTATGATCGGGGAGTCGCCCACCCGACCGGGGATCTTCCACGCCAGCCCGCTGGTTGTGGTGACGCCCGACAGGTCGCCGTTCCGGTCCACTGCGCTGCAGTTGATGGTCCCCCACGGCCGCACTCCGTCGTGGGAATCGAGCATGGCGCCGCGAGCGGCCGGCGCGCCGTCGCTCGTCAGGTCGCGGAGGAACTCCGACTCGCCGAGCCCCGTCTCGCCGGGGGCCAGCCAGTCGTCCCGCTCGGAGAGGCCGGCCTTCCAGCGGAGCCACCGCTCGCGCGACGCGGGCGTCAGCAGCGATTCGTGGATCTCGAAGCCCATCCGGCGCGCGAACGCCTGCGCCCCCGCGCCCACGAGCATGACATGGTCGGTGTGACGCATGATGGCCACCGCCACCCTGGACGGTGTCTTCACCCCCTCCAGCGCCCCCACCGCGCCCGCGCCCCGGGACGGACCGTGCATCACCGACGAGTCCAGCTGGACCACGCCGTCCTCGTTCGGGAGGCCGCCGTATCCGACGCTCATGTCCTCCGGGTCCAGCTCCACGATGTTGACGCCCTCGATCACCGCCTCGAGCGTGTCGCCCCCCTGCTCCAGCGTTTCCACCGCGTGCCGGACCGCGGTGAGGCCGTTGCTGCTCGAGATGGCGGCCGGCCGTGTGGCAGACCGCCGGATGTACGGTGCTCCATCGAGCGCGCGCGGCAGGGCGGCCGAGCCCACGGCGGCCGCGCCCACGGTGACGGCGGCGGTCTGCAGGAACTCACGGCGGGATGTGCGATCTGTCATGGCAGGATGGGGGTGTGGGGGATGGGGGTGTGGAACCGCCGGGGAAGGTAGCCCGGGGGGTGCGCCGGTGGCCACACGGCCGGGGCGCGCACAGCCGGAGAGCGGCACCATCCGTCCCGTTCCGTTATGTTCGTGCCCCGTTCGATGTCTTACCGTTTGTGTCCATGATCCAGACCGTCATCACAGCGCGACCCGAGGCGTACGAGGTCCTCCGGGACGTCTTCGGCTACGACACCTTCCGCCCCGGCCAGGAGACCGTGATCGAGGCGGTGCTGGAGGGGCACGACTGCATCGCCGTGATGCCCACGGGGGCGGGGAAGTCGCTGACGTTCCAGCTGCCCGCCCGGCTCCTGCCGGGCACCGTGCTGGTCATCTCGCCCCTCATCAGCCTGATGAAGGACCAGGTGGACGCGCTGACGGAGCTCGGGTTCCGCGCCACCGCGCTCAACTCCAGCATGGGGTGGGAGGAGCGGATGGCGTGCATGGACGGGATCCGTAGGGGCGAGTACGAGGTCGTCTACATGGCCCCGGAGGCGCTGGACGGGTCGCTCCGCGGGGCGCTCCGGACGTGGCCGCTGTCGCTCCTCGTGGTGGACGAGGCGCACTGCATCAGCCAGTGGGGCCACGACTTCCGGCCGAGCTACCGGCGGCTCCAGGGCATCAACCAGGAGCTCGGCGTACCGGCGCTCGCCCTCACGGCCACGGCCACCCGCCAGGTGGCCCGGGACATCCTGGTCCAGCTGGGGATGCGGAAGCCGAAGGGGTTCAAGGGGTCGTTCTTCCGGCGGAACCTGCACATCCACGCGCGGAAGAAGGGCCAGGGCGGCAACACCAAGAAGGAGATCCTGGCGCTCGTGCGGGAGCGGGCGGGGCAGGCGGGGATCGTCTACTGCCTGTCGCGGAAGAGCGTGGAGCGCACCGCCGCGCACCTGTCGAAGCACGGGATCGCCGCGCTGCCGTACCACGCCGGGATGAGTGACGACGAGCGGGCGTCGAACCAGGAGGCGTTCCAGAAAGACGAGGTGGAAGTGATCGTCGCCACGATCGCTTTCGGGATGGGAATCGACAAATCCAATGTCCGGTTCGTGATCCACCAGGACATGCCCAAGGACGTGGAGAGCTGGTACCAGGAGATCGGCCGCGCCGGCCGCGATGGCCTCGACTCCGACTGCTTCCTCTTTTACTCCTGGGCCGACGTGAAGCTGCAGGAGCGGTTCCTGAGCGACATTGAGGACGAGACCATGCGGGAGCTGAAGCGCCGCTCCATCGCAGACCTCTACCGGATGGTCGAGGCCGCGAGCTGTCGGCACCAGGCCATCGTCGGCTACTTCGATGAGGCCATCGACCCGTGCGGCGATGCCTGCGACATCTGCCGCGGCGTGACCGTCGCGGACATGGCCGCCGACGCCATGCTGCGCGCCGGGATCCGATCCGGGCGCTCCGGGCGCACCGCGCGCCGCGCCTCCTCCGCCGGCCGGTCCTCCTTCGCCGCCCGCTCCACCCCCGAGGACCACGGCCTCGACTCCGGCGCCGCCACCTGGGACGACGCCCCGCCCCCGGCCTTCGATCCGGATGCAGACCCCCTCTTCGACCGGCTCCGGGCCCTGCGCAAGGAGCTCGCGGACGAGCGCGGCGTCCCCGCCTACATCGTCTTCAACGACCGCGTACTCCGCGCCATGTGCGACCAGCGCCCCACGACCGCCGCGGAGCTCCTCGACATCTCTGGCGTGGGGCCGAAGAAGCTAGAGCGGTATGGGGCGGTGTTTCTGGAGGCGATCGCGGCGGGGTAGAGGCGAACGGCCGCTGCGCGGCCTGTCGAACGCTCGCTCTGCTCGCTATCGAACGCGTCGGGCTTCGCCCTCGCTATTGGACTCTCGAGCGTCGGGCTTCGCCCTCGCTATCGACTTCGACTTGTCCGCGGGGCTGTCCCATCGCATGATGGTCCCGCCTCGCCCGACGCCCTCAACCCAGCCAGGAGACCATGATGTCCATGTCGTTTCCGGACCCGCCCGACTCCATGTGGCAGGAGACGTACGGTCCCTACACCCCCGGCCCGTCCCTCACCGAGGACCGCACGGTGGACGTGGCGATCATCGGGGGCGGCTTTACGGGGCTGACCACGGCCTACGAGCTGAAGCGCGCCGATCCCGGTCTGGAGGTGGCGGTGCTGGAGGCGCGGGAGATCGGCTACGGGTCCAGCGGTCGGAACGGGTCCTTCGGGATGACCGTGGTGGGGCTCGGGTTCTCCGCTACGGCCCTGATCAAGGGCAAGGACTACCTGGCGCGGGCGCACCGGTACATGGAGCGGGCGGTGGACACGCTCTGGGAGCTGATCCAGCGCGAGGAGCTGGACGCGGACGCCATCCGACCGGGGTTCCTCCGGGTCGCCACGACGAGCGGGTACCAGAAGAAGATCCGGAAGGAGGTCGAGCTCATGAACTCGCTCGGCTTCGACGACATCCACTACCTGGAGGGGGAGGACGTCCGGGAGCGGGTGAACTCACCGCTCCATATGGGCGCCATGTGGGAGCCGCGGCTGGTGCTCATCCATCCGCTCAAGCTGGTGCGGGCGGAGCGGGAGCTGGCGGAGCGGGTGGGGGCGCGGGTGTACGAGAACTCGCCCGTCACGAAGGTCCGGCGTCAGGAAGGCAAGCCGCTGCGGCTGGAGACGCCGGGCGGAACCGTGACGGCGGAGAAGGTCGTATTCGCGACGAACGCCTACTCGCATCTGTTCCCATCGCTCAAGCGGAAGCAGGTGCCGGCGTTCACCTACATGCAGGCCACGGAGCCGCTCACGGAGGAGCAGCTCGAGCCCATCGGCTGGAAGGGGAGGGAAGGGGTGGAGGATGCCCGCAACCTCATCCACTTCTACCGCCTGACCTCGGACAACCGCATCGCTATTGGCGCCGGGCCGGTAGGGTTCAGCTGGGCGAACGACCTGGACCACGACCGGTCCGAGCACGCGTGGCAGGAGCAGGCGGAGCACCTCCGGGTCACTTTCCCGCACCTGCGAGACGTGAAGTTCACCCACCGGTGGGGCGGCCCCTTCTCGGTCACGCTCGACCTGAACCCGGCCATCGGCTACGTGGGCAATGAGCAGGCGGTCTACAGCCTCGGGTGCATTGGACACGGCGTTTCCATGACGCACCTGAACGCCCAGACCATCCGGGACCTGATCCTCGAGAAGGAGACGGACCTGACCGAGAGTCCGTTCGTCAACCGGACCGTGATCCCTTGGCCGCCGGAGCCCATCCGGAGCGCCCTCGGCCACCTCATGCGCAGCTACCTGCGCATCGAGGACTGGACCAAGGAGGGCGAGCTGCGCCGGAAGAAGGCGCAGGTCCACGCGGACCACGAGTAGCGCCGGCCCGGCGGTATTCCAGGAGCGGCGGGCGCTGCCCCACCCGCCGCCGCCGACGAGGGATCAGCCGGCCGCGCTGTCCGCCATTGCCGCGGTGTCCGCCGTGGCCGCGCTGTCCGCGCCGGCCGCGCCGTCGTCCACGATCAGCTCGTGGCGGATGTAGCGCTCGACGGCCACGATGTCCCGGGGCCGCATCTGGCGGAGCCCCCAGTGGGGCATGCCCAGGCTGTTGCCCACGAAGACCTTCCGGTGGAGCGCGTCCGGGTCGTTGGCGTACTTCCAGTCGTCCTGGTGGAAGGACGGGGGCCGGATGGTGTCCCCGTCGATCACGCGCCCGCCATCGCCCCGGGCCTCGGGGCCGTGGCAGTCCGCGCACGCCCACTTGAAGATGTCGCGGCCGCGGTCTATGGCGGCCTGCTCGCTCGCCCAGCGGACCGTGTCATAGGCCGCGGGGTCGTAGGCGCGGTCGGCCTGGTCGACCACCTCGGCCTGGGTGGCCGGCGGGTTCTCTTCCTGCACGTCGCAGGCGGCGACGACCAGCAGCATGGCGAGTCCAGCCGGGATCCAGCGCATGGGCATTCTCCGTTCGTGTACGTGTCCGGGGCCCGTAAATCTACGGGCCCCGGGGTGTAGATGCCATCACTATACGGGGTGCTACAGCACGGGTGCCAGCACGTCCTTCAGCGTGGGCGTCCCCAGCACCTGCAGCTCGTAGCGGATCCGGGTGGCGGGGAGCGGCAGATCGATGAGGCGCGCCAGGTCGATGGGCGTCCCGATGGCGATGGCCTCCACACCGCCCTCCGCGGCCTTCCGCAGCGTCGCTTCCAGGTCCTTCACCTGCTGGTCGCCATAGCCCATGGCCGGGAGCAGCGCCCCGATATTCGGGTAGCGCTCGAACGTGCCGGCGATCTCGCCCACCGCGAACTCCCGCGCGTCCACGATCTCCGCCGCGCCGGCCTTCCGCGCGCCGATCACCGCCGCGCCGTACTTCATGCCCCCGTGGGTGAGCGTCGGACCGTCCTCGACGCACAGCACGCGCTTCCCCCGCAGCACGTCCGGGTCGTCGATGAAGAGCGGCGAGGCGCCCTCGAGCAGCACCGCGTCGGGGTTCACCGACCGCACGTTCTCCTCGACCTGGAAGATGTCGGCGATGTCTGCGGTGTCCACCTTGTTGACCAGGATCGCGTCGGCGAGCCGCACGTTGATCTCGCCCGGGTAGTAGCTCAGCTCGTGACCCGCGCGGTGCGGGTCGACCACGGTGATGTAGACGTCCGGCTGGTAGAACGCGAAATCGTTGTTCCCGCCGTCCCACAGGATGACGTCGGCTTCCTTCTCGGCCTCCCGCAGGATCGCCTCGTAGTCCACGCCGGCGAACACGACGCTTCCCGCCGCCAGGTGTGGCTCGTACTCCTCGCGCTCCTCGATCGTGACCTTGTGCTTCACCAGGTCGTCGGGCGTCTCGAACCGCTGCACCCGCTGCGCCGCCAGGTCGCCGTACGGCATTGGGTGACGGATCACGGCCACCTTCTTGCCGGCCTCCGTCAGCGTCCGGACCACCGCCCGGCTCGTCTGGCTCTTCCCCGCGCCCGTGCGGGATGCGCACACCGCCACCACCGGCTTCGACGACTTCACCATCGTCTGACGCGCGCCCATCATCGCGAACTCCACTCCCGCCGCGTTCACCCGCGCCGCCAGACCCATGACGTACGCGTACGACACGTCGGAGTAGGCCATGATGCAGCGCTCCACCTGGAGCTCGTCGATGAGCGACTCCAGCTGGCTCTCCGGGTAGATCTGGATGCCCTCGGGGTAGTGCTCCCCCGCCAGCTCCGGCGGATAGAGCCGCCCCTCGATCCCCGGGATCTGCTCGGCGGTGAAGCCCACCACCTCCACATTGGGATCGCCGCGGTAGACGACGTTGAAATTATGGAAATCGCGCCCGGCGGCGCCGAGAATCAGTGTTCGTGTCCGACCCATATGGGATACCCCTCGATTGGTTGGCCGACCTGTACGTGCACCCTACACGGGCGCGGCACCGGCGGCAATCGGGGGTTCCACCGCAGGGAGGCGGGGGTTTTCCCCACCTCCGGCCGCCGCGGTCGGCGGCATTATCCCGACTGGTCGGCCCCTCTCCCGGCCGGCATATTCCCGGGACCCTCCGCCGGAGCGGCGGGGCTCCCATTCCCCGAACACGGACGCGACGCTGACACCCGACCCGGAAGGCGCACCGAGCGTCAAGATGGCACCCGCCCGCTTCACCGACCTCCTCCGGCTCGCCGCCGAGGGGCCGGCCGTGACCGTGGCGCTGGTGGCGGCCGACAGCCCATCGGGGCTCCGGGCGCTGGGCGCGGCGGCGCGTGCGGGGCTGGCGGAGCCGGTGCTGGTGGGGGCCGGGACGGTCATCCGGTCGATCATCGACTCGGAGGCCATCGCCGGGCTCGAGGACGCCCGCTTCGTCGAGGCCGGTGACCCCGAGGAGGCGGCCCGCCGGGCGGTGGCGCTGGCCCGGGAGGGGGGCGCGCGGGTGCTGCTGAAGGGGTCGCTCCGGACCGACCAGCTGCTGCGCGCCGCGCTCGACCGCGACGCCGGGCTCCGCACCGGTCGGCTCCTCTCCGACGTGCTGATCTACGAGGACACTCTCGGCCCCGCGCCCCGTCTCGTGGGCGTCACGGATGGCGGGATCAACCCTGCCCCGGATGTGGAGATGCTGAAGGCCATCGTGGCCAACGCCGTTGAGGTCTTTCGTGCGCTGGGCCACGAGCGTCCCCGGGTCGCGTTGCTGAGCGCCAGTGAGGCGGTGAGCGAGGCGGTGCCCTCGACGGGCGCGGCGCGGGCGGTCGCCGAATGGGCGGCGGCGTCGATCCCGAACGCCGATGTCGCGGGCCCGCTGGCGCTGGACAACGCGCTGCTGGAGTCGGCCGCGGCGGCCAAGGGGATCACGGGTCCCGTGGCGGGCCGGGCGGACATCATGGTCGCGCCGGGGATCGAGGCCGGCAACATCCTGGGCAAGGGCGTGAAGTACCTGGGCGGCTCCATCACCGCCCATGTGGTGGTGGGCGCGGCGGTCCCGCTGCTGATCCCGTCGCGGGTGGAGAGCGCGGAGGACAAGCTGCACTCCATCGCTCTCGGCGTCCTCATCGCGAGGCGAGCGTCGTGATCCTCGCCCTGAACCCCGGCTCCACGTCCACGAAGCTCGCTGTATACGACGGCGACACCGCCCGCTTCCAGGCGACCGTCGAGCTCAACGACACCGAGCTGTCGGCGTTCCGCGGGCGTCCCGTGCTGGCGCAGCTGGAGAGTCGGCTCGCCGCCGTGCTGGCCCTGCTCCACGAGGAGGACATCGATCTGTCGGCCCTCCGCGCCACCGTCGGTCGCGGCGGGCTGCTCCGCCCACTGGAGAGCGGCACCTACCGCGTCACCGACGCCATGCTGACCGAGCTCCGGCAGGCGCTGCGGGGCGATCATGCGTCGAACCTCGGCGCCGCCCTGGCCCGGCGACTCGCCGAGCCCGCCGGCTGCCCATCCTTCATCGTGGACCCGGTGAGCGTGGACGAGTGGCCGCCCGTGGCCCGGCTGTCCGGCCTGGAGGGCCTGGAGCGCGACTGCCTCTCCCACGCCCTGAATACCAAGGCCGTGGCGAAGCGGCACGCCCGCCAGGCGGGAGCCCTGTACGCCGAGCTGCGGCTCATCGTCGTCCACATGGGCAGCGGCCACAGCGTCTCCGCCCACCGTGATGGCCGCATGATCGACGTCACCAATTCCCGGGAGGAGGGCGCGTTCTCCACCGAGCGCGCCGGCACCGTCCCCACCGTTCGACTGATCGAGCGCGTGTTGACCGGGGGACTCGACCTGGCGTCCGCGGAGCGGCTCCTCTTCCGCGAGGGCGGCATCCACTCCTACCTGGGCACCCGCGACCTCCGGGAGGTCGAGGCTCGCATAGACGACGGCGATGACCGCGCCCGCCTCGTCCTCGACGCCATGCTCTACCAGCTCCGGAAGGAGGTCGGCGCCATGGCCGCCGTCCTCGATGGCCGGGTCGACGCCGTGCTCCTCACCGGCGGGATGGCGAAGAGCGAGCGGGTGGCCGGAGAGTTGACGCGGACGCTCCAGTGGATCGCGCCGGTGACGGCCTACCCCGGCGAGGACGAGCTGCGGGCGCTGGCCGAGGGCGCCCAGCGGGTCCTGGCCGGGGAAGAGGCCGCGCGAGAGTACTGACCGGCGAGGGGAAAGGGCAGTGTCCGGTCGATAGCGAGGGCGAAGCCCAACGCGTTCGATAGCGAGCGAAGCGAGCGTTCGACAGGTCGCGCCAGCGACCGATCGACCGGTCGCGCCAGCGACCGTTCCCCCTACCTCAGAACGAAAACGTCGGCGGCCCTACGAGCCATTCCGCGCCGGTATCGAACGCAACCTCGTTCGCCTCGACCGTGTGCGGCGGGACGGATGCCCGGATCGCGCGGATCCAGTGGTCGCGCTCGAGGAAGAGGAAATCGGAGAGGCCACCCAGGAGGATGGTACTCGCGAGCTTCTCGTTACCGAGCTCCTGCGCCAGGCGGAGGGCCGGATAGACCAGGACTGATACGTTCCGCTCCGCGGCCCGAACGCCGATCTCGCCCGGGTAGGCGGCGCTCTTGAGCGCCTCGATGGACGGCGCGATCCGCTGGTCGTTGACCACGGCGACGCCGCCATCCCGGACCAGGTCCAGGTGCCGGGCGGCCTCCAGCCGCTCGAACGCCACCAGGAAGTCCGCCTCGCCGGCCGGGACCGACGGCGACAGCACTTCGTCGCCGAACCGGACGGTGGTGACGACGGTCCCGCCACGCTGCGACATGCCGTGCACCTCTGACGTGACCACCTCCTGGCCCGCCAGCTCCGCGGCCGTGGCCAGCACCCGCGTGGCCAGCACGGACCCCTGACCGCCCACCCCCGCCAGCACGATGTTCGTGATGCCTCGCTTCATGGCCTGCCACCAGTCTTCCTGAGGTAGCCGACGGCCAGCTCGGCCGCGCGGCGGCCGGTTGCGATGGCCTGCGGGACCGTGCCCTGGTTGAACGCCGCATCGCCGCATGCGAAGACGCCCGGGCGCGACGTGGCGCCAGCGAAGTTGACGTCGATGTGGCCGCTCGCCGAGATCCCACTCCCGGCGAGGAACCCGAGGTCGCTCTCCTCGCCGATGGCCATGATGATCGCGTCGAACGCGTCGATCTCCTCGCTACCTTCCACGGGCACCGGCCGCCGCCGCCCCGACGCGTCCGGCTCGCCCTGCTCCATGGCGATATGCTGGAGCGCCGTCATGCGACCGTCGGCCGACAGCACCCGCACCGGGTTCCGCTGGAACCGCAGCAGCACACCCTCCTCCCGCGCTTCCTCGATTTCGTCGCGGATGGCCGGCATCTCCTCCCGCGTCCGGCGGTACAGGATCTCCACCGACGCCCCCAGCCGACGGGCCGCGCGGGCGCAGTCCAAAGCCGTGTTCCCGCCGCCGATCACCGCCACCTTCCGGCCCACGTCCACCTCATCGCCCCGGTTGAAGCGCTGAAGGAAGTCGAGACCGTCGTATACAGAGGCGGGGGCCTCGTCGGCGCCGTCGAGCGTCACCGCCCGCGCGGCGTGGTGACCCACCGCCAGCACCACCGCGTCGTGCTCCTCCGCCAGCTCGTCCAGCGTCACGTCCCGACCGAGCTTCACGCCGCAGCGGAAGTCGATGTCCAGCGCCGTCCAGCGCGCCAGCTCGCCATCCAGCACGTCACGCGACAGCCGGAAGGGCGGGATCCCCATCCGGAGCAGCCCGCCGGGCGCTTCGGCCGAATCGTACACCGTCACGCGACTCCCGGCCCGCCGCAGCGACCACGCCGCCGAGAGCCCCGCCGGGCCCGACCCGATGATCGCCACCGACCGGCCCAGCTCCTCCTTCGGCGCCAGCGTCGAGGGGTCCAGGTGCTCCAGCGCCCAGTCGCCCACGTGCCGCTCCACCGCCCGCACCGACACCTTCTCCGACCCGTCCGGGAACCGCGTCACCAGCTCCGGGTGCCGCTCGGCGTACGTCGCCGCCTGCGGGTACCCCAGCGAGTTGATGTCGTGGTCGCACGGGTGCGGGCAGACGCGCGCGCTCACCGCCGGCAGCGGGTTGGCCCGAAGCACCACCTCCAGCGCTTCCGCCATCCGGTCCTGGTCCACCAGCTCCAGCATGAGCGAGATGTCGATACCGGCGTTGCAGTCGGCGCACAGCTGCTGGCACTGCGTGCACCCGTTGCACAGCAGCGCGTTCACCGCCAGCCGTCCGTCCGACTCCTCGATGGCCGGGCACCCCAGACGCGTGCAGGCGTGGCAGTCGACGCACTGGTCCGGGTCGATCACCACGCCCGCACCGAAGCTGATCCGCTCCTTCAGCACGCACGGCTTCTCCGCGATCACCACCGTCGGGTGCTCCGCCCGCGCCGCGCCATCCAGCGTGCGCCACGCGCCCAGCAGGTCGTACGGGTCCAGCTCCCTGACATCGGCCACCCCCACCGCCCGCGCCATCCCGCCGATGTCGATCCGCGGAGCCTCGTGGTGGTCCAGCGTGCACCCGGTGCCCGGGTGCTCCTGGTGACCGGTCATCGCCGTGGTACGGTTATCCAGCACCACCACCGTGCCCTGACCGCCGTTGTAGACCATGTCCATCAGGCCGGTCACGCCCGAGTGGTAGAACGTCGAGTCGCCGATCACGCTCACCAGCTTCTTCCGACGGTCCGCGGGCAGCACCTTCTCCATCCCGTGCGCCATCCCGATGGAGGCGCCCATGTTCATGGTCGCGTCCATGGCGTCCAGCGGCGGGAGCGCGCCCAGCGTGTAGCAGCCGATGTCGCCGCTCACGATGGCGTCCATCCGCGCCAGCGCGTGGAACGCTCCCCTATGCCCGCAACCGGGACACAGCGCGGGCGGCCTACCCGGCAGCGGCGCTGCGGCGCCCGGCTTCACGGGGGCGACCGGCAGCGACCGCCCCGGCGACACCGCGTCCCGGATCATCGCCACGCTCAGCTCACCCCAGCGCGGCCACGGCCGCTTCGCCACGTCGATGCCCATGGCGCGGATCCGCTCCTCCAGGTACGGCTCCAGCTCCTCCACCACGTAGATCGTGCGCCCCGCGTGCAGCGCCGCGAACTGCCGGATGGCGACCTCGGGGAGCGGGTACGTCATCCCCATCCGCAGCACCGGCGCGTCCGGGAACGACTCCCGCACGTACAGGTACGGCACGCCCGCCGTGATGAACGCCGCGTCGCCCGTCCCGTCGATGGTCTCCGCCCAGTGCTCCGCCTCGCCCCTGAGCCCCGGGATCCGGTGCTCCTCGATCCACCGGTGACGCACCCGGCCGTGCGCCGGCAGCACCACGTTCTTTTCCCGGTCCTTCCGGTACGGCCTGAGCGGCACGTCCGTTCGCTCGCCCGCCCGGACCCGGCCGGTGCCGTGTGACAGACGGGTCGTCGTGCGGAGCAGCACCGGCGTGTCGTACTCCTCCGAGACCCGGAACGCCTCCGCCGTGTACCGCCGCGCCTCCTCCGGCGTGGCCGGCTCCAGCAGCGGGATCCGCGCGTGCTTCGCGAACAGACGGTTGTCCTGCTCGTTCTGCGACGAGTGCATGCCCGGGTCGTCCGCCGTCACCACCACCAGCCCGCCGCTCACCCCCATGTACGCGACGCTGAACAGTGGGTCCGCCGCCACGTTCACGCCCACGTGCTTCATGGTCGCCAGCGACCGCGCGCCCGCCAGTGACGCGCCCACCGCCACCTCCAGCGCCACCTTCTCGTTCGGCGACCACTCCGTGCTCACGCCCTCGTAGCCCGAGAGCGCCTCCAGGATCTCCGTGCTGGGCGTGCCGGGATAGCCCGCGCCCACACGGACGCCCGCTTCCCAGGCCCCCCGGGCGATGGCCTCGTTGCCCGAGAGCAGTGGCGTCGGCGTCGACGCCGGGGTCACTTCGATACCGGCCACAGCGTCCGTCTCGGTCGCTTCGGGCCGCTTCACTCCTGCCGTCACTTTCCCTCCCTCGCAGTCGGGGCTTCACTTCGCGTGCGCGGGTCCGTCCAAGGAATCTTGACCCCGCCCCACCCCGCTACAATCGGGAAAGTCCCGGTTCGCGCGTGGGGGATTTCCGGGCCGCGGCGAGGCCCCGCCCATCCGAAGCTTGACCCGGGACGGTCCACGGGTGCACCGTATCGTCCATGGATCCCATACACCTCCGCACCACCACCACCGCCCTCCGCCTCCGCTCCCGCCCCGAGGTCGCGGCGGACTCCGACACCGGACAGCGGCTGCTCGAGGGGCAGCTCGCCGAGGCGTGGGGCGAAAGCCTCGACGGTCGCTGGTACTTCGTCGTCGCCCCCGGCGGGACCGGCTGGGCCAGCAAGCAGTTCCTCGCGCCCATCGACCCGCCCGCCGGCGATGCCATTGCCGACGCCCGCGCCCGGCTGAACCTGCGCCGCGACCTCATCCCGCCGAGCGCGCCCAATCGCCCCGGCACCCACCTCGACCCGCAGTGGATCACCATCCACAACACCGCCAACCGCGGCCCCGGCGCGGACGCCGAGATGCACAGCCGCTACCTGCTCGGCAGCGACGCCCGCGACCGCCAGGTCAGCTGGCACTTCACCGTCGATGACACCCAGGTCATCCAGCACGTCCCCACCGACGAGGTGGCCTGGCACGCCGGCCCCCGCGGCAACGCCGCGTCCATCGGGATCGAGATCGCCGAGCACGCCGGCATCGACCAGGACGCCGCCGACGACCGCGCCGCCCTCCTCACCGCACTCCTCCTCGTCGAGCTCGAGATCCCCCTCGCTCACGTCCGGACCCACAATTCCTGGACGGGGAAGCAATGCCCGCGCGTGCTGCTCCAGACGCCCGGTGGGTGGGAGCGGTTCCTGGCGCGGGTGGCGGAGCACTTCGGGCGGCTGTAACGCTCCACCCGACATAGGGATCTCCGCACCACCACCATCTACCTCCACGTGGTCGAGTTGTCCGGCCTCCCCATCCGCAGCCCCCTCTACCGCCCCGATGACGACAACTTCGCCCTCCCGTCATCGGTAGGCCACGGCCCAGCGGATCCCCGACCTGGACCCTCGCAACCCGCCAATGGGATCCCACCCACCGCGGCAAGCTCCCCGATACCCGACCGACCGGCGCCGACGGTTGATCCCGACCCCCGCCAGCAGATGCAATGGCGCGTCCCGTGAGAAGACCGACTGGGAAGGACAGCCCCGGAGAGTCGGCGGGCGCCCTCACCGAAACCCCTCGCCCACCCCGGACGCTTGACCGACGGACCCCCGCAGCGAATTATGCAGCCTGACCCCCCAACGCCCCCTCCGCACTTAGGCTGCCGCCACTGCCGTGCGAACAGCGATTACACTGCAATCCCTGGAACCGCGCCGTAACAGAGAACGACGCCGCGCGCTGAGGACACCGGCCGCGGAGGTCTGGTCGCCGAGCCTACGGGCGCACGCAGACGCATTCGCAGCAGAAACGGACACTCTAACTGGAATCGATCGCAGTATAGAAGCGCGTTATACAGCGCGAGTGAACGGGAGTTCGGCTGAAAGCATGGCGACAATTAGCCCGTGGAGGTGGGCAAGAAGTGGCTGGGGCCGCCATAATATGTTACAGCCAACTAGGTAGGAAATATCGATGCGTGGCTTCATGCTTCTGTTGTTGGTTGTTTCTGGATGTGCACTGCACGTGCCGCCTACTCTACAAGCACCGCCTCACTCGTTGGTCGTCTCGACCGGTGGCCTAAACCGTAGCGCGATCTTTTTCCATCGTGTGGAAGGCGGCGTCGTACTGATCGACTTGGGGTGGTGGGGAGCGGATGAAGCTCTTGCCGAGGGGTTGAAGCAACTGGGGGCTACTACGGATGACGTGATCGCGGTCTTTCTGACGCACTCCCATCGAGATCATCTGGGGGCGTGGAGGAGCGTTCGACATGCGCCTTTTTACGTGGCGGCGGCCGAAGCGGAGTTGCTATTCGGAAGAGAGGCGCACGGAGGGTGGTTGCCATCTTTGGCGGAGAAGATCAATGGGAGCGACCTGCCGTCTCCTGACGAAGTTCAGGTACGTACTTTTTCGTCGGATACGCTGTTCGCGTTTGGTCGTGATACGTTGCGGGCGTTCCTCGTGCCGGGGCATACGGCAGGAAGTGCGGCCTACCTGTATCGCGGTACTCTGTTCGCAGGGGATGCAATCGCGAAAACATGGATCAGCGGCTTTCGACCCGCCCTTGGCCGTTTTTCTGTAGATGCCGCTGAGGCGAGAAGAAGCTTGGAAGGGCTCCAGAAGCGGATTGAGCCCTTCGAGGTGAGTTTAGTGTGCAC
This sequence comes from uncultured Gemmatimonadales bacterium, assembly GCA_963783305.1. GTDB lineage: Bacteria > Gemmatimonadota > Gemmatimonadetes > Longimicrobiales > RSA9 > JAWVYT01. Next base: position 359,505 of record CAWAMW010000015.1, on the reverse strand, counting down.
ATTGCACCTGAAGTGCAGCGCAGCTACGGATGAGTTTTGGGCTGATGTGTTGGAGGATTGAAGATGCGCTGTCTAACGAGGCGTTGCACCTGACAGCGCGCTGCGCGCGCCGCAGGTGAACGCCAGGGCGTTAGAGCGCGGTAGTAGAGCGCAGAAAATGGAAGCGTTGGAGTAGCATGGTATCCGTGTTATCATGTTGTTGTGATCAGATCGTTCTCTGACAAGGCGACAGAAGACCTCTTTAACGGAGTGGACGCGAAGGCCGTTCGGCAGCGGCTCCTGAGCGAACTCTGGAGAAGAGGACGTCGGAAGCTGGACGCCATTGATCAAGCGGAGGCGCTGGAGGACCTACGGGTCCCCCCGGGGAACCGATTGGAGGGTCTCAAAGGAGATCGGGCGGGACAGCACAGTATTCGGATCAACGATCAGTACCGGATCTGCTTCGTCTGGTCTGATCGTGGGGCTGACGACGTTGAAGTAGTGGATTATCACTGAGGATACCTATGGTACGCGTACCCACGGACCGAGCCCCTACCCACCCTGGAGAGATGCTTCTCGAGGAGTTCCTGAAGCCGATGGAGCTCACTCAGCGCGAACTGGCGGATGCGATCGGAGTTCCGTATCAGCGCGTGAATGAGATCGTAAACGAGCGCCGAGGAGTCACGCCGAGCACAGCGCTACGGCTCGCGCAATTCTTTGGAACGACGAGTGGGTTCTGGCTGAATGGTCAGATGCGGTGGGATCTGTACCATGCTCAGCAGCAAGAGCAGAAGGAAATCAAGCAGATCCCGCGGTATCGGCATCGGCGGTCAAAGGCAGAACGGGAATCGGCATAGGTAGCAGGCCCGCGTTCTAACGAGGGCGTGAACCTGTCAGCGCGCTTCGCGCGCCGCAGGTTACGCCCAGTGCGTTAGAACGCATGAAATGAGCGACGGCCGTGCTGTAGAACTGTGGGATATCTCAGGAAGTGGCGGCCAGCTCTCGTCGTAGCGCTGAAGGATGAGTCTAGAGGAGAGCCAGGACCGTGGGGGCGTCGGCTGTGGGAACGGGAGCCGCTCGGAAGTCTTTTTCGTTGCGTGTTACGAGGTAGTCAGCACCGATCGTGAGAGCAGCGGCCGCCTGTACTGCGTCCTCGTAGTCGCTCATGGATAACTCGAGCGCTCGCTGAAAGTCGGCCCTGGTGATCGGGACCACGTCGAGGATGCGAAGGAGATCAGTCGCCGCGGTCCTGGCGATCTTCCGATCCTGGCTCTGAGCGATGACGTAGTAGATGGTCGGAAGGGTATGAGGAGCTACGAAGCCTTCTGCCTTGTTGGACTCGATGGCAGAGAGCAGGCGCGACGCTGCATCACTCCACGGCTCGCGATCGAGCAGCACGTCGAGGATGATGTTGATGTCCAGGAGTAGCTTCACGAGCCGTACTTTTCGAGAAGGTGGCGGCGGTACTCCTCGCGGGCTGGACCTCCGTCGGCTATACCGCGCAAGCGCTTAACAGTGGGAGTCAGCTCTGAGTCCTTCTCCTTGTCGTCAGGGAGTTTAGATAGGAACTCGCCAACGAGCCGGGAAATGCTGGTCTTGTGACGCTTGGTGTAGCGTCGGGCGCGTTCAGCAGTCTCGTGATCTAGCGTGATGTTGAGTCGTTTTTTGGGCATGAGGCCTCCAGTGCGCATTGCCGCTACAGAACGATACGCATGCCCCTACGGTAGGTCAATAGCTGTGTAGAGGAAGCGAATGCGTTCCAACGAGGAGATGAAGCTGGCGGCGTGCGGGTCTGGCGGAGATGCGGTTCGAAGGGTGCAGACGGGGCTGTGGCGCCGCACTTGGAGGGGCCGCAGCTGATCTCCAGTGCGTCATGACGCTGGAGTAGAAGGTGGTGGGGAAGGCACGTCTAACGGGCGGTAGTGTGTTCTCGAAGCCACTCGGCTACCTGAGGCTCTTGCAGGTCGCCAGCGGCCAAGTCGAGGATGAGGCGCACCACTTCCGGTTCCTCCGCGTCGATGCGCAGGCCGTTCAATCCAAGGAAGACGTACATCGCCTGGAAGGAGACCCGCTTGTTGCCATCGACGAAGGGATGGTTCCGAGCAAGACCGAACCCGTAGGCCGCCGCGAGCTCAATTAGATCGGTCCCGGGTTCGTACTGAAACTGATTTCGCGGTCGGTCCACCGCTGACTCGAGGAGTCCTTCATCTCTCAGACCCAAAGCTCCGCCATGCTCCTGGACCTGACTTGTGTGGAGCGCCCGGACCATGGTGGCGTTGAGCCACCTTGGCTCCTTCACTCGGCGAGCTCACGCATGGCATTGCGGTACTGCTTCGCACCCTCGTCATAGAGGGCCATGGCTTCCGCGAAGGCGGGATCGAACGGAGTGATGAGGATCCCGTCGTCCATCTCCACGAGGTGGATGCGGTCTCCCTCGGCCATGCGGTACCGTTCGAGCATAGCTTTTGGAATGGTAGTGCCAGCGGAGTTCCCGATGGCGCGGATCTTAGTTTCCTTGGACATGGCAGCCTCCTGTTATAACAAACGTAATCACGCCGATGCCTCTGGTCAAGCACGAGCGCACGGGTCGAGGCGACTGGTCGGTGGGGAACTCTGGCTGTCGGTCGTATCGCTCTACCTGACCGCAATTCAAAGGAACAGCAGAGAGTCATAACGAGGGCGTGAACCTGTCAGCGCCCTTCGCGCGCCGCAGCTTACGCCCAGCGCGTTAGGCGGCAGGATATGTCGATCTCTTTGGGAGAATGTATATGTCGAATGAGGATCGCGAGAAAAGAGGACGCAACTATTGCATTGCGCTTGGCTTGGCTCTTGGTGCGGGTGTCGGTGTGGCTCTGGGTGCCTCATTCGGGAACACGGCTCTTGGCCTTGCGCTAGGTCCTGCGATCGGAGTCGCGGTAGCCCTCGCGGTTTGGAAGCAAAAAGGGCTTTGACCCTGCATCATCGTCCTTCGCGAGTTGCTTGACTCTGGCGAACCGTTTCTTGGACGAGCCGACCGCCTAATCAAGGACGGTCGGGTTCGGTTCGACTCTTCGGGGGATATGGAAGGCCTCCGTTCCCTGTACGAAACGCGGAACATCATCGCGCATGAAGCCGCCGCCGATCTGTTACTTGAGCCCGCCAGCGTGTCGCGGTGGCTGACCGCGGCCTCGCGCTTCCTAGCGTCATCGGCGAAGGTCTTGGATCCCCATCTGTATCCCGAGGGCGTTCCGACGACTCAGGCGGAAATGAACCAGCGGGCGTGTGGACTCTGCGTTGCGGGAGATTGAAGGGACGCATCGACGCCGTTGTCGTCCCAATGGAGGCCGTCGCCACTCGGAGCGATGCGGACGTTCGAGAGCTGCTTCCTGGTTGCTTTTCCGAGACCTGGGATCCGCTCGGGTGGAAAGCCGAAAGCGAAACCGCTCCGGAGATGAGCGAGAACAAGGGCCTGGTCAGGACCGTAGGTCACAGACGTGGCTCGCGGCTCTACCTGATCGGCTTCGCGAGCCGCTCGAACGGCTTGCTCGTTCTGCCGGTTGAACTCGATCTCACTGGTTCCGGTCGGCTTACTCATGGAGCCTGCTCCATTCTGAGAGGGTTCTGCCACAGTGTGCATGCCGAGGAGTTGATGCTGTCGGCAGGTAAGGCTGGCGTACACACGCCTGGAGAGGTAAAGAAGGGCGGAAGTACCTTCGCTTGGGAGGGCCGCAGCTTAATTCCAGTGCGTTAGGAAGCGTTCCCATACAGGCCCGGAGCACGTCATGCTAAAGATCATCTCCAGGATGTCGCTCGCCGTTGTCGTCGTATCGTTGCTGGCGCTGGGTCTTTCGGGCAACCTGTTCTCCCTGTCACCCCTGCCTCTGGCAATCCAGGCCCTGGTGGTGGGTCTCTCCGTGTGGGCCCGTCGTTCGTTTCCTCGGGGGGCATTTCGCACGGCCGCGATCCCCAGCGGAGACGGCTTGATCCGACAGGGGCCCTATCGATACGTCCGGCACCCGATGTACTCGGCTGCCCTCATTCTCATTTGGACGGGGATCGTCACGCATCTCTCCGTGTGGTCGGTGGTGGTTGGGGTTGTTGTGACGGCGTTTGCCATTGTTCGCATCGTTGTGGAGGAGGGCCTTCTTCGTGAACAGTACGCGGACTACGGAGACTACGTCGGAGCCACGAAAGCTCTGATCCCGTTCATCGTGTGAGCGTGGGGTCGGGCCTCTTTTCAAAATCCGGGAGGGGTGTCCGTGTCGGTCTCGACCGTGTGGCGTGTGCTCTACTGGGTTCTGGCGGCCGGCTTCGTGGTTGCTGCGGCTCTCAACATGACCGGGACGGCCGCTGGCTTTGGAACGAATCACCTGGCCGATCTGGTCGTGCCTGCCTGGCTGTACATCACGCTCCGAGGTCTCCCCGGCCGTCGGCAACGGAATCGCGTGAACGCCTTTCTGGGGGCGACCCCGGAACGGGCTGCTGCCATTCTCTTCATCGCCAGCAGCGCTACGGAGGTGGCTCAGATCTACTGGCCGGAGGCGCCGTTTCCGGGCGCCGCACTATCGGATTTGTTATCCCTCGACTTCGCCGGCGGGGACTCCGGCGGCTGACGCCGTGCGTCAGGGCCGGGTCAGCACGCCCGCCGGTCGCCTCGCGGCGGCCGCAGCCGCCGCATCCCCGGCGACCCGCCAGCCGGCCCAGCCCAACCAGAGGAAGCCCACTCCCATGAGCGCGTTCTTGAAGAGCGCGCGTCCGGCCCCCATCTGGAACGCGCCCATGGACGCGGCCGGCACCGTCGCCCGTACCTGCATCGCGTCAAGGCCGAAGAGGGCACATGCCAGCAGGAGTGCCACGCCCAGGATCGCGGCCACGACCGCGCCGGCCCGCGCGACCCGGAAGTGGCCGGCCGCCACGGCCAGGCCCTCCAGCAGAAGCAGTCCGATCATCGGCGTCAGGAGGAATCCGGAGAGGAGCGCGATGCTGCCGTAGCGCCACTGGAACGCGCTCGGGCTCATCGGCCAGACGTTCGTCGCCCAGTCCACCAGCGGGTACACGAAGAGGAGGCACAGGATGAAGTAGGCGGGGCCGGTGAGTCGCTTCAGGGGATTCGGCATCGTTCGTCTTCGACTGGATTCCGGTTCGAGTGCGGGCATGGAGCCCAAAGGAACGGCGGGACCCGAGGTGCGGTCCCGCCGTTCCAACATGAGGGTGGTCGAGAGGTGCCGACAGCGTTAGGGAGTGCGGCGCCGCCTCACCGCGCCCGCGCCGATCACGCCGCCGAGCCCCGTGAGCAGGAGGAGCATGGCCGCCGGCTCCGGCACCTGGCTCATGTACTCCTGCGCGTCCTGCCCGTTCGCGCCGAGCACCACCCACTGCCCGATGTCGTCGCCACCCGCGAGCGCCATGCGCGCGTCCGTGATCCACGTTTCCACCGCGCCTTCCTGCGCGCCGGAGAGCGAGCCGGGAAGCGCGCTCTCGATCGTCGCCAGGGGGTCACCCGACGCGGTCCGCCAGATGGCGTAGTGCAGCACTCCCCAGTTCTCCCCGCCCGATCCAGTTGACATCCCCTGGAACTTCGTCGCGAGCCAAGCCGACATCCAGTACCGCTCGAACGGGTTATACGTAGTGCCCTGGATCGTCTTGTCGCCCCGCGGACCCTGCCGCGTCTCGCTGTAGTCGCCCCCGTCCGCCACGGACACCAGGCCGGTCACCGACGCCGTGTAGTTCTTGGAGATCCGCGTATAGTCCACGCAGATGACGTCCGTCCCGGGGCCGCCCAGGTACGGCACGTCCGCCTCGTACCAGCCCACGTACACGCCGTTGAACGCCACACCCGAATGCAGGACGTTGCTGACCGATGTCGTCTGCGCCGCGAGCGGTGCTGCCGCCAGCAGCAGAACGAGACCAGCGACTGCGCTTCGAACCCTCATGTGTCGACCTCTCATGCGGAATTGGATCTTTCTCCTTCACACAGCCTCGATACAGGAACGAGGCCGCGTAGCCATGTAATGCGTCATCACCATTGCGCCCCAACGGGTTACGGCCGCTATGCCGGTGCCGGAAGACTCGGCCGGGCGGCGGAATCTGTCGCGTGCGCGCAACAGGTCGAGCCGCCGCGCTACAGCCCCTCAGGCCCGCACGCTGGTGATGCGGGCCCCGAAGCAGCAGGTCGCTCCCGAACGATCCCAACAGGAGGGCACGCAGAAGGGGCGGGGGCGCATACCGACGCCCCTTCATCGACAGCGCCGGCCCGTCTAGTGGGCGGGCGCTTTCATGGACGCTGGTAGCAGGGGAACGGGCTGCTGCCATTCTCTTCATCGCCAGCAGCGCTACGGAGGTGGCTCAGATCTACTGGCCGGAGGGACTCTTCTCGGGACGGTTCGACGCGATGGACATCGTCGCCTTTGGCCTCGGCCTCCTGCCTCTCTACCTGATCGACAAGGTGTTCGGATCCACCGGACGAGACCCGGCGGCGGGGGCCACCTGACAAGGAATTGCTGCTGACCGGGTAGACCGCGAGGCTCCGGCGGCACTCGCCTGGCGGCCCGCGCTCCGGGTCGGCATGATGGACCGGGGCAGAGTCGCTTTCTGCATTGGCCTGCCCTCCGAAGCACGGTTGTCATGATGTCCCGATGGGAGGTGGGCGCGTTTGCCTGTGAACCGGATCCTCCTGTACTTCGTCCTCGCCGAGGTGACGGTGGCCCTCGGACTCATTGTCTATATGGCGGTGGCGGACAAGGCGCTGGTCGTGGAGGTCACGGCGCGTGAAGGACTCCGGTCACCCGAGGCCTCGGGTCGCCTTGTCGTTCCGGTCGCGGGTGTTCGCGCCGCGGAGCTGAGCGACACCTATGGCGCGTCGCGCTCCGGCGGACGTGCCCACAAAGGCCTCGATATTCACGCTCCGGAGGGAACTCCCGTGGTCGCCGCCGCCGCGGGCGTGATCGTCGCACTCGATTCCAGCGCCCTGGGAGGACTGGGACTCTACCAGCGCGATCTCGATCAACGAACCATCTACTTCTATGGGCACCTGCAGCGATACCACTCGGGCGTGAAGGCAGGAGACCTGGTGCGCCAGGGAGATGTGGTCGCCTATGTTGGCCAGACAGGCAACGCGGGCACCCCCCACCTGCACTTCTCCGTACATACGGTGACGGACCCGAACACCTGGTGGGAGGGCCGCGATCTGAGTCCATGCGACCTGCTGCCCTGCGGTGTGCCAGAGGAAGACAGTGGCTCGTGACCCGGCCCTGAACCATCGGAGTCGTCGAGTCGTCTACCGTGTACGAACGCTCCGTATCGAAAGCGCCTCATGAGTCCACAATGAAGGTCCTGATTCTCGGTGCAACCGGGATGGCCGGCGACGGCGTGCTTCACGAGTGCGTTGCGGACGCAGTTCCGGGACTTGACGTCCGACCTCGCCGAGGTGGACGCGTGCTTCTTCTGCCTGGGTGTCTCGGCGAGCGCATCCTCGAGAATCAGGATATCAATGCGCTGGCGTGAGACCCCCGCGCTCGCGTCGTGAGACCCACCTCAACGGAACCCACCATGAACACACGCGTGCTCGAGCTCTGTCTCGTCTCCGCTCTCCTTGCCGGCTGCGGCGGGATGGCGGCTCCGACGCCCGACGCCCCGCGAGGGGCCGGACCCACGTACACGTCGTCCGCGGAGGAGGGCCGGTGGCTCCAGTACGCGTCGCCCGGGGAGGCGGGGTTCTCGGCAGCGGCGCTGGACAGCGTCCGTGGCTACGCCGACAGCGTGCAGTCCGGCGCCGTGGTCGCCGTCTACCGCGGCCACGTCATCGCCGCCTGGGGTGACGTGGCCCGGGAGCTGGAGCTGCATTCGGTGCGGAAGAGCCTGGTGAGCGGGCTGTACGGAACGGCCGTTGCGCGGGGCGCGGTGGATCTGGACGCGACGCTGGCGGAGCTCGGCATCGACGACGCCACTCCCCTCACCAGCTCGGAGAAGGGTGCCCGGGTACGGGACCTCCTGGCCGCCCGGTCGGGTGTCTACCTGGGCGCGGCGTACGCGCCGTCCGACCAGGACGAGGTGCGGCCGGACCGGGGCGCCCACGACCCTGGCAGCCACTGGTTCTACAACAACTGGGACTTCAACGTGGCCGGGGTCATCTACGAGCGGGAGACGGGGGAGGACCTCTACGACTCGTTCGCCGCGCGGATCGCTCGGCCGCTGGGCATGGAGGACTGGAGGCCGGAGGACGGCACGCGCGTCTGGGAGCCGTCCCTCTCGGACCATCCCGCCCACACCATCCGCATGTCCGCCCGCGACCTCGCCCGTTTCGGCCAGCTCTACCTCCAGGAGGGCCGCTGGGCCGGCGAGCAGGTGGTCCCCGCCGACTGGGTGGCCGGCAGCACCCGGCCCGTCTCCGACTTCGGCGACGGCCGCGGCTACGCCCTCATGTGGTGGACCTACGATCCCGGCTCCCTCACCGCCGACCGCTACGCACCCCTCGCCCCCTACCGCATCTACGCGGGCAGCGGGACGGGCGGGCAGCTCGTGGCCGTCGTGCCGGAGCTCGACCTGGTCGTCGTGCACCGGGGCGACACCGACAACAGCCGCCCCATCAGCGGGCGCGACGCCTGGACCATCGCCGCCGGGATCGCCGGGGCGATGCGCGGGCCGCCGGAGCCGGACCCCGAGCTGTCGCCCCTGTCGCCCGTGGCGTTCGAGAGCCAGGCACCGCCCTACGACTGGCCGGCCGTGATCGAGCTCTCCGACACCGTCCTGGCCGACTACTATGGCGAGTACGCGCTGGCGCCGGGGGCGGTGATCCGCATCTTCGAGTGGGCGGGCCGTCCGTTCGTCTTCATGCCGGGCGAGGGCGAGGCGGAGCTGTTCGCCACAGGGCGAGATGCGTTCACCGTCCGGGTGGTCCCCGGCGTCCACATCCGATTCCAGCGGGACGCGGCCGGGAACGTCGTGGGGCTCAGAGGTTCGCTTGGGCCGCAGCGGTTCGAGGCGCCGCGGGTCTGTGACTAGTGCCATGGACTGCCACAAGGCGATCGAGCGGTACGACGCGCCCCCCGGACTTCGCCCAACCAGGAGGAATGTAGGACCTGGCGAGCAGCACAGCGGATCGCGGAAATAAGTGACCCGTCCGGAGGCCCTGAACGCGCCGGGATGGGCGTTACAGAGTCCCAGAGGTATCTGCGAGAGATCGCGGAGTTCCGCGAGTAGCGGCCAGAGGACGTCCTGCACTTCGATATCAGCGTCGATTACCCATTCCAGAGGGGGGGAGCCCGTGGCAGCCGATCAGCCCAACCACCACGAGATCAACTACATCGAGTTCGAAGTCGGCGACATCGAGGAGGCAAAGCGCTTCTATGCCGCCGCGTTCGACTGGCAGTTCAACGACTACGGGCCGGAGTACGCCGGGATCCGGAAGCAGGACGGCGGCGAGGCCGGTGGCCTGCGGCTGAGCGCGGAGGGTGCGGCGGGCGGGCCGCTGGTCATCCTGTACTCCGATGACCTGGAGCGCACCGTCGCGGCGGTCCGGGAGGCGGGCGGCGAGGTCGTGCGGGAGCCATACGCGTTCCCTGGCGGGCGGAGGTTCCACTTCAGGGACCCGGGCGGCAACGAGCTCGCGGTGTGGTCGGACGGGTAGGCGGAGTCGTGAGCCGGTGCCGTACCGGCGCGACGCTTCGAGGAAAGGAAACTGATGACCGAGATCGTCGCCGGGGACCGTCCGGACGCCGCGTATCTGCGGATGGCCGTCGACCAGGCCGTGAAGTCGTACGAGGAGGGCGGTCTGCCCATCGGCGCCGTGATGGTGGAGGGCGGGGCGGTGATCGCGCGCGGCCACAATCGGCGGGTCCAGGACGGCGATCCGACCGCGCACGGCGAGATGGACTGTCTCCGGCGGCCGGGCGCCGCGGTCGCTACGCCGGTGTGACCATGTACACGACGCTCAGCCCGTGCATGATGTGCGCGGGCACCATCGTCCAGTTCGGGATCCCCCGGGCGGTCCGAAGTGTGAGCGGAGAGGGCACTTAGACCGTGTACTCGACCTGCATCTTCTGCAATGCCGACCTCGGCCGGAACGAGGCGCTGGAGCACTTCCCCGTCGGGCGGCGCCTGGCGTTCGACGGGCGGAAGGGCCGCCTCTGGGTCGTGTGCCGCCGGTGCGAGCGCTGGAACCTGACGCCTCTGGAGGAGCGGTGGGAGGCGGTCGAGGAGGCGGAGCGGCTGTTCCGTGGCACGAGGCAGCGGGTCTCGACGGAGCACATCGGTCTTACGCGCACGGCGGACGGCACCGACCTGGTCCGGATCGGCGACCCGTTGCGCCCCGAGTTCGCGGCGTGGCGGTATGGCGACCAGTTCGGCCGGCGCCGGCGTCGGCGGCTGGTGCTGGCCGGGGGCGGGATCGGTGCCCTGGGCCTGGGGATCGCCGGTGGCGCCATGGCCGGCCTGGCGGTCGGGATGTTCGGTGGGATGGCAGCGGGCGCGATGGAGACGATCGTGAACGGACGGGCGGAGCGCGTGGTGGCGCGGCTCCGCACGGAGAGCGCCGGCGACGTGGCGGTACGGCGGCGTAACCTCGCCGAGACGCGGCTGGTGGCGGGCGCCGACGGACCGCTCGCCGTGGACCTCGCGTTTCACGGCGGCACGGCCCGGCTGGACGGCCGTGAGGCGCTGCGCGTGGCGGGCGCCCTGATGCCTCACGTGAACCGCTACGGAGGTCGGTCGCCGGCCGTCCGTTCCGCCGTGGGGTTCCTGGACGCGGTGGGCGCCGAAGGGTTCCTGGAGCAGCTGGGGGTGTACGCCCCCGACGCAACGGCCGTCCGCCTGCAATCGATCGGCAAACCGAAGCCGAAGACGAGCTGGAGCGGCCGCTACGACAGCGGTCTCTTCCGCTTGAGCGAGCCCGACCGGATCGCACTGGAAATGGCGCTCCACGAAGAGGCGGAGCTGCGGGCGGTGCGGGGCGAGCTGGCAGAGCTGGAGGCCGCGTGGCGCGATGCCGAGGGCATCGCCGCCATCGCCGACGACCTCCTCCTGCCGCCCTCGATCGGCCGGGCGCTGGGTCGGCTCCGGGGAGGGGGAGCGGAATGAGCGTCAGGAAGGACCCGGGGACTGCGGCAGCGAGACGCGGCTGGTGCTCACGCCGACTCTGGGGACGGCTTCGACTGGATCCCCGCCGGAGCCCACGTTCGATTTCGGCGCGCTGCACGCACAGTTCGACACGTCCGCCAGCACGCCGACATCGACCAGGACGCCGCCACCGACCGCGCCGTGCGGAGCCGTACGCGTTCCCTGGCGGTCGGAGGTTCTACTTCCGGGACCCGAGCGGGAACGAGCTCGCGGTCTGGTCGGACAGGTAGGCTCCTGGCGTCGGTTTCCTTCCACGCTCGCGCGCTGCTCGCGCGCTGCTCGCGAGCAGCGTCGGCGCCCTGGAGCGCGCTCGGCGATTTTGCAGCGTTATCCGGCGGGAATCCCACGGTCGTGCGCGCTCGGACTCGCCACCGGGGATTTCACCCCGCTATGCGAAGGAAAACGGGAACCGGGGCCGGGGGTCACCGCGGCACCGACCTGTGCTCGAAGCTCAGCGCGCGTGAGATCCGCCAGCGTCCGTCCTCCTCGTGCCAGAGGTGGACGAACCGGGCGATGGTGCTCGTCTCCGCGCCGTCCTCGGTCCACGGGGGAAAGCCCACGGACAGCGCAGAGACGAGGAGCAGTGCGGCGAATGGGTGTGCGTACGGCCGGGAGTTCTCGGCGCGCCGGCGCTCCGCCAGGCGTGAAGTGCGGCAGGGGAAGGTGGGGGATGCACTGTTCAGCACGCTCCTGATCGGAATTCCCTTGTGGGGTCGACGGGTGAGGGCGGGTTCGAGATCTGGTTCCCGGTGCGGGAGGCCCGGTCCGGGACCTCGGACTGAATCTGGGCGGGCGCGGGGCCCGTAGGCGGGGTAGACGAGCCGGCGGCAGTCGCCAGCCGGACCCCCGCCAGCCCCCATCGAGGCCCATGACGACGACGACCACTCCGCCCTCCACGCCGCGCACGCACCTTCCCAGCCCGGCGGTCTCCCGGGGGAGGTGGGTCGCGGCTTTCCTGCTGGTCACGATCCTTGGCTTCGCCATGTTCGCGGCGCCCGCGATCTTCTTCCAGATGGGGTACGGCGGCGGCTACGGCGGGGCGAACCTGGCGGTGCTGGGGGTCGTGCAGCTGATCCTCGTGGGCGCGGTGGTGCTGGGTGGCGTCCGGATGCTCGGCATGCGTCCCCGCGACATTGGCGTGACCTCGGCGGGTTGGCGCGGCGACGCGGCGCTGGGGCTCGCCGTGGCGGCCGCCTGGGCCATCGTCCAGTTCGGGCTGCTCTTCCCGGCCACCGGTGGCGCCGCGCGTCCGGACATCGCGGCGATTCTCGCAATGGTGGACGGGAGCTGGGCCGACGTTGCGTGGTACCTCCCGCTGGGCGTGCTCGGCGGCGGCGTCGCGGAGGAGCTCTACAATCGCGGGTTCATCATCACGGTCCTGGCCGGGATCATCGGCGGCTCCAGGGGCGCGCTGCTGGTGGCCGGGCTGTTCTCCACCGTATTCTTCGCTCTCGGCCACCTGCCGGTGGGGTGGGTGGCCTGGGCGGACATCCTGGTGCCGAGCGCCGCGTACGTGGGGCTGTTCCTGGGAACCGGCCGGCTGGTGGCGCCCATGGTGGCGCACGCGGCCTGGAACACCGTGGCGGTCATCGGGATCGTCCTTCTCTACGGATGAGGTCATGGAGGCATGGGGCTGGGACGAGCGGTGGGCGGTTGAGCTGGAGGCGGCGTTCGGCGCCGTCGCGTCGTCGCTCCCTGGCGCGGTGGCGCGGGTGACCGGCCAGGACCGGGACCGGTGGACGCTGCAGGTCGCGGAGGGTGCCGCTATCGGTCGAATCACGACCACCTCGTTCGCCGGGCCGTACCCGGTGACGGGCGACTGGGTCACGGTCCGGCCGGGGCCATCACCCTCGGACCCGCTCTCCATCATGGGCGTGCTGCCGCGGCGGTCGGCGGTGTCGCGAGGGTCGAGAGGCGGGGGTGCGGGGGAGCAGGTGCTGGCGTCGAACGTGGACGTCGTCTGGATCGTTCACGGCCTGGACTCGCCCCCGAACGCGCGCCGGCTGGAGCGGTACCTGGCGCAGGCGTGGGACAGCGGCGCGGTGCCGGAGGTCGTGCTGACGAAGGCCGACCTGGCGGAGAGCGTGGCCGAGGCGGTGTCGGAGGTGGAGGCGGTGGCCATGGGCGTGACGGTGCACGTGGTGAGCGTCGAGCAGCCGGAGAGCGTGCGCGCGCTCCGGGACCGGCTCCGGCCGGGCCGCACGGTGGCGCTGCTGGGGATGTCCGGGGCGGGGAAGTCCACGCTGATCAACGCACTGGCGGACGAGGCGCTGGCGGCCACGGCGGCGGTGCGGGAGTCGGACCTGAGGGGTCGGCACACGACCACACGCCGGGAGCTCTTCCGGATCCCCGGCGGCGCTCTGCTCATGGACACGCCGGGTCTGCGGGAGCTCCGGATCTGGGCGCTGGATGACGGCCTCTCTCGCACCTTCCCGGAGATCGAAGAGCTGGCCGCGGCATGCCGGTTCGGCGACTGCCGTCACGAGACCGAGCCGGGGTGCGCGGTGCTCGCGGCGGCGGCGTCGGGCGCGCTCGCAGAAGACCGGCTGGCGAGCTTCCGCAAGCTGCGGGCGGAGGCCGACTACATGGAGCGGCGCTCCGACCCCCTGGCGCAGGCCGCGGCTGTGGCGAAGCACAAGACGGCGCTCAAGACGGTGAAGTACCACCCGAAATACCGGGACTGAGCGGCCGGCCCCGGCGGCCGCTCAGTGGGGGCGCAGCCCGAGCGTCCCAACCGTGAGGGGCAGCCTGAACGCCCCAGACGCCCCCGCCCGTCAGCCTTGCTTATCCGGTGGCCCCGTCCTCATCTTTCCCACGCACCCTCCTCCCCCTCCAGAGAAAGGCACCCGTGGGCGCGCAGCGTCGACCGGCCATCATCCGCGCGTTCGCCGAGCTGAAGCGCCGGCGGGTTTTCGGGGCGGTCGCCGCCTACGTGCTCCTGGCTGCGCTCCTCATCGAGCTGTCGGGCGCCATCTTCGAGGCGCTGCTGTTTCCCGACTGGACGCCGCGACTGGTCACCACACTCCTCATCCTGGGGTTTCCGGTGGTGGCGGTACTGTCCTGGTTCTTCGACCTATCCACCGGCGGACTCGAGCGCACGGCGCGGAAAGAGCGGACGGACGAAGCGGGCGGTCTGGCGGCGGCGCTGGGACGGTCCCGTGGGGCGCCGGTCCCGGACGCCCCGGTGCGGCGCCGCCGCCGGTCGGCGCCGGTAGCGGAGGCGGACGCCGCGGCGCCGGATCCCGACCGGGTCCGCGCGGCCACACTCGGCCACATGCGCCACGAGCTCCGTACGCCCATCAACGGGATCATCGGATACTCCGAGATGCTGCTGGAGGACGTGGACGACCCGGCGCTGGCGGCGGACCTGGAGCGGATCCGCCGGGCCGGGCGGCAGCTGCTGGAGCGCGTGGACGCCGTGCTGTCACCCGAGGGGCCGGGCGATGACGTGCTGGACGACCTGGAGGCGTTCGCCGCCCGCGTCCGGCTGGATCTGCGAACGCCCGTGAGCGCGGTGGTGGGCTACGCGGAAATGCTGGAGGAGTCGTTCGAGGAGGCGGGCCGCGTTGACCTCCTGGAGGACCTGGGGCGGATCCTCACGTCCGCCCGCCGGCTCCTGGAGCTGAGCGACGACATCGTACGGCTGGCCACCCGGACGGGGGCGGGGACGGGGCTCAACATGGCGAGCTCCGCGATGACGCAGGAGGTGCTGGCGAAGATCCGGCCGGTCGGAGCGGGTGAGGCGGGCCCGGAGGGGCAGGGACGTCTCCTGGTGGTGGACGACAACGAGACCAATCGCGACCTGATCTCCCGGCAGCTGGCGCGATTCGGCTATACCGTCGCCACGGCGCCGGATGGGCAGAGCGCGCTGGAGCGCCTGGAGGAGCAGGAGTTCGACCTCATCCTGCTGGACGTGATCATGCCCGTTCTCGACGGCGTCGCGACCCTCGCGCGGCTCCAGGCGGACGAGCGGCTGGCGGATGTGCCGGTGATCATGCTTTCGTCGCTGGACGAGCTGGACAGCGCCGTGCGCTGCATCGACATGGGCGCCACCGACTACATCGCGAAGCCGGCCCAGCCCACGCTCCTGGAAGCGCGGATCGCCGCGGCGCTGGAGCTGCGGGACCTGCGCAGCCGTGAGCGCGCCTACCGCCGGCGGGTGGACTCCGACGCGACGCTCATCGACCGGCTCATCGCCGGCTCGTTCCCTCCCTTCGTCCGGGATCGCGTGCGGGATGGCGCGCTGGGGATCCGCGAGGCCTACGCCGCGGTCACCGTGGTCCGGGCGGTCTACACCGCCGAAACCCGACCGTCCTCCGGCGCCCATGGGCTGGACCGGGTCGAGGCGGTCCAGCGCCTGGCGCGTCTCGCCGAGGAGACCGCCGCCGAGCACGAGACCGGGGGCCTGATCTGGCGCGCGGATGGATTCCTGGTCGTGTTCCCGGGCGAGCCGGAGCAGTCTGTGGAGGCCGCGGCGAACTTTGCGCTGGCGGCGCGGGACGGGCTGGACGGTATCGGGCTGGGGATGCACGCCGGCGCGCTGGTGGCGGGCGTGGTGGGCGATGCGTGCCCGCGGTTCGAGGTCTGGGGTGAGGCGCTGGAGGGCGCCGAAGCGCTGGCCGCGTCGGCCGCGGGCGGGATCCTGGTGACGCCGGTAGTCCACGGTGCCCTCGGCCCCGGGTACGAGGCGGAGCCGCGGGGCGTGAAGGAGATCCGCGGCCAGGGGCAGATGCGCGTCTACTCACTGACCGGCGCCGGCGCCGGCACCGGCGCCGGTACCGGCACGGCCGAGCTGGGGGTCGGCGCGGGCTGACCGCGGCGCGAGAGCGGAGCGAGCGCTAGGCGCTCACCAGCCCCTCGATCTTGCCCAGCAGCCGCTGGAGCTCCACGGGCTTCGTGTCGAAATCGTCGCAGCCGGCCTGCCGCGCCTTGTCCTCGTCCCCCGACATGGCGTGGGCGGTGAGGGCAATGATGGGGATCCCGGCGGTGGCGGCGTCCTCCTTCAGCGTGCGCGTCGCCGTCCAGCCGTCCATCACGGGCAGGCTCATGTCCATCAGGATGATGTCCGGATCGCCGTTCCGGGCCATCGCGACGCCCTGCTCTCCGTCCGTGGCGATCTCCACCTCGTAGCCACGCTTGATCAAACGACGGGACAGCATGTCCCGGTTCATCTCATCGTCCTCGACCAGCAGAATCTTCAGCACCTGGTGTACGTCCTTTCTCATGCCGGAATAGTTGGGTTCGGGTGCAACAGAGCCCGGAGCTCCTCCACCATGGCCCGGGCACCGATCTCGTCCTTGCTGAACACGCTCGTTACGGTCTCGTTGAGGCGGGCTCTATCCTCCCGCGTCAGGTCCTTCGCCGTGATGACGAATACGGGTATGTCCCGCCACTCCCGCTTCTGACGGAGTGCGGAAGATAGCTCGAACCCATCCATGACGGGCATCATGAGATCCAGCAGGATGAGCTGGGGGCGGAACGAGTCCATGAGGGCGAGGGCAGCCTGGCCACTGTCCGCCAGCGCGGGCTCCCAGCCCCCCTCCCTCACGAGCCGTGCAAGGCGGGCGCGGTCCGCCTCCTCGTCGTCCACGATCAGAACCCGTGCGCCCGCTGCCGGGCAGTGTCGCTTCAGCGCCGCGGTGAGCCGGGCCGCGTCCACGGGCTTCGTCAGGTAGTCGGTGGCTCCGAGCGAGAACCCGAGGTTCCGCTCATCCACCATGGTGACCATGATCACGGGGACCTCCGCCAGCGCCTCCTCGCCCTTCATGGCGGCGAGCACCTCCCAGCCGTCCATCCCCGGCATGAGTACATCGAGCAGCACCGCGTCCGGCAGCACCTCCCGGGCTCGGGCCAGCCCCGACGGTCCGTCCATGGCAGACGCCACCCGGTATCCCCTGTTCGACAGCACGCGCTGGAGGAGCTCGTGGACCTGCGGGTCGTCGTCGATGATCAGGATCGATCCAGCCACACCGGTCCCCTTGGCCTCCGCCAGGACGTCCGCGATCTCCTCGGCGGGCGCTCGCAGCTCCCGCTCGAGACGCACGGTGAACGTGGTCCCCGACCCGGGGGTGCTGCTCGCGGTGATGTCGCCCCCCATCAGCCGGGCGAAGCGACGGCTTATCACGAGTCCCAGCCCCGTGCCCCCGTACTTCTTCGTGGTGGACGCCTCGGCCTGCTTGAACGCCTGGAACAGCCCGCTCATCTGCTCCTCGGTCATGCCGATCCCGCTGTCCGTCACCCGCAGGACGACCTGGTCTTCATCGTACCCGGCCGACAGCAGGATCCGTCCGTGATCGGTGAACTTGGCCGCGTTGGAGAGCAGGTTCAGAAGGATCTGGCGGATCTTCGTCACGTCCCCCGTCATCGTCCCCAGCTCCTCGTCCACCTGCACTTCGAGCGTGTTCCCGCTCTTCGCCACGAGCGGGGCCACCGTCGATTCCACTTCCTGGACCAGGTCGGGGAGCTCGAAGGACTCCAGGTAGAGCTCCGTCTTCCCCGCCTCGATCTTGGACAGGTCGAGGATGTTGTTGATCAGCGCCAGCAGGTGTTTCCCCGCGGTGGAGATCTTCCGGAGGTCCGAGCCGAGGTGCTCCTGGCCCTCTTCCTCCGCCTCCTCCAGCAGCATCTCGCTGTAGCCGATGATGGCGTTCAGCGGCGTTCGGAGCTCGTGGCTCATGTTGGCCAGGAACTGGCTCTTCGACTGGTTCGCCGATTCCGCCTCCCTGCGTGCCTGCCGGAGCTCCGAAACGTCGTGGTACATGGCGATGTACCCCACGGCCTCGCCACTGACGAGCACCGGGATCGAGTACAGCTCCACGTCCACCATGCTTCCGTCCTTGCGACGCCTCTCCCCCTCGCCGCGGACCACCTCGCCCGACAGCGTCTTGAGCGTGTACTCGGCCGCGTCGGACCGCGTCTGCTCCGCCGCCACGAGCGTGTCCAGGTGCACCCCGATCACCTCCTCCTCGTCCGCGTACCCGAACAGGCTCAGGAACGCCGGGTTGCACGACTGGATCCGGAACTCGAGGTCGAGGTTCGCAACCGCCACCGGGTTGTTGCTCACCAGCGCCGAGTAGTACCGCTGCGCGGCCTCGTAGAGCCGCGCGTTCTCGATGGCGATGGCGGCCTGGGGCGCGAACAGGTTGAGCAGCTCTACGTCCGCCTGGCCGAATCCGCGGGCCGGGTCCGAGTGCACCGCGGCGATCACCCCCACCAGCCGGGTCCCCACCAGGAGCGGGATCCCCAGTACCGCCTGCACGCTCGACTGCTCGTAGGTGGCGGATCGACTGGCCCACTCCTGGTAGTCGGGGACGATGAGCGGCTCACCACTCCGGGCCACGTGCCCCATCACTCCCGTGTCCAGGGCGAGCCGGGTCCCCACCGCGTTGTGGTCCATCCCGTGACTCGCCACGACCAGGAGGTCGTCCCTCGAGTCGTCGTAGGTCGCCAGCTCTCCGCCCGTAACGCCCAGCAGGCTCACCGCCCGTTCCAGCACGGCCTGGAGCACCGGCTCCAGGGCCAGGTCCGCGACCATGTCGCGCATGGTCTCGAGCAGCGCCCGCTGCTCCTCTGCGCGCCGGTGCTCCGCCTCGAACAGCCGGGCATTCTCAATGGCCACCGCGGCCTGGGGCGCAAACAGCTCGATCAGGCGGAGCTCCTCCTGACCGAACGTACGGCTGGGGCTCGAATCGATGATGGCGATCACACCCACCAGGCGCTCGCCGATCAGGAGCGGCGCCGCCAGCACCGTCTGGACCTGGTCGTCCGCGTACTTCATGGAGCGGCCCGACCATTCCTGGTAGCGGGGGATGATCAGCGGGTCCCTTGTCTGGGCCACATGGCCCATGGCTCCCTCACCGACGTTCATCCGCGTATCGATGGAGTCCACCGGCATGTTCTTGCTGGCGGCGATGACCATGTCGTGGGCCGACTCGTCGTAGATGGCGAGCTCGCCGCCCGTGACGCCCAGGAGTCGCACGGCCCGCTCCAGCACCGCCTGCAGCACCCGCCCCACCTCCAGCTCCCCGGACAGGGCCCGGAGCGTGTCCAGCAGCGCCCGCTGCTCCTCCGCCCGCTTCAGCTCGCCGGTGTAGAGACGAGCGTTCTCGATGGCGATGGCCGCCTGCGATGCGAACAGGTTCAGCAGTCGCAGGTCGGACTCGCCGAACTCGTGCTGCGGGTCGGAGTGAACGCTGGCGATCGCGCCCACCAGCCGGTCCTCGATGAGGAGCGGCGCCACCATCACCGCCTGGACCACGGACTGCGAGTACTGCCCGGACCGCCCGATCCATTTCTGGTAGTTCGGGATGATGATGGGCTCATGTGTTTCGGCCACACGACCCATGGCCCCTTCGCCCAGCGCCATCCTCTTTCCGGTCGAGTCCTCCCCCAGGTTGAGGCTTGCCATCACGAGGAGGTCACCGGCCGCTTCGTCGAACACGGCCAGCTCCCCGCCCGTCACACCGAGCAGTGGCACCGCCCGCTCCAGCACGGCCCGAAGGACCCGGTCGAGATCGAGCTTCCCGGACAGATCCGACAGCGTGTCCAGCAGCGCCCGCTGCTCGGAGGCCCGCTGCCGCTCCGCATTCAGGAGCCGGGCCCTCCCGATGGCGATGCTTGCCTGGCTCGCCGCGGCCGCGAGGATCTCCAGGTCCCCCTGGTCGAACGCCTGCGCGCTGGCCCGCTCCACCACGAGCTCGCCGATCGTGCTGTGGTCCATGCGGAGCGGGAGCCGGAGCTGCGACCGATCGTCGACGTCGCCCTTCAGCTCGCCGGCCGCCGCCCGGAGCTGGGGGTCGAATGTCGACGTGCCGGCCAGGTAGAGGCCCACGGCGTCGAAATGGAAGGTGGCCAGGTGGAGACCTTCCACCACGGCGCGGCAGACCTCGTCCTCGCTCTTCGCTTCGGCGATCCTCGTGCTGAGTCGGAGCAGTGCCGACCGCAGCGCCACGATCTCGGTGGCCGCGTCCCGTCGGAGTCCCGGCTCCACCACGCCCGTCATCCGCGCACCCCCCCCGGCTCGTCCCGCGGTCGCTCGAGAACCGCGCGGATCTGGCCGGCCAGGTCGCGGGCCTCGGCGCCGTCCTTCTGGAGGACCTGCTGCACGCCGCCGTTCAACCGCCGCCGCTCTCCGGGCGTCAGGTCCTTCGCCGTCAGCACCACCACGGCGGGATGCGCGCCCTCCTTCCGGGCCCGGAGCGCGTCCAGGAAGGCGAACCCGTCCATCTCGGGCATCACGAGGTCGAGCAGGATGAGGTCGGGGTCGCCCTGGTCGAGGCGCGCCAGCGCCTCCACCCCGTTCCCCGCCTCCTCCGTGCTCCAGCCGGCCTCGCGGATCGTGCGGGCGAGGCGGTCGCGGGCGTCCCGGTCGTCGTCAACGATCAGGACGGTGCCATCGGATGTGGGGCACAGGCGGCGGAGGATGCCCAGGAGTCGCGGCGACTGTACCGGCTTGGTGAGGTAGTCGGTGGCGCCCAGCGCGAAGCCCAGCCGGCGGTCGTCGATCATGCTGATCATGACCACCGGGATCCCGCTCAGATCCGGGTCCTCCTTCAGCAGTGTGAGCACCGACCAGCCGTCCAGCCCCGGCATGAGCACATCCAGCAGGATCACGTCCGGCATCAGCTCCCGAGCACGCTCGATCCCGCTCGCGCCATCAGTGGCACTCTCCACGCGGAACCCCTCCCGGGGCAGAGACCGCCGCAGGAGGTCGTGGACGTTCGGGTCGTCGTCGATGACCAGCACCGTCCCCGACGCGCCCGAGCCCGCCGCCTGGCCTGACGCCTGCGCCGACGCCGCGTCCGATGCCGCGTCCACGACCGGATCCGCACCGGCCTCGTCCGCGGTCGGCTGTGTCACGAGGGGCAGGCGCACGGTAAAGGTGGTGCCCACGCCGTGCTCGCTCTCGACGCCGAGATCGCCACCCATCATCCGGGCGAAGTGCCGACTGATCACGAGCCCGAGACCGGTGCCGCCGTAATCGCGGCTCGTGGACGCCTCCGCCTGCCCGAACGCGGTGAACAGCCGGCCCATCTGCTCCTCGGTCATCCCGATCCCCTCGTCCCGGACGCCGATGAGCACCGCGGCCGGGTCGGCGCCGGCGTCGGGTCGTACCGAGAGCGTGATGCGACCGTCCTCGGTGAACTTGGAGGCGTTGGAGAGCAGGTTCAGCAGGATCTGCCGGACCTTGGTCACGTCGGCGGTCATGGCGCCGACGCCATTGGCCACCTCCACGTCGAGTCGGTTCCCGTTGTTCCGCACGAGGGGCCGGGCGGTGGCGGCCACCTCGTCCAGCAGCTCCGGCAGCTCGAAGCG
The DNA here is from genome assembly GCA_963783305.1 of uncultured Gemmatimonadales bacterium. Taxonomy (GTDB): domain Bacteria; phylum Gemmatimonadota; class Gemmatimonadetes; order Longimicrobiales; family RSA9; genus JAWVYT01. The sequence continues at coordinate 338,121 of CAWAMW010000015.1, read as the reverse complement.
CTCCAGGAATAGCTCGGTCTTCCCGGCCTCGATCTTCGACAGGTCGAGGATATCGTTGATGAGGGAGAGCAGGTGGTGCCCCGCGGAGTGGATCTTCTGGAGGTCCGGCACGAACTCGTCCCGGTCCACCTCCACCACGTCCTCCTGGAGCATTTCGCTGTAGCCGATGATGGCGTTCAGCGGCGTCCTCAGCTCGTGACTCATGTTGGCCAGGAACTGGCTCTTGGCCTGGTTGGCATCCTCCGCATCACGACGCGCCTGGAGCAGCTCCGATACGTCATGGTAGAGGGCCATCATCCCCACCGGCTCGCCCTCGGCCTCCACGCGCACGGCCAGCAGCTCCACCTCGACGATGCTGCCATCCTTCCGGCACCGCTCCACCATCCCGCGGGCCTGCGTGTGCCGGGCCTCACGGGTGTAGGCCACGGCCTCCGCCCGCTGCTCTTCGGTGGTGATCAGCTCGTCCAGATTGCCGCCCACCACGTCCTCGAGACGGTAGCCGAACAGCCGCTCGAACGCAGGGTTCGCCGCGACGATGTTCTCCTCCAGGTCGAGCGTTACGATGGCCACGGGGCTGTTGCTCATGACCGACGCCAGGTAATGCCGCTCCCGCAGCGCATTGTCGTAGAGCCGCGCGTTCTGGATGGCGATGCCCGCCTGCTGGCCGAAGAGGTCCAGGAGCCGGAGGTCCGCAGCGGAGAAGCCCCGCTCCGGGTCCTCGTACCAGACGTTGATGGCGCCCACGGGCCGACCGCCGATCCGGAGCGGTGCAACCACGACGGCCCGGGCATCGATCCGCGTGTACTGCTCCGAGCGACCGGGCCACTCCCGGTAGTCGGGGATGATCATCATCTCACCGGTCCTCACCACGTGGCCCATGGCCCCCTCGCCCAGCGCGATCCGGGCGCCCAGCGAGCTCTCGCTCATGTTGTGGTTGGACACCACCTCGAGCTCCGCGGTCGCCTCGTCGTACGTGGCGAGCTCCCCGCCGGCCGCGTCCAGGATCTTCACCGACCGCTCCAGCACCGCGTCCAGCAGCGGGGAGAGCTCCAGCTCGGCGGAGAGGTCGGCGATGGTGGCCAGCAGCGCCTCCTGCTCGTCCGCCCGACGACGCTCCGCTGCCAGGAGCCGGATCCGGCCGAGGGCGATCCCCGCGTGCTGCGCGGCGGCGGTGAGGATCTCGAAGTCGTCGGGGCCGAACGCGTCGGGGCTCGCGCTCTCCACCACCAGCACGCCCATGGGCCGGTCGCCGTCGAGGATCGGGACGTCCACCTCGGAGCCGGTGCCGAGCCCGGGCACGTACTCGGGGTCCTCGGCTACGCGAGGGGTGAAGTGGAGCCGCCCATCGGCCAGGGCGCGGCCGGAGATGCCGGAGGTCGCCGGGAGCCGGAGGTCGGGTGGGATGTCGCTCCACCCCACGCTCGCCCGGAGCACGCGCTCGTCCGTGGCCTCATCCAGGAGGAAGACGCCGACGAAATTGTAGCCGAGGGCGTCATCCCGGAGCCCGTCCACCACGCCGTGGCAGATCTCGGCCTCGTCGTGGGCCACGGCGATGCCGGTGCTGAGCCGGAGCAGCGCCGACTGTCGGCGCTCTCCCGCGGACGCGGTGGCGACGGTGGGGTGCTCCGCCATCAGCGCCGCGCTCCTTTCCGCCCCACGGCCCTGCGCAGCTGCCCCGCCAGCTCCTTGGCGTCCGCGCTGCCCTTCGCGATGACGTGATGCACGCCACCGTTGAGCCGTTTCCGGTCCTCGCCCGTCAGATCCTTGGCGGTCAGGACGACGACGGGGACGTCCAACGCCGGCCGGAGCTCCCGGAGCGCGTCGATGAAGCCGAACCCATCGAGCTCCGGCATGAGCAGGTCGAGGAGGATGAGGTCCGGTTGGAGATCGCCCAGCATGTCGAGGGCGACTCTCCCGTTCTCCGCCTCCGCGGCCACCCAGCCGCCGTCCCGGATCATCCGGGTGAGTCGGTCCCGGACGGCCGGGTCGTCGTCGACCACCAGGATCACGCCGTTCCGCTCGGGGCAGAGGCGTCGGAGCACGGCCACGAGTCGGGTCGGGTCCACCGGCTTGGTCATGTAGTCGGTGGCCCCCAGGGCAAAGCCCAGACGCCGGTCGTCCAGCATGGAGATCATCACCACGGGGATCTCCCGGAGCTCCGGGTCCTCCTTGAGCGAGGCGAGCACGGACCAGCCGTCCACGCCCGGCATGAGGACGTCCAGCAGGATCACGTCGGGGTGGAGCTCCCGCGCGCGCAGCAGCCCACCGGGGCCGTCCTCCGCACTCTCCACCTTGTATCCCTCGCGGGACAGGCTGCGTCGCAGGAGGTCGTGCACCGTGAGATCGTCGTCGATGATCAGCACCGTGCCGGCGGCGCCGGAGCCCACCGGGTCTTCGACCACCGGATCGGACCTGCGCACCTGCGCCCCCTGCCGCGATACGAGCGGGAGCCGAACGGTGAATGCGGTGCCCTTACCCGCTTCGCTCTCCACGAGGATGTCGCCACCCATCATCCGCGCGAAATGGCGGCTGATCACCAGGCCGAGGCCCGTCCCGCCGTACTTCTTGCTGGTGGACGCCTCCGCCTGTCCGAACGCGGTGAAGAGGCGCCCCAGCTGCTCCTCCGTCATCCCGATCCCCTCGTCGGTCACCGTGATCAGCGCGGCGTACGGATCGGCGGGGTCGCAGCGGGCGCTGAGGCGGATCAGCCCGTTCTCCGTGAACTTCGCCGCGTTGGAGAGGAGGTTGAGCAGAATCTGGCGAGTCTTGGTCACGTCGGCTGTCATGCTGCCGAGCTCTGCACCCACCGCCACCTCGAGGCGGTTCCCGTTCTTCGCGATGAGCGGCGCGGCCGTGGCCTCCACGTCCTTCAGCAGCTCCCGGATGAGGAAGCGCTCCAGGAACAGCTCGGTCTTCCCGGCCTCGATCTTCGACAGGTCCAGGATATCGTTGATGAGGGCGAGCAGGTGACGGCCGGCCGAGTGGATCTTCGTCAGGTCGGGGACATAGCCGTCGTTGCCGTCCTCCGCCGCCTCCTCCTGGAGCATCTCGCTGTAGCCGATGATGGCGTTCAGCGGCGTACGCAGCTCATGGCTCATGTTCGCCAGGAACTGGCTCTTGGCGTGATTCGCGCGCTCGGCCTCGTCCAGGAGCCGGGCGTTCTCGATGGCGATGGCCGCCTGCGGCGCGAACAGCTCCAGCAGCCGAAGGTCCTCCTCCTCGAACGTACGCTCCGGGCTCGAGTGGATGATGGCGATGACGCCCACCAGCCGCCCTCCAATCGTCAGCGGTGCGGCCATCGCCGTATGCACGCCACCGTACTTCACCGCACGGTGCTCCCACTCCTGGTACTGCCCCACCACCAGCGGCTCACCCGTCTCCGCCGCCCTCCCCATCCCTCCCTCGCCCATGGCCATGCGGCTGCCCACCGCGTTCGCGCCCATGTTGTGGCTCGCGACGATCTCCAGGTCGTTCGCCTCCTCGTCGTAAATGGCCAGCTCACCGCCGGTGGCGTCCAGCAGCGCGGACGCCCGCTCCAGGACCTTCTGGAGCACGACCGAGAGCTCCAGCTGCCGCGACAGGTCCTGGAGCGTATCGAGCAGCGCCCGCTGCTCCTCCGCCCGCGTCCGCTCCGCGGTGAAGAGCCGCGCGTTCTCGATGGCCACCGCGGCCTGCGGTGCGAACAGGTTCAGCCGCCGCATGTCCTCCGAGCCGAACGCCCGCCCGGGGTCCGAGTGCACGGCGGCGATGACGCCAACGAGCCGGGTCCCGATCATGAGCGGTGCGGCGATCACGGTCTGGACGGTGCCGCTCGTGTAGCTGTCGGAGCGGTGCTCCCATTCCTGGTAGTGCGGGATCGTGAGCGGCTCCCGGGCGTGCGCCACCCGGCCCATGGCCCCCTCGCCGGGCGCCATCCGCGTGCCCACCGCATCCACACCCATCTGATGGCTGGCGGCGATCACGAGCTCCCCCGTGCGCTCGTCCAGCATGGCCAGCTCGCCACCGGTCACCGCCAGGAGCCGGACGGCGCGTTCGAGCAGCGTCTGGAGCACCACCTCGAGCTCCAGCTCGCCCGCCAGGTCGGCCATGGTGTCCAGCACGGCCGCCAGCTCTTCGGCACGCCAGTGCTCGGCGGCGTAGAGCCGCGCGTTCGCCACGGCGATGGCGGCCTGGCGGGCGAACAGGTCCAGCAGGCGCTGGTCCGCGGGCTCGAAGGAGTAGTCGCGAGCCCGGTGCACGACCGCGATCACGCCCACGAGCGCGCCGCCCGCCAGGAGCGGGACCGCCATCACCGACTGGACCACGTCCTGGGTGTACTTCGATGACCGCTGCGCCCACTCCTGGTAATCGTGGATGATCAGCGACTCGCGCGTCTCGGCGACCCGGCCCATGGCCCCTTCGCCGCGCGCCATGCGCGTGCCGACGGCGTCGGTCCCCATCCGGTGGCTGGCGGCGATCTCCAGCTCGCCCGACTCGTGGTCTACCAGCGCGAGCTCGCCGCCGCTCACACCCAGCAGGCGCACCGCCCGCTCCAGGATGGCCTGGAGGAGCCGCGACAGCTCCAGCTCGCCCGTGACATCGGCGAGCGTGTCCAGGAGCGCCTTCTGCTCGTCCGCCCGACGGCGCTCGGCCTCCAGCAGCCGCGCCCGCCCGATGGCGATCCCCGTCTGCTGCGCGGCCGCCGTGAGGATCTCGAAGTCCTCAGCGCCGAATGCGTCGGTGTCCGCGCTCTCCACCACCAGCACGCCCTCCACCTTCCCCTCCACCAGGAGCGGGACGTCGAGCTCGGAGCCGCGGATCGGGCCGGCCACGAACCGCTCCTCCACGCCCACGTCGGCGGTGTAGTGCAGCGCGCCGTCCAGCAGCGCCCGCTCGCTCAGCCCCGCGCCAGGGCGCAGGCGATAGCCGCCGGAGGAGTCCGGGCCCCCCTCCCAGCCGGCGCTGGCCCGCAGCACACGGTCGCCCGTGCCCGGCTCCACCATCAGGACGGAAACAAAGTCGTAGCCGATGGCCGGCTCGCGGAGCCCCTCCACGATCGCCGAGTACACGGCCTCCTCGTCCCGGGCCGCGGCGATGTTCGTGCTCAGGCGCAGGAGCGCCGACTGTCGGCTGCCGGTGCCGCCGGTCATCCCATCCCCCGTCACGGGGCCTCCCGTGCGCCCGGGACCACCGCAGCCGGCCCAGCGCCCGCCGCCGCGCCCACCGGTGCGGCGTTGCACGGCAGCCGGACGGTGAACGCGGAGCCGTGACCGGGGTCGCTCTCCACGGTCAGGTCGCCGCCGAGGAGGATGCAGAAACGGCGACTGATGGCCAGCCCCAGTCCCGTGCCGCCATACCGTCGGGATGTGGTGTTCTCCGCCTGGCTGAACGCCACGAACAGCCGACCCATCTGCTCCTCGGTCATGCCGATCCCGTCATCCGCCACGCGGACCAGGAAGTGGGCGCCATCGAGTGGATCGGGCCCGACGTCCATCCGGATGGTGCCCTGCTCGGTGAACTTGGACGCGTTCGACAGCAGGTTCAGCAGGACCTGTCGCAGCTTCATGGCGTCGGTGACGACCGGTCTCATGGACGGGTCGATGGCGACCTGCAGCGTGTTGCCGTTCCGGGCCACCAGCGGGCGGGTCGTATCCTCCACCTCCCGGACCAGCGTCCCGAGGTCCACGCGCTCGGTCACGATCTCGGTGCGCCCCGCCTCGATCTTGGAGAGGTCGAGGATGTCGTTGATCAGCGACAGGAGGTGTCGGCCCGCGCCCTGGATCCGACCCAGGTCCGGGACGAACTCGCGCAGCCCCGCCTCCTCGGCCTCCTCTTCGATCATCTCGCTGTAGCCGATGATGGCGTTCAACGGCGTGCGGAGCTCGTGGCTCATGTTCGCCAGGAACTGGCTCTTGGCACGGTTCGCCTCCTCGGCATCCCGGCGCGCCGCCAGCAGCTCCGTCACGTCGTGGTAGAGCGCGACGATCCCGACGCTCTCACCGCCCACCTCCACCGGTACGCCCGCCAGCTCCACGTCCAGATAGCTGCCATCGCTGCGGCGGCGCTTCCCGATGCCGTGCGCGAGCTGCCCCGCCGCGGCCGCCACGGTGTAGTCGGTGGCCTCCGCCAGCGTCTCCGGGTCGTTGATGAGGTCGTCGAGGTTCGCGTCCAGCGCGGCGTCCCGGTCGTAGCCGAAGAGCCGCTCGAACGCCGGGTTCAGCTCCACGATGCGGCCGTCCAGGTCCAGCGTCACGATGGCCACGGGGCTGTTCTGAACCACCGCCTCGAAGTACCGCCGCTGCCGCTGCGCCTCCGTGTACAGGCGGGCATTCTCGATGGCCACGGCCGCCTGCGGAGCGAACAGGTTCAGCAGCCGCAGGTCCGCTTCGCCGAACGTCCGGTCGGTCTCCGTATGCACGCTCGCCAGCGTCCCCACCAGCCGGGTCCCGATCAGGAGCGGGACCACCATCACGCCGCGGGCCGTAGTCTCGGCGTACTTCTCCGACCGCCCCAGCCACTCCTGGTAGTTCGGGATGATGAGCGGCTCGTGCGTCTGCGCGACCTGGCCCATGGCCCCCTCCCCGAGCGCCATGCGGGTGCCCGTGGAGTCGGCGCCGATGTGGTGGCTCGCCACGATCACCACCTCGCCCGCCTCCTCGTCGTGGATCGCCAGCTCGCCGCCGGTCACGCCCAGCAGCGCTACCGCCCGCTCCAGCACCGCCTGCAGCAGCTTCGACAGCTCCAGCTCGCTCGACAGGTCGCTCAGCGTGTCCAGCAGCGCACGCTGCTCGTTCGCCCGCTGGTGCTCCGCGGTGAACAGCCGCGCGTTCTCGATGGCGATCGCCGCCTGCGGCGCGAACATGTTCAGCAGCCGCAGGTCCTTCTCGTCGAACGTGCGGTCCGCCTCCGTGTGCACGCTCGCCAGCGTCCCCACCAGCCGCGAGCCGATCAGGAGCGGCACCACCATCACGCCCCGGGCCGTCGTCTCGCTGTACTTCTCCGACCGCCCGTCCCACTCCTGGTAGTTCGGGATGATCAGCGACTCGTGACGCTCCGCCACCCACCCCATCGCCCCCTCGCCCGGCCGGATCCGCGTCCCCGTCGAGTCCTTCCCGATGTTGTGGCTGGCGACGATCACCAGGTCTTCCGAGTCGGGCTCGTAGATCGCCAGCTCGCCGCCAGTGACACCCAGCAGAGAGACCGCACGCTCCAGCACACGCTGCAGCAGCTTCGCCAGCTCCAGCTCGCCCGACAGGTCGCCCAGCGTCTCCAGCAGCGCACGGTGCTCCCGGGCGTGGCGCCGCTCCGTCTCCAGAAGGCGAGCCCGGCCGATGGCGATCCCCGCCTGCTGCGCCGCCGCGGTGAGCACGTCGAAATCGCCCCGGTCGAAGGCGTCCGGCTCATCGCTCTCCACCACCAGCACGCCCAGGAGCTCGTCGCCGTGGAGGACAGGCACGTCGATCTCCGCGCCGGTGCCCAGCGTCATGACGTAAGACGCGACCTCGGAGACCCGCGGCGTGTAGTGGAGCTGCCGGTCCTCCATGGCCTGCTGCGAGATCCCCGTCCCGGGCGGGACCCGCATGCCGCGCTCCGCCCCCTCCCAGCCCAGGCTCGCCCGGAGCACGCGGTCCCCCGTCTCCGGCTCCACGAGGAACATGCCGAGGAAGTCGTATCCCAGCGCCGGGTCGTTCAGTCCCTCCACCACGCTCCGGCATACGTCGTCCTCGTCGCGCGCGGCGGCGATGGCGGTGCTGAGGCGCAGGAGCGCGGCCTGGCGCGCGTGGAACGCGTCACGTGGCTCCAGGGAGGGGGGTGGCGTCACGGGTGGTGTTCTGAGGGCTGGAGGGGGGAGGATCCGGAAGCCTATGTAATGCGGGCGGGCCCGCGGGGGCAAGGGTCGTGCGCGGGATCTGCTGTGCCAGTGCGCCCCCCGCCGCCGGAGGCGGGACCCCGGCTCGCGGCGGGTGCGCTGGACAGAACCCGGGGAAAGCAGTCATTTGTGTGCGTCCTATGCATGGTCCATCGAGAGCCCCGGGAGAGGCGTACATGCCACGCACAGAGATCATCAGCACCGGATTCCACGTCCCCGAGCGGGTGGTGACGAACGACGATCTGCGGGAGTGGTGGGACACGTCGGACGAATGGATCCGCGAGCGGACGGGGATCGAGCGCAGGCACTGGGTGGAGGGCGGCGTGGAGGCGGGCTCCGACCTGGCGCTGAAGGCGACGGAGCGCGCGCTGGAGCGGGCGGGAATGGAGGCATCGGAGATCGACTGCATCGTCTTCGCGACGCTCAGCCCCGACCACTTCTTCCCGGGCGGCGGCGTGTTCCTCCAGCGGAAGCTGGGCCTGCGCGGGATCCCGGCCCTGGACGTGCGGAACCAGTGCACCGGCTTCATCTACGGGTTGTCGGTGGCCGATGGGTGGATCCGGTCCGGTCAGTACCGGCGCATCCTCCTGGTGGGCGCGGAGGTCCACTCCACGGGTCTCGACTACAGCCCCGCCGGCCGCGACGTGGGCGTGCTGTTCGGCGATGGCGCCGGCGCCGTGATCCTGGGCGCCACGGAGGAGGAGGGGCGCGGTGTGCTCTCCACGCACCTCTTTGCCGACGGCCGGGGCGCCGAGAAGCTGTGGGTGGAGGCAGAGGGAGGGGCCCGCAGCCCGCGCCTGACCGCCGAGGACCTGGCGGCAGGCCGGCACTACCCGATCATGGAAGGGCGCGAGGTGTTCAAGAACGCCGTCGTCCGCATGCCTCAATCGGTGGAAGCGGCGCTGGAGCACAACGGTCTCGGCCTGGAGGACATCGACCTTCTGATCGCGCACCAGGCCAACCTGCGGATCAACGAGATGGTCGCAAAGAAGCTCGGCCTCTCCGACGACAAGGTCTACAACAACATCCAGCGCTACGGCAACACCACCGCGGCCACCATCCCCATTGCCATGGACGAGGCCGCGGACCGGGGCCTGCTCGAGCGCGGCGACCTGCTGGTCCTGACGGCCTTCGGCAGCGGCTTTACCTGGGCCAGCGCCGCCATCCGCTGGTAGGTAGACCCACCGTCGACCGCCCGGCTACCGGGGCTTGATCACCCGGTAGCGGGCACGGATCACGTTGTAGACGCCGTACGCCAGCAGCCCGAGCGCCACCAGTCCCAGAAGCCACGGCGTGTCCCGCATGGAGCCCAGCACTCCGTCGATGCCCCGGGCGTGACCGGGGGTGGCTTCGAGCGCAGCCTTGACCACGTAGTAGGAGATGATGACGAAGACCACTCCCCGCGCCGCCAGACCGAGCCGGCCACTCCTGACCGCCCATTTCCGGCCCTCGGTGGACATCCGACCGAGCGCCAGCTGATCGTCCAGGTCGACCCGCCACGCGTTGATGAGCTGCTGGATCCCGTAAATGGCGATCGCCACACCCGCGGCCGCCACGAGCCAGCGTCCGAACGGCTGCTGCATCGCCTGCGCCGACCAGTGGCTGGCGCTGCCGCCCCCGCCGCCGCTGCCGCCCCCCCCGCCGACCGCCAGCCGCGCGGCCTCCACCGCCAGGAACGCGTAGATCAGCGCGGTGATGCCGAAGAAGATGCGGTGGCCGGTGCCCTCGTTCTCGGGGTTCCGGAACGCCCGCACGAGCCCCCAGACCACGTAGCCCGCGAGCCCGAGCGCGATGAGGCCGAGCGCGATCCGCCCCACCGTCGAGTCCGAGATACTGGCCAGCGCCCCGCTGGACCCCGTGGTCCCTCCACCCATCCCGAGGGCCCAGGACACGGCCAGGCCGCCCACGAGGATGTACACCACGCCCTTCGCCGCGTAGCCGAGCCGTGCGAGCTTCTCCACCCACGGCGCCGCCTCTTGGGCGGCCGCGTCCGCGGCATTCCCCGCCCGATCCATGCTGCTGCTGCCGGCCTCCCTCATTACAGCTCTCTCCTGTTCGAGTATGGTGGCTCCCACGGGCAGGTTCTGTTCCAGCCGGGATCCGGGGAGGGCCGTCGGGGCACGTCCGTTGCGCTTGCTGCCATGGCGGCGGCGCGCCCGCTGGCCGGGCGGCCGTCCTCCAAACCCCGGAGGGAGGAAGGGTCATGGCCGAGGAGCTGCTGGAGTTCGAGAACAGCATTGAGGACGCGGACGGATCGAGCTGGATCGCCCGCGTCCTGGGCGCCGAGCGGCCGGACGGCACCTGGGTGGGCTGGATCCGGTTCAGGGACGCGTCGGACCATCTGCTGGAGACGGAGCGGGAGACGACGCAGCCGAACCGCCCCGACCTCCTCTACTGGGCCAAGGGGCTGACCTACTTCTACCTGGAGGGCGCCCTCGCGCGGGCCCGACGCGGCGCGGAGAGGGAGCGGTCGATGGAGCCCGGCGCCCCGGATGCCGCGGATGAGCCGTCGATCCCCGAAGCGTCAGGTCCGCGAATGAAGGTGTCCCGCATCCCCGCCGGGACGATCGAGATGCTCATGGGTGCGAGCTCGCTGCGGCCCGGCGCCATACGGGAGGTGCCGGACGCCGGCATCGTGGTCTACGAGGGCGCCGGGGACGGCGATGCCCACTACCTGGCGCTTCGGTTCGGCTCCCGCAACACCGGCGCCGTGCTCTCCAACTGGCTGTGGAGCCAGCTCCACGACACGGGCGCCACCGTGCACGTGAACGGCGAGCGCGTGGAGCTGTCGCAGGACGCTCTCTCCCACGCCATTGTGGGCGAGTAGGCGGGCTTCAGGATACCCGCGGTCGATCGCTGCCGGGCTCCGGGAAGTCGGCCGGGCCCGGCGGTCGCATGGAGAGGTCGATGGCCAGCCAGATCGTGCGGGTGACCGGGTAGAGGACGATGGGCGCGAGCACCACCAGCGGCGCGGCGATCCACAGCAGCGCGTCCCACGGCACCGCCGGCCACGTCAGGAGCACGCTCGCCAGCAGGAATCCCACGAGCAGCAGCTCCACCGCGATGAAGTTGAGTGTGAACCCCCCAAGGAAGAAATCACCCTCGCCGCGGTCCAGCTTCAGCTGGCAGCGCGGGCAGGCACCCCGCGGCTCCACCCACCCGCTGTAGAGATCGCCGGACCCGCAGAGAGGGCAGCGGCGAAGCGACGCGCGGGCGAGCATGCGCGAGAGCGGAGGATGGGGGTAGGTGTCGAGCATGGATCAACGGGACAACGGGAACAGGAGGCAGGTCACGGGAGACAGGTCACAGGAGACAGTTCACAGTTCACAGGACACAGTTCACAGGACACAGTTCACAGGAGACAGTTCACAGTAGACAGTTCACAGTTCACAGAAATTCACAGGACACAGTTCACAGTTCACAGGAGGTCTGCGGTTGGTCCATGACCAGGATCTGTGAACGTAAGCGGTGCTGCTACCTCGGTCCAAATGCCTTTACCAGCTTGTTGTACACGCCGGTGATCAGCAGTGGCGAGACCCACATACCTATGAAGCGGCCCCAGCGACGCTTGCCGAAGACCTCACTGGCCAGGGACGCGGCCATGGCGGCAAAGGCGGCGAGCAGGAACCAGTGGGACGGGACGCGGGCGGTCTGCTGCTCGATCACCCGGGTGAAGGTGGGCTCACTGTGCTCGTCCCGCACCACGGGAGCGGGATGATACGCGTCCTCGCGGTCGGCGGCGGGGTTCGTGTCGGTCTCGGGCATGGCGATCGTCCTGGCCGTGGAGCTGGTTGGGCGCGGGCTGTCGGCTCGAGCCTCTGCACCAGGACCGGGGGGGCAAGCGGAATGCCAGCGGCTGGCGGGGTGGATCTTGCGACGGGCTTCTGGAATGGAGCGAAGGAGTGACCGCGCGCGGAGGATGGAAGGGAGAGGGGTCGATGAAAGACGTGCAGGCGCCGCGACGGGGGAAGGGAAAGCTGCTGGAGCGGGACTACTGGGCGGTGCTCGACGAGCCGCGCGCAGGGCCGGCCGGTGTGGTTGCGGCGGTGGCGCGGCATTTCGAGGACCTGGCGCCGCCGTCGCTGGTGACGTTCCGGCGCCGCGCTGGCGAGACCGGGGCGGGGGAGCTGGAGGTGGGCGATGAGCTGGATGTGGACATACGGCTGGCGGGCACGTTCGCTGTGCGTGTTGTGCACAAGGGGCGGAACTCCCTCACGCTCGCAACGCTCGAGGGGCACCCGGAGGCGGGACGGATCACCTTCGGCGCGTACCGGAACCAGTGGGGCGATGTGGTCTTCCACATCCGGAGCCGCGCGAAGGCCGGGTCGGCGACGCAGCTGGCGGGGTTCCTGTTCGCCGGCGACGCGATGCAGACCGGAACGTGGGGCGGGTTCGTGAACCGCCTGGCCGCCTCGGTGGCCGCCGGGGTGGTGGGGGCGGTGCACGCGGAGAAGCGGCGGACGCACGAGGAGCCGGGGGACAGGGGCATGGACGCGCCAACGTACGTGGCGGAGGGGGACTGACGTGGCGGAGTGGCGGTTCGGCAGGGGCTGGAAGGAGGAGGGGCTGGTGCTGCGGCTGCGCGCGCTGGACGACCTGGAGCGGAACTTCGATCCGGCGGAGCCGAAGGATGCGGAGCATGGGTGGCGGAGCCACGAGTCGGAGACGACGGTGGCGCGGGAGGGAGCGGGCCCGCCGGCGCCGGGTGGCGCGTTCGAGCGGGCGCGGGAGGCCGTGGTGCGGTACGAGTTTTCCGATCCCCGCATCGTGACGGTGCACCTGGACCCCGCCGCGCCGCTTGCGGGCCGGCGGATGCTGCTGGAGATGAAGGTGCTCGGCCTCCGGTTCCTGGCGGGGACGGTGGTAGGTGCGGTGCGTGAGGAGAGCACCCACGCGGAGACGGTGTTCGGCTACCGCTACGACACGCTACAGGGTCATATCGAGCGGGGCTGGGAGTGGTTTCTGCTGACGAAGTCGCACGCCACGGGCGACGTGCGATTCCGGATCGCGGCGGAGTGGAAGCCGGGCGACTTCCCGAACCATTGGAGCCGGATCGGCTTCGGCCTGCTCGGGGTCCATTACCAGCACCGGTGGGTGCGCCGGGCGCACGCGCGGCTGCGTCACCTGCTGCAGTCCGGGCGTCCGGTGCCGGAGCCCCCGGGAGCGCTGCTGCATGCGGGTCCGGCACGTATCAACGACGAAAAGGAGGCTTCATGAGGAGCGACAGGCTGGCCATGGCCGCCGGGCTCGGATTGGCGACCGGGATGCGCAGCATGACCCCGATCGCCATGGTCTCGCGGGAGCTGTCGGACCGGCCCCGTCTGCCCCGGCACGCCAGTCGGCTGGAGGAGTGGCTGGCCCGGGACATGGTGGCGGTCACGCTGAGCGCGATGGCGCTGGGCGAGCTGGTGGCCGACAAGCTGCCGGGGATCCCCGCCCGCGTATCGCCCGCGCCGCTCTTTGGGCGCGGGGTCCTGGGCGGTGTGGTCGGCGCACTCGCGGCGGGCGAGGACGATCGGGCGCTCGGCGCGGTGGTGGGCGCGATTGCAGCGGTGGTCGGCTCCTACGCGGGCTGGTTCCTGCGCCGGGAGGCGGTGCGCGCCACCATGCTCCCGGACGCGGCGCTGGCGGTGGGCGAGGACGCCCTCACCATTGCCGCCAGCTACGAGATCGTCCAGGAGCTGTAGCGCCGCCGGGGCGCCCATGACGGGCTCCGGTCAGGAGCCGGTCGTGGGCACGCCCTGCGCCTCCAGGTCCCGCAGCCCACCGGCGTTCACCAGGCCGGTGAAGCCCTCCTCCTCCAGGATGTCCATGGCGATCCCGGAGCGGCGGCCGCTCCGGCAGTAGAGAACGAGCTGCCGGTCCGCGTACGGCTCCAGCTCCGCGTACCGCTCCCGCATCTCCGTGTGCGGGATGTTGATGGCGCCCTCCACGTGCCCGGCCGCGAACTCCTCCGGTGACCGCACATCCACATACAGGATCTCCCGACTCGCCTCTGCGACGGCGGCGGATCCCTGCGAGCCGGCCGGCGCCTGCGCCTCGGCGGGCGCGCGGTCGTCCGCGGGCATGTCCCCGCAGCCGGCGAGGGCCAGTCCGAACGCGAGGCCGAGGGTCGTCAGGCAAGTCAGGCGTCGGGTCATGCGGTCCTCCTGAAGTACGTGGATGCGTCCAGTGTCATCGGACGGACTCGTCGGCGTCGGCCTCCCGGGCGATCAGGCGCCCGGTGATCAACTCCTCCACGATGCGATCGGCGTCATAGACGTCATCGAGGGCTTCCGTGATGGCCCGCACGTCCACCATGATATTGCGGCCCTGCTCGGGAAGGTAGATGAAGTCGCGGCTCAGCCCCTCGATGTTCCGGTCGAAGTTGAGCCCCACCATCTTCACGTCCGTCGTGATGGCCGGCGAGCCGGAGTTGCCGCCGTAGGTGTCGGAAGTGGAGATGAAGTTGAGTGGCGTGTCCAGGTCGAGACCCGCGGGGGCCGGGATCCAGCGGGCGGGGAGGTCCCACTCGGAGTCCGGTCCGTAGGAATAGTAGTGGTCGTACATGCCGAAGAAGGTCGTGTACACGGGTGCGATGGTCCCGTTGTACTCGTACGGCAGGACGACGCCATCGGTGATGCGGGGCGACGATGTGGCGTCGGGCGGCACATTGGTGCCGTACACCGCGAACCGGGCGCGGCCCAGCTCGCCGGCCAGCTCCTGCTCCTCGGCGGAGAGCCGAGCCCACTCCATCTCGAACTCATCGAGCAGCGGGGTCACCTGGCGGGCCAGCCGCACGGCGGCGTCCTGCTCGAGCGCGCCCGCCTCGAGCGCCCGCCCGGTGCCGGCCTGATCGGCGAGGGCGCTGGCCGACAGGAGCGCGGTCGCGGCCTCGTCGGGGGTCATCCCCTGCAGCCCCGTCTGCACAACGCTGCTCTCCGTGCCCAGGTAGCGCAGGAAATCGCCCAGCTGGATCGCCAGCATGGCGTGCTCCAGATCGACGGGGAGGTCCGGGACGTCGGCGAGCCGCGCGGCCAGGCTGTCGGCCTCCCCGTCGCGACCCGCAGCGCGGGTCTCCAGCATCTGCGCGGCGAGGGCCGCCCGCCGCAGCAGGGCTGGGGAGGCGATGGAGCTGCTGACGATCCGGAAGGCGCCATAGCGGTCGGCGAGATCGGTTTTGGCCGCCTGGATCCGTGCCATCTCATCGAAAACGCCCGCGAACTCGCTCCGGAGCTCCGGGTCCTGCTCGAGCGCCTCACGGAACGCCTCTTCGGAGAGCCGCTTCCGCGTCCAGATGTCGGGGTTCCGGAGCGCCTCCATCCGACCGGTGTAGGCCTTCAGCGAGTTGGAGAACCCGAACATTGTGTTGCGGAGGTCCATGGCCTCGCCGGTCTCCGGGTTGGCCTCATAGAACGCGCGCATGGCGTCCAGCCGCTCGTCCAGCGCTCGGACGGTGGCCGGGGTGACGACATCGCGCATGACCTCCAGCTGCGCCATGGTCAGGAGCCGGCTGGTGGGGCCGGGGTTCCCCACGACGAAGACGGCGCTCCCCTCCGAGACGCCCTCCAGGCTCCAGCCCAGGTGCTGGTCGCTGGCGAACGGGCGACCCTCGTCGTCATAGACGCGCAGGAAGGCGAAGTCGAGGGCGTAGCGGGGATAGGTGAAATTGTCCGCATCGCCCCCGAAGAACCCCAGCTGGAGCTCCGCCGCGGCGACCAGCCGCACATTGGTGAAGCGACGGAAGACGTACGCCGAGTAGCGGCCGCCGTGGTAGAGCGCCCGCACCTCGACATGAGTGCCCGCGCCGTACTCGTCCGCCAGCCGCTCGCGCACCCGCGCAATGGCCGCTTCCCGCGCCGCGCGCCGCGCAGCCCCGCTCTCGACCGCGTCGCTGGCCTCGGTGATCTCGTCGGTCACATCGAGGGCCGCCAGCAGCCGGTCCGCGTAGTAATTCGGGATCCTGCGCTCCTCCGTGACGCTCGTCGCGTAGAAGCCGTCATCCAGCAGGTTCTCGCCCTCGCGCGCCACCGCGGGGATGCGGCCGCGGACGCAGTGGTGGTTTGTGGCCACCAGCCCGTTCGGCGACACGAACGACGCCGAGCAGCCGGGGATCCGCAGCACGCTCATCCGCACGCGATCGAACCACGCCTGGTCGGCGTCGAACCCGTACGTCTCGGTGAAGTACTCCGTGGGCGCGTACTCGTACGTCCACATCTTCCCGAGGTCGAGCGGGCCCGGGATGGTGTCGATCTGCGTCTGGCCGGCGGCGGGCGCGGCGGATCCCAGAGCGGCCAGGACAAGGGCCGCGCCGAGGCGGCGGCTGTGGTCGAGCGCGAGCATCATCTCTATCCCGTCAGAAAGTTGATCGAGGCCTCTGCCCACGAACGTTCGTCCCTCGGTACGATGGCCGCAAGACGTGGTCGGGCGCGGCGACAGCCGGCGGAACAGATGTAATGCCTTCCCGGACCGCCTCGGCCATACCCGGACCGCATGGACCGCATGGACCCAGGAGCCCGTTGCGTGCCCCCCGACCGTCCGCGACATTGCCGACCCATGCGACTATCCCCCCTCGACTGGTGGATCCTGGGCCTCTACTTCGCGGCGGCCCTGGCGATCGGTGTCTGGGCCGCGCGGCGCGCCGGCCGGGACACGAAGCAGTTCTTCCTCTCCGGCCGCAACATGCCGTGGTGGCTGCTCGGCGTCTCCATGGTGGCGACGACGTTCTCCACCGACACGCCGAACCTGGTCACCGACATCGTCCGCCAGGACGGAGTCTCCGGGAACTGGGTCTGGTGGGCGTTCCTGCTGACGGGGATGCTGACGGTGTTCGTCTACGCCAAGCTCTGGCGCCGGGCCGGCGTCATGACCGACCTGGAGTTCTACGAGATCCGCTACGGGGGTCGGCCGGCGGCGTTCCTCCGCGGGTTCCGGGCGCTCTACCTGGGCGTCTTCTTCAACGTCATGATCATGGCGACGGTCTCGCTGGCCGCCATCAAGATCGCCGGCGTGCTGCTCGGGGTCCCGCCGGTCATGACGCTGCTGGTGGCCGGCGGCGTGACGGTGGCGTTCAGCGCACTGGGTGGGCT
This sequence comes from uncultured Gemmatimonadales bacterium, assembly GCA_963783305.1. Classification (GTDB taxonomy): domain Bacteria; phylum Gemmatimonadota; class Gemmatimonadetes; order Longimicrobiales; family RSA9; genus JAWVYT01. Next base: position 321,204 of record CAWAMW010000015.1, on the reverse strand, counting down.
GACGGGCGTGCTCCTGACCGACTTCCTGCTGTTCATCACCGCCATGTTCGGCTCCGTCGCCGCCGCGGTGGTGGCGGTGCGGCACCCGGCCGTGGGCGGTCTCGATGGGCTGCTGGCAAGCGAGGCCGTCGCCGGAAAGCTGTCGCTCCTGCCGGACTTCTCCGACCCGTCGTCGTTCCTCGCGGTGCTGGTGATCCCGCTGGCGGTCCAGTGGTGGAGCGTGTGGTATCCGGGCGCGGAGCCGGGGGGCGGCGGGTACATCGCGCAGCGGATGCTGAGCGCGCGCGACGAGACGGACGCCACCGCGGCGACCCTCTTCTTCAACATCGCCCATTACGCGCTCCGGCCATGGCCGTGGATCCTGGTGGGGCTCGCGTCGCTGGTGGTGTTCCCGACGCTGGAGTCGATCCAGGTCGCGTTCCCCGGCGTGAGCGACGCAATCCTGGGCCACGACCTGGCGTACCCCGCCATGCTCACGTTCCTGCCGTCGGGCCTTCTGGGCCTGGTGGTGGCCTCGCTGGCCGCGGCCTACATGTCGACGATGTCCACGCACCTGAACTGGGGTTCCAGCTACGTGGTGCACGACTTCTGGCACCGGTTCGTGAGCCCCGACGCGAGCGAGCGGACGCTGGTCACCGTGGGCCGCGTCACGACCGTGCTGCTCATGGTCCTCGCCGCCGTGCTCGCGCTCTGGCTCCGCAACGCGCTCCAGGCCTTCCAGATCCTGCTCCAGATCGGCGCCGGGACAGGCCTCCTGTTCATCCTCCGCTGGTTCTGGTGGCGGATCAACGCGTACAGCGAGATCACCGCCATGGTGGTCAGCTTCCTGGTGGCGCTCTGGCTCGAGCTGATCCAGCCACGGCTCTACCCGGGACTCGCCATCGACTCGTCGTTCCGGCTGGTCATCGGCGTGGCGATCACCACGGTCGCGTGGCTCGCGGTGACGTACGTGACGCGCCCCACGGACGAGGCGACGCTGCGCCGGTTCTACCGCACCGCGCGGCCCGGGGGGGCGGGGTGGCGGGTGGTGGCGGAGCGGGCCGCCGCCGCCGGCGAGCCGCTGCCGACGGACCCCGCCGAGGACTGGACCGTGCCGCGGGGGATCCTGGCCATGACGGCGGGGGTGCTGGCGGTGTATTCGGCACTCTTCGCCACGGGGTACTGGTTGTACGGTCGGACCAGCCTGGCCGCGCTGCTGACGGCGGTGGCTGTTGTCGCGGCGGCGGGGCTGGCGCGGATCTGGGGCAGCGTCTCGCGCTAACCCCCGGACGTTAACCCCCGGACGGTGCACCGGTCGCCGGTTCTGGCGCATCGAGGCATGGTCCCGCCCCGAATCCCGCGGCATCGTCAGTCGCACGGGACGACAAAGACGACCTTATCTACACGCACCTCAACCCCGTGCGCGCCGGGCTCTGCGCCGATCCGTCACGGTACCCGTGGACGTCACACGAACTGTACGGATCCTCGTCCAGTGGAGCTCTTTCGCGGGACGCGGCGCGACTTGCCCCCGTACTCGACGCTGCACTCGCGCTCCCCCTGTTCGCCAGCGGGACGACCCGTTCGACCAGACAGCTCCGCGACGACTACCGGGCATTCGTTCGGTGGAGACCGCGGGGGCCCAGTGCGGGGTCGGGAAGAGCGCCAGAGGTAGCGCTTCCGGATCTGGCGACGGTGGCGCTGAGCACGCTCTCTCGTGAGTTGCCGGGTGTCTCGCTCGAATCGGTCCGCGGGCGTTGCGGCGGCCGGGCCCGGAGCCGCGCTCGCCACGCGATAATCCGCCGCCTGCACGCAGTTGGCTACCGGAATGTTGAGATCGCCCGTTTCCTGGATCTCTCCGAGTCCGCCGTCTCAGAAGTAGTGCGCAGGTCGATCTAGGAGTGGTGCAGCGCCTGCCCACCGTGCACTGGGGGCACGGCATGTTCGCATGCGCCATAACCGGCGATGGGTGCACCGTCCGGGTGGCAGTCCGGGTGGCACCCTCACCCCGCCCGCCGCAAGTACAGCGTGACGGCCACCGAGGTGGCGAGGTTCAGGCTGGAGACGCCCGGTCGCATGGGGAGGGAGATCCGCCGGTCCGCACGGTCGAGCAGGGCGCGGCTCACGCCGGTCCGCTCGGAGCCGAACGCCACGACAGCCCGGTCCGGCAGCACGAGCGGAAACGCCGCCGGCTCGCCCCCGGGATCCAGCGCGATGATCGGCCGGCCGCATTCCAGCACCGCCTCCACCCCGTCCGGCTCCAGCCGGTCCACCGGCAGAGCGAACTGCAGCCCGGCCCCACCGCGGATCGATGACGGGTGCCACGGATCGTGCGCACCCGTCGTCAGGAGGCTCGCCGCACCCGCCGCCGCCGCCACCCGCACCACCGCGCCGATGTTGCCGTGATGCGTCGGTCGCTCCAGCAGCACCACGGGCGACGGATCCGGTGCATCGAGCACCGCGGACAGGTCGAAGACCGGCCGCCGCGCCAGGGCGATCACACCGGTGGGGTGGGGTGCGCGGGCCAGGCGATTGAACGTCGCGAGATCCAGTGGCGCCGCCAGCTCCGCGATCCGGTCCACCGCGTCGGGCGCCAGATCCCCGGCCAGCTCCCGGAGCAGCGCCGGGTCCCGGCTCCGTGCGTCCAGGATCTCCGCCCCGAAGCGGAGGGCGTGTTTGAGCGCGTGGAGCCCCTCCAGCACGGCCAGCGTGCGATCGCGGCGCGCGGCGCGGTAGCGTTCCACCAGCCCGGCCGGACCGGCCCGGTCCGCGGTCACGGCGCCAGGACCAGCCGGCCCTTCCGGTCCGCGGCGTCGCGGGCGGACCGCACCACCACCGCCAGGTCCGCCTCGACCCCGAACGTACGCGCGAACATGGGGAACCCATCGGCGGTCTCGGTCCCCGGTCGCACCTGCTCCATCCCGAACCCGCGCGCGAAGCTCGCGCCCTCCGGGGTGGTGGTCAGCGCCGCGAACCGGACGGGGGCCCGCCACGTGAGGTCCCGCTCCCAGCGCACCATGGCCTCCGCGAAGAGGTGGGCGCCGAGGCCGCGGCCGCGCCATTCCGGGTCCAGCAGCAGCGCAGAGAAGTACCACACGGTGCGGACGCTGTTGCAGACCGTCGCCAGGTCGTCCTCCGTCAGCTCGCGCTCGCTGCGCGCCCCGATGAGGAAGTCGCCGGCGCGGTGCGCGTCCAGCGGCCAGAGCTGGATGCAGCCGCGGAGTGTGCCGCCGATCCAGCCGCCCACGTAGCCCCGCGGGAACGCGCGCCAGATCGTCTCATCCAGCGTAGTGCTCCGGGGCGATTCCCCGTACGCCCGCCGCGCGAGCTCGCCCAGCGCCCGGAACGACCGGCGCCGGCTGATGTAGTCGAACTCGAACGGCAGCCCGGGCACGATGGCCTCAGCTCCCGAACGCGTACGCGGGCTCGAAACGAGCGGTGAAGTGTCGCAGCACGTTCGCCTGGTGCGTGAACCGGAACCCGCCGATCGCCTCCCGCCGCTCGAACACCTGCAGGATCACCTCGATCACGTAGTCCATGTGGCTCTGGGTGTAGACCCGGCGCGGGATCGTCAGCCGCACCAGCTCCATCGGACCCGGCACCTCCTCGCCCGTCTCCGGGTCGCGCCGACCGAACATCACCGTGCCGATCTCCACCCCCCGGATCCCGCCCTCCACGTAGAGCTCCGCGGTCAGCGCCTGACCAGGGAGGTCCAGCGCGTCCAGGTGCGGGAGGAACGCCCCGGCGTCGATGTAGACGGCGTGACCGCCCGGCGGCTGGATGATCGGCACGCCCGCCTCGCTGATGTGCTCGCCCAGGTAGCGCACGCTCGCCAGACGGTACTCCAGGTAGTCCTCGTCCACCACCTCGTGGAGACCCACGGCGATCGCCTCCAGGTCCCGACCGGCCAGCCCGCCGTACGTCGGGAACCCCTCCGTCAGGATGAGCAGGTCCTTCTCCTGCTCCGCCAGCCGGTCGTCGTTCGTGGCCACGAACCCGCCAATGTTCGCCAGCCCGTCCTTCTTCGCGCTGAACGTGCAGCCGTCCGCGTACGAGAACATCTCACGGGCGATCTCTTCCACCGACCGCTCCCCCTGACCCTCCTCGTTCAGCTTGATCAGGTACGCGTTCTCGGCGAACCGGCACGCGTCGATGTAGAACGGGATCCCGTGCTCGCCGCAGACCTCGCTCACCTCCCGGATGTTCGCCATGGAGACCGGCTGCCCGCCGCCGCTGTTGTTCGTCACCGTGAGCATGCAGATGGGGATCCGCTCCGCGCCCACTTCGTCGATCAGACGACGCAGTCCGTCCACGTCCATGTCGCCCTTGAACGGCGCCGGCGTCTGCCGGTCCCGGGCCCGTGGCGTCGGCAGGTCCACCGCGCGCGCGCCTCGCGCCTCGATGTTCGCTCGCGTCGTATCGAAATGCGTGTTGTTCGGCACGACATCGCCCTCCGCGCACACCGTGCTGAACAGGATCCGCTCCGCCGCACGACCCTGGTGGGTCGGGATCAGGTGCTTGAAGCCGAACAGCTCCCGTACCCGCGCTTCCAGTCGGTAGAATGAACGCGACCCGGCGTACGCCTCGTCCCCGCGCATGATCGCCGCCCACTGCTCCGCGCTCATCGCCGACGTGCCGCTGTCCGTCAGCAGGTCGATCAGCACGTCCTCCGCCTTCAGCAGGAAGACGTTGTACCCCGCCTCCTCCAGCCGCGCGATCCGCTCCGCACGCGTGGTCATCCGGATCGGCTCCACCGCCTTGATCTTGAACGGCTCTATAATCGTCTTCACGCCCCATGACTCCCGCCGATGGAAGGCCCCGGTCGGTCCGGAGTATCCCCAATGCCGATCCTCGGCACTCCGGCGCCCCGCCGCAAGCCCCGCCGACGCGCCCCATCTTGATCGACCGCCCCACCCTCGCTAGAGTTCACCGCCACTCCCGATCCTCGTCCAATCCCAAAAGGCGCGATCACGGTGATCACACAGACTCGGCCGTCGGAACGGGCCGGACCGGATGCCGAGGGTTCCGCGCTGGGCACCATGCTCCGCACGTACTGGATCCCCATCTCCATTACCCTCCTCGTCCTCGCCGGCGCCATCATCGGCCCGTCCGCCCTGACCCGCGGCGCAAGCGGCGCGGCCGCCACCGGCGTTCGCCTCGACGTCGACTCGGGATATCTCCTCATCGCCCCCGTCCTCAACGTCCTGGACACCCTTTCCGTCCTCACGCTCGGCCAGCACTACGCCGTCCTCGCCACCCTCATCCTCCTGTTCGTGGCGTGGCGGGTACTCCGGTCACGGGTTCGACGGGGCCCCCTCCGCCGCGCTGGCGTAGAGCTCGGCGTTGCGCTCCTGTCGCTCCTCGGCCTGGCCGCCTTCTACGGCTACGGCATAGTCGGGCCGCGCCCCATGGCGGCGCTGGTCCCGGCGGACGAGGACGTCCTCGTGCTCGATGTGCACAGCCACACCGAGCACTCCCATGACAGCCGCGATGGGTTCAGCGCCGAGGACCGCCGCGAGTGGCACGCCGCCGCCGGGTTCGACGCCGCCTACATCGCCGATCACCGCACCTGGCAGGGCTATGAGGACGCGGCGCCCGGGAACCCGGAGAGGGCGGGGGAGGGGATGGTCCTGCTGCCGGCGCTCGAGATCAAGTACCTGGGGAAGTACGCGAGCGCGCTGGGCGAGGACTGGCGCTACCGGAGCGCCGCGGAGGGCAACGACCTGGATCCGGCGGAGCTCGCGCGGCTGTCCAGGGAGGCCGGCGTCCGCCCGACGCTGGTGTTCACGCTGCCCGAGGAGCTCGATGGCGTGGTCTCGTCGACGGCGAGCACGATCGGGTTCGTGGCGCTGGAGCTGAGCGATGCATCGCCGCGCGGTCTCCGGCAGAGCCGACGGGACCGTGCGCAGCTTCTGCGGATGGCCGACTCCCTCGATCTGGCGCTGGTGGCGGCCACCAACAACCACGGCTGGGGCCGGACGGCCGCCGCGTGGACGCTCATGCGGCTTCCAGGGTGGCAGCGGTACACGCCGCGGCAGCTCGGGGCCGCCATCGAGGAGAAGCTGCATCGGGAGCGCCGCGGCGCCTCATGGGTGGTGGAGCGGCGGGTCCCGTGGGCCGGCGACGACCCAGTCGACCTGGCCACTACGGTCCCGGCCATCACCTGGACCATGTTCGGCGGCATGAGCGCCGCGGAGCGCGTCTCGTGGATCCTCTGGGCCTGGGCGCTGGCTCTGCTGGTCGCCCGCCGCCCGTGGCGTTCGGGTGCCGGGGTGGCGCGGCCGCGCCCCGAGCGCGAGCGGTCGGCGAGTTCAGAAATGGCATCTCCCGCGGCGCACACCTGAGGGGCTTCCATGGCAGTATGGTACTTCGGCAAGCCTGAGATCCCGCTGCGTGGGCTGATCCTGTCATTCAGCGCTCTGCTGGTACCGGCCGTGGCCACTTTCTGGTTCCCCGAGCCGTCGGTCGAGTACGAGCTCCTGCTCTGGCTCCTCGCCCTCGTCCCCGCTTTCCTCCTGGCGTACTACCGCGGGTGGAACGGCGTGGCCATCGCCATGCTCGTGGGGATGGTGGTCCTGTCCTTGGTGCAGGTGCTGGTCATCGCGCTGGACATCACCACCAACTGGATCATGCTCCTGGCCGTCGTGGCCGCCTACATCTCCATCGGCCTGACCGTCGGGCTGGTAAGCGAGCTGCTCCACCAGGAGCGCGCGCGAGCCGAGCGGCTGGCGCTGCAGGACGAGCTGACGGACGTGCCGAACCGTCGTCTGGCCGAACTGTTCCTCGAGAAGGAGTTCGCGGCCGCCCAGCGCGGGCGGGAACTTGCCGTCGTCCTCTTCGACATCGATCGCTTCAAGGACTACAACGACGAGCACGGCCACATGATCGGCGACGACGCGCTCCGCGCCTTTGTCGGTGTCCTCACGGGCCGCACTCGCCGCATGGACCTGTCCGCTCGCTACGGCGGCGAGGAGTTCATCACCATCCTGTCGGGCGCCACCGTGGAACCCGGGCTCCGCTTCGCCGAGTCGATCCGGCTGGCGATCAGCGAGATCGCCGATCTCCCGCCGTTCACGGTCAGCGCGGGCGTTGCCCAGTACAACGACGAGATGGACACTTCCCGCGACCTGGTAGCCGCCGCCGACTCGGCTCTCTACCGCGCCAAGGGCGACGGCCGCGATCGCGTGGCGGCCACGCGGTGAGGACCGTCCGCCGCTCCGCTCTGCTACCCATGCCCAGGATGCTCCCGATGCTTCGTTCGATCACGATGACCCGCTTGCTCCCGCTGCTCACGGCCGCGCTCGTCGGCCTAATGGCTCCCCCGGCCCTGCTGGCGCAGACGCCCGCGCCCGCGGGGGCCCTCGCGCCCGCGGCCGTTCCGGCCGCCTACCGCGCCGAGGCCGATCGCCTGATCGACGCCGCTCTCGCCGATTCCACCGGCTGGAGCCGCCTGGCCGAGCTCGTGGATCGCTTCGGCCCCCGGCTGAGCGGCTCCGAGAGCCTGGAGCAGGCCATCGACTGGATCCTGCGGGGCATGTCCGCCGACGACCTGGCGAACGTTCGCGGCGAGCCCGCCATGGTCCCGCGCTGGGTCCGCGGGGAGGAGTCGGTCACGCTGATCGAGCCGCGCGAGGCGGAGCTGGCCATGCTCGGGCTCGGCGGCAGCATCGGCACGCCCGACGGCGGGATCACCGCGGAGGCGCTCGTCGTCTCCAGCTTCGAGGAGCTCGCGGCGCGCGCTGGCGGGGCAGCGGGCAAGATCGTCGTATGGGACGTGCCGTTCACCAGCTACGGCGAGACCGTGCGCTACCGCACCAGTGGCGCCGTGGCGGCCGCCCGTGCGGGCGCGGTGGCGAGCCTGGTCCGCTCCGTCGCGTCGTTCTCCATGAACTCGCCCCACACCGGCATGATGCGCTACGACGACGATGTCCGCCGCATCCCCCACGCCGCCATCACCGTCGAGGACGCCCTCATGCTCCACCGCATGCAGGAGCGCGGCGAGCGCATCGTGATCCGGGTGGAGATGGACGCCCGCGACGAGGGCGAGGTGCTGTCGCGGAACGTGGTGGCGGAGCTGCGCGGCTCCGAGCGCCCGGACGAGGTGGTCGTGCTCGGCGGCCACATCGACTCCTGGGACGTGGGGCAGGGCGCCATGGATGACGGCGGCGGGAGCGTCGCCGCGTGGGAGGCCGTCCGACTCATGAAGGCCCTGGGCCTCCAGCCCCGCCGCACCGTTCGCGTCGTCCTCTGGACCAACGAGGAGAACGGGCTACGCGGCGGCCGCGCCTATCGCGACGCCCATTCCGACGACCTCGACGATCACGTCCTCGCCATTGAGACCGATTCCGGCGTGTTCGACCCCATCGGCTTCGGCTTCACCGGCTCCGACGCCGCCTTCGACCTAGTCTCCGCCGTCGGCAGCCTCCTCGAGCGCATCGAGGCCGGCGCCATCATCCGCGGCGGCGGCGGCGCCGACATCGGCCCCATCATGGAGCGCGGCGTCCCCGGCATGGGCCTGAACGTCGACGGCGAGAAGTACTTCTGGTACCACCACAGCGAGGCCGACACCCTCGACAAGCTCGACCCCGAGGAGTTCGCCCGGTGCGTGGCCGCCCTCGCCGTCATGGCCTACGTGATCGCCGATCTGCCGCAGTCGCTGCCCAGGTAGCCCCCCGTCCGGGTCCGGGTCCGGCCTTTCCCATCGGTCAGGCCCACGCGCCCGCGGCCACACCCACGCAGCCGTAAATCCATCCTCATGACCTCGACCCACTCCCCGCCCACACCCGCTCGTCGCTCATGGTGTGCACCGTCCGGAGCCCGTACCACCAGTTCCGACGCAGTCGCCGCGTGATCATCGGCACCGCCAGCGCCATGAAGAGCGCCCCCACTCCCGCGAAGATCCAGCTCGTCATGGCTCAGACCCCCTTCAGACCCTGAGCTCGCACCGGAACCCGCGGGCCCCGTAGTACGACTCGGCCCCGTTGTGGTAGACGAACACCCGGCCGAACCGGTAATCGCCGAAGATGGCGCCCCCGAGCTCCCGTACCCGCTCCGGCGTCCGCAGCCAGCTCGACGTCTTCGCGTCCACCGGGCCGAGCTCCTGCAGTCTGCGGTACTGCTCCTCGGTCAGCAGCACGGCGCCCATCTCGGCCGCCATGTCCATCGCGCTGGTCTCCGGCTTGTGCTTCTTCCGTGACTCCAGCGCCTCGCGATCGTAGCACACGCTCCGCCGCCCCTTCGGGCTCTCCGGCGCGCAGTCCCAGAAGATGTACTCGCCCGTTTCCTCGTCCCGACCCACCACGTCCGGCTCTCCGCCCGTACGCTCCATCTCGCCCAGTGACCGCAGCTTGTCGGCCGACCCTTCCAGCCGCGACCGCACCTCCGCCCAGTCCATGCCCTCGTGGCGGTGCATGTTCTCCTCGAAGCGCTCCTGGAGCGTCGCCAGGAGCTCCTCGCTCAGCTCATCCGCTGCCACGCACTCGCTCCTTCGTCGGGATCACGAACTTGAGTCCGGACCAGACCTCGTCCACCGCGCAGACCTTGATGTCCACCAGGCCCACCTCCTTGCCCGCCGCCATCACTTCGCTCCGGCCGATCGCGCTCGCCATGCCGGACGACTTCTTCGGCCACGAGGCCCACACCATGCCGTCCTGGCTCATCCAGGGCCGGGCCCGCGCGAACGACTCGGCCAGCGTGTCCGCATCCGTCGCGAAGAGGTGGATGAAGTCGGCTTCCGGATCGTCGGTCTCCGAGATCGGCTCCACACCGATGGCGGCCGGGCTCCCCCCCAGCAGCGCCCAGTAGTGCTCGGGCGCGTGGATCAGGTGGATCCGCATCCCCTGCTTCAGCCCGAGCTTTCGGACCAGGGGGGTCCCGGAATAGCCCGGCGTCGCCTCGGAACGAGTCACGGGTCCGCTAGCGGATCGAGCCGCGGAACTCGTAGAGCTCCTCACCCTCCGCGGCGAGCTTGTCGCGCCAGAGGTCCTCCAGCTGCTTCAGCTCGTCCCGCAGATCGGCGCTGCCGTCGTCACGCGACTCGATCTCGTCCAGCACCTCGAACTCGAACGACTCCTCGCCCGCCTCGTCCCAGTCCCGCTGCAGCTCCCTGCACCCGTGGCCGTGGAACCGCAGCTGCGCACGCTGACGGTTCAGCATCGACGGCAGGTCGCTGCTCGCGCCCACCAGCGACCTGCCGCTCAGCCGATTGCGGACCCGGTACACCCCCGCCGGACGCACCGCCTCCTTGTACTCGCGGATGGCCTCCCGACGATTCACGCTCATTCGCGATACGTCAGCAAGATGGCGAGTACGAACACCGCCCCGACGCCGGCGCTGAGCAGCGCCATCCCCGACTCGCCATCCAGGAACCGCAGCCCGGCGGCGATCGCCGAGGCCGCGGCCGCCATTACCAGGACGATCCGGAGCCTCCGACGGCCTTCCGTTTCCCGCACTGTACCCTTTGCCTCCATTGCGCCCCCTCTCTCGTTCGGGTGGAGTTCCAGCGTGCTCCTTCGATCGCTCCCCGACGCCCGAAAATCAACACCTGCGTCGGCCACGACTATCCGGGGAACAGCCACATCCAGCGCCAGATCCGGCCTCGCGCGGCGGAGACCAGGAGCAGCAGGGCCAGAGCCGCCGAGAGCCCGGCGCCGAGCAGCCTCTCCCAGTCCGCGCCCGGCGCGACTCCCAGCCACCACGCCAGGGCCGCGAACACCCCGCCGAACACCAGCAGCGTCACGCGCATCCAGACCGGCAGGTCCGTCTCTGTGTCTTTCAGCAGCTCCATGGTTCACTCGCCTGGGTTGGGGTCCTTCAACTGCTCCATGAGGCCGAGGACGTCCGCCACGCCGCGCTCCTCCACCACCCGGCCGTCCACGACCCGGTAGAACGTCATCCCCGCCACCCGCACCCGGCGGCCATCCGGCTGGGCGCCGAAGAGCTCACCGTGCTGGTGCGTCCCTTCGTACTCCCACTCGACCGCCGCCCGCTCGCCGTCCGCGATGATCGTCCGCGCCGTCGTCTTCAGGTCGGGGAAATGCCTGAACGTCTCCTCGAGGATGCCCCGGAACGCCTCCCGCCCGACGATCGGCTCCGGAAAATGCGAGTACGCCACCCTCAGGTCCTCGCTCGCCAGCCGGTCGAGGAGCTCGATGTTCCCGGCGCTCCACACCTGGATGAACTCCCGCGCGACCCATTCGATCGTTCTGCCCGTCAAGGATGCCTCCGGATCTGCGTGGGAAATGGATCAGCCGTACCCTATTTCAATGGCCCGCCAGCCGCGTCCTGTCCAGTCCCTTCTCGGGCGGCCCTCGCGATCGCGGGCCTTTCAAAGGGAGTCCGCGATCCCGGCACGGGAGACGACCCGTCCCGCGCCACCCCCTCGCCAAGGCTCCGAACGTATCCGGCGGCCGAGCCCCGTTCGTCCAGCAGACGGAGCGCTCCCCGCGGCCGGTTCTTCGACGCACCCGACGGTTCACGCTGAGGAGCATGCGGTCCAGCAGGGTGCGAGCCGGAGCGCCTTCCAGCTCGAGCACGGGCACGCTCCGGAACCATTTCCAGGAGCGACCGAGCCGCATGCGCCACTGCCCGTGGTCGGGGTCGAACCGGAACGTGACCGGGTCCAGCCCCCTTCGTCGCAGCAGCAGCTCCCGGCCCGTGGGCGAGCTCTCACCGGTGAGCCGGTAAAGAACGTCCTTCCGCTCCACCTGTCCCGGGAGCGGGGCGGGGAAGCCCGTAACCAGTGACAGCGCGATCCCGACCCCCGTCTGTGGGAGAAAGCCGCGCCGGCGCCGTCTCAGCTCGCCACCGTACCTCCAGGCCGCGCACTCTCCGGCCAGCGCGTCGCCCACGCGAACGAGTCGCGTTCCGTCCGGTAGCTCGGCGACCCCCACGTTCTCCGACTGGACGCGCAGACGCCTTCGGGACCTTACCAGTCGTGCTCCGTGGAGAGAATCACCGCGCCGTATACCAGGAACATCGCCGCCGAGTTGATCCAGTATCCGAGCCCCTGCGGGGGCGCGGCCACCAGCACGACGGCCTGCTTGTTCGGCGCGACCAGTACACGTTCGGTCTGCTCCACCGCCCGCGACCGGCTGCCGGCGGCAGCCACGACCCTGACCTCATGGGAGCCCACGGGGACGCCCAGGACGTGGACCCGTTCGGTATACTCGTCCTCCGCCACGAGGTCTCCGTCCAACACGATGCTCACCGACTTCATGGGCTCGGTGAACCGCACCAGCACTTCTCCGGTCCGAGCACCGCTCTCCGGAACGGGGTAGGCCACCTCGACATTCGAAGCGCACCCGGTGGCGAGAACCGCGACCAGCACTCCTGTCAGCAGAACCTTCATGGGACCTCCCTTGAAGCGATGGATCCTGATGCCTGCCGGTGGGCGTTGCGCCCCCCGACCGATCCCCTCTCCCCGTCTGCACCCCACCGTCGTCGGGTTCGTCTATCCGGTCTTCAGGGGACCGGCTGCCTCGTACGTACTGAGGATGATGCCGGACGGCATTGGCTTCGTGTGGACGAGCTCGAATGAGCGTGGCGGCGTTCCCTCCGCGAAGAGGCGCTTTCCCGTGCCCAGCAGGACCGGGTAGACCACCAGCACCACTTCATCCGCGAGCCCGTGCTCGAGCAGAAGCGATGTAAGCGTTGAGCTGCCCGAGAGGACCAGCTCCGGGCCGTCCTGCGACCTGATGCGCCGAACGCCCTCGACGATGTCCGGTCCGAGCCCCTCGAACGGGCCCCATTCCAGCGTTTCCGGACGGTGGGTCGCAACGAATTTCGTGGCCGCATTGAGGCCGTCCGCAAGCGGACCGCTCGGCGCCTTTGGCCAGTAGCCCGCCCAGATATCGTAGGTGCGACGGCCGAGCAGCAGGTCGAAGCCCCCGCCGTACGCCGCGACCATCGCCTCCCGGCCGGCGGGCGTCCGATAGGGCACCGTCCAGTTGGCGTAGGGGAAGTCGCTGTCATCGTCCGAATGCTGGATGACGCCGTCCAGCGAGATGTGTTGGATGATTCTGAGCGTTCTCAGTGGGGTCTCCGTCTTCTGGTCCGAGCCAACGGGACTTCTTCGAACCTGCAAACGGGGGGGTGTTCCCGCAATCGAAGCACCCCGTTTCCCGGTCCCGGGTTATCGCGAGATCATGCGGGAACGTATGCCAGCCGGATCACATCCTCGGCCATCCGGTCACTCGACAGCAGCCGGAGCCGCGGCCGGGGTCCGGCGAAATACGGCGTGCCGTGACCGAGCACCACGGGGTGCAGGTAGATCCGATACTCATCGATCAGGCCGAGCTCCGTGAGACTCTGCGCCAGCGCCGGGCCAGCGATCCCGATATCCCCTTCGCGCCCGGCCTTCAGCTCGCGGATCGCGCCCTCGAGATCGTCCTCGACCACCGTGGCGTTCGGGCCGACCGACTCCAACGAGTGCGAGACGACCCACTTCGGCTGCTTCCGCCACGCCGCCGCGAACGCTCGTTCCTCCGCATCCCATTCAGGATGCTCGTCGTCCCAGTACCGCATGACCTCATACATTCCGCGGCCGTACACGCTCCCCGCCAGACCCTGCGCCTCCTCGATGAAATGCCGGAACAGCGCGGGGCCCGGCGCGAAGGCCGTGTGGTCGACATAGCCGTCCAGCGACTGGTTCATCCCGAATACGATCCTCGCCATGCTTCACTCCACTTCGAGCGGTGGGCCGACCAGCTGCATGCCGTGCTCGGAGAACAGTCGCGCCAGCTCCGGGCCCGCGGACACCCCGCTCAGCTGAGTGGCCTCAGCGAAGAACGCCTCCATTTGTCCCGCGGGGTGGAACTCTACCAGCATTCGCCCAGTGCCTTCGCCAACATGCGCCCACGCGTGGGGGACGCCTCGGGGAGCCAGCACCGAGTCCCCGGCACCGAGCTCGAAGCGGCTCTCGCCAACCTCGATGAGGTAGTGGCCCTGGATCACGTAGAACCACTCGTCCTGGGCCGAGTGCACGTGGCGAGGTGGGCCGCCCCTCCGGTCATCGATCTGCTCGAGAACCAGCAGGCCGCCCTTGGTCTGGCCGCCCACTACCTTCAGGTCCATCGGAAGGCGTCCGAACACGCTCCGCCTCTGCCCGAAAAGGTCGGCCCCTGACGGAACCGCCGTTCCGCTCCCTGCTGCGTCATTTGGATCCATTTTCCGTGCTCCCGGATGGAGGGGGCGGCTGTGACTGCGAGTTCCGCCCCCCATGTAGACGACAGAGTCATCCTCTGCTCCATCGCCGGGGGGCACCCTGCTCGATCACGTCCCCGGCGCGCGCCGGCTCAGGCGCCGTGCCCCGCCTTGCGTCGAATGATGACGTGCGTGGCCTTCTCGGTCCCCACAGACTCGATCACCTCGTAGCCCGCGGCCCGCATCTCCACACCTTCGAAGAGGCGCTCGCCGCCACCGAGAAGAATGGGTGCAATCGCGAGGTGAAGTTCATCGATGAGGCCCGCCCGCAGGTACTGCCGGATCGTGTCCGGCCCTCCCCCGATCCGCACGTCCTTTCCATCCGCGGACGCCCGCGCCCGCTCCAGCGCCTCGTGTATGCCGCCCGTGACGAAATGAAAGGTCGTGCCGCCCTCCATCTCCAGTGGCGGGCGCGCGTGATGGGTCAGGACAAAGACCGGGACATGATACGGTGGACTGGCTCCCCACCACCCTTTCCACTCGTCGTCCGGCCACGGGCCGCGGACCGGTCCGAACATGTTCCTTCCCAGGATCCAGGCGCCCATGTTCTCGAAGCCTCTCGCGGCGAACTCATCGTCGATTCCCGTGGTGCCGCGATCCTTCCCGAGCACCATCCTCTGGAACGTACGGGTGGGATGAAACCACCGGTGGAGGTCCTCTCCACCTTCGCCAAGGGGATTCTCCAGGGACTGGTTGGGGCCCGCACCATATCCGTCGATCGAGATCGCGAAGCTGTCGACTCGCACCCTGGTCATGTGTCGTGCCCAGCGTACGGCGGAACCCAACAATTCCCCCGGCTTCCTGGAATGATCGCTGCCGTCATGACGCCTCCGCCTCGTCCACGAGCTCCAGCTCGGTCGTGATGTCGATGCACCCCGCGATGCTGCGGTAGACGGGGCAGTGCTCGTGGTGCATGGCCCGGACCCGCTCCGCGGTCCCCCGCGCGGACTCCGGCGCCCGCAGCCGGTACAGCACGTGGATCCGCTTGATGACCAGGACCCCGTCCTCCTTCTCCACCTCGCCCGTCACCTCCGACGTGAGACGGTGGGGCGCGACCGTGACCTCGCGCGCTGACAGCGCGCCGGCAAAGGTGCCGGTCAGTCAGCCGGCCGCCGCCGCGATCACGAAGTCCAGTGTGGTGGGGTCCTGCCGCTCCGGGCTCGCGCCGTAATGCTCCGCCACCGCGCCGTGCACGCCGAACCGGACCGGCTCGTCGCGGTGGGGCAGGTGGGCGTGGCGCAGCGGTGGCTGGTCCTGCTCGATCCGCAGCCTGGCGGTGTAGACGACATCGGGCATCGGGGGCCTCTCGCAGGGGTGAATCCACGTCGTGGGGCCGCGATCGCCCGCACGATGCGGTCCAGCGGCCGCTCAGGGCACGAGCCCGCGGAAGAGCTCGAGGGCTTCAGCTTCATACGTTCCCTCAGGGTCATTCTCCAGGGGTCGAGCCTGCATCCGGACCGCGATCAGCTGGAGATCGGGGAAGATGTGGAGGCTGGTGTCGAGATGGCCATGCCCTGCGTAGCCCTTCGGCGCATCATGAAGCCACCAGAGCAGCCCATAGTCGCGGTTGTACCGCTGCGAGGGTCGGGTCGACCGTTCGATCCACTCCCTGCTCAGGACCCGCTCGCCACCCCAGAGGTCGTGGACATCGCGTAGATCGGCTCGCGGTAACGGCGCGAATACCACTCCTGCACGATCCTGCCACGATAGACCAGAAGGCATGCATCGGCGCCGGTGCGCTCACAAAGTGCTGCATGCTTTCTGACGATGGTCGCATCCAGGCCCAGCGAGCTCGGATCTGCCGTCGTCCAGAAGCCGTCGGACGTGCTCACCGCAGGGCTCTCACCCAGTTCCTCCCGCAGGGGCCCGACTTCCCGGTTGACCCAGTGATTGGCTCCGTTTCCGCCGCATTCCTGGTCAAAAGCCCCGATGGCCGAGCGGGCAGCCGCAACCTCTCCCAGCCGCGCCCGTGCGTAGGCGAGGTGATACATCAACTCACAGCGGGCCTGGGCGCCAGCAGGGTGATCCTCGGCCAGCAATGCTTCCGCGAGGGAAGCGGCCTGGGCCCAGTCCCCACCACGATTCAACTCCATGACGCTCGCCGGCGATTCGGTTGCGCAGCCGCGGGCGCACTCACGCCCAACACGATCGCACCGGCCGCGACAACGCACGGCCTCAACCTCCAGCCCATGGCCTCACTCCCCCTACGGAACCTCCCCAGCATCACCGGTGCGCTTCGAAATTCACGACCAGCTCATTCCAGAAGGCCACGCGACACGTCTCGGTGGCGGCCGGGCTGAACTCCATGACGGAGACGACATTCGCAGCCGCCCGGTCGAACGCCGGATACCGGGACCCCTTGGCGATCGCCTTGCGGACCAGGTTTCCCTCAGGGTCGAGCCAGACGAAGAACGTGACGCTCCCGCCAATCCGTCGATCCCGAAGATCAGTCGGAAAGTGGCTGACGAGCGCACGTTGCACTTTCCCCGTGTTGGCCAAT
This sequence comes from uncultured Gemmatimonadales bacterium, assembly GCA_963783305.1. Classification (GTDB taxonomy): domain Bacteria; phylum Gemmatimonadota; class Gemmatimonadetes; order Longimicrobiales; family RSA9; genus JAWVYT01. The sequence goes on along the minus strand of CAWAMW010000015.1, from coordinate 304,526 downwards.
CGGGGGGGGCGATCAACAGCAACCACCTCGGAGCCGCTCTCGATCGCGATCCAGCCCAGGGACGCTATCGTTTCCTTGATCTCGGAGGCGCTGCGATCTTGAAGCATCTCAGGTCGGACGCCCACCACGTCTTCTGCGCACATCGGCAGGCCCGCTGGCTCCGCCCCCTCGCTGGAGCCGTGCGCACATGCTCCGACCGACAGGACCAGCAGAATACCAAGCAGTCCTGTTCTAATCATCCGGTTTCTCGTTTCGTCCGAGGTTTGTCACGGCCATGTCTCAATGCAGGCGGCTCCGCGTGTACCGCTGCAGCAGGATCGGGTAGAGATTGACCAGGAGGTTGCCGGCGGTGAGGTACAGCGCCCATACACGCCAGTCCAGGGTCCACGCGTACGCCGCCGACACCACACCCAGCATCAGCAGAACCGCATGGCCGCGCTCGCTTCGCTCGGTCCTGGCCACGAAAGCCGCGACCGCACGCCTGCCCCGGACCACCCGGTAGCCGGGAATGGAACGCCGCACCCATCGGTTGATGAGGTCGCCATCGGGGACCACGTGGCGGAACGCGCGGACGCCGAGCCTTTCGTACAGCCGGCCGGTGCGTTCGAACCGGTGAATCCGGAAGTACCGGCGCGGCAGCGCCCACCCCACGGCAGCGCAACCGACCACGAGAAGCGCAAAAGAAGGGCCCGGAAGAAGGCGGCCGGGAGGATACGAATATGGCCGAAGCGGCCCCCAGACGTAGAGCCAGAACATGAGGAGGGGCCCGAGCCACCCACCCGCCATTATGGCGAATGGGATCGTGTTCAGCCGGTCCGCGGGTGAAGCGCTCATGTGCCTTCCGCTCGCTGGTTCAAATCGGCCTATCGATGGTGAGAATGTAGGATCGATCATCTCGAGCGGCCACCTTTCGAACGGTCCGATTTCCGGGCATGCGCACACTCCCAGCCACCGATCCGCCTGCCGGCCGGGTACTCCACAACAACCGAAGGGAGCGAAGGGGTGCGCTGTCGAAGTAGATGCCAGGCGCAGTGATCCTGCCGCCGCTCACCTCCAACACTTCGGCGACGTGGCTTTCGAAACTGCGGCCACCGGGCGGCTCGAGCTCATAGCGCGTCTGGGCACACGCTCGGGCTCCATCCACGATGATCCGAGTCACGTCCATCGCCTTCGCCATACCATAGAACCGACGTGTCCAGATACTCAACCACCGGGTCTCGCGTCTCCATCAGCGAAGCCTTTCCGTAACTACCAGTGAGGTCCGTGCGCCGCCGAACGCTGGTTCGGGGCTCCAGCACCTTCGGACCTACAGCGACCTCACCACCGGAACAGCCGTCTAGGCGCACCCTTCTACCCATTCCACTTCGGGCAGCACACCCGCTCTGAACGTCTGGACCGTCCCTCGTGCCGTTTCAAAGACCAGCCGAAACCGATCTGCGCCCGGAGGCGTGACGATCAGATAGCTTCCATCCGTGTACTTGTGAGGTCGGACCTCGAGGCTCTCGGGGTATAGGGCTCTGATCTGCTCCTCGCTGTCTCCGATCCTGGCGCCCTGTGCCGTGGTGATCTCAGGGTTGTAGACATCGACACGGGTGATCCGCCCGTCAACGACCATCAGCCCAACCCTCTCCCGCCCCTCCGACACATGGACGGTCTCGCAACCCTCCATTGACCCTGGAGACTCGAGCACGCCTCCGGCCGCCTGATTCGCCTCCATGAATGCGATGCCCAGCGGGACGGGCCCATAGCTGCTGAAGTCGACCTCCCAGCCGGCGTCGGTCGCCGTCTGAACAGGTGCAACACGAGCTTCAGCGGTGGACTCGCTCTCAGGTAGTTCTGCCCGGATCGGCTCTTCCTCGGAGGTCGGGCCACAACTGACGGCGGCCACCAGCGCAGCGATTCCAATCCAGCGACTCCTATCCATGACCGCGCCTCCTCACGTTAATTGCGCTTGACGTTCCAGCGTTGCGCCAATACTTCTCGCTCTTACAATCCCTTCTGAGCCGGCAACGAGGAATCTGGGGATGGCGAAGCAGAAACCCGCGCGTACAGGGAGTTGTAGCCATTCTCGAACACGCCACCCAGCCACAGACTGTCCGTTCCTGCCACAACCCACGCGTGGCTCTCCAGGAAATCGATGGGGTGGTCGATGGCGATGAAGTCATTCCCGGGGGAATCCTCCGAGCCGATACCGAAGCGACCGTTTACCTCCGGGGCTCCCGTACGCCGGTACACGTAACTCCCCTCCCGCTCGGAGTCGGCGACGAAGACAAGCTCTGCCTGGAAATCGTCGGCGCCTGGAGTGTGGAGATCCAGGGTGTTCACATCGACGGACCGTACCCAGCTCCATGTCCCCTCGAGCTCCTCAGCGGGCGCATGGACCTCCGGCTGTGTCGGGTCTCCCTGGCCTTTCCCGCATCCAACCAGTCCCACGACAAGCAAGCCGACGGCGCCCGCGCGTATGAAGGACCCGAGGCGGTAACGTTCGATGCCCATTCGATATCTCCTTGCGGTCCGAGGCCCGTGGACCTGCTGCATCACGTGTCGTCCGCCAAAATATGCCGCCCACGGTCAGGGGCTCAACCGTTTCCCTCTCTATTTCCCGTCGCTATGCTGCCTTACAACGGGCGCACCGTACGCTTCCTCCATCATGCGCATGTACTCGTCCATGGATGGAAGGCCCATTGATCTCCGCCGTTCCTCCAGTCCGTCCTCATCCTCTACCGGATGAAGCACCCAGCGTCCCTACGCCATTTTGAACTGTGTCCCATACCGCTGGGGCAGGTTGTCGTGCATGAGAACGCGGTCGATCAACAGAGCCGCTTCGCTGGGTGGCACCGCCCCCTGTCTCGCATGCTGCGTTATGAGCTGTGCCCGCCTTTCACGGCCCATCCTTTCGTTCTAGCTCGACCTCGCGTCCCTCGCTGACGATCTCCCTCATGAGCTCCTCAGAACGGGCGCGTTTCCGTCCTAGCACAAGCTGGCTGTTGATGAGCAGGGGGATCACAATGACTAACGACGAAACCCCGACCACCGTGGTCCGCTCCCAGTCCGAAAACCGCAATAGCGCGAACATCGTGATTGTTGCCGCTACCACGGCAAAGACCACCAGCAAGTCAGGGCGAAGCCTCATCATTTGCTCTCACTCCCCTGCCGTCGGGCATGGCTCATAACGTTCAAAGGCTGGCGAACCGCCGCTCCACGACCTCACCAACTCGCGAACTTTCGAAACTTCCCGCCCCTCACCACCACCTCGCCGGATGCCGGCGGTTACTCCGGAGCGGCCGTAGGCCGCGTAGGCGCCAGCCAGTTGTTAAGCGCAGTCACCCACCAAGACGCTTATGGTCCACACTGCCAGCTTGTTGTCGATCATGATCGAAGACCCAACGCGTTGTCCCCCACTCAACGAAGCCGCAAGTGAGGAGGACGACCGGAGGACCCGCCACAGCCCACATGATGTCCGCCCCGGCGCCGTACGCGATCACGAAGGCCGGAACTCCGAGTACTACAGTGATCCGACACGCCGCGACCACATACACATGGGAGACACTCGCCGCCCCCTGATCCTCCAGCGCTACCCCACGCGAAAGGGCCCTGATTCGTAGATATGCATCCATGCCGAACCAGATCATGATCAGCAGCGCCATTCCGGCCATCATCATCAAACGCCAGTCCATATCTGACTCCCCAGTTTACTCCGGCTCTCGGCACCCGCTATCCGGAAGTGATTGCGCTTAACGTTTCCAGGTTGGCGACCCCGCTTCCGCCACCTCACCAGGCGCCGCTCCCTTCCGAAACTACCCGCAGCCCCGATCGGCACCATGTTCTTGAGCGGGGTACTCCGAAGCGACCGAAGGGAGCGCAGGCGCTCACCGGTTGTTATCTGAAGCCCCGTTCCCACCCGCCCGATCTGCTGGACCCTGCGGCGGCTCGCTCGAAAGTGGCTGATTCACGAGATCCCAGGCCACGTCAATGAGTTCCACATTGAACCAGCGGTTGAACTCCTTCCAGTCCCGGTTCTTCGGCCATAACGCCGGCTCCGTATACCAGCTGTCCAGAGCGATCTCGAACATCAGATCGAAATTGTCCCGGATCCACGCTTCCGAATCCGGGGTCATATCGAACTGCGGGATCAGGAACGCCTCCACCGCCTTCCCCGCGACCTCCTCACTCACTGGCGGTCCCGGTCCCGGATCCGCTTCCCGCACCCAGTCGACGAACGGCTGCTTCGGCCGCAGCACGACGAGGCCACGATTCAGGAACCAGATTTCCCCACCGTCAGTCTCAGCCATCCGCTTTCCTAAGGGGTTTCAGATAACGTTTCCAGGTTGGCGACCCGCCGCGCCGATAACCTCCAGCGCGCGACCGCCTTCGAAACCTCACGAACCCTCACCAGCTTCCAGACGGCCGCGGCGGGTTCTCCGGAGCGGCCGCAGGCCGCGCAGGCGCCAACCGTTTGTTAGGCGCCGTTGCTCCCATCCTGATTCAAACCCTCTGAAAATGCTGTCCTCGCGTCCTCCACTTCGTTCCTCACCTGCTCCAGGCGTTGAATCGCTCCCTCATAGGTCTTCCAGTGCTCCAGCGGCTGCGGTAGAAGTAAGGCCTCAACAGCTTGCGTTCGCACATCGAGATCTATTGCTATTAGCGACAGGTGCCGACTCCCTGAAGGCCGACCTCAGTCCAGAAAGGATCGCTTTCGTCGCTTCCATGTGCGTTGATTCGGATGAACTACAGAGTCCGCGTCATAGTCAGCCGATCGAAGCCTCGAAATTGCCAACGAAGGAAAAATCACAGTACACACCGGTACACGTCTTCATGAAGATACTTGACCCGGCGCGATGTCCAGGCTAATGAGTTGCTCTACGCTGTGGAGAACCGGCGCTTCAGGCGGGGGTCGGAAAGCCGGCCCATTGGACCATGTCAAGTTCATCTCCGCCGCCGAAAATGCGAGGGAACTCGGATTCGAGCCAATCCCAAACGTCGAAGCCAGAGAACGTGCTTTCGAGATCAGCGCTCTCTGGAGGGCCTCCGAACTCGCGGCACCGATCAGAACTCGAAGTGGGCAATGAAGTCGTCCAAGGACTTGTGAAACAACATTTTCCAATTCGCCGCCAGTCCGCTCCGCCACTTCGGCTGACTATTTCTGGATGCGGTTCCACCCCGCCCTTGTCAACAGAAGTCATTGGTATCTGGCAGTGACGAATGAGACACGACCAATCCGGGTGTAGCCAATTCGAGCGTCCCGAGCCAGATGAGAGGTATCCCTGAAACACCTTTATCACCGCGCGAAAATGCGGCGCTTCCGGGCGATAGAACGGTTAGTAATTTCGCTGATCTCGACGTCGGGCGCGTCGAGGACCATCCCGCCGAACTCGTCCAGCGACCCCCAGAAGCAAAATCGTCCCATTTCTGTACGCAGCTCGATCGACATCCCAATGCTCCGGAGTCGGACAATCCTCACAATTGAAGAGCCGCCGTAGCCGAACGGTGTTGCCGTGGGAACCACCTTCCTCGGCCGTTCGGTGAGCGATCAGCGCTTCTGCTCTCAACTTCAGCTGGTTTCGCGTCTCCAAGTACGCGACGTGAGGCACTACCGGTCGATGCTCAAGAAATCGATGACGCCTCAGATAGGAGAAGCTCCGGCCCGCCATCCAAACATCGGCCACGAGGATGTTCGCGTCCAAAACCACGTTGCACTGCTTTTCTCGCGGCATCACGTCCCTTGAGCTTGGTCTCTCCTGACGATCCTCACCAGCCGTACGCCCAGCGGTGCAATGGCGCATAACGTTTCCAGGTTGGCGACCCGCCGCGCCGAAACCTCCAGCGGGCGACCGCCTTCGAAACACCTCTCCCCTTACCAGCTTCAACACGGCCGCGGCGGGTTCTCCGGAGCGGCCGCAGGCCGCGCAGGCGCCAACCGATTGTTAACCGCCGTGTTCTGCCAGCCTCCAGAGGCTATCAACCGCGGCTCTGCCACCGCTTCGGATCACGCCGGGAGTGGAAGACCGACCAAATGACGATCTCGGGTTCCGATACGGTAAATAGGATTGCATATGGAAAGCGCCGGACGACGGCCCTCCGGAAGTCCTTGTACACGACCGGAAACTGCCGCGGATTCCTCTCGATCGACGCGAACGCTGCATCAATCACCCGAACGAATTCTGCTCCGAGTCCCCGCGATCGAGCTGCGTACCAGGCGGCCGCCTCATCGAGCTCCGCGTCCGCCTGCGGTCGGACTTCAAACCGGCGATTCACCCGTACTTCTTGTAAAGCCGCTCCCGAACCTCTGCCCAGGGTATTGCGGAGCCTGGGTCCGCCTCGTGCTCTTCCAGCCGGCGGTCCAACTCCGCCTTTTGCGCGTCAGTCAGCGGGAAATCGTCGGCGTCCGCAGCGATGCTGTCCCACAGGTCCTCCACCAACTGAATCCGCTCCGCAACAGACAGCTTCAGAAGCTCTTCGATTGGCACATTAGACATGGGCGACCCCCTACGTAGAATTCTCTACCCTAATCTGCTACAGAAGCCTCGAGCGGAACATGGCGGTTAACGTTTCCAGGTTGGCGACCCGCCGCGCCGAAACCTCCAGCGCGCGACCGCCTTCGAAACTTCACGACCCTCACCAGCTTCCAGACGGCCGCGGCGGGTTCTCCGGAGCGGCCGCAGGCCGCGCAGGCGCCAACCGTTTGTTAAGCGCCGTGCGACCACCTCGGGCTCACGCTCCCTAGCCGGGCACAGCCGGTGTCTCGATACTCAGATCGCCTTTGCCGTCCTGCATGCGCACGTTCAAGTAGACCATGCAGGGGTGGTCTGGGCCCACTACCTGATCTTCCACCTGCTCGACTGCAACAATTTCTTCAAGCGCGGCAAGCAGGGGTCCGAGACGTTCCTCCGCGACCTCGACCACCGCACTGACCATCAGGTCTGAATACCGATTCACCTGGGCTAGAATACCCCACGCGCTGATCCGATCGAGCACCTGTTGAGTAGCTAGGTAGTGATCGCCCCGGGCGTACGCAGTCCAATAAACCTTCCTCATCGCCCTCCACTCCGAGACCATCGCACCCCGGGCAGACAGTCGAGCATGGCGCTTAACGTTTCCAGGTTGGCGACCCGCCGCGCCGATACCTCCAGCGCGCGACCGCCTTCGAAACCTCACGAACCTTCACCAGCTCCCAGACGGCCGCGGCGGGTTCTCCGGAGCGGCCGCAGGCCGCGCAGGCGCCAACCGTTTGTTAAGCGCAGTTCCGGCGTCTGCCTTACAGTATCCTCGAATCTCGCCGCCACGCACGCACTGCCGCCAACCCCAACCCGACCAGAACAAGAGCGCTCCGATTAGGAATGGCATTCCGAACATGAGTAGATCAGGCCCGATCGATCCTGTATTACAGCACTCACGAAGGCCCCAGTCCATCTGGTTCTTCCAGGCAGCGTAAGCCCCTACGATGAGGAGCAGGCCACCCACGATCAGAACCCAAGCAGTTTTCATGTCCGGAATTGCGCTTAACGTTTCCAGGTTGGCGACCCGCCGCGCCACAACCTCCAGCGCGCGATCACCTTCGAAACCGCACGCCCCTCACCAGCTCCCAGACGGCCGCGGCGGGTTCTCCGGAGCTCGCGCAGCGAGCGGAGGCGCCAACCGTTTGTTATATGCCGTTTGGCCCTCTTTCACTGCCCGAACCTCTTTTCAAGAACGATTCGGTCCCCGACACCGATGCCTTTGCTGTCAAAGTAACCACCATTTACTTCGAGGGCTGAGCGGTACGAACTCCCAGGGGCGTACTGCTCGCACCAATCGGCAACCGGGTGAGGGCAGGGCTCCATCTCCCGCGTCGCCACAATTTGACCCGTTGAATCGGCGAAGGCGATCGCTAGTGGAATTCTCGTTCGAAACATGTAGAAGGAATCCGAATCGGCTTGCTCCTCGGCGTACAGGAACAACATGCCTTCGTCCGCTGCGAGGGCCCGCCGCTCCATGAGCCCGGTGCTCTGTTGCTCCCGCGTTTCGGCAATTTCAACGTTGATCCGGAAGACGCTTCCGCCGGACTCGATCCTGACGATGCCGCTATCGACCGGGATGACCGGGTGTTCGCGCGAAACCTCTGGCACAGGTGCGGCTTGACCTTCACATCCGGCTGCGCAAAAGACAGCCACCCCCAAAGCCACCAGCTCACCTCGCATCCTCCCGCCTGAGGAGCCCATGAACCTCTCGACGGTATCAAGTGGCCAAATGGCGTATAACGTTTCCAGGTTGGCGACCCGCCGCGCCGTAACCTCCAGCGCGCAACCGCCTTCGAATCTTCACAACGCTTACCAGCTTCCAGACGGCCGCGGCGGGTTCTCCGCAGCTCGGCGCAGCCGAGCGGAGGCGCTAACCCTTTGTTATCTGCTGGTCAGCCCCGTACCACGGCAGTTCAGCCGATCTTCCCGTCGCCGTCGAGATCACGGCCATCCCGCTTCTCAAGGTATTTGATCACCTCGACCAAGACCTTGCTGTTTCTGTCCAACTGCCGCTCCAGAGCCGCAAGCCGCTCATCAACATTTACGGCGTGCCGCTCCGTTCGCCCGATCTGCACCTGCTGAAGCAAGTCCCAAAGCATCTGATCTCTCTTACTGTGCTGACTGGCAGATAACGTTTCCAGGTTGGCGAGCCGCCGCGCCGAAACCTCCAGCGCGCGACCGCCTTCGAAACTGCCACTCCCTCACCAGCACCTACCCGGCCGCGGCGGGTTCTCCGGAGCGGCCGTAGGCCGCGCAGGCGCCAACCGATTGTTATGTGCCGCACGCTGCAGAAGCCCCAGCCTTACTGCTTTTCCGGTCGATACGGCTCGACCTCCAAAACCTCAATTGCGCCACAGCGGAAACTCGCCTCTACGCCATAACTGGACTCAAAACGAACGGCTAGAGTTCGGCCCTCGTTGGACTCGTCAGGGATCTCATCAATGAATAGTTCTGAGAGAGCGTTCTGCTCGTTGAACCAGCGGAGTCTCTCCAGAGCGACATTGGAGAACCTCAAACTCACGACGACTTGGTTCTTCAACACGAAGAAGCCCGCCGCATCGACCTCGGAGGTCATTTCGAACACATAGACCTGAGCGTCCAGGGTCGGCCCAACGGCACCGGACCGATCCAAACGCATGGTGAGGACCTCGGCATCGTGGAACGAGGGCCACGAACCGAATGCCTCTTCAAGCCTCTGGGCATTTGCTACGACGCTGCTCTTGGTCACCGCACCGATCCCTGTTCGGCTGCCCATCCGTACCTCACCGCGTGTGGCACATAACGTTTCCAGGCTGGCGACCCGGCCTCCACCCCTCCAGAACTCTTGGGCACCGCCGACTCGACTTCTTTCCAACCATCCGCTCGCCTGACGGCCGGGTACTCCGGAGCGACCGAAGGGAGCGCAGGCGCCGGCCGTTTGTTAGCCGTTGTTTCGCCCTTTCCTGACCAGTACTTCAAACAACACCGGAGGCCCAAACATGATGATCCCCATCTGCAGTGCCTTGCCCAAGTCCAACGCGTAGTAGAGACCCCAACCTCGGACTGCGGCAACTGTTCGAACAATCGCGATCGGGAGAACTAAAGCCGAAATCGGCCAGGCGACCCACACCACCCATCGCCTGTGCTCAAGCCTCTGCAGAACACTCATGCAGTTCCTATCGCGGAATGACGGCTAACGTTTCCAGGTTGGCGACCCGCCGCGCCGATACCTCCAGCGCGCGACCGCCTTCGAAACTTCACGAACCTTCACCAGCTCCCAGCACGGCCGCGGCGGGTTCTCCGGAGCGGCCGCAGGCCGCGCAGGCGCCAACCGTTTGTTAAGCGGCGTTGGTGCGCGACACCCTTAATCCGCAGCCCAAACCACTAGCCAGAGCACACCATTCGCCTCATCTGGAAAACAGAACTCCTTGAACTCCCAAAGGACAAACGCAAACTCGTGATCGCTTCCGTCCAAGCGATTTCTGTAGCTCGTAACACGGCGCTTCTTTGGGGATCGCGCTCAACATCGACCTGACCTTCTCCCTCACCTCCATCGGAGCTCCGGAGTCGAAGCGCAGTCTCCCCCTTCAAGCCAGTCCTCGAGGGCTTCGTCGAACCTTGTCCGAGGGACTGAAGTGAAATCGTCGGCCGACAAGGCATCGAGCCGATACGGTCCATGAATCGGTGCCGGCGTGTTCTTCCAACCGTCCTTCGCCATGAATGAATCCCGGTATGACGGAATCCTTCACTAACTCAGCAAACACCTCAAAGGGCTTAGCCAAGGCGCTAGTTGGTCGAACGTCAACGGGCGACAACTCGACCCAGCGCAGGTGATCTCCAAAAGCCACCTGTTCTGGTTCGTCCCGACTAAACTTCAAGTTGGCTTTGAGCATGTTGCCAATGCCGCTTAACGTTTCCAGGTTGGCGACCCGCCGCGCCACACCTCCAGCGCGCGAGCACCTTCGAACCTTCACTCACCTCACCAGCTTCCAGACGGCCGCGGCGGGTTCTCCGGAGCGCGCGTAGCGAGCGGAGGCGCCAACCGTTTGTTATACGCCGGGTGAACCCCTTCCCGACCCTCCCGCCTCCCCCGAAGGGCCGATCTACAGCGCCTCCTGGGCTGCGATTCCCCAGCGCAGCTCACAGTAGAATTCCAACTGTGCCACGGGGCGCTCGGTTATCTCCTTCGAGATAAGATGGGCGTCGTTCCGGAAGTAGAACTGGAAACCGTTGCCCAGATCTACGACCCCGTCCGGCCCCTCGACAACCCTTCCTACGAAGTGGAACCACCCTCCGTAGGAGTGCCTCCCGTTTTCAAGCCGTGCGTTGTGATAGACCTCGACTTCCGAAACCGGCGGGATTCCCAGCTCACCGAGCAGTTCCATGAACTCGCGCGGGAACGCTTCGGAACGCATTGCGACGAAGTTCTGGCAGGGCAGGCACCCACAGCTCTCAGGGCCCCGATACTGAGCTCGCTTCAACGCTTCTGTCGTGGCACCGGCGTCGTGCTCCACGCGCCAACCATTGAGAACGTACTCAGTCACCGCACCCCCCAATACTCGTTCACCTGGCGTATAACGTTTCCAGGTTGGCGAACCGCCGCTCCGACAACCTCCAGCGCGCGACCGCCTTCGAAACTTCACGCCCCTCACCAGCGCCCAGTACGGCCGCGGCGGGTTCTCCGGAGCGGCCGCAGGCCGCGCAGGCGCCAACCGTTTGTTAAGCGCCGTTCTCCCTGAGTGGCCACCGATCTCGGTCTCGCACTCCCCGGTGCCCGGCGAGTCCATTTCGACCAGTTCCTCCACCTTGAAACTGCCGTCGTACTCAGTACAGAAGCCGCAGTCCAACACCGGCCCAATCTCCCCGCGCACCGCTACGAAGACGACCTGGTACGGCGGAAGGCCAAACTCAGTGTACCGTTCGCGGAGCGCACGGAGGACCGGCGGCTCAGCATCGACCCAGTATTCAACGTCAGAACCGCACGGACTGAAGACATTCACTTCCGTCCCCCGACGTGTCGAGCTCAGCTACACGGCGTTCGGAGCTCAGGCTGACTTGCGTCGCCACACGCATCGGAGCGTCCAGACCGCGATCCGACGCTCCGCGACCTCCAGGCGCAACGTCCTCGAAACTTCGCAACGCTCACCGAGCCCGGTCCGCATCGTCGGCCGACGGTACTCGAGCGACCGCAGTCCGAACAGGTGCCAGCGTGTTCCGCGCCGACCTCGCCGGCATCGAATGCCGCGTCAGCCGCGAATCCGGCATGTCTGGCAAGCCATCTAGGCCCGCCACGCGCTTCTGTCCTGTCAACGCACGCCTGACGCAGCTGCAAGCGACCTCCGACAGCCGACCATGCCCGTGGCTCGCGCTGACCAAGCTCCAGTTGACTTCATCTGCGCGCATGGCGCTTAACTAAAGGATTAGCGAAACCCAGTTCATGATGTAGTGACTTTGGGTGAGACTGGCGAATGGGTGTTCGCTAAGATGTTTGATGGAGGCGAAATAAATCCACCCTTCAGTCGAGCGGTGCGTCCAGGGGGTTGGTGATTCGGCGCAGGTCGCTCTGGGCGATGTGGGTGTAGATCTCGGTCGTCTTGGGGCTGCTGTGGCCGAGAAGCTCCTGAATATGCCGCACGCTCACGCCATTTTCAAGCAGGTGCGTGGCGAAGCTGTGCCTCAGCGTGTGGATCGTGGCGTGCTTCTGGACGCCGGAGTCGCGCAGTGCTCGCTCGAAGACTTTCTGGATGCTGCGAACGGTGAGGTGGCGTCCGGTGCGGGCGCCGGGGAATATATAGTCGTTCGCATCGGCGCCATCCAGGAAAGGGTAGAGTGCCCTGGCGGTTGTTTCGGCCAGAAGAGTGTACCGATCCTTGCGGCCTTTGCCTTCGTGGACGTGGATGAGCCGCCGATCGGAATCGACGTCCCCGACGCGCAGGCGCACGAGTTCACCCACGCGGAGCCCGGCGGAATACGCGAGTGTGAGGGCGAGGCGGTGGCGGGGATGGCGGGGTGCCTTGAGGATGCGGCGAACGTCCTGGGGCGAGAGGACGGAGGGCAGGTGGCGCGGGCGTTTGGGTCGGCCGACGCTCTCGATCTGGACGGTGGCGCCCAGGAGCTTAGCGGCGAACCGGATGGCGCTCAGGGCCTGGTTCAGGTAGGAGGTGGAGCGGTTCTCGGCCTCGAGCTCCAGGAGGTGTCGGCGCACCGTGCCCGCTGTCAGGTCGTGGGCGGCCGCGGGGTGGCGTTCGAGGAATCGCCGCAGATGGCCCAGGTAGAGCTTGCGCGTGCGGGGGCTGTAGCGGAGCAGCCGCAGCTCCTCGGATACCCTTCGCAGGAGCTGGAGCGTGGCGTCCTCCCGAGGCGCCACGGGATCGTACGGCCGCCGGACGAGGTGGACGAGCGCCGGGTCCAGATCGATTTTCACGCCGGGGAGGGAGAGGATCGTGTCGAGCCCCTGCGCGGTGCGGGGGATGAGCCACGCGCGCCCGGGTGCGCTCCAGCGCCGGCCGGGGATCGTTCTGAGATGCTCGACGACGGCCGGGTCGTATACGGCCGGAACGACTTCGATCTCCGCGCCGACCTCCCGTATCCGGATAATGGTCGCCATGGCCATTCCATACGTCGGCAGCCGGGGCAGGGGAATGGCGGACGGGGACAGCGGGTGGCGGTCGCCCGCACCTTGCCCCGGCGCGCCGCCCGCCCCAACCTCCCCGGACAGCCTGCCCGCCACGCGACCCGAGCCACCGACACCATGTCCAGACACCGTCGTCTCCCGATCCTCGCCAGCATCCTCGCCGTTCCCGTGATTTCGGCGGCCTGCGCGGCCCAATCCGGCATGGGCGACCCTGCGCCGGCCTCCTCCGCGCTCCGGCCGGCATCCATGGCGGCGGTGGCCCCGACGTACGTCGCCGAGTCGGAGCGCGACAGCGCCTGGTATACGGTGTCCGGCACCCGCCACGGCATCAGCTATTTCCCGCGCGTGCGTCACGAGGGCGTGGAGTACGAGGCGGGGGAGTCGCTGACGTTCGACCGCTACCACACGGCGGACGTCATGTACGAGTGGCTGCGTCGCTGGAACGAGCGGTACCCGGGGCTGGTGGAGCTGTACGAGGTGGGTCGCAGCTTCGAGGGTCGTCCGATCCTGCAGGTCACGCTGACGAACGAGGCCACGGGGTCGGACCTGGACAAGCCGGCGGCGTTCTTCGAGGGCGGTCGTCACAGCGGCGAGGTGACGGCGTCGGAGAGCGTGCTCTGGCTGATCCGACACCTGCTGGAGGGCTACGACCACGACCCGGAGATCACCGCGCTGCTCGACCACAACGCGATCTACCTCCGTCCGGAGAACAACCCGGACGGCAGCAACCTCTACCTGCACACGGCGCAGGCGAACCGGAGCACCGTCCGGCCGTACGACAGCGACCGCGACGGCCTCCTGGACGAGGACCCACCGGAGGACCTGGACGGCGACGGTGTCCTCTACGACATCCGGTTCCGGCCGGCCGACATGCCGGAGGGCTCACCGGGCGCGGAGATGGAAGCCGAGTACCTGATCGACGAGCGCGACGGGTCCGGGCGTCTCATGCGCCGCGCGCGGCCGGACGAGGACGGGGACTGGGTGGTGCTGGGCGAGGGCGTGGACAATGACGGCGATGGGGACTACAACGAGGACGGCATCGGCGGGCTGGACCTGCACCGGAACTACCCGGAGAACTGGCGTCCCGACACAGGGCTGGACCGCACGGGTCGCGGCTACACGCAGTCCGGGGCGGGGGCGTACCCGCTGAGCGAGCCGGAGACCATGGCCACGGTCATGTGGCTGCTCCAGCGGCCGCACGTCTCCGTCGCCAACTCCATGGACACGCGCGTGCCCATGCACCTGCGCCCGCCGTCCACGTCGGGCTCGGAGGAGCGCATGTACCCGGAGGACCTGGCGCTCTACGAGTACTTCGACAGCGTGGGGCTCTCCATCACGCACTACCCCTGGGCCGGCGACGTGTACGAGACGTACATGACCCGCTACCCCGTGAGCCCCTGGTCCGGCGAGCCCACCGAGCCCGCGCCCCTCTTCGGCCACGGCCCCGACTTCGGCTACTTCTACTACGGCGCCATCTGGTACGGCGACGAGCTCTGGAACGGCGGCGCCATGGAGGACTACAACGGCGACGGGATCCTGGACTCCTTCGACGCCCTGGTCTGGGACGATGAGTCCAACGGCGGCCGCGGGTTCCGGGAGTGGGAGCCGTTCCAGCACCCCACGCTGGGCGCGGTGGAGATGGGCGGGTTCCACCCCAAGTTCTTCAGCCAGAACGGCCCCGCCGACCAGATGGGCGGCTGGGTCGAGAAGCAGGCGCTCTTCAACCTCGAGATGGCCAAGCACCTGCCGCGGGTCGAGATCGCCGACGTAGGCGTGGTGCGTATGGCCGGCGGGTCGGCCGACAGCGTCACCTGGGAGATCAACGTGACCATCCGGAACGCCGGCCGGCTGCCCACGGCGCTCCGGCAGGCGCAGCTGGTCAAGATCGTTCGCCCCGACCGCGTCCGGCTGGAGCTGCCGGAGGAGCTCACCGAGGGCGACGACCCCGCCGCCGAGATCACCACGCCCGCGCTCCGCGACAAGACCGTCGACCTCGGCTGGCTCGACCCCGCGGAGACGGCCACGGCCACGTTCCGAGTCCGGGTGCCGGCGGAAACCGACCCGTTCGACCTGACGGTGGAGGTCCTCAGCACCCGCGGCGGACGCGTAGAGCGGGAAGTACGGATCGGCGGGTGATCCGGAGATGACGCGAGCGGCCGGAGGACGCGCAAACAAAAAACAAATTCGTGACACGAAGCTCACGAAGAGGTCGAAGTACACGAAGAACAGAGATTTCGACCTGAATACTTCGAGTTCTTCGTTGTCTTCGTTCCCTTCGTGTCAAAGCTGTTCAGAAGGTCGGATCACCCCCGGAGCCTCCGAATGACACGCGTAGCAGTGCTCCAGCCCGAGCCCGCGTTCTTCGACCCCGACGCCGCCATCGACACCGTCGCCACCATGACCGCCGACGCCGCGGCCCAGGGGGCGCAGCTCGTCCTCTTCCCGGAGGCCTTCATCGGCGGCTACCCCTGGGGCCTCGCCTTTGGCGCGGCCGTGGGCGGCCGGCTGCCGGAAGGCCGTCGCGGCTGGGAGCGCTACTGGCGAGGCGCCATTGACGTGCCTGGCCCGTACACCGACCGTCTGGGCGCCATCGCCCGCAGCGCCGGCGTCTACCTGGCCGGCGGCGTCATCGAGCGCGACACCGACTCGTCGCGGGGAACGCTCTACTGCACGCTGCTGTATTTCAGCCCGGACGGTGAGCTGCTGGGGAAGCACCGGAAGCTGAAGCCCACGGCGTCGGAGCGATTGATCTGGGGCGAGGGGGACGGGAGCACGCTGCCGGTGATCGGGACGGAGCTGGGTCGCATGGGCGGGCTGATCTGCTGGGAGAACTACATGCCGCTGGCCCGCGCGGCGCTCTACGGAAAGGGCGTGGAGCTGTACCTGGCGCCCACGGCCGACGCCCGCGACGGCTGGCAGGCGACGCTCCGGCACATCGCCCTCGAGGGCCGCTGCTTCGTCCTGGGCTCCAACCAGTACGTGCGTCGGAGCGACTACCCGGACGACCTGGAGCTCGCCCACGAGCTGGAGAAGTGGCCGGAGCTGCTCTGCCGCGGCGGGAGCGCCATCTACGGCCCCCTCGGCGACTGCCTGGCCGGTCCGCTCTGGGAGGAGTCGGGGATCCTGGTGGCCGATCTGGACATGGGCGAGATCGTCCGCGGGAAGTTCGATTTCGACGTGACGGGACACTACGCCAGGCCGGACGTCTTCCGGCTCACGGTGGACGAGACGCCGCGCCGGTCGGTGGAGTACGGCGCCCACGAGCGCGACACGAACGAGGAGGCGGGATGAAGTCAGCAAAGTTCGAGAAGGTGGCCGGGGCGTGTGTGCTCATCGTGCTCGCTGTGCTCGGCGCGGCGGTGCCCGTGGTGGCGCAGGAGGACCCCGTGGAGCAGCCGGCCGGTGACCCCATCGGCGAGGCCGTCGCCGACTCGGCCGTACCCGTCCCCGACACGCTGCCGCGCCCGCTCACCCCGGACGCCTACGGGCAGTGGGAGCGGCTGGAGAACGACCGGCTGTCGCCCGACGGCGAGTGGCTGACCGTGGAAGTCGCCCGTGTCAACGACGAGGACGAGCTGCGGATCCACCGCGTGGCGTCGGACTCGGTGGTGGTGATCCCGTACGGTTCGCGGGCCACGTTCTCCGGCGACGGCCGGTGGGTCGCCTACTCCATCTGGTACCCGGACGACGAGGTGGAGCGGCTGCGGCAGTCGAAGGACTCGCCGCGGAGCAAACTTGGAATGTTGGACCTGGTCCGGGGCGACACGGCGCTGGTTCCGGGCGTCTCGTCGTTCGCGTTCAGCGATGACAGCCGCTGGCTGGCCATGCGGCGCTACCCGGTGGGCGACGCGAAGGGTGAGGACGAGTTCGGCGCGGACCTGGTGGTGCGGGATCTGGCCACGGGCACCGACGTCAACTTCGGCAACGTGGGCGAGTTCGCGTGGCAGGACGATGGGCGGCTCCTGGCGATGACCGTGGATGCCGCCGGGAACGCGGGCAACGGCGTGCGGGTGTGGGACCCGCGGTCGGGGGCGATCCGGGTGCTGGAGTCGCGGGCGGCCGATTACACGGAGCTGCGCTGGCGCGAGGACGCCGACGACCTGCTGGTGATGCGCGTGATCGAGGACGAGGACCGGGAGGAGAAGAGCCACGCGGTGCTGACGTGGCGGGACGTGTCGGGGCGCGCCGAGAGGCGGGCGTTCGAGCCGGGGGAGCACGACGGGTTCCCGGCGGACACGCGGATCGTGGCGCACCGGGCGCCGGAGTTCTCGGACGACGGGCGGTCGGTGTTCTTCGGGATCCAGGCGTGGGAGCCGACGGAGGCGCCGGACTCCGCGGGGGACGAGCCGGCCGCGGACTCGGCATCGGACGAGGAGGCGGAGGCCGGCGTCGAGGTGTGGCACTCGCGGGACGTGGACATCATCCCGCGGCAGAAGATGACCGCGAGCATGGACCGGGATCGGAACGAGCTGGCCGTCTGGCACATGGACGGCGACCGGTTCGTCCGGCTGGGCGGCGACTACGAGCGCGGCGCGCAGCGGATCCACGGCGACCGGTACGTGCTCGGGCTCGACGGCGCGCCGTACGACCAGGAGCGGATGTTCGGGCCGGAGTACCAGGACGCGTACCTGATCGACACGCGCACGGGCGAGCGGCGGAAGGTGCTGGAGCGGATCGAGCACTTCTTCGGCGCGTCACCCGCCGGCCGCTACCTGCTCTACCTGGAGGACGACCAGTACCGGGTCTACAGCATCCGCGACGACCGCACCATCGACCTCACCAGCGGGCTCCCCACCGTCTTCGTGGACACCGCGGACGACCACACGGTGGAGCAGAAGCCGCCCTTCCGCTACGCCGGCTGGACGGAGGGCGACCGGAGCGTGGTGCTCCACGACCGCTACGACGCCTGGGAGGTGCGCCCCGACGGCTCCGGCGGACGGCGGCTCACGGATGGGCGGGCCGACCGCGTGATCCACCGCTACAATCGCGTCGGCTGGACGGACGGCCAGGAGGCCATCGACCGTGACGCGCCCGTGTACTGGAACCTCACGGGGGAGTGGAGCAAGCGGAACGGCTACGGGGTGGCGAGCCGGCTGGACCGCGCGCCGGAGCGCCGGATCTGGCTGGACGCGTCGGTGACGCGGCTGTCGAAGGCCGAGGACGCGGACGTCTTCGCGTGGATGGTCCAGGACTTCGACGACTCGCCCGACTACTTCGTCTCCACCGGCCGGGTGGGCTCGGGTCGGCAGGTGACCGCCAGCAACGCGTTCCAGGGCGACTACACCTGGGGCCGATCGGAGCTGATCGAGTTCGAGAACGAGTGGGGGAAGCGGCTGCAGGGCGCGCTCTTCTACCCGGCCGACTACGAGCCCGGTCGTCGCTACCCCATGATCACGTACATCTACGAGACCCGCTCCCCCACCGTCCACACCTACTACGTCCCCGACGAGGAGTCGGAGTACAACCCGGCCGTGTGGACGAGCCAGGGCTACTTCGTCTTCCAGCCGGACATCGTGTACCGGCCGCGGAACCCGGGGCTGTCGGCGGTGGAGGCGCTGGTGCCGGCGGTGGAGGCCGCGGTGGCCACCGGCATGGTGGATCCCGAGCGCGTGGGGCTCATCGGGCACTCGTGGGGCGGGTACCAGACCGCGTTCGTGCCCACGCAGACCGATATCTTCGCCGCGGCCGTGGCGGGCGCGCCGCTCACGGAGCTCACCAGCATGTACCTGTCCATCTACTGGAACGTCGGTGGCACCGACGCGCGCATCTTCGAGATCAGCCAGGGCCGCATGGAGGTCCCGCCGTGGGAGGACCTGGCGAGCTACCAGGCCAACTCCCCCGTCCACCACATCGAGACCCTGAACACCCCCATGCTCGTGGCGTTCGGCGACCAGGATGGCGCCGTGGACTGGGACCAGGGCATCGTCTTCTACAACGCCGCGCGCAGGGCGGGGAAGGAGATGGTCCTGCTGGTCTACGAGGGCGAGAACCACGGGCTGTCGAAGAAGCCGAACCAGGTCGACTACCACCGCCGCATCAACGAGTGGTTCGGCCACTACCTCAAGGGCGAGCCCGCGGCCGCCTGGATGAGCACGGGCGTTCCATACCTGGAGCAGGAGGAGGGGAAGGCGGCGCCGGGGAGTTAACGAGTGTTCGTGTAGGTCCAGATGACGATGGCGCCGCAGTCCTGGGTCAGCTCCATGAACTCGCCGGGCGTCTCGCCGGGGCGATAGACTTCCATGGCGGCGATGTTGTACGGATCGACCATCTCCTCGAAGCCCGCTCCCTGGAGGCGGATCATGCGGTGGTCGACCCAGATGACAGGCCTGCACCACCGGGAGCCGCGCATGAACACCGGGGTGTACGTGAAGCCCGAGCCCGCCAGCCGGAGCCGGGGCACTTCCCGGAGCGCGCTCTGCAGGGACCGTCTGGAGAGGTCTTTCTCGTCGAAGAACCGGCCGAACCCGAAATCGATCCGTTCGTAGTACCCCCTGCGCTCGAGGCCGGGCTCGCGGATGGAGACCTGGACCCGGACCGCGCCCACGTCAATGGCTTCCTGCACCATCTCCACCCTGACCTCCACGGTGCGGTTGGCGGGGATGTTCACCAGCTCCGTTCGGCTACCGTACGCGATGTGGGTCACCTCCAGCTCGTGGATTCCGGCCGGCACCCTCGTAAACAGGAAGCGGCCCTCGCCGTTGGTTATCACCGTCGCGTTCACCGGCTCCAGAAGCCGCACCTGCACGTCCGGGACTCCCTGGCCACTCGCCGCGTCGACGACCGTGCCCAGAACCCGGCCGGGCTCCTGGCCGACGAGGGGCACCGCGCGGGTCGTGCAGAAGGGAGCCAGCGCTAACAGAACCGGTCCGAGAAGACGTACGAGTGGCATGGGCGCTCCGGGGCAACTGCCAGAGGGGGTCTGGGCTCCGGTACTGCAGGCCGTCTCTCAAGTTGCGCCCGCCGCGCCCGCCCCCGCAACCCGCCCGACGGACGCGTCCTCCCCAAACAGCCAGGAGGCAGGAGACGCACCGGCCCCCCGCCTCCTGCCTCCTACTCCTACTCCTACTCCTACTCCTACTCCTACTCCTGCCTCCTACTCCTACTCCTGCCTCCTCACTCCCTCAGCTTCCCATCCACCAAATCGGCAACTCGATCGGCATATCCCCCGGGTAGTTGGCCTGGTTGTACAGCGCCTCCTCCGGCGGGTAGTACAGCCGCGCCGGGAACATGCCGGCGGGCAGCGTCGAGCCGACGGCGGGGACCAGGTCCAGCCAGCCGACTCGTCGCAGCTCGGAGAAGGCCTCGGGTCCCGCCATGTACAGCGTGAGCCACTTCTGCAGCCAGATGTCGTCCAGGCCGGTGTAGGCGACCTCGGGCTGCGCCAGGTACGCATCGATCGCCGACGGCTCGATCCCCAGCTCCTCCATGGACGCCTCGATCCCGCTGGCGTACAGGTCGGCGGCGCCGCCACCGATCCAGCCGCGCTCGGCGGCCTCGGCGCCCAGCAGCAGCACCTCGGAGTACGACATGAGCGTGGACGGCGACGTCGGCTGCAGGAATGCGCTGCCGATCGTCGAGAAGTCGCTCGCTCCCCCCGGGCGTTCGCCGAACGTATAATCGGCCGGGACCGACCCGTTCCTGAGGCCGCGGTACACGCCGTCGGAGACGGTGGGCTCCGCGTACACGGCAAGCCGCGGGTCGTTCAGGTCCTGCAGCACCGTCACCAGCGAGCTGCTGAGCCTGAAGTCGCCCGTCCGTCCGGCCAGCACGATCCCCTCGTACAGCGGGTTCTGCGCCGGCTGCGCGGAGGACCACTCCACGTCGGCCGCGTCCGCCACGTCGTCGAAGATGTCGGCGCCCCATGCCGCCTGGAACTCCTGGGCGGCCTGTGCGCTCAGCGACGTGTTGGACATCCGCATGGCCAGCCGGAGTCGCAGCGAGTTGGCGAACTCCCGCCAGCCCTGCAGCTCACCGTGGTAGATGGGGTCGGCCCACCCCCACCCGACGCTGGCGCCCGGGTCGAGCTTTGCGCCCGCCGCCTCCAGCCGGCTGATCATGTCCGGATAGATCTCCGACTGCGGGGTGTACGCCGGGAACGCGATGTCCTCGTCCAGCCGCAGCGCCTCCGTGTACGGGATGTCGCCGTAGTAGTCGGTGAGGATCATGAAGCCGTACACGGTCATGATCTCGGCCACCGCCCACATGTCGTCATCCGCATCCGCGGCTGCCACGGTCTTCACGTGCTTGAGGTCCGTGAGCGCGGTGTACATCTCGTCCCAGATCACCGGGACCACGCCGCTGCGGGGCGTGTAGCGGTCCTCGTCGTTGTACACCGGCTGGGCGACGTGCTGCGCCCAGTTCTCGCCGTGGTACAGCTGAGTCCACTGCCCGAAGGCGCCGCGGTTGCCCGCGTTCGCCGTCACGTCCCAGATGCCGCCCATCAGCACGTTCGCCACGGGCACGTCTTCCGGTGCGTTCGGGTTCTGATTGATCTCCGTCAGGCCGTCCTCACACGCGCCGAGCCCCACCATCAGGCCCAGTACGGAAACGGCCAGGACACTCCTCATCGATCTCATGTGTGTATCGTCCTTTCGCCGTTACGGCCGTACGGTGATGTTGAAGCCGATGCTGCGCGTGCTCGGCATCTGCCCGTACTCGAACCCCTGCACGTTGGACCCTTCGAGCGATGTCTCGGGGTCGATGTGCTTGGCGTCCGCCCACAGGTAGAGGTTGCGACCGATCACCGAGAGCTGCAGACCGCTCATCCGCACCCGTTTCGCCCACGTCTCCGGGACGTCGTAGCTGAAGCTCACCTCCCGCAGCTTGATGTAGCTCGCGTCCTCCAGGTGCGCTTCGCGGACGTTGTACGCGTACTCCCAGAACGTGGTGGCATCCACCACCGTCTCGTTCTGGACGTACGTCGTGTCCCCATCCTCGCCGATCACGCGGTTCACGCCATCGAACACGATCCCCGTCTCCGGGGTGCAGACCGGGTAGCCCACCGGCGGCTGCTCACCCGGCTCCAGCGCGTCGGCCGGTGTGCACCGGCCCGCCACCGTCTCCTCGAGGATCCCCCCGTACCGGCCGAACAGGTTCGTGACGGAGAAGATGTCTCCGCCCTGACGCATGTCGAACAGGAACTGGAGGCGAGCGCCCTTGTAGCTGAACTGGTTGGACCAGCCGGCCCGCCAGTCGGGGTTCACGTTGCCGATCACCTGCGGCGCGTTCGTCCAAAGCGGCACCCCCACGCCCTTGCTCACCACGATGTTCCCGTTCGGGTCCCGCTGGTACGCCGAGCCCACCAGCTGGCCGAGCGGCTCACCGGTGCGCGCGTACAGCGATACGCCCCAGAAATCGCCGTTCGAGATCTCCAGCCCCTCGACGCCCTCTGCCAGCGAGACGACCTTGTTGTCGTTCTTCGCCCACGTGAACGTGGTCTCCCACCGGAAGTCGTTCTGCACCACCGGCGTGCCACGCAGCAGCAGCTCCCAGCCCTTGTTCTCCACCGTTCCCGCGTTGATGATCCGGCCGGTGTAGCCGGTGGAGCGGGACAGCTGCACGGGCATGATCTGGTCCCGCGTCTCCTGCGTGTAGTAGGTCACGTCCAGGCCGAGGCGGTTGTTCAGGAACGCGAGCTCCGTCCCCACCTCGATGGACTCCGTGGTCTCCGGCTTGAGCGAAGCGTTCGCCAGAACGCCCGGCACGCTGAAGCTCGGCGTCCCATCCCAGATCTCGTCCGCCAGGAACGTGTTCCGCAGCGCGTACGGATTGGTGTCGTTGCCCACCCGCGCCCAGCTCGCGCGCAGCTTCCCGAACGACAGCATCCGGGTGTCCAGCGATGGCAGCAGCTCCGAGAACACCAGGCTGCCGCTCACCGACGGGTAGAAGTACGACCGGTTCGCTTCCGGCAGCGTGGACGACCAGTCGTTCCGACCCGTCAGGTTCAGGAACAGATAATCCTGGTAGCCGAGCTCCGCCTGGCCGTACAGACTGTTGACCCGCTTCTGCTGGAAGAGCGTATTGCGGTCCGGCGCGCCCGCGGAGTTCGAGATGTCGAAGATCCCGGGTGTCGCCAGTTCGCCCACCCACGTGTAGTCGCTCGTCCGCTCCCAGTCCCGGCGGTTGCCGCCGAAGACCAGCGTCGTGGTCACCGGCAGCGACAGCTGTGGCGTGGCCGTCAGGAGGAACTCGGTGTTCGTCTCCTGGTAGCCGATCCCCCACTCCCCGAACCCGCCGTTGACCGACACGAACTCCCGACCGCCCGTCGTCGGGTTGGTCGTGTAGAATCCGCTGTAGTCGATCTGCGGCGCGTAGGCATACGACTTCAGCCGCGAGTCCTGGTACCAGTCGGTGCCCGCCCGGACCATCGCCTTCAGCCACGGCGTCGGCGCGTACGTCGCCGCGAGGCTCCCGATCAGGCGATCACGACCATCGTTGTTGCTGTTGGCCAGCTGCAGGAAGTACGGGTTCGGATGGAACGAGTAGTTCCAGCTGTACGGGAGCCCCGCCATGGGGTCGTCCGCCGGACGGTTGACGTCGTACAGCTGCTTCAGCTGCTTCACGTCCACCTGCCGCCCGAACCAGATGAACTGGCTCATGGGGTTGTCCTCCCCGTACCCCACGCCCGGACGGTTCTCGCCGTCCGCCGTCACATACTGCAGCGACGTCTGGATGTCCAGCTTGTCCGTGGCCTCCATCCCGCCCGCGAACGTCACCGACGTCCGCTCCAGCTTGAACCCCGGCACCATCCCGTCCAGGTTCGTCCGGCTGAAGCCCGCACGCGCGTGCAGCCGGTCCGTCGCAGTCGCCACGGACACGTTCGTCGTCAGTGTCGTGCCCACGTCGAAGAAGTCGTCGATGTTGCTCGGGTGCGACACCCACGGCGTCGGCACCCGCTCGCCCGTCTCCGGGTCGATGGGGCCGTTCCACTGCGGGATCATCAGACCCGCGTCCAGCGGCGGGCCCCAGCTCTCGTCCCAGTCGTCGTACGTGCCGTTGCCGAAGCCGTCGTAGTACGCGAACTGGCCGGCATACCCCTGCCCGTACTTGTTCTGGTAGTCCGGCAGCCGCAGCTCGTCCTCGAACGTCACGATCTGGCTGACGACGATGTCCGCCTGCTTGCCACCCGGAATACTCCGGCCCTTCTTCGTCTCGATCACCACTACGCCGTTGCCCGCGCGCGACCCGTACAGCGCCGCGGCGTTCGGCCCCTTCAGCACCGTGATCGACTGGATCGCGTCCGGGTTCAGGTCCTGGATCGCGTTCCCGTAGTCGAAGCCGCCCTGGTCCGCCAGCACGCCCTGACGGCCGCCGACGCTGTTGTCCATGGGAACGCCGTCCACCACGAACAGCGGCTGGTTGTCACCCGTCACCGAGTTCTCACCCCGGATCACCATCCGCGTCGAGCCCCCCTGCGGGCCCGAGTTCGTGATGCTCACCCCCGCCACCTTGCCGGAGAGGGAGTTCACCACGTTCACTTCAGCGCGCGTCAGGTCCTCGCTCACGATCTGCTGTGTCGAGACCCCCAGCGTGCGCGCCTGGCGCTCCATCCCGAGCGCCGTCACCACGATCCCTTCCACCGCCAGCGCCGTCTCCCCCAGCCGGAAATTTACCGTGCTGGTCGCGCCGGCGGCCACCGTCACCGTCTCGCGAGCGGTGCCGTACCCGATGTAGACTGCTTCCACGGTGTGCTCACCCGCGGGCACCCCGTTCAGCAGGTATCTCCCACTCTCGTTCGTGAGACCGCCGATCGATGTGCCCCGCACCTGTACCTGCACACCGGTCATCGTCTCGCCCGTGGTCTCGTGGACCACCTGGCCCATGATCGTGCCGGTCTGACCCCGCGCGTCCAGCGGGGTCCAGAGCAGCACGACCGCCATCACCAGGAGCATCAGACATGCTCGGTTCATGGCAGCCCTCCTCGCCCGGGAAGGTACCGGGACACCACGGTCTGCAGCGTCCCTCCGGTCGCGTCTCTGCCCGGGCTTTCCCAGGGTCGTGACCGTGCGGAAATAATAAACACCCCTTATGCAATAGCAAAGAAGTTTCACCGGCTGCTCTCCCCGGGTCGGTGTCGTGCACCGCCGGTGGGGTCGTGCCCTTGCTCACGGGCCGCATCTCCGTGACCTTTCGCGCTCCTGGGCGGTGGAGACCCGTACGTGTCGGGGAGCGGTGTGGAAGTAAGCAGATCGCAGCGCAACAGGGTGATGGCGGTCCTGTTCACGGGCGTGCTCATGGGCGCGCTCGACATCGCCATCATCGGCCCGGCGCTTCCGGCCATGCGGGAGGCGTTCGGGATCGACGAGCGTGCGGCGGCGTGGATGCTGACGATCTACGTGCTGTTCAACCTGATCGGCACGCCCATCATGGCGAAGCTGAGCGACCGGTACGGCCGGCGCGGCGTGTACGCGGTGGACGTGGCGATCTTCGGCGCGGGCTCGCTGATGGTGGCGCTGGCGCCGACGTTCGGGGTGGTGCTGGCGGGGCGGGCGGTGCAGGGGCTCGGCGCGGGCGGGATCTTCCCCGTGGCCAGCGCGGTGATCGGGGACGTGTTCCCGCCGGAGCGGCGCGGCGCGGCGCTGGGCCTGATCGGCGCGGTCTTCGGGTTGGCGTTCCTGGTGGGTCCGATCCTGGGCGGCCTGCTGCTCCTCCTGAGTTGGCACTGGCTCTTCCTGGTGAACCTGCCCATCGCCGTGATCGTGGTGGTGGCCGCGTGGCGGGTGCTGCCGGCGGGCGGGGCGGTGGAGCCTCGTCCGTTCGACTACCTCGGGGTCAGCGTCCTGGCCGTTATGCTCGGCTCCTTCGCCTGGGCGCTGAACCGGATCCACGCCGGCGACCTCGTGGCCAGCGTGGCGTCGCCGCAGGTGGCCCTCCCCCTGGCCGGCGCCGCGCTCCTCGGCCTCGCGTTCCCCTTCATCGAGCGACGCGCCGCCGACCCGGTCATCCGGCCCGGCCTGTTCCGCTCCCGGCAGGTGGTCATCGCCAGCGGGCTCTCCATCGGCGCCGGCGTGAGTGAGGCCGCCGTCGTCTTCGTCCCCGCGCTCCTCGTAGCCGCCTACGGCGTGACCGCGTCGAAAGCCTCGTTCATGCTCCTGCCCATCGTCATCGCCATGGGCTTCGGCGCACCGGTCTTCGGTCGGCTCCTGGACCGGCTGGGGTCCCGCGTCATCGTCTTCATCGCCACCGCCCTCATGACCCTCGGGACCGCCGCCGTCGCCGCGTTCCCCGACGTGCTCTGGATGTTCTACGCCGGTGGAACCACCATCGGCCTCGGCATGGCCGGGCTCCTCGGCTCCTCGCTCCGCTACATCATGCTCGCCGAGGCCCCCGCCTCCGAACGCGGCGCCGCCCAGGGCATCCTCACCGTCTTCACCTCCATCGGCCAGCTCGTCGGCAGCGCCATCCTCGGCGCCGTCATCGCCTCCGCCGGCACCGGCGTCGAGGCCTACTCGGTGGCGTTCTTCATGGTCGCCATCGGGCTCGGACTCCTCACCCTCGCCGCCCTCGGGCTCCGCTCCCGCGCCAACGAGCGGCGCCGCATGCAGGACGCCCCCCACGGCTGATCGCCGCCGCATTCACGACGACGCCGACGGCTGATCGCCGCCGGACCGGGGATCCGGGCGCCCAGAGCACGCGCACGTCCCGCGGGTCAGTTCCCGAGCTGGTACTCGATGGTGGAGACGACCCGAACCGTCTTGTCCACCTGATCGGACTCGTTGATGCCGGGGGCGCCGTCGCGGGGGAGGATCTGGAACACCCCCTGGTTGGCCCGGCGGATGCCCTCGAGCCGGCTCCCCGAGTCTTCGGCGAACTGCTGCGCCGCCTCCCTGGCGCTGGCCGTGGCCTCGGCGATCATGGCCGGCTTCAGCTCGTTCAATCGCTTGAAGAGGTAATTCGGCTTCACGGGGCCGTAGCCGGTGCCCGATCGGAGCACGACACCGGCGTCCACCAGTTCGCCCACCCGCTGGCTGGCGACGTGGATCGCCGCCACGTCCTCGGACCGGATCACCATGAGCTGCTGCACCAGGTAGCGGGGCCCGGCCCGGTTGGCGTTTCCGTACTGCTCGGCCAGACGGTCGCTCACTTCCATGCCCTCGAGAGCCGCCCCCGCGGTGTCGATCCCGTTGCGGACCAGGAAGTCCAGCACGAGGCGCATGCTCCGCTGGATCTCCGCCTGCGCCGTGCCCAGCTCATCGGCCGCCCCCACGACCCGGAACGGCCACAGCGCCAGGTCGGCGTCCACGTCCCGCTCCGCCACGCCCTTCACCGTCACGAACCGGTCCCGTCGCGCTTCCGTGAACCCGTGGCCCACCGACCACCCGGCCACCGCCATCCCCACGGCGAGGATAGCCGCGGCCCATACCGTCCCGTTCCGCATCTCTGATGCCCACTCTCGAGAGCCGGCGCAGGCGGTCGTCCCGGATCCAGCGGGAGCCCGCCCCCCGCCCATGCCGCGCCGTCCGTTGGCTACACTCCCGCGTCATCGCCGGTTCCCGGCCCCTGTCGTCCGGCGCGTCGGCCCCACGGACCCACGGCGGGCGAATAGGAGATCAGTGACCGGTGGGTTACCTTCAAGGCAGACCGGGCCAGCACCCGAATCATGCAGGGCCGTCCTTACTTCCTCGGATGAGCCGGCCGGGTTCGCGGTCGAGACCTTCAGGTCGGTCGCCCGAAGGGCCCGGTTCGAGCCCCGCATCCGCGTCTACGCCTCGTTCGCCTGGGTCCGGAGCGCCCTTCAGACCGGCGAGGTCGACGTCATTCCGAGCATTGGTCAGGTCGAGGGACGCGATTTCCTGTTCACCGTCCCGGTCGACGCGTTCCCCCTCGCCTACTTCGTGCGCGCGTCCGTGCGGGAGCGCTACGGCCGCACGGGGCGCGAGACGTGCGCGGCCGACCACTCAGCGGAGCCGCTTCGACCAGCTGGTCTCATACGCTCCGCACACCGCTGAACGCCATCACCGGCTATATCGACCTCATGGAGCTCGGCGTCCCGGACGATCTGACCTCCGCCCAGGAGCGCCACGTCGAGCGCATCAGGGTAAGCGCCCGGCACCTGCTCCAGCTCATCGAGGAGATCCTCCAGTTTGCCCGCGTGGACGCGGGGCAGGAGGGCTTCGAGGTCGGGCCCCTCTCGACGGCGGACCTCGTGGAGGAGGTCCAGGCGATCATAACCCCACTGTCCGAGAGGAAGGGCCTGGAGTTCCGGATCCGCGACGACGAAGCGCCGGAGACGATCCGGTCGGACCCGCGCAAGCTCCGCCAGATCCTGCTCAACCTCCTGGGCAACGCCGCCAAGTTCACCGAGGATGGACGCGTCGAGTCCGCATCGAGGATGGCGGGAACGGCACCCTGGCGATGCACGTCATCGACACCGGTCCGGGGATGACCGATGAGGAGATGGGCCACATCTTCGAGCCGTTCTGGCAGTCCGACAGCTCCCTGACCCGCGAGGCCGGCGGCAGCGGCCTCGGGCTCGCCATCAGCAAGCGCTACGCGGAAATGCTCGGTGGCGACATCGAGGTCCGAAGCGAGCCCGGATCAGGCAGCGCGTTCACCTTGAAGCTGCCATCCGGGGCGTAGCGGCCCCTCCCGACCGGACACGCCGGTTGAGGAGGACCACGTCCTGACTGGGCCCTACCGGACCAGCTTCCGGTACTTGATCCGGTGCGGCTGCTCCGCCTCGCCGCCCAGCCGCTTCTTCCGGTCTTCTTCATACTCACTCCACGGTCCCTCGTAGAACCGCACCTTCGAGTCGCCCTCGAAGGCCAGGGTGTGCGTGGAGATGCGGTCGAGGAACCACCGGTCGTGGGAGATCACCAGCACGCACCCGGCGAAGTCGAGGAGCGCGTCCTCCAGTGCCCGTAGCGTGTCCACGTCCAGGTCGTTGGTGGGCTCGTCCAGCAGGATGACGTTGCCACCGCTCTTCAGCAGCTTGGCCAGGTGGACCCGGTTCCGCTCACCGCCGGAGAGCACGCCCACCTTCTTCTGCTGTTCGGCGCCCTTGAAGTTGAACCACGAGCAGTAGGCGCGACTGTTCACCTCCGCCTTCCCCAGCTCCACCTCGTCCCGGCCGTCGCTGATCTCCTCGTACACCGTCTTGTCGGCGTCCAGCGCGTCGCGGCTCTGGTCCACGTACGCCAGCTCCACGGTCTGCCCCACCTCCAGTGAGCCGCCATCCGGCTCCTCCTGGTCCACGATCATCCGGAAGAGCGTGGTCTTGCCCGCGCCGTTGGGGCCCACAACGCCGACAATGGCGCCCGGCGGGATGCTGAAGTCCGCGCCGTCGATGAGGAGCTTATCGTCGTACCCCTTGGTCAGCCCGTTCGCGGTGATGACATCGGAGCCGAGGCGCGGCCCCTTGGGGATGATGATCTCCGCCGTCCGGATCTTCTCGCCGACGTCCTGGCTCAACAGCGCCTCGTAGTCGTTCACGCGGGCCTTCCCCTTGGCGTGCCGGGCCTTGGGCGCCATCCGGATCCAGTCCAGCTCGTGCTCCAGCGTCTGCTGCCGCTTGCTCTCCTGCTTCTCCTCGAGCCGCAGCCGCTCCTTCTTCTGCTCCAGCCAGCTGGTGTAGTTGCCCTCGTACGGGAACCCCTGGCCGCGGTCCAGCTCCAGGATCCACTTGGCCACGTTGTCCAGGAAGTACCGGTCGTGCGTCACCGCCACGATGGTCCCCTCGAACTGGTCCAGGTGGTGCTCCAGCCACGCCACGCTCTCCGCGTCCAGGTGGTTGGTGGGCTCGTCCAGCAGCAGCAGGTCCGGCTCCTCCAGCAGCACCCGGCAGAGCGCGACCCGTCGCCGCTCCCCACCGCTCAGCTTCGACACGTCCGCGTCCGCGGGCGGGAGCCGGAGCGCGTCCATGGCGATCTCGATCTTCCGGTCCAGGTCCCAGAGGTTGAGGTGGTCGATCTGCTCCTGGACCTCCCCCTGCTCCTGGATCAGCGCCTCCATCTCGTCCGCGTCCATGGGCTCCGCGAACTTCGCGTTGATCTCGTCGTAGCGACGCAGCACGTCACGCTGCGACTTCACCGCCTCCTCCACGTTCTCCTTCACGTTCAGCTTCTCGTCCAGCTGCGGCTCCTGCGACAGGTAGCCGATCTTGATCCCCTTCATCGGCCACGCCTCGCCCTGGAACTCCTGGTCCAGGCCGGCCATGATCCGCAGCACCGTGCTCTTGCCCGAGCCGTTGGGACCCACCACCCCGATCTTGGCGCCCGGGTAGAACGAGAGCCAGATCCCCTTCAGGATCTCGCGCTTCGGCGGCACGATCTTCTTCAGGTCCTTCATCACGAAAATGAACTTCGATGTGTCCAGCGCCATCTCTTCTCCCGTGTCCGTGCCCGTTCTGCCCGTGTCCGGCCGTCAATCTAACCCACCCCGCCCCCGTAGAGCAGTGAGCCCCGAGAGCCTCCCCGCGCCTCCCGCCTCCCGCCTCCCGCCTCCCGCCTCCTGCCTCCTGCCTCCTGCCTCCTCGCTGGCAGCCCTCTTGCACGATTGGTGGCAGGAAATGACTCCATCCGAGGGCCTGTCGTGCAGCTTCACCGAACCCACCCTACACCCTTATCGCGCGCCGCAGCCGCGGCCGCGATCCTCTCCGTCCTGGCCTCGTGCGGCCCTGGCGCCGAGGAGCGCGAGGCCGACCTGGCCGCCGCTGAAGCGGCCGCGGTGGAGGTCGTGGACGCGCGAGTCGACGCCGTGGCGAAGGTCCTGGACGAGCAGCCCGGCCTCATCGGATCCACCCGCTCGGAGCTGCGCACGCACCTGAACGACGAGCAGGTCGCGACGGCCGGCGAGCTGGGCGTCGCTCCCGTCGACGACTCCGCGGAGGTCAGGGTGCTGGTGGCGCAGGGGGATCTGGTCGCCCTCGAGGACAGCACCGACTACTGGATCGTGCGCGAGCTCGATCACTCCCTCCCGTACGTCACCCCCGACACCCGCGGTATGCTCGTGGACCTCGGCCGCACCTTCCACGCTCGGCTCGACTCACTCGGGCTGCCGCCGTTCCGGTTCGAGATCTCGTCCGTGCTCCGCACCGATGCCATGCAGGCGCGGCTGCGCAGCGGGAATTCGAACGCTTCCCGCACCACCAGCTCGCACGAGTTCGGCACCACCATCGACATCGCCTACAACGACTTCTCCGCGCCCGCCCGGCTCGGGTCGTTCACCGTGGCTCCGCCCGACACCCTGGCGATCGGTGACGCCGATCGGGAGCGCCTGATGCATCGCGTCCGGGAGCACGCCGCCACGCGCCTCTCAGAGCTGGGGGGGGAGCGCGCCGCGGAGCTCAAGGGCATCCTGGGCGAGGTGCTCGCCGACATGCAGGAAGGCGGCAAGGTCCAGCCGCTCATCGAGCGAGCCCAGCCCGTCTACCACATGACCGTGGCCACCCGATACACGACCGACCCGGGAGTCGGCACGGCGCGGGCGGAATAGCCGCCGAGGGGGCTCCGGCCCGGCCTCCCGCCGGTCGGCGCCGCTGCGGTCATCTCCTCAGCGGGCCGGCTGCCCCACCGCGTGACACCGGCCGCAGTCCCGGCCCGCCTTGTGGTCCTTCATGTCCTGGTGGCACAGCAGGCAGAGCGATCGGTTGAACGTCAGCTGGGACGCCCACGACGCCGTATGGCATTCGGCACCGCCGCAGCCCCGGTGGGCGTCCAGGCCGTGGTCGCTCTTCACCGTTCCCGTGTGACATATGGTGCAGCGGGCCGCCGCCGAATGATGCTCCTCGTGGCAGGAGGAGCACGACGCCGATACGTCCACCGTGGCAACACTCCCGCCGCCGCCGTGGCAGTCCCGGCAATCCAGCGACACCCCCGTGGCCGCCTCGTGGGACGGGTGCCGATAGCTCGCCTCCCGCGATGGCGGCGACCACTGGACTTCCGCTACCTGCTCTCCATCGTGACAGGCGCCGCACTGCGTCGGCTCCGGGTACAGCGCTCCCGGTTCCCCCGGCTCCACCCGATGGCACCCCTCACACAGAGGGAAAAGCCGCGCGTGGCGGTCGTGGGGAAATGGCTCCTGTGTCCACCCGGCGCCCGCCGACAGCAGGCCCAAGCCAAGCAGGGAGATGACGAGACGGCTCGAAAATGCGACCATTCCGGTCCCGGCAAGGGTGCGCGAGCGGAGCCGCATGGCCCCGCGGGCTTCGCCGCACTCGCCTCCCACGCCCGCAATCATCGAGCCTCCGCGAGGCCCGCGGCGAAGCCGCCCTCCGCGAGGCCGCCAGGCCGAGCCCTCCGCGAGGCCGCTAGGCCGAGCCCTCCGCGAGGCCGTTAGGCCGAGCCCTCCGCGAGGCCGCCAGGCCGAGCCCTCCGCGAGGCCGCCAGGCCGAGCCCTCCGCGAGGCCGCTAGGCCGAGCCCTCCGCGAGCGCAGCGAGCATCTTCCCGTGCACCCCGCCGAACCCGCCATTCGACATGAACAGCACCACGTCGCCCTCGCGGAGCTCAGGCGCCAGCGTGCGCACGATCTCGTCCGGCTCCGGGATGTAGCGCGCGGGCGTGCCGCCTTCCTGGATCCCCTTTACCAGCACGTCGCGGTTCAGCCCGGAGTCGCCGCCGTAGCGCTCGGGATCGTTGCGCCCGGCGAGGATGACCTCGTCCGCCGAGGTGAGGGCGCGGCGATACGGGTCCTGCATCTCGCGCCGCTGTGCCGTGTAGCTGCGCGGCTCGAACACCGCCACCACGCGGCGAGCGCCAAAGCGCTGCCGGACGGCCGCGATGGTCTCGCGAACGGCCGTGGGGTGGTGGGCGAAGTCGTCGATCACGGTCACACCCCGCTCCTCGCCCTTGATCTCCATCCGGCGCCGGACCGTCTTCAGCGTTCGGAGCCCTTCCAGGATCCCGGCCCACTCCGCGCCCACCGCCGTGGCCGCGGCGATGGCGGCGAGGCAGTTGCGGACGTTGAACGCGCCGGTGAGCGGCGTCTCCACGTCGCCCAGGCACTCGCCGTCGTGGTATACGTTGAAGATGGCCCCTTTCGGGCCGTACTCGATCCCCTCCGCGCGCCAGCGGGGGTGCGCGATGGTGGCGTCGAAGCCCTCCGGCTCCGCGACCCCCTTGGCGCGCACCTCGCCCGTAGTCTGCGGTGAGCGCCGGGCGTGCTGCGACGGGACCGTCGCCTCCTCGAGTCCGAAGCTCTCCACGTCCGCGAACGAGCGCGGCGCCAGCTCCCGCACGATCGCGCTCTCCCATCCGGCCACGAGCGTGCCGTTCCCCGGCGGCAGGTTGATGAAGCGCGAGAAGGCGAAGCGGTACGCCTCGTCGTCGCGGTAGATGTCGGCGTGATCGAACTCGATGTTGTTCACCACCGCCACGTACGGCAGGTAGTGCCACATCTTCGGGCCCTTGTCGAAGTAGGCGGTGTCGTACTCGTCCGCCTCGATCACGAACAGGTCGGACTCCGCCGCGTCCACCAGCCGGAACGAGCTGCCGAAGTTCTCCGCCACGCCGCCGATCAGGAAGGAGGGGTTGAGCCCCGCGGCCTCCAGGATCCACGCCAGGATCGAGGTGGTGGTGGTCTTTCCGTGCGTACCCGCCACCGCCACGACCCGCCGGTCCCGGAGGAACTCCTCCTTGACCACCGCGGCCGCCGATGTATACCGGATCCGGCGCTCCAGCACCGCCTCCAGCTCCGGGTTCCCGCGGCTGATGGCGTTCCCCACCACCACCACGTCCGGGGTGGGGTCGAGGTTCGCCGGGTCGAAGGTGCGGGCGTAGTCGATGCCGAGCTCGTCCAGGAGCGTGGACATCGGGGGGTACACGCCCTGGTCGCTCCCGCTGACGGTGTGACCCGCCTGCCGGAGCAGTCCCGCGACCGAGCCCATGGCGGTCCCTGCGATACCGATCAGATGATAGTGCATGGTGTCCACCACCATACAAGTCGCAGGCCGCCGCGCGCGAGCCCCCGATGCCCCGCGGGCATGTCTTCCGGTGTGCCCGCCGGTCCGCTCCTTGCTCCACGGCGCGGTCATGAGTATCACGACGATTGTCCTGCTCGCGCTCGTCCTCCTCATGGGGGCCGTCCTGGTCTTCTTCGTCCTGGCCGGCTTCTTCTACCTGGTCCGCGGGAACCCGGTGGAGGGCGTGCGCGTGATCGGCACGGAGGACACCGCCCCGAACGTCTCCGACCCGCTCTTCGCCGAGCAGATCGAGCGTCACGTGAACACCGACCTGACCGATGGGAACACGGTGGAGGTGCTCTTCAACGGCGACGAGGTGTACCCGCGCCTGTGGGAGGATCTGCGCTCGGCCCGGCACCTGATCACGTGGCACGTCTTCTGGTTCAAGCCGAGCGAGCTGGCCGACACGCTCAGCGACATCCTGATCGAGCGGCTGCGGGCGGGCGTCAAGGTGCTGCTGATCCATGACGCGTTCGGCGCCCACGGCGTGCCATCGGAGTACTGGGAGAAGCTGAAGAGTGCGGGCGCGGAGGTCTGCGAGTTCCGGCCGTATCACTGGTACGACATGTACAAGTGGCAGATGCGCACGCACATGCGGACTGTGGTCATCGACGGCGAGGTCGGCTACACCGGCGGGTTCGCGATCCACGACTTCTGGCAGGGTGACGGGAAGGCGCCGGACCACTGGCGCGACACCAGTGTGCGCCTCCAGGGACCTGCGGTCCACCAGCTCCAGGCCGCCTTCGCCAGCGACTGGGCGGAGGCCACCGGCGAGCTGCTCGTGGGCGACAAGCTGTTCCCCCCGGCCCGCTGGAGAACGACGGACCCCACACCGCCGGCCTCGTCTACGGCTCACCCTCCGTGGGGAGCACCGACATCGAGCGCTTCTACGCCCTCACCATCGCCGGCGCTCGCGAGCGGCTCTGGATCACCAACGCCTACTTCGTCCCCGACGACGATTTCCGCGCGCTCCTGATGCAGGCGGCCGCGGCCGGTGTGGACGTGCGCGTCCTCACGCCCGGCGGGAACACGGACAAGAAGTCCACGTGGTACGCCGCCCGGAACCACTACGAGGAGCTGCTGGACGGCGGCGTCCGGATCTACGAGTACGAGCCGTCCATGGTCCACGCGAAGACCCTGACCGTGGACGGCAGCTGGTCCGCGGTGGGCTCCGCGAACTTCGACAACCGCTCCATGTCGCTCAACGACGAGGTGCTCCTCATGATGCGCGGGCGTGAGATCGCCGGTCGGCTCCAGTCACAGTTCGAGGAGGACATCGGGCTCGCCGCGGAGCTGAAGCTGGAGACGTTCCGCGAACGGGGCCTCCTCGAGAAGACGAAAGAGCACTTCTGGCACATGTTCTCTCGCGTCCTCTAGCGCCGTCGCCGAACCTCCAGGTCGCCCCCTCGATAGCGAGCGAAGCGACGCGTTCGATAGCAAGCGAAGCGACGCGTTCCAAAGGGAGCGAAGCGACCGTTCGACAGGGAGCGCAGCGACCGTTCGACAGGGAGCGCAGCGACCGTCCGCTCCCCGCTCAGTCCTCCGAGCTCACCCGGATCCGGGCGTCCAGCGCCACGCCCCCGTGCTCCTGCACAAGGAACGGGTTGATGTCCAGCTCCTCGATCGCCGGGTTGTCGCCCATCAGCTGCGACACCCGCTGGATCACGTCGGCGATCGCCTCCTCGTCCGACGGCGGCTCGCCCCGGATCCCCTCGAGCACGCGGTAGCCCCGGATCGACTTCACCATCTGCTCGGCGTCCAGGTCCGTCAGCGGGTGGACCCGGAAGACCACGTCCTTCAGCGCCTCCACGTACACGCCGCCCAGACCGAACATCAGCAGCGGCCCGAACATCGGGTCCGTGGTCCCGCCCACGATGGTCTCTCGACCCCCCCGGACGAACGGCTGCAGCAGCACGCCCTTGATGTCGGCGTCCGGGATCGCGGTCCGGACCCGGTTGACCATGGCGTCGTACTCGACCCGGACCTCCTCCTCGTCCCGCAGGTCCACCACCACGCCGCCCACATCCGTCTTATGGACCACATCGGGCGACTCGATCTTCATCACCACCGGGTAGCCCAGCTCCTCCGCGGCCGCCGCCGCCGCGTCCGCCGATGAGACGATCCGCGACTCCAGGACCGGGATGCCGTACGCCCGGAACACCGCCAGTGCGTCCGGCCCCGCCAGATGCGGCTCCCCGGACTCCCGGGCGTTCCGGACGATCTCCTCGACCGCCGCCCGGTCCACCTCGAACTCCCGGAACGTGCCCTCCGGCCGCTCGAGCCACTGCCGGTAGCGGTACATGGCCGCCAGCGCCTTGGCCGCCGATTCCGGGAAGATGTAGCCGGGCACTCCCGCCTCGTGCAGCTGCGCCCTCCCCTGGGGCAGGCCCTGCCGCCCCATCAGCACCGCCAGCACCGGCTTCTCGTGGCCCTCCTTCGCGTCGACGATCGCCTGCGCCACGTCCTCCTGCCGCACGCCGAGCGGCGGGACGAACGCGGCAATGGCCGCGTCGATCCCCTCGTCCTCCAGCACCCGGTCCAGGACCAGCCGATACGATTCCGGTGTGGCCGACGCGATCATGTCCACGGGGTTCCGGACGCTCGCTTCCTCCGCCAGCACCTCCCGCAGCGACGCCTGCGTCTTCTCCGACAAGGGCACCACCTCGAGCCCGCGGGCCTCGCACGCGTCGGCGATGATGATCCCGGGACCGCCCGCGTTCGTGATGATCGCCACGCGGTTGCCGGCGGGAACCGGCAGCTCGTCGAACGCCATGGCCAGGTCGAACAGGTCCTCCACCGTGTCCACGCGGATCACGCCCGACTGGCCCAGCAGCGCGTCCACCGCCACGTCCGCGCCCGCCAGCGCTCCGGTATGCGACGTAGCGGCGCGCGCCCCCACTCCCGTACGCCCCGCCTTCACCACGATGATCGGCTTCGTCTTCGTGATGGTCCGCGCCAGCTGCGTGAACCGCCGCGGATTGCCGAAGTTCTCCAGGTACATGAGGATCACGCTCGTGCGGTCGTCCTCCGCCCAGAACTGGACCAGGTCGTTCCCGCTCACGTCCGGCTTGTTGCCTACCGATACGAAATCGGCGATCCCGATGCCGTACTCCGCGGCGTAGTCCAGGATGGTCACACCCATGGCGCCCGACTGGCTCATGAGGCTCACGGGGCCCGCCGGCGGCATGGTGGGCGCGAATGTCGCGTTCATGCTCAGCTCCGGCCTCGTGCTCAGCACGCCCATGCAGTTCGGCCCCACCAGCCGCATACCGTACCGCCGGACCTTCTCCATCAGCTCGGTTTCCAGCTGCGCACCCCTGCCGCCCACCTCGCGGAACCCGGCGCTGATCACCACCAGACCCTTGATCCCCTTCTCCCCGCACTCCTCCACGACGTCCAGCACGAACTGCTTCGGCACCACCACCATCGCCAGGTCCACCGGACCCGGGATCGACTGCACCGACTCGTACGCCGGGATCGAGTGGATGGCCCGCGCATTCGGGTTCACCGGGTAGATCACGCCTTCGTAGCCGTGTCGGATCAGGTTGTCCACGATCTGGTACCCGATCGTGCCCGCCCGGCGGCTCGCGCCGATCACCGCTATGCTCTTCGGTCGTAGGATCGGCTCCAGCGACCGGTTCTCTTCTTCGTACGCCATCTCTCTCTATCCCCTCCGCGGGTCGCCCCGCGCTCGGTTCCATTCGGAATGCACCCGCACAGTCGCTTCTCACGGCGGTTTTGGCTATCCCCCTCCACACGAAAAAGGCCCGGACCTGCGTGCAGGTCCGGGCCTCCTCCAGTCGCTACTCCGGCGCCTACCAGCCGGGGGCGAGGTTGAACCCGAAGTGCCACCCCTTGTTCGGGCGCTGGAACGGGTACGCGTAGTACGCCTCCACCACCAGGAACCCCAGCACGTTGACGCGCGTGGAGAGGCCGGCGCTCACCACCGGCGTCCGCTCCGTGGGCGAGTCCCAGGCGAACGTGGGCGAGCAGGGCAGAACCTGGGTACCATCCTCGCAGACCGCTGAGCTGTTCCACGCCAGCCCCGCGTCGACGAACGCCGACAGCTCCGTGGGCAGGAACGGGAAGTTGATCAGCCCGTACTCCGGCACACCGAACAGCGGCACTCGGATCTCGGCATTGGCCACCGCCAGCCGCGAGCCCCAGAGCCTTTCGAAGGCCGGGCAGGAGTTGGCCTGGCACTCGTCCCTCGTCCACGACTCGTAGGCGTACCCGCGTACGAGCGTCTCGTAGCCGAGGTAGTTCTGTCGGGTGAAGATGGTCCCCTCCGCGTCCGGACCGTACCGGCCCGAATGCAGGCCGCGGACCGCCAGCGTGAACGGGTAGTGGTGCAGGTAGCGGCGGTAGTCCGCCACCGCGCTCACCAGGTTCAGGTCGCCGAACATGGGGCTCAGCTCGAACCGGAACCGCCCACCACGCACCGGCGAGGTGAAGCCATTGAACGACCAGTCCCCGACGTAGGCGACCGACGCGGTCCCCATGTGGTACGCCCGGCCGAAGCCCGCGCCGAGGTCCGCGGGGTCCAGATCGACCGTGCGCGCGTCCACCTGCTGACCGGTCCGCCTGTCGATCAGCACCTGCTGCGCTTCCAGCCCGAAGCCGTAGCGGGTGTACCCGGCGTTGAACTCGAACCGCCGCGTCCGGGACGTGGGGAACTCGGCCAGCGCCGCCACCTGGTCCTGGTAGATCCGCAGGATCTGCAGCTCCTGGATGAGCAGCGGGACATCGTTCACCGTCGTGTCCCGCAGCGCGAAGCCGCCCACCGCATTCGGGATGTGGCCCGCCAGCACGCCCCAGTTGAGCTGGCCGCTCCGGTTCACGTACTGCGCCAGCCCGCCGATGTCCTTGACCGTGCCGTTCGCCTGTACCGCCGCCACCAGCTGCCGGTCCCCGAGCATGTCCGTCCAGTACGTGGTCACCGCACCGGCGATGGACGTGCCGAACCGGTCCATGGCCACGCCCACCTGGGGCACGCCTATGTAGTCCAGTGTCAGACGTCCGCTGTACCCGTCCACCGGAAAATCGTCCGTCGGCGGGAGCCCCCGGATCGGGTCGGCCAGGTAGTTGGCCACCACGCCCCGGTCCGCCGACTCGAGCGGGGGCAGGATGCCCGCCGGCTGGAGCCCCGCGAACCGCTCCGTCACCGGCACCGCCCGCGCTTCCACCTGGTCCGCGTCCATGCGGTAGACCGCGTAGTTCCCCTCGCTGAAGACCGAGAACATGATGTCCCCGGTGTTCGCCGCCACCGTCAGGGCGGGGGACAGCTTGGTCACGCCGCTCACGCCCGTCGCAATGCGCGTGATCCGCTCCAGCGACCCCGTCTCCACTTCCACCCGGTACACATCGCTGAACCCGTCCGCATCACTGATGAAGTAGAGCCAGCGGCCGTTCGGGCCGAAGTGAGGGTCCATATGCTTCCCGCCGGCGAACAGTTCCAGCATCTCGATCTCGCGCGTGGCCAGGTCCATGACCGCCAGCCTCATGGGGCCGTATATCAGCTCGTCCAGGTCCGTCCCCGCCCGATCGGTCACGAACGCCAGACGCCGGCCGTCGGGCGACCACGCGGGCTGGAGCTCCGCGTACGCGTCGTCCGTCAGCTGCTCCACCGCACCCGACGTCGCGTCCACGAGGTACAGGTCGCTCACGCCGCCGCTGTTCCCGCTCACCGCGATGGTGCGCCCGTCCGGCGACCAGGCGGGCGACGTTACCGCCCCCACACCCTGGATCCGGACCCGCCGCTCCACCTCCTTGTCCTCCAGCCGCACGATCGCCAGCTCCTCGTCGCCCTTCGCGAACGCCGTGAACGCCATCCGCGTTCCGTCCGGCGACCACGCCCCCGCCGAGCTCAGGAAGCTCAGCGCGTCGAAGTGGATGTCCGTCTGGCTGTCGGCGATCTTCTCCACCATCTGCCCCGTCCGCGCGTCCGCCATGTACAGGCTGATCTCGAACAGATCCCGCTCGGTGTAGAACGCCACGTACCGACCGTCGGGGCTCAGCGACGGACCGATGTTCATCTCGCCCGCATCGATGTCACGGGCCAGCACCTTCGTCGCGACCTCGTCCGGCCGCTCCTTCCCCTGCATGAGCGGGAGGTACGCCGCCCGCGTCGCACGCAGCCAGTCGTCGCTCAGCTCCCCCGGCGACACCCGCAGCACTCGGCGCACACTCATGTCCCAGCCGTACCGCAGCGACGACTTGTACAGGTCCGTCACCGCTCGGTCCCCCCACCGGCCCCCGATGTATGCCCAGAACGCCTGGCCGTAACGGTACGGGAAGAAGCGCGGGTCCGTCGTCAGCTGCTCGAACGTCGGCAGGTCACCGCGCAGCGCCGCGTCCCGCAGCCACATCGCCGTGTGCGGGTCCTCTCGCCCCACCGACAGGTATTCCGCCATCCCCTCGATGATCCACAGCGGCAGGCTCCCCATCCCCCGCTGCCCCATCGTCCCCATCCGCTCCGCGATGTCGTACTGGAACGCGTGCACCAGCTCATGCCCCAGCACGTGGTCCGTATCCTCGTAGACCCCCGTCATCGGCATCACCACACGGTTCTTCAACGACTCCGTGAACCCGCCCGTACCTTCGCTCAGCTGGCTCGCCGTCGTATTCGTCTGCTGGAAGTCCGGGTGGTTCGCGTACAGGATCACCGGCTTCTCGTCATCGAACTCATGGTTGAACACCCGCGTCAGACGCGCATACCACCGCTCCCCCATCCGACCGGCGTCCCGCACCGCCGCCTCTTCCTCCGGATAGAAGAAGATGTTGAAGTGGTCCGTGTGCATCGACTGCCAGTCGAATTCCTCGTACTGGACCTTGTTCCGACCGAAGTACTGGGCCGCAGCCACGTCCGGGACGAGGGCCAGAGCCAACCCCACCAGGCCGACGGCCGCTGTGATTCGGCCCACCGGGGTCCCCACCCTCTCTCTTCCCATGACTCTCCTCGCATTCTTACGACGACACGACGCCACCCCACCCCGTTTAACCGATGGGCGCCGGTCCGGGTTCCAAAGTAGAACGCGTCACGGCGCAAAGCATGTACCATGTTCCGGGGGACGAGCCGCCCTTGAATTCTGCGACAGCCGACAGTTGCAGCTTGCAACTGCGCCCGCTAGCGTTGCTCCCATGTTCTCCACGAACGCCTTCCTGCGCTGGGTCTATCTGGCGCGCCTCACGCTGGCCGGCGGGATCTTCGCGGCTGCCCTGCTCGTATGGACGCAGCCGCAGGTCGCGCCGGAGGCCACGCTCATCGCCACACTGATGCTGGTGACGGCCCTCGGCTTCACGGCCGGGAGCTTCTGGCACACGCACGTGGTGGGGCAGAAGCCCAGCGGCAACTTCCTGTACGCGCAGGCGCTCTTCGACGTGCTGCTGGTCACGGCGGTGGTGCACGTAACGGGTCGTACGGAGAGCGAGCTTGCTCCTCTCTTCGTCCTGGTGATCACCGAGGGCGCGCTGCTGCTCCCGGTACGGGGCGGCTTCCTCATGGGTGCGCTCGCGATCCTGCTCTACTTCGTGGACGCGGTGTGGGGGGGGAGCTGACGCAGGCGCTCGGCGGGATGGCCGCGGACCCGGTGCTGGACGCCGTGGTGCTGGTGCGGATGGGGCTTTTCGCGCTGATCGCCCTGGCCACGGCCTGGCTCGGGGAACGGCTCCGTCGTACGGGCTCGCAGCTGGGCGAGGTGGAATCCGAGCTGCGGCAGCTGCGGCTGGACACCAGCGATATCCTGGCTACGCTGGATACCGGCGTGGTCACCGTGGACTCGGCGGGGGCCATCGCGTACATGAACGCGGCCGCGGAGAAGCTCCTGGGCATGCGCGGTCCGGAGTGGCTGGGGGAGCCCGCCCTGGAGGAGATGGACCGGGTGGCGCCGGGGGTCGCACTCGTGGTCACACGCACCCTCTCGAGCGGTCAGCCCGTCCGCTGGTACGAGACGCATTCCCGCGCCACGCCGGAGATGCGGATCCTCGGGATCCGGAGCGCCACGCTCGAGCGTGATGACCACCCGTGGGTCACCCTCGCCCTCCAGGACATCACCGATGGCAAGCGCGTGGAAGCGCTGAACCGGAGGGCCGAGCGCCTCGAGGCCGTGGCCGAGCTCGCCGCCTCCCTCGCCCACGAGATCAAGAACCCGCTGGCGTCGATCCGCAGCGCCGTGGAGCAGCTGACCCGTTCGCAGCGCAAGCTGGCGGAGGAGGACCGCGATCGTCTCGGCGAGCTCGTCCTCGGCGAGTCAGACCGCCTCAGCCGCCTCCTGTCCAGCTTCATCGAGTTCAGCCGCGTCGAGATCCAGGAGCGCACCAGTGTCGACCTGCTCGAGGTGGCCGGCGACGCTGCGGGCGTCGTACGGCAGCACCCGGACGCCGAGCATGCCTCCGTGGAGGTGAGCGGCCGCTCCGTCCACGTCGAGGGGGACCCGGACCTCCTCCACCGCGTCATCTTCAACCTGATCCTGAACGCCGCCCAGCATTCCCCGCCCGGCAAGGCCGTCACCGTCGAGGTGGACCAGGTTCCCGATCGTAGCTCTTCCTCCGGCGCCAGGCTCTCGGGCGGCGGCCGCATCCGCGTGGCGGACCGCGGACCGGGCATCGCCGAAGACGACGTCGCGCGCCTGTTCGACCCGTTCTTCACGACCCGACCCGGCGGCAGCGGGCTCGGCCTCGCCCTCGTACACCGCGCGGTCGAGGCCCACCAGGGCGTCATCCTGGTCGATGACAAGGACGGCGGGGGCACCCTCTTCACCG
This sequence comes from uncultured Gemmatimonadales bacterium, assembly GCA_963783305.1. Classification (GTDB taxonomy): domain Bacteria; phylum Gemmatimonadota; class Gemmatimonadetes; order Longimicrobiales; family RSA9; genus JAWVYT01. The sequence goes on along the minus strand of CAWAMW010000015.1, from coordinate 261,759 downwards.
TCCTCCTGCCGCCCCGACCCGGCAAGTAACTCGATGAATCGGCAGGTGACTTCATGAGCCTCAAGATCCTCGTCATCGACGACGAGACCGCCATCCTCAACACCCTCGAGATCCTCCTCCGCGGCGAGGGGTTCGATGTCTTCACCGACACCAGCGGGAGCGATGCCCTCGCGCGCTGGGACGAGATCGAGCCCGACATCGTCCTCACCGACATCCGGATGCCGGGGTTCTCCGGCATGGACGTCCTCGCCACCGCGCGCGACAAGGACAGCCAGGTGCCCGTCATCCTCATGACCGCCCAGGCCTCCCTCCAGTCCGCCATCGAGGCCGTCAACAAGGGCGCCTTCTACTACCTCCAGAAGCCGTTCAGCAACGACGACCTCATCGCGCTCTGCCGCCGCGCCGCCGAGAACCGCGTCCTGAAACGCGAGAACGTCCAGCTCAAGAAGGAGATCAAGCGCCGCGACACCTCCCGTACCGGCCGCCCCATCGGCTCCGACCCGCAGTTCCTCGACATCCTCGAGCTCGCCGAGACCGTCGCGCCCACCGACTCCACCGTCCTCATCACCGGCGAGAGCGGCACCGGAAAGGAGGTCCTCGCCCGCTTCATCCACCGCATCTCCAACCGCGAGGACGGCCCCTTCATCTCCATCAACTGCGGCGCGCTCCCGGAGAACCTGCTGGAGTCCGAGCTGTTCGGGCACGTGAAAGGATCCTTCACGGGCGCCGTCAAGGACAAGGACGGGCTCCTGGTCGCCGCCCGCGGTGGCACGTTCTTCCTCGACGAGGTGGGGGAGATGTCGCCGTCGCTCCAGGTGAAGCTGCTGCGCGCGCTCCAGGAGCGGGAGATCGTGCCCGTGGGCGCCACGCGCACGGTGGACATCGATGTCCGGATCATCGCCGCCACCAACCGCGACCTGGAGGAGGAGATGCGGCGCAACGCGTTCCGGAGCGATCTGTACTACCGGCTGAACGTCATCTCCCTGCACATGCCGCCGCTCCGGGACCGGGAGGACGACATCCCGCTCCTGGCGGAGCACTTCCTGGGGCAGCTGGAGAGGGAGGGGGCGCGCCTGGAGCTGGACGAGGAGGCCCTGGCGCGGCTCCGTGCCTACGACTGGCCGGGCAACGTCCGCGAGTTGGAGAACGCCCTGGAGCGAGCGGGCGTGCTGGCGGGCGGAAAGAGCATCGGGGTCGAGCACCTCCCGGACCGCGTGGTGGATCCTCCGGCGCGGCGCCTGGTCGATGACCGCGGCACGGGCAACCCCACGCTGGACACGGTGGAGCGCGCGTACGTGCTGTGGGTGCTGGAGTCGGAGGGCGGGAACAAGGCCCGGGCGGCCGAGGTGCTCGGGATCGACCCGTCCACGCTGTATCGAAAGCTGAACCGGTACGGGGTGGGGGAGTGACCGAGCGGGAGGGTCGGGGGGGGCGAGGAGCGCCGGCGCCATGCCGGGGCGGCAGGCGATGTGCCTTGCTGGTGCCGGGGCTGTCCCCGTCGCCTCGGCAATCGGGCCGATCTGGGCGATCTGGGCGGTGGGATCCTGCCCGTGATGGTGATCCTCCCCATGTACGTCTTTCCCCTGCCGTTCCCGCCGCACACTGCCGCTCTACGCCGGACGACGGCTGCTGGAGATCCTCTGGGCCGCCGGTCTCCTGCTCGCATTCCTCTGGCCGTCCGTCCGCTCGGCGGTCGCCGCCCGCTGGAGCGGGCTCTCCTCGACCACCCGCGTGGCCGCCAGCGTCTTCGTCGGCTGGACGCTGCTCTCCGCACTCGTCTCCTCCGCGCCCGCGTACGCGCTGCGGGAGTGGTCGCTGGTCACGCTGCTTGCTGGTCGTCACGCTCCCACTCGGCGCCATCCTCGGCACGCGACGGACGCGCGTGCTGGAGACACGTGGGGCTGACCCTTGTGCTCTACGCGATTCTGATCGGAGCGACGCCGGAGGCCACGGGCTTTGCCAACCCGCGTTTCCAGGGGCAGGTGCTCGCGGTGCTGGTGCCCCCGCTCCTGTTCGCAGGGAACTGGGCGCTTGCCCTCATGGCCGCGCCCGCCCTGGCGCTCGGCGTACTGAACGGCAGCCGCGCGCTCGTGCTGGCCATCGCTGTGGCCACGGCGGGCGCGTGTCTCCCATGGTGGGGCCGAAGGCGCATGCTTCCCCCGGCGTTCACGGCGCTCGCCATCGCGAGTGTCATCGTGGCGATCTATCGTGCTCTTTGTCACCGACGCGTCGTTCGGCGCCGCGATCGAGCGGGGCGCTTCGTCATCGGGAAGAGACAGGCTGTGGCTAGAGGCGTTCCGTCGATTCCTGTCCGCCCCCATCCTGGGCGAGGGCCCAGGGCTGCTCGCGCGCAACCCGGGCGTGGCGGGGTGGGCGGGGCACCCACATAACTCCGCCCTGCTGATCGCCGCCGAGACGGGGGTTGTGGGGCTGGCCGCCGCGGGGGTGCTCGTTGCCCGTGGGGGCGCGGCGTTGCTGCGGCTCGCCTTCGACCGGCGTCCCTGGGCGCTGGCGCTCGTCAGTGGCGGCGCTCACTCGCTGTTGAGCGGCACCAACATCATGCCCGCGTCACAGGCCATGCTCGTCCTGGCGATCGCGATGGCCCTCCCAGCTGCGAGCGACACAGACGCGGCCGACGTGCAGCAGGTGTCGTCCGCGCCCGCACGACCATGGTCACCGCTTGCACTGGCCGTCGTGGGAGTCCTGGCGCTCGCGATCCTCCTCGCCACGCTCACGCTCCCGGGCGGCAATACCGTGGGCTTCCCGGGGCCGCGGTTCTTCAAGCACGGGATCATCCCCTGAGTTGCCCCGCGCCGCCCTGAGCCCCATTTGAACCGACCCCTTTACGCCTTCCCGTCGTTCGTCTTGATGCGAAGCCCATGGAAGAACTGGCTTCGGTCCGGTCGTGGGACGTATGGCAACCATTGCATTATGCAATCCGCTCGCAAGATGCGAGGCCGCTCCGCCGCCCCGGCCGATCGAACAGACGGCGGTTCCAGAGCGTAAGTCGTTGCAGCACAATGATAATCCGCAGTCTCGTGGATCCCACAGCCGAAGGGCATACCCGTTGCACTTCCACAGGGCGGCACTGATGGTTCGAGTGGCCGAAGTTTCACAACCCAGCAACCCCAAATGGGAGCAATGATGCTCAGGAACCGCGACGGATTCACCCTGATCGAGCTGCTGATCGTTGTCGTGATCATCGGCATCCTGGCCGCGATCGCGCTGCCGAAGTTCGGCCAGACCCGCGAGCGTGCGTATGTCTCCGCCATGCAGTCGGATCTGCGCAACCTGCAGTCCTCCGAGGAGATGTACTACGCAGACCACGACTACAAGTACCTGCAGGCCGGGATCTCACCACGACGCCGAGCACCGATCTGTCCGGCTTCGCGACGACATCGGGTGTGACAATCGACGTTGAGTGCTGGTTCCATTGCCGAGACCGATGGCTACATTGCGACGGCGAGCCACGCTGCCACGGATGACACGTGCGTCCTGACGGTGGGCGGCACGGGCGCGGATGAAGGTATCGTCTGCACCTCTTCCTGAGGCTAGCTGAAGCTCGAGTGAGGCGGGTGCGGGGTCCGAGCGGCTCCGCACCCGCTTTTCTTTTGCAGGGAGTGTCCTACTCGTCGCGATCAGAAGCGACCCCCGTAACTCGATCCGCAGGCATGCAATGGGTGCCCACAACTTCAAACATTGCCAGGGCTTCACGCTGATCGAGCTGCTGGTGGTGATGGTGATCATCGGGATCCTCGCGACCATCGGCCTTGCAAGCTACGATGGCGTCCGCGAGAGGGCGTTGCGGGAGCGGCTCCGTTCGGACATGCAGTCCCTGGTCAAGCATCAGGAGCTCCACAGGATGGCCAACGAGCAGTACGGCACCCTCGCCGAGATGCACCAGTTCCTCGTCAGCCCGGGCGTCCATATCGACATTACGCACGTGGCGGTCACCGGCTGGTCGGCCGTGGGCACCGGAGACGGCCTCACCGGCTACAGCTGTGGGATCTTCTTCGGGTCCGCTCCAGCCGCCGCGCCGGCAACCGAGCCGGAGATCCTCGTCTGCTCATACTGACCTCCTCGGCAGTTCAGGACCCGCGTCCGGTCGCAGGCTGAGCCGGAACGCTGGTCGGCAGCTTCGCGAGTCACTCGCAATCCGGCAAAGGTCCTGTCTCACCGCCTGTTGACGCGCCGCGCCTCCTTCTTGCGCGTCGACCGGTCGCCCACCGATGTTGAAGCAGCGAGCGAGATCACACCGTACGCCTCCAGCTGCGTTAGGACGATCCAGATCAATTACTTGGCGCCCATTGCCCGGGCCGGCACCCGCGCGCAGGACGCGATGGGCGATCGCACCTCCGGCGTCTGCGTTGGCGCTGCGCCTCCGGTCCGATGCTGAAGGCCAATACCCTCCGGCGGGAGCTGCTGACCGCCTTCGCCGTCGTGTTCACCGGCGCGCTCGTCGCGGCCATGACCGGCGTCCTCCTGCTCTACCCGAGCTTCGATACGCCCGTCCGGGCGATCCTGTACCTCCTGGCGCTCCTGGGCGCCGACCTCCTCATTTTCTTCATCTTCGGCCGCTGGCTCGTCCAGACGCGGGTCCTCTTCCCCCTCGATCGTATCGTCGAAGAGGCCGAGGGGATCGCCGCCGGTGACTACGCCAGGCGCATCCCGGCCGGGGAGACGGAGGAGATCGCCCGCCTGTCCTCCGCGACGAGCCGCATGGCCGAGCGCCTGATCACGCATCAGATGGAGCTGGCCCGGAACGTCCAGTCGCTCGAGGAGACGAACCGCGAGCTGACGACGGCCCGGGACGAGCTGATTCGCGCCGAAAAGATGGCCTCCCTCGGGCAGATGGCCGCGGGCGTCGCCCACGAGATCGGCAATCCGCTGGCCGCGATCATGGGCAACGTGGACCTGCTGAAGCGGCGCGCGGAGGGCCGGGAGGCGGATCTGGTGACAGCCACCTCGGAGCAGGTCAGGCGCATCGATCGGATCGTGCGTGGGCTCCTCGACTATTCCCGCGCCCGGGAGCCGAAGGTGCGTCCGATCGATGTGAACGGGGTCGTCCGCAGCGCGCTCGATCTGCTCGCGTCCCAGGCGCGGTTCAGGGGAGTCGAGGTCACGATGGAGCTCGCCGCGGTCCCCGCCGTGGCGGCCGATCCGTTCCAGCTCGAGCAGGTCCTGGTCAACCTGCTCCTGAACTCCGCCGACGCCATGCTGGGCTCCGAGGACCACTGCGTCACCATCACCACCTCGACACACCTCCACCAGGCCCCCACGTACCTGCCCGCTCGTCGGAAGGACGACCTGCCCGGCATCGACTACTCCCACCGCCGCCGCTTCAATCGGCCCGAGCGGGTGCCCCGGGTGAACCCCTTTGCCGCCGGTGACCGGATCGTCGAGATCCAGGTGACCGACACCGGCACCGGCATCCCCGACGAGCTCCTCGACCAGATCTTCGAGCCGTTCATGACCACCAAGGAGCCGGGGAAGGGGACCGGGCTCGGACTTGCCGTTTGCGCCCGACTCGTAGACGCTATGGAAGGCACCATCCGGGCGACGAACATCGATGGGGGGGCACGGTTCACCCTGCAGCTGCCCGCGTCCACCGAACCTGCGGAGACGGTCGCACCATGAAAGTCCTGATCATCGACGACGAGCCCAGCCTGCGGCAGACGGTCTCCATGATCCTCGACGACGAGGGCCACGAGACTATCACCGCCAGCGATGGCCGGGAAGGTCTGGCCAAGGCGCTGGAGATCGAGCCCGATATCGTCCTGACCGATGTCCGGATGCCCGGGATGCCCGGGCTCGAGTTCCTGGAGCAGTACCGCGCCAAGGGAGGCGGCGCGCTCGTCATCGTCATGACCGCGTACGGGAGCACCGAGCTGGCCACGGAGGCCATGAAGATGGGCGCGTACGACTACGTTCCCAAACCCTTCAGCGCCGACCAGCTCGTTCTCGTGCTCCGCAAGGCCCAGGAGCGCGAGGCGCTGCGGCAGGAGGTGACCCGGCTGCGCCAGGAGGTGACCGCCGATCGTCGCATCACCGGCATCATCGCCAAGGCGCCCTCCATGAAGAAGGCGGTGGAGACCGCCACCAAGGTCGCTCCCTACCCCTCGCCCGTCCTGATCACCGGCGAGAGCGGCACCGGCAAGGAGCTCATCGCTCGCCTGATCCACAACGAGAGCGACCGCAGCGACGGCCCGTTCATCGCGGTGAACTGCGGCGCCATCCCCGAGAACCTGCTCGAGTCCGAGCTGTTCGGGTATGTGAAGGGCGCGTTCACAGGGGCGGAGAAGGACAAGCCTGGCCTGTTCGAGGCCGCCACCGGGGGTACCCTCTTCCTTGACGAGATCGGCGAGATGCCGCCGTCGCTCCAGGTCAAGCTGCTCCGCACGCTCCAGGAGAGCGAGGTCCGGCGCCTGGGAGAGAGCCGAAGCCGCCCGGTGGACGCGCGGATCCTCTCCGCCACCAACCGGAACCTCGACGACGAGATCCGCGAGGGTGGGTTCCGGAAGGACCTCTACTTCCGGATCGCCGTCGTTCCCATCCACCTGCCGCCGCTCCGCCAGCGGACGGAAGAGATCCCGCTCCTCGCTCGGCATTTCGTCGAGAAGTACAACCGGAGCCTGGGCCTCGGCCTGGAGGGCATCGATCCCGACGCCATGAAAGTCCTGCTCAGCTACCCGTTCACCGGGAACGTGAGAGAGCTGGAGAACGTGATCGAGCGGGCCATGGTCCTGGCGGAGGGGACCACCCTCGGAGTCGACGACCTGCCCCACCACGTGCAGTCCCCGGTCCGGCCCCTGGAAGGCGTGGACCTCGGCGATGACGAGCTGTCGGTGAAGAAGCACGGAGCGATCCTCGAGCGCCAGCTGATCCAGAAGGCGCTCGAGCGGACCGGCGGGAACCGGACGAAAGCGGCCGACCTCCTGGAGCTCAGCTCCCGCGCACTCCTGTACAAGATCCGGGACTACGACCTGGAGTAGGACCGCGCGTCGTCCCAGCCAGCTATGGGAGTGCCCCTCCACGCCGTCCATGTTGGGCGGGTCACCATGACTGGAGGGGAGCATGACACCACCATTCCGCCGTTCGCCGCTGGGCTATACCCACGCCGAGCTCCTGCTGGTGCTCGCCATCCTCGGCATCCTCATCGCCGTGGCCTATCCCCCCATCGGGCGCTGGCGCGACAGGGCCGCCGTCCACGCCGCGCGGGATGAGCTCGCCGCCGGCCTCTCCCGCACCCGCATGCTCGCCGTGTCCGCGGCGGGTGCAACGCTGGTGCTGCACCCCGAGTCCGGCCGCTTCTGGACCCGCAGCGATCTCGGCCTGACGATCCCGCCCGTGGACCTGAACGGCCGCTATCACGTTCATGTGGACGCCGGCGCCGGGGACTCCATCAGCTTCCGCTACGACGCCCTCGGCATTGGCAGGTTGGCGAGCCGGACCGTGTGGATCCGCCGGCGGGACGCTGAAGCGGGGCTCACCGTGAGCGCATATGGCAGGCTCCGCCGATGGTGACGTCACGGCCAGGTCATTCCCTCGCCGAGCTGATCGTGGCGATCACCCTCCTGGCCGCGGGGCTCGTCGGCGTGGGAGCGACATCCACCCTCGCGACCCGCCGGGGGAGCTTCGCCCTACGGCAGCAGGAGGCGGTGTTCGCGGCGGCCGCGGTGCTGGACTCCCTCGTACTGGCTCCCGACGCCACCGCCGGACTGCGGGAGCACGGTGGCTGGCGCATCCGGTGGACCGCGGCGGCCGGCCAGCTGGTCGTCACCGCGGAGACGGTCGATGGCCTGATGCTGGTGGAGCTCGAGGGCCGGTCGGCGCCCGCGGTCCCCGTCCTGCCGGATGCCGGACTCGCGGCGGCAGGCGAGCCCTGACGTGGGCTCCCGACGCGGCTCCCGGCGCGGCTCCCGGCGACAGGGGTCGACGCTCGTCGAGCTGATGCTCGTTGCCTTCCTCTCCGGGCTCGTGCTCCTGGCCCTCGCCCGCTTCGCCCGCTCCCAGGGCCGCAGCGCCGCGCGCACCGCCGACCGGCTGCGGGCGGCCGAGGTGATCCGGATCACACACACGGTGCTGGGAGCGGAGCTCCGGTGGCTCGCCCCGGCCGATGTAGTGGCGTTCGCCGGGGACTCGCTGCGGATCCGGGCCATCCGGGGTGGGGGTCCCGTCTGCGGCGCCACGGGCGGTGAGCTCGTGATCGGATTCCGCGGCGTCCGGCTTCCAGATCCCGCGAAGGACTCCCTGCTCCTCGTCCACGACGGTTCTCTCAGCGGGGAGGCCTTCCGCATCGTCGCAGTCAGCTCCGATCCGGTCTGCGATGGCGGACTCCGGGTGGCGCTGAGCGGGCTGGTCACCGCTGCGGGGGGGATGGCCCTGGTGTTCGAGACCGGCACGTACGCGATCTCGGATGGGGCGCTGCGCTACCGACGGGGCGCGGCCGGTCGGCAGCCACTGACGGAGGCGGTCCTGGCCGGCGGCGCCATGGAGCGATGGGAAGGCCAGGGGCTCCTCGTCCGGCTCCCGTTCCACCCGGATTCGCTCCCGCGCCTCCAGGACTCTCTCACCCTGCTGCCCATTCACCTGCACAACGGAGCGGTCCCTTGAGATCCCGCCCGGGCTTCATCCTCGTCTATGCCATGCTCTTCGTGATGGTCCTGTCCATTGCGGCGCTCGGCATGCTGGCCACTGGGAGCGGCGAAAGCATGCTCGCGGCCGCGATCACCCGCCAGGCGACCGCCCGGGCCGCCGCCGAAGCCGCGGCGCTCGACGCGGTCGACCACTGGTCCACCCGCGCCTATTCGGAGCTCGCTCTCGGGGACAGCGCGCCAGGCCCCATGGGCGCCCTTGCGACCATGGTCATCCGCCTCGACAGCGGCCTCTACCTCGTGCGGGCGGTGAGCGCGGAGCCCGGCCACGAGACCCTCCATCCCGCCGCTGTCGCACGGGCGGCGCTCCTGGTGCGGACGCTCCAGCCCGCCGCCATGGCCACGGAATTCACCGCCGCGGTCACCGCCATCGACTACGCCGAGGTCCAGGAGGGGCTGGTGAGCGGACAGGATTCCTGCGCACCCGCGGTCCCGGGGGTTCACGCCCCCGCGAATACAGTCCAGCCCGGGGCGCTGGTCGTGGGAGACCCCCCGATCCGAAGCGAAGCCGTCGCCGCCGCTCTCCTGCCCGACCCCTTCGGAACCACCCTCGCCGCCGCTCTCGCCACCGTCACCCCCGCAGCCCACACCCTCACACCACTCCCACTGGCCGGCCCCGACGGGTGCATCCCCGCCGACCAGAACTGGGGCGCCCTCGATCCAGACCACCCCTGCCACGACCTCCGGCCGTTCGTCCACGTCACCGACCCCCTCACCATGATCGGCGGGGAAGGGAGGGGCGTTCTCGTGGTCGAGGGCGACGCCCATCTCCTGGACGGCGCACACTATTCAGGACTCGTGGTCGTCCGCGGCCGCCTCACCATCGACGAGGGCAGTCGCGTCGACGGCGCCGTCAGGGCCCGTGAGGTCCTGGTGCGCGATGGCACCGTCCGCCGCGATGGCTGCGCACTCACCGAGGCTCTGGCCGCGCCAGCTCTCGATCAGGCCTTCCGCCCACCACACCGGTGGTGGGTTCCATCCTTCTGAAACGGGCGGAAATTTGTAGTGCGACCAGCAACTAATGTCGTACCCGGAGAGGCCGTAATCCCGCTGTTCCCCCTCCCCACGCACTGGCGGGGGGCTGGGCATGAATATCGTATCTATCCCGGCCGTGATTACCCAATCGTTCAGCTTCAGACGGCCGCGGTCGTGGGCCCGCCAGCCAGGCTTCACTCTGGTCGAGCTCCTCCTCGTCCTGGTGATCGCCGGGATCCTGGCGGCCATCGCCATTCCGCCCGCGAGCGAATACCTCCAGCGGAGGTCGCTGGTGAACGCACGCGAAGCGGTGGCGGCCGTTGCCTCCAGGGCGCGGGCTTCCGCGATCCAGCGGGGCGACAAGGTCAAGGTAAAAATGGTTCCGTACAGCGACTCGGTCACCGTGTTGAGCAATGGTGGGACACTCGAAACGCTGGATCTCGGCAGCGGCGACATCCGCGCGGATCTCAGCGCGGCCGGCACCGTGGTCATCTGCTATGTCCCGGCAGGCTTTGCGGACCCGGGCTGCAGCTCCGGCCTACCAGCTACGGTTCGGGTCAGCCATGCCTCGGACACCCTCGCATTCGTCGTGAACGGGGCGGGGCAGGTGACGTGGTGATCGGGGTGCGGAGCGACCGGTCCGGCTTCTCGCTGGTCGAGGTGATCCTCGCCATGCTCCTGCTGAGCGTCGCCGTGCTGGCCATGGGGGCGTCCACGGGGTTCATCATGAACCAGGTCCATGCCGCATCCCTGCGCACCGATCGGGCGGTGAGCGTGCGTGAGGCCACGGAGCTCCTCCGGACCGTCCCCTGGGACGACCTGGAGTCGGAGTGCGAGAGCTTGTTCCCCGTCCTCTCGAACGGCTTCTCCGTCGACTGTGTCTTCGTGACCACGCGGCTCCAGCTCAAGGACCTCCAGATCATCACCAGCGGTCCGGGCTACAGCGGCGGTCGGATCCGACCCGCGATCGCGGATACGCTCATGATCACCCGTGCCCAGCCCACATCATGATCCGTACGCGACGTGCAGGGTTCACCCTGGTCGAGCTGCTGGTGGTCGCCGTTCTCGGCGCCGTGATCATAGGCGCGGCCTACCAGTCGTTGATCAGCCAGGAGCGGGCCTCCCGGACCACCAGCGACATGATCCGCAGCCATGACTCGCTCCGCTCCGCTGTGGGCATCCTGGAGTCGGAGCTCCGCGAGATCGCCACGCAGGGCGGCGATACCATTGGCGCCTCGGACATCCTGATCGCTACTGCCGACAGCATACAGTTCCGGGCGCAGCGCACTCTGGCCTTCGTCTGTGAGGTGCTGCCCTCCGATCGCCGCCTCGCCCTCTGGTCTCCGAGTACCTCGACACCGGTGGCGGACGGCGATCCCGTCCTCATCTTTCAGGAGGCCGATGCCACCACGGGGACTCCGGACCGCTGGCTGATCGCCAGGGCCCACAGCGTCGGTTCGTCCAGCGTGGCGTGCCCGGCCAGCCCCGGTGGCACGGCCGAGCAGAGGATCAATCTCCTCAGTCTCACCGGCGGCGATCCCGGCTCGGCCTTCCTCGCCTCGGTCCGGCGCGGCGCACCCGTTCGCGTCCTCGAGAAGGTCACCTACGGGCTCTATGCCTTCGACGGGCGCTGGGGACTCGGCCGGAGGAGTGGCGACAGCGTCGATGAGATCGTCGTCGGGCTGGACGAACCGGGGGCGGGGCTGACCTTCACCTACCTGGATTCCAGCCGAGACACCATCACGGCGACGCCAGTGAACCCCACGGACATCGCCACCATCCTGATCACTGCGGTCGCCGCGCCGCGGGCAGGTGCCGATCCCGTTGAGCTTTCGAGCAGCGTTTTCCTGCGGAACAACTGAGGTGGGATATGAGCCACGATAGACACAATTACAGTCGCGCGGGCTTCGCCTTGCCCGCCACTCTGCTGGCCATGTTCGTCATCGGCGCTATCCTCACGGGCGGCTTCTACGTCTCCGCGCAGGAGCACGACGTCAGCGTGAGCACCGACCTCGGCAGCCGCGCGCTGCTCGCGGCGGAGTATGGCATCGAGGAGCGCATGGCCCGCTGGAAGAATTCCGATCTCGAGCACATCCCCGTGGGGACGGTGGACACCTTCGGCCGGTTCAATGCCCACGACGGCACCGGCGGTGACGAGACCTACATGGCCTACGTCCTCGCGCTGGCGCCGGACAGCAGCGCCTACATAATCCAGTCGGAAGGCCGCGTGGTGCAGGGGCGGGACACCGCCACCCGCCGGATCGCGCGCCTGGTGTCCGCTTCCCGCACGGAGCTGCCGTACAAGTCGGCCATGACCGTCTATGGCGAGTTCGACGCCGGCGGCAACTCGCTCGTGAACGGCGCCGATCAGTGCGCGGCCGCCGATTCCGTTCCAGGCGTCATGGCCGCGGATACGTCGCTCGTCACCGGGATTCAGAAGAACCCCCACGAGAACCGGATCATGGGCGATCCGCCCGTCGATCAGGACCCCAACCTGCTGACCGTCCTGGAGGCGTTCGACGTCGATCCGTTCAGGGCGGCCGCCACCCTGAAATACCCAAGCGGAGCGGACCCGTCCAACATGGCGCCCAGCCTCGCTACGGAGAGCGGTGTCGACCTCTGCGACACGAGCGATGCCTCCAACTGGGGTGAGCCCCTGGACTCCACCCATTCGGATCACGTCGCCGAGTGCGCGGAGCACTATCCCGTGATCCACGTGGCCGGCGACATGAAGCTCACCACCGGCCGCGGACAGGGGGTCCTGATCGTGGACGGCGATCTGGAGCTGGCGGGCAACTTCGAGTTCACCGGCGTCGTCATCGTCATGGGGAGCTTCAAGATGCGCGGCACGGGGCTGGGCACCGGGAAGATCAACGGGACGGTCATCGCGCGCGGTAACAGCGAGATCGACACCGAGAGCACTACGTCGGGTAACGCCCAGGTCCACTACAACAGCTGCGAGATCCAGAAGGCGCTGAACGCCGCCCTCCGCATCGAGCCGCTCGCCGTTCGGGGCTGGATCATTGATTCGCCGCCCCTGGCCGGACTGTGAGCCGGACCGGCATCGCCCGAGATTCTCGGGTTCACGCATTGACACGCATCCGCGGCGGAAGTAGCCTGTCACACTCCGCCACAACGACCTTCCCACGTTACTAACGGATCCTGACGAATGGGACTTTTCGGCCGAAGCAAGGTCACCGCGGGGCTGGACATCGGCAGTGGCTTCGTGAAGCTGGTCGCCGTGGATCATTCCAAGGGCGATCCCGAGATCACGAAGATCGCCACCAGCGCGTTGGTCCCCGACGCCATCGTGGAGGGCGAGGTCATGGACCCCGTGTTGGTTGTTGACACGATCCGCGCCGTCGTCGAGTCCGCGGGCCTGGGCACCAAGGAGGTCGTGGCGGCCGTGGGCGGCCACGACGTGATCATCAAGAAGATCCAGATGGATCGCATGGATGACTCCGAGGCCCGGGAGCTGATCCGGTGGGAGGCCCACCAGCACGTCCCGTTCGATATGGAGAGCGTCCAGCTCGACTTCCAGATCCTGGATCCGGACGAGGATGGGGCCCAGATGTCCGTCCTGCTCGTGGCCGCGAAGCGGGAGCTTATCGAGAACCGGATGACGCTGCTCGCCGATGCCGGCCTCAGGCCCGTGGTGATCGACGTGGACGCCTTCGCGCTCCACAACGCGTTCGAGCAGAGCTACCCGGACAGCATGGCCGGGATGGTCGCGCTCGTGAACATTGGCCATGAAACCGCCAACGTGAACATACTGGACGAGGGGATCCCCATCGTGGTCCGGGACATTCCCTTCGGATCCCGGCGGATCCGCGAGGCGCTCCAGCGCGAGCGCGGCTTCACGGCCGAACAGGCGGAGGCGGTGATCCAGGGCAGGGAAGCGGCGGTCGATCTCGAATCATTCGTCCTCGAGCGGGTGGACGAGCTGGCGGTGGGGATCGAGCGTGCCATTGCATTCATCACCGCCCAGTCGGGCGGCGAGGGCGTAACACAGGTGTTCCTTTCGGGCGGCGGGGCCCGGGTCCCAGGCGTGGTAGCAGCGCTCGGTGATCGCCTCGGTGTCGCTACACAGATGGCCAACCCACTCGAGCGTGTCGCCGTAAGTCCGGAGGTCACCATGGAGGTCGCGGTGGACGAGCTGGCACCCATGCTGATGCTGCCCGTGGGTCTCGCCATGCGGAGGGTGTGACGCAGTCATGATTCATATCAATCTCCTACCCGGCGCCGAGAAGCGCCCAAAACGAGCAGGCCTCTCCGGGCTGCCATTCAAGATGCCGTCCGCCATGCCCGAAATGGACCGCATGGCATGGTTCATCGCCCTGGCGTGGATCCTCGGGCCGGTGGTCGGACTCTGGCTGTTCCTCGGCGTACGCGGCGACATGACGGAGGTCCAGATCGCGCTCGATCAGGCCGCGGCGGATTCCGCCCGGTACAGCGCGGTCATCCAGACCCAGACCCGGCTTCGGGCCCGGCAGGACACCATTGCCCAGAAGCTCAATATCATTCAGGAAATCGACGCCGGTCGCTTCATCTGGCCGCATATCCTCGACGAGGTCAGCCGCGCACTGCCCCCGTTCACCTGGCTCGAGGCCGTGGACGCCGTGGACGGCAGCAGCACGCAGCCCGCTTTCCAGATCCAGGGACGGACGGGCAGCCTGCCCGCTCTCACCCGGTTCATGGACGCTCTCGAGGCCTCGCCGTTCCTGCGCAACATTCAGCTCGTCAGCAGCGAGCAGGCCCAGATCGGTGGTGACCCGACCAAGGTCGTGAACAACTTCGGCCTCACCGGGCAGTACCAGGTCCCGCCGCTCGACGTGATCGAGACCGTTCCGCTCTTCGAGCCGGGCGATACAGCCGTAGAGGAGGCCGACAATGGCACTGGGACTTCCTGAAGATCCGGCCCAGCAGAAGCGTCTGCTGATCGGCCTGATTCCGCTGCTGCTGCTGTTCGGCTACTGGTACTTCCTGCACGGCGACTACGTGACCGAGCTCCAGGCCATGGAAACGCGGCAGGAGTCGCTGGAGCGGCGGAACGCGCAGGCGCGCCTCCGCGCTCCAGAGAGCCGACAGCTGGAGGAGCGACTGGTGCGGTTCGAGCGCCATATCGGACGGCTCGAGGAGCTCGTGCCACGCAGTGAGGAGGTTTCTCAGCTCCTCAACACCATCAGCCAGCGAGCGGACCAGATCGGCGTCACCGTTGCCCGCTTCACGCCGGGCCGGACCACCGCCGGCACCCACTACAACAGGCGCACCTTTGAGATGACCGTCCATGGCGGATATCACGAGATCGGGCGCTTCCTGACGGAGATCGGATCGTTGCCGCGGATTATTACTCCCACGGACCTGAGCCTCACGCCCCACGGCCGCACGGCCGAGAACGGACGTCTTCAGGCTTCGTTCATCATCGAGACGTACGTACTGCCGGATCCGGCGGCACCCAGCGGCGAGGCGGAGACCAGTGAGTAGCGCCGTGAGGGGAGCGCTCGTCGCGCTCATCGCCATCGCCGCGCTCGCCGCGCCCGCTCCGGCCCAGGCACCGGACAGCGTCGACGCGGGGCAGATCACCCTCGTCTTCGACCGGGAGGTTTTCATCTATGCGGGTGAGAACCGGCGGGACCCGTTCCGGCCGCTGACCGCGCAGGATGAGCTGGGCCCTAGCTTCGAGGCGCTCTCGCTTCAGGGAATCATATACTCCACGGGCCGCGGCAGGAGTGTCGCGCTTCTGGGCGACAGCGATGGACGGATCCACCGGGTCCGCGTAGGTGATGTCGTAGGGAACTCACGAGTGATCGAGATCGGCCCCATGCGGGTCGTCCTGGCAGTCGAGAACTTTGGCACCGTCCGGCAGGAGATACTGGAGCTGCCAACAAGGGGAGGCACCGACCGATGATCCCGATTATGATGCTGCGCACTTTGCTGCTCGCCGCGCTGGCGGGCGTGCAGGGACTGAGCGTCGTCTCGGCCGGCGAACGCACGCAGGTATTCATCGACACCGACGACGCGGTGACCGTCGAGCACCAGATGCTCTCGAGTCCCGCCCGCATTGTCGTAGACCTGCACGGCGCCGATTTCGAGCTCGCACAACGGCAGTACCTGGACATCAACCGGGGCGGCGTTCTGGCCCTGCGGTCCAGCCAGTTCCAGCCCGGCGTCACCCGCGTCGTGGTGGATCTCGTCCGTCCGGTCGAGTACGTCATTGAAGAGGGTGATGGCGGCGTCCGGATTTCCTTCTCCAACCCCTCCGACGCCTTCGAGACGTGGTCCTCGCAGGCCGCTCCGCGACGCGTCGAGGCCGCCCGGGACCGTCAGGAGCCCATGGGGCGCGCCGTCGCCGAGGCGCCGACCGATCGGCGAAGCACCGCGGTGCCCGTGACGCGGCCACAGGTGATCGAGGCACCTCAGCAGCCCCAGCAGCCGGTTATCACCGTCGAGTTCAGGAACACGCCCATCACCGACGTGATCGGGACATTCGCCGATTTCTCTGGACGCAGCATCGTACCCGGGCAGGGCGTCGCGAATCAGACCATCACGGCCGCTATCCAGGGGCAGCCGTGGGATGAGGCGCTCCGGGCGATTCTGGGAGGGCAGGGCCTCACTGCCACCGAGCTGCCCAGCGGGATCATCATGGTCACGTCCCGTCAGCAGCAGAGGGAGTTGGAGACGCAGGAGGAGATGGTCACCGAGGCTTTCCAGCTCCAGTACGTCTCCGCCGACTCCGTGGCTCCCCAGGTGCGTCAGCTCCTGGCGCAGGGCGAGCAGGCGGTCGGGAACGTGGCGGTGAACCGTGCCACGAACTCCCTGATCGTCTCCGCGCGCCAGTCGGTGGTGGACCGGCTCCGCAACCTGGTCCCGTCGCTCGATCAGAGGACGCCCCAGGTGACCATCCAGGTCCGCATCCTCACGGTCCGCAGGAGCGATCTCCAGAGGTACGGCGTCCGCTACGAGCTGCGGGACTCCCACTCGCCGGAGCTCGGACAGCTGACACCGGGGAGTGAGCAGGTCAGCATCACCGGTAACGCTATTTCCGCCCTCGGCAACGCCGCCGAGGAGATCACGGGCGCGACCTTCGACGTCGTGACCACACTGCTCGTGGGCCGCCATGCGCTGATCACGTGGATCGAAGCCATCGAGCGTCTGGAGCTGGCCGAGCTCCAGGCCGATCCCGTCGTTACCGTGCTCGACCACCGCTCCGCCCGCGTCCACGTTGGCGAGCGAACTCCCATCCGCGTGGTCGATCAGGGCGCCGCTGGAGCCGAAGGCCCGCGGGCTCAGGTCCGGACGGAGGAGACCGGCGTCATCGTCGAGCTCACTCCCCACGTGGTAGGCACGAACCAGGTGCTCGTGAACCTGCACGCCGAGCGCTCCCAGATCACCTCCTTCTCCGCAGACGCCGGCTATGTTTTCGGCACGCAGGAGACGGATACGGAGATCCTGCTGAACGACGGCCAGACCGCCGTTATCAGCGGGCTCACCACGAAGGATTTGACGACCACGCTTCAGGGCATACCGATCCTTATGCATCTCCCCTTGATCGGCGGCCTCTTCAGGAACACGACCGTTCAGGAAGACAAGGAAGACCTGCTGATCATGGTTACGCCCTACATCGACCGGTCCGGCGGGTTCTAGGACTGTGAGGGGAGACAGCATCATGAAGCATCAGACCTCGGTATGGAGGCGGTCCGCGGCACGCAGCGCCGCCCTGGCGCTCCTCGTTGTGGCTGGCTTCGCCGGCTGCGACGATCCCAACCTCTTCCGGACGGATATACCGCCCGCTCTGGACGGATTCTCCGCCAATGCCACCTCCTTCGTCGAGGGGGACACGGTCATCTTCACGGTCAACGCCAGCGGTGCCCGCGCGATCACCCGGATCCGCGTCCAGCTGAGCGGCGCCATGACGGGGGATACCGCGTTCGTGGTCGACAACCCCGCGACCAGCGTTTCCGGCAGCCTCAGGCTCCCGATCCCGTACGGTACGGGACCGGACCCGGAGCTCACGGCCACCGCCTGGGCGATCGACGTTGTGCCCGACACGAGCGGCCCGATCACCACAACGGTTCAGATCACGGACGCCACACCGCCCACGGTGTCGGTGACGACCGCGGGGTCCGCGCTGGACGCGGGACTGCCCCTGGACGTGAACCTCAACGCCCGCGACAACCGGGGACTCACAGGGGTCGGCGCTTCCATCATGGACAGCGCAGGGACCACCAACACGGTGTCGCTGGACGTCGATCCGGCCAGACCCACCGCGACTCCGACGCTTCAGCTGCCGACCGCCGGGCTCCAGCTCGGTGTCGTACGCGTGGTCCCGTTCGCCCGTGACATCAACGGCTTCGAGGCGACGGGCGACACGCTCCGCATCACCCTGAGCGACGCGGACGGCCCCACCTTCGTATCCCTCCAAACCAATCCGGACTCCACGGTTTCGATGGACGATTCGGTCCAGGTGGAGGTGGAACTGGCGGACCCGGCGGGGATCAGGAGCGTCACCCTGGTCGGGCTCGCGTACCGGGGTGATCCCGGCATGGGCACCGACAGCGTGGTGGAGCGTTTCGCCGCCAGGACCATCACCTTCCCCCGGCCGACGGAGGGCGACACCCTCCCCAGGCAGTACGTGTTGAACCCGTATCTCCGGCCCGCGGGTGAGCCCTCGGCGGAGCCGGTCGAGATCCTGATTACGGCCACAGACGGATATGGCAACATCTCCGACACCATGAAGGTGATGTTCGTCGGAGGACCCAAGGTCGCGATCACGTACCCGCCCGCCAGCTTCGAGGTCGGGTCCGGCGCGGAGTTCGATGTCAGGATCTCGGTTCACGATGGAACCGGCATCGACAGTGCCACGCTGGTCCTGGCCGGCGATGCGAGCCAGCGAATCACACTCCCGCTCCCCGCACGGACGGACACCCCGTTCGTGATCGTCCAGAGCGTGACCATGCCGTCCTCAGCGGGGACCGTCGACTTCCAGGCCCGGGCCTGGAACAGGTCGCGGATCGCCGGACAGAGCCGGCTGGTCACGGTGGCCGTGACCTCCGAAACGGTGGCCGACGACGAGCCGCCCATGGTCTCCGTGGCCGCCGAGCGCCTGGGCCCATCCAACAGCGGGAACCGAATGGAGCTCTCCGACTCCATCCGGATCCGCGTCTCGGCCTTCGACGCAAACAGCGGCCTGGGCCGGATCGGGATCACGGCCCTCGTGGCGCGTGGCCTCGACCAGAGCGACACCCTGACCGTGGAGGAGGAGCGGATCCTCTCCGGCTCCAGGAGTCTGGAGGAGCTGGTGTTCGTCCTCTCCATCGACTCGCTGTACGACCGCCTCGGTGTCCCCGCGAACGCTGCCACGCGGGACAGCATCTTCCCCGACGACCTGGACCTGTGGGTCCACGGCTTCGCCGCCGATATGGAAGGGAACGTGGCGTGCGCGGCGGGATCCGACGAGCAGCGCCCCTGCTCGCCCGAGGGGTACTCGGCCGGCCGCTTCTACACGGCTGCGGACTCGGCCGGGTTGCCGCTCCACGTGACGACCGTACGCGGCTCGACGGTGCTGCTGGACAACCGGAGCGCCGTGATCGCGGACATCGCCATTGACACGGTCGACGATCGCGTCTTCCTGTCCAACAAGTCGCAGAACCTCGTCGAGGTGCTCCAGCTCGACAGCGATGTGTTCCAGAACCGCTTCGAGAACTCGGTCCAGGTGGGCTCGGAGCCCGCCGGTCTCTTCATGGGCGAGCGCGTCGTCTCGGCGAGCGAGCCGGGCTTCGGGATCCCCGCGACGCCCGGGTCCATCGCACGTACGCTCCTGGTCGCCAACTCCGGCGGGACCAACATATCCATGGTCCACATGGACGGAGATGTGAGCAACGTGCAGGAAGTGGACGTGGTCCGGCTGAGGACCCCCAACGCGGTCCTGTTCGAGATCGAGGAGAGCGAGAAGGACAACGGTGACGTGAAGCTGCTGGTGTCGTACATCGACCTGGCCGATCGGCCCCACTTCCTCGCCCAGGACTCGCTGTTGAGGATCGTCTACTCCACGATCTCCACCCCGGCGGCCCCAACCACCACGCTGCGCTTCATCCACGGCGACCCGGACCCGGGCTCGGCCACCGACCGGCCGGAGGTGCGCTTCCTCATCACCGCCGACATGGTCGATCCGAACTCGGACAACATCGCGGCGCTCGCGAACGTGGACAGCCTCCACGTGGCTCCGTCGACGGTCGGCAGCGACCGGATCCGGATCTTCGCCCATGAGCCCGGCTACCCGGATGCGATCATCGCCAGCGACTATGAGACGGACGTGGGCGTGGCCGTGGCTTCGGTGCAGGCACAGATCGCGGCCGTGATGGCCGCCCGAGGCGTGGGCGAGCAGGCCGCCATGTTCTTCCCCTTCTACATGCGGGGCTCGTGGAACATGGAGGAGCTGGCGTGGTCCGACACCACGTTCGTCACCGCGTCGGGTGACCGTGGGACCATCGCCATCGGCGAGGGGGCCAAGTCGCCGCTGGGCCGGATCATGCTCTGGCAGGGGTCCGAGCAGCCCCAGCTGTCCGACGAAGTGGAGATCGCCGACCTGGTGAACAACGCGTCGGAGGAGGTCCTCGGGATCGGGCTGAACGAGAACGGGTCTCTGGGCGTCGCACGGGGTCGCGACTACACCTACTTCTTCACGCCCGACCTGCGACTGCAGGGGCTCTTCGAGAACTCGAGTCAGGGCGGAGCGGGGGCTGCCTTCCACCCGGAGCACAATTCCGTGATGGACGGGAGCCACACCGACACGGATGGACACGGCGCGGCCTTCACCGGCACGTCGGAGAACTCCATCGACGTGGTCAATACGAACCACTTCAACCGGGTCAACTCGCTGATGATCCGCGACAACATTGTCGGACCGCTCCGGAGTGGCCCGCCGCTCGACTCGGACAACAACGGCCAGGGCGGTCGCTGTGTCGCGCTCGCCACCACGGAAGCGGCCCGCAAGGATTGCATCGTGGCCAAGCTGTACGGCGTCACCAGCGCGGGCGGTGTGGTCGTGGTGAACGTCCGCCGACGGGATCTGGAGCCATACGCGAATCCATGATCCGCCGGCACCCGCCCGCGGACGGTTGACGCGGTCGGGGTGATTCAGCATGGTCCGGAGCCCCTGCACGCGCGGGGGCTCCGCTTTTTTGCGCGAACTACGGCAGGGGATCTATGCACTTCAGTTACAGGACGGCCGGGGAGTCCCATGGCCGCGGGCTCGTTGCCCTGGTGGAGGGCGTCCCCGCGGGTCTGGACCTGGTCGCGCAGAGGGACATCGATCCGCAATTGCGCCGACGGCAGGGCGGCTACGGCCGGGGCGGGCGGATGGCCATCGAGGAGGATCGGGCCGAGCTCCTTTCAGGCGTTCGACTCGGCGAGACCATTGGCGCTCCCATTGCCATGTTGATCTGGAACCGCGACTGGGAGAACTGGAGCACCGCCATGGCGCCGGAGCCGCCGCCACCGGATGTGGATGAGCAGGATTTCCGGCGCGTCCACCTCCCACGGCCGGGACACGCCGACCTGGTGGGAGTCCTCAAGTACGGACGGGGCGACGCCCGCGACATCCTGGAGCGCGCCTCGGCGCGGGAGACGGCCGCGCGGGTTGCGGCGGGGGCCATCGCGCGGCGGATGCTGGAGACTTTCGGCATCCGGATCGGCAGCCATGTGGTACGGCTTGGCGATGTCGTGGCCGAGCGCCCGGCCGAGTTCCCGGAAGACCTCAATGCCGCCGCCGACGCTTCCCCCCTCCGCACCCTCGATCCAGACGCGGAAGAGCGGATGATCCGGGCCGTCGACGCCGCGGGCGAAGAGGGTGACACCCTGGGTGGCGTGTTCGAGGTCGTCGCTACGGGCCTCGTAGCCGGGCTCGGCAGCTACGTCTCCTGGGACCGACGCCTGGATGGCAGGCTCGCCGGCGCGCTCATGTCCATCCCCGCAATGAAGGGGGTGGAGATCGGCCTCGGCTTCGAGGCGGCCTCCCGGCGCGGGTCCCGCGTTCACGATGAGATCGAGCACGATCCCGCCTGGAGCATTCGTCACACGGGTGGGTACAAGCGCGTGACGAACAGTGCGGGTGGCGTGGAAGGCGGAATCACCACCGGGGCCCCGCTGGTGGCGCGGGTGGCCATGAAGCCGCTCTCCAGCCTCATGCGCCCGCTCCGGAGCGTCGACCTCCGGACCAAGGAGCGCGCGGATGCCATCCGCGAGCGGAGCGATGTGGCCGCCCTGGCCGCCGCGGGCGTGGTGGGTGAAGCGATGGTCGCCATCGTCCTCGCCAACGCCATGTTGGAGAAGTTCGGCGGTGACTCCATGGCCGAGCTCAGCCGCAACCTGGGATCCTACCAGGACGACCTGGAGGAGCGGGGCCGACGGATCGGCGAGGCCAGTTCCGACCGACCGTACGAATCCGGCGCCCAGTGAGCCATGGACGCGGCCTGCCCTTCGGGCGCATCGTGCTCGTGGGTTTCATGGCCGCCGGGAAATCCACGGTCGGCGCTCGCCTGGCGCAGCGGCTGGGGTGGAAATTCGTGGACTTCGACCAGCGCATACACGAACGCACCGGCTCCGACCCGGGTACGTTGATCCGGGAGCGGGGAGAGCTGGCGTTCCGAAAGCTGGAGGCGGAGCTGACTGAGGAGCTTGCCGGCGCCACCGGAATGGTGCTGGCGCCCGGAGGCGGATGGGTCACCCGGCCGGATCTCGTGGATCGCCTCGGCGCCGGTACCGTCCGCATCTGGCTCCGCATCAGCGCGGAGGAGGCGCTGCGGCGGGCCGACGCCGACGAAACCGATCGGCCCCTGCTCGGGCCCCTGGAGGGAAGGTCGGAGCGCGCGGCGGCGTTGCTCCGGAAGCGCGAGCCGCTGTACCGGCGCGCGGAGGTCGTCGTAAACGTGGATGGCAGGGATTCGGACGCGGTGGTCGAGGAGATCCTCCGGCGACTGGCTCCCGGCGGGGAGGATGATGAGCGGTAGCAGACACCTGGTGATCGTCGAGTCGCCGGCAAAGGCACGGACGATCGGGAAGTACCTGGGCCCGGCGTACGTGGTGAAGGCCTCGGTGGGACACGTCATGGACCTGCCCAAGCGGGAGCTGGGCGTGGACGTGGACGCCGGCTTCGAGCCGCGGTACGTGACCATCCGGGGCAAGGGCAAGGTGCTGACCGAACTCGCCCGGTTCGCGGACGGTGCTGCGCGGGTGATCCTGGCCACCGACCCGGACCGGGAGGGCGAGGCCATCGCCTACCATGTGGCGCAGCAGCTCGGATACCACCCCGGCTCCGGCGATGGCCGCTTCGCCCGCGTGCGCTTCAACGAGATCACCAGCCGCGCCGTCCGCGCCGCGCTCGAGCAGCCCAGCGCCCTCGACATGCACAAGGTCGAGGCGCAGCAGGCGCGGCGCATTCTCGATCGGCTCGTGGGCTACAAGGTGAGCCCCATTCTGTGGAAACCCATTCGGCGCGGCCTCAGCGCCGGCCGCGTCCAGACCGTGGCGCTCCGGCTCATTACCGACCGTGAGGAGGAGATCCGCGCCTTCGACGCGACCGAGTACTGGTCGATCGACGCGCACCTCACCGCCCGCGGCCAGGAGTTCGACGCCAGACTCCACCAGATCGACGGGGCAAGGTTCCGGCTGGCCACCGAGGCGGAGGCGCTCGCCGTCCTCGCGGACCTGCGGGGTGTCCCGTTCACTGCCACCGAGGTGAAGCGTCGGGAGCGCAGGAAGAACCCTCCGCCGCCTTTCACCACGTCCACGCTGCAGCAGGAGGCGGCCAGGCGGCTGGGATTCAACGCCCGCCGCACCATGCGCGTCGCCCAGAAGCTGTACGAGGGCGTCGACATGCCGGGCGGCGCGGCCGGGCTGATCACCTACATGCGGACCGACTCCACCCGGATCTCGGCCTCCGCGGCCACGAGCGCCAGGAGCTACCTCGAGAAGCGCTTCGGCCGACGGTACGTCTCCGGAGCGCCGCGGCTATGGGGAGGTCGCCAGCAGAAAGGTGCGCAGGAGGCTCACGAGGCGATTCGCCCCACTGATCCAGGCCGCAGCCCCGATGCGCTCCGGCGGTACCTCGACAGGGATGGCTACCGACTCTACGAGCTCATCTGGCTGCGGTTCATGGCGGGGCAGATGCCGGCGGCCGTCTACGACACGACCACGATCGACTTCCGGCTGAGGGGTGTCTCCAGCGCCTATCTGTTCCGGGCGACCGGCTCCGTCATGAAGTTCGACGGCTTCACACGGCTCTACCAGGAGTCCAGGGAGGAGGGAGACGGTCGCACTCTCGACGACCTGGCGCCACTGCCCGCCCTGGACGCGGGAGAGACCGCGGAGCTACGGGCACTGGAGCCGGGGCAGCACTTCACGCAGCCGCCTCCGCGATACACCGAGGCAACCCTCGTCAAGGAGCTCGAGAAGCAGGGGATCGGCCGCCCGTCCACTTACGCCCAGATCACCGCCACCCTCCGGGACCGGAAGTACGTGGAGCTCGAAAAGAAGCGGTTCAGGCCCACGGCCCTCGGTGAGACGGTGGCCAATGTACTCATCCGCATGTTCCCCGACCTGTTCGATGTGGGGTTCACCAGCCGGATGGAGGGTGAGCTCGATCGCATCGAGGAGGGGGAGCTCGCGTGGCGACAGGTGCTCACCGACTTCTATGGCCCCTTCCTGCGCCAGCTGAAGGCCGGTGAGAAGAACAGCGACGCGGTCACCCGGTCGGTCATGGAGATCACGGACGAGGTCTGCCCGGACTGCGGCAGCGCCCTCACCGTCCGGTGGAACAAGTTCGGCCGTTTCGCCGGGTGCACCGGCTATCCCGACTGCCGCCACACCCATTCCCTGGATGGCGAGAAGCGACCCGAGCCGAAGGCCACGGGCGAGGAGTGCCCCGAGTGCGGCGGCGAGCTCCTCCAGCGGACCGGCCGCTTCGGGCGCTTCATCGGCTGCGCCAATCACCCCACGTGCTCGTTCACGAAGCCGGTCACCATCCCGGGTCTGCTGTGCCCGAAATGCGGCGCCGGCGGGGTAGGGGAGAAGAAGACGCGGAAGGGCAAGCCGTTCTGGGGCTGCGTCCGATACCCCCAGTGCGACTGGTCGGTCTGGGATCCGCCGGTACCCGTGGCCTGCCCCACCTGTGAGGCGCCGTTCCTGCTCGAAAAGCGCAGCAGGAAGCGCGGCCGGTTCTACACCTGCCTGGAATGCAAATCGGAAATGACGCCGGAAACGGTCCACGCGGACGCTGCATCGAGGGGAAGCTGATGGCGGAAGTGACGGTAGTGGGTGGGGGGCTCGCCGGTTGCGAGGCCGCGTGGCAGCTGGCCGAACGCGGTCACGATGTGAGGCTGGTAGAGATGCGGCCGGTACGGTCCACGCCGGCGCACCAGACCGGTGACCTGGCGGAGCTGGTCTGCACCAACTCGTTCAAGAGCGAGGACACCACCAACGCCCACGGGCTGCTCAAGGCCGAGATGCGCGCGCTCGGGTCGCTGCTGCTCTCCAGCGCCGACGCCTCACGCGTCCCCGCGGGCACGGCCCTGGCCGTCGATCGAGAGATTTTCGCCCGTCGCATCACCACGGCCATGGAGGAGCACCCCCGGATCACGCTCGAGCGTCGGGAGGTCACAGCGCTCCCGGACGGCCCCGCGGTCCTCGCCACCGGGCCCCTCACGTCCGAAGCGCTGACCACGGAGATCCAGCGGCTCCTGGGCGACGAGGGCCTCGCCTTCTTCGACTCCATCGCCCCCATCATTTCCGCCGACTCCGTGGACATGGACATCGCGTGGCTTGGCTCCCGCTGGGAGAAGGGGGAAGGGGACGACTACCTCAACTGCCCCATGGACCACGAGCAGTACGACGCCTTCATTGCGGCGCTGCGCGAGGCCGATGTCTATCCGGGCCACGACTGGGAGAACGTGCCCTTCTTCGAGGGCTGCCTGCCCATCGAGGTCATGGCGGAGCGAGGCGCGGAGACACTGCGCTTCGGACCCATGCGACCCATCGGACTTCCCAACCCTCGCACGGGGGAGACGGCCCACGCCGTCGTCCAGCTCCGACGCGAGGACCGCCGGGGCCAGATGTGGAACATGGTCGGCTTTCAGACCCGCCTCCGCACCGGGGAGCAGCGCGCCATATTCCGGAGCATTCCCGGGCTCGCGGACGCGGAGTTCTTCCGCATGGGCTCCATCCACCGCAACACGTACCTCAACTTCCCGGCCCGTCTCAGCGAATACGGCGCCACCGAGGCGCGCCCCGACCTCATCTTCGCCGGTCAGCTCACCGGCGTGGAGGGGTACACCGAGTCCGCCGCGTCCGGGATCCTCGCCGGGATCAATCTCGGCCGGGTCGTACGGGGAGAGGACCCGGTCATCCCGCCCAGCACCACCATGCTCGGCGGCCTCTACCGCTATCTCCGCGAGGCCGACCCCGGCGACTTCCAGCCCATGAACTCCAACTTCGGCCTGGTGGATCCCCTCGAGGAGCGGATCCGGAAGAAGGCCGAGAAGCGACAGAAGACCTCTGAGCGCGCGCAGCGGGACTTCGCCGCCTGGATGTCCGGGAACGGCCTGGAGCGCGTTCGCCTCCCCCAGCCCGCACACATTCCGGAGCGCACCCATTCCTCGGCTCACGCGCGCGAGTCGTGAGCCCGTCCTCCGCCGGCACCGGCCCCCTCGGCGACTACCTCCGCTACATCGAGGAAGGACGCCAGCTGAGCCCGAACACGGTCTCCGCCTACCGCCGCGACCTCGACCAGTTCAGCACCTGGCTCGATACCCAGCGCTCCACCTGGTCGTGGGACGAGCTCGATCGCCTCGACCTCCGCTCCTACCTCGGCCACCTGAACCGACGCGGGCTCGCGCGCCGGACCATCAGCCGGAAGCTCTCGGCCGTCCGGAGCTTCTTCCGCTGGCTGCACCGGGAGGGAGTCGTCGACGCGAATCCCGCTCGCACCGTGCGGTCGCCCAAGCTGGATCGGAAGCTCCCCTCCTGGCTCAGCCGTGGGGATGTCGACCGGATGTTCGAGATCGCCGAGACTCGCGCCGCCGATGGTGGGTTCCGGGGCGCCCGCGATCTGGCGATCCTCGAGACCTTCTACGCCACCGGCATGCGCGTCTCGGAGCTCCAGGGCCTTACGAACCGCGACGTGGACCTCGTCGGCGACCAGGTTAAGGTTCGCGGCAAGGGCCGGAAGGAGCGCATTGTCCCGCTGGGCTCCGCCGCCGTCCGGGCCCTCCGCCGCTACGAGTTGCGTCGGACCGAGGTGATCCGCGCGTGCGACCGCCCCGACCGCGATGCCCTCTTCCTCGGTGAAAGCGGCCGGCGCCTGAGCACGCGCCGGATCCAGGACATCGTCCGGGAGTACCTCGACGCTGTGGCCGATGAGGGAGAGCTGTCTACGCACTCGCTCCGGCACTCCTTCGCGACTCACCTGCTGGACGCCGGCGCCGACCTGATGGCGGTGAAGGAGCTGCTTGGGCACGAGTCCCTCTCCACCACCCGCATCTACACGCACACCTCCAAGGAGCGCCTCAAGAAGGTCTACCGGGACGCCCATCCCAGGGCATGATGCGTCTCCCGGGAAACCCGACGCGGGCGCGGGGTACAGCATAGACATGAGCAAGAACCAAATGCACGCAACGACGATCGTAGCCGTCCGACATGACGGCCGCGTGGCCCTGGGCGGCGATGGCCAGGTCACCATGGGCGACACGGTCATGAAGGGCAGCGCCCGGAAGGTCCGGAAGCTCAAGGACGGCCGCATCCTGGCCGGCTTCGCGGGCTCCGTGGCCGACGCGTTCACCCTCTTCGAGAAGTTCGAGGAGAAGTTGGAGCGCTATCCCGGCAACCTCCCGCGCGCGGTCGTGGAGCTCGCCAAGGACTGGCGCACCGATCGCTATCTGCGCCGGCTCGAGGCCCTCCTCGCCGTCGCCGACGCCGACCACCTCTTCCTCGTGAGCGGCGATGGCAACGTCATCGAGCCCGATGACGAGATCGTCGCCATCGGCAGCGGCGGTGGCTACGCCCTCGCGGCCGCTCGCGCCATGAAGGTCCACGCCGCTCTGGATGCCGCCGCCATCGTACGGAGCTCTCTCGAGATCGCCAGCGACATCTGCATTTACACCAACCGCAACATCACCGTCCTCGAGCTGGACGGATCGAAAGATTGATGACTGATATGGAGCTGGGCCTGGATACCACCGAGAGCCGTCCCGATGAAAGCGCCGCTGACCAGGGGGCCGCCGACCAGGGGGCCGCCGGGGATGGCGCGGCCGGAGATGGCGCCGCCCCCGCGTGGCTGGACGAGCTGACGCCGCGACAGATTGTGGCGGAGCTGGACACGTACATCGTGGGTCAGGATGCCGCCAAGAAGGCGGTGGCCATCGCGCTCCGCAACCGCTGGCGCCGGCAGCAGGCGCCCGAGGACCTGCGCGACGAGATCATGCCCAACAACATCATCATGATCGGGCCCACGGGGGTGGGGAAGACCGAGATCGCCCGGCGTCTAGCGCGCCTGGCGGGCGCTCCGTTCGTGAAGGTCGAAGCGTCGAAGTTTACGGAGGTCGGCTACGTCGGGAGGGACGTGGAGTCCATCGTCCGCGATCTCGTGGACGTGGCCGTCAACCTGGTCCGGGACGAGCGGGAGGCGGAGGTCGAGGAGCAGGCGAAGGAAGGCGTTGAGAACCGGCTTCTCGACCTGCTCCTCCCCCCGGTCGAGGAAGGCGCCCCCGGCTCCGCTCCGATGGAGGAGGGCTCCGGCGCGAGCGTTCGCGCCTTCGTCGTCGGCTCCAGCGGGGCCGCGCAGGAGCAGTCCTCCGGTGCGGAGGGTGACGGCTCGGAGCGTCGCAAGCGCACCCGCGAGAAGCTGCGCAAGCTCCTGCAGGACGGGAAGCTCGAGGAGCGCATGGTGGACGTGGAGGTCCAGCAGTCGGCGTCCATCGATGGCATGATGATGCCCATGGGCGGCGGCATGGATGGCATGGACTTCAATTTCACCGAGATGCTTCAGGACATGCTGCCGAAGAAGAAGAAGCGGCGCACCGTGAGCATCGCCGAGGCCCGCCGGATCCTCCTCCAGGACGAGCTTGACCGGCTCGTGGACATGGACGAGGTCATCAACGAGGCCCTCGACCGCACCGAGGACACCGGCATCGTCTTCCTCGACGAGGTGGACAAGGTCGTGGGCGAGCGCAGTGGGTCCGGGCCGGGCCCCGACGTGAGCCGCGAGGGCGTGCAGCGCGACCTGCTGCCCATCGTCGAGGGGAGCACCGTCCAGACCAAGTACGGCATGGTTCGCACCGACCACGTCCTATTCGTCGCTGCCGGCGCCTTCCACGTCGCCAAGCCCAGCGACATGATCCCCGAGCTCCAGGGCCGTTTCCCCATTCGCGTCGAGCTGAAGGCGCTCACCGAGGCGGATTTCGTCCGCATCCTCCAGGAGCCCAGGAACGCCCTCGTCCGGCAGTACCAGGCCCTCATCGCATCCGAGGGCGTGGAGCTCGAGTTCGATGACGAGTCGATTCGCGAGATCGCACGCATCGCCGCCGAGGTCAACGAGCGCATGGAGAACATCGGCGCCCGGCGGCTCCATACCGTCATGACCACCCTCCTCGAGGAGCTCCTCTTCGAGCTACCGGACTCGGGACAGGAGAGCGTGCGAGTGGACGGCGCCATGGTCCGTGAACGCCTCCGCGCCGTCATCGACGACGACGACCTGCGACGCTACATCCTCTGAGCCGCGAGGCCGGCCACGGGAGCGCCCGCCCGTGGCCTTTACGCCTCTCGGGCCACTCGATACGTTCCTCGTCCGGACTGCAATTTTGGCACTCAATGGGTGAGGCACGGATGGATATCAAGCATTTCCTGGCGATCCCCGACTTCGATACCGATCAGCTCTACGACCTCCTGGACCTCGCCCACAGGCTGAAATCCGGCAAAGAGGCCGGGAAACCGCTGGCTGGCAAGACCCTGGGCATGATCTTCCAGAAGAGCTCGACCCGCACGCGCGTCTCCTTCGAGGTGGGCATGTACCAGCTCGGCGGCCACGCCCTCTTCCTCTCCGCCCGCGACCTTCAGCTCGGGCGCGGTGAGCCGATCCGGGACACCGCTCGTGTCCTGTCGCGGTACCTGGATGGCGTCATGATCCGCACCTTCGATCAGAACGACCTGGTCGAGCTCGCCCACTACGGCTCCATCCCCATCATCAACGGCCTCACCGATCTCCTGCACCCCTGCCAGGTCATGGCCGATGTCATGACCATCCAGGAGGAGTTCGGCCGGGACCTCAGCGGGAAGAAGGTGGCCTGGATCGGGGACGGCAACAACATGGCCAATTCGTGGCTGAACGCCGCCTACCGTTTCGGCCTCGAAGTCCGCATCGCCACACCGGAAGGGTACGAGCCGGACAAGGAGATCTTCGAGCGCGCCCGCGGCACCGCCACAATCATGCTCACCCACGACCCCATGGAGGCGGCCGAGGGCGCAGACGTCATTACCACCGACGTCTGGGCCTCCATGGGACAGGAGGAAGAGCAGCAGGAGCGGATGCGCGTCTTCCAGGGGTTCCAGGTATCCGGGGAGATGATGGCGGCCGCCGCGTCCGAGTCCATCTTCCTCCACTGCCTCCCCGCCCATCGCGGCGAGGAGGTGACCGAGGACGTCTTCGAAGGGAAGCGGTCCCGGGTATGGGACGAAGCCGAGAACCGGCTCCACGCCCAGAAGGCGATCATGGCTCATTTGATGGGGGTGTGACATGGCCGATCAGGCACTGAAGAACACGCCGCTCCACGGGGAGCACGAGAAGCTGGACGCCAAGCTGGTCCCGTTCGCGGGCTACGCCATGCCCGTCCAGTATCCAACCGGGATCGTTAAGGAGCACCAGGCGGTGCGGAACGACGCCGGCCTGTTCGATGTCTCCCACATGGGCGAGTTCGATGTCCGGGGCCCGCAGGCGCTCGACCTCGTCCAGCACCTGCTCACCAATGACGCCTCCCGCCTCGAGGTCGGCCAGGCCCAGTACACGGTCCTCTGTCAGGAGGACGGAACCGCCCTCGACGACTGCATCGTGTACCGCTTCGAGGACCACTACATGGTCGTGGTGAACGCCGGCAACCTCGACAAGGATCGCGCCTGGTTCGAGCGCGCGGCGAAGGACTTCGATGTGGAGTTCACCGACCGCTCCGACGAGTTCGGGCTCCTGGCGCTCCAGGGGCCGAAGGCGCAGCCGATCCTCGCCCGCCTCACCGACATCGACCTGGACGCCATCGGCTTCTACCGGTTCCGGGAGGGCACTGTCGCCGGCCGCGACGCCATCATCAGCCGGACGGGCTACACCGGCGAGGACGGCTTCGAGCTGTACGTGGCCGCCGCCGATGCCGCCCACGTATGGAACGCGCTCCTGGACGCCGGGCGGGATGATGGCCTCATCCCGGCCGGCCTCGGCGCCCGCGACTCGCTGCGCCTCGAGGTCGGCTACATCCTCTACGGCAACGACCTCGACGAGCGGCGGACGCCGCTGGAGGCGAATCTCGGGTGGGTCGTCAAGCTCGACAGCGGAGACTTCATCGGCCGCGATGCCCTCGCCCGTCAGAAGGAGCAGGGGCTCACGGAAAAGCTGGTCGGGTTCGTCCTCGCCGAGCGGGGCTTCCCGCGGCACGGCTACGAGATCCGCTACCAGGGTGAGCCAGCGGGGGAGGTGACGAGCGGTGTGCTCAGCCATTCCACAGGCAAGGGCGTCGGCATGGGGTACGTGCCGATCGCGGCCGCGAAGCCCGGGACCGCCATCGAGGTGGTCATCCGCGACAGGGCCATACCGGCCGAAGTCGTGCGGCCACCCTTTTACACCGAGGGGTCGCTCCGTCGCTGATCCCATGGAGCCGATCCGCCTGGCCATCCTCACGATTTCCGATGCGGCCAGCCGCCAGGAGCGCGAGGATACCAGCGGAGAGGCCATACGGGCGTGGTCGGAGCGGAGCGGCCACGTCCTGGTGGAGCACGCGGTCACGCCGGACGACCGCCTCCAGATCCAGGGGCACCTCGCGTCCATGGCGGACCGTGGCGCAATCGATCTGGTCATCACCACCGGCGGAACCGGGTTCACCGAGCGCGACGTGACCCCGGAGGCCACCAGCGCCGTGATCCAGAAACCCGCCCCGGGGGTCGCTGAGGCGCTCCGTTCGGCGGGGTCGGCCGCCACCCCCACGGCGTGGCTCTCGCGGGGCGTGGCCGGCATACGCGCTCGCACATTGATCGTGAACCTCCCCGGAAGCACGAAGGCCGTCCGCGAAGGACTGGCGGTCCTCGATACCTTTGTCCAGCACGCCGTTCAGCTGCTTCGCGGCGACGATACCCGCACCCACCCCGATCATGGCTGAGCGCGTACTCATCACGACCACCGACCTGGAGACCGCCGTGCGGCTCCGCGATGCGTACGCCGCGCGCAAGATGCCGGTGGAGCTGTTGACCCCCTCGGAGGAGATCGCCGACGTCGAGGACCCGGTGCTCCTCATCCTGACCGGCGGCCTGGACGGTAAGCGCGCACGCCGCCTTGCCGACGAGGCGGCCGCGCTCGACCGGCTTCCCATCATGGGAATCACCGAGTCCGCCGAGGAAGTGCCACCGTCCCTCCGCACCCGGCTCGGGCTGATGGAGACCTTCATCAAGCCCCTGGATATCGAGGACGTGGCGCTCGCGGGGAAACGACTCATCGAGCGGAAGCGTCTCCGCGAGCTCACGGGCATCGTCGGCGAGACGGACGCCATGATCGAGGTCCTTGAGCGCATCACTCAGATGGCGCCGGTGAAGTCCAACGTCCTCATCACCGGCGAGAGCGGAACGGGGAAGGAGCTGGTCGCTCGCGGGATCCACGTCCTCTCACCCCGGCGACACAAGCCTTTCATCGCCGCGAACGTCGCCGCCCTCGCCGATACCCTGCTGGAGTCCGAACTCTTCGGGCACGAGAAGGGCGCCTTCACCGGCGCCATTGCACAGCGGAAGGGCCTCTTCGAGCTCGCGGACAAGGGCACCCTGTTCCTCGACGAGATCGGGGAGATGCCCCTCGCCACACAGACCAAGCTGCTCCGCGTGATCGAGCAGCGGGAGTTCATGCGCGTCGGCGGCGAGGCGCCGATCCGGGTGGATGTTCGGGTGGTGGTGGCCACCAACCGTCACCTCCGCCACCAGGTGGAGCTGGGCGAGTTCCGCCGCGATCTCTACTACCGCCTGAACGTACTCCACATCGAGCTCCCGCCGCTCCGACAGCGGCGGGAGGACATTCCCCTGTTGGTGGACGAGTTCATGAGTACCACCAGCCGGGAGCACGACCTTAGCCCCGTCGACATTACGCCCGAGGCCATGGCGCTGCTCATGAAGCACGACTGGCCAGGGAACATCCGGGAGCTCCGCAACCTCGTGGAGTCCGTGGTCGTCATGATGTCCGGTCGCACCATCACGCCAGCCGATATTCCGCCCTCCATCAGGACGCCGGGCTCAACGCCGAACCTGCCTGCGCCGGTCATGCCCCGCGTCAATACCTCCGGCGAGGACGGCGGCTCGGGTCCCGCCCTCGAGTTCATCTTTCGAATGCTGCTTCAACTGCGGCTGGACGTGGAGGACCTGAAAAGCGGGTTCGAGGAGTACCAGCAGCAGCACACAACGTCTCCCACGTCGCTGCCCCTGCCCTATTCCTACCTCGAGGACGCCATGGGACGCGATGTCTCCTCGCCGCTCCACGGCCCCGCCGGGCACGGCTTCGATGACCCGGACGACCCGGACGACCTCGATGAGGAGCGGGTCGTCGTCTTCAAGCCGGGCATGAGCATGAAGGACGTCGAGCGGGAGACCATCACTGCGGTGCTGAAGGAAGTGGGCGGGAACCGTCGCGAGGCCGCGGAGGTCCTTGGGATCGGCGAGCGCACACTCTATCGGAAGATCAAGGAGTACGACATTCCGCTCTGAGGGGCGAAACGACCGCCGCCCCGGCCGCGTTCGGCCGCGCTCCGTCAGCCGCCGCTTCTGGCTCCCGCCCGGGAGGCCACACGCGCCCGCTCCTCTTCCAGCAACGGCACGATCTCGCGTTGCCAGTCCTCGCTGTCCTTCAGACCATACCGCATCGTGAGCGACAACGCATAATCGAACGCCGGCTCGAACACATAGATGGCGCTCTGCGTCTGCTGCGGCTGCAGCAGCTGGCGGCCCCAGCCCGTAGTCAGCGGAATGATGCCCACGGGACGCAGCACCCTCCCCCGGTGTGTCAGTGTCAGCTCCTCCGGCCGGTATGCGACGTTCGCGTCCCGACTGAAGAACGAGACGAGGAAGAGCGCCGCTCCGTACGCTTCCGTCATCCGTTCCGCGTCCGCGGCCCGACTCGACGACAGCGCGTGCAGCCGCTCATACGTATCCGGGGCCGCCAGCCGGATCACCTCCTCCGCCAGCGGCGTCAGCTTCACGTGCAGCGGCGGGTCCACGATCTCCACCGAGAACTCGTTCTGCCGCAGACTACCGAGTCCGACGGGCGGCAGGTCTTGCCGAGTCTCTTCGGCCACTGGGGGTGAGTCGTCCACCGGACGCGGGATGGCGGCCGGCTTCGGCGCCACCGGCGCACACGCGGCGAACAGCGCAAACAGGGGCAGGGGCCCCAGCGTCTGTCTCATGCTTCCTCGGATCGCAGGAGACCCTCCACTGCCGTGAGCAGCTCGTCGCGGCCCTCCCCGGTCAGCGCAGAGAACGGCACGACCTGCTCCATGTCGAGCCCCAGCCGATCCACGATCCCGTGGATCTTACGGTCGCGGGCGCTCCGCTTAAGCTTGTCCACTTTCGTCAGAACGACCAGTGTCGGGACCCCCAGCTCGGCGAGGAAAGTCAGCATCTGGAGGTCGTCGTCCGTCGGCTCCCGGCGCACGTCGATGAGCTGCAGCACGCCGCGGAGCGCCTCGGACTGACGCAGGTACGTCTCGATCAATGGCTTCCACACCGACCGCAGTTGTTCCGGGACACGGGCGTACCCGTAACCGGGCAGGTCCACCAGGAAGAACTCCAGGGAGTCCGAGGACGGGCTCGGGAGCTCCTCGGCGCCCGGACCCTTGCCGGGCAGCGCATCCACCTGGAAAAAATTGATCTCGCGGGTCTTGCCCGGGGTGTTCGAAACACGCGCGATCGGCGTTCGCGTCCGGCGCAGCAGGTGGTTGATGAGACTCGACTTGCCCACGTTCGAGCGGCCGGAGAACGCCACTTCCGGCAGGCCCTGCGGCGCCGGGCCACCCGGCTTGGCGACCGCGCCGACGAATTCGACCGAGCGAATCCTCACGACGCGGGCCTACGCCTCCTTCTTCTTCTTCTCCGGACGCAGCACCAGCAGCGGCGGGATCCCTTCCGTGACGGCTTCGGGCGTCACCACCACCTCACGGACATCATCACGCGACGGGATCTCGAACATGATGTCCCGCATCATCTCCTCCAGCACGGCCCTCAACCCGCGCGCCCCCGTCCCGCGGTCGAGCGCCTTCTTGGCAATGGCCCGCAGCGCTTCCGGGTCGAAGGTGAGGCCGATTCCCTCCAGCTCGAACATCTTCTGGAACTGCTTGACCAGCGCGTTCTTCGGCTCCTGGAGGATCCGCACCAGCGCTTCCTCTTCCAGCGCCTGAAGCGTCACTGTCACCGGCAGCCTTCCCACGAGTTCCGGGATCAGACCGAAACGAAGTAGATCCTCGGGCTCCACCTCCCGGAACGGATCCGTCTCGTTGTGCTTCGATCCCTCGCCCGCCGCCGCGAACCCGATCTGCCGCTTCCCGGTCCGCGCCTCGATGATCTTGTCCAGACCATCGAACGCACCACCGCAGATGAACAGGATGTTGCGCGTGTCGATCTGGATGTACTCCTGCTGCGGATGCTTCCGACCCCCCTGCGGCGGTACAGAGGCCACCGTCCCTTCGAGGATCTTCAGCAGCGCCTGCTGCACTCCCTCCCCGCTCACGTCCC
This sequence comes from uncultured Gemmatimonadales bacterium, assembly GCA_963783305.1. Lineage (GTDB taxonomy): Bacteria > Gemmatimonadota > Gemmatimonadetes > Longimicrobiales > RSA9 > JAWVYT01. The sequence goes on along the minus strand of CAWAMW010000015.1, from coordinate 226,129 downwards.
GCGTGATGCTCGGGTTCTCCGATTTCCGCGCCACCTTGTCGATCTCGTCCACGTACACGATCCCACGCTCGCACTCGGCGATGTTGAAGTCCGCCGCCTGCAGCAGCCGCACCAGGATGTTCTCCACGTCCTCGCCCACGTAGCCGGCCTCCGTCAGCGTGGTCGCGTCCGCGATCGTGAACGGGACCTGGAGGATCCGCGCCAGCGTCTGGGCCAGAAGCGTCTTCCCCACGCCCGTCGGGCCCAGCAGCATGATGTTCGACTTCTCGATCTCCACGTCATCCAGGATGCCGTGGTGGTTCACCCGCTTGTAGTGGTTGTACACGGCCACTGCCAGAGACTTCTTCGCCGGCTCCTGTCCGATCACGTAGTCGTCCAGCGTGCCCTTGATCTCCATGGGTGTGGGGATCCGGGGCATCGATTCGGCCGCTTCGCGCTCTTCTTCCTCGGCGAGAATCTCGTTGCACAGAGAGACGCACTCGTTGCAGATGTAGACGGAGGGCCCGGAGATGAACTTCTTCACCGAGTCCTTCGACTTCCCGCAGAACGAACAACGCAGGTGCTTGTCGCTCGCCATGGCGCTACCGCTCCCTACTCGCTTGAACCGCTATGATCTGGTACCGCCGCGACGTCCGACTGGTTCGTCACGACGTTGTCTATCAGCCCGTAGTCCCGGGCCTCCACAGGACTCATGAACCGGTCCCGGTCCACGTCCGCCTCGATCTGCTCCACCGACTGACCCGTGTGCTTCGCCATGATGTGGTTCAGCCGCTCCCGGGCGTACAGGATCTCCTGCGCCTGGATCTCGATGTCCGCCGCCGTCCCCCGGCTCCCGCCCGAGGGCTGGTGGATCATGATCCGCGAGTTCGGCAGCGCGCTCCGCTTCCCCTCCGCGCCCGCCGCCAGCAGCAGCGCGCCCATGGACGCCGCCATGCCCATGCACATCGTGTTCACCGGCGCCGTCAGGTACTGCATGGTGTCGTAGATCGCCAGCCCGGCGTACACCGAGCCGCCAGGCGAGTTGATGTACAGGAAGATGTCGCGCTCCGGGTCGTCCGCCTGCAGGAAAAGGAGCTGCGCGATGATGAGGTTCGCCACATCGTCGTTGATGGGTGTGCCGAGGAAGATGATCCGGTCCATGAGCAGCCGACTGAAGATGTCGTAGCTGCGCTCACCCCGGCTGGTCCGCTCGATTACGTACGGCGGATATACTGGCATGTATCTACTCGCCTTCCTTTTCGATCGTCGATAGAGACTTCAGGTACTCAAAGACCCGCTGCTCCATGAGATCGGAGGCGAGGGCCTGCAGCCGCCCCGACTGTGCAAGCTGCCGCCGGACCTCCGCCGGCTCGATCTCGTTCTCGGCCGCGATCTCCTGCACGCGCTGGTCCAGATCATCCTCCGTCGGGTGCAGGTTCTCCAGCTCCGCGATCCGCTCGATCACCAGCATCCGCCGCACCGCCTGCTCGGCCGCCGGCCGCGCCTGCTGCTTCGCCGCCGCGATCTCCTCGGGGTCCGCGTCCTCCGGCGCTTGCAGCAGACTATCGAGATACTGGTCCACCAGAGACGGCGGCGCCTCGAACGGGTTTTCCTCCAGCACGTGCTGAATCAGCTGCCGTCGTACCTCCCGGTTCGACTCGCGCTCCGCCTCGGTCGTCAGGTCCTCACGGACCCGGTTCCGCAGGTCCTCCATGCTCTCGAAGGCGCCCAGCTCCCGGGCGAACTCGTCATCCGCGTCCGGGAGCGCCGGGCGCGATGCCGAGATCAGCTTGATTCGAACCCGGTGCTCCTCGGGCTCGTCCTCCCCCGCGTCCGGCGGCTCCGGAAGGTCAATGACGAACTCGCCCTCCTCGCCCAGGCCGAGGGTGCGGATCCCCTGGTCGATATCCTCCAGGATCTCCCCCGCGCCCAGCACCACCTCGTACTCGCGGGGTTCCGGCGCACCCTCCTCGTCCCCGTGGAGGGGCGTGATCTCGACTTTCGTTCGATCGCCCTCCTGAGGCGTTCCCTCCGTAAGCTCCGTCCACGTAGCGTTCTGATCGCGGAGTCGATCGAGCACCTTCTGCACGTCGTCATCGCCGATCTTCACCGGCGGCGATGTCACCGTGAAGCCCCCCAGCCGCTCCAGAGCGACCTCGGGGCGAACCTCGAACTCCACCTCGAACGTCAGGTCGGAGCCCGGCTCGTACTCCACGTTCTCCACCGCCGCCTGCGAGATGGGAGAGAGCCCCTGCTCCTGCAGCGCCTCCTGGTACGCCGCGTTGATCACCCGCTCGATCATCTGGCTGTCGATCGACGGACCGTACTGCTTCTCCACCACCGAGGCGGGCACCTTCCCCTTCCGGAACCCCGGCATGCGCACGCGGCTCGCGAACTGAGCGGCGATCTTGGTCCGCTCCTTCTGGACCCGCTCGGCGGGGACGGTGATGCTCAGCTTTCGCGCCCAGTCCGTGGGCTGCTCGATATCTACTTTCAAGTCGGTTCCGAAGAATTCAGGTACGGTCATGCGAAAGGGGGGACTCGAACCCCCACGGGCCAGGCCCACGAGATCCTAAATCTCGCGCGTCTACCGATTCCGCCACTTTCGCCCGGACGAACGGGCAAAGGTAACCGGGGGGCACTCCCCGATCAACCAGATCCCGTGGTCACGGAACCCGCACATTCCGGATCAGGGTGCCCCCCATGGGGTCCTCCAGCAGCAGCGACGCCACCGAGCCGGACGACAGCGCCCCCAGCAGCCGGTCGCCCTCCCGGGCCGAGCGGACTGGCGTGCGGTTGATCTCCCTCAGGAGATATCCGGCCGGCACGCTCTTCCGCGCCGCAGCGCTGCCGGGCTCCACCGCCATGACCAGCGCGCCGCCGGCGCGCCTGTAGCGGCGCGCTTGCGCCAGGGCCGAGGTGAGGTCCGCCAGCTCGACTCCGAGCCCCCGGTCGGTCGTCCGCTCGGGCTCCGTCCGGACCACCCGCCTGGTCCCCAGGTCCGCCTCCGTCAGCCGCACCGCCACCCGCAGCGGAGACCCGTAGCGTACCACGTCGACTTCCACGACCTCCCCCGGATCGCGCGCGGCGATCAGGCGCTGGAACTGACCGAGTCGCTCCACCGCTTCTCCACCGATCGCCACGATCACGTCGTGACGCTGAAGACCAGCCCGCTCCGCCGGCGACTCGTCGGCGAAATCCTCCACGAGCACACCGGCGATCCGCGGGAGCCCGTACACCTGCGCGTCTTCCGGCGTGATGCCGGAGATGCTGATCCCCAGCAGCGGACGCCGCACGTGGCCATATTCCAGCAGGTCCCGCATGACGCGCCGGGCCACGTTCACCGGCACCGCGAAACCGTACCCCTGGTTGACTCCGGTCTCGCTCGCGATCGCAGTATTGATCCCCACCACTTCGCCGTTCAGGTCCAGCAGCGGGCCGCCGCTGTTGCCCGGGTTGATCGCGGCGTCCGTCTGGATGAAATCTTCGATCGCGTACGGCGCCGCCGGGTCGCGATCGTTCACGAGGTCCTGCTGGATCACCCGCAGGGGCCGCCCCTTGGCGCTCACGATTCCGCTCGTCACCGTGAAATCCAGCGTGTTGTCATCACGGAACCCCGGGTTCCCGATGGCCAGCACCCACTCCCCCACCCGCAGCTGCTCCGAATCGCCGAGCCGCGCGAATGGGAGCCCTTCGCGGCTCACCCTGACAAGCGCCAGGTCGGTCGTGGGATCCGTCCCGACTACCGTGCCCTCCAGCACCCGCTTGTCCCACAGGATCACCTGGATCCGGGTCGCTCCCGAGATGACGTGGTTGTTCGTCAGGATCAGGCCGTCCGCCGACACCAGGAATCCGGTCCCGTCCGCCAGGTATGTGAAGTCCGGCGCGGGGTGCCCCTCCGGGAGCTGCTCCATGAGGCCCCCCAGCCCCTCCATGGAGCCCTCCGTCCGAATATGGACGACTGCGGGCGTGGCCCGGGCCGCCACTTCCGCGAACGCCGCGCTGAGCGCGCGCGCGCCGGCCAGCGGCTCCGACTCGAGCGCCTCGCGCCCCGGAGGGAGCGGCTCCTGGGCGCGCGCCGGCTCACGGGCCGCCAGTGGGGCGGCCTGTGCGGCCAACGCGAGTTGATACACCGCCCGCTCTTCGGTCGGCCCATCGGCTCGCGTCAGCTGCGTGGATGCCCCCACCCCGCAGACCAACGCTACGGCGACCAGGGTCAGGACTCGGGTGCTGCGTCTGGACATGGCTTCTCGTGAGGTGAGTACCGGAATCTACCGCCTTCACGCGCGTGAGTTCAACTCCGTACGTCCAACGCTCTCGCCGCGAGCGACCGCCGCTCCGCACCGCCGTGCCAGATGCAGGACGCCCCGGGGTGGCCACGCCACACCCGGGGCAACATCCCTGCCGGCGCGGGCATGCCCGCCCGCTCGGATGCCGCCGCTGCCCTACTTCTCCTCGTCGACGATCTCGTAGTCCGCCTCGACTACATCTTCGTCCGCTTCAGCGGCCGCGCCCGACGCGTCACCAGCACCCGCTCCGGGCTCCGCCGCTTCCGGACCACCCGGCTGCTCGGCCTGCTGGTCCTGGTACATCTGCTGACCTGCGGCGCTGAACGCCTGCATCAGCTCGTCGCGGGCAGCGTTCATCTCGCCCAGCTCGTCCTGCTTCAGCGCCTTTTTCGCCCGCTCCACCGCCGTGTCGATTCGCTGCTTCGTCTCGGCCGGGACCTTCTCGCCCCATTCGTCCACGTCCTTCTCCACCTGGTAGACGAGACTGTCGAGCTGGTTGCGCGCCTCGACCTTCTCCTTGCGCACCTTGTCCTCGTCGGCGTGCGACTCCGCCTGCGACACCATCTCGTCGATTTCGTTCTCGGTGAGACCACTCGATGCTTCGATACGGATCTTCTGCTCCTTACCCGTGGCCTTGTCCTTCGCCGCCACGTGCAGGATCCCGTTCGCGTCGATGTCGAACGTGACTTCGACCTGCGGCATTCCCCGCGGCGCCGGCGGGATGCCCGTGAGCTGGAACCGGCCGATGGTCTTGTTGTCTCCCGCCATCGGACGTTCGCCCTGGAGCACGTGGATCTCCACGGTGGTCTGGTTGTCCTCCGCCGTCGAGAACGTCTCCGTCTTTTTCGTTGGAATGGTGGTGTTGCGCTCGATCAGCGGCGTCATGACGCCACCCAGCGTCTCGATCCCCAGCGACAGCGGAGTCACGTCCAGAAGGAGCACGTCCTTCACGTCACCCGCGAGCACTCCGCCCTGGATCGCGGCACCGACCGCCACCACCTCGTCCGGGTTCACGCCCTTGTGGGGATCCTTGCCGAAGAACTCCTTCACCGTCTCCTGGACCTTGGGAATCCGCGTAGAGCCACCCACGAGGATCACCTCGTCCACGTCGCTCGCCTTCAGCCCGGCATCCTCCAGCGCCTTCTTCATCGGCTCCTTCGTACGCTGGATCAGGTCCTCCACCAACTGCTCGAACTTCGCCCTGGTGAGCGAAAGGTTCAGGTGCTTCGGACCCTCCTGCGTGGCCGTGATGAAGGGCAGGTTGATATCCGTTGAAGACGTAGTCGACAACTCCATCTTCGCCTTCTCCGCCGCCTCCTTCAAACGCTGCAGCGCCATGGCGTCCTTCGACAGGTCGATCCCCTGGTCCTTCTTGAACTCCTGCACCAGCCAGTCGATCACCCGCTGGTCGAAGTCGTCACCGCCCAGGTGCGTATCGCCGTTCGTCGCCTTCACCTCGAAGACACCCTCGCCCAGCTCCAGGATCGAGATGTCGTACGTGCCGCCGCCCAGGTCGTAGACCGCGATGATCTCGTCACCCTTCTTGTCCAGACCGTACGCCAGCGCCGCCGCCGTGGGCTCGTTGATGATCCGGAGCACCTCCAGCCCCGCGATCTTCCCCGCATCCTTCGTGGCCTGCCGCTGCGAATCGTCGAAGTACGCCGGCACCGTGATCACGGCCCGCGTCACCTCGTGGCCCAGGTAGTCCTCCGCCGTCTGCTTCATCTTCTGAAGCGTCATGGCGCTGATCTCCGGCGGGCTGAACGTCTTGTCCGCGTTCGGCACATGGACCTCGACACGATCCTGGTTGTCGCACCGGATCTCGTACGGCACCTTCGTCCGCTCGTCGCTCACCTCCGAGCAGCGCCGCCCCATGAACCGCTTGATCGATGCGATCGTGTTCTTCGGATTGGTGATGGCCTGCCGTCGCGCCACCTGACCCACCAGTCGCTCGCTGTCCTTCGTGAACGCCACTACCGAAGGCGTGGTACGTCCACCCTCCGCATTGGGAATGACGACCGGGTCGCCACCCTCCATGACCGCCACCACCGAGTTCGTGGTGCCGAGGTCGATCCCGATCACCTTGTTCGCCATTTCGTCTCCCGTTTGCGTTTTCATCGCGTTGCTTCGAGGCACCCAACCGCGCGCCCCGGGAACTGACCACAAGCAGGGTGCAACCGATATGCCATTCAAAGGAGCCGTTTTCCCGCCATTCCGGCGCGGAATCCCCCACTCCCGTGCCAGCGTGGCAGGCGGAGGCGGGTTTGACGGTGCCCGGGCGGCCCGGTATTGTCCCGCCGACACGGGGAAGGAGTCGGAATTGCGCAACGCGTGACCGGGAGAAGGATGGGACGAAGCGTCAGGGCATCGCGTGGACTGCTGGTCCTGTGGGCTGTGGCGGCACTGCTGTTCGGGGCGGGTGTCGCCTCGCGGGCGCTCGCGGCTGCGGGCCCCCAAAGCACCACGGCCGGCCCGGAAGCGCCTTCCGAGGCCAGAGGGGTCGACGACGGGCAGGGAGTGATCCAGGAAGTCGCCGACTCCGCCCGCGCCACGGGGGTGGGAGGCCCGCCGTCGGATACCGTGGAAGGGCTTCTCGATCAGGCGCCCACGACCCTCGCCGAGACCCGCGCGGATGTGGACATTCCGCTGTACCAGCGGCTCCTTTCCGTACTCGGGCTGCTCACCATGCTCGGCCTGGCCTGGGCACTCAGCGTAGACCGCTCTCGTGTCCCGTGGCGCGTGGTGATATGGGGGCTCGGACTCCAGCTGATCTTCGCCCTCTTCATCCTGAAGACGCCGGTCGGCGAGTCGCTGTTCGCCGGTCTGAACGACCTCGTCCTCGCCCTCCTCTCCTTCACCAACGACGGCGCAAGCTTCCTGTTTGGCAATCTGGTGAACCGCACCGTGCCGGTGACCGACCCCGCCACCGGCGCCGTGGAGTACATGGCGCAGACGGGGGCGAACTTCGCCTTCAGCGTACTGCCCACCATCATCTTCTTTTCGTCGCTGATGACGGTCCTCTACTACCTGGGCATCATGCAGGCGGCGGTGAAGGGCATGGCCTGGGTGATGATGCGCACGATGCGGACGTCGGGTGCCGAGACGTTGTCGGCCGCCGGGAACATCTTCGTGGGACAGACGGAGGCGCCGCTCCTCATCAAGCCGTTCATCGAGCGCATGACCATGTCGGAGCTCATGGCGGTGATGACCGGCGGCTTCGCCACTGTGGCGGGCGGCGTGATGGCCGCCTACGTCGGCATGCTGGTCGCCTACTTCCCGGATATCGCCGGCCACCTGATCGCGGCGTCGGTCATGTCGGCGCCCGCCGCTCTGGTGGTCGCGAAGATCATGTACCCGGAGACCGAGGTGCCGGTGACCGCCACCTCCCTCAAGGTCGAGGTGGAGTCCCCGGATGTGAACCTGATCGATGCGGCGGCCCGGGGCGCGGGCGAGGGGATGACGCTGGCGTTCAACGTGGGGGCCATGCTCCTGGCGTTCATCGCCCTGATCGCGATGTTCAACGCGCTCCTCGGCGCGGTAGCCGGGTGGATCGGGCTCGAATCCCTCCTCGTCGCGCAGGGCGCCCTCGGGCCGGGGCAGGGGCTCACGCTCGAGGTCATCCTCGGCTGGGTCCTCGCGCCGCTCGCGTGGCTCATGGGCGTGCCCTGGCAGGATTCCGTGGCCGTGGGCTCACTCCTCGGGATCAAGACGGTCGCCAACGAGTTCGTCGCCTATCTCCGCCTCTCGGAGCTCCTCGCTGCCGATGGCGGGCTTCAGCCCCGCTCCATCGTCATTGCCACCTACGCCCTGGCCGGATTCGCCAACTTCAGCTCCATCGCCATCCAGATCGGCGGTATCGGCGGGATCGCGCCCTCGCGTCGCAGCGACCTCTCGCGTATCGGGCTCCGGGCCATGATCGGGGGCACCCTGGCGGCGTTCCTCACGGCGACCATCGCCGGGATCCTGGTCTGACCATCCAACATTGTTGATAGAGCATCCAGCCATCGAGTATCGGCTTTGACGTGGGGTGTGGGAATGGACAGTGGTGATGCGGTAGGGAATGCGGTCGAGTACCTCCGGGAGCGGCTGGAGCGACGACCGACGGTGACCTTGATCCTGGGCAGCGGGCTCGGCGAGCTGGCCGATGCGGTGGAAGCGCCGACGGTCGTGCCGTACTCCGAGATCCCGGGCTTCGCGCCCTCCACGGTGGCCGGTCACAAGGGCCGATTGGTGGCGGGGCGACTCGATGGGACGGAGGTCCTGGCGTTCCAGGGCCGCTACCACGCCTATGAAGGACACGACGCCCGCGTCCTCGCCACGCCCGTGCGCACCGCCCGCGCACTCGGGGCAGAGACCCTCGTGGTGACCTGCGCCGCAGGAGGCGTCAACCGGGGGTTCGGACCGGGCACGCTGATGCTCCTCTCGGATCACCTCAACTTCATGGCGCGGAACCCGCTCGTCGGCGCCGTGCATGAGGGCGAGACGCGGTTCCCCGACATGACCGAACCGTACGACCGCGAGCTGCGCCGCCTGGCGCGGGACGTCGCTACGGAGCAGGGGATTGCGGTGGAGGAAGGCGTCTACGCCGCCGTCCTGGGCCCGAGCTACGAGACGCCGGCGGAGATCCGGATGCTCGAGCGACTGGGCGCCGACGCGGTGGGCATGAGCACGGTGCCGGAGGTGATCGCCGCCCGCGCCGGAGGGCTCCGGGTCCTGGGAATCGCGCTCATCACCAACGCCGCCGCGGGGATCTCGGGCGCTCCCCTGGACCACGACGAGGTGATCGCGGCGGGTGTGGAGGCGGCCGACCGGTTCCAGCGGCTCGTGCGAGGGATCCTGGCGAGGCTCTGATCGCGGGCCCACATTCGTTTAATTCCGGCACGTACACCGAAGCGAGAGTGATGAACCGATCAATGCGGTCCCGCGCGGCCATCCTGTCGGTCGCGCTGGCGGCCAGTATGGCGTCTGTGATGATCGCCTCCTGCGGCGAGGCTGGCCCCCGCAGGGGCGGCACCCTGGTCATTGGCGCCGGTACCGACCTCGATCACGCCAACCCCCTCGTCTCGGTGGACGCCTGGACGAACGAGATTCTGCGCTACGCGCTTTTCTCGCCCCTCATCCGCTACGGCCCCGACCTCGAGTATGAGCCGTACCTCGCCCGCTCGTGGGAGATGCTCGGCGACACCGGTGTGGTCTTCCATCTCCGGCACGACGTGCGCTGGCACGATGGCACGCCGACCACGGCCTACGACGTACTCTTTACGTTCGAGCGGGCGCGCGACCCCGCCACCGGCTTTCCCAACGCGGACTACTTCCTTCGCTGGAAGGACGGAGAGGTGCTGGACTCGTTCACGGTTCGGTTCCGCTTTCAGCCCCATTCCGATCCGCTCGCCGGCTGGCCCTCCACACCGGTGGTGCCCCGGCACCTCCTCCAGCAGTACCCGCCGGAGCAGCTGCGCCAGGTCCCCTTCAACCGGGCGCCGGTGGGCAACGGACCGTTCCGTTTCGTGTCCCAGCGGGCGGGTGACCGTTGGGTATTCGAGGCGAATCCGGACTATCCGGAAGAGTTGGGTGGGCGGCCACTGCTGGACCGAGTGATATGGCGCGTGATCCCCGACAACACGGCGCAGGTCACGGAGCTCCGCGTGGGCGAGGTGGACCTGGCGCTCCAGCCCGCGCCCGATCAGGTGCGGGCCCTGGCGAACCGGCCGGGGATCCGGGTAGTGGTGAAGCCATCCCGGCAGTTCAGCTTCGTGGTCTGGAACGCGCTCCGCCCACCTCTCGACGATCCGCGGGTACGGCGCGCTCTCGCCATGAGCCTCGATCGGCGCCGGATCCTGGAAGGGCTCCGCAACGGCTTCGGGGATCTCGGCGTCACGCCCATCATGCCGTTCCACTGGGCGTACGACCCGGAGGTCGAGCCGGTCCCCTTCGATCCGGACTCCGCCCGGGCGCTGCTCGCAGGTCTCGGGATCCGGGATCGCAATGGCGACGATATCCTGCAGCTGCCCGACGGATCGGACTTCGAGATCCGGATCAAGCTGAGCGCCGGGAGCGACTTCAACCGCGACGTGGCCGAGGCGCTGCGATCGGACCTGGCCGCTCTCGGGGTGCGGGCTCGCACCGAAAGGACCGAGGCCAGTACGCTCTTCGCCGACGTCACCTCTCCGGAGCGGCGGTTCGATGCCGCACTGCTCGGATGGTCGGGTGATTTCAGACTGGACCTGAGGGACCTCTTCCACTCCGACGCGCTGGAGGGGCCCTACCAGTTTGCCTCCTACGGCAACCCGGAGGTGGACTCGCTCATGGACCGAGCCGTTCTGGAGCCGGACCCGGAGCGTGCGGCGCCGCTGTGGGGACGCGTCCAGGAGATCCTCAAGGAGGAGCAGCCCTGGACGATCCTGTACTATCAGGTGGATGCGTTCCTGGTCCGAGATCGGGTCCGGGACATGGAAATGGACATACGCGGAGCGCTGGTGAACCTCCCCGACTGGTGGCTGGCGCCGCCGGAAGGGGGTCAGGGAGCCAGGACACCGCCGGATTCAGGAGGTGAAGATGGGCAGTGAGGCAGTGGTCGTACCTGGGTGGGTCGGTGTGATCGTGGCGCTGGGGATCGGAGCCCTCGTGCGGTTCCTCCGGCTTCCCATTCCCGCCCCTCCCACGCTCTACGGCGCCCTGATGGTCCTGGGACTCACCGGCGGTTATCTGCTCGCGAACTGGTTCCTGACCCGCTAGTCGGATCGGGCCGGGACGAGATGGTTCAGCGGACCGTTGCCATGCCCGATGCCGGGCGCATGTACGATTGCGCGGTGCACGTAGTCCAGCGCCGCGTCCACGGCCACGCGCAGAGGCCGGCCATGAGCCAGTCCGGCGGCTATGGCGGCGGACAGAGTGCACCCGGTCCCGTGGGTGCTGCTCGTGGCGACCTTCTCCCGCCGCCAACTGCGCGCGCCCTCCCCGTCCACCAGCACGTCCACGACCTCACCGCCTTCAAGATGGCCGCCCTTCACCAGCGCCGCCGCCGCTCCCATCTCCACCAGACGCTCGGCCACGGCTCGCATGTCCGCCTCACCGCGGATCTCGCGCCCGGCGAGCAGCCGCGCCTCGTCCAGATTCGGCGTGACCACCGCCGCCAGCGGGAGGAGGAGCTCCGTCACCGCCGATTCCGCGTCCCGGTCCAGCAGCCGATCCCCGCTGGTCGCCACCATGACCGGGTCGAGGACGTAGTGCGGCAGCCGCAGCTCACGGATCGCCGCGGCCACTCCGGCCACCAGCTCGGCGGTGGCGAGCATTCCCGTCTTCACCGCCGCAGGCTCGAGGTCCGCCGCCACCACCTCGATCTGGCGGCGCACCATGTCCAGCGGGATGGCATGCACCCCGTGGACGCCCAGGGTGTCCTGGACGGTGATGGCCGTGATGGCGCTGGTGCCGAACGCGCCGAACGCTTGGAAGGTCTTCAGGTCTGCCTGGATTCCTGCGCCACCGCCGCTGTCGCTGCCGGCAATGGTGAGAGCTACGGGGAGCATCGGGGTCTCCATGGAAGATCGGTCTCGCGCTCGTGGAATGCCGAAGCTAGGGGGGGCCGCCCCACGCGAAAAGGCCGGCCCTGTGCCGGGCCGGCCCCTCCGTCTCCAACCGTCACGACGCTCCGCCGCTCAGTTCTTTCGGAACTCCGGCGGCGGCGGCGGCAGCTGCCGCACCCGCGCCTTGAAGGTCTCGTAGTCACGCGATGTGACCTGCAGCGACTGCCCCTCGTGCGGCGGCAGCGCCCGGATGAGGGCTCGCACGTTCGCGATCCGCTCCTCCGTCAGCGGGTGCGTGGAGAACCACTGCTCCAGCTGCGAGGGCGCCCTCTCGCGCTCCGCGATCAGTTCCTTGAAGAACGTAACCAGGCCGTTCGGGTCGATCCCGACCACCGGCAGCATCCGCACCGCGATGGCGTCCGCCTCGTTCTCCGCCTCACGGCTGTGGTGCGAAAAATACGCCTGCGCACCCAGGTCCACCGCCGCGCCCGCTACGCCCCCCGGGGGCGCCCCCAGGAGGATCGAGCCGAGGATCAGCCCCGCTTCAGCCGTCTGCGCACGCTCCATCATCTCGGCGCTGTGGCGCGCCTCGACATGCCCGATCTCGTGGGCCACCACCCCGGCCAGCTCCGCCAGGTTGTCCGTCCGCTCGATGAGCCCACGGTTGATGTACACGAAGCCACCCGGTATCGCGAAGGCATTGATCTCTTCGATGTTCACCACGTAGTACGTGTACGGGATGTCTCGGGCGCCCGGCTGGCGCTGGATCCGGTCCCCGAGCTGGTTCAGAAATCGATGGATCTGCGGATCGTCGACGATGGGGAGCTGGCGGTTGATCTCCGCCGCGTACTGCCGGCCCACCTGCAGTTCCTGCTGCTCGGACACACCGCACGCCCCGAGTCCGGCGGACGTGGCCACCAGCCCGACCGCCAGCCCTCTGCGTAGCGAAAGGTTACCCATGATCGAAGTCGCTCTCCTGGAAAAAGACACCTGCACGGCTCCCGTTGCTGTGCAAAGGGTGTTCCAGACCCCCACATGCTGAGCCGCACGGAAGCCAAGGCCATCCGCCGGCTGGGGAGCCGCAAGCAGCGGGAACGTGAGGGGCTCTTCGTGGCCGAGGGCGTTCGGGTGGTGGAGGAGCTCCTCGACGCCGGGATTGTCCTGAGAACGGCGGTCATTGCGTCCTCGTTAGAGGACACCGAGCGAGGGCGCCGACTGCGTGCCCGGCTCGAGGACCGAGCGGCCCAGGGGCGCGCGACTTTTCGGGAGGCGACGGATGCTGCGCTGCGGGAACTGGCCGATACCGCGACCACCCAGGGGGTACTGGCGGTAGCGGAGTCGCCACGTGCATCTCTCGAGGCGCTCAAGCCCGAGCGCTCGGTCGTGGTCCTCGTGCTGGACGGGGTGCAGGATCCCGGAAATTTGGGTACACTGGCCAGATCCGCAGCGGCCTTCGGGTGCGGCGCGGTGATCTGCCTGCCCGGAACGGTGGACCCCTGGAACCCGAAGGTTGTGCGCGCCTCGGCGGGTGCCGTGTTCCGGCTCCCGGTGGTGCAGGCGGCGCTGGGTGAGCTGGACGACTGGGTCCGCGACCACGATGTCCTTCTGGTCGCGGCGGATGCCGCCGGTAACCCGGTGGGCGAAGAACCCGTCGTGGAGCGGGTTGCGCTGGTGCTGGGGAACGAAGGGGCGGGGCTGAGCGAGGCTGTGGCGACTCGCTGCGTGCGCACCGTGTCCATACCTATGAGCGGTGGGACGGAATCGTTGAACGTGGCGGTAGCCGGTGCCATCCTGCTGTTCGAGCTGACGAGAGAGCGTGGATGACGGAGACAGTGTGGCTGGTGTACCTCACGGCGGCCGGTGCCGCCGTAGGCTCGTTCCTGAATGTCTGCATCTATCGCTGGCCGGCCGGCGAATCCGTGGTGCGGCCGCGCTCCCGCTGCCCGTCCTGCCACGAACTCATCCGCTGGTACGACAACATCCCGGTCCTGAGCTGGATTCTGCTCCGGGGCCGCTGTCGGTCCTGCGGTACCGGGGTTTCGATCCAGTACCCGATCATCGAGGCCGTGGTCGCCCTGATCTGGCTCGGCATGGCCCTCTGGCAGGGTCCGGTCGAGGCGCTGCGCGGCGCCCTCTTCCTCACCGGTCTCCTGGGAATCGGCATCATTGACGCTCGACACCGCATCATCCCGGACCAGCTCTCCCTCGGGGGGGCGCTCGTCGGCCTGGCGCTGGCCGCGTGGCCGGAGGGGTTCCCGTTCACGGCCGCCCTCATTGGGGGCCTCGGCGGCTACGCCTTCATGTGGCTCATCAAGCTCGGCGGTGAAGCTCTCTTCCGGAAGCCCGCGCTCGGCGTGGGTGATATCCACATGATGGCCATGATCGGCGCCTTCGTGGGGTGGCAGGGCGCCCTCCTCACGGTTCTCCTGGGGTCGGTGCTCGGGCTCGCCATCGGGGTTCCGCTCGCCGCCGCCCGCGGGGAGCTCGAGGCCATGGGGACCTACCTCCCCCTCGGTACGTTCCTCGCCATGGGGGGCGCCATCGTATATCTCTGGGGCGACCCGATCATCCAGTGGTACCTCGGCTACGCACTCTCCGCATGAATCACGACAACGCGGACGAGCGGCCCCTCGGGGTCAACCTTCTGATCTGGGTCTTCTGGTTCTGGGCGGGCGCGATCGTCCTGTTCATCCTCGGACTCGCGATAGGCGATGGCCCCGTCATGGTGAGCGGGCGCGCCGTCGGCAGGGCCGAAGCCCTGGCCACGGTTCTGCCCGCCCTGGCGCCCATGGCGCTGGCCGTGGTCGGCGCGGCGCTGGCGCTGGGCCTCGGCCGCTGGTGGGCGCGACCCGCGGCTCTCCTGCCGTTCGTGCTCGCCGCGCTCGGCCCGGTGCTGACCGGAATGGGGAGCACGTCGCCCTGGGCGGTGCTGGGGGGCGTGCTCGTCCTGATCCCGGTGCTGGCCGGGCTCGCGTGGTACCTCTATCGGCGGCCCGGGCCGCGCGGCTACTTCGGTCAGCGCCGTCCATGAGCCCGGCCAACGAGCGCGATTGACCGTCCGGTCGGCCGCCATTAACCTCTTTGAACCCCCTTTGGACGGTGACAGGCACCTGACCGCCGTCCCGGGCCTTCCCGACCCCCTCGACCGCCCCTGCTCCGCAGAGGTACTGCATGGACAACCGACTCGCGACCCGACGCATTCTCATAATCGACGACGAGGAACCGAACGTCGATCTGCTGGAGCGGATCCTCGTGAAGGCCGGATTCACTCGCATCGAGAGTCTCACGGACCCGAGGCGAGCACTTTCCCGCTTCCGCGAGTTCGCGCCGGACATCCTGCTGCTGGACCTCCACATGCCCCACCTGGACGGCTTCGAGGTGCTCCGGCAGGTCCGGACCCGGGTTGGCGAGACCGAGTACTTCCCGACCCTCGTCATCTCGGGGGACCTGTCGAGCGCCGCCAAGCAGCGGGCGCTGACGGCGGGCGCCAAGGACTTCCTGGAGAAGCCGTACGACAACGTGGAGGTCGTCCTTCGGGTCATGAACCTGCTCGAGACGAGGGACCTCAACCAGAGTCTCGAAGAACGCGTCGAGGAGCGCACGAAACAGGTACGGAGCGCGCAGTTCGCCGTTGCCGAGCGTCTCGCGATGGCAGCCGAGCTCCGTGACTACCAGCGAGGGCTCCACACCCACAGGGTCGGACGGACGGCTGCGACCGTCGCCTCCGCCCTTGGCCTCGACCGGAACCAGGTGGAGATCATCCGCCAGGCGGCGCCGCTGCACGACATCGGCAAGATCGGGATCCCGGACTCCATCCTGCTGAAGCCGGGCTCGCTGAGCCTCGAGGAATGGGACATCCTGAAGACGCACACGACGCTCGGCGCGAGCATCCTGAGCGGCAGCGACTCCCCCATCATGCAGGTGGCCGAGGAGATCGCACTCTATCATCACGAGAACTGGGATGGGACCGGGTACACGCCCGGAATGGCGGGTGAGGAAATCCCCCTGCCCGGGCGGATCACCGCGGTGGCCGACGTGTTCGACGCGCTGATCCAGGACCGGCCCTACAAGTCGGAGTGGCCGCTGGAGGAGGCCGTTGAATGGATCGCCAGCGAGCGAGGCCGCAAGTTCGACCCCGCGGTGGTGGACGCATTCCTGGAGACGGATCCCCTCAACCCGCTGCCGCTGCTCGAAGACGCCCCCGCCCTGTCGAACGTCGCCGCACCGATCTGGTCGAATTTTGACGCAGCCCCGGGGACGTAACGGCGGCGACGGGACCGCCGTGGACCGGGTCGATTACGACCCGCACCACGACCCCGAGGCGCCTGTGCGCTGCGAGGTCTGCGGCGCCACGATGCTCTACACCGCCGCCTGCAAGCTGAAGTGCCCGCGCTGCGGGTATGCCCGCGACTGCAGCGATCCCTAGAGCTCGCCGATCTTCTGCTCCAGGTACTCCCTGGAGAGCTCCACATAGTGCCGGGCGCTGCCCCGGATCCACCCCGCGGACTCGCCCTCCAGCGTCTTGCGCGGCGTGGCCGGCGACCCGGCCACCAGCGTTCTCGGCGCCACTTCCATCCCGGCGGGCACGACGCTGCCCGCGGCCACCAGCGATTCCGCTCCGATGATGGCGTGATGGAGCAGCACGGCGTTCATACCGATCAACGCCCCGCGCCGAACCTCGCAGCTCTCGAACACCGCACCGTGTCCGACGGTCACGTCGTCGCCGACCACCGTGGGACCTTCCGCGCTGACGTGGATCACGCAGTTGTCCTGGATGCTGGTGCGGGCCCCGATCCGGATTCCGTTCCGGGCGTGGTCGCCCCTCAGCACGGCACCGAACCAGACGCTCGATTCGGCGCCCACCTCCACGTCCCCGATGAGGACTGCCGTGGGCGCCAGGAAAGCGCTCGGATGCACGCGGGGCGTGCGGCCGCGGAACGGGATCAGGTGCGCCACTCAGGCCTCCTTCAGGATGTGCGACAGCCGGCCCGCATCGATGTTGCCGCCGCTGATCACCACCACCACGGGCCCCCGCACCGGCCAGAGATCGCTCAGCAGCGCCGCGATCCCCACGGCGGCGGAGCCCTCCGCGACGATGCCCTCGTTCTCGAAGAGAGCCCGGATCGCCGGGCCCACCTCCGGCTCTGGCACCAGTCGGAGGTCGCTCAACGCCGCGCGGGCGCGGGCGTACGACTCCGCCTCCGTCTCCCCCGCCAGCCCGTCACACAGCGTAGGGGCATCCTCGAACGGCGCGATGCCACCGGCCACGAACGCCTCGTGCATGGCTCGCGTCGCCGTGGACTGCACGCCCAGCAGCCGCGACCCGGGCGCGCCCACGTGGAGCGCCGCGCCCACACCCGCGGCGAGACCGCCACCCCCTACCGGCACCAGCACTTCCCGCACGTCCGGCAGGTCCTCCACGATCTCCATTCCCACCGTCCCCTGGCCGGCCACCACGTCCGGGTCGTTGAAGCCGTGCACCAGCTGCGCACCGGTCGCGGCGGCGAATTCTCGCGCCGCCACCGCGGCGTCGTCGTAGCTGCCGGTGACCTCGCGGAGCTCGGCACCGAGGCGACGGATCCGCGACCGCTTCGCCCCCGGGGCGGCGGCGGGCACGAAGATCGTCGCGTCCGCCCCGTGGAGCCGTGCGGCGTGCGCCACGGCGAGGCCGTGGTTGCCCGCGGACGCGGTGGTGAGCCCACGCGCCCGTTGGACGGAGTCCAGCGCGGCGATGGCGTTGTACGCCCCCCGGAGCTTGAACGAGTGGGTGACCTGCCAGCATTCGAGCTTCAGGTACACGGGCACCCCGACGTCCGCGGACAGCCACGGGGAGTGGTGGAGCGGGGTGTGACGGGCGACACCCCGCAGGCGAGTTCGTGCCTCCCGCAGCGCCTGTTCCCCGGGCAGCCGCGCCGTCGACCTATTCTCCGGCGCCACGATCCCGACCCCCGCCATCTCCGTCCTCGATCCTCCCAGCGGCGTCGACAGGCGCTTCTCTCCTTCGGGTCTCCCGGTCCAGCGCGCCTTCCGTGGCGGGTGCCCGTCGCGTGATTCGCGCACGGAGGATCTGGGTTTCAGAGGCGTCGAGCACCTCGATGTGCAGCCCCTGGCGGTCCACCGTTTCCTTCGCCTGCGGCACCCGTCCAAGCTCCTCGATCAGGTAACCGTTCAGCGATCGATGCTCCAGGAGGGGAAGGGCCGTGTTGAAAATGTGGTTGATCTCGCGCAGCTCCGTATCACCTTCCGCGATGATCTCGTTGCGGGAGATCCGGACCACGTCGATTTCGGTCACATCCGTCTCGTCCTCGATCTCCCCCACCAGCTCCTCGATTACGTCCTCGAGCGTCACCAGCCCGTCAATGCCACCGTACTCGTCCACCACCAGCGCAAGGTGGATCCGCCGGTTCTGGAAGTCCCGGAGCAGCCGCGTGAGTGGAAGCGATCCCGGCACCACCAGCGGCTGCCGCGCGAGGCCCCGGAGCGCCACCCTGTTCTGCCCGGCGATGAGCGCCTGGTAGGCGTCCCGGAGATAGAGGAGCCCGGTGACGTCGTCGATGGACTCGTCGTAGACCGGAACCCGCGAGTACGGCACGGAGCCGAACTGCTCGGAGATATCGTCGAGCGTGAGGTCGTCGCGCCATGCGAAGATGTCGACCCGGGGCGTCATGATATCCCACACGCGGGTGTCTTCCAGTCGGAACGCGCGCTCGATGATCTGACCCTCGTGCTCATCGATGGAGCCCTCGCTGCGGCCGAGGGCGGTCAGCTGCCGGAGCTCGGACTCCGTGATCTCGCTGACGGAGGTGAGCCGGGGCTCCGGGAGGTCCCGCGTCATCCGCTCGAGCGGGTAGAGGACCGGGCGCAGCACGCGGCTGAGCGTGAGCATGAAGGGGGCGATGGCCACGGCAAAGCGGACGCCCCGCTCGGGGAGGATGCGGCGAGGCCACAGCTCGCCAATGGCCACGAGGAGCACCGCGGCGACCAGAATGGCGATCAGACCACCGTACAGGGGGAGCAGGAGATGGCCGATGCGGAAGGCGGCGGCGCCCGCGACGATGGCGGCCAGGCCATCGCCGAACCGGAGCAGAACGAGCAGGGCCCGCGGACGGGCGCGGATCTTCGCCACGGCGTTGTCGCCGCCCTCCACGAGAGTGCGGATGCGGGGGTCGCCAATGGAGAAGAGTGCGACCTCTGCGGCGGTGAGAAAGGCCGAGGCCAGCAGGGCGACCAGGAGTGCCATGGCGAGTCCGATCAAGTCAGCTCCCTGGCGCTGTGCGCCCGGAGGCCACGACCGGGAGGCTCTCCCCGTGGACTACATCGATCCAGGTCCATCGCCGTTCGTGACCTACAGCTGGAAGGTGGCGCGTTGACGGACCTCGCGCTCCCGGGCCGTGAGCTCGCCCGCCGCGACGAACTCGCCCTCGCGGTCGCCGGGATCCCAGACCGCCTCCATGTCCCACGAGTCGCCCGGCGCCAGTGTCTCCTGCGACAACGCCTGCAGGAACGACATTCCGTCCGACCAGCGCCAGACCTTCTCGCCGGCCGGAGTCTCGACCACGAAGTCGTACCGCTGCGAGGTCGGGAAGGAAAGCTGTACAGGCGTATCCCCGCTGTTGGTCACGTGCAGGATCAGGCGGACGGAATCCCCCGACACCTTCACTTCCATCGAGGCGGCCACGTCGTCACCCTCCCCGAGGTTCATCCCCGGCTCGTTGTGCTCGCCGGATCCGGCGCACGCGCCCAAGAGCAGCGCAGTCGCCAGTAGCGTCCCCAGTCGCATGTCGCCTCCAGACCTTCGTGAACCCGGGCAGCGGGGGTGCAAGATAGAGACCGGGCGAGAGACGCGTCAAACCCGACGTCCGGCGCGGGGGGGTGTGGGCGCGGGCGGGGCCGGTTGCGCATTTTTTCACAAGCTTTTAGGTTCGCCGTCTGCACCTTCGAAGGAGCAGGCGGAAACTTGGCAGAACAGCCCCCACGAAAGCCGGCCTCCGGCTCTGAGCAGCCGGGTGTCGAGGCGTACCTCGGGTACGGGCTCACGTTGGCGGCGAGCACGCTTCTGTTTCTGTGGCTGGGAACAAAGGCCGATGATTGGCTGGGGACGGAACCCTGGCTCGCGCTCCTTGGCGCATTCGTGGGAGCGGGAGCGGGGTTCTATCACATGGTGCACCATCTGATCGTGGCACCGCAGGACAAGAGTGGAGAAGAGTGAGGCCGCTCCTGTCCTACGGGATGGCTTCCGCGGCCATCCTCGCCGCACTCGCGGGTGGCGTGATCGCGCTCGTGGGTGCCGCGGAGCCGGCGGCGGTATGGCTGGCGGCGGGCATCGCCTGGCCTGTGCAGCTGGTGGCCTTCTGGTCGCTGCTGACATTGCGGGGCGGGTCCGGTTTCATGCTGAGCTGGGCTCTGGGAATCGCGCTCCGGTTCGGAGCCGTGGGTGCGGTGGCTCTGTGGCTGACCCGGACGGGAGCCTACGACCCCGCCACCGGGCTGGTGAGTCTGGTTGGATTCGTTTTCGTGCTCGTACTGCTCGAGCCGCTGTTCTTGCGACTGGCTGACTGAATGCTGGGAACGATACTACCAATGGTTGCGGCCGCGGCCCCGGAAGGGGACCGCCCGTTCAACATCAAGGAGATGATCCTCCACCACCTGGCGGACTCCCACGAGTGGGAGACGCCGTTCGGTGTGGTGCACCTGCCGCAGTTCGAGCCGGTGCACCTGGGTCCTCTCACGATGGACTTCTCCATTACCAAGCACGTGCTGTTCATGATGTTCTCGGCCGTGCTGGTGGCCGCGATCCTCATCCCGTCCGCGCGGCGCGCGAAGAGGGCACATGAAGGTGGTGCGAAGCGGGGGCCGAAGGGGCATCACAACGTCATGGAGGCGGTCGTGCTCTTCCTCCGCGACGAGGTAGCGAAGCCCAACGTCGGGCCGCACGGGGAGGCGTTCTACCCGTACATCATCGCGGTCTTCTTCTTCATCCTTTTCTGCAACCTGCTGGGGCTCGTGCCCTGGGGGGCGTCGCCGACGGGCAACATCTCCGTGACGGCGGCGCTGGCGATCCTGACCTTCATCGTGGTCGAGGTGGCGGGGATGCGGGCGCTGGGGATGGCGGGGTACTCGAAGACGATCTTCTACGCGCCCCCGGGCATCGGCGGTTTCGGGAAGTACCTGATGCTGCTGATCATGACGCCCGTGGAGTTCCTGGGGAAGCTGACGAAGCCGTTCGCGCTGGCGATCCGGCTGTACGCGAACATGACCGCGGGCCACGCGGTGGTGCTGGCGCTGACGGGCCTGGCGGTGCTGGCGGTGGGGGCGAGCGCGTTGTGGGTGATCCCCGCGCCGATCCTGATGGCCGTGGCGATCATGCTCCTGGAGATCTTCGTTGCGTTCCTCCAGGCGTACATTTTCGCCATGCTGTCGGCGGTCTTCATTGGCCTGATCCGCGCCCACTGAGGCGGGATCCGGACCGGGTCCAGAGCAGATTCGTTGGAAACGGCGACCGCGTCCGTCGGAAGTGACGCGGCTTCGGCAGGCGAGCGCTCCAGCGCCTCCGTCGTAAGGTAGCCGGCAGAGCGCCGGTGAACGCCGTGCGGGCTCGGGAGTAGCAGGGTCCGGGAAGCGGCAGCGGTCAGGCCGGACGTCAGGGGGGCGTCCGGGAGGATCGAGGGGCGGCAATCAACGGAACCCCCGCGAATTGAACGGAGATTACAACATGTTCCACCTCCTTTCGGCGGTGCAGGAAGGCTTGACGACGGGTATGACCGGTGATGTTACCGGGTACCTGTCCAGCTTCGGTAAGGCGCTCGGCGCGGGGCTGACGGTCATCGGTGCCGGGATCGGTATTGGCTGGATCGGCAGCCGGATGACGGAGAGCATGGCCCGTCAGCCTGAGATCGCTGGCTCGATCCAGACGGCGGCGATCATCCTTGCGGCCCTCATCGAGGGTGCGGCGCTGTTCTCGCTCGTGATCGCGTTCCTGATCTAACGACGGGCTCTGCGGAAGCGGCGGCCGTCGCCGGTGCCCCGGCACCGGCGGCGACCGCTGATCTTCAGACCACCAGAACGACTGTGGAAAGCTGAGCATGAACATTCTTTGGTTGCTGATCCAGGAAGCCGAGCACGCCACGGAGGCGGCGGAGCACACGCCGAACGTCTTCAATCTCGACATCGGCACGTCCGCGTGGACGGTGGTCATTTTCGGCGTGCTGCTGCTGGTCCTCTGGAAGTGGGCCTTCCCGCCCATCCTGGGGTACGCCCAGGCCCGGGAGGACCGGATCCAGGAGAGCCTGGACGAAGCGCGCGCGGCGCGCGAGGAAGCGCAGAAGGCGCTCGAGGATCAGCGCCGCGAGCTGGCCCGGTCCCGCGAGGAGTCGCAGCAGATCATCGCACAGGGCAAGCAGGACGCGGAGAAGGTGCGCCAGGAGCTGCTGACGAAGGCCAAGGCCGAGCAGCAGGACGTGGTCGATCGCGCGAAGCAGGAGATCCGGCGCGAGAGCGAGCAGGCGCTGGAGTCGCTGCGGCGCGAGGCGGTGGAGATCTCCATTGCCGCCGCGGCCCACCTGGTCGGCAGGAAGATGGATGCAGAGGAGGACCGGCGGGTGGTGCGGGACTTCCTGGACCGCGCCGCCACGGCCAGCGGCCCGAAGGCGGACGCGGGCGCGGGAGCGGCCTAGGTGAGAGACCGCATGGTCGGCCGCAACTACGCGTCGGCGCTGCTCGAGCTCGGGTTGAGCCACGGCGAGCATGAGGAGTACGGACGCGCGTTCGCGATGCTGTCGGAGATACTGGCCTCGGACCCGCGCATCCACCTCTTCCTGGCTACGCCCAAGGTGGAGCCGGGCGAGAAGGCGGACACGCTGCGGCGCGCCCTCTCCGGTCGGGTGCCGGAGCGGTTCCTCCGCTTCGTGCTGGTCGTGCTGCGAAAGCGTCGGCAGGCGCTACTCCCCGTCATGGCGGAGGAGTACCAGACGCTGCTGGATGAGCACTCCGGCCGGATCCACGCCAGCGTCACGCTGGCCCGCACGCCCGACGAGGCTACGGTGGCCCTCATCGTCGAGCGGTTGTCTGCGATCCTGGGGAAGACCGTGGTGCCGCACATCCAGGTGAATCCGAACATCCTGGGCGGCCTGGTGGTGCGATACGGCGACCGGTCGCTGGACGGGTCGCTGCGGCGGCAGCTGCTGTCGCTCAAGCGGGACATGATGCACGCCACCCTGCCGGGGCTTCCGGCGGGTGCGTAACGAAATCGAAGTTCTGAGAAACCGGGAACGGTAGCGGGGAAATGGCAAGTTCTGAGTCGCAGCTGCGCGCGGGCGAGATCAAGGAAGTTCTGCTCCGGGAGATCGAGCACTTCGACCAGGAGATGGAGGTCGAGGAGGTCGGTGAGGTCCTGGAGGTCAAAGACGGAGTGGCCCGTATCTACGGCCTGACCAAGGCCATGGCCAGCGAGATGCTCGAGATCACGTCCTCGGAATCGGGGGATACGGTTCCGGCGCTGGCGCTGAACCTCGAGGAGGACAACATCGGCGCCGTGATCATGGGGGACTGGACCGTCCTCCAGGAGGGGGACGCCGTCCGCCGGACGAACCGCGTGCTGGACATTGGCGTGGGCTCCGAGTACCTCGGCCGGGTCGTGGACGCGCTGGGCGAGCCCATCGACGGCCAGGGCGCCATCCAGCACGAGGACCGTCGCCAGATCGACATTGTGGCGCCCGGCATCGTGAAGCGGCAGCCGGTGAGCGAGCCGCTTCAGACCGGGATCAAGGCCATCGACTCCATGATCCCCATCGGCCGCGGCCAGCGCGAGCTGATCATCGGCGACCGCGGCACGGGCAAGACCGCCATCGCGCTCGACACGATCATCAACCAGCGTGATGCCAATGTGATCTGCATCTACTGCGCGATCGGCCAGCGCGCGGGTAAGGTCGCGAGCGTGGTGGAGACGCTCCGCGAGCGCGGCGCCATGGATTACACGATCGTGGTGGCCGCCAACGCCAGCGACCCGGCGCCCATGCAGTACATCGCGCCCTACGCCGCCACGGCGCTGGCCGAGCACTTCATGTGGCAGGGCAAGCACACGCTGGTGGTCTACGACGACCTTACCAAGCAGGCGCAGGCGTATCGCCAGCTCTCGCTCATCCTGCGGCGTCCGCCAGGACGCGAGGCGTACCCCGGCGACGTGTTCTATCTGCACAGCCGGCTCCTGGAGCGCGCGGCCAAGCTCAGTGATGAGATGGGGGCCGGCTCCCTCACAGCGCTGCCCATGATCGAGACGCAGGCGGGCGACGTGAGCGCCTACATCCCCACGAACGTCATCTCCATCACGGACGGCCAGATCTACCTCCAGCCGGACCTCTTCTACTCGGGCGTGCGCCCCGCGGTGGACGTGGGGATCAGCGTGTCGCGCGTGGGTGGTGCGGCGCAGGTGAAGGCCATGAAGAAAGTCGCCGGGCGGCTTCGGTTGGACCTGGCGCAGTATCGCGAGCTGGAGGCGTTCGCGCAGTTCGGCTCCGATCTGGACCAGGCGACGCAGCGTCAGCTCGCCCGCGGCGCCCGTACGGTGGAGCTGCTGAAGCAGCCGCAGTACGATCCGCGCAAGGTCGCCGACCAGGTGGCAGTGATCTGGGCGGTGACCAATGGCCTGGTGGACGAGATCCCGGTCGATGCGGTCTCCGAGTGGGAGCAGGGATTCCTGGAGTTCTTCGCCGAGCAGCGGAGTGAGCTGCGGCAGGGCATCCAGGAGAGCGGGAAAATGGACGATGACACAGTGGAGCAGCTGCGGGCGGCGGTGGAGGAGTACAACCGCCGGTTCGATGCGGAGCACGCCGGGGCCGAGACCCCTGCGGGCGCCACGGCGTAACGAGAGCCGACCGAGGCGATGGCTAAGACCCGGGAAATCAAGCGGCGGCTGAACTCGATCGACAAGACCCGCCAGATCACGCGCACCATGGAGATGGTAGCGACGTCGAAGCTGAAGAAGCTGAGCGATCTGGTGCACGCCGCCCGGCCGTATTCCGAGCGGCTGGGTGAGGTCATCGGGCGACTCACGGATCCCGAGCTGCGGGAGCGTTACCCGCTGCTTCGGCGCCCGGAGGAGGTAAGGCGGGCGGCGGTCGTGCTGCTGACGTCCAACCGCGGACTCGCGGGCGCGTTCAACGTGAACTTGATCCGCGAGGCCCGTGACCTGGTGGCCCGGCTCGAGGATGAGGGGGCAGAGGTAGACCTCCACGTCGTGGGCAAGAAGGGGCAGTCGTACTTCAACTTCCGGAACCGGGAAATGGCCACGGTCAACACCGAGCTCCCGGACCGCAGAGAGTCGCACCATGCTGCGGAGCTGGTGGATGGCCTGATGGAGGAGTTCGAGGCCGGCTCCCTCGATGCCGTCTACGTGGTGTACGCGCAGTTCCGGTCCGCGCTCTCCACGCCACCGCGGGCCATGAAGGTCCTGCCGGTTGAGCCGCCCAAGGATGCCGAGGCCTCGGCGGACGTGGCGCCGGGGACGTACATCCTCTCCCCGGACGCCGATGAGATCCTGAACCGGCTGCTGCCCCTCTACGTGCGCAACCGTGTATATCGGGCGCTGGTGGAAACGGCGGCCTCGGAGCAGGGTGCGCGGCGTACGGCAATGAAGAACGCCACGGACAACGCGGGCGACATCCTGGATGACCTGAGACGCTCGTTCAACCGGGCGCGGCAGGCGCAGATCACCCAGGAGATTTCCGAGATCGTAGGTGGCGCGGCGGCGCAGGAATAGAAGATCGGCCGGCAGGATCGCGGCAAGCGGGAACCGGAAAAGGGTATCGGGCGGCGGATTGTCCGAGCAGAGAGATCATACGGGAGATAGAGAATGGCGGAACACACGGGGCGTGTAGCCCAGGTCATCGGACCGGTGCTGGATGTAGAGTTCGACTCCGAGGACCTGCCGGACATCTACAACGCGCTCGAGCTCTCCGTGAAGTCGGAGAGTGGCGAGGACATCGATGTGGTGGTCGAGGTGCAGCAGCACATCGGCCGCAACCAGGTGCGCGCGGTGGCCATGTCGTCCACGGACGGCGTGGTCCGGGGGATGCCGGTACGGGACACGGGTCAGGCCATCGCCGTCCCGGTGGGGGAGGCGGCGCTCGGCCGGATCCTGAACGTTCTCGGGAACCCCGTGGATGAAGGCGGAGAGATCGGCCCTGACGTGGAGCGTTGGCCGATCCACCGTCACGCCCCCAAGTTCACCGAGCTGGAGTCGAAGACGGAGATCTTCGAGACCGGGATCAAGGTGATCGACCTGATCGCACCGTACGCACGGGGTGGTAAAACGGGTCTGTTCGGCGGCGCCGGTGTGGGCAAGACGGTGATCATCCAGGAGCTCATCCACAACATCGCCATGGAGCACGGCGGTCGGTCGGTATTCTGCGGCGTGGGTGAGCGGACGCGTGAGGGAAATGATCTCTGGCTGGAGATGAAGGAAGCGGGCGTCCTGGAGTCGACTGCGCTCGTGTACGGTCAGATGAACGAGCCGCCGGGAGCCCGCCTGCGGGTCGGACTCTCCGGGCTCACCATCGCCGAGTACTTCCGGGATATCGAGAAGCAGGACGTGCTGCTGTTCATCGACAACATCTTCCGCTTCACGCAGGCGGGCTCCGAGGTTTCGGCGCTCCTCGGGCGGATGCCGTCCGCGGTGGGCTATCAGCCCACGCTCGGCACCGAGATGGGCGACCTGCAGGAGCGGATCACCTCGACCCGCGATGGCTCCATCACGTCGGTGCAGGCCATCTACGTCCCCGCCGACGACCTCACCGACCCGGCGCCCGCTACGGCGTTCGCCCACCTCGACGCCACCACGGTGCTCTCTCGCGCCATCACGCAGAAGGGGATCTACCCCGCGGTGGACCCGCTGGACTCGACGTCGCGGATCATGGACCCGCAGATCCTCGGTGAGCGGCACTACAGCGTGGCCACGGAGGTGCAGCGGATCCTCCAGCGCTACAAGGACCTCCAGGACATCATCGCCATCCTCGGGATGGACGAGCTGTCAGAGGAGGACAAGGTGATCGTGAACCGCGCCCGACGGATCGAGCGGTTCCTGTCGCAGCCGTTCCACGTGGCCGAGCAGTTCACGGGCACGCCCGGGAAGTACGTCCGACTCGAGGACACCATCGAGTCCTTCGAGCGCATGGTCCAGGGTGAGTTCGATCACCTGCCCGAGCAGGCCTTCTACATGAAGGCCGGTGTGGACGAGGTGGCGGAGGAAGCCAAGAAGATGGAAAAGGCGGGCTGACATGCCTCCCGCGAAGCGACTGACGCTGGCGCTCATCACGCCGGAGTCCACGGTGTACGAGGGGGAGGCCGACATGGTCGTTCTCCCGGCCTGGGACGGGGAGCTCGGCATCCTCCGCGGTCACGCGCCCATGATGGCGCTCCTGGGAAAGGGTGAGCTCCGGGTCACCAGAGATGGCGCGGTGAAGACGTTCTTCGTCTCGGGCGGCTTCATGCAGGTCGCCGATGACGTGGTGAGCGTCCTGAGCGAGACCGCGGAGACCCGCTGACACGGCGGCAGCGCGGCCACAGCTGCAAACGA
Organism: uncultured Gemmatimonadales bacterium; assembly: GCA_963783305.1. Classification (GTDB taxonomy): domain Bacteria; phylum Gemmatimonadota; class Gemmatimonadetes; order Longimicrobiales; family RSA9; genus JAWVYT01. Next base: position 198,770 of record CAWAMW010000015.1, on the reverse strand, counting down.
ATCGGAGCGGTCGGAGCGGTCGGGACGTGCGGGTGCGTTCCGACCGCTCCTGCATGGGGCGCCGATCTTGCACCGAGAGGTTCGAAAGCCACCGATTCCAGGAGAGTACTTCGATGAAGATCCGTCTGCTGGTCGTTTCACTCGCCATCCTCGTCAACGCCGCGCCGTCGCGTGCGCAGATCGCTTTCGACGCCCCGAGCTTCATGCCCCCCCGTCCCGGCGACGACATCGGGGTGTACCTGAGCGATATCGGCGACTTCGGAATCCAGGGCATCTGGCGCCAGACGGGGAATCTGAACCTGGGACTGCGACTCGGCTACATCGATGGCCCGGGCGATGGCGCCATCGTCGTGGGTGCTGAGACCTGGGACCTTCTGATCGCTGCCGGCGACGCGCTGCCCGTGGACGTCGCTTGGACCCTCGGCGCCGGCGCCGCCATAAACGGCGGGACCACCCTGGAAGTGCCGGCCGGGCTCTCGTTCGGCCTCCCTGTGGACCTCGACCCGATTCAGCTCCAGGTCTACGCGCACCCGCGTCTCGGGTTGTTCGTCTACGCTGCCGGGAACGACACCGACCTGGACCTGAAGGGGCTCTTCGACATCGGCGTCGACGCCGTGCTGAACGAGAACTTCAAGCTCCGCCTCGGCGCCACCTTCGGCGGCCCGGACGCCCTGGGCATCGGAATCGCCTATCGCTGGACCCGCGGCGCCATCGTGCGCTGAGCCGTCGATCATGAAGCTCGACCTGCACACGCACTCCACCGCCTCCGATGGCGCCTTCCCACCCGCTGAGGTGGTCGCGCGCGCACGCGCGGGCGATCTGGATGTCATTGCGGTCGCCGATCATGATACCGTGGCCGGCGTCCCCGCCGCCCTCGCCGCGGGCGGGAGTGACGTTCGGGTCGTCACGGCCATCGAGATATCCGCTACCCACCGCGAGCGCGATATTCACGTCCTGGGGTACGGGATCGATCCCCATCACCCCATCATGAAGGACTACGACACCCGCGCTCGCATCGCCCGGGAGCAGCGCGTCCGCGACATGATCGGCCGACTCGCGGACCTCGACGTACAGGTGGAATTCGACGCCGTCCGCGCCGAAGCCGGCCCCGATTCGGCCGCCCTCGCCCGCCCCCACCTCGCCCGCGTCCTGTGGGCGCAGGGGCACGTGGGCTCCGTTTCCGAGGCCTTTGACCGCTACATCGGCGACGAGGGCCCCGCTTTCGTTCCCGTTCTGCTCCTCGACGTGGCCGGCGCCATCGACTGCATAC
>CAWAMW010000015.1:0-192500 GCA_963783305.1 uncultured Gemmatimonadales bacterium | reverse complement strand
TCGGCTACGCGGGCTTCCTTCTCGACAATGGACGCGAGGGTGACGACCTCGCGGTGCGTGAGGCCGGTGGAGTCGGCGAGGGCCTGGCGCTCGGGCGTCCAGCGGCGGGTGTGCTCGCGGACCATCTGCCGGAGCACCGATTCCAGGTCCGCGCCAGCGGGAACCACGTACGTCGCGGGATAGAGATACCCCTCGAGGGTGGGCCCCGGCACGTTGTAGTGGCTGGCCGCGGCGGTGTCGAGCATGTGCCGGGCGACGGAGTCAGCGGACAGTCCCAGTACCGCCGCCAGCGACGGTGCGATCCGCTGGATGCTGTAGCCTTCCGGGATCGCGACGCGATCGGACGCGATGCGGCCGCTGGTCAGGTCGTCGAGAATGACCTTGTAGCCGGTGCCCTCGTGAAACTCGTACGTGCCCGCCTGCACCTTGTCTGTCTGGTCCGTGACGCGGGCGTATAGGCGGAAGAACGTTGGTGAGCCCAGGAGGTCATGTGCGGCGAGGGAATCGCTGATGGCCCCGAACGAGGCACCAGGCGGGACGGTCACCCTCTGGACCGGACCCTCGCCCTTCTTCTCGCCGCCGCACGCGGTCAGGCCCAACAGCGCCATGATCAGAATCCGCTTCACGAGCTCCTCGCATCGAGATACGCCTGCAGGATCAGCACGGCCGCGGCCGCGTCGATCCGCTCCTTCTCTTCTCTCTTCCCCTTGGAGAGCCCCAGGGAACGCACGGCGCGTTCCGCTCGCACGGACGTCATTCTCTCGTCCTGGAGCGCCACGGGGAGACCGGTGCGCTCGGCCAGTGATGCGGCGAACGCGCGCACCTCACGGGTCCAGTCGCTATCGTCTCCCTCGAGCGTGAGCGGTAGACCCACGACCACCTCCGCCACCTCGTTTTCCTCTACCAGGCGGGCTATGGGCGCCACGGGTGGGCGCTTTCCCTTCCGGCGCGTGAGCGTGGGGAGCGGTGAAGCGATGGTGGCGGTGGGGTCGCTGAGGGCGAGGCCGACGCGGCGCTCACCGTAATCGACCGATAGTATCCGAGGCACTAGGAGAGCGCGGCCAGTCCGGCCTCCACGTCGCGGCCCTCGCGGAGCCCGCTGTACAGTCGATCGAGCACCTCGGGCGCTCCGAAGAGGAACCGGACGCAGCGGGGGCCGCTCTCCTCGCAGGCGACCTGGAGCACGGCCACCTCACCGCCTGCTGCCCGCCCCAGGATATTGGCCAGCACGCCGGTGGTGAAGGGGCAGGAGGGGGTGCGGGCGCCGTCCTCGATCTCGAACCAGTCGCGGGCCACGAGTGCGCCCACTCCGGGGTGCGGCGCCTGATGCTCGACGGTGCCCCAGCCGAGTTCCCGGAAGACCGCGGTCAGCCGGTTCCAGAACGTTGCGAGGGGCGTGTCGCCGGGGTCCTCGCCATGGTGGGCGAGTCGCTCGAAGAGGGCGTCGCCGGCGCTATTGCCGGCTTCCTGGAGCGCATGGACGGCGGTCGCTGCGTCGGTCTGTCGGATGAGCGCTCGCCGGATCGCGAGGATCGACTGCGCCGGGATCTGGATGTCGCGTGTGGCTGCCATGGTTCTCGAGGTTCGAGGGTCGTGCGTGGAGTATATCAGGTACCTGCATCGAGTGTTTCGGACAACTCCCGAAGCCCCGCTTCATCCAGCTCCGGAATCCCCAGATCGCGGGCTCTGTCCAGCTTGGAGCCGGGGTCTTCGCCCGCAACAAGATAATCGGTGTTCCCGCTTACGCTGCCGGTGACGCGGCCGCCACGCTGCTCCACGAAGGCCCGGGCGTCCTTGCGGTTGAGTCCTGGCAGGCTCCCGGTAATGACGAAAGTGAGTCCGGCAAACGGCTGGGTGCCCGCGCGCTCCACTGGCTCATCGAGGTTGACGCCGGCGGCGTGGAGTCGCCCGATGAGATCGCGGTTGCGAGGCTCGGCAAGGAAGGTGGCGAGAGCGGAGGCGGTGGTCTCACCGATCCCATGCAGGGCCGCGAGCTCCTCGGGGGACGCAGCCAACAGCGCGTCCATGGTGCCGAAGTGGCGAGCGATGATCCCGGCGGCGTGGCTGCCCACATGCCGGATCCCGAGGGCGAAGAGGAGCCGGGAGAGCGGCTGTCGCCTCGACGAGTCGATGGAAGCGAGCAGGTTGCGGGCGGAGACGTCGCCGAACCCCTCGAGGTCGAGCAGGTCTTCGGCGTCGAGGTCGTAGAGGCCGGCGAAGTCCCGCACGCGGCCTTCCTCCAGCAGCTGCTGGACCGTCCGCTCTCCGAGTCCCCGGATGTCCATGGCGCCGCGGGAGACGAAGTGGACGATCCCCCAGTAGATCCGGCCGGGGCACGAGCCGTTCGGGCAGTACACCATCACTTCGCCCTCCGGCCGCTCCACGGGGGTGCCGCATACGGGGCACGTCTCCGGTGGCACGAACCCGGTCTCATCGCCCGTGCGCTCCTCGGTGAGGGGGGCGACGACCTGGGGTATCACGTCGCCCGCGCGCTTCACGACGACCATGTCACCGTTCATCAGCCCCTTCCGCGCCACGTCCTCGAAGTTGTGGAGCGTGGCCAGCTTCACCATGGCGCCGCCGATCTCCACCGGTTCGAGCACGGCGTACGGGTTGAGCGATCCCGTGCGGCCGACGTTGATGCGGATCTCCAGCAGTCGGGTAGTGGCGAGGTCGGGGGCGAACTTGTAGGCGATGGCCCAGCGCGGCTCGCGCTCGCCGATGATTCCGAGCTCCGGCCAGAGTCGGAGGGGGGCGACTTTCACGACCACGCCGTCGATCTCGTAATCGAGGGATGGGCGCCGCGACTCCGCCTCGGCGGTGTAGGCGATCACGTCATCGAGGTCAGCGCACGCCCGATGATGGGGGTTCACGGGCACGCCCCACGCCGCGAGTGCCTCCAGCACTTCCGCCTGCGTGGCGAGGGGGATCGTGTCGATGCCGTCGGGGTCCAGCTGGATCTGGAAGCCGAAGAATCGCAGGGGGCGGTCCGCGGTGATGCCGGAATCGAGCTGCCGGAGGCTTCCCGCCGCAGCGTTGCGCGGATTCGCAAACGTGGCGAGCCCCTCGGCCGCGCGCCGCTCGTTCAGCTCCTGGAACCCGGAGAGCGTCATGTAGACTTCGCCCCGGATCTCGAAGCGCCGCGGGAACGGGACGGGGGCGTCGTCCCGAAGCCGGAGCGGAATGTCGTTGATAGTCCTGAGGTTGGGGGTCACCGCCTCACCGATATGGCCGTTGCCGCGGGTGGCTCCGCGGGCCAGGACGCCGTCCTCGTAGAGGAGGGAAACCGCGGCGCCATTGATCTTCAGCTCCGCCAGATAGCCACCTTCGGCGACCTCGGAGGCGATGCGGGCGTTGCGGCGCTCCCAGCCGCGGAGCTCATCGGCGTCGAACGCGTTGTCGAGGGAGAACATGGCGGCGAGGTGACGGACCTTGTCGAACTGGTCCGACGGCTCGGACCCCACGCGGAGGGTGGGCGAGTCAGGGGCTGTGAGCTCCGGGTGGGCGCTCTCAATTTCCTTGAGCTCCCGCAGGAGGCGATCGTACTCGGCGTCGGAGAGCTCCGGCGCGTCCAGCACGTAATACCGGTAGTTCGCGTCGTTGAGCTCATGGCGGAGCTCATCGGCCCTGCGCTCGAGCTCTGCGGTACTCGGTTCCGTCACACTCGGTCGGCGGGAGAGGGGCTCAGTCGTCGGCCATGCCGGGGTCGAAGCGGACCACCGTATTGCGGCCGGAGTTCTTGGCGGAGTATAGCGCCTGGTCGGCGTAGTAGACCAGCCGCCGCGCACCATCCGCATCATCGTGCGGGTAGGTGGCCACTCCGGCGGATATGGTCATGGAGAGGGCCTCCTCCTCACCGATCTCGAACTTCTGCTGGTCCACGGTCTCCCGGACCCGCTCGGCGAAGGTCATCCCGGCTTCCGGGTCGGAGTCCGGGAGGATGGCGAGGAACTCCTCGCCGCCGTAGCGGCCGAGCCGGTCGATCTCCCGCGCGGTCTCGCGCAGGATGTCCGCGAGTGTCTCCAGGACCTGGTCGCCGGCCTGGTGCCCGTAGGTGTCGTTGACGGCCTTGAACTTGTCCAGGTCGAACATGACCACCGAGATCGGCTCACCGGTACGCCTCGAGCGGTCGAACTCCTCCTGGAGGAGCTCATGGAGGTGGCGGTGGTTGTAGAGCCCCGTGAGGCCATCGCTGATGCTGAGCTCCTCGAGCTCGCGGTTCTTCTCCTCGAGCTGGTCCTGCAGGCGCTTGATCCGGAGCATGGAGCGGACCCGGGCCTCGAGCTCAGGGAAATTGATCGGCTTGGTGAGGTAGTCGTCGGCGCCGGCGTCGAGCCCCGTAACCTTGTCCTCGGTCGAGTCGCGGGCGGTGACGAAGATAATGGGGATGTAGGCCAGGTCTTCTGTGGCCCGGATCCGCCGGGCGACTTCGTAGCCGTCCATGTCGGGCATCATGATGTCCAGGAGCATCAGGTCCGGACGCTCCTCGTTGACGATCCGGATCGCCTCCTCACCGCGCTCGGCCGTGACCACGTGATAGCCGCGGAATTCGAGCCGAGTGGAAATGATCTCGAGGTTGTCCGGATTGTCATCCACGATGAGGATGAGCGAATCCGTTGCTTTCATGAGCCCGGGACGGGAGCGCTCGCCGCTGGCCTCCCCATCCTGCCCTGTCGCGCCGGCGGCATCCCTGGTCGCCGGCCGATTCTCTGCTGTCTCCTGCATGCGTCCCTGCTCTCTCGTGTCAGCGGAGTGTCGAGCGGTTTCGATCCGCACGCGTGGACACCGCTTTATGTGACCCATAGGGTCGACCGAATCTCGTGACCCGATCCCATAAAGGGAGTTGCACGTCCGGTGCCAGCCGGTGCGGCGCGGTTTGACGCCCCGGATGGCGCAGGCGTATGGTACGGTGAACGGAGGCAGGCACAGCGGTTGCACCGCTGTCGAGGCTCACCCGTACACGCACTACGCACGAGAGGTCGAGCATGTACTACGAGAATGACAGTAACGGCCTGCCCTTCCTGACCGGTGTGGTGGTGGGGGTGGCGATTGGCGCCGGCCTGGCGCTCCTCGTCGCTCCACAGAGCGGGCGCCGGACGCGGCGCCGGCTAGCACGCACCGTGGAGGATGTGGCGGATGACGCCGTGGGTCGGTGGGATGACGTGGCGGACGAGTTTCGCTCAGCGGTGAGGTCCGGGCGGAAGAAGCTGGACCTGTAGCGACGTGGCCGCAGCGCACAGGGACAGGGACAGGGACAACGCCGCGGGGATCGTTTCCGCCTTCCGGGAAGCGTTTCCGGACGAGCAGCTGGTAGTGGTAAGCAACCGCGAGCCGTACGAGCACCGCTGGGGCGAGGACGTGGGGGAGATTCGTGTGAAGCGTCCGGCGGGGGGACTCACGTCGGCTCTGGACCCGCTGCTGCAGGCGGTGGGCGGTGTGTGGATCGCCTGGGGCAGCGGCGATGCGGATGCGGCCGTGGTGGATGAGGACGACCGCGTGAAGGTGCCACCGGAGCAGGACAGCTACACGCTCCGGCGCGTCTGGCTCGATCAGCACGATGTGAACCGGTACTACCTCGGGTTCGCGAACCAGTTCCTCTGGCCCCTCTGCCACTATCGCCCCGCCCTCACACGCATCCGCTCCCGCTACTGGGAACGATACCGGCGAGTGAACCGCCGGTTCGCGGATGCGGTGCTGGACGAGACACGGGGAACGAAGTCCGTCGTCTGGTTCCAGGACTACCACCTGGCGCTGGCACCCGCGCTGGTCCGAGCCCGGCGACCCGATCTCAGCCTCGCCCATTTCTGGCACATCCCCTGGCCGCCGCTGGAGATCTTCGAGGTCACTCCCCAGGCGGAAGACCTGATCGGCGGCCTGGTGGCCAACGATCTCCTGGGATTCCAGCTGCCGTCGGACCGAACGCACTTCCTCCGCTGCGTCGAGGCGCTGCTGCAGGCGGAGGTGGACTGGGACGAGCACACGGCGACGGTGAATGGGCACACCTGCCACGTTCGCAGCTTCCCGATCTCCATCGACATCGACCGGTTCGTGGAGGATGCCAGCGGTCCGGAGGCGGACACCGCGGTGGAGCGTCTGCGGGCCCGCTACTGCCCGGCGGGCGGTCAGCTCGCCATTGGTGTGGATCGGATGGACTACTCGAAGGGGCTGCCCGAGAAGCTGAAGGCGTTCGACTTCCTCTGGGAGCGATATCCGGAGTTCAGGGGGAAGCTGACGCTGGTGCAGGTCGGGGTGCCCAGCCGCACCGACATCGAGGCCTACGACGAGCTGACGCAGAAGGTGGAGCGGCTGGTGTGGGAGATCAACGACCGGTACGGGACGAAGGACTGGCAGCCCGTGCATCTGATCAAGCAGTCGCTCCCGGCCGACCGGCTGGCCGTTCTGTATCGGGCGGCGGACATCTGTGTGGTCTCATCGTTGCGCGACGGTATGAACCTGGTGGCCAAGGAGTTCGTTGTCTCGCAAGTCGATGGGCGGGGTGCGCTCCTGCTGTCGAAGTTCGCGGGAGCATCGGCGGAGCTGAGCCACGCCATCCTGGTGAACCCGTACGACCCGGAGGACTTCTCGCGCCTGCTTCGGGAAGCGCTCATGCTGGCCCCGGATGAGAAGGCAAAGCAGATCGAGGCCATGCGTGGAGAGCTGCGGAGCATCTACGCCTGGATGGCCGAGATCTTCGACGAGTGGGGCGGGCTGCGTAGCGGCGCGGAGCTCCCGCCGCGCCTGAGACTGGAGCCCTCCACGGACGGCTGACGTGATCCCCTACAGCCTGATCCGCAGGAAACGCGACGGGGAATCGCTGCCGGCCGGCGAGTTGAAGGAATTCCTGCGCGCCTACCACCAGGGCGCGGTCGAGGACTACCACATGGCTGCGTTTCTCATGGCCGTGTTCTTCCGGGGCCTCGACGGTACCGAGCTGTCGGCGCTGGTGGAAGTCATCATGGAGTCGGGCCAGCGGGTGGATTTCGGCGACCATCCCGGTCGCCGTATCGACAAGCACTCCACGGGTGGCGTGGGGGACAAGGTCTCCCTGATTCTGGCTCCGCTGGTGGCCGCGCTGGGGGTGCAGGTTCCCATGATGAGCGGGCGCGGGCTCGGCCACAGCGGCGGCACCGTCGACAAGCTGGAGTCGATCCCCGGTCTTCGGATGGACCTGTCGCTGGCGGCGTTCAGGGAGCAGGTCCTGGAGGTGGGGCTGGCGCTGATCAGTCAGACGCCCGAGATCGCGCCGCTGGACGGACGGCTGTACGCGCTTCGTGATGTGACGGCGACCGTGGAGAGTGTGCCGCTGATCGCGTCCAGCATTATGAGCAAGAAGATCGCGGAAGGAATCGACGGGTTGGTGCTGGACGTGAAGGTGGGGAATGGCGCATTCCTCCCGGAGGAGGAGAGGGCGCTGGAGCTTGCGCGCACGATGATCGGCATCGGCGAAGAGCACGGGCGGGAGGTGGTGGCGCTGATCACGGCGATGGACCGTCCACTGGGTCGTGCGATCGGAAACGCGCTGGAGGTGCGTGAGGCGCTGGAGGCGCTGAAGGGCGGCGGGCCGGCCGACCTGCGCGAGGTCACGGTGGCGCTGGCGGCGGAGATGCTGCTGCTCGGCGGTGTTGCGGCGACGCGGGACGAAGCCCGGGCGGAAGCCGGCAGCGCCCTGGATGACGGCCGGGCCATGGACGCGTTCCGGCGAGTGATCGCGGCGCAGGGAGGGGATATCTCGGTGATCGACGACCCGGACCGTCTGCCGTCGGCGCCGGTGGTCGTGCCGGTGGACTCGAAGGCCGGCGGCGTCGTGGCGGGCGTGGACACCCGGGCGATCGGAGAGGCCGCGGTGGCGCTGGGCGCAGGTCGGCGCGCGCTGGAGGATCGGATCGATCCCGCCGTCGGGCTCCTGATGGCGGTGGAGCCCGGTGCCACGCTCGAACCGGGTGACCCGCTGGCGTGGGTGCACGCGCGGGACGAGGAGTCCGCAGCGGCCGCGGCGGCCAGTCTGCGCTCGGCGATCCGCGTGGTCGACGGTGGGCGCGCGGACCCCGCCCCACGCCCGCTCGTGTCGCACCGCGTCACCGCGGCCGGAGTGGAGCGGCTAGCTTAAGTGGTCAACGGGTCGGCGGCAGCGAGTCCGTGCCAACCGAATCCCCGGTAGTCTCGGGCAGGACCTGCTCGAATCCGCGGAGGGGCGCACCGAAGAGACCGGGAGCATGCAGGTCGCACAGCTCCGTGGGCTCAGTGCCGGGGAGATAGAACTCTTCGGTCATGAGCTCGGGCGGACAGAAGTCCTCACTGAAGAGCTTCCCGCTCTCGCGGTCGATCATCGCCGTCCGCAGTCCATCCGGCGGCTGCCAGTCCGCAGGGATCTCCCAGCGTGTGCCCCCGCCCGGGATGGAGTCCCCGGTCTCGGGGTCCAAGGCCGGCTGGCCGTCGAAGTAGATGGGGCGCATGAAGTCGGCCCAGATGGGAGCGGCGAATACTCCGCCGGCCGCGTTCGGCAGGATTGACTGTGGCCGGTCGAATCCGAGCCAGGTGACCGCCACGAGGTTGGGCGTGAACCCGGCGAACCAGACGTCCGTGCCGTCATTTGTGGTACCGGTCTTCCCGGCGGCCGGCAGTGCGGCGGAGATGTTCCCGCGTGCGGGGTCCCGCACGGAATACGCGCTGCCGGTGTTCACCACGTCCCGCATCATATCCAGCATGATGAAGGCGACCCGCTGGTCGAGCACGCGCTCGGCCTCCACCTCCGTCTCCCACAGCAGACGTCCCTGGGAGTCCTCGACGCGGAGAATGGGACGGGGCTCCACCTTCACGCCCAGGTTGGCGAAAGTGGTGTACGCCTCGGCAATGTCGATGGGGAGCACGCCCGGAACCCCGATGGGAAGGGACGGGACCCGCGGAATGTCCCCGGAGATGCCCATCCGCTTCGCGTACTGGGCGACCGTCTCCAGTCCCACCTCCATCCCGATCTTCACCGCGGGGACGTTCACGGAGCGCCGGAGCGCGTCGCGGAGCGTCACCTCACCGTCGAATCGGCCACCGAAGTTCCGGGGTGACCAGACGGTGCCGTCCGGGAGGTCCACGTTGACGGGTGCGTCCAGGACGGTACGGGAGGCGGGGATGCCACTGGCGATGGCCGCGGTATAGACGAACGGCTTGAACACGGAGCCGGGCTGCCGCCGCGCCTGTGTCGCCCGGTTGAACTTCGAGTCGCCGTAGTCGCGGCCACCGATCAGTGCCTTCACGTCGCCGGTGGCGGGATCCAGCGCTACGAACATGCCTTGCAGGTAGCGGGTGGATCCAGTGTGGTCGGCCCCGCTGTCATCGTGTACCTCCGCGTAGGTGGGTCCGCGGAAGTTCGGCTGGGACTCGACCCGCGCCCAACCCTTCTCCATGGCCTCCCGGGCCTTCTCCTGGAGGTCCACATCGAGGGACGTATAGACGCGATACCCGCCGCTGTACAGGTCGCGACCGAAGCGGTCCTCGAGGAGCCCCCGGACCCATTCCACGAAGTAGGGAGCCGTCTCGGACGCCCCGAAGCGCGCTCGGCTCTGGGGCAGCGTTTCCTGGCGCCAGCGGGTGGCCTCGCTCTCAGTCAGGTAATCCTGATCCGCCATGAGCGACAGTACGAGGTTCCGGCGCTGCTCGGCCCGCTCCGGGTGCTTGAGGGGGTTGTAATGGGCGGGGCGGTTGATGACGGCGGCGAGCATGGCGGCCTCCGCGGGGTTCAGCTCGGTCGCGTGCTTGCCGAAGTAGTTCTGAGCTGCCGACTCGATGCCATACCAGCCGTTGTCATAGTTGATCTGGTTGATGTAGGCCTCGAGGATCTGGTCCTTGTCGTAGACCCGCTCGAGGTCCACGGCCACGTGCAGCTCCCGAAGCTTCCGCCGCAGCGACTGGTCGAAGCCCACCTCCTCGATGAACATGTGCCGGGCGAGCTGCAGCGTGATCGTGCTGCCGCCGCCGGAGCCGCCCAGGAGCTGGTTCCGGAAGGCACGGGCGTAGCCCATCAGGTCGTAGCCGGGATGGCGGTAGAACCGTTTGTCCTCAATGGCGATGAAGGCCTGCGGCACGTGGGCGGGAAGGCTGTCGATATCGACCGGCGTGCGGCGCTCGAGCGCGAGCTCCGCCAGGATTTCACCGTCCCTGCTCAGGATCTTGGTGGATTGGCGCGGCTCCCAGTTGTAGAGCTGGGCCACCGATGGACAGTCGTAGCATACCGTCTGCCAGGCGCCCATGGCGCCGCCCACCGCGCCCCCCACCAGCCCCAGCCCCAGGAGGCCCCCGACGGCCAGCAGTTTCCTTTTCCAGCTGCTCTTTCCGTTGTTCATGCCTCTTCGTACACAGGGGAGCGGGAACGGTTCTGCCCTCGGCGCCACGAAGAGAGCCCGATCGCCACCGCTCGTCGCGACGGGCCTCGCGGGCGGAGGCTGGCCGGGCGGAATCTAGCCGGCCGGCGCCCAAGCTCAAACACCCGGCGGGGAAGAGCGGGGGGGCTGGCGCACCAGGGGGCGATCACCGGGCGCCGGATCCCACCAGCGCCAGGAGGCGGGGGTGGATAGCCGGAGTCCCGGCGATGATCGACCCCGCGGCCCGAACGTCCCGGTGTCCCTCCCGCGTGGTCACTATCCCGCCCGCCTCCCGCACCAGCAGCGTGCCCGCGGCAATGTCCCACGGGGCCAGCCACAGCTCCCAGAAGCCCTCGAGCCGGCCGTCCGCCACATGGCAGAGGTCGAGCGCCGCCGCGCCGGCTCGCCTGATCCCCGACGTGCGGCCGAGCACCTTCTCGAAGTCACGCATGTATCCCGGCAGGAGCTCCATCACCTTGAACGGGAATCCGGTGCCAATGAGCGATCGGTCCAGGCGGTCGATGGCCGACACCTGGATCCGCTCCCCGTCCCGCCACGCCCCTCCGTTCCGCCACGCCCACCACGCCGCGCCGGTCACTCCGTGCACCACCGCCCCCGCCACCAGCTCGCCACGGTGCGCCACCGCGACCGATGCGGCGTACGCAGGATAGCCGTGCAGGTAGTTCGTCGTCCCGTCCAGCGGGTCGATCACCCACAGGTACTCGGCCGTATTGAACGTCGCCCGTACGGACGCCGGATCACCGAGATCCGCCGACTCCTCCGCCATGACCTCGTGGTCGGGGCACGCGCCGCGCACGTGCTCCACGATCCGCGCTTCCGCCTCCCGGTCCACGTGCGTCACGAAGTCGGACGTCCCCTTCTCATCCCAGTCCAGCACCGACACCCGTCCGGCGTGCTCCTGGTGAACGTCCACGGCCTTCCGGGCCGCGTGCAGCGCGATCTCGGCGAGCTTCTCGGGCTCCATGTGGATTGCCGGTCGAGGGGTGTATGGATAGTCTTCACGCGCCCACCGGGGGAGCGCCGCGGCGGAACCTAGCGTGCGTGCGCGGTGGGGTACAGGACCGGCAGAGATCTTGCGCCGCCACGAGCCGGATCCCCGAACGGAAAGAGGAGTGAGGCAATGGCGAGCGGAGAGGAAGCAGAATCGGGCGGAGCGGATGTAGTGCTTCTCGTGTGTGTGAAGTGTGGTTGGGAGGTGCAGCTGACGGGCGGCGAGGAGCCGCCATCGGACCTGAAGTGCGAGAAGTGCGGGGGTGAGGTTTTCCGGCGGTTCGAGGACAGTGCGAACCCCTCGGAAGCCCGGGTGGACTTCGAGGACGAGACCGGTCGGGACACGGACACGGACGATTCGGCGGAGGATACGACGCGCCAGGATCTCCTGGATCTGAACAACCCGTAATGGCCATGGAACCATTGTTCAGGGGCTCGGGCGTGGCGCTGGTCACGCCGTTCGACGATGCGGGGGTGAATGAGACGGCGCTGGCGGCGCTGGTCCGGTTCCACCTGGAGGCGGGGACGGACGCGCTGATCGTATGCGGGTCCACGGGTGAGGCGGCGGCGATGACGCCGGAGGAGCAGGAGCGGGCGGTGGAGATCGTCGCCCGGGAGGTGTCGGGTCAGATCCCGGTGGTGGCGGGGTGCGGGGGGAGCGACACGGCGGTGGTGAGCCGGCTGGCCAAGGGCGCGAGGCGAGCGGGCGCCGACGCGCTCCTGCTGGCGCCGCCGCCCTACAACAAGCCGCCGCAGCGGGGAATCATGGCGCATTTTCGGGCCGCCATGGAAGCGGCGGGACTGCCGGCCATCCTGTACAACGTGCCGGGCCGGACGGCGGTGGGCATCGCCCCGGACACGGTGGCGGAGCTGGCGGAGGACGAGCGGGTGATCGGCGTGAAGGAGGCGTGCGGGGACCTGTCGAAGATCGCCGATCTGGCCGCGTTACTCCACGGTCGGATCCCGATCTGGAGCGGCAACGATGACCAGATCCTGCCCATCATGTCGTTGGGGGGACAGGGGGTGGTGAGCGTTCTCGGGAACGTCGCTCCGGCCGATACGAGCCGGATGACCCACGCGTATCTCGAGGGCGACACCGCCACGGCTACGGAGCTGCAGCTCCGCTACCTCCCGCTGATCCGTGCTCTCTTCGCCGTATCGAACCCGATCCCCGTCAAGGCGCTCACGGGCTGGCTCGGCTTCGACGTGGGGCCGGTGCGGCTTCCACTCGTGCCGCTGGAGCCGGACGAGCGGGAGCGGCTGCTGGACGCAGCACGCGACGCCGGCCTCGAGCCCCGCGCCTGACATGGCCCTCGACCTCGTGGTGTCGGGCGCCACCGGCCGCATGGGCCAGGCCCTCTCCCGGCTCATCGCCGACGCCGACGACCTCCGCGCCCTCGGCGGTATCGCTCCCACCGGCGACCGGGGGGATGACACCGCCGGCTATCCCGAGCTGCGGCCCGTGGAGGACTCCGGTGATCTCGTTCGAAGGGCCGACGTGGTCCTGGACTTCTCCGCGCCCGAACAGCTCCGCTCCCTCCTCGACCGCTGCTCCGAAGACCTCGCCGGGCGCGCGCTGGTGGTCGGTACGACCGGCCTCGATGAGACCATAGAGCGGCAGCTCCAGGACCTGTCCGGGAAGAGCCCGGTGCTCGTCGCCGCCAACTTCAGTGTGGGCGTCAACCTGCTCCTCGACCTGGTCGAGCAGGCCGCGCGCGCGCTCCCCGACGAGCGATACGACATCGAGATCGTCGAGAGCCACCATCGCCGGAAGGAAGACGCCCCCAGCGGCACGGCTCTCGCCCTCGGCGAGGCAGCGGCGCGCGGGAGGGATGCGAGTCTGGCGTCGGTGCGCCGGGACGGCCGGTCCGGCCGAGCGGGCGTGCGCCCGGTGGGCGAGATCGGGTTCCATGCGCTGCGGGGCGGCGGCGTGGTGGGCGAGCACACTGTGCACCTGCTGGGTGGACGGGAGCGGATCTCGCTCGGGCACAGCGCGATGAGCCGCGACCTGTTCGCCGAGGGCGCGCTGCTGGCGGTCCGTTGGGTCGCCGGGCGGGAGCCCGGCCGTTACGACATGAAGGACGTGCTGCGCGCGGCCCCCTGAGCGGGACGGTGAGGGGGGCCGCCGAGAAACCGAACCGTCACTCAAGAACCTCGAGCTCCGAGCCATGGATTATCAGAAGATACGCGACATCATCGCCAACTCGCGGAAAACGACTCCCGTGACGGTATACGTGCGGCACGACGGTGCGCTGGATGTGGAGCCGTCGGAGGACCTGAAGGTGTTCCCCACGGGTGCCGAGACGACGGTGCTGATCGGGGAGTGGGAGCGGGTGCGGGAGGTACTGGAGGGAGCGTCGAACATCCGGTATCACCACCTGGAGAACGACCGACGCAACTCGGCGATCCCCCTGCTCGATTTGAAGAAGGTGAAGTCGCGGATCGAGCCCGGGTGCATCATCCGGGACGGAGCGGAGATCGGGGAGCACGTGATCGGGATGATGGGCGCGGTGGTGAATATCGGCGCCGTGGTGGGAGATGGGACCATGCTGGACATGAACTGTGTGGTGGGCGCGCGGGCGATGGTGGGGGCCAACTGTCACGTGGGCGCGGGGGCGGTGCTCGCGGGTGTGCTGGAGCCGCCGAGCGCGGATCCGGTGGTCATCGAGGATGACGTGCTGATCGGTGCGAACGCGGTGGTTCTGGAAGGGGTGCGGGTCGGCCGCAACTCGGTGGTCGCGGCGGGCGCGGTGGTGACGAAGGATGTGCCGGCCAACTCCGTGGTGGCGGGTCAGCCGGCACGGGTGATCAAGGAAGTGGATGAGAAGACGCGGGACAAGACGGGGCTGTTGAAGGAGCTGCGGCGGCTGGACGAGTAGGGGCTCGCCCTCGGGCTCGCGAGGTACGGCCTTTCGGCCGCTGGGTGGGAGGAGTAGCATGGCGGGAGGGCTCCTTCGACGGATCGGATCCATGGAAGACATTCTCGCTCGTCTGGCGGTGGGCGCTGGAGCGTTGCGGCTGGACCTGCTGGCGCGGCTGCTGCTGGCGGCGCTCCTGGGTGGGCTGGTGGGGCTGGAGCGGGAGTGGAGCGGAAAGCCGGCGGGGCTCAGGACGAACCTGCTGATCTGCGTGGGGGCGGCGCTGCTGACGCAGTTGTCGTTCACCGTGGCGCGCTCGGGGGTGGGGACGGTCGCGGATCCAGCGCGGATTGCGGCGCAGATCGTGAGTGGGATCGGGTTCCTGGGAGCGGGGACGATCATCCAGTCTGGGGTGGGGGTGACGGGACTGACCACGGCGGCGACGCTGTGGGTGGTGGCGGCGATCGGGATGGCGGTGGGTGCGGGGGCGTACGGGGAGGCGGTGGGCGCGACGATGCTGGTGGTCCTGGCGCTGCTGGTGCTGGGCCGCCTGGAGGGCAGACTGGTGCGGCATGTGGAGGGTCTGGTGCAGGTGGAGCTGGCGGCCGACGTCGTGAACGCGGGGCGGGTGCGTGCGGTGCTGGAGAAGGACCTCCAGGTCGTGCTGGTGGAGATCGAGCGGCAGGAGGAGGGTATGCTCGCGACCTACAGAATCCAGGGCCATCCGAAGAACTGGGCGGACGTGGTGACCCGGGTCTCGGGCGTGGATGGCGTGCGGTCGGTGCGGCGGGTCTGACGTGCCGGAGCTCGTGATCGACCTGGCCGATGCGCGTCCGATCTTCGCGCTACCGGAGGCCCGGATCGCTGAGATCCGGGCAGCGGTGCCAGACTGGGAGGTGGCGCTCATCGAGGCGCCGGCGGTGGGAACTGGAGATGGGGGTGGCGCGGTGGCGGCCCGGACGCTCGAGGCGGTGGCGGACGGGGCGGAGGTGTACATGGGGTTCGGGATCCCCGTCGAGGTCCTGCGGGTGGGAGAGCGGCTGCGCTGGGTCCACAGCGGCGCCGCGGGCGTGAGAGGGTCACTCACGCCGGAAATGCTGGCCTCCGACGTCGTCTTCACGAACTCCGCGGGGATCCACGGTCCGCCCGTGGCAGAGACGGTGCTGGCGGCGATCCTCCACTTCGCCCGGGGGCTGGATGTGGCGATCCGGGGACAGCGTGAGGGGCGATGGGACAAGCGCCTGTTCGACGCGGCGGACTCGCCGGTCCGGGAGCTGTCGCGGAGTACGGTGGGGGTGGTGGGACTTGGTGGCCTCGGGCTGGAAGTGGCGCGGCGGGCAGTGGCGCTGGGAGCGCGGGTGATCGGAACCCGCCGTCGCCCCGAGCCCGTGGGGGTGGAGGGCGTGACGGTGCTGACCGGCGAGTCGGGGCTGAACGAGCTGCTGGAGACGAGCCATTATGTCGTCCTGACGGTTCCGGAGACGGCTGAGACCACGGGATTGATCAATACGTCCGCGTTGGCGCGCATGCGACCGGACGCGGTGCTGGTGAACGTGGGCCGCGGCGGGCTGGTGGAGACGTCCGCGCTGGTGACTGCGTTGGAGGAGGGTCGGCTGCGTGGCGCTGCGCTGGACGCGTTCGAGCGGGAGCCGCTCCCGCCCGAGGACCCGCTCTGGAGCGCGCCCCGGTTGCTCATCACGCCGCACACATCGGGGTACAGCCACACCTTCTGGGAGCGGGAGACGTCGCTCATCCTCGAAAACCTGCGCCGATTCCGGGCGGGTGAGCCTCTCCGGAACATGGTCGACAAGCGCGTCGGTTATTAGGTTGCGGCCCCATCTCGAAGTCCCTGAACCCATTGGATGATGATCGAAATCCTGAAAGGTGCGATTCAGCGTGGTGCGTCGGACATCCATATCAAGGCCGGCGACTACATCCGCGCGCGGATCAAGGGCGAGCTCGTGCCCATCACGAAGCAGCAGGTCCCGCCGGAGCAGACGCGGCAGCTCGCGCAGCAGCTGGTGCCGGAGTGGGAGCGGAAGAACGTGGACAAGCTTCGCGACTATGACTGCTCCTGGGGTGCGAGTGGGGTGGGGCGGTTCCGTGTGAACATCTTCCGCCAGCGTGGCAGCATGGGGATCATCATGCGGGTCATCCCCATCGAAATCCCCACGCTGGAGGAAATGAGCCTGCCGCCGATCCTGGCGCGCATCGCGGACAACAACCGCGGGATGGTGCTGGTGACGGGGGTGACCGGGTCCGGGAAGAGCACGACCCTCGCGGCCATGCTGAATCACATCAACGAAACGCGGGCGCAGCACATCCTGACGCTCGAGGACCCCATAGAGTTCCTGCACAAGGACAAGAAGAGCTCGCTTACCCAGCGGGAGGTCGGCACGGACACCGACTCCTTCAATATCGGGCTGAGGGCCGCGCTGCGTGAGGATCCGGATACGGTGCTGGTGGGGGAGATGCGGGACACCGAGACCATCGACATCGCGCTGAAGGCGGCGGAGACCGGACATCTGCTCCTCTCGACGCTGCACACGCAGAACGCGGTCAAGACCCTCAGCCGGATCATCGCGGTGTTCCCACCGGAAGAGCAGGAGATGGTGCGGGTGCGGCTGTCGGAGTCGATCGTGGCGGTGGTGAGCCAGCGGCTCCTGCCACGGAAGGACGGGAAGGGCCGCATCGCGGCGGTGGAGGTGATGCTGGCCACATCGACGATCCGGGACCTCATCATGGAGCCCGAGCGTACGGACGAGATCGCCGACCTGATCGCGGAGGGGCGGGAACAGTACGGGTCGCAGACGTTCGACCAGCACCTGGCGGACCTGGTCCAGAGCGATCTTGTGGACTTCCAGGTGGCCAAGGCCGCGGCGTCGAACCCGTCGGACTTCGAGCTGAAGATGAGGACCCTTGCCTGACCGGGCGAGCGCGGGTCCGGCGAGTACGGGGACCGACTGGCTGTCCGGGCTCTTCGTCCCGGTCACGACGCATTTCGATCCGGTCACGGGCGACGTGGCGCCGGTCACGTTCCGGGAGAACATCCGGAGGTGGCTGGAGACGCCGATCAACGGCTACGTCATCTTCGGTTCAACGGGCGAGGGTGCGCTGCTGGACGAGGACGAGATGATCCGGCTGACGGAGTACGCCCGGGACGTGGTGCCCCCCATGCGGCCGCTCGTGGCGGGGGCGGGGGCGGAATCCACGCGTGCGGTGATCCGGTTGGCGAAGCGATTCGGGGAGCTGGGTGTGGACGCGGTCCTGGTGCATCCGCCGTCGTATTTCGGCGTCTCGCTCAGCCCGAGCGACCTGCGCGACCATTATCGCGCCGTCGCCGATGCCTCGCCGGTCCCGGTGCTGGTGTACCACATGCCCAAGTTCACACACGTGGCGCTGGACCCCGGTCTCATGGGAGAGTTGTCGCGGCACCCGAACGTGGTGGGGATCAAGGACTCGTCCGGCGACCTGAAGCGGTTCGCCGACTACACCGAGGCGTGCGACTCCGAGTGTCGGCTGTTCGTGGGCAATGGCGCTCTACTGTACGCGGCCCTGGAGCTGGGCGCCGCGGGCGGCATCGTCGCGCTCGGGCTCCTCGCGCCGGAGGAGTACGGTGAGCTGATCCAGCACTATCGCGCAGGACGGCTACCGGAGGCGGGCCGGATCCAGGAGCGTCTGGCTCCCGCCCACCGCGAGATCGTGGGCGCGTTCGGAGCCCGCGGTGTGAAGGTCGGGCTGGAGCTCAAGGGGTGGCACGGAGGGCCGCCGCGACCCCCGCTTACGCCGCTTCGCGAGAAGGAACGCAGGACGGTGGCCCGGGTGATGCAGGAGGCCGGGTTGATCTGACTCGACCCACAGCACCGGGACTCCATGCCATTCGATATCGAAGCCGCTCGCGCCGAGCTGGCCAACGCGCGGCACCACGAGGCGTCCGCGCTCCGCGAGCGCATTCAGGCCCTGGCCTCCCCGCGCCTCAGCGGGACGGAGGGGGCCGAGGACGTGGAGAGCGCTCTCAGGGAGGTCTTCGAGGACCTCGGCTACGAGACCGCGGAGCTGCCCTTCTCCTTTTCCACCTGGCCGGGACGGTTCGGCATCACGGCCGCCGGCGTGGCGCTGATGCTCACCGGCATCGGTGGCGCGGCGTTCCTCTACGCGGGTCTCCCGGCCGCCGCCCTGGTGGTGCTGGTCGTGGGTCTCATCCTGACGCTCCTGCCGCTGATCCTGCTGGGACCGGGGCTACGGCGACTCCCGTTCGGGCGGCTCGATAGCCGGAACCTGCTGTTCACCCGACCCGGCGTCCGCCCCTCCTGGATCGTCATGGCTCACCGTGACAGCAAGTCGCAGCTCATCCCCACCCTCGTCCGCACTGGCGCGGTGGCGCTGGGCGCGGTGGGATGGGTGGTCCTGCTGGCGCTGTCGGCACTCTGGTTCGCGGGCGAGCTGTTCCAGTTCCCGGCATGGACTCTCGCGGCCGGGGCCGCCGTGGTGGTGGCCGGTCTCGCGCTGGCGCTGGCGTGGTCGTCGAACGGGTCGCCGGGCGCGCTGGACAACGCCACCGGAGTTGCCGCGCTTCTCGCTGTGGCCGGCGACGACCCGGGGGAGGAGGTCGGGTTCCTGATCACGGACGGGGAGGAACTGGGGCTGGCGGGCGCCCGCGCCGCCGTGGGATCGCTGCCACCGGTGCAGGGGGTGATCAACATCGAGGGGCTGGACGACCGGGGCACGATCCGCCTGGCTGAAGGTCACGGCTGGCGGCGGCAGGGGTCGGCGCCGCAGCTCGCGGCGGCCCTGCTCACGGCCGGCCGAGCACTCGACGTAGAGGTCGACCGCCGGCCGCTCCCGCGCTCGATCCTGGTGGACCATCAGCCGCTGGCGGCGGCGGGCGTGCCGGCGCTCACGATCCTCAGAGGGCGCTGGCAATCGCTGCTCCGGGTGCATCGCGGGTCGGACACGGCGGACCGGCTGGACGGCCGTGGCGCGGCCGAAACGGCGACGGTTCTGGCTGCCGCACTCCGGCTCCTCCGGGCGAACAAGGCGGGCCACCTTGCGGGGGGACGAACCCCGTCGTCATAGTCCCCCCCATGAACAGCAAACAGTGTACGGTTGTCGTCGGCGCCCAGTGGGGTGACGAGGGCAAAGGCAAGATCGTGGACGTCCTGGCGGCCGACGCCGACATCATCGCTCGCTACCAGGGTGGCGCCAACGCGGGCCACACCGTGGATGTCGCCGGAGACGAGTTCGTCCTGCACCAGATTCCCTCCGGAATCCTGCACGCGGACAAGCGGTGCCTGCTCGGGAACGGAGTGGTGCTCGACCTCGAGCAGTTCTTCGAAGAGCTGGACGGGCTGGAGGCGCGCGGGATCGACGCGGAGCCGCGCATCGGCATCAGCGGCCGGGCCCACCTCCTGCTGGCGTACCACAAACGGCTCGACCAGGCCAGCGAGAAGGGTCGCGGCTCCGGGAAGATCGGCACGACCGGGAAGGGGATCGGGCCCGCCTACGAGGACAAGGTGGCGCGGCGCGGGATCCGCGTGGGCGATCTCCGCGACATGGATCGCGCGGAGCTCATGATCCGGGACGGGACCGCTCGCGCCAACGAGCGGCTCGCGGCCGCCGGCGCTGAGACCGTGTCCGAGGACGCCGTGGTGGCGGCGGTACGCGCGGTCCGGGACCGGCTGATCCCGCTGATGACCGACACCGGACGGGAGATCGACGAAGCGCTCCGGGCGGGCAAGCGGGTGCTGCTCGAGGGCGCGCAGGGCGCGCTGCTGGACATCGACCACGGCACGTTCCCGTACGTAACGTCGTCCAACACCACCGCGGCGGGGGCGGCCACGGGGACCGGGATCGGACCCACCGCCATCCAGCAGGTGCTGGGCGTAGTGAAGGCGTACACGACCCGCGTCGGCAGCGGTCCACTCCCCACCGAGCTCGAGGCCGAGCTGGGCGAACGCCTGCGGGAGCTGGGAGGCGAGTACGGCGCGACTACCGGCCGGCCCCGGCGCTGCGGCTGGTTCGACGCCGTGGTGGTCCGATACGCCGCACGGGTGAACAGCCTGACCGGCCTCGCCCTGACCAAGCTCGACGTCCTGGACACCTTCCCCGAAGTCCGCATCTGCACGGGGTACATGGTCGACGGCGAGCTCCACGACGAGTTCCCCGACGACCTCGTCCGGCTCGAGCGGGCGCAGCCGGTGTTCGAGACGCTCCCCGGCTGGAGCACCGACACGTCGGGAGCACGCTCGCTGGACGACCTGCCACCGGCCGCGCGCGCCTTCATGGATCGGCTGGAGGAGCTGACCGGGGTGCCGATCCAGTTCGTCTCCGTGGGCACCCAGCGCGAGCAGATCATCCGGGTCTAGCAGGGCCGTCGGGGGGATGAGGAGGGAGGGTCGATCCCTGCGGTCGCTTCGCTCCCTTCCGCACCCGCTGGCGCGGGGGTCGATCGCCGCGCAGCGCGCGGCGACCGTGCCAAGCGCGGCGTCGAAGGGATGGCCAGAGTCCGGCAGGTCTGCGTTTCTCAGGGTGCCCGCTTACGCAGGCGGAGTCCGGAGCGGAGTGGAGATCGACCGGCGAGGCGGGAGGCCGAAGCGATCGAACAGCAAGCGAAGCGACGCGGTCGACAGGCAGCGCAGCGACCGTTCGCGCTCCCGCGCCCTACGTTTTCAGCATCCGCCAGGCACCGATCCGGGCGCCTCATCGCGCGGCCGAAAGGTCAGGGGGCTTGAGCGCGGCGGCTCGAGCCCCTACCTTTATAGGCTCTTTGGCTACCGGCCGCGGGCGGAAACGCGCGGGGCGGTTCGTTTTCGCATGCATACGCTCGGATGTTCGACGAGCTTTCAGAACGACTAGACGGAGTCCTCGGCCGCTTCAAGCAGCGAGGCCTGCTCACGGAGTCCACGATCGACGAGGGGCTCCGGGAGATACGGCGAGCGCTGCTGGAGGCGGACGTGAACTTCCAGCTCGCGCGGGACTTCCTGGACCGTGTCCGGGAGCGCGCGACAGGCGAGCAGGTCCTGAAGTCGGTGAGGCCGGGCGAGCAGGTCGTGAAGATTGTCCACGACGAGCTCGTGGAATTGCTGGGCCACGACCGGGAGGGTCTCGCGACGGCGCCGACGCCGCCAACGGTGATCCTGCTGGTGGGACTGCAGGGGAGCGGCAAGACGACGACGGCGGCCAAGCTGGCGCGTCGTCTGAAGCGCGAAGGGAAGAAGCCGCTGCTCGCGGCGCTGGACGTGTACCGTCCGGCGGCCATCGACCAGCTGGAGACGCTGGGCGAGCAGATCGACGTCCCGGTCTTTGCGGACCGGGAGGAGAAGCGGGTGGCGCGGCTGGCGGAGCGGGCGCTGGAGCGCGCGCGGAGCGAGCGTCACCGTACGCTGATCCTGGACTCGGCGGGCCGCCTGCAGATCGATGCGGAGCTCATGGAGGAGCTCCGGCAGGTGAAGGCGGCGACCGAGCCTGTGGAAATATTGCTGGTGGCTGACGCCATGACGGGGCAGGAGGCGGTCCGGATCGCCGAGGGCTTCGATCAGGCGCTGGGTCTGAGCGGCGTCGTGCTGACGAAGATGGATGGTGATGCGCGCGGAGGCGCGGCGCTGTCGATCAAGGGCATGACCGGAGTGCCGATCAAGTTCGTTGGGATCGGCGAGCGTGTGGATGCGCTGGACGTGTTCGATCCGAGCCGTATGGCGGATCGGATCCTTCAGCGCGGCGACGTCGTCGGGCTGGTGGAGCGGGCGCAGCAGTCGTTCGACATGGAGGAGGCGGAGCGGCTCCAGAAGAAGGTGACCGAAGAGGGTCGCTTCGATCTGGATGACTTCCTCGGCGCGTTGCGTCAGATGCAGAAGCTGGGACCGCTGGAAGGACTGCTCGGAATGCTGCCGGGCGTCAACAAGAAGATGCTGAAGCAGGCGAAGGTGGACCCGCGTCGGTTGAAGCACATCGAGGCGATCGTGCTCTCGATGACGCCTGAGGAGCGGACGAAGCCGCAGATCCTGAACGGGTCGCGCAGAGCTCGGATCGCCAAGGGTTCGGGTCGGAAGGTGCAGGAGGTGAACCAGCTCATGAAGCAGTTTCAGCAGATGCAGAAGATGATGAAGCAGATGCAGAAGCTGGGCATGGGCGGGATGATGAAAGGGATGGGAGGCCTTCCCGGTATGGGTGGGGGAGGCGGGCTCGGCGGCTTGAAGCTGCCGAGGTAGAATATCGATCATCGAGTATCGAGCATCGATCACCGAGGAACGCGGCCGGTGGAAGCCGGCGTAACAACCAGAACAGACGAAGACCGAGGTACAGAATGTCCGTGAGGATCCGACTCCGGCGTGTGGGCCGGAAGAAGCAGCCCTACTTCCGAGTGGTCGTCGCCAAGGGCGACGCCCCCCGCGATGGTGCGTACATTGACGAGGTGGGCTTCTACAACCCGCGCACGCGACCGGCCTTCCTGACCATGGACCTGGACAAGGTCGATGAATGGATCGGGAAGGGCGCCGAGGTGACCACCAGCGCCGCGTCGCTGATCCGCAAGGCCCGCAAGGGCGGGGATGCGGACATCAAGTTCGTCAAGCCGGGTGAGGAGGCTCCGCGTCTGAAGACGGCGACGAAGCCCGAGCGGCGACCCACGTCGACCGCCGCCCAGGCCTCCGAGGGTGACACGGCCGAGAAGACCACGGCCGGGAAGACGGACCCCATGGAGGGTGCCGCCCCCGACGCCGAGAAGGAAGAGCCGGCCGAGGCCCCGGGTGGCGGTGCGACCGCCGAGGCTGTGGCGGCCACGGAGACCGAGGCGCCGAAGTCGGAAAAGGCGGCGACGGAGCCGTCGAAGACGGCGGACGAGACGCCGACCGCGGAGGCCGAGGACGCGCCCAAGGCCGAGGAAGCGGCCAAGGCCGAGGAAGCCCCCAAGGCCGAAAAGAGCGAGGAAGGCAAGGCTGAGGTAAAGGCGGCCGTGGCGCCGAAGGCGGAGCCCGCCAAGAAGGCGGAGGAGCCGGAGGCGAAGGTCGAGGCGGAGACGGAGTCGGAAGTCGAGGAGCCGAAAGCGGAGGCCGCGGCGCCGAATAAGAAGGCGTCGAAGAAGGAGAAGGCCACCGAGGACAGCTCCGACGAGGACGAGTCCGAGGAGAAGTAGCGGCGGATGGAGCGTGTCGAGGATCCCGAGTTCCTGGTGGTGGGACACCTGACGAAGGCGCACGGCACGAAGGGAGACCTCCTGATCCGGCCGCTCACGGACAGGCCGGAAGAGGTGTTCGTGGAGGGCCGGCGGGTAACGGTCGGGGATGACCGGGGGAAGCTGGGGAAGGCGCCCATGGAGCGGCTGCTGGAGAACGCGCGGGCGTTCAAGCGGGGTTGGATCGCGAAGCTGGAGGGCGTCGACGATCGCAACGACGCCGAGGCGCTCACTGGCCGATACGTGCTGGTGCCGGCGGCAGAGCGCGGCGAGCCCGAGGAGGGGGAGTTCTTCTACCACCAGCTGCTGGGCCTGGAGGTCTGGACCAAGGACGGCGAGGCTGTGGGGCGCGTGCGGGAGGTATATGAGACGGACCCGCGGCACCTGCTGGAAGTGAAGGGGGAGGGGCAAGTGCACCTGATCCCGTTCGACCGCCGGATCGTGACGTCAGTGCTGCTGGAGGAGGGCCGGCTGGTGATCGACCCGCCGGAGGGGCTGCTGGACCTGTAGGAAGGTCGGGCCTGAGGAACGGAGATTCCGGGGGTGGGGTGGATGAAAATCAACATCATCACCATATTTCCGGGCTTCTTCGAAGGGCCGCTCTCGTTGAGCATCCCGGCGCGCGCGGCCGCGGCGGGGCTGGTGGAGTACCGGGTGGTGGATCTCCGGAACTACACGCACGATCGGCATCGGACGGTGGATGACGCGCCGTACGGTGGAGGGACGGGGATGGTGATGAAGCCGGAGCCGTTCTTCGAGGCGGTGGAGGACGTGGCGTCGGGGGGGCCGGTGGTACTGTTGAGCGCCCGGGGCCGGCGATTCGAGCATGATGACGCGGTGCGACTGGCGGTGCAGCCGGAGCTGACGCTCCTCTGCGGCCACTACAAGGACGTGGACCAGCGGGTGGCGAACGAGCTGGCGACGGAAGAGCTGTCGCTGGGGGATTTCGTCCTGAGCGGCGGCGAGGTCGCCGCTCTGGCGGTAACGGACGCGGTGGTGCGGTTGCAGCCCGGGGCGCTGGGCACGCACGAGTCGGCGGCGAGTGACAGTTTTTACGATTCGGGGCTGTTGAGTGCTCCGTCGTACACACGGCCGCCGGAGTACAGGGGGCACAGGGTGCCCGAGGTCTTGCTCTCGGGAGACCACGCGCGGATCGAGGCGTGGCGGCGGGAGCGAGCGGAAGAGCTGACGCGAGAGCGTCGGCCTGACATTCTGGAACGAAGCGAACGAGGGTAGAGCCATGGACATCGTGAAGCAAATCGAGAACGAGCAGCTCAAGGACGGCCTGCCGGAGTTCGATGCAGGGGACACGGTCCGCGTGAACGTGCGGGTGCGTGAGGGCGAGAAGGAGCGCACGCAGGCGTTCGAGGGCGTGTGCATCGCGAAGAAGGGGAGCGGCGCGTCGGAGACGTTCACCGTGCGCAAGGTCTCCGCGGGGATCGGGGTGGAGCGGGTCTTCCCGCTGCACTCGCCGATGCTCGAGTCGATCCAGGTAGTGCGTCGCGGCCGCGTGCGGCGGGCGAAGCTGTACTACCTGCGGGCCCGAAAGGGCAAGGCTGCGCGGATCCGCGAGAAGCAGCAGCGCTAGCCGGCGGGCCCGTGGCCGTCCGCGGTCGAAATCGACGGCGTCGAGGCGCTCCGCTCACCTTGGAGCGGGAGCTCTGGGCGGCGGGGCTCGAGCACGTGGCCGGCGTCGATGAGGTCGGCCGTGGTCCGCTCGCGGGGCCGGTGGTGGCGGCCGCGGTGATCTTTCGTCCGGAAGTGCGGGTCGCGGGGGTAACGGACTCAAAGAAGTTGAGCGAGGCCGTACGTGAAGAGCTCGTCGCCGAGATCCGGCGGCGGGCTCTCTGCATTGGGGTGGGGGCGGCGAGTCCGGCCGAGGTGGATCGGCTCAATATCCTGCGGGCGACGCACCTGGCGATGCGGCGGGCGCTCAGCCACCTTTCCAGGGCGCCCGACCACATCCTGGTGGACGGGCTGCCGGTAGCGGAGCTGGGCGATGAGCACACGGCGGTGGTGGAAGGGGACTCGAAGTCGTTTACCATCGCGTGCGCGTCGATCGTCGCCAAGACCACGCGGGACCGGCTCATGAAGCGCCTCGCCCTCCGCTATCCGGAGTACGGCTGGCAGACGAACGTGGGCTACGGCACTCCGGAACACGTGACGGCGCTGGCCGAGCGCGGCCCGACGCCCCATCACCGGCGGTCTTTCGTTCCCGTGCAGATGTCCCTCGACCTGAGCTGAGGATCCTCATGCATACCGAGCACCTCCAGAACGTACATCCCGGCCGGGTCGCGAGCGGCTGGCTGGTATCGGTGGCGGTCACGTCCGTTGCGGTTTTCGGCTTCATCGTCCTCGGGCTCATGGGTGGAGCGACGGAGAACGACGCTGTCTGGGCCGTCCTCGCCGTGGCGGTTGGATTCCTCGCCGGCGGCTGGTTCACGGGGGTGCGCACTCTGGAAGCGCCCATCCTCCACGGCATCGCGCTGGGGCTCATGTCTCTGGTGGCGTGGGCCGCGCTGAACGCGGCCGTGGTCATCGGCTGGGGGGTGGACGAGTGGACGGGTCTCACACCTGAGTCCACCATTGTGGTGGTGCTGATCCAGGTGCTGGCGGCGGTGACGGGTTGCTGGATCGGCACGCGGGGTGCCCGGATCCGGTCGGCCGAGATCAGTGATTCGCCGGAGGTCGGTGTGAGGGATCGGGGCCCGGACTAGCAGCTCCAGGGCCGGTGGAGGCAGGAGACAGGCGGGCGGCGGACGGAGATACGGAAAGGAACGGACATGAGGAAGGCGTGCGGTTCGATGGGAGTGCTGCTGACACTGGGCATGGCGGCGTGTGCCGGGGCTGCGGAGCTGGAGCCGGTGGTGCCGGCAGGGTCGGCGGGCGGCGGAATCGCGGAGCGCGTGGCGCTGGAGCCGCGGCTGCCGGCGGATCCGCACTCGTTCGCGAACCCGGAGGAGGCGCGGGTGCGCCATGTCGACCTGCGGCTGGCGGTGGACTTCGATGAGCAGGTGCTGGCGGGCGCGGCGACCCTCACGCTGGACCGGCTTCCGGAAGCGGAGGAGCTGGTGCTGGACACGCGCGGGCTGGACATCCGGGCGGTCACGACCCCGCTGGGTGACGCGCTCACGTGGGAGCTGGGTGACCCCGTGGAGTACCTCGGACGTCCGCTCCGGATCCGACTGCCGCGGGGCGTGGACCAGATCGAGGTGCACTACCGCACCGGCGAGGACGCGGCGGCGGTGCAGTGGCTCGGGCCCGAGCAGACCACGAGCGGCTCGCCGTTCCTGTTCACGCAGGGGCAGGCGATCCTGACACGCACCTGGATCCCGACGCAGGACAGCCCGGGGATCCGGCAGACGTACAGTGCCACCATCACGGTGCCGGACGATCTCGTGGCGGTGATGAGCGCGGAGATGCTCACGCCAGGCGGGGAGGCGACGGATCTCGGGCGGGTGTACGCGTTCGAGATGGACAAGCCGATCCCGCCCTACCTGATTGCGCTCGCGGTGGGTGAGCTGGAGTTCCGGAAGGTGGGTCCCCGCACGGGCGTGTACGCGGAGCCCGCGGTGGTGGAGGCGGCGGCGTACGAGTTCGGTGAGATGGAGGACATGCTGAAAGCGGCCGAGTCGCTGTACGGCCCGTATCGCTGGGGCCGCTATGACGTGCTCGTGCTCCCTCCGTCGTTCCCGTTCGGCGGGATGGAGAACCCGCGGCTGACGTTCGCCACGCCCACGATCCTGGCGGGCGACCGGTCGCTGGTCAGTCTGATCGCGCACGAGCTCGCCCATTCCTGGTCGGGCAACCTGGTGACCAACGCCACGTGGAGCGATTTCTGGCTGAACGAGGGCTTCACCGTGTATTTCGAGAACCGGATCATGGAGGCCCTCTCTGGGCCGGAGTACGCCCGCATGCTGGAGTCACTGGGTCGGGCGGGGCTGCGGTCGGAGATCGAGGGGGACCTGGGCGGCTACGAGTCGCCCGAGACGATCCTGCACCTGGACCTGGTGGACCGGGATCCGGACGAGGGGATGACGGCCATCGCCTACGACAAGGGCGCGGCCTTCCTCCGGACCATAGAGAACGTGGTGGGTCGGGAGCGGTTCGATCGTTTCCTGCGGCAGTACTTCGATGCCCACGCGTTCGAGCCCATGACGACGGAGCGTTTCCTCGACTATCTGGACGAGCACCTGCTCGAGGAGAACCCGGCGTGGAGGACGGCGATCCAGCCCGAAACGTGGGCGTACGAACCGGGTCTACCGGAGAACATGGCGCCGGTGGAGTCGCAGGCGTTCACACGCGTGGAGCACGAGGTCGCGCGGCTGCTGGAGGGAACGCCGCCGCGCGAGCTGGCGACGGAGGGGTGGAGCACACACGAGTGGCTGCACTTCCTCGGGTCACTGCCGGACGATCTCTCGGCCGAGCGGATGCGCGCGCTGGATGATACGTACGGCTTCACGTCCAGCGGCAACAGCGAAGTGTTGTTCAGCTGGCTCATGATCGCCATCGAGAACCGGTACGAGCCGGCGTTCGGCGCGCTGGAATCGTTCCTGGTCGGTCAGGGCCGGAGGAAGTTCCTGCA
Source organism: uncultured Gemmatimonadales bacterium (assembly GCA_963783305.1). Taxonomy (GTDB): domain Bacteria; phylum Gemmatimonadota; class Gemmatimonadetes; order Longimicrobiales; family RSA9; genus JAWVYT01. Next base: position 164,525 of record CAWAMW010000015.1, on the reverse strand, counting down.
GCCGCTCTATCAGCAGCTTGCGGAGACGGAGTGGGGTCGCGCGCTGGCGGTCGATATCTATCGCCAGGCGCGTCCCATGTACCATCCGATCTCGCGAAACAGCATCGACGCCGTTCTGGGCTGGCCAGGGAGCTGATCTGCGGGCGCTGTGTGCGTACGGCTGGTCGACGGTCGCGGAAGTTGACGGACCACGACGCCGGCTCGATCTTCGGGGGTCGGACCGCCGGCTCCCGCGTGCGGGTGCGGGATGGCAGGAGACAGGGGCCGGTAGCTCAGCTGGCAGAGCAGTGGACTTTTAATCCAACGGTCGAGGGTTCGAGCCCCTCCCGGCCCACTTCATTCTCTCCCGGGGTGCAACGCAGGTGATGATCCATGGTTGGGCCCTCACGCTGGCAGGCGGGGAGGCGACGCCGCTGATCCTACGCGGGGATCGCCACGATGTGCAGGGCGAAAGACCCAGAGAATTGCGGCGTGGTGATCTCCGTACAGGAAGATCAAGAAATTCCCCACTTGGCAATCCGGCCGAGAGCGACCTAGGTTCGGGAGCATGAAATTAGGATCGCTGTTATCGGACGTCGCCCATCGGATCCTCACCCTCCCCACCGGTTTCAAAGTGGTGCTGGGTACGGTCCTGCTCGCCGTGGTCGGCGTGGCCTCGGTGCTCATGTACGAGGCCTACGACTACGTGCAGCACGACAACCAGTTCTGCCTCGAGTGCCACCTGATGGAGGACCCCTTCGAGCAGTTCGCCAAGAGCGCACACAGGGGGCTCGGCTGCAAGGCTTGCCATCGGCCGAACATCATGGAGCGGAGCGGGATGGGCCTGGCCCAGATCGTCGAGAACCCGGACTCGATCCGCGTGCATGCGCATGTGCCGAACGAAGTCTGTGCCGAGTGCCACATCGACGGCAATCCGGAAGAGTGGCGGATGGTGGCGAATACGGCGGGTCACCGGATCCACCTGGAATCCGACGACCCGGTGCTCCAGGGGCTGAACTGCGTGGAGTGCCACTCGAGCGGCGTGCATCAGTTCACGCCCACGGACCAGACGTGTGGGCAGGGCGGCTGCCACGAAACCACGGAGATCCGGCTCGGCAAGATGGCCGACCTGACGATCCACTGCGCCACCTGCCACGACTTTGCCCGGCCGGTCCCCGTCGACGAGTCGGCCACGGAGGTTGCGAGCTCCCTCCGGCCCGAGGCGTCGGAGTGCCTGAGCTGTCATCAGATGCGGTCGATGCTGCCGAACCTGCCGGCGGACGAGCCCCACAACGCCGAGTGTGGAGCGTGTCACAACCCGCATGAGCAGACCACGCCGCAGCAGGCGGTGCAGACGTGCGCAACGGGCGGGTGCCACGCGGCGCCCGACACGTTGACGCCCTTCCATCAGGGGCTGGACACCGGTGTTCTCGAGAACTGCACCACGTGCCACGAGGCCCATCAGTTCAGGATACACGGCGCGGGACAGAACTGCCTGGAGTGCCACAGCGACATCTACGAGGATGCGCCCGGAGGGAGAATCAGCGGTTCAGGTCACCCGGATCGTGTAGGCCTGGCACTGGACGGCATGGCTGCCGATGGGGAAGCCGTCGTCACCGAGCCCGTCCGGGGGGTGCGGCTGGCCTCCGCGGGGGCGGTGGACCCCGCCCTGATCCGGCTCGCCCTGGCCTCGCACAGCCCGACGGAATCCGAGGCTTTCGCGGAGCCGTCGGCGGCTGTGCCGCCTCAGACGGCAGCGCAGGATACCGTACGATTCTGGCACGCGGAGCACCGCGGTGTGGAGTGCACTGCCTGCCATAGCATGAAGACCACGCACGGCGGTCTGACGGTAGCGAGCCTCGGAGACTGCCGCTCGTGCCATCACACGGAGCCCGTGGCCGCGGACTGTCAGCGCTGCCACAGCCGGGGCGACGTCCGACGGCTGACGGCCACGGTTCGGCGCCGCATGAATATCACGGTCGGATCCTTGAACCGGCCGACCCGATCGCTGCCATTCGACCACGCTACGCACGGACAGCTGGACTGCGCCCGCTGTCACACCGAAGGGCTGGCGCTCTCGGCTGCCGCGGTGAGCTGCTCCGGGTGCCATACCGAGCACCACCAGCCGACCACCGACTGCAAGTCGTGTCATGTGGAGCCCTCGGCCAATGCCCACGATCTCCAGGTCCACCTCGGCTGCGCCGGGTCCGGGTGCCACACGGCCATCCCCGCGCCCGTGCGGAACGTGCCCCGAACGCGCGACTTCTGCCTGGTCTGTCACCAGGACCTGGTGGACCACAGGCCTGGCCGGAACTGTGAAAGCTGCCATACACTGCCCCGTCCGCGGACGGCGCAGGCCGGAACCGCCTTCAACCCCGCACAGCCATGAGCGCGAGAGCCATCGTAGTCGCAGGGATCGTCGCCAGCCTGATCCTCACCGCGTGTGATCCGGGCGATGACCAGGAGACCGGGAGCATCAGCCGGGAGGAAGTGCAGCACTCGCGGGATTCGCTCGACCCGGCGGTGACGGCCGCACTGGACAGCGGCAACGTCGCTTACCGCGAAGAGGACTACGAGGCGGCGCTCCGCCACTACCGCCGAGCCGCCGAGCTCGGCGAAGAGGTGGCGGCCGCATGGTTCGGCATCTACATGGCCAACCTGGCCCTCGGGAACGCCGACGATGCACAGGAGGCCATGGATCGCGCACAGTCGCTGGCGCCCGGGGCCAGCCTGATGCATCCCGACGACACGACCACGCCATGACCGGCCGACTCGCCACACCTCTCGCCCTCCTCGTCCTGGGCGCCGCCGCCCTCGGCGCGTGCGAAGGTCACGAGTTCCACCCGCCCGACCGCGAAGCCCGCGTCGCCGCGGCAGACTCGATCTTCTCCGAAGAGCTGTTCGACACCCTCACCTGGAGCTCCAACGCGGAGCGGATGCAGGCCGGCAACCTCGTCTTCGCCGACGAGTGCCGCCGGTGCCATGGACCCCTCGGCCGCGGCGACACCGAATACGCCCGCAACCGGGATCTCGAAGTGCCGTCGCTCGTCGAGCCCGACTGGCGCTTCGCCGACGACCCCGAGGCTGTACGTCGGTTCGTCTTCACCGGCCACGAGGGAATGCCCACCTGGGGCGTTGCCGGCCTTACGCCGCGACAGATCGACGCCGCCGCACACTACCTCGTCGATCAACTCCGGCAGGAAGTCACCGACTCCACTCGTCTGCCGTCTGGCTGAGCGCAGGCCGGCGCTCAATGCCGGCCTTCCGTCCACCCCGAAAACGGCACGGCAGCGGCTGATTCCCTGAGAGCGGATCCGAACGCCCGCAGTCCAGGGGCGTCGTTTCCTTCCGACCTCCCGACCGCCTCCAGGTGCTCGCGCCGTCTGCGAGCCCCTGCATCCACGGCTCAGGCCGCCGGCTCGGCTCCGCGCCTCGTGCGCGAAAGTGCGCGTCGGGGGTGCGCGAAAGCGCGCGTAGGCCGGGTATTCTAGCCGCACGCGGAGCGGGCTTGAATCTCGTAAGCGTATGGTATCAGAGCAGTTAGCGGATTTGTGAGCGAGTGGTCCCGTCCTTGTATTGGAGAGAGGTGAATGAGAGCCCGCGATGGGGCGGGGTAGAACCCAGAAGAGGACGGGGCATGGCCATGGAGAAAACGCGGATGGATGGACGGACGCTGACCCGGGGGCTTGCTGTCCCCGGCAAGGTGGCGGTGGCGTGGGCGGCGGCGGGGGGGATCCTTGTGGGTGGGTTCCTGGTGGCGGCCATGACACTGACGGGTCAGTTGAGCGGGCACGCGCTATTGTTGACGTGCACGGGGCTGTTCGTGGTGGGTGCCTCGCTGGGATTCGTTCACGGTGCGGTGCTGGGGTGGATGGGGCGCCCGAAGGGGATGCCGCTGCGTCAGTCGGTGGGAGCGATAGCCATGGGAGCGGCCTATGCGATTCCGGCACTGCTGGTAGCGTGGCTGGTTGCGGGGTGGATCGCGATGACGGCGGTGGCGCTGTACGCGGCCAAGACGGCGGCGATCGTGGGGTGTGGGGTGGCCTGGCTCGCCGGGCTGACGCTGGTGACGCTTGCGGCGGAGCAGGGTTGGGGGGCGCTGCGCAGCGCCTACAGCGGGTGGTCGAACGCGCGGGCGGCAACGCTCCTGGTGGCGGCGCTTTTCGGGGGCTTGATGGCGGTGTTCCTGTCGGAGCAGCCGCAGATCTGGGGGTTGCCGCTGCGGGTCACCCCCGTAGGGGCCGTGCTGCTGGCGCTGGCGGCCACGCTGTGGCTGGCCGGTCCCCTGGTGACGCTGTCGCTGGGGCTCATGGACCGGCTTCCGGTGCGGCGCCCGGCGGTGGCGTTCGGCGGTCGTGGTGAGGCGGTGGTAAGTGTGGCGATCGCGCTGGTCGTGGGAGTGGTGATGGCGCTCATCGCGCTGCCCTTCTACGAGGCCGCCTACGGCGCCGGTGCGCCGGGGCTCGTGAGTGCCATGGGAACGGCGCTCGTGGACGAAGTCCTGCTGCGGCTCTTCCTGGTCACGGCCGTCGCCTGGGTGCTCCTCCGGGAGTTCAGGATGAGCGAAGTGGGCGCGGCGGCGCTGGCCGTGGCGGTGGCGGCGGGGGTGCAGGTCCTGATCTACCTGCCCGGTGTGCTGACGATCGGGTTCCCCACCATGGGCATGCTCATCGGCTTCATGGCCGTGACGGTCCTCGTACCGGCAGTCGCGTTCGGGCTCCTCTACTGGCGCCGCGGGTTCGGCACCGCGCTGGTGGCGCATGCCACGGCGCTGGGCGCGCTCCTCCTGATCGTCGGGAGCTGAGTCGACAGAAGCCCGCAGGGGCATCCAATCGCACGGGCGGCGGTCCTTCCGGACCCGCCGCCCGTGCGATTTCGCGCAGCTGTCGGGAAATCCCCCGCGCCGTTCCTTGGGGATTACCCTCTATTCCCGGGGCCCCGAAACACCTTTCTTTGCGCAGGCTCAGAGGAACAACCAGAGCGGGACTCGGCGAGGAGGCGACATGGACTGGGGCCAGCGGCTGAAGTCGCAGCCGTTGCGTGTCAAGCTGATCATCACGGCGGTCGGAACCGCGGTCGTGGTGTTCGGGGTGGCCTCGTCTCTGACGTTCCGGTACTGGCGGCAGCAGTCGGAAGCGGCATCGGAGCAGCAGGCGCTGCTGGCGGCCGCATCGGTGAGATCGTCGCTCGAGGCCTCGCTGACCGCGGGGCGTACCGGGGACGCCCGTGGTGCGCTGCGGGAGCTGTCGGAGCTGGCGTCGGTGACCGCGGCCCGCGTCTACGGGACGGACGGCCGAATCCTGGTCTCTACAGACCGAACCGAGGAGGGGAAGCGTCCGGTGGGGGTGTGGATCCCTTCTCCGCGTGACCTCCCGGCGCGGGGTGTGGCTCGACCGGCGCCCGGGGGTGGGGAGGTGAACGCGTTCCTGCCGCTGCGTGCGGGGGGCACGGCGGTTGTGGAGGTGGACTTCTCGCTTCACGAGCTGGAGGAGGCGATGGACCGCGCGGCGCGGCTGGGCATGCTGCTGCTTGTCGGATCCCTCGCCGCGACGGTGCTGATCGTGGCGACCATGCTCGAGCGGGAGGTGGTGGGTCCGATTGCGCGGATGGCGGATATTCTGGGCCCTCCGGAGTCAAAGGGGGGTGAGGACGAGCTGGGGAGGATCGAAACCTCCATGACGCACCTGATCCGGCGCGGGCAGGAGGCGGAGGTGAGGGCGGCGGAGCAGGAGCGGAAGCTGGCGGACCAGGCGGGGTTCGCGCAGGTCGGGGAGATGGCGGCGGAGATGGCGCACGAGTTCAAGCGACCGCTGGCGTCGATCCGATCGGCGGTCTCGCTCCTCGAGCAGGAGTACGAGCTGAACGCACAGGCGCAGTCGCTGCTCGGGGCGGTGGATGGACAGCTGGGGAAGCTGACGGAAACGATGCAGGACCTCTTCGCGCTGGCGAAGCCGGTGGAGCTGAGGAGCGAGCGAGTGGACCTGAGGGACACCGTGGATGGCGCGCTGCTGCAGCTCTCGTCGCTGACGGACACGAGCGGCCGGACCGTCGAGCGGGACCTTCCGGCGGAGCTCCCCGCGGTGAGCGGCGATGCCCACCGTCTGGAGCAGGCGATGCTCAATGTCATGCTGAACGCCATGGAAGCGATGGAGGAGGGCGGCAGGCTGAAGGTGTCGCTGGCGGGGGAGGGCGACCATGTGGTGGTCCGCCTCTCGGACACCGGCCCCGGCATCCCGGCGGATGAGATCGACAAGATCGTGCTTCCCTTCTACTCCACGAAGCCGTCCGGGACCGGGCTCGGGCTCCCGCTGGTGGCGCGGATCGTGGCGGCGCACGGCGGCTCGCTGGATATCCAGAGCGAAGCGGGTCGGGGCACGACGGTGATGATGAAGCTCCCGACGGAGAGAGGGGCACCCCGGCAGAGACGGGAGGGCGCGTGGCGAACGAGCGAATCCTGATCGTGGAGGACGACGATCTGCTCCGACAGGTGACGGCGGAGCGGTTGGAGCGGGAAGGCTACGCCGTGACGACGGCGAGCACCGTGGCGGCGGGCCGGGCGGAGATCGAAGAGCATCTCCCGGACCTTGCGCTGCTGGACATCAAGCTGCCGGACGGGGAGGGGACGGAGATCCTGAGGGCGTTGAGCCAGGAGGGCGACACGGTGTGCGTGATGATGAGCGCACACGGGACGGTGCAGTCGGCGGTGGACGCGCTGCGGGCGGGGGCGGTGGACTTCCTGGAGAAGCCGTTCTCGTTCGACCGCCTGGGGGCGACCCTGCGGGGCGCGCTGGAGCGGACGCGACTCCAGCGGGAGGTGCGGGTCCTCCGGGAGCAGGCGGGCCTCGGTGATGACGTGGTGGGCGCGAGCCCGGCCATGCGCGAGGTGTTCGAGCTGGTAAAGCGGGTGGCGCCTGCGGGGAGCACGACCGTGCTGCTGGAGGGGGAAACGGGGACGGGGAAGGGGATGCTGGCGAAGGCGATCCATCGCGCCAGTCAGCGCGCGGACGCGCCGTTCGTAAACGTGACGTGCTCCGCGCTGGCCGAGACCATCATGGAGTCGGAGCTGTTCGGTCATGAGAAGGGCGCGTTCACCGATGCCCGGACGATGAAGCGGGGCCTGGTGGAGCTGGCGGACGGGGGGACGCTCTTCCTGGATGAGATCGGGGAGCTCTCGCTGGGGCTGCAGGGGAAGCTGCTGCGGTTCATCGAAGAGAAGACGTTCCGCCGTGTGGGCGGGACGAAGGACCTGAAGGTGGACGCGCGGCTGGTGGCGGCGACGAACCGGGACCTGGAAGAGGAGGTGGAGGCGGACCGGTTCAGGGAGGACCTGTACTACCGGCTACGCGTGTTCCCGATCCGGCTGCCACCCCTGCGCGAGCGCCCGTCCGACATCCCGGCTCTGGTGAAGACGTTCGTGGGCGAGTACTGCACGCAGTTCGGCAAACGGATCACCGAGGTGCAGCCGGAGGCGATGGACATGCTGGTGGCGTACCGGTGGCCCGGGAACGTGCGGGAGCTACGGAACCTCATCGAGCGGACGATACTGCTGGCGGACGGGCCCGTTCTGAAGCCGGAGATGCTGCCGGCGCACGTGCGGGGCCGGGCGGTGGCTGAGGACCCGGTCCTGGAGCTGGGGCCGGAGGGCGTGGACTTCGAGGAGCTCGAGCAGTCGCTGCTCCGGGCGGCGTTGCGGCGCGCCGAGGGGAATCGCACGGAAGCGGGGAGGCTCCTGGGGATGAGTCGTCACCAGGTACGCAACCGTCTCAATAAATACGGGATGGACGAATGATACGAGGGGCGCTATTCGCGGCCGTTGCGGGGGTAGTCCTGTGGGTCGCGCCGGTGGCGGGACAGAGGCAGATCGACTGCCAACGCTGCCACGGCGAGCCCGAGCTGCTGCGGCAGTACGTCGAGACGCTGGATGAGGCCCGCTCGCTGACCGTCGGGTCGCGGATCCTCGAGGGGACGGCGCACGCCGGGATGGACTGTGCGCAATGCCATTCCGGCTACACCCGATATCCACACCCGGGCGTCACGAGCACGGCAACGTGCGCCGGCTGCCACGAAGAGGTGGCCGCCGAATGGGAGCAGGGGCTCCATTCGGGAGGTGCGGACAGCGAGGTGGTGATGTGCGCGGACTGCCACGGCATCCATGATGTGGCGCCCGCGGACTCGCTCCGTGGCGGCTCGGCGCTGCGGTTCATGAGCGAGACGTGCGCGGCGTGCCACGAGACGCAGCGACTGCCGGTGGATGCCCACCACCAGGGCCACGCGGGGTGCTACGCCTGCCATGATCCCCACGGGGTGCGCTCCCCCTCCGACCCGGAGAGCTGGATGGCGCCGCTGAATCAACCGCAGGTCTGTGGGGCGTGCCATGACTCGGTAGCCACGATCTGGGAGAGCGGCATTCATGCGCGGGCGCTACGGGCGGGGGACCACCTCCAAAGCGGCCAGGAGCCCCCGAGCTGTACCGCATGCCACGGCGCGCACCCGGTAGCGGGGTCGGGAGACGTGGGCGCGTTCGAGGCGTCGCTGAACCGGTGCGCGGAGTGCCACCAGGAGGCCGCGCAGACCTATCGCGGATCTTACCACGGCAAGGCGGCCGAGCTGGGATCGGACGTCTCGGCCACCTGTGCGGACTGCCACGGCGCTCACGGCATGCTGCCGGCGGACGACCCCACGTCCCGGGTGGCCGAGGGGAACCTGGTGGAGACGTGCAGCGCCTGCCACGACCACGCGCGGCCGGGGTTCGTGAAGTACGACTCTCACCCGGACCCCATGAACCGGGAGCGGAATCCGGTGCTGTTCTACGCGTTCTGGTTCATGAACTCGATGCTGATCGGAACGCTGACGGTGTTCGGGCTCCACACGATCCTGTGGTGGATCCGCATGAGCATCGATAAGCGCAGGGGTGTGTCGCACCATGGGGGAGGTCACGGTGAGTAACACGGGAGGCAGCGTCGGAGCCGATGGCGGCACAGCGGCCGCGGAGGCGCAGGGCGTTCCGCTCGACGCGGCGCAGCGGGGCAAAGGCCCCTTCATCTGGCGGTTCAACACCGCCGACCGCGTCACGCACGCGTTCGCCATCATCTCGTTCTACACGCTCATCCTGACGGGCATCCCGTTGCGGTTCTCGTGCGCGCCGTTCGCGGCTCCGCTGATGAGCTTCTGGGGCGGTGTGGAGCGGGCCGGGCTGATCCACCGATCAGCGGCGGCCTTCATGGTGCTGTACACACTCTGGCATATCGCCTACATGGTGGTAAAGTTCGTTCGGGCCGAGGACCGCAAGAAGCTGGTGTGGGGGAGCGACTCCTTCGTGCCGCACCCGGATGACGCCCGCGACTTCATCCAGCAGTGGAAGTACTACTTCGGCAGGGGTCGCCCGCCGCAGTTCGGCCGCTACGGCTATCTGGAGAAGATGGACTACCTGGGCGAGGTCTGGGGCTTCTTCGTCATCGGGGGGTCGGGGACCATGCTCTGGTTCCCCGAGTTCTTCGGGCAGTGGATGCCCGGGTGGATGTTCAACGTGGCCACGGTATTCCACGGCGTGGAGGCCATGCTGGCCGCGGCGTTCCTCTTCACGATCCATTTCTTCAACGTGCACCTGCGCCCGGACAAGTTCCCGCTGGACGCCGTGATGTTCACCGGGCGCGCGACCGAGGAGTACATGGAGGAGGAGCACCCGGGTGTGATGGACTCCATTCGCGCCAAGGCGTCGGAGCCGGTGTCCAAAAAGCCTGTCAAGGACCGGAGGGCGCCCGCGCCGACCCGGGGAGAAACGCTGTTCGCCGCGGTGTTCGGCTTCGCCGCCTGGGGCGTTGGACTCGCTACCATCGGGATGATTCTATGGGCCGTCTTCTGCTGATCGCACTCCTCGCGGTCGTCCTGGGGGCGTGCGCGCCCCCGGACACCGCGGGTGACCCGCACGCCGACCTCGCCTGCGCCGCGTGCCATTCCGGTCCGCAGGGTGAGCGCGGGAGGGCCACCGTCCCGGCGAGCTCGTGCGCGGCGTCGGGCTGCCACGAGGCGGGCGGCCCGATCGAGGTCCAGGTGGCGACGGTCACGTTCCCGCACCGGGATCACGCCGAGGGGCACGAGATCAAGGCGACATGCGCGGGGTGCCATACCCACGACGCGGGGACGGAGCCGCTGCGAGCGTCGGTGGAGGCCTGCGCGCTGTGCCACGTCAGCGACGTGACCAGCGCGGACGCGCAGGAATGCAGGCTGTGCCACGATGAGCCGGATCACTCCAGCCTGACGAGTCAGGGTGTGGCGGTGTCCCACTCGCAGCTGCCGTGGATCGAGATCGGCTGCGTTCGGTGCCACTATGACGTGGCGGGGGCGGAGACGGAAGTGTCGGGGCTGCAGTGCCGGGAGTGCCATGAGGACCTGTCGGTACTGAACCAGCGGGCGGTGGGCCGTGACCTCCACCCCATCCACGAGGGCGTGACCTGCACGGCATGCCACCAGGAGGGGCTGCACGAGGTGAAGGCCATGAGCTCGGCGGTCGAGCTGGTGTGCGCGGACTGCCATCAGCGGGCCCACGACGTCGACGTCGAGCTCGCGGAGTGGCCTACGAGCACCGTGTGTGCCGAGTGCCACGTGGGAGTGCACGCGTCGCAGCAGCGGCTCCTTCTCGGGATCCGCCCGGATGGCGGCGCCATGCCGAGCACGAAGTTCGTGGCTGGAATGACGTGCCGGTCGTGCCACGTCCCGCCGGCGGTATCAGGCGCGGTACCGGAAACGCCGATCCGTGGGCAGGCAACCGCGTGCGCCGGCTGCCACCGGCAGGAGTATGCCCAGGTCCTCGACTGGTGGATCGAAGGGTCGAAGAGCCGTCTCGCAGCGAGCACCACCTACGTGACTCGGGCCGCGGCGGAGGTAGGCGCCCACTCCGACAGTACGGGCACGCTGATCGAGAGCGCCCGGGAGATGGTGGGGCTCGTTGCTGCGGCGGGGGGGCAGCACAACCTGGAGCTGTCCGATCGCCTGATGCGCGACGCGGTGGATCAAGCGGCGGCGGCGTACCGGCTGGCGGGACGGAGGGCGCCTCCGCCACCGGACCTGGGTCGCGTACCGCACATGGGGATGTGTTCGTACTGTCACTATGGTGCCGATGAGCCGTGGAATTTCGGCGTCATGCAGGACGAGTTTCACCGGTCGGTCCTGACGCCGCGTCCGTAGCGGCGGGTAAGGAACCGGATTACGCGGTCCATGAACGGCTGGACCGGATCGAGGGCGACGGCGTGGCTCGCCTCGTCGATCCGGTCCAGTTTCGCGTCCGGCAGCAGTCGTTCGCGCTCATGGCGCGGCGCCGGCTCCCGCGCCGGCACCGAGGAACCGTAGGAGCTCCCGATTGAAGAGGTCCGGCCGATCTGCCATGGGATTGTGCGAGGCCCCGTCGATAAGCACCAGCCGCGCCCCCGGCACCAGGCGCGCGATGGCCTCGCCGTCCTCCACCGGCGTCACCGGGTCGTGCTCACCCCAGATGAGGAGGGTGGGGGCGGAAATCCGCGGGAGCAGAGGTCTGATGTCGTCGGCGAGTACGCCCCGCAAAGCGCTCACGAGCGTGCGCGGACCGGTGCGCACCGCATCAGCCGCGATGGTCGGTAGAAAGCCCGGCCGACCCCAGGCTCTCGGCCACACCAGCTCACGGGCCATCTCCATCAGGTGGGTGGAGGAGAGGGAGTGGGGGATCCCCGCGGCATCACTCAGTACCAGGCGGTTGAGACGGTCCGGCCACCGGGCCGCCAGGTGCACCGCCACCTGGGCTCCCATGGAGTGGCCCACGAAGTGAGTCCGCTCCAGATCCATGGCATCGAGCCACCGGACGAGGAGCCCGGCCATCTCCGGCAGCGTGGGGTGCCGCACCGCGCCACGGCTCTCTCCGAATCCGATCATCTCCGGCACGTGGACGCGGTAGTCCTGACTGAGCCGGGGCACGTTGAAGCGCCACCAGCGCCACGAGCCGGAGAGCCCGTGCAGGAGGACCAACGGCTCTCCCTCCCCCTCGTGCAAGGCGTGGAGCCGAAACCCATCCAGCCGTGTCCGCGTTCGGTCCCGTGTCATCGCCTCCTCCGTGTGCACGGCGCGTACCGCCATGCAGACTCCTTGCGGCATGCCGGCCTTGCGGTTACGGTTCCTCGCGTTCCCACCCGTTGTGATCCCGAACCACCAGACGACCCGGTGATGAGAGAGCCGATCAACGCGGCGTTGACGGAAGATGGTGCCGATCCGGGGGATCGTGTCCCAGGGTCCGCCCACAGGGCGCACCTTCGCAACGTGGAGGAGCGCCTGGAGCGCTCTATCTCCCTGCTCCAGGCGACCCTCGACTCCACTACGGACGGGATCCTGGTGGTCGATGGGACCGGCTGCGTTGTGAGTCACAACCGGCGGTTCGCGGAGATCTGGGATATTCCGGACGTGCTGATCGGGGCGGCGGACGACCAGGGTTTGCTGGACTTCGTGCTGGAGAAGCTGGAAGACCCGGACTCCTTCCTGGACCGGGTGAATTCGCTGTACGACGATCCGACGCGTACGGGCTATGACGTGCTCTCGTTCCGCGACGGGCGTGTGGTGGAGCGGTACTCGCGCCCGCAGCGGCTTGCGGAGCGGGTGGTGGGTCGTGTGTGGACGTTCCGGGATGTGACGGAGCAGAAGCGCATGCAGCAGGCGCTGATCTCGAGCGAGCGCCGGTACCGGCGTCTGTTCGAGGAGTCGCGCCACGCGCTGTACATCACCACGCGCGAGGGCGATTTCGTTGATGTGAACCGCTCGATGCTGGACCTGTTCGGTTTCACCCGGCGGGAGCTCCTCCGCCTGAGCGCGGGCGCGCTGTATGGGGACCGGAGCAGCCGGGAGCGGTTCCAGGCGGTGGTAGAGGAGAAGGGGTCGGTCCGAAACTACGAAGTGCAGCTGGTGGACTCGCACTCGCGGCGGCTGGAATGCCTGGTGACGGCGACGGCCCGGCGCGGTCCCGAAGGTCAGGTGATCGGATACGAGGGGATCATCGAGGATGTGACGGAGCGGAAACGCTCGACGGAGGCGTTGCGCCAGAGCGAGCAGTACTACCGTTCGCTGATCGAGAACGCGCTGGACACCATTACGATCCTGGCGGGCGATGGCACCATCACGTACGAGAGCCCGGCGGTGGAGCGGGTGCTGGGGTACGTTCCGGAGGAGCTGGTGGGGAAATCGGTCTTCGACTACCTGCATCCGGACGAGATCCCTCATGTGAAGGGCATCTTCCGCCGGTCGAGCGGGCTGGCGGGCGTGACGGAGACGGTGGAGCTGCGGTTCCGCCATCGTGATGGGAGCTGGCGCACGCTGGAGGCGGTGGGCAACAACCTGCTGGATGACCCGGCGGTGGGGGGCGTGGTGGTGAACGCGCGGGACGTGACGCAGCGGAAGGAGGTGGAGGAGCGGCTGCTCTACGACGCCTTCCACGACCGTCTCACCGGGCTGCCCAACCGCGCGCTCTTCATGGATCGTCTGCGGCAGCTGGTGAAGCGCGGCAGACGTGAGGGCACGCCGGGGTTCACCGTGCTCTTCCTGGACGCGGACCGGTTCAAGGTGGTGAACGACAGCCTGGGTCACGGTGTGGGCGACCAGCTCCTGGTGGAGCTGGGCCGCCGGGTCGAAAGCTGTCTCCGGCCGGCGGACACGGTGGCGCGGGTGGGCGGGGACGAGTTCGCGGTGCTCCTGGACGGCAGCGGTGAGCCGCGCGAGGCCGAGCATGTGGCGGAGCGGATCCACGAGTCCATGACGCGGTCATTCGAGGTGGCGCGGCGGGCGGTCTACGTGACGGTGAGCATCGGAATCGCCGTGAGCGCGGACCGGTACCGGCGGGCGGAGGAGATGCTGCGGGACGCGGACATCGCCATGTATCGGGCGAAGGACGGCGGGCGTGCGAGGACGGAGGTCTTCGACCGTACCATGCACGACCAGGCGATGGCGGTGCTGGAACTGGAGACGAGCCTGCGGCGGGCGGTGGACCAGGAGGAGTTCCAGCTGCATTATCAGCCCATCGTCTCCCTGCGTACGGGCGTTCTGCTGGGGTACGAGTCGCTGATCCGCTGGCAGCATCCGCAGCGCGGTCTCCTTCCCCCGTCGGAGTTCCTGTCGGTGGCGGAGGAGACGGGGCTGATCGTGCCGATGGGCTGGTGGACGCTGAGGCAGGCGGCGGAACAGGCGCGGCTCTGGTGGGATGCGGAGCGGCAGGGTCCGTATGTCGCGGTGAACCTGTCGGCCACGCAGCTGTCGCAGCCGGACCTGGCGGACCGAATCCGGGATATCATCGACGAAGTAGGGGTGGAGCCGTCGGCGCTCCGGCTGGAGCTGACCGAGAACGTGGTCATGCAGCACGCGGAAGCCACGTCGCTCACGCTGGCGCGGCTGCGGGAGCTGGGTGTCTCTCTCATGATCGACGATTTCGGCATGGGCTACTCGTCCTTGAGCTACCTCCAGCGGTTCGCCGCCGACACGCTGAAGATCGACAGCTCGTTCATCGCCGACATCGGCCCGAACTGCGAGAACAGCGAGATCGTGCGCACCATCGTGGCGCTGGCCGACGAGCTGGGGATGGACGTGGTAGCGGAGGGTGTGGAGACCGAGGATCAGTTCCGGGCCGTTCGTGCGCTCGGATGCGCGTCCGCGCAGGGGTACCTGCTGGCCCGACCCCTCCCGGCCGGCGACGCCAATGCCAGCCTGGGGGCCACCTGGACGCTCCCCTGAGTCGGTGACGGCGGCGTTCCAACGGGCTGGATCGCGATTCGCTCTCCGGCTCCTGCTCATCGGCGGCCTCCTCGCGGTGGTGGTCTGGGCCAATCTGTACGCGTCCGGGCACGACATGGTGCGCGAGGCCGCGCAGCGCTTCGGGTACCCGGGAATCTTCGTGGGGGCGGCGCTCAGCGGGTTCAACCTGCTCGTGCCGATCCCCGTGATCGCGTTCTTCCCCTTCTTCATGGAGATAGGGATGGCTGCGGTTCCCACGGTGATGTTGATCGCGGTCGGGATGACGACAGGGGACCTGGCGGGCTACCTTGTGGGCAGGACCGCGCGCGGCGTCGTCGAGCTTCCGGAGGGCGGGATCGTCCGACGACTGGAATCGCTCCGGGATCGGCACCCGACGCTGCCTTTCGTGGTCATGTTCCTCTATGCCGGGTTCGCGCCCCTGCCGAACGAGCTCCTCGTTCTGCCCATGGCGTTCCTGCGGTTCCCGGTGGCGGGTATCTTCGTGGCGGCGCTGGCGGGAAACATGATCTTCAACACCATGGTCGCGCTCGGAGTGCTGGGCGTCTTCGAGCTCATCTGAACACGGAACCGGCGGACCAAATGAAACGGATTGCTGCATTGATGCTACTGGCGTTGACGGGCTGCGGCGCGGGTGCGCAGGACCCGGAGGCGGACCTGGTGCTCCGGGGCGGCCGCGTGGTCACTGTGGACCCGGCGGTGCCGGAGGGACAGGCGGTGGCCGTGAGGGGGGATCGGATCATCGCGGTGGGCTCGAACGAGGACGTCGCGGACCACATCGGCCCCGGCACCCACGTCATCGAGCTGGAGGGGCGGCTGGTCGTGCCCGGTTTCATCGAGGGGCACGGCCACTTCATGGGGGTCGGGGCCGCGCAGCTGAACCTGGATCTGACGGCGGTGCGCGGCTGGGACGAGATCGTTGGCCTGGTCGCAGAGGCGGCGGCGACGGCGGCGCCGGGCGAGTGGATCCTCGGCCGTGGCTGGCACCAGGAGAAATGGGACCGGGTGCCCGAGGGCTCGGTGGAAGGGGTGCCGACGCATCAGTCGCTGAGCGCTGTATCGCCGGACAACCCGGTCGTGCTGACCCACGCCAGTGGTCACGCGGCCTTCGTCAACGCGCGAGCGCTGGAGCTGGCTGGAATCGATGCCGGCTACACGCCGCCGGAGGGGGGCGAGGTGGTGCGGGACGCGGAGGGCGAGCCCACTGGACTGCTCCGGGAGAACGCGACGGAGCCAGTGGATCGGGCGTACGCGCGTGACGAGGCGGAGCGCTCGCCGGAGGCGCGACGTGCGCAGTTCGACCGGGTCGTGGAGCTGGCCGGGCGGGAGCTGGTCTCGAAAGGGGTGACCACGTTCCACGACGCCGGTGTCGGGTTCTCCACTATCGACGGCTATCGTCGGCTGGCGGAGGCCGGGGCGCTGCCCGTCCGCCTCTATGTCATGGTCCGTGCGCCGAACGAGGAGCTCGCCGAGAAGCTGGACGCGTACCGCATGGTCGGCGTCGGGAACGATCGGCTGACGGTCCGGACCATCAAGAAGCAGATCGATGGCGCCCTCGGCTCCCATGGGGCGTGGCTGCTCGAGCCCTACACGGACATGCCATCCAGCACCGGGCTGGTGCTGGAGCCCGTGGCCGAGGTCACCCGCACCGCGGAGCTGGCCATGGAGCACGATTACCAGCTCGCCACCCATGCCATCGGAGACCGGGCCAATCGGGAGGTCCTGGACATCTATGAAGCGGCGTTCCGGGCCCACCCGGAGAGGGAGGACCCGCGGTGGCGGATCGAGCATGCACAGCACCTTCACCCGTCCGACCTGGACCGGTTCGCGGAGCTCGGCGTGATCGCCGCCATGCAGACCGTGCACGCCACCTCCGACGCGCCATGGGTGCCGAAGCGGCTTGGTGAGGAGCGCGCGCGGGAGGGAGCGTACCGCTGGCAGGACCTCTGGCAGCAGGGTGTGATCGTGGCAAACGGCACCGACGCGCCCGTAGAGGACGTGGACCCGATCGCCAGCTACTGGGCCGCCATCTCCAGGGCGCTGCCGGACGGCGGACGCTTTGATCCCGACCAGCGGCTGACACGGGAGCAGGCGCTCCAGTCCTACACGCTGAACAACGCCATTGCCGGCTTCGAAGAAGAGAGCAAGGGCACGATCACGCCGGGCAAGCTGGCCGATCTGGTCGTGCTTTCCCGCGACATCCTCGAGATCCCGGAGGGTGAGGTTCGCGACGCACGGGTCGACCTCACCGTACTCGGAGGCGAGGTGGTCTTCGAGCGATCGGCCGCGGAGCACACGGGGGAAGATGGTGGGGCCAGGGGCGGCATCGACGGCGGCTGAGGCCTCTCCCGATGGGGGTCCCCTGCGGGGCATCACCCCACGGCGCCGGTCGGCAGCATCCTGACTGCTCCATTCCTCACCTCGTGGTAGCTTGTAGCCATGAACGCGCCGAATCCAAACGCCGGGACGGGCTCTGACCCTTCTGACGTCGCGGCCCCATCGGGGCTCGCCGCGCATCTGCTTGCCGTGCCGCTCTTCTACAAGATCCTGGTGGCCAACGCGCTCATCGTGCTGCTCTTCTCCCTGACGGCCACGTGGCTGGCCGTGCGGCTCTCGGGGACGACGGCGCCGGTGTTCCCGATCCTCGTGGTGGCGGTGGCCGGTGCGGCGGTGAGTGTGGCGGTGAACGCAGTGATCATCCAGGTGGCGCTGGAGCCGCTGCGTCTGCTGAAGCGGACGGCGGACGAGGTGCAGGAAGGGAACATGGACGCCCGGGTGCCCATGTCGCCGCTGGCGGATAACGAGATGCAGGGTCTTACAGCCGCCACCAACGCGATGCTGGACCGCCTGCTGGAGTATCGGCGGCGGCTCCGGGAAGTGGCGGCGCGGGCGCTGAACGCGGCCGAGGAGGAGCGTCGCCGAATCTCGCTGGAGCTGCACGATGATGCGTCGCAGCGACTTGCGGCGATCCTGATGCGACTGCGGCTGGCCCGCAGCCTCACGGATGCGGAGGCCAAGGACGCGGTGCTGGAGGAGGTTCGGCGCGAGCTGGCGGAGGCGGCGGATGGCCTGCGCCGCTACGCGCAGGGGCTGCGGCCGCCCGCGCTCGATGAGCTGGGGCTGGGCCCGGCCATCGAGTCGCACGTCCGGCACGTATCGGAGTCCTCCACCATGCCGGTGTCCGTGCAGGTGGAGGGGGTGGGCCGGCTGGACGCGCCGGAGGTGGAGCTCGCAATGTACCGGATCGTTCAGGAGGGGATCACGAACGCCATGCGCCACAGCCGGGCGCGCAGCATTGCCGTGGAGGTGGAGCTGTGCGAAGGAGTCGTGGTGGCCACCGTTCGAGATGACGGGGTGGGCTTCGACGTGAGCCGGCTGCTGGAGGCCGAGGACGGGGAGCACGGCCTCGGCCTGTTCGGTATGCGGGAACGGGCGGAGTACGTGGGCGGGCGCGTAGAGGTGACCAGTGAGCCGGGACGCGGCACCGTGGTCCGGGCCGCGGTGCCGGCGCGCGGTCCCGGATCTCCGATCCTGGACAAGGTCTTTCGGCGGACCTGAGGCGGACCGCCGAAGCGCGCTACTGCTCGGCCCTGAGCAGTCCCGTCTGGAGCGCGAACCGGACCAGCTCCGAGCGGTGCCTGAGCTGGAGCTTGTCCATGATGCGACTCCGGTACGTGTCCACGGTCTTGGGGCTGATGAACAGCTTTTCGCCGATCTCGCTGGAGCTGAAGCCCTCCGCCGTCATGGCGAGCACATCGCGCTCCCGCTCGGTGAGCTTGCTCAGGGGGCCACGCATCTCGTCGGCGTCGGCATCCTTGTAGCGCTCCAGCAGGAGCTTGGCGGCGCTCGGATAGAGGAAGACCTCGTCGCGCGCCACGGTCCGGATCGCGTGCGTGAGGTCCTCGTCTGCGCTCGTCTTCCGGACGAAGCCGTTACCGCCGGCGTCCAGGACCGGGAGCAGGAACTCCTCTTCCGCGTGCATGGTGAGAACGAGGACCTTCGTGCCATCGTCCATGGCGGCGATGCGACGCGTGGCCTCCATCCCGCCCATGCCTGGCATCGACAGGTCCATCACCACGATATCGGGCTTGAGTTCCTTCACCTGCTTGATGGCGTCCTCCCCCGTGTCCGCCTCGCCCACCACTTCCAGGTCGGGCTCGGCATCGAGGAGTGCCCGCAGCCCCGCACGCAGGACTCCGTGATCATCGGCAAGTAGGATCTTGATGGTCTTCGGCATCATCGCCCGGTTGCGAGTCTACGATAACGTCGTCATGAGCGGCTACCCGAGACCACTGCTCTCGATGCGCCGCGCCCATAGTGTAGCGTGAGGCGGTCGGCTTGACCACCTTCTCACGCGCGGAGAGTGCGCGATGGCGCAGATCTCCGGGCGCGAGGCGGCCCTAATCCTGCCTGCCGTCCAGCGGCAGGAAGAAGCAGAAGCGGGAGCCGCGCCCTTCCTCGCTCTCCACCCTGACCTCTCCGCCATGGGCTTCGGTCATGCCCTTGGCGATGGAGAGGCCGAGTCCGATGCCGTGGCTGCCCTGCTGGCGCGCCTGCCAGAAGCGGTCGAAGACGTGCTCGAGGTCGCCGGCGGCCATCCCGGGACCCGTGTCCTGCACCCAGAACTCCACCCCGCCCGGAGCGGGCGCCGCACCCACCGTGATGCAGCCCTCCGCGGGGGTGAACCGGAGCGCATTGCCGATGAGGTTGGAGAAGATCTGCCGAACTCGATCGGCGTCGACCCGTATGGTCGCGGGTACGCCCGGGTCCACGTCGCATTCGATCCGCACCCCCTGCTCCTCGGCCACCGACCGGAGGCTCCGGCCCGCTTCCTCTACCAGGCTCGAGACGGATTCCGGACGTCGCACGAGCTTGAGTCGGCCGGCCTCGATGCGCCGCACTTCCAGGAGGTCGCGGATCAGCCGCTCCATTTGGGTCACGGCCGTGCGAACCCCTTCCAGCTGCTGCGCCGCCTCAGCGGGCCGCCCGTCCTGGAGGAGACGATCGAGAACCCGGGCGGAAACGCGGATGGCGCTGAGTGGATTGCCGAGGTCGTGAGAGACCACGCTCAGCACCTCGTCGCGGGCCGCGATGGCGTCCCGGGCCTGCCGGTAGAGGCGCGAGTTGTCGACGGCGAGGGCGGCGCGGCGGCCGAGCTCGTCGGCGAGCATACGGTCGTCGGCGGTGTACGGGCGGGCCGGGTCGCTGGAGGCGAGCGCGAACGCCCCGAGGGTGCGCCTGCGGGCAACCAGCGGAACGACCAGGAGCGAGGTCAGTCCGGCGGTGCGTAGGATGCGGAGGTGCTCGTCATCGGCCGCGATAGCCTCAATGAACGCGTCGGAAACGGACTCGATGAGTTCGGGCTGTCCCGTCTCGAGTACGGTGAGGGATGGGTGTGGCCGGGCGGGCTCCGGCGGGTAGGCACAGAGCCCCTGGACGAGCTCGTCCAGCTCCGGGTCGCGGTGGGCGGCCTGGATGCGCCGGAGCGTGCCGTCCTCCTGGAGAAGGTCGATCACGCACCAGTCGCCGAGATGGGGGAGCGCGAGGCGCGCGAGACCCAGCAGAGTGGTCTCGTAGTCGAGAGAGCGGGCGAGCACCGCGCTGGCATCGGCAAGGAACCGCTGCGTCTCCTCTACCTTCTTCCGGTCCGTGATATCGCGGAGCACCACGTTGAAGAGCATGCCCGTGGCGGTATCCATGTGGGAGATCGAGGCCTCGGCGGGGAACTCCCGGCCGTCTTTGCGGAGCCCCGCAATCTCACGCCTCTCCCCCATCCGGCGCGCGTCGATGCTGCTGTCGGCGAAGCGCTGGATGTGGGCCGTGTGGTAGGGGCGGAACCGCTCGGGGAGCAGCATGATCAGCTCCTCCCCGAGCACCTCCGAGCGTTGATAGCCGAAGATCTCCTCGGCGCCGCGATTGAACAGGACGATCCGGCCGGTCTCATCCGTGGAGATGATGGCGTCCGCCGCGATCTCCACAATGCGACGGAACCGCTCATCGTGGAGAACCGTCATGTCCGACGACCCGGCCTTCGCGGCCGGCGTAGCGCCAGATCCTCCCGTGAGGATCCGGCGGAGCAGGGACTTCATGATAACGATCCGCGGTGCAGGGGCATCGATCGCTCGAAAGATACGGAAACCGGCCGTTCCGGTCGAGATCCCTTCACGGCTGGGTCCCCGGTGCGGTCACGGTCACCGTCCTCGTCGTGGCCGCGGTCTCGGGCTATCTTCCAGCGGCGCGGGCCACGCGAGTGGAGCCGAGGAGCGTGCTTGGAGATGGACAGCGTGGAGCCCGGGGTGGAAGGGAGATACGGGGATCGCAAGAGGGAGAGTGGCGTCGATAACGGGCGGATGGAGTGTGTCGCTGTGGGTGGCCGCGCTCCTGGTGCTGGCGGGGCCCTGGGCGGCGGGCGAGGCCCGTGCGCAGGCGGGGGGTGTGGCGGGGGAGGTCCGGTCGGCGGTCGGCCCGCTGGCCCGCGTCGACGTCCTTCTGCGGCGGGACACGGCGCTGGTGGGGCGCACGGTCACGAGCGTTGACGGGCAGTTCCTGTTCACGCGGGTTCCCGCGGGCGGCTACCGGGTCGAGGCGGTGGCGTTCGGGTACGAGGGGGAGCCGGTGCGCGTTGACGTGGAGCCGGGGGCGGTGCAGCAGGTCACGCTGATGCTGATGGCGAGCCCCGTGAGTCTGGGGTCCATCCGAGTGGAAGGCCGGCGTGAGCGGACGGCGTTCGAACAGGAGGTGGGCACGACCCGTGTGGAGCTCGCGCGCTCGGAGATCCAGCAGCTACCGGGTCTCGCAGAGGCCGATGTCCTCCGGGCCGTGGAAGTGCTGCCGGGTGTCATTTCGACCTCCGACTTCTCGGCCTCGTTCAACGTGCGGGGGGGCGCGGCGGACCAGAACCTGATTCTGCTGGATGGCGTGCCCATCTACAACCCCTTTCATCTGGGCGGCGTGTTCGGCGTGTTCAACGCAGACATGGTGGACCGCACCGAGCTGCTCGCGGGCGGGTTCCCGGCGCGGTACGGCGGTCGCGTTTCGTCGGTGCTGAACGTCCGCAGCGACGCCGGGGATGGCTCGTTCGGCGTGGATGCCGGCATTTCGCTGATCGCGTCACGCGCCGCCATCTCCACCGGGCTGCCGAGGGAGACGGCGCGGTCGCTCGGACTTCAGGCCCTGAACGCCCGCGTCTCCGTCCGGCGCTCGTACCTGGACGTGCTCCTCCAACCGGTGGTGGAGTTCCCGTACCACCTCACCGACTTCCAGGGCGTCGCGCAGGCGTGGACGGAGAACGGGGTGTGGACGGTCAGTGGGTACAGCGGCACCGACCTCCTGGACCTGCGGGAGTCGGACGCCGTTCCGTTGCCGCTCCGGCTGGAGTGGGGCAACCGCGTGGGGGGGCTGGGATGGGCGGGCACGGTGCGGGGGCTGGATCTCGAGAGCCGCGTCTCGTCCTCGAGCTTCCAGACGGACATCCTGTTTCCCGACTTCGAGGACACCCGGATCGGGAGCCGGATCTCGGAGAGTCGCGGGCGGGTGGACCTCGGGGTGCCGCTGGGCCGCACGACCCTCGGGCTTGGCGGGGAGGTGGCGCGGATCGAATACGAGAACCAGTTCGAGAGCGGCGGCACCGAGTTCGGCGGGAGTGGCGACGAAGGGTGGCTGGGGGCGTCGTATGGGCAGGTGGCGTGGCAGAATGATGCGTGGCGGGTCGAGGTAGGCGCCCGCGTCGATGTGTGGGACGCGTCGTCGGCCGACGCATTGGTGGAGCCGGCGCCGCGACTGGCGGTGAAGCGATTCGTCCGCGACGGCGATGCCGCGATCAAGCTGGCGGCCGGTCGCTACACGCAGGTGCTGCACTCCCTGCGCGATGAGGAAGTACCCATCGGAATCGACCTGTGGATTACGGCGGGCCGGAACGTGCCGGTGGTGGTCTCGGACCAGGTCCAGCTCGGGTGGGAGCAGCTGGTGGGGGAGTGGAGTGGCCGTGTCGAGGCCTACTATCGAACGTTCGATGGCGTCGTGGCCACCAACGGCGCCGATGACCCGAACGACCCGTCGGATGACGTCCTTCGCGGCACGGGCCGCTCGTGGGGCGTGGACGTTCTGGTGCGGCGTGGGATGAGCCGCGACCATCGGGTCGATGGCTGGATCGCGGTGTCCTACCTCCGGGCCGAGCGCACTTTCCCGGACCCCATCGCGGTGGAGCCCCGTCCGGTCACGTATCCGCCGATCTTCGACCGCCGCTGGGACGTGGACCTGGTGCTCCGATTCCCGGTACCCGCCGGGATCGACGGGGGCCTGAGGTTCAATCTCGGGAGTGGCCTGCCCTATACGCGTCCGGTGGGGTCCCACACGTTCTACAGCTACCGGATCGATGACGGTCTGCTGGTGCCCCAGACGGGGGAGGACGACGACCAGCAGTCGGCCGTCATCCTGGGGGATCGCAACGCCGAGCGATATCCCGCCTACCATCGCCTCGATGTGAGCTTTCGAAAGGACTACCGCACCTCGTGGGGAACGGTCCGACCCTTCCTTGACCTCCTGAACGTCTACAACCGGCGCGACAACGTGCTCTTCTACTTCTTCGACTACGAGGCGAGCCCGCCCACGCGGAGCGGCATTTCCATGCTCCCCTTCCTGCCGACGCTGGGTGCGGAGGTGCGGTTTTGAGCTGGATCACGAGGGGATTCGCAGCGAGCGCGGCGCTGCTGCTGGCGGCGGCGTGGCTGTCCGGGTGTGAGATCGCGACGGTGGAGGTGGCGGTCCCGGCGGACATCGTGGTGGCTGAGGTGTACCTGCGGCCGGAGCTCGCGCGGCAGGAGGTGTTCCTCTACCGGACCACGCCGGGGTCGGACAGCACGATCCGGGTGACCGGCGCCGAGGTTCGCGTGCGGAACGAAGCCGGAGTGGAGCTGGTCTTCTTCCCCGGCTTCAACCCCACCGTGCGCCAGCAGTGCGCGTACTACACGCAGTACCCGGAGGGGCAGGGCGGGAGCTGCTACACGTCTCTGCCGGTTCCCGACTTCGTACGCCCCGGCATGACCTATCGGCTGGACGTGACGCTCAGCGACGGCCGGCGCCTCACCGGCCGCACGACGGTGCCTGGCGAGTTCGAGGTCATACTGCCCGGCTCGGCGGCGTGCCTCGTCGAGCCCGCCCGCTCCTTCCGGCTGGTGTGGTCGCAGTCGGAGGGCGCCCGCGCGTACCAGACGGTCGCGAACTTCCAGAACCTGGCAAAGGGGCTGGCGGAGCTCGGGATCCCCGAACCCCCGAACGAGCTGGAGCTGGTGGGCCTCTCCGTCGGCGGAGCCGACACGACGATCGTATTCCCCGGCGAGTTCGGCGTCTTCGACCGGTTTACGGTGGAGCGGGACTTGCTCCTCGCGTTACAGGACGGATTGCCGAACGGCGCGCGAGCGGAGATCATCGTGGCGGCCGGCGACCAGAACTATGTGAACTGGGCGCGGGGCGGGAACTTCAATCCATCCGGGCAGGTTCGGGTGCCCAGCGTCAGCGGCGACGGGACCGGTGTCTTCGGTTCACTCGTCGTGCGGCGCCGGCACCTCTTGACCATGGATGACGGGAGCGGGTTACCAAACTGTCAATAACGGACACCAGGGCCGCGGAGGCGGCCAGACGCGTTCACGACCTCAGGGCGTTCGCCCAGGGAACCGATGTGGTACCGATCCTGGTCCAGCAGGACCCGGATCCCGACGGGATGGCGAGCGCGCTCGGGCTCAGGACGGTCCTGCACCGTGAGGAAGAGGACGCGCCGGTGATCAGCCTGGGCGAGGTGACGCGGCCCGAGAACCGGCGGCTGGCGGAGCTGCTGGACCTGCGCGTGGTGCGAGTGAGTGAGTCGGAGCTCCACCACTTCAAGCGGGTGATCGCCGTAGACACACAGCCCGCACCCGTCGAGTCGCAGACCCGCTATGCCGTCATCGACCATCACCCGGTTCGGCGCGGATACTCCGCCGATTTCGTGGATATTCGCCCGCAGATGGGCGCGGCCGCGACCATGGTGACCGAGTACCTGTGTGTGAACGACGAGCGCGGCATTACACCGCGCCTCGCCACCGCCCTCGTGTACGGCATTCGCACGGATACCGAGGTGCTGCGTCGGGGGACCACGGCCGCCGATGTCGAGGCGTACGCCTTTCTCCAGGGGATCGCGGACCACGAGCTGCTTAGAAAGATCGGGCGTCCGGCCTTCTCCCAGGCCGCCGTCCGGGCTCTGGGCAGCGGCCTGGCAGGGCTCGGCATCGACGGAGAGGTGGCCGTGGCATGGGCGGGCCCGCTCGATCCCCGCGCCGCCAACGTGCTGCCCAGCCTGGCGGACTTCTGTCTCGGGATCGAGGGGGTCTCGTGGTCGGCGGCCGCTGGACTGGTGGAGGGCCAGCTGGTCATCAACCTGCGGCGCGCGGGCGCCACGCTCTCGGCGGGCGACCTGGCGAAAACCCTCGCGGAGGAGGAGGGGATGGGTGGAGGGCATCAGTATATGGCCCGCGTGGCGATCCGCGAAGTTCAGGGCAAGCCGCTGGACCCCACCCCGGGCGATCCCGCCGCCGTGGAGTGGCTGCTGGAGCGGATCCGAGAGGGGATCTCCACGATGCGGTCGATCAGATCAGACGGAGCATCCGGCTGATCAGGCGAACGAAGCGCACCATCTCCAGAAGGACGGCAGGGGAGGGAAACCGGCGCTCTCCGAAGGAGTGGGAGAAGAGGCTGGTGACAGCGCTGTAGCGCACCCGGTCCTCCGGCAGCTGGCGCCTGAGCCGGATCATCTCCGTCCACGGCATGAGCCGATCCTCTCGCCCATGGGCGAGACAGACCGGGACGGGCACCCCGCTCAGGTAGGGCCGCGCCTCCAGCAGCGGCTCCCGGTCCACCGCCCGCTCCGTCATTCGCCGCACCAGCTCCTCCACTCGACGCCGCTCCTCCGCTCCGTACGACGAATCCGCCGGAGGCGCCACCAGGTCGAAGACTTCTTGCTGGACGCGGGTCAGGCCGGAGCGCGCGGCCACCTTCATGGGGTCCGTTTCCGGGCTCCACGACATGATCTCCAACCGGCCCACGTCCTGCGCCAGACCGAGGAGCGCCTCCGCCAGCGCGTGGTCGTCCGCGTGCTCCGGGAGAAGCGTCAGGTAGTTACCCGCCAGGATCCAGCGGCCATAGGGGTCCGGGTCGAGGTGGTATTCCGTCCCGTCCAGCTCGTGTCTCCCCAGGAACGCGAACCGGGTGGCCTGGAAAATGTCCGCGTAGCCGCCCCACGCCACCACTCCCGCAAGGTGGCTGCGCAGTGCCGGGTCCGTGGCCGCCACCAGCGCCTGCGTCGCACCGAACGAGAAGCCGATCACGCCGATCCGGCCGGCCTCCGTCAGGGGCCTCCCGTCGAGCTCCAGCACCGCCGCCTTGATCGTCGCGACCGTCGTCTCCGGCGCGATGTGCAGCTCGCGCCACTCCGGCAGATCCGGTACCAGCACCACCGCCCCCGATGCCGCTACCGCCCTGGCTAATCGGTCAAGGGACGGATGCTCGCGGCCCCTGCGGGTGAGACCGTGGAGCGTGATCCACCCCGGGAGCGGCCGGTCGGGACGCCCGGATGCTGGACGGTAGAGCGTGGCCGGGAGCCGCCGTCCATCCCGTTCGTACGACGTCTCCTCTCGCACCACCGCGTGCGGCCGCGGGCGCAGGAACTCTCTGAGGAAGCGGAACGTGGCGGTCATGGCGGGAAGATAGGGGGGGCGGCTCGCTGGCGCTCTCCGCGGGGGGCGGCCTTCGGCCGCGGAGGGCTCGCCTTCGGCTCGCGGAGGGCGGCCTTCGGCCGCGGAGGGTTCGCCTTCGGCTCGCGGAGGGCGGCCTTCGGCCGCGGAGGGCTCGCCTTCGGCTCGCGGAGGGCGGCCTTCGGCCGCGGCGGGTTCGCCTTCGGCCGCGGAGGGCTCGCTGCGCTCGCCGGGCTCATTGGACCATGGCTTTGCCCACGGAGCGGCATGAACTTCGGGTATGGGTGATCGAGCGGCGGGACAACGTGCGGGGGCGGCGGAGCACTTCAGGTTCGAGGACGAGGAGGTGTTCGGGCTGGCTATGGAGATCGCGGAGATGGCGGATGAGGTGGCGCTGCGCATCCGCCGTGGGCGACCGTGGGGTGCATCCCAACTGGGCCGCGCGGGCCTGTCGGTGCTGACGAACACCGCGGAAGCCCACGGGGAATACAGTCGTGGCGACAAGGCGCGCTTTTACCGCTACGCCTGCCGCTCCGCCACCGAGACGGCCGCCATCCTCAGCTTCCTCGCCCGGAGGGGGCTGGTCGCCGATTCAGCGGAGCAGCGCCTCCGCTCCCTCCTTCTCCGCGCCACCCGAATCCTCACCCGCCGCGCCATCTACTTCCGCGAGCGATAGCGAGCCCCCCGCGGCCGTAGGCCGCTCTCCGCGAGCCGAAGGCGAGCCCCCCGCGGCCGATAGGCCGCTCTCCGCGAGCCGAAGGCGAGCCCCCCGCGGCCGATAGGCCGCTCTCCGCGGCCGATTAGGCCGCCCCCCGCGAGCCGAAGGCGAGCCCAGCCTAGTAGTCCGCCAGCTCCCGGATGGCCTTCAGGACGTCGTCGGCGTTCGGCAGGATCGCGGCCTCGAGCTGCGGTGCGTACGCGACCCAGGTGTCCAGGCTGGCCACGCGCCTGACGGGGCCATCGAGCCACTCGAACAGGTCACTGGCGATGCGGGCGCTGATCTCGCTCCCTATGCCCCAGCTCAGGCTGTCCTCGTAGGCCACCACCACCTTGTTGGTCTTCTTGACGCTCGCGGCGATGGTCTCCATGTCGAGCGGGTTCAGGGACCGCAGGTCGATCACCTCCACGCTCACGCCATCCTGCTCCGCGATCTTGGCGGCGTCCAGCGACCGCTTTACCACCGCCCCGCAGGTCACGACGGTCAGGTCCGTGCCCTCCCGCACGACCTTCGCCTTGCCGAACGGGATCATGAACTCGGGCCCGGGATAGGGGCTCTTGTTGTAGACCTGGCGGTAGAGGTGCTTGTGCTCGAGGAAGATGACAGGGTCTTCCGAGCGGATGGCCGTACGGAGCAGGCCCGCGGCATCGAGGGCGGTGGATGGCATGACCACGCGCAGCCCCGGGGAGTGCGTGAAGAGCGTTTCACCGGTCTGGCTGTGATAGATGGAACCGCCCTTGAGGTAGCCCCCATAGGTGACCCGGATCACGACCGGCGCATCCCAGGCGCCACCGCTCCGGTACCGCATGGTGGCCAGCTCGTTGCGGATCTGCATGAACGCCGGCCAGATGTAATCGAAGAACTGGATCTCGACCACGGGCCTGAGGCCCCGCACGGCCATGCCGATGGCGCGTCCCACGATGTTCGCCTCGGCCAACGGTGAGTTGAAGACCCGTGTCCCGCCGAAGGTCCGCTGGAGCCCGGCGGTCACCTTGAAGACGCCGCCCTTGCCCTTCACCTTGTCGAGAAGATCCTCCCGACTCACATCCGCCACATCCTCGCCGAACACCACGATCCGCGGGTCCCGCTCCATCTCGTTGCGCATGCACGAGTTGAGCAGATCCACCATGGTGGTCTCGTCACCCTCGAAGGAGGGCGAGTCCTCGGTGTCGAAATCGTCAGAGGTGGCGTCCACGTCCTCGGAGTACAGCCATTTCATGGCCGTTTCCGGCCCCGGCTGCGGCTGCTCGAGGGCCCGGTCGGAGGCATCATTGATCTCGTCGTTCACCTCCTTCTCGAGGGCCTCCAGCTCCTCCGCGGTTACCCCCCCCTCCTCCTCCAGGTAGCGACGGAACGTCACAAGCGGGTCCCTCGTGGCCTCGGCCTCGCGCTCCTCCTCCGTCCGGTACATCCGCTCGTCATCGGACATGGAGTGCGAGTACGGGCGGATGACCCGGGCGTGCAGCAGTGCCGGACCCTTTCGCTCGCGGGCGTACCGGACGACCTTCTCCGCCGCCTCGACGCTGGCCAGCACGTCCGTCCCGTCCACCTCCTCGATCAGCAGGTCGGGGAACCCGCTGACCAGTTTGCTCACGCTCCCGCCGGAGATGCCGACTTCGCGGGGAACGGAGATCGCATAGCCATTGTCTTCTATGAGGAAGATGACCGGCAGCTTCAGGTTGGACGCGGTGTTCAACGCCTCCCAGAACTCCCCCTCCGAGGTCTGTCCTTCGCCGGTGGTGCATAGCACGACCTCGTCGTCCTCGAAGTCTTCGATCTTCTCGCGCATCTCGTCCAGCAGCGAGGCGCGCCACGCGCCCTCTGCCGTTCCCACCGACTGCAGGAACTGGGTGCCCGTGGGGGAGGAGGTGGAGACGATGCGCAGGTCGCGGTGGCCCCAGTGCGACGGCATCTGGCGACCGCCGCTCGCCGGATCCGATTCCGCACCCACCGCCTGGAGCAGGTGCTCGTACGGCGTCATCCCCAATCCCTGGGAGAGGGCGCGGTCCCGGTAGTAGAGATACGCCCAGTCCTTCCCCGGTCGGAGGTGGTGCGCCACAGCCACCTGGATCGCTTCGTGGCCCGCGCCCGAGATCTGGAAGAAGATCTTGTTCTGGCGCTTGAGCCCGATCTCCTTGTCGTCGGTACGCCGCGCCGAGAACATGGTGCGGTAGAAGCCGAGCTGGGTCGCCTTGTCGGGTCCGCCGTTCTTTCGCACCTTACCGGATCTGGAAGAATCCTTGCGGGCGCCGCCCTTCGCTTTCTTCTTACTGGATCCCTTCGTCGCCATGCTCATCCCGGTTCAGGTCACAAGACCCGATAAGGTAAAGCCATCCGTCCGTCCACCGCTACCGCCGGCGTGCCTCTCGCACGCGAGCCGGAGAGGGGGTATCTTGTACGAAGTCTCCCCGGTCATACCTTTCTAGGACGGGAATGGCCACTACATCACTCTTCGGCATACTCGGTCGGGCGCTGCGCCGACCGGGGCTGCTGGCCTCGATGGCGAGGGCCGCGTGGCGGTTCCGCGCCCGCGGCTGGTGGCGTCGTCCCCCCTTCCTGCCGGTCCCACCGCGCGACTACGTCGAGTGGCGGCTCCATACCGCGTACGGCGATGACGGCCGTGAGCCCACTGCGGCCGAGCTCCATGGTTTCCTTCGCTGGGCGAACCGGATGACCGCGAGCCGCGGTAGCGGGCGTTCCCGATGAAGCGGCTCATCCTGGCTGTGCTCGTGATCACGCTGGCGATTCTGCTCGTGCCGAGCCTTCGTCAGCGGATGCAGCCGGAGATCGATGCGAGCCGGGTTTGGTTGGCCGAGCGGCTGGAGGGACCGATGGCGCCGGTGCTGACACCGTACCGTACGTTGCGGACGGAGACGCGGATTGCGGAGGCGGCGAGCCTGCTGGTCCGCAACCGCAACCTGGGTACGTCGGCCCCCTACCCGAGCGACTTTCGTCAGTTGCTGGAGCGACACGACGTGGAGCCGTTCGACGCCTGGGGCGCGCCCCTCATCATGGAGCAGGACCCTGACAGCGTGACCATCATATCCGCCGGACCGGACATGACGTACGACACCGATGACGACATGACGACGAAAATCCGGTACCGGGCTCCGCGACGGCGGCGGCTGCGATTGAGGTAGGACGTGTATCGGGTCGGACTGACGGGCAATGTCGCCAGCGGGAAATCCTCCGTAGCGCGGAGCTGGGCTGAGCAGGGCGCCGCGGTGGTCGATGCCGATGTGCTCGCCCGGGCGGCGGTGAAGCCGGGCAGCGCGGGCCTGGCCCGCGTGCGGGAAGCGTTCGGCGACGGTGTCATACTCAAGGGGCAGCTGGACCGGGCGGCGCTCCGCCGCATGGTCTTCGCTGACCGGGCAGCCCGGCGCCGGCTGGAGTCCATCGTCCACCCCGAAGTTGCACGCCTGCGCGAGTTGGAGGAGGCGCGGCTCCTGGAGGCGGGTGAGCGGATCGTGGTGCACGACATCCCGCTCCTGTTCGAAGTGGGGATGCAGGACGAGTTCGACCTGATCGTCCTGGTCGACGCGCCCGCCGATGTCCGTGCCGAACGGCTGGTCCGGGACCGCGGGCTGACTTCAGCCGAGGCCCGTGCGATGATCGACGCGCAGATACCCACGGAAGAGAAGCGCGCCCGCTCTGACCTGGTGGTGGAGAACACGGCGTCCCTGGAGGCGCTTCGGGACCGGGCGGACGCCGCATGGCGAGAGATCCGGCGCAGGTCGGGCGTCCACGAGGAGGCCGCTTCCGCCGGTCGGGTCCGGGTGGACCTCCACATCCACACCCGGATCTCCTTCGACTGCCGGAGCGATCCCGTTGCCGTGGTGGAGCGGGCCGCCGAAGTGGGGCTCGGCTGGATCTGCGTCACCGACCACAACGAGATCGAGGCGGCCCTCGATCTGGCCGAACGCTTCCCCGATCGCGTGATCCCCGGCGAAGAGGTGAAGACCGCCGAGGGCGTGGACATCACCGGTCTGTTCCTCCGCGAGTGGATCCCAAAGGGTACACCCGCGCGGGAGACCTGCGAGCGGATCCACGAGCAGGGAGGACTGGTGTACGTGCCCCACCCCTTCGCGGGCGGGAAGGGAGGCGGCGGTCGGATCCTCCCCGAGATCGAGGATCTCGTGGACGCCGTGGAGGGATTCAACGCCCGGCTGCACGATTCCGCGCTGAACGCGCGCGCGCAGGCCTGGGCCCGGGAGCGGTCGCTCCCCCTCGGTGCGGGGTCCGACGCCCACACTCTGGGTGAGATCGGCAACGCCTGGGTGGAAGTCCCCTCGTTCGAGAAGGAGCCTCGCGCGTTCCTCGCGGCGCTGGCGGAAGGCTCCGTCCGGGGGAGGGAGGCATCGAGGCTCGTGCACATCGCTTCGACGGTGGCGAAGCTCTTTCCCTGATCGTGCGCTTTGGTGGCGGGGGGTTGCCGCGGCCCGGGCCGACCGGGTAGAGTTGGCGCGTGGCTACCCAACCTGCGGCCTCCGCGCCGATCGACCAGATCCTGGCGGTTCCCGAACCGCGTCGTGAACCCTTCCGCGATGTGCTCGCGCGCATCGAGGGGGTGAGCGACATCGCTCTCACTACGCACGTGAACGCCGACGCGGATGGCGCCGGGTCGGAGGCGGCGCTGGCCTCCTGGCTGGTGGCGCGCGGGAAGCGGGTGTCGATCCTCAATCCGACACCGTTCCCGGACCGGTACCGCTTTCTGGTTTCCGAGGGCGTGGAGGTCATTGAGCCGGGGACGACGCTGGACTCGCGGGCCAGGTCCACCGAGCTGCTGCTGGTGCTGGACACCGGCGAGCCCGGGCGTATCGGGCGCGTCGCGAAGAATATCAGGGAAGGGGCCGTAGCGGTCATCGACCACCACCCGACTTCCCCCGACTCCATACCGGGACCTGGCGTCCGGGACCCCTCGGCGTGCGCCACCGGCGAGCTGATCTACGACCTGTTCACCCTCGGCGGTGCCGGCGACTGGAGCGCGCCCATGGTCCAGGGGCTGTACACCGCCATCGAAGGCGACACCGGCTCGTTCCGTTTCGGCAACACGACGCCCCGGACGCATGCGATCGCCGCAGATCTCCTCCATCGGGGGCTCGACCCCGAAGCGGCCTACCGCCGGCTCCACGCCACCGTCCCGCTCCGGCGCATCACCATGCTCCGCCTCGCCCTCGAAGGGCTGCAGGTCGATCCGGACCTCCCCATCACGTGGATTACCGTTCCGCGCTCCGTCACCCACGAGATGGACGCCGGCGCCGACGACCTCGATGGGGTCGCGGAGTACGCCCGGAACATCGAAGGGACCGAGGTCGCACTCCTGTTCCGTCAGACCCTCGACGGCGGCACGAAGGTCTCCTTCCGATCCAATGGCGAGGTGAACGTGAACGTCATCGCTCGCGAGTTCGGCGGCGGCGGTCACGACAAAGCCGCGGGCGCGCTCATTGGCGGGCCTCTGGAGTCGACGCAGCCCCGGGTGCTCGAAGCCACACGCAGGGTGGTCCGGGAGACCCTCTTCCGCCGGAGCGACGCATGAGCGGCAGGCGCCCGGATCCGTCCCCGCAGCCCGCCGACAGCGCCGAGGCCGCCACGGCGGACCACGCCCCTGACCCCGATCAGAGCGGCGCGGCCACGGACCGGCTCGAGGCGCTGCTTGCCGAGCACCGGGAGCCCGCCACGGAGGAACCGGAGGAGCGGGAACCCTCACCCCTCGATCCGTTCGGGGACATGCTGCGCACCACCTCCACCGAGACCGTCGCCCGTGCCGGGCAGGGGGGTGAAGAGGGAGAGCCGGACGAGGAGGATCACGGGCCTTCCCTGCCCGACGCGCCGCTCTTCGCCCTACTCCGCAACATCGAACAGGACGTCGGCATCGACCGGATCGATCGGATCTGGGTCTTCCCGCCCCGCCGGCTAGAGGCGGGCGAGACGTCGGTGGTCGTCGTGGCGGCGTTCCCCGAGGTCGAGGCCGACCGACGTCGCGTCTACGCCGCCCACTACACCACCCGGGAAGAGACCGCGGAGCCGCGGCTTGCCCTCGACGAGTACGGCACGGCGCCCACCGAGCGCGTCGGCCGGCTCGTCGAGGAGGTCGTGGAAAGGATCAAGGACGGGCCCGCAGGCGCACCTCGCTCCCACCACATCGAGGGACGTGACGACCGCTGGGCCACCGTGCTCCACGAGCTGGCCGAGGCCTTTCTCGCCGAGATCCAGAAGAACCCTCGGCTCCGGCGCTGATCCTCCTCCCGCTCCGGCAGCCCACCGGACAGGACTGATTCCGGCCGCTGTGAGAATTGCGCGACACCGGGAATCCTGCTATCAATAATCATTGTCGATAAGAGCCGCTGAGAGGACCATGACGAGCTACGTACACCTGTTTCGCCGATACCTGCGGGAGCAGCGGCTCCCGGTCACCCAGCAACGCGAGGCGGTGGCGGAGGTGGTGTTCGAGTCGGAGGCGCATCTGTCGGTGGAGGAGATCGAGCGGCGACTGCGGGAGCGTGGCGAGAAGACGGGGAAGGCCACAGTGTACCGGACGCTGGAGATGCTGGTGAAGAGCGGGCTGGTGGCGGAGCGGGATTTCGGGGAGGGGTTCAAGCGGTACGAGCACCTGTTCGGCCAGCTTCCTGTGCACGGCCACATGATCTGCGAGGAATGTGGGGAGGTGACGGAGATCCAGGAGGCGGAGCTCAAGCGTCTGCAGGACCGGATCGCCGCGGAGAACGGGTTCACGCCGTCGCAGTATCGTCTGGAGATCTTCGGGTTGTGCTCGGGGTGCAAGGCGGCGGGGCACACCGTGGAGTGGAAGGGGCTCAGCTGCCCGATCGAGACGGTGTAGCGCGGGGGAACCACAGTGGGAGGAACATGCCGAATCAGCGAGACGAGGGGGCTCCCGGTCGGGGTCCCCTTGCCACATCGGAGATAGCGGATGGGGAAATCATGAGTGTGCCGGAATCGCTGCGGGAGCTGCACTGGGAGCTGCCGCATACGTTCCTGGGACTGGACGAGGAGGCGAGCGCGTTCGAGCGGGCGCGGTCGGTGATCCTGCCGGTACCATACGAGGCGACGACGAGCTACGGCGGCGGCACGGGCGGGGGCCCGCGGGCGATTCTGGAGGCGTCGCGTTACATCGAGCTGTACGATCAGGAGCTGGATGGTGAGCCGTCGGAGTCGGGAGTGACGACGCTGCCGCAGCTCGAGCTCACGGGGGCGGGGGGCGCAGAGGCGATGG
Source organism: uncultured Gemmatimonadales bacterium (assembly GCA_963783305.1). GTDB lineage: Bacteria > Gemmatimonadota > Gemmatimonadetes > Longimicrobiales > RSA9 > JAWVYT01. The sequence continues at coordinate 130,123 of CAWAMW010000015.1, read as the reverse complement.
GTGAGCTGCGTATGGCCTACGATCGCCTGCTGGACGTCTCGGGTGACCGCTTCGTGGTCCTCCTGGGGGGGGAGCACAGCCTGTCGGGTCCGCCGATCGCGGCGTGGGCCGAGCGGCTGCGAGAGCGTGGGGAGCGGCTGAGCGTGCTCCAGATCGACGCGCACACGGACCTGCGACCGGAGTACGAGGGCTCGGAGCACAGCCACGCGGCGGTCATGCACCAGATCCATGAGCGGGTCGAGTCCCTGGTGGCCGTGGGGATCCGGGCGCTGACGGGCGACGAGGCGCGGCTGGTGCGATCGCGCGACCACCTCCACGTATTCTACGCCGATGACATCCACGACTCCGAGGAATGGATCGAGGATGCCGTGAGCCGGCTCGGCGACCACGTCTACATCACCTTCGACGTGGACGGCTTCGATCCAGCCCTCGTCCCGTCCACCGGCACGCCCGAGCCGGGCGGTCTCCAGTGGTACCCGGTGCTCCGGCTACTGCGGCGCGTGTTCGAGACGCGGACCGTGCACGCCGCCGATATTGTCGAACTGGCGCCGATTCCTGGCCTCCACGCGCCGGATTTCCTGGTGGCGAAGCTGCTCTACAAGATGATCGGCTACCGCCACGGGGTCTCCACGAGCTGAACAACAGCGAACCGCGGTGACACGGAGCGCCCGGGGTCGCCGCGGCATTCGTGCGGAGCCAGGATCCGATTATCCCCGCGACCGGTCCCGGTCCGCGTCGTCGGGTTCCCTCAGCGGGTAGCGCGCGAAGAGAGGGTGCAGGTCGAGCGGGTCCGAGATGGGGTGACGCTCGGGCACCAGTGCCGGTGCGGTGAGCAGGAACGGCCAGAACTGTCGTCCGCCGAGGGCGCCGTGGGCCCCCACCTGGTCGTCGAAGCAGACCTGGAGGTCCTTCTCGGGGTCGTAGGCGCCGAAGAGGACGAGGTCACCGGCGTTCTCGAGCCGCACGAGATGCACCAGCGCCTTCCGCTCCACCGCGCTCGGCGCGAACACCGCCAGCGGGTCCTCGCCCGTGAGCACCTCCACCTCACCGCCGGCGGTGACGAGGGAACGACCGCGATCGTTCTCGGCGTGCACACCGTCGAGCATCCGCGTCAGCACCACACCCACGCCCCGGTGCGCGACGAGGAAATAGTGGAGCGCCCGGCGGTCCGGATCATCCCGGATCTCCTCGAACCCGAGGGGCCGGGGCGGATCGGTCCAGTACACGTGCGCCAGGGAGGACGAGTAGGTGACGACGAGGTCGTGGTCGTCCAGGGGCCGGACGACCTCGGCGACCAGCGGGAACACGTTGTAATGACGCCGGATCCAGCGTCCGAGACCCAGGCCGGCCTTTCGGGTCGGGAGGCTGGATGTGGCGGCGATCTCTTCCATCTCCCCCACGAGGAACTCGATGGCCTCCCGGGGCGGAGCGTACTCCCCCGTCCGGGCCATGGTGAACACACCGCGCTCCACGGCCCCCTTGATGGTGTCGCCGAGCGTCTCGTTGTAGCGGATCCGATAGGGCACGGACGGCGTCTGCCCGTGGTCGCTCAGGATGTAGACGTCGTAGGGGCGGCCGGGGATACGGTTCACCGCCTTGAAGATCTCCTTGATGCGACGGTCGACGGCCCTGAGGCTCTTGTAGGCGGTCCGGGAAGACGGGCCGAAGTGGTGGGCGAACTCGTCGTATGCGTTGTACGTCGTGTAGATCGCGGGCACGCCCAGATGAATGTCCAGGAGGACGGATAGAGTCTGGAGCTCGCGGAGCACGACGTTGGTTCCGATGTGCAGGAACGGCAGGTACCACCAGTAATGCGTGGACTGGCCGCGCATCTGGCTCACCAGCCGGTCGCGCTCCTCGCGGAAGTACTCGAGGATCGCCACGAGCCCCATGCGGATCGTGCGTACCGGGTGCAGCAGCAGGAGCAGGAGGACGCGGCCGCCGCCCAGATTCTTGAGGAAGGGTCTCCGGTTGCGGTCCGAGAGCGTCCAGACCGCGCGGTCGGCGCCGCCATCGTAGAGGTTCACATAGCTGGAGCCGCCATCCAGGATCCCGTGGTCGGGGAGCCGGTCCCGGATGTACTGCATCGACGCCTGCTGTGACCCGATGAGCACGCGGCGGTCCCCCTTCTCGTAGAAGCGGAAGGCGGGGATGCGGTCCTTGGTGCCGTGAAAGATGGAGGCCTGCGCGGCGGGCGTGGCGCTGGGCAGCCCTGCCGGGTAGCGGCGCAGCTCCCAGCCGTCGCGGTCGATCAGGCGCCTGAGGAACGGCATGTGGCCACCCGCCATGGCCTGCTCGAGGTCCTGGAACGCCAGTGCGTCGATCTGGATCCCGACGAACCCGCGGCCCGGCTCCTCGCTCTGCTCCTTGCGTCTCGCGGCGAACGGCGAGTACTTGACCCGGTAATAGAGGCGGTAGAACCGGTGGAGCAGTCTGTGGAGCCACCCGGCGCGGGGATCATCCCAACGCCGCTGCTTCATCGCGTGAGGAGCTCGGGCAGCTCGCCCAGCAACGCCGTGGGGGCGATGGGCTTGGAGAGGTAGCGGTCGCAGCCGGCCTCGAGGCAGGCACGCTTCTCCGCTTCCCCGACCCGGCCGGTCAGGGCGATGACGGGCGTATCGATGAGGTCTGGATCCAGCCGGATGGAGCGGACCACGTCGATGCCGGATCGGTCCGGGAGTCCCATGTCCAGGATGATCAGGGCAGGCAGCCGCTGCTGTGCCGTCTCCAGAGCCGCCGCCCCGGTGGCCGCCTCCAGCACCTGGTAGCCCGCATCCTCGAGGAGGATCTTGAACGCGTCGCGAAGGAGATCATCGTCCTCCACGATCAGGATGGTGCGATCGAAGTCGGTCATGGTTGTGAAGCTAGATTTCCATGGGGGCGGTAGCAAGCGTCTCCGCCTCGGGGTTGTCCCCTTCGAGTCCCTCTTCCAGGAGCTGTCGTCGGAGCAGTCGTGCGTACACACCGCTCCGGGCCATGAGCTCCTGGTGCGTGCCGCGCTCGACGATCCGGCCGTCATCCAGCACGAGGATCAGGTCCGCCTCCATGACGGCCGTGACGCGATGGCTGACGATCAGCGCGGTGCGATCACTCAATACATCACGCAGCCCCTTCAGGATCCGCCGCTCCGTGTGCGTGTCCACCGCGCTCAGTGAGTCGTCCAGGATCAGGACGCTTGGATCACGCGCGATGGCGCGGGCCAGCGTGGTCCGCTGCCGCTGCCCACCGGAGAGGTTCACCCCGCGCTCCCCCAGTCGGGTCTCGAAGCCGTGCGGGAACCCGGCAATGGCCTCGTCCAGCTGCGCGATGGAGGCCGCGGCCCGCACCGGCGCCATGACGTCGGCTTCCGCGTCGTCCCGGGTCTCTATGCCCAGCGCAATGTTCTCGGCGATGGTCTCGCTGAAGAGGAAGGCGTCCTGGGGGACCACGCCGATGGCGTTCCGTACCGTGGCGAGGGACAGGTCCGGGAGGGGCACGCCGTCGAGGAGCACCACGCCGTCCGTCGGGTCGTAGAGCCGCGCCACGAGCGCGATCACCGTCGACTTGCCGGCGCCCGTGGGCCCCACCAGCGCCACCGTGGATCCCGCGGGGAGCGTGAACGACGCGTCCTCGATCACCCGCCGCTCCGTTCCCGGGTATCGGAAGGAGACGTTGCGGAACTCGATCTCGCCCCGCACCTCCGACAGCTCCACCGGCGCTGTCGGGCCCCGGATCGCCGCGGGCGTATCGAACACGTCCACGATCCGGGTCAGCGACGCGGCCGCCCGCTGGAACAGGTTGATGACCCAACCCAGCGCGATCAGGGGCCAGATCATCATGGTCAGATAGAAGCCGAAGGCCACGAAGTCGCCCACCGTGATGGCGTCCTGGATCACCAGACGCCCCCCCACATACAGCACGGTGAGCATCCCGAGCCCCGCCATGAACGAAAGCGACGGGTAGAACGCGCCCGTGGAGACCACCAGATCCATGTTCCGCCGCAGGTACTCCTCGTTCATCCCGGCGAACTCCTCACCCTGCACGTCCTCCTGGGTGTAGGCGCGGACGATCCTCGCGCCCGACAGGTTTTCCTGGACCGTCGTGGTGAGCGCCCCCAGGTGCTCCTGGATCTTCTCGTACTTCTGGTGGATGACCTTCCCGAAATAGAGCGTGACGGGGGGCAGCAGGATCAGCGGGATGAGCGCGAAGGCGGTGAGCACAGGGCTCACGTTCAGCATGAAGACCAGCGCCAGCGCCCCCAGCACGAGCGTGTTCACCGTGTACATGATGGCCGGACCGACCGCCATTCGGACGCTCAGGATATCGTTCGTCGCCCGGCTCATGAGGTCCCCGGTGCGCCACTGTCCGTAGAACGCGGCGTCCAGGCGCATGAGGTGCGCGAAGAAGTCCTGCCGGAGGTCCGTCTCCACGCGACGACTGTAGCCGTTCAGCAGCTCCCGCATACCGTACCGCGCGGCGCCCGCCAGCACGGCCACAAGCAGGATCAGCCCCGCGTAGCGCCACACGACCGCGTGCGTGACACCCGTCTGCTCCAGCGCGTCGATGGCCTGCCCCAGGAGCCGCGGCGCCAGGATCGCGAACCCGTTCGCCAGCACCACCATGAGCAGCCCGAGCAGGTAGCCCTTCCAATAAGGGCGGATGTACGGGTAAAGTCGCTTGACGAGGTTCAAGCCGCTCCATTCGAAGAAGGCCGTAGACCGCCGGGTGGGGGTCTACGGCCTGTCATGGCATATCAATTGCCCGAATCCTAATGGCTTTTCCACGTTGAAACAAGCAGGGTTGGCACCGGGAGGCGCCCATGAAACGACGCACTATCGCAGCGGCCATGTTGCTCATCGCCCCGCTCGCCCTCGGTTCTGCCGCGTGCGGCGATAGCGGGGACGACCGGGCGGCGCTGCAGGACGAGGAGCTGGACCGGGAGCTGGATCTGGCCCTCCAGGGGGACACCTCCGCGACCACATTCGAGGACACCGCCGTGGCGGACCCCGGTGCGGGGACCCCGCCCGTGCCGCAGCCGGGTGCGCAGGCACCGCGGCAGCAGACTCCTCGGCCGCGGCCGAGCCAGCCGGAGACGCAGCGCTCGACCCCGACCCCGCAGCCGCGGACGGTGTCGATGACCGTACCCACCGGGACCACGATCGCGATCCGCATGAATGAGACGCTGTCCACGGAGCAGAACAAGGCGGGCGACTCGTTCACGGCGCGGCTGGAGCGGCCGATCGTGGACGCCGATGGCACGGTGATCGTGCCGGCGGGCGCGACGGTGCGGGGTCGTGTGACGGCGGTGGCGCCGTCGGGCCGGGTGGGGCAGACCGCGGCGATGAAGCTGGCGTTCGAGGCCATCTCATTCGGGGGTGAGAGCTACCCGTTGCAGGCCACGGTGCAGAGCGCCGAGGTGCAGCAGCGGACGCGCACGAGCACGGCTGAATCGGCCGGGAAGGTGGCCGCGGGTGCCGCCGCGGGTGCCATCCTCGGGCAGGTGCTGGGGAAGGACAAGGAGTCGACCCTGAAGGGGGCGGCGATCGGCGCGGCCGCCGGAACGGCCATCGCCATGGGCACCACCGATGTGGATGCCGTTCTGCCCCAGGGCGCCGAGGTGGTGATCCGAGTGGATCAGCCTGTCATCGTCACCCGGACGGTCTCGGGATAGGCGTCGCGAGATCTCGGGGGTCGCGTCCATCGCGCGGAATGCGCTAACTTCGCGGGAGCGTATCCCCGACGCGGGGAGACGGGTCCAGGGCGGACCCGTCTTGCATTTCTGGCGAGGAGGAAGCCGTTGATGGGTCGCGGCCACTGGCCTGTTCTGTACATGATCCTGGGCGGACTGGTAGTGGCGGCCGCGGCCGTGAGCCAGCTCGCTCCGGACAACGCCACGATCCAGCGCTTCGGTCCCAACCTGGCCACCGAGACGCTGGCCATCCTCCTGACGCTGGTCTTCGTGCAGCGGTTCCTCGAGCGGCAGGACCGGGTTCGCCGGCTGAAGAGCTCGCTGGGCGCCTTCCGCCGGGGCAGTCGGGCGCTGACGCGGCTGCTGGAGGTCTGGGGTGTGGTCTTGAAGGGCGGCCTTCGGAACCCGCCCCGGTACCCGCCGGACTCCATGCTAGAGCTGCTGGAGCCGCACCACACCCTGGTCCTGGCCGAGATCGATCCCGCGGCACCGTCGGTGGAGGACGCCGCGCTGAGCTGGAGCGCCTGGCTGGCGCGGGAGCTGTGCGCAGGCCGGGAGGCCTTGCGGGAGGTGATCCGCGTCTACGGGACCTCGCTGGACGCCGAGTACGTGGAAGCGCTCGACGCCCTCATCGACGATGAGTTCTTCGATATTCTCACGGGGATCGCCGACAGCGCCGAGACGGGCGCGGACTGGCACGTTGGAATTCGGCAGGTGCCCGGAGCCCGGGACGGCCATTTCCGGCGACTGCGTGCGGTCGTGGAGCTGCACAACCAGCTGGCCCGCGAGGCGGCGGCCATCCGGGACCCGAAGCGCCTGCCGCAGACGCGCGGCGTGGGCGTGGCCCTCCCACCCGACTGGGACCTTCGGGTGCATCATGCGGTGTCCGGTCCATGGTGGAAGGCGGAGCCCACTCCCGGCTCGCTGCGCGCCACCGGCCTGCGGGCGTCCGTCTCCTGAAGGGGGTGCTCGCGTCAGCCGACGGGTGGCGGCCGCAGTCCAGCCACTCCGCACGCCGCCAGCACCGCGGCGCCCACCGGCAGCACCGACTCGTCGATGTCCATGTCCGGGCGATGGAGCTCACGCGGGGAGTCCGCGGGGGCAGCGCCCAGCCAGAGCAGCGCGCCGGGCGCGTGGCCGAGGAGGATGGCGAAGTCTTCAGTCCCCATCATGGCCTCGGCATCCCACACCCCATCCTCCCCGAGGAGCGTGCGGGCCGCCTCCACGGCCAGCCGGGTCATGGCTGGGTCGTTCAGAGTGGGAGGATAGCCCTCGTCGAGGTCGAGCTCGTGGCGGCCGCCCAGCGCATTGGCCACGTCAAGAGCCTCGCCGAGTGCCTGCCGCAGCCGCTTCCGCACCTCCGGATCGAAGTAGCGGAGGGTCCCATCCAGACTGACCCGATCGGCGATTACGTTCTCGGCCGTCCCGCCCCGGACGGTACCGAACGTGAGCACCCCGGAGCTCATGGGGGAGATCCGCCGGGCGACCGCGTTCTGCGCCGCAAGGACCACATGCGCGGCCAGTACCACCGCGTCGCGACCCGCATCGGGGCGGGCGCCGTGGCTGCTGCTCCCGAGGATGTGAGCGGTGAACGTGTCGCTGCCCGCCATGATCCCGCCCTCGCGCGTGAAGATCTTTCCGGCCGGGAGGTGCGGCCCTACGTGGAGCGCGAAGAGGGCGTCGACCCCGTCCATCGCGCCGTTGTCGATCATGTGCCGGGCGCCGCTCCGGTTGTCGGCGTCGGTCTCTTCCTCCGCCGGCTGGAAGAGGAGGCGGACCGTGCCCTCCGGCAGGTCGCCCTCGTCGCGGGCGCCGGCCAGGAGGCGGGCGGCGCCCACGAGCATGGTGGTGTGGGCGTCGTGGCCGCAGGCGTGCATGACTCCGTCGACGGTGGAGCGGTACTCCACGTCGTTGGACTCCGCGATCGGCAGGGCGTCCATGTCGGCGCGGAGCGCGACGACCCTGCCGGCGGAGCCGGAGCGGATCTCCGCCACCACCCCATGGCCGCCGACTCCCCGGCGGACATCGAACCCGAGCGCTTCAATGGCATCGGCGGCCACCGCGGCCGTGCGCTCCTCGTGGAACGACCGCTCCGGGTTCCGATGGATGTCTCGCCGCATTTCGACCAGATCGGCGTGGAAGCTGCGGGCGTGGTGGAGGAAGTCTCGCATAGTCCATGGTCCAGGGATACTTTCTGACGCGAATGTACCGGAACGACGATGACGCCAGCAAATCGCACTCCCGCGAGGAGGAGCGGCTCACGGAGCGCCGCAACCCCCGCAGTGCGCGAATCGATCAGCTCTCGACCCTCGAGGTCGTGGACCTGATCAACGCCGAGGACCGCATGGTCGCCGACGCGGTGGCCGAGGAGCGGGCCGAGATCGCCCACTGCGTGGACCTGGTGACCGAATGCTTCAAGGCGGGCGGCCGCCTGATCTACGTGGGCGCGGGAACCAGCGGTCGGCTCGGGGTGCTCGATGCCTCCGAGATGCCCCCCACCTACGGCACGGATCCGCGGCAGGTGCAGGGCGTGATCGCCGGCGGGTACGAGGCGCTGGTCCGGTCGCAGGAGGGGGCCGAGGATTCGCCGGAGGACGGTGCCGCGGCCATGGACGATCGCGAGGTCGGCGAGAACGACTTCGTGCTGGGGATCGCCACCAGCGGCACCACGCCGTACGTACACGGCGCCCTGGCCCGGGCCCGGGAGCGGGGTGCGCGCACGGGCTTCCTCCTCTGCACCTATCCGAGCGCCGAGCTGGACGAGACCCACGACGTGGTCATCGCGCCACTGGTGGGTCCGGAGGTGGTCACCGGCTCCACCCGCATGAAGGCCGGGACCGCCACCAAGATGGTCCTCAATACCATCACCACCGCGGCCATGGTGCGGCTCGGGAAGGTGTACGGGAACCTGATGGTGGACCTCCAGGTCACCTGCCAGAAGCTGAGGGACCGGGGCGAGCGCATCCTCATGGAGACCGTGGGGCTGGACCGCCCTGCCGCCGAGCGGCTCCTGAACGAGGCTGAGGGGCACGTGAAGACGGCCATCGTCATGGGATACCTGGAGGTGGGCCGTGACGAAGCCACTCGCCGGCTGGAGGCGGTGGGCGGCGTGATCAGTCGGATCGTGGAAGGACTGGCGTCCGACGCGGATGGGCACGGACCGCCCGATGCTCCTTCCGCCGGGTCGCGCTCGTGAAGGTCGTGGGGCTCATGTCCGGCACCTCGCTGGACGGCATTGACGCGGCCCTGGTCGAGATCGACGAGGGAGCAGAGGGGCGTCCCAACCTGAGCCTGCTGGCGTTCGACTCGCTGGCCTATTCGGCGGATCGACGCGAGGAGATCCACGCGTGCATCCTGGAGGGGGACGCCGCGTCGCTCACGCGGCTTCACGGCCGCCTGGGCGACTGGTTCGCCGACGCGGTGCTCCGGGTCTGTGAGGGGGCGGGCGTCGAGCTGGACGCGGTGGACCTCGTGGGCTCACACGGCCAGACGGTCTGGCACCAGCCACCCCGGGACGGACAGCGCGGTGCCACGCTCCAGCTCGGTGACGCCGCCACGGTCGCGGAGCGGACCGGGATTCCCGTCGTCAGTGACTTCCGGAGCCGCGACATGGCGGCCGGCGGAGAGGGAGCCCCGCTGGTCTCCTGGGTGGACCAGCTCCTCTACGCCACGGACCACGTCCGCGTGCTCCAGAACATCGGCGGAATGGCCAACCTGACGCGGCTCCCGCCCATGGGATCGGAGGAGCCGGTGATCGCGTTCGACACCGGCCCCGGCAACGCGCTCATGGACACCGCCGCGGAGCTCGCCACCAATGGGCGTACTCAGTTCGATCGGGATGGCGAGCTGGCGCGGCGCGGCCGGGTCGACGAGGCGCTGCTCCGGGAGCTCCTCGACGACCCGTTCTACCACCGCGCGCCGCCCAAGTCCACCGGCCGCGAGTCTTTCGGTCGGCGCTATGTCCAGACGCTCGTGGAACGCCGTCGGCCGTCGGACCCCGACACCTGGGCCGACCTGGTCGCCACACTCACGGCCCTGACCGCTCGCAGCATCGCGCGGGCGGTGGAGCGATGGGCGCCGCCGGGAGCGGACGGGGAGGTGGTCGTGAGCGGAGGGGGCGCCCGGAACCCGGCCCTCATGGGCATGCTGCAGGAGGCCCTGGCGTCCGTGCCGGTGCGGACGGCCGAGGTCCTCGGGTTCGAGCCCGACGCCAAGGAGGCGGTCGCATTCGCGGTCCTCGCCTGGGCACACCTCGCCGGCCGCCCCGCAAACCTGCCGTCGGTCACGGGCGCCAGCGGCCCCCGGGTCCTCGGCTCCTATACGCCCGGGAGGCCCGACCGCCGATAGTCGGCCGGGCCTCCAGCGCGCTCCGGTCGCTCACCGCGACGTCAGTCGTCGTCGCTCTCGTACCGGTACAGGAACCCCAGCGCGAGTCCGAACGCGAGGTGCGACATGGGGCCGGCATCCTCGTCCACGGGCAGCGCCAGCGTCTGGAGCGGGAACCTCACTCCGGGCGCCTCCGAGGCCAGCGCCATGAGCCCGCCCCGGGGCGCGGCGGCGATCTCCAGCGCGCCGAACGCGAGTCCGCGCAGCAGCGGCGGGCCCGGGATCCTCGGGTAGAGGAGCGACGCGTAAGCGGCCGCGACAGCGATTCCGGCGCCGAAGCGGGCCATGAGCTCCTCGGGGTCCTCGGCATAGGGCAGGCGGCCCGCGGCGGGCGCGTCCTCCCGGTAGCGTCCGACCATGTCGGCCAGGGCGGTGGCCGCAATGCCGGCGATCACGACCCGTGGCCAGCTGACATCGCGGGGGCGGAACACCCGCGAGAGGAGCCAGGCGGCGCCGGCGGCCATCGCGGCGTTCTGGACCGTCTCCGTGGCATCGTCCTCCAGGTCGTGGACATCCCCGGAGTCCGGGTCATAGACCGCGACCTGACGGGGCCGATGTCTCGCGCTGGCGCCGCTCATCCCCCGAAGGTTGGCGTCGAGCGTGCCAAGGGTGGCGCCGAGTCGTTCGAACAGATCGCCTAGCAACGGTTCCTCCTGCTGGATACGCCGTAGTGGTTCGTCCCCCGCCCCGTGCAACGCCCATGCCTGCCGGGGTGGCCATCAGCCCCGGCGGTCAACCGTTCGGCCCGGGGCTCCCGCGCATGGTGGTGGTCTCCAGCCGATGCGCCGGGACGCGGCCTCCAGGGAGGGAGAGAAGGTAGCCCACCACCAGGGTCACGGCGAGACCGATTGCGGTGGACCAGATGAAGGGAACCGCCTCGAACCCGAGCAGCTCGTAGAGGCGCGGCAGCCGGAAGTCGTTCTCCGTCACCATCAGGACCACCAGTGTGCCGATGATGGCGCCGGTGAAGGCGCCGGTACCGTTGGCCCGCCGTGTGAGCATGCCGAGCAGGAACAGGCCCAGCAGGCCACCCGCGAAGTAGCCCATGAAGGACAGGATCATGTCGATGAGAAGCGCCTCCGTACGGGAGGCGTAGATCCCCACGACGATGCCGAGGATGCCGGCGGTGACCACCACGACCTTGGCGAAGAGCAGGCGCTTCTGCTCGGTGACCTGAGGCCTGAACCGGGCGAGGAAGTCGACGGTCAGGGCCGCGGAGAGCGAGTTCAGCGCTGAGTCGAGGCTGGACATGGCCGCCGCGAAGACGGCCGCAACCAGTGCGCCCGTGAGGATGGGCGGGACTTCGGTGCGGACGAAGTGCGGCATCACCTGATCGGCCGTGAGATCGGCGGGCAGCAGCGTGGGGAAGTGCTCGTAGAAGATGAACAGGAACACGCCCAGGAGCAGCGACAGCAGCACGCCCAGCGCGCCGGTGGCCACACCGAGGAGCAGCGCCTTCTGCGCTTCCCGCGGCTCCTTTACGGTCATGTACCGCTGCACCGGCTGCTGGTTGGTCCCGAACAGCGACAGCGCCAGCAGACCGTAGCCGAAGATGGCCGTGAGCAGCCCCTTCCCGCCCAAGGGCTCCGCGATGTGCACCACGTCCAGCTTCCCGAGAGCATCCGCCTGGGCAAAGGCCGTCTGCCAGCCGCCCGGTGTGCCAGCCACGACCACGGCCATGCACGCGAAGATCCCGATGCTCATGATCGAGAACTGGACCACGTCGGTCCAGATCACCGCGGAGATCCCGCCCATCACCGTGTAGATGATGGCGATGACGCCGAAGATGACCACCGCCTCTTCCACGCCGTTCAGCCCGGGGATCAGCGTCGTGGGCACGACGGCGGAGAACAGCAGTGCCGCGCCGTAGAGGAGCGTTCCCGCCCGCAGCAGAACCGTGAGGCTGAAGAGGGAGGAGCCGAGCAGCCGCGTCTTGAGGTCGAACCGGGTTTCCAGGTACTCGTAGGCCGTGGTGAGCCCGCGGACGCTGTGGAAGAAGGGGATGAAGAGTACCACGACGATCACGGCGGCCAGGATGTCCCCGATCTGGTACTGCAGGTACCACATGTCGTCGCTGAAAGCGTAGCCGGGCACGCCCAGGATGGATGCGGCCGAGAAGGAGGTGGCGATGATGGAGATCCCGGCCGCCCACCAGCGGACGCTCCGGTTGCCGACGAAATAGGCCTCGGTGTCTGTCTGTTGCCGATTGGCCCAGAAGCCAATCCCCACGATGACGACGATGTAGAGACCGAGGACGATCCAGTCCGCAAAGTGCATGAGGTTCCTGTTCCCTGGGGGTTATGCTCCCGGTGAGCGGCCTCGAACGACCCGAGCCGAAGCAACATCCGAACCATGTACTGGCGGTTCACCCGCCGCGGCGCCTTCCTCGGGGACCGGCGAGTGCTCTGGCGCGAACTTCGCAGTCGCCTGTCGAGCGTACGCGACCTTTTCCGACCATTGTCCAGCGATCATGAATAGCCCCATGCTCCGATCCGCACCCTCCGCCCTCGCGGTCTCCGCCCTCCTGGCCCTCACCGCCTCATGCGCCACCGCCCCCGGACGAACCCCCGATCAGCCGGCGGGGTGGGAAGAGGTGGGGCCGCAGCCACCCGCGCCTTCGCTGGCCCCGATCCCGGCCGTCGAGGGCCCGTTGGACCTCCGGGTAAGCTATCCGCGGGACTCCGCGGCCATCAGCACGCGCAACCGCAACTTCATCTTCGGCTCGACCGGCCATGGCGGTGCCCGCGTCTGGATCAATGGGGAGCCGGTGGACGTACAGCCGAACGGCGGATTCCTCGCCTTCATTCCCGTCCCCGGTGACGGTGTCTACCGGCTGCGGGCGACGCTCGGCGGGCAGGAGCAGACGCTGGAAGTCCCGGTGAAGCTGCCGCCCGCCACGGCTCCGATGGCCGCCGCTGCCGACGCCCGGATCGTCCCCGCCTCAGCGAGCCCCGCGGGAGCGTGGGTCGTGCTTCCCGGCGAGAGGATCGACGTGTCGTTCACCGGGACCGCCGGTGGACGGGCGTGGCTGGAGCTGGCGGACGGAGAGCGGGTCCCGCTGGTGGAGCGCGCCCTGACGGCGGCGCCGAGCGCGACGGACTTCGAGGTACAGCCCGGTGCGGCCGACCCCTCCGCCCCCGGAGGCCTGGCCGCGTACGGTGGGTTCTTCACCGCGCGGCGCATCCTCAGCGGTGACACCACCACGGCGTGGCCGGCGCTCACAGGCGAGCCCCGGCCGTCGCTGCCGCGGGAGTCCGAGTTCCGGGAGCGCGAGCGCGCCGCGGGGGCACCGCGGGGTGCGGCGAGCGCCGAGGAGGCCGGGAACAGCACGGCGGCCAGGATCCGCCGCGCGGTCGCTCGGCCCCAGGGGACGGGCGCCGCCCTGGTCCTCGCCGTGCGAGGCGATACGGCGGTCGTGCCCCTGCCGCTCAACCTCCTGCTCGCCGACCCCCAGCGTCCGCGGGTGGGCACCGGCTGGGACCCGGACGCGCCGGACGAGAATGGGGATCAGCACGTGATCGCGCGCCCGGGACCGGGCGGCGGTCCGTACCACTACACGTGGCGGAACGGGGTGGAACTGGAGCTGACGGGCGAGCGGAACGGCGCCTACCGCGTTCGGCTGACCGATGACCTCCACGCCTGGACCCCGGCCGGGGACACCCGGCTCCAGCCGCCCGGGACCCAGCCGCCCACCTCGCGGGTCGCCACGGTGAGGCTGGACCCACAGCCGGAGTGGATCGACGTGCACGTCGCGCTCGACCGGCGGCTCCCGTACGCCGTGGAGGAGGACGAACGGTCGCTCTCCCTCCTCGTCTACGGCGCCACCAGTCGGGCCAACTTCCTCCAGCACGGGCGTGTCGACCCGTACATCTACCGGTCGGAATGGAGACAGCCATCGGACCGGCTCTTCCGACTGGACCTCCACCTCACGGGTCTGCCGTGGGGCTACGAAACGTTCTGGACGGATGGCGACGACCTGGTCCTGCGGGTGAAGCGCCCGCCCGCCATCGACGCGTCCGACCCGCTCCGGGGCCTCGTCGTGGGCGTCGACGCGGGCCACGGCGGCGCGGACCGCTATACCATGGGGCCCACCGGCCTGACCGAGGCCGACGCCAACCTCGGCATCGCGCTGGCACTCGAGGCGCTTCTCGAAGCGCGCGGGGCCACGGTGGTCATGACCCGCCGCGACGACGAGACCGCGTCCCTCGTGGAGCGCACGACGCTCGCGCGGGAGCGGAACGTGGACCTGTGGGTCAGCGTGCACAACAACGCCTTCCCCGACGGCGTGAATCCGTGGGAGAACAACGGCACCAGCGTCTATTTCAACCACCCGCGCGCCGCCGGGCTGGCGTGGGCGGTCCAGCGCGAGCTGCTGGCCGAGATGGGGCTCCGGGACCTGGGGGTCGGCCGCGCCGACCTCCACCAGGCCCGCTTCACGTGGGCCCCCTCGATCCTGACCGAGAACGCGTTCATGATGATCCCCGCACAGGAGGCCTTCCTGGGCAGCCCGGAGGGGCAGCGACGGATCGCGGAGGCCCACGTGCGGGGGATCGAGGCGTGGCTGCGCGCGATCCGTGAGTAGGGCTGGAGCGGCGTCCGGCCCCTGGACGTGCGGCCGACCTTGGCGGCTGAGCGCGCGGCGCCCGCTGGCGCGACGACGGACGTTCTACGGGCTCTTGCTGGTGGCGTGCGCCGTGGCCCTCACCCTCCTCCCCGCGGCCGCCGCTGCGCAGAGCCCGCCCCCTGGCGCGGACTGGCGCACGTTCTCCACGGAGCGATTCCGCGTCACCTACACCCCGGAGCTGGAGCCGCTGGCGCGCAGGGCGGCCGTCACGGCGGAGCGGGCGTACGACCTTCTCCGGGAGGAGATCGGGAACGCGCCGGCACACCGTATCGACCTGCTCATCACCGACCACGTGGACTACTCGAACGGGATGGCCACGTACTTCCCCTCCAGCCGGATCACCGTATACGCCAGGCCGCCCGCGGGCGTGCCGCAGCTGGCGTTTTCCCGGGACTGGCTGGAGCTGGTGGTGGTCCACGAGCTCGTCCACATCTTCCACCTGGAGGAGACGGGAGAGGTGGGCGGGGCGGTGCGCGCGGTGCTAGGCCGCGTGCCGGCGCTCTGGCCGGTGTTCCCCGTGGCCGGGTCGCCCGCGTGGAACGTGGAGGGGCTGGCCACCTACTACGAGTCCCGGATCACCGGTGGCGGCCGGATCCCCGGCAGCTTCCACGAGATGATCATTCGGACGGCGGCGCTCGAAGCCCGCATCCCCGACCTGGATCACCTCAGTGATCCGCACCCCGCGTGGCCGGGCGGACAGCGGAGCTACGGCTACGGCTCACGGCTCATGGCGTACATCGCCGACCACTATGGCCCCGATGCCCACCGCGCCCTCATCGAGGCCACCGGCGGATCGATCCGCCCCACGTTCCTCTTCTTCGACCACGTGGCCGACAACGCCCTCGGGCGACCTTTCGACGCCATCTACGACGACTGGCGGCGGCAGGCCACCGCCGATGCCCGTGCCGTCGCGGAACGCCTCACCGCGCGGGGGCTCACCACCACCGAGCCCGTGGCGGGGGACGGGCCGTACGCCGCCGCCCCGCGGGTGTCGCCCGACGGCCGCGCCCTCTCCTTCGCCAGCGACGACTACCGCTCCCCCCGGCCACGCGCGTGACCGACCTCTCGTCGCGCCGCACCGTCACCGTGGCCGAGCGGAACCAGTTCGGCGCCTACCTCGGGCCTGCCGCGTGGCTCCCGGACGGCTCGGGGATGATCGTGGCGCAGCTCGAGCGGCAGGGGCCGTACCGGATCTACAGCGACCTCTGGCGACTCGACCTGGACGGCCGCGAGCGCCGGCTCACCGACGGGCTTCGCCTCGCGCAGCCCGACGTGGCTCCCGACGGTCGCGGGTGGCCGCGGTTCAGAGCCACGAGGGCGGGATCCGCCTGGTCGTCCACGACCTCGAGACCCACGAGACACGCGTCCTCGCCGACGCCGCGCCGGGCGACGCCTTCGACGGGCCGCGCTGGGGCCCGGACGGCCGCACCATCGCCGCCGGGCGCTATGTCGGCGGACGCGTGGACATGGTGGTGGTGGACGTCGCGACCGGCGCGGTCCGGACCCTCACCGACGACGACGCCCTCGACCTGTCGCCGGCGTGGTCCCCGGACGGCCGCTGGCTGCTCTGGTGGTCGGACCGCTCGGGCATACCCAACATCCTCGCCGCGCCCATGGACGGAGACGGCGACATCCGGCAGGTCACCAACGTGCTCACGGGGGCGTTCGACCCCGAGGTGTCGCCGGACGGACGCACCCTCTACACGTCCGTGTACCACCACGACGGGTGGCGGATCGAGGCCATGCCCCTGCAACCGCGGGAGTGGCCGGCGGCGGAGGACGCCGTGCTCGGTTTCGCCGACGGAATGCTTCCGCGGACCGGGGGCGAGGCCGCGGCGGGACCCGCGGCGGGGGGATCCGCCGCTCCCTACTCGCCGTGGCCGACCGCGCGGCCGTACTTCTGGCTTCCCGAATGGCAGTCGTTCTCGACGACCGGCGGCTCGCACCACTTTCTGGGGCTGAGCACGGCCGGTGCGGATCTCGTGGGGAGGCACGCCTGGTCGCTGGCCGCCGCGCTGGAGCTCGGCAGCGGCCGCTTCCAGGGGCGCGGGTCGTGGACCTACCGCCGGCTCGCGCCGCTGGAGCTGACCGCGCAGGCGCGCCGTGACTGGAGCTACCTGGGCAGCGTCGAGGTCACCGACGGCAGCGCGGAGGCGATCTATCGCCGGACCGACGAGCTGTCGCTGGATGCGTTCCTGGTCCGGCCTCGCTGGCGCGGCACGGGGTGGCTCCGGATGGGCGTCGAGGCGGAGTGGCTCGAGAACGTGCCCCACGACATGACCCCGGCGGAGCTGCTGTCGGCCGGCTGGGAGCTCCGGCAGTTCGACCCCACCGTGGGCGTCTCGGGGGGACCCGGCTTCTCCAACGCGCGCCGCTACCCGTACTCCATCAGCGGCGAGGACGGGGTGTCGGGGTCGTTCTCGGCGGGGCGCTGGTGGAACACGACGACCGGTGGACGGGCGTACGATGAGCTGGTCGGACGCTTCGCGACCTACCTGGATTTCCGAGGGTGGGGCTTCGCGGACCACGTGCTCGCTGGGCGGGTCGCCGGCGTGCTCCGGGAAGGCGATGAGGCGTTCACCCGGTCCGTGGGCGGGGTGCCCACCGGCTCGACGCCCCTCTTCGCGTTCACCCCCCCGGACGGGAGCTTCCTCCCGGTCCGGGGCTACGCCTCCGGCGTGCGCCGCGGGACCCGCGCGTGGGCCGCCAGCGCCGAGTGGCGCTTCCCGATCCAGTTGCGGCCGGCTCCCGGCGGGATCCTGGGGTTCTCCCTCACGTCCGTTGCCGGCACGCTCTTCGCCGACGCCGGCGACGCGTGGTGCTCCGAGACGCAGCGCGAGGAGAGCTTCCACGCCTGTGCGGACGGATCGCTGAGCCCGCTTGCGTCGGCCGGCGCCGAGCTCGTGCTGGACTTCGGCGCGTTCCACAATGCGAGCGGGATCTTCCGCCTCGGGGTGGCCGAGACCCGGGACGGCGGGACCCCCTCGGTCTACGCGGCGTTCGGCTCGGCGTTCTGAGCGGTGCCGCTGGCCCGGCACGCGCCGCCTACCAGCCGACCCAGCCCACCAGCGGGTAGTGGTCCGACGCATAGGGCAGCGCCACCCGATCGTACCCGCCCTCGGCGTCCGCTGGGAGCCGGAAGAAGATGTAGTCCAGGTACTCGCGGTACAGGCCGTACGCCCTGCGGTACGTGGGGCCCGGCGGGAAGGACGGGGTGTCGGGATACGCCCGGAGCATGGGCCGGATGAGCGCCTCCGCCGTACCCCGGGTCTTCGTGTTGAAGTCGCCCGCCGCGACCGCCGACTCCGCCCCCGGCAGCAGCTCCAGCAGCGCCTTCGCCTGCTCCAGCCGCTGGCCCTCGTCGCTCGACCAGCCCGATGGGCTGCTCTCCAGGTGCACGCTCGCCACCTGCAGCCGCCACGGCCGACCGGCCCGGGTGCGACCGGAGAGCTGGGCCGCCACCGCCACCCGCCGCTGCCGCGCCACAGGCAGCTCCACGGCCACCGGGGACTCCAGCGGGAGCGTGGAGAGGATCGCGTTGCCCCGGTCCTCCTCCTCGCCGTTCCGCATCGATGGGACGTAGACGAGCCACAGATTCAGCCGCTTCGCAAGCGCGACGATGTCCTCCCGCTGGCCGCCGGGCGGGCCCTCCGTTACCCCCGAGCCGCTGGGCTCGAGCGGGTCGTGCGCCGGAACCAGATCGCCCCCGCGGTACGCCTCCTGGAGCAGCAGGACGAAGTGCTCGACCGGCCGGCCGCCGGTGAGGCGGCCTTCCCGCAGGTCCTTCACCAGGCCCCGAAGGTCACCGCCGCCCACATGCACGTTCCAGCTGACCAGCCGCACCGTGTCCGCCACCGGGAGCGTCCCCGCCGCCCCGACCGTGTCGCTCCAGCCGCCCACCACCGCCGGCCCCACCGCCGCACACCACGCGTTCAGTCGCACTACCTGCAGACTCTCGGCGGGGAGCCGCCAGTCCACCGCCCGATCACGTGCCAGCGCCTGCCGCGCCGAGTCCGACTCCAGCGTGTCCGCCGCCTCGGCGGGCTGCCCCAGGAGCACGGTTCGCCGACAGTCGTCGGTCGCCACCAGCTCCTCCAGCATCGCCGCACGGCCCTGACACGCCGCCAGTGGCAGCGCCAGCGCCGCCATCCGAACGGCCGCCCGGGCGGCCATCCACCATGGTGCCCGGCCCACTTCAACGCGCCGCTCTCCCGTTCCTGCACCCGCTCGCTCTCTCATGGCGGTGACCCCTGTGCAACTTTCACGCACGGTCGCCCACGGCATGATTCCTGAACCGTAAAGGTGTGCACGCCAACGATTTCCACCTCCAGGGAGGAACACATGACGAAGCGCCCCGACCAGTATCAGATCGACCAGGACGATTCGGGTGCGAGCGACTACAAGTGGCGGCGGAAGTCCGAGGAGGGCGTCGACAGGGAGACGGACTCGGAAGACCTGCCGGCGAACCAGGCCACCAGTCAGACGCCCAACGAGGCCATGGAGACGTCACGGCAGGCCTCCGAAGAGGGCCGCGAGGACGAGTTGGCGCGAGCCCGCGACGCACGCGAGGACGCCGACCGCACCGGGAGCGAGGGAGGGTCCGAATGAAGGAAGAGATCGCGACGCACCCGCGCTAGCCGCGCCTCCTACTTGATCGGGAACTGGAGCCCGGCCGTGATGCCCCAGCCGCTCACGTCCAGCTCCCGTGGCACGCCGGCGGGCAGTCCATCGGGCGCCGACCACTCCACGCTGGGGAACGTGCGCTCGGTATAGCCCAGTTCCAGGAACAGCCACGTCGGCCCGAGCGACAGCGCATACCCGCCCAGGCCACCCATCATGAACGCCTCGGCCTCGCCGTCGAACAACGTGCCCGCCGCGTCCCTTACCTGCATCGCGTGCGTCCGGATGAACCCCGTGCGCAGACCCAGGTACGCGCCCAGCGGCTCGTACGTGAGGTAGAGGGTCAGCGATGGGAGCGTCCGGATCGTCGCGTTCAGGTCGAGCTCCGCATCCCGCAGCTCCAGACCCTGCACCTGGCCGTACCCGATTCCCAGCTCCAGCGTCCACTCGATGTCGTCCGGGCCGTAGCCGCCCCGCTCATGCACCACATCATAATGGTACGTGGTGTCCACGCCATCTCCCCCCACCCGCACCCGCGTCTCCCGCAGGACCCAGCTCTCCGACGACCCCGTTTCCGCCACCCGGCGGCGGGCCGCTGACGACGGGATCTCCGCCACCTCGAACAGCAGCTCGACGCCGAACGACTTCACCCCCAGCGCATCCCCCTGCAGCGTGGGAGAGCTCTGGATCCCGCCCAGGCTGTAAAAGAAACCGAGGTCGGACACGCGACTCGCCAACGCCTCCACCGCCCCGAACTGGGCGCTCGCGGACGACGGCGCCAGGAGCACCGCGGGAAGCAGCAGCACGGGCCTGAAGGACGCGTGGAGCACGCGTCCGAGGATCTTCGGTGTCATCGGAATCCGGGATCGGGGAAAGCCATGGTCCACAATGTGGGGCGGGGGCCCCGATCGCGGTATGCCCGCGTCCCCGCATCGTTGAAACCGCGACTGTGGAGAGTGTGGAAAACCGCCGAAACCGCAGGGAAACCAACGCCTTCTGAAGTGTATAACAGTGTGCAGAAAGGGAGCCTTGACACCCACAACATATGGTGGCATGTTCCTTACCCCGCACAACATGTAGCGCATTTCAGGCGGCCCGACCCCAAGGGGCGTCCGCTGCATGGAGCGGCCTGCGCGATCCTGTCGATCTCAGCGCGACAGCGGAAGTTATCCACGTAGCGGCTCGTACCATCAGCCCCAGGAAGAGGACAGAGTTATGACCCCGAAGCCCGCCGACGCTCCAGCTCCGGCCGACGTGCTCCCCGAGGACCTCCCTCGGGCGGACATGAGTGAGAACGCCCGCATCATCATGGGCAAGCGCTACCTCAAGAAGAACGAGGCTGGCGAGGCCATCGAGGAGCCGGAGGAGATGTTCTGGCGCGTGGCGCGTACCATAGCGGACGTGGACACCAGCTACGGGGCGAGCGAGGGCGGGGTCGATCAGCTGGCGCGTGAGTTCTACCGGCTGATGACGCACCGGCTGTTCGAGCCGAACAGCCCCACGCTCATGAACGCCGGGCGTCCGCTGGGCCAGCTGAGCGCGTGCTTCGTGCTGCCGGTGGAGGACGCGCTGTCGAACGGCAAGGACGGCATCTACGACACGCTGCGGAGCATGGCGCTGGTGCACCAGTCGGGCGGCGGCACGGGGTTCAGCTTCAGCCGTCTGCGTCCGGTGAACGATGTGGTGAAGAGCACCATGGGCGTGGCCAGCGGACCCGTCAGCTTCATGAAGCTCTACGACGGCTCCACGGAGGTGGTGAAGCAGGGTGGCACGCGCCGGGGCGCGAACATGGGGATCCTGCGCGTGGACCACCCGGACATCCGGGACTTCATCACGTGCAAGAGCGATGTGACGCAGATCACCAACTTCAACATCAGCGTGGCCATCACGGACGCGTTCATGGAGGCGGTGAAGAAGGGCGAGAAGTACGAGCTGAAGACGCCGCGCAACGGCGAGGTGGTGGGGACGGATGACGCGAACGAGATCTTCGACCTGATCATCGAGGGCGCGTGGGCCACGGGCGAGCCGGGCGTCTTCTTCATCGACGAGGCCAACCGCTACAACCCGGTCCCGAAGCTGGGCAGCTACGAGGCGACCAACCCGTGCGGCGAGCAGCCGCTCCTGCCCTACGACGTGTGCAACCTCGGCAGCGTGAACGTCGGCATGTTCGTAAAGGACGATGTGAATGCCGACGCGCCCTTCGACGAGAAGATCGACTGGGACGAGTTCCGCAACACCGTCCACCTCGCCACGCACTTCCTCGACAACGTCATCGACGCCAACAACTACCCGCTGGACGAGATCACGAAGCTGGCGCAGACGATCCGCCGCATCGGCCTGGGCATCATGGGCTGGGCCGACCTGCTGGTCCGCGTGGGCGTCCCGTACGACAGCGACGAGGCCATCGACATCGCCCGGCAGGTCATGGGCTTCATCAGCGAGGAGTCCCGCGTGGCCAGCGAGAAGCTGGCGGAGACCCGCGGCACCTTCCCCGCCTGGAAGCACTCCATCTGGGGGCCGGACAGGACCGCCGCGAAGGTCGACGGCAAGCGCGTCCGCCCCATGCGGAAGCTCCGGAACTCCAACATCACGACCGTAGCGCCCACCGGCACCATCTCCATCTTCGCCGACTGCTCCGGCGGGATCGAGCCCCTCTTCGCCGTGGCGTTCATGCGCAACCAGGCGGGCTCCATGATGGCGGACGTGAACAAGGACTTCGTCCGGATCGCCGCCGAGCAGGGCTGGTACTCCGAGGACCTGATGGAGCGCATCGCCGCCGAGGGCCATATCCACTTCGACGAGGTGCCCGAGGCCGTCCAGCGCGTGTTCGTCACGTCCCACGACGTGGCCCCCGACTGGCACATCCGCATGCAGGCCGCCTTCCAGGAGCACACCGACAGCGCCATCAGCAAGACGTGCAACTTCTCCAACGAGGCCACCGAGGACGACGTCCGCGAGATCTACCTCAAGGCCCACGAGCTCCGTTGCAAGGGCGTCACCGTCTACCGTGACGGCTGCCGCCCCATGCAGGTGCTCAGCACCGGCAAGACCGGCAAGGACGCCGCTACCACCGAGAAGTCCGCCAGGACCGCCGACCTCGAGGCCGCCCTGGCCGACGCCCGCGAGGAGAACCACCGCCTGGTCCACGAGCTGGACGAGACGGAGAAGACGCTCCGGGAGCTCGAGGTCAAGCACCAGCGGCGGCTCCACAAGCGGACCCGCCCCCAGGCGCTCCACGGCACCACCCGCAAGATCCGGAGCCCCCTCGGTGAGCTCTACATCACCGTCAACGAGGACGAGGAGGGCCAGCCGTTCGAGGTCTTCGCCACCCTCGGCAAGGCCGGCGGCGCCGCCATGGCCCACGCCGAGGCCATCGGTCGCCTCCTATCCCTCGCCCTCCGGAGCGGCATCCCCATGCCCGACGTGGTCACGCAGCTCCGCGGCATCTCCTGCGACCGCGCGGTCGGGTTCGGACCCAACAAGGTCCTCTCCATGCCCGACGCCATCGCACAGGTGCTCCAGCTGCACCTGGACGAGAAGGAAGGGATCCAGGAGGAGCTCGGCCTCGGCGGCGCCGCCGCCGCGCCCGCCGCCACCCCCGCGCCCATCGCGCAGCCCAAGCACGCCGCGCAGCCGAAGCCACAGGCCGACTACTACGACCCGGGAGACGCCTTCATCGGCACCTGCCCCGAGTGCTCCAGCGGGCTCCAGTTCGCGGAAGGGTGCGTGAAGTGCCTGAGCTGCGGATACAGCGAGTGTGGGTGAGCTGGGATCCGAGAACTGGGATCTGGGATCGGAGATCTGAGAGCTAAGACCTAAGATCTAGGATCTAAGATCTGACGACGCCGGGCGCGGTGACGAGGCCGCCCCGGCGTTCGTCGTTCCGGCAGCCCGGCGGCGGATCGAACCGGGAGGCGCGGCTCCGGTTCAGCGGATGGACATCGGGGGGATCGTGTTCGAAGAGCTCGCTGCGGGCATCGCGGTCCTGTGGAGAGCAAAGGCGGAAAACGACCGCCGCTTCCAGGAAACGGAGCAGTGTTTGGACCTGGTGGGCCGGCGCCGCTTCAGACGACTTCGTCCGGGCTCGCAGCCAACGAAGGTGACCCGCCCCGCAAGGAGGGGGACGGGTCACTTTCGAGCAACCGCCGCCGCGCTGCTATTCCGTGGCGTCCACGAAATTGAGGTACGTGTTCTGACGCGTCTCGATGGCCAGGCGGATCGCCCGGTCGATGGTCTCGGGGCTGGGTCGCGAGCCGATCACATTGAAGGTATTCCCCGCGTTCATCGCCGCGCGGTCCGGTCCCGCAGCGCATGCGACGCTAATGGTCATCGGGGTGTAAAGGCCGAATGTCAACGCACTGGCGAGCTGATTCAGGAACGACAGCTGCGTTTCGACACGGGCCACCCCATCCGGGCATTCGGCGGCGACGTCGATCTCGGAGGGGGGGACCAGACCGTACACGAAGCCATGCGCCCAAAGCTTCTCGACTACTTCACCGCTCGGCCGCAGACCCGTGTCTACCGTGGCGTGGTAGCAGCCGGTCAGGACGACAGCCGACAGCAACAGGACTACTGCACTCGTACGCTTCATCGCGACCGCCCTTCGGATGTAGGAGGATGAGGCAGGGGGCAGGGATCAATGTACCTGCGCCTGTGGGGCCGTCAAGAAGCGCTTGCGGACGGCTCGCATCCCCTCCGGCCGCCGCGCCGGACCGACGCCCGGGCCGTCCCCGGGCCGTCCCCGGGCCGTCCCCGGGACGCTGTACGCGCTGATTGACTTCTCCGCCGTCCGGGGGTACCTAGGTCATTCCCCCGGAATCATCCCCCCAGACGCATTCCGGATCGGATCCCGGTGAGGACGGCGGCGGCCGATCCTGCCGATCACTGGCGGAACGACTCCGGCCAGCCCCCCATGCGAAGGAGCCCCATGCGACTCTCCACCCTTCTCACGTTCGCGCTCGTGGCGGTTTTCGCCGTGAGCCGCGCCCCGGCCGAGGCCCAGGCGCAGGACACACGCACGCCCGATGAGCAGATCCAGAGCGCCCTCAGCGCGGCGCCCCCCGAAGTGGCGGAGCACGCCACCGTCGCGCTGGCCGACGGGACCATCCTCCGGGAGGGCACCAGCGACTGGGTCTGCATGCCCGACATGCAGGACATGCCGGGGAACGCCCCCATGTGCCTCGACAGCAACTGGCGCGAGGTCATGGACGCGCTCATGAACCGACGCGACCCGGTGTTCTCCGGGACCGGCTTCAGCTACATGCTCCAGGGCGACATGCCGGTCAGCAACACGGACCCGTTCGCCACGGGGCCCACCCCCGACAACCAGTGGATCCAGTCCGGTGGGCCGCACATCATGGTGGTGTTCTCCGACCCCGCCATGCTCGAGGGGATACCCACGGATCCCGACAACGGCGGCCCGTTCGTCATGTGGAAGGGCACGCCCTACGCCCACGTCATGATCCCGACCTCGCCCAGGCCGAAGTAACGAGGCCCGAGGGTCCGCGAGAAGACGCCGGGGCGCGGTGATGAGGGCGCTCCGGCGTTCGCCGGATAGCGGTCAGCCCACGGCGACCGCGTCGCACCTGCCCACCCCACGACGCTCGCCCGACGGAGTCTACGGCTAAAGCTCGATCCTGTTCGCGGTGGTATCACTGGGCGTACTATTCGCTGGTGATACCGGAATAAAGGGGGATCGTGGAGCTCTACGATGAGGCGCTGGTGTGGCTGCCCCGGTGGGTAAGTGCCGTGTTCGTGCTGCTGGCGCTGGACGAGCCTCTGGATCGCTGGCACGGCGGGAGCTGGCTGGGTCCCGCTGGTGGCGAGCGTTCTGTCGACGCTGGTCGCGCTGCTCCTCACGGTCAGCTCCACCACCGGTCGGATCCCGACCGATCCAGCGCGCCGGTGAGCGCGATGGAGGACCGCGGCTCTCCACCGGCGACGCGGGAGGGTGGCCGGCGGAGGGATGGATCGCTGATCCTGGCCGCGTGGGTCTTGACGCTGGGTGTGGACCTGTTCCTTCACGCGGGCGTGCTGGCGGAGTTCTACACGCGAAACAGCCCCTTCCTGCTCGACCCCGCGACCGCCTTCCGCCGAATCCCCGCGGGCTACCTGTCGTTCCTTCTCCTGACCGCCGGCCTCTACTGGCTGCTCCATTGCACGGGGATCCGGGGAGCGCTCCCTGGCTTCCGCATGGGGCTGGCGGCCGGACTGACGGCCTGGGGCGCTCTCCTGCTGGGCTTGTGGTCGATCACCACGGCGCCCGTGGACCTCCTGGTGGGCTGGTGGGTGGGGCAGGGACTGGAGCTGGGGCTCGCGGGCGCGGTGATCGGGGCAGGACTCGCCGGGATGTCGCGGCGTCGGATCTGGGGGAGGGTGGGGATCACGGTGGCGGTCCTCGTCGTCGTGGTCGTCGCGCTGCAGACCCTCGGCCTGGCGCCCGTGGCGCAGCTCCCCTGACCACGCTCCCCGCACGTTAAAGCTTCGGGACCCTCTGCCGAACCTCTCTGGAAACTCCAGCACGTAGTCCCGGAGCTTCCGGGGCACGAATCGGAACGGGGAGGGACGAGTATCATGAAGTCGTTCGACAATCTGTCATTGCGGGCCAAGCTCCTCTCGGGCTTCGGTCTGGTCACGGGCCTCCTGGTCCTCACGGGGACGTTGACGATCTGGAGCCTGCGGACGCTGGGCTCGGCGGACACCGCGCTCTACGAGGACGAGACCGTTCGACTGGGCCTGGTAGGTGAGTGGAACGTCACGTTGGAGGGCTACCGCGTGGTGCTGCGCGACCTCGCCCTCGCGGAGGATTCGGCTCAGCGGGCGGCCTACTCCCAGGAGCTGACAGCGCTCTCCGAGCGGGCCTCCGCGTTCCAGGACCAGTACGAGGCGACCCTCAGCACGGATAGGGATCGGGCGCTGTTCGGCGACCTGCTGGAGGCGCGCCAGGCGTACCTCGCCCCCGCCCGCGAAGTGGCGGACCTGGTGCGCCAGGAGCGCCGGGAGGAGGCGATCGCGCTGATGCTCGGCGAGGCAGGTCGTACTGGTGACGTGTACTCGGCGGCGCTAGACGCCATTGCGGAAGCGCGGCTGGAGGGCGCGAAGCAGATGGCCGAGGCTAACACCGCGCTCTATCTTCGGATCCGCGCCATCATGATCGGGATCCTGGTCCTGGGCATACTGATCGCCGCCGGGATCGCACTGTTCATCTCGGGGTGGGTGACCCGGCGGATCCAGCTCGTGGTGGAGCGGGTGCAGGCGCTCCAGCAGCGGGACATTACGAACCTGGGCGCGGGCGCCGCGGCCATCGTGCGGGGCGACCTGGAGAACCGGGTCGATTATGGCACGGAGCCGCTGGAGCTCGACCTGACGGAGGAGATCGGCTCGCTGGCGCGGGCGGTGGACGGCATCATCGAGAGCACGGGGGGCACAGCGCGTCGGTTCGAGGAAGCGCAGCAGGTGCTGAAGCGCGTGGTGGGCGAGGCGCGGGAGCTGGTGAAGGCGGCGGGCAACGGCGACCTGTCGAAGCGCGCGGACGGGACGGGTATCGAGGGGGCGTACGGCGAAATGGTGGCGGGGCTGAACGGTCTGCTGGAGGCCGTGGTCACGCCGCTCGATGAGGCGTCGAGCACGCTGGAGGCGCTGGCGGAGCGCGACCTGACCGCCCGGATGAAGGGCGACTATCGTGGTGATTACCTCAAGATCAAGCGTTCGCTGAACCAGGCCGTGGACAACCTCCAGGAGGCGCTGGGCGAGGTGTCCGCCGCGAGCGAGCAGGTCTCGAGCGCGTCGGACGAGATCGCAGGCGGCAGCCAGAACCTGGCGGAGGGCGCGAGCGAGCAGGCGTCGAGCCTGGAGGAGATCTCGAGCTCGCTGCAGGAGTTGGCGTCCATGGCCACCCAGAACTCCGGCAACGCCAACGAGGCGCGGGGCCTCTCACAGGCGGCGTCGAACAGCACGGAGAAGGGTGCCGAGGCAATGCAGCGCCTGTCGCTCACGGTGAACCGGATCAAGGAGTCGAGCGACGCCACAGCGCGGATCGTGAAGACCATCGACGAGATCGCGTTCCAGACCAACCTGCTGGCGCTGAACGCTGCGGTGGAAGCGGCGCGAGCGGGTGAGGCGGGGAAGGGGTTCGCGGTGGTGGCGGAAGAGGTCCGGAACCTGGCCATGCGGTCGGCCGAGGCGGCCAAGGAGACGTCGCGGCTCATCGAGCAGAGCGTGGAGCGCTCCGAGGAGGGCGTGGTGGTCCAGGCCGAGGTCGTTTCGCAGCTGGACGAGATCCAGAAGGGCGTGGCGCGGGTGACGGAAGTCATGGCCGAGATCGCCGCCGCGAGCGAGCAGCAGACCGAAGGCGTCGGTCAGATCAACAACGCGGTCGAGGAGATGAACGCCGTGACCCAGCGGTCGGCGGCCAGCGCGGAAGAGAGCGCCAGCGCCGCGGAGGAGCTGAGCGGGCAGGCGCAGCGGATGACGGGCCTCGTCGGGCAATTCCGGCTGGCGAGCGGTGAACCCGTCGCGCGACACCGGCCGAACGGTGGCAACGGTGGGAACGGTGGGAACGGTGGGAACGGTGGGAAGCGGGGCGCAAAAGTGTCGGTGCGGCCGGTGGGTAACGGCCACGGTGCGTCGGAGCCGGCCGCGTTGATCCCGTTCGAGGAGGACGAGGTGCTGCGGCGGTTCTAGTCCGTCCAGGGGGCCGTCGGCGGCTCGGGGAGGTGGAGGGGTGAGGCCGGTCTGATTCGTCAGGCCGGCCTCACCGCATCGCGCCCGCACGGCGCGAGAGACGCTTACGCTGAGGATCCGCACGAGCACCAGCCCCGCGGGTGGCGCGGCCGGTTCATTGCATCGTAGGTTTCCAACCCTCGATCCCCGGAACCCCATACGAATGCGGAATCTCACCACCACCCTCGTGGTCGGCGGTCTGCTGACGCTCGTCGCCGCGTGCGGCACGGCGGGCGGGCCCAGTGCGGCTGCAAGCGCGCCGCAGCCGTCCCCCGAAGTACTCGACGCGGCGGCGCGCGCGGACAGTGTGCGGCGCTCCTTCACCGAGGCCGACGTCGAGTTCATGCGCGGCATGATCCACCACCACGCGCAGGCGCTGGTCATGGCGCACATGGCGCCCACACACGACGCAAGTCCGCAGCTCCTGACGCTCACCAGCCGGATCCTCAACAGCCAGCGGGACGAGATCCAGCTCATGCAGCGCTGGCTCCGCGATCACGGACAGCCGGCGCCGGAGGTCCTCGAGTCGGGTCGGATGCCCATGGCCGGGAGAGATATGGGCCACGGGAACGGCGCGCACGGGGCGAGCCGCATGCCGGGCATGCTGACACCCCCCCAGCTCGAGCGCCTGGACGCGGCCCGCGGCCCCCAGTGGGACCGGCTCTTCCTCACCTACATGATCCAGCACCACAAGGGGGCGCTGGTCATGGTGGAGGAGCTGTTCGGCACCCCCGGGTCCGGCCAGAGCGATTCCATATACAAGCTCGCGTCCGATATCGCGGCAGACCAGAACAGCGAGATCGACCGGATGCAGCGCATGCTCCGGGATCTCGTATTCGAACCAGGGAACACATCCTGACACAGCCCCGTAGCACCGTTGTCTCCAACTCCAAAGAGGAAGCCCCAATGAACCACATCACGACAGCGCTGCGTAGCGCTGCCCTCGCCCTCGGCGTGGCCTCGGTCTCGGCCTGCGCCTCCGGTCCGATGGCAGCGCCGGCGCCCGCGCCACAGCCCGGCATCACGCTCACGCCCATCACGGCCGCCGCCGCGCCGAATCCGGATCCTCGGGTGGGCCTCCGCGCGGGCGTCACGGACGCCGGTGAGGCCATCTGGAACATGCGGCTGGTGTCGGCCACACCGGCACAGGAGCCGTTCGCCGGCGTGACGAACTCGGACCTCGCCTTCACGGGCAATTACGCCATCCAGGGGAACTACAACGGGTTCCAGGTATGGGATATCTCGCGCCCGGATCACCCCATCCTGCGTCAGGGATACTTCTGCCCCGCGTCGCAGAGTGATGTCTCGGTGTACGGCGACCTGCTGTTCGTCTCCGGTGAAGGGCTCAGCGGCCGGATCGACTGCGGCGGCGGGGGCGTCCCCGATCCGGTGAGCGAGGAGCGGCTGCGGGGTCTGCGGATCTTCGACATCAGCGACCTCGACAATCCGGTCAACGTCGGCAACGTCCAGACCTGCCGGGGCTCGCACACCCACTCGCTGCTGGTGGACCCCGATGACCCCGAGAATGTGTACGTCTACATCTCCGGATCGGCCGGAATCCGGCCCGAGGAGGAGCTGGCGGGGTGCGAGTCGGGGCTCACGGATGAGAACCCGAACACGGCCCTGTTCCGTATCGAGGTGATCAAGGTACCGCTGGCGAACCCGGCGGCCGCGGCCATCGTCTCCTCGCCGCGCATCTTCGAGGACCTCGACGCGCCGCCACGCCACGGCGACACGCCCGCGGACATCGCCGCCCGTGAGGCGGATCTGGCCGAGGCCAAGCGGACCGGGGCGTTCACCGCGGAGATCCGCGGAACCGAGCGGGTGCTGCCGTCCCGCTTCGTGGACCCCGTGATCGACAGCATCGCCGCCGAGCGAGGCGTCGAGACGCCCACGGCCGCGGACAGCGCCGCCCTCCGGGAAGCGCTTCCGGCGATGATGACCGCCATGTTCGGCTCGGGCGAGCGCGAGCGGACGGGCCCCACCCAGTGCCACGACATTACGGTGTATCCGGCCATTGGCCTGGCGGGTGGCGCGTGCGAGGGGTACGGCATGCTGCTGGACATCAGCAACCCCACCGCCCCGGTCCGGATCGACGCCGTAGCCGACTCCAACTTCGCGTACTGGCACTCGGCCACGTTCAGCAATGACGGCAGCAAGGTCCTGTTCACCGACGAATGGGGCGGGGGCGGCGCCGCGAAGTGCCGCGCCGCGGACCCCGCCGAATGGGGCGCCAACGCGATCTTCACCATCGAGGATGGCGAGATGGTCTTCCAGAGCTACTACAAGCTCCCGGCGGCCCAGACGGAGCTCGAGAACTGCGTCGCCCACAACGGCTCTCTCATCCCCATTCCGGGCCGCAATGTCATGGTCCAGGCCTGGTACCAGGGCGGCATCTCCGTCTTCGACTGGACCGATCCCGCCAACCCCGTCGAGATCGCTTTCTTCGACCGCGGGCCGCTCGATCCGAATCGGTTCACCAGTGCCGGACCCTGGTCGGTGTACTGGTACAACGGCGCGATCGTCAGCTCCGAAATCGCACGCGGGCTCGACATCCTCGAGCTCACCCCGAACGGACTCGTCACCCAGAACGAGATCGACGCCGCCAACACCGCCAAGCTCGACTACCTGAACGCGCAAACTCAGCCACAGTTCGTCTGGCCCGCCTCCTTCGCGCTGGCACGAGCCTACCTCGACCAGCTCCAGAGAGGCGCGGGGATGGACGCCGCCCTCATCCAGGAGGCGCGTCAGGCCCTCGCCAACGCCGAGGGCGCCTCCGGGGCCCAGCGCCGGAACACCCTGCGGGGCCTGGCCGTCCGGCTGCAGAACCAGACCGCGGGTGCCGGCGATACGGACAAGATCCGGATGCTCGCCGGGACCGTCCTGGAGCTGGCGGACTCCACGTCGTAGCCGCTGCATGCGGAGAGTCGAAGACGCCGGGGCGGTCGAGGGACCGCCCCGGCGTTTTCGTGTGCGTGCAGCGCGGCCTTGCGGTGTGGCACGCGAGCGGGTAATGTGCATATGCACAAAACGGAGAGCCATGCCCCGACCTCACAAGCGACGCACCTGCCGGGCGTTCGACGGCGACGCGGTCTTCAAGCCCCGCAGCATCCCCATGTCGGAGCTGGAGCGCGTGGTCATGGGGCTGGATGAGCTGGAGGCCATGCGCCTGTGCGATCTGGAGGGGCACGACCAGGAGGGTGCGGGGGAGCGCATGGGGGTGTCGCGCGGGACGGTGCAGCGGCTGCTGGTATCGGGTCGGGCGAAGGTGATCCGGTCGCTGGTGGAATCGAAGGCGCTGATCATAGAGAGAGGAGCAGGTCATGAGGCTGTGCATTCCGACGGTGAGTGAGGCTGGGTTGAGCGCGCGGCTGTCGCCGCACTTCGGGAGCGCCCCGTGGTTCACGGTGGTGGATAGCGAGACGGGGGCGACGAGTGCGATCGAGAACGAGCACGCGCGCCACGAGCACGGGCAGTGCGCTCCGACGCGGAGCCTGGAAGGAAAAGGGATCGGAGTGGTGGTGTGCCGCGGGCTGGGTCGGCGGGCGTTGATGAACCTGGAAGGGCAGGGAATGCAGGTTCTGGTGACGGAGGAGTGGACGGTGGCGGGAGCGCTGGAGGCATACCGCGCCGGATCTCTGCCGCGGCTGGATCCGGCGTCGGCCTGCGCGGGTCACGAGCACGCGCACGGCGGCGGCCACCGGCTCGCCTGATCTGCGGTGACGGTGGGGGGTCTTCGTGCGATCTACAGCCCGTTACTCCCCGGCCTCGATCCGTTCCAGCAGCTCCGCCGTGTCGGCGCGCCGATCCTCATCCGCACTCTCCAATCCCTGCCGGAGGCGTGGCATGAGGGGATCCATCCCCTGCGGATCGTACAGGAGCGAATCCTCCGCGACCTGCATCAGCCGGATCCGTTCCGCGCCGTCGGCCGCCGCCCACATCTCCAGGAACGCCTCCGCCCCGCGTCCGTCCGCCAGCCGCTCGGCGGCGTCCGCCACGCGGTCTGAGGCGACCAGGGCCGCGAACACCCGTTTCGCCGGCTCGGGCCCCTGCCGCTCGACCAGCCGGAGCGCCATCTCGTCCGGCGGAACGACGCCCACCATGATCAGCTCGTCGTCCACCACGGTGGTGGGCACGCTCCGCACCTCGTAGTGGGCCGCGAGCTCCGGCTCGCTGGCCGCGTCCACCACGTCCAGCACGACCCGCGGGCTCGCCAGGGCGACCGTCGCCAGCGACCGCAGTTGGTGCGGACAGACCGCGCACCCGGCGCCCATGAAGAGCAGGATCTCCGTGTCTTTTTCCAGCGCCTGGAGGGTGGCCTCCAGCGCCCGCGCCAGCTCGACGTTCGCGAGCCCTTCCAGCGCATCGATGTCCAGCGTCGATTCATCCATGGCGGAATGGTACGAGGCCACCGGCCGCGCGTCGAGCCCCTGCGCGGTCCGCAGCGCTCGTGCCGCCACCCACGCTGACGCGCAACGCTTTCGCCGATTCACGCGTCCCCTGCTATAGTTAACCTCGGCGACTGGCCCCGCCCGCAGCACCTCGGACAGATCCAATGACATACGCACGTCCTCACGCGCCGCTGCGCCCCGCCTCCATGGCCGTGGCGCTCCTGCTGCTCACGCTCGCATCGCCCGCCGCGGCCCAGAACTGGCTCCACGACGATGGCTCCGAGACCAATCGGTCGATCTTCCGGCCCATGGACGAGTGGCCGGACCCGAACGAGTACCGGAACGCCGCGGGGGCGCCGGGGCACGCCTACTGGCAGCAGCGCGCCGACTACGTCATCGAGGCGTCGCTCGATACGGTGACGCATGTCCTCACCGGGACGGAGCGGATCACCTACCACAACAACTCGCCCGACCGTCTGGGATTCCTCTGGCTCCAGCTCGATCAGAACGTGCGGTCGCCGGAGAACAGCCGGAGCTACCGGACCCAGGGCGCGCTGCCCGAGCAGGTGAGCGAGGCCTTCCGCCGGTTCGTGGGCGTGGAACCGTTCGACGGCGGGCACCGGATCCGGCGGGTCCAGGTCGTCCGTGATGGCCGACTGGTGGACGCGCGTCACCGGATCAATGCCACCATCATGCGGGTGGACCTGCCGCAGCCGCTGGAGGCGGGCTCCAGCGTGGCGCTCGAGATCGACTGGTCGTATCCGGTGCCTGACCGCGGCCGCGGCGGCAAGGAGCTCATGGACGGCGGCTGGCTCTACGAGATGGCGCAGTGGTTCCCGCGCATGAGCGTCTACGACGACGTGAACGGCTGGCAGACGGAGCAGTTCCTCGGTCGCGGCGAGTTCTACCTGAACTTCGGCGACTACGACGTGAAGCTGACCGTCCCGTGGGACCACATGGTCGATGCCACCGGCGTGCTCCAGAACCCCGGCGAGGTGCTGACCGGGGAACAGCGGGCGCGACTCGAGCGGGCGTACACCAGTGAGGAGCCGGTCTTCATCCGGACCGCCAGCGAGGTCGACGACCCCGCCAGCCGCCCGTCCCGGAGCGGTACGCTGACCTGGCACTTCCGGGCGGAGAACGTCCGCGACTTCGCCTGGGTGAGCTCCCGGACCTTCGTCTGGGACGCCGCCGGGTTCCGCTACCCCGGGGACCCGCGGGTCATCCAGGTGCACTCGCTCTACCCGCGGGAGGCCATGCCGCTCTGGGACAAGGTCTCGACCCGGGCGACCCTCCAGACCCTCAAGACGTACGGCCGGATGGCGTTCGAGTACCCGTACCCGAAGGTCGTGAACGTCAACGGGCCCGCCGGCGGCATGGAGTACCCCATGATCGCCTTCTGCGGTGCGCGCCCCCAGCCCGATGGCAGCTACTCCGATCGCACCGAGCAGGGCCTGATCGCCGTCACGGTCCACGAGGTGGGGCACAACTGGTTCCCCATGATCGTCGCCAGTGATGAGCGGAAGTGGACCTGGATGGATGAGGGGCTGAACACCTTCCTGCAGTACTACGGCGAGCAGGACTACGCGGGCACCTACTGCGGGGAGCAGTGGACGCAGACCGCGGACTGCACGTTCCCGAGCCGGCGCGGGCCGGCGCCCGAGATCGTCGGGTACATGCGCGACCCGGACCAGGTCCCGATCATGACCGAGTCCGACCTCATTCACAAGGACTTCGGGAACAACGGCTACGCCAAGCCCGCCACCGGGCTCCACATGCTCCGCGAGGACGTGCTCGGCAACGAGGCCTTCGATGACGCCTTCGGCGGCTACTCGAAGACGTGGGCGTTCAAGCACCCGCAGCCCGCCGACTTCTTCCGCTCCATGGAGGAGGGCGCCGGGGAGAACATGAACTGGTTCTGGCGCGGCTGGTTCTACACCACGCACGCCAACGACCAGGCCATCGCGGACGTCTCCGCGCAGGACGCCACGGAGCTGCTGGGTACCGCGGAGAATGGAAGCCACTACTACCGCGTCACCGTCGAGAACCGGGGCGGTCTGGTCATGCCCCTGGAGATCGAAGCGGTCTACACCGACGGCACCACCGAGCGCTTCGACCTCCCCGTGGACGTCTGGCGCAACAACGAGCTCTCCTTCACCAAGGGCTTCTTCAGCGACCGCGACCTGGTGAGCGTCACGATCGACCCCGACGAGTCCTTTGCCGACATCGATCGCGACAACAACACCTGGGTCGCGGCGGGCGTCGAAAGCAATGCGAGCGCGACCCCGTAGCCCCGGACACGCCGGGGTCCGGCGGCTCCTTCCGCCGCTGCTCCTCCTGCTCTCCACGTCGGGAGCAGGAGGGGCGCCGGCGGACGCGGGCCCGTCGGAGCTGCTGCCCGTTCACGACCTCCACACCGTTACGGCCGACATAGCCATCGAGGGGAGCGTCATGGCGGGACGGCTGCGCTTCTTCAAGCACGAGCTGGAGCAGGCGCTGGGTCCCCTCCTGGGAGCGGACATGGTTACGTTGACGCGGGGCGCCGAGGCCGACGCGCTGGTCCTCCGCTACCTGCGCGACCACCTGCGGGTCGAGCTGGACGGCGCTCTGCTGACGCCCTCGATCGTGGAGAGCGGCGAGGACCAGCTGGACCGGCACCCCGCCTGGTGGGTGGTCGTGCGGTATCAGGCCGACGCCCCGATCGCGCGATTCACCGTCCGCAACACACTCCTCTTCGAGCTGTTCGACGATCAGCGCAACGTCATGAAGTTCGTCCGGTTCCCCGAGCGGTCGCAGGAGACGGTGTATTTCACCGCGGGGGAGGGGGAAGCGGTGGTGGGGTCGGTGTAACGTACCGGACCATAACGTACCGGACCAGGTTCCATATTCCACTTTCGACCCATTCAGCTATGCTGATGGCCGGCCCGACCTTGATCCTTCCCTGCCGCGGTCCGCGGCGCTGCCCGTGCTTGGGGGCCCGAACTGCGTAAAGTGGAATATGGAACCTGGTCCGCAGCTGTGCTGGGCTGCGATCCGGCTCTGCTATCCCGTCCGGCCCACCTCCTCGAGCGCCGCCTCCACCTTCCGGACGCTGCCGTCCACGTCCTCCCACTTGTCCAGGCCGAAGAGGCCCAGTCGGAAGGTGCGGAAGTCGTCGGGCTCGCCGCACATTAGCGGCACGCCGCCGGCGATCTGGAGGCCGGCCTCGGCGAACTTCTTTCCGTTCTGGATGAGCGGATCGTCGGTGTAGCTGACCACCACGCCGGGCGCCTCGAAGCCAGGTGCGGCGACGCTGGGGAACCCGTGCTGCGCCAGGAGGTCGCGGACACGGTTTCCGAGCTCCCACTGCCGCCGTTCCGCCTCGTTCAGGCCCATCTCGACGGTCTCGAGCATGGCGTCGCGGAAGCGGGTGAGTGCGTCGGTGGGGAGGGTGGCGTGGTAGGCGTGTCCGCCCTCCTCGTAGGCGCGCATGATCTCCCGCCACCGTCGCAGATCGCAGGCGAAGCTGCTGCTGTGCGTCTGCTCCAACCGAGCGGCGGCCTCCTCGCCGAGCATGATGAGAGCCGAGGACGGCGGCGCGCTCCACCCCTTCTGCGGCGCCGAGAGCAGGATATCCACGGCGCTCTCGCGCATGTCGACCCACACCGCGCCGGACGCCACGCAGTCCAGGACGAAGAGGCCGCCGTGGGCGTGGACGGCGTCCGCGAGGGCACGCAGGTAGTCGGGCGGGAGGATGATCCCGGAGGACGTGTCCACATGGGGCGCGAAGACCAGGTCGGGCTCGTGCTCCCGGATCGCCGCGAGCGTCGCCGCCAGTGGCGGCGGCGCCCACGCCGCTCGGGGCCCCGCAGCCGCCGGCTTCGCCTTCAGCACGACGACGCTGTCCGTGATCCTGCCCGTGTCGAAGATCTGGCTCCAGCGATAGCTGAAGTAGCCGTTTCGGACCACGAGGCAGCTGCGGTCGTGGGCGAACTGGCGGGCGATGGCCTCCATGCCGTAGGTGCCCCCGCCGGGGACCACCACGACGGCGGCCGCGGCGTATGTGTTCCGGAGCGTCTCGGAGATGTCCCGCATGACGCGCTGGAACCGCGCGGACATGTGGTTGAGCGAGCGGTCGGTGAAGACCACGGAGTACTCGAGCAGGCCATCGGGGTCGACCGGAGTCGCGGCGGCCATGGTGCGCACCTCTCGTTGTCGGTGTGTGGACGGGTCCCCGGGAAGGTACGTCGCCCCGGCCGTCAGCGCCTGACCCGCACCAGATAGGCACCACCGCCCAGGTCCACCGCCCATTCCGCTACCCGGTGCTCGAGCCACCCGGTGAGCGCGTCGCGCACGAGCCCCTGGAGTACCGGCGGGCCGGCCGATCCGGAGCCGCGCCCCGTGATGATCCTCACCACGGTGTTCGGCGAGGCGGCCGCCACGCGGTCGAGGAACATCTCCAGACGACGCTCCGCCTGGTCCCCGGTGAAGCCGTGCAGGTCGAGGGTATCCACCACGCGCTCCGTGTGGAGCGTCCGGGGGACGGAATCGGAGTGGCGGGTTTCGCGACGCTTACCCATGCGCTGAGTCTCGAGGAGGGGCCACGGGCACGGGTCAGTTCCGCGAGATCGGTGACACGATGTTGTCGCCCGGGCTCCACTCCACTCCGTCGCGCCCCAGGAGGATGAACTCCCGCGACGTGTACGTGCGGCCGTTGGACAGGCGAGCGATCAGCCGGTACTGACCCGAGATCGGCGGGTCCGTGAACTCGAACCGCTCCACGCTCCCGGGCCGCACCACGCCGAGCCGCCGCTCCGCGCGGGTCGGCGTGACGAGGAAGACCGTGAGCGATGTCGCCGAACGGACATCGTGGATCACGCTGATCGTCGTGACCCCGTCCGACGGGGAGGGCGCCTGGCCGCCCGTGCCGGGGGCACAGGCCGTGGCGAGTCCGAGTGCCAGAGCAACGGTCGAGAGTGTGCGGATGGACATGAACTCTCCTCGGAGGGAATGGCGCGTCGACTTCGCGGCGTGCAAGATACGCTCCGATCCCGCAGCCTTCACACATCACCCCGAGCTAGCCATGCGCCTCCCGACTCCACCGTCAGCGTCACCGTCCGCGGCCCGACCCTTCCGCCGCCGGCCCCCATGGACTCGTCCGCTGATGTTCCTGCCCCTGGTCATCCTGCCCGCGCTTGCGTGCTCATCGGGCGCAACGGCACGGACCGCCGCCGCCGCCGACCCCGGTGCGGACGCGACCGACCGGGAGCTGGAGGCCGAGCTGCAGGGGCTGCTCGACGGGTTCGGCGGACACGTGGGGGTGTACGCCCGGCGGCTCGGGACCGGCGCGGAAGTGAGCATTGCCGCGGACGAGATCTATCCGACGGCGAGCATGGTGAAGGTGCCGCTGCTGATCGGGCTGTACGAGGCGGCGGCGGAGGGGCGGCTGGATCTGGATGCGCGCCTGGAGTATGCGGACTCGCTGTACTACGAGAGCGAGGAGGATCTGGTGAACAAGCTGAGTGCGGGGTCGGAGCTGTCGCTCTGGCAGCTCGCGGTCCAGATGATCGTGCTGAGCGACAACACGGCGAGCCTGTGGATCCAGGGTCTCGTGGGCGGTGGCGAGGTGAACGAGTGGCTGACCGAGCGGGGTTTCGAGCACACGCGGGTCAACTCGCGGGTCGACGGCCGGAACGGTGACTGGGAGGTCTACGGCTGGGGCCAGAGCACACCGAGAGAGATGGCGCGGCTGCTGACCATGATCCGGAACGGCGCGGTCGTGAGCGAGGAGGCCTCGAACGAGATGTACCGGCTGCTGAGCAGGAGCTGGTGGCCCGACGGTGCGACCTCGGTCCTGCCCGCGGACGTGAACGTGGCGGCGAAGCCCGGCGCGGTGAGCCGCGCGCGGTCGGAGGTGCTTCTGGTCAATGCGCCCGCCGGCGATTACGTACTGTGCATCATGACCCGCGAGCAGGAGGACGCGCGCTGGGAACGGGACAATGAAGGCGAGGCGCTGATCCGCGCCGTGTCCGGAGCGGTCTTCGAGCACTGGGGCGGTCGCGCCCCATCCACTGCGGAGGAACCCGATGAGTGAGCCACTGATCCCGCTGGACGAGTTCGACTACGAGATGGACGCCACGCGGCGGCTGCTGGCGCGGGTGCCCACCGAGCACGGCGAGTGGAAGCCGCACGAGAAGTCGTTCCCACTGGGGCACCTGGCGCAGCTGGTGGCGTGGATGCCGGCGTGGATCGGCTCCACGCTCACGGCGACGGAGCTCGACTTCGCGAAATCCGACCTGAAGTACAGCTTCGAGCCGACGGAAGCGCTGCTCGAGGTGTTCGAGGACGGGGCGGCCACGTCACGGGAAGCGCTTCGGGACGTCACCGGTGAGGCGCTGGACGTGGAGTGGACGCTCCGCCACGGCGACAGGGTCATGTTCGCGGCTCCCCGGCGCACGGCGGCCAGACAACACCTGAGCCATCTGATCCACCATCGCGGTCAGCTGACGGTCTACCTCCGGCTCCTGGACGTGCCGCTGCCGTCGATTTACGGCCCCACGGCCGACGAGCGGTAGCGTCACGACATGATCACCTGGGAGGATTTCGAGCGCGTCGATCTGCGGGCGGGCCGGATCATCGAGGCGCGCCAGTTCCCGGAAGCGCGGAAGCCGGCGTACGTGCTGCGAGTGGATTTCGGGCCGGAGATCGGCGTGCTCACGTCGAGCGCACAGATCACGGAGCTGTACGAGCCGGATCAGCTCGTCGGGCGGATGGTGGTGGGCGTGGTGAACTTCCCGCCGAAGCAGATCGGCCCCGTCGAGTCGGAGTGCCTGGTGACGGGCTTCCACGACGAGCAGGGGCGGGTGTCGCTGTGCGTTCCGGATGGGGATGTGCCGCCCGGGGCGCGCCTGCTTTGACAGGTCGGGCCGCCCCGGGGACATGTTTCCGTGACCCCGGGCCGGGAACCGGGTCAGCCCCCTAATCCGGAGCGATCATGAGCGAGTGGAAGCGGTTAGGTCCGGTGATTGGTGCCATGGCATCGCTGTTCGTGGCGGTCACGGCGGCGGCTCCACTTTCGCGGTGGCGAGTGACGCGCTGGTCCTGACGGTCCTGTTCGGCGGCGTTGGAGGCGGCGTCACCCTGAAAGGCGTGATCGACCAGGCCCGGGTGCGCCGCGCGGGTGCGGATCCGGCTGCGCTTCAGCCGTTTTCCCGAGGGGCCACTCTTGAACCCACAGGGTCAGGAGCTCGAACGTTATGATGACGAACGTGGGGTCTCGGGCCGAGCTCATGCGCGCACTGCTTCTGCTCACAGTGGTTGGCGTCGCCTGCTGCGCGTCCGTTCCCGAGGCCGGCGAGAGCTACGACGGCCCGGTCCAGTTCGGCCGCGGCTGGGCCCGGGCGTCGGCCGGGGGGCTCAGGCGTCTGGCGTGGGCCGGAACCGCAGCGCGCTCCAGATGCTGTCGATGGAAACCTGCCGGACCGGGCGGACCCCCTTGCTGTGCAGCTCCTTCCAGAGCGTGTCGCGGTTGAGGTCCGTGCCGAGCTGTCCGCCCTTGGGGTACGCGATCCAGCAAAGGTGGCCGCTGCGGGCCGTCTGCAGGACCTCGCCGCGCCGGGCGAGCAGCTCCAGGCGGTTCCGGACGAAGACAAGGAGCCCGGCGGCGTCAACCGCGGTGGGGATCCCCAGATCCAACTCCGGAGGCGCGTCCACGATGCGGATCGGCGCCTCCGTCATCTGCAGCTTTCCAGCCAGGCTCGTCATGTGATCTCCCCAGTGCCCCTCGCCCTCGCCATTGTCACCAGGCGGACGATCCGGATGGCCACGGCTGCTCCTCGGGCGTCGGCGGTCGGGTTCGGGGTCGGAGTGGCGCCCGCCTCGAATGACTAGACGCCCCAGCGGGTTGGCGCAATCGTTTCAGTCGCCGGGTTTGTGGCTCCGCGGCCACCGTTCTAGGTTAGCGTGCGAACCGAATGAACGAGTGGAGCCAGTCGATCCCCATGTACAGATTGCAGGAAGCAGCTTCGTCGAACGGCGCCGCCCCGGACACCACCAGCGCGGTGGTGGACGTCAACGCGGCGCTCACCGACGCGTGGGACAAGGTCACCGTCTGGACGTATGGCCTGATCGAGAGCCTGCCGAACATCCTCGCGGCGATCCTCGTACTGGTCGCCTTCTGGGGGCTGGCGCGGCTCGCGCGCGGAATCGTGTCGCGGGTGGTGGACCGTCTGGCGCACCAGCCGGAGGTCAGCCGCCTGGCCGCGGGCGCGGCGTACGTGGTCGTGATCGGCATCGGCCTGGTCCTGGCGCTGGGCGCCCTGAACCTCGACCGCACCGTCACCTCGCTGCTGGCCGGTGCCGGGATCCTGGGATTGGCGCTGGGCTTCGCGTTCCAGGACATCGCAGAGAACTTCATCGCCGGCGTGGTTCTGAACGTACAGGACCAGTTCACCGAGGGTGACATCGTCTCGAGCAACGATTACGAGGGGATCGTCGAGCGCGTTCAGCTGCGGGCGACGACGATCCGCACCTTCCAGGGGCAGCGGGTGCTCATCCCGAACGCCATGGTGTTCAAGAACCCGCTGATCAACTACTCACAGTCCGGCCGCCGGCGGGTGGACATCGCGGTGGGAGTGGCGTACGGGGACGACCTGGAAAAGGCCCGTCGAGTCGCCATCGAGGCGCTGGAAGCGCTGGAGTTGCGCGATCCGAACCAGCCCGTGGACCTCTTCTACGAGGAGTTCGGCGACAGCTCCATCAACTTCCAGATCCGGTTCTGGATCCGCTTCAGCCGCCAGGTGGATTTCCTCAGCGCGCGGAGCGAGGCCATCATGTCGATCAAGGCGGCGTTCGATCGCGCCGACATCACCATCCCGTTCCCGATCCGCACACTGGACTTCGGCGGCCACGTCGTGGGTGGGCAGGGGCTCTCGCAGGCCCTGAGGGAGTCCGGACGTGGCGCCACCTGAGGGTCGTCAGGGGACCGACGCGATCGCCGGGTACCCCATTCGCGTAGACATTCCCGTGGCGTGGGGCGACATGGACGCCTTCGCCCACGTGAACAACACCGTCTTCTTCCGCTGGTTCGAGACCGGTCGTATCGCTTTCCTGGAGGCGATCGGCTTCACCGCGGGCGGCCATGCCGGCGGCGTCGGCCCCATCCTCGCCTCCACCGGCTGTCGTTTCCGGCGCCCCGTCGAGTTTCCCGACACCGTGACCGTGGCCGTCCGGACGACGGCGGTGGCGGACGACCGCTTCACCCAGACCTATCGGGTGCTGAGCCAGTCAACGGGCGAAATCGTCGCGGAAGGCGTGGGCGTAGTCGTGTCGTACGACTATGGCGCCCGGCGTCGGGCCTCCATCCCGGGCCCGGTGCGCGCGGCCATCGACGAGCTGACCGAAAGCTGACCGGCCGGCGCACCGGCCCGGCGCCGCACCGTTGACGCGGCCGCCTCGAGGCGGCCAATTGCGGGGACCGAGTAGTGATCGGGTCCCACGCGACGCAGCGTCCACGAGGAGTTCTTGATGTCCTATCGCCCGGTGCGGGCTCTCGCCCTTGCTCTTTCCGTCCT
Organism: uncultured Gemmatimonadales bacterium; assembly: GCA_963783305.1. Lineage (GTDB taxonomy): Bacteria > Gemmatimonadota > Gemmatimonadetes > Longimicrobiales > RSA9 > JAWVYT01. Next base: position 88,162 of record CAWAMW010000015.1, on the reverse strand, counting down.
GACCGCCGCGTGCGCGACGGGCTCCCCCGGCCGGGAGATGCCCGCGCAGGGCGCCACCGTAGACCTTTCCGAGCAGGTGGTGATTCGGCGCACGGCCTACGGTGTGCCCCACATCGAGGCGGAGAATCTGAGGGCCGCCGGGTACGGCATGGGCTGGGTGCAGCTCGAGGACTACGGCATGGACGTCGTGGAAGGGCTGATCCGGGCCCGGGGCGAATGGTCGCGGTACACCGGCCCCGAGGCCATCGATGGGGACGCGCTCAGCCGTCGCCGCCACGACCGGGCGGTGGAGACCTACCCGCTCATAAGCGCCGACACCCGCGACGTCCTCGAGGGGTTCGCGGCCGGCGTGAACCGTTACATCGAGCTGAACCCGTCGTTCTTCCCATCCTGGGTCCGACCGACGTTCGACGGGCGCGACATCCACGCGCTCAGCATCACCGGAGCGAGCCCCCGGAGCGCGCGTCGGTTCCTGGAGCGGTTGGAGCGGGAGCGGAGCGGGGCCCAGGAACGGACCGGGGACGGCTCGTCGAACGCGACCGAGATGTGGCGGCGTCTGGCCGCGGCCGCCCCCGAGCCGCACCCGGATGCCGGATCGAACACCTGGGCGCTGGCGCCGGAGCGTACCACCTCCGGGCGCGCCATCCTGGTCCGCAACCCGCACCTCTCCTGGGGCGCCGGCTACTACGAGGCCCACGTGACCGTGCCGGGATCGTTGGACTTCTACGGCGACTTCCGGGTGGGCGGGCCCTTTGGTACCATCGGCGGGTTCAATCGTCACCTGGGCTGGAGCACCACGAACAACGCCCCGGACCTGGACGAGATCTACGCCCTGGCCCTCGATCCCCACCGTCCGGACCACTACATCCTGGACGGCGTCTCGAGCCCCATCGAGCGCGAAACGGTCCTGGTGGAGTTCAGGGACGGGGACGAGGTCGGGGTCGAGTCGAGGGAGTTCCTCACCACCCCGTTCGGCCCCGTGATCCATCAGGGCGGCGGAATGATCCACGTCCTCAGCACCGCCTACGAGGGGGGCTTCCGTGCCGGCGAGCAGTTCCTCCGGATGCTGCAGGCCACCTCGCTGAACGAGTGGAAGCAGGCCATGCGGCTCCGGGGCCACACCTCCTCGAACTTCACATACGCCGACGCGGACGGGAACATCTTCTACGTCTGGAACGCCACCATACCGGTGCTTCCCCATGTGTCCGGGGGGGACACCGCGGCGGTGGCGGTCACCAGCCGGGCTGAGATCGGAACCCGCCTCGTGCCGTGGGACTCACTTCCCCAGCTGCTGAACCCCCCCGGCGGATACCTGCACAACGAGAACGACGAGTTCCACTACACGAACCTCGCCGCACTCCTGGATGCCGACGACTTCCCCGCCCACTACCCCGCACCCCGGCTGCGTTTGCGGAGCCAGCTCTCGCTCCAGCTGATCGGAACCGAGGAGATCCTCTCCCTCGAGGACGTGGTGGAGCGGAAGCACAGCATGCGGATGCTGCTCGCCGACCGGGTGAAGGATGACCTGGTGGCCGCCGTCCGCGCCGCCGCTCCCGCCGGGGAGGTGGCCGACGCGATCGCCCTCATCGACACGTGGGACGGCACGGTGGCGCGCGAGAGCCGCGGCGGCGTGCTGTTCAAGACGTGGTGGTGGCGCTACGTGGAAGGTGGAGAGGCGGCGCCCGGGTCGCCGGCGTCGTCCGGGTTCGACGCCACGGCGGGATCCCTCTTCGAGGTGCCGTGGTCCCCGGAGCGGCCGCTGGACACGCCCCGCGGCCTCGCGGACCCCGATCGCGCGGTGGAGGCGTTCCGGTGGGCGGTGAGCGAGGCGACGCGTCGCTACGGGGGATGGGACCTCCCCTGGGGCGCGGTGCACCGCGCCCGGATCGGCGAGCTGGACCTCCCGGTGGGCGGCTGTGCGGGCGCACTGGGGTGTTTCCGCGTCCTCTGGTTCGTGGACCACGACGAGGATCCGCGGCGGCTCCAGGTCCGCGGCGGCGATGGCTGGGTGCTCGCCGTGGAGTTCGGCGAGGTCCCGCGGGCGTACTCCGTCCTTGCCTACGGGCAGAGCAACCGCGCGGACTCGCCGCACTTCAACGATCAGCTTCGACTCTTCACGGAGAACCACATGAAGCCCGTGGCGTTCACCCCGGAGGAGGTCCGGTCCGCCACCATCCGCGAGTACCGGCCGGGCCGGCGGTAGTGTGCCCGTGACCGGCCCCCATCGACCGGCTATGTTGGCCGGTGCGATGGCCATTGCCCAGGGAGTGCAGCCATGAAACACGAGGAATCATCCCTCGACGCGGTCGAGGCGAAGGTCGTGGAGTGGGCCGCCGGCGCGCTGGACGTGCGCGCGGCCCTGCTGGTGGGATCGAGGGGGTCGCCGCAGGGGGCGCGGGACGGGCTCTCCGATCACGATTTCGTCCTCTTCCTGGAGCAGGGGAGCCGCCTCCCCGAACGGGATGACTGGCTCGAGGCATTCGGTCGGCCGCTCCTCATTTTCCGGGAGACCGGTGAGCACCGTGGCGAGCCGGTGCCGGTGCGTCTGGTCCAGTACCGAGGCGGTCATCGGATCGATTTCACCCTGTCCCGGATCGAGCTACTCCGCCGGATCGCCGAGCAGGAAAGCCTGCCCGACTGGCTCGCCGCCGGCTACCGGGTGCTGCTCGACCGCGACGGGATCGCCGAGCGGCTCCGCCCCCCTTCAGCCGCCGCCTACGTGCCGCGCCCACCCAGTGAAGCGGAGTACCGGGCGGTGGTGGAAGAGTTCTGGTGGGAATCGCTGTACGTGGCCAAGTGGGTCGGCCGCGGTGAGCTTCTGCCCGCGCGCTACAGTCTCGAGACCGTCCTCCGCTACCGCTGCCTGCTCCCCATGCTGGAGTGGTACGTCCAGGTGAACCGACAGTGGGAGCAGAGCGTGGGTGTGCGGGGCAGCGGGCTGCGCTGGCTCCTGGAGCCGGACCAACGCGAGGCACTCGATACCACCTATGCCAGCCAGACCCTCCGCAGCCACGCCGACGCGCTGGACGCCATGGCCGACCTGTTCAGCCACGCCGCCCGCATGGTCGGCCGGGACCTGGAATACACCTACCCGAGCCTGCTGGAGCGTGAGACCCGCGAGCTGATGCGGAAGGCCCGACCGGAGTGAAGCAGCGCTCTGTCTCACGCACCTGCCTCATGGCGCTCCTGGCCATGAGCGCGTGCGCACCACCGGCGGATCCCGCGACCGCGGCTCCCGTTGACGCGGGCGCCCATACGGCCGTAACGAGCTTCATCAGGGTCAACCAGGTCGGCTACCTCCCGGACGGTCCGAAGGTGGCCGTGGTCTGCTCGATCGAGGAGGAGGAGGTCGACTCGTTCTCGGTTGTCGACGAGGACGGGAGCGTGGCACTCGAGGGTCCCGCGGAGCGGGCGCCGGGGTTCGGCCCCTGCGCCGTGACCCATCGGCTGGACTTCTCGTCGCTGCGACGCCCGGGAACCTACCGGCTGTCCGCGGGTGGTGTGACCTCCCGGCGGGTCCGGGTCGCGGCGGACGCGTACGCCGGCGCGGCCGATACGCTCCTCATGTACATGCGGCAGCAGCGGTCGGGATACAACCCGCTCTTCATGGATTCCGTCCACCACCGGACCGACGGGATCCTCGTGGATCATCCCAGGGCGGGGGAGTTCATTCCGGTCGCGGGCGGCTGGCACGACGCCGCCGACTACCTCCAGTACGTTGCCACCTCCGCCACCGCCACCTATTCGCTTCTCGCCGCCTACCGCGATCACCCCGACGCGTTCGGTGACCTCCACCGTGCGGATGGAACGCCAGGCTCGAACGGGATTCCGGACGTGCTGGACGAGGCCCGCCACGGACTGGAGTGGCTGGTGGCCATGCATCCCGAGCCTGACCTTCTGCTGAACCAGATCGCCGACGACCGAGACCACCTCACCTGGTCTCTACCCACCACCGACTCCGCCGATTACGGCTGGGGCAAGGGCGGGTACCGGCCCGTGTACCCGTGCACCGGCCGGCCGCAGGGCCTCTTCGAGCACCAGAACCGCTCGGATGGGCTCGCGTCCACGGCCGGCAAATTCACATCGGCCATGGCTCTCGGCGCCGTCCTCATCGCCGATCGGGACCCGACGCTCGCGGACACGCTGCGCTCCCGGGCGCTCTCCGCCTACGAGCTGGGTCGGCGCCACCCGGGCGTGTGCCAGACCGCCCCGGCTCGCGCTCCGTATTTCTATGAGGAGGACAATTGGGTCGATGACATGGAGCTTGCGGCCGCTCAGCTCCACGACCTGACCGGCGAGGAGCGCTATCTGCGGGAGGCCGTGGAGTACGCCCGCGAGGAGCCCGTCACCCCCTGGATGGGGCAGGACACGGCGCGGCACTACCAGTGGTACCCTTGGCACAATTACGGCCACTACCAGGTGTGGAGAGAGGGCGATCCGGAGGTGCGGCGCCTCATGTCCGACTTCTACCGCGAGGGTCTGGAGCGGGTGGCGGAGCGGGCCGACAACGGCTTTCGGATCGGCATTCCGTTCATCTGGTGCTCCAACGACCTGATGGCTTCTTTCGCCACACAGGCCTACCTGTACCGGCGGATGACCGGTGACACCACGTTCCGGACGTATGAGCAGGCCGCGATCGACTGGATCTTCGGGGCGAATCCGTGGGGCGCATCCATGGTCATCGGCTACCCGGGCAACGGGAACAGCACCGACGACCCGCATTCGGTGATCGCTCGGGAGATGGGGCCGGCCACTCAGCTCGGCGGCCTCGTCGACGGCCCCGTCTATCGGTCGATCTACGAGAACCTCATGTACATCCAACTCTACCGGCCCGACCGCTACGAGGCCCTCAATACCGGCCCTATCGTCTACCACGACGACTTCGGCGACTACTCCACCAACGAGCCGATCATGGATGGCAGCGCCAACCTTGTGTACATGGCGGCGGCGATGGGGGCGGCGATGGGGGCGGCGGACGGCGGTCTGGACGTAGAGCCCGAGCTGCCCTGAACGGGCTCAGCCGCTGGACGAGGTCTTTCCCGCTACGAGCGCATCCTGTACCGCACGGTGCAGCGCTTCGGGCGTGAACGGCTTGGCGAGGAATGGGGCACCGTCCGGAATGGTGTGGACGGTCGCTTCGTCGAAGGTGTAGCCGCTCATGAAGAGGATGCTGAGCTCGGGTCGGCTCATGTTCAGCCGCCGAGCCACCTCCGGGCCCCGCAACCCGGGCATGACGGTATCGGTCAGGAGCAGGTCGATCCGACCGTTATAGGTGTCGGAGACGTACTCGGCCTCCGCGCCATCGCATGCCTCGAGAACCTCGTATCCCTGACGAATGAGCACGCGCCGCACCAGCGCGCGAACGGCCGATTCGTCCTCCGCCACGAGAACCACGGGGGCTCGGTCGGTCGATTCCGGCTCGCTTCCGCCGGGCGCGCCGGCCTCTCCCGGTGGCCCCGTCACCGGACCAGTGCTCAGGAGCGGGACCTCGGGAAAGTAGATGGTGAACGTGCTGCCCCGACCGAGATCACTCTGCACCTCGATGTGGCCGTCGTTCTCCCGGACCATCCCGAAGACCGTCGCCAGACCGAGACCCGTCCCCTTGCCCGGATCCTTCGTGGTGAAGAACGGCTCGAACAGGTGCTCCTGCACTTCCGGCTCAATCCCGGTCCCGGTGTCGGCGACGCTGAGCCGGACGTGCGGGCCGGGTCGCAGCGCCTCCCGCTCCTCGACGTCTTCGGGACGAAGCTCCACCCGCTCCAGCTGGATCTGCAGCGTGCCGCCGGCGGGCATGGCATCCCTGGCGTTGATCACCAGGTTCATCAGGATCTGGTCGATCTGCGACCGGTCGGCGCGGACCGCGCTCGCTTCCCCGACCGCCTCCACCAGCAGCCGCACGTCCTCGCCCAGCAGACGCTTCAGCATCCGGCGTATGCCGTCCACCGCATGCTTCAGGTCCACCACAGTCGGGTTGCTGCTGGCGCGGCGGCTGAAGAGTAGAAGCTGACGGATCACACCAGCGGCCCGGTCGGACGCCGAGACGATCTCCTCCACATCGTCGCGCAGCGGGTGGGTCGGAGTGACCTCGTCGAGCATCAGGCGCGCGTGCCCGCCAATGGCCGTGAGGACATTGTTGAAGTCGTGGGCGATCCCTCCCGCAAGCCGTCCCACCGCTTCCATCTTCTGCGATTCCTCGAACTTCTTCTGGAGCACACGGCTCTCCGTCACGTCCTCCTTCACCGCCACGAAGTGGGTCACCTCGCCGTCCATGCCCACCACCGGTGAGATCGCCACGACCTCGAGGAAGGTCTCGCCGCTCTTCCGCCGGTTCCGCAGCTCGCCCCGCCACTCCTGCCCGGCGGTAATGGTGCGCCACAGCTCCTCGTAGAATGAGGGCGGGTGGACGCCGGACTGGAGGAGGCGCGGGTTCCTGCCCAGCACCTCGTCCGAGCGGTAGCCCGTGACCGCACAGAACTTCGGGTTGACGTAGACGATGGCGCCGGTGAGGTCGGTGATCATGATGGAGGCAGGGCTCTGCTCCACGGCCCTGGAAAGGAACCGCAAGCGCTCCTCCGCTCGCCGCCGTTCGAGCTCCGTGGCGACCGTACGCGCCACCAGCCTCAGCAACTCGATTTCCGGATCGGTCCACCGCCGGGGCGCGTGGCTGTGAAGGCCCAGAAAACCGGAGACGGGATCGCGCCCCTCGAGCGGCAGCGCGACCACACTGCGGACCCCGTGGGCCACGAAAAAGGCCTTCTCCTTCTGGGCGGAGTCCGGCAGCTCGTCCACATCGGCGTAGCGGATGGCATCGCCGGCGTTGACCTGGCCCAGCCACCACGGAAGCCTCTCCACGGGCACGCCCTGGAGCCTCGACCGAAGGGAAGCCACTCCCGGAGCGCACCATTCGTGCGCCGCGGCCAGGGATCGCCGATCGTCGCTGAACAGGTAGATCCCGGCGCGACTGGTGGCGAGCAGGGGGCCAATCACCTGAAGGGTCTGGTCCAGGGCGTCCGCGGCTCCCGACGCCAGCACCGACGAGATTCGCGCCAGCGCTCCCTCGATTTCGACCCTCCGGCGCAGAGCCGCTTCCGCTTCGTGCCGTACCGTGATGTCGTGCACGGTTCCGCAGATACCGCCCACCGAGCCGTCGGCACGCCACCAGGGTTCCCCGCGCGAATGCACGAATCGAACACTGCCATCCGGTCGGACGATCCGGTGCTCCACCTCGTACTCGCTGACGCTGGCCATACCAGCGCTAATCGTCTCCACGACCCACTCCCTGTCCTCGGCGTGAATCGCGTCGTGCATCACCTCACTGGAGAGCGGACCGTCCTGCGGCTCGCGGCCGTAGATGCGGTGGAGCTCGTCGGAGGCGCGGATCTCGCCCGTCCCGGTGTCCAGGGACCAGTCCCCGGTGTGGGACAGGCGCTGTACGTCCGCGAGCCGCTGTGCCACGAACGCGAGGCTCCGATAGCCGTGCCGGGAGACGGCGAAGATCAGGGACGCGGAGAGCGCCACGAACAGGAGGCCCTTGAAGGTCTGGACCGCGGCGGCGTCCAGCGGAACCAGGCGAGCATTGACCAGATGGTCGGACAGGAATATCCAGGCCACCCCGAACACGCCGAAAAGCAGAGCAACGCGAAGCGCGAACCGCTCAGCGGCCCCGAGTCTCAGCGGTCCGATCCCCACCGGGAGGAGGCGCTTCATGGCGCGATGCCTGTCCATCTAGTCGGATCCAGAGTGTACCGAGGAGGTCCCGGGGCGTCGGTTGTCGCCGCTCGTGCCGAATATAGGACCGTACCCCGGCGGGGTCGACCCCGTTGATGCCCAGCAGCGGATGGGAACACCCTGATTGGGCAGGGTATGTGAGGAACTGTGGCGGCAGTCGGGCGGCGCGGGAATGGCGGGGATTGGAACCAGGTGAGAACAGGCACGACAGGACGGGTGACGGCGGCGCGCCGCGGGATGCGGGGCGCCGCACGGAGGGCGACCAGGTCACTCCGGGCGAGGGACTTCCGGCTGTACTTCACGGGCCAGGGACTTTCGCTCATCGGCACGTGGATGCAGCGAGTGGCCATGGGCTGGCTGGTGTATCGTCTCACCGATTCCGCCCTCATCCTGGGGCTGGTGGGGTTCGCCGGCCGCATCCCGACGCTCCTGTTGGCGCCGTTTGCCGGTGTGGCCGCCGACCGCTGGGATCGCCGCCGGATCCTCTATTTCACACAGTCCCTGAGCATGCTCCAGGCGCTGGTGCTCGCGGCGCTCGTCCTCTCGGGCGTCATCCAGGTGTGGCACGTCCTGGCACTGGCCATGTTCCTGGGCATTCTGGATTCGTTCGACATTCCCGCCCGCCAGTCGTTCTTCGTCCAGCTCATCGATGATCCGGATGATCTCGGGAACGCCATTGCGCTGAATTCGAGCGTGTTCAACGTGGCTCGGCTCATTGGCCCGTCCATCGCGGGGATCCTCATTGCGCTGATAGGGGAGGGTTGGGTCTTCGCCCTCAACGGCATCACCTACTTCTCGATGCTGCTGGCGCTCCTCCTCATGCGCGTGAAGCCGGTGGCGGAGCGGGGGAGCCCGACCAGCGTCCTCGGGAACCTGCGTGAGGGGTTCGAGTTCGCGTGGCGCTTCCCGGCGATCCGGGCGGTGCTCCTCCTCATCACCGTCATCAGTTTCTTCGCAGTGCCGTTCGTGGTGCTCATGCCCGTATTCGCCTCCGACGTGCTGGGGGGAGGACCCGGTACCCTGGGGCTCCTAATGACAGCGCAGGGGGTGGGAGCGCTCACAGGGGCGCTCTTCCTCGCCGCGCGCGAGAAAACGACCGGGCTGGGGTCCCTCATCGGCGGGTCCGCGTCCCTCTTCGGCGGTGGGCTGCTCCTCTTCGGGGCCTCCCCTTCCGTCTGGCTGTCACTTCCGGTCCTGGCGGTGGCGGGGTTCGGGCTGATGGTGCAGTCCGCGGCCTCGAACACGTTCCTCCAGTCCATCGTGGGCGAGGCCATGCGCGGCCGGATCATGAGCCTGTACACCATGGCTTTCATCGGCACGCTGCCGCTCGGCAGCCTCTATTCCGGCTGGATGGCCGAGCACGTGGGGGCACCGACCACGGTCATGATCGGCGGGGTCATCGCGCTGGGTGCAGCGGCGGTGTTCCGTCGGCAGCTGCCGACGCTTCGGCGCGACGTGCAGCTGCGTCGGGCGCGCGGGCGTGCGGCGGCGGCCTAGGGAAGCGGTCGGCCGCCGCCGGCACGCCCGGTCTCCCGGCCGTATCTTGGTGACATGAGCGAGCGCGGATTCCTGCGGAGATACTGGGTCAACGGCGGCGCAGAGCGCCGTTACGTGGTGTACGTCCCCGATACCTACGATCCGGTGGAGCTCACCCCAGCCCTCCTCTTTCTCCACGGCCGCGGCGAGGAGGGCACCGACGGGTGGGCGCAGGTGGCCGTTGGGCTCGGCCCCGCCATCATGCTGGCGCCGGACCGCTGGCCTTTCATTGCGGTGTTTCCGCAGAAGCCGCGAGACCCGCACGGCTGGGTAGAGCACGCCAGCCTGGCGCTGGGCGCCCTCGCGCAGACCCGCGATGAGTGGGCGGTGGATCCTGCCCGCATCTACCTGACCGGTGTGTCCCTGGGCGGCTTCGGCTCATGGCTGCTGGGCGCGCGTCGGCGAGATCTCTTCGCGGCCATCGCGCCCGTCTGCGGCGGCGGCGACCCCGCGGACGCGCCCGAGCTTGCCGGTCTGCCGACCTGGGCGTTCCACGGCGAGGCCGATCCGGTCGTCCCGCCGCGGCACTCCGAGAGCATGGTGGAGGCTGTCCGGGCCGCGGGTGGCGATCCAAAGCTCACGCTCTATCCGGGCATAGGACACAACTCGTGGGACCGCGCGTATCAGGAAGAGAGGGTGGCGGAATGGCTGCTGGAGCAGCGGATATGAAGATCTGGGTCGATGCCGACGCGGCGCCGCGGGACGTGAAGGAGATCCTGTATCGCGCGGCGAAGCGGCTGGAGCTGGAGACCGTGCTCGTGGCGAACCAGTCCATGGGGACGCCACGGCACAATCCGTATGTGAGCGCGGTCCGGGTGCCCGGGGGTCCTGACGTGGCCGATCGTCACATTGTCGACCACGCCTCTGCCGGCGACCTGGCCATCACCGCGGACATTCCGCTGGCCGCGGACCTGGTGGAGAAGGATGTGATGGTGCTGGATCCTCGCGGCGATCTCTATACCGCGGAGAACGTGCGGGAGCGGCTTTCCATCCGGGACTTCATGGACTCGCTTCGGGGGGCCGGGGTGGAGACCGGTGGAGCGAAACCTTACGGCAAGAAGGAGAAGCAGGCGTTCGCGGCCGCGCTCGACCGGGTGCTCACCGCCGCCATGCGAGACCGTTAGAACGCGGTGGAAGCGGCGCTCAAGAGCGTCAGAGGTGATACCAAAGAGCCGGCCGCCCCCCCCGTTTGCGTTCTCAGGCGGGCGCCGGTTCCTACCAGAAGTCAGTGCTTGTGCATGCGGTTCGTCACGGGGTCGAAATGCACGCCCCGCATCCGCTTCACGCCATCGGTGGTCTGCTTGTAGACCGTTTTCTTCGTCCGGTCCTCCGAATCCTTGTCGGACCAGAAGTAGGGAGTGGATGTTCCATCTTTCTTGCTGATCCTGACCTTGGCCATGAGAGGCGCTCCAGTCCATCGAGAAGATCGAACCACGGGGGGCGTCCGAAAGGGTGAGTTTCCTCGTACCCCGCTGCGCGGCGGTGGGTCCTCCCCGAACGCGAAACAGCCGCCCCGGTGATCACCGGGGCGGCCGCTCGACATCATGACGGCGAGGCCGTCACGACGAGGTGTCCTCTACGGTCAGACCGCGTGGACGTTCTCCGCGGCGGGGCCCTTCTGGCCCTGCACGACGTCGAACTCGACGGCCTGTCCCTCGGACAGGCTCTTGAAGCCCTGGGCCTGGATCGCGCTGTGATGGACGAAGCAGTCCTTGCTGCCGTCCTCAGGCGTGATGAAGCCAAAGCCCTTCTCGTCGTTGAACCACTTCACGGTTCCCTTGGTACGCATAATACCGTACTCCCTGTGTTCTTGTGGTGCTCCCGGGGTAACGGTATTTCCGTACCTCTCGAACTCACCTCTTTCTGGCGGCCAACAAAAAAGACCCGAGCGGTAAGCGCCCAGGTCCTCACGTTGCTGGTGTCCGGACTCGGCCGGACTGTTCGCCAGACACAAGCCTCGCGGGAAAACCGTCGCATGTCAACCCCCCGGCCGCTCGAGTGGCAAGCTACTTGCCCCTGCGCATGACAAAAGGAGAGACGAACATGGCGACAGCACTCTACGTACTCGGATTCATCGTTCTCATCGCAGGACTGGCCTGGGCCGCTTCCATTCTGGGCGTGCCCACCCTCTGGATCACCATCGGCGTCGTGGTCGTGGCGGGGATCGCCATCATCAGCCTCGCCGGGAACCTGCGGGACACCGAGGCCCGCACTCCGCCGCCCCCGCCGCGCGAGCCGCCCCCACCGCGCGAGCCGCGCCAGCCGGGGGCCTGAGCCGCCACCGCCGGGCAGCAGCGACCCCACGGGAGAACGGCCCGTTCCGCGGTAGGCGGGGCGGGCCGTTCCTCCATTTCCTCCCGCTCGGTCGAGGTGCCCCACCGAAGGTTCTCGCAGGCCGCTGAAGGGTCCAGGCGTTGTACGACCATTGCCTGAGCGCGATCTCACGGTCATACTATAGATGCTTATGGGTCAGAACCTGGGGGGTGACATGGGTACGGAGACGCTGGACCTCTTGCGCGGGACCCTGGACCTGCTGGTACTGCGGACGTTGGCGTGGGAGCCGATGCACGGGTACGCGGTGTCGAAGTGGCTGCGGGAGCGAACGGACGGGCTGTTAGGGGTGGAGGAGTCGGCGTTGTACCAGGCGCTGCACCGGTTGGAGGGGCGGGGTCTGGTCGAGGCGGAGTGGGGGCTCACGGAAACGAACCGCCGGGCCAAGGTCTACACCTTGACGGCCCGAGGCCGGCAGCAGCTGGTGGCGGAGGTGGAGAACTGGCGGCTGTACGCGAAGGCGGTGCAGCTGGTGTTGACGCCCGCGTGAGGAGGTCGGGCGTGCGTCGTCGGATCCTGCGTGTGCCGCGTCCCGCGGGGCAGCAGGCGGCCGCCGATCTGGATGCCGAGATCGAGCTGCACCTGGCGCTTCGGGCTGCGGAGCTGGAGGCTGAGGGGCTGTCGCCGGAGGAGGCGCGGGCGGAAGCGCTTCGTCGCTTCGGCGACCTGCCTGCGGTACGGCGCGAGATGCTTCAGGAAACGACCCGACGGATGAGGGCCACCCGGAGACGGGAGTGGGCGAGCGACATGATACGGGATATTCGATACGCTGCGAGGTCGCTGGTGAGGTCGCCGGCCTTCACGGCTCTGGCGCTCGTGACGCTGGCGCTCGGGATCGGCGCGACGACCGCGATCTATTCGGTCGTGGACGCCGTTCTGCTGGAGCCGCTGCCGGTGCCGGAGCCGGAGCGCGTGGCCATGGTCTGGGAGGCGCACGAAGGGGAGGAGGGGTCGGAGCACAACCTGGTGAGCCCCGCAAACTACAGGGATTGGCGGGAGCGCTCCGAGACCTTCTCGTCGCTGGCGGCGATCTTCGACCTGCCGGTGACGTTGCTGGCGGACGGAGAGGCGCGGGAAGTCGTGATGCAGCTTGCGGACCCGGCGCTGTTCCGGGTCCTGGGGGTGAAACCGCGCCTGGGCCGGGTGTTCTCGCCCGAGGAAGGGCGCGCCCCTCCGGGCGGGGCGACGGTGGTGGTTCTGAGCCACGGCTTCTGGATGCGTCATTTCGGCGGCGATCGGGACGTCCTCGGTCGCGAGATCGACCTGGTGGGAGGGCGCGTGGAGGTGGTGGGGGTGATGGGTCCCGATCTCGACTTTTTCGCCCCGGACGTGGACTTCTGGATGCCCACGGACTTTGCCTGGGGCAACCGTACGGACATGGGGCGGTTCATCCGCGTGGTGGGACGGCTGGCCCCGGGGGCGACGATGGGGGCGGCGGAGGCGGAGATGGCGGCGATCTCCAGCTCGCTGGCGGAGGGGTACCCGGCGTTCAACGCCCAGTGGAGCGCGCGTGTGGTCCCGCTGGATGAGCAGGTGAAGGGCGATGTGCGGCCGGCGCTGCTGGTGGTGCTCGCGGCTGTGGGGGTCCTTCTGCTGGTCACCGTCGTGAACGTCGCCAACCTGCTGCTGGTCCGGGCGGCGTCCCGCCGCACGGAGCTGGCGGTGCGCGCGTCGCTCGGCGCGGGTCGCGGCCGGATCCTCCGAGAGCTGCTGACGGAGAGCCTGCTGCTGTCGCTGACCGGCGGACTCCTGGGGGCCGGCCTGGCCTGGCTCGCCACGCGGGCGCTCGTGGTGGGGATGCCCGAGTCGCTGCGAGTGCCGCGCCTCGACCAGGCCACGGTCGATCTGGATGTGCTCGGCTTCGCCGCTCTCGTCGCTATCCTTTCGGGCGCGATTTTCGGCCTCGCGCCTGCGTTCCACGCCTTCCGCTCCGACCTGCTGGGGCTGTTGCGGGAGGGGCGTGGGAGCGGGGGCGGCGGTCGTTCGGTGCGGCGTCTACGGGTGGCCATCGTGGTGGGCGAGGTGGCGCTCTCCCTCATGCTGCTCATCGGCGCGGGACTCCTGGTGCGCAGCTTCGGGAAGCTGCGTGGGGCCGACCTGGGGATCCAGGTGGAGGACGTGCTCACGGCGAGAGTCACACTCCGCGGCGCGGGGTATCGCGAGGGAGAGGCGCGAGCGACGTTCGTCGATCGGGCGGTGGAATCGCTGGGGGCGCTCCCCCAGGTGCGCGCCGCCGGGGCGATCTCCTGGCTGCCGCTCACCGGTGCGTGGACCACCACCGGCTATTACCTCCCCGATCGTCCGCGTCCAGGCCCGGGGGAGCTGCCGGGGACGGAGGTGCAGGCGGTGGCGGGCGAGGTGCTCGACGCTCTGGGGATCCCGCTTTTGCGGGGCCGTACGTTCACGCGCGCCGACGCGGCGGGCGGTGTACGGGTCGCTCTGGTGAATGAAGCGTTCGCCGAAGCGAACTGGCCGGGCGGGGACCCCCTGGGCCGCCGGGTGGTGCTGCCGTGGGGCGCGGAGGAGCTGCTGCTGGAGGTGGTGGGCGTGGTGGGCGACGTGCGGCAGCGGGAAGTGGCGGCGGAGGGGCGGCCCGGTCTGTTCGTCCCGTACCGTCAACTGCCGGAGTTCGCCTCCCTGAACCTGGTGGTGCGGTCTCCCAACGGCGGAGCGCTCGCGCCGGAGGTGCGCGCGCGCGTCCAGGAGCTGGACCCGGACATGGCCGTGGCCGATCTGACCACGATGCGAAACGTGGTGGGGGAGGCGGTGGCGAGACCGCGGCTGGTCTCGCTGCTGGTCGCGTCCTTCGCCGTGCTGGCCGCGCTTCTCGCCGCGCTCGGGATCTATGGTGTGCTGGCATACGCGGTGTCGCTCCGCTCACACGAGCTCAGCATCCGGCAGGCGCTCGGCGCGCGCGCACGTGACGTGGCGGGTCTGGTCATCAGGGAAGCGCTGGTGCTGGTGGGTGTGGGTGTGACCCTGGGGGCGCTGGCCTCGCTGGCAGCGGTGCGTGTCCTGTCGAGTCAGCTGTACCAGATCAGCCCGCGGGATCCCGCGGTCTTCGTCGGCATGCCGGTCATAGTGCTGGTCATCGGGGCACTGGCGGGCGCGGTCCCGGCCCTCCGGGCAGCGCGGGTGAGTCCCAGCCGGTCGCTCCGCGAGGAGTAGTCAGCGGCGGGGACGACTCATCTCATGTCCAGCTCGACGGAAACCCCTTCCCAGGTGCCATCACGCGCGGAGTGCTCGCCCACCCGCAGTCGCATCAGACCCACGGGTCCGTCGGGGATGGTGAGCGAGTAGTAGCCCCAGGCGTCGGCCCAGCCCGTGGCCGTGGTCACTTCCTGGGCGACCGTCTCTCCCGAGGCCTCGAGGCGCGCCACGACGTTCGCCTCGAATGTGCGCGCGTAGCCCCGTACGGTGAGCGGGTACGACGCCGTGCCCGCTCTCGGCTCCAGAATCACGACCCGCTGGCCGGCCGCCGCCGGCGCGGCCAGATCGCCTCCCCCCGGGCGCAGGTCGACCACCACGCGTGCCGGGTCCGTGAGCAGCAGCGCCCGGGCTTCCGTCGGCCCCGCCAGATGCACGTCCACGAACATGCCGCTTCCCCCCGGCGCACGCACCACGTAGGCCGCGCGGGCCAGCGGGCCGTCGAACCGGGAGTCGGTAGCATCACTGCGCACCGTCTCCGCTCGCTCCAGCCGGATCCGCACCACGCCAAGCGCTCTCAGTAGCTTCACGTCCACCGGCCCCGCCGCCACCGCGGTCCCACCGTTCTCCCGGGCCAGGTCGACCACGAAACGCTCGCAGCCGACGTGTCGATCCCAGCGCAGGCCCGAGATCTCGAGCGGAGCCTCGGTCGGAGCTGCGGTCCCGTCGACCGGTAGTTCTCCATCCACGTTGAAGGGGCCGCCCTGAAGGCAGACAGCGGTGTCCGGGTCCGGGTCGGCATCGCCTTTCCCGGTGCAGGCCACCAGGGTGGAGAGGACGAGAGTGGCCGTTGCGGCAGTGCGCAGGTCGATCATGGTTCCGGGATTCGGGTCGTCATGGCGTGGCGGCTCAGCATGCACGAGGCACGCCATGTGGCCGGCGGGGGAGCGCTCCGCTCCCGGACTGCTGTTGCATTTATAGACGGGAGTTCATTATTCTGTCTCACGTCCGAGGCGCGGCCAATTTCTCTCCAATCTTCCTACTAAGAGGCTGCGCACTCGGCGGTACCCTGCGGCGGGCTCCACTCTGTCAGACCCGCCTCCTAAACAGTGAGAAACCGACCAATGCGATCCCCCGACGAGACTGGGCACAGAGCCACTCGCCCCCGGCCGTCTGTATGGTCCGGAAACCCGACACCCCCACCAGGAGGAGCCATGAGTCTATCCCGTACGAGCTGGAGAGCAGGAGGCCTGCCGTCCGTGCTCGGCATGCTGCTGGCCGGCATCCTCACCTTTGCCGCCGGTGCCGCTGAAGCGCAGGCGCAGACCGGCATGATCCTGGGTGAGGTGACCGATGCCACCACCGGGGCGCCGCTGAGCAACGTGCAGATCTCCGTGGTGGGATCCGAGCTTGGCACGCTTTCGGACCGCGCCGGCCGCTACCGCATCGCCGGCGTACCGGCAGGCGCGGTGGAGGTAGTGGCACAGTCCATCGGCTACGCGGACCTGACGCACACGGCGGACGTGCGGTCGGGCGAGACGGTCCGGGTCGACTTCCGGATCTCCGAGGAGGCCGTGGCCCTGGACGGGATCGTGGTGACGGCGCTGGGGATCGAGCGGCCACGCCGGGAGCTGACCACGGCGGTGCAGTCGCTGAGTGGTGAAGAGCTGTCGCGCGCGCCCGAATCGAACCTGGTGAGCTCGCTCACCGGCAAGATCTCCGGCGTCCACATCCGGAGCTCGAACACGCCGGGCGGATCGGCACGGATGGTGATCCGCGGCGTGAACTCCCTCACCGGCAACAACCAGCCGCTGTTCGTGCTGGACGGCGTGCCAGTGAGCAACGCGGCGTCCACGGACGGGACGCGCGGCTACAACGCCATTGATTACGGCAACCTGGTCCAGGACCTGAACCCGAACGACATCCAGTCGATCTCGGTCCTGAAGGGGCCGAACGCGGCGGCGCTCTACGGCTCGCGGGCCGCCAACGGTGCGGTGATCATCACCACCAAGAAGGGCGTGCAAGGGACGGGCTCCGGGATCACGGCGCGGTCGGACATCACGTTCGAGACGCCGCTCAAGCTTCCCGAGTACCAGAACATGTACGGCCAGGGCTCCCGGGGCAGCTACGGCGCCACGTGGGACGAGAGCTGGGGCCCGAAGCTCGATGCCGGCGAGATGATCGTCCAGCCCCTCTACGGGGATGAGCCGGCCCCGTTCAACTCGCACCCGGGCAACGTCGAGGATTTCTTCGAGACCGGGCTGACGATGAACAACAGCGTCTCCCTGGCCGCCGGCGACCAGAACGCGAGCGTGCGACTGTCGCTGGCCAACCTGAACCAGGACGGGATGCTGCCGGGCTTCAAGCAGGAGCGGACCACGGTGTCCGTGAGCGGTGGCGCCAACCTCGCGGACCGGCTGCGGGCGGACGCGTCACTCCAGTACCTGAACGCCGGGGCCGAGAACCGGCCGGCGCAGGGATACGGGGAGGACAATGTGATGTGGCAGTTCGTGTGGTTCGGCCGCCAGGTGGACACCGACCTGCTGCGTGCGCGTCGGTACAACCCTGACGGGAGTCAGTTCAACTGGAACACGCGGTGGAACAACAACCCGTACTGGACGCAGCTCGAGGACCGCAACTGGGACGACCGGAACCGCTTCATCGGGAGCGGCTCGGTGACCTACGGCTTCATGCCGTGGCTCGACCTGATGCTCCGGGGAGGGACCGACGTGTCCAGCGAGCATCGGAAGAACGTCTTCGCCGCCGGGACCAAGTCGGTTTCGTCGCCCACGGGGGCATTCGGTGAGACGTCGATCTCCCGGCAGGAGACCAACCTGGACTTCCTGCTGAGCGCACAGATGCCGGGGCTCGAGGGGATGTCGCTGAGCGGCAACTTCGGCGGCAGCCGCCGGGACAACAACTACAACTCGCTGGGTGCATACGCGAGCGAGCTGGTCGTGCCAGGGCTCTACGACCTGGGCAACGCGGCCGTCACGCCGAGCATGTCCGACTACCGCGAGGAGACGCGGGTCAACAGCCTGTACGGCGCGGCCAACTTCGGGTTCCGTGACGTGTGGTTCGTCGAGGCGACGGCGCGCAACGACTGGTCGTCGACGCTGCCGGAGAGCAACAACTCGTACTTCTATCCGTCCATTTCGTCGAGCCTGATCGTGAGCGATCTGGTGGACCTGCCGTACGCCGGCTACGCCAAGCTGCGGGTCGGCTGGGCGCAGGTCGGTAACGACGCTGCGGCGTACCAGCTCGTGGATCCGTACCTGGCGGACCAGCCGTTCAACAGCCAGCCCCGCTTCACCGCGAGCAACCGCCTGCGCAACTTCAACCTGAAGCCGGAGCAAACGGAGTCGTGGGAGATCGGCGGTGAGATGCGATTCCTGCAGGACCGGCTGGGCTTCGATCTGACGTACTACAACGCCGAGACCAGCAACCAGATCGTGCCCGTCGAGGTCACGCCGCTCACCGGCTTCACCTCCCGGGTCATGAACGCCGGGACCATCTCGAACCGGGGCATCGAGGTCATGGTGGACGCGGTCCCGGTCCGGCTCGACAACGGGTTCCGCTGGGAGACGAGCGCCACGTACAGCCGGAACAGCAACGAAGTGGTGGAGCTGGCCAAGGGCCTGGAGACGCTGGTTCTGGACACCTACTACGGCGTGAGCGTCGAGGCCCGCGTGGGTGAGCCCTACGGCGCGATGTACGGGCGCAAATACGTCCGCGACAGCCAGGGCAACGTGGTGGTCGGCAGCAACGGCCGCCCACTCAACTCGTCGGAGAACCCGAACGGACTGCTGGGCAACTACAACCCGGACTGGAGCTGGGGGCTACGCAACCGGTTCGAGTACGGTCCGTTCTCTGCCCACGTGCTTCTGGACGGGCAGCAGGGCGGCCTGGTCTACTCGATGACGAACCGGTATGGCCAGCGGTCGGGCGTGCTGATCGAAACGCTCCAGGGCCGCGAGAACGGCCG
Organism: uncultured Gemmatimonadales bacterium; assembly: GCA_963783305.1. GTDB lineage: Bacteria > Gemmatimonadota > Gemmatimonadetes > Longimicrobiales > RSA9 > JAWVYT01. Next base: position 69,435 of record CAWAMW010000015.1, on the reverse strand, counting down.
TACGCCCGAAGAGGGCGGCGGGCTCGTCGTGCCGGGCGTGATGGTCGTCGATGGCGACACGGTCCCGAACGACATCGTCGTGGACGCCCAGGACTACTGGCGCGGCCTGGGTGGGATCACCGAGGCGCACACGTACGACGCCACGTACATGAAGCTGCGCGAGGTCCGCGTGGGCTTCAGACTGCCGGCGGCCTGGACGGAACGGCTGCGGGTGGCGGCGGCTGAGGTGGCCTTCGTCGGCCGGAACCTGGCCCTGTGGTCGGACGTGCCGCATATCGACCCCGAGACCGCGTTCAACTCGGGCAACGTACAGGGCTTCGAGTACGCCCAGATGCCCACGGCCCGGACGTTCGGATTCTCCGTCGTTCTCACGCCCTGACCCCCGAATCCACGGTACAGACATGATGATACATACGATGAAGAGACTGAAGGGGTGGGGCGCTGCGGGACTCGTGGCGCTGACCGCCGTAGGGTGTGACTCGGGGCTCGCGGAGCTGAACGAGAACCCGAACGACCCGGTGGACGTGAGCGCCTCGTACCTGTTCGCGAACGCGGTGGAAGCGTCCGTGAGCCGGGTGATCGGCAACTCGGTCAACCTGGACCTGGCGGGTCTGTGGGCGCAGCACTACGTGGAGCACGAGTACACGATCGAGGACCGGTACGAGCTCACCGACTCGCGGGTGGACGGTCAGTGGTCCGGGTTCTACTCGGGTCCGCTGGAGGACTTCCAGGAGGTGATCCGGAAGGGCCAGGAGGACGATCGGCCGAATACCGTGGCCATGGGGATGGTGATGAAGGTGTGGACCGCCCAGGTGGTCACGGACCTGTGGGGTGACATCGGGTATTCCGCGGCGCTCAACGGCCGCGAGATCGGCAGCGACCTCACGGTCAGCTACGATCCCCAGCAGGACGTGTATCACGCGTTCCTCGAGGAGCTCGGGGCGGCCGCGGACATGGTCGATCCGGACGGACTCACGATCGGCTCGGCCGATCTCATCTACGACGGCGACATGGAGAGGTGGGAGAGGTTCGCCAACTCCCTGCGCATGCGCGTGGCCATGCGGATGTCGGAGGTGGAGCCGGGGGTGGCCGCTCTGGAGTTCGCTGACGCGTTCGCCGGCGGCGGGTTCCAGTCGAACGCTGACAACGCGATCCTCTGGTACGTAGACAACGGCCTGAACCGGCATCCGATCCACGAGTACATGCTCGGCCGGAACGACCACTCGGTCAGTGAGACCATGATCGAGACGCTGCGAGGGCTGGACGACCCGCGGCTGGCGGTCTACGCCCAGACCAACTCCGACGGCGAGTACTGGGGCGCCCCGAACGGGGTCATCGTCGACCCGCCGCTCGACAAGGTATCGCTCATTGGCACCTTCTACAGCAGCGCCGACTCACCGGGCGTGCTCATGAGCTACGCCGAGCTTCTGCTCCTGCAGGCTGAGGCGGCGGAGCGCGAGTGGATCGGTGGCGATGCCGCGACGCTGTACGCCGCCGGCATCCGGGCGGCCATGGAGTTCAACGGGATCGATGACGCCGAAATCACGGCGTACCTGGCGCAGCCGGAGATCGCCTACCAGGGTGACGCCGAGGGCCTCGACCAGATCGCGCTGCAGAAGTGGATCGCCCTGTTCGGCAATGGTGCCGAGGCGTACGCCGAGTGGCGGCGCACGGGTGTCCCGGCGCTCGTGGCGGGGCCGGACGCGCTGAACGACGGCCGGATCCCGGTGCGTCTGTTCTACCCCGGTCTCGAGGAGTCGCTGAACCGGACCGCGGTGGAAGCCGCGAAGGCGCGGCAGGGCGGCGCCACACTGAACAGCCCGGTCTGGTGGATGGGGAGCTGATCCCCTCCGCCGGCCGGGGCAGCAACGCGACGGCTCCGCCCCCACGGGGCGGGGCCGTTCGCTTTGCCCACGCGTCCTCGCACGTCAGGAGACCATGCGCCATACCATGCGCTCGCGCACCGTCCGACTCGCCGCGAGAATGGCCGCGGCAGGGACCACCGCACTCGTTGCCTCCGGCTGCGCCGGAGTGCGGGCCCCATCGCCCGCATCGAACCCTTCCGAAATGACCATATCGACCGAATCAGAAGACCTCATCCGGCTCCATGAGACCGTGCGGGTGCCGGGTCTGGAGGACCGCCGCTTCCAGCCCTCCGCGTTCTGGGACGCGGTGGATCCGTACCTGGAGTCGTTCCAGGTCGAGGTGGCGGGGACCAGCGCCGAAGGCCGGGAGATCCGCAGGATCACCTACGGCTCGGGTCCCGTTCGCGTGCTCCTGTGGTCGCAGATGCACGGGGACGAGAGCACGGCCACCATGGCCCTCGCCGACCTCCTCCGATTTCTCCACGAGGAGCCGGACCACCCCATGGCCCGTCGGCTGGCGGAGGGCGCCACGATCCATATCGTGCCGATCCTGAACCCCGATGGCGCCGCGCGATTCCAGCGGCGGAACGCGCAGGGGATCGACATCAACCGGGACGCGCGGCGGCTCCAGACTCCGGAGGGTCGAATCCTGAAGGCGGTCCGGGATGTGGTCCAGCCGGATTTCGGTTTCAACCTGCACGATCAGAGTCCGGCCACGCGGGTGGGCGACACGGGGAAGCAGGTCGCGATCGCGCTCCTGGCTCCGGCGTTCAACGAGGCTCGTGACATTGATGGGAAGCGGCACCGGGCGATGCAGGTGGCCGCCGTCATGGCGCGGGCGCTGGAGCCGCTGGTCGGGGGCCATGTGGCGCGCTACGACGACACGTTCAATCCACGGGCCTTCGGCGACCTGGTGGGCGCCTGGGGCGCCAGCACCGTGCTCATCGAGGCCGGCGGCTGGCGTGACGACCCGCAGAAGCAGCATCTGCGGCGAGCCAACTTCGTCGCCATCCTGAGCGGGCTCCAGGCCATAGCAACCGGGTCCTACGGAGCGTACGACATCGCCGACTACCAGGCCCTGCCGGAGAACGGACCCCAGCCCGAGGAGCTGCTCATCACCGGTGGCACCATCGCGGTGCCCGGGCTTCCGCTCCTGGAGGCGGACGTCCTCATCGGCTACGAGGAGTCGCTGCTGAGGCGCGGCGGGACGATCCGCGACATTGGCGATCTGGAGGGCACCCTGGCCCAGGACACGCTGCGCGTGGATGGGCTCTTTCTCGTCCCTCTTCAGGAGGCGCTCGACTCTGCCGGCGGGCTGGCGCTGAACGCGCCCGCCCATTTCGTCATTGCCGAGGACCCGCTCGGCAAACGTGTACGCTACCGCATGGAAGGCGGGGCACCCGAGCGACCGTAGCCGGCGAGCCGCCTGCGGAGAACTGTTCACCTACCGAGGGTACTGGAGAACCATGCAAGCCATAGATCGCGTTCGTCCTGTTCTGCTGCTGCTCCTGGGGCTGTTCCTGGGCTCGCCCGTGTCGGCGCAGGTGGCCACGCTCCCGGCCGCACCCACGGTGCCCGAGCGCCTGTCGGGGCTGGACTCGTACATCGAGCAGGCCGTCCGGGAGTGGGAGATCCCCGGACTGGCCATTGCCGTGGTGCAGGACGACCGGGTGGTATATGCGCGGGGATTCGGTGAGCGCCGTCTTGGCTCCGGCGCTCCCGTGGACGAGCACACGCTCTTCGCCATCGCGTCCACCACCAAGGCAATGACCGTGGCCGGCCTCGGGATGCTGGTGTCGGAAGACGTCCTCGACTGGGACGACCCCGTCACCCGCTACCTCCCCGAGTTCCAGCTGGAGGACCCGTTCGTCACGCGTCACGTGACCATCCGCGATCTGCTGACGCACCGCACGGGCGTCTCCAGGAGCGACAACGTGTGGATCGCGGCGCCCTTCGATCGCGCGGAGATCGTGCGGCGGGCGCGATACCTCCCGCAGTCGAGCGAGTTCAGGGGCGGGTACGGCTACAACAACATCATGTACATGGTGGCGGGCGAGGTGCTGGCGGCGGCGGCGGGCGTGCCGTGGGCCACGTTCATCGAGACGCGCCTGTTCGAGCCCCTGGGGATGGAGCGCAGCACGCCCCGGTCCGCTGTGGTCGCCCGGCGCGACAACGTGTCCGGCTCACACGTGCTTTCCGATGGTCGAGTCATAGCCATCGATCATCGCGACTACGATGCCCTCGGGCCCGCCGGCTCCGTCTTCTCCAGCGCGTGGGAGATGGCGCAGTGGCTCCGGCTCCAGCTGAACTACGGCGAGTTCGAAGGACGCCGACTTCTCGATTCAGCCGCCATCGCGGAAATGCACGAGCCGCAGATGGTCATGTCAAGCGACAGCGTCGATCGTCGGATGTTCCCGTCCACCCACTTCCGCGCGTACGGGCTCGGCTGGCGTATGCAGGACTACCACGGCCACAAGATCGTCCAGCACACCGGCGCGGTGAACTTCATGCGGACGCAGGTGGCCATGATACCGGAGGAGGGGATCGCGGTCGTGGTGCTGGCGAATCTGAGCTCGAGTCAACTCCAGACGGCCCTCATGTTCCGCGTGTTCGATGCCCTTCTGGGCGTCCCTGAAACCGACTGGAGCGCGGAGTACCTGGCCCTCTCCACGCGCTCCGCGGAACGCTCGGAGGAGCGGTCGGCGGAACACGACGCAGCGCGTGTGCTGGACACCCGGCCGTCGCTGCCGCTGGAGGAATACACCGGCACATACCGCGACCGCCTCTTCGGCGATGTCCGCGTCACCATGGAGGAGGGTGGGCTCGTGCTGCATTATTCCGCCGACTACGTGGCCGACCTCGGGCACTGGCACTTCGACACGTTCCGCGCCACCTGGCGGCGGGCCGGATACGGCCATGATGACGTGACGTTTGCGCTGGACGCCGCCGGCACGGTCGGGGAGCTGACGATCCCGGGCTTCGCGACCTTCCGAAGGGTGGCCGCGTCGCCGGACGCCTGACGATTCAGCTGGCTTCCTGGTGCGCCTCGGACCCGCGCTGAAGGCGCGCCGTCACGTCCAGGAGCCGGCGCGTCTGGTGCTGGATCGCTTTCTCGATGCCCTCGGTGATCCCATCGGCGCCCGCAGCGACGCTCGCGCCGTACGGATTGCCGCCCGCCTCGAAGATCGACGCGTCCGTGTAGCCCGGCGGAACCAGGATCGCGCCCCAGTGCATGGCTGAGACGTAGAGGGTCTGCAGCGTCGTCTCATGACCGCCGTGGACGTTCTCGGCGCTCGTCATGGCGCTGAATGTCTTGTCCACCAGCTTGCCCTCCTTCCAGATCGGGCCGAGCGTGTCGATGAACGCCCGCATCTGGCTGGCGGCGCCGCCGTAGCGCGTAGGAGCGCTGAACAGGAATGCGTCCGCCCACACCAGGTCGTCGGGCGAGGCCTCCTGCACATTGGACGTGCGCGCCTCCTGGGCCTTCCACGCGTCCTGCGACTCCACGACATCCCGCGGTGCCGTTTCCCGTGCCTTCCGGACCCGGACCTCCGCCCCCGCCTCTCGCGCGGCCTCCGCCGCAAGCTCCGCCATCTCGTGGTTCGTCCCGTACGTACTGTAGTACACGATGGCCAGCTTCAGATCGCTCATGTCGCTCCTTTGCTCGACAAAATGACACGGCCGGAGCGATCGCCCGTGCCGGCCGTCCACTGTACGGCAGAGTGCAAGTCAGGTGCCCTCGAGGAACCGCTCCAGGATCCGGCGGAAGATCTCCGGCTGTTCCAGGAACGCAAAATGACCGGCGTTGGGGATGACTTCGACGACCAGGTTCGGCACCGCCGCGCGCAGTGCCTCAGCGCCGATGCTCGCACCCGCCTCGGAGCCGCCGTAAACGAGCAGCGTCGGCACCCGCAGCGCGCGGAGCGAGCCCAGCAGGTCGTAGTTCGACAGCTCCGGCGTCACCCGCGCGAACTGACGGCCGCGCGCCGCGTAGTCTTCGGGGATCTCGAACCGGAGTCGGTCCGCAAGGGCAGGGTCATGCAGCTGGGCCCGAAAGGAGAGCTGGAGCAGCCGCTCGATCGCCGCAGGATGCCGGGCCGCGACGGCGGGGGACGCGCGGAGCTCACCGAGCCCGGCCGTGTCCGTGGGCTCGAGGGATCTTTGCAGCGCCGCCTCCTCCGCACGCCAAAGCTCGGCCGTCGGTGCCATGGGGCTCACGAGCACGAGCGACCGCAGTCGCTCCGGGTGAGCGAGCGCGTATTTCATCGCCAGCAGCCCGCCCCAGGAGTGGCCCACCAGGTGAATCCGCTCGAGATCGAGTGCCTCCCGAACCCCCTCGATATCCGCCACAAACTGCGCCAGGGTGACAGAGGCGCTGTCCACCTGGCCCTCAGACCGCCCACTGAGCCGCTGATCATAGAATACCAGCTGGTATTTGGTGCGGAGCGGACTGAAGGGCGCCACCAGGTAGCCATGGTCGAGGAGAGGTCCGCCGTGCACCAGGAGCACCGGAGCGCCGCTGCCCTCGGTGCGGACGTAGAGACGAGTGCCGTTCACGGTTTGAAGAGTGCCGCCCGGAACGGGCGAGCTGATCGGGTCCGTGGTTCGGTTTGCATGCGGTCCGGCGCCGAACGCTGCGCACCCGGGTGTCAGACCGAGGACCAGAGCGAGGAGCGTGGTCGCACGTAATGAGCGCGGGACGTGGCGGATCGGCTTCATGTGCACAGCCTCCTTGCACCGGGGGGTGCCACAGAACTCATTGTCGAAACCAGGTCGACAGGCAAGCACTGGCCGACGTGAGGGTCAGGATGGGGAAGCGCCCGCACGGCAGCTACGGGCGCTTCCTTCATGTGTCCTGCTTTGCGTGGAGTGTGATGTAGTCCCGCTAGAGCAGGACGGCGAGGATCAGTCCGCCGACCACGATGGCCCCCACGAGGTACCACCACTGGCGGGATCCGGCGTCCTGCATCGCAGCGGGGTTCTCAGCGGGGATGTCTCGGCTCTGGATCTCAACGTCCGGTGCCGGTGCGTCGGCGTTCATCGAGGCGGGGCTGACGGTCGGCGCAGCGGTGCTCTGCTGGAGTTCGACCACCGGCGCCTCATCGGTCACATCCGCCTGCTGGGCCGCCGCAAAGGTGGGGAGTGCGAGTAGCAGGAACAGGGGTGCTAGCGTTCTCATGTTTTTCTCCGTGGGAGGGTTCATGGTGGTGGAGCTATTCGCAAGCCGCGTACCCATGCCTCCTGAAAGGTCATGCCGACGCTACGGGTGGTAGTTGAATATGGGCATGATGGGGAACGAATCCTTGTTCCGGGCGATGTTGATGATGCCGATCTGCAGCCCATGAAGCTCGTGGGCGATATTGACGAGGCCGATCGCCAGTCCGCGCTGCTCCCCCCGTAAATCATTGAACGCGCTCACTGCGGCTCCCCGAAGCTGCCCGTCTTCCTCCAGTCGGAAATAGGCGGGGGCGAGCACCAGCCCGTGAATGTCCTGCCCACCGACGGCCAGCGCCGCGGCGAGGCCGGTGATGCGGGGCGCGCCGATGCCCAGCCCTGCCACCGAGAGGCCGCGGAGGTGGCCGCCCGACCCGATGCCAAGGCCGGCCAGAGCGATGCCCTTTATCCCGTTGCCCGCGCCGATCCCCCCCCCGGCGAGCGCGATTCCGGTGATTTGGTTGCCGACGCCGACCCCGAGGCCGCCCACTCCGATCCCCGTGAGGTCGCTGCCCGTTCCCACGCCGAGGCCGCCGACGAGGAGGCCCGTCATGCTGTTGCCCACACCCGCGCCGAGGCCGCCCAGGGCGATCCCGCGCATGCTGTTGCCGACGCCCGCTCCCACGCCCCCCACCAGTACTCCCGTGGCGCTGTTCCCGGCTCCGACACCCACTCCTCCGACGGCGATACCCGACAGGCGGTTTCCCGCGCCGACGCCGATCCCGCCCACGACGATCCCGTGCGCGTCGTTTCCCGCGCCCACACCGATCCCGGTTATGACCACGCCGCCGAGGTCGCCGCCACTACCCATGCCGATGGGAGCAACCGCGATGCCTCGAAAGTCGCCGTGAACGGCGATGCCCGCGCCCAGTCCGAGGCCTGCAAGGTTACGCGCGCCGGTGAGGGGGAGGCCGAGCGCGAGCCCGTAGACGTCCCCCTGGATGTCATCATGGGGAGCCCAGATGGTGGCGTTGACGCCACGGACTCTCTCCAGGCGATAGTCGTCGCGAAAGTTCACGCGGAGCCCGTCGATCCGGGGTACCGGCCCGATCCCCAGGCCCACGTCCCCGACGGTCACCTCTACGCCCTGCGCGGTCGCCCGCGCCGGCGCGGTGATGAGCAGTGCGGATCCCAGGAGCGTCGGTCCGAGGAAGGTCGGTCCGAGGAAGGTCGGTCCGAGGAAAGCCGTGCTGAGGAGCACCCGCGCCAGAGAGCGGGTCAGAGCGTGCTTGACGTATATACGGCCGGTGGACATGCGGGCGGTGCTCCAGTTCAGGTATCGTGATCGGTTGGCCGTACGGCGGTGGGCGGGGGCGGGTTTCAGCGGACGAAACGGAAGGCTGGCCCCGCGGTTGCATGGGAGGATGGCGGACCAGGGAACATAGAGATGACCGATTTCTATACGAGACACGAAGAGCTTTTCCACAGCATCACGCACGGTATCGGGGCGGCCCTGGCAGCTGTGGGCGCTGGATACCTGATCCTCGACGCGCTGCGGGCTGGGGATGGCTGGCGCATTCTGAGCATGGCCATCTACGGCATCACAATGGTGGCGCTCTACACAATTTCGACGCTGTACCACGGTGTCACGAGGCTTGACCTGAAGTGGCGCCTCCGAGTGATGGACCATTCGGCGATCTTCCTCTTCATCGCCGGCAGTTACACGCCCTTCCTCCTGCTGCCGCTTCGGGGGGCGTGGGGCTGGTTCATGTTCGGCCTTGCGTGGGCGCTCGCGGTGGGCGGTGTGGTGTACAAGCTGACGCTCCTGGACCGGTTCCCCCGGCTGTCGACGGGGCTGTATCTCGGCATGGGCTGGCTGGCCCTCCTGGCGTTCGTGCCGCTAGTGGAGAGGCTGAGCTACGTGACGCTCGCGTGGGTCGCCGCCGGAGGGCTGATCTACAGTGTGGGCACGCTCGTGTACCACATGGATCGGGTTCGGTACGCTCATGTGGCGTGGCACGTGTTCGTGCTTGCGGGGAGCGCCTGTCACTTCGTGGCCATCGCGCAGCTGTAGTCGGTGGAGAGGGGAGGGCAGAAGCCAGCCCCGGTCGGCCCACCGAATCCTCGTAGATTGTCAGCAGGAAATGTTGGACCCATGCGGACATGCGGGGGGCCCGTTCACCCTGCCCACAGTTCCTGCTGACAATCCCAGAGGGGCCTCGCGTCTCCTACAAAAGTCTTTCGGTGGCGCCTCCCCCGCTGCATCCTTGCCTATCCCCTATCCCAACCTGGAGGTGGCAATGGTGCCGGTGCTCTCCCTGTGGCTCCCCATCCTCGTGGCCGCGGCCCTCATCTTCGTCGTGAGCGCGATCCTGCACACCGTGATGACGTATCACTCGACCGATTTCGCACCGCTTCCGGCGGAGGACGCGATCATGGCGTCCCTCCGAGCGCACGACATCCCGCCCGGCACCTATGTCATGCCGCACGCGGCGTCACGCGATGCGATGAAGGCGCCGGCCTATGTCGAGAAACGAGAGAAGGGGCCCGTGGGTCTGGTCACGATCCTCCCGAGCGGGCAGATCAACATGAGCCGGGAGTTGATCGCCTGGTTCATCTACTGCCTCGTGGTCTCCATCTTCGCCGCCTACATTTCGGGGCGCGCCCTGAACCCGGGGGCGTACTACGGCGAAGCGTTCCGGTTCGCGGGGGCGACGGCCTTTGCGGCCTATGCGCTCGGAACGTGGCAGGAGACGATCTGGTTCGGACAGAAGTGGACGACGGCGGGCAAGAACACACTGGACGGGCTCATTTACGCCCTGCTGACGGGCGGCGTGTTCGGCTGGCTCTGGCCGGGCGCGTAGTCAGCCGGCGAGCTGGCGCTCTGCGCTTTCCCACTCGGCCATCCACTTCTCGATGCTGCCCTCGAGCCGGGTCCGCTCCTCTTCGAGAGAGCGGACCTCCTCCTGGCGCTGGGGGGCGTAGAGCCCGGGGTCCGCAAAGGCCTGCTCGATCTCCCCGAGGCGTGCTTCCGCCCGGTCGATCCGCAGCGTGAGCTCGTCGCGCCGCTCCTCGAGCTTCCGGACCTTGTAAGGATCGCGGCGGCGCCCCCGCTCGGTCCCGACCGGGGGCGACTGGCTGTCGCCGCCGACCGACTCGCTGCCGCCGCCGACCGGTGCGCTGCCACCCCGCCCCGCCTGCACATTGGGTCGATCGGGTTCGGTGGGAGCAGATTTGCTGTTGGACTGGTCGGTCGCGTTCGCGGCTGCGCGGTTCGACGGGAGGGTTGTCGGGGCCTCGCCGTCCGACTTCCGCGACCGCTCCTTCTCCATCACCGTGTCCACATCGAGGTGGTCGTCGCCACACCAGTGGACGTATTCCTCGTAGGTGCCGCGGTAATCGCGGATCGCGGTGGCCGAGATCTCCACGACCCGGTTGGCGAGCCGGCTGACGAACCAGCGGTCGTGGGAGACGAAGATCAGCGTCCCCTCATACTCCTGAAGTCCCTCGACGAGAGCCTCGATGGACTCCAGGTCGAGGTGGTTCGTGGGCTCGTCGAGGACGAGCACATTGGGCTTCTCGAGGGCGAGCTTGCAAAAGACCAGGCGCGCGGCTTCACCACCGGAGAGGGCGGACAGCCGCTTCTCGGCCTCATCGCCGGAAAAGAGGACGGCGCCCATGGCGCCACGGAGGTAGGTCGTGGAGAGAGCCGGGTGGTGATGGGCGACCCACTGCTCGGCGCTGACCCCCGGATCGTCGAGCTGTTCGTGGTGGTCCTGTGCGAAATAGCCGACCCGCACGGCGTGGCCCCATTCCACCTCTCCGTCATCGGCGGCCAGGTCTCCGACGGCGATCTTGAGAAGAGTCGACTTCCCGATGCCGTTGGGTCCCATGATCGCCAGGCGGTCGCCGCGCCGGACCTCGAGATCGACCCCGTGGAGGACCTCGTTCTCTGCGTACGCCTTCCGAACCCCCTCCAGTTCCAGGACATCCCGCCCACTGGGCCGGTACGGGTCGAACCGGAAACTGGGATAGCGGCGGGAGCTCGGCGCCAGCGGCTCAAGCTGCTCCGCCTTCTTCTCGATCATTCGCAGCTTGCTCTGGGCCTGGCGCGCCTTGCTCGCCTTGGCCCGGAACCGGTCGACGAACTCCCGGTGATGCGCGATCTCCTTCTCCCGCGCCCCGATCTCCTTCTCCCGTCGCTCCCGCTCCTCCCGCTTCTGCTCCACGAAGGCGGTGTAGTTCCCGTGGTAGAGGGTCACGGTCTGGTAGTCCACGTCGAGGATGTGGGTCGAGACGTTGTCCAGGAAGCGGTGGTCGTGACTGATCACGACCACCGGACCGCCGAAGCCCCTGAGGAACTTCTCGAGCCATCGGATGCTGAGAATGTCCAGGTGGTTCGTGGGCTCGTCCAGGAGGAGGATGTCGGGATTGCCGGCCAGGGCCTGGGCCAGGAGGACGCGCAGCTTGAAGCCGCCGGAGAGCGTGCTGAGGGGACGGCGGTGGACCTCGGTGGGGATGCCGAGGCCCTCGAGGATCTCGGCGGCCCTCGACTCCGCGGCGTAGCCGTCGTGACGCTCGATGGTCTCCTCGACGATGCCGTAGCGCTTCGTGTCGAAGTGCTCGGCGGCATTGGCCAGGATCTTCTCCTTTTCGACCATGGCCTTCCAGAGCTCCGGGTTGCCGCGCATGGCGACGCCGAGAATCTCTTCGTCCTCGTACAGGAACTGGTCCTGCCGGAGCACGCCCATGTCGATCCGGGACGGGATGGAGATATGGCCGGCGGAGGCGGGCTCGTCACCGGTCAGGATGCCGAGCAGCGTCGTCTTTCCGGAACCGTTGGCGCCCACGAGTCCGTAGCGCTCCCCCGGGTTCAGCTGGAAGGAAGCGTTCTCGAACAGCGTGCGGTCGCCGAATTCCTTGGCTAGGTTCGATACGGATATCATGGCCGCGGAATGTATCGGGTTTTCCGCGCGAAGTGCAGGGGCGTCTGGTCCCACGACCCGGCTTGGACCACATTGGAAGGTAGAGGACCGGAACCCCGCGGCTGCGCCCCCACGGGATCGCCCCGGGCGGTCCATGCTCCGTCCCCAAGTGAAACGATCTATGACGCGAATCCTGAGGCTCGTCCTTACCGTTCTCGCCGCCGGAGCGGCGGTCATGGCGCTGGTGGCCGCCGCCATCCCGATCTGGCTCCTGCTGCGTGTGCCGGGTGCCATCACTCCCCCGGGGCCGACGCCCGAGCGACAGTCGTGATGGCGGACCGTGATCAGGTGCAGTTCCGTGACGAGGCGCCACGGGGCGGCCTCTATCGTCCGCGGAGGGGCCGGCTCGTGGCCGGCGTCTGCCGTGGGATCGCCCGCTACTTCGGCTGGTCCGCGACGAACGTGCGGATCGCGTTCGTCGCCGTCTCGGCGCTCTCTGCCGCCTTCCCGGGGCTGATCGTGTACCTCATCCTGTGGCTTCTCATGCCAGCGGAGCCGCGCGCGCCGCGGTCGTTTGATGTCGGCTGACGAACGGGGGAAATCGACCCGCTGCGTCTGGGACGGGGAGCCGAAGCGAGGTCCCGAGGGGGTGACGGTCACGCCCATCTACCACGGCGTGACCTTCTCATACGACGATCTGGATGAGTGGCGAGCGGTGGGCGCCGGTGAGAAGGCGGGTCACATTTACTCGCGGAACACCAACCCCACAGTGGCCGTGTTCGAGGAGAAGGTGCGGCTGCTGGAGGGGGCGGAGGCGGCGACCTCCTTTGCTACCGGAATGGCCGCGATCAGCAACACGCTCTTTGCGCTGCTGGAGCCGGGCCGAAGGGTGGTGAGCATCCGGGACACGTATGGCGGTACGAACCGGATCTTCAACGACTTCCTGCCGGGCTGGGGCGTGGACGTGGAGCTGTGCGACACGAGCGATCACGCGGCCATAGAGGAGGCCATCGGCCGCGGCTGCGACCTGCTCTACCTGGAGACGCCGACGAACCCGACGCTGAAGGTTCTGGATATCCGACGGCTCGGCGCCGCCGGCCACCGGGCGGGCGCCACCGTCGTCGTCGACAATACATTCGCCACGCCCATCAACCAGCGGCCGCTCGAGCTGGGCGCCGACCTGGTCCTGCACAGCGCCACCAAGTACCTGGGCGGACATTCGGATGCCATGGGCGGGGTGGTCGTGGGCGACGTGGCCCGGGTTCGGGAGATTTTCCGGTTCCGCGAGATCAATGGCGCTTCGCTCGATCCCCATTCCGCGTCGCTGCTGGCGCGCGGGATTCGCACACTGGAGCTCCGGGTCGGGCGTCAGAACGAGAATGCCCAGCGGGTGGCGGAGTTCCTCGCGTCGCACCCTGCGGTGGCCGCCGTGCACTACCCGGGGCTTCCGGACCACCCGGGCCACGATGTGGCGCGCGGGCAGATGAGCGGGTTCGGTGGCGTTCTGGCCTTCGCCCTCGTGGGTGGGTTCGACAACGTCCGGACGCTGCTCGGCGGGCTGGAGCTTGCGCACCGCGCCGCCAGCCTGGGCTCGGTCGCGACACTCGTGGGACCGCCGGCCACGACGAGCCACGTGGAGCTGACGCCGCAGCAGCGGGCCGCGGCGGGGATCCCGGAATCGCTGATCCGCTACTCGGTCGGGATCGAGAACGGCGAGGACCTGGTCGCTGACCTCGAGGCCGGCCTCGCGCGCCTGACGTGAGCCGCCAGCGGGAAGAGCGGAGGGCGCTGGACGCCGTGGACGTGGACGGCCTCGTGGCGCGGCTGCGGGAGCTGATCGCCATCGACAGCTCCGGCGGGAGGGAGGGCCCGGCCCAGGAGTGGATGTCGGCATTCATGGCAGACTCTGGACTGGCCGTGGACCGCTGGGAGATCGACCTCCCGGCGCTGCGGCAGGACCCTTCGTACTCGGAAGAGCTGGGCCGGCCGGAGGCGCTGGGCGTGGTGGGGCGCATGGGCGAAGGAGGCCCGACGCTCGTGCTGAACGGACACGTGGATGTGGTCCCCGCCGGCGAGCCCAGCCGATGGTCGGTCCCGCCTTTCGAGGCCACGGTTCGGGACGGCAGGGTTTACGGCCGTGGCTCCGCCGACATGAAGGGGGGGCTGCTGTGCGGGCTGTTCGCTCTGAGGGCACTGCGCGCGGCGGGCGTCGAGCTGGCGGGGTCGGTGCTGGTCCAGAGCGTGGTCGGGGAGGAGGACGGCGGGCTCGGCACGCTGGCGGCGGTCCGTCGCGGTCCTGCGGGTGATGCCGCAATCGTCCTGGAGCCGACCCGGCTGGTGCTGGCCCCCGCGCAGGCGGGAGCGTTCAACTTCCGAGTGACGGTGCCTGGCCGGGCCGCCCATGGTGCCCTCAGGGCGGAGGGCGTGGACCCCATCGACCGCTTCATCCCGCTGTACCGCGCGCTCCAGGCGCTCGAGCGGGAGCGGAACGCGCGGCCACGCCACGCGCTGTTCCGCGACATGGAGCTTCCGTTCGCGCTCTGTGTCGGCACGATCCGGGGCGGGATCTGGGCCTCCACGGTCGCCGAGTCGGTCACGTTCGAGGGGCGGATGGGCATTGCCCCGGACGAGGACTCCGCCGCGGCCCGACGCGAGCTGGAGCGAGCGGTCGAGGAAGCTGCGGAGCGCGATCCGTGGCTGCGCGCGAACGCGCCGACCGTGGAGTGGTGGGGCGGCCAGTTCTCCCCCGCGGCCACGGACGTGGAGCACTCGATCGTCGCGACGGTGGGTGCCGCTCACGCGGATGTGGTCGGGGAACCGCCGGAGGTCAGGGGGATGCCCTATGGCGCGGACATGCGGCTACTCGCCAACGAGGGGGGCGTGCCTACGGTCCTCTACGGCCCCGGCGACGTTCGGCGTGCGCACGCCCCCGACGAGTACATCGAGATCGCCGACCTGGAGACCGCGACCCGCGTACTCGTGCTAACGATCCTGCGGTTCTGCGGCGTCCGCCCTCGCGCGTGACGGCGACGCTCTACTCCGTGAGCTCCCGCGACCACGCCAGGAAGGCGACCTCCGGGTAGCGGGGCGAGAACAAGTGCCAGTCGCCCAGTGACGGCGGCACCGCGTACTCGGCCGCGGCCTCGCCGAGGGGTCGACCGGCCGTGAGAGCCTGGCGGGCGGCCGCCTCCACGTCGTCCAGCAGGTCGATGTAGCGGTCGAGATCTGCGGCCTCGGAGAGGGCGCCGTGACCCGAGACGTAGACGTCGGCCCTCTGGCTCCGGAGCGCCCGCACGTGCCGTGACAACTCCGATGGTATCGCATCCATGTAGTTGGGAAACATGGCGTTCCAGACCAGGTCACCGGTGAAGATCACGGAATCTGTCCGGATCACGAGGTCACTCGGAGTGTGGCCGCGTCGGGGTGTGATCCGGACGGCGCGGCCTCCGAGGTCGATGTCGGTGCCCTCTCCCTCATCCGGCAGCACCGTGTCGGGCATCAACAGCGGCCGGGCGTCCGTGCGGTCGTCGGCGAGCGCCGCCTCCTGCTCGGCCATGAGGCGGCGAGTGGTGCGGGTGGCCATGAGTCGGGGCGCCTCCCCTCCCAGCAGGTAGCCGGCGCCGCCGGACACGTGGTCGCCGTGGTAGTGGGTGAGGACCACGTGGGTGGGTCGCATGCCCGTGAGGCGGAGCGCCTCGTCGGACAGCCAGGCGGCGCCCTCCATGGACGCGAACGCCTCTACCGCCATGACGCCCTCTCGCCCGGCGATGATGCCACCGTTGCAGAGGGTCCGGCGGGACTCGGCGCCTCCGGCGAGCGGGGTGGAGACGAGGGCCCAGCAGCCATCCGCCACGGGCTCCAGGCGCCCCCAGGGTTCTCCGGCTCGGCGCGTACTCCTGGCAGCGGCGGTCGCCGGAATGGTGGCACCCATGGCCGCGGTGGGAAGGGCGAGGGTGGCGAGTGTGGCCCCGGCGACTCCCGCCCCCGCGGTGATGAGGAAGTTCCTGCGGCTGGGGGTTACATCCACCCCCGTCGGGCGGGGATTCTCTGCCATGGGATCGCTCCATCGAGGGCTTCATCCGGGTGGGAGCCCCACCGCGGGTGTGGTTCGTCGAAGCTGGAGCGGCGGAGGTCGTGGGGCAAGGCACCGCGGTGCCGGCTCGTCTGCGTGGGCCACGGTCCGGCCCCACCTCGCGCGCGGGCCTCTGGCGGCGTACGCTTATGGCTGCCGGCGGCCCGCCGTCGCCCGGCGTGACCCGCAAACCAGCGTACCCCGGTCGTCCAAAATGACAGCTAGGATGCACGTTATGCCGATCCTGGCGGTGGCCGCGCTCGCGGCCTCTGCCGTCCTCGTCTCCGCCAGCCCGACATCCGCCCAGGAGACGCCGGAAGCGGACGACCCGTTCATGTGGCTCGAGGAAGTGGAGGGAGAGAGGGCGCTGGAGTGGGTGGCGTCCCGGAACGCCACGACGCTGGAGACCCTGGGCGCACATCCGGAGTACGAGCAGCTCTTCGTGGATGCCCTCGAGATCCTGAACTCCGACGAGCGTATCGCCTACCCGTCCATCATGGGCGAGCACCTGTACAACTTCTGGACGGATGAAGAGCACGAACGCGGGATCTGGCGCCGGACCAGCTGGGAGTCCTACCTGTCGGGCGAGCCCGCCTGGGAGGTGATCCTCGACATCGACGCGCTGGCGGAGAGGGAGGGTGAGCGGTGGGCGTTCGGTGGCGCCGCCTGCCTCGCCCCCGAGTACCGCCGGTGCATGGTGAGCCTCTCCCGCGGTGGTGCGGATGCGACGGAGATCCGTGAGTTCGACCTGGAGTCCGCCACCTTCGTGCAGGACGGGTTCTTCGTGCCGGAGGCCAAGAACAGCGTCGCGTGGAGGAGCGCGGACGAGCTGCTGATATCCACGGACTTCGGCGAGGGCTCCCTGACCACGTCCGGGTACCCGCGGGTGGCCCGGCTCTGGCGCCGGGGTCAGCCGCTGGCGAGCGCCGAGACGCTGTTCGAAGGAGACCCGGGCGATGTGGGGGTGTGGGTGGGCTCGATCGAGACAGCGGAAGCGCGATACCCGGTCGTCTTCCACCGCCCCAGCTTCTTCGAGGGGAAGGTTCACGTGCTGGCCGACGATGGCGCGCTGAGGGCGCTCGACGTGCCGGTGGATGCGGACCCCATGCTCGTGGCGGATCAGATCGTGGTCTACCTGCGGACCCCCTGGGAGGTCGGCGGCGCGACGTATCCGGAGGGATCGGTCGTTGCCATGCCGTACGATCGGTTCCTCGAGGGCGAGCGCGAGTTCGACATCGTGGTCCGTCCCGATGAGCGGCAGACCGTGCGCGGCGTCTCCGACACCCGGGACTACCTCCTCGTGAGCATGCTGGACAACGTGCGGAGCGAGTTGTGGCGCTACCACCGCGAGGACGGCGAATGGGTCGGTGAGGAGATCGACGCGCCAGAAATGGGAACGATCGGGGTCGTGGCGACGGACGTGCATACGAACCGCTTCTTCTTCACCTACAGCAGCTACACACAACCCAACACCCTCTACCTGGCCGAGGAGGATGGCACCGTGAGGGAGGTCCGGCAGCTTCCGGACATGTACGATGCCGAGGGGCTCGTCGTGGAGCAACACGCGGCCACCTCTGCCGACGGGACGCGCGTCCCGTTCTTCATTGTCCATCGCGAGGGGATCCCCCACGACGGCACGAACCCGACGCTCGTCTACGGCTACGGCGGTTTCGAGATCTCCGAGACGCCCTCGTACAGCGCCATCGTCGGGAAGTCCTGGCTCGAGCGCGGGGGCGTATACGTGGTGGCCAACATCCGGGGCGGCGGTGAGTTCGGCCCGTCCTGGCACCGCGCCGCACAGAAGGAGCACCGCCAGCGGGCGTTCGACGACTTCATCTCCGTGGCGGAGTACCTGGTGGAGCACGGCGTGACGTCGCCGGACCACCTCGGCATCATGGGCGGGAGCAACGGCGGTCTGCTGGTGGGCGCGGCCATGACGCAGCGGCCGGAGCTGTTCGATGCCGTCGTCGTCCAGGTCCCGCTGCTCGACATGCGCCGCTACAACAAGCTCCTGGCGGGCGCCAGCTGGATGGCCGAGTACGGCAACCCGGACATCCCGGAGGAATGGGCGTACATACGGGAGTACTCGCCCTACCACAACGTGCACGAGGATGTGGACTATCCCACCCCCTTCTTCTACACCACCACCCGGGATGATCGCGTGCATCCCGGGCACGCGCGGAAGATGGCCGCAAAAATGGCGGCCATGGGGCACCCGATCTTCTACTACGAGAACATGGAGGGCGGGCACGGATCCGGCGTGACCCCGGAGCAGCGGGCCCGCATGTACGCGCTGACCTACGCGTACCTGCTCGACCGCCTTCATTGAGCCCGGAGCGCCCCGTGGAGCTGCACGGCTTCCACCACCTGACCGCCATCACGGCGGATGTCCGCGCGAACTTCCGTTTCTATACGGAAGTTCTCGGGCTGCGGCTCGTGAAGCGGACCGTGAACCAGGATGACGTGAGCGCCTATCACCTCTTCTTCGCGGATGGCGCCGGCAGCCCTGGCACGGACATGACATTCTTCGACTGGCCCATGCCGCGGGAGCGGCGGGGGGCGCACAGCGTGGTCCGGACCGGGTTCCGGGTGTCGGGCGAGTCGGCGCTGACGTGGTGGAGCGAGTGGCTGCGAAGGCACGGCGTCCAGCCCGGCGGGGTGTCAGAGCGCGACGGAAGGGCGGTCCTGGATTTCGAGGACCCGGAAGGTCAGCGGCTCTCACTGGTGGACGACGGGGGCGCGGGCGACGATCCGGTGGCATGGAGCGGCTCGCCGGTGCCAGCAGAGCATCAGCTCCGCGGACTCGGTCCTGTCACGATGAGCGTGCCCACCCTCAGTCCCACCGATCGGGTGCTCACGGAGGCGCTCGGAATGCGTGCCGTGCGCGAGTACCGGAGCTCGCTGTATGGTCCCGGCGGGGTGCACGTTTTTGAGATGGGCGACGCATCGGCGGCTGGCCCCCACGCCGAACTCCACGTCGCCGTCCAGCCCGACCTGCCCCCGTCCCGGCAGGGCGCCGGTGGGGTGCACCACGTGGCGTTCCGCACCCCGAGCGACGAGGAGTACCAACGGTGGATCGAGCGGCTGGGCGACCTCGGGATCCCGAACAGCGGACCGGTGGACCGCTACTACTTCCGGAGCCTCTATTTCCGTGAGCCCGCGGGCGTCCTCTTCGAGATCGCCACTGACGGCCCCGGCTTCGCAGTGGACGAGGACCCCGGGGCGCTCGGCGAGACGGTCGCCCTGCCACCGTTCCTGGAGGATCGCCGCACGGAGATCGTCGCCGGACTGAACCCCCTGGAATAGGAGAGTCCATGAACATCCGCCTGATCCGCGCGGGCCGACCTGCGCGCCGCACCGTCCTCGCCCTGCTGATGGGCGTGGCCACGGGCTGTACGGCCGGACCACAGTCCACTCCGGTACCCCAGGGACCCGCGTCCACGGCGGTGACGGACGGCCCACGGATCGAGTGGGGCCTGGTCATGCACGGAGGCGCGGGGACGATCCGGCGCGGGAGCATGACGCCAGAGGTGGAGAGCGCCTATCGCTCCAGGATCGAGGAGGCGCTGCGGGCCGGGCACCGGGTGTTGAGCGATGGCGGCAGCAGCGTGGACGCGGTGGTCGCGACCATCGTCGTACTCGAGGACTCGCCACTGTTCAACGCGGGCAAGGGGGCGGTCTTCACGGCGGAGGGTACGAACTCGCTCGACGCCAGCATAATGGACGGGTCCACACTCCAGGCGGGAGCCGTGGCCGGTGTGGAGACGATCCGAAACCCGATCCGGCTGGCCCGGGCCGTCATGGACCACTCTCCGCACGTCATGCTGGCGGGGGCGGGGGCGGAGGCGTTCGCGGCCGAGCAGGGGGTCGAGCAGGTGGAGCCCTCCTATTTCTACACGGAGCGTCGGTGGGAGGCGCTGCAAAGAGCGAAGCAGGCCGATGCCGGCGGGTCGCAGGCACACGGCGCACCGACTGCCGAGGTTCGTGACTCCAAGTTCGGCACCGTGGGCGTGATTGCCCTCGACGCCCGTGGAAACATCGCGGCGGGCACGTCCACCGGCGGGATGACCAACAAGAAATGGGGACGAATCGGCGACTCGCCCATCATCGGGGCGGGCACCTACGCGAACGAGAGCTGTGGCATCAGCGCCACCGGGTGGGGCGAGTACTTCATCCGCAACGTGGTCGCCTACGACATCTGCGCGCGCATGAAGTATCTGGACATCACACTCGAGCAGTCCGCGCGGGCCATGATCATGGAGCAGCTGGAGGCCCAGGAGCCGGAGACCGGCGGGATCGTAGGGCTTGACTCGCAGGGGAACATCGTGATGATGTTCAATACGCCGGGCATGTACCGCGGATTCATCGACGCCGACGGGCGCGTCGACATCGCCATCTACCGCTGATCCCACCGGCACCCTCCGAACCCGAGCGCAGGCGGCCTATGGACGTATTCACTTTCGTACTCCTGATCATCCTGATCACCACGCTGGGGAAAGCCGGCGTGGCGATCGCGGCGCCCATAGGCCGGCATCTCGGCGACCTGCTGAAGGAGATGTCGGCCGAACGGAAGGCCAGCCGGCAGGCACTGGAGTCGGGCGTACGGCTCGACAGCGTCGTGATCGAGGAGCTCGAGACGCGGCTGGCCCGGATCGAAGAACGTCTCGACTTCGTCGAAGAGCTTCGGAGGCCCGACCGCCTGGCCGGGCTCTCTGCCGGTGGCCGTACCGAGGCACCCCCAGCCCGGGACCCCTGACGGCCCTCGTCCAAAGCGCGGTTCCGGGGTGGGTTGTCCCGGATTCGAACAGGTCGCTGCGCCCGACATAATCCCTATCCCCCTGGGCCCCAGCGTGTTCGGCGTGTGACGTGCGCGGGCACGATTCCTCCCTCGATACACTGGACCGATCATCCGACCCGGAGAGCTGCACCGATGGAGCCTACCCGCCTCGATGTACTGCGACAGGACGTCAGATTCGGACTGCGCCAGCTGTCGCGGAACCCGGTCTTCACCACGGTCGCCCTCGTTACGCTCGCGCTCGGGATCGGCGCGAACACGGCGATCTTCAGCGTGGTGGACGGCATCCTGTTCCGGCCCCTTCCGTTCCCGGAATCGCACGAGTTGGTGAGCGTGTGGACGGATGCGAGCGCGCGCGGCGAGCCGTCCAAGGAGTGGCTGAGCTACGCCAATCTGCACGATCTCCGTGAACAAACGGCGGGTTTGGAAGCCCTCGCGGCGTGGGGAGGGTGGCGCGGAACCCTGACGGGGGAGGGTGAGGCCGAGCAGCTGACCGGGGCGGCGGTGGGGCACGACATGTTTTCGCACGTGCTCAAGGTCGAGCCGGAGCTGGGACGTAATTTCCGGCCGGACGACGATCATCCCGGGTCAGAGGGGACGTTGATCCTGTCGCACGGGTTCTGGCAGCGGGCATTTGGCGGAGACCCGACGGTGATCGGGCGCACGCTGCGGATCAGTGGTGAGTCGTGGGAAGTGATCGGGGTGATGCCCCCGCGGTTCCTTCCGCCGTTCGTCCCGGACGCGGAGCTGTGGGCGCCGCTGCGAACGGACATGTCCGAGGAGGCCGTCCGCCGCGGCGCCTACTACCTGCGAGCCGTGGGGCGCCGCACCCATGCCACGACCATGGAGGCGCTGGACGCGGAGCTGAGGGCGGTCGGGGCGCGACTCGAGCAACGATATCCGGAGTCGAACGTCGCCATGACGTTTGACGCGATCGAACTCCGGGACGACGTAGTGTCGGAGGCGAGGACCGGGCTTCTCGTACTCCTGGCCGCCGTGGGCTTCGTGCTGCTGGTGGTGTGCGTGAATGTGGCCAATCTGCTGCTCGCCCGGTCCACCGCTCGCCGGGAAGAGCTGGCGGTGCGGTCGGCGCTGGGCGCTCCCCGGGGCCGGATCGTACGGCAGATGCTGACGGAGGCCGGTTTGCTGGCCGTCGCGGGCGGCGCCCTCGGCGTGCTCGTTGCCAGCTGGGGGACCGACCTCCTGGTCGCTATGGCTCCGGAAGGGACTCCACGGATCGAGGAGGTGAGGCTGGACGGGCGGGTGCTCGCGGTGACCGCGCTCGTGACGATGGTGGCGGGCGTCATATTCGGACTCGTGCCCGCAATACGGGCGGGCCGGGAGGACGCCGCGACCGCGCTGAGGGAGGGCGGCCGCGGACGCTCCGTCGGGCGCGGGACGGCGCGTGCCCGGAATGCTCTGGTGGTGGGGCAGGTCGCGCTCGCGCTGATCCTCCTCATAGGCGCCGGTCTGCTGGTGCAGAGCTTCCGGAACCTGCGCACCACCGACCTCGGGTTCCAGCCATCCAACATCCTCGCCCTGCAGCTGAGCCTGCCGGGCGAGCAGTACGAGACCGATGATCAGCGGAGGGCCTTCTACGACGTTATCGAAGAGCGGCTGGCCGCGCTCCCGGGCGTGGTGAGCGTGGGGCTGACCAGCACGCTCCCGCTCACCGGCTTCGACAGCGATGTCAGCTTCAACATCGAGGGCGAGCCGATCCCCGAGCGGGGTCAGACGCTGGCGACGTGGTTCCGCCGCGTAACGCCGGCGTACTTTTCGACCATGGGGATCCGGATCGTCTCCGGGCGCTCGTTCCAGGCCACCGATGACGGCAGTGCCCCGCCCGTGCTCATTATCAATGAGACATTCGCCCGCCGCCATTTCCCCGGTCAGGATCCGGTGGGGCAAAGGATAAACTTCGGGAGTTCGATCGACCCGACCTGGCGGGAGATCGTGGGCGTGGCGGCCGACATCAGGAACTTCGGCGTCCGTGAGGACAGCAGGGTGGCGACCTACTCTTCGTACGCCCAGGCCCCCGCCGGGTACGCCGCCACGGTCCTGAGGACGAGTGTGCCGCCGAAGACCCTGGTTCCGGCGGTCCGCAGTGCCATCTCCGAGCTGGATGAGACGCTGGCCGCCGGTCAGATCACGACGATAGACGAACTGGTCCTGGCCGCCATCGCCCCGGATCGCTTCGTCGCCATTCTACTCTCGCTCTTCGCCTTCCTCGCTTTTGTCCTGGCGGTGGTGGGACTCTACGGTGTCGTCTCCTTCACCGTAGGTCGGCGCCTGCCGGAAATGGGCTTGCGCATGGCGCTGGGCGCGACCAGCCGGAACGTCGCCGCCATGGTCCTGCGGCAGAGTATGGTCCTGGTCGCGGTCGGGGTCGTCCTCGGTGCGGGAGCTGCCGCGTTCCTCACGCGTCTCATCGAAGGTCTCCTCTACGGGGTTCCCGCCCTCGAGCCGCTGACGTTCGTCGGTGTCTCCGCCGTGCTCCTGATCGCGGGCGGAGCCGCGGCCGCTGTCCCGGCGATCCGCGCCGCGAGCCTGGATCCGGTTCGGGTCTTGTCGGCCGAGTGATGGCGGCCGACCCCAGGGCTGCAGGCGCGTGGGGTCCTGCTAGTACTCGCCGATCGCGTAGTCCGTAGGGGGCTCTGCGCCTAGCAGGTGCTCCACGAAGTAGTCCCAGCGACGCCGGATCATGTACGGGTGCATGGCGAAGCCGTGCCGGGCTTCGGGGAATACGATCAGGTCGAAATCCTTGTCTGCCTCGATCAGCGCCTGTACCACGAGGAGCGTGTTGGAGGCCGGCACGTTGTCGTCCATCAGGCCGTGCGCCAGCAGCAACTTCCCTCTGAGATTGGCGGCCAGGAGCTGATTCGCCTGGGTGTCATAGCTCGTGCCGCCGTCGTGTCGCGCCTGCAGGAGGCCGTGCCACTTCTCGCCCCAGTCGTCCTCGTAGTTGCGGTTGTCGTGGTTGCCGGCCTCGCTCACCGCCACCTTGTAGAAGTCAGGATACCGGAAGATCGCCCCGGCGGCGGCGAATCCGCCCCCGCTGTGGCCCCAAACCCCCACCCGGTCCAGGTCCAGCCAGGCGTGCCGTGATGCCAGCTGCCGTATCGCGGACACCTGGTCGGGCAGCCCGTTGTCACCGAGGTCGCCGTAGTACGCTTCGTGGAAGCTGCGGGACCGCATTGGCGTACCCATGGCGTCCAATGTGACGACGACGAACCCGAGCTCCGCTACCGCCTGGTGATCTCGCCGTGAAGGGCTGAAGCCCCGGGTCCCCACGCTTCCAGACTGCGGTCCCGGGTAGATATAGTTGATCACCGGGTATGTCCTGGACGAATCGAAGGAGGTCGGACGGTAGAGGAGCCCGTGGAGCGGTGTGACGCCGTCGCGGGCAGTGACGGAGAATGGGACCGGCGGCCGCCAACCGGTTGCGTAGAGGCGGGATGCGTCGGCGCGCTCGAGCGGCTGCACGACCTCCCCTGTCCACGCGTCCCGCAGAACCGTGACCCGAGGGCTCACGGGCGTGGAGTACGTGTCCACGAAATACCGGCCATCCGGGGAAAGGGAGACCTCATGCATAGCGCTGTCCGGCGTCAGGAGCATCACCTCTCCGTCATCGAGCCCGACGCGGTACAGGTACTCGAAATAGGGATCGCCCGGCTCCCGCGCGTTGCCGATGAACCACGCGGTGCGGGAGAGGGAGTCCAGCCGGACCACCTCGAGGACGTTCCAATCGCCCGCCGTGACCGCGTGCTTGCGATCACCCGTACGCAGGTCGTGCAGGTAGAGATGCCCCCAGTTGCTCTCGCGTGAATACCAGATCACGTCGTCGCTCTCCGGCAGCACGCGCCAGTTGTAGGCGTTGTGACCGGATTCGTAAAAGGTCGGGACCCGCTCTTCAAGCACCGTCCGCACCGCTCCCGTTTCCGCATCCGCGACACGCAGTGTCGCGCGCTTGTGGTCGCGAGAGGAGGATACGAACGCCAGGTGCGATCCGTCCTGCCACCACTCCACGTCGGTGAACGTTCCGTCGCAGTACACGTGATCGCATACGGACGAGCGGTGCGGATCCGCCGGCATGTTGAACTCCACCACCCGCGGTGCGGACGGGTCGGACACGTCAATGACGAGCCGCTCGATCCGGAAAATCACCGTGTCCTCCGGGAGCGGGTACGCCCACGCATCCAGCGTGGGGTGTCCCACGTTCGTGGACACGCGGTACATCTCGCCGACACCACGGGCGTCGTGGCGGAACGTCGCGATCCGGCGTGAGTCGGGGGACCAGCGCAGAACGGGGCGGTCGCTTCGCACCCAGCCCGCGTTGTTCGTGGCGTATCCGAATTCCGCCGTTCCCCCCTCGGTCAGACGATGCTCGGCCCCCGTCTGCAGTTCTCGTATCCAGAGGTCGTGCTCGCGACGGAAGGCCCCGAACGATCCATCAGGGGAGACCACCATGGATCGGTCCACATCGCCGTCAGGGGCCGGGATCCCCGGCGCACTCCCTCCGGCCGCCGTGTCCGCGGGCGATCCGACGAGGGTTCGCTCCACTGTCCCCGTCGCCGGATCGACCAGGACTCGCTCGATGCCCGCCTCGCTGAAGGTCAGGTACTGGAGATCCCCACCGCCGACCCAGGAGATCTCCCTCGGTTCGTGCAGGACCAGACCCGAGACGTTGGCAGGCAGGAAGCGTTCTGCGCGCGAGTAGTCGGCCGCAGTGACGCGGTCGACCGACTGGTCCACGATTCGGGAGGAGATCGGAACGCCAGCACCGGAGCCGACGCGACTCCCGGCACAGGCTGTGATAAGGATCAGGAAGGGGAGCCCGCGGAGAGCTGATCGCATGGCGAGATTTTCCTTTCGGGAGGTTACCTGCCGAGAACATGGAGTCAGGGCGGGGCTCCGGCAATCCCAGACGTGAGGTCGAGCGCTCGACCTCACGCCCCGTGGAATATACCCGGACGACGCTGGCCTTCCCGGGAGCCACGGCTCAGAATTAGCGGACTGAAGCGGCTTCGCTTGATGGCGCCAGCCGGCGCGGAAAGGGCAGAAGGTGGGTCATGAGTGATATCGATGTGAACGTGCTGGAGGAGCTGGTATCGTATCAGCCCGGGTCGGTGGTGAGTCGTAAGATTCTAGGTCGGCGCGGTGGCAACGTTACGCTCTTCGCGTTCGGGGAAGGCGAGGGGCTGACGGAGCATACTTCTCCGTATGAGGCCCTGGTCGTGATCCTCGACGGGGAGGCGGAGATAAGGGTGGGAGGGACTCCGCACACCGTCCGGAAGGGCGAGACGATGACGCTGCCCGCCAGTGTGCCTCACGGCTTGGAGGCGCGGGTGGAGTTCAAGATGATGCTCGTGATGATAAGGGAAGAAGACCCCGCGGGTCGGTGAGGGCGCCGCCCCAGACGATGGGAAATGCTACAGCCGGGTCCTCGGGCCCCGACCCTCTGAGATTGTCGGCAGGAACTGTTGGCGCGTAGAGGAATGTGCGGCAGGCGCTGAGAATCCGGGGCCGCCCCCCTGAACTCTGCCTTCGTCCCGACCGCTCCCCCGATATTGCTGCCGGCCCACAATTCCCGCTGACAAACAGCGATATTAGCAGCGAAAGACGCCGTCCGCGGTCCGAACAATAGCGGGCACGAACGAGGGTGGCGATCCACCCCCTGGATCTACCGTCCGGCAGAACCTGTGGACGGACACCCTGCGCACCCGGGGGGGCGCGCGGAGCGGAAGCCACGATGGCCGGCTCGACGCTTCTACTCTCCCCGTTCGATTCCCCCACCGACGCCGGGAGCGACGGCCGACCAGTCCCAGCGATCCGTCCGCCAACCGGCATCGGCTGCGCGGAACCAGACGAGGTAGTGCGCCAGGTACCGGGTCGCGACGCCCCGGAACCGGACCATCCATTTTCGGATTCGGAGCGCATAGAGAGCGATCTGCTCCGGGTCGTGCGGCGACTGTCTGTGACGCGGCAAAGACTCGAACCGCAGCCGCATGCGCCGAGCGCAGATGGCCGTCCAGGAGTAGGGTCCCTCGCGGCTTCGGAGCACGGCACCCGGCGCTACACGGTCCGTGAGCGCCTCGACGAGGTGGGTCACGCCGATGCCGGGGGCGATCGTGACTGCGCTGATGGCGGCACCCCGGTGGTCCCGTGCCAGTGCGACCCATGCCTGGACATCTCCTCGGGTCACTCCACCCATGGCTTCGGGGCCGGGCTCTCTGGCGCCCTTTCGGGTGTACCTGAACCGGATCATTCCTGCCGCGACGTTTCCCGACAAAAGCACCGACTCGCCGCGACCCAGAGTCGCGAGAAATCGGTGCCGCCAGCGGAAGGCGGTGTCACGATGGATATCCAGCCGGACCGCGGTCCTTCGGATGGTCTCCGTTCCCTGCATCGCGAGGCAGAACTCTGGCCACCGATCGATCCTCTTCAGATAATGGAGCGCCGTGCCGGTAAACGTGCTGAACGTCCGTTGGCAGCCGAGGCACCGATACCGCTGCCGGTTCGAGAATCGTCCCCAGCGGTGGCTGCGCGGACAGGCGCATCGTGGGCAGCTCCGCGACGAAATCGCGGCTGCTGTGGAAAGGAGGTCGTTGGCCATGCGCGAGTGTGTGCTCCCCGGCGGGGCACGGGAATGGCTGAAAGGGCATGGGCGGCATCAGGATTGCCGTTAGTGAAGGCATGGCGACCGGGCGTCTCGCCCGAACCCCGGGTCGAGTGGATCGGCGCTCGGACCTTCAGGGGCTCTCGTTGGTAGGAGCAGAGTCGACCCATCGGATCAACTCAATGGAGGCGGAGTGAACCAGAGCAAGGAAAAGCGGAAACAACGACGAGAGATGCGTCTGATCCAGCAGGAGGCCACATGGCTGCAGAAGGCTGTGTTCGCCTTCGGCAAGGTGGAGG
This sequence comes from uncultured Gemmatimonadales bacterium, assembly GCA_963783305.1. Lineage (GTDB taxonomy): Bacteria > Gemmatimonadota > Gemmatimonadetes > Longimicrobiales > RSA9 > JAWVYT01. The sequence continues at coordinate 41,709 of CAWAMW010000015.1, read as the reverse complement.
ACCTGCGGGAGAAGATCGCGGACCTGAATGAGACCGAGCCGGACCCTCTCGTGGTCGAGATCGAAGGGAGCGAAGTTTCGCTCGACGACGTTTCTACGGCGCTGGAGGAGAAGGTCCAGGCCACGCTCGAGATGCTGCGTGAGCGGCGGGGGATGGTTCCCCGGACCTGATCCCGAGAGTGCCTACGGTGCCCAGCGCCCGGACTGGTTCGGCACCCGACCTGAGCCTCGGCCGGTTCGTCGTGGCGTACTTGCGAATGGCGCCCGCGGCGGCGCTGGTCTGGTTGCTTGCTGGTGCGCCCTCGGCGCCGGCTGTTCAGGAGGTTGCGCTGGCCGTGCTGGGCAGCGTTCTGGTGGTCGCCGCCGCCGCCCGTTCCGAAGGCCTTCACGCTGGTCGCAACGTGGCCCAGCTCGCGTTTCGGAGGCTGCCGAGTCATGCGATGAACCTGCTCGTACTTCTTCTGCTCCTGGCACTGGCGGGCGCGGTGGGCGGAACCCTCGGCGGGATGCTGGGCGACTTCCTGGGGCTGCCCGGGACGGCTGCGGAGGTGGCGGGTGCCGCCGTGGCTCTTCTGCCGGTTCTGGCGCGACTCTGGCCTTTGGCCGCCCTGGGGGTGGTCGTGCCCGACGAGCTGGGCCAGTCGAGTACGACCTTCCCGTGGATCTGGCGAGGCCCAGGTTACACTTCGGCACGACGGCTCTCGAGGGACTTCGGATCCGTTGGAGGGACGACGGCGATCGTCGGCATGTCATACCTGTGGCTAATGCTCCTTCTGGCCGCCGACCTCTACCGGGGCGAAAACGCGTTTCCTGCCCTCGTGGAGGGCGTCAGCTACGCGGTCTTCCTCCCGCTCCTTTCGTGGTTGACGGGTGTGGAGACTCGCCGCGTCGTGGACGACGCGCTGGTGCCTCCGAACCCATGAAGCGATCATAATGGGGTGTCCCATCGGCCGGCCCTGAGTCGTTCTATGTGCAGCCGGCACAGCTCGGGTGCCGTAGAAGAATCTGAACGTGGAGAAGGGCCATGGTGCGGAGGAACGCTGCTCTCGTGGGACTGGCGCTGATTCTCGCAACGGGAGTCGGTGCGTGCGGTGGCCGTACCCCTCCCGGCGAGCTGCGGCGGGGTGGTATGGCCCGGGTCGAGCTGCCGGGCGTGGAGGGTCGGACGTGCCAGTTCGCCTCGAGGGACGCCGAGCTCCCCGCCTTCTCGCGACTCGCCCGGCTTGGGACCCGCGGCAATGTCGCGCTCTGGGGTCTCGACCTGACCCCCTCCGACAGCGTCGTCCTTTCCGTACGATATGACGATCAGGGGCGCCTCGCCTGGGTCCAGGCGATAGAATCCTCCCTCGACCCGACCCGCGTCGCGACGCTGGAGCGTCTCTTCATGGAGTCGCTGAACGAGGCAGGGCCCATCGATTGGGGAGTGCGCGTCCACGTGGTCGGCGGCGATGTCGCGGGGCTGGAGCCGTCGGTCATCTGTCCGCCCGAGCCGAGGAAAGGACTCCGGCAGCGGGTGATCCCCCTCGTCACCTCCGCACGGGACCTGGCCGCGCTCGAGCATGCGCGTGGTCGCCGCTACCCGATCCAGATCTTCCTCGACCCTGACGGACGGATCACCGGCGTGCGACTGCCGCGCCCGAGCGGCGACACCGTCGTCGACCAGTTCCTCATGGACTGGGTCTTCGGCACCGACTTCGAGCCCAAGCTGCACGATGGCATTCGTCTCTCCGCCGTTGTGGAGGAAGAGATCTACATTCCCATCCGGAGGCGGTAGTCCCGGAGCAGCGCCCGGACGTGACTGTCGGACCCCTGCCCTTGAATCCTGGCCCGGTTGGCGCGACCATTCAGGGCTATGACGGCCACAATCCAGAAAGAGATCGACCGACGGCGGACCTTCGCCATCATCAGCCATCCGGACGCGGGCAAGACGACGCTGACGGAGAAGCTGCTGCTGTACGGCGGCGCCATCCACCTGGCGGGGTCGGTGAAGGCCCGGCGGGCCAAGCGCCACGCGACCTCGGACTGGATGGAGCTCGAGAAGGAACGAGGGATCAGCGTCACCTCCAGCGTCCTCCAGTTCGACTACTCGGGGTATCGGATCAACCTCCTGGACACTCCGGGGCATCAGGATTTCTCCGAGGACACGTACCGCACCCTGGTGGCCGCCGACAGCGCCATCATGCTCCTGGACAACCGGAAGGGTGTGGAAGAGCAGACGCGAAAGCTCTTCGAGGTCTGCAAGCTCCGTCGGATCCCCATCTTCACCTTCGTCAACAAGAGCGATCGGGCGGGCGAGAACCCGCTCCAGCTGCTCGATGACGTGGAGAGCGATCTCGGGATCCGGTGCTACCCTATCACCTGGCCGATCCATCACGGCAACGAGTTCCTTGGCGTGTATGACCGGATGGAGGACGTGGTTCGCCTGTTCGAAAAGGGCGGTGACCATGGCGCCAGGAGAGCGAAGGTGCTGGAGGGGGGACTGGATGATCCTCGCGTGGCCGAGCGCGTGCCCGCCGAAGTGCTGGAGCGCGTGAAGGAAGAGCTGCAGCTGCTGGAGCTGGCGGGTGCCGAATTCGACCCGGCCGCCGTAGAGGCGGGCGAACTATCGCCCACATTCTTCGGCAGCGCGCTCACGAACTTCGGTGTGGAGCCGCTCCTCCGGCACTTCCTCGAGTACTCGCCGCGTCCCGCTCCCCGGGAGACCGACGAGGGCGAGGCGATCCTGCCCGAGCACGGGGCCTTCACCGGTTTCATTTTCAAGATCCAGGCGAACATGGATCCGCGCCACCGCGACCGGATCGCCTTCCTTCGGATCTGCTCGGGTCGGTTCGAGCCCGGAATGCAGGTTGAGAACACGAGGACGGGTGAGAATGTCCGGCTGGCGCAGCCTCAGCAGTTCATGGCGCAGGACCGGACGGCCGTCGAAGAGGCGTGGCCGGGGGATGTGATCGGGCTCCACGACCGGGGCCAGCTCCGGATCGGGGACACACTTTCCGCCAACGGTGACATCCATTTTGGCGGGATCCCTCGCTTCAGCCCGGAGCATTTCGCTCGCATCCGGACGGAGGACCCGCTCCGGCGGAAACAGCTGGATACAGGGCTCCGGCAGCTCTCGGAGGAAGGGGCGGCGCAGGTCTTCTACGAGGACATCCAGGCCGGGCATACGCCCATTGTGGGTGCGGTGGGGATGCTCCAGTTCGACGTGCTTCTCCACCGGCTCGAGGGCGAGTACGGCGCCAAGGCCCGGCTCGAGCGCCTGCCGTACACCCACGCCCGCTGGGTGGTGGGGCCGGAGCCCGATATTCGGCGAGTCGCGCGCGGGGAGGGGCGCCTGCTGGTGTTCGACGCCAGAGAGCGTCCGCTCATCCTGTTCAGCAGCCGCTGGGGCCTTCAGCACGCCGAGGAGCGCGAGGAGAGCCTCGCCTTTCACGCCATCGCGCCGTAGCTGGCCGGCGATGAAGAACGTGGGAGGCGTGACGCGCTGGAGCCCGTGGCGCAGTATCCTTGCCGGCGCGGTGATCGGCTTTGTCGAGGCGGCAGGGTCCGAGCGCGAGCAGAGACTCCTCGGGGATCCGCAACCGGTCGTCCGATACCAGGATCGCGTACCCCGGGAGAGCCGGATGCCCGCGCGCCTCTGGTTCATCGAGCCACTCCGACACATCACTCGGCTCCTTTCGCCGAACTGATGCTCGCCCTTACCCGGGCCGTGAGCCCCGCCATCGGCCGGTGTGAGCTGTCGCACCTCCAGCGCACGTCCATCGATCCCGCCGCCGCCGCGCGACAGCACGACCTCTACCGCGCCGCCCTGCAGGACCTCGGCTGCACGATCGTGGAAATACCGGCCGCCGATGACCTGCCGGACTCCGTCTTCGTCGAGGACACAGCCGTGGTGCTGGACGAGGTGGCGATCGTGGCGCGACCGGGCGCTCAGAGCCGGCGGCCGGAGACCCAGGCAGTGGCCGAAGCGCTCATGGAGTTGCGGCCCCTTCGCCGCATCGAGGCCCCTGGCACCCTGGATGGCGGTGATGTGCTCCGAGTCCACCGCACCCTCTGGGTCGGCCAGTCGGAGCGAACGAATGCGGCGGGCTTCGGGCAGCTCAGCGCCATCGCGGAGCCACTCGGCTATGAGGTCCAGCAGGTGCCGGTGCGGGGGTGTCTGCACCTGAAGACCGCCATCTCCGCCGCCGTCGATGGCTCCCTCCTCGTGAACCCCGAATGGGTGGACACGACGCCGTTCGCCAGGTTCGAGCTGGTCGAGGTTCATCCGGACGAGCCGTTCGCCGCGAACATCCTCGCCGTCCGTGGCAGCGTGATCATGCCGGCGGGGCAGCCCCGTACCCGGGAACGGCTCCGGGCCCGGGGAGTGCGCGTGGTGGAGGTCGACCTCTCCGAGCTGGCCAAGGCGGAGGCCGGCGTCACCTGCTGCAGCATTCTGGTCTCCCCCTGAATTGCTTTTCGGAGAGGGCCGCCCCACCGTTCCGTTACGGCAGAACATCCGAGAGAGAGATCAGATGAAAGCTACGGCAGAAGTCCAGGTGATCCCCATCGGTTCTGGGGTGTCGGTTCGCCGGGAAGTGAAGCGAGCGCACCAGATCCTCGAGGAGTCCGGGGTGAAGGTGGAGCTGCATGGCAACGGGACCAACATGGAGGGCGAGCTGGCCGATGTCCTCGACGCGATCCGGCGGGTCCACGAGACGCTCCACGCCGAAGGCACCATCCGCATCGCGAGCTTCGTCAAGATCGGCACCCGCACAGACAAGGAGCCGTCGCTGGCGGGGAAGCTCTTCTGAGGATCGCGCTCGCGCGGACGCTCGTCGTTGCGCTGCTCAGCGGGCTGCTCAGCGCGCTGGGACCGAGTGCGGTGGGCGCGCAGAGCGCCGATGCGTCCACCGCGCCGCGCCTCCAGCTCGCCCTCGAAGGCGCAGCCAGCGTGGGAGGATTCGGCACCTTCGACGTGGCGCGAGACATGGTGTCGGTGGGGCTCCGGGTGACGGTCCCCCGGTCCTCCGGGTTCCAGCCGTGGGCCGACGGCGCCCGCTTCAGCCGGCCCGACTTCGAGTGCGTCCCGGGGATCGCGTGCGCGGAAGAGGGTTGGGTGGTACGGGCGGGCGCCGAGACCCTGCTTACGCGCGATCCGACGGAGCCCGGTGTGCATGCCGCCCTCCGGGCCGGCGCGGGCGCGAGCTTCGCCGACGAAACCGTCCTGTCGTACCTCATGGGGATCGAGCTGTACTGGCGGGTCCTCCAGCGAGTCTCGCCCTACGCGGAGTTCCGCTGGGAGCGGATCGCGAGGCTGAACCTCACGCTGGCCGGGATCGGTCTCCGGGTGGACCTGTAGACCGGCTGGCGTGGTCGAAGGAGGCAGAATGTTGGGCTTCATGATCTTCGTCTTCACCATCGTCATGGGTGCGCTGCTTCTCGCGGGTGGGCTCCAGCGGATCAAGGGCGAGCGCCGTCCCCTGGATCCGTCGTCGGAGCCGCGCTTCGATCGCCTCGAGAGCGCCATCGGTCTCCTGGAAAACCGGCTGGACGACCTGCAGGAGCAGCAGCGTTTCCTCGAGCGCCTGCTGGCGGAGCGTCCGCAAGCCCGCTCACTCCCCCGCACCCCTCGAGAGCCGTCCGCCGAAAACGATCACGGCATCCTGTTCGATCCCGAACTGGCTGAGGAAGACAGGGAAGGGGAGGGCCCCCGCTGAGCCCACGGGTACGCGTCGGGACGCAGGGCTGGAGCTACGACGATTGGGTGGGCCGCTTCTATCCCGCCGGCGTCCGTTCCGCCGACCGGCTCGCGCTGTACGCGCGCGCCTTCGACGTCGTGGAGGTGGATTCCACCTTCTACGGCCCCCCACCGCGCGAGCGCTTTGTCTCATGGAGGGAGCGGACGCCCGACGGGTTCGTGTTCACCCTCAAGCTTCCCGGGGAGACCACTCACGAGTTGAGCCTTCAGGACGCCCGCCTCGCACTCCGCTTCTGCGACGACGCGCGCGAGCTGGGCCGCAAGCTCGGCCCCATCCTCATCCAACTCCCGGCCAGCCACGGCCCCGCCGCGTTCGACGTGACGGCAGCGTTCCTGCGAGTCCTGCCCACGGACCTCGGCTTCGCCATCGAGTTCCGCGACCGCGCCTGGCTCGTGCCGGAGACGCGCGCCATGCTCCGCGAGCTGGGCGTGGCCCTGGCGCTGAGCGTGGGGCCATGGCTGGACGAGGCGGCGGCACGGGCCGCGCTGGTGGAGCTGGTGGAGGAGGGAGGGAGCGGGCTCGTGTACCTCCGCTGGCTCGGAGCGCCCGCCCGGGGACGGAGCCCGGCGGAGGTCGTGGAGGAGCGGAACCATGAGATCCGAAGATGGGGAAAGCTGATTCGTGGATTGGAGGCAGGTGAAGTGTTCGCGTTTTTCAACAACGAGTATCAGGGTCACAGCCCGGCCAGCGCACGCAGGCTCCAACGTCACCTCGGTCAGGAGCCGGTCGAGCCTGCCGAGCTGTCACCGCAACAGGACCTGTTCCTGTGAGTAGCCAGGAGAAGGGGCGCGCCGCCGGTCCGAAGGAGGCCGTCGAGCCCATCCCTATCCGAGACCCGCAGGCGCTCGAGAGCGCGCTGGGAGAGCCGCTGGCCGTCCTCTACAAGCACAGCCCGCTGTGCGGCCTGTCGGACATGGTGTTCCGTGAGGTGCGGTCCTTCATGGAGGACAACCCGGACGTCCCGGTCTACCTCGTGGACGTAATTCGCGCCCGATCGATGTCGCGGGAGGTGGAACACCGGCTCTCCGTCCGCCACGAATCGCCCCAGGCGTTCGTGCTGCGCAGGGGCACCGTCGCCTGGCACGGCTCCCACCGCGCGGTCACGGCCGACGCGCTCGAGCGGGAAACAGCCGCCGGCGCCTAGGTCAGCGTCCGGCGCTCTCGTCCGTAGCCGTGTCGTCAGCCGCGCCGCGTGGCGCCTCGTGCTCTCCGGCCCCACCGCGCATACCGCTCTCGCCGATCACCGGCAGGTAGGACCGCCATTCGCCATCCATCGCGGCGTCCGAAGGACCGCGTGTGAAGAGCTGGTCGTAGGGGGGTGTGTCCCAGCTGCGCGCGTACACAGTGGTGCCGCTGGCGGAGCCGACGGGATGGACGTCCACTTCGTCGACCGCCACCGCCTCGCCGGCGGCGACCCAGCGCTTCCCGTCAACGATCAGCGGGGGCCACTCGGGCTTCGACCCCTGCGGATGGACCGCCGCCACCAGCGCCGTGGGCGCCTCGACGCGCGCTTCCTCGGCCGCGCCGGCGTAATCCAGCCCCATGTTCTCGCATCCCACCAGCGCGACTGCGCCGAACAGCGCGATCTTCGATATCCCCTTCATGCCGCATCTCCGTCGGGTTCGTTCCATGTGTTCCTGGGGCGACGCAGCCGGGACGACGTCGCGAAGGACCAAAAGATGGGCCCTGTCGGGGCCGAACGCCACCTCATGCCGACGCCTCCCTGCCGTCTCGACTGGACGTGCGCCGCTCGGGCCCACAAACTTGGGGGCGTCCGGCGTAGAAGGCGTCGGCCGTCCGTGGCAATGGTGATAACGGAGGCAGTCCCGATGCGCATAGCGATCGACCCCGTCCCGCTCGTCCTGGGAATCTACGCCCAGGTCGGTGGACTGATGAACCGTGCGGTGGAGAGGGCGGAGGAGGGGGACCCGCTGGAACTGGGTCGCAGGTTCGGCCGCCGCAGGGGCGAGAGCACGGATCGGGAGGTTCAGCGGCTGGTGAAGGCGGTCCACGCGGAGGTGAAGACGTCGGACAAGCTGCTGAAGAAGACGGGGGACGTCTGGAAGCTCTCGGGCGATGCCGACCGGGTGGAGCTGGTCGTCCACCGGCGCGGTGAGGCGGAGGATCCGCGATCCTACGTCCTGCTCCAGCCAGACGATGTGCGCGCCATACTGGAATCAATCCGGGCCGCCGCCGAAGGAGCGGGCGAGGAGCCGGCGACCCTGGAGCGCCTGGACGGTGCCATTGGAGACATCGCCGGCCGCCCGACCGATTACTACACGTTCGGATTCGACCCATCGGAGCCGTAGGATTGACTCGCCTGGCCATGGCGATCCTCGCCACCGCCCTCGTCGCGCCGACCGCGGCTTCCGCACAGGACCTGTCCAGGGCTGATCCCGCCCTCCGGTTCCTCCTCATGAACCGTCCTGCCGCGGAGGCCCCAGCCGCCGACCGGCGCGCCCCGCTTCCCCGGCCTGACGCCGTCTCACCCTCCCTCCCGGGCCTCTTCGACCTGGCGCTGGACGCATCCGCCGGTCCGCTCCGCGTCCGCACCCTCGTGCGCCTGGGTCCGGGCGGAGAGTCCGCCCTCCTCCGCGCCGGCGCGATCATCGGCAGCCGAGCCGGAGAGATCGTCACCGCCCGGATTCCCCTGGACGCCGTCCCCGCGCTCCTCGCGGACCCCGGGATCCAGGCCATGGAGGCCGCTACGCCCCTCCGGCCGCTCTACTGGGCGCCGGCGGCGCACCCGACCCTCCCCCCACCCCCGGTCGCCATGAACGACTCGGCCAACGCCGACGCCGGGTTCGACCGGTTGCGCAGCCGGGTAGGCGAGCGCTGGGACGGGCTCACGGGGGCGGGCGTGATTGTCGGGATCTACGATAGCGGCCTCGACCTGGAGCACGACGATTTCCGCCAACCCGATGGGGGCACCCGCGTGCTCTTCGCCTGGGACCAGTCGGAGACCGGCTCCGGCCCCGGCATGCTGGGCGAGCACTCCTTCACCTACGGTGTCGAGTGCACCGCCCCCGCCATCGACGGCGGCGACTGCCCGATGCGGGATCGCGGCGGCCACGGCACCCACGTCAGCGGCACCGCCGCCGGGGATGGATCGGCGACCGGTCTCGGCCAGGATCCGTGGCGGTTCCCCGGCGGCGCGCCCGGGGCCGACCTCATCGTGGTGAAGGGTGGCGAGACCGAGTTCCATGCCGACCAGCTGGTCGACGGCGTCGCCTACATCTTCGCCCGGGCCGAGGCGCTCGGGCGCCCCGCCGTCGTCAACGTGTCCCTCTCCTCCCAGGCCGGCCCCCACGACGGCACCACCCTCCTCGAGGAGGCCCTCGACGCCTTGAGCGGCCCCGGCCGAATCGTCGTGTCCGGATCGGGCAATGCGGGCGATCATCGGAACACGCTCCCGCCCGCCCCGAACGGGCCCAATCACGCGGAGGGACGGGCGGGGAGCGGCTCCTCGGGGGTTCGGATCCCGCCCTATTCTCCTGCACCCGGGGCGGTGAATGACGGTGTGCTCCTGGAGCTCTGGTACGGCGGCTCCGACTCCCTGGCCGTGACCGTCACCACCCCCGCCGGCGAGGCGGTGACCGTGGCGACGGGGGATTCCGCCACGCTCCGGACCGCCGCGGGCGCCATCGTCGTTCTGAACGCGGTGGACGGACCGGCGCCGTCCAACGGAGACCACGCGGCGCTGATCGGGATCCTCGATGCCGAAGCGGACACGCCGCCCCAGCCGGGCCTCTGGAAGGTCCGGATCACGCCCCTGGCCATCCACGAGCGAGGCGACTACCACCTCTGGCTCACGGGCGCCACCTTCGACGCCGACGCCCTCACGGTCCTGGATGGCCAGACCTCGAACCGCTACCTGGTGGGCGTCCCCGCGAGCGCCACACGCGTGCTGGCCGCGGGTGCGCACGTTACTCGGCACCAGTGGCTCGGCGTGGGCGGGGAGCCCCAGTCGTTCCCGGTCCAGGAATCGCTCGGCGACATCGCGTATTTCAGCAGTCCGGGGCCGCGTCGCGACGAGGTCTCGAAGCCGGATGTCACTGCGCCGGGCAAGGTCCTGATCTCGTCGCTCTCACGGGATGCCAGCCTCTGGGACGCCTTCCCGTGGCTGATCGAGTCCGACTCCGTCCACGTCGGGCTGCTCGGGACCAGCATGGCCTCGCCGCAGCTCGCGGCCGCTGTCGCGATCCTCCTTCAGCTCGAGCCCACCCTCACCCCCGAGCAGGCCCGAGAGGCGCTCCGCCTCAGCGCGGCCACCGACGCGCACATGCCCGCGACCCTCCCTGACCCCACCTGGGGCGCCGGCAAGCTCGACGTGGCCGCTGCCGCCGAACGGCTCCGCCCGGGAGGGCTCGTGGAGCCGGGCGAAGCACTCGGACTATCGGAGAACCCCGTCCGTTCCGAGGCGCTGGTGATCAGCTATCCTCGACCGCCACGCTCCCTCGCCGTTTATACCCTGATTGGTGAGCGGGTGCGGTCGTTCCGAGTGAGCGAAATCGGGCCGCTCACGACCGTCTGGGGGCTCGACACCGACGAGGGCGGGGACGTGGCCAACGGCGCTTACCTGCTGGTCGTGGACGTGGACGGGCGGCGTACGGTCCGCAAGATCCTGGTGGCTCGTCCATGAGGCGCGCCTTCGTGCTCCTGGCCCTCCTGGCCGCGGCTCCCGGCTCGACAGCGGCCGCCCAGGGAGCGGGGTCCGGCGCGACCACGATCCTCCGTGTGGCCCCCGGGCCCGTTCCGCTTTCCCTCGGCAACGCTTACTCGGCCGTGCGCGCGCCCCTGGCTCTCGAGTACAACCCCGCGGCCCTGGATGGGCCCCACGGCTTTGGAGCCTCCTACCAGGCGCTGCCCGGCGACGCGTCGGCGGGCGCGGCCCACCTGACGCGCCCGTTCGGCCGGCTCTCAATGGGCGCCTCCCTCCGGTTCCTGGATTATGGCGGCGTGGCCGTGGTGGAGCGGAGCCCATCCCTGCCGGTGGGTACTCCGACCGGCGAAACCGCCACGGGGGGTGAATTGTCCGCGCTGGTCGGCGCGTCCATGGCGTTTGGACCCCTTCGCGCCGGCGCGGCCGGGCGCTGGCTCCGGCAGGACGTGGCCGGACTGTCCGACCAGGCAGTGGCGCTGGATGCCGGCCTCCTGCTGGCGCTGACTTCGGCCGTGGACATTGGCGCGTCTGTGCAGCATATCGGGCCCCGCCTGGAGGCCGGGCGTGCCGCGCCGCTCCCGCGCACCTTCCGTCTCGGCGCGGCGGTGCGGGGTAGAGTGGCCGGCGTGGACCTGCTGGTCACCGGTGAGGCGCGGGAGCGCGAGGAGCGACGCGGGGCCGGTATGGGCGTGGAGGTTACCCGTACGTGGGGCGATGCGGAGGCGGCACTGCGGATCGGCTATGAGACGCGGCCGGATCCCGGCGACGCCTTTTCTCCGCTGGTGCTGGGCGGCGGCGTGCGCCTCGGCCCGCTTGGCGTGCACCTCGCCTGGCGCTCCCTCGGACCCCTTGGGGCCACCCGCCAGGCAGGACTCACCTACCGCTTCTGACCGGCCACGCCGGCGGCAGGGACTCTACTTCTTCGAGCCCTTCCTGCCGCCCTTCGTGTCGTCTTCCTCCGTCTCCTCGGCCGGGCTCTCGTCGGCGGCGTCCGTCTCCGCCGATGCCTCGGCCTCGGTGTCCTCGCCCTCTTCCTCGAACATGGGGCTCAGCTCACGCCAGATCTCCTCGACGTCGTTGCGGAGCGTCCGCACCCGGCCCTCCTCCTCCGGCGAGTGCTGCAGGTGGTAGCGCGCTGCGCTCAGAGCCGCGTACGCCCGCCAGAGTGCCGCCGACGCCGGCGTGCGGTCCCGACCGCCGCGCTTCTCGTTCCGGATCCGGGAGATCACCCACTCGGACAGCTCGTCGTCGAGCATGTAGACGTCGCCGTCCTCCTTGGCCTCCTTCTCCACGAACTTCTGCAGCTTCCGCTTGAAGCTCTTCGGCACCCCGGCAACGAGGTAAACCGAGATGTCATCGCGCTCGACGATATCAACGCCCATGTGACCTCCGGGTCCTTGTCGTGATTCGATTCAATTCAACGCGTCGAGCAGTCCGCTGCCCAACGCTTCGATCTGCCATGTCCGTACGCTCGCGATGGCGGCCAGCTCCTCCGCGGACCGCGGCCGCGTCCGTGCGATCTCCTCCAGCTGCCACCGCGCCATGAGGAAGCCCCGCTCCAGCTTCAACCGCTCCGAGGCCGCGTCGCGCACCGACTTCAGCCGGTCCACCCGCTTCTCGAACTCCGGGTCGCGCGGCTGCCGCGGCGGCGCCTTCGGTCGCTCCGGGAGCTCGGACTCGGGCAACGCCCGGGCCCGGTCCACTCCCGCCAGCAGCGCTTCGCCCCATTGCTTCGCGTTTCCCTTCGACAGGCGGTCCACCTGCTCCAGCTCGCCGACCTGACGAGGCATCTCTCGCGCCACCGCCACCAGCGTGTCGTTGTTCAGCACCCGGAACGAGGCCACATCCCGCTCCCGCGCCACGTCCTCCCGCCACTGGTAGATCTCCCGCAGCGCCGCTCGGCTGCGGGGGTCCAGGTCGCGCGTATTCTTCAGACGCAGGTAGGCCTCGTCCTCGTTGGCCGGCGGCTCCCATCCGGTCTGCTCGGTGACCAGGAACTCCTCCTCCGCCCACGCCAGCCGACCCTGCTCCTCCAGCCGTGTCTTCAGGATGTCGCGCAGCTCCGGGAGGTAGCGCGTGTCCATGGCCGCGTACTCCAGCATCTCGTCCGGGAGTGGCCGCTTCGCCCAGTCGGCTCGCTGGTATTTCTTCGCCAGCTTGAGGCCGAGCTCTTCCTCGAGCAAGCTCGCCAGCCCGAACGCCCTCGCGCCCGTGAAGCGAGCGGCGATCTTGGTGTCGAACAGGCCGCGCACGTAGATCCCGAAGTCGCGGTCCAGCAGGCGCAGGTCGAAATCGGCGTCGTGGAAGAGGATCTCGATCCCGGGGTCCGCGAACAGCTCGGCGATCGGGTTCAGCGACCCGAGCGCCAGCGTGTCCAGGAGCCACGTGTCGTTCCGTGTAGACAGCTGCACGAGACACAGCGAGTCGTCGTACCGGTGATAGCCGGCCGCCTCGGTGTCCGCCGCGATCAGTGGCTCTCCTGCCAGCTGATCCGCGAGCTGTTCCAGTTCTGGTATGGCTGTGATGAGCCGCATCCGGTTTCCAGCGGCGTGCAAGGAGTCTGCCGGGGTTTGCGCCCTGCGGGGCCGCTGCGTACGATCTCGCATGCCCGCGGCCGGCCATCAGGGCGCCCACAAAGTATGGCTTTTGCCGTCTTTTTCCAACCGCAGGCGTCCGGGCGCATCCGGATGGGGGTCCCCGGGACGGCGATGAGGCGCGCGCCGGGAGGCGGGTGACGGGAACGGATCAGACGGGCGAGAGAGTGTGGTGGAGCGTTTGAACGGAGCATTGCGGACCAAGATCGTGGCCACGGTGGGGCCGGCCACGTCCTCCCGTGAGCGCATCGAGGCGCTCATCCGGGCGGGCGCGAACGTCATCCGGGTCAATTTCGCCCACGGCGCGGAGGACGAACACCGTGCCGTGGTCCGACACGTTCGCGAGACAGCCGAGGATCTCTCGGTCCCCGTGGCCATTCTGGCCGACCTGGCGGGGCCAAAGATCCGAATCGGCCAACTGCCGGAGCCCATAGAGCTGGTCGAGGGGCAGCGGGTGGTGCTCGCGCCGGAGGACGAGCTGACCCCCGGGGACGACGCCCTCCCCTCCACGTATCCGGAGCTCGCCGGCGACGTCACTCGGGGAGCTCGCCTTCTGCTCGATGATGGCAACCTGGAGCTGCGCGTCACCGGAACCACCGGCTCCCGCGTGCAGGCCGAGGTGGTACGCGGCGGCCTGCTCCGGGCCAACAAGGGGCTCAACCTGCCGGGCGTGCACGTGAGCGCTCCCGCCCTCACCGACAAGGACCGCCACGACCTCGAGCTCGCCGCCGAGCTGGACGTCGACTACGTGGGGCTCTCCTTCGTGCAGAGCCCCGATGACATCGACATGCTCCGCGCGCTGCTCCCGGACGGCGTGCTGATCGTCGCGAAGATCGAGAAGGACGTCGCCCTCGACCGGCTCCAGGAGATCCTCGATCGGACCGACGCCGTCATGGTGGCCCGCGGCGACCTGGGCGTGGAGCTGCCCTTCGAGCAGGTGCCCGTGGCGCAGAAGCGGATCATCCAGCACGCCAACCAGTTCGGCCGCCCCGTGATCACGGCCACGCAGATGCTCGAGTCCATGGTCTCCAGCCCCCGGCCCACGCGTGCGGAGGTGAGCGACGTCGCCAACGCCATCTTCGACGGCACCGACGCCGTCATGCTCTCGGGCGAGACCGCCATCGGCCAGTACCCCGTCGAGGCGGTCCGCGCCATGACCTCCGTGGGCCGCGAGATCGAGCAGACGTCGTCGTTCGCGGAGGGTCCCAAGTACGACATTCCGCTCGAGAATCGACTCCGTGCCGGCGCCACGGCCACGGAGCACTCCATCGCCGCGGCCACGGTGGAAGCCGTGCGACTGCTGGGAGCTCCCGCCATCATCACGCTGACCCGGAGCGGGTTCACGTCCCGCCTCGTGTCCAGCTACCGCCCACCCGTGCCCATTCTGGGGGTCTGTCGCGATCCGCGTGTGTACCGACAGCTCGCCCTGGTCTGGGGCGTCATCCCCGTCCTCTGCCGCGGCGAAGGGGACCCCAGCTACGAGTCGATCCTCGGCTGCGCCCGCCGGTATCTCCTGGAGCACGGCCTGGCCGAGGCCGGCCACCGCGTGGCCGTCACCGCCGGTGTCCCGTTCTTCAACGTGGCCGGCACCACCAACATGCTCCGCGTCGAGGTGCTGTGAAGCTTACCTTTCTCGGGACTGGAACCTCCTTCGGCGTGCCCGTCATCGGCTGCGACTGCGCCGCCTGCACGTCCGACGATCCTCGCGACCGCCGCACCCGCCACGCGGTGCTCATCGAGGACGAGCGCGGTCGTGTGCTCGTCGATACACCGCCGGAGCTCCGGCTCCAGCTGACCGGTGCCGGCGTCGGAGAGCTCGACGCGGTCTGGATCACCCATGAGCACGCCGACCACATCCACGGCATAGATGATCTCCGCGCCATTTCCGCACACCGCAAGCGGCATCTCGACGTGTACGCCAGCGTCGCGACGGAGCGTGCCCTCCGACACCGATTCGGCTACATCTTCAGCGAATTCCGGCCGCCGGCCGGTACGTCCAAGCCCGAGCTCCGGCTCCTCACCTATGACGCCCTCGAGCGTGTGCCCGTCGGGCCGTTCACCTTCCACGCCCTGCCCGTGCAGCACGGGCCCATGACCGTCTTCGGGTTCCGCGTGGGGAGTCTCGGCTACATCACCGACGCCAAGACCCTCGGGCCCGGGACCCGGAAAGCCCTGGAGGGCGTGCGTTCGCTCGTGCTGAATGCGCTCTGGTTCGGGAACCCGCACCCCACCCACCTCAATATGGAGGAGGCCGTCGAGCTCGCGCGTGAGCTCGGCGCCGAGCGGACCTGGATCACCCACATCACCCACCGCGTCCGCCACGCCGACCTCGAGCGGCTCCTGCCCCCCGAGGTCCGCCCCGCCTACGACGGGCTGACCGTAGACGTCTGACCGGGGCGGGTGAGGTCGTCTCTACTCCCTCGCCGCGCCAACCCGCGTCTTCCAGTTGGCCGGCTACGGCGAGCCGTCGCCCATCGACGTCGTCGCCACCTTCTACAACCGCGACATCGAGCGCACTGGCCGGGAGGTGGGCACCGGCGTCGCTCTCGAGCTGCTCGACACCCGCCTCCTCCTCTTCGGCGACCTGGGCGAGGCGAAGGAGGAGCAGACCAGCTCTGACGTCAACGATCCGCCCGTCGACACCTGGAACGCCGACCAGTTCCGGTGGGGCGCCGCCGCCGACGCGCCTTCCTCGACGACCGGCTCCGCCTGATCGGTTCCGTGGTCCGCACGGGGCTCTCCGGGCAGACCACCCTCCACGAGCTCGACGACGACGTCGTCCTCACCGCCGACGAGGACGCCTGGGACCTCGCCCTCGACGCACGCCTCGACCTCGCCCGCTGGCGCTTCGGCGCCCGCCTCACCGGCGCCTACGACGCCCGCGCGGTCGTGGACTCCACCGTGGGCGGCGCCTCCGAGGTCCGGAGCTGGACGACCGGCGCCGCACTCGAGGTCGCCCGCCCCCTCGGCGCCGGCCTCACCGCTGCCGCCGCCCTCGCCGCCGCCACACACCGCGGCGCCGGCGCCGTCATCGATCCCGAGAGCCTCGGCGACGCCTACCGCGCCTACGTCGCCCCCGAAGTCGGCTTCCGAGCCGCCGACGCCGCCGCCACCGCCGCCGCCCTCACCCTCCGCTGGGACCCCTCCCCCCGCGCCGGCGCCTGGCTCCACGCCCGCTACGGCACCGCCACCCCGGCCGAGGACATTCGGGTGCCGTATGCGCCCCGCGACGTCGACCGGTCGGGGTGGGGCCTGGCGGTGGGGGTGGCGCTGGGGGGCGGGGGCCGGTAACGTTGCCTCGCCTCTCGCGTACGTGCATATTTCGGCAACTGATACGTGGAGGGAGCATGGCCACCCAAAAGCTGACGCTTAGCGTCGATGAGGCCGCCGTGGAGCGGGCGAGGCGCTACACGCGTCGCCACAACACGAGCATCTCGAGACTCGTCAGTCGGTTCCTCGCGAGCCTTCCCGAGGAGGACGCGGCGTTGCCGCCGACGGTGCGCCGGCTGATCGGCGTCCTTCCAGGCGACGTCGATCCTTCGGAGTACCGCCGTCATCTGGAGGAGAAGCACGCGTCGTGAGGCTTCTGCTGGACACGAACGTGGTGCTCGATGTGCTGGCGGCTCGGCAGGAATGGCTGGAAGAGTCGGCGGCGGTGCTCGGCCTGGTGGAGGCAGGGGAGGCCGAGGGGCGGGTCGCCGCCCACACGGTGACCACGCTGGAGTACCTTCTCAAGCGGCACCTCTCCGCCGCGCGTGCGTCCGCCGTGCTCGTCGACCTGCTCGAGGTCGTCCGGGCGGTGAGCGTGGACCACGAGCGACTGCTCGAGGCGCTGTCGCTCGGGTGGCCCGATTTCGAGGATGCCGTCCAGGCCGTGTGCGCGGTGGCGGCCGGCGCCGACTACATCGTCACCCGGAATCCGACCGACTTCAAGGCGGTCACGATTCCGGCCGTCACCCCGGCGGAGCTGCTGGCGGTGCTGGCGGGGGAGGAGGACGAGTAGCGACGAAAGGAGCGAAGCCGGAAAGTACGGCTTCGCTCCTTCGCTTCTCCGTTCCTTCGTTCCTTCGTTCCTTCGATTCGTGCAGTTCGAGGGGGCCGGGACGGACGGCTCTCGCATCCGGCCGCCGTCCATCCCCCCGCCCATCTCGATCACGCCGCACGCCAGCCGGCTGCCGGCGTCGCCAGTGAGCTGACTGGTGAGGTCGTCCTCACCCTCGTGCACGATGTTCGATGCTCACTGGCCGCTCCCTTGCAGCGGTCGGGGACCGGACTCGGAACCACTGCCCAGGAGCCGGATGCTCGTTACCGACGCACCCTATTCCCGCGCCTCGCTCGCCGACTACGCTCCCTTCGTGGGCGAGCCGACCCTCGACGAGCTGCGCTCCCTGGCCGAGCCGCTACGCGGCGCCCGCGTCCTGCACGTCAACGCCACCGCCGTGGGCGGCGGCGTGGCCGAGATGCTGCTCAGCCTGGTCCCCCTGATGGGCGACGTGGGGCTCGACGCCGAGTGGTACGTGCTCGACGCCGACGACCGCTTCTTCGAGGTCACGAAAGGCTACCACAACGCACTCCAGGGGCAGCCCGGCGAGTGGTCCAGCCAGGACTTCGACCTGTACTGGAGAGCCGTGGAGCGGAACGCCCGGATCCTCGAGCGCGAGTTCGAGGCGTACGACTTCGTCGTCGTCCACGACCCGCAGCCCCTCGTCCTCGGCTCCCTCCTCAAGCGCCGCGATGGCACGAAGTTCGTCTGGCGCTGCCACATCGACCTCACGAGCCCGTCCCGCGACACGTGGGACGTCCTCTCGCCCCACCTGGCGCAGTACGACCTGCTGGTGTTCTCCAGCGACGAGTACGTGCCCGACGGGCTGGTGGCCGATGACGTCGACATCGCGCTCCCGTGCATCGACCCCTTCCGCGCCAAGAACCGGCCTGTCCGGCCGTGGGAGTGCGACCAGGTGCTGGAGCGCTACGGCATCGACCCCGACCGCCCCTACCTCCTCCAGGTCTCCCGCTTCGATCCGTGGAAGGACCCGCTCGGCGTGCTGGAGGTGTACCGGCAGGTGCGCGAGGAGCGGCCGCAGATGCAGCTCGTGTACATGGCCGCGATGGCCGATGACGACCCGGAGGGGCGGGCGCTCTACGAGGAGACGCGGGCCGCCGCCGGTCCCGACCCCGATGTCCACCTGCTGGCCCTGGAGGTTCCGCAGTCCGAGATCAACCGGAACGCCCTCGAGGTGAACGCCATGCAGCGCGGCGCGGAGGTCGTGCTCCAGAAGTCGCTCCGGGAGGGCTTCGGCCTCGTGGTGACCGAGGCGCTGTGGAAGGAGAAGGCCGTGGTCGGTGGACGGGTGGGTGGCATCCCGCGCCAGATCCGCGACGCCTGGAACGGCTACCTGGTGGACTCCGTCGACCAGGCCACCGGGCGCGTCCTGGAGCTGCTCGATGACCCCGCCACCCGGGCCCGGTTCGGCCGCCGCGGCCGCGAGACCGTGACCGAGCGGTTCCTCTTCACCCGGCTCCTCGGGCAGTACCTCCGCTGGTTCACCCGGCTGAGGGCGGGGCTGTGATCCGCTCCACACCGCTGGAAAAGCGCACGCACGCACCCTAGACTTCGCACCATGACCGACAACCGACCGATCCGACTCGACTACGGGAACATGATGGCGCCGCGCCTCGGCGGGCGCGGACTCGACCCCGACGCGCTCAGCGCCCTCGCCGACCGGTTCCCCGCCATCCACGACAACGTCCGCGCCCGCCGCGAGGCCGGCGAGCTGGGCTTCTTCGAGCTCCTGGAGCCGGCGGAGCTCACGGGCGAGATCGAGGCCTTCGCCGATGGGCCCGGCCAGGCCTTCGAGAACGTCGTCGTCCTGGGCATCGGCGGCTCCGCCCTCGGCGCCACCTCGCTCCTCCACGCGCTCCGCGGCGCCGACTGGAACGAACGCAGCGACGAGGCGCGCGACCACTTCCCGCGCCTGTTCGTCCTCGACAACGTCGACCCGGACACCGTCAAGTCGCTGCTCGACCGCATCGATGTGCGACGCACCCTCTTCAACGTCATCAGCAAGTCCGGCACGACCGCCGAGACCATGTCCCAGTTCCTGGTGGTGCGGGACCGCCTTCGCGCGGCGCTGGAGGACGAGAGCGCCATCCATCGGCACCTGCTCTTCACCACCGACCCCGAGTCCGGTGTGCTCCGGAAGATTGCCGACGACGAGGGGGTCGTCACGCTCCCCATCCCGCGGAACGTGGGCGGCCGCTTCAGCGTGCTCTCCGCCGTCGGGCTGCTCCCGGCCGCCATGGTGGGTATCGAAATCGAACGGCTCCTGGCCGGCGCCCGCGCCATGAGGGACCGCTGTGAGACGGGTGATCTCAGCGACAACCCGGCGGGGCTCTACGCGGCGCTCCAGTGGCTGGCCGATTCCGAGGCCGGCGCGCCCATCCACGTCATGATGCCCTACAGCGACCGGCTCTACTCCATGGCCGACTGGTTCCGGCAGCTCTGGGCCGAGAGCCTGGGCAAGCGCGTGAGCCGGTCGGGGGAGGAGGTGTTCGTGGGACCGACGCCCGTGAAGGCCCTGGGCGCCACCGACCAGCACTCGCAGGTCCAGCTCTACATGGAGGGCCCGTTCGACAAGACCATCACCTTCCTGGCCGTGGCCGAGCGCGATCGCGACCTGACCATCCCCCCCGCCTACGGCGAGATCGAGGCGCTGGGGTACCTGGGCGGACAGACGCTGGGGAGCCTGCTGGACGCCGAACGCCGGGCCACCGCCGCGGCCCTCGCCGAACGGGGTCGCATGAACATGACCCTCACCCTCCCGCGCCTCGATGAGTACGCCCTCGGGCAGCTCCTCATGCTTCTGGAGATCGCCACCGTCTACGCCGGCGCGCTCTACGACGTGAACCCCCTCGACCAGCCCGGCGTGGAGCTCGGCAAGCGGCTCACTTACGGCCTCATGGGGAGACCCGGTGTGGAGGCCGCCGACCTGCCCGAGCCCGATCCCCGCTGGGTGGTGGGCTGAGCCTTGATCGCGCATGTGGACGGCGAATGGCTGGAGGGCGACGAGGCCCGCATCCCCATCGACGATCGGGGCTTCCTCTATGGCGACGGCGTCTTCGACACCTGCCGACTCTACGAGGGACGCTGGCTCCACTTCGACGACCACGCGCGCCGGCTCCACACCAGCGCCGGGATCCTCGACCTTCAGGCGCCACCGCTGGACGCCCTGCGCGCCCTGGCGGATGAGCTCCTCGAACGGAACCGCGGCGGATCGGCGGCTCCGGAGCTCGACCACGCCGTGCTGCGTATGACCCTCACCCGCGGCAGCGCCCCAGCACGCACGGCCGGCTCAGGGGAGGGCGCGCGCCTGGTGATGTCGCTCCAGCCCCTCGCCGCCGACTGGCGCGAGCGCGCCCGCCGGGGCTGGCACTGCATCACCGCCACCGTCCGCCACCCGCCCGCCGCCGTGATGCCGCCCCAGCTCAAGGGGCAGGGCAGGGTGTTCTCCCTCCTCGCCAGTCGCGAGGCGGAGAGGGCGGGCTGCGACCAGGCCCTCCTCCTATCCCTCGACGGCCACATCACCGAGGGCGCGACGTGGAACGTCTTCTGGCGCCACGGTGATATCATCCGGACGCCCGCCGACTCCACCGGGATCCTGGCGGGGGTCACCCGCTCCCTCGTAATGGGCCGGGTGAAGGAGGCGGGCTACATCCTGGAGACCGGCGTGTGGGGCCGCGGCGAGCTCGAGGACGCCGATGAGATTTTCGGCACCATGACTTCCCTCGGGATCGTCCCCGTGCTCGAGCTGGACGGTCGGACGCTTCCCGAGCCCCGGGTCGCGTCGGATGCGCTGACGCCCCTCTTCTGGCACCATGCGAGTGAGGAACAACGTGGCTGAACGAGACGAGCTCGAGGAGCAGGCCAACCGGCTCGACCTCGTGTCCCGCTGGGCCGATGACCTGGCGCACGAGATCAAGAACCCGCTCCACGCCATGGTCATCAACCTCGAGCTGGTCAAGCGCAGGGCCGGCGACGCCGAACCCGGTCCGCTCATCGAGCGCGCACAGGTCGTCGAGTCCGAGCTCCACCGCGTGCACGCGCTCGTCGACTCGCTCCTGAAGCTCGTGCGGCCGTGGCCCGACACCTACACCGCCACGGTACAGCAGGTGTTCGAAGCCCTCTTCCCCGTCTTCCAGGCCCGCGCCCGCATCCGGAAGCTGGAGTACGAGCACCAGGCGGGCTCCGCGATCGTCGCCATGGCACCCGGCGCCCTCGCCCAGGTCCTCGTGAACCTCGTCGACAACGCCATTGATGCCACCCCAGAGGGCGGTCGCATCACCACGGCCATCCGCAAGGGGAACGACGCCAGCGCCACCATCACCGTGACGGATGGCGGCCCCGGCGTCTCCTGGGGCGCGGACGCCACCGGCGACCCTCCGGGTGTCCGACCGGGTCTGGGTCTTGCCGTGTCCCGCCGCCTGCTCAAGCGCGCCGGCGGCTCGCTCGCGCTGGCGCCGCTGGCGGACGGCGGCACCGGGGCAACGGTCTCGATTCCGGTTACGGGCTCGGTCTGAGGCCAGCTTGACCCGTAGTCGCACCCGCGGGTACCTTCGGACTTCGCGGTCTCATCTCACGAAACGCAAGGAATACCAACGATTATGGCAGGCGGCAAAGTCCTGATCGCCGACGACGAGAAAAACGTCGCGGAAGGTCTCCAGATGATCCTGTCCGAGGACGGCTACGACGCCGAGATGGCCACGGACGGTGCGGAGGCGTGGGAAAAGATCCAGAGCGACGAGTTCGGTCTGGTGCTCGCGGACCTGAAGATGCCGGAGATGGACGGCCTCGAGCTGTTCGCGAAGATGCGGGAGAACGGCATCGGCAGCGAGTTCATCATGATCACGGGAGAAGCGTCCGTGGATTCGGCGGTGGAGGCGATGCGCCACGGCGCGTACGACTACCTGACGAAGCCGCTGGACGTGGAGCGTCTGAAGGCACTGATCCCGAAGGCGCTGGAGAAGTACGACGTTCGTACGTCGAACCAGCAGCTCCAGAAGAAGCTGGAGAGCCTGACGAAGTACGAGGACATGATCGGGCAGTCCGACGAGATGCGGGAGCTGTTCACGATCATCGAGGCCGTGGCGCCGTCGAACGCGAGCGTGCTCATCATCGGGGAGAGCGGTACGGGCAAGGAGCTCGTCGCCCGAGCCATGCACCAGAAGTCGAGCCGAAAGAAGGGGCCGTTCATCGCCCTGAACTGCGGCGCGTTCCCGCGGGAGATCCTGGAGAACGAGCTCTTCGGCCACGAGAAGGGTGCGTTCACGGGCGCGACCAATGAGAAGGCGGGCGCGTTCGAACTGGCGGATGGCGGCACGCTGTTCCTGGACGAGGTCGCCGAGATGGAGCCGGATGTGCAGGTGAAGTTCCTGCGGGCGCTGGAGCAGCGTGCGTTCCGTCGTCTGGGCGGGAAGAAGGAGATCGAGGTCGACATCCGGGTGATCGCCGCGACCAACAAGGACGTAAAGAAGGCGCTGGAGGACGGGGACTTGCGCGAGGATCTGTACCACCGGCTCGCGGTGATCCCCATCACGCTGCCACCGTTGAAGGACCGTGGGCCGGACCTCAAGCTGCTGGCGCAGGAGTTCCTCGAGCGGTTCGGCGAGGAGCATGAAAAGAAGATCGAGGGCTTCGGTGAGGGGGCGATCGAGTATATCCAGACGTACGGCTGGCCGGGCAACGTCCGCGAGCTCAAGAACGCGATCGAGCGCGCGGTGATCCTGGCGAAGGGCGGGAAGATCGAGGCGTCGGACCTCCGCCCGCGGCAGGCTGCGCTGGAGGACCGGGAGGCACGGGTGCCCGTCGGATCGTCGCTGGAAGAGGCCGGGGCCATCATTATGCTGAAGACGCTGGCGTTCACGAACGGCGATGTGAAGAAGGCCGCCAGCATCCTCGGCTGCACGCAGAAGAAGCTCAAGGAGACTGTTGCCGCGACCGTGAAGTAGCGGCGGCCATCATCGGAGGTAGAACCATGGCGGAGCACGACGAGGGATATGTGATCATTGAGCACCGCACGGGCAATTTCGGCACGTTCGTGTGGGGCCTGCTGTTGGGGGCTGCGGCCGCGCTGCTCTTCGCGCCGAAGTCCGGTCGGGAGACGCGCGAAGAGCTGACCGAGAGCTTCCATCGCATGCGGGAGGATGCGGAGGACCGTATTCGCGACGTCCAGGACAGCGTGAACTCCACGGTGGACGACGTGCGGCGCCAGTTCGATGAGGGCGTCGAGAGCGCGCGCAGGGCGGTGGAGTCCGGCCGCGAGGCCGCGCGGTCTTCGAGGGAGCAGATGGAGCGGCGGATGCGCGAGTCGGGGGACGCGTTCCGCTCCGGCTTCGACGCGGCACGCGCCTCCTCGGGCGCCGCGCCCGCCGACGAGGCGACCCACTCCGGCAGCGACAGCGAGACCACCGAGGCGTAAGCCCGGTGCCGGATGCCGCATTCCACCGAGCGCCAGTCTGCGCTGGACCCGCTTGAGAGCGAGGCAGGGGAGCGGCCGATCGACGCGCCCCCGCCCCCGCCTCCGCGGCGAGTGGAGCCGCACCGCTCCTGGCTGAAGCGATCCGGTCGCTACCTCGCCCAGATCGCCGGCGGTGTGTGGAGGAAAGGCGCCCAGGACGAGATCTTCTTCCTCGCGGGCGCCATCTCCTTCAACGTGCTGGTGGCGTTCATCCCGCTGGTGATCACGGTGGTGGGCGTAGCGGGAACGGTCGTCGCCTTCCTCGAGGCCGATGCCCAGCAGACGCTCCTCAACTACCTCTCCGCGACGGTCCCGCAGGCGGTGAACCTCGACGTCGAGGCCATCCTCAACAACCTGGCCGAACAGGGCACCGGACTCCTGAGCGTCGGTACGCTCTTCTTCCTGTGGGTGGCCACCCGCCTCGTCGGCACCCTCCGCGTGGTGCTCCGCGACATCTTCGACCTCCCGGAGGGGCGCGGGATCATCGCCGGGAAGATCTTCGACATCAAGATGCTGCTCGCCGCCGGCACGCTCTTCGCCCTGAACGTCGCCCTCACCATCGGGCTGCGATTCTCGGCGCGCTTCATCACGGATGTCCTGTATATCGATCCCGCGGACATCCCGTTCATGGGGCAGGCGAACCAGCTCTGGCCGCAGCTGGTCGCGGCCATCACCATCTGGTTCATGTTCCTCCTGATCTACCGGTATCTGCCCCCCCGGCGGATCAAGTGGATCACCGCGATCACCGCCGCCACCTTCACCACGATCCTGGGCGAGGCGCTGAAGTTCTCCTTCAGCTGGTACGTCACCGTGGTGGCGGATTTCGGCTCGACGTGGGGCAACATCGCCACCTTCATCATCCTGGTGATCTGGGTGTACTACACGGCCGTGGTGTTCGTCCTCGGCGGCGAGGTTGCGCAGGTGATCTCCATGCATCGGACGCGGAGGCGGCAGAAGCAGCGGCTGTCATGACGCGGAGCAGGAGCAATGTCGGGCGTTTCGGGTATGAGGGTCCAACGGCAAACTGAAGGGGATGGATTCGGAGCATGGCAGAAGGACGGTCGGACGGTCGGAAAGTCGTGGCGCGCAACAAGAAAGCGCGGCACGAGTACGAGATCCTGGACACGTACGAGGCCGGACTCGTCCTCAGGGGCCCGGAGGTCAAGTCCATCCGCGAGGGGAAGGTGAGTCTCGCGGGCGCTTTCGCTCGCCTGGACAACGGCGAGGCGTGGCTCTACGACATGCACGTAACCCCCTACGATCCCGCCGCCCGCTGGAACGCGGACCCGCTCCGGCCCCGCAAGCTGCTCCTCCATGCCACGGAGATCCGTCGGCTGATCGGCGCCACCCAGGAGAAGGGGCTCGCCCTCGTTCCCCTGGACCTCCATTTCCGGCGCGGGAACGCCAAGATCGAACTCGCCCTCGGCCGCGGAAAGAAACTCCACGACAAGCGCGAGACGCTCAAGCGGAAGACCCACCAGCGCGAAATGGAACGAGAGCTCAAGAGCCACTGATGCGCGCCCTCTTCCTGGCGATGCCGGTGATCCTGCTTTCTGTCGGCGCGCTCCGCGCGCAGGCGCTGCCTTCCGCGCTGCACGTCGAGGGCGTGGGGGAGCCCGTTTCCGTCGAGCCCGCCACGCACCGCGGTTACCCCGCATACCCGGCTTGGACGCTTCGCACCCTCGGCGCGGTGGTGGACCCCACTGCCCGCGGGACTCGCGTCGCCTTCGGCACCGACACCCTGGAGTTCCACGCCGGCTCCCCCTTCTTCCACGCGGCCGGGAAGGCCTGGCAGCTGGTCGACCCCGCGTACCAGGAGGGCGGCGTCTTCTATCTGCCCCATCAGCTGTTCGCCGAGTGGCTCCCGCGGCGGTTCCCGGACCGTCTGGTCTACACGGACGGTCGCCTCAGCCTCGCGTCTGCCGCGTCGGCACCGTCGTCGTCGGCGGGGGCCGCCGACCGTGACACGCGCAGCCAGCCCGCGCGGAAGCCGATTGCGCGGGAGCAGGAGACTCCGGCAGCCCCGGCGGGGAAGCCGGCGCGCGCGGCGCCCCTGGTCATCATCGATGCGGGCCATGGCGGTCCGGATCCGGGGGCCATCGGGCCCAGCGGGGTGAAGGAGAAGGACATCGTGCTCCAGGTCTCGCGCCGCCTGGCCAAGGTGCTGTCGGGACGCGGCTACGACATCCGGATGACGCGGACCACCGACACCCTCATCGCGCTCGAGGACCGACCGCACCTCGCCAACGAGTGGCGTGGGAATCGGCCCGGCCTCTTCCTGTCCATCCACGCCAACAACGTGGGGGACCGGCGGGTCCGCGGGTTCGAGACGTTCTTCCTCTCCGACGCCCGGACGGAGGACGAGCAGCGGGTGGCGGAAATGGAGAACGCGGCGGTCGCGTACGAGACCCAGGAGCGCGTGGTGGCTTCCGACGACCTGGGCTTCATTCGCAACAGCTTGCGGAACGACTTCTACATCCGCGCATCGTACGACCTGGCGGGACTGGTGCAGGAGGAGTTCGGCGCCTTCCACGACGGTCGCAATCGAGGAGTGAAGCAGGCCGGGTTCATTGTCCTGATCGGCGCCTTCATGCCGGCGGTGCTCGTGGAGCTCGCATTCGTCTCGAACCCTGCGGAGGAGCGCCTGCTGGGCTCCGGCTCCTTCCAGGTCGAGCTGGCCGAGGGGATCGCCAACGCCGTGGACCGGTTCTTCGAGGACCAGGGTGAGCGGTGGCTCGGGGCCACCCCGTGAACCTGTCGCAGACGATCTTCGGCGCACACTTCCAGAACCCCGTCCTCCTGGCGGGCGGGACCGCCGGGTATGGCCGTGAGCTGGACGGGATCCTCGACCTCGACGCGCTGGGCGGAATGGTGACCAAGGCGGTCACCCCCGAGCCGCGCCGGGGGAACCCGCCTCTGCGCGCCACGGAGTTCGGCGTCGGCATGATGAACTCCGTCGGACTGGCGAACGTCGGGCTCGAGGGGTTCCGTACCGGAAAGCTCCCCTGGCTCCGAGACCGGCTCCGCTCCGCCCAGCTCCTCGTCAACGTCGCCGGGAAGGTGGTGGAGGATTATGTGGCGGTGATCGACGGTCTCGACGGCGAGGAGGGTTTTCTCGGATACGAGCTGAACGTCTCGTGCCCGAACGTGAAGGAAGGGGGGGCCGTTTTCTGCGCCCGGCGCGACCTCCTCGACGAGGTGGTCTCCGCCGCCCGCGCCCGCACGGATCGGCCCCTGGTGGTGAAGTTGGCGCCCAACCTGCCGGACATCGGCGCCACCGCCGCCGCGGCCGTGGACGCGGGCGCGGACGGTATCACCCTGATCAACACCTTCCCCGGGCTGCTGTTCGACGTGGACAGTCGCCGGCCGGTGCTGGGCGCGGGGACCGGCGGCGTGAGTGGTCCCGCGGTTCTGCCCATGGGTGTGCACGCCGTCTGGCAGGCCGCCCGCCGCATCCAGGTACCGATCATCGGCGTGGGTGGGATCCGATCGGGATCCGACGCGGTACAATATCTTCTGGCCGGCGCCTCGCTGGTGGAGATCGGGACCGCTACGTTTGCGGACCCGCGGGCGCCCGAGCGGGTAGTCGAAGAGTTGCGTCGCTATGGAAAGCGGCACGCCGCGGGAGATGTGCGCGAGCTGGTGGGCGCCGGACTCATGGACTGACAGGGTGAGTGGAATGAATAATCTGATCGTTGCGCTCGACCTCCCGTCGGCGCGGGAGGCGCTCCGCCTCGTGGAGGACCTCGGCGAGGCCGCCGACTACTTCAAGGTGGGAGTGCAGCTCTTCACCCGGGAGGGACCGTCGCTGGTCCGCGAGCTGAAGGACCGGGACAAGCGGGTCTTCCTGGACCTGAAGTACCACGACATCCCCCACACCGTGGCGCGCGCGGTGGAGTCGGCCGCGGAGCTGGGCATCGACATGCTCACCCTGCACGCGTCCGGAGGCTCGGCCATGATGCGGGCCGCCCGGGATGCCATCGGGCTCGAGGGACCCACCCTGGTGGGCGTAACGCTCCTCACCTCGTTTTCCGGGTCGGACATCGAGGAGGTGTGGGACAAGGAGCTGCGCTCCATCCGGGACGACGTGGCCCGCCTCGCCGCGCTGGCGGCGGAAGCCGGTCTGGACGGCGTCGTCTCCTCCGCCCTCGAGGTGGAGGCGGTGAAACGCCGGCACGGCTCGGACTTCCTCGTCGTCACACCAGCGATCCGCCCCGCCGGAGCCCAGGCGGGCGACCAGGCGCGCACCGCCACACCGGCCGAGGCCGTCCGGGTCGGCGCCGACTACCTCGTGATCGGTCGCCCCATCCACGCCGCGGACGACCCGCGGAAGGCGTTCGAGCAGATCTTGCAGGAAGTGGCCACGGCGAGAGAGCCGGAACGCGCATGATCCGTCGTCTTCTCCCCCTCGTGCTCGGTCTCTCGATGATGGCCGCGCCCGCCGCCGCGCAGCGGGCGGAGGACGATCTCGGCGCCGTCGTGGTCGCCCTCGTGGATCGCTGGGCGTCCGGTGACGCGGGCGGGGTCGCGAATCTGGGCGCCGGGAGCGGTCTGGAGCTGGAGGTCCACGGTCAGGCGGTGGGCCAGCTCACGGGCCGCCGCGCCGTGGCGGCGCTCCGACACCTCTTCGGCGCCCAGGAGACCGTCACCGTGAGCGGCGGGCAACCATCCCGCGTCGCTGGCGCCGACAACCGCGCATTCGTGGAGCTCACCTGGATCGTTCGTCCCGGGGGTGCCCAGATGGTGGAACGTGCCACCGTCTTCATAGGCTTTGTGCGGGAGGGACCCACCTGGAAAGTCTCACAGATCCGAATTCTCCGATGACCGCAGGGCAGCCGCAGACCGAAGACACGAGTGGATTTCGGGAGGGCATCCGCGAGGCCGCGGACAGCGTCAGGGCTCAGGTGGACCAGGTCCGATCGACCGACTGGAGCACGTTCATCGACTGGCCGGCGCTGACCAGCGACCTCCTGCGGGTCGCCTTCATAGTCCTCCTGGCGTTCCTCGCCTATCGGCTCCTCAAGCTGTTCACCCGCCGGCTCCAGCGGGAAGTGGACGAGATCGACCTGGTGCGCAAGCGCCTGCGCGAGCAGCGGGCCCAGACCATGGCCAGCCTGCTGAACAACGTCGGGCTCATGGTCGTCACCGGCCTGGCCACCCTCATGATCCTCGGTACGTTCATTGAGATCGGACCGCTCCTCGCCGGTGTCGGTGTCCTCGGCCTCGCCGTCTCGTTCGGCGCACAGTCGCTGGTCAAGGACCTCATCTCCGGCGGCTTCATGCTCGTGGAGGGGCAGTTCGCGGTCGGAGACGTGGTGCGCGTCAAGGACACCGCCGGGATGGTCGAGAAGATGACGCTCCGCACCATCGTCCTCCGGGACGTCCACGGCGTGGTGCACATCATCCCGAACGGTGTTGTGGAGACCCTCAGCAACCTCACCAAGAGCTGGTCCCGGGCCGTCCTGGAGATCGGCGTCGCCTACAAGGAGGATGTGGACCGCGTCATGGAGGTCATGCTCGACGAGGCGATCCAGCTGTCGAAGGATCCGGACTGGAAGCCCCTCATTGTAGAAGAGCCCACCGTCCCCGGCGTGGAGCGATTCGACGACTCCGCGGTCACCATCCGCGTCTCCTTCAAGACGCTTCCGCTCAAGCAGTGGGATGTGGCGCGTCAGTATCGTCGGCGGATCAAGAACCGGTTCGATGCCGAGGGGATCGAGATCCCGTTCCCGCACCGCACCCTCTACTGGGGTGAGGAACAGAACCCCGCCCTGGCCGGTCTCGCGGCGGGGCGCGACCGGGCGTCGAGCCCGGAGATCGAGTAGCCATGGCGCTCCGGTTCTACAATACCCTGACACGCTCGCTGGAGCCGTTCCAGCCGCTGGAAGAAGGCCGCGTGGGCCTGTACGCCTGCGGCCCCACCGTCTACCAGCTCCCGCACATCGGGAACTACCGCACGTTCCTCTTCAACGACGTCCTCCATCGCTACCTGGAGTGGAAGGGCTATGAGGTCACGTTCGTCATGAACCTGACCGATGTCGATGACAAGATCATCGACCGCGCCCACCAGGAGGGGCTCGCCATCGGCGAGTATGTGACCGCCCACATCGACGGGTTCCTGGAGGAGATGCGAGGCCTCGGCGCCCTCGATGCCGACGTGTACCCACGTGCCACCGACCACATCGACGCCATGACCGGGCTGGTGGAGCGCCTCGTCGAGAACGGGCACGCCTACCGCACCGACGATGGCAGCGTCTTCTACGACATCACGTCGTTCCCTGAATATGGCAAGCTTTCACGCATCCCCCTCGATGAGGTCCGGCAGGGGGAACGTGTGGCCGCCGACGAGTACGAAAAGGGAGACGCGCGGGACTTCGCGCTCTGGAAAGCCGCGAAGCCCGTAGACCGCGAGGTCGAGGCGGTCTGGTCGTCGCCATGGGGGGCCGGGCGCCCGGGCTGGCACCTGGAGTGCTCCGCCATGAGCATGGCGCACCTGGGCGAGACATTCGACATCCACACCGGTGGCGAGGACCTGACGTTCCCTCACCACGAGGACGAGATCGCCCAGTCCGAGGGCGCCACGGGCCGGCCGTTCGTCCGCTACTGGCTCCACGCGCGGCACCTCCTGATGGAAACCGAGAAGATGTCGAAGTCGCTCGGGAACGTCGTGCGCGTCGGCGACGTGTACCACGCCGGCTACACCCCCGCCGCCGTTCGCTACCTCCTCATGAGCGCCCACTATCGGAAGGAGCTCCGGTTCTCCTGGGACGGCCTCGACGACGCCCGCGCCGCGCTCCGCAGGATCCTCGATTTCCGCGACCGCCTGGAATCCAGCCGCCTGGCCCAGGGCGACCAGGATGGCGCCGCCGGCGCGGATCTCGCCCCCATCGCGGACCGCGCCCTCGCGGCCTTCGAGGCCGGGCTCGACGACGACCTCAATGTGCCGGCCGCTCTCGCTGCCCTCTTCACCTTCATCCGGGAGACCAACGCGGCGCTCGATGCCGCCGGCGGCTTCGGTCGCGCCGCGGCCATCGGCGAGGCCCGTGATGCCCTCGCCTCCATGGATCGCGTCCTCGGCCTCATAGAGCTCGCGGACCGGTCCGCCGGACCGGACGATGAGCTGGCGAGCTGGGTCGAGGGGAAGATGGAGGAACGCAGGCAGGCCCGCTCGGATCGTGATTTCGCCCGCGCCGATGCGATCCGAGACGAGCTGGTGGCCGCGGGCATCGTCGTCGAGGACACGCCGCAGGGGCCGCGCTGGAAGCTCGCCGACGTCTGATCCAGCGGCGCCGGGAACGGGCTTTGCGCGCGTCTCCCGCTGACCGTCCCACGATCAGGAGTCGAGAATGAAGAAGCTCACCATTGCACTCGCGCTGGCCGTCCTGCCTCTGGCCTGCTCCAACGAGGATCTGGGGAACGAGGAGGCGCAGGCACCGGAGGACGTCCTTATGCAGGACACCCTTCCCGAATCGGCCACCGCGGTCGCCGATTCCGCCAGCGCTCTCACCGTCATCCTCACCGAGTGGAACGTCCGACTCGCCCGCGACACCCTCGAGACGTCGGACGGACCCGTCCGGTTCCGCGCCCGGAACAACGGGCAGTACCCCCACATCCTGGAGGTGGAGGGGCAGGGGGAGGAGTGGATGACCGACACCATCCCACCGGGTGACTGGGCGGACCTGGAGGCGCGGCTGCAGCCAGGCACGTACGAGGTCTACTGTCCGATCGAAGGGGAGCACGGGGTGCACGAGGATCGGGGCATGATCGCCCACCTGGTCGTGCGGTAGCCAGCGCTCACCGCTTCAGAACGAGAGCCTGATCCCCACCTGCGCCTGCCACTGCGACTCGGGCACCAGGTACGTGTGCGGCAGCCCCGCGCGGGCCCGGCCCCCCTCTTCGTCGCGGACCACGGGACCCACATAGCGGAGCCCCGGACGGGAGTCCGGGATGATGATGTCGACGGGACGCGTCTGCCGCTGGGCCAGCTCGAGCACGGGTACGAGGGGCGGCACGTGGACCACGCGACCCCACTCGTCATTCAGCAGGTTGAGCACGTTCAGCATGCTCCCCGTGAGCTCCAGGCGGTAGCTCCCGAGCGTCACCGGCTGCGTTACCTTCATGTCCAGGCGGTGTGAGCTCGGGGCGCGGCACGCGTTCCGCCGCACGATCTGCCCGCGCGCGTCGCTCAGGCACGGCTCCATGTTGATGAGCTGCTCGAAGAGGATGAGCGTGCCGAACTGGGCGGGGTACTCCAGCGTGGACTCGGGCACGAACAGCAGGTCGTTGCTGGCGTCCTGCTGGATGCCCGGACCAGGATAGCCGTCGCCGTTGATGTCATCGGCGTAGACATAGGAGTACGCGCTCCCGGCCTCTGCGATGTAGAGCAGCGACAGCTCGGTCCCACCGGTCCACCGCTCGGGCAGCTGCGCCCGCAGCGTGCCCACGGCCTTCCACGGTCGGTTGAACGCGGACAGGGCCCGGCTGAGCTCGTTCGGGTCGCGGCCCGTGGGGTTGGAGGCGAAGTTCACCAGCGCGTCCCCGGACTGCAGGCTCTGCACGTCGTCGGAGTGGTTGAACGAATAGGAGCCGCTCATCCAGACGTGCTCGCCGAAGCGCCGCTCGAGGCCGAGGGTGATGGCGTGAGCGAAGCCGCTGCTGTTCTCGTTGTCCATCTCCAGGACGTGGCCGTAGCCCTCGAGCAGGGACCGCTGGTAGTAGCCCGTGGGGGCCACCGGGTCGCCGAACTGACGCCTTCGTCCGAAGATCTTGGCGTAGTCATCATCCTTGGGCGCCTCGGACGTGAGGTTCAGGTCCTGCACGATCACCTGAGCCATGGTCTGGACGAGGAGTACCTCGGCCGAGGCCGTGAGCCCCAGGGGAAGCTGCTGGTCGATGGCCAGCGATACCTTCAGCTCCCGCGGGTACCGGAAGTCGGGGCTGAACACCAGCGCGTTCGCGAACCCATCCTCCTCGAGGGTGCTGCCGTCCAGGCACTCGAGCGGTGGGTTGGACGGGTCCATGCTCGGGATGAAGTAATCGCGGCAGGCGAACACGGTGCTCCTGAGCCCGGTGTTCGCGTAGGCGTTCGACAGCCACACGTACGGCAGGCGCCCCGTGAACACGCCGCCGCCACCTCGCACCTGGGTCATGTACTTCAGGTCGCTCTGCCAGTTGACACCCAGCCGCGGGGAGATCAGCAGCGCGCCCGAGGGCAGCTCGTCGGTTCGGCGTTGGAACGCCAGGTCGATCTTCTCGTTGTACGCCGGCTTGTCCAGGAAGTACGGGACCTCCGCGCGGATCCCGTAATAGAGGATCAGCCCGTCCGGGAACTGGTGTTCGTTCTGGACCAGCAGACTCGGCTGTGCCACGGAGAAATTGATCGCGCTGCTCCCCACGCCATCATTCAGCCGGTGGATCTCGAAGTGGGATGGCCGGTTGGCCGCCAGGTCCTCCAGCGAATTGAAGCGGTAGTACCCGCGGGCCCCGGGCAGGTAGTCGTGGCGGAATCGGAACAGGTCGAGTCCCGCACCGAACGTCGTCGTGAGGTCCCCGCGAGCCCAGGAGAGCGCGTCCGTGATCTGAAGGACGTCCTGGTCCAGGTCGCTCTGCTGCGACAGGTAGTTGGCGCCCGACCGGATCGTCCGCTGGAGCAGGTACTCGTCGAACTCGCTCCGCACCTCCACGTCCACCTGCGGGAACAGCCCCCTCGGGTTCCGCTCGTCCCGCGTCCGCTGCGCGTTGACCATCAACTCGTTGTGGACCGTCTGGCTCACCTTGGAGTTGAGCTGCGCTTTCAGCCCGACGGTCGTGCTCGCCACCTCGTACCCGCTCGACGACAGCTCGTACGCCCCCAGCGGCGTGCGGTTGGCCGAGATGTCACGCGACGCCCGCACCAGGTTGACGTGGGAGCTGAACGAGTGCTCGTTGTTGATCTGCCAGTCCACGCGCGCGAACGCGTTCCCGCTCAGGTTGCCGAGGGAGTACCGTCCCGGATCGCCGGCGTCCAGGCCGTACACGTCTTCCAGGATTGCCACCGCGCGATCGGCGGAGTCGGGAGAGAGCCGCGTGTGCAGCGGGTTCCCGGGGCCCAGCGAGTACCCGAGCGGCGGCTCCGTCCGGTCATCCACCTCCGCGGCGAGAAAGAGATGGAGGCGGTCCTGAATGATCGGGCCGCCCAGCGTCCCGCCGAGCACGTGCTTGCGGTACGTGAGCGGGGTGACATCCGTCCCGTCGAGGACCAGGTCGCCGAAGAACGTCTCGTCCCGGAACTCGCCCGTGATGGACCCGTGCCATTCGTTCGTGCCGCGCTTCGTGACCGCGTTCAGGACCCCACCGGTGAAGCCGCTGCTCCGCACGTCGAACGGCGCCACCTCCACCTGGAAGTCCTGCACGGCTTCGATCGGCAGCGCCCGCGCCCGCGCCTCGCCACCGGGGATCCCTCCCGCATGGGACCCGAACACGTCCTGGTGCAGCGCGCCGTCGATCAGCACCGCGTTGTAGCGCGCGTTCTGCCCGGATATGGAGAGTCCGCCATTGTCGGTCTTGGAGACCACCGGGGAGATCTCCGCCATCTGGATGATGCTGCGCTCCACGGTGGGGTGGTTCTGGATCACGTCCTCCGTGAGTACCGTGGTCGCGCCCGTATGCGACCTCGAGAACCGCGGATCTTCCGCTTCCGCCCGCACCCTCACCGCATCCAGCGCGATGGGCTCGGTGGTCAGCTCGAAGTCCATCACCCTCGTCTCGCCGGCCCGCAGCGTCAGCTCCGTCCGCTCCACGGTGCCGTAGCCGAGCAGCTCCACCCGCACCACGTAGTCGTCCCCGGCGTTCAGCCCCGTGAGCAGGTAGCGGCCGTCGGTGTTCGTAAGCGTGGATGTGCGGAACCCCGTGGGCTCGTGCATCACGATCACCTCCGCCTGCACCTTTGGCATCCCCTCCTCGTCGGTGACCGTACCCCGCAGACCCGCGCGGCTTACGCCCTGCGCCGTCGCCACGGCGGGGGCCGTGAGGAGGACCATCATCAGGAACGGGGAAAGGCGTGGGGCACGCGCGAACGATGGCTGGATCACTCTGCTCTTTTCGTCTCAGGGTCTGCAGGCGCTGCTGCGGATGTACCGCTCGACGTCCGACGGACCCGCGTCTGGAGGTGACCCCTGCGGCGGGACTTGGACGCGCCAGGTTTCGTTCTGTGGGGACGAAGCTGACGGGGGGACTCGAACCCCCAACCGCCTGATTACAAATCAGGTGCTCTGCCAATTGAGCTACGTCAGCGAGACGCGCGGCCGTAAGATAACGTTGCGGTGGGACGGAACAAGACAGTGGGCGGGGGGGACCCGCGCCTGGATCAGGCCCAGCGGCTCCAGCGGAGGCCCCGCCTCAGCTCCCCGCGCCGCCCCGGGTCATGGTCACACCCTGCAGGATGATCAACGTCACGGCCAACGCTGCGGCCCCCAGGGTCAGCCAGACCGGAGCCGAGAGTGCGTACGCGGTGAGCGCGCCACCGAGCACCAGTGCCGCCAGCCCGAGGCGCACGGTCCACTCCATGGGTCCGCGATGCAGAAGGCCGCGATATCGATCGCCGTACGCCTTGCTCCGGAGTAGCGTATGGCTCAGGAGCGTGAAGCCCACCAGCAGGAGGATGGACGCCGCCGCGAGAATCGCCCACGTCATCGGCGGCGCTATGGCCCAGAACCGCTGCATGTCCCCTCCCTCAGAAAGCCCGCTCGTGCGCGCGACCGGTGAAGGCATCCCAGAAGCTCGCCCCGTTCCGCATCATGCTCCGAACTGCGATCAGCGACAGCCAGATCTCGTCCCACGCGTACGGGATCATCACCACCGCGATCACCGCGTTCACCCCGCACAGGAAACAGCCGGCCCCCACGATCCCGGGCATGGAGAGCGCCAGGAAGATGCTGGTGAGCCCGAACGGGATGATGCCGATTCCCAGCACGATCACCGCCCACGGCAGCGTCTTGTACCGCTTCGTCCCGCCCACCAGTCCGAACACCCAGTCGATCAGGTAGCCCAGCGAGCCCAGCAGCGCGTCCGGCACCGGGAACAGCTGCGACAGCCCCGATTCCAGCACCCGCTCCGTTCCATCCCCGAACACCGGGTCCCAGACGGAGCTCACCCACCCGAACTGGTAGGCCGAGAGGTAGAACGCGATGAGCATCGCCACGACCCCCAGCACCACGATGGGGATCCGCTCGCTCCACGCCGACGGGTTGTAGTCCCACCCCGGCGGAAGCGTCTCGCCGTCCGTTCGACCGCCCGTATCGCTCGCCATGACGCCAGCGGTCGCGCAAGACACGGACCGGCGACGGGGCGACGGTGGGGCGCTATCTGAGATCCTCTTCGCGCCGGCCGAGTTGAATGCGCGCTTCCCGGATCGGCCCTGAAGCCGCTGAAGCTCGATCCCACGGCGCGGCCTCCGGTCCGGGTCACCCTGATCCCTGGCCTCGTCGCCATCGCGTCCGCCGACCGGTGATTCCTGGACGTGGGATCACGCGTCGCCCGCGCTTGACCGGGACCGGGCGCGGTGCGAGCTTGCAACCCACGCGGGAGTAGCTCAGTTGGCTAGAGCATCAGCCTTCCAAGCTGAGGGTCGCGGGTTCGAGTCCCGTCTCCCGCTCTGCAGGTAACCCCCTGGGGGAGCGTGACATACGCGCCCTCGGGGGGTTTTTTTGTGCGGCAGGTGTGCGGAAGGGCACTCCGAAGATCGGTTCATATTCCTGCCGAACCCAGGTAAGCCGTTGTCCGGCAACGGCCTGAATATGACGTAAGACAATAGTAACTTGCTTTATCCTTACATTCGGCCACGTTACAGGGATCAGCGCCAGGAGGCTCTTGGCGTAGACCCGACCGGGCTCTTCCCGTCGCCGGCGTCCGGGTCTAGACTGGGCACATGAGCCCTCTCAGCCCGAGCGAAGCGATTCGGCTGGCGCTTGCCCAGCCCACGCCCGGTCAGGCCGGCGACGTCCTCTACACGGCGTTCGGCCCGCCGTCGAACTTCGACCGGAACGATCCCGCCGACGTGATCTCCGCCCGCGTCCTGCTCCCCATGGACCGGCTCTCGTTCTCGATGCCCTTCGAGCGGTTCGAGCTGGACGGCGGCTACGGGGTGATCGAGGCTCGCCATGGTCGGGGGTCCTTTCCGCCCGGCGCGAGGGGCGCCTTCCAGTGGTGGATCCACGGCGCACGGCTCTTCCGGCTCCTCGAAACCACCGGCTCAGCGGACCCCAGGGGCGTCGCATGGGTCCGGCTTCGAGACAATCACCGCTTTCACCCGTGAGCAGCAACCCGTCACCTGCGTCCCAGCCGTCCGGCTGATGGCCCACCACTCCCGGCGGCCAGGAAGCGGCCCGGTACAGGATTCTTCCGAAACCGGAGCAGTCCGGCCAGTGTTGACTGGATGCCGGCCCGGAACGGCGTACGCGGACGAGCCGACGCAAAGCGCTCGATGGCGCCTTCTTCGACGTCCGGGCAGCGTTCCTGGAGAGCGTCCAGAAGCGCGTCAGCAGCCGGTAGTGCCCCGAGTTGTCGGGGCTCGGTCGCTCCAGCCGGCGAAAGATTGCAGGTTACGCGTTCGAGGGCCTCATGACTCCTCCTCCGGGCACGCCAGCTCGAGCTGGTCGAGCATGCGCTGCTTCATTTTCTCCCGCTTCTGTTAGCGGCGGCCCAAAATTCCACAGATGTGGCGGCCGAAAATACCACACTCGCTGACCGTCCCTGAGCCGCGCTGAGGCTCTCGCTCGATGTGCGGCTCCGATCCCATTTTGGCGTCTTCACGACCACCGCGGAGGCGCCATGCACGGAAGGGAGCAGCGTGTGCTGTTGCGACACTACCTCGAGCAGGGGCTCACGAAGAGCGCCATCGCGGAGCGGCTGGGTGTGGACCGGACCACGATCTACCGGTGGATTCGGAGCGGCCAACTGGACCGGGACCTGGACGAGGACCCGGTACGCTACGCGCCGCGGCCGCCGGTCCCGGGAAGCTCGAGCCGTACAAAGCCATCATCGGGGAGCGGCTCAAGCAGTACCCGGAGCTTTCGGCGGTCCGGCTTTTCGACGAGGTGAAAGCCGCGGGTTACGAGGGCGGCTATTCGCAGGTGAAGGTGTACGTCCGGCGGTCCGGCCGCGGCCACCGGAAGAGCCGGTGGTCCGCTTCGAGACGCCGCCGGCCAAGCAGGCGCAGGTGGATTTCGCGGACTTCAGGTTTCCGTGGGGAAAGCGCTACGCCCTGCTGGTGGTCCTCGGCTACTCGCGACTCCTCTGGGTGCGCTATTTCCCCCGCAAGAACACGGCGGCGCTGTACGAAGGTCTGGAGGGCGCCTTCCGCTTCTTCGGCGGGGTCCCGCGGGAGCTGCTCTTCGATCAACTCAAGAACGTGATCCCGAGGACCTACGGATGGACGGCGGTGAGCTCCTGAACAACGAGGAGTTCCTCCGCTTCGCGGCGCACTGGGACTTCCAGGCCCGGGCCTGCCGGCCGTACCGGGCCCAGACCAAGGGAAAGGTGGAGCGGCCGATCAGCTATCTCCGCGGCAACTTCTTCTACGGCCGGGAGTTTCTGAGTGATGCGGATCTGGAGGCGCGGCTCGAGCAGTGGCTGGACCACACCGCAAATGTCCGGATCCACGGCACGACGAAGGAGCGTCCCGTGGTGCGATTCGGAACGGAGCGGAGTCACCTCCTCCCGCTGGCGCAGCGCTCCTATCGGTCGCTGGTGCTCCCGATCGAGCGGAGGCTGGACCACCCGAGAGAGCGCTCCTGCCGAGGATCGACGTAGAGCGGCGGCCGCTCTCCACGTATGCCCCCATCGCTGGAGGTGCTCGGTGAAGGCCCTCGCGTCTCCCGGCGCGACCGGATCCGGGCTCAGCTCGCGGACCTGAAGATGCCGGGGTCGCTGGAGGCCCTCGATCCGATCCTTAGCGAGGTGGATGGGGGCCAGGTCACGCCCGCGAAGCAATCGAAACCCGCTCGGCGCCCAGATCGAACTCCGCAACAACCGGCGCTTGCAGGCTGCTATGCGGTCGAGCCGGCTACCGGGGGTGAAGACCCTGAGCGATTTCGATTTCTCCTTTCAGCCTTCCGTCAAGAGGGAGCAGATCGAAGTCTTCACGAGCTCGGCTTCCTCGAGCGGAAGGAGAACGTGATCTTGCTGGGCCCGCCGGGCGTCGGGAAGACGCACCTCGCCATCAGCCTTGCGATCGCCGCGGCTGAATACGGCCGGAGAGTCTACTACGGGACCCTGGCCGACCTGATCACCTCCCTTGAAGAGGCCGAAGCCGCAGGCCGGCTCCAGCAACGGCTCAAGATCCTCACCCACCCTGCGCTCCTGGTCGTGGATGAGATCGGCTACCTCCCCATCACCCGAACCGGAGCCATGCACTTCTTCCAGCTCATGACACGGCGCTACGAGCATGCCTCCACCGTGCTCACCAGCAACAAGAGCTTCGAGGAATGGGGTGAGGTCTTCGGCGATGAGGTCATGGCGGCGGCGCTGATCGATCGGCTCCTGCACCACTGCCACATCGTCAACATCCGGGGCAACAGCTTCGATCCGGAACACTCCGAACTCTGGCAGGCTCTTCACACCCCCGCTCAGGAAGAGATCTCTCACCTAAACAGAACAGGCGCTCTCGTCAGGAAGGATCGACGACCTGAGGGCTCGTCCCCCACCGGGATGGGACATTTTCGATCGCCATTTCTGGGACATTTTCGATCGCCATTGACAGCGCGGAAGGCGGAGCGCCAGCCGAGCCAGGGCTGCGGGTGTGTACCCGGAGCAGTTGTCGTGGGCAATGATCCAGAGCGTGTCTCGGTAGACCTGGGTCATCAGGTCCTCCTGCGTCCGCGACGATCAGCCTCATTGAGCAGTCGCTGAATCCTCACTGTTGGATCCCTCATGACTCACCTCCCGTCGCACGGTCTAGGGCGTTCAGCATGCGCCGCATCCCGCGGCGTTGCCGCCTTCGTAGCAACCAATTCCAACCTGGCTCATGCACCTCTTGACCACCTGCTCGATCCATCGCATTCGGCCCTCCGGTTTCGGTTCACATGTTGTTGTCTAGGCCGATGCCTGCCGGCGGGAAAGCGCTCATGCGGCACGATCGAACGGGCCACGGCGTCGCCGTGGAGCCAAGGCGATCACCGGAGGCGGCCAGAAGGGCGGATTCAGTAATGGTCGGGAATTCCCCCTACGTTCTAGCGGACGATTTCCGACTTGCAGAAGAAAGAATCGGATCGAACATTTCCGCGGTGGGGAAGCCCCGCACCCGACCCGAACCTGCTTATCTGAATCAACCGGCTCCGCACCGGTATCTGGCCCCCGTATCCGCTGAGGAAGAAGCGATGCTATTCCAGCCGAAACCGTCACCTGGTCAATGGGAGCGAAGGACCCGGTCGTTTCACCCACGTTCCGGCGAACCGATCACGGAGAATACGTGCTGAGATTACGGCATGTGGGAGCGGAGGGGCGCTACAAAATCAACCTGAGGATGAAATAACCGACCCACTGGTCCTGTGGATCCGAGATGCGGTCGAAATCGAGCTGCCGGTTCTGGCCGAGGACCTCCAGGCACGCATCTGCTGAAGGGTCCCCGGTGCGGGACTCCGCCCTGAGCCCAGCCGAATTTGGCGCTGGTCCGGGATCCGAGAGCTCGATGGACGTCCGGCTCCGCGGGACGGCTGGCCGCTACACAAACCGATGCCCACTTGGAAAGGAAGACAGCATGAAACATTGGATAACGATTGCACTCGCCGGCGCCGCCGGGCTTTGCCTTTCTGCATGTGGAGCCGCAAACGGCGGCGACGTGCAGCCCAGAATCCGTTGGCTGGGTTCGAGCTTGGCACGATGCTCCCGGAAGTGCGCTCCGCAGTGGAAGGAGTTGGTGATTCCCTCGAGTGCCGGCCCACCGACGATGACGACTCGGAATGCGTGGTACATTGGGAGGGCAGCCAAGTAGCGTTGTTGTTTCGAAGCGGGAGTTTGTTCGGGATTGTGGAGCCTCTCGGAGCCGATTGGAGCCAGATTCCGCTCGACCAGATCGTCAGCCGGTACGTCGACGAGTGGGGATCGCCAGCCTTCGACTCTACCTATACGGAAAGAGGTAGAGAGAGCCGCAGTCTGATGTGGGAGAGCAACGAAGCAGTCAGGCAGCTCCAGTGCTTCCATGGTGGGAGCGCTGGGAATGAGTGCATGGCAACGCTGATGAAAGGGTCTCTCGAGAGCTTGCGGGAAGAGTTCTCTCGGGATGAGTCGACAGCCGCACGTCCTACGGATTCGCCGAAGGAACCTAATCAAGAGCTACCGGCTTATGACGTGGAGCTACCGGCTTATGACGTGCAGTCGAACAGCTCCGGCGACGAGAGCGGCGATTGGGACGGCGTCCGACGAATTCAGCTCGGCCAGCCCTGACGCTTATGCCGCCGAGGCCATGGCAGGATCGCCGACGTGGGCGGCGGAGAATGGACGGCTCAAGGTCAGCGGGAGTGGAGACGTGGCCGTGGCCGCCCTGGTGCGTCGCGACGAGATCCTCCACGGGCACATTAGCGTATTTCCTCGGGAAAAGGAGATGACTGGATGCTGCTTCGGGTCCGGTGAGACAGCGGTGCACCCATTATTAGGATGGCCGGACGTCCCGGAGCCGAAGACACGTCCATACAATGTGGGGCACCGGGGGCCGGCCACAGAACCGTGATTCCGTGGCCCTGAGACGACCGACGACGTGCGGGATTCCCCCACTGCGGCTGTCGGGGATTGGAGGAAAAGTACTGGCATTCTCCAAATCCTATTGCGAGGTCGCGTTCAGCCTCACACCCTGTCCGATAACGTTTTTGAATGCTGCGGTTAAACGTTCCCCTCCTCGTGACGGCGCTCGACTCGAGTTGTTGTTTCGGAGCCGAAGGTGTTCCGATGACGCACTCAGCTGCCAAAAGAGTGACGGGGTGTTGAGAACTGAAAGGAGAACGAAATGAAAAGTCGGATGGCTGTGTTGGCGCTAGGGTTCGTGAGTGCCACAGGTTGTAGTTCGGTGCAAGAATACGTACAGCAGTTAGATCTGGAGCTGCCGGCGGCTGAAGCAGACGAGTCGTGTCCCGCGGCGACACCGTGGTCGTAAACGGGCGGTTCGAAGGAGGGTCTCCGAATGAGCAGCACGAGTTCGTTCTGACTGCGCCGGAGAAGGAAGGCGATTCGTCT
>CAWAMW010000014.1:0-89287 GCA_963783305.1 uncultured Gemmatimonadales bacterium | reverse complement strand
TCGCGGCCCTGCCAGCGTTCCCCTCATGGACGGGGACAGCATCCACGTCCCCATTTACGACCCCACCGTCAAGGTGAGCGGGGCCGTACAGTTCGCCACGCGTGTCGCGTACATGCCGGGCAAGGGGATCGACTATTACATTGAGATGGCGGGCGGGTATGCTACGGACGCGGACCCCAAGAGGGTTTCGGTGACCTACCAGAACGGCGAGCGGGAGATGGCCCGGCGGCTCGCGGTATTCCGGGTCAGCCCCGAGCCGCGCCCGGGCAGCGAGATCTTCGTGCCGGCCGTCCCGCAGGAACTGAGAGAAGGGACCGACTGGGGCATGGTCTTTTCCCGCGGCGTGACCGCCATCGGAACGCTGGCAACCCTGCTGCTGGCCCTGGATCGGCTGAACCCGTGAGCAGCGCAGACCCCCGGGATCCATCGCCGCTGACCCTCCTCGCCCTCCTGGTCCGCAGGAGCAGGCTGCTCATCGCACTCCCACTCCTCGCCGGCCTGGCCGCTCTCGGCGTCTCCCTCCTCCTGCCCGAGCGCTACGCCGTCGAGGCCCGCTTCATCCCGGAGAGCCAGGGCGCGAACGTGTCGAGGCTGGCGGGGCTCGCATCCCAGCTCGGCGTCAACGTCGGTGGCGCAGAGTCCGGCGAGTCCACCGAGTTCTATGCTGAGCTGCTGAGCTCACGGGAGCTGCTTCGGGCGGCCGTGCTCACCGAGTTCGCCTTCGTCCCAGAGGGGGCGCGTGACTCCGTCCGGGGCACGCTGGTGGAGCTGCTGGGAGCGGAGGGCGAGACACCCGACGACCGCGTGTATGCGGCGGTCCGGGAGCTGGACGACCTGGTGGCGACCCGGGTGGACCCGAGCACGCGCATTGTGCGGCTTACGACCTCGGCGCCCTGGCCCGAGCTGGCGGTCCTGACCAGTCAGCGTCTCCTCGAGCTGGTGAACGAGTTCAACCTGGAGCGGCGGCAGTCGAGGGCGGCGCAGGAGCGGATGTTCGTCGAGGCCCGGGTCCAGGAGGTCGGGAGCGAGCTGCGGGCGGCGGAATCCGAGCTGGAGCGGTGGCTTTCGGAGAACCGCAGGTACGAGGAATCGCCGCAGATGCGATTCGAGTTCGGCCGGCTCCAGCGGCGGGTGAGCCTGCTCCAGGACACGTACACCTCCCTGGCCCAGAACCACGAACAGGCCCGTCTCGACGAGGTCCGGAACACGCCCGTCATCACGGTGATGGACCCGCCGCGCCTGCCCGCGGAGCAGACGGCGCCGAACCACGCCCTCAACGTCTTCCTCGGACTCCTCTTCGGCGCCGCCCTCGCCCTCGCGGTGGTCGTCGGCTCCGACCTCACCCGCAGAGCCCGGCGATCGCGACCCGAGGACTTCGCGCAGCTCCGGGACGCGACCCGGGAAGCGCTGGGCGGCCTCGGCAGGCGGGCGCGCACCGGAAAGTCCCCATGACCAACGCGGATTTCTCCCGCATCGCCGACGACGTCGAGCTCGGCCGCGACGTCCGGATCCACGGCTTCGTCAACCTGTACGGCTGCCGGATCGGCGCGGAGACC
This sequence comes from uncultured Gemmatimonadales bacterium, assembly GCA_963783305.1. GTDB lineage: Bacteria > Gemmatimonadota > Gemmatimonadetes > Longimicrobiales > RSA9 > JAWVYT01. Next base: position 87,731 of record CAWAMW010000014.1, on the reverse strand, counting down.
CGCATCGGGACGTTCGTCGAGATCCAGAAGGGCGCGGTGATCGGGGAGCGCTGCAAGGTGCAGAGCCATACGTTCATCTGCGAGGGCGTCACCGTGGAGGACGAGGTATTCATCGGTCATCACGTCTGCTTCATCAATGACCGGTATCCCCGCGCCACGACGCCCGATGGCGGTCTCCAGGGCGAGGAGGACTGGAAGCTGCAGCGGACGGTGGTACGCAGCCGGGCCTCCATCGGCTCCGGGGCGGTGATCCTCGGTGGCCTCGTGATCGGAGAGGGCGCGATCGTCGGCGCAGGCGCCGTGGTGACACGGGACGTCGATCCGGGCGCAGTCGTTGCAGGGAACCCGGCTCGGGTCCTCCGGAGCGAGGGTGCTCCGGACGGCTGAAACCAGGGCTGAAAGGACACAGATGCGGGATATAAATGTCGGACTCCTCGGATGCGGATACTGGGGGCCCAACTTCGCCCGGAACTTCGCTCAGCACGAGCACGCGAAGCTGACCGGGGTTGCGGACCTTCAGCTGGAGCGTGCGCGGAAGGTGGGCCAGCTCCACTCGGTACCGCTGGTGACCGACGATCCGGATCGGGTCCTCCAGGACCCGGACATCGACCTGGTCGTGCTGGCCACGCCCGTGTGGACGCACCACGAGCTGTGCACACGCGCGCTGGAGGCGGGCAAGCACGTGCTGGTGATGAAGCCGCTCACCACCCGGACGGAGCTGGCCGAAGAGCTGTGCGACCTGGCGGACCGGAAGGGTCTGCTGCTCGCCGTGGATCACACCTTCCTCTTCACCGGCGCCGTGCAGAAGATGAAGGAGCTCGTGGACGCCAACGAGCTGGGGGAGCTGTACTATTTCGACTCTGTACGGATCAACCTCGGACTCTTCCAGCACGACGTGAACGTACTCTGGGACCTGGCCCCCCATGACGTGTCGATCATGGACCACCTCGTCGGCCGGCTGCCGGAGGAGGTGACGGCGGTGGGGATGTGCCACGGCGGCAGCCCCACGGAGAACATCGCGTACCTGACGGTCCGATACGGGGATGAGTTCCTCGGACACGTGCACGTGAACTGGCTGGCGCCCGCCAAGATCCGGCGCACCATCGTGGGCGGGAGCAGCAAGATGCTCGTCTACGATGACATGGAGCCCAGCGAGAAGCTGCGCGTGTACGACAAGGGCGTTTCGTTCCTCACCGAGGACAACGGCGACGCCGAGTACAAGCCGCTGGTCTCGTACCGCTCGGGCGACATGTGGGTGCCGCAGATCAGCATGAAAGAGGCCCTGGCGGTGGAGGTGCAGAACGTGGTGGGCGCCATCACCGGCACCACCGAGCTGATGGTGGACGGACGGGATGGGACCCGGATCGTCCGGATCCTGGAAGCGGCCGAGCGCTCCATCCGCAGCTCCGGCGCCCCCGTTTCCCTGCAGAACGGAGCGCTGGCTCTCTGATGCCAGCCCCGCTCATGTTCGTCGACCTGGGCGCGCAGCACGCGGAGATCCGCCCGGAGATCGACGCGGCTCTCGCCGACATCATCGACAGCTCCGGCTTCATCGGAGGCAGGCACCTCGACGCCTTCGAAGCCGAGTTCGCCGCGTACGTGGGCGTCCCCCACGCTGTCGGGGTGGCGAGTGGCACCGATGCGGTGCGGGTGGCACTCCAGCTGGCGGGTGTTTCCGCCGGGGACGCGGTGCTCACGGTGTCGCACACGTTCATCGGTACCGTGGAGGGTGTGACGCAGCTGGGCGCCCTGCCGCTGTTCCTCGACGTGGACCGCGACTCCAGCACCCTCTCCCCCGACTCCCTGGCCCGCGTGCTGGACGGGCAGTGCCGTCAGGAGGACGGGGCGCTCCATCACGTCCCCAGCGGACGCCGCGTGGCCGCCATTCTCCCCGTCCACCTCTACGGCCAGAGCGCGAACATGGGCCCGATCATGGAGCTCGCCGAGCGCCATGGCGTGCCGGTGGTGGAGGACGCCGCCCAGGCGCACGGCGCGAGCTACCTCTTTGCCGACGGCCGTGAGGCGCGGTGCGGCGCCATGGGCGTGACCGCCGCGTTCTCCTTCTATCCGGGCAAGAACCTGGGGGCCATGGGCGAGGCGGGGGCGGTGGTGACCGGCGCCGAGGAGCTGGCGCATGAGGCTCGCGTGCTGCGCGACCACGGGCAGGCGCGGAAGTACATCCACGAGAGGGCCGATGGCGGCAATGCGCGCATGGACGCCATCCAGGCCGCCGTCCTCGGCCTGAAGCTGAAGCGGCTCGAAGACTGGAACGCGCGGCGACGGGCCGTCGCCGACCAATACCGGGAGCTTCTTTCAGGGCTCGCGGCGGAGGGCACCCTCGAACTGCCGGTGCAGATGCCGTGGGGCCGGCACGTCTACCACCTTTTCGTGGTCCACTCGTCCGAGCGTGACAGCCTGCACCAGGCCCTCACGGAGCGAGGCATTCCCACGGGGTTCCACTACCCGGTGCCCCTGCACCTGCAGCCTGCCTTCCGTGATCTCGAGCTGGCGGCGGAGCCGCTGCCGGAGACGGAGAGGGCGGCGGCCACGTGCCTCTCACTGCCCATGCACCCCCACATGACCGAGTCCCAGGTGGAGCGCGTGGTGGAGGCGGTGCGGGAGGCGCTTACGGCCGCCCGCGCCTGAGCGCGACTCCCATGGATGCCGCCACACGGGCGACGGCCGCCTCGTCCCTCCCCACGACCGCACTGCTGGTGCTGGGCGCGGTCGTGGGCGGGGCCGCCGTGGCGCTGCTGTCGCTGCTGGGGCCGACCTTCCAGACCGTGGTGGTGATCGGGGTGGGGCTGGGCGTGCCGGGACTCCTGCTGCTCGTGGCCCGCCCCCACCTGGCTGTCGCGGGGTACCTGTTCCTGCTCCCGCTCTTCCTCGACCGCTCCATCGTCGCGGGCCTAAACGGGGGTGAGCTGCTCACGGCCGGTATGCTCGTCATCGGCGGGTTCGGAATATGGGAGGCCCGGGCTCGCGTTGGCGACGCCGTCCGCTCACTCGCTCCTGTCCTCTGGCCGCTCTTCGGGCTCGCCGTGGTGAGTGTGGTCTCCCTGGTGGCGAACCGCATCGGCACCTTTGGAGAGATCGCGTCGGCCGTGTTCAAGTACCTGGCCTTCGGGGCCATCCTCGTGCTCGTCCACAGCCACGCCGATACGCCTCGAAAGCTGAAGACCCTGCTCTACGGCGCGCTCGCCGGCTCCATGGCGGTCGCGGCGTACGCCGTGGTGGCCTACCTCCTCGGCTGGAGCTACGACGAGGTGTACCAGGTGAACCGGGCCTACGGGACCTTCGATCACTGGAATCTCCTCGGCGGCTTCATGGTGCTGATGAGCTTTCCCACCCTCGGACTCGCCGCGGCCACCCGGCGGATCACCGTACGAACCGCCCTTCTCGGCGCTTTCGTGCTCCAGATCATCGCGCTGCTCCTCTCCCTCACCCTCGGCTCGATCGTGGCCCTGCTGGCCGCCGCGGTCTTCGGCCTGCTGTTCGTGGTGCGGGTGGGCTGGCGCAGACTGCTGGGGATCGGCACGCTCATGCTCTCCGGCTTCGCACTGGTCTACCTGACGAACCCTCTGCTCCAGGACAAACTGACGCGATTCCCGGAGCGGGTGATGGATCGCCTGCGCACGTATTCCGTGGGCGTCTCCCTCTTCAGGGATCGGTTCCTCCTGGGCTTCGGCAGCCAGGAGCGGCTGCTCGACGAGCTGTGGTTTGGCAATGGGAGCTATGGCCTCACAGCTTTCGGAGCCAGCAGCTCCGTGCCTCACAACTCCTTCCTGCTGATGGGGGTCGAGAAGGGTTTCCTGGGACTGCTTTTCTTCATCCTGATCATCGCCGGCGCCCTCTGGATCCTCGTGCGCAACCGCCACCGACTCCTGAACGGCGGCTCGGCGCTGATCTACCAGGGCATCATCCTGGGAGTGCTGGGATTTCTCCTGCAGAACATGACGAACAACCTGGTCCTGCACGCCCGGGTCGGAATCCTCTTTTTCGCCCTGGTGGCTCTGGTGGACCGGATGGCCGGGCCGGCGACCGAGCCGGTGGCGTGAGCGTGCAGCGCGTGCTGGTGGTCACCAACATGTGGCCCGGCGGGGGCCGCGCCCACGCCGGCCTTTTCGTCCGCCAGCAGGTGGAAGCGCTCCGGCGGGTCGCCCCCCGCTGCCGGTTCGACGTCCTGACCGTGGCCGGACCCCGGGGGGCACGGGACTACGTGGCCGGGCTGCCGCGCCTGCGCCGCGCGATCCGCACCGGCTACGACGTCGTGCACGCCCACTACGGGCTCACGGGCGCCATGGCGGCCCTGGCTGTCGGGTCCACGCCACTGGTCGTGACTTTCCACGGGAGCGATCTCGGGATCCCCTGGCAGCGAGTGCTGAGCCGGTTCGCGGCCCGGCGCGCCACGGCGGTCATCACGGTCTCACCGCGCCTGGCGGAGACGGTGTGCCGACCCGCCCACGTGATCCCGTGCGGGGTCGCCGCCGGCTTCACCCCGGGCGACCGGCACGCCGCCCGCGAACGCCTGGGACTCCCCACCGGCCGGCCGGTGGTGCTGTTCCCCGCCAACCCCTCCGACCGCGTGAAGAACTACCCCCTCTTCGCGGCTACCCTCGAGGCCGCGCGGGGGCGGGGCCTCGATGCGGTGGAGACGACGCTGGTCAATGTCGACCCGCTGGATGTCCCGGATTACTTCGTCGCGGCGGACGTGGTGGTGCTCACGTCCCACCGTGAAGGCTCGCCCATGGTGGTGAAGGAGGCGCTCGCCTGCGGAGTGCCCGTGGTCGCCGTGGATGTGGGCAATGTGGCCGGGCTCCTCGACGGCCTCCCCGGTTGCCGCATCGCTCCCCGGGACCCGGTGCGGCTGGCGGACGCGCTTTCGGCTGCGGTGGACCTCCGATCGGACCACGAAGCAGCGCGCCGTCAGCGCGTGCTCGATCGCGGGCTCGACGGAGAAAACGTGGCCCGCCGGGTTCTGCGCGTGCTGGAGAGCGCGGCCGCCGCGCCGGCCGCCACGGTTGCCCGGTGATGGCTCCGGAGACCCACCGGTCGTCCCACCGGCTGGCGCGGAACAGCATGCTCAATCTGGCCGGCCTGGGGCTCCCCCTGGTGGTGGGGGTGGTGGCCATGCCGCCGGTCGTCGAGGGGCTCGGCTCGGCCCGGTTCGGAATCCTGGGGCTCCTGTGGGTGGTTCTCGCATACCTCGCCATGCTCGATCTCGGGCTCGGCCGCGCCACTACGAAATTCGCGGCGGAGGCCCTGGCCCGCGGCGACCTTCGGGCCCTTCGGGGCGTCGCCACCATGACCACCATGGTGCAGGTGGTCGTGGCGTTGACGACCGGGGGCGCGCTGGCCCTCCTCTCACGACCGCTGGTGGAGCGATTGCTCGACCTGCCACCGGCGCTGGAGGTGGAGGCCCTCGCCGCCTTCATGGCCCTCGCCGCGGCCGCACCGATCATCGTGGTCACCAACACGTTCCGCGGACTCCTCGAAGCGGGCCAGCGATTCGACCTGGTCAACCTGATCCGGGGACCCACCAGCGCCGGCAACTTCCTCGTGCCACTCGTGGGGGTGTGGCTCGACTGGAGCCTGAGCGGAATCGTCCTCGGGCTCGTGGTCCTGCGTGCCGCGGCACTGATCGCGTATCTCACCGCCTGCCTCCGGCTCTGGCCCGAGCTCCGACGCCCGTCGCTGCCCGACCGCGCCTCCGCCCGGGAGGTACTCGGGTTCGGCGGCTGGGTGACCATTTCGACGGTCATAAGCCCGCTCCTGGTCTACATCGACCGCTTCATGATCGGCGCGCTGGTCGGCGCCCGGGCCGTCGGCTACTACACGGCGCCCCATGAGATCGTCTCCCGTCTCGCCATCCTCCCCGGCAGCCTGGCGGCGGCTCTCTTCCCGGCGTTCTCCAGTCGACCGACCGCCGGCGACGCCTCCCAGGGCCTCCTCTTCACCCGGGCGATCAAGTACCTCCTCGCCCTGATCGCGCCCCCGCTGCTCGCCCTGGCGCTGCTCGGGCCGGACCTGCTCCAGCTCTGGCTCGGGGCCGCCTTCGCTGCCGAGGGCGGCCTCGTCCTTCGCTGGCTCGCCCTCGGCATGATCCTGAACGGCGCCGCCTACCTGCCGTACACGCTGCTACAGGCCAGCGGCCGACCCGACCTCACCGCCCGATTCCACCTGATCGAGCTGCCGCTCTACCTCCTCGTCCTCTGGGGCTTCCTCGCTCGCTGGGGGATCGTGGGCGCGGCGGCGGCGTGGACGCTGCGCGTGGCGATCGACTCGATCCTTCTCTTCGGAGCGGTGGTTTTCCTCAGGATCGTTTCAGCCGGTCTCCTCGTGCGGGAGCGCCTGCCCGCCACGGTCCTTTCGCTCGTGCTGCTTGGCGCCGGCGGTGCCATCGCGGTCGTGTCCCTCGACTCCATGTTCGCCCGTTTCGCAGGTGTGATCGCCCTCACGATCCTGTGGGGGGGCTGGGCCTGGATGCGCGGACTGGGTCGCAAGGAGAGACACGGCGCTCTCGCCGCGGTGGGGCTGGGTCGGAGCACTCACACACAGGGGCGGTGATGGTCGACGGCCACGGAACGGGCTAGATTCAGTGGAGGCTTCGAGAACGCTCCCTTCGCCAGGACCTCACACCATGCCCGACTCCGTTTCGGTGGTCATCCCCTTCTACCGTGGGGCCGCGACCATCGAGCGGGCGATTCGTTCTCTCGAGCGGCAGACGACGAGGCCGGCGGAGGTGGTCATCGTCGACGACGGCTCTCCGGATCCGGTGCCCGACGTCCGCTCCGACCTTCCCATCCGCCGCCTACGACACCCGTCGAACCGCGGCATTCCGTGCGCTCGGAACACCGGGATCGGTGCGGCGAACAGTGCCTGGATCGCCTTCCTCGACCAGGATGACGAATGGGTGGAGGACAAGCTCGAGAGGCAGCTCGCTGTCGCACGGGATACGGGAGGCGAAGCGCCCGTCGTCTTCGGACGGCTCCTCCACACCGGCGCGGGCCGGAGGCCGTTCGTATGGCCACCCTCCCGGGCCGTGGCCGGTCTGGAGGAGGGCGGCGACGCCGCCATGTCCGTCTTCGTCCGCTGGGGGAACGCGGCCCCGCTGGTCACCATGCTGGTGCCACGGCGCGCATTCGACCGCTGCGGTCTGCTGGATGAGGAACTGCTCGGAGGAGCGGATGACCTGGAACTGCTGCTGCGGCTCGTGGCGGAAGGGGTGCCGCTGCGCTTCGACGGCGGTGGCGCTCCCGGCTACAGCGCCGTCCACCACTTCACCGGCAGCAACTACTCCGGCCACGCCCCTCGCTTTCTCGAGGACAATCTCCGGCTGGTGCCGAAACTCGCGGCCCGGTACCCCCTGATCCGCAGGCACGAGGCGCGTCTGCTGGCACGGACACACTACGCCTTCGGCCGTCACCACCACCGCTCCGGCGAGCGGCACCAGGCGGCCGAGCGATACCGCCAGGCCAGCCGCCTGGACCCCCGCTGGCCCCGACCGTATCTCGCGCGGCTTTCGCTGCTGCTGCCCGGGCCGCTGGCCGACGCGGCGACGCAGGTCCGGGAGCTGGGCCGCGGCCGCCTCTAGCCGGAAGGAATGCGCCGGGGCGTCAGCCGGTCGCTCAGGTCGCCGGTCCCCAGCCGACCGAAGCTCCCGTCTCCCCAGCAGTACAGCGCCTGGTCCACGTCGATGGCGCACGTATGGCGTGTACCCGCACTCACCCGCGCCCATACCCTGTCGCCCACCACCCTCGAGGGTCGGAGCCGATCGATCGTGCTCCCGTCGCCCAACTGCCCATTGTCGTTCTCCCCGAAACAGTAGAGCTCTCCCTCCGCCGTGAGCAGGCAGGAGTGGGTGCCGCCAGCGGAGACCGCAACGATCACGGGTTGGCTCTCGTTGGGGACGCCGGGCACCCTCGCCCGCACCGGGAACGGGAAGGAAACGCCGGACCCGTCACCAAGGCGGCCGCGCCCGCCCAGCCCCCAGCAGTAGGCCTTGCCGTCCTGGGTCACGCCGCAGGTGTGGGCAACACCAGCGTCCAGATCCGCCCAGCGCAGGTCGTTCCCCGTCACCCGATCGTCCTCCACCTGGACCGGCACTGGTGAGCTGGACACGCTGCCATGGCCCAGCCGACCCGCATCGCCGGCGCCCCAGCACCAGATTTCACCGGCGGCATCCAGGCCGCAGCCATGGCTCGGGCCGAGGCTGATCCGGTCCCAGACGTGGTCCCCGGCGACCTCGGTCGGGGCCCACGTGGCTCCGCCCACTTCCCCCGTCCCGAGCTGCCCCATGTGGTTGAAGCCCCAACAATACCCGTCCCCCGCCCGCGTCACCGCGCAGCTGCGCTCGCCGCCCACCGCCACATCCCGCACGTCGAACCCGAGGGCCACCGGAACAGGCTCGAGCGAGCACGGAAATGCGCTCCGCCCGCCCGGTGGAACGCAGCGGCCTTCCAGCGTTCCCCCGTCCCCGAGCTGACCGCGCCAGCCCCAGCCCCAGCAGAGGGGGGCGCCGCCGCTGATGCCGCAGTTGTGGGCCTCCCCGGCCTCGATCCCCTCCATGGCTGCCCCGCCGACCACCGGCACGGGCTCCGAGCAGAAGTCGCCGGTACAGGGTGCCCCCTCGGATATGTATCCCAGCCGGGCGGTCGCTTCGTAGCCCCAGCACCAGGCGTGTCCGTCGAGCGCCGTGGCGCAGGTGTGCAGGTCGCCCGCACTCACGTCGCGCCAGAGCTGGGGGGCCTCCGGGTGGGCAAGGTCCAGCGGCTCGTCGCACGCCAGCGGTACCGCCAGGAGCGCGAGCACCGCGATGCTGCGGAAATACCGGCGGGCGACAGCTTCCGTGTGAGGCCTCATGGCCACGTCCCCGGCCACCACTGCAGGTCCAGCTCGATCTTCACGCCCTCATCATCGTGGAGAAAGTCCCGACTCCACCGCTTGCCGTACCCCACGCTGCCCTCCAGCACGAGCTCCCCCAGGAGCACCATCCCTCGTACCCCACCGGTCAGCTCGGTGTCGTGATCGTAGGGAAAGGAAAACCGGGCCTGCCGTGCGGCCGTAGACGAATCATTGCGCCGGACCCGCTCGACGAAAGCTCCGGCCATCCCCCAGGGGAACAGCGCGTCGACTCCGATGAACTGCCCATCGCCACCTGGCCCCACGGCCGCTCCCAGGAGCTGGCCGCGGTGCGTGTAGCCCTGCCTAACCTGAGAGTGGGTGTAGTAGGTCGGCAGAGGCCTCCCTGGACGGGGCTCCGCCTTCTCCTGGAGGTGCACCAGCTCGCCCCGGACGCGCACGGCCCGAGGGGCAGCCCCGGAGCCGCCGATCCCCGTGACCTTCTGGAACCCGATCATGTACGCCTGGGAGTGGTCGATCTCGGGGATGAGGTCGTCCTCCAGTGTGGCATAGCGGTCGTCACGCGCCCATTCCCCGTAGATCTCGGCTCCGCTCTCCACGAAGGCCCAGCGAGCGAAGATCGAGGCCAGCTCGTTCCCCGGCAGGTTGGTATCGCTCGGGCGGAAGAGGGCCGCGAGGTCGTTGTCACCCTCGGTCGGACGGTACATGTAGCTGCGGGCGAAGCCCAGCTCCAGACCGTCCAGCCAGCGCGGCTGGACCGTCAGCACCAGCATGGCCAGTCGACTTTCGTCGTTCTCGGGCACGCTGTCGAAGTAGTCCGATTCCTCCAGCCGGCCCAGCATGAGCTGGCCATGGACCTTCGCGAGCCACAGGTCCACTGGGGTCGAGGTCCCGAGGAAGAGGTGACGGAACCCCGGGGCCGTGTTGCTCATGAGGATCGGATAGCGCGCCGCCGGCCCCACCCACAGGTTCTCGGTGGAGATCCCCGCGGCCACGCCGAAGGCATCGATCCTCAGGTACGACTGCCCCCAGCTCGTCTCGGAGTACGACTCCTCACCGAAACGCTGCGGCAGGTCGATGCCGACGTAGAAAGGGTTCACGAGATCCGAGTAGCCGGGACGAGTGGTCGACCGGGTCTCGAAGGGCTGGTTCTCCTGGTACACCAGCGTGGGGGCTAGCCCGGCACTCAGTGGACCCGCTTCCACCCGGATTCCCGCGGTGAGCAGCCCCGCGGCCCCCCGCCCAGCCCAGAGCGCGCCGTTGTTACGGTCGTCGGGATACGCGCCGTTGTGACTGAATCCCAGACGGACGGGAAGGGCGCTGATTCGGGCGGGCCCCCAAACGTACTCTGCGGCGGCCCGTGCGTCGGCACCCTGACACGGCGGGCGCGCCACGTCGTCGGACGGGCGGCGGATGGAGCGCGCGCGCTGCGGCAGAACGCCCGTGATCTCCCCCCACCTCAGCAGCTCCTCCGCGGGACCGGAGAGATCGGTCACGGCGTTCTCCGACAGCATTGCGCAGGGGTCGAACGGCAGGCGGGCTGAAGCTTCCTGGGCGGCGGCGGGCGTCACCGGGATCGCCGCTCCCGCGGAGATGGCGAGGGCGGCGGCGGTCGCTGCACGGCGAGAGGCTCGGGTCATCGTGCCTGGCCGGTGTCCTTGAGCACGACGGGTACGGTTCGCATCAGGATCGTGAGATCGAGCCAGTGACTCCACTGGTCGATGTACTCCAGGTCGAGCTCGACCATGCTGCGATAGCTCAGCTGGTTGCGGCCGGAAACCTGCCACAGGCCCGTCAGGCCCGGACGCGCGGTGAGCCGTCGCATCTGCCGGTCGTCGTACTGCTCCACCTCGTACGGCAGCGGTGGACGGGGCCCTACCAGGCTCATCTCCCCCCGCAGCACATTGAGGAGCTGCGGCAGCTCGTCCAGCGACGTGCGTCGAAGCCAGAGGCCCACGCGGGTCACACGGCGGTCGTTCACCAGCTTGTACACGCCGTCGTGGGACGATTCTTTCTCCCCGTTCACCAGCCCGGTCACGTAGTCGCGGTGCGAGTCCTGCTCACACCCATCACGCATGGACCGCAGCTTCAGCATGGTGAAGGGCCGCCCGTCCATCCCCACCCGCTCCTGCCGGAACAGCACCGGCCCCTTGGAATCGAGCCGGATCGCCAGCACCGCGAGGAGCCCCACGGGGAGGGCGAGGAGCGTCAGGACCAGCCCCCCGACGATATCCACGAGTCGCTTCACGGCGGATCGGGCCACGGCCGGGGCCGGGGAAATACTCGCGGAGGAGCCGGCGAGGTACGTCGGCCCCTCCGGGACCGGAGCTGCGGAATTCATCAGAATGCGGACTCGGTCATGGACACACGGAGACCCAGCGCGTGGAGATCTTCGGGCGCTGGAGCGAAACGGAACTCTTGATTGGAAACATGGAAACGCTTCTGTTGCACGAACCGCACCCGCGGGGCGCGACGGAGCACCCCATGTACAGTGTTCGGCGGTCCCGACAACGGCCGGACCGTCAGAAGAACACCGCGATCCGGATTTCTCCCATCCCCCGCGACCACTCTTCCCCCCTCTCGTACTCCATCCCCAGCCCCACCTCCAGCGATCGCTGCCCTATCACCCCATCCGGCCGCGCCGAGATTCGTACCGACCCCCCCCGGCTCGACCCCTCGAACGTGGGAGCGAACAGGTTCTCATCTCCGCGGTCCCGCAGGTACCCGCGGGCCTTCACCAGCAGGGAGGCGTCCAGCAGCGTGGCGTCGAGGCGGGCGGCCCACTCGTCGCCGTGCCCGCCCAGGGGGTGCCCCAGCGGCCGCCGCTCGTCCGTCCATCCGCCCGTGAACCCGCTGTGGCGGTACCACCAGATGTTGCCGCAGCAGCGCTCCGCGAAATAGGCCCGCTCGACCCCGGCCGCCAACGCGGGCGCCCCGGGAATCGCTCCGAGATAGGCGCCGCCGACAATGCCGGGGACATTCTTCCACGACCCCGCGCTGTCATCGAGCCCCCACTCGATATAGAGGGACAGGGGTAGTGGCCCGACGGGCGGCCGGTACCGCAGATCCACCGACGCCATCTGGTTGTCCCGCATGTTGTCATCGGGCGTGGCGCCGTGCTTCCCGATGGCGATGTAGGCGACCTGCCGGAGCCGGTCACCGAACCCTCCATCGACTTTCACGGCAATGGCCGCGCGGTTCAGCCCCAGCGTGACGCGCGGGTGCGGCACCACCGTCGCCCGAAAGAGCCAGAGCCACGGATCATCGTACGGGTCCGTCCGCTCCAGCTGGCCCAGGGCTGTCGAGACGCGTATATCCCCGACGTGGGCGAGCGCCCACGGGAGACGGAAGGGCTCGGAGGCGATCCCCGCCCCATCGATCGGGATCGTGCCGGAAACGATGATCCCGGCATCGCCGTGCCCGATCCGGAGCCGGCGCCGCCCGGCCCACGCATGGACCGGCCCCACAGCCGCGACGAGCTGCGTCTCGCCAAGGCGCGCCCCGCCCTCCTCGAGGACCGCTCCAACCGCACCGGCCGCGTGACGGCCCCAGTACCCGCTGACCTCACCAGCCACCGCGGGGGCGCGGTGTGGCGCCGCCAGCGCCGCCGGCTGCTCCGGCACCCACGGACGCTTGGGGATCGGGGGCGTCCCTACGGACGTGAGCATCTCGGCATCCTCGTGGAGATACCCGGCGGAAACCTCACTCGCCCCCACCTGCGGCCCTCGCCACTGCCTCACATCCCCGGCCGCCACGGGATACTGCGCGGCGAAGCGGGCGCGGTATGCCTCGACCATGGGGACCAGGTCGCGCCACCCCAGCTCCGCTTCCCGTCCCGCACGGTCGAGGAGGCGCACCGCCTCCACGCGATCGAGCCCCGGGAGGCTCGGGTCGTAGGCCCCGCCCAGCAGCCCCGCCGCATCAAGGCGGCGCAGCGCGTCCATGACCCAGTGGTCGGGGGCAAGGTAGGGGGCCGCGACGGCGCCGGACCGCTGCCCCACCACCGGCGCGGGCTGGGTCTGTGCCACGGCCTGGGCGGTGGCGCTCAGCGGAAGCAGGGAGAGCGCTGCAATGGCCGCGGCGCGACGGCCCGTGCTTCGGCCGTTCGCGGTCTCCTTTCGTGCTTCCATGATGGCTGAGCGGCCCTACCCGTCGCCCAGAGCCCGGGCCTCTGCGCTCTCCGGGTATTCCGCGCGCAGGCGGTCCCGCGCCTCCGTCCGCTCTTCCTCCCACTCCAGGATCCCGAACACGTCCACCATCCGCGCCAGCGCCCGCGGCGCCCAGCGCGTCTGCGGATACGTCCGCACCACGTCTTCGTAGTACAGGATCGCCGAGTCGTACGCCTGCCTGCCCCGGTACCATTCGGCGGTCTCGAAGGCCTTGGCCGCCAGCTTGCCCCACATCTGCTCCACGATCCCCTCGGCCCGCTCCCGGAACTCGCTCTCCGGGAACATATCGATGACACTCTGGCAGTGGTCCATGGCCGCGCGGGTGTACTCCTGGTCCAGCTGCGGCTTCGGGGACAGCTCCTCGTACGCGCGGCAGGTCATGAAGCGGGCGTCATCCCCGAGCTCCGCCCGCCCCACGTCCGACGCCAGCCGGGCGAAGTCCGCCGCGGCCGTAACATACTCCTCGCGGTTGAAGTGCGCGTCCGCGGCGTAGTAGCGCGCCTGGTCCACCCGCGGGTCCGAGCCGCCGGCGAGCACGAAGCGGTCGAGGTAGCGGATCGCCTCACTCCATTCCTCCTGCTCGTACGCCTCGAACCCCCGGGTCCACAGGACCTCGGCCGTCAGCTCGCTGAGGGGCGGCCTCTTGGGACCGCACGCAGCCAGGCCCGCCAGCAGAAGCCAGAGGACTCCCAGCGATGTCACAGACGCTCTATCGATCATTCTCTTCACTGCTTCCGAACCCCGCTCATTGTGTCCACCAGATACTCCGCCAGTGGCAGTGCGCACGTGAATGCGGGCGACACCGCGTTCAGGACGTGGCACGATCCTTCGACGGCTTCGTACACGAAATCGTCCTGGAGTTTCCACCGGACGGTATCGACGAGCTGCGCCCGGATCCCCGGCCGCCCCGGCTTCCAGCCCGCCGCGGACGGCAGACCGCGCGCCAGACGGCTCCCCTCCCGGACCAGCGCTCGACGCGACCGCAGCCTCAGCTCCTTCACCGCCAGCCGGCGAAGCCCCGTATTGTGGGGCCTCGAAAGAAGAAGCGCCAGCCGTGCGGCGGTCACCACCGCTTCCCTCGGCGTCGTCTCCAGTAGACGGTACTGCTCCCCCCCCAGGACCGGGGTCGCCGTCGGGCCGAGCCACACGATTCCATCGACGCTCACCGTCACGTGCACGCCCAGGAACGGGTAGCGGAGATCCGGCACGGGATAGATGTGGAGCCGCACGGGGACCGGCGCCACCGCCTCCAGGTACCGTCCCATGAACGGCACGATCCGGTACTCCTCACCGACCCCGAACTGCCGGGCCACCCGCGCCGCGTGGACCCCCGCGGCGTTCAGCACGTACCCCGGCGACCACGCTCCCCGTGACGTCCGCACCTGGCCCGATTCCGGCCGCACCGCCGTAAACGCCTCACCGAGCCGCAGCTCCACCCCCGCCGCCCGGGCGTCCTCCGCCAGCGCGCGCATGACCGCACCGGGATCGACCGAAGCCGTCGAAGGCGAGTAGAGGGCCCGGTCCCGCACCCGCGCCGCCGGCTCCAGATCCCGCGCCCCGGCCTCATCCACCTCCTCCACCGCCACACCCGCCGCTCGGGCGCGCTGGAGCAGTATATCCAGCGCCGCCTGCTCCTCCTCGCCCACGGCCACGAGCAGCTTCCCGTTGGTTCGGATCGGAAGGCTCCGCTCCACGCAGTACCGCGTCATGCGGGCGTTGCCGTCCCGGGCGAAGCGGGCCTTGAGGGAGTCCGGGGCGTAGTAGAGGCCGGCGTGCAGCACACCGCTGTTCCGACCGCTGGCGTGGCGCCCTACCCCGGCCTCCTTCTCCAGGAGCACGACCCGCTGGCGCGGATGCCGACGCTTCCATTCGAGCGCCGTGGTGAGGCCGACGATCCCTCCGCCGATGACGAGGAGGTCCGCCGTCTCCATGGCTCAGCCGTCGCTCCGGCGCGGACCGTCCCGTCCAGCGGGTCGGCCTGGCGCTTCGATCCGCGTGCTGTCGGATGGGAACCGGTCAAAACGAATCTCATCGATTCGCCGCTGCGCCCGCTCCACCAGCTGGCCGCGGCGAGCCGGGTTCCGCTCCAGCACCTGGCGATAGGCGGCGAGGGCGTCGTCGAGGTCACCCACCGCCAGGAGCAGCTCGCCCCGCTCCAGCCACGCCTGGTCCAGGAGGTTCTCGGGTACGCCCAGTCGGACCAGCGTCTCAAGATGGTCCAGCGCTTCGACGACTCGCCCTGCGTCGCGGGCCTCCTCGGCGAGGCGGAACGCGCAGCTCCCGGTGTGCCACGCCGCTTCGTCGGTCAGTTCCCGCCACTCCCCGGAACCCGACGTCTGTTCGCGCAGCGCCGAGAAGTAGTCGGTGGCCGTGGCGCATCGCCCCTGCTCCTCCTCCAGCCGCCCGATCTCGTACAGCAACGGCGGCGCGGAGTCGGCGGGCACGCCGGCGAGGGCCCGGCGGTAGTAGGACAGTGCGGCGGCCGCGTCGCCCCGGTCGCGGTAGAAGGCCGCGGCCTCCGCTGAGACCCGCGGCAGCCGGACCTCGGGGCGGAGCGCGATCGCGGCGTCCATCGCCATGGCCGCGCCGTACGCGTCCCCGCGCCGGCCCGCGCGCTGGGCGAGGTCCAGCAGGTCGTAAACGGCCTGGTCGCGGAACGCGGAAGAGAGGTCCAGGAGCTGGCGGTACGCATCCCGGGCCTCGGCGAGGTCGCCGCTCCGGGCGAGGGCGTGGGCGAGGCGGGAAAGGGCCTCCTCGTCTCCGCGCTGTGCCACCGCCAGGCGGTACTCGGCGAGCGCGGCCGTTCTGCTCGAGTCCGCCCAGAGCCGGTCGCCGCGGGCGATGGCGCTCTCGTTGTCGCTGCACCCGGCAACGTTCAGCGCGAGCGCCCCTATGAAGAGCCGGGACAGCGTACGGAGGTGTCCCACCGTGAGCTCAGGGAGCTTCGGCCACATGCTCCGTCCGCGATTCCAGGAGCCGCAGATACGCGCGCACCTGCGCGCTGTTCGGGTCCTGTGCCCGGCACTCCTCCCACTCCTCCCGCGCCCGGTCGAAGTCGCCGGACCGGTAGCAGACCAGGCCCAGGTTGAGCCGGGCCCGGAAGAAGCGGCCGTTGCCCTCGAGGGCGCTTTCGAACTCCGCCCGCGCCTCCTCCAGCGCGCCCGCCTGCATCAGCGCCTCGCCCAGGCGGTTTCGAATGTCGTGGAACCCCGGCCGCAGCTCGAGAGCGCGCCGCAGCTCTGCGACCGCCTCATCGGGCGCCGAAGCCGCCATGTAGAGATCACCCACGGAGGCGTGCGCGTTGGCAATGCGTCCGGAGACCGACGTGGGGAAGCGGCCCTTGAGCCGCCCTTCACAATCGCCCGCCCGTTCGAACGCTTCGCGGGCGTCGTCGTAGCGACCGAGCTCGTTCAGTGTGATCGCCTTGTGGAGCAGGGCCTCGACGTAGCAGTCGTTCTCCTCGAGGGCCCGGTCGAACTGCTCGAGGGCCGCGTCCGGCTGACCGAGGAAGCTCAGGCACAGCCCCATCATCTGGCGGACATCGGCGAAGTGGGGGCTGTTGTCCACCACCTCCCGGAAATCCGCCAGCGCTGCCACGAAATCCCGGCGCTCGTACGCTTCCCGGGCTCGCTGGATCAGACGATCGGCTTCGGTGCTCATGCTCTGAACCTACTCGATGCCCGCGGAAGGATCAACGCGCGTTTCCTCAGGCGGAGGAGGCCGATGCCACCCGAAGCGTTCCCCGTCGACCGACGCTCCAGTACTCGAATCCTCGCTCCCCCATCTTCGACGGGTTGAACAGGTTGCGCCCGTCGAAGACCACCGGCTCCCGCAGCAGGGTCTTGATCCGGTCCAGGTCCGGACGTCGGTACGGCTGCCACTCCGTCAGGATGATCAGCCCGTCGGCACCCTTCAGCGCGTCGTAGTTCGTCTGCGTGAACAGTACGTCATCCCCCAGCCAGCGCCGGGCGTTGTCCATGGCCTCGGGATCATGCGCCTGGACCCGCGCACCCCGCTCCAGGAGGCCGCGGATCACCACCAGCGAAGTGGCCTCCCTCATGTCGTCGGTCCCCGGCTTGAAGGACAGACCCCAGACCCCGAATACCAGGCCCGAGAGGTCCGTTCCGTACCGCGCTTCGACCGCGTTCAGGATCAGCTCCTTCTGCCGCGCGTTCACCCCCTCCACCGCCTCGAGGATGCCCGCGTCCACGTCCTGCTCGTGCAAGGTCCGGATCAGCGCCTTCACGTCCTTCGGGAAACAGCTGCCACCGTACCCCACGCCCGCGAACAGGAACGATGACCCGATCCGGTCATCGGAGCCCACTCCCTGCCGGACCATGTCGATATCGCCCCCGACCCCCTGGCACAGCTGGCTGATCATGTTCATGAAGGAGATCCGCGTCGCCAGCATCGCGTTCGCCGCGTATTTCGTGATCTCCGCCGAGGCAATGTCCATGAAGATCAGCGGGTTCCCCGTCCGGACGTACGGGGAGTAGAGCTCCTCGAGGGCCGCTCTCGCTTCCTCCGAGTCCACCCCGATCACCACGCGGTCCGGCTTCATGAAGTCGTTGACGGCCGCCCCCTCCTTCAGGAACTCGGGGTTCGCGCCAATATGGACCTTGTGGTCCGTCTTCGACTCGATGGTCCGCCGCACCTTCTCCGCGGTCCCCACCGGCACCGTGCTCTTGGTGATGACGAGCTTGGAGCCGTTCATGTGCTCGCCGATCGTCGCCGCCACGCTCAGCACGTGCTGCAGGTCCGCGCTCCCATCCTCCCCCTCCGGGGTTCCCACCGCGATGAAGATGATGTCCGAGTCCCGCACCGCCCGCCCAAGGTCGGTCGTGAACGTCAGACGACCCCCCTCCAGGTTCCGCTCCACCAGCGGCTCCAGCCCCGGCTCGTAGATCGGGAGCTCGCCCGCGTTCAGCTTGGCGATCTTGCCCTCGTCGATATCGGCGCAGATCACGTCGTTCCCCATCTCGGCGAACCCCGCGCCCGCCACCAGACCCACGTAGCCCGTGCCGATCACTGATACGTTCATTTCGAAGCGTCCTCTTCCATTACCGCAGCGGTCAACTCGTCGATGACCATCGTCTGCTGCTCCATTGTCAGTTCCGGAAACACCGGGAGCGAGAGCACTTCATGTACCGCGCGCTCCGACTCCGGCAGGTCCCCTTCCCCATATCCCAGCTCCGCGAAGCACTCCTGCAGGTGCAGCGGAACCGGGTAATAGACGCCGGTTCCGATCCCCGCCGCTTCGAGCCGCGCCCGCACCTCGTCCCGCCGCCTCACTCGCACCGTGTACTGGTTGTACACGTGTTCGTTGCCGGCCGCGACGACGGGCGTGCGGATCGCCGGCACCGAGGCGAAGGCTTCGTCGTAGCGCCGCGCGTGCTCGACTCGGGCCCGCGTCCACCGCTCCAGGTGAGGCAGCTTCCGACGCAGCACCGCCGCCTGGATGGCGTCGAGCCGGGAGTTCGTCCCCACCATCTCATGGTGGTACATCTCGGCGTCCGCCGTGCACCCGCAGCTTGCGCACACGCTCGGCGAATTCCGCGTCGTTCGACGTCACCATACCCCCGTCCCCGAACCCGCCCAGGTTCTTCGAGGGAAAGAAGGACAGGGAGCCGGCGGTCCCCACGGACCCGGCGGCCCGCCACCGATCTCCCACCAGCTGGCGGGCGTCGATGGACTGCGCGGCATCCTCGATCACCGCCAGACCTCTCTCCGCGGCGAGCTCCAGGATCGGCGCCATGGGCGCCATCTGCCCGAACAGGTGCACCACGACCACCGCACGCGTGCGCGAGGTCAACGCCGCTTCCACGGTTTCCCTCGTGAGGTTGAAGGTGCCGGGGTCGATGTCCGCGAATACGGGGCGAAGACCCGCGTTCCACACCGCGCCCGCCGTCGCGAAGAAGGTGAACGATGGGACGATGACCTCCGCTCCCACGCCCAGATCCAGACCACGTAGCGGAAGCAGGAGCGCGTCCGTCCCACTGGCGCAGCCCACCGCGTGATCCACCTCCAGTCGCGCCGCGATCTCCTGCTCCAGCCCCTCCACTTCGGGGCCCAGTATGAAGCGCTGCGATTCCACCACCGCGGCGACGGCCGAGTCAATCTCGTCCCGCATATCCAGGTACTGGGCCCGCAGGTCCAGCAATGGCACCTTCATCTTTACTCCCTCTGATCCCAGCGACACGGTTTCGGCGGGTCTCCGCCGCTCTCAGGCACCTCGTCTCCTGCCGGCCCCTCCCGCCAGCCGGCGGCGCCGACAAGATAACCGGAGAGGGCGATATGGCCACCCTGCGACGGCTTTTCGCACACCGCCGGAACGGGTATCTTGGCTGCCGACCATTCCTCGATGCGGAGCGGCATGACAGATCGCGTACTCATCACCGGCGCAGCCGGTTTCATCGGCAGCAATCTCTCCGATCGCCTCCTCGACCGCGGAGCGCATGTGGTGGGCGTCGACAACTTCGACCCCTTCTACGACCCCGCGGAGAAGCGGGCCAATGTGAGGAAGGCCGCGGACAGTCCCGCGTTCGAGCTCATCGAGGCCGACTGCGCCGACCTTCCGGGACTCCGCGCGGCCCTCGATGGCAGGGACTTCGACGTGGTCGTCCACCTGGCCGCCAAGGCCGGCGTCCGACCTTCCATCGCCGACCCCGTCGCCTACGCCCGCGCAAACCTCATGGGCACCCAGGCGATGCTCGAGCTCGCCCGCGAGCGCGGGATCGACCGCTTCGTATTCGGTTCGTCGTCCTCAGTGTACGGGAACAATGAGACGGTCCCCTTCTCCGAAGACGACCCCGTCGAGGAACCGATCTCGCCCTATGCCGCCACCAAGCGCGCCGGCGAGCTCCTCTGCCACGCGCACTACCACCTCCACGGCACCGCCATCCAGGCGCTCCGGTTCTTCACCGTGTACGGGCCCCGGCAGCGACCGGATCTGGCCATCCGCAAGTTTGCCACGCTCCTGATGCGCGGAGAGCCGATTCCCATGTTCGGCGACGGCGACACCGAGCGCGACTACACCTGGGTCGACGACATCATCACCGGCGTCATTTCGGCCATCGACCGCACGCGCACGCACCCGTCCGAGTTCGAGATCATCAACCTGGGGGGGAACCGCACCACGTCGCTCCGGCGCCTGATCACGCTCATCGGAGACGCCCTCGGCGTTGAGCCGGAGATCCGCAGGCTGCCCATGCAGCCCGGCGACGTGCAGCGTACCTACGCCAATGTCGACAAGGCCCAGGACCTGCTCGGGTATCAGCCCTCCACCCCCGTGGAAGAGGGCATCCCGCGCTTCGTCCAGTGGCTCCGCGAACACTCAAACAGCTGAGATACATGCGAATACTGATCACCGGCGCCGCCGGCTTCCTCGGGTCACACCTCTGCGACCGGTTCATCGCCGAGGGCCACGAGGTGATCGGGATGGACAACTTCCTCACCGGCCACGCCGATAACATTGCCCACCTCTTCGGCGACAGACAGTTCTCGTTCGTCGAGTACAACGTGGTGGACTACATCCACGTGGAAGGGCCCCTCGATGGGGTGCTCCACTTCGCGAGCCCCGCCAGTCCCGTGGACTACCTCGAGATGCCGATCCCGACGCTCAAGGTAGGCAGCCTCGGCACCCACAAGACCCTCGGCCTCGCCAAGGCCAAGGGGGCTCGCTACCTCCTGGCGTCCACCTCCGAGGTCTATGGCGACCCGGAGATCCACCCGCAGACGGAGTCGTACTGGGGGAACGTCAATCCCATCGGCCCGCGTGGCGTCTACGACGAGGCGAAGCGGTTCGCCGAGGCCATGACCATGGCCTACCACCGGTTCCACCAGGTGGACACCAGGATCGTGCGGATCTTCAATACGTACGGCCCACGGATGCGGCCGGGGGACGGCCGGGTCGTGTCGAACTTCATCGTGCAGGCCCTGCGGGGGGAGCCCCTGACCGTCTATGGCGACGGCTCACAGACCCGGTCCTTCTGCTATGTCTCCGACGAGATCGATGGGCTCTATCGCCTCTTCATGTCCGACCATGTGGGGCCGGTCAACATCGGCAACCCGGAAGAGTTCACCATCCTGGAGCTGGCCGAGAAGGTGATCGAGATCACCGGCAGCTCGTCCACCATCGACTACAGGCCGCTCCCCACCGATGATCCCACCGTCCGGCAGCCCGACATCACCCTGGCCCGAGAGATCCTGGGCTGGGAGCCGGAATTCCAGCTCGAGGAGGGCCTCCGCAGGACGATCCCGCACTTCCGGCGTCTGGTGGAAGAGAAGGGCGCATCGGCCCGGGTGGTCTGACGGGCTGCTGAAAGGGGCGGTGCGCGAGCGATCGCTGCGGCCTCGCCGGTCGATCTCCGCCGCCGCCGTAGCGGGAAGCACAGCAGCGTGCTGAACTATGGGCCGCCCACCACCACCCGAACCCGTCCGGCGGCCTGGATCCGAGGGGGGGCGTCCACCAGGATCCGGACCCGGTGCACGGGAAACCCGGCGCCGGTCAGTCGCAGGCTCGACTGCCACACTGTGTCCCCCCCCACGCTGAACGCGACACGGCCCTCCTCGCCCACCGTGACCCCCAGTCTCAACGGCCCGGCCGCCGCGCCTCGTTCGGGCTGCGCCAGCCGGGTCCGGTGCTCCTCACGCTCCACGACCTGCCGGAGCTGGCCCGTCCCCAGGTCCAGCGTGAGACGCGCCAGAAGCAGCGAGGCGTCCACGGGACCCGAGTCGCTCTCCTGAGGCGAGACGAGCGCCAGCTCGAGAATACCGGACCCGGAAAGATCCTCCTGCGGGACCGTCAGCTCGGCCGAGAGCCCGTAGTCCACCGGATAGCTCGGGCGCGAAACGACCCCGTCTCCCCGCTGGCTCCAACCGGCTGACGTCAATGGACCATCCACCATCACCGCAGGCTGCAGGCCCGCCTTCACGAATACGGTGTCCTCCCGCCACCCGCCCGCGCTGACGGCGAACCGCGCGAGCCCCTCCCGCCGAGCTACCACTACCGTGTCGGCCGTGACCGCCCTGGGCGACGCGTCGCCGGTCTCCTCCGCCAGGTCCACGACCTGGGGATCCAGAGCGCGCCAGCGGATCGCGCCGGTGTTCCGCGAAACGTAGTCGTTGAACACGGGCTCGACGCTCAGCTGCGCCCGCTCTCCCGCTCCCAATGGCTCCGGCACGCTGAACCGGAGGTGGCTCAGGTGCGGCGGCGGATAGCCGCGCCAGCCGGCGTGCTGGACGCGCTGGCCGAGAGCGGTGACCCGCTGGGGCTGACCACCCCAGGAGGACATGACGTACACGGCGGCCTCCCCGCCGCGCGTCGACTCGAACGCCAGGAACTCGCCGTCCGGCGAGAAGGCGGGGCGGTCGTCATGGGCGTCGTCCCACGTCAGACGCCACAGGCGGCCCGTCCGGATCTCGACGGCAAAGATCTCTGCGTTGCCCGCCCGGTCACTCGTGAACGCCACCCGCTCGCCGTCGGGCGCCCAGACCAGGTGATAATCGTCGGTGCTGTCATCGGTCAGCCGGCGCGGCTCGCTCCCATCGGCAAACGCGACGTAGACGGCGCGGCCGGTCCCGCGGGCACGTGCGGTCCAGGCCACGCGCGTGCCGTCTGGTGACCACACCGCCTCGAGCACATGCCGGCCTGTCGTGTCGATGGCCACCGGCTCCTGGTCCACCAGCCGCACCGCCCACAGCTCCGCCACTCCGGCAGAGCCCTGGCGAGCAAAGAGCAGACGGTCCCCCTCCGGGGCCCAGCCCAGCGGGTCGAACCGCTCCGCCCCCGAGTCCAGCCGCACGGTGTCCGACCGGTCCACCGACACCGCAAGGAGCGTTGGCGCACCCATGGATTGCCCCTCCACCGCCACCCATTCGCGCTCAGGTGAGAACAGTGCAGGCAGCCCGGCCGCCTCGAGCGATTCGATCCATCGGGGCTCCGCGGGCGAGCCGAGGACGGGGACACGGCCGTCCAGCGCCGTCGAGGGGTCACCGGTGAACGCCAGCCGCGTCCTTCCCCCGTCCGGATCCGTCCGCACCAGCACCAGCGTGTCGCGGACGATCCGACTCGCCGGGGAGAGCGTGTCCCGGCGGGCGTAGTCCGGGATCTCCACCACGCCCAGGATCACCAGCACGAGGATGGCCCCGAGCGCGCCCACGAGGATTCCGAGGCGCGAGCGCGACGCGGGCATCGCGAGCCCCCTCACCTCCTCCTTCTCCTCGGGACCCTCTTTCCCCCCCGGCCACGCGGCCGCGTCCGGCCTGGGACCTTCCTGCTCTCCCCAGGACCCGGCCCTCGGCGGCAGCCGCGGCCCACCGGCTCCGAGCCCCGCCAGCGCTCGCTCCAGCCGGGCGCGCGACCCGGGCTCCTTTGTCCAGCTCAGCGCCCGCTCCAGGTGCTCCCGCGCCAGGTCGTACGCACCGACTCGCATAGCCGTCCGGGCCGCGGCCTCCGCGTAGCGCGCCGCCTCTTCGGCGCGCCCCGCCTCCATGGCCAGCCCCGCCAGTTCGGCGTCGGACGCCGCTCGCTCCGCCGCCAGCGCCTCGAGGGTCCACGCGGCCAGCAGACCCCGCCCCGCGCTTCCCGCCGTCTCCAGCACGAGCTCCGTCGCGGGGCCCTCAGGGAGTCCGATCCCGTGTTCCCGCTCCCGGACCAGACCCGCCTGCCGCAGCGGTCCGACGCGGTCCAGCACCGCACCCTCCGGGAGGTGGCTCGCCGCCGCCACCAGTCGGATGGGGAGCGGCCGCTCCACCAGTGCCAGCACCAGCAGGATCCGACGCTCTCGGGGGCTCCGCGCCGCGAGGCGCCCCCGCAGCGCGTCGCGGAGCGGCACTGGCGCTCCCCCGATGGGCTCTCCCCTCAGCCGGCGCTGACCCAGCTCCAACGCCCGCCCCGGATTGCCATCCGACGCCGCCGCCACTTCCGCCCGCGCCATGGGGCCGAGGTCCGGGAGCCGCACCTCCAGCAGCGCTTCCAGTCGCGGAACCGAGAGAGGCGCCAGCGTCATGAGATCCGCACCGGCAAACCGCTCTCGCACCCCCCCGCCACGTCCACCCTCGTGGCTCAGGACGAACAGGATCGACGCGTCGCCCAGCCGTGAGGTCAGGAACTGCACCAGCTCGAGAGTCGGCGGGTCGGCTCGATCGAGCGCCTCCAGTACCAGCAGCACCGGCTGCTCGAACGCCACCGCGTCCAGCACCGACGCCACGCCCTCGTAGAAGCGGAGGCGTCCCGTTTCGTCGTCGATCCGAGGAGGGAGCGGCAGGTCGAACCGGTCCCTCAGCTCCGGCAGCAGACGGGCGGCCTCCGCCAGGAGGTGCGTGCTCGCGCCCGCCAGACCGCGCGCCCTCAACACGCCCCGCAGCGCCTCCGCCACCGGGGCGAACGGCAGCCCGTGCCGGCCCATTCGCTCCTCGCCACGGAGCACCATCGGGCGGTCCAGCGGTCGGGCCCGGCGGATCAGTTCGTCCACCATCCACGTCTTCCCCGAGCCTCGCTCACCCTCCAGCAGCACGACGCCGGCGTCGCCCTCCACCGCCGACCGCCACACCGCCAGCAGTGCGTTCACCGCTTCCGGCCGCAGCGTGGACTCCACCGCCGCCGGGGCAGCCTGCGACTCTCCCTCCGGTTCTCGCAGCCCCGAGAGCGCGGTGGCTACATCCTCCGGCGGGTCGTCCCCCACTTCCGCGCGGTACCGCTCGACGTGCTCTGTCAGCAGCCGACGGCCTTCCTCCGCCCGGCCCGCCGCCGTCAGCGTCTTCGCTTCCAGTACCGCGGCCACCGAGTCCAGCGGGTCCTCCTCCGCCAGTCTCCGCGCCTGCCGCACCGCCTCGTCCAGGCGACCCTCTCCCAGCGCGTTCCCCGCCGCATCCCGAAGGGCGCCCCGGAACCGGGCCCGGAGCCGCGCCCGCTCTCCGTCCGCCCAGTGGTCAAAGTCCGGCTCCCCGACTTCGAAGCCTTCCAGGAAATCCCCCGCCACCAGCTCGACGGCGTCCTCCGGCCGGCCCTCCGCCAGCGCCCGCTCGAACTCGACCGTGTCGACCCAGAGGTCGATCCCGCCCGCGATCCGGACCGTGTCCGGGTCGTGGGGGACCAGGTCCGCGCCCAGCGCGGAACGCAGCCGATGAAGCGCCTGCCGGAAGGCGTTGCGCGCCTTGGACTCGCTGGACTCCCCCCAGAGGAGTGCCGTCACGGTCTCCCGACGGACCTCTCCCTCACGGGCGAGGTAACAGAGCACAGCCAGGGGTTTGCCAGGGCCGAGGCCCGACGGGATCTCGCCGTCTCCATCGACCAGAACCGGTGGGCCGAACAGACGCAGGCGATACGTCACGGCCCCACCTCACGGGCCGCCCGTGGCGACGCCGTTACATTCGGAGCCGGTCGAGTAACGCCGCAGTAACACTCCGGTTGTATGCTCCGAACAGCATGATGCAACCCGACCCATTGAACCGAACGATGCCCATGAACCGCAAAGGCTTCACCCTCGTCGAAGTGTTGGTCATCCTGGCGATTCTCGCCGCGCTGGCCGCCATCCTCGTCCCCACCGTGAGCAACCAGGTCCGGAAGGCCGATGTGGGCCGGGTAACCGGCGACATCACGAATCTCCGCTCCGGTGTGGAGGCGTTCCTCGTGAACGTCCATCGGTACCCCGCCGACATCGAGGACCTGGTGTCGCCGATCGATGGGACGGACACCGATATCAGCGGCAACAACTACCCCTCCGGCCTGACCTCGCGCTGGGAAGGCCCCTACATCGATCGTTCGATCCCCACGGGCACGCTGGAGACAGGGTTCGGCGGACTGATCCAGGATGGCTTCGAGATCCGCACCGAGGACGGCGTGGACTACCTTACCGTCTCCATCTCGGGCGTGGCCTACCCCGAGTTCCAGCGGATCGACGCGAACATCGACGAAGCCAACGATTCGATCCTGGGACGCCTGCGCTTCACGAGCGCCGGGGAGGATACGATCCGCTTCTTTGCACTGCCGATCAACTAGGCGCCCCATCAGTGCCGTGGGATCCGCGATCGCAGGATGTACCACGCCAGTTCCGAGGAGACGTCGAAGCGGGCGCGGATCGTCGCCGCGTCCGCCTCGTCCACATTCACCGGCACTACGTAGAACACGGTGGGCGGGAACGGCGCCGTAAGCGGACGGGCAACCATGTAGCCGGTCCCACGGATCACCTGCTCCAGCGCCTCACGGGCCGGGACATCCTGAAAATGGACCGTCACGCGCCCCACCACGGCGGGATCCACGAGAAGATCGACCCCCGCGGCCTCCGCCAGCACCACGAGCAGCGACCGAATCTCGGTTCCCACGGCCGTAAGCGTCACCGTCGGCGGCCCCGACTCGGCGACCCCCTCCACCACCGCCGGCGCCTCGTCCTCCACCGGAATCCCGAGCGGCCCGCTTGCCATTCCCGGGCCCACCGCCACCTGCTCCACGTGGACGCGCGGGAGCACTGAATCCACCCTCTCCATGGCCGGCTCCACGACCACGACCTCCGGACGCGCCGCGTCCGGTAGAGGGTGAGGCGGGCCGGACACGGGTGCGACCGTGCCTCCACCACACCCCAGCGCGCAGAGGACCACGCTCGAGACCGCGCCCCATGCAACGCGCTTCACCGATCCGCTCCCGACAGCCCGACCAGGTGATCCGCCACCCGCTCCTCGAGCGCCGGGAACCGGCCCCGACCCAGCTCCAGGAACAGACCATAGTGCCGCACGGCCTCGTCGATCTCCCCCTCGTCCTCCTGCACCCGCGCCAGACCGTAATGCGCTTCCGGGAGCGCCGGGTCCACCCGCAGCACCTCGCCCAGGAGCCGTCGAGCATCGCCCCGCATCCCCAGCGCGTGGTACTTGTTCGCCAGGTTGACCTTGGCTCCCAGGTTGCCCGGATCGCGCCGCAGCGCTTCCCGGAACGCTTCCATGGCCTCCCCCTCTCGATCGAGCATGTCCAGTACCACCCCCAGATTGCTCCATGCCGGCGCGTACCTCGGCTCCGCCTCCACCGCCGCCCGCAGCGCCACGAGCGCTTCCTCCGGCAGGGAGAGGGCCCGATAGACCGTTCCCAGGTTGTTCCAGAGCTCCGCGTCCCCCGGCCGGAGCTCCAGCGCCGAACGATACAGGGACGCAGCCCGCGTCAGGTCACCCGCGCGATGCGCCGAGAGGGCCGCCACCACATGCTCCTCCGCCGTCCGCGCCTCCAGGCCACCGCGGACACGGATCCGGAACGAGCCGCCGTCCTCTCGCTGCGTCGCGCCTCGTGAATCGGCTCTGCCGGCCCCGGGCGGGGCCTCCGCAGGGGCGGTCGGGTTCAGCGCCCGGGCGGACGAGACGGCACCGGATCCCGCCTCGGCCCCGCCCCCCCCCGTCCCGCTGCCGGTCCGCGCTGCCGACTGCGGCCGGTCCCCGCCCTGATGCCCACCCGCGCGCCGCTCCGGAGCCACACCGCGAGCGTCCAGGATCTGTTCTGACAGACCCTCCGGGATCCCGTCAGGCCCATTCACTGCAAGTCCCTCGGGAGCCCCGGCGACCGCGCTGCGAGGAAGCGCTTCCCCGCTCGAGATGCCGGCCGGAAGGCGCGGCGAGACCGGCTCCACATCCGGCGCCATGACGATGGAGCCCGCCAGGATCAGCGCGGCCGCCACCACGGCGGTGACGGCAAGCGCCAACGGCCTCGTCATCACCGTGCTCTCGGCGGCATCGACGCGGAGCGGACCCGGCGCCCGCAGCATCCGCCGGGCCCTGTCGTCAGTGGTGCTGCCCCCGCTCCGCTGCTCCTGCGCGCGCTTGAGGGCGTCCGCGATCAGGCTCATGGACGCCCTCCCAGGTAGAGATACGCCGCCACCGCCAACACGACCGCGGCCGCCACCAGCAGCGCCACAACCCAGCCGCGACCAACCCCTCCCGTCTTCCCGATCTCCGCCGACACCGCCTCCCGCTCCTCGCCTCGCAGCGACTCCAGGCCCTTCTTGACGTGCGACCGCTTCACCGTCGTGGACCGGTCCACGTACGCCGCCAGCAGCGCGCGGTCCGCCGCGAGATTCACCAGCCGCGGGACGCCCTCCGACTCGCGGTGGATCATCCGGATCGCGCGCCGATCGAAGGCCACACCCCCGCGCCCGCCCGCCACGTTGATGCGGTGATAGAGGTAGCGCTCCGTCTCCTCCTCGCTCAACGTGCTCAACGTGCATCGGACCGCCACTCGCTGGTCCAGCTGCGCCAGCGACGGCCGCTGGATACGCTCCCGGAGCTCCGGCTGGCCCACCAGCACGATCTGGAGCAGCTTCTCGTGCTCCGTCTCCAGGTTGCTCAGGACCCGCACCTGCTCGAGGAACTCCTCGCTCAGGTGCTGGGCCTCGTCGAACAGCGCCACGCACGTCTGCCCGTGGACGAGCTGGGCGAGGAGGAACGTGTTGAGCCGGTCCAGAAGCTCCTTCTTCGTGGCGTCGCGCGGATAACTGCAGCCGAACTCCGAGAGGAGCGCCTGCAGCATTTCACGCGCGTCCAGGAAAGGATTGAAGATGAGCGCGGTGCGGTGCCGCCCGTCATCGAGGTTCTCGAGCAGGTCGCGGCTCAGCGTGGTCTTGCCCGTGCCCACCAGCCCGGTGAGGAGGAGGAACCCCTCCCGGTTTTCCACGCCGAAATGGAGCTGCTCCAGGGCGTTCCGATAGCGATCCGAATAGAAGACGTAGCGCGGATTGGGGGTCAGGCGGAAGGGCCGTTCCTCCAGTCCGAAGAACTCCTCGTACATGGAGTTCAGGGGACGGCGGGCGCGGCGCCCGCGATGATGGTGGGAGTGATGAAGATCACGAGCTCGCTGCGAGTCTCGACGGTACGGGTCGTCCCGAACAGGTATCCCAGGTACGGGATGTCCTTGAGACCGGGCACCCCCACGCGGACGTGCTCGGTCCGCGTCTGGATCAGACCACCGATCACGTGGGTCTCCCCGCTCCGGACCCGGACCATCGTGTCCAGCTCGCGGCGGTCGATGATGGGCGCCCGCGCGAAGTTGTCGTCCTGGGTGAACTCCTCGATCCGGGCCAGGCTCGTCACCATGGGCCGCACGTTCATCGTGATGTGGTTGTCCGCGGAGATCTGGGGCAGAACGTCCATGACGATCCCGACCGCCACCGGCTGCGTCTCGACCTGGGTGTCGAACTGGATGAAGTCGCCTCTCGCATCCCGCACCGGCTCCCGCGTCACGGCGAAGAATACTTCCTCGGTCGTGACGTTGAACACCGCACGCTGGTTGTTGAGCGTCGACACCCCCGGGCTCGACAGCACACGCACGTCCCCCTGGGTCTCCAGCGCATGGAGCACCGCTGTGACGCTCTCGGCGCCGTGGGCGAGATTGAACTCCACCCCCTGAGACGACGGCGTGGACTGGAGGCGGATCCCCAGGTCGGCGAAGTTCTTCACGACGCCCCAGTCGATCCCGAACGACGACTCGCGATCCAGCATCACCTCCACGAATTTCGCCTCGATCCGGACCTGCCGCTGGATCGCCGCCTCGAAGCTCCGAATGTAGAGCTCCACCTCCTCCAGCCGCGCCGGCGATGCGGAGACCAGGATGGTCCCTGCCGCCGGATTCACGATCAGACGCCGTCCGTCTTCCGACACCCGCGACGTGGTCTGCGGTGCCCGACCCCCGAGCCCACCCATACCGTCTGTGGCCCGCTGCCGCTCGATCCCCGCCTCGGCGGCGCTCTGCACTTCCCCGAACACCAGCCCTTCCAGCGCCACCCTCATGTCCTCCCAGAGGTCCGTCACCGAGACGCTGGTGATGACGTCCGCACCACCCGCGGCACCTCCGATCCCACCCCCGCCCACCGGCAGCCCCGACGCACTGCCCCCGCCGAACCCGGCTCGGGTCCCTGCGGTGCTCAGACGGCGCTGGATCACCGTCGTGCCCACTCCCACGCGGGAGAGAGCAATGAAATCGAGTGTGAAAAGTCGGGACTGCGTCCGTACCGGCTCCACCCGCAGCGTCTGCCCCGACAGCTCATAGGTGTAGCCGTACGGCAGAGTGAGCGCATCCAGCACCTCCCGGAGCGTCGCGTTGCGGAGTCGCGTGGTCACGCGGGCGTTCACACTGGGATCGATCTGGAAGGCGAGGCCGTACTCGTCGGCGACGCCGCGCAGCACCGCCCGGAGGTCCTGATCCACCGCCTCCAGCGACTCCACACGCGGCCAGCCACCCCCGTCGCGAGGCTCCATCTGGCTCACCGGCAGGTTGGGAAGCGGCGCCTCCGCCGCTTCGGCGGGCGGCGGGCCGGTCTGCACCACAGTCCGCGGTTCCGCCGATCCGGCCTGGTCATGCGAGGCGCACGCGGCGACGACCAGTGCCGCTCCCGCGATAACCCATGGGCGCCCCTGTATTCCTCTCATGATCCCCGCCTCTCGAGCTCCAGCCTGTGCCGCATGCCGTCCGGTGTGACGATGATTACGTGGTCACCTTCGACCACCTCCACGCGCGTGCCGTCAGCCAGCCGGTCGCCCGGCCGCACCACACGGTCGTTCACGATCGCGCTGCGACGGTCTCCTGCGATCAGGACCGCGCTGAGCGTCCAGCGCGGGGCCGCGTCCGCACCTGCCCCCCCGCCCGACCCACCTGCCCCACCACCCGCTCCGCCCACTCCCGCCGGACCCGCCCACTCGCCGTAGCCGGATTCGACCCCGAACGGATCCCCGTCGATGAACACCAGGGGCGGGACGCCCGGCTCCTCCGGCAGCTGGATCTCCGCGGGGTCGAGGTACGGCTCCAGCTCGACCAGCTCGCCCGCGGTGGGCAGCGCCATCCGCTGCGGTGGCTCCGGAGTGCTGATGGCTGCCACGAGCGCTAGCGCGACGGCCACCACCACGCCGGCCCCCAGCAGCCACGCCGAATCCCTGAGCTCCTGGCTCTTCACGATCCGTCGTTGGCGAACATGATGAGCAATAGCTCCGTCTCCACACCGGCTTCCGTCGCGCTGAGTCGCATTCGGTGGACATCCACCTGCGGGGGAAGGGACCCGATAAACGACGACACGGCCTCATAGCCGGCCACGAACCGGACACCCATGGCCCACGGCGCCACTTCGAATACCGCCTCGCCCACCTCACGGATCGCGCTCGTCTCCAGCGTGTCGGCGCTTTCGAAGAACACCGAGACCCCGGCGATCCCAAGGTCTTCCGCCCTCTGCGCGACCTCCTGGAGCAGGGCCAGCCGATCGGCAGGATCGATCGCCCGCTCCTGAACCGCCGCCTCACTCTCCTGCCACCTCGCCCGCTCCCGGTCGGTCGGCGGTATCAGCTCCTCCCGCCACATCGCCGCCGCCTCACGCGTCGCGAGCAGCTCACCCGAGCGCACCCGCCACTCATCCGCGCGCAGCTGCGCACCCGCGCCCACCAGCCACGCCACCAGCACGACGCCGAGCACCGCCACGGGGAGGGCGATCCAGAACGCGTGGCGCCGGAGGCTCCCGACGGTCACTTCCACGGCCGTCGTGAGCCGGGCCTTCAGCGGGCTAAGTCCGTCTGCCATTGGACAATAAACGACATGTCAAACCCAATGGCAACGGCCGGGTCGCTCTCCCCGCCCACCGCTTCCATCCCCCCGAACTCGGCCTGTACCACTGGCAGCCGCTCCTGCATCCCCCGGTACAGCCCGTCAATGGCCCTCACGGCCACGGCGCTGCTCCCACCTTCCGAACGCCCGGCCAGCGATACCGACCACCCTGCCTCCACCCGCTGGATCACCAGCGACTCGAGCCGAACTTCGGGGCGGCTCTCCGCAGCCACTCCCGCCAGGATCCGCCGGGCCTCGACGCGGCTCGCCGCCGTCTCGTCCAGGAAGACCAGCCGGAGATGATGGGCCCGGCGCGCGTTCAGGATCTCGCTCGTGCGGTTCACTTCGGGAAGCACCGACGAGACCTCCGTTTCCACCGCCTCCGCCCGAGCGGCCTCGGCTCGCGCGACCCGAAGTCCCGCGCCCGCCCACCAGAGGGCGGCCAGCACGATCAGCGCTCCCGCGGCCACGGACACCCGCCGCGTCACCCGCTCCGAATGGGTGCGGGGCCTCACGGCGGCCGGGAGCAGCTGGAACCGCGGCACCCGGTCCGCCGAGAGCGCCACACCGAGCGCCGCCAGTGACCCACCCGGCACATCCGCCAGGCTGCTCACTCTGGAGTCCAGTTGCTCCTCCAGTGCGCTCCGCAGCGCGTCCACCTCCCCCGAGGGCGCGGCAAGGAGGACCCGGTCCACGCGCACGTTCGGGAACTGCTGCCGGAGGAAGAGGTTCGCCCGCTCCACCTGCTCTGCCACCGCAGTGGGATCTCGCACCGGACGACCGTGGACGTCCTGCGGCGGCTCGATGAAGAGCCGCAGCGCGCCCAGATGGAAGCAGCCGATCAGGGCGCCCGTCTCCAGCACCACCACTACCACCGTCGCCGCCTCCGACCCGTCGAACGTGTCGTAAAGCGTCTGCAGCACATCGGGCAGCACCGTGAGGTGGTGCAGCACGATTCCTCGCTCTCCCAGCCGCTGAGACAGCTCCACCGCCACTCCACGGGGCGCCGCACCCACGAGCATCTCTCGGCTCGTGGACGCGCCGCCGCCCGCCTCGGCCGGTACGGCGAAATCGATGACAGGGTCGTCCAGCTCCGGGTAGTAACGGAGCAGCTCCCGTCGCACGATCGGCCGCAGGATCTCCTCGTCCGCGGCGGGGAGACTCAGGACATGGTGAGCGGTGCCGTATCCGCTCACCGCCAGCGACAGTGTGCCCCCACCCCCGCCGAGCGCTTCTACCGCATCCGCCACCGCCACGGCCAGCGCCTCCGTGTCCGTACCCCCCGCCGACTGCCGCACGCCCGCCACCAGGACCACCTCCCCGCGCTCACGACGGTACTCCACTGCGTGCACGCCGTGGGGCCCCGCGACCGCCGCGAAATGACGAGACGCGCCGCCCGGGGACAGGAGCCGGTCGAGGAACGGGATCCGCAGCACCGCTATCGGCCCAGCGACTGATAGATGGTGAGGATCGGCAGGAAGATCGAGAGCGCGATGATCACGATCACTCCGCCCATCAAAACCACCAGCAGAGGCTGCAGCGCTGTGAGCATCCGGTTCACCGACGCGGGAACCTCGCGGTCGTAGTATCCCTTCGCGCGCCCAAGCGCCTCGTCCAGGCTCCCCGTCCGCTCCCCCAGCGCGATGCTCCGCGTCACGACCATCGGGAAGAGCCGGTTCGCGCCAAAAGCACTCGAAAGCGTCTCACCCTGCGACACCGCCTGTCGAGCGTCCCGCACGGCCTCCGCCACCACCCGGTTCTCCATCATCTCCTCGACCATCCTCAGGCCGTGCAGCAGCTCTACCCCGGTCCGGTAGAACAGCGCCAGGTACGTGACGAAGCGGGCCATGTTGATCTGGTGGATCAACGGACCGAAGATGGGGACCCGCAGCGTGACCGCGTCCAGCATCCGGCGACCCCCCGGGGTCCGGCGCAGCAGGAGCACGGCGATCCCCAGCGCCAGCAGACCTCCCAGCAGCAGCAGCCAGTACGCCGAGAGGAACGTGGCCACCGCCATGATCACACGCGTCGGCCACGGAAGCTCCACGTCGAAGGTGCTGAGCACCGGGAAGAGCCGCGGGAACACGAAACC
The DNA here is from genome assembly GCA_963783305.1 of uncultured Gemmatimonadales bacterium. GTDB lineage: Bacteria > Gemmatimonadota > Gemmatimonadetes > Longimicrobiales > RSA9 > JAWVYT01. The sequence goes on along the minus strand of CAWAMW010000014.1, from coordinate 54,052 downwards.
CACCAGGGTCGCGATCAGCACTCCCATGGCGAGCAGAACGATCGCCGGGTACACCGTCGCCTGGCGCAGCTGTGACCGGATCTCCTGCTGCCAGTCCAGATACTCCACGAGCTGGTTCAGCGCGTAATCCAGGTGACCCGTGGCCTCGCCGGCCGCCACCGTGCTCACGTACAGTCGGCTGAAGGCCTTCGGATGCTCCGACAGCGACTCCGAGAGGCTTTTACCCTCCTCCGCCATGGACGTCCGGACCTCCTCCACGATCCGGGTCAGCCGGCGAGTCTTCATCCGGATCCCCACGTCGTCCAGCGTTGCGAGGATCGGGATCCCGGCCTCGATCGATGCCGAGATGTACTCCGTGAACCCCAGCAGCTCCCGTTGGTCGACCGCCCCGTCCGTACGCCGGCGCGCCGCCGAGGCCGACATCGACGCGCGGATCAGATACGAGCCCTGGCTCCGAAGCCGCTCCTCCAGCTCCGCCTCGTCCGCCGCTGGCATCGCCCCACTCGTCACCGCGCCCGCCGCGGTCAACGCTTCATAGGCGAACTCAGGCATGCCCTATCACGCCCCCGCCACCTTCAGCACTTCCTCCAGCGAAGTCACCCCCGCCACTACCTTCCGCAGACCGTCCCTGAACAGGGTGGGTCGGTCCGTCAGCCGCTGGATCTCCTCGGCGGGAGCGTGGCGATAGATCGCCTCCTCCACCGCCGCCGTGACCGGGAGCAGCTCGAAAACCCCGATCCGGCCGCGGTACCCCGTCTGCCGACACGCACTGCACCCGCGCGCCCGGTAGATCTCCTCCTCACCAAGACCATACCGGTCCCGCAGTTCTCTCGGCACATCCACCGGCTGCTTGCACTGCTGACACAGAACGCGCACCAGACGCTGCGCCACCACCAGCTCGATCGACGACGCCAGCACGTACGGCTCCGCGCCCATGTCCAGGAGCCGCGGGATCACCCCCGCCGCCGAGTTCGTGTGGACGGTCGTGAGGACCAGGTGACCCGTGAGCGCCGCCGTGAGCGAGATCTTCACCGTCTCCTGGTCCCGCATCTCTCCCACCAGGATGATATCCGGGTCGTGCCGCAGCAGAGACCGCAGACCAGACGCGAACGTGAGTCCCGCCTTCACGTTGATCTGCGATTGTCGGACCCCATCCAGCTCGTACTCGATGGGATCCTCCAGGGTGAGGATCGATTTCCGCTCCGTGTCCAGCTCCCGGAGCGCCGAGTACAGGGTCGTCGTCTTCCCCGAGCCCGTCGGACCCGTGACGGGGATGAGCCCGTGGGGCTGCTTGAGCGCGCCGCGGAGCAGCTTCAGGTCCGACGAGGCGAGGCCGAGTGCTTCCAGGTCCAGCTTCACCCGCCCCCGGTCCAGCACCCGCAACACCACGTCCTCGCCGTGCAGCGTGGGATAGGTCGAGATCCGCAGGTCCACGGGTCGACCGTCCGCGGGGACGCGGAAGCGGCCGTCCTGCGGGAGCCGGCTCTCGGCAATGTTGAGGCCGGCCATGATCTTGAGCCGCGTGAGCAGCGACGACTGCACCGCCTTCGGGTAGCCACCGCCCGACTGCAGCTGCCCGTCCAGACGGTATCGCACGCTCACCTCGGACTCGCGCGGCTCGACATGGATATCGGTCGCGCCCAGCACGATGCCACGCCGGATGATCTCCTGCGCGAGACGCGCCGCGCCACCGCCCTCCTCGGCCACCCCCGCGCCCGACCGCTGCTGCTCGCGCGTGGGCGCCTCGGCGCCGCGACCGGACCCGCGCGACCCCACCACCACGTTCGCGCCCTGCCGCGGCTCCTCCGCGGGCCGGCTCTGCCGCTCGTACACCTCCGTCAGCAGCCGCGCGATATCTTCCCGCGGCGCTGCCACCACCGTTAGGGGTCGACCGGTCACCCGCTCCAGCGCCGTGACCGCGCCGATGTCGAAAGGATTCCCGAGGGCCACCCGGATCCGGCCGTTCTCCTGGCTCAGCGGGAGCACCGAGTGCGCCCGGGCGAGCGCCTCGGGAATCGCCCGGACCGCCGCCGTCTCCGGCTGGACCGCGTTCAGGTCCAGAAACGGGATGTCGGCATCTTCGCAGAGGAGGCGCATGAGGTCGTCCTCGTCCACATAGCCGAGGCGCATCAGCGTGCTGCCGAGCTCCTCACCCGTGACCTGTTGCGCGCGGAGGCCGTCGGCGAGCTCGCCCTCCGTGATGACACCACGGTCCAGCAGGCGTTCGCCAAGTCGCTTCCTCGCCGCCATCGGGCCTCCTCAGGGTGTTGGACCGCTAAAGATAGAGAATCGGCCCGCGAACCTCAATCAGAGGCGCGCGGGCCGATGTGCGGGCGCTGACGGCCCGCTCAGAGCGGTGCCTGGACCGGCGCCGTCACTCGGTTACGCCGCGAGAACGGACGCGGCCCGCTCAGTCGGACGATGTTCTCACCCTCCGCGGCGCTGGCGGCATTGCGGGTGTCCACCAGCAGTCGAGCGCGCTCCGCCACCCGCAGGTAGTCCACCGTGGAATGGTCGGTCACGATGACGACGCAATCGGCCGCGTCGACCTCCTCGTCCGTGCACTCCACGCTCGTCCGGACGATGCCGTCCTCGCTGAACTCCGGCACGTACGGGTCGTGATAGCGAACGTCGCCACCCTGCGCCTCGAGCAGCCGGATGATGTCGATGGCCGGGCTCTCCCGCACATCGCCGATGTCCTTCTTGTACGACGCGCCGATGATCAGGATCCGGCTGCCGAGCACCGACTTGCGGTGCTCGTTCAGCGCGTCCCGGACCTTCTCCATCACGTGCTCCGGCATCTCGGCGTTGATCTCGCTCGCCACCTCGATGAGCCGCATCCTGTAGTTCAGCGTCTTCATCTTCCAGGACAGATAGTGCGGATCGAGGGGGATGCAGTGGCCGCCGATCCCCGGCCCGGGCGTGAACTTCATGAACCCGAATGGCTTCGTGGCCGCCGCATCGATCACCTCCCAGACGTTCACGTCCAGCCGATTCGCCGCCTGCGCCATCTCGTTGACCAGCGCGATATTGATCGCTCGGAACGTGTTCTCCAGCAGCTTCGACATCTCCGCCGCCTCGGTAGAGCTGACCGGGACGATCGTGTCCAGCACCGCGCCATACGCCGCCTGACCCATGGCCGCACATGCCGGCGTGGTCCCGCCGATCACCTTCGGCGTGTTCTTCACGCCCCACACCTTGTTGCCCGGGTCCACGCGCTCGGGGCTGAAGCAGAGGAAGAAGTCGGTCCCGACCTGCAGCCCTGTGCGCTCGAGCTTGGGCAGCAGCACTTCCCGTGTCGTGCCCGGGTACGTGGTGGACTCCAGGATGATCAGCTGCCCCGCCCGCAGCGTTTTCGCTACGAACTCCGACGCGGCCACTACGTAGCTGACGTCCGGGTCGCGCGTCTTCGACAGCGGCGTGGGCACCGCGATGGAGATGATGTCGCACTCCGCCAACCGGCTGGCGTCGGTCGTGGCCTCGAACAGCCCCTTCTCCCGCATCCCCATCACCACGTGCGGCTCGACATCCTCCACGTGCGACGTGCCGCTGTTCAACAGGTCGACCACGCGTTCGGAAACGTCCAGGCCGAGAACCTCGTACCCACCCTCCACCATGGCTACCGCCAGCGGAAGCCCGACATACCCCAGGCCCACGATCCCGAACTTCGCCTTCCGGCTGTCGATCCGGTCCATGAGCTGACGTCCGTGCTTCGACATCTCCATGTCTTCCGCTGTTCCGTTCTCGCTCGGCATGCTGCTTCCAGTCATTGTGTGTCGATGGGGGCCGCGACGCCGGTCGGCGCCGAGACGTTCACGATAACAGGCCCTGCCATGTAACGAAAAGCCCCGGCAACCATCAGGATGCCGGGGCCTTGCCGTGGACCCCTGGGGCCTCAGCCAGCCTTGCGGATCTTCCCCGCCGATATGCACCGCGTGCATACCCGCACCCGCTGCGACTCACCTTCCTCCGTCAGGATCTTCACCCGCTGGAGGTTGGGCAGCCAGCGCCGCCGCGTCCTGTTGTTCGCGTGGCTGACGTTGTTCCCATAAACCGGGCCCTTGCCGCACACGTAACACTTCCGTGCCATAACCGTTTCTCCTCGCCCTGCCCGGTCAGCCGTCGCGGGCGGGCGCGTTCGCGCCCGCGCCACGATCCGCGCCACCGCCGGAGCTCCCGCTCCGCGTGGGTCGGATCCTGCTCGCCTGAATGAAATAGTCGGTGAAGGTCGCCTGCATTTCCTCGCCCTCACTCCTGAACTCGCCCTGCTCGCCCCAGGCCGCGGCCACGGAATCGGTCATCCGGGAGACCCGGCCCGTCAGGTTGTACAGGCCGCCCTGCTGCATCTGCCAGCCTTCGGCGGCTGTAGAATCGAGGCGGACCAGAATGGGAACCTGGTTCGCCTGGTCGCCCAGCTCACCCCAGAAGATGGCGGCACCGAGCTCAGTCGTGGCCTCGACCTCCTGCACACGGATGATCTGCCCCTCGTACGCCGCCTTGTCCGCGGCCAGCGTGTCCTTCGCCACCAGAGGGATGCTCGTGTCCGGTCCGCCCTCAGTCGTCTCCTCACCTCCCGCGACCGGCACCGCCGTCGGCTCGCTCGCCATACTCAGCCACACGAGGAACCCGCCCACGACCACCACCGCCAGGATCATCCACACCCACGTCATCGACCGCCTGGACGTGGAATCCGTCTTCACTCCGTCCGCCATGGTGTCTACTCCACGAGTTCTATGATCGCCACATCGGCCGCATCGCCGGCGCGGTGCCCAAGCTTCACCACTCGCGTATAGCCGCCTGGGCGCTCTGCGTAGCGGGGGCCGATCTCGTCAAACAGCTTGGCCAGCGTCTCACTGTCCCGGATGTCCCGAGCCACCAGACGACGGGCGTGCAGGTCCCCTCGCTTCGCCTTCGTGATCAGCGGCTCGGCATACTGACGCAACTCCTTCGCCTTCGCCACCGTCGTCTCGATCCTGCCGTGCTTGAACAGCGACGTCGCCATGTTCCGCAACATTGCCTTCCGGTGCGACGTCGTCCGATTGAGAGGACGCCCCTTCTTGCCGTGTCTCATTCCCTACGCCTCCTCCTCGGCGACTTCGGCGGCCGCTTCCGACTCGTCCACCAGGTACAGGTCGCCGTCCTCACCCTCCTCCAGCTTCATGCCGAAATGGAGGTTGTGCTCCATGAGGAACTGACGGATCTCCTCCAGCGACTTCACGCCGAAGTTGTCAATGTCCAGCATCTGGTCCTCCGTGCGACGGACCAGGTCACCGAGCGTGATGATGTTCTCCTTCTTGAGCGAGTTCACGCTCCGCACGCTCAGCTCGGCCAGATCCTCGATCGGCCGCTCCAGCAGGTCCTGCAGCGTCTTCGGGACCGCCACGGCACCCGGCACCGGCGGCTCCGGCGCCCCCGCATCGCCGAACTTCAGCATGTACTCCAGGTGCCGCCGCGCCAGCTCGGCCGCGTAGGCCACCGCGTCCTCCGGCTCCACGCTGCCGTTCGTCTCCACGTGCAGCGTGAGCCGATCGAAGTCGGTCCGCTGCCCCACCCGCGTCTCCTGCACCGTGAAGTTCGCCCGCAGCACCGGGTTGTAGATCGAGTCGATCCGCACCAGGTCCACAGGGCTCCCCTTCGGCACCTCGTGGTCGTCCGCGCTCACGAAGCCGCGGCCCTTGTTCACGTGGAGCTCGAGGTGGACTTCCTTGTCCTCCTGCAGCGTGAACAGGTGGTGATCCGGGTCCAGCACCTCTACACCACCCGTCTGCTCCACCATTCCCGCCGTCACCGAGCCCGCCTGGGACGCGCGCAGCTCGATCCGCGCCTCGTCTACCTCGGGGTCCAGCCGCAGCACCAGAGCCTTCAGGTTCTGGATGATCTGGTGTACATCCTCGGAGACCCCCGCCACCGTCTGGTGCTCATGCACCACACCGTCCAGACGGAACGCCCACACCGCAGCGCCGGGCAGCGAGCTCAGCAGGATCCGGCGAACCGAGTTCCCCAGCGTCTGCCCAAACCCTCGCTCCAGCGGCGTCATGACGAACTGCGCCGTGCGACCGTCCTCCGATCGCTCCGCCGCCTCGACACGCTGCGGTAGTACCAATCCGGTCAGATCTAGCTCCACAATTCCTCCTGTATCGGTTACTTCGAGTAGAGCTCGACGATGAGCTGCTCCTGGACCGGCAGCGGGATGTCATCCCGCGACGGCCGCTCCAACATGCGGCCCGTCTTCGTGCCTTCGTCCAGCGCCAGCCAGCTCACCGTATCCGGACGCGTCTTGGACTCCAGCGCCACCTGCACGGGCACCAGGTTCCGCGACCCTTCCTTCAGGCGAATCTCGTCGCCCGGCTGCACCTCATAGCTCGGAATGTCCACCGGCCGGCCGTTCACCTCGATGTGACGGTGACGCACCAGCTGCCGCGACTGCGCACGGCTCCCGGCGAAGCCCAGACGGTACACGACGTTATCCAGCCGCGACTCCAGACCCACCAGCAGGTTCTCACCTGTAAGGCCGGTCCGCTTGCTCGCGCGCTTGAACGTGTTGCGGAAATACCGCTCACCCACGCCGTAGATCCGCTTGACCTTCTGCTTCTCTCGCAGCTGCAGCGCGTAATCGCTCTGCTTCCGGCGACGCGCCTGCGCCACCCCGTGCTGCCCCGGCGGATAGCTCCGCCGCTCGACCGGACACTTTTCGGTGTAGCACTTCGTGCCCTTCAGGAACAGCTTCTGCCCTTCCCGACGACACAGCTTGCACACCGGTCCCGTATGGCGACCCATTCGACCGTCTCACTCCCGTTCTCTCGTTCGTCTCTCGGACTTCCTCCCGCCTGGACGGCTCGGCGGTTTACATCCGTTCTTTCCTGCGCTCCATCCTGCGTTACTGCCGGTATCGCCGCGGCAACCGCCGCGAAAGCACCCGAAGGAGGCCCCCAAGAGAGCCTCCTTCCCGCCGGGGCCCCGGCTCCGTCCCGGCCACCCCGATGATACCGCTGTCCCTCTCGACTCTCGACGCCCCGACCCCGCCGGCCGGGCCGCGCCTCAGACCCGGCGCTTCTTCGGCGCCCGGCAGCCGTTGTGCGGGATCGGCGTGACATCCCGGATCGACCGGATCTGCAATCCCGCGGCGCTCAGCGCCTGGATCGCCGACTCACGACCGCTTCCCGGCCCCTTTACCCGCACGTGCACGCGCCGGACTCCCAGATTGTATGCTTCGCGGCCCACCTGCTCCGACGAGACCGTCGCAGCAAACGGCGTGGACTTCTTCGAGCCCTTGAAGCCCGCCTTGCCGGCGCTCCCCCACGTCACCACGTCACCATTCAGATTGGTGATCGTGACCAGCGTGTTGTTGAACGTCGCCTGGATCCACGCGATCCCCTCGGACTCCACCTGCTTCTTCGCCCGCTTCGTCCGCGCCTTCTTCGGTTGCGCCATATTCCCCTGTATCCCTATCCGCGTATCTCAGTACACCGCCGCGCCGCAGGCGCCCTCCGCGAGTCGGAGGTGAGCCCCCCGCTCCGCAAACGCCCTCCGCGCCGACAGGCGCGCTACTCCCTTACTTCCGCGGCGCCTTCTTCTTGCCCGCGATCGCCCGCCTCGAGCCCTTGTGGGTCCGCGCGTTCGTGTGCGTCCGCTGCCCGCGAACCGGCAGACCACGCCGATGACGCAGGCCGCGATAGCACCCGATGTCCATCAGGCGCTTGATGTTCATGGAGACCTCGCTCCGCAGAGCGCCCTCCACCTTGTACTTGTTCTCGATGACCCGCCGGAGACGGTTCACCTCTTCGTCCGTCAGGTCCTGCGTACGACGGTCCGGATCCACCGCGGTGGCCTCCAGAATGTCGTGCGCCAGCGAGTCGCCGATCCCATAGATATAGGTCAGCGCGATTTCGATCCGCTTGTTCCGCGGAAGGTCGACTCCAGCGATCCGTGCCATGCTCCCCCTACCCCTGCCGCTGCTTATGCCGCGGGTTCTTCTTGCAAATCACGCGCACTACTCCTCGGCGTCGAATGACGCGGCAGTGCTCGCACATCGGCTTTACACTCGTACGGACTTTCATTGCCACACCTCTTCATTTACCGGACAGCTTTGAAAGATACAGCCCCATCCCCCGCCCATCAACCCCCGGTCGACAGCTTTCCCGACTCCCACCACCAATGCCCACCCGCTACGACGCGGTGAGGATCCGCGGGCCCTCGGCCGTCACCGCTACGGTGTGCTCGAAGTGGGCGCTCCGACGCTTGTCCGCCGTGATCACCGTCCACCGGTCCGGCAGTGTCTCGACGTCCGGGACGCCGAGGTTCACCATAGGCTCGATGGCGAGGACCAGGCCCTCCTCGAGCCTGGGGCCACGGCCCGCGTGGCCGAAGTTCGGCACCTGCGGGTCTTCGTGCGGCTCCCGTCCGATGCCGTGCCCCACGAGCTCCCGTACCACCGTGTACCCCGCGGCTTCCGCGTGCTTCTGGATGACGTGCCCGATGTCGCCGATCCGGTTCCCCACCCGGGCGGCGGCGATCCCCTCGTACAGCGATTCCCGGGTCACATCCAGCAGGTGCTGTGTCTCCTCGTCCACTTCCCCGACCGGATAGGTGATCGCGGAGTCTCCGAACCAGCCGTCCAGCTTGACACCCACGTCCACGCTGATGATGTCGCCATCGCTCAGCTGCCGGTACGGACTCGGGATGCCGTGGACCACCTCGTGATTCACGGAAGCGCAGATGGTGCCGGGAAACCCATAGAGCCCTTTGAATGCCGGCTCGGCGCCATCGTGGCCTCGGATGAACTCCTCGGCGTAGCTGTCCAGCGCGCCTGTGGTCACTCCCGGCTGCACGCGTTCCCGAAGCGACTCGAACAGCGCGCCGATGATGCGGCCCGCCCGGGCCATGGCCTCGATCTCTTCCGGTCGCTTGAGCCTGCTCATGCCGTCGGCAGCTTCTCCTCGATCTCCGCCTGCACCTCTTCCACGTCCTTCGTCCCGTCCACATAGCTCACGGGAGTGTGCGACGCCTCGTAGAACTCGATGAGCGGCTGCGTCTGCCGGCGATACACGGTCAGCCGGTTCTCCACGGTGGCCAGTTCGTCGTCCACCCGCCTCACCAGCTCGGCGCCACACCGGTCGCACCGGCCGTCCTCCGCCGGCGCCTCGAAATACACGTTGTACACCGCCTTGCACTGCGGGCACGACCTCCGACCGCTGATCCGCTTCACCAGCACGTCGTCAGGCGCCCGCAGCACCACCACCCCGTCCAGCTCGATCCCCGCCTCGGCCAGAATCGAGCTCAGCCCTTCCGCCTGATCCAGTGTTCGTGGGAAGCCATCGAGGATGAAATTATCGTCCCGCGTCCTCAGCACCTCCCGCACAAGCTCGAGGATGAGTTCATCCGGGACGAGCTCGCCGGCCTTCATGTAGCCGTTCGCCTTCTGGCCGAGCGGTGTGTCTCGCCGCACCGCATCCCGGAGGATGTCTCCCGTGGAAATCTGCGTCAGGTCGTGCTTCTTGGACAGCAGGGCTCCCTGAGTGCCTTTGCCGACACCGGGAGCCCCCAGGAGGATCAGTCGCATCAGAACCTTACCCCATATAGCGTTGTCGGCCGCGGAACCGGACGCGACCCTTCTTCATGAACCCCTCGTAATGCCGAAGGAGCAGGTGCTGCTGCATCTGCTGCACCGTGTCCAGCCCCACGCCTACGACGATGAGGAGGGACGTGCCCCCGAAGAAGAACAGCTCGATATCGAAGATATCGAAGATCCAGAACGGCACCATGGCGATCATCGCCAGGTAGATCGCGCCCGGAAGCGTGATCCGGCTGAGCACGTGGTCGATGTACTGCGCCGTGCGTGCGCCCGGCTTCACGCCGGGGATGAACGCGCCCTGCTTCTTGAGGTTCTCGGCCAGGTCCACCGGATTGAAGATGATGGACGTATAGAAGTACGTGAAGAACAGGATCAGGATCCCGTAGCTCACGTAGTACGCCGCGTTCCCCGGCTGGAAGGTGTCGGCGATCCCGCGGAAGAAGGCGGAGTCGACGAACGCCGCGGCGGTCCCTGGCACGATGATGATGGACTGCGCGAAGATGATCGGCATGACGCCGGCCGAGTTCACGCGCAGCGGGATGAAGCTCTTCTGCCCCTCCCGCACCCTGCCCCGTCCCATCACCTTCCGGGGAATCTGCACTGGCAGCTTCCGGCTGGCCATCGTCATGGCCACGACGCCCGCCACGATACCGATCATCACGGCCACGAGGATGATCAGCTTCGGCCAGCTGATGACACCCGTGATCGTGGCCTCCCACGTCCGCACGATGGCGGTCGGGAACCCTTCGATGATCGAGAAGAAGATCAGCAGCGAGGCGCCGTTGCCGATCCCCTGCTCCGTGATCTGCTCACCCAGCCACATGATGAAGATACCACCCGTGGTCAGGGCCAGCGTCGTGCTGAGGACGAAGAGGAATCCCGGGTTCAGGACCGCCCCCGGAATGCTCTGGAGGTACATGGAGTACCCGTACGCCTGCGCGAGGGCCAGCACCACCGTCGCGTACCGCGTCCACTGCGTCAGCTTCTTCCGACCGTCCTCGCCCTCCTTCTGCATCTTCTCGATGGTCGGGAAGACGGCCGCCAGCAGCTGGAACATAATGCTGGCGGAGATATAGGGCATGATGCCCAGGCTGAACACCGTCGCCCGGCTGAGCGCGCCCCCCACGAACATGTCGTAGACGCCGAACAGTGTCCCCTGCAGCTGCCCGAACTGCGCCTCGAGCGCCGCCACATCGATTCCCGGGGCCGTGACGTGTGCGCCGAAGCGGTACACGAGCAGAGCGCCGAGGGTGTAGAGGATCTTGTTCTTGAGCTCCGGGATCCGGAAGAGGTTCGGGATTGGATTCGCCATCCCGCTATGCCTCCAGTAGCTCGACCGAACCGCCTGCGTCTTCGATCTTCTTCCGCGCGCCCGTGCTCACCGCGTGCGCCTTCACGGTGACCTTCTTCTCCAGGGCGCCCTTGCCCAGCACCTTGACCGGCAGGTTGCGACCCAGGTCGATCAGACCGTGCTGGTGCATGATCGCCGGCGTGATCGGGTCCTCATCGATCCGGCCGAGGTCCTTCACGTTCACGATCTCGAAGTCGTTCTTCTTGTGGCTCGTGAAGCCGCGCTTCGGCAGCCGCCGCTGGAGCGGCATCTGACCGCCCTCGAACCACGCCGGCATCCCGTGGTGACCCGCACGCGCCTTCTGCCCCTTGTGACCCCGGCCGGCCGTCTTGCCGTTCCCGGAGCCGGGACCCCGACCCACGCGCTTGCTGTTGCCGGCCGCCCCCTTGGGACGCCGGAGATTGTTCAGATCCGTCATGGCTACTCCTCGCCCTCCAGCTCTTCCACCTCGACCATGTGGCGGACCTGGAAAATCATTCCCCGTATGGCCGCGTTGTCCGGCTGGACCACGCTCCGCTGGTACTTCACGCCCAGCGCTTCCAGTGTCGCCCGGTGCTTACGCGGCCGGCCGTTGGAGCTGCGGACCTGCTTGATCCGCAGCTTTCCCGTACCCTGCTTCGATTCAGCCACCGCGCACCCCCAGCTCCTCCACCGTCACGCCTCGCTCCTTCGCCACCTGCTCGGCCGTCACCATCACGTCCAGCCCCTGCATCGTCGCCCGGGCCATATTGACCGGGTTGTTCGAGCCCAGGCTCTTCGTCAGCACGTCCGTGTAGCCCGCCGCCTCCAGGATCGCACGCACGGCGCCGCCCGCGATCACTCCCGTACCCGGCCCCGCCGGCTTCAGGAGCACACGCGCCGCACCGACACGCCCCACGATCTCGTGGGGCACCGTGCCCTCGACCATCGGGACATCGACCATCGCCTTGCGCGCCTGGTCCATTCCCTTCCGGATCGCCTCGGCCACCTCGTTGGCCTTGCCCACCGCGATGCCGGCGCGACCGCTCTTGTCCCCCACCGTCACCAGTGCGGTGAACGAGAACCGACGTCCGCCCTTCACGACCTTCGCGACCCGGTTGATATCGATCACGGTCTCCGTCAGATCCGATTCCTGCCGGCCCCTGCGACCGCCTCGGTTGTTCTTCGCCATCGTTTTCCGCTCCCCTAGAACTGCAGGCCGCCTTCGCGGGCGCCCTCGGCAAAGGCCGCCACGCGGCCGTGATAGAGGTACCCGCCCCGATCGAACACTACCGCTTCGATCCCGGCCTCTTTCGCTTTCTCCGCGATCCGCTTGCCGGCTTCCCTGCTCAGCGCCGTCTTGTCCGTCTCCTCGTCGCCCCGGAGCTTCACCAGGTCCGGGGACGTGGTCGAGATACCCACCAGCACCTTGCCGGCGACATCGTCCACGATCTGACCCTGGATGTGCTTCAGCGACCGGTGCACCACGAGGCGCGGACGCTCCGCGGTCCCGACCACCTTCGACCGGACCCGCTGATGGCGTCGCAGCCGCTGCGTCTCCCGTCGGCTCGTCTTCTTTCTATTCGCCATCGTATCCTCTATGCGCCCGTCTTCCCCGCCTTGCGGCGGACCTGTTCACCCTGGTAGCGAATGCCCTTGCCCTTGTACGGCTCAGGCGGTCGAACCGCCCTCAGCTCCGCCGCGACCTGCCCTACCTTCTGCTTGTCGATCCCTTCCACCACGATCGTCGTCTGCGTCGGCGTGGTGATGGAGATCCCTTCCGGCTCCGGGTACGTCACGTCGTGCGAGTACCCCACGATCAGGACGAGATCGTTCCCCCGCTTGTCGGCCCTGTACCCCACGCCCACGATCTCCAGCGCCTTGCGGAACCCGGTCGAGACACCCTCGACCATGTTCGCCACCAGCGCCCGCGTCAGACCGTGGAAGGCCCGATGCTGCTTCGTCTCGGAAGACCGCGTCACCAGAACCTGACCGTCCTCCACCTTCACGTTCACCTCCGGACGGACCTGACGCTCCAGCTCCCCCTTCGGACCCTTCACCCGCACCCGGTCGCCGCTCACGTTCACTTCGACGCCCTGCGGGAGCTCGATCGGCTGATTCCCGATTCGTGACATGCTCGCCCCCCGCCTACCAGATCGCGGCGAGGACTTCCCCGCCCACGTTGTTCTCCCGCGCCTCGCGGTCCGTCATGATTCCCCGCGAGGTGGAAATGATCGCCGTGCCGAGACCGTTGCGCACCCGCGGCAGATCGGCCACACCCGCGTACTCCCGCCGGCCTGGCGTGGAGATGCGCTTCATGCCGCGAATCACGGGCCGGTCCTCATGGTACTTCAGGTAGAGTCGGAGCACCCCGTGGCGGCCGTCGTCCAGGACCTTGTAGTCATGGACGAAATGGGTCTCCATCAGAATGCGGGCAATCTCCGCCTTCAACTTCGACACCGGCATGTCCACGCGCTTGTGACCCGCTTGTGATGCGTTGCGGACCCGCGCCAGCATGTCGGCGATTGGATCGGTCATCATATCGTTCTACTCGCTCCTATAGTATCCGGCCACTTCACGTCCCGGACTTGTAGAAGGTTCGTCGCGGAAGCCCCTGCGCCTCCCAGCCTTCGACTCACTCCCACCTCTGTTTGTCGCCGAAGCACCCTGCCCCGACCTCCCGCACCCGCCTTGTCCCGCCCACGCTGTTCCCGTGTACCGAGAACCGTCTACGCCCAGCTGGTAGCGCGCAGCACTACCAGCTGGCCTTGCGGACGCCCGGGATCTCGCCGTTCAACGCCATCTCCCGGAAGCAGATCCGGCAGATGCCGAACTTCCGGATGAAAGCCCGGCCACGGCCGCACCGGTTGCACCGGTTCGTCGCGCGCGACGAGAACTTGAGTTTGCTCGGGTCCTTCTGCTTTTCGATCTGTGCCTTGCGTGCCATCGGTTCCCTTACTCCGTCGGACCGGGAATGTCTTCACCGCTTACCACCAGCGGTGTTTCGCCCCGGAACGGCATCCCCAGCTCCTTGAGCAGTGCCAGCGCTTCGTCGTCCTTCTCCGTGGTGGTGACAAGCACGATGTCCATTCCGTGCACCTCGTCCACCGCGTCGTAATCGATCTCCGGGAAGATCACCTGCTCCTTGACCCCGAGGGTGTAGTTCCCCCGCCCGTCGAAGGAGCGCGTGGGCAGACCCCGGAAGTCGCGCACCCGCGGCAGCGCCACGTTGATCAGCCGATCCAGGAACTCGTACATCCGCTCCCGGCGCAGGGTGACCTTGGCGCCCACCGGCATGCCCTCGCGCAGACCAAAGTTCGAAATGGACTTCTTCGCACGCGTCACCACCGGCTTCTGCCCGGTGATCCGCGTCAGCTCGTCCACCACCGTGTCGATGAGCTTGGGGTTCTTCGCCGCCTCGCCCATTCCCACGTTGATCACGATCTTCTCGAGCCGCGGAACCCGATACGGGTTCTCCAGCTCGAACTGGTCCATGAGCCGCGGGCTGACCCGCTCGTCGTAGTGCTGCTTAAGTCTCGGCTTCATCGTCTTCCGCTCGTCAGTCCTGCGACTTCGGGATCGGGTTCCCGCTCTTCGTCGAGATCCGCTCCTTCGTGCCATCGTCCTCGATCCGAGTCCGATAGCGCGAGGGTTCGTCGGTGCTGGGATCGACCAGCATCACGTTCGACGCGTGGATCGGCTCCTCGAACTCCAGGATCCCGCCCTCCGGATTGGCCTCGCTCGGCCGCGTGTGGTGCTTGCGCATGTTCACGCCCTCCACCACCACACGGTTCTCCGACGTCAGCACGCGGAGCACGGTACCCTCCAGCCCCGAGTAGTTCCCCCGGATCACACGCACCCGGTCGCCCCGGCGCACGTGCAGCTTGCTCGACCGCTTCTGCTTCCCCTTGGAGGCGTTGCGCGCCCCCGGCCTGTATTGCGCCATCAAATCACCTCCGGCGCCAGCGACACGATCTTCATGAACTGCTTCTCGCGCAGCTCCCGGCCGACCGGCCCGAAGATACGCGTCGCACGCGGCTCACCCGTGTCGTTAATGATCACTGCGGCGTTGTCATCGAAGCGGATGTAGCTGCCATCCTTGCGGCGGACTTCCTTCGCCGTGCGAACCACCACCGCCTTCGCGACCTCACCCTTCTTCACTGTCCCATCCGGGAGCGCGTCCTTGACCGCAACCACGATCACGTCGCCCACCCGCGCATACCGACGCCGCGACCCACCGAGCACGCGAATGCACTTCGCCTGCTTGGCGCCGCTGTTGTCGGCGATCCGGACCATGCTCTCCTGCTGGATCATTGTCGCCTCACTCCGCCCGCATGAGAACTTCGATCAGGCGCCAGCGCTTGCTCTTCGACAGCGGGCGGGTCTCCATGATCCGCACCGTATCGCCCTCGCGTGCCTGGCCCTCTTCGTCATGGGCGTGGAACTTCTTCGTTCGCAGCATCTGCTTCCCGTAGATCGGGTGCGCTGTCCGCCGCTCCACGGCCACGACGATGGTCTTCTCCATCTTCGTGCTGACCACCGTGCCGATGCGCGTCTTGCGCTCGTTGCGCGTCATTTCCGCCGTCTCTGCCGTATCCGCCATTCTAACCCTCCACCCGCTCGAGCTCGCGCTCCCGCAGGATCGTCTTCATGCGTGCTATGTCCCGGCGGAGCGTTCGCACCAGCATCGGGTTCTCCAGCATCTGTGTCGCGCTCCGGAACCGCAGCCGGAACAGCTCTTCCTGGGCCTCCTCGATCTTCTGCTCGATGTCGGCCTCGCCCAGCTCCCGAATGTCCTCGGTCTTCACTCCGCACCTCCATGCTTCGAACGGAGTACGAACTGGGTCTTGAGCGGGAGCTTGGCCGCCGCGAGATCGAACGCCCGGCGCGCCACGTCCTCCGGCACACCCTCGAGCTCGAACATCATGCGACCCGGCTTCACCACCGCCACCCAGTACTCCGGGTTGCCCTTCCCCTTCCCCATCCGCGTCTCCGCCGGCTTCTTCGTGACCGGCTTGTCGGGGAAGATCCGGATCCAGACCTTGCCGCCCCGCTTGATGTGGCGCGTCATCGCCACACGGGCCGCCTCGATCTGACGGTTCGTGATCCAGCCCGGCTCGGTCGCCTGGAGACCATAGTCCCCGAAGCTGACCTTGTTGCCTCGCTGAGCCATACCCTTGGTACGGCCCTTCATCTGCTTCCTGAATTTTACTCGCTTCGGCGCCAGCATCGTCCTTCGCCTTCCTCAGCCCGTCGAATAGGTACGGCCGCGACGATCCTCGATCACTTCACCCTTGAAGATCCAGACCTTCACTCCAACGGTGCCGTATGTCGTCTTCGCGGTCGATCGCGCGTAATCGATGTCCGCCCGCAGCGTGTGCAGCGGGACGCGACCCTCGTGATATCCCTCGGACCGGGCGATCTCCGCCCCGCCCAGACGGCCGCCGCACTGGATCTTGATCCCGTCGGCGCCGCTCCGCATGGCCGACTGCACGGCCCGCTTCATGGCCCGGCGGAAGCTGATCCGCTGCGTCAGCTGGTGCGCCACGTTGTCGGCTACCAGCTGTGCGTTCACCTCCGGCCGCTTGACCTCCTCCACGTTGATGGAGACCTCGCTCTTCGTGAGGTGCGCCAGCTCGTCGCGCAGCTTGTCCACCTCGCTGCCCTGCTTCCCGATCACCACGCCGGGACGCGCCGTGTTCACTGTCACCACGATCTTCTGCGGCTTCCGCTCGATCTCCACCTCGCTCACCGCCGCGTGCGCCAGTCGCCGATGGAGGTACTTCCGGATCGTCTCATCCTCCTTCAGCAGCTCGCTGAAGTTCCGCTCCGCGTACCAGCGGCTCTTCCACGGCTTGATGACTCCGAGACGGAATCCACGGGGGTGCGTCTTCTGACCCATTCTTACTCCTTCGTGTCCACGACGACGGTCACATGCGCGGTCGGCTTCCGGATCGGCGCCGGCCGGCCCATCGCCGCAGCCCGCCACCGCTTGTAGTACGGCCCCTCATCGACGAACGCTTCCTTGACGTAGAGCGTGTCCACGTCCACGAAATCGCCCGCCTGCTCGGCCTTGTCCCGCGCATTCGCGACGGCGCTCCGAAGCGTCTTGTCCACCGCCTCCGCCGCGCGCTTCTTCGAGTACTGCAGCACGGCGTACGCGTCATTCACGCTCCGGCCGCGGATCGCATCCACCACCAGCCGCATCTTCTGCGGGCTCTGCCGGATGTGCCTGGACTTCGCTATCGCTTCCATTAGAACCTCGACCGCTTGTCGGCCAGCTTGCCGCCGTGTCCACGGAACAGCCGCGTCGGGGCGAACTCGCCCAGCTTGTGGCCCACCATGTTCTCGGTGATATAGACCGGGATGAACTTGTTCCCGTTGTGGACGGCCAGCGTATGACCCACGAAATCCGGAGAGATCGTGGACGCGCGCGCCCAGGTCTTGATCACTCGCTTCTTATTCGACGCATTCATCACCTCCACTTTGAGGAGGAGCTTGTCGTCGATGTACGGGCCCTTCTTGATGGAACGTGACATAGGTCCTTATTTCGTCGACTTGCCGCGCTTGCGGCCTCGCACGATGTACTTGTTGGACTTCTTCTTCCGGTTCCGCGTCTTCTTGCCTTCCGGCTTCCCCCACGGCGACGTCGGAGGACGCCCACCGCTCGAGCGGCCTTCGCCACCACCCAGAGGGTGGTCCACCGGGTTCATGGCCACACCACGAACCTTCGGACGTCGGCCCTTCCACCGGGTCGCCCCGGCCTTGCCCGCCACCTGGAGCTCGTGGTCCTGGTTGCCCACCGTGCCCATGGTCGCCACGCACTCGCGACGGACCATCCGCACTTCCGTGGACGGCATCCGCAGCGTGACGTAATCGCCTTCCTTCGCCATGACCTGCGCACCCACCCCCGCCGAGCGTACCGCCTGCGCGCCCCGGCCCGGCTTCAGCTCTACCGCGTGCACCGCGCTGCCCAGCGGAATCTCGCCCAGCGGCAGCGAGTTGCCCACCCGCGGGTCGCTCCCCGGGCCGGACACGATCTCGTCGCCCTGGCTCAGCCCGCGCGGCGCCAGAATGTAGCGCTTCTCGCCATCCGCGTACTGGATCAGCGCGATATGCGCCGTGCGGTTCGGATCGTACTCGATCTCCGCGACCCGCCCTGGCACGCCGTGCTTCTCGCGCTTGAAATCGACCTTCCGATAGCGCCGCTTGTGGCCTCCGCCCCGCCGGCGCATCGTGATGTGCCCGTGGTGGTTGCGGCCGCCCTTCTTGCGAATCGGCTCCGTCAGCGATTTCTCCGGGCCCTGACGCGTGATCTCCTCGGTCGTGCTGACCGACCGGAACCGCGTCCCCGGTGTCATCGCCTTGAACTTCTTGATCGGCATCAGATCCCCTCGTACACGTCGATGCGCTCGCCATCGGCAAGCTTCACGATCGCTTTCTTGAAGCTCGGCCGGCGGCCGTAGTTCCGGCCGACCCGCCGCCATTTACCCCGGTACCGCATGGTGTTCACGGACCGAACCTTCACGTCGAAGAGCTGCTCGACGGCCCGCTTGATATCGATCTTGTTGGCGTCCTCGGCCACGATGAAGGTGAACGCGTCCTGCTCGTCCGCCATGATCGTGGACCGCTCGGTCACGACCGGCCGGATGATCACGTCCCGTGCATCACGCATGAGCCACCTCCCCGGCGCGCTCGAGCGCCGCCGATTCCACGATCACCGTGTCTGACCAGAGAACGTCATAGGTGGACTCGCTCCCGAACGCCTGGACCTGCACGCCCTGGAGGTTCCGCACCGACTTCCAGACCGTCGGCTTCGTGCCGTCGGTCAGAATCAGGACGTTCCCCAGTACTTCCGCCCCCGTCAGCATGCCGACGATGCGCTTCGTCTTCGGAGCGTCCAGCTCGATCGACTCCACCACCAGCAGTCGCCCATCCAGCGCCCGGGCGTTGTAGGCCGATCGCCGCGCCAGCCACCGCAGCTTCTTCGGCACATCCTGCTTGTAGTTGCGCTCCGCCGTGGGGCCGAACACCCGGCCGCCGCCGCGCCACTGCGGCGCGCGGATCGTGCCCTGTCGGGCTCGGCCGGTCCCCTTCTGACGCCAGGGCTTGCTGTTGCCGCCCCGTACCCGCGCACGGTTCTTCGTGGAGGCCGTCCCCTGCCGCTGATTGGCCAGGTACGCCTTCACGGTCTGCCACATCGCCGGCTCGTGAACCACGCCGTCGAATAGGGATTCCGGCAGCTCCTGCTCGCCGGTCCTCTCGCCCTCGATCGTGATGATCGGTGCCTTCATGGTAATGCTCCCGTCCCGCTTCACTGCGTCCGGATCAGGACCGTGGCGTTCTTCGCCCCCGGTACCGACCCGCGCAGGAAGATCAGGTTCCGCTCCGCGTCGACGCGCTCCACCCGCAGGTTGCGGATCGTTTTCCGCGCGTCGCCCATCTGTCCTGGCATCTTCTTGCCCTTGATCACTCGCGACGGGTCCGTGCCGGGCCCGATCGAGCCGGGGTTCCGCGACATCGGATGCCCGTGCCCACCCGGCCGGCCGCGGAACCCGTGGCGCTTCACCACGCCCTGGAAGCCACGGCCCTTCGTGGTGCCCGTCACCTTGACCTTCTGGCCCACCTCGAACTGCTCGACGGTGACTTCCTGGCCCGCCTCGTACTCCGCCGCGTTCTCCACGCGGAACTCCCGGAGGAACACCGGCGCCGCGTCGAGTCCCGCCTTGGCGGCGTGGGCGCGGACGGCCGTCGTCGAGTGCTTTTCCTTGCGCGATCCGAAGCCCAGCTGCACGGCGTTGTAGCCGTCCGTCTCCGTGGTCTTCACCTGCACCACCGGGCACGGGCCCGCCTGGATCACCGTTACCGGGACCGCCGCACCTTCATCGCTGAAGAGCTGCGTCATCCCTAGCTTTCTGCCAATCAATCCAACCATGACGTCAGTCCACCTTGATCTCGACGTCCACGCCCGCCGGAAGATCCAGCTTCGTCAGGGCGTCGATCGTCTGGGGTCGCGAGTCGAGGATGTCGATCACACGCTTGTGCGTCCGCTGCTCGAACTGTTCACGACTCTTCTTGTCGATATGCGGCGAGCGCAGCACCGTCCACCGCTGGATCCGGGTGGGCAGCGGAATCGGACCGCTCACCTGTGCACCCGTCTTCTCCGCGGTGCGGACGATGTCCGCCGCCGTCTGGTCGATCACCGCGTGATCGAACGCCTTCAGTCTGATCCGGATCGTATCCGACATCTTCTCACCTTCATCGCGTAATCTTGTTGCCGACTCGACCTTCGCCGGCTACCCGGTTTCCGCCGGTTTGTCTGCCAGAGTAGGAGTAAGAGTAAGAGTAAGAGTACCGGTCCTACTCCTGCCTCCTACTCCCGCCTCCTACTCCCGCCTCCTACTCCTGCCTCCTACTCCCGCCTCCTACTCGATCACCTCGGTGACCACGCCGGCGCCCACCGTGCGGCCGCCCTCGCGGATCGCGAAGCGCAGCTCCTTCTCCATGGCGATGGGGCTGATCAGCTCCACCTCCATCTGCACGTTGTCCCCCGGCATCACCATCTCCACGCCCTCCGGCAGCTGCGCGGAGCCCGTCACGTCCGTCGTGCGGAAGTAGAACTGCGGGCGGTACCCGTTGAAGAACGGCGTGTGACGACCACCCTCCTCCTTCGTCAGCACGTACACCTCCGCCTTGAACTTCGTATGCGGCGTGATCGACCCCGGCTTCGCCAGCACCATCCCCCGCTCGATGTCGTCCTTGCCCACACCCCGCAGCAGCAGTCCCACGTTGTCCCCCGCCACTCCCTCGTCCAGGAGCTTGCGGAACATCTCCACTCCCGTCACCACCGTCTTCGCCGTCGAGCCCAGCCCCACCAGCGAGACCTCCTCGCCCACCGTCACCTTCCCGCGCTCGATCCGGCCCGTCGCCACCGTCCCGCGGCCCGTGATGCTGAACACGTCCTCCACCGGCATCAGGAACGGCTTGTCCGTGTCGCGCTCCGGCTCCGGGATCCAGGTGTCGATCGCCTCCATCAGCTCGTCGATCCCCTTCGCCCACTCCCCCTTCGGGTCCTCCAGCGCCTTCAGCGCCGACCCCTTGATCACCGGCGTGTCATCGCCCGGGAAGTCGTACTCGCTCAGAAGCTCACGAACCTCCAGCTCCACCAGCTCGATCAGCTCCTCGTCGTCCACCATGTCCACCTTGTTCAGGAAGACCACGACGTACGGCACGTTCACCTGTCGCGCCAGCAGAATGTGCTCGCGCGTCTGCGGCATCGGGCCGTCCGCCGCGCTCACCACCAGGATCGCTCCGTCCATCTGCGCCGCACCCGTGATCATGTTCTTCACGTAGTCGGCGTGCCCCGGACAGTCCACGTGCGCGTAGTGACGGTTCTCCGTCTGGTACTCCACGTGCGCCGTCGCGATCGTGATCCCCCGCTCCCGCTCCTCGGGGGCCTTGTCGATGTTGTCGAACGACACGAAATCCGCCAGACCCTTCTCCGCCTGGACCTCCGTGATCGCCGCCGTCAACGTCGTCTTCCCGTGATCGACGTGTCCAATCGTCCCTACGTTTACGTGCGGCTTCGTCCGCTCAAACTTCGCCTTGCCCATTCTCTCGTCTCCCTACCCGTTGATCTCGGAGATGATCTCTTCGGCCTTCGATTTCGGCACTTCCTCGTACTTCGCGAACTGCATCGAGTACACGGCCCGACCCTGCGTCATCGACCGCAGCGACGTCGAATACCCGAACATCTCGGAGAGCGGAACACTCGCGCCGATGACCTGCGCCTCGGCACGCTGCGTCATCCCGCCAATCTTGCCACGACGGCTGGACAGGTCGCCCATGACGTCGCCCATGTACTCGCCCGGCGTCACCACCTCCACGTCCATGATGGGCTCCATCAGCGTCACGCCCGCCCGCCGCGCACCCTCCTTCATGGCCATGGACCCGGCGATCTTGAACGCCATCTCGTTCGAGTCCACGTCGTGGTACGACCCGTCGATCAGCTCGACCTTCACGTCGATCAACGGGTATCCCGCCAGGACGCCGCCCGTCATGGCCTCCTTCAGCCCCTGCTCCACACTCCCGATGTACTCCCGGGGGATCGAGCCGCCGACGATCTTGTCGTCGAACACGAATCCCGCGCCGGGCTCCGAGGGCATGATGTTGATCACCACGTGGCCGTACTGGCCCCGTCCACCCGTCTGCCGGACGAACTTGCCCTCCACCTTCTGCGCCGACTTCTTCAGCGCCTCGCGGTAGGCCACCTGAGGACGACCGATGTTCGCGTCCACCTTGAACTCGCGACGCAGCCGGTCCACGATGATCTCCAGGTGGAGCTCGCCCATTCCGGAAATGATCGTCTGCCCCGACTCATCATCCGTATGGACGCGGAACGTCGGGTCCTCCTCCGCCAGCTTCTGCAGACCCTGCGTCAGCTTGTCCTGGTCCACCTTCGTCTTCGGCTCGATGGCCACGGCAATGACGGGCTCCGGGAAGTTCATGGCTTCCAGGATGATCGGGTGGTCGCCGTCACACAGCGTGTCCCCCGTCTTCACGTTCTTGAACCCGATGGCCGCGGCGATGTCGCCGGCGTACACCTCGTCGCGCTCTTCCCGGTGGTTCGCGTGCATCTGCAGCAGGCGTCCCACACGCTCCTTGGAGTCCTGGGTCGAGTTGTAGATGTGCGTACCCGCGGGCAGCGAGCCGCTGTAGACCCGGAAGAACGTCAGCCGACCCACGTAGGGGTCCGTAGCGATCTTGAAGGCCAGCGCCGCGAAGGGCGCGTCATCCTTCGGCTCCCGCGTCTCGAACGTCTCGTCGTGATGCGGAAGGTGCCCCTCGATCGCCTTCACCTCCAGCGGCGACGGCAGGTAGTCCACGATGGCGTCCAGCAGCTGCTGGACACCCTTGTTCTTGAATGCCGACCCGCACAGCACCGGGGTGATCCCGTTGGCGATCGTCGCCTTCCGGATCGCACGACGCACCTCGTCGGTGCTGAGCTCGGCACCCTCCAGGTACTTCTCCATCAGCTCGTCATCGAACTCCACCGCCGCCTCGATCAGCTCGCGCCGGAGCGTCTCGACCTTGTCGGAGAGACTGTCCGGCACCGGGCCCTCTTCCCACTTCGCGCCCAGCGTCTCCGCGTCATAGACGAGCTCCTTGCGCTCGACGATGTCGATCAGGCCCGTGAACATCTCGCCCTCGCCCAGGGGGAGGTGGACCGGGTACGCCCGCGCACCGAGACGGTCCTTGATCATCTCGACCACGTTCATGAAGTCCGAGCCCACGCGGTCCATCTTGTTGACGAACGCGATACGCGGAACCTCATAGCGGTCGGCCTGACGCCACACCGTCTCCGACTGCGGCTCCACACCACCCACCGCGCAGAACACCGCCACCGCGCCATCCAGTACGCGCAGGCTCCGCTCCACCTCGACGGTGAAGTCGACGTGCCCGGGCGTGTCGATGATGTTGATCCGGTGCTCCTCGTCGAAGCGCTTCCAGTGCGCCGTCGTGGCAGCGGACGTGATGGTGATACCCCGCTCCTGCTCCTGCTCCATCCAGTCCATGGTCGCCGCGCCATCGTGCACCTCGCCGATCCGGTGCGTCCGACCCGTGTAGAACAGGATGCGCTCCGTCGTCGTCGTCTTCCCGGCATCGATATGCGCCATGATGCCGATGTTGCGCAGCTTCGGTAGCGGTGTCTGTCTAGGCATTCTTACTTGCTCAACAATCCGATTTTTGATCCCAGTACTCCGCGGACGGAGCAAACCAGCGCACCGTCCGCGGCAGTCGCATCGCCCCGCTGCACGTGGCGGGGTTGCGACCCTCTCGAGTTTTTCAGAGCTGAGACCTAAGAGCCCGTCTCAGTTCTTCCTTCCTGGTCCCTACCAGCGATAGTGGGCGAAGGCCTTGTTCGCATCCGCCATCCGATGCGTGTCTTCCTTCTTCTTCACGGCGCTGCCCTCGTTCCGGCTCGCCGACAGCAGCTCGGCGGCCAGGCGCTCACCCATCGTCCGCTCGCTGCGGCCCCGACTGAACGTGATCAGCCACCGCATCGCCAGCGCGGCCCGCCGCTCCGGACGAACCTCCACCGGCACCTGGTACGTCGCGCCACCCACCCGGCGACTCTTCACCTCGACCGACGGCTGCACGTTGCTCAACGCCTGCTCGAAGACCTTGAAAGCCGGCTGCCCCGTCTTCTCCTCGATCGACCGCATGGCCTCGTAGAAGATTCGTTCGGCGACCGACTTCTTGCCGTCCACCATCAGGTTGTTGATGAACTTGGTGACATCCTTCGATCCGTACTTGGGATCGGCCGGCGTCTCCCGCTTAACTGCACTCTGTCGTCGGCTCATCTTACCTGGGCCTCTTTGCGCCGTACTTCGACCGCCCCTGCCTGCGATCCGCGACTCCGCTGGCGTCCAGCGTGCCCCGGACGATGTGGTACCGCACGCCCGGCAGATCCTTCACACGGCCTCCGCGAATGAGCACGATCGAGTGCTCCTGGAGGTTGTGACCCTCACCCGGGATGTAGGCGGTGACCTCGTATCCGTTGGTCAGCCGCACACGCGCTACCTTCCGCAGCGCCGAGTTCGGCTTCTTCGGCGTGGTCGTGTACACGCGTGTGCACACGCCCCGCTTCTGCGGGTTCGCCTGGAGCGCGGGAACCTTGTTCCCCTTCTTCTCGTCCTTGCGCCCCTTGCGCACGAGCTGGTTGATCGTCGGCATTCGCTTCCGTTCTTCCTGCGACTCGACTTCGAAAAAATCGCGGGGACAGTTCGTCCCCGCCGATCGCCGGCCTACCGGCGGCCGGACAGACTAGAAAAGGTAAACGCCGGTTCCCGATGTGTCAAGGAACCGGCGCACCCGAAATCTCCGCTCTCCCCGGCCCGGCAGGGGCCCCGCGCCCGCGGGTCCGACCGCCGCCGCCGTGCGGCGGCGCCGGAGCTCCCTGGAGAGCCCGGCGCGCCCTGCTAGTCCAGGGCCCCCGCGCCCTCCGCCTCGGCGCTGCGCGCCAGGGCGGCGAACGGATCCGGCTCCTCTTCGTCGCCGAAGTCCATGCCCTCGGCGCCGATGGGCTCGTCCACCAGGAACTCCACGTCGTGGTAGCGATAGATGCCGGTCCCCGCGGGAATCAGGTGGCCGATAATGATGTTCTCCTTCAGCCCGATGAGGTCGTCACGGGCCCCTCGCACGGCCGCATTGGTCAGAACGCGCGTGGTCTCCTGGAAGGAGGCGGCGCTGATGAACGACTCGGTGGTGAGGCTGGCCTTCGTGATCCCGAGCAGGAGCGGCTCGCTCCGCGCGGGCATGGCGCCCTTGGCGATGACCTGCTGGTTGGCCTCGCGGAACTCGGCGCGGTCCACATGCTCGCCCTCGAGCATCTGGGTCTCGCCCGGATCCGTGATGCGCACCTTCTGCAGCATCTGCCGGACGATCACCCCGATGTGCTTGTCGTTGATCTTCACGCCCTGCAGCCGGTAGACCTCCTGTACCTCGTTGAGCAGGTACTCCTGCACCGCGCGCGGGCCCTTGATCTTCAGGATGTCGTGGGGATTGACCGGTCCCTCACTCAGGCGATCCCCCGCCCGAACACGGTCGCCCTCGTGCACCCGGAGATGCTTACCGACAGGCACGTCGTAGGTCCGCTCCTCGCCCGTTTCCGGAGTGACAAAGACCTCACGCTTCCCTCGCTTGATCCCACCGAAGCGGATGCCTCCGTCGATCTCCGTGATCACGGCCGGGTCCTTGGGCTTCCGAGCCTCGAACAGCTCGGCCACCCGGGGCAGACCGCCGGTGATGTCGCGGGTCTTGTAAACCTCGCGGCTGATCTTCGCCAGAGTGGTCCCCGGCTCGACCTTGTCGCCATCGTGCACCGTAAGCTGTGCGCCCACCGGAACGATGAACTCGCGGAGCTTCTCGCCCTTCGAGTCGACGATCGAGATGGCAGGGTGCAGCTTCTTCTCGCGGTCCTCGATGATCACCAGCTGCCGACGGCCCGTGGACTCATCGAGCTCCTCGCGGACCGTGACCTCGTCCACGATGTCCACGAACTTCACCTTGCCCGCCTGGTCGGCAACGATCGGCTCGGAGTACGGGTCCCAGCTGAACAGCAGGTCGCCCGCCTCCACCTCGTCGCCATCGGCCACGGCCAGCGTGGCGCCGTACGGCACCGTCAGACGGCTCCGCACCGCGCCCTCCTTCGTCTTCATCACGATCTCGCCCTCGCGGCTCGTCACCACCCGCAGACCCTCCGGGGTCTCCACGGAAGCCACGCGCTCGAACGTGATGGCGCCATCCACCTTCGACTTCCGCTGCGTCTGCGCCGCGATCCGCGACGCGGTACCGCCAATGTGGAACGTCCGCAGCGTCAGCTGGGTCCCCGGCTCCCCGATGCTCTGGGCCGCCAGGATCCCCACCGCCTCGCCCAGGTCCACCTCCTTCATGGTGGCCAGGTTGCGGCCGTAGCACGACCGACAGATCCCGCGCTTCGCCTCACACGTGAGCACGCTCCGGATCCGCACTGACTGGATCCCCGCGTCCTCGATGGAGTCGGCCGCCACCTCGTCCACCAGCTCGCCGGCCGAGACGATCTTTTCTCCATCGATCGGGTCGATCACATCCTCGAGCGCCACGTTCCCGACGATCCTGTCCTTCAGCGGCTCGATGATGTCCTCGCCCTCCTTCAGCGCCGACATCTCGATCCCGAGGACCGTACCGCAGTCCTCGGTCGTCACCGTCACGTCCTGCGCCACGTCCACGAGGCGGCGCGTCAGGTAGCCGGCATCGGCCGTCTTCAGCGCCGTATCCGCCAGGCCCTTCCGCGCGCCGTGCGTGGAGATGAAGTACTCCAGCACCGTGAGCCCCTCACGGAAGTTCGACTTGATGGGGCTCTCGATGATCTCGCCAATGCCACCGGTGAGCTTCTTCTGCGGCTTCGCCATGAGGCCGCGCATTCCGGCGAGCTGCCGCATCTGGTCGCGGTTACCGCGGGCGCCGGAGTTCATCATCATGTACACCGGGTTGAAGCCCTCGCCGGCCCGCTCCAGCCGCCGCACCATGGCGTCCGCCACGTCGTTGTTGGCGTGCGTCCAGGTGTCGATGACCTTGTTGTAGCGCTCACCGTTGGAGATCACGCCGTTCTGGTAGGCCCGCTGGAAGCGCGTGACCTCCTCGTCGGCGTCGGCCAGGATCGCTTCCTTCTCGTCGGGGATCTGGAGGTCGACCAGACCCACCGAAATGCCGCCGAGCGTGGAGTACCGGAAGCCGAAGTCCTTCAGACCATCCAGGAACTCCACCGTCGGGCCGAGGCCCACCTTGGCGTACGCCTGCGCGATGATCTCACCGAGCTCGCGCTTGCCCATGGTGATGTTCCAGAAGCCCATGTCCTCCGGAACCACGGAGTTGAAGATCACCCGGCCCACGGTGCTCCGGACCCACTTCCCCTTGCGGGGCGCGTCCTCGGCCTCGTCCATGGAGCGGCGATCCACCCAGAACCAGCACGGACTGTGGAACGTCACGTTCTCCAGCGCCAGCGCGGCCTCCGCCTCGCTGAAGCGACCGAAGCGGGGCGCTTTCTCGTACAGCTTGTTGAGCTTCGCCTCCACCTCGTCGCGCCGCTCGCGCGTCAGCTTCGGCTGCTCCGCCTCGGCCTCCGCGTCGGAGATCGCCATCGGCGGCTTCGTCAGGAAGTAGCTCCCGATCACCATGTCCTGGGTCGGGCTGGCCACGGGTCGGCCGTTCGACGGCAGCAGGATGTTGTTGCTCGAGAGCATCAGCACCCGCGCCTCCAGCTGGGCCTCGAAGCTCAGCGGGAGGTGGACCGCCATCTGGTCCCCGTCGAAGTCGGCGTTGAACGCCGCGCACACGAGCGGGTGGATCCGGATGGCCTTCCCCTCCACCAGCACCGGCTCGAACGCCTGGATGCCCAGGCGGTGCAGTGTGGGCGCGCGGTTCAGCAGCACGGGGTGGTCGCGGATGATGTCTTCCAGGACCTCGTACACCTTGGGATCATCGCGCTCGACGATCTTCTTGGCGCGCTTCACCGTCTCCGCCTCACCGTGCTTCTCCAGCTCACGGATGATGAACGGCTTGAAAAGCTCCACCGCCATCGCCTTCGGCAGACCGCACTGGTGCAGCTTCAGCTCGGGACCGACCACGATCACCGATCGGCCGCTGTAGTCCACCCGCTTCCCGAGCAGGTTCTGACGGAACCGACCCTGCTTCCCCTTCAGCATGTCGGACAGCGACTTGAGCGGCCGCTTGCCCCGGCCCCGAATCGCCTTGCTCCGGCGGCCGTTGTCGAACAGCGCGTCCACCGCCTCCTGGAGCATCCGCTTCTCGTTCCGGAGGATGACCTCCGGCGCGCGCATGTCCATGAGCTTCTTGAGCCGGTTGTTCCGGTTGATCACCCGGCGGTACAGGTCGTTCAGGTCGCTCGTGGCGAACCGCCCGCCATCCAGCGGGACCAGCGGGCGCAGGTCCGGCGGGATGACCGGGACCACGTCCATGACCATCCACTCGGGACGATTCCTGAGCTCCGGCGTCGCACCGGAGTTGCGGAGCGAGTCCACCACCTTGAGCCGCTTGAGCTTCTTCTTCTTGCGGTGCTGGCTGGTCTCCGTCGCCACCTCGTGGCGGAGCCAGTCGGCCAGCCGGTCCAGACCCTTCCCGTCCTTGTTCATGTCGTCGACCTTGCGGGTCGGATCGTCCAGCTTCTGGAGCAGCGTCCGCACCGCTTCGGCGCCGATGTCCGCCTTGAAGATCGAGTCCTCCTCCTCGCGGGCCTTCACCCGCAGATCGTAGTACTCATCCTCGTCCAGCAGCTGGAGGTACTCCACCTCCTGCTTCCCCGGATGGGTCACCACGTAGCTCGCGTAGTAGACCACCTTCTCGAGGTCTCGCAGCGTCATGCCCAGCAGGTACCCCAGCTGGCTCGGCAGCGTCTTGAAGAACCAGATGTGCACCACCGGCACGGCCAGCTCGATGTGGCCCATCCGCTCGCGACGCACCTTCGACAGCGTCACCTCCACGCCGCACTTGTCGCAGACATGACCGCGGAACCGGATCCGCTTGTACTTCCCGCAATGGCACTCCCAGTCCTTGACCGGACCGAAGATGCGCTCGCAGAACAGTCCGTCCCGCTCCGGCTTGAACGACCGGTAGTTGATCGTCTCCGGCTTCGTCACCTCGCCGTACGACCAGCTCCGGATCTCCTCGGGAGACGCAATCTTGATCTGGATATAGTCGAAGTCACTCGACCGTGTATCCCTGGAACGCGGAAAATCAATCATATATTCGTGTCTCCCCTGTTACTCGTCGCGACCCAGCGTGACCGACAACCCGAGCGCCTGAAGCTCCTTCACCAGCACGTTGAAGGACTCCGGGATCCCCGGCTCCGGCAGATTCTCACCCTTGACGATGGCCTCATAGACCCGCGAGCGGCCCGACACGTCGTCGGACTTCACCGTCAGGATCTCCTGCAGGGTGTGGGCGGCGCCGTACGCCTCCAGCGCCCACACCTCCATCTCCCCGAACCGCTGCCCACCGAACTGCGCCTTACCGGCCAGCGGCTGCTGCGTCACGAGTGAATACGGCCCGATGCTGCGCGCGTGGATCTTGTCGTCCACGAGGTGGCTGAGCTTCAGCATGTAGATCTCGCCCACCGTCACCGGGTGCTCGAACCGCGCGCCGCTCCGACCGTCGCGCAGCCAGATCTTGCCGGCCGGCAGCAGACCGGCGGCGGCGATGAACTCGCGAACGGCCTCGTCCAGGCCATCGAGCTTGCTCTTCTTCTTCGCCAGCGCGGCGATGGCCGGGTAGAGATCCTCCACCGTGCCATCCTTGCGCTTCGCCAGCTCCTTGCCCGCCGCCACCAGGTAGTCGCGGAACGCCTTGAAGCGATCCAGCACCGGCTTCGGGGCACTGTCCAGGTAGGAGTCGAGCGAGTGCCCGAGCCCAATCAGGTTCGGGTCGGTACCATTCGACGTCACCTCGGCCACCCGCGGCGGTACGCTCTGGATCGCCTTGATCAGCTCGAGCGACTCCGCCTCCGCGAACTGCGGCGGCGAACCCGCCTTGATGTCGAGCGCCTTGTGCGCCCACAGCACCCCACCCACCTTCAGCAGCGCACCCACCTCGTCCTCCGTGGCGCCCTGGAAGACCGGCGTCTTCGCCTCGAACCCGAGCAGCGAGCACACCCACCCCAGGTGCGTCTCGAGGATCTGACCCACGTTCATCCGGCTGGGCACACCCAGCGGGTTCAGCACGATCTCCACCGGGGTCCCGTCCGGGAGGAACGGCATGTCCTCCTCGGGCACGATCCGGGCAATGATGCCCTTGTTCCCGTGGCGGCCGGCCATCTTGTCGCCGACGCTGATCTTGCGCTTCTCGGCCAGGTAGACCTTCACCAGCTGCACCACGCCCGGCGACAGCTCGTCGGGCTGGAACACCTTGTCGATCTGCTCCTCGGTCTTGTCCCGGACCTTTTCGATCCGGCCCTTGGCCACGTCGATCAGCCGGCGGATTCGCTCGTTCGCCGCCTTGTTCTGGACCTTCAACGTGGTCATGTCGACCTGGTTGAAGTTGACCTCCTCCAGCGCCTTCGCCGACAGCTTGGTGCCCTCGTCCAGGTACGGCTCCACCGTCCCCTTCTTGAGCATCAGCGCCACGGTGTTGCCCGTCAGCAGCTCCCGCAGCTCCTCGTCACGCGCCTCCGCGATCCGCTGGACCTCTTCGCGCTCCAGCGTCCGCAGCTGACCGATCCGCTCCCCTCGCTCCTTCTCGAGCAGCGGGTCGTCGATCCGGCGGCTGAAGATCTTCACGTCGATCACGTCCCCGGTCATACCCGGCGGGACCTTCAGCGACGAGTCCTTCACGTCCTTCGCCTTCTCACCGAAGATCGCCGTCAGCAGCTTCTCTTCCGGTGACAGCTCCGTCTCCCCCTTCGGCGTGATCTTCCCGACCAGGATGTCCCCGGACTTCACCCGGGCTCCGATCCGGACGATCCCACGCTCATCCAGGCTGACCAGGCTCTCCTCGGCCACGTTCGGGATCTCGCGCGTGATCTCTTCCATCCCGCGCTTCGTGTCCCGCACCTGCAGCTCGAGCTCCTGGATATGGATCGACGTGTACGTGTCGTCCTTGACCAGCTTCTCGCTCAGGACGATGGCGTCCTCGAAATTGTGACCGTACCAGGGCATGAACGCCACGCGGACGTTCTGGCCCAGGGCCAGCTCACCGTGGTCGGTGGAGGGGCCGTCGGCGATGATGTCGCCCTTGCTGACTTCCTGGCCCTGCTTCACCAGCGGCCGCTGGTTGATCGCCGTGTCCTGATTGGTGCGCCAGTACTTCCGCAGCTTGTAGCGGTCGAACTGCGCGAGCTTCGCCAGCGGCTCATCGCTCGCGCCCGGCTTCACCATGCCCGTGTCGATGATGATGGTGTCGGCCGTGACCTCCACCACCACACCATCGCGACGGGCGAGGATGACCGCACCCGAGTCGCGGGCGACGGTCTCTTCCAGCCCGGTGCCCACCAGCGGTGTCTTGGGGAACAGCAGCGGCACTGCCTGCCGCTGCATGTTCGAACCCATGAGCGCCCGGTTGGCGTCATCGTGCTCGAGGAACGGGATCAGCGCCGCGGCCACGGACACGAGCTGGTCCGGCGCCACGTCCATGTAGTCGATCTGCTCCGGCTTCAGCAGCGGGTAGTCGTCCCGCCACCGGCAGAGCACGAACTCGTTGGCGAAAGTGCCGTCGGGGTTCAGCGGCGCGTTGGCCTGGGCGATGGGCGTCTCCTCCTCCGCCAGCGCGTCGAGCCAATCGACCTCGTCCGTGACCTTCCCATCCCGCACCTTCCGATACGGCGTCTCGATGAACCCCAGCGGGTTGATCCGGCCGAACGTCGTGAGGCTCGTGATCAGCCCGATGTTCGGACCTTCCGGCGTCTCGATGGGGCACATCCGCCCGTAGTGCGAATAGTGCACGTCGCGGACTTCGAAGCCCGCGCGCTCCCGCGTCAGACCGCCCGGTCCCAGCGCGCTCAGACGACGCTTGTGCGTCATCTCCGCCAGCGGGTTCGTCTGGTCCATGAACTGGCTGAGCTGGCTCGAGCCGAAGAACGCCTGGATCACGGCGCTCACGGTCCGGGCGTTCACCAGGTCGTCGATGTTGATCTTGTCGACGTCCGTGGTGATGCTCATCCGCTCCTTCACCAGACGGGCCATCCGGCTCAGCCCCACGCTGAACTGGTTCGCGATCAGCTCGCCGACCGTCCGCACCCGCCGATTCCCCAGGTGGTCGATGTCGTCGATGAAGCCGCGCCCCTCCGTCAGGTCGATGAGGTAGCGGATGATCGCGATGAAGTCCTCCTGCGAGAGGACCGTGTGGTTCGCCGGCATGTCCAGCTTGAGCCGCTGGTTGATCTTGTAGCGGCCCACGCGCCCGAGGTCGTAGCGCTTCGGGTTGAAGAAGATGCGCTCGATGGCCTCCCGCGCCGTCTCCATGTTGGGCGGCTCGCCCGGTCGGAGCAGGCTGTAGATCGCCGTGAGAGCGCTCTTCTCGTCGTCCGTGGGGTCCTTGCGGAGCGTGTTCTTGAGCAACGGGCTCTCGCCCCGGCTCGTGCCGCCCTCACCACCGGTGAAGATCACCGCCTTGCCCACCTCGGCGCGCTGAAGTCGCTCCAGCAGCTCCTCCGTCAGCTCCTCGGCCACCTCGCCCAGCACCTCGCCCGAGTCCGGATCGACCACTTCCTCGGCCAGCAGCGCACCCACCACCTCGCGCTGCATCCCCGGATCCTCGTAATCCGCGACCTGCACTTCCTTCGTGTCCATGAAGAGGCGAAGGATCTCCTCGTCCTGGCCGTACCCGAAGGCCCGGAGCAGCGCCGTCGCCGGGAACTTCTTCTTCTTGTCGATGTGGACGTGGATCACGTTGTGGATGTCGATCGTGAACTCCACCCACGAGCCCCGGAACGGAATGATGCGCGAGCTGAACAGCCGCGACCCGTTCGGGTGGATCGTCTCCTCGAAGACCACACCGGGCGAGCGGTGCAGCTGACTGACGATCACGCGCTCCGCGCCGTTGATGATGAACGTGCCGAGCTCCGTGAGGAGGGGCAGGTCCCCGAGATACACTTCCTTCTCGATGATGTCGGCGGGACGTCGGTCCTCGCCGTCTTCTGCGTCCTCCCACACGACCAGGCGCAGCGTCGACTTGAGCGGCGCCGCGTAGGTCATGTCACGCTCGATGCACTCCTCGACCGTGTACTTCGGCTCGCCCAGGCTGTAGTTCACGAACTCCAGCGAGAGCTTGTCGTTGACGTCGGAGATCGGGAAGATCTCGTTGAAAACGCGCTCCAGCCCGACATCGCGACGGTCCTCCGCCGTGGCGTCCGGCTGCAGCAACGCTTCGAACGCCTTGACCTGGACGTCCAGCAGGTTCGGCATCGGCATTGGCCGGCTCAGCTTGCCGAAGCTGACAACCGGTAGCTTTCCGTTCATCTTGGTAGCCAAGACGGACCCTCCTCAAGCACATTCGATCCCGCATGCACGCGCAGAAAACCCCGGCCACCCCTGAGGGGGGCGGGGATCGTGCCGCGGACCAGAATTGTAGGTGTGTTCGAACCCCAGAACATGCGCGCCTCGGTTCAAGCGTGAAATAACGGTTCGTGCAGCCCGCCGGAGCGGGTCGGACGACCTCTAATGGGCCGCCCGACCCTCCGGGCGGGACAGCGCACGACCGCTACTTCAGCTCGACCGTGGCGCCCTGCTCTTCCAGCTTCGCCTTGATCTGCTCGGCCTCGTCCTTCGTCACGGCCTCGCGGACCGTGTTCGGAGCGCCATCCACCAGATCCTTGGCTTCCTTCAGCCCCAGGCTGGTGACCTCGCGGATCACCTTGATGACCTGGATCTTCTTGCCGCCGACGTCCTTCAGCACGACGTCGAACTCGTCCTTCTCTTCCTCGACGGGCGCCGCAGCAGCCGCGGCCGCCGCCGGAGCCGCGACCGCGGCCGTGACGTTGAACTTCTCCTTGAACGCCTCGACGAAGTCCGCCAGCTCAATGACCGTCATGTTCCCGATGGTGTCGAGCAGTTCTTCCGTGTTCGCCATGTTCCTTCTTCCCCGTACTGTAGGTTTTACTCCGGCCGCTCAAATCACGGCCCCGGAGTCCTCCGCTGAAGGCGCCAGGCGCCCCGCTTCGCTCCGTAGTTTCTTACTGCTCCGGTTATGCGCCGTCCCGCTCGGCGCGAAGCGCCTCGAGCAGACCCACAAACTCCCTCGCCTTCCCCTCCATGAGGAACACGAGCTGCGCCAGCGGCGCCTGCAGGGCACCCGCCAGCTCCGACAGGAGTACTTCCCGCGGTGGCAGCCTGGCGAGACGCCCGACCTCTTCGGGGCCCACCTGCCGCCGTTCGACCACACCCACCTTCACGGTCGGGCGATCGTCGTTCTCCTTCGCGAAATCGCTCAGGATCCTGGCCGCCGTAACCGCATCCTCGCGGCCGATCACCAGGCCCGTCGGGCCCACGAAGAACTCGTCGATGCCCGGCACCTCGAGGCCCTCCAGCGCCCGCAGCGCCAACGTGTTCTTCACCACCAGGTACTCCACACCCTCCGCGCGCATCTTCTGGCGCAGGGACGTCATCTTCTTGACGTTGAGCCCGGTGAAATCCGTCAGATAAAACGCCTTCGCCTCGCTCAGCTTGCTCGCGAGCTCCTCGACGACCGCGCTCTTCTTCTCGACTGCGCTGCTCATGCCGCCACCCGCCGGTAGAGATTCGGATCGATTCCCACGCCCGGCCCCATCGTGCTGGAGACCGTGACGCTCCGAACGTACATGCCCTTCGCCGACGCGGGCTTCTGCCGCATGATCACGTCCATGATCGCCGCCATGTTCGCGGCCAGCGCGTCCACGTCGAAGGAGACCCTGCCGATGGGGACGTGCACGTTGCCCGTGCGATCCACGCGGAACTCGATCTTACCGGCCTTGATCTCCTCGACCGCCTTGCCCACGTCCATGGTGACCGTGCCGGCCTTCGGCGTCGGCATGAGTCCGCGCGGACCCAGGACCCGGCCGAGCTGACCGACCTGACCCATGACGTTCGGCGCCGCAACCACGACATCGAAGTCGAGCCAGTTCTCCTTGATCTTGTCCACGTACTCCATGCCCACGTAGTCCGCGCCGGCCGCTTCGGCTGCCTGGGCCTGAGCGCCTTCGGCCAGCACCAGGACCCGAACGGTCTTGCCGGTGCCGTGCGGGAGCACTACGGTGCCCCGGACGATCTGGTCTGCGTGCCGCGGGTCCACGCCGAGCCGGATGGAGACCTCCACCGTCTCGTCGAACGACGCGAACGCCGACTCCTTCACCAGCTCGATCGCTCGCTCGGGCTGCTCGAACTTGATCCCCTTCGGCAGCAGCGACGCCGCGTGCCGATACTTCTTTCCATGCTTCGGCATCAGTCCACCACCGTTAGTCCCATGGACCGTGCGGTTCCCGCGATCATGCGCATTGCGCTCTCGACGCTGGCCGCGTTCAGGTCCGGCATCTTGAGCTCCGCGATCTCGCGGAGCTGGCTCTTCCGGACCGTTCCGACCTTGTCGCGATGGGGAACCCCAGAGCCCTTCTGAATCTTCGCCGCCTGGCGCAGCAGCACCGCCGCCGGCGGTGTCTTCGTGATGAACGTGAACGACCGGTCGGCGAAGACCTTGATCTCCACCGGGATGATCGTCCCCGACTGCTGCTGCGTGCGGGCGTTGAACTGCTTGCAGAACTCCATGATGTTCACGCCGTGCTGACCCAGAGCGGGCCCCACGGGCGGCGCGGGGTTTGCCGCCCCGGCCGGAATCTGCAGCTTGATGAATCCGATCTGCTTCTTGGCCATGAATCTACTCTCGCCCCCGTTGTTTCTCCGCCGTGGTTGCGCCCGGGAGCGTCCTAAGCTCCCACGGTCGGTGAGTCCGGCCTCCCGGCCGGGGTCCTGCAGGTCTCAGCGGTGGACTAAAAGCCCTTGAGCTGTGTGTAGTCCAGCTCCACGCTGGTGGGG
Source organism: uncultured Gemmatimonadales bacterium (assembly GCA_963783305.1). Classification (GTDB taxonomy): domain Bacteria; phylum Gemmatimonadota; class Gemmatimonadetes; order Longimicrobiales; family RSA9; genus JAWVYT01. The sequence goes on along the minus strand of CAWAMW010000014.1, from coordinate 18,120 downwards.
CGACCGAACAGGCTCACCTCCACCTTGACCTTGCCCTTGTCGTGATACACTTCCTGCACGGTGCCGCTGAACTCCTTGAACGGACCTTCCGTGACTTCCACCACCTGCTCCGGCCGGAACGGCACCTCTTCGCCCTCTTCCTCCGGCGCGGCCTCGGGCTCGAGCCCGAGGATCTTCGCCACCTCGTCCTCACGCAGCGGCTGCGGCCGCGTGGTCCCGCCACCCACGAACTTGATCACGCCCTGGATGTTGTTGATCACGTGCATGGTCCGCTGGTTGAACAGCATCTTGACCAGCACGTAGCCCGGGTAGAGACGCCGGGTGACCTGGACCCGCTTGCCGTTGCGGATCTCCTGCACCTCCTGCGTCGGCACCAGCGCCTCCTGGATCTCCTTGTCCTCGGGCGCCTCGCCCGCTTCCTCGGCGATCCGGATGTCGATCAGCTTCTTGACCTTGTTCTCGTGCCCCGAGTAGGTCTGGATCGCGTACCAGCGCGCTTCTTCGCTCATCTCAACCCGCGAAAATGTCGAAGATGACGGCCAGTCCACCGCGCACCGACACGTCCATCACCCAGATGATGGCGGAGACAATGACGACGAAGACCAGCACCACGAACGTGGAGTTGCGCAGCTGATCCCGGTCGGGCCACGTCACCTTCTTCATCTCGTCCACCGTTTCATCGGCGAACCGCCGGATACCGGCCATGGAAGCCATCGGACCTACTTCGTTTCTTTGTGAGGCGTGTGCTCGTCACACCGCGGGCAGTACTTCTTCCACTCCTGCCGCTCCGGGTGAAGGCGCTTGTTCTTCGTCGTGTGGTAGTTCCGCTCCTCGCAGACCGTGCAGGCGAGGATGATCTTGTCGCGGGCCATGTTGCTTCTACCTTCGTCGCAAAATTTTCGGGCCGAGCCTATCTCTTACTCCGCGGCCGCGTCAGGGTTCCGACTGGACCTTCGCCGGCTACCCGGTTTCCGCCGGTTTGTCTGCCAGAGTAGGAGTAAGAGTAGGAGTAAGAGTACCGATCCTACTCCTGCCTCCTACTCCTGCCTCCTACTCCTGCCTCCTACTCCTGCCTCCTACTCCCGCCTCCTACTCGATCACCTCGGTGACCACGCCGGCGCCCACCGTGCGGCCGCCCTCGCGGATCGCGAAGCGCAGCTCCTTCTCCATGGCGATGGGGCTGATCAGCTCCACCTCCATCTGCACGTTGTCCCCCGGCATCACCATCTCCACGCCCTCCGGCAGCTGCGCGGAGCCCGTCACGTCCGTCGTGCGGAAGTAGAACTGCGGGCGGTACCCGTTGAAGAACGGCGTGTGACGACCACCCTCCTCCTTCGTCAGCACGTACACCTCCGCCTTGAACTTCGTATGCGGCGTGATCGACCCCGGCTTCGCCAGCACCATCCCCCGCTCGATGTCGTCCTTGCCCACACCCCGCAGCAGCAGTCCCACGTTGTCCCCCGCCACTCCCTCGTCCAGGAGCTTGCGGAACATCTCCACTCCCGTCACCACCGTCTTCGCCGTCGAGCCCAGCCCCACCAGCGAGACCTCCTCGCCCACCGTCACCTTCCCGCGCTCGATCCGGCCCGTCGCCACCGTCCCGCGGCCCGTGATGCTGAACACGTCCTCCACCGGCATCAGGAACGGCTTGTCCGTGTCGCGCTCCGGCTCCGGGATCCAGGTGTCGATCGCCTCCATCAGCTCGTCGATCCCCTTCGCCCACTCCCCCTTCGGGTCCTCCAGCGCCTTCAGCGCCGACCCCTTGATCACCGGCGTGTCATCGCCCGGGAAGTCGTACTCGCTCAGAAGCTCACGAACCTCCAGCTCCACCAGCTCGATCAGCTCCTCGTCGTCCACCATGTCCACCTTGTTCAGGAAGACCACGACGTACGGCACGTTCACCTGTCGCGCCAGCAGGATGTGCTCGCGCGTCTGCGGCATCGGGCCGTCCGCCGCGCTCACCACCAGGATCGCTCCGTCCATCTGCGCCGCACCCGTGATCATGTTCTTCACGTAGTCGGCGTGCCCCGGACAGTCCACGTGCGCGTAGTGACGGTTCTCCGTCTGGTACTCCACGTGCGCCGTCGCGATCGTGATCCCCCGCTCCCGCTCCTCGGGGGCCTTGTCGATGTTGTCGAACGACACGAAATCCGCCAGACCCTTCTCCGCCTGGACCTCCGTGATCGCCGCCGTCAACGTCGTCTTCCCGTGATCGACGTGCCCAATCGTTCCTACGTTTACGTGCGGCTTCGTCCGCTCAAACTTCGCCTTGCCCATTTCCTTGCCTCTGACCTGGTGTGCGGTGCGGTAGTCTTCTTCGTCCACAAGCGTTGAGCGGCCGGCGCGGACCCGCTCGGGATCCGCGCCGGCTCGCCTCACCGATCCAACGAGCTCGCGCGGGGATTTGAACCCCGGACCTCTTCCTTACCAAGGAAGCGCTCTACCCCTGAGCTACGCGAGCCACTGTATGCGCGGCGCGACCGGACCCTCGCGGGTCGTGGCGCCAGGCGCCTGCCCCCATCCCTCATGGGGACGGACGCGTCGCGGCTCGGGGCCGTGCGGCGCGTCCGTATGCCGAGCCGGCGGACCGGCGGCGGCGCGTTGCGGGGTTGTGCCCCGATCGCGGAGACAGACCGGTAGTATACCAAGGGGTCGCCGGGGTGTCAACACCCGTTCCCGCAGCTTTTTTTCGCCGCGCACGGGCTCAGTCGCGGGGCGAGTCGGCGGGCTCGGGTCGGGCGGCAGAACAGCGGAGACGGCGGTAAAGAACAAGGCGAGGGGGATTCAGGATCTGGGCGGCCGGAGTCGCGAGAGGAGGCAGGAGCGAGCCGAGCGCGGTAAGGCCGATGGCGGTGATCCTGGACCGGCGTCTGGTGGCGGCAACCCCGACCCGGCCGCGGCGCCTCTCGAGCGCCTCCGTCTACTCCACCAGGTCGCTTCCGGGATCCTGGAGGATGCCGCGCACCGCCTCGACCAGGGCGGCCGCGGTGAAGGGTTTCTGCAGGAAGGGGAGGTCGGGAGGGAGGTCCCTGAGACGCCCCGGTGAATCCCCGGCGTACCCCGAGGTGATCAAGATCCTCAGGCCGGGCCGGCTGGCGCGAATCCGCTCTGCCAGCGTGTGCCCGCTCATCCCCGGCAGGCCCAGGTCGGTGAGGACGAGGTCGAGGTCATCGCGGGCCTCCAGGATCTCGAGCGCCGTCTCGGCTTCCGCGGCTTCCACCACCGTATACCCCGCACGCTCCAGGATCCTCCGAGCTACCCTGCGCACCGCATCACTGTCCTCTACAAGGAGAAGGGTCTGGTGCGCCTCATGGACCGGCAGAGCCGCGGTGGGACGTGCGGGCTCCGTGTGCGGCGTCCCGGATGAGGCGGGGAAGCGGAGCACGAACTGTGTTCCGCCCTCCGGGTCGCTGTGTACCTGTATGTGGCCCCCCGACTGCTTGACGAAGCCGTAGACCATGGACAGACCCAGGCCGGTGCCGCGGCCCCGTTCCTTGGTGGTGAAGAACGGCTCGAAGAGGTGTTCCAGGGTCTCGGGGTCCATCCCGGTGCCGGTGTCGGCCACCTCCAGCGCCACGTAGGTCCCCGGTGCGAGCTCTTCGGTACCCGCCTCCCGGAACTCACCGACGCGATCCAGCCGTATCGTGAAGGTGAGGATCCCGCCGGCGGGCATGGCGTCCCGGGCGTTCACGCCGAGGTTCATGATGGCCTGCTCGAGCTGGACGGGATCGAGCAGTACGGCCGGCAGATCATCCGGGATGTCGATGGTCATGGCCACGTCATCGCCGATGATGCGTGCCAGGAGGGCGGCGGTTTCGCGGGTCACCGCGCCGAGGCTCGTCAAGCGCGGCCGGAGTACCTGGTCCCGGCTGAACGCCAGCAGCTGGCCGGTGAGCTCCGCCGCCCGATCCGCCGCGCCCTGGATGACCACCACCTCCCCCGCCAGGGAGTGTTCGGCGGGGAGGTCCATGAGCAGCATGTCAGTCTGGGCGCGCATGACCGTGAGCAGGTTGTTGAAGTCGTGGGCAATGCCCCCGGCGAGCCGGCCGATAGCCTCCAGCTTCCGGGACTGGAGCAGCTGCCGCTCCAGGTCGTTCCGGACGGTGATGTCTTCGGCGTTGGACAGCACCCTGTGGACGGCCGGGTCGTCCAGGAGGTTCGAAAACGAGGCCAGGAGCGTGCGCCACGATCCGTTCCGGTGCCGGAAGCGGAAGGGAGGGGTTTCCACGGACTCTCCCGGCCGGCCCAGCATCTCGTTCCAGGCACCCCACACCTGCTCGAGGTCGTCGGGATGAACGTAGCGGAACGCGGAACGGCCCTTCAGTTCCTCACCGGTATAGCCCAGCATCCGTGTCAGCGGAGGGCTCTGATAGTCCATGATCCCGTTGGCGGTGAGCGTGCTGATCAGCTCGGTGGAGTTCTCCACGAAGGCACGGAAGCGCCGCTCGCGCTCCACCAGCGCCTTTTCCGCCTCGACTCGCCCGGTGAGGTCCGACAACGTGGCCACCGAGCCATCGTACGAGTCATCGCCAGTCTCCAGAGGGGCCACAGACAGGAGCACGGGGACCCGGGTGCCGTCGGCGCTGCGGAGAGTGATCTCGTAGCTGTCCGACAGCCCCTGGAGCCGCCGCTCCTTTCCTGCCTGGAGTAGGTGGTAGTGCTCTTCGTCGACGAAATCGAAGAGGGAGTGGCCAATGACCTCGGTCTCGGTCAGCCCCAGGAGTGCGCACGCCCGGCGATTCGCGAAGGCGATGAGGTTGTCGGCATCTCCCACTACGATGCCCTCGTACGCCGTGTCGACGAGGGTTCGGAACCGCTCTTCCTCGCGACGGCCGTGGACCCGGGCGGCGTCGCGCTCCGCCAGCGTCCGTTTCAGCACCTTCGCGAGGCGCGCCAGGCTGACGTACCGCCACGCCGCCATGGCCAGCAGCGCCAGCAGGAGGAGCACTCCCCCGATCCAGAGCACGCGCTGCACGGTCCACGGCGAGGGAGCCGGCACGAACCAGCGTCGGTAGATATCCCGGTATTCCGGCGCCGTGATCAGCTCTACCAGCCCCCGGTCCAGCGCCGCCAGCAGCAGGGTGTCGCCGGGACGTACCGCCATGGCCCGGGGGATCTCGGCCAGGATCGGGGGAACTGTGCGGATCCGATCACCGAGGCCTGCCGATCGGGCCAGCGCCCGGAACACCTCCTCGGGATACGCCACGGCGTCCACGTTGGCGGCCAGCAGCTGGAACAGCGCGTCGCTGGGGCCCGGGTATTCCACGAGCCGCGCCCCGGGGTGCCTCTCCCGGATCAGGTCGGCGGACACGTTCGTCCGGATCGTGGCCACGGTCCGGCCCACCAGGTCATCCCCAGCGGTGATGGTCGGGTCCGTCGCTCGGACGAATATCGAGACGCGAAAGGCCTCGAACGGACGCGTGAAAGCCACCGTGTCGCTCCGGCCTGGAGCGATTCCGTGGTCGGGGATGACGTCCACGGTGCCGCTGACCAGGGCGGCCAGCGCCTCCGCAAACGTGGGAACCGTACGATAGCGCACCCGGACCCCGATCCGGCGGGCCACCGCGTCCATCACCGCCACGGCGAATCCCGTGGGCGTCCCGTCGGCCGCCGTCTGGTAGTGCGGCGGCCAGGACTCCAGCACGGCGACCACGAGGGTGTCGGGCAGCTCCTGCGCCCCCAGGGGGAGCGGTCGGGCCAGCGCGAGCAGCAGCACGAGCAGGCCGGGACCCCAGCGCTCAGACCTCCGGCCCAACCTCCTCCTGGCCCGACCCCCTACGCGCTGGATCATCGGTTCCTCCGCTCGCATGACGGCCACAGCGACGCCCGCCGTCAATGTACCCGGAGCCATGTGTGCCGGACAGCCGGCGCCCTCGAGCCGGTCGATGGCTCGACATCCGACAGCGTTCGAGCGCAGGACCCCCGACGCGACCGCCGTCCGGAGCGAGTAAGCAGGCGCTACGGTTCCGGACAGCTTCGCGGGATCGTGAGGTCGGGGGCCTCATAGCGTTGCCCCGGCTGGAGCGGCGGTATGGCCACCGCCGAGCCAGGCACGCCGGGCAGCTCCACGATCAGCTCCGCCCCCGGCTCGAGGCCCTCGAAGCGATAGGCGCCTGTCCAGTCCGCCTTCCACTCCCACGCCACCGCGCCGCCATCGGCGTACCGCTCGGTGAGACGGACGAAGGGCAGGTCCAGCAGGTTGCCACACGGATCGTGTACGACCCTCCCCACGACGGACGCGGTGGTCCCATCGAAGACGGTCGTGCACTCCTCCGCGCCGTCCGGCCCCGGGGCGAGGGGAATGCAGTTCGGGAGCGGGATGGTCCAGGTCGCCACGCCCAGCAGGGCGCCAACGCCGTTCTCCACGTTCGTGGGGATGGCCCCCGGTACGGCGACCTCCGCCGCCGACAGCCCGGGCTCGAACGGCCAGTCGGAAGCCGACACGGCGACGCGCGCCTCCAGCCTGCGCACGTCCTCGAGTCCCGGCCTGTGCAGGGAATCGCGCGAGATCGCGAACTCCCAGGTCCCCGGCGCGGGCGTCAGTGGTGAGATCTGGCGAACGGGAACCGGTGAACCGCCGCGATCGATCTTCGTATCGCGGACCGTGTAGATCACCTCCGCGTACAGCAGGTGCTCCCCCCGGACGAAGACGCGGGCCGACTCGCGCACGCCCGGAGCCCTGGGGTGGTCCAGGAAGCGAAGCGTAAGCTCGCTCTCCGGCGGCGTCTCCACCACCGCGGTGGTGGCTGCGCCGTCGGAACGCATCGCGGTCAGCCGGTAGACCGTCCCGGCCTCGATCGTCTCCGTCGTCCAGAAGTTGTGCGCGTACAGGACCGCGTTCCGCCCGCGGTCCGTAAACGCGAACACGGAGTCACGCAACGTCAGCACCCGCCCTGTGCCCAGGTCTTCCAGGGTCACGACGGCGTCGATGGGCGCGGGATCAGGGATCAACTGGTTCCGGATCGGCATCACCCGGATCCACTGTGTCTCGGCGTGGGTGTCCAGGTACCCGAAAACGGAGAATGGGCCGATGCCGTTCCGGTCATAGGGATCGAATGCGTCGTCACAGCCCGCCATGGTGGCGGCCGCGAAGAGGACGACCGCGAGCCATCGGCGTCTCATGGCCGACCTCCGGGCGGAAGTGTCAGCTTGAGCGACAGGTACGGCGTGAACGGCAGCTGGTCGACACGTCGGCTGGCGAACACGTCGTAGTAGAAGATGTTGGTATGGCCGTACAGGTTGATCACGCCGGCCTGCACCTCCAGCTCGTGCCGCCCCACGTCCACCGGCCGTCTTGCCGACAGGTCCAGGCGGTGCGTCGCGGGCAGCCGGCCGTTGTACGGCCGATCCAGCAGGACCCGCGTCTCCCCGAACGTCCGGGTGACGCGGGGGAGCGCGCTGTCATCGGTGCGGAAGTCGATCAGCTCGTCGAAGCCGATGGGTCGGGTGAATGGGAACCCGGAGCCATACTCCCAGCGTGCCGCGAAGGTGGAGCGCCCCGCGGTGAAGCTGGCGAGCGCGCTCGCCTGGTGCCGGCGATCGTGCGGGGGGCTGTAGGCCTGGACGGGCTCGCCGAACCACACCCCGAAGTCCTCCTGAGCCGACCGGTACTCTGTCCAGCTGTATGCGTATCCCCCGAAGAGATAGAGGGGGCCCTTGCGGAGCTCCATCCGGACGTCCGCCCCATGGCTGCGACCGCCCGCCAGCGACAGCTCCGGTGTGAAACGCGCCACGGTGCTCCAGGTGGTGACGGGAAGATCGTACATCTTCCGGTAGAAGCCGTCCACGGAGTACGAGAAACCTCCGCCCAGGGTCTGCTCCCAGCTCGCCTGGGCGTGGACCGACCGCATCCGGGTGTCCTCGGGCGTCCGCACCCACGCCGTGAAGACCGAGCTCGCGTCCCGCCGGTCGCTGATCCCCGAGAGGCGCTGCTCGTACAGTCCCACGGCCGCGTTCAGCTCACCGTCCACGGACCCTTGCGGCCGCCAGGAGGCCCGAAGCCGCGGCTCGAAAGCAGGCCCTCGCTCCGTCGCGATGGACACCGTGGCTCCCGGCAGCGCGCGCAGCCCACCGCCCAGCGGGATCTCGAGCTCCGCGTACACGCCCAGCGGCCACCACCGCTCCTCGCGGACCGCGTTTGCCGAAAGAAGCTCCTGGAGGTCGTAGCGGGTGTGCTCTACGTGCAGGTACCCACCCCAGTTCAGGCGCACGCTGCCGATCATCCGGCTGACGTCCGCATCCACGAAGATCCGGTTCGCGGAGGAGGAAAATTCGGACGCGCCCCGGGTGACGGCCTCACTGCTCACGGCGGAGCGTCCGACCCGCAGGTCCATGAACGTCTCGCCCGCGAGCGTCACGCACCGTCCTCCCACCAGCAGGTTGGTCCAGCCGACGCGAGAGAGCGGATCCTCCGGATCCAGTCCCCCTTCGTCGCGACTCCGCATCAGCATGAGGGAGCAGCGCGAGCTCCCGTTCGGGTTGAAGTGGCTGAACCTCATGTACTCGCTGTCGAACCCGAGGGGCTGCTCCTGTCCGAGCAGCCATGGACTGGTCTCCCGGATCAGCGAGCGCCGGAAGGAGACGAGGTACGCGGTCCGGGACACCTCCCCCATCGGTCCCTCGGTGGAGACCTCGGCGAGGAACGGACTGACCGATCCCGTTACCGACGCCTCGTTCCGGTTGCCGTCCCGCATCTGCACGTCCAGCACCGACGAGATTCGGCCGCTGTACTTGGGACCGAATCCGCCCGGGAAGAAGTCCGCACTCTGGATGAGGTTGTCCGGGAAGGCCGAGAATAGGCCGGTGATGTGGAACGGCTGATAGATCAGCATCCCGTCCATCAGGACCAGGTTCTCCGAAGCCGTGCCGCCCCGGATGAACAGCTGCCCGCCCCGATCGCCGCTCCCGACGACACCAGGCTGCGTCTGCAGGTAGCTTACCAGGTCACCCGTGGCCGCGGGCGTTGGCACGCGCGAGAGCGACCCCGCCATGATCGTCTGACCACCGAGCTCCCGGCGTACCGCGCCGGGGCCCTCGCTCCGCACCCCGATGCCCTCGATCTCCACCGGCGCGATCGTCAGACCCAGGTTGGCCGTTCGGACCTCGCCGCGCCTCAGCTGGATCGGCTCCTCACGCGCTTCATACCCTACGAGCGTGATCCGGAGCAGATAATCCCCCGGGGCCAGCCGGTTGATCTGGAAGAGGCCGTTCCGGTCGGTCACGGCCGTTCGGATGATCCGCTCCCCCTGCTCGAGCACCACGTCCGCGCCCAGCAGCGGCTGCGAGGTGGCTTCGTCCACGAGGAGCCCCTGGAGCACCGCGTCCTGCGCCCGGAGAGCCGAAGGAGCCAGGGCCGCTCCCAGGAGTGGGACGAACAGAAGAACTATCCAGGCGATGGCGTCTTGCCGAGGGCGTATCTGTCGATGCATCAGGCGATTCCGTACTTCACAGGCAGGGTAAAGCGGCGCGTGAGAGTACGGCCCGGGTCGTTCCTTCGCAATGGAGGCTTCTGCCCTCCGGCTACGGCGTGGGCGTCCAGGCGTTGGCAGGACGGGGCCGAACCCTCCTTGCGCTCACGGAGCCGGGAACGGAACCAAAGAAAAGCCGGCGCCGCGCTGAACCCATGCGCGACACCGGCATTCTGTCAGAGCGGGAGACGGGACTCGAACCCGCGACCCTCAGCTTGGAAGGGCACTGCGAGGGTTCGACTGGCTCCAGCCGGGTGTGTATCCAAGGTAATCAGCGGCCGCTGCTTCGGGTCAATGCGGGGAAGTTGCGTGCGCTCTGGCACTGTGCTGGCACTGGTCGCGAACCCGGCCGACCCGACATCCATCGCTCTGCCGCCTCGAAGCTCCAATGACCTCGCCCAGCTTCCAAGCGGTCCGGGACGGGGGTTCCGGAGTTTGCGAAGCGAGTTCAGGCGCCAACCGTGTGTTAGACGCCGTTCCGATCCACTACACCCTACGTCTGCTGTAGGTGCCGTGATCGTCCTCGAAGGAGAGCCGCCCCTGGTCCTGAGTTCTTGTAGCTGCTGTCTGAGCTTGTCGCGCACGTGACGGTTCTGCGGGTACTTCTTCTGGAAGTGCGGCTCGAACTTGTAGACTTGATCGAGCTTGAAGCTCTCCCCGACACTCCACTCTCGGGCGACGATCTGCCACAACTCGTCTCGCCAGGTCATAGCCTCTCCTGAGGAATGGCGTCTACTGTTTCCAGGTTGCCAACCCGCCGCGCCGTTACCTCCAGCGCGCGAGCACCTTCGAAACCGTGATCACCTCACTACCTTCCGGACGGTGGCGGCGGGTTCTCCGGAGCGGCCGCAGGCCGCGCAGGCGCCAAGCGACCACGTGTCCGTCTCACTCCTTCTCTGCTGCGCTCACGCGCACTACCCACGACCCAGCCGTCGCCGTCGCGCGCGTCCTGGCCGCCGAACTCGTACGTCCGATCGAGCTCGTGTCCGGCGGCAATGATCTTCGCTTCCAAGGTGGTGAGCGTGTCGGTCATTGTTGCGCCTGTTCAGTCGTGTTCGGCGCGTTGTTTTCGACAATTAGCGACCCCGTCATGCGGCTGCGATCTGGTGCACGATCGCTCCAGCGATTCGTTCAGCCTTCGCGCGCGCAACGGGTGAGCCGAGCCTCCAGTTCGTTGCTAAGGTCCATGAGCTGGTCCACCTTGGCCGCTATGCGGCGCTGTTCAGCGAGAGGAGGAAGGGAGTATCAGGAGATTCAGCGCGAGATGACGTTGTGAAATACTTGGAAACGTCGAGCCGGATCCAAGTAGAGAGGATGTACTCGCGCTGCGTCAAGAAAAAGAGATTGACATACAGTGGATCATGGGAGCCCGAATTGAGCATACACCCCGACCAATGCAGGCTTCGAAAGATCTGCAACGTTAGTTCGCCCACGTAGTTGCACCACGCTACACAGATCAACAGGTCCCCAGGCTGGCGCGATCTTCGTCGGAGCCGTTGTGAACTGAGCAGCCACCGGGTTGCCGAGGGGGTCCGGAGCAAATTCGACAGGACCATTGATCAGCGGTACTCCCTCCCCGTCGACGTTATACGTCGCTCTGTGAGGACTTTACCCATTTCGACAGCCGCGGCTGTCCCGAGCCGGGTCCATACCCACCCCTCAGGCAAACTAAACGGCGCGTTATTCGACTCGACCGGGGGCAGCTTCTTCGGCTCCCGCATTCCCCCGCCTCGTACAGCCGCTGCTTCTCCGCCTCGACCTGCTCCAGCAGTTCGCTCGCCGGTTCATCGCTCGGGTCCTGTGGCACCAGCCTCCCCCGGACCCCCAGCTGTAGAACCGCCTTCCCGCAGATCGGCGACGGTGTCGGGAGTGTCGTACAGCACTTCGAAGTTCTCCCGGACGCGCCGCCAGTGGACTGCCACCCCCATGTCGTCCTCAGCCGTGGTCAGCCGGTTCAGCGACGCCTGGTTTAGCCGGGTGCGCTTGTCCGCATGACGGCGCTGACGCTCCTCCAGCTCATCGCAGAGCGTCATGAGCTGGTCCACCTGCGCGACGATGCGGTGCTGCTCGGGGGCGGGTGGGAGAGGGATCGGCAAATTCACCATCTTACCTTGCGTTAGCTTCGGCCGAGTGGTCCCCGTGACGAACCCATGGTAATCGGCAAGGTTTAGCACGTGGGACAGATATCGATTTGAGATCCCGGACAGGGCCCGAAGTACGTGGACGTGGTTGTTGACCCAACTCTTCCCGTAAATCACATACGAGACGTTTTTACCTGCTCGGAAAAATGGGGCTCCGTCCTCTCCGAGTAGGACCAACTCCTCATTGAAGAGGAAGTCATCGATCCAACCCACCTGCCGGGTGGCCCCGTAGTACGGGACGAGCTCACTTTCCGGTTTTCCTGCGGTCCGCACTTTCCGATCGGCCGCCTTTACCGGCTGTCGGCGCGAGTCAAGGACGGCAACGATTTCCCCTAACCGAGCCCAAGACCATGTCGCCGGTACAGGAAAGGGAGCGTCGCTCTCAATGAGTTGATCCGCTTTCTTTGGTCGTGTGATCCCCCCGTTCTCAATTAGCTGAGCCTGCTTCCGACGGGCACGATCCAGCAGCACGCTTGCCAACTCATCGTTCGGATCCTGCGGCACCAGCTTTCCACGCAAGGCCAACTGGAGGACGACCTCCCGTAGCCGCTCCATCCCGCCCGGCGCCTGGGCCATTACATCGAAATGGCGGAGAAGCGTATCCGCGCCAGCCGCGTCCTGCACCAGAGTCTGAGTCGTCATGCCACCTCTTCAAGTGCGCCGTTGGCCTTCTCCAACGCGCGCCGGCAACTCGTCCCGCAGCATGGATCGAGTCTCCTCCAGCTGAGCCACGATCTCGCGGTACTCTCCAAGCAGTTCGTCGGGATCGCGGTAGCTCTCGCCGGTCTCGCTCGGGTTTTTGATGACGAGGTTGTAGTTGTTCTTCCGGATCTCCTCGACCGGGACGACCCACGCCTGGTCCGTCTCTTCGCGCTCATTCCACCATGCCTTCTCGGTGTCGAACTCTTCGATCCGGATTGGCCGAGTCTTAGAGTAGCTCTTCTGCCCCTCAGGATACTGGTGCTCGTAGTACCAAACCTTCTTGGTCGACTCGCCCTTGGTGAAGAACAGCAGGTTGGTGTTGATGCTCGTGTATGGTGCGAACACACCCTTGGGTAGGCGCACGATCGTGTGGAGGTTGCACTCGTCCAGCAGCCGCTCCTTGATCCGCGTCTTAACACCCTCGCCAAAAAGGAAGCCGTCGGGCAAGACCACCGCCGCGCGGCCGCCGTCCTTCAGCAGGTGCATGATCAGGACGAGGAAGAGGTCGGCTGTCTCGCGGGTCTGCCACTGCGAGGGGAAGTTGGTCTCGATCCCGTGCTCCTCCTCGCCGCCGAACGGCGGGTTCGTGACGATCACCTCGACGCGGTCCGATGGCCCATAGTCCCGCAGAGGCCGCGCGAGCGTGTTGTCGCGCCGGACGTTGGTGGGTACGTCAATGCCGTGCAGGAGCATGTTGGTGGTGCACAGCAGATGCGGGAGCGGCTTCTTCTCCACGCCGCGGATCAGCCGCTGGAGCTCGGCCTCCTGCTCGGGCGCGTTGACGTGCTTGCCCGGATGTGCTCGATGGCGTTGGTGAGGAACCCGCCCGTGCCACACGCGGGGTCAGGACGGTCTCCCCCAGCTTCGGGGCCGTCATCTCGACCATGAACTCCGTGACCGCACGTGGCGTGTAGTACTCGCCCGCATTGCCGGCGCTCTGGAGGTCTTTCAGGATTTGCTCGTAAATGTCGCCGAAGAGGTGGCGGTCCTTCGAACTGTTGAAGTCGACCTCCTCGATCTTGTTGACCACCTGCCGCAGCAGGGTCCCGCTCTTCATGTAGTTGTACGCATCCTCGAAGACACCGCGGACCACCACGGCGGGATCACCCGGCTCACCGGTGATTGTGAGTTCCTTCAGCGTCGGGAAAGCTCGTCGTTGACGAAGTCGAGGAGCGCCTCACCGGTGATCCCCTCCGGGTCGGCGGCCCAGGTGCGCCAGCGCAGCGGGTCGGGGATGGGCGAGGTGTAGTCCTCCAGCAGCTCCCGCTCCTCCTCGCGGGCGTCGAAAATTTTGAGGAAGAGCAGCCAGCCGAGCTGACCCACGCGCTGGGCGTCGCCGTCGACGCCAACGTCCTTGCGCATGACGTCCTGGATAGACTTGATCGTACCGGAAATCGACATCGTGTCCTGAGTTGTGGTTTTTTATGCGGCGGGGTAGAGCTCTGCTTCGAGCTCTCGGATGGCCTGTTCATACTGTTTGCGGCCGCCGAAAGCTCTCACGAGCTCCACAGGTGTTCCGAGCTCCGAGAACGGCTGGACGCGCAGGACCTTCGTGTCCTCAATGCTGGCTAGGCCTTCGTCGGAGTACTTGTCGAGCAGGGCTTCCAGGACAGCCCGTGCCTGCTGCCCGTATTGAGCGAAGTAGCCCCGCTTCTTCACCTGCTCGGCGCGTTCGCGACGGGTGAGGGGCGGCTGATCAAAGGCGACGTGGCAGATAAGGTCGAACGCGTCGAGCTCTTTTCCTACCACTTCGGCGAGCGCGTCGAAGAGCACACCATGCTCCGATAGCTCCTCCACGACCGCCTGCTTGCGCTCGGCCGCGTTCCAGACCTTCAAGAACTCGTCGAGCGAGTCGTACTCCTCAGCGATCCGCTTCCAGTATAGTCCCTGATCGACTCCGTGATTAGCTTGCCGCTCTTCGGGTCTAGGTACTGCGTCCGCTCGGTAAGGAAGTTCCACCTGTACGTCTGGGACGTAGTTGTCGCGCTGGTACGCCCCCGCTCGGCCCGATCGGTCCCGGCGGATGGACAATAACCTCCTCTCCGGGATCCATCTCGCCTGGATCCGGTGGCTCTTCCGGCGTATCCCAAATTTGGGATAAAGTTTGGGATAAATCGAATTTAGTGACGCTGTTTATAGAAACGGAACATGATCTCATGGCATCAAAACCCGTTATCTTCACCCTCGACGACGACCCGGAAGTGCTGCAAGCGATCCAGCGCGACCTGCGCCGCGAATTCGGTCGAGACTACCGCATCATGCGCGCCGAGACCGGCGCGGACGCGCTCAACGCCTTGCAGCAGATGAAGCTCCGTAACGATGCGGTCGCGATCTTTCTGGTCGACCAGCGGATGCCGGAGATGTCCGGCGTCGAGTTTCTGGAGCAGGCGCGCGAGCTGTACCCCGACGCCAAGCGCGCGCTGCTGACCGCCTACGCCGATACCAACGCCGCCATTCAGGCGATCAACGAGATCGACCTCGACTACTACCTGATGAAGCCGTGGGATCCGCCGGAGGAGAACCTGTTTCCGGTGCTGCACGACCTGATCGACCAGTGGCAGTCGACCTATCGCCCCGCCTTCGAGGGCATCCGCGTGATCGGGCATCAGTGGTCGCCGGACGCGCACCGCGTCAAGGACTTCCTCGCCCGCAACCGCGTGCCCTATCGCTGGATGGACTTGGAAGCCGACGCCGCCACCGAGGAACTTGATCGCCTTCATGGAGAACGTCGAACTGCCGGTCGTGCTGCATGGCGGACGGCAAGCCGCTGATGAACCCGAGCAACGTCGAGATCGCCGGAGCAGGTCGGCTTGAAGACGCAGGCGGCGCAGCCCTTCTACGATCTGGCGATTGTCGGCGGCGGACCGGCGGGCTTGGCGGCGGCGGTCTACGGCGCGTCGGAGGGCTTGCGCACCATCCTGATCGAGCGCGAAGCCCCCGGCGGTCAAGCCGGAACCAGTTCGCGGATCGAGAATTATCTCGGCTTCCCCTCCGGCTTAAGCGGCAGCGACCTCGCCCGCCGCGCCGTCGCCCAAGCGACTCGCTTCGGCGTCGAAATCCTGACCCCGGCGGAAGTCGTCAAAGTCCGCATCGAGGATCAATACCGCATCCTCGAACTTTCCGACGGCAGCGAGATTAGCTGCCACGCCCTGATGATCGCGACCGGCGTCTCCTACCGCCGCATCGACGTGGTCGGCTGCGACGCCCTGACCGGCGCGGGCGTCTACTACGGCGCAGCCATGACCGAAGCGCCCTCGGTGCAGGGCGAGAACGTCTTCATCGTCGGCGCGGGCAATTCGGCGGGACAAGCGGCGATGTACTTCAGCAAGTACGCCAGCACCGTCTATATGGTCGTGCGCGGCGACTCGCTGGGCAAGAGCATGTCGCATACCTCGTCGATCAAATCGAGGCGACGCCCAACATCACCGTGCTGACTGCACACCGAAGTCATGGCGGTACACGGCTCGGAGCACCTCGAAGCCGTCACGCTGATCAACAACGACACGCCGCGAAACCGAGAAGGTCAAAGGCGCGGCGCTGTTCGTCTTTATCGGCGCGCTGCCGCATACCGATTGGCTCGAAGGCGTGGTCGAGCGCGATAGTCACGGCTTTATCATCACCGGCAACGACCTGATCCGCGACGGCAAGCCGCCGAAAGGCTGGAAGCTCGACCGGCTGCCCTTCCTGCTCGAAGCCAGCGTGCCGGGCATCTTCGTCGCCGGTGACGTGCGCCACCATTCGGTCAAGCGCGTCGCCTCAGCCGTCGGCGAAGGCTCGATTGCCGTCCAATTCATCCATCAGTATCTAGGAGAACTCTGATGCTGGATTACGATCAACTGCGCGCCGTGCCCTTATTCGAGCACCTGCGCGACGATCAACTCCAGTGGCTGATCGATCACGGGCAGGAGTACCAAGCCGAGCAGGGCGATTACGTCTTCCGGCAGGGGCAGGACGCCGACTATTTCTACGTGATCATCTCCGGCGAACTGCAAATCACGCAGGACATCAACGGCAGCGAGACGGTGCTCGCCACCCACCGCGACGGCGGCTTCAGCGGTGAAGTCCCGCTGCTCAGCGGCACGCCCTACATCGCCAGCGCGCGGGCGCTCCAACCGACGCAGTTTCTGCGCTTCGACAACCAAGCCTTCCGCGAGATGTTCGCCGTCTGCCCGGTGATCGTCAGCAAGCTGTTCGGCGCGCTCTCGTGGCGCATCCAGACGACCGAGGCGCTCGCCCGCCAGCGCGAGAAAATGTCCGCGCTCGGCATGCTCTCGGCGGGGCTGGCGCACGAGTTGAACAATCCCGCCGCCGCCGCCCGCCGCGCCGCCAGCCAGTTGAGCCAGTCCTTCGACCAGATCGAGCCGCTGCTGCTCGCGCTCAGCCACCAGCTTGAGCCGGATCAGTTCGATCAACTGCTCCAGCTTCGGGCGGATGCTGCCGCCAGCCTCAGCGCGCCGCCGACCTCGACTCGCTGGCGCAAAGCGACCTTGAGGACGAACTCGGCACGTGGCTGGACGATCAAGGCGTGGAGAACAGTTGGGAGATCGCGCCGACGCTGGTCGGCGCAGGCGTCGACGTCGACAAGCTGGAGGCGCTGCTCGATCAACTGGGCGACGAGGAAGCGCTCGCCTCGGCGGTCGCGTGGCTGAACGCCTCGCTCGGCGCGGCGGCGCTGCTGCGCGAGATCGAGCAGGGGACAAAACGCATCTCCGAGTTGGTCAAGGCGGTCAAATCCTACTCGTACATGGATCAAGCGCCGCTGCAAGAGATCGACGTGCACGAGGGCATCGAGGACACGTTGACGATCATGGCGTATAAACTGCGTGACAAGCACATCACCGTCGAGAAAGCATTCGACCACAGCATCCCCAAGCTGACCGCCTACGGCAGCGAGCTTAATCAGGTTTGGACGAACATCATCGACAACGCCACTGACGCCATGAGCGACGCCAACGGCAAGGGCAAACTGACCATTCGCACTTGGGCGGACGACGAAGACATCTGGGTCGAACTCGCCGACGACGGACCGGGCATCCCGCCCGACATCCAATCGCGCATCTTCGAGCCGTTCTTCACCACTAAAGCGGTCGGCAAGGGGACGGGCTTGGGCTTGGACATCGCCCATCGCATCGTCGTACCCGGCATCGCGGCGAGATCAAGCTGATCTCGCGCCCCGGTGAGACGAAGTTTCAAATTCGCCTGCCGATTGAGTTCCATACCCAGAGTCGGAAACCGCCGCTGTTAACGAACAGGCACAAGAAGAATAAGCATCCATTTCCTGAAAGCTTCAGCGCACAGAAGCGGCGCACCGATGCGTGCGCCCCTGAAATAACTTTTCAGCCATATTCTGCTTTGTGCTATGCTGGATAAAACAGGCGTTCTACTGCGGGACTTAATGACATTCGATGACGTGCGGCAAATCGTCATGACCTTTCCCGGCGTCGAGGAGCATATCGCGTTCGGGTCGCCCCACTTTAAAGTCGGCAAGCGCTTTCTGACGAGCATTGCCAAAATCGACCCGAACACACTGATCGTCAAAGTACGGATCAACGTGAGCGCGAGTTTCTGCTGACGACCAAGCCGGACATTTACTACCTGACCAATCACTACGCCAGCTTCGAATGCGTCTTGATGCGGCTGCCACTGGCTGACGCCGACGAACTGCGCGACCTGCTTGAACAGGCGTGGCTGCATTACGCGCCGAAACGCCTCGTGGCAGCTTACCAGCCGAAAGACTAAGCGCCGCTCACAGGGCGGGCGACGCTACTCGTGAGGGTCAGGCTAGTCGTAGGCTAGTCGATGACCGCTTC
>CAWAMW010000013.1:0-161918 GCA_963783305.1 uncultured Gemmatimonadales bacterium | reverse complement strand
GCGGCCTGAACCTGTTCATGTCGTGGGCGGCGTTGCTCATGGCCTTCGGCACCCTCGCCTTCGTATGGAACCTCATCTGGAGCCGCACCAGGGGTGTGCCCGCCGGACCGAACCCCTGGGGCGCCCCCACGCTGGAATGGGCCACCACGTCGCCGCCGCCGGAGTACAACTACGCGCAGCTGCCCGAGGTCCGCAGCCGCAACCCGCTCTGGGACAACGCCGAGGACTACGATGAGCGCGTCTACACGGCGCCCGCGGGTGGCGTGCACATGCCGAATCCCTCATTCTGGCCGCTCCTGACCGCGGCCGGCGGCGCCAGCACCCTGATGCTCTTCATGGCTGAGATCTGGTGGCTGCCGCTGATTGCCCTGGGCGCCACCGCCGTGGCCGCGATCAACTGGGCCTTCGAGCCCGCCGGCTGACCAAGGCACCGACCATGATCACCTACGAGACCCGCAACCCGAGTCCAGACGCCTGATGGAAGCAAACGCGCACGCAGCACACTCGGCCCATCCGCCGACCTCGACCGGCCTCGACACCTGGAAGGTGGGGTTCTGGACGTTCCTGGGATCCGAGACCCTGTTCTTCGGGTCATTCATTGCCACGTACCTGATCTACGCGGGGCGCAGCGTCCAGGGACCCTATCCGGCCGATGTCCTCGACATCCTGCTGACCAGCCTCAGCACCTTCGTCCTGCTCATGTCGAGCCTCGCCATGGTGCTGGCGCTCTCGCACGTGCAGCGCGGCAATCGGAAGGGCGCACTCGCTGCCCTCATGGCGACAGCGGTCCTCGGCATGGTGTTCCTGGGGTTCCAGGCCTACGAGTTCACCCACTTCTACCACGTGGGCCTCACGCTCTCGAGCAACCTGTTCGGGTCGTCCTTCTTCATCCTCACGGGCTTCCACGGCGCCCACGTCACCATCGGCGTGATCTGGCTGCTCATCCTCTGGTTCCAGCTCCTGGCTGGACGGATCGGGCCGCAGGACTCGCTCAAGGTCGAAATCGCGGGCCTTTACTGGCACTTCGTCGATATCGTGTGGATCGCGATCTTTACCCTCATCTACCTCCTCCAGGAATAGGAGCGAGAGGAAATGACCGACACAGCCATGCAGCCCGATCGCACCCGCGGCCCCAGGGACTCCGCTGAGCACGAGGTCCACGAGCACCCACCAGCCAAGACCTATTGGATGGTCGCGCTGGTGCTCACGGTGCTGACGGGGCTGGAGGTGGGGGTGTTCTACATCGACGCGCTCCACTCCGTGCTGCTGCCGATCCTGCTCGTCCTGACCACGTCCAAGTTCGTGCTGGTGGTCATGTTCTACATGCACCTCAAGATGGACAGCAAAGTCTTCACGTGGGTGTTCGGCGCGCCGCTCTTCCTGGCGCTGTTCCTGGTCATCGCCCTGGTGGTCCTCTTCAAGGTGCTGCCGCTCTACGCCGGCTGACGCTCACGGGCTGCCCCGCCCAGGGCGGGCTTCGAGCGATTCGTCGTCCGCCCGCCCGACCTCGCCCCGCAGCTTCGGATGTGATCGCCAGAGGTAGACCGCCATCACGGCGGCGGCCAGCAGGTTGCCGACGCCGATGCTCCACCACGCGAGCGCGTCCAGCAACCAGGCGGCGACAATCGCCACCAGCCCCAGCAGCAACGTCTCGAACGTGACAAAGAGGAGCGCCAGCCCCATGAGCAGTGGGGGGCTCTCCTCGGCTCGCAGCACCAGGGCTGCGAAAACGAGACCCACCAGGATGAACCCGCCGAAATGGATGGCCGTGTACCCGAGCACGGTGAGAGCCGTCACCTGCACGTCGGCCGCGGACGTCACGCCCTCGAAGGCCGCCGAGCCAAGGGCGGCGGGCGTGTAGAGCAACTGCCCGCTGATCAGATCGACCACGAAGAACCAGGCCGCGACCGCGATCCCACCCAGCACGCCCGCGCTGACCCCCTCGCGCAGGATGCGATGACCCCCACTTTCCCTCGCCGTGTCGTTCATCGATCTACCCCCTCCCGTCTGTACCTTTTCGGTTTCTCACCCACCCGACGCGAAGATACGTCCCGTGGGCTGCTTCGACGGCGTCCGCCATCAAGGCCCTGCTCCCGCCCTCTCGCGCCCGGGCGGCATGCGTAGAACCCGTTGCGCGCCATGCGGATGCCGAACATCTTCCGGGCATGCGTCGCGCTCTGCTCCTCCTCGCCGCCCTGCTGCTCCTCCCGAGCTGCTCCATCCCCCGCTGGCCCGTCGAGGGCAGTCTCACCTCCCCTTTCGGGATCCGCCGGAGTGGCCTGGATTTCTCCATTCACCGGGGCGTGGACATATCGGTTCCCACCGGAACGCCCGTCCGCGCCATGGCGCCTGGCCGCGTCGCTTTCGCAGGCACCCTGCGCGGGTACGGCACCGTCGTGATGGTGGATCATCCCCGCGGAGTCCGTACGGTGTACGCACATCTCTCGGAACTCCGCGTCAAGACCGGCGAAACCCTCGACAAGCGCGCGGTAATCGGGCTCTCAGGATCTTCCGGCCGGTCGACGGGGCCGCACCTCCACTTCGAGATCCAGACCCGAAGCGGTGCTGAAGATCCGGTCCAGCTCCTCGGCGGCCAACCGCAGCAACGGAATCCTTGACGGCGGGTCCATCGACCTTTATCAAGGTGTGTCGTGGGGAATCTCCCCACAACCTCGTAGGGCTTTTCTCCCATTCCTGTCGAGGTGTGCATGCCGCGTCCGGTTCGAATCGCCGGCACCGTCCTTGGTGCCCTACTCGTTCTCCTGCTTCTCGCTCTTGCCGGCATTTACGGCTTCAGCCAGCCGAGCTTCAATCGACCGTACGTGGTGGACCCGGCGCCACTCGCGGGGGGCTCCAGCGGCACCCCGGAGGAGATGGCTGCCCGGGGCGAACACATTGTGACGACGCGCGGGTGCATGGACTGCCACGGTGTGGACCTGGCCGGAAAAGTCATTGCGGACGACCCCGTCGTCGGAACGATCTGGGGCGCCAATCTCACTTCGGGCGCGGGGGGTGCGGGGGGGCGGTTCGAGGAGCGGGACTGGGTGCGCGCCATCCGCCACGGCATCGGTGCCGACGGGAAGCCTCTGATGCTCATGCCGTCGCACGAGTTCTGGGGGATCAGCGATGCCGATGTGGCGTCCATGATCGCCTACCTCGAGTCCCTCCCGGCTGTGGACCGGATTGTACCGGCGCCGAAGCCGGGTCCCCTGGCGCGCCTGCTGTTCCTGACGGGAAAGATGCCGCTTGTGGCGGCTCGGCTGGTAGACCACGACGCCCCGCGTCCGCTCACGCCCCCCAAGGGGTCGACGGTGGAGTACGGCGGCTATCTGGCTGCAGGTTGTGTCGGCTGCCATGGGTTCACCATGTCCGGCGGCCCCGTGCCCGGCGCTCCTCCCGGGTTCGGGATCCCTGCGAACGTGACGCCCGACATGGAGACGGGACTCGGGACATGGGCCCAGGCCGACTTCGTGCGCGCGATGCGTGAGGGGATATCCAGGGACGGCCGGACTCTGGACCCCACCATGCCGGTCCAGTTCACACGGGAGTTCACGGATATGGAGTTGGAAGCGATCTGGAAGTACCTCCAGAGCCTCGAGCCCCGACCCTTCGGAAACCGTTAGAAAGCGGGAAGCCCCGGGCGGGCCGGTGGCGGTGCGGAGCACGTGCTCCATACCGTCGCCGGTTCCGCCTCCCGCCCTCAGGGCTGCCTGGCCTCCGGCACCGCCGCCTGCATGATCTCGCCCATGGCTTCGGCCGTCCTCATGCGTCCCAGGTCCAGTGCGAAGTCCGGCACGTCGGATGGCTGAAGCTTCTCCACCAGCTCCAGCACCTCCCTCTTGCTGAGTCCGTGCTCCTTCAATGCCTCCATCTCGAGGGTGGCGCCTTCGCGGGCAGCGAAGGTGGCGCCCTCCTCGTCGGCCACCGCGCTTACCAGCTGCCGGAGGACCGACAGCTCGCCCCGTGACATCGGCGCGGCCGCGAAGGCGTAATCGATCCAGGCCTCGTACGACAGCGGCGCCACGCGCTTGAGCATGCCAGCCATCACTTCCGCGAACACCCGGATCTCGTACTGCGCGTGTGAGTCGGCTCGAAGCGTCAGGAAGTGAATGAGGTTGTGAAGATCGATCTTCCAGTACCACTGCGTGTACGTCGATAGCGGGAGATCGATCCTCGCGAGCTCCCGCGCGACGTCCTGCCCGACGAGCCATTGATAATCGGCGCCCGCGCGCTCCCGTGCGGACTCCCAGCGCGACACCGCCTCCTGGAAAAGCGCCGGGTCGGTCTCCTCCGGTCTGCGTCCCTGTTTGTTGTCCGCGCTCTGGAGCGCGAAATCCGCCCGCTCCGGGGTGTAGAACAGGAGTGGCATGAGCGAGTAGCGGCCGCTGTACTCGTTCACGTTTGCGGTGCGGTGTCGGATCCACTGCCGGGCTACGAAGATCGGCATGCACACGTGGAACTTCAGCTCCACCATCTCGCTCGGGGTGGTGTGCCAGTGGCGGCGCAGATAGCGGATCAGCCCGCGCGTCTGGCTGACCTTCCGAGTGCCGTAGCCGTAGCTGACGCGCGCGGCGCGCTCGATGTCCTCATCGCTCCCCATGTAGTCGACCAGCGCCACGAAACCGTGGTCGAGGACGGGGAAATACCCGCCGAGGATCTCCTCGGCGGCTTCGGCGGTAGGTCTCTTCGTCTCTGCCATCAGTCTTCGGGTGTAAATGCCGGCCGTCTTCGGCCGGCAGTGGATCGTCGTGCCCCCGCGGCCTCGTCGGGGAGCGGCAGCAGCTGCTCTCGGACCAGGGGCAGCGGCAGGGCCAGCCGCAGCACCTGGCTGTGAAACTCGGCCAGGTCGAAGCTCTTGCCCTCCGATTCCAGCCGCTCCTCGTAGTCCCGGCGGATGTCCAGGATCTGCAGGCGGCCCAGAGCGCTGGACAGGTAGAGCGGGTCGTAGGTCCCCCGGATCACCTGGCGGCGTGCTTCCGTCTCCGGGACATGCGCGATCTCGGTGAAGCGGTTGACCACCTCGTCCACAGGAGTACCGAGCGCGTGGAGGTGGAGGGCCGCGTACCAGCGGGCGTGTCGTTCGAGTGCACGCCGCAGCTGCTCGAGCCGGAGCGCAGGATCGCCATCGCCAAAGCCTTCGTCCAGGGCCAACTGCTCCGCGTAGTGCGCCCATCCCTCGACGAACGACCGGGGGGTGAACACCTGTCGCAGCTCGCTCTCCACCTCCGCCTCATACGCGGCCTGCACGTAACGGCCCGGGAACGTCTGGTTCAGCGTTTCCAGGAGCAGTGCCTGCCGGTTGAAGCCCATCAGGTAGCTCTCCTGCCGCTCCTCGGTCCATGCCGGCAGCGGCGTGGCGAGGCGGTAGAATGCTTCCGCCGCTGCATCGGCGAAGGGGCCCGGTGCCTCCAGCGACGCGATATTCCGCCGGGCGTACGGCCGCGCCTCGCGCACCACGGGCATCCGCTCGCTTGGCAGCCGCACCACGCCCGCTCCGGCGACCCAGTCCCGTGTCGACACCATCATCGCGCGGGCGGTGTCGAGCAGGTCCTCCGCTGGCGGGTGAATGGCGGCCAGCGAGTCCAGGATGGCGCTTGGCGATCGGCCCCGGTCGATCTCCGCCGCGGTGCTGGCCAGGCGCTCATTGTAGCTGGCGATCATCCGCTCGTTCAGCTGGTCGAGCTCCTCCACGCTCAGGGCGATATGCTCTTCGTACAGCAGCTTGCGCTCGAACAGGAATCGGCCGAGCCGGAACTCGCCCGTGGATCGCGGCGCCAGGTCGCTCTCGAGCCACTCGAGGTGCCCGCGCAGCGCCTCGACCAGACGGTCTCGGGCCGATCCCAGCCCGTGGAGCGCCATGGCGTCGGTGCCCCCGGCCTGCGCCATGAGGATCGCCGGAAGGTCCTCCTCGAGAAAGGTGATCAGGCCTCGTGTGTCCTCCACGGCCAGATCGGTCCAGACCTCGGGCGGAGCGGACATATTCTCTCGAGCGGCCTCGAGCACCCCCACCCCCGCGTCCATGCGCGCGACGATTGCCTCCGCTCGCTCCGGGAGCGGCGCGTACGGACGCTCGGCGACACCGGCGATCCCCCGGGCGATGATGCTCGTGTACGGTCGGGGATCCCGGACCCAGCCCCGGGTCTCTTCGAGCTCGAGGAGCTCGCTCCGAAGCGCGAACTCGAGCACACCGTAGTCGTAGCGCAGGTCGCCCTGAAGGTGCGACAGGGGGATCTCCTCGAGCTCGGCCAGCCACTCCAACACCTGGTCGATGTACCGCTGAATACCCGCCCGATCCATGGCTGGTAGACGGGCATCGTGCTCGTGGACCCCGAGCTCCGTGGCCCGAACCGGTCGCGCCTCGTAGTACGCAGGCAGGAACGCATCCCGCAGCGCCATGAAATTTTCCGTGGCCTCCTCGATCTCGGCCTCGGTGGCGCCGAGCACGGTCTCCGGCGGGCGCTCTGGCTCGCCCGGCCGGGGGGCGGGACCGCACGCGGCAACCAGGACCAGCGCGGCGATGAGCAGACGATCCTTCACGAAACCTCCTGCGGCTGGGATGGGGTTCCAAGCTAGGAGGCGCGAAAGCCCTGCGCCACCCGCCCACCCACCTCCCCGGCGCGCCGGCCTTCCCCGCCCGTGCCGCCCATGGCAGTCCCCGGCCAGCATTGCACCCCGGGGGTCGCAAACATCTGCCATAATGACCGCAAAAGGTGGTACGCTCGCTGCCGTGACAAGTAACCGGCAACGCGCCGGGTGGCGCGTAATGCGCAGAGAGACAGGGACGAACATCAAGAAAGCGGAGGAACACCATGGCACGAGTGCCTGTAGTGCGGCGGACGAGGGGACCCTGGGCGGACATGAACCGGCTGGCGCGCGAGATGGACACACTGTTTGGCGGCTCGCTCGGACAGGCGAGCGACCTCTGGGCGCCCCCGGTGGACGTCGAGGAGACGGCGGACGAGATCGTACTCACGGCCGAGCTTCCTGGTGTGAACCGGGATGCCATCGACATCGAGATGGAGGACGGCGTCCTGACGATCCAGGGTGAGAAGAAGGACGAGCGGAAGGAGGAGGGAGCGCAGGGGCTGCTCTACGAGCGGCGCTGGGGCTCGTTCACGCGCCGGTTCACGCTGCCGCGGGCGGTGGACTCCGCCCGGATCACGGCGCAGTACGAAAACGGGATCCTCTCGATCCGGGTGCCCAAGGCGGAGGAGGCCAAGGGCCGCAAGATCGAGATCGCGGAGAGCGGATCGGAGAAGCTCGAGAGCGGCCGCGACGTAAGCTGACGCGCGACTCTCAGCCGAACGCCGGAGCCCCCGACGGACTGCGGTCCGCCGGGGGCTCTCACGTCTTCAATCCCTGGTCGCAGCCGCGCCAGACGCTGTACCGCCTGTACCGTTCAACCGTCGTCGCTGTCCACTGCCAGCTCCTCAACGTGTACGTCCAGCATGTGGTTGATGCGGAGCCCCACCACGCCATCGGTGTCCACCTCCGACCGGGGCAGCGTATGCACGGTTGTTCCGTTGACGGTGAAGCTCACAGTCTCCGGCCCAACGTCCACGGCGAGGTCGTACTGCGTGGGGCCCTGCTCGCCCGCGGGGGCCACGGGAATCGCTTCGTGGCGGGTCCATCCCACGATATCCGCGGTCTCACTCCCCACCCTGCGCTTGATGAGGTATTCCCCCGTCTGCCGGACGAGGAAGTAGAGGTACTCCTGCTCTGCGCTGCCGAGCCCCTCTCCGCCCACGAAGAGGCCGAACGCTTCGGCGTGACTCGCCGGCGAGAACAGGTGGTAGCGGGTGTGGGCCCGGTACTCGCCGCTGCCGCCCATGCCCTCCATCCAGTAGACACCGGCGCCCGAGCGGCCGGTCTTGACATGCCATCCGGGCTCCATGACCTGGAAATCGGCCATTTCCGCCGAAGCATCCGGTCGATCGAACCGCATGAGCCAGCCGTCTGGCATGCCTTCCGCCGTGACCGCCGGGCCGTGGTCGGGGAGGGCGTGGGCGTCGTGCTCCTGAGCGGCCGCCGGGGCGGCCATGAGAAAGGTCGCGACGACGAGCGTGAGCGTACGTGTCATGGGAATCCTCCAGCTGGCAGGGGGTTGGTGGGGCCGGACAGTATCAGCAATTTAGCATCCGGCGAGGAGAGCCGCACGGGCTGCTACGCCGTTCCGGCTTTCCTGCTCGCCGCCAGGGAGCGGACGGTGGCGACCACCATGTCCACGCCCACGCGGTTGTGACCGCCCCTGGGGATGATGACATCCGCGTAGCGCTTGCTCGGCTCGACGAACTCCAGGTGCATGGGTCGCACGGTCTTCATGTACTGGGCGAGAACCGAGTCGGGGGACCGGCCGCGCTCCTCCATGTCCCGGCGGAGCCGACGCCCGAGCCTGACGTCCGCGTCCGCGTCCACGAAGAGCTTCACGTCCATCAGCTCCCGCAGTCGCCGGTCCCACAGGATGAGAATCCCGTCGAGGATGATGACGGGGCGGGGCTCGACCGGTGCCGTCCGGTCGGTCCGGACGTGGTTCGCGAAATCGTACACCGGTACCTGCACGGCCGACGAGGCCAGAAGCGTCTCGAGGTGGGCAATGAGAAGCTCGGTCTCCAGCGAGTCGGGATGATCGTAGTTGATCTCCCGCCGCTCCTCGGGTGGCAGGTGCGAGGCGTCACGGTAATAGGAATCGTGGTGCAGGACCGCCACGTCCTGGTCGCCACCCAGGGCGTCGATCAACCGCCGCACGACCGTGGTCTTGCCGCTCCCACTGCCCCCGGCCACCCCCAGGACGACCGGACGCCTCCGCTGCTCATTGCCGCTCATGGCGCCAACATGCCTGCACTCCGACCCGCCTGCAACCGGACACCGCGCCCACCGGTGCCACGCGCGGCCCTTTCCTGGGCGCGGTGCAGACCCGAACTTCCTGCATGACGTGCGTATTCTGTGATCACGAGCTCGATGACGTCCGCACCCGGCCAGCTTTCGACCCGTGGCTGGGTCGGCTCTGGCGGGTGTGCCCGGAATGCCGGCGCTGGAACGTCGCGCCGCTGGAGGAGCGCTGGGAGACCATGGAAGAGCTGGAGCGCTCCGCCCGTGATGCCGGTCGCGCGCTGCTGCGCACGGAGCACCTGGACCTGGTAGACACCGGCGCGGGACAGCTGATCCGCGTGGGGCGGGCGCCGAGACCGGAGCTCGCCGGATGGCGTTACGGCGACCTCCTGCCGCAGACGAGCGTCCCGGGAATCCTTGCCTGGCTGCGCCGGCTGGTACTCGGGATGCCAACGAGCGCGTTCGGCTACAACGCCGGTCATGGCCTCGGTCTCTTCGAGCCCGTGACCAGCGACCATTGGTTCGCTTCCCCGTTCATCGATGACGCGCTCACGCTGACGGCCGCGTTCCTCCACGTCCCGCTCGCGGAGTCGTGCCCCGCGTGCGGGGGTCCGATGGCGCTGGCCCCGTGGCAGTTCCAGGGGCTTCGTCTGACCACCGTCGGCGGCGACCTGGCGATGGTGGCGAGCTGCGCCCTGTGCGACCAGCAGGTCGCGGTCCCGGCGATTGAGGCGCGCCCCGCGCTCCGACTCGGGCTCGCCATCGTAAACCGCCGCCTCGTGGCGGAGCCCACGGTGGCCGAGGCCGCCCGGCACCTGGACCGGGCGGAGGGGCCTGCTGGATTCCTGCATCACCTCGGCCGCGCCGAGTTGACGCTGGGCGAGATTCCAGGGCGGGATCGGCTCGCCCTCGGCATGGCGCTCGACGAGCAGAGCGAGGCGGAGCTGCTGGAATCGGAGTGGAGGGAGGCGGAAGAGCTTGCGGGAATCGCGGACGGGCAGCTCACCGAGGTGCCAGGCTTCGATGAGTTCCGCCGCAGGGTGCTCGGCTCCGGCGAGCGGTGACGACCTCGATGCGCCGCGTCAGATTTCCAGGGTCCCCGGAAACTGTGGCCCGCCAGCGGCCGGCGGACGCCGCCTGCCGCGGCTGTACCGGCCGGCCTCGTTCCGGCTGATCCGTCGTTCCGCCACCAGCGCCTCCAGCACGAGCTCGGCCGCGGCGGCGCGCGCGCCGTCCGACGTCCCTTCGATATCCAGTCCCGCGACCACCTTCATGAGAGATGGCACACCCGCCAGTCCCTCCAGGAGCGCTTCGTCCCGCGCCATGTCCGCCAGCTGGACCACGCCCCCCCGGTCGAAGTGGTCGACGATCTCGTCCAGCTCGTCATCCACCGGAAGACGACGCCGGCTCTCGAACGTCTCCAACGCGGCCCGGGACACGAGCTCACGGGCGATCTTCGCAGCGCCCTGAAGCTCGCCCTCGTACTCCAGCTCCATCTTCCCCGTGATGGCCGGGAGCGCCGCGTGCACGTCGCTCACGCGCGGTACCACGCTCTCCTCGCCCAGGAGCACCGCACGCCGCTCGGCGTTGCTCACGGCGTTCTCCAGCACCGTGATGGGCAGCCGCTGGCTCACGCCGCTCCGCTGGTCGATCCGCTTGTCCGTGCGGGCGAGGAACGCCACCCGCTCGATCATCTCGCCCACGAAGACCGGGACCTCCACCGGCTTCCCGCCGCGCTCGACCCACGCCTCCTGCCGCGTGATCGCCATCCCGTCTTCGACCTCCTCCGGGTAGTGCGTCATGATCTCCGCGCCAATCCGGTCCTTGAGTGGCGTGATGATCTTGCCCCGGGCGGTGTAGTCCTCGGGGTTGGCGGTGAAAACCAGCAGCACGTCCAGCGGGAGTCGAACGGGATATCCTTTGATCTGGACGTCCCCCTCCTGCATGATGTTGAAGAGTCCCACCTGGATCCGGCCGGCCAGGTCCGGCAGCTCATTCACCGCGAAGATGCCGCGGTTCGCCCGGGGCAGCAGGCCGAAGTGGATGGTGAGCTCGTCGGCCAGCACGTGCCCACCGCGAGCCGCACGGATGGGATCGAGGTCGCCAATGATGTCGGCGATGGTCACGTCCGGCGTTGCCAGCTTCTCGATATAACGGGCGTCCCGGCCCACCCATTCAATGGGCGTGTCTTCCCCCATCTCCTCCACCGTCTGGCGGCCGTGCTTCGAGATCGGGCGGAGTGGATCGTCGTTCACCTCGCTCCCCGCGATGATCGGCATGCTCTCGTCCAGCAGGCTCGCGAGCTGCCGCACGATCCGACTCTTCGCCTGCCCGCGCAGCCCCAGCAGGATGAAGTTCTGGCGCGCCAGCACCGCGTTGACGATCTGCGGCTCGACCGTCTCCTCGTATCCCAGAACCCCCGGGAACAGCTCGTCTCCAGCCTCGAGTTTCCGAAGCAGGTTGGCTCGCACCTCGTCCTTGACGGTGCGGGTCTGGTAGCCGGAGTCCTTGAGCGCGCCGAGCGTGGTGGGTCGCATGAAGATCGGGGTTCGGATTCAGGAACGATCCACCACGATGGCCACACCGGTCTCGGTCCGCACGAGGCGCGGAAGGATCCGGGTAACGGTCCGGTGGCGGAAGCTGTCGATGACGTCTTCGGTGGAATGGTACTCCCGGAGCTCCTCCAGGGTCCTGACGGTTGGGAACACCATGGGCAGGTCGCCCGCCTCGAAACGACGCAGTGCGGCGGCGGGCGCCAGCCACACCGCCTCGGTCATCTCCCGGGGGTCCGCGGCCGCGGTGTGCCCCGGTGGGAGGGCGGCGGCGAAGAAGTGGGTATCGTAGCGACGGGGCTCCACGACCGGGGTCACCCAGTGCGCAATGTGGACCATCCCCGAGGCGTCCAGGTCCAGTTCGAGGGCGTCGAGGATGTCCATCAGGCTCGTTTCGCCCTCCATGAGGTCGCTTCGGAGGGCTTCCAGCGGCCGGTGTGACGACGCGTCCACCATCCACTCGTCGCGCGCGTTCCGGGCGAGGAGCACGCCCGTTTCCTCGAAGAGCTCACGCAGCGCCGCCGTCCAGAACGCCGACGTTGGCTCCGGGTCCGAGGGCAGACCCCGGATCCGCTGGTAGAGTGGTGGCGCGCTGTCGGCCGGATCCACGCGACCACCCGGAAACACCCATGCCCCCGGGACGAACCCGCTCCGGGCGTGCCGGCGCATGAGCAGCACCTCGAGCCCGTCCGCACCGCTGTCACGGAGCGGAACAATGGTCGCCGCCGGGCGCGGGGGCGCGGGCTGCGCCGGCGGGTCGTCCACGGTGTCGGCAAACCCCGGTGGCAACCGATCGTTGGGGATCTCGAACATCAGTGGTCTGTATCGCTCAGGTGAGTCACGTCCCGGCCGGCCGTAAGGTCATCTCCTCCAGGGCCGGCGTGCCCCTCCGGTGGCCTGGCACCGGTCGGCCCCGGTTCAGGACCGGACCATGGGTACTCCGACAGGAATCCCTCCCGCGCCATCTCGCGCATCCGGACCATCAGGTGCTGCTGATAGCTGGAGCGTGCGGCGTGGCGGATGAACCAGGCGATGAAGATCAGCCACACCCCGCCCATCAGATCCCCCCCAAGGACCAGCCAGGCGCCATACGCCATGAGCAGCCACGCCATGCCCGCACCCACCCGCGACGCCCAGAGCGTCGCCCGCGTTACGCTCCCCGTCGCCTTCCAGATCACCGCCCGCAGGACCCGGCCGCCGTCCATGGGGAAGCCGGGGAGCATATTGAACAGGGCGAGCACCAGGTTCAGGACACCGATGTAGGCGGCGCTCCCGACCAGGGCGTTGCTCCACCCCGCTGCGCTCCCGACGTACCAGAGCGTGAAGGCGATCCCCGCGAGCAGGAGACTGCTGAGTGGCCCCGCGATGGCGATCAGGAACTCCTCGCCCGGGCTGCGGCTGTCCCTGCTCGTCTGCGCCATCCCTCCGAAGAGGAAGAAGGTGATCCGGTCGACGGGGATCCCGCGAGCCATGGCCACCACGGAATGGGCCAGCTCGTGGATGAGGAGCGAGAGGAAGAAAAGGAGCGTGATCGCCGCGGCCATGGCGATGCGCGCACCGCCCACTACCTCCGGGAAATCGGCGGGGAGCGCTCCGGAAACGAGGCTCCACATGACGAGACCGGCGATGATGAGCCAGGACCCGTGCAGGTGCACGTCGATCCCGAAAATGCGTCCCAACCTGATTCCCGTCATTCCTCTCCTGGTCCCCGGCTGATCGGAAGATACGCCAGCCGGACCGCCCCTACCACCCGTCCTCTACCTGCCCCGCTTCTTGCATACCGGCCCGTGGAAGATCACACAAAGCGGGGAGTTATGGGGCTGACGATCGACTCCAGACACGTGAAGCGATACGGCCAGATCGCCGCGCTGCTGGTCCGGCACGGCCGCATCGATCTGGCGCGGCAGTCCGGTCTGGACGCGCTCCTGGAGCAGGAGGCGGAGCGTCCGGAGACGCCGCCGACCGCGACGACCGGGGAGGACGCGGATCCGGACGATCCGTCGGCCGGTGCCGCCGAGGCTGCCGCGGAGTCCGAGGAGGCCCGGTCGGCGGAGCGACTGGCGGAGGACCTGGAGCGGTTGGGCCCCACCTACATCAAGCTGGGTCAGCTCCTCTCCTCGCGCGTGGACATCCTGCCGCCCGCCTACATCCACGCGCTGGCGCGGCTGCAGGACCGGGTGGCCCCATTCCCATTCGAGGAAGTCGAGCGGCGGGTATCGGAGGAGCTGGGCGTCCGGCTCTCGAAAGCGTTCCAGGAGTTCGACCCGGAGCCCATGGCCTCGGCCTCACTCGCCCAGGTGCACCGAGCGGTGCTTCGGAACGGCAGGGTGGTGGCCGTCAAGGTCCAGCGGCCGGGGATCCGCGAAATCGTGCTCGACGACCTGGACGCCCTGGAAGACCTCGCCGTGTTCCTCGATGAGCATTCGGAGCGGGCGCACCGATACCGGCTGGCCGACATCCTCGGGCAGTTCCGTCGATCGCTGATCCAGGAGCTGGATTTCCGCAACGAGGCCCGCAACCTCGAAACGCTGCGTCGGAACCTGAGGGAGATGGAGACGATCCAGGTGCCGCGGCCGGTGGAGGACTACAGCACCTCCCGCGTCCTCACCATGGAGCTGATCCATGGGAGGAGGATCACGGCGTTGAGCGCCGTCGCCATGCTGGAGCTCGATCGGGAGGGGCTCGCGGACGACCTGTTCCGGGCCTACCTGAAGCAGATCCTGGTGGACGGCTTCTTCCATGCCGATCCGCACCCGGGGAACGTGTTCGTAACGGACGACCGCAGGATCGCGCTCCTGGATCTTGGACAGACGGCGACGCTCAGCCCGGACTCCCGCGACTCGCTCACGAAGCTGCTCCTCGCGGTGGCCAATGGCGAGGCGGACGAGGCGGCGGAGCTACTCCTCGACCTGGGCGAGCCGGAGGAGGACGCCGATCGGCAGGGCTTCTCCATGGCGGTATCGGAGCTGGTGCTGCGGGCGCAGGGTCGCACCGCAGGCGAGATCGCGCTGGGCGCCGTCGTGCTGCAGCTGGTCCGACTCGCCGGCGAGCACCACATCCGGCCGCCGTCATCGCTGGCCATGCTGGGCAAGACGCTCATGCACCTGGACGAGGTGTCGCGAGCGCTGGACCCGGAGCTGGACCCGAATGCGGCCATCCGGCGGCATGCAGCCGACCTCATGGAGCGGCAGATGATGGCGTCGCTGAGCCCCTCGGCCATCTTCAGGGCGGCGCTGGAGGCCAATGAGCTGGTGCAGCAGATGCCCGGACGCCTCAACCGGTTCATGGAGCTGCTCTCGCGGAACGAGTTGTCGCTGGAGGTCAATGCCATCGACGAGGTCCGGCTCATCGCCGGGCTCGAGAAGATCGCCAACCGGATCACGCTGGGACTGGTGATCGCCGCGCTCATCGTGGGCGCCGCCATGCTGGTGGGTGTGGATGGCGGCCCCAGGCTCCTGGGCTACCCCGCCCTGGCCCTGCTCCTTTTCGTCGCCGCGGCACTGGCCGGCATCATCCTCGCCGTCCGCATCGTCCTCCAGGACCGGGAGTAGCGCCGGCCGGCCTCAGGGCCGCAGTGCCACGGCGCGTCGGACGCGTGCCGAGACGGGCATCGCGGGAGCGCCTGTGCCCGGAAGCACGAGGGTCCCGGAGAGCTCACCGCTCTCCGTGCGGGCGAAGAGCAGGCTGGCCTCGGGGTCCCAGAGGACGCGGCCTTCCACGGTTCCCGAGAGCTGCTCCTCGATCTCCGCACCCCCCGAGGTCCCGACCACCTCCAGGGAAGTCTCCGTGTGCGTCCCGATCCGGAGCAGCCGTCTGCCGTTCACCAGCGTGTCGCCGAGGAGCGTCGAGACGATCACACTCGTCCCCGTCGAGGCGGTTCCGCCCGACTCCTCCCGCGTCACCACGGTATCGACCCAGCGGGCGCCGGCGCGGACGGCGTAGCCGGGGAGGCGGACGAACAGCGGTCGGACCAGCGCCTCCACTCCCACCACTTCCTCGAACGCGGCGGTCACCGCCGGCGTGTCGACCACCGCCACCACACCGCGGAACGAGAGATCCACGCCGATCGGCCCGCCGACGTCCGACGCCGTTATCCGCTCTTCGCCCTGACCGGCACTCCGGAAGCTGCCGTCCAGCTCCGGGAATCGAACCTGGACGTCGTAGCCCCCCGCACCTTCCTGGAACCGGAGCTCCGCCGTTCCCGTGTGCGCCGTCTCCACCTCCATGACGCCGTAGCCCGGTGCCTGGATCTCGAAGCTCGCCGTGTCGCTGAAGGTGTAGGTGGCGGGGTTCGGGTCCGGCTCTCCATACGCCAGGGCCGGCGGCTGCGCGGGGTCACCCGCCCCTGCGCACCCACTGAGGACCAGAAGAACGGCGCCCGACGCCGCGTTGATCGTGCTCCATCCAGCCGCAACGCGCCGCCTGCCGTTCATCTCCGGCCCCTTCTACCGGGTTCGGATCCTGACTCCACCCGACCCGGTATCAATGATGATCCTGCCATTCCCGTTGCCCACGGTCCCATGCAGCTCGTCGCGTGAGCGGTGCGTAACCATGATGGGGAAGTCCACGTCGATCCCGCCACTGCCGGTCTCGATTGCCAGGGTCGCGTCGAGCTCGCCGGACAGCCTGAGGGTCACGCTCCCCGACCCGGTATCCACCACCAGGTGATCGATCCGGTCGGCCAGCTCCGCCTCCACCGACCCGCTGCCGGTATCCAGGCGCACGTCGGGCGCCGAAGCGCGCCGGAGGGTGACGCTCCCCGATCCCGTGTCAATGAGGATCCGGCGAGCTGCCACGCCATCCGCCTCCACGCTGCCGGAGCCGGTGTCGATCCCCAGATCATCGCCGGTCACATTGGCCACGCGCACGCGACCCGACCCGGTGTCGATCCCCAGATCGCCATCCATGCCGATCACCTCCACGGCGCCGGAGCCGGTATCGACCATCAGGCGGCCGGTCATGTCCCGCGCCCCGACGCCGCCAGCGTGCGTGTCCAGCAGGATGTCGCCGCTCACATTGGAGGCGGTGATCACCCCCACAGCCAGGTGAATGGCCACGCGCTGCCCTTCCGGCACGCCCACGTGCAGGTCTGCATGCGCCTCCAGACCGCCGCGGCGGCTGGAGATCCGTACCCGGTCCCCACGGCCGAACCAACTGCCGTCATCATGGCCCCACGTACCATCGGACCGGACCCGTAGAGTCGTGCTCCCGCCCTGCCGGCCCGCGTCGTAGGAAATGCGGTCGGATGGGTACAGCACCCGAAGCGTCTGGCGGTCGTTCAGCTCGCCCACCTCCACGTCCAGCTCTCCGCCATCGCTGCCGCCCCGCCTCACCTCTACCGTGACAGCCCGCCCGGAGGCGCCCGTCACGGTCACCTCACCGGCCAGGTTGTAAATGGCGATGTCGTTCCCCGCGACGGTGTAGCTCTCCTGCGCGGTCAGTGGCAGTGCGATCGCGAGCGCCACCGTGCTCGTCATCAGCCGCATCGCTCTGATCATGCTCGCTCTCCTTGGCTCCGGGGATCTCCCGCTTCTGGTGCACACCCTGACTTTGATAGACGGGCCGGCGCATTGGTTGGTTTCAGGTCACCGCCGACGCCACGGCCTCGAACCGCGCCCTGATCTCCTCTTCCGCCGGGTGCGTCCGGTTCTCGAGACGCCGGATCCCGCCCACCCAGACGTCCCGCACGATGCCAGGAGTGGCGGACAGGGTGACCATTGCGCCGAGGGTGTCATCGGTCCAGCCGGCGAGCGTGTGGTGGTCGAGGTCCAGCGCCACCAGGTCGGCGTGGGCTCCCCGAGCGATCCGGCCGGCGTCGAGCCGGAGCGACCGCGCGCCGTTGATGGTGGACATCTCCATGAGCGGCGGTGCCACCCGGTGCCACTCGGCGCCCCCGGGCGCGCCATCGGTGATCGTGACGCGCTCCAGTCGGCGGAGCCGCTCGTGGTATTCCAGGAGCCGCATCTCCGCCAGGAAGTCCAGGCTGGTATGGCTATCCGTACCAAGACAGATCGGGGTCCCGGCGTCCAGCAGATCCAGGCCGCGCAGGAATCCGTCCCCCAGGTCGCGCTCCGTGGTCGGGCAGGCGCAGACGG
Source organism: uncultured Gemmatimonadales bacterium (assembly GCA_963783305.1). Taxonomy (GTDB): domain Bacteria; phylum Gemmatimonadota; class Gemmatimonadetes; order Longimicrobiales; family RSA9; genus JAWVYT01. The sequence continues at coordinate 144,442 of CAWAMW010000013.1, read as the reverse complement.
TGGCGCCCGAGTCCCCGAGCAGCCTCACCTCGTGGTCGTTCAGGTGCGTGGCATGCACCGCCGTGAAGCGCCCGTCCAGCAGCCCGTCCTCGGCCAGCAGCTCGACCGGCCTGAGCCCGTACTGCCGCTCGCACTGCGCCACCTCCGCCGGACGCTCCGACACGTGCATATGGAGCGGGACGTCCCGCTCCCCCGCCCACGACCGCAGCGTTGGCAGCCACTCCCGGGGGACGGCCCGTACGCTGTGGGGCGCCACTCCCACCGTGACGAGGCCCGCGTCCGGCCGCCGCACCCCACCGGCGGCGGAAACCAGGTCGTGGAGCCGTCCAGTACGCTCGAGGAACTCATCCACCGAGCTGCTCCGGAACCGCCGCTGCCGGTGCTCGAGCGGCTCACCAATGCCGCCCGTGGCGTAGCACACGTTGAGGAGCGCGATCCGCAGCCCCACGTCCTCCGCGGCCGCGATCACCCGCAGCGCAAGCTCGTTGGGATCCCGGTAGGCCGTACCATCCGGCTGGTGGTGGACGTAGTGGAACTCACCCACCGCGGTGACACCCGTCCGCAGCATCTCGAGGAAGCAGAATCGTGATACGTCGTACACGTCCCCGGCGTCCAGCGCCAGCGCGATCCCGTACATCGTCTCCCGCCACGACCAGAAGTCGGCCGCGTCGCGGGCCGCAGGGCGCGACTGCGTCCGGCCCCTCCCCAGACGCTGGAACGCATGGCTGTGGGCGTTGACGAATCCTGGTATGAGCGCGCGCCCCGGGAGCGGGACCGCCTCTCGCTCACCCCGCTGCTGCTCATCCACCGACGCCTCCACCGACGCCTCCACCGACCGGATGCGGCCTGATCCTGGATCCACGACCACCGCCAGTCCCCTGCGGAAGCGACCTTCCACCCACGTCATCTCCGGCTCCAGTCGCATCATGCGAGGGAGGATGCGAAGTTGTCGCCGGGGCCGGAGCCGGAGTACGCCGACCCGCAGGCCAGGGCGCCGGGGGAGCGCGACAGGGTACCGTGACAAGGAGAGCTGGACATCATGCGGCTAGTGGAGTGTGTGCCGAATTTCTCGGAAGGCCGAGATGCGGACGTGATCGAGGCCATTGCAGGAAGCATACGCGAGGTCGAGGGTGCGAAGCTGCTGGACGTGGATCCCGGTGAGTCCACGAACCGGACGGTGATGACCATCGTCGGGGAGCCGGAGGCGGTGCTGGAGGCGGCCTTCCAGGGTGCGAAGACGGCGTATGAGCGGATCGACATGTCCCGGCATTCCGGCGAGCACCCGCGGCTGGGTGCGGTGGACGTGGTGCCGTTCATCCCCATCTCGGGGGCCACCATGGAGGAGTGCGTCGAGCTCTCCCGCCGATTCGGCGAGCGGGTGGGCGCCGAGCTGGGCGTGCCCGTGTACCTGTACGAGGAAGCGCAGCCCGACGAGAGCCGCAAGGCCATGTCGCAGATCCGGGGCGGGGAGTACGAGGGGCTGGATGAGAAGCTCGCGCGGCCGGAGTGGAAGCCGGATTTCGGACCGGCGACGTTCGTACCCAGGTCGGGCGCCACCGTCACGGGTGCCCGCTTCTTCCTGATCGCCTACAACGTGAACATCCTCGGAACCCGCAACCAGGCCCATCGCCTGGCGCTGAACGTTCGGGAGCAGGGCCGTACCGTGAAGGGGCCGGAGGGCGACCCGGTGCGAGAGCCGGGGTACTTCCAGGCCGTGAAGGGGATCGGCTGGGAGCTGGAGGAGTTCGACCTGGCGCAGGTCTCCATGAACCTGGACAACTACCGGACCACGCCGATCCACGAGGTGTTCGAGGCGATCCGGCGGGACGCGGCCGCTCTCAACGTGGGGGTTGCGGGCAGCGAGATCGTCGGGCTGGTCCCGCTGGAGGCGATTCTCCAGGCGGCCGACTACTACATCGAGAAGGAGAACCTCTTCATTCTCGCCGAGCGCCAGAAGGTCCGTCTCGCCATCGACCGGCTCGGACTCTCCTCCATCCATCCATTCCGTCCCGAAGAGAAGATCATCGAGTATATGATCGAGGGGGCCACCGATGGCCCGCTGATCCAGCACACCGTCCGTGGGTTCGTCGAGGCCGTGGGCGCGCGCAGCTCGGCACCGGGGGGCGGGTCTGTGGCCGCGCTCATGGGATCGCTGGGCGCGGCGCTCGGCGCCATGGGCGGCTGGCTCACCTTTGGACGGCGGAAGTACGAGCACCTGGAGGCCGCGATGCGGGAAGCCATCCCGCCGCTGGTGGACATCCAGGAGGAGCTGCTGAAGGCGGTGGACGCGGACACCGACGCCTTTGCCGATTTCATGAACGCGCTCCGCATGCCGAAAGAGACGGACCCGCAGAAGGAGAAGCGGCGGGTGGCGATGCAGGCGGGGCTGAAGAAGGCCACCCTGGTCCCGTTCCACACCATGGAGCTGGCTGACCGCGCCTGGGCGCCCATGCTGGAGATCGCCCGTATGGGCCAGTACACCTCACGGTCCGATGTGGAGGTGGGCGCCAAAGCGCTGGAGGCGTGCCTCTACGGCGCGTACCGCAACGTGGTGATCAACCTGGCCGACATCCACGACGAGGCCTTTTCCGGGGACCTCGAGGAGCGGGCGCGCACGCTGCTGGAGCGGGGGCGCGAGCAGCTGGCGGAGCTGCAGGAGGTCACGGCCGCGCGCACGGGCGACGTGTAGGACCGCCCACGGGTCGGCGCGGCCAGCGGGGGCCGCGCCGACCTCAGCCCGGAACCGTCAGTACAGCTCGCTCTTCTTCGCGATGATGCTGCCCACGAGCCCGTACTCCACGGCTTCCTCGGCGCCCAGCCAGAAGTTGCGGTGCGTGTCGTCCACGATCCTCTGGAGGCTCTGCCCCGTCTGCTCGGCGAAGACCCTGTTGAGGCGCTCCCGCATCTTCAGGATCTCCTTCGCCTCGATATCCACATCAGCCGCCGTGCCGCGAGCGCCGCCCGCCGGCTGGTGCAGCAGGAATCGAGTGTTCGGGAGCGAATAGCGATTCTCCCGGGGGACGGCCACGTAGATGAGCGCGCCGGCGCTCGCCACCCAGCCGGTCCCCACCATCCGGACGGGGGAGGAGACGAAGCGGATCATGTCGTGGATGGTGTCGCCGGACTCCACGTGACCGCCCTGTGAGTTGATGAACACGGTGATCGGGTCATCCGACTCCGCATCCAGCGCCAGCAGCTGACCCATGACCTCGGACGCCAGCTTCTGGTTGACCTCACCGCTGATGATGAGCGTGCGCGCCTTGAACAGCCGGTTCCGGATGCTGTCGGTCCATCGGCTCGATGTGGGACGCGGCGTTTCCTCGTCCTCGTCCTGTGGCCCCTCGGGCTCTCCCGGCTGGCCCGGCTCACCCGGCTGCTGCGGAGTCCGCAGCTCGTCGTCGTATCCGCGTCCGTACATCGTCCTGTATCCTCGCGTGTAGGTCATCCCTGATCGTTCACTGCATGCGCGACCGCTCGACCCCAACGTCGCGTCGCCTGTCCAACGCCGTCAACCGGAGCCCGCGACCGTTCCTTCCGCGCGCCTGGTTCCGGCGGCCCGCTATGGGTCCATGGGGATGTGGATCCCCTCACGGCGCGCTGTCCTCCACGCCTCCTCGTAGCCCGCGTCGGCGTGTCTTGCGACACCGATCCCCGGGTCGTTCGTCAGGACCCGCTCCAGGCGCTCCCGCATTTCCGGCGTTCCATCGGCGACGATCACCTGGCCGGCGTGGAGCGAATTGCCGATGCCGACCCCGCCGCCGTGGTGGAAGCTCACCCAGCTGGCGCCGCTGGCGGTGTTCAGGAGCGCGTTCAGGATCGGCCAGTCCGCGACCGCGTCAGTGCCGTCCTTCATGGATTCCGTCTCCCGGTAGGGGCTGGCCACGGAGCCGGTGTCCAGATGGTCGCGGCCGATGACGATCGGCGCGCTCAGCTCTCCGCTCGCCACCAGATCGTTCAGCGCAAGCCCGAACTTCGCCCGGGCCCCCTGACCGAGCCAGCAGATCCGGCTGGGGAGCCCCTGGAAGTGGACCTTCTCTCGCGCCTGCTCGATCCACCGCCGCAGATGCTCGTCCTCCGGGAACAGCTCCAGCACGAGATCGTCCGTCCGGTGGATGTCCGCCGGATCGCCCGAGAGAGCCGCCCAGCGGAACGGACCCTTTCCCTCGCAGAACAGGGGTCGCACGTACGCGGGCACGAAGCCGGGGAAGGCGAAAGCGTCCTGATACCCGGCATCCCGAGCCTGTCCCCGCAGGTTGTTGCCGTAGTCAAAGGTCACCGCCCCGCGCTGCATGAGCTGGACCATGGCCTCGCAGTGGATGGCCATCGACTGCATGGCGCGTCGCTCGTACTCCTCGGGATCGCTGCCACGGAGTGAGTCCGCCTCCTCGATCGTCAGCCCGGCGGGGACATAACCGTTGAGGGCGTCATGGGCGCTCGTCTGGTCCGTGAGCACGTCCGGTACGACGTCCCTCTCCACGATCCGCGGCAGCACTTCGGCGCAGTTCCCCACGAGCCCCACACTCAGCGCCTCGCCGGCCGCGGCCGCCCCGGTCACCCATTCCAGGGCCTCGTCCAGGTCGCGAGTCATCCGATCGCAGTATCCGGTGTCGAGTCGGCGGCGGATCCGCTCCGGATCCACTTCCACGCACAGCACGGCCGCCCCGTTCATGGTCCCGGCAAGCGGCTGCGCGCCGCCCATTCCTCCCATCCCGCCCGTAAGGATCCACTTGCCATGGAGGCTGCCGTCGAACTCCTGCCGGGCCACGGCGCCGAAGGTCTCGTACGTGCCCTGGAGGATCCCCTGGGTGCCGATGTAGATCCAGGATCCCGCGGTCATCTGCCCGTACATCATCAGGCCCTGGCGCTCCAGCTCACGGAAATGGTCCCACGTCGCCCAGCGGCCCACCAGGTTGCTGTTGGCGATCAACACGCGCGGGGCGTGCGCGTGCGTCCTGAAAACCCCCACTGGCTTGCCTGACTGAACCAGGAGCGTCTCGTCGTTCTCGAGCTCCTGCAGGCTGGCGACGATGGCGTCGAACGCCTCCCACGAGCGCGCCGCCCGCCCGGTCCCGCCGTACACCACCAGGTCCTCCGGTCGCTCTGCGACCTCCGGGTCCAGGTTGTTCATGAGCATCCGGAGCGCAGCTTCCTGCTGCCACCCCTTGCAGGAGATCTCCGCCCCCCGCGGCGCCCGTATCACCCGCGCCCTCGACTGGGTCGTGCTGCTCATATCGATCTACCGGCTGAGTTCGTCATCCCCCCTTCACCTCGAACATCGGCCCCCTCCCCACTCCGCCGCAAGCGAAGCGAGCGCCCGCGTGCCAAAGGCCGCCCCCCGCGAGCGCAGCGAGCCCTCCGCGGCCAAAGGCCGCCTCCGCGAGCGCAGCGAGCCCTCCGCGGCCAAAGGCCGCCCTCCGCGAGCGCAGCGAGCCCTCCCTCAGACGTCGCTCGTCATGATGAAGAGCGGCTGACGGTTGAACGAGTGGTAGATGGGCCGGAGCCGGTCCGTATTGTAGTGGCGGTCCACATCGACGACCTTCTTGCGTCCCACGACCACATCGATGGGGACGTTGTCGTACGCGCCGTTGCGGACGCTCACGAGCCGCCCCGACTTCCCGGCCAGCACCAGGTCCAGGGCGAGGTTGCCGAACGCCATGGGCACGATGGAATCGAGGGCGTCGGGGTCGCCGCTCCGGACCAGGTAGCCCAGGCGCTGATTCACGACATTGATGCGGTGTCCGTTGTTGAATCGGGCGGACCGCTCCTTCAGCTCCGCGGACACGCGGTCGCCGATCCCGCCCAGCTTCTTGTGGCCGTACTGGTCCTCCTCCTCGCCCTCGAAGAGCATATCCTCCCCCTCCATTTTGGCGCCTTCGGAGACGAGCGCGACGGCGTAGTTGGACGGGTGCCGGTTCCGATCGTAGGTGAGGAGCTCCGTGAGCTGCTCGATGTCGAAAGGGTGCTCGGGGATCACGCAGCGGTCGGCGGCCCCTGCCATGGTCGGGAGGAGTGCGGTGTAACCGGCGTAGCGGCCGAACACCTCAATGACGAGGAATCGCTCGTGCGAGCCGGCGGATGTGCGGAGCCCATGCGTGAGCTCGATCGTGCGGGTGACGCAGGTGCTGAAACCGATACAGTAGTCCGTACCGGGGACATCATTATCCATGGTCTTGGGGATGCCCACCACCTTCACGCCCTCGGTATGGAGCCGTTGCGCGTAGCTGAGCGTGTCGTCGCCGCCGATGGCAATGAGCGTGTCGAGCCCCAGCCGCTCGATGTTCCTGAGGACTGAGGGCGTGACGTCGTTCACGGGCTCGGTGTACTGGTCTCGCAGGTGTTCGGGCAAGACCGGCTGGGGCAGGTGGCTGGGACGGGTGCGGGAGGTGTGCAGGAACGTGCCGCCGGTACGCCCGGCCCGGTTTACGATGTCCTCGGTCAGCTCCCGCACGTTGGCCTGGTTGTCCCCTTCCCCGTCCGGGAGCAGGTCCACGAGACCGGCCCACCCCCGACGGATCCCGAGGACGCGATAGCCCTCGCGGAGGGCCCGGATGGTGATGGCCCGGATGGCCGGGTTGAGGCCAGGGACGTCGCCGCCACCGGTCAGGATTCCGATCGTACCTTTCGATGCCACGTTAGCTCCTGTTGCTACCAGTTTGGATTCTCTCACCCCGTCCGATCACTCGCCGTGCGACCCTGTGGATCGCGAGCGTTACCAACGCGACCACGATGACCAGGACCATGAAGGCCAGCCAGCGGCGGTGGACCCAGTCCATGCGGCTCAGGTCCATGGGCGTGGTCATGATGAACCACGTCACGAGTCCCAGACCCGTGATTCCGAGGCGGGTCGCGTAGAACTCCGGTCGCCACGGCCAGAGTGCCGCCAGCACGATGGCCAGCTCCATCCCGCTGAAGATCGCCGAGGTGAAGAAGGTACGGGGGGTCGGGATCCCCACCACCTTCGACTCCTCGAGACGTTCGGCGGATGGCACCGTGGTCATCGCGTCCCACATGTATGCTACCGCCACCACCCAGCTGATCGCGAGTACCGCCCAGAACGCGATCCGCAGCAGACGCTCAACCCGGGTCTCCGGCCCGTCGACGAGCCCCGGCTCCTCGCTCACGATGACTCCTCCCGATCGCCGGATTGCTTGCCCGGGTTGGTGTGCGGCGCGATCAGCTGGAAGCCGGAGGACACGAGGATCCCCAGGATCAGATATCCCACGAGCGCCTGGAGCGCGGCGACCGGCCGACCGGGGCCGAGCGGGATGAAGTCGCCGTACCCGAGGGTGGTGCTGGTCACGATGGAGAAGTAGAGGGCATCGCCCAGGTCGTTCGTGGGCCGGGGTGCGGGACCCGACACGTCCATGAGCCCGATCTGGTGATGGACCCACGCGAAGGTCAGGATCAGAACGGCCAGGTTCAGGCCCAGGAGCACGCCTTCCATGAGCCGCCGATCCGGATTGGCCAGGAGGCTGCGCAGTCGATTGATCAGGAGCCACACGAACGTCGCACTGAAGACCACCCCCATGATCGTCACCGGCAGCCCCGGCTGACCGGGCGTGATCCGGTTCACCACCCCCACCCACACCCCTGCGGTGAGGAACACGGCGAGGAAGGCGGCGGTGGTAGTGAGGAGGTAGCGTTTTCCCATTCGGCTCCAGTGCGTGGTGATACGGACAGTGGGCGGCAACAACCCTGCCAGCCGGCTCGGCGTGGCTCCGGCGCCCTCAGGGCACGGCCGACTGGGGCCCCGGGCCGAAGCGGCCGGTCGCCAGGAAGAGCAGGACCTGCTCGATCACCTGTTTACGCTGCATGATCCAGGTGTGCGCGTACGGTACGACCAGGAACTCATCCGCGCCCTCCACCCAGGCCGACTCAACCGTCACCTTCCCGTCATCCTCCCCCGGCAGCCACCAGGAGAAGAGCGGATTGAGCGTGGCGTTCCCGGTGATGATGCCGAGCTCGAAATCGGCCGGTGGAAGCTCGTTCACAATGCTGGAGGCGTCGGTACCGAGCTGCACGGCGGCGGGCCCCAGCACCAGCCTGAGCAGCGCAGGCGGCAACCGGTCCACCACCTCACTCCCCTGGTTCGGGGGGCTCAGCATTACGACTCTCCCGATCCGGTCCGCCCCATGGCTGGCCTGATACGCACGGAGCAGGATCCCGCCCAGCGAATGAGTCACGAAATTCGGGGGACGCTCCTCCACCGCGCAGCAGGCGTCCAGCTCGGCAGCCAGTGTGTCCGCCAGAACGGAGACGGTGTAGTCCCTGGAGGGGTAGCCGAGGTTCACCACCCGGTAGCCCTCGGCCGCAAGCGCGCGCTCCAGCGCTTTCATGGACCGGTGGGTCCGACCCAGCCCGTGGAGCAGCACCACCGTGGCCGTCGACGAGTCCGCCGGAAGGCCCGCCGGCGGCGGTGGAGCGGCGGCGGGTACCACGCCCGCGCCGACCGAGCAGGCCGTGACCGCCGCCAGGAGCAGGGGCCCCCGCAGCCCGCGCGCGCGAAGCCGCGCTCCGGTCGCCGGAGTCATCACGGTCGCTCAGGGCCTGCGGCTCGCCCGCAGGTATCGCTTCGCGACCGTGATGAGGCGGTCGTCCTGCTGGGGCATGGGACGCGCCCGCTCCTTCTCCAGCAGCCGCTCCACGTGCTCCCGCAGCTCAGGCGAGCCCCATACATAGCCGGTGGCCTCCTCTGCGGTCCGCATCTCCCCATCCCGCGCCGCTTCCAGCATGGCGAACGCGGCTGCCGCCGCAAACCCGGGGTCTTCCACGGGCGGCAGTGCGAACCGGCGGGGCGGCTCACTCGCCGCATCCTCGTTCACGAACGCTCTCGACATCGTTCCTCCTCGCGGGGTGCGGCGCCTGGCACTGATCACCCGCAATATGACCGCTGGCGCCGGCGCGGTCCATTACCGACTCCCTGCCACCCCGGCAGGATCGGCCGTCAGCACGTCAATGCGGCGCGTCCCGCGGGCGCCCTCGGGATGGCACAGAATCGCCCCCGGATCGGCGTTTCCCCAGTGGTGGCGCGATGATCGCCGGGTCCTCGAGGATGTGGCAAGCATAGTGCTTCTAATGCAGGACGGAATCCGCGCACCTGTCCGGAACGGCAGGACGCGCGACGCAGGGTAAGTCCGCCGAGTGCGGAGCCCCCAGGAACGGCATGGAAAGGAAATGACGAATGGGTGACAGGATAAGGCTGCCGGTGCTGCCGCTGCGGGAGACCGTGGTATTCCCGGGTGTAGCGGTGCCGATCAGCGCCGGGCGTCCGGGGACAGTCGAGGCGATCCAGGCCGCTCTGGATGGCGACCGGCGGATGTTCGCCGCGTGTCAGAAGGAGAACGTGGACGAGGCCGCGCCGGATGTGCTGTACGAGTTCGGTGTAATCGTGCGGGTCGTGCAGGCCCAGCGGGTTCGGGGCGGGCTTCAGCTCCTGATCCAGGGGGAGGAACGTGCGCGGGCGCTGGAGATATCGGAGAATGGCGAGCGCGCGCTGGAGGCGGTGGTCCGCGTGGTCGAGGAGCAACCGGTATGGAACGAGGAGGATCCGGCGTACAAGGCGCTGGACCGTGAGCTCCGGGACCGGTCGGTGGAGCTGGGTCGTCTGCGTGGGATCCCCGACGAAGCGCTCGAACAGCTGGTGGAGGGCATCAGCGAGCCGGGCCGATTCGCGGACATGGTGGCGTTCTACCTGGAGCAGCCGGCGAAGGAGAAGCAGGAGCTGCTGGAGATGCTCCCGGTGGAGAGTCGGATGCGGCAGGTCCTCCTCTATGTGGAGCGTGATCTGGTGCGTCTCGAGGCGCAGCAGGAGATCCAGCAGAAGGTACAGGAGGAGCTGGGCGAGAAGCAGCGGGAGATGGTCCTGCGAGAGCAGATGAAGGCCATTCAGAAGGAGCTGGGTGAGGAGGACGCGGAGAACGAGGTCGAGGAGCTTCGGGTCAAGATCGAGGCGCTGGACCTGCCGGAGGCCGCGCGGCAGGAGGCGGACCGGGAGTTGAACCGTTTGCGCCGCACCCACCCGCAGTCGGCGGAGTACCAGGTGATCCGGACCTATCTGGACTGGGTCATCGAGCTGCCGTGGAACGATCGGACCGAAGACAAGATCGTGATGGACCGGGCCGAGGTGATCATGGACGAGGATCACTACGGCCTGGAGGACGTGAAGGATCGGGTGCTGGAGTTCCTGGCCGTGCGGAAGCTCCAGATGGAGCGGGCCGCCCGGGACGCGGAAATGGAGCGGGAGGAGCAGGAGGAGGAAGAGAACGCGGTCGTGGCGCAAACGGCCGCGGTGCCGGAGGGCACGGGCATCGAGGGTGAGGACCGTGTCCTTCCCGGCACGGAGCTCGAGCCCCCGGAGGAGGAGCCGGAGGCGGTGGAGGAAGCGCCACCCGCGAAGAAGAAGGGTGACCCGGTCCGGGCGCGTGCGGTTGGAAAGGGGCCGATCCTGCTCTTCGTCGGGCCTCCCGGCGTGGGGAAGACGTCCATTGCCCAGTCCATCGCCCGTGCGCTGGACCGCGAGTATGTGCGGATCGCGCTCGGCGGCGCCCGGGACGAGGCGGATATCCGTGGCCATCGGCGGACGTACGTGGGCGCCATGCCCGGCCGCATCATCCAGGGGCTGAAGCAGGCGGGGACGAAGAACCCGGTCTTCCTTCTGGACGAGGTGGACAAGCTGGGCACGTCCATGCAGGGCGACCCGTCGTCCGCGCTGCTGGAGGTGCTGGACCCGGCGCAGAACCATTCATTCACAGACCATTACCTCGGCATGCCGTTCGATCTGTCGGAGGTGCTGTTCATCGCCACGGCCAACTACCGTGACCGGATCCCGGCGCCGCTGCTGGACCGGATGGAGACGGTGGAGTTCAGTGGCTATACCGAGCAGGAGAAGCTGGAGATCGCCCGCCGCTATCTCCTGCCGAGGCAGCGGGAGGAGAACGGTCTGGACGAGGACCAGATCGAGCTGCACGATGACGCGGTGACGCGGGTGATCAGCGAGTACACGCGTGAGGCCGGCGTACGCCAGCTCGAGCGGGAGCTCGGGAAGGTGGCGCGGAAGGCCGCGCGCAGGATCGCCGGCGGCGACGCCGAGCGGGTCGAGATCGGGGCGGACGAGATCCAGCCGCTGCTGGGGCGCCCGCGGGTCCATCCCGAGGAGGCGGCGCAGGAGGACACGGTGGGCGTGGCGACGGGGATGTACTACACGCCCATGGGCGGGGACATCATGTTCGTCGAGAGCAGCGCTTCGAAGGGGAAGGGCAACCTGATCCTCACGGGACAGCTGGGCGACGTGATGAAGGAGTCGGCGCGCGCCGCTCTCACGTACGCCAAGACCCACGCTACCCAGCTGGGGGTCGCGCGGGAGCGGTTCGAGGATCTCGAGCTGCACATCCATGTGCCGGCGGGAGCGGTTCCGAAGGACGGCCCGTCCGCGGGCGTAGCCATGGCCACATCGGTGGTGTCGGTGCTGTCGGACCGTCCCGTGCGAAACGACATCGCCATGACGGGGGAGATCACGCTCACCGGGCGGGTCCTGCCCATCGGCGGCGTGAAGGAGAAAGTGCTCGGTGCCTACCGGGCGGGGATCCGTGAGGCGATCCTGCCGAAGGACAACGAGGCGGATCTGGATGACCTGCCGGCGGAGGTCGCAGCCGAGATGACGTTCCACCTGGCGGCGACGCTGGGCGAGGCGCTGGTGCACGCGCTGCGGGGTGCGGAGCTGCAGGACGGGGCGCTGACGTTTCCGGAGATCCTGCTGTCGCCGGAGAGCAGGCCGGGGAAGACGCACGACCTGCACTGACGGCGGAGGCAGCGAGCCGGTTCACACCGGCCGACGCGGTATGCCCATGACGAAGATGGCAGCGGGGCCTGGGAAGTTTGCCACCAGGCCCCGCTGCCATTATCCGCTGCCATTCATTGTACCCCGGTCAGATTCCGGTCATGGGATTCCAGGCGGGCCGCCGCCGGGAGGGCCACCGCCAGGGGGGCCGCCGCCGGGAGGGCCACCGCCCGGCTTTCCGACGCCTTTGGGCTTGCCGGCGCCCGCGGGCTTCCCGGCCGCGGGCACGCCCGCGGGTGGCCCGCCACGGCCGGCCTGAGCCGCCTGGGCCTGGGCGGGGAGCCGCGCCATTGCCTCCGGCCCGCGTGCCAGGGCCCTTTCCACCCGCGCCAGTGCGCGCTCCGGGAGGATCCCCGCCCCCACGAGCTGTCCCAGGGCCGCGAGGGCGACGAGACGGCGATCTCCCGATGCGGTCGAGGCGATCCGTTCGAGGGCGGCTTCGGGCACGCCGGCCTGGAGGGCGTCGGCGGCCATTCCCATGTCGGCGGGCGCGACGGCCTCGGCGCCGGCGCGCAGCAGCGCCGCGTGCCCTCGCACCAGCGCACTGGCCCGCTGCTCCACGGCCACGGCGATCCGCTCCATCGGCACGCCCTTCGCCCGGCCTTCCGCCACCTTCGATTCCAGGAGCTCCAGCGGCACACCCGCTTCTGCGACCGCGGCGCGGGCACGGTCGAGCCGGACCTCGGCGGCTTGACTGCTTGCGGCTGCGGGTAGCAGGAGAGCCGCGCACACGATGAACATCACTCGGATCGGCATAGTCTTTTCATGGAAACAGGTCCCTTCGCCTTCCGTCGGCCATCTAAGAGACGTGCAAGAGCGTCCGGGCGTCACATCAGCGGACCGGCGCATATCCCTCCAGTGAGTCCTGCAGCGCCTCGCGCGCTCTCTTCACCCGCATCTTCAGCGCGCTCTCCGAGCCACCGGTCCCCTCGGCCATCTCGCGGTATGAAAGTCCCTCCACGTGCTTCAGCAGGAAGGCCTCCCGCAGGAGGGGGGGAAGCCTCTGGAGCGCGGCCTCGACGGCCCGCCGTGCGTCGGCCGTCTCGAGCCTCTCCACCGGGCCACCACCCACCGATTCCGCCAGGGGCAGATCGTCGACGTTTGCCTGCCCGCTCCGCGGCGAACGGATGTAATCGAGGCACAGGTTGCGCACGATGGTCGAGACCCAGCCACCGAATCGCTCCGGATCCTCGCAGCCCTGGATCCTGGTATAGGCCCGCACCAGCCCCTCCTGGACCATGTCCGCCGCCGTATCCGGGTCGTCGATCAGGGCCAGTGCCCGGCGGTAGAGGCGATCCTGGTGGCGCCCCACGAGCTCCCCGTAGGCGCTCCGCTCCCCCTCCAGGCATGCCCGCACCAGTGCGCCATCCGAACGGTCGCTCATGGCTCACCGACGATGAGCAGCGCCACGTGCCCCCCCATTCCGTCCGGTTGGCGCCCGGGGGCGTCCTCCGGGACGAACCAGCTGCCGTCCTCGCGGACGTACGCGTATCGGTACACCCCGGGCTTCAGATCGAGGGCGAGCTGCCACGATCCGCCGACACGTCGCAGCGGCAGGGGCCGCCAGTCGCTGAACTCGCCGGCGACGGCGAGTCCCGACGGAGCCAGCGCCACCGGCACTTCCAGGACTACGCCCCCCGGCTTCGTGGCCGGCACGACACCGGTCGGCGCGCGCCGGGCGCCGAGGCTCCGGGACACGCCCACGGCCCACGTGCGCCGTCCAGGATTCCAGAAGAGGGGGTCGGGTGCCGTTCGGCCTGCCTGCGTAAATAGCCCGTAGCGGCCCCACTGCAGCTGTGCACCCGCCTGCCAGGAGGACTCATGGAACGCGTCGCCGAACCAGCGACTCATGCCGGCCCAGATCATCCAGCGGTCCTGGCGCAGCACGGCACGGGCGCCGGCCCGCGGCAGGAGCAGACCCTCCACGCGCTGGGCATCCGCGACCAATTCTGCCGTGAGCGGCCCCCGAGAGCCCTCGATCGTGGCCGCCGCCATGGGGACCGCCGTGGAGGTGGCCGTGGTGGTGGTCAGCCACGCGCCGCGTGCACCGGCTTCCAGCCGCAGCGAGACGCCGCCGGATCCAGTGCTGAGGCCCACCAGGCCTTCCGCGATCCCACCGCCCCCGAAGGTGCCCAGGACTGGATCGCGGTAGCCGAACGTCTCCGTGTCGATGCGGAGCGTGGGTCCGATTCGGCCGCCGCCCCATCGCCGGTCGGCGGTGGCGCCGGCCGCCAGCCACGACTCGTCCTCCTGTGGGGCGAAGGGGACGCCGCCATACAGCCGCACGCTCATGTCGCCGTCCCAGAGCGTCCCGAAGAGGCTGAGGGCGGAGTGGAGCCCGGCGTCCGCCGGGAGCTGGACCTCCCGGCTCTCCCCGATGGACGCGGCCAACGCCCACTGGGCGCTGGCGGCGTCGGTGCCGAGCGCAAGCAGGGCAAGGCTCGCGGCCCCCATCACGAACAGCCGCTGAAGCATACGGATCAGAGGCTGGACGCCAGCACGAGTGAGAGCCGGCTGTTCTGTCCTCCGAAGCCGTCTGCCACGGTCGGCGCGGAGGGGTCGGCGACCCATTGATCGCCGTCGATGACGAAGGAGTAGTCGTGGATCCCCGCCTGTAGCGGCACCAGAGCGCTCCAGCGCCCGGCCCCGGCAGGCTGCAGGTCGATGCTGGGGGCCCAGTCGGTGAAACTGCCGGCGAGTCGCACCGAGGTTGCAGCCTCGGCCGTGAGGTCGAATCGTACGTAGATCTGCGGCTCGTCCCCCTTCGAGGCGACCGTGCCGCCGTCCACTCCCGTGGCCGCGCCGACGACGAGCCCGGCGCCAAGCGCGAGAGCGAGTGCCGCGGCCAGCGCGTAGGCCGGTCGCAGCATGACGGCTCGAGGCGCGACCAGCCAGTGCCAGGCCGCCGTCCACGCCGCACCGACCGGACCCGGCGCTCGACTCCGCTCCTCTCGACGATCGATCTCCGCCATGACAGCCTGCGAGAGGTCCGGAGCCATCCGGCGGGATAGCACCTCTCTCGCCGCCTCCGCCTCCGCCAGGAACCGCTCGTACGTCTGTCGCTCCTCCGGATCCAGTGCATCCGGAAGCAGCTCGCCGTCCAGCGCGGCGTGGATCCTGTCGCTCATCATACCCGCCCGTTTCTGAAGGAGCCTCCGTCCTGGAGACGATGCAGTCCCTCGAACCGTCACATCCGATGCTCCGCATGGAGCGCCCGTGGGACGGCAGGTGGCCCGGATGGAGGGTAAAACGCTTTCACGACCCCGACAACTGCGATGTGGGGGCAGGTGGCCGCGGCCCGAACGCCAGAAGGGGAGCCCGGAACCGGGCTCCCCTTCCGCGTACACCGGGACGTCGGGTCGGATCAGCTGGACTCGCTGAGAGCCGCCTCCGTGATCGTCACCTCGAACGTGTGGACCTCCTCCGAAACCGTGAACACGTCGACGGGGAGCGCCAGGTCGGTGGTCACCGTCGCTCCGGCCGGCACCTTGAGGCTCAGCTGGTACGACGCGTCCGGCAGCAGATAGGGGAAGCGGGCGGTATACACCCCACCCACGTCCTCGAACACGGCCTCCTTCGCGTTGCCCTCAGGGCCCACCAGTTGGGCGCTGAAGTCGCCGAGGGTGAGCTGGGATCCGTCCACCTCGGGCAGGGTCACGCCATCGGCCAGGGCCAGGGTGGCCTCGACGCGGGAGGCGAGGTTGTACTTCGCGCCCTTCACGATGGGCGTCATGACCCACCGGCCCGAGTTGCCGGCCTGGTGGCCAAAGCTCTGGTGGACGTCGAAGTCGATCAGCACGACCTCCTGGAAGTCGTCGATCTCGATCCCGCCCTCGAAGTCGACCTTCAGACCGCTGTGGGCGTAGCTGGGCATCTGGAGATGTCCGTCCGCAGTGCGGCCATCCGGCAGGTGCTCATATCCGTCGCTGGCGAAGATGGACGTGCTGCCGTCCGCATTCTCCACTTCGACGTAGCCGCCGCTGATCACGAAGCGGAGCTGTCCGTACGTCCCACTCGGAACGGCCTCGTTCTCCACCAGCGCGAGCGCGTCGTTGGCCAGGTTCAGCAGGTCCGTCGTCACGGGCGTTTCCCGCAGGTAGACGCGGTCGCCGCCCTCTTGCTGGCCGAGTTCGCCCTGCAGATACACGGACTCGATGGTCACCACCGCGGAGACCATGTCGCCAGGTGCGTCCGTAAGCAGCACGGTGAACTGAGACATGCCGGTCCCGGGACCCGTACTGTCGTCGCATGCGGTCAGCAGCGGAGTCATGGCCGCCGCGATGGTGAGCGCCTTCAGAAATCGTCTGGTCATTGCTGATGCTCCTGGTTTCGGGCTTACCGCTGAACCCGGCGGCCGCCCAGTAGCGTTTGCAGTGCCGCGCGTGGCGGCTCTGTTGTACTGGACGGGCGAGGGCCGCCGAGGGTCACATCCCCGGGCGGCCGTATCGACACATGGCTAGAGGGAGGGCTTCAGCGGGCGTCCACCCCCACTGCCTTTATGTTGAGGAACTCGCGCATGCCGTAGCGCGCGAGCTCGCGGCCGTACCCGCTCTTCTTGATACCTCCGAACGGGAGGCGCGGATCGCTGGCCACGATCCGGTTGATGAAGACGCACCCGGCTTCCAGCTCGCCCACGAGCCGCTCCTGCTCGGCGGCATTGGTCGTCCACGCGCTGGCGCCCAGGCCGAACTCGGTGGCGTTGGCCCGGTGAATGGCCTCGTCGAGTGAAGAGACGACGAAGATCGCGGCGACGGGACCGAACGTTTCCTCACGGGCCGCGGCGGCATCATCGGGCACGTCGGCGAGCACTGTGGGCTCAAAGAACCACCCGTCGCGGTCGATGGGGCGTCCGCCCGTCAGGATTCTGGCGCCCGCCTGTTCCGAGCGCCGCACCTGATCGGCCAGATCGTCGCGGATGGCCTCGGTGGCCAGCGGGCCGATGTCGGTTGCGTCGTCCATGGGATCGCCGACGGTGAGCGCCTCTGCGCGCTCCACGAACCGGGCGGTGAACTCACCAGCAATGGAGTCGTGGACGATGAAGCGCTTCGCCGCGATGCAGCTCTGCCCGTTGTTGATGTGGCGCGCCTTCACCGCCATTTCCACCGCCTTCTCCAGGTCGGCGCTCGGCATGACGATGAACGGGTCACTGCCGCCCAGCTCCAGCACCGTCTTCTTGATGTGTTGCCCGGCCGATGCAGCGACCGCGGCGCCCGCGGCCTCGCTTCCGGTGAGCGTGACGGCCCGGACGCGCGCATCGGCGATCACGCGCTCCACGTCCGCGGAGCCGATGAGCAGGGTCTGGAACGCACCCTCCGGGAACCCGGCCGCCCTGAAAATCTCTTCGATCGCCAGTGCGCACCCGGGCACGTTGGACGCGTGCTTGAGGAGCGCGACGTTGCCGGCCATGAGGGCCGGAGCGGCGAACCGGAAAAGCTGCCAGAAAGGGAAGTTCCACGGCATGACGGCCAGCACCGGCCCCAGCGGCTGATAGCGGATGAAGCTCCGATCCGCGTCGGCCTCGACCATCTCATCGGCCAGGAAGTCGGCGGCGTGATCGGCGTAGTACCGACAGACCCAGGCGCACTTCTCCGTTTCCGCCATGGCGGCGGACAGCGGCTTTCCCATCTCGCGCGTCATGAGCTCGCCCCACCGCCGCTTCTCCGAGTCGAGACGATCGGCGACCGCGCGCATTAAGCGCGCCCGCTCCTCGAGAGCGCCAGCGCGGTAGGACCGGAAAGTCTCCCGGGCCCGCTCCAGCTTTTCGCTCAGCCGCTCTGGCGTGAGGGTCTCGTAGCGAGCCAGCACTTCGCCGGTGGTCGGGTTGACGCTCTTCATGGTTCCCATGGTACTCCTCGCCTCCAGGTGGATCGGCTGCGGTCAAGCTACGGCGCGGCCGGGACTGGCGGAGCGGCCGCGAATGCGGGAGACTCAACCCCATGAAGAGTCTCGAGTTGACCCGGTCCGGCATCCTCGGCACGGTGATCGTGCTCATTGTCGCAGTGGTTTGCGTTCGCCTCGGTCTCTGGCAGTTGGAGCGCCGCGAGGACCGCCTCGCCCTCAATACGGCCCTTGCCCAGCGACTCGCGGCAGAGCCCGTGCCGCTGGGGGACGCGCCGCTGGACACGGCAGGACTGACGTACCGTCGGGTTACGATCGAAGGGGAGCTGGACGCGGACCGCTCCGTCGTGCTGGCGGGGCGAAGCCATGGCGGGGCGCCAGGGGCGTACCTGCTGGTCCCGTTGCGGACGGGGGCGGCCTCGATCCTGGTGAACCGCGGATGGCTGCCGGCGCCGGACGCGGCGAGTGTGGATGCGGCGAGCGTCGCCATTTCGGGACGGGTGACGGTAGAGGGAGTGCTCATGCCGTTCCCGGATGTCGACGTGGAGCGGCCGGCGGGTTTCAGGACCACCTGGTACCGTTTCGCGGGCGCGGCCATACGAGAGCAGTACCCCTACCCGGTGTCACCACTCTACCTGCGGGCGACTGTGGCGCCGACGGGACCGGCGGCGCCGGACCCGGCCACCGAGCTGCCGGTGCTGCTGGATGCGCCCGCGCCCGAGCCGGGGCCGCACCTCTCCTACGCGATCCAGTGGTTCAGCTTCGCGGCGATCTTCCTGATCGGCTGGCTGACGATCCTGGTGCGCCGGAAGGACCCGGAGCGGGGAGAAACCCTCCCCTAGCGGGACGCGTCGGGACTCTTCTGGCCGAGTACCGCCGCCACGGTGCGGGCGAGGGCGTCGGGTGTAAAGGGTTTGGGCAGGAAGTTCCGGACGCCGGTGAGGATCCCCTCGCGCACCACCTCGTCGGCGGTGTACCCCGAGATGAGGATCACGGCCATTTCCGGGTACCGAGCGGTGAGGCGGTCGGCGACCTCTCGGCCGCTGAGCCCCGGCATGACCAGGTCGGCAATGAGCAGATCGATCCGCTCCTGCTGCCGCTCGGCGAGGTCCAGCGCTTCCTGACCGTCGGCGGCCTGGAGAACTGTGTAGCCACGGCGTTCCAGGATGCGCGCGATGAGCGTCCGAACCGGCGCCTCGTCCTCCACTACCAGAACCAGGTCACCGTCGGCCTCCAGCTCGACCGGGGTCTTCGTGTCCGAGCTGGGACGGGGGGTCGCGTCCTCGACGCGCGGGAGATAGACACGGAAGGTGGTGCCGGCGCCCGGCACCGTCTCCACCCCGATATAGCCGGCCGCCTGGCGCACGGCGCCGTAGACGGTGCTGAGTCCTAGACCTGTGCCCTTTCCGCGCGGCTTGGTGGTGAAGAACGGCTCGAAGATCCGGCTCCGGGTCTCGTCGTCCATGCCCTGGCCGTCATCCGTGACGGTGAGGAGTGCGTACGAGCCGGGGACCAGCTGGAACTCCGCCGCACGAGCCGCTTCGGCATCGATCTCGACATCGGCGGTGGCGATCTCGATCCGTCCCCCATCGTGCAGCGCGTCGCGAGCGTTCACGACCAGGTTGACGACGATCTGCTCCAGTTGACCGCGATCGGCGCGGACCACATCCCTGCGGGCGTCGAGCCGGAGGTCCAGGCGGATGTTCTCGCCGATCAACCGCTCGAGCATGCTCTGCGTCTCGCGAACGAGGTGGTTCAGATTCAGGACCTCGGCGCGAACGACCTGTCGCCGGCTGAACGAGAGGAGCTGACTGGTGAGGCGGCTCGCGCGTCGAGCCCCTTCCTCGATCTCCCTCAGCTCCGCTCCGAACGTGCCGCCATCCGGCAGGTCCTCACCGATCAGCGCCACGTTCCCCTGGATGGCCGTAAGGATATTGTTGAAGTCGTGGGCCACGCCTCCCGCCAGGCGGCCGATAGCCTCCATCTTCTGCGCCTGCTGAAGCTGCGCCGCCAGCTGCCGCTCCTCGTGGATGTCGCGGGCGTTGATCACGATTCCCCGGACGGCAGGGTTGTCGAGGAGGTTCTTGCCCCGGTACTCGAACACCCGGTAGTCGCCCTCCGTGTGCCGCACCCGGCACTCGGCGTCCACCAGCCCCCCGGGCCTCTCCAATAGACCCGCGAAGACCGACCGGGTGGATTCCAGGTCCTCCGGGTGGATCCGGTCGAACACCACGGACGCGAACGATTCGTCCGGCCGGTACCCGAGAAGCTCCTGGGCCGCCGGGCTCTCGTAGATGATCCGACCGTCGCCGTTCAGGATCATAATGACGTCGCGGGCGTGCTCGATCAGGGCCCGGAAGCGCTGCTCCCGCCGCTCCAGCTCCCGGGCGGCCCGCCGGATGTGCCGGATGTCCCGGGCCACGACCACGGTCCCGACCTGCTGCCCGGAGCGCCCGACGATCCGGCTGGTGGTCACGGCCACAGCGAGCGGCTCCCCCTTTCGCCCAAGCAGCTCCATCTCCGTGGGAGTGGCGCTGTCATCGCTCAGGATTTGATGTGCTTCCCTGTTGCCGAACAGCAGGTGGAGTCGCTCCCCTACCAGCTCGTCCTGGCTCCAGCCGAAGAGGAGCGAGGCGGCGGGGTTGGCGAAGGCGATCGCGCCGCGTTCGTCGCAGACCAGTAGCGGCTCGGCGATGGTGCGGACGATCTGGTGCGCCGCGAACGACGGCGTGAGCTCAGGCAGATGATAGCGCGCCACGGCCCAGGCGGCGCTGAGGATGAACGCACCGAAGGAGACGAACCCCCAGGGCGCCACAGGCAACCCGAGCGAGGGCGCATAATCGACGAAGGCCAGACTGCCGATGGCGATGGGAACGGCGAACAGCCGGATTCTCGCCCGCTGGATGGCGTCGGCGTGGCGGTATGCCTTCGCGAAGTCCCGGATCGCCAGGCCGAGGAGGACGCCGGACCAGAGCAGGATCGGCAGCGTCCACAGCGTGATGTGGGTGATGAAGCCCCATTCCATGCGGAAGACGCCGCTGACCAGCCAGTCGGTTCGCACCGCCAGGAACGCGTACACGATACCGACGCCCCACCCCACGCGGATGAGCGCTCGGCGCTGCTCTCGCCGGCCGAGCAGGTCCATGCTGAGCTGGTAGACGGCCGGCACGATGAAGGGTATGCCGAGGTATGCGAAGCGACCCCAGAAGAGCGCGACATCATGCGAGGTGGCGCCGACCATGAACGCAAAGCCGCCGAGGTAGGTGGCCACGGCGAGGGTAGCGGCGAAGAGGGACAGGCTGACGCGGCGGCCTCGCTCATACCAGACCGCCCAGACGCCCAGGCAAAGCGACAGCAGCGCCACCGCCCCGATGGGAACGGAGAACGCGCTGCTGCCGTAGCTGGCCGGGTCGAATAGCTCCTGCATGGCTCCTGTTCTCAAAGGGGTGCACAGGTAGTATCGGCACACCGATCACGGGGTTGATAGCTGGAACGGAACCGTTCAGCGCTCCAGCTGGATATCGGGCTCGGCGCCGAGCGACTCGAGCAGCCGAGCGTCCCGGGTCGTGATGATGACCTGGCGGGTCTGCGACACGTCCCGGAGAAGGCTCCACACGGCCTCCGCCCGACCCGCATCCAGGTGAGCGAACGGCTCGTCCACCAGGAGCGGGGGCAGGATCCCCATGCCGGCCAGGAACTCGGCGGCACCGAGCCGCACACCCAGCTGGAGCGCGTGGAACTCACCGAAGCTCAGGGGCGGCGAGCACATGGGCACCAGGCGACCATCGATCCGCACCCGCGCCTCGTCGAGGCTGCCCTCCACATGGATCGATTCCATGCGCCCACTGGAGAGCCGGTGAACCTGCTCGGTCACGCGGTCGACCAGGCGGTCCTGGTCACGGTCGCGGAAGTCGTCGTAGGCGTCGAGGATCAGGGCGTGGGCGGCTTCCAGCACTTCGGCCTTCTGGCTCAGCGCCGCCCGCCTGGGCTCGAGCGACGAGAGCCGGCTCTGGAGCGCCTCGGCGCTTTCGCTCGGAGTGCCTCGCTCCAGCAGCTCCTGCGCAACCTCCCGGAGCGTCTCCTGCGCCTTGGATCGCTCCCCCCGGCGCTCCCTGAGGGCCGTCGCCACCGACTCCTCTGTGGGTGGCACGTCCGGGGGGAGCGCCAGGGAGAGCTCCCCGATACGGTCGATCTCAGAGCGGCCCGCGGTAAGGCGGTCTCGAACCCGCGCCGCCGCGTCCTCCGCTCGCCGCGCCAGGCGCCGCCCCCGCACCGCGACGCCCGCCGCCTGCGGGTCCTCCGGGGACCCGGAGCCTGGATCGTGCTCAACTTCGGCGAGCACGGAACGGGCTTCCCGCATCCCCTCGGCCAGAGTGCGCCGGGCCGCTTCGATCCGCAGCTCCGCCTTCCGCTGCTCCTGATAGCGGGCGAGCGCACTCTGCCGGTTCCCCGGACCGAGGGACTTGCCCCGGGGAATGCCGTCGAGGAGCGCCCGCACCTGCGTGCGCGCCCCTTTGCGACGGCGTAGACCCCACAGCCAGAGTGCGAGCCAGGCGGCGCCCGCGACCACGCCCGTTCCGCCGGTGATCAGGGCCCAGATGGGATAGCCGAGCGCCATGAGCGCGGCACCGGCCGCCAGGAGGACCAGCGCACCGGCCCCCAGCCACGGCGCCGGAGCGCTGCCGAGCTTTTCGAGCTCCTCCCACCAGACCTCGGCGCGGGCGATCCTCTCCGGCACGTCGGCCGGGTAGGCCCCGCCGGCGAAGGCCTCCTTATGCTCGCGGGTGGCCTGCTCCAGCTCGGTGGCGGCCTGATCAAGCCACTCCCGCGCCTCGTCCAGCTCCCGGCCCTGCTGGCGAAGTCGTCGGTTGTGGAGCTCGGTAGCGTCGGTGCGGGCGAGGGCGGAAAGGGCGTTCTCCAGGAGCACGATCTCGTCGTCCAGGCGCGTCAGCCGGTCCGCCACACGGTCCCTTTCCAGGGCGAGCGGGGCCCGCTTGTCTCCCGCCGTCCGGGCGGCCTCAAGGCGGGCGCCGACCGCCGCGATCTCCTCGTCGAGCTTCTCCATCTCCCGGGGATTGATGGCGGAGGCCGCGCCGGAGTGGATCGCTCGCCGGGTGGTGGCGCGGTGCGTCTGTGCGATCTGGTGGCGCGCGGCCTCGACCCGCGCGTGGCCGCCGGCCGCGACCCGGAGCAGGTGGTCGCCAAGCGCCGCGTCCGCCAGATCGCCCTGGCGGATCAGGAGCGTCTGACGGTAGGCGTCGAGGCCGCGGAGTCCCAGCAGGGTGGTGAGGAGCTGGCGGTATCGGCGCGCCTCCTGGTTCCGGGCTGCAGGGTTGCCGTCGCCCACGAAGTGCTCCACCCCCTCGTCCGGCGCGTACACCCGGACCTGATCGGTCTCGAAGTCCCGGCGGATTTCCACGCGCTCCCCGTTCCGCGACAGCACCACCCGGCCCCGCAGACCCTCACTCTTCCAGGGGCGGCGGGCCTCCACCTCCGTGGTATCCTCGGTCTTCCGACGGTCGAACCCGAACAGCGTCCGGACCAGACCCTCGACGAAGGTGGTCTTCCCGCTCCCGTTCGGCCCCGTGATGACCACCGGTCGATCCTCGAGAGGCAGGGTCCATTCCCCCTCATGGCAGCCGTAACGGAGGTCCACCACCTCGAACCGCGGGCGAAGCATCAGTCCACCTCCAGAGCCCGCAGGGCCGCACGGAGCGCCCGCTGGGCAACCGCCCGCTCCCGTCCCTCCGGTGCCGCCTCGATCCTCTGACGACCCAGCCGCACCACGTGGCCCGCGACCGTGTCCAGCTCGGCCAACTCGGCCAGCCGGGCGGACGCATAATATCGGGTCTCATCGGCCACTTGCGCATGGCCGTATCGCTCGGAAAGCTCCGCCGTCACCTGGTCGGCATCCAGCGGGAACCCGGGCTCTCCCACCAGCCGGACCACCGGTACCGCCTGGGATGGGAGCATCCGGATGAGGGACTCGACGATCCGGACGTGATTGGTGAACGGCGATACGTCCAGCTCCATCGCCGCGACCTCGAGCACCCCCGATTCGCGATGCTCCACCCGCGCCGCACCGCCGGGCTCCACCTCCGCGAGCACGTAGCCACGAGGACCCGTCTCCGTGAGGTCACACGCGGCGAACGAGCCGGGATAGCACGCCGGCAGGTCGTCGAACTCCTCCGGCATCCTGGGGCGGTGGTGATCGCCAAGAGCGATGTAATCCACGTCCAGAGCCGCAAGCTCGGCGGATCCTACCGCGAGTGAGCTCCCCGAGGCCTTCCAGTGACCGGCATCCTGGACGGAGGCGTGCAGCAGCGCTACGTGGGCACCCGCCCCCTCCCGCCGCCGGAACGTCGAGAGCGGGTCCCTGGACTCCGCGCTGTCGTAGGCGATCCCGTACACGTGCAGCGGACCGCTGTCCGTCTGGACGTGGACCGGCTCCCCGAAGCGCGGCGCGGCCAGGATGTAAATGCTGTGCTTCTCCGCCAGCCTGCGCCCCTCCTCGTCGACGACCGGCCACGGCCGATCCGGACGATCCTCCCCCGTCTGCACCACGACCCTCGATCCACGCGCGAGCTCCCGGTAGGGATCCAGACGGAGCGTGACCGCGTCATGGTTCCCCGGCACCATGAACACCGGTACGCAGAGGTCCATGAAGCGGCGCAGGGTATCGCGTACGGCAGCCATGATCTCCGTGCCCGGCTGCGGCCCGTCGAACAGGTCCCCCGCGAAGAGCACGGCGTCCACCCGCTCCTCCGTCGCCACGTCCGGCAGGCGCCGGAACGCGTTGAGCACCTCCCCCGACCTGCGTTCGGCGAGATCGCCGAAGCCGGAGTAGGAAGCGCCCAGGTGGACGTCGGCGATGTGCAGGAAATTCATACGGGTCCGGATTGCGTGGCTCGTGTTGGCACGAGGCAGGGTGAGGTGGCACGATCCGGACCACCCGGCGCGGGGGGTGGCGGGGTGTGGTGGGGCTCCCTGGCCCCGGTCCTGCGTTCGTTGGTGGTCGTGACCAAGAACAAGCAGCGCCTCCTCGTATTCCTCGGCATTATGGCCGCGATCATGGCCGGCCTGGCCATGGGGGTCAGCCGGTGGGTGGCCGACAGCCTCCCGAGTGCGCCCGGCATACCGCAGATCACGGAGCAGCAGGTGCGGGAGGCGATGTACACCGCCCTCGAACGGGAGAGTGCTGCGGCGTTCCTGGTGACGGGTCAGCTGAAGATGAACGTCACCACTCGGGTGGAGAACAGCAAGGTACTGCTGCCGGGCGTGATCGGTCTCAACCTGGGCACCACCCGGGCCACAGTGCGCGTCCCGGGACGGGTCTCGTACGGGTTCGAAGCCGACTCTCTGCGACCGGAGATGGTCCGGATGTTGGACGATGGTACGATCCAGGTGGAGATCCCAGCACTGGCCGTGTACTCGGCGGAGGCGGACCTGAGCCGACTCGAGGTGGAGACGACCCGGGGCTGGGCGCGGATCGGCTCGCAGGAAGGAAGGGTCGAGCGGAGGGCGCTCTCGATCGTGGAGACGGCCATGAGGCGGCAGGCCTTGAGCCACCTGCGCACATCGTACCAGCCCCGCGTGAACGCCGCGCGGGCGCTGGAGCGCATCCTGGTGCCGGCGCTTCGGGGACTCGGAATGGAGGATCCGCAGCTGCGTTTCAGACTGGCCGATGACCTTGTCGTTCTGCCCACTGGCTGAACAGGCATTGAATCGCCATCATTGCGCCGCCGCGCTCTGCGCATAGCTTGGGAGGCGGGAGAACCGCCCTTTTACACTCACACGGAGGATTTGGATGGCCAAGGCACGCGGGGGTCTCGCTCAGAAGGTGCAGCCGGATGATCAGCTCGCGAAAGTAGTGGGCAATCAGCCGATGACCCGCAGCGAGATCACGAAGAAAGTCTGGGACTACGTCAAGAAGAACAACCTGCAGGACTCGCAGAACCGTCGAATGATCAACGCGGATGACACCATGCGTCCGATCTTCAACGGGCAGAACCAGGTTTCGATGTTCGAGATGACCAAACTCGTCAACCAGCACGTCTCGAAGACCTGACCCCCCCTCCGACCGAACTATGGCCCGCCGATCCCGGAGATCGGCGGGCCTTGTTCGTTCTGGGGCCGGGCGGGAGGGGGAGGAAGAGGGCGGGAGGTCACCAGCGCAGGGTCCCGTCGCCGGATCCTGCCGGGAGGTACGCTGCGGCGCCGGGTGCGGTGAAGAGGAGCACGCGCTCCTTCACGGGCTCGCCGGTCATGGCTGACCACGCGGCGGCATACAGCTCCACCTGGCGGCGGTACGACTCGAGCCGTCGCGGGAACTCGGGGTCGGCACCCACGTCGGTCTTGTAGTCGACGACGACCCACCCGCCGTCCTCGCGGAAGATCAGGTCCACCACCCCCTCGATGATCCGGGGGACCCCGGGGGGCAGATCCGGGTCCGGATCGTGGAACCGGCCCGCCTCATCGCGATAGGCGAACGGTATTTCGGACAGCCAGCGATCGGCGACCGCGGCGCGCGCCCAGAGCGCGGAGGAACGAACCGCTCCCACCAGCTGGAGGAGCTCATCGAGCTCCACGGGCTCACCCCCGCTCACCGGGCGCTCCAGCTCCAGGAGGAGCCCGCGCGAGATGCGACGGAGGTCGTCACCGGCCGCGCCGCGGGCGGCGGCCTCGAGCGCTCCGTGGACCACGCTCCCCCAGCTGCGTCCGCGGTACTCCGGGTCCGGTCCGTCCCTCGGATCGGGGAGCGGCTCTGGCCACGGCTGTACCCCGACCCCGGCTTCGATCCCGCCGCCGGCCTTGGCCAGTGAAGTGGCCGTGCGAACGACATAGCCAGGCCGGCTCCGCGCCGCGCGCTCGTCCCGGAGCCGGGCCACGGCACGGGCAAGCTCGTCCACATCCCGGTCCATGATATCCGGGTCCGATGCGGTCCCGGGCTCCAGTCGCAGGTCGTGGCCGTGCTCGTCGATCCAGCCGTAGAGCCCCGCCCAGGGCGACCTCGCCTCGCCGCCCGCCACGCGCGAGACCACGAGCTCTTCAGCCGCGCGTGTCGCCGCCACATACAGAAGACGGTCCTGCTCGGCGGCATCGTAGCGGCGCTCCTCCGCCTCCTTCTCCTCCCAACCGGACGGCCGCGCGATGATACGCGTGCGGTGGTTCTCCGTCTCCTGCACCACGAGGTAGCCCACCGCCGAGCCGTCCTGGCCGCGCTCGATGTGCCGCGTCACGGGGTGCTCGCGCCCGCCGACGGGGTGTACGAGCGCCACGACCGGCGCTTCCAGTCCCTTCGCCTGGTGGAGCGTCATGATCCGGGCGACACCGGCCCGCACCGGCTCCAGTGGCGCTTCCGCTTCATCGGCCTCCAGCGCCACGCGCAGCGCCTCGGTGGCCGTGGCAATGGAGGTGTCACCGGCCAGGGCCGCCACGCGGATCGTGTCCAGGGCGAAAAGCAGCGAGCCGGCCCGAATCTCTCCCAGCTCCCGCGCGGCCGCGAGCGGGACCAGCCCCACCTCGTCGACGATCCGCCCCACGAGCACGTCCGCGGGCTCTCTCCGGGACCGGTCCCACCACAGGTGCAGCGTGTGGAGGGCGGCGGCCACGGGCGAGTCCTCGCCCCCGTGCGGCCGAGAGATGTCGAACCGACGGCTCCCGGGCGCATCCTCTGTCAGGACCCAGTCGACGAGCTGGTCGTGGTCCAGGCCGAAGAGCAGCCCGACCAGCACGGCGACGATCCGGACGGGGTCCGTCGGGTCCGACAGGGCCTCGAGCAGCACCAGGAGCTCCCGCAGCTCCTCCGTCTGGTCCACACCCGCGCCAGTGACCTGGACGGGGATCCGCCACGCTTCCAGCGTCCGCGCGTAGGTGGCGAGCTCCGCCTTCTGGCGCGCCAGGATCAGGAAATCGCCCGGCTGCCGGCGTCCGGAGGCGAGCTCCCTCGCTATCCACGGGACCAGACGCGCGGCGCCATTGGTCGCCGCGGCTGCGAACGAGCGACCGTCGGGATCGATGAAGTACTGTCTGATCCCCTGGCGGTCGGGGTCGGGCACGCGTCGGGTTCGCAGGGGCGCGAAGGCCGCCTGGTGGGTGGTGGCCTCGGGGCCGAAGCGATCACGGAAGACTGAGTCCACGAGCTCGCCCACGGGTGGGAGCGACCGGAAGTTGGCCACGAGCTCGAGCACGTCTCCATACTGCGTAAAGCGGTCGCGTACGAGGTTGTACACGGCGATATCCGCACGGCGGAACCGGTAGATGGACTGCTTCGGGTCGCCCACGACGAAGAGCGCGCCAGAGCGAGGGACGACGTCCTGCCACCGGCGATCATCCGCCGGGGAAGCCAGGAGGAGCAGGACCTCGGCCTGGACCGGATCGGTGTCCTGGAACTCGTCCACCAACAGCCGACGATAGCGTAGCCCCAGCTCCTCCCGCGCCCGCGGGTGGGTTCGGAGCAGGCGGGCGGCGAGCATGAGGAGGTCCTGGAAGTTGAGACGGCCGGTCCGTCGGCGCTCGTGAGCGAATGCGTCCGCGGCCGCCCGCGCAAACTCGAGGGCGATGGGGTAGCGGTGGGCCCACCAGCGGTCGAGGATCTCGGCCGCGAGCCCATCGCGCAGCTCACCCCAGTCCTTCGACAGGGCCTTGGCCGCCTTCCCATCGGGCCACCGGTTCTGCGTCACGCGATAGGAGCGTCCGACGAACTCTTCGCCCGTGAGCTCCAGGAACTCCGTCCTGTCGCTCCAGTCCACCACCCGGCGGAGGAACAGGAGGAGGCGGAGCCGCGCCTGGAGGTCGTCCCAGCCCTTCTCGGCGGGCTCGTCGGGGATCATGGCCCGGCCACGCTCCAGCAGCGCGTCCAGTTCGCGGCGGAGGGCATCGATGGCCTCCGCACCGGGTGGGTCCACCGGCTCCGCCGGGAACGTAACGTCGGGGTTGCCGACCAGCTGGTCGAAGAGACTCTCCAGCTGCGCAGGCACGAGCCCCACTGCGGCCAGCTCGGCAATGCTCGGGTCGGCCGCCGCAGCGAGCCGCTCCAGGTGGGTCCGCCAGAAGGCCCGGCGCTGACGGACCTCCTCCGCCCCCAGGAGCTCCTGGAACCCGGGGTCGACGCCCGCCTCCACCGGGCGCTCGCGGAGCAATCGAGCGCAGAACGAGTGGATGGTCCCGATGAAGGACCGATCGATGGTCCGGAGCGCGCCATCCAGGCGGTCGACCAGCTCCTGACTGTCGTCCTCGCGAGCGCGAGCGATGGCGCGCTCGAGAGCCGTCTGGAACCGCTGCCGGAGCTCGGCGGCCGCCTTGCGGGTGAAGGTGACGGCCGTGACCTCGTCCACGGGCGCCACGCCCTCCCGCACGAGGGCCACCATGCGGTCCACGAGCGCCGTGGTCTTCCCGGACCCCGCGCCAGCCTCGACCAGGAAGTTGGTGTCCAGCTCACCGGCGATGCGGTCGCGGGCATGCTGGTCCGGGAGCTCCCCCTCGATGAAGCGGTCGCGGGCACCGGTGGGCGGCCGGTCCGATGGCGCAACGGGTTCCGGAACCGCGGCGTCCGCAGCGCCGAAGAGCCCGAGCTGCGTGGGGTCGTCAGCTCGCTTCGCCACGGTCCTCCAGCTCGTCGAGGAACGTCTGCTCCCAGACGCGGGCCTCCCGACGCTCGCGGTACTCGGGGAGCGTCTCGAAATGCTCGGCCGCCCAGTCGGCGAGCGGCGTCTCCGAGCGCCAGCCGTCGGAAGTGTGCCGGCAGATGGGGGCGTAATCGCAGAAACGGCAGTCGCTGCCCTCCTCGGTGGGGAGGAAGCGACCCGCGGCCACGGCCTCGAGCAGCCGGTCGATCAGACCGAGGCCGCGCCGCAGCTCGCTCCGGTCGTATCCGATGACTTCGTTCTGGCCCTTCCGGGTGGGGAAGTGGTACTCCATCCTCCGCACCGCGCCGCCCAGGAGCGACTCCGCCACCGCCGCATACACCGCGTTCTGCAGGCGGCGGCCGCCGTTGAAGGTGCCGTGCCTCCGCTCGTACCGCCCGGAGCCGCCCGTCTTGTAGTCGATGACCGTGAGCTGATCGCCCGTCCGGTCCACACGGTCGATGGCGCCCCTGAGCCGCACGGTTCCACCCTTGAGCTCCAGCGCCGCCGCGGGCTCGCCGCGGAACCCGAACTGGAGCTCCAGCGCCTCCCAGGCATCGTCGCCCCCCGCAACCATCTCGGCAAAAGAGCGGACGTCCGCGCGCAAGGCCGCCATCTCCCGGGCCCGGACCGCCTCGCCCGGGGGCGGAACCTCACGGGCGATCACCGCCGCCTCCGTGTCCAGCGCCCGCAGCGCCAACTCGATGAAGTCCTCGTCCCCGGCATGGACACCGGCGGCCCGAGCCCGCTTCAGCGACGTGTCATACACGGCATGCAGCAGCCGGCCGCGGTTCAGGGCGTCGAGCCAGATATCCGGGTCGGGCTCCGGGTCGTCGGGCGTACGGATTCCCAGCGCGTACTTGTAGAAGTAGCGACGGGCGCAGGTGCCCAGGTCCTCGAGCCCGCTGGCGGAGAGGATCGTCTCCGGATTGTCCCGGGGGTCCAGCTCCGGCCGGGGCGCGATGAGGCCGTGGTGCGGTGTGGCCCGGTCCCCGGCCAGATCGTTGGCGGCGCGGAGGCCGGCATCGAGTCGGTGGTAGCTCCGGCGAACCGCGTCGGTGCCATCGGCCAGAACACCGCCGTGGTCGAGCGCGTGGAGCCAGACATCGGCCGCGTCGATGGCGGCGGTGCGGGGGATGGCGGACGCCGCGGCGCCGATCCCATCCCGGAGGTCCTCGAAGGAGGCGTCCGGCCGGCCGGCCGCGGCGCGGAATGCCTGCAGCATGACGGAGGAGGGCGCCACTTCCCGCGCCTCAGTGGGGTCCCACGCGCTGTAGCTGAGGGTCACGGGTCCACGCAGGCGGGCCAGGCAGGCCGCCATGCGGAAGCGGGCGGCCAGGAGCCGGTCGGCCGACGTGGGGAGCGCCTCGGCGTCCAGCGCCCGACGCTGCGAGTCCAGGAGGAGCGGGTCCTGGAGCCCGGCCCCGGGGAAGCGTTCCGCATCCAGCCCCACGACGAACGTGGCCGGGCGAGCCGCGTAGCCGCCGTGGCTCAGGTCGGAAAGGTGGAGGTGCCCCCCTGCCGAGATCCATGGCGCCGAGCCTTCCCGCTGGGGAGCGGGCACCCTGATCTCCAGGTGCCGCTGGAGGAGCGCGATGGCGGCGGGTGGGTGCGTGGACCGATGCAGCGTCGCCGCCACCCGGCCGGTGATGCCCATGAGCTTCTCACGGGCGGTGGCGGACGGAGCGTCCGACGGCGCGACACGATCGAGAAACACGCGCAGACCGGCCGCGAGCTCGGCGGGCGAGCAGCGCAGCTGGGGGTCGCCCGAGTCCAGGCGCGGCGTGGCCGCCAGCACGGGCTCGATGAGCGATCGGAGAGAGCGCAGCTCCCGCCGCTCCCGCTCCTCCCGGTCGGCCGCCTCCTCCTCGCTCTCCTTCCGCCGCGGCCGGGGCGGCCCTTCCAGCGCTTCCAGGGCGCGGTCGATCGCGGGGAGGTAGCGGTGCGAGCCCCAGCCGATCCGCAGCGATCTCAACCGTCTCCCGAGTCGCTCCGATGCGAGACCATCCGGCGCCCGCAGGTCCCCGGACTCCAGGAGCCGCCGGATGACATCGGCGGGGTACCCGCCCTGGATCCACCGAAACCAGGCCGCGGCGGCCCGACCGGTCCGCGTCCGATCCACCGGCAGGCCCACGGCATAGCTGACCGGGATGTCCAGGCGTTCGGCCACGGCGTGCAGCGCGCCGCCATAGACCACGGGATCGGTGGCGACGATCTCCACTTCGTCCCAGCGCAGCCCCGCCGCCATCACGCGTCGGAGCACCTCCCGGATCTCCTCGGCCGGGCCGGAAGCAGCGAACAGGTCCAACCCGAGCGAGACCGGCTCCCCGTCCGGCCCGCCGGGAGGAGGGCCGCCGGAGACCCGGCCGGCGAGCAGCCCCGAGAGCGGGGCCTCGTCCGGTGACGGGCTCCACACCACCGGCGGGGTATCCACACCCTCCACGGGATCGGACCGGAGCGCCGTGGCCCCCATATCCAGCAGGGCACGGGCGAGGCGGCCGGCCGAGCCGCTGAGGGACAGCCCGGGCGCGAGGAAGGTGCGGGACGGGTCGATCCGAGGGGCGCCAGCGGCATCCAGTGTACGGACCGCCCGGCGCATCACGTCGGCGGTGTCGATGCGGCCCGCTTCGGTGAGGGCGTCCCGGTAGCCCTGGAGAACGGCGGCGAGCAGATCCCGCACGGCCGGGTTCGATGCGCGGCTGCGGAGCAGCCGGTCGGGGGCCACGTCGGCCAGCCGAAGCGCCTCGACCGCGTTCACTACGGCCTGGCGGAAGCCCGGCGCCTCCCCGAGCTCATGGAGGATCGCGAGATCCGGACGCTCCAGCGCCGCGTCCAGGGCGGTGTCCACCGCCGCCTGCTCCTCGTACGCGTCGGCCATGGAGAGCCCCTCGGCCATGAGCTCCGGCACGACCCGCTGCGCGGCGAGCCTGCGCAGAGTGGTGACCTCCCAACCGATCCACGACCTGCGCGCCGCCAGTGCGCGCAGGAGTTCCCGGCCCTCACCCATGCTCGCGCAGACGAGAAGCTTTCGGTCCACCGGATCGCGGGCGGTGGCGGCTTTCAGGTCCCGGAGGACCGCGGGGGTGGGAGTGCTTTCCATGTCGGCCGCTAAGGTAACCCGAGGGTGTGACAGGGTCGACCCGGAGCAGCCAATTCGGACACGGATCGAAGGGAGGCAGCTGTCAGGGGGAGGAACGACTCGTGCGGGCGCGAGGAAGCATGTCGGAGAGGAGTGGGACGTTCTGGCGCATCGCCGAACGCGGACAGAAGCACTGGGACGACGCGAAACGAGAGCTGAAGCGCCGTCTGGACACGTTCGACCCGCTGGTCCTTCAGGTCTACCTCAGCCATGGCGGGAACGGCAAGATCCATGTGATCGGCCGGCTCATCGAGGAGAAGGGGGCGGGCGACCCCTCCGAGGACGCCGGCGTGATCGAGAACGTCTATGACACCATCCAGCGATTCGAGAGTGATGAGATCCCCGACGCGCCGCTCATCGCGCGCTATGGGGAGACCGCCATGGCGGAAGGTCGCACGGACAACGAGGGCTTCTTCCGACTCGTCCTCGAGACCGAGGAGTCGTTCGGGCCCGGCTGGATCGAGGTGGAAGTGGAGCTCCTGGATTCGCTGGCGGGGGGAGCCGGGCTGACGTCCAGAGCCGAGGTGCTGATCCCGCCGCAAGACGCCGAGTACGCCATCATCAGCGACATCGACGACACCGTCCTGGAGACCCGGGCCAGTGACCTGTCGACGAAGCTTCGGCTGATCTTCTCGAAGACCGCTCGTGACCGTTCCCCCATGCCCGGCGCCGCGCCGTTCTACCGGATGCTGGAGGGCGGACCCGACCGGAAGGGCAGCAACCCCTTCTTCTACGTGTCACAGAGCGGGTGGGGCCTGTATGAGCTGATCCGTGCGTTCCTGGACGCCCACGACCTGCCCAGGGGTCCGCTCTACCTCCAGGACATCGCCATCATCGAACGCAAATCGCTGGAGATCGGATCGGAGCACCACAAGCGAGACGTGATCGCCGGGCTCTTCGACGACTACCCCGAGCTCCCGTTCGTCCTGATGGGGGACAGCGGCCAGACGGACCCGGAGACCTACCTGGACCTGGTGAAGGAGCACGGCAAGGAGCGGGTCCGGGCCGTCCTGATCCGCGCGGTTACCCCGCCCGAAAGGGACAGCGAGGTGCGGCGGATCATCCAGGAGATCGCCGAACACGGGGTCGCGGCCGCGGCGGCCGAGAGCAGTGTGTCGCTGGCCCGGGCCGCGGCCGATTTCGACCTGATCCCGGAGGACGCGATCTCGGAGGTGCGGGAGGCGATGGTGGCGGCGGAGCAGGGCGCATAGCGCGTGACCGGGCAGAGATCATAGCTCGGGTCGAGGGTCGATCCCTTCGGGACCCGCTGGAGCGGGGGTCGATCGCCCGCGCTTCGCGCGAGGCCACCGCGAGGCCGCAGGCCGAAGCGCTCGACCAGCGAGCGCAGCGAGGCGGTCGACAGGGAGCGCACGCGACCGTTCGCTCCCTGCCCGCACGTTTTCAGTGACCTGCTAGTCCTGAGGAGCGCCGCGCTCTGCTCCCGGCTCATGGGCGCCGGTCTGGAGCCTTGGCGACTCCGAGGCCACGGGCGAGACGCGGTCGAGTTCGTCCAACTCGGCGGTGATCCCGCTCACGGAGTCCTTGAATTCCCGGATGCCTCGACCCAGGCCCCTGCCCAGCTCCGGCAGTCTCTTGGCACCAAAGACCAGCATCAGAACGAGCATGATCAGCCCGAGCTCCATGCCACCCAGTCCGCCGAATCCCATTTGCCGCTCCCTTCGAGGTTGTTCCTGGTCCCTGCCTGCCCTGTTTTCATTGTACTGCCACCGCCGGCGGAGCGGTGTCGGGGATCCCTGAACTCCGCGTGTGGGGCCGCGCCCGCTCCATCGCCGGCCTATCGCGCCGGCGCGAGCCCCACCTGCCGCAGCAGCTCGGAGGGGTGCTCGATGGCGATCGCCTGGACCGAGCGGATCCGCTCCAGATGCAGCGCGCGCCGCTCCTCGTCGTCGAAGGCCCAGAGGGCGGCCACCGGCCGGAGCCCGGCGGCGTGCGCGGCCTCCATGTCGCTGAGGGTGTCGCCGACGTACGCGGTGTCCGAGGGCGCCACGCCGAGCGCCTCGACGGCCAGCTCGAGCCCGTGCGGGTCGGGCTTCGGCGCGCGCACGTCGTCGTCGAAGACGAGGGCGTCGAACGGCTCGATCGACTCGACGACGGCACGAGTGATCTCCCACGACCGGCGGCTCTTGCCGGTCACCAGGCCCAGGGGGATGCCGGCGTCGCGAAGAGCGCCGAGCAGCTCCGGCACGCCGTCGTACACGCCGTGGAAGCTCTCGGCGTGGAGGGCCTCGTAGGCGCGGTAGAAATCGGCGAGGCACGCGTCGAAGTCGTGGTCGTGGACCAGCGCGCGGAGAAAGGCGAGCTCCGAGGTGGGGCGGAGCGCCTTGATGTCCTCGTGACTCATGTCGTCGCGGACGTACGGCGCAACCGCGCGACGGTAGGCCTCGAGATAGAGGGACTTGGTGTTGATCAGAGTCCCGTCCAGGTCGAACAGGACGGCGGTGACGGCGGCGGCATGCGTCGTGGAAGTCATACGCTCACTACCCGCCAGGACCGACCGGGTTCTGCGGGTCGCTCGGCGTGCGAAGCCGCCCGGCGCGAGCGAGCTACGGGCGCGGGCTGGAGCCGGCCTGCTCGGAGTTGTGCGGTCGGTCTACCAGGTGCACCAGGTGCGCAATGCGACCCACTCCCCGATGCACCAGCACTGGCCGGTGGGTGCCCCGGATCACCTTGTCGGCCACGCTGCCCAGGATGAGTCTGCGGAGGCCGCTCCGCCCGTGGGTTCCCAGAACAATGAGATCCGCGTCCTTCTCTTCCGCGAGCTCCAGGACCGCGGGCGCGGGATGGTAGTCCAGCGCGACCCGTGTCTCGCATCCGCGCTGGTGCAGCGCCGCTGACTCCGCCATACGGTTGAGGTACTCCAGCATGTGCGACTTCCGCTCCTCGAGCTCGTCCGGGCCGATGTGAATGCCCTGCGGCAGGTAAGGCGCCGTCATCGCCCCGGTCGGCTGGAGCACGTGGAGCAGCGTCATGCTCGCGTCGCGGGTGATACCCAGCTCCAGCGCGTCGTGCAGCGCCGTCTCGGCGGTCCCGCTCCCATCGAGGGCGACCACCGCGTGCCGCACGGTGCGGTCGCTGTCGGGGCCGATGTCGCGGGTGGCCTCGGAGGGTCGGAGCAGCAGGAGCGGAACCATGACGTGGCGGATCAGACTGTCGGCGGTACTGCCCAGCCACGTGCGCTGGAAGCCGCCCCGCCCGTGGGTCGTCATGACGATGAGATCGATGTCCGCGCTCTCCACATAGTCGCTCAGAGCGTTAAACACCCTTCCTCTGAGCAGCACGGGATGCAGCGGTACGCCGGAGCGCTCGAGCCGACCGACCAGACGCTGGAGATATTCCGCCTCCTGGTCCCGCTGCTCGCTGTAGTGCGCCTGGAGCGCCTTGCTCAGAGGGTACGTCGGAGAGACCGATTCTGCGGGAACATGGACGAGGGCGAGGTGCAGCGTGGAGCCGGTGCGGCGGGCGATACCGAGGGCGTACGGAAGGGCGTGCTCGGCGAAGTTGGAGCCGTCGACAGGTACGAGGACCGATCTGGGAATGGTCACCTCCCGACCCTCCTGATTAAAAAAAGGAACAGGGCCCGACGGCGACTCTCCGGCGAAGCCCCTACCCGCGCGCCGCGGACCCCATTCCGAGGACAACAATGGCGTTTCGGGGGTCCGGATGCAGTAGGGAGGACGCTGAAATGCTGGTGGGAAGATTCCCTACCGCCCAGAATGGTGCCCTCTCGGGCTCCAGCCGGGCCTCCCGATCAATTCGCCCGGACGGTCCGACCGTCCGCCCACGCCCTGAGCCGGGCGACGCGCTCCGCCGCGACTGTGGACAGCGGCGAAGTGCCCTCGATCTCGACGAGGAGCCGGCCGTCATCGACCGTGCCTCCATCGGCGAACGCGGCGTACAGGGCGCTCATGACCACCTGCTCGATCTCTGCGCCGCTGAAGCCATCCGCGGCCCGGGCCAGG
Organism: uncultured Gemmatimonadales bacterium; assembly: GCA_963783305.1. Taxonomy (GTDB): domain Bacteria; phylum Gemmatimonadota; class Gemmatimonadetes; order Longimicrobiales; family RSA9; genus JAWVYT01. Next base: position 108,025 of record CAWAMW010000013.1, on the reverse strand, counting down.
CGTTCCAGGTCGAACCGGTGGGTGGGCTGTTTCCGGCGCGCCAGGTGGATCCGGAAGATCTCGCTCCGGGCATCGCGGTCCGGGAGGTCGACGAAGAAGATCTCGTCGAAGCGGCCCTTCCGGAGCAGCTCGGGCGGAAGCTTCTCCACGTCGTTCGCGGTGGCGACCACGAACACATCGCCGGTGCGGTCCTGGAGCCACGACAGGAAGGTGCCCAGCACGCGCGTCGAGACGCCCCCGTCCTCCGCGCCCCCCTCGGCGAACGCCTTCTCGATCTCATCGATCCAGAGCACGACGGGCGCCATCTCCTCCGCCGTGGCCATGGCCCGGCGGAAGTTCTTTTCCGTCTCACCGATGTACTTGTTGTACAGGCCCGCGGGGTCGAGCTTGAGGAGCGGGAGCGTCCACTCCGCCGCGACGGCCTTGGCGCACAGCGACTTCCCCGAACCGGGCACCCCCACGAGCAGCAGCCCCTTCGGAAAGACGAGACCGAAGTCGCGAGCGCGGTCGGGGTCGGTGATGATGGAGCGACGCTGGGCGAGCCAGCCCTTGAGGGTGTCCAGCCCGGCCACGTTCGCCATCACTTCTTCGGTGGGATAGTACTCCAGCAGGCCCTCCCGCTCGACCACCTGCCGCTTGTGATCCAGCACCAGCTGGATGTCCTCCGCCCGGAGCGCCCCATCCTCCACAATGGCCCGCGTCAGCACCTTCTCCGCCTCCAGCAGCGTGAGCCCACGCAGGTTGGCGTACAGCCGCTTCAGCGACTCCGGCTCGATCGTCACCTCCACGTCCTGGCGCCGGCGCACATCCCGCAGGATTCGCCCGAGGAGCTGGTGGTAGTCGGCGTCCACGGGAGGCGCCAGCCGCACCGTCGCCGCCCGCCTCCGGACTTCCTCCGGCAGCTCCGTGCCGCCGACACCGGTGAGGATCAGGATTCCGTCGTTGCTCTCGTACGAGCGGACCGCGTCCGCCAGCGCTGCGGCCGTCGTGGCGTCCGACAGGAACGGCGCGAGGCCCCGGAGATGGTACACCGCTGGGAAGGCGGCGTGATGGATGTGGGCGAGAGCGCGGGCGGGCTGCTGCGTGTCGTAGACCGGTCCATCGGCGCCGTCGCGGACCAGGCCGCCCGTGCGGGTCCACCGGAACCAGGGGACGCCGAGCCGGTCGGCCAGGTGTCGGATCAACGACTCGGCACGATCCTCGTCATCGACCTCGAGGACAGCCAGGCCGTGGCGGGAGCGGACGAGGAGGGCCAGCTCCTCCAGAGGATCGGGACTGTTCATGGGGACGCAATGTGCTGCGCCGCCGCCCGGCGCTCAAGCGTCCGCTCTCGGGCTCCGCCCGGCGCCCGCACGGAACGGCCGTCCGCTCAGCGGCCGAGGGCCGCCATAACCAGCCGCGCGATCTTCTGCTGCGCCACGGGGAGGGCGTAGTCGCTCAGGGCGTCGGGCGCTGCCCACCGCACTGTCTCGGACGCCTCGACTCCGGCCGATTCCGCTGCCGTGAGCCCGATCAGGACCGGCTCGTAGGTCACCCGCTTGTGCGAGAAGGCGTGCATCACCGCGGCCAGCGCCGAGGCGCGACCGGGGGTGTCGGCCGCGGTGACCGCCACCGCGGCTCCGGGAACATGGTCGAGGCCGGCCACGGCTGGGAACTCCCACAGTCCTCCGAGCAGTCCGTCCAGCGGACGCCGGACCAGAAGGAGCGATCCATCGGGCCGCACGAGCACCAGTGTCCGCACCGCCTCTACCGGGACCGCCTTCCGCGATGCCGGTCGCGGCCGCAGCTCCTGCACGCCCAGGCGGCGAGCGGCGCACCGGTCGGCCACGGGGCATCGGGCGCAGTCGGGGCTGCGGGGCGAGCAGACGGTGGCGCCCAGCTCCATCAGCGCCTGGTTGAAGTCGCCCGGCCGGTCCTGCGGCACCAGCGCCGCGGCGAGATCCCGAAGCTCGCGGGCGGTGGGCGCTTCCAGGTCGTAGAGCCGGGAAAGGACTCTGCGGACGTTGCCATCCACGGCCGGCTCGGGCACGCCGAACGCGATGCTCGCCACGGCCCCCGCCGTGTACTCGCCCACGCCGGGCAGTCGGCGAAGCTCCTCGGGCTCGCTCGGCACCGCGCCGTCGTAGCGCTCCCGTACCACGCGCGCGGCGCTGTGGAGGTTGCGGGCGCGGGAATAGTAGCCGAGCCCCTCCCAGTGCTTCAGGACGTCGTCCAGTTCCGCATCCGCCAACGCCCCGACCGTGGGGAACCGCTCCAGCCACCGCTCCCAGTACGGGACAACGGTATCGACCCGCGTCTGCTGGAGCATGACCTCGCTCACCCAGATGGCGTACGGGTCTGAGGTCTCGCGCCATGGCATGGGGCGGCGGTGGACATCGAAATGGTCGAGCAGCGCTTCGGCGAGCGGACGCTCCGCGGACGATCGGTCCAACCGGCTACCTCCGCGGCCGGGTCGGAGACTCCGGCGTGGAGCCTGATTCCGCTCCGGTCAGCCCCTCCCACGCCAGCCGCGACACGTCCCGGATGGTGGCGCCGCTCACGCCGGCGCCTTCCACCCCGCGCGTCAGCACCACCAGCACGTACGGCCCCCTCCCCGGCGGGTAGATGATGGCGGAGTCGTGGTCGATCCCGGTGATCCACCCGGTCTTGTTGGCCACCCGCACGCCCTCGGGCACGCCCGCCGGGATGCGCTCGGCAAACTCCTGCGCGGCCAGGACGTCCACCATCGCGGCGCAGTCGGCCGGTTGCAGCGGGCGCAGCGCCGGGGCCACGTCGCCGGCCTCGCATCGTGCCAGGGCCGCCAGCACCGTGGCCAGCCCAGCCGCGGTGGTGGTGTTGTTCAGCCCGCGTCGGTACGCGGGGATGTCCTCAACGCCCCGGAGCACGTTCACGTCGGCGGCCCCCATCGCCTCGAGCGTGCGCCGCACCGCGGCCGCGTCCACCTCCTCGATGAGCAGGTTGGTGGCGAGGTTCGATGACCGGACGATCATCCGCCGCGCCAGCTCGCCCCGCGCCACTCCCTGCCCGATCAGCCCGTACAGCTCCTGCTCACTGTCGTCCTCACGGCCCACCGCGTAACGGCTGCCATCCGCGATGCTGATGAACGTGTCCCGTACGACGACCGCGTCGTCCAGCGAGTATCTTCCTTCCGCCGCCTGCCGATACAGTTCCAGCAGGACCGGCACCTTCATGGTGCTGGCGGCGTGCATGACCACGTCGTCGTTGATCCCGATCCGCTCACCGGTCTCCACGTCGACCAGCGCTACGCTCACCTCTCCCGGCACGTCCGCGAGCCGCTCCTCCAGCCGCCGCCCCAGAGCCTCGAGCGACGACGGGCGCGCCGCGCTCTCACTCCACCCGCGCCAGCCCGGACCCCGCACCACCCGCCCCGGCAGCGCTCCCGTGTGCTCGCCATCACGGAGCACCTGCACGCCGTTCACGAACACGTCCTGGACACCCGTGGCGTACTGGTGAGGCTCCTGGAAGGTGGCGTGGTCGGTGATCGTAGCGGGGTCGAACACCACGATGTCCGCGAAGAACCCGGGCCGCAGCTCGCCCCGATCGCGGAGCGCCAGGTTCCGGGCGGGCAGGGATGTGAGCTTCCGCACCGCTTCCTCCAGTGGGATCACCCGCTGCTCCCGCACGTAGCGGCCGAGGAGCCGGGCGAAGTTGCCGTACGCCCGCGGGTGCGGGTTGGAGCCCAGGAAGACGCCTTCGGTGGTGAGGGACCCGGCGTCGGACCCGAAGCTCATCCAGGGCAGCGCGACCTGCCGGGCGACGTTCTCCTCCGACATGAGGAAGTACACGGTGCCCACGCGGCTGTCGTCCTGGACCACCAGGTCCATGGCCACCTCCTCGGGCGAGGTCCCACGCATGGCCGCGACCTCGGCGATGCTCTTCCCCGTCAGGTACTTCAGCGAGTCCTGTCGGAAACCCACGAGGAGCACCCGCTCCGGGGAGCCGGCGAGGAGGTAGAGGCTCTCCCACTCGTCGGTCGGGGTGCGCATCTCCCGCAGCACGCGGGCGCGGATCTCCGGGTCCTGGAGCCTCCGCCGCCACTCCTCCAGGCCGCCCTCCTGCACCCATGGCGGCATCGCCGCGTCCAGCCCCGTCGCACCCGCCGTGTAGGTGTACATGTCGGTGGTGATCCGCAGCCCCTCCGCCCGCGCCGCTTCCACCCGCGCGATCACCGAGTCCAGCTTCGGCCAGTTGTCCGTACCGGCCTGCTTCAGGTGGTAGATCTCCGCCGGCACCCCGGCCTCACGGGCGATGGTGATCAGCTCGTCCACCGCCTTCAGGAGCCCGTTGCCTTCGCTGCGCAGGTGCGAGATGTACATCCCGCCGTACCGGCCCGCCTCTTCCGCCAGCGCGATGAGCTCGTCGGTCTCCGCGTAGAACGCCGGCGCGTAGATGAGCGACGACCCGACCCCCAGCGCGCCCTCCCGCATCGCCTCCCGGACCAGACTCCGCATCCGCTCCAGCTCCGCCGGTGTGGGGGCCCGGTCTTCCTGCCCCACCTCGTGGATGCGGACGGTGGTCGCGCCCACGAACGAGGCCACGTTCGTCGAGATGCCCCTCCGCTCCAGGTGCTCCAGGTACTCCCCCAGCGTGGTCCACTCGATGTCGTACCGGATATCGCCCTGCTGCGCCCGCTCCACCGTCTTCATCGTGTCCGACAGCGGTCCCATCGACCACCCCTCGCCGAACACCTCCAGCGTCACGCCCTGCCGGATGTCGCCCTGCGACCGACCGTCCTCGATCAGCGACTCCGTCGCCCAGCTCAGCATGTTGATGAACCCCGGCGCCACGGCGAGCCCCGCGGCATCGAGCTCTTCCGCCCCTCGCGCCTCACCCAGGTCGCCCACGGCGACGATCCGGTCGCCTCGCACCCCCACGTCCGCCACCACCCCGGCCGCGCCCGTCCCGTCGTACACCACCCCCCCGCGAATGACCACGTCGTACTCGGGGGCGGACGGGACAGGCGCCGCCTCAGCGGGGCCAGCATCCGTGGAGGCCACCGCGCACGCCGACAGGACCAGGGCCATCAGGAGCACGGCCGGTACGACAATGGGATCGCGGGCACGCTTCATACTTGCCTCCAGGGTCGGGACGGGGGACGCGGATCACGGTGCACCCGTCACGGTAACAGGTTGGCGGGCCGCTCTCCAGAGCGTGCGCCCTGGTGCGCCAGGGCGGAGCCTCCGGGGAGAGGCGGCGCTGGTCGCGAATCGACGCCGGCCTGGCGCCCTGCCCTGGTGACGACTCCCCTCCGGCTTCCACCTGCCCGGGACCGGATGGCTTGATCACAGCGCCGTAAGGGTAGAACTTCCGGTACCCCCTACACCGGAGCCACCGCCATGCGCTTCACGACCTACAGCAAGTACAAGGGCAGCTGGCTCGACGCCCTGAACCTGGAGTCGCTGCTCGAGCAGTTGAGCGATTTCCTCCTTCAGGCGGGCTTCGCCGGCGGGCCGGAGGACCAGCCGTGGTGGTCATGGGACCAGCCGGAGTCCGGGGACCGGTCGCTGGACGCGCTGAAGGATGCGCTGCTCCGGGCTCTGATCGAGAGCGGTCAGCTCACGCCGGAGATGCTGGAGGAGCTGCGGGGAGAGGGCGAGGGGTCGGAGGAGACCCGGGAGAAGATCGCGGCGCTGCTGGACGAGCTGGTGAAGCGGATGGTGGAGGAAGGCTACCTGAGTCTCGACGAGGGGACGGGCATGCCGTCGTCGTTCCAGGAGATGGAGGGGAAGGGCCGGACCGACGATGCCGCCGATGCGGCCCGCCAGGTCGAGTTCAACCTCACGGGCAAGGGGCTGGACTTCCTGGGATACCGCACGCTGCGCGACCTGCTCGGTGGCCTGGGCCGGTCCAGCATCGGCGCTCATGAGACCGCGCACCTCTCCACCGGGATCGAGGCGGAAGCCGCGTCCAGGCGGTACCGGTTCGGTGATACCATGAACCTGGACATCCCGGCCACGCTCAAGAACGCCATCGCCCGGGAGGGGCTCACTCTCCCGCTCGACCTGCGCCACAGCGACCTCATGGTCCACCAGGCCGAGCACCGGAGCTCGTGCGCCACGGTGCTCATGCTGGATATCAGCCACTCCATGATCCTCTATGGCGAGGATCGGTTCGGGCCCGCCAAGAAGGTGGCGCTGGCGCTGAGCCACCTGATCCGGACCCAGTACCCCGGGGATACGCTGCGCGTCCTCACCTTCGGTGACCGGGCGCAGGAGGTGCCGCTGAAGGGCATCGCCCGCACACAGGTCGGCCCCTATCACACCAACACGGCCGAGGGCCTGAAGCTCGCGAGACGCATGCTGCGCGGGCAGAAGAAGGACATGCAGCAGATCATCATGATCACCGATGGGAAGCCCAGCGCGGTGACCATGCCCGATGGCCGCGTCTACAAGAACCCGGCGGGCCTCGACCCGTTCGTGCTCCGCGAGACGTTCCGGGAGGTCGCCGCGTGCCGGAAGAGCGGGATCGTGATCAACACGTTCATGCTGGCGCGCGACCCGGCGCTGGTCGAGTTCGTGGCCCGGGTGGGCCGCATGGCTCGCGGCCGAGCCTACTTCACCAGCACCATGACACTCGGACAGTACGTCATGCGCGACTTCCTGAAGGGGCGAACGAAGCGCGGGTAGGCAGTGCGTGATCGGGGTCCGGACGGGCGCGAAGCTGGCGCGGCGGTGGGTGGCACTGCAAGATGATGGTCATGCCCCCGATCTTCGCTGCCGCCGGTCTTCCCGCTCTCGCTGTGCTCCAGCAGGTGTCGGACGCCCTCGACGAGGTGCGTGACCGCGCGGAGCAGATCGGGGCCGTGATCTCCGGGTCCGATATCCTCTGGATGATCGTGGTGCTGGTGGTGACGTTCCACGTCATCAAGCTGGCCAAGTTCGTCCTGGAGGCAATGGCCACTCGTCTCCCGCGACACCGCCCCCTCCTCCTCCAGTTCGTTGCCGTTGCCCGGATCTCCCTGTGGATCATGGCGATCTACGTCATCGTCGCGGGAATCGTCCAGCCGTCCCGGGAATCGCTGATCGCGCTCTGGGCCACCATTGGCGTCGGCGTGGGCTTCGCCGCTCAGGACGTGCTCAAGAATGTCTTCGGCGGCCTGGTCATCCTCCTGGACCGGCCGTTCCAGGTGGGCGACCTCATCGACATCGGGGACCACCATGGGGAGGTGGTGGGGATCGGGCTGCGCGCCACCCTGCTCCGGACCCGGGACGACACTCTCGTGGCCGTCCCCAACGCCGAGGTGGTGAGCCAGCCGGTCCTGAACGCCAACTCCGGTGCCCTCGACTGCATGGTCGTGGTGCAGCTCACCGTCCCGTCCTTCAGCGATCCCCTCGCCCTCCGGCGCATTGCCCGGGAGGCGGCCATCACTTCGCCGTTCGTCTACGCCGCCAAGCCGGTCACCATCGAGACCCGGGAGGAGATCGCCGGGAACCGGTTCCTCACACGGGTCTTCATCCGCGCATACGTCTACGACCACCGGCTCGAGACCCTCTTCCTCGCCGATGTCTCCGCCCGGGCCAAGCGGGGGCTCATGGACGCCGGCCTCATTTCCGACGACGACATGGCCGGGATGCGCCGGACCCGACCTGCAGCCACGTCGGAGTCCGCGTGAGCGACATCCAGTCCCGCTTCTCCACCGCTCTCGAAGAGGCCGCTCGCCAGCCGCTCCGCCAGGCGCTCGGGGAGTACGGTGACGCACTGCGGAGCATACTTCGGGACATGGCCGCCCTCGCCGAGGAGCCCGGGCCACGGCCACGCACGGAAACAGGCGACGAGCCCACTGGAGGCGCGGCGGACGCCCGCGCCGGACTTTTGCCACGGGAGCGGCTCGCGTACGTCGACCGTTTCACGGCCAGCTTCAGACCCGACCTGCTCGACCCCGCCGATCGAGCGCGGGCCAGGCTGCTGTCCATCGTCGACGGCCTCCCCGACACCCGGGTGGAGGTCCCGGACACGATCACACTCGAGCCTGTGGCGACGGGTGGTCCGGCGCCGGATGCGTTCATCCGGCCGCTCCTGGGGCAGCGCCTGGGCGGATCCCTCCGGAGTTCGAAGCCGCGGGAGATCCCGGCCGGGGCGCTGGTCCGGGTCTACCTGGCCCAGCTCGGAATCCGGCTCGAGCCGATGGTCAGCCTCGCTGCCAGCCTGGACAGTGTGGCGCTGGCGGCCATCCGGGCGGAGTTCCACCGGCGCGTCGACCCCCCGGGGCAGGCCGAAGACCCCGTCCTGACCGCCGACTCGTCGGACCCGATCACCGCCACCCTCGCGGCGGCAGAGGCCGAGCTCGACGGAGCCCTCGCCGATATCGAGGATGGACTGGCCCGGGCGTTCGCCGCCCCTGCCGTCCACATCCGAGAGCACCAGGCGGAGGGGATGGTCGAGCGGGGAGCCGAGCGCCGTGGACGTCTGGTCACGGAGTGGGAGTCGTTCGAGGCCGCCCTCCACGCCAACACCACGTCGGAGGCCGCGCTGGCCGGCGCGCTCGCCGCTCTGGAGGCGGCTTCGGCCCGGGCCGTCCTGGAGCTCGGGGCGGCGCTGGACGAGCACGCGCGGGACCCGCTCGACCGGCTGGCCGCCGGCCTCTCGGCGCTCGCCCGGGCGGCCGAGGCTCGGTTGGAGCTGGAGGACGTTCGACGGTCTTCCGATCCCGAGGCCGTGGAGGCGCTCCGAGCCGAGGCGGAGGAGCTGTTCCAGCTGGAGTTGCCGCACCTCGATCGTCTGGCGGAAGAGCTGGCGGACGTGGCCGCGGCCTTTGTCGCCGCGCTGGACCGGATCCCGGAGACGGTCCCCGCTGACCTGCGGATCTCGGAGCGTCGCATCCTCCGGGTGCCGGAGCAGCCCGTCCGCCTGGATCTCCGCGAAGCTCCGCTGGCGGAGCTGCTCGCGGCCAGTTGCCGGGGCGCCCTTCCCCGCTGGGTCGAGCGGACACTGGCCGCCACCGCCGACGAGATCCAGGCGCTCCGGAAGGAGCTGGGGCGGGTCCGGAACGCGGTCGATTTTCACATCCGTGCGCCGCTCCAGGGCACGTTCAACCCGGAGGAGGCCGCGGAGCTGGTGGTCGGGATCATGGAACGTTCGGCGTCCCAGATCGCGGACCTCCGTCTGGAAGCCCTCGATCCCGTCGAGCGCGCGATCCCGGAGCTGGAGCGCAGGAGCACTGCCGAATCGAACGACGTCCGTCGGGCCGTGGCCGACCGGGAGTTTCTCCGTATCCGTTCCGACATCGCGGAGGAGGAGGCGGTCCGACGGTTGTCGACCGGGGCCGCGGCGGCCCGACGCCTCGTGGGCAGCGGACTCGCGCTTTCCCGGCGGGGCTGGTCCGCAGGTCGACGGACGTTCGAGCGCACGCAGGAGTGGGCGCAGCGCCGGCTGGGCGTCGGTACGGTCGAGCGCGAGGAGATGCTGGAGTCGCTGGAAGAGTCGCTGCTGGGCGAGGACCGACACCGGATCCGTGTCCCGGGTCTCTACCGACAGCTCTTCGATGTGGAAGGGGAGGTCCCGTGGGAAGAGCTCCTGGTTGCCCGCGACGACGAGATCGATACTCTCCGCCGGGCTCTCGACCGGTGGGGTCGGGGACAGTCGGCGAGCGTGGCCGTCGTGGGCGAGAAGGGAAGTGGGAAGACCACCCTCCTGCGCATGGCCTCTCGCCAGCTCCTCGGCGACGTGACAGTCCGGACCGTTCCTCTGGCGAGCACCGGCCGGAGCTCCCATGACCTGGCCGGGCGAATCGCGGCTGGGCTCGATGTGCCCGGCCAGTCGTGGGGGGAGCTGACCGCGTCGATCCAGAAGCTTGGCCGCACGGTCATCGTGGTCGAGGACGCCCAGACCATGTTCCTTCGGGCGCTCGGCGGGTTCGCCGCCGTCGAGGCCTTCCTAAACTTGATGGCGGCCACGCGCGAAGACGTCCTCTGGGTGGTCACCAGCGATGAGCACGCATGGCGCTACCTCGACCATGTGCAGGGCATCGCCCTCCACTTCACCCATACCATCAAGACCACCAACCTCTCGGCCGCTCGGCTCGAGCGCGCCATCATGTCCCGCCACGACGTCAGCGGCTTCGGGCTGCGCTTCGAGTTGGAAGAAGACGGGCTGGCGGCGCCGACGTGGTGGAAGCGCCTCCGCAGGAACGAGCCCCAGGGCGAGCTCACTCGCCGCGAACTCGAGCGGAAGACCTTCTTCCGCCAACTAAACCAGATCGCCGACGGAAACATCTTTCTGGGTCTCTTCCACTGGCTCCGCTCCGTCGATCGGGTCGAAGACCACGTCCTGGTGCTCCGCACCCCCGAGGTCATCGCCCTGGACTTCCTCGAGCGGCTACCCCTCGCGTCCATCCACACCATAGCCGGGATCATCCTCCACGGCGGCCTCTCGGAAGAGGAGCACCGCCGGATCTTCCAGCTCGACCACGCCGAGAGCCGGCTCCAGCTCGCCGCCCTCGTCGATGCGCACCTCATCTTCCCCTCCAGTCAGGGCGAGTACCGCGTAAACAAGGTCCTCTACCGCCCCCTTGTTCGCCTCCTCGAGGCGAAGAATATCTTCTGAGGGGGGCGCGGCACCGACCGGTTCCGGACCATTTGACAGCGAGCCATGGTATCGTCAGAGTTCCGCCCGACGACGAACTCAAGATCCGCCAATGACCGATACCTTTCAGATCAGCACCGCTCGCGCTCTCGCCACCGCCCTCGCGGTCGCCCTGGGCCTGGCTCTCGTGCTCGTCTCTGCTCCGCACCATCTCCACGCACAGGCCCCCGACACGCTCCGCCGGGACACGGTGTACGAAATCGAGCCGCTCTCGGTCCGCGCCGTCCGTCCCACGGCCACCAGTGGCGGCGTGAGCGCGATCACGGTGCGCATGGACTCCGTCCGTCTCCGGCCCGCGCCGCTTCTGGAGCACGTGCTCAGGGAGCTCCCGCTGGTCCAGGTCCGCACGAACAGCCGGGGTGAGGCCCAGCTGGCGCTCCGGGGAGCGGAAGAGCGCCAGATCGCCATCCTTCTCGACGGCGTCCCACTCACCCTCGGCTGGGACCACCGCACCGACCTCTCGGTGATCCCCATGACGGCCGCGCAGAGCGTACGGCTGGTGCGCGGGATGTCCAGCGTACTGTACGGCCCGAACGTGCTGGGTGGCGTGGTGGAGATCGCCATGGGCTCGGAGCCGCTGGTGAAGGTGGAGCCGCTCCAGGGCGCCTTCGGTATCGATCAGACCGGCGGCTACTCGGTCGGCGTCTTGAGCGCCACCCGGCTGGACAGGGAGCCGGGCGAGCTCGTGGTCCGCGGGGGAATCGGCCACCGCCAGCACGATGGGCTGGTCGCATCCGCGGATCCGGATGCGCTGTACCCCGCCCTCGGCAGTGGGGACCTCCGCGTGAACAGCGATCTCACCCACACCGACGGCTTCCTCAACGCACGCTTTGCTCCCCGGGGCGGCGGCTGGATCTCCGCGACGGTCTCCGGCTACGACGCGACCAGAGGAGTACCGCCGGAGCTGGACAGCGATGGGCCGCGACTGTGGCGCTACCCGGACATATCCAGAATGATCGCCGTCGTCGCGGCGGGCGTGGAAGACCTCGAGAACGCGTTCGGGACCGCCCAGCTCGACCTCAATCTGGGGATCGATCGCGGCTCGACCGAGATCCAGGACTTCGCCCTCCCGCCGACGCCGGACGACCCCGCTCTCGCACCCGCCGCGTTCTTCCGCACCCTCCAGGAGACCGAGAGCTCGGAGGATCGGACGGTCACACTGCGGACGCGCGGCAGGCAGGTGGTGGGAGACGTCACGGTGGCCGCCGCGGCGACCTTCGCGGACATCCGTCATGACGAGGTCATCACCGTCGGGCTGACCGGAGATGCCCCCGAGGCGATCCCCGGTGCCTACCGGCAGCGGCTCTGGAGCCTGGGTTCCGAGGTCGACCTGCCTCTTCCCATCGATTTCGGTCCGCTGGTGGGCGGCCGCATAAGCGGTGGCGTGGTGTGGGACGGGGCCGCCACACCGGACGCGGGACCCGATGTCTCGGGCGCCGGCCCCACAATGACCGAATGGGGAGGTCGCCTGGGGGCGAGCGCGTCGGCCTCCCAGGGGCTGCTCTTCCACGCGGCCCTCAGCCGACGGGGCCGGTTTCCGGCACTCCGGGAGATGTACTCGTCGGCGCTCGGCCGCTTCGAGCCGAACCCCGCGCTGCGCCCCGAGATCCTATCGGCAGTCGAGGGCGGATTCACGGGTCGCTTCGACGGCTACGATCTGCAGGTGGTGGGATACCACCAGAGGATCGACGACGCCATCGCCAGGGGCGCGGCGCCCACCGGCTCCAGCGCACGGTATATGCGCGTGAACCGGGACCAGGTCCGGAGCACCGGCCTCGAGGTGATCGCGGGCTACACCATGGGCAGGGCCACTCTCGAGACGGAGCTCACGCTCCAGTCGGTGGAAGTGGTGCAGCCGGGGAAAGCAGGGGTGCGCGCCGAGTACGAACCGGAGGTGGCCGGGGGGATGGGCGCCACGCTGCCGCTCCCGGCCGGGATCCATGCGGCCGCGGAGGTCCAGTACATGGGCAAGCAGTTCTGCGCCACGCCGTCCGCGGGGCAGGAGGAGTTCAGGCAGCTCGATCCGAGCACCCGCGCCGATGTCCAGGTCGCCCGCACATTCCGCCTCGGGCGGAGCCGAGCGAGCCTGGAGCGGGTGGGGGTGGAGCTCGCCATCGACAACGTCACCGACTCCGGTGCGTACGACCAGTGCGGACTGCCCCAGCCGGGGCGCACGCTCCGCCTCCAGGTGCGGATGAACTGAGCGAGCCAGCCGATCACGCCGGCTGGCTCGCTAAGTCCACTTCGACAGCCGCAGGCGCCGCGGCGCTTGCAGGAGACTACTGAGACTACTGCGCCGGGCGCTCCACCGGACGGTAGACCCACGTGTAGCGGAACGGCTCCTTCAGCTTGTCGCTGTAGACGATCGACTCCACGGCCATGCGGCCGTCATTGCGCAGCGTATAGATCATCTGCTTCTCGCCATCGTCGGAGCGGAAGTACTGGTCGATCACCCCCGGCTTCAGCTGCGTCTTGACCTGAACCACCTCACCATCGGCCCTCGTATAGGGACCGAACTCGCCGTTCCGCAGAGTGGCGACCCACGGCTCGTCCGCGCGCAGCGAGATCCACACCGTGTCGCCCTGGTACCGCAGGTCGATACGGTCAATCGGCTTGTTGGCGTTCCGCAGCCGCCGCTCCGCGATCCCCCGGATCAGGAAGTTCATGTGAGACGCGGCCTGTTTGATGCGGCCCTCGATCTCGTCACTCTGGTCGGGGACGAACTGGTAGAGCCCCGCGGGAATCGGGTCCTGCTGCTGCGCCGCGAGACCAGGGGCGGCCGCCATGATGGCCACGAAGGGAATGAACAGTCGAGATGCGATCGACACCGAGGTCCTCACTTTTATGGGGATGATACAACGTGTTGCGACGCATCACGATACGCCGCCGGGACACGGAGGTTCCCTGCACAGCCCCGACTCCGCACGGGACAAGAGAAGATCATCTTCAGGATGGCGGCCGTCGTCGCGGCCGGCAACCCTGGGGGAAATCCACTATATTGATCGCGCGCCGGCACGGGCCGGACGAACGCATTTGACAACACGGGTGAGGGAATGACGGATCGATTCGAGGATCTGGGAATATCGCCGGAGCTCTCGGCCGGCGTGGAATCGCTGGGCTGGGACACACCGGCCGGCCTGCAGCGGGACGCGCTGCCGGTGATCAGGCGCGGAAACAACGTGGTGCTCCATGCCTCCGCGGGCAGCGGCGCGGTGGGGGCATACGGCCTCGGGGTCCTCGACCAGCTGACGCGGGCGGACGTGGAGGAAGGCGCCGGGCAGGATTCGCCCGGGCCACGTGCGCTGGTCCTGGTACCGGACGCCGACGCGGCTTCACGCACCGCCGACTCCCTCGCCCGCATGGCCGCTCCCGCCGGCATTACGGTCCGCGCTCATGGCGCCGGCTGGAGCCAGCGCCCGGTCGATCTGCTGGTCCTCTCCCCCACCGCCGCCGCCACAGCGGTACGAGAGTCCGCTCTCAAGGTCGACGGAATCCTCTCGCTGGTGGTCGATGGCGCGGACCTCATCGAAGCCACCGGTCAGTGGGATGACCTCGAGACGATCGTCGACATCGTCCCCGGGAGCGCACAGCGAATCATCGTCGCCGGCTCCCTCGGCTCCCGCATTGACGGGTTCGTCGAGCGGCACGCTCGAAAGGCCATGACCATCCCGCCTCGCTCCAGCGGCGGCGACCAGCCCGAGGTCAGCGCCACCGTGCGCTACCGGATCGTCCCGGAGCACGCGAAGGCCGGCGCCGTCGTATCGCTCATCGCGGAGGCCGAGGCCGGTGAGGTGGCGGTTGTCTGCAGGAGCCATGATCGCGCCGCGGTACTCGATCAGGCGCTCACCGCCCGCGGCATCACTACGCAGGGCGAGGGCTCCAGCGTCCGGATCCTGGTGCTCCCGCTCACGGAGGCGGACCAGCGCACCACGCGCGCCACGGTCATCTCGGCCGACGTACCGTTCGACGCGGATGCACTCGTCGAGCTGCACGGCCGGGGTGGGACCATCCTCGCCACCCCACGGGAGCGAGCCCACCTCCTCAGGATCGCCCGCCGGGCGGGAGTCACCCTCGAGCCCCGGGCCGATCCGCCGGCCGCGCTGGAGAACCCCGCCGAGACAGTCCGCGGCCAGGTCCGACGCATCCTGGAGGCGGGCGACCTCTCCGCGGATCTCGCCCTGATCGAGCCGCTCCTCGACGAGTTCCCCGCCGCGGAGATCGCCGCCGCTGCGCTCCAGCTCGCACGCTCGACGCACCAGGGCCGGCAGCACCAGGGGGGCTCGACACCCGCGGGTCAGGGGGCGGCTCCCCGGTCGGGCGGGGCGACGGGCGTCGGCGCACGACCCGGCGCGGGGGCACCACCGCCCGCCACGGCCACCACGTGGACGCATCTCTTCGTGAGCATCGGGAGCCGCGACGACATCACCCCCGGGGACCTGGTGGGCGCCATGACCGGCGAGGCCGGCATCGCTGGCGACCAGGTGGGGAAGATCGACATCCGAGAGTCCCACTCCACCGTGGAGGTGGCCAGCCCCATGGCCGCCCAGGTGATCCAGGCGCTGAACGGCCGCACGATCAAGGGCAGAAGCCTGCGGGTCGACTACGACCGCAAGGAGCGAGCACCCCGGAAGTCGCCAGGCGATCGCGGTGATCGTGGCGGCCCCGGCGGCGGCGCGCGCGGCGGATCGGGCGGCTCCGCCCGCGGCGGCAGCCGGGGACCGAGCCGTGGCGGGTCCGGCCGGAGCCCGAGCGGTGGCGCGGGAGGCGGCCGCGGTGGCCCCTCGCGGGGTGGTCCGGGCCGCGGTGGTCCGGGCCGCGGTGGCTCGAGTCGTGGTGGCTCGAGTCGTGGCGGGACGGGGGACCGTCCGCCGCGTCGCGGCTGACGGACGCGCGACGCGCCCGAACGCGGTAAGGGCCCCGGGGATCCAGGATCCCCGGGGCCCTTACCGCAGAGCCGATCGTAGAGGACGCCGTCCTACTTCTTCACCGCGTCCTTCAACGCCTTCCCCGGACGGAACGTGGGGCTGGTGGTCGCCCCGATCTTGATCTCCTCGCCCGTGCGAGGGTTGCGGCCGGTGCGCGCCTTTCGCTTGCGCGTCTCGAACGTGCCGAACCCGGTGATCTGGACCCGCTCGCCCTTCTTCAGCGCGCTGGCCAGTATGCCCTCCTTCGTGTTGAAGAGGGCGTCGACGGTGCGCTGGGCCTCCGCTTTCGTCATGTCGGTCTCGTTCGCCAGCGCCTGCACCAGCTCGGACTTGTTCATCGGCTACTCCTCGAAAGAGGTGATCGGTTGCGGACTCATGCTCTTGCAGCGAGGGCCGTGGGACCTCACGTTCTCCGGCAACGGTTCTGGCCAGAAGGCCCGGATAGAGTAGGATGCCCCCCGGAATGCGTCAAGGAAACGGCTAGCCCTTGAACCCAACAACGAACCCGCTCCCGCCCGGCCCGGACGAGGACGCGGCGAACGAACGGGAGCTGGAGACGGAGGTCGCCCGCGAAATCGCCCGGTCGCTCATGACTGATCGGACGCCGCTCGAGGTCTATCGCCTCGCGCTGGCCCGCGTCACCCCCCTCGTGGGCGCATCCTTCGCCTCGGTCTTCCTCCGCGACCAGGATGACCCGCGCCTCCTCCGTCTCGCGTGCGCTCAGAACTGGCCGCAGGCTTCCGCGCGGTTCCTGAGCGAGCTCCGGATCAGGGAAGGCCGCGGACCCACCGGCCGCGCGGTCCTGGAAGGCGCTTCAGTCGAGGTGGAGGACGTGTTCGGGGACCCGGACCTCACAGACTGGTGGGAGCCGGCCCGCGAGCTCGGTTTCGTGTCCATGACCGCGCACCCGCTCGCGGCCGAGAATCGGGTGTTCGGCGCCCTGAGCTTCTACTTCGCTGAGCGACAGCGGTTCGACGACCGCGCTCGCACGCTGCTCCGGATCGTCGCGCACCAGCTCGCCGCCACCGCCGAGCGCGCCCACCTCGTGGTCGACATGCGCTCCCCCCTCAGCTCTGATCCTCACGCGCCAGGGACCGGATCGCGCTGAAGCTCGCACACACCCGGCGCGCGCGACGCAGTGGAACCGTCGCCGCCCCGTCCTGCAGCCTCGGGAACGGGTATCGGCACTCGCGTCGGAGCAGATAGCTGCGGTCCGTGCGCTCACCAGCACCGGACGCGCGGGCACCCGGCGCACCACGCGCCGCGCACCTACCGATGGCCGACTGATCGGACTGAGTGCCCTGCATCACTTTCCGGTCGCTGTGGAGGGTTGCCCCGAGCGGGACAGGCGAGCGACCTGGAAAATACCGGCGGCGGAACGGCCGGGCAAATCGGCGCCGCCAGCTAGGTCCCGGGCAGCCCCCGCGGCCGTGTCATGGCGTCGGGCGAAAGGATCCTGTCGAGCTTCTCGCGGCTGAGCCATTCCTTTTCCAGCACCAGCTCGTAGACGCCCCGCCCGGACGACAGCGCTTCACGGGCCACGGCCGAGGCCTTCTCGTACCCGATATACGGGACAAGCGCGGTGACGATGCCGATGCTCTGTTCCAGCCCCTGCCGGATACGGTCCCGATCCGCCTCGATCCCCACCACCGTCCGCTCCCGCAGGACGATGCACGCCTGGATCAGCATGTCCATGGACTGGAAGATGTTGAACGCGATGACCGGCTCGAAGACGTTGAGCTGGAGCTGACCGCCCTCCGCGGCCATGGTAACCGTCAGGTCGTTGCCGATCACCTGGAACGCCACCTGGTTCACCACCTCCGGGATCACCGGGTTGACCTTGCCGGGCATGATGCTCGACCCGGGCTGCATGGCCGGCAACCGGATCTCGCCGAGCCCCGCCCGGGGTCCGCTGGACAGAAGCCTGAGGTCGTTGCAGATCTTCGACAGCTTCACGGCCAGTCGCTTGAGCGTACTGGACAGGTGCACGAAGACGCCCGTGTCCTGCGTCGCCTCCACCAGGTTCGGGCTCGTGATCAGGTCCAGCCCCGTGACCCGTGAAAGCGCCGCACGCACCTTCTCGGCGTAGCTGGGGTCGGTGTTGATCCCCGTTCCGATGGCCGTGGCGCCCATGTTGATCTCGCGGATCAGCCCGGCCGCGGCGCGCAGCCGCTCCACCTCCTCGCCCAGCGTGACGCCGAACGCCCGGAACTCCTGTCCCAGC
This sequence comes from uncultured Gemmatimonadales bacterium, assembly GCA_963783305.1. GTDB lineage: Bacteria > Gemmatimonadota > Gemmatimonadetes > Longimicrobiales > RSA9 > JAWVYT01. The sequence goes on along the minus strand of CAWAMW010000013.1, from coordinate 90,274 downwards.
GTCATGGGCACCGCATCCTGGAGCTGCGTCCGGCCCATCTTCACGATGTCGGCGAACTCGTCCCCCTTGGCGAGGAAGGCGTCCCGAAGCGCGGCGACGGCCTGCTCCAGGTCGCGGATCGACCAGATGGCCGCGATCTTCAGCGCCGTCGGGTAGGTGTCGTTGGTCGACTGCGAGAGGTTCACGTGGTTGTTCGGATGCACCACGTCGTACTCGCCGCGATTTCGCCCCAGCAGCTCCAGCGCCCGGTTGGCGATCACCTCGTTGGCGTTCATGTTCGTGGACGTCCCCGCGCCGCCCTGGATCACGTCCACCACGAACTCGCCGTGCAGCCGCCCCCCCCGGATCTCCCGGGCGGCCCGGATGATCGCGTCGGCGATCTCCTCCTCCAGAAGCCCCAGGTCACGATTGGTCTCCGCCGCTGCCTCCTTCACCGCCGCCAGCGCGTTGATCAGCTGCGGGTACTGCGAGATGGGGACGCCCGTGATCGGGAAGTTCTCCACCGCCCGCATCGTCTGGAGACCGTAGTAGTTGCGATCCGGCACGTCGCGCTCGCCGAGCAGGTCGTGCTCCCGGCGCACGGCCCCCGAGCGGAACGCCGCCTCCCCTCCCGCCACCCGACCGACAGAGCTCACGCGCTCCGCGATGATCCGCGCCGCCCCGCTGACGAGCCGCGAATGAAGCTCCGGGCGGTCGCGTCCGATGACGGACAGAGCGTCCCGTGGAATCTCGAACGCCTCGAGCGCCTCCCGCACGAAAGCGGAGGTGGAGTGAGGATAATCATCGAGCAGGCTGCCCTCGCCGAACGACTCCCCCGCCCCGAGGCTCGCCAGCACCGTCGGCCGACCGCGCTGCCCCGTCTGGAGCTCCAGCCGCCCCTTCAGGATGACCCCGAACGCCTGCCGGGGCTGACTCTCGTGGAAGATGTAGGTGCCCGGCAGGTATCCCAGCACCCGGCCCTGCGAGATGAGGTAGTTCCGCTCGTCCGAGCTCAGCTTCCGCGTGAGCGGGTGGCTCCGGAGGGTTCGCAGCAGTGTGGTGTCCATGCTTCCTGTCGGCCAGGTCTCCTGCCGGCCCCCGGCGGTGCGCCGCCCGTACGGGACCCGCTCGGCGGGAGGGTGGCGCCGTACGCCTGCGCAGTCAAGCGACGGCGCTCACCACTGCTGCGCCACGATCCCGCAGTAGCCCACGGATGGGACGAGCGCGACCATGCCCGCTGCCAGAAGTCGTACCACGTTCGCCTTTCGCCCCGACCGGGTTCGTGGAGGCCGAAGGACCGGAAACAGGCGCCCCGCGGCGGGCGCCTCCTTGACTTCGAGTGAGCGCACGAACAGCGTGCCAATCAGGATTTTTCAACCCCCGGCGGCCGCCCGGCTCCCGGGATCGTTCATCCTGAACGCGGAAGGGTCTGATGGCGGACCAGGTACCGTACAAGCCGTTCATATCGGCCGAGGAAGACATACCGGAGTTCACCTTCCGGGCGGTGGGTCTTGGCGTGGTCATGGCGGTCGTTCTCGGCGCGGCCAATGCCTACATCGGGATGGTGGCGGGGCTCACCATCGCCGCGACGTTCCCCGCCGCCATTGTCGCCCTCGCGGCGCTCCGGCCGGTGGGAGGGACGATCCTCGAGGAGAACATCGCCCGCACCACCGCCTCGGTCGGGGAGGCGCTCGTCGCGGGAGCCATCTTCACCATTCCCGCCTTCGTCATCGCGGGCGTGTGGGACAGCGTGAACATTCTGGATCGCGACGTTCATCATGGCCGTGGGCGGCATCCTCGGCGTGCTCTTCGTGATCATCCTGCGCCGGACCCTGGTGGAGGAGTCGGGGTTGCCGTTCCCCGAGTCGATCGCGGCATTGGAGATCCACAAGGCTGGGCAGCAGGGCACGGGCGGCGGAAAGATCCTCATGGCCGCAGGCGTCATGGCCGCAGGGATCGAGCTGCTCAAGAACTCTTCCGGGCTCCAGGCACTCCAGTCGCAGATGACCGGCTGGTGGTCGTGGGGTCAGGCGACGGGTGCGCGGATCGGTGGCCCCGCCGGTTCCGTCTACGAGGGCGGGATGTTCGCATCCACACCATCGGCCTCCCCGGCCCTCCTGGGCGTCGGCTACATCATCGGCCCGGCCCTCGCGGCCGTGGTCTTCGCCGGCGGCGTCCTCGGCTGGTGGTGCCTGGTGCCGGTCATGATGTTCGTCAATCGCGACCTCCTACTGGCCGCTGAGGCGCAGGGGTTCGGCACCGTCGCAATGGAGACCGTCTGGCAGCAGCAGGTCCGACCCCTCGCCGTCGGTACCATGGTCGTTGGTGCCGTATGGACGCTCTGGCGGATGCGCGCCAGCCTCGCCACCGGATTCGGCCGGGTATTCTCCGACATCCGCGGCGCCGCCGGATCCACCGAGACCACCGATCGTCACGAGACCGACATCCGCTACAAGTGGATCGTCTTCGGCATTCTCGGCCTGATGGTCCCCATCACCGTCCTCTATTACTACTTCACCCAGAGCTTCGCCGGCTCCATCGTCGCCGCCGTGGTGATGGTGGTGGCCGGGATCCTCTTCGCAGCGGTGGCCGGGTACCTGGTGGGGCTCATCGGCAGCAGCAACAACCCGATCAGTGGCCTCACCCTCTCAACACTCATCCTGGCCGCACTCCTCATGGTCGCCATCGGGCTGGAGGGCGACCAGGGGATCCTCGCCGTCCTCGGCGTCGCCGCGGTCGTCTGCTGCGCCATGGGCATCGCCGGCGACATGATGCAGGACCTCAAGGTCGGCCATATCCTCGGCGGCACCCCCGCCCGCATGGAGAAGGCCGAGCTCATCGCCGTGGTCCTCGCCGCACCCGCGCTGGCCGGGGTGCTGGCGCTCCTCAGCTCCGCCTACGGTTTCGCCGGTGCGCCCGGCGCCGACCCCGCCACCGCCCTCCCGGCGCCCCAGGCGGGACTCATGGCCCTGGTGAGCTCGGGGATCATCAACGGTGAGATGCCCTGGCCCCTCTTCATCGGCGGGATGATGTTCGCCGTCATGCTGATCCTCGTTCGGGCCCCCTCGGTGATGCTGGTGGCGGTGGGCATGTATCTCCCGATCTGGAGCACCTTCGCCATCTTCGTGGGCGGCGTGTTCCGCTGGATCGTGGACCGGCGCATCGAGCGGCGGCATGCCGAGGCCGACGCGCGCATGCGGGCGGACAACGCCGGCGTGCTCGTGGCATCGGGACTGGTGGCGGGCGAAGCCCTGATGGGTGTGTTCATCGCCGCCCTCATTGTGGCGAACATCACGCTGCCCACCCTCATCGACAGTCCGTTGATCCAGGGGCTGCTGGGCCTGCTGGTGTTCCCGCTGATCCTCTGGTTCTTCTACAGCCGGTCCGACCGGGCCGCGCGTCAGGAGGTCGAAGAGACCGTCAACGCCTGATCGCGACCATGACGCGATAAGCGAAGCGCCCCCGGCGGCTACCACCGCCGGGGGCGCTCCTTCATGCCACCCGATTACTCCCGCCGACGCCTACTTCACACCGTGCGTCAGCCGCTTCACCCAGGGGCTCGCCAGCAGCGCCACGATGCCAGCCGCGGCGGTGAAGAGCGCCACCATCCGGAAGAGCGCCGAGGGCGCCAGCGTCTCCAGGCTCCCCGCCACCAGCCCGGCGAAGAGATTGCCCAGCGCCGCCGCGATGAACCACACCCCCATCATCTGACCCAGACGACCCGGAGGCGCCAGCTTCGTCATCGACGACAGCCCGACCGGGGAGAGCGCCAGCTCACCCGCCGTGAACAGGAAGTACGTCACCACCAGCCACGCCATAGAGGCGCCATTGGCGTCCGTGGCGTTCGCCGCACCCCAGGCGATGACGAAGAACCCGGCCGAGAGTCCCAGTAGCCCGAGCGCGAACTTGACCGGGATCGACGGGTTCTTGTCCCGGTGCGCGAGCCACGTCCACATGGCACCGAACACCGGCGCGAGCACGATGATGAAGAACGGGTTGATGTTCTGGAGCCAGCCGGCCGGAAGCTCGGCCCCGAAGATGGTCCGATCCGTCAGGTCGCGTGCGAACAGGTTGAGCGATGAGCTCGCCTGCTCGAACCCCGACCAGAAGATCGCCGCCAGCAGGAACAGCCAGAAGATCACCATCAGCCGCTGCTTCTCCACCGAAACCTCCTCACCCCTGGTCACCAGCAGACCCAGGTTCGCCACGATGAAGAGCCCCAGCGTCGTGAGGATCGCCCACTGCCCGGCTTCCACGGTGCCGCCGAGCACGAACGAGAGCACCAGGAAGAGCCCCACCAGGCCGGCCGCCCACACCGTGCCGAGGATCAGCCACGCGAAGAACAGGATCGCCAGCAGCAGGATGCCGTAGCCCACCCACGTCGCGAAAACATCCAGCGGGATGCCCACCACCCCCGACACCATCATCCACACCATCACGCCCACGGCGGCGGCCACCGCGCCCGTGCCCAGGAAGAAACGATCACTCCTCCGCTTCACCACCTCCGGCGGGTCCGTGGTCCTGAACTCCCCCGCGTGGCCCAGGTACTTATCGCCCATCCTGTACTGCACCAGGCCCAGGATCATGCCGAACCCGGCCGCCGAGAACCCGAGGTGCCAGCTCCCCGCGAACGAGAGCCAGCCCCAGTCCAGGCCTTCGCCCAGAGCGCTGCAGATGAACGGGCCCAGCATCGCGCCGATGTTGATCCCCATGTAGAAGATGGAGAAGGCGCCATCCCGCCTCGCCCCCATCTCGTCCCGTTCCCTTTCCGTCGGCATGGATTCGGGATCCGGGTACAGATCCCCCACCATGGTGGACACGTTCGGCTTCAACAGCCCCGTTCCGATGACGATGAAGAGCAGACCCAGGTAGAAGGACACCAGATCCGGCGCCCCGAGCAACGGCGCCGCCATCGTGAAATGGCCCAGCGCGATGACGCAGCCGCCCCAGAACACCGACTTCCGCTGGCCCCACAGATTGTCGGCGATCCAGCCACCGGGCAGCGTGAGCAGGTACACCATCGAGGTGTACAGCCCCAGCACCGCGCCCGCCGTGGCCTCGCCGAAGCCCAGCCCCGGGTTCTCGCCGACCAGCGCCGCCGTCATGAACAGGATCAGCAGCGCCCGCAGCCCGTAATAGCTGAAGCGCTCCCACATCTCCGTGAAGAACAGCGTGGACAGGCCGCGCGGATGGCCGAGGAACGTCCCGCCCGGTAGCGCGGGCGCGCCGCCACGCCCCACAGCCGAGGCCTCCTGGTCCGCGAATTCGCTATTAGGATCCTTCGTCATCGAGATACCACTCCCGGTGTGATGGACGGCTCGAAGGCTGAAACACCTCGGCGTTTTCGGCCCGCAGGGGTCGCTATGTTCTGCGATCACCGCTGTTTCTGCAAGTTTTTTGCTACAGCCGGCCCCGGACTCCGTCGTCGTCTCTGTGGACTTGCGGCGCTCCGCTGCCGATATTCGCGCCATGCGCACCGCTCGCTGCTCACTCGTCGCTCTCGCCCTCGCCGCACACGCGCTCTGCTACACCCCCGCCGCCGCCCAGGACCCCGGCACGGCGGGGCCGGATCCCGCCGCAGAGCTCTACGCCGCCGCTCGCACACTCGAAGCCGAGGGCGAGATCCAGCTGGCGGAAGCGCTCAAGGATTTCGTGCTCCGCCGCTACCCGGAATCGGCGGCCGCCCGCACGATCCGGATCGCCCGCTCCACTCCCGGTAGCCGGCAGATCGAGGGCGGCGGACGCACCGAGCTGATCGTGTGGAGCACCCTGTACGGGCTATGGCTCGGTGTGGCCGTCCCCGCCATGCTCTCCGCCGACGGCAGCGAAGCGTACGGCCTGGGGCTCCTGGTCGGCGGTCCCATCGGCTTCGGCGCCGGCTGGAGCGCGACCCGGGCAACGCCCATCAGCGATGGCCGCGCGAGCGCGATCACCTGGGCGGGGAGCTGGGGCACCTGGCAGGGGTTCGGCTGGGCGCAGGTCGTCGACCCGGGAGCCGGCAGCTGTGACGACTTCGGCTATTGCGAGAGCGGACCCAGCCCGGAAACGGTCTTCGGCTGGATGATCGCCGGCGGCCTCGCCGGAACCGCCGGCGGAATCCTCGCGACCCGTTCCCTCGACATCTCGCCAGGCGACGCGTCGCTCCTGAACCTGGGCTCCCTCTGGGGAACGTGGTATGGAGCGGCTCTCGGTATCCTCGGCGGTATGGAAGACGACGACCTCATGGCCGCCACGCTGGTGGGCGGGAACATCGGGGCACTGGCGGGGGCCGCGCTCGCCCGCTCCACACCGGTTTCTCGTAGCCAGGCGAGGATCGCCAGCATCGTCGGCGTGGTTGCTGGCCTCGCCGGCGCCGGGGTGGACCTGATCGCGCAGCCGGACAACGAGAAGGTGGCCATCGCGATTCCGGCCGTCACCAGCGCCATTGGACTCGCACTGGGTGCGGGTCGCGCCGGGATCGGTACGAGCTCGGGCCAGGACGAATCCGGCTCCTCCGGCCGTGTGGATGGCCAGCCCCGCGACTGGAGCCTGGGCGGCCCCGTGTTCACCACGCCGGTCCGTGGACCGTCGGGTGGGTACCGGACGGTCGTGGGCATCACGCTGGTGAGCGGCCGCTTCTGAGCCCCTGACGGGAGCGACCCCCGGGGCCCCCAGCTACCCGCTCCCCGCCTCGACGCGGCTACTGCTGCATCCGCCGCTTCAGCTCCTCCAGGCGCTCCGCCGCCGCGCGGCTCCGCTCCGTGTCCTCCAGCCCCCGGAACTCACGCTCCCGCGGGTGGCGGTTGAGATCGATCTCGTCGATCTCATCCAGGTCGTCGGCCGGCACCCGGTCCTGAAGTGCCCGCTCCATCTCGCCGAGGTCCCGCAAACAGAGCCGACGCTCCGCCTCCAGCGCCTCCACCTTCCGCAGCAGCACGTCCGCACGCTCCTGGTGCCGGCCCCGGTACTCACCCGCGATGCGGGCCGTCTCTTCATCCCCGATCTTCCGGGCCAGCCGCTCGCGGCGCGCGCACGACTCCACCTGCTCCAGCTCGTGCTTCAGTCGCTGGCCCGTTTCCGCGATCGCGTCATCCAGCTCGCCCAGCTGGTTCCGCACCCCGGCCACCTCGCGGTACACCCCACGGGCGCCGCTCTCCGCCGCGTCGCCCTCCAGCTCCCGCCAGAAGTTGTCCACCGCCTCCCGCCACGCCCGCCTGAACTCCCCGAAAACCGCCATGTCACCAGACCACCCTTCCGAACACGTCTCGACCCGGGCACCGCATCACCAGCTGATGTTCCCTTCCTCACTGGTGTCGATGTCCTCCGGCTCCTCCGTCTCGAAAAGGTAGGCCTCCATGTTCGTGGTCAGGAACTCCCGCGCCTCACGATCGCGGACGTCCAGCCCATAATGGTTGATCAGCGCCTGCTGGTACGCCAGCCACTCGTCCCAGCACGCCCGGTCGATGGACGCGTGGATCCGCTCGCCCAGCTCCGTTCGCAGCGGCGGCTTGGCCAGCTGCTCGCCCCGCTCGCCACACCGTACACACTCGATCTCCGCCATCCATCGCTCCTTCAGCTTGTGGGAATACCGCCCTGCCCGACATATTCCCCATTAACTCTCCTCGTGGCCGGAGCCGCACGCACAAGCGAAGCGGGCCCGGGAGGCTGTCTACCCCACCCCTGGGGCGGCGGTCCTGCAGGCATTGCATGGACGAATCCAAGAGAGCATACATCAAGGCGCGTGGCGTGGTCCTCGCCACCGGCGGGCTCGCCACCGCTCTCCTCCTGATGCTCGGGATGCGCGCGCTGGACCTCACCGTCCTCGCCTACTCCGGCTGGCTGGCCGCCGCCGCTGCCACGGCCGTCATTCAGCTGCTCATGCTCATTATCGCATGGCGCGGGCTCGACCGCTTCATCCCCGGCGATCGCCACTTTCTCTTCACTCCCCTCTTTGGCGCCGTACTGCTGCTCGCCCTCTACACCTACCTGGCCCCGGAGCTGCGCTTCGTCATCCTCCTGGGCTGGTTCGTCGCGCTGCTCAACATGACCGGACTCGGAGGCTTTCGCGCGGTCGTCTCCATGAGCGCGATCATGGCCAGCAGCTACTTCCTGGTGGGTGTGGCCCTCGCGCGCGGGAGCTACCCGCTCTCCCTCACGTTCGAGGCCGCCGTGGCGGGGTCGGTGATCGTCCTCAGCATCTACGCGGGCTTCGTCTTCGAGCGACTCAAGGCGGATCGGCTGGAGATGCGTCAGCTGCGTCAGCGGCTTTCCACCATGGCGCTCACCGACCCGCTCACGCAGCTGCCCAACCGCCGCCACTTCGAGCAGGTGCTGAACGCCGAGCTCGACCGCGTTCACCGGTATGGCGGCCGCTGCTCCGTTGCCATGGTCGATGTCGATTCCTTCAAGCATTACAACGACACCGTCGGGCACATTGCCGGCGATGGCGTGCTCAGGGAGCTCGCGGATGTCATGCGCCGCGAGCTCCGCCTCCATGACATGGTCGCTCGTTACGGCGGTGAGGAGTTCGCCGTGCTCATGATCAACACCGGCAAGGAGAAGGCGCTCCAGATCCTCGAACGCCTCCGCGCCGACGTCCAGGAGCATCCGTTCCGCCATCGCGACATCCAGCCCCACGAGCGCATCACCGTCAGCGCGGGGCTGGCCTCCTTCCCCGAAGATGGAACGAGCTTCGTTCAGCTCATGAAGAAGGCCGACGACGCGCTCTACGACGCCAAGCGCGCCGGCCGCAATCGCGTTCGGCTCGCCAGTCCACCCGCCATCCTCACCACACCCCCCGCTCCCGCCACTTCGTGACCGTCGGGTCGCTTCGCTCGCTGGATCCGAAGGCCATGAGCCTCTGGCGACTGACCATCGCCGCCCAGGGGCTCGCGCTCATCCTCCTCGCCGTAATGGCGGAGATCGGGCTGGATCTGCCCTTCCGCCGAGGCATTCTCGCCGCGCCGATCGCCGCTCTGGTGCTCGCCGCTCTCATCCTCCTGCCACACCGCATCTACCACGCATGGCGATTCGCTCTCCGCGATGACCATTTCTACCTGCGCCGCGGCGTGCTCTTTCATACAAGCAGCATCATCCCGTACGCCCGGATCCAGCACGTGGACACGCGACACGGACCCCTCGACCGCTGGCTCGGCCTCGCCTCCCTCGTGATCTTCACGGCTGGCACCCGCGGCGCCATCATCACGGTGCCCGCCCTCCCCGCCGCCGATGCCGAAGAGCTCAGGGACTCCCTCGCCGCCCTCAGTGGGTCCGGCGATGCCGTCTGAAGGACGCCGCCTCCACGGCTTTACCGTCGTGTCCAGGGCGCTCCAGCTCGCCCGACAGCTCGTGCTTCCAGCGCTCCTGGGCGGTGCGTCCGTCGGCGACGGCGTGGTCGGCACCCTTCAGTGGATCGCTCTCATCCTCACCATCCCGTCGCTCCTGCTCGCCGCCGCGGGCTGGCTCATGTTCCGGTACCGGCTCGAGGGTGATGAGCTGATCATCGACAGTGGCGTCCTCTCACGTCGACGCCGGGTGATCCCCCTGGCCCGTATTCAGAACATAGACCTCGAGCAGTCCGCGGTGGAGCGACTCGCCGGAGTAGCGACCCTCCAGCTCGAGACCGCGTCCGGCGGGGGCGATACCGAAGCCTCCCTGGCGGTCCTGGCCATCGCCGAGGCGCGGGATCTCCAGACCGAGCTCATGCGGCGGCGCGGGGATGCCCGCGCCTCACGAGCGGAGGGATCCGAGACCGGGGCCGCGGCCTCCGCCGATGGCCCGACCGCGGCAGGGGAGCCAACCGTCCGTCGACTACTCCGCCTCTCCACCGCCGATCTCGCCATTGCCGGCGCTACATCGAACGAAGCGGGACTGATCGCCGCCGGCCTCGCCACGGGTCTCCAGGTCATCAGCGATGTCGGTGGCGCCCTCCTCGTCGAGCGCTGGTTGGACGAGGCGTTCGGTCAGGGTGCGGCGCTGGGGGTGGCCGGCGCCCTGGTGGTCGGAGCAGCACTGGCACTCGGGTTCGTCCTCACCGGCTGGGTCGTCTCGGTGTTCGTCAGCATCATCCGCTACCACGGATTCACGCTCACGCGCGTGGGAGATGATATACGACGGGACTTCGGCCTCCTCAGCCGCCACCACTCGACGCTCCCTGTCGAGCGGGTCCAGGCGGTGCGCATCGAAGAGTCCATTTTCCGCCGGCCATTTGGCCTCGTGGCGCTCAAGATCGAGACCGCCGGTGCCGGGCCTCAGCGCCGCGGACCCCGGGCAGGAGAGTCGGAAGCGTTCGTTCCGATTGCCCGCAAACGGCAGGTGGGGCCCCTGCTCAGGGAAGTCTTCCCGGACGCGCACTTCGAGAACGTCGAGATGCATTCCGTCTCCCCCCTCGCGACCCGCCGCACCTTCATGCGCCTCGCGGTACCCGTCCTGGTCGCCACCGTTCTGTGCACCGTACTGCTCGGTCCGCGCTGGCTGGCCCTCCTGGGCCTGCTCATGCCCGCTCTCCTCTACGCCCGTGCCGATTACCGGGCCCGCGCCTGGGGGCGGACCGCCGGCTACACCATCATCCGGGGGGGCGTCCTGACCCGGGTAAGCTGGGTCGTGCCTGACGAGAAGATCCAGACACTCCACCTCCGAAACACACCCTTTCAGCGGCGGCTCCACCTGCAGACACTTCTCGTCGATACTGCCGCCGGCGGCCGCGTTGCGAGCGTTCGCGATCTGGACGAAGCCGCCGCGCAGGACCTTCTGCACGGGCTGACCAGGGCGGCCGATACCGCCCGCCGGCACGCGGCTCGCCGCGCTACCTCTCCCTCCGCCCCCACACTCGCACTGGACCCCGGCCGGTAGAGACGGTATCCTGCACCCGCTAGCCGGCTCGCATGGGGCGGCCGGGCCCTGGTCTCACGATACCGATGACATGGCCGACTTTCGTTTCAACGTATCCGACTCCTACATGGTCCCCCTGCGCGGGTGGATGCTCCGCCTGAAGCTGACCGGGGGCGACTTCGACCCGTCCATGCTCAAGCCCGGCTCCTCCTTCCGCATCCTCACTCCCGAAGGCGAGGAGTGGAGCGCCACCGTGAAAGGCCTCTCCGCCACCGCCGGTCGCCAGACCAGGGAGCGCGTGGAGAAGTACCGCGAGTTCGACCTGGTGGTCCCCACCGGAGACGCCGTTCGTGACGGCAGAGAAGTCCAGATCGGCTGGACCGTCGTTCCCGCCTGACATCCGACGACCGCGGCGCCGGCTGGCACTGATTCGGCCCACCGGCGCCCGCCAGCGCGACGCGCGGATCTTGACACCTGCCGTTCACCGCTCCGTATTAGCAGCCCACACGAGAACGGAGGCCACATGCGGATGTCAGCCGCGGAGCTGGGTGACAGTCTCGCCCAGTTGGTATGGGAGAGCTTCACCGATTTCATCGAGCGACGGGGGCTTCCCCCCGAGAGCACCGGCGGGACGGCGGTGCTCGCGCTACCCACCGTGGAGCCCGAAGAAGCACTCATCTTCTTCATGTGGCTGCATACGCACGCGTGCCAGCAGGCGTGCGCCGACCAGCCCGAGCGCGTCAGGCAGGTGCTGGACGCCATGCACCACGCCATCTACGAGGACCTCGAGCCCCGCGCCATCCCTCGCGTACAGCTCCCCCTCTTCGAGCAGCGCGTGAGCGCCCGCTACATCGAGTACTACGAGGCGGCCACGAGGGCGACGGATGAGAAGGTCGTGGAAGTGGCCGCGCGGCACGTGCTGATCAACGGTATGCGGCGCCCTGCCATTACCCTCGAGCTGGCGGAGGCGGCCACCGTCACGAGCGGTCCCCTGAAGGACTTCCTGCTTGAGGTCCGGATCGAACAGGACGGAGGAGAGAAAGAAAGGGAAGAGGAAGCAAGCCCCTGACGAATTGCTGAACCCGCGCGTGGCCCGTCACTTCGACGCCCCGCGACAGCGGGGTCCTCGGGGAGTGGAGCGACCGAAGGGATCGACCCTCGACCCTCCCCCGCGGACCCCCTTCATCACCTGCTAGCGGTCCGCCGCTGAGTCGCCGGTCCGCTCGGAGGACTCTGCCCACTTCACCCACTCGAAGGCAGTCCGGCACCGGCGGCACCAGTAGGTGGCGACGGAAAGCGCGGTCCCAAACGCCGAGTGCAGCTCGGTTTCGCGCCCCTCGCAGAAGGGACACGCCGGGTTCTCCGGCAGCCCGTACTCCTCCGACGCCACGACCTCAGCTCTCCATGAGGAAATCGCGGTTGTGGTCCCCTCGGACGCGGCGGATCGTGTCGGCATTCGGGCCACCGCCGCCCGCCCGCCGCCGCGCCTCGTCGAAATCGGCGGGGACATCCTCCTCCGGACGCTCCACATCCACCAGGTCCAGGAGAGGAGCCAGACGGTTCAGCAGCCGGTCCCGCAGAGCTGCTCCCGCCTCGCTCACCACACCCGCCGACTTCAGCATGACACTCCGCTCCGAATCGGGACCGAACCAGGCCAGCACCGGGGGAAGTACCCGCAGCACCGATTCCCGCAGCGCAGTCCGGCTCGCTTCCGTGCCCGCCGCCAGCCGGCGGAACCACGCGGCGCCATGGGCAGCGTGGAACTTCTCCTCATCCAGCAGCTTTTCCACCCTCTGTCGCAGAGGCTCGTACGTCGAGCTCTGCAACGACTCGAACTGGACCGACAGCGCGCCGTCGGTCACCGTCATCAGCGCCACCACGTCCGTCCAGCTCTCCGTGGGCTCGTCCAGCACCGACATGTTCCGATATCCCGCCGGCTCACGCCCGTGCTCCAGCCCCTCGACGTCATCGTCGAACCCCTTCAGCAGCGCGTACAGGAGACGCGCGTGGCCCCACTCGTCCTGCGCCATCGACGAGCACGCGATCCCCGTTTCCAGCTCGGGCGCACCCAGCATCCACTCCGCATACCGATAGCCCAGAAGCCGCTTGCTGTCGGCCAGCACCAGGATCAGATCCCTCACTGCCTCCAGCGTCGCCTCATCCAGCTCCCGCGCCGTTCCCGTCGTCATTGCACCTCCGCCGGCTCGCCCCGATCCACCGTGAACACCTCTGCGAGCTGCTCGCGTGGCACCACGTACATGTCGAACCACCGCTCCTCGTCGTAGGTGTTGAAGGCATACACCTTCGCCAGCTCCACGTCCGGAGCGTTCAGGTTGCCGATATGCCTCAGCGGCTCCCCGCGACTCTTTCTCGCGAACACCTCGAACACCATTCTGCCCCCTAGCTCGCCACTCCGTACGTCCGCAACTTCACTCGCCCTTCGTCCGTGATCATACCCCGCGTCCACGGCGGGTCCCAGACGACCTCGATCTCCACCGCCACGACCCCTGGCTCTTCCAGGAGCCGGTCGCGGATATCCATGAGCATGAGCTCCATGCAGGGACACGCCGTGGCCGTGAACGTCATCGTGACGTCCAGCGCCACCGCCCCCACGCCCGCCTCACCCGCTCGCTCCCGTATGTCGTAGATCAGGCCCATGTCCACCACGCTGATGGGGAGCTCCGGATCGAGGACCTCCTTCAGCGCACGCCAGTAGCCCTCCAGGCCCGGTCGGACCACGACGTGGTCCAGGAGCGGAGCGCCCACCGCGGCGTTCAGTGCGGGGCCCCGCACCCCCAGCGGGGCGGGGGCACTCAAGCCGCCATCATCCGATTCATGGCGCCGTGGCTCTTGCGGATGCTCTCGACATAGCGCTCGTTCATGGGACCGCGTCCCTTCCAGCGCTCGAACACCACGTCCCAGCCGATCTCGCCACCGGTGAAGTCCCAGTGCTTGGCCGCCGCGTCGTATTGACACGGGAACGGATAGTCGAGGATGTACTGCTCCTTCTGCTCGTCATAGTGCGCCGGGATGTCGATCCCGATGGATTCGCAGAGCGGGACCGTGGACGCCATCCACGTCTGCCGCAGCTCGTCGTTCGTCATCCCCTTGAGGCGGTAATCCAGCTGATCGCTGTGGCGCTTCAGCTCGTCCGGCAGCCCGAACCACTCGATGGTCATCGGGAACATCCAGTCCACGGACCGCTGGAGCTTCTCCCGCGCATCACCGCCCGCCGCCGCCAGCCGGCGCATCCAGACTTCACCATGTCGCAGGTGGAAGGTCTCCTCCATGTCCACCTTCACCAGCGCCCGCTTGAGCGGTCCGTAGCTCGTGTTCCGGTGCACGTCCCCCAGCAGGGTGATTCCGGCTCGGTCGAAGAACCCGTTTGCCGTGACCAGCTCCGCCCAGTTCTCGAGCGGCTGGTCGAAGCCGTACGGGTGCTTGAATTCGTGGGGCTCACGGCCGTAGAGCAGGTGCTCCTTGTCCTGCCCCATGTCCTCCAGCAGCCGATAGGCGATGTTCGCGTGTGCCAGCTCGTCCTGGATGATGGCTACCGCGCTCACCATGGTGTTCGTGGAGGGCGCGTCCTGGGCGGCGCCCCAGTAGGCGGGCGCGCTCATCAGCTCGGTGTCGCCCTGCACCAGCAGCTGGATCGTGAGAGCCTTCAGGTAGCCGGGCGTCATCTCGTCCGGTGACTCCAGGATGTAGCCGTCCTGGACTTTACGCTTGAGCTCGTCTTCGGTGTATCGGGTCATTGGGGGGCTCCGTCCGGGTAGGGTCCAGTTAAAGCTAGCCACGCATGCGGGGGTTTGGCAAAACGGGGGCCCCGGCGCGTGCCGGCACCGTACTTGCCCCAGCATCGACTCCGTAATCACCCGAACAGAGTGGAATACGAGCCGTGATGGACGATAAGAACCGGAAGCGTGGACCGCTGTCCCTGTACGCGATCGTGGTGGCGCTCTTCGCCGTGGCGGTGGTCGTGCTCGCGGTGCTGCTGGCCGCATACCAGACGTGCGGATTCGCCGGCTGCCCCGAGATCGAGCAGGTGCAGGGCTTCGTGCCCGATGAGGCGTCCGTGGTCGTGGATCGCGACGATGAGGAGATCGGTAAGCTGTTCCGTGTGAACCGCCAGATCGTCGAGCTGGACTCGCTCCCGGAGCACGTGACGCAGGCGTTCGTCGCCATCGAAGACCAGGACTTCTTCCACCATGGCGGCGTCGACTGGTCGCGGGCGGTCGGCGCTCTCCTGCGGAACGTCCGGAGTGGCAGCATCGAGGAGGGCTTCAGCACCATCACGATGCAGGTGGCGCGAAACGTCTTCCCGG
Organism: uncultured Gemmatimonadales bacterium; assembly: GCA_963783305.1. GTDB lineage: Bacteria > Gemmatimonadota > Gemmatimonadetes > Longimicrobiales > RSA9 > JAWVYT01. Next base: position 75,161 of record CAWAMW010000013.1, on the reverse strand, counting down.
AGCAACTGCCGGCGAACCAGCGCACGCTGAATCGAAAGATCAGCGAGATCAAGGTGGCGAGGGAGCTGGAGAGCCGGTACTCCAAGGACGAGATCCTGGCGCTGTATCTCAACCAGATCTACTTCGGCAGCGGCGCATGGGGTATCGAGGCGGCCGCCCAGGAGTACTTCGGCAAGTCCGCCTCGCAGCTGGAGCTGGGGGAGTCCGCCCTGCTGGCCGGGCTCCCGCAGGCACCCTCGGAACTCAACCCCCGCAGCAGCATGGAGCGGGCGATGAAGCGCCGCCGTACCGTCCTGCGCCGCATGGTCGACGAGGGCTACATCACCCAGCAGCAGGCGGATGACATCGCCGACGACGAGCCCGACCTGGCACGGAGCCGACTCGAGAGCCCCGACCGGGCCGCGTACTTCATGGAAACCGTCCGGCAGCTCGTCGAGGAGCGGCTGGGCGACGAGGTCTATACCGAGGGCTTTACGATTCACACGACCCTCGATCTGGACGCGCAGGCCGTGGCCGAGCGCGAGCTGAGCCAGCAGCTCCAGGCCATAGAATCCGGTCGATTCGGCTATTTCCCCCACCCCACGTATGGTGGGACCATGGCTGACAGCACCCACACAGCCAGCGGCGGAGGGTCCCCCTACCTGCAGGGCGCGACGATCATCATGGCGGCTGAGACCGGGGATATCCTCGCGCTCGTGGGCGGGCGCGACTTCGACGACTCCAAGTTCAACCGCGCCATCCAGGCCCGGCGGCAGCCGGGGAGCGCGTTCAAGCCGTTCGTCTACGCCGCCGCGCTCCAGAACGGGTACCCGCTGACCACGATCCTCCAGGACACTCCCTACACCACCGTCCGTGACGGCCAGCGCTGGTCTCCGAAGAACTTCGGCGGCAGCTATTCCGGCGAGATCACCATGCGGGAGGCGCTCACCCACTCGAAGAACGTCGCCACCATCCGACTGGCGGAGCAGGTAGGACTCAGCCGCGTCATCGACATGGCCCACCGCCTCGGGATCGGCGGTGATATCCCCCCGTATCCGTCCGTCGCCATCGGCGCGGCCGAGGTGACGCTCCTGGAGATGGTCGCCGCGTACGCCACCTTCGCCACGCTCGGCGAGCGCCCGGAGCCGCGCTTCGTCACACGCGTCACCGATCGGCAGGGCAATCTCGTCTGGCAGGTTCCGCCGCGCTCGCAGCGAGCCCTCTCCTCCGACGTCGCCTTCCTCACGGTCAGCCTCATGCGCGACGTGGTGGACCGCGGCACCGGCGCCGCCGTCCGCTCCGTCGGCTTCACCCAGCCGGCGGCGGGAAAGACGGGCACCACGAACGAGTCCGCCGATGTCTGGTTCGTCGGCTTCACCCCCGAGATAGCGGGTGGCGTATGGATCGGCATGGATGACCCGGAGCGGATCATGGCCAGCGCCACCGGCGGTCGTCTCGCGGCGCCTGTATGGGGCCGGATCATGAGACAGGTGGCGCCGGGATCCAGCGGCTGGTCACCGCCCCCGGGCATCGAGCAGCACATGGTGGATGCCCGCGGCAACGTCGTCGCATCCAACTGCCCCACGGTCGGCGACCTGCACGAGGAGTACTTCATGCGCGGGACCGTGAGCACCGCCGGCTGCAACGACTACCTCCTCGGATACGATACTCTCGGCGCCGACTCACTCTATGAGGGCGATGACTCGTGGTGGGGACGCATCCGGCAGCGCGTGTTCGGCGACGAGGAGCGCGATACCGCCGCCGGTGACACCACACCGGCCCAGCGGCCAGACACCATCATCATGGGCGAACGCGACACCCGGCTGGATCCGGTCCGCCCCGACACGATCCGCCGCGATACCATCCGCATGAATCCAACGCCGCGGGACACCATTCGACTCCGGCCCCAGCGGCCGGACACCACACCGCGACCGCTCCCCGAGGACACGCTCGTGGGCCGCCCGGTGGGCGAGAGCCCGCCGGACTCCACACCGGCACCGCCCGCTGATCTGGGAGGACGATGATGCGTAGGATCGACGTGGAGAAGAAGCGCGCCTTCCGCTGGCCCTGGCTGCTCGGCGTCGTTCTGCTGGCCCTCCTCGCGTGGGGTGCGACCGCACTCCTCCGGTCACCGGAAGAGCCGGAGGGACTGGAGCTGCCGCCGACCGCGGCCGACACCCTCCCACCCGCCCGCATCCCGAGTCTCGGCCCCGGTGCGGCCACCGCACCGGCGACCCCCAGCGTCGCCGACCTTCTCCCCCTGAGTGAGGAGCACCTCGGTGAGACGGTCCTGGCAGACGGAGAAGTCCTCGCCACCGGCAATGACGCGTTCTGGATCCTCGCCGAGTCCACCCTCCTGCGCGTGGACTCCGCCCGCAGGATACGGAAGGGGGACACCGTCAACGTCCGGGGCGTCCTCCGCGAGTCGGACCCGGCCATGACCGATGAGATCGCATCCGACGTCCTGTCCCGGAGCCCCGGCTCGGACAGCTGGACGGTCGTGCGCTCGTTCAAGCTGGTCGATGAAGAGGCCGCCGGCACGGCATCAGCCGATTCGGGCGTCGGCGCCACCTGACGGAGCGAGCTCGGAACATCTCCGCCGGCACGGGCTATCATCCACAGACCTGAGCGCCCGGTAGAGATAACGCCATGAGAACCATCCTGATCGCCATCCTCGCCCTGCTGGGGCCGTCGGCCGCGGCCGCGCAGGAATGGCAGGTTTCACGTGAGAGCTTCGCCTTCGCCGGCAGCCGGCTGACCATCTACGTCGATGCCGAGAGCGCTGGCACCCTCAGGGTCATACGGGGAGGCCCCGGGTCGGTTCGGGTAGCGAGCCGCGCGCCCAGGGGCTTCACGGCCGCTGGACTCGCCGAGCACGATGCGCTCACCCTCACCGCCGCAGGCGACGGCCCTGTCGACTACATGGTCGCCGTCCCCGACGAGGTCTGGGTCCAGGTGCGGCTCCCCGGCCGACCCATGGGCGAGACGATGTCCAGCCACACCCGCGCACGCACCTTCGCGTGGGGAGAGGCCGTGGACCCCCGCCGTCAGGCCATCGACTACGGCCCTGAGGCCATGGACTACGGCGGCCGTGAGGACGCGCTCCTGCCAGTCGAGGCGGAGGCGCCCCACCCGTCGCTCTTCACCACCTTCACCCGCGACCTCGCACCCGCAGTCGTCCGTCTGCCGGAGCTCGCCAACATCGCATCCATCAGCGTTCGCATCGAGGTCGGACCGTTCCGCGTCCTGAGCAGTCGGCCCCTCTCCGTTTCCGTGGGGGTCCCGGACCGCCTCGAGATCCGCCCCGCGGCCCCGCCCCTCGACCTCGTCCTCACCGTCCCCGCCGGCACACACAGCTTCCGGCTCATCGCTGCCGGCGAGACCGCGCTCGTGGTCGAAGGCGACTCGGTCTCCACCCTCTGCTCACCCTCCACCCGCCAGCAGTTGTCTCACGGGCGACGGTGGCTCACCTTCAATCCGGTGGGCGGCATCCTGAACTGCGTCGCTCTACCCGAGCCACGGCACGAAGGTTGACACACCTTTCCCCCGTGGACCACTCAACCCCACAAGGGAGGATCTCATAGGCACGACCAAAACCCGCGTAAACGACGACATCCGCATCAGTCCCGTTCGACTCATCGACCCGGAAGGCGAGCAGGTCGGTATCGTTCCGCTCGACGAAGCCAGGGAGCGCGCCGCAACAGCCAGCCTCGATCTCGTCGAGGTGGCCCCCAGGGCCCGCCCCCCCGTCGTACGGATCATGGACTGGGGCAAGTACCAGTACGAGCAGCAGAAGGCCGCCAAAGAGGCCAAGAAGAAACAGCACACGTACGAACTCAAGGAAGTGAAGTTCCGCCCCAAGACCGACGACCACGACCTCGACTTCAAGGTCCGCAACGCACGCCGCTTCCTCAAGAAGGGCAAGCACGTCCGGATCACCGTACGGTTCCGTCGCCGTGAGATGCGCAGGCCCGAGAACGGTCAGCGCGTCCTGGATGAGGTGGCTGAGCGACTGGATGATGTGGCGAACGTCGAGAGCCGGGACCGCCGCCTCGAGGGCCGCGTCATGCAGATGACCCTCGAGCCGGAGCTCGACGAGTCCTAGAGCGGCAGATCGCTGAACTGGCGGTGGGGCGGGAGGCGATCGGTCGCGGGCGATCGACCCCCACGCCAGCGGGGCCCCCGGGACGCGGAGCGACCCACGAGCATCAACCCCCGCGCCCGCGGGTACCGAAGGGATCGACCCTCGACCATACTACGTCCAAAACCTTGGCGCACAACGTCTTACCTCATTTCAACGTAAGTCGAAACAACCCCTTGCATCGGTCCGCGCCTCTTCTTATATTTCAATGTAGATTGAAGGAACGCTCACCGGTTTCGTGACGCTGGTCTGGAACCGGTTTTTTCTTGAACGACCGGCAGGGGAGCACTCGTATGCGGGTGCTTCCCTGTTCCAACGATTGGGAGGCGCGAATGGCCACTATGATGTCCGAGGACAAGCAGCAGACCGTGTCGCTGCTCGACATGAGCGACAGCGAGCTCGTGGCGGCCCATCTGGATGGGCATCCACTGGCCTTCAGCGAACTCTACAACCGGTATCGGGACCGACTGGTGCACTTCATCCGCCGCAAGACGGGCGATGGGGATCGGGCGGAGGACCTGGTGCAGGAGGCGTTCGTGCGGGTCACGCGGCACCTGCACCGCTTCGACCAGTCCAAGAAGTTCTCGACGTGGATCTACACGATCTGCTCGAACCTGGCGAAGAACGAGCTGCGGAACCGCTCGCGGAGTCCGCTTGTGCTGTTCCAGAAGCTCACCACGAACTGGGAGCCGGACCACCGCGCGCTGCAGTTCGAGGATTCGAACATGAAGCCGGACAAGCTGTATCGGAACCGGTACCTGGAAGAGGTGGTCGAGAAGACGGTCTCGAAGCTGCCGGAGCACCATCAGCTGGTCTTCCGGCTGCGTGAGCTGGAGGGCAAGAGCTATGAGGAGATCGCCGACATTACCGGGGTAAACCTCGGTACGGTGAAGAGCCGGCTGCATCGGGCGCGCACCAGCTTTGCCGAGATGATCGAGCCGCTGCTCAACTAGGCCAAGCCGCCGCAGTGCTCCGGGCCCGTCCGTGGAAAGCGGACGGGCCCTTGTTGTATGGGGGGTCCGTCCTCGCCTTCCGCGGTCCCGGGTTCCCGGCACGAGGGTATGGCGCGCTCGCCGCCAATACTACATTCGTTTCCAACCTTTCCGTCCCGCGTGCTGTCTCACCGTGTGTAATGGCCAGACTAGCCGAGATGAACACAACCGAACCCGGGGTGCCGACTACGGACACGGAAGACGTGGCGCTGGCGATCGCCGGCGACACGCGAGCCTTCGAGCGGCTGTACCGGCGGCACGTTCCCAGGATCCACACGCTGTGCGGGCGGATGGTAGGGCCGGAGCTGTGCGATGATACGGTGCAGGATGTCTTCGTCCGTGCGTGGCAGAAGCTGGAGCTGTTCGGGGGCAGGGCCTCGTTTGGAACCTGGCTGTACCGGCTGGCGATCAACGTCTGCCTGGCGAAGCGGGAAAAGGCGGGCAAGCGGCAGGACCGGTTCAGGCGTGACGATTGGGCGATGGAGCGGGCGCGGGCACCGCGTCAGCGGACGGACCACCGGATGGACCTGACCCAGGCGATGGGGCGGCTGCCCGACCGGGCCAGGCAGGTGTTCGTGCTCCACGACGTGGAAGGGTACAAGCACCGGGAGATTGGTGAAATGCTGGGGATAGCGGCGGGAACATCGAAGTCGCAGCTCCATGAAGCGCGAAGGGCGCTGCGACAGCATCTGGGGGCATAGAATGGGGACGCACGAGCACTGGACCGACCGTCTGTCGGAGTACGTGGACGGGGATCTGAGCGCCGCTGAACGGGTTTCGTGCGATGAGCATCTGTCCCGGTGCGGCGAGTGCGCCGGCGCGCTCGAGGAGATCCGCGTGATCGTGGCGCAGGCATCGCTCCTTCCGGGAACGATCCCGGACCACGACCTGTGGCCAGGAATCGAGAATCGCCTGGAACCCCGTTCCCGTCACCCGGCTGATCGGGTGGTGCCGATCTCGTGGCGGCGGCGGATCTCCGTGACTGTGCCGCAGCTCGCTGCCGCGGCCATCGCGCTGGTCCTGCTGACGGCCGGAGCCGCGCGTGTGCTGCTCTCGCTCCCGGGGGATGAAGAGGTCAGGACCGCCGGAGTCGAGGCGACGCAGGGGCCGCAGGACGCGGGTCAGCCGGTGGTCTTCCTGGCGGCGTATGAGCCGGCGATCTCGGAGCTCGAGGCGGCGTTCGCGGCAGGGCAGGCCGATCTGGACCCGGAGACAGTGCGAGTGGTCGAGCAGAACCTGGCGATCATCGACCGGGCCATCGTGGAGGCGAATCAGGCGCTGTCGGAAGACCCGTCCAGCGCGTTCCTCACGACGCATCTGGCGGGCGCCATGAGGCAGAAGGTCGACCTGCTCCGGCGGGTTACCAGCATCGGGAAAACGGAAAGCTGAGGCAGGGCGATCATGATAACGGCGATACTGATGGCAGCGCTGGCCCTGGGGGCTCCACCCCAGGCGGCGGACACGATCATAAAGGTGGAGCGTGGAGAGCGCCTGGAGGTGGACAACTTCCGTGGCGAGGTCACGATCCGATCATGGGCCCGGGACGCGATCCGGGTCCGGGCCGAGTTCGAGGGCCAGCAGAGCCTGGACGTGGTGCGTACGGGCTCAGCGGTGCGCGTCCGGCCGCGATCCCGGAGAGGTGGGCCCCAGGAAGCCGATTTCGAGATCGACCTGCCACGCTGGATGAACGTCCGCGTCGAGGGCATGCAGGTCGATGTGAGCGTGGCCGGGACGGAGGGGGAGATCAGCGTCGAGACCGTGGGCGGCGACATTGTCGTCGATGGCGGGGGCGGAGTGCTGCACCTTCGTTCCATCCAGGGAGGGATCGAGGTACGGAACGCGCGCGGGAAGCTCGATGTGGTGAGTGTGAACGAGGATGTGACTCTCACGGGCGTGAGCGGTGACATCTACGTCGAGACCACCAACGGGGACGTCGTGATGCGGGGGATCCGGTCCGCCGCTACGCGCGCCTCGACCGTCAACGGCGACATCGGCTATGAGGGCACGATCAGCGATCGGGGCAGCTACGTGTTCAGCACCCACAACGGCGACGTGGTCGTAGCGGTTCCGGAAAACACCAGCGCCACGGTGTCGGTGTCGACCTATCACGGTGACTTCGACGCCGACTTCCCGGTGCGTCTCACCGGTACCACGCGCGACAAGAAATTCAACTTTACGCTCGGTGCGGGGGGCGCGCGCCTGGAGCTGGAGTCGTTCAATGGCGAGATACTTCTGCGCCGGCCGTGACCGGCCGGTCACCCGAAGGAGCACGGATATGATCAGGACCAGCCTGCTTGCCCTGAGTCTGACCGCGGCGGCCGCAACCGGCCTCGTAGGCCAGAGGTCCGACTTCGACTGGCGCGGTCGCCTTCAACCGGGTCAGACCGTGGAGATACAGGGCGTGAACGGCGATGTGCGCGCCGAAGCCAGCTCCGATGCGAACGTACGGGTGGTCGCCGACCGCCACGGCCGCCGGAGTGATCCGTCCAGCGTGCGGATCGAGGTGGTGGAGCACGGCGGTGGCGTCACCATCTGCGCCGTGTATCCCACGCCGCGGAACGCCCGGCAGGAAAACGAGTGTCGGCCCGGTGGTGGGACCAACAACACCAGCAACAACGACGTCCAGGTGGACTTCGTCGTGCAGGTTCCCGCCAACGTGAAGTTCGCCGGCCAGACGGTGAACGGCGACATCCACGCCGAAGGCCTTCGCGCCGATGCCAAGGCGGAAACGGTGAACGGCAACGTGGACGTCTACACCTCCGGCTTCGCAGAGGCCAGCACCGTGAATGGCAACATCACCTGCCGGCTCGGACGCAGCTCCTTCGAGGAGGACGTCGAGTTCGAGACGGTCAACGGGAGCATCACCATCGAGATGCCCGAAGGCCTCAACGCCGATTTCCGCGCCAATACCGTCAACGGCGGCATCGACAGCGATTTCCCGATCCTCGTCACGGGCAAGGTGTCGCGGCGGAGCCTCCGCGGCTCCATCGGTGACGGCGGACCGGAGCTCCGCCTCTCCACGGTGAACGGCAGTATCCGCCTCCGGAAGATCTGACCTTCCCGGGGAGCCCAAAAAAAGAGAGAGCAGCCCTCGAACGAGGACTGCTCTCTCTTTCTTTCATCCGGCGGGCCAGGCAGCTCCTGACCCCGGCCGCCTGCTACCCGGCCAGCACCTTCTTCGCGTAGCCGTTATCCGGGTTGCCGCCACGCTTGAGGATCTTGTCCACCGTCCCCGGGCCCCGGTTGTACGCCGTGAGCGCGTTCTCCACGTCCCCGTCGTACTTGTCGATCAACTGCCTGAGATATCGGAAGCCGATATCCAGATTGGTATCCGCGTCGAACAGCTCCCGCGAATCCACGCTCGGGTCGAGCCACTTCGCCGTCCGCGGCATCAGCTGCGTCAGCCCGCGCGCACCCACATGGCTCACCGCGCGCTCCCGGAAGGTGCTCTCCGTGAACACCAGTCCGTAGGCCAGGTCCGGCTCGATCTCGTTCTTCTCGGCGTAGTCGTAAATCTTTTCGGCCAGCCCCGCCTCGATGCCCCAGCGGGTTACGGCGCCCTCGATGGTGTGGGTCCGAACGACCTCATTCTCGGACTCCGCCCAGTAGTCGCCCACCTCCCCCTCCAGGTCGCGGTCCTCCGCCGCGGCCGCCGCTTCCTCGGTCTCTGCCTCTGCCTCCCGGGCAGCTGCGTCCATCCCCGCCTGCGGGTTTACACCCGCGTTGATGAGCGGCGCGGCGACACCCGCCAGCGTCAGCCCGATGATCGGCTCCCGGAACCGCCGCACGAATGACCGGCTTCGGTCCGAGAGCGTCCCCCGCGCCTCCGTCGACAGGACGTCGGCCTTCCGGCGTCCCCACCGGCGCCTGCGCTCCTCTGGGGAGGACGCTTCAATGTCCTCTTCAGAGGACGGCGACCGCCGCTGATGCGCGCTCCGGCGCTCGAAGGGGCCTCGCTTCGTCTCCCATGCCTCCCAGGGGTGCTCACTGCTCTGGGGGGCGCGGAAGGGCCCCGCGGCGCGCTCTATTGGGTCATTATGGCTGTTATCGACCATGTCTGGCTCCACCTTTCTTTTCCCTCAGGATTCGAGGGATTCGCCCTTATAGAGTGCAATCCCCGTTCCGCGGGAGGATGAGGGTCCGTCAGGGGGCCCCCGGAGCGGTCAGGAGGGGACTGAGGTGGAGTCTGGCGGGGGGCGGGTCGGATCGCAGGTGGTGATGAGCAGAGAAGGCGGCCGACCGGGTTGAGATTCGCTCGTGAGGACGAGTCGGGAGTCGTCGATGTAATCCACGCCCTCGCCCTGGAGCTGTCCGGCTGCGATGCCGTCGGCGGCGCGCCCGTGGGGGCGGAGGGTATCGCCGTCGACCTTGAAGAAGCGGAGCCCGGCGTAGGTGCGGACCACGACGTGATCGCCGCCGGGATCGACCGCTGCGGCGGTGGCCTGGGCGGACAGGCTCGTGGGCGGCGGCCCGAGGCGCTGGATGCGCTGGATCGCCACCGTCGAATCCCGCATGTAGGGCGGCGGCAGCCGGAAGAGCTCGATGGGGCCGCTGCGGCCTTTGCTGACCACGTGTATGCCCGCCGCTGTGACGTAGAGCGCTTCCGCGTCGCGGGGGCCGTCCGGGTAGGTGAAGCGGAAGATCGATGCGGGCTGCGACACCGTGTCCGTAGCCGGGTCCGGCTCCGGGACGCGGTACACCGCCACGTTCGAGTATCGTCCCGCGTTGTCGCCGATCTCGCCGATGAAGAGGCAGTCTTCCGACGAGCCGGGCTCGCACGGCCCCCTCGCGATATCCTCCCAGTCCCGGTTCGTGGCTGCGTCGATTCGGACACGCCCGCGGACCGCCCCCGTGGCGTCCACCGCGAATATCACGGGCTCGCTGCCCGAGTCGTTGTGGGTCCAGAACACGCCGGAATGGGCGCGACTGGCGCTCACGCCGCTGGTTTCCTCCAGGCCGGCGGGCAGAGCTACGTCGACGGATGGCGCGTCGCAGACGTTGTTGCTCAGGATGGGGGGCGGCGCCGCCGTGTCGCACCCCACGGCCAGCGTCATAGCCAGCACTATCCCCCATCTCGACTGCTGCATCATGGCATCTCACTCGTCGTATGTGGCCGCTCGGCCTGCGGCGGGAGCTGCTCCACCTGCGTGCGTGGGTATGCCGTCCAGACCCGGTCGGCGACCTCCGGCTCGGCCAGCGCGTCGTGCAGCGCCAGCTGTAGTCGGCTCGACCATACCCGCATCTCCCGGACCGGGACCACGTACCGAATGATCAGGTCGGTCCATGACTCCCTGGCCTGGACGTAGACCTCCGGCTTGGTGGCCACGTTCCAGGCGAGATGCGCACGCTCGAGCATGCTGGCGTACGTCTCCGCCGCCACGGCCATACGCTCCCCCACCACCTCCATCGCCGTCCGCTGCACCACCTCGATCGCCAGCCGCATGTCACTCTCGTGCGTCACGCCCACCGTGAGCTCATCGTATACGTACGGGAAGTCGCGCGTGTAGTTGATGACATTCGACCGGAGGATCTCCGCGTTGGGGAACGTGATCAGGGCCCCCGTCGACTGCGCCGCGCGCACGTTCTTGTCCGGTCCGCCTGCCTCGAACACCGTGGTGGTGAGGAAATCGATCCGGGCCACATCGCCGAATACCTCTCCCACCCCGATTCGGTCGCCCACCCGGTAGTAGGATCGGAAGGAGTTGAGCAGCCAGCCGGTGAAGCTCTCGATCGGGGTCTGTAGTGCCCACGAGAGCGCCAGACCGAAGAGCCCGATGGAGCCCACCAGCGCCCGAGCATCGCCCGCGACGACACTCAGCGCCGCGCCCAGCGCCAGGAGCCAGATAAGGATCGCCACCAGCGCGGATGTCGCCTCCGCGCGCTCCCAGCTGGAGAGCACCGCCCCGAGCGCCATCCGGACCAGCTTGGCGATAATGCCCGCCAGGAGCAGGAGCACCAGCGCAATGCCCACCTTGGGGAGCGCGTTGTAGAAGGAGAGGGTCAGCTCCCGCAACGTTCCCGTGGCCTCGCGCGCCGACTCGGCAGGATCGCCCGCCAGGGTGTCGTCCAGAGCCGTGTCCTGGGGAGTGGTATCCTGCAGGGACATGGCGGCTGCCACACCCGCGGTTTCCGCACCGCCGGTCGCCGGGCCCCCGAGCAGGAGGATCAGGAGACTGGTGGCGCCCACCGCGACCATGGAGGCCTGACGAAAGTGCCGCAGCCGGCCCTTGGCCTGACGCTGCGCGGCTCCGGCGCTGGGGCGTCGGCGGCGCGGCGGGCGGCGGCTCACTCGTGCACTCGGTCGGGGTCGTATTGGACGGCTCATGTCGGGCAAGATACATGCGGAGTTCGTGCCGCGCCGGCATTCGCCTTGACAGACAGGCGAGTGACGCCGTTTTTCACCGTTCACCGCACCCCCACAGGGCGAAGTCGTGAAGCACAAGATCTCCGTGTTGTTCGTCTGCCTCGGCAACATCTGTCGCTCGCCACTGGCGGAGGCGCTCTTCCGACAGGTGGTGGTCGAAGCGGAGCTCGAGCCGTTCTTTCGAATCGATTCGGCCGGGACGTCCGGATACCACAACGGCGCGCCCCCGGACGCACGCACGACCGAGGTCGCGTTCCGGCGTGGCGTGGAGCTGACGGGTGAGAGCCGGCGGGTCCGGCCGGAGGACGTGGCCGCCTTCGATTACCTCGTCGTGATGGATGAGGAGAACCGCCGGGCCGTCGACCGGCTGGTCGCCGCCGGCCCTGCGGAGACGGAGGTCCACCTGCTGAGGGAGTTCGACCCCGAGGCCGACGGCGGCACGGAGGTCCCGGACCCGTATTTCGGTGGACCCGACGGGTTCGAGGACGTGCACGACCTCGTGGAGCGTTCGGCGCGGGGTCTCCTGCGCTACCTCGTGGAGCGCCACGGGTTGTGACCAGGGGGGCGAGCGCCCCGAACAGCGGTCGCGGCCCATGAGGGTCCCGGCCGAAGTGAGGGCCGGGGTGGAATCGGTTCTCGAGGAACGGACCGGGCGGCGCACCGCGATCACCGAGGTGAAAGCCGTGGGAGGCGGTTGCATCAGCCCCACGGCGCGCATCCGGACGGCGGCCGGGGACCTCTTCTTCCTGAAGTGGCTCGACGGCGAGCTGCCGGACTCGCTTCTGGGCGCCGAAGCCGCCGGCCTCCACGAGCTGGCCGCGGCGGCCGCGCTGCGCGTCCCCGAGGTCATTGGAGTATCGCGCAGCAGCGCTCCGCCGTGGCTCCTGCTGGAGTGGCTCGAGCCCGGCGCGGAGTCCCGCGCTGGCTGGGAGCGACTGGGGAGCGGGCTCGCGGCGCTGCATCGCTCCGGCGCCGCCCGTTTCGGAGCCGAGCGTCAGAACTTCATTGGCTCACTCCCGCAGGATAACCGGCCGCTGTCGGACTGGAGCGAGTTCTGGCGTGAGCTGCGACTCGAGCCGCAGCTCCGGCGGGCCGAGGAGCGCGGCCTGCTCGGCATGGAGGACCGACGACGTTTCGACGACCTCTACAGCCGCCTCAGCGACCTCCTCTCGCCGGCGGAGGAAGACGGTCCGTCGCTGCTGCACGGCGATTTCTGGAGCGGCAATGTCCTCATGCTGCAGGCGGGCGACGCGGCCGTGATCGACCCATCCGTGTACCACGGGCACCGGGAGGTGGACCTGGCCATGGCGGAGCTGTTCGGTGGGTTCGGCAGCGGGTTTCGCGCGGCGTACGACGCGTCCTGGCCCGTCGCGCCGGGGTACCCCACGCGACGGGCGGTCTACCAGCTCTACTACCTGCTGGTGCACGTCAATCTTTTCGGTGGCGGCTACGTCGGCCGGACGCGGAGCGCGCTCTCGGATGCCGGAGTCTGAAGCGCGCCCACCACGGATACGGCCACACCATCACGGATGGGGATGATGGTGGAGACCAGTCGAGGGTGGCTGGCGATCCGTTCGTTGTAGCGCTGGACCCCCCGGGTGGCTTCGTCGGCCGCCTCATGGAGCACGCGCCCATCGCGGAAGGCGTTGTCAGCGATGATCAGACCCCCGGGCCGGACCAGCTCGAGTGCACGCTCGAGGTAGTCCACGTACGACTCCTTGTCGGCATCGATGAACACCGCGTCGAACGGCGCTTCCGAACCCGCCGCGAGCTCCTTCAACACCTCGCGGGCATCGCCTTCACGCACCTCGATCACCCCAGCCAGACCCGCCCGCGTCACGAACTCCCGGGCGAATCCCGCCCTCTCCGGGTCCACCTCCACGCTGAGCAGGCGACCGTCCGCCGGCAGCGCCCGCGCCATCCAGATGGCGCTGTACCCGCCGAGCGTGCCGACCTCCAGGACGCGGCGGGCCCCGACCGACGCCAGCAGGACCTGCAGCAGCCGACCCACCTCGGCGGAGATGTAGATCTCCGGCAGCTCCCGGCGCGCGATCTCGCACCTGAGCTCTTCCAGGACCTCGTCCTCGCCGGCGAACAGCTGCTGGACATAGCCGGAGAGCAGAACGGACCGATCGTTGTCCTCGCCCATCATCCCAGCGCCCTTCCGAGACGATCAAAGGCCTTTTCGAGCTCCGCGGCCGAGGCGGCGAAGGAGAGCCGGACGTAGCGATCGTCACCAAACGCGGAGCCCGGGACGAGCGCCACCTCCGCCTCTTCGATCAGCCATTTGCACAGCGCCGCGGAGTCGGAACGCCGCTCATCGAACCAGCGGTCCACCCGGAAGAAGAGGTAGAAGGCGCCCTCGGGCGACACGAAGTCGGTGCCCGGGAGGTGCCGCTCCAGCAGCTCCAGAACGAGGTCCCTGCGCTTCTCGAACTCCAGGGCCATTCCGAGCAGCTCCCGCTCCTGGTCGGCGGTGGCGGTGAACGCAGCGAGCGCCGCGTGCTGTGATGGCGTGGCCGCATTCGATGTCATGTGGCTCTGCAGCGCCGAGATCTTCGACGCCAGATCCGGGCGGCTGTACGAGTATCCGATCCGCCAGCCGGTCATGGCGTACGCCTTCGAGGCGCCGTCGATCACCACTCCCCACTCCAGGGGGTCCCCTCCGACATCGAGGAGACCCGGGGCCCGTCCCTCCAGGTAGCAGAGGCGGCCGTAGATCTCGTCGCTGATCAGCCAGACGTTCCGCTCGCGGGCCCAGTCGGCGATCGCCTCGATCTCCTCCAGCCGGTACACCGCTCCGGACGGGTTCGACGGCGAGTTGAGGATCAGCGCTCGCACACTCTCGTCCCACGCCGCGTCGAGCTCCTCCGGTCCGACCCGGTATCCGCGCTCGGAGGGGCCATGCACCGGTACCGGCTCCGCCCGCGCCAGCTGGACGATCTCCGGATAGCTCGTCCAGTAGGGCACCGGCACCAGGACACGGTCACCCGGGCCCACGAGGACGAAGAGGGCGTTGAACAGCGCCTGCTTCGCCCCCGCCGACACCACCACACCGCCGGGATCGGTGGGCACACCGCCGTGGGCGGCGGAGAGCGACTCGGCGATCGCCTGTCGCAGGCGCGGCATCCCCGGCGCCGGCGTGTACCGCGTCTGCCCCTCCTGGATCGCTCGGATCCCCGCGCCGGCGATGAATGGCGGTGTGGGGAAATCGGGCTCACCGGCGCTCAGGTTGACGATGTCGCGCCCCTGCGCCCGTAGCTCCTTGGCAAGGGAGGAGACGGCGATGGTCGACGATGGCTGCAACCGGCTGACGTTGTCGCTGAACTGGATCGCGTCTGCGGGTGCCGAGCCCGGGGTCTGGCTGGAATTCATGAAGCTTTCGGTGTGGTTCGAGTCCCGCCAAGATGGCGGCAGGGTGGAGGCGGTGGCAAGCGACGGGGCTTCGCGGCTAGATTGCCCACGCCATGGATCGAATGCTCCTGTACCACGACTTCACCAGCCCGTACTGCCGCCTCGCCGCGCAGATCGCGGAGGAGGCCGCGCGGCAGACGGGGCTCTCGTTGAGGGCGGTGCCCTTCGAGCTCTGCCCCGCCCCGACACCGCTGCCCGACCCCCGCGATCTCCTGGGCGACGAGATGGCGACCGCGCGAGCCGCGGCGGACGATTGGGGGCTGGCGATGGGCTCGCTCGAGCGGGTCCCCAGGACGCGAAAGGCCCACGAAGCCGTCGCACATGCACGCGCCCACGGGGCCGAGGAGCGCGTGCTGCACGGGATCTACCGGGCGCTCTGGGAGGAGGGGCGGGACATTTCCCGCCTGGACGTTCTGGCGGACATCGGTGGAGCGGCGGGTCTGGATCGGGAGGCCATGCACGTCGCTCTCGGCCTCGATGACTTCGAGCCCGAAGTGATCCGGGAGCAGGCGGCCGCGGCGGCGGCCGGGCTGACCGGTGTGCCCGCGGTGCAGGTGCGGGACATTGTGGCGGTGGGGCTCTTTCCGGTCGGCGAGCTGGTGGAGTGGATCAACGAGAACCGCTGACTCTTGCCGGAGGGCGCCGATATCGTTCTCCTTCAGCAATGGTACGGTCTGGACGAAGACAGAAACTGGAAACAGGTGGAGGATACAAGATGGCGTCATACCAGAGACTTACGGCGATGGGGGGCCGGGAGGCCGTCCTGCTGGCCGCCGAGTACATGCCCGATCGGATCCCGCTGGAGGTTACCGCCCAGGAGGGCCACTCCGTCACACTGGAGGGCGGCGATGGCACCATGACGGTGTCCGCCCATTCGCATGGTCTCGAGACGGAGGTCACCGTCGCGACGGACCAGCTGCGGACCTCCCGCATCGATCTGGAGGCGCAGCACTACCTGAACCAGCTGCCGTACCAGCCGGAGGACCAGCAGCGGCACGTGCGCTGACGCGCCCCTGGCAGGCTGCGGAAGACGGGGGAGCGGGGGGGGGCGGGTCGAAGGTCGATCCCTTCGGGACCCGCTGGCGCGGGGGGTCGATCGCCCGCGCTTCGCGCGAGGCGACCGTTCGCTTCCTGCCTCCCCTTTGAGCGACCTGCTAGACTCGACCGGGGGCGGCGCCGCCTGACGCCGGACCGGCCGCGGCGGACACCAGCCGGCGCACGCGCTCGATCTTCACGGCGCGCCCGGCCAGCCCTCCCTCCTGGAGTGCGCTTCCGACGATGACGCCATGGGCGTGCGCCAGCGTGGCCTCGGCGGTCTCCGCCGTCACACCGCTCCCCACCAGCACCACGGCCTCCGGCACCGCTTCGCGGACCTCCCGGACCCGCTCGAGATCCGTCGCCTCGCCCGTGGCTGCTCCCGAGACGATCAGGGCGTCCGCCAGGCCGCGCTCCCAGGTGTCTCTGGCAGCGTCGCGGAGGTTCGCTCCCGCGGGAGGGGTGGCGTGCTTCACCAGGACGTCCGCTAGGATCGCCACGTCCGGGGCGATTCTCGCGCGCAGCCGGAGGGTCTCCGAGGCTTTCCCCTGGATCCACCCCTGATCAGTGAACATGCCGCCCGTATGGACGTTCACGCGGATGAACGTGGCACCCGTTGCCGCGGCCACTGCGAGCGCCGCCGCGGCGTCGTTCCGGAGGACGTTCACCCCTACGGGCCGGTCCAGCGCGGCTCGAACGGCGGCGACCGCTCGTGTCATCGCTGCCACCGTCACCGGCTCCACGACCCCGGGAAGGAACGGTGTGTCGCCGAAGTTCTCCACGAGGATCGCGTCCACACCGCCATCGCTCAGGGTGCGGGCGTCGGCAACGGCCCGGTGGAGGACGGTGTCCAGGTCACCATTCCAGCGCGGGGCGCCAGGCAGGGGGAGGAGGTGCACCATGCCGATGACGCCACGAGGGGCGTCCCGGCGGTCGGTCACGGGGTCGGCGGGATTTGGAGCGTCTGCCCGGCGTAGATCTGATTGTCGGACAGGTGGTTCGTCTCCTTCAGTGAGTCCACGTCGATGCCGTAGTTGCGGGCGATGCTCCAGAGGCTGTCACCCCGTCGCACCTCGTAGTGCATGGCTTTCGCCGGCTGTGGGAGCGACCGGTCGCTCAACGCAGCCACATACCGGGCGTACGGCTGCGGGAACACCGCGACGTGGTAGTGCGGGGGCCAACGCTCGCGCGTGGCCTCCGCGACCCGCTGTCGCTCCAGCGACAGGAGCGTCTGCTCGATCCAGCTCCGGCAGGTGCGCTGGTTGCTCACCCGGATGTCCACCGCCATGCCCGTGGGATGGACGGATCGCTGCGACGCGTTGCGTGGCTGCTCGGAAAGGGGCCGTGTGAGGCTGGTCACGACCAGCCGCTCGTTACACGCCGCGCGGTACTGCGCCGCGAGCCGCTCGATGAACAGCTTCACCTCCGGCCGGGCGTAGGGGTAGGAGACGTTGGCAAGCGTGTAGTGGGCGTTCCCCGGCACGCGCACGAGATAGCCGTTCGCCACGAAGCCGTGGATCCGGTTGGAGCTCGGCAGGAACGTAAAATCGTGCTCCTGCGCCACGTGGTACTGCCGTGCCACGGATGACGGTGAACCCCTGAGGCTCTGGCTCTCCGCCGCCTGCGGGAGTGCGATCGCAAATCCTAGCGCCGCTGTCGCTGTGATGCGTAGCAGGACCCTCATACTCCCTGCGTCGAGTTCGATGGGATTGTCTTCGTGGGATCGAGTGGCCTCAAGTACATGAGCCACGGCAGGTAAGCTGCCGTCACCCGATGCGGAATGTCAAGTCTTCTGGGAGAGCAGGGCAGGGACCGCGCTGCCGGGAGCGGCAGCCGCTACGCCCCATCGAGCTCCGGAAATGGCGGCTCGGCCGGGGTGGCTCAGCCGAAGCGGCGGAGCCGTGGCAGCCGGTCCGGGTGGCGCGAAGCCGCGTAGAATACGACTCCCAGGAGCAGCGCGATCCAGGCCGCCGTAGCCGGCGCCCAGTAGGCCACTTCGAACTGTCCACGCACGATCGCTTCCGGGTCCGCCATCCGCGCCAGCGTCTTGTCCAGCTCGAGGATCGACTCGCCGAGTCCTCCAGTTACCACCGGCAGGAGGCCCCAGTCCTCACTGGTGAACGGCTTGACCAGCGCGTTCGCCAGGGACTCGAGCCCCAGCCAGTCATCCAGGATGCTCACCGTCAGCGGGAAGAGGAAGAGGATTCCGAAGACCCAGCGGAGCGGATAGTCGGTGGCGATCGTCAGGACCGAGATTGCCAGGTAGCCCAGGAGCGGGCCGGTGAAGAAGTTGATCCAGCCGGCGGCCGTGATCATCCCGAGCTGCCAGAGATCCCCGTCGAGGGAGGCCAGTATCACCCCGGCCCCAATGAGAACACCGTACAGGATCCACAGCCAGGCCAGCCCGGCCGCGAGACGGGCGAGCGTGTGGCGGGTCCGCCCCACCGGCATCGACCAGAAGTAGAGCCGGCTGCTCGGCCCCTCGTTGTGGAATACCGCGAACGCCCATACGGGGCCGACCAGGACCAGCCAGAGCGGCCAGACCGTGAACAGGCGCGCTTTCAGATTATCCGTCCAGGGCTCCCCCGCCAGTCCAAGAAGGGCGAGCAGCGCCAGCGCCAGCAGCAGCGGCCGACGGCTCGTCCACAGCAGCTTGAACTGGCGAGCGAACGCGGCTCCGAAGTCCACCGGCTCGCGCACCGGGTGCGTCACGGTCGTTTCCATCGCTGCCTCCATCGCTAGCTCCCCACCGCATGGGCCGGCAGGGACGGGTTCAGCTCCCCGGTCAGGTCATCCTGGGTGCCCCGCATGGCCATGAGCGCCACCGCCGCCTCCTCGAGCGTCAAGGGATCCACCTCGCGTACCGTTCCGCCTCCATCGCTGAGCCGCTCTACGACCTCCGACTGTTCCCCCCAGATCGTCCACGCCACCTCACGCCCGCCGCCGCTCCGACGCACGATCCGGTCGATGAGAGCCTCCGGGCCCCTCCACCCCTCCGGTACCTCCAGCGTGTATCGCCTGAGGCGCGACCGCAGCGCGTCCCGGTCCAGCTGGGCCGTCAGCTTCCCGTCCCGCAGGACACCAATGTGGTCACCGAGCCCCTCCACCTCATAGACGAGGTGGGTCGAGATCACCGCCGTGGTCTCCGTCTCCGCGATGTGGTCGGAGAGCAGCGCCAGCGCCTCACCTCGCATCACCGGGTCCAGCCCGTCCGTGAGCTCGTCCAGCAGCAGCAGCGGCGGACGGTGCGCCAGCGTCATGACCAGCTGCACTCGCCGCGCCTCCCCCTTCGAGAGCTTCCCGAACTTCGTGTGGTCCCGCACCTCCAGACGCTCCATGAGCGACCGGGCGTACCCCGCGTCCCAGCCACTGCGGTACGAGGCGTGGTACGCCAGGAGATCCTGCACCTTCATCCAGCCGTAGCCCGCATCGGAGCGCTCTGGCAGATACCCGCACAGCGAGCGGACCCGCGCCCCCTCAGCCACGGATGAATGGCCCAGCACACTCGCCTCACCGGAATCCGCGCGGACCAGGTCCAGGAGGACCCGCAACGCCGTCGTCTTGCCCGCTCCGTTCGGGCCCACCAGCACGTATACCGAGCCGACCGGCACCCTCAGATCCATCCCGTCCAGCGCTACACGACGGCCGAACTTCTTCACCAGACTCCGCGTGACCACCGCCCACTGGCCGCCGCCGTCACCCACGCCGCCACTCATGGACGACCCCCGTGCACGCTCGCGGATCCCGAGAGACCCCCACTCTCCACGGCCTGGATCGCCGCAACCAGCTCCCCAGGGCTCACGCCGTTCCGATACGCCTCCCGTATCGCCCGCTCCGCCACCATTCTCGCCAGATCGCTTCGCTCGCGGTCAGTCTGCACAGCCGCCTCCTCAGACACGAACGTTCCCTGCCCCCGACGGACGTACACCAGCCCGGTGCGCTCCAGCTCGCGGTACGCCTGCTGAACCGTGTTCGGGTTGACCCGGAGCTCACCCGCCAGCTGGCGGACCGACGGGAGCGGATCATCGGGGCCAACGGTCCCCAGGACCACCGCCCTCTTGATCTCATCCATGATCTGGACGTAGATCGGCCGCGGATCCCCTCCCTCGATGGTGATCAGCACGGAGCGCCTCGTCTGTGTGGGTGTGTCAGCATACCAACACACTATGGCGGCGGCCGGCGACTGTCAAGGAACTTCTGGCACGGTCGCCCGGTCGCGGCGACGCGTCAGCCCAGTTCGGGCTCGTCCCCGCGCACGTGGTCGGGGTGGAAGCGGAGCTGTGGGGTGGGGATGAGAAGGGTCCAAGCCTCGCTGGGAGCTTCGCGGTTTTCCGCCACGATATGGCGGCAGATGAGCGCGTGCTCGAGCATGGCGTTCACGTTCAGCCCGAGGTAGTGGGGGCATCGTGGCTCGAGGAGCGGCTGAGCCTTGCCGAGCTGCGCCGCGATCCCGTGGCGATTCCCGCGGTGGACGTGGACGAACGCGCTTGCGTACAGGATGAGCGCGTGGTAGAACTCGCTGCCCGTCCGGCGCCACGCGTCCTCGAGGGCCTCGTGGCTGTCCCAGAACTGCGACCGGTTGAACAGGTTGAGGAACTCGCCGTATGCCGGATCGATGTCGGCGGCCTCGGCGGGCCGCAGGATCTCCTCGTTCATGCTGAACCTCCTACATTGTTTCGACGGGTCGAAGCAAGCATCGCTCAGAAGCCTCCACCGCCCCCACCGCCGCTGCCGCCACCCACGCTCCCGCCGCCGCCGGACCCGGAGCTGGAGGGTGAAGAGGCGAGCGTGGAGCTGGCGGTGGAGGCGAGGGTCCCCAGATCGGATGCGAAGACCGAGGGACGGAACTGGCCGGTGCCCTGATACCACTCCGGCGACTCCGTCAGCAGGTCCTCGAAGGCCTTGGCCCATTTTTCGGCGCACTGGAAGGCCACTGCATACGGGAGGTATCGCTCGAACTGGTCCGGCGACTCGATCATCCTGCGGTAGCGTGGGGACTCGACCCGTTCCAGGAACCTCTTGAACCCCAGCGCCGCCTCACGGGTCCTTGCGCCGTGCTCGGTCCGGGCAGGCATAATGAAGGCGAACCCGCCGACGACCACGGTGCTCAGCATCACTCCCGCCACCCAGGCCGCGCCCAGCAGGCCGGCGGAAGGCGTGCTCGCCGCGACCGCGGCGAACACGAGGGCGATCGACACCATGAGAAGGCCCCAGGCCACCCCTCCCCAGCGAGCGCGAACGCGGTCCGGCCTCTGCTTGTAGTGCCCCTTGAGCACGAGCGCCTCCAGCAGGGCCTCCCGGATCGGGGGCAGGGCCTTGTAGAAGCGGTTCTGGAGGTCGGAGAGGAACACGCTCTCGACGGTGCCGTCGGGCGCAGAGCTGGAAGGGGCTTCGCCGCCGAGGGTCTCCAGCACGCCATCGAGGAATGACCCCTCCTCGGCCAGGTTGGCCAGCACCTCGCTTCTGGACGGGCCGCCGAAGAGGCCCTCGAGGAAGCTCCGTTCGTACGGCGTGAGCTCTCCCCAGTCCTGCCGCGGGCGCACCAGGTGGAAGGCGTAGTCCTTCCCGCGCTTCAGGAAGCCCTTCTTCTCCCGCTCCGAGATCACCACGTACCCGCGCACCGCCAGGTCGACCAGGATCGAGATGATGTCGTGCATCCCCGGCCTGTTGTCCACCAGCGTGCCCGCTTCCGCGGGCCCGAGCTCCGCGGGAGGCTCCCATTGAACGGTGATCGCCCGCTCCCGCGGATCGCGGCCCCGCCGGGCCCACACGCGGTAGGCGAGCCAGAAGGTGAGGATCGGCAGGAGCAGCGGCAGGAGCATCCAGAGCGATGCGCCGCCGAACCGACCCGTCGCTGGATCGACAACAGATCCGTCCGTGCCGAACCGCACCGGCCGCGCGCGCTGGAGGTCCGCGGGCATGGCAACGTGGCCCGAGGGCCACGCCACCGCCACCGTGAGTCCCTCACCCGGCCGCAGCACTCCCGCCGCTTGTAGGAACCCATGCACCCGGGGCCACCGGGCTGCCGCCAGCGTCCTCGGCAGCGCTGTCCAGCTGGACATCCACCTGCGCGCCGGAGTCCGGCGCTCCCCGGTAGGCCGCCGCCTGGATGGGCACCGCGCCTGCCGGGAGAAGGACTCGGGCGCTCGCCTCCTCGATCGGGACGTCCCAATCCGTGCCCGTGACCTGCCAGTACAGCTCGTCGTAATCGGCCGCGCTGGGCCCCTCGATCTCCGCCGTGTCACCTGCGAAGAACCGGACGGCACCACGCACTCGGTACCGCAGGACCACTTCCGCGGTGCGATCGGCGGCGTCGGGCACCCAGATGCTCAGTTGCCGCGAAGACCGGCCGTTCGCTTCGTCGTCCACCCGGAGCGACCGGCCCGCCCCGTCGGTCGCGGAGACTCCGTCAATCTTCAGCACCTCCCGCTCACCGGCGGCGGTGGTGTGGCCCAGGTCCAGGACACGCCTGACTCCGTTCCACTGGCCGGTGAACCGCGGTCGGAGCGTCTCCGTCACCACGAGGTCACCCGATGGCTCCACCTCGATCTCCGCCGTGAACCGCTCGATCACCACCGAGCGCTGGGCCGCCGCTGGCGCTGCGCCCTGCGGCAGGAGCAGCAGGCCGAGGGCGGACCACAGGGCCAGCAGGGCGCCTCCGGCTGTCGTCCGGAAGCCGTGGCGCATCAGAACTCCACCTGCGGGGCCTCCCGCTGCTCGGGCGCCTCGATCTCGAAGAACTCACGCGACCGGATGGAGGCGAGGCCGGCCACGATGTTGGTGGGGAACTGGGCGACGCGGGTGTTCAGCTCGCGGACCGTGGCGTTGTAGTAGCGGCGCGAGTTCTGGAGCGCATCCTCGACCGCGCTCAGGGCCCGCTGTAGCTCCTGGAACGGCTCCGCCGCCCGCAGCTGCGGGTAGGACTCGGCCAGCGCGAAGAGCCGGCCGAGGGCGCTGGTGAGCACGTTCTCGGCGCCCGCCCGCTCCTGCGGGGGTGCGTTGCGGGCATCGACGGCGTTCGAGCGGGCGCGCGTTACCGACTCGAGCGTCTCCCGTTCGTGGCCCGCGTAGCCCTTGGCGGTGGCGACGAGATTCGGGATCAGGTCGTGGCGGCGTTTCAGCTGGACGTCGATATCCGCCCAGGCCGTGTCGGTCTCCACCCGCAGAGCTACGAGGCGGTTGTAGAGGACGACGGCGACGGCCGCCAGCCCGAGGACCAGCAGCAGGACCAGTCCGGCGATGATCATCACTCCGACGGCGACAGCTTCCATGGTATCTCCCCTGAAAATGGTCGGAACACGAGTGGAGTACGTAATTGGGCGGAAGCTCCATCAGGAGCTCTGCCCCCCGTTGGGAGCCTCGAGGTGTTCGGGTGCGGAATGCGGCGCGCGGACGGGTGTTCGGGCGGCTCGTCCCAAACTAGACGTCGGCCGCGACCGACGCCACGCTCCCGTGCGCCGGGGACCCCACGCTCCCCTGCCAGCCTTCCGCGCCCCGGGCGGTTGCTGCACGACCGCCCTCCCTCCTACTATTTGCTCCCCACAATATCCCAACCGGAGTCCTGATATGCGACGATCGCTTCCCCTGACCGCGCCCCTGATCGCGGCCGCCGTCCTGTCCGCATGCGCCAGCGCGGGCGCATCACCCTCTGCCCTGGCGGCCCAACAGGAGCGGGCTCCCACGGCCGTGGCTGTGGACACCCTCTTCCACTCCATGGATGCGCGGCCGATCGGACCCCCAGGGACCTCGGGGCGGGTGGCCGCCATCGCGGTCTCGCCCCGCGACGATCGGGAGGTCTGGGTGGGCGCCGCGACGGGAGGGCTGTGGAAGTCGGTGGATGGCGGCTTCACGTGGCAGCCCATCATGGACTCGCTGTCGGTGAACTCCATCGGCGCCATCGGGTTCGCGCCGAGCGCGCCGGACGTGGCGTACGTGGGGACGGGTGAGGCGAACGCCCGGAACAGCATGGGCGTGGGTCGCGGGGTGTGGAAGACGAGCAACGGCGGCCGGAGCTGGTCGTACCTGGGGCTGTCCGGCACCGAGCACATCGAGGCCATCCTGGTGCACCCGCAGGACCCGGACGTGGTATGGCTCACGGCCCTGGGGCCCGCCTGGAGCGATGGCGACGAGCGCGGTGTCTACAAGTCCGTGGATGGCGGTTCGAGCTGGGAGAAGGTCCTGTACGTGGACGAACGGACGGGCGCGTTCGAGATCGTGCTCGACCCGTCGAACCCGGAGCACCTGCTGACGTCGACCTGGGAGTTCCGCCGCTGGCCGTGGTTCTTCGAGAGCGGCGGGCCCGGCAGTGGATTGTGGGAGAGCTGGGACGGTGGTGAGAGCTGGGCACGCCTGACGCCCGAGGACGGGCTCCCTGCCGGAGACCTGGGCCGGATCGGCCTCGCCTTCGCCACGAACGATCCGAAGGTGGTGTATGCGCTGGTGGAAGCGGAGAAGAGCGCACTGCTGCGCAGCGATGATGGCGGATCCAGCTGGCGCACCGTGAACAGCGATCAGAACGTCAACGAGCGCGCGTTCTACTACAGCCGGATCTATGTGGACCCGACGAACGAGAACCGGGTGTACCGCGTGAGCGGCGATCTGACCATGAGTGAGGATGGCGGGCGGACGTTCGAGAACATCGCGCCCTGGTCGAGCGTGCACGTGGACCATCACGCGTTCTGGGCCTCGGAGGATGGGCACACCATCATCACGGGCAATGACGGCGGCGTCTACTTCAGCCACACTCGCGGGGACTCCTGGCGCTTCATCGAGAACCTGCCCCTGGCCCAGTTCTACCACCTGAGCGTCGACAACGCGGTACCGTTCAACGTGTACGGGGGCCTGCAGGACAACGGCTCGTGGCGCGGCCCGAGCCAGGTGTGGGAGATGCCGTCGTTCGCCGGGTCGAACATCATGGCGCACCACTGGCAGGAGCTCGGCTTCGGCGATGGCTTCGCGGCCCTCATCGATCCGACGGACCCGACGCTCGGCTACAGCATGAGCCAGGGCGGCAGCCTGCAGCGATTCGACCTGGCCACGTCGGGGGGCGAGAGCATCCGCCCGCCGGCGCCCGACGCCGACACCGAGCTCCGCTTCAACTGGAACGCGGGGATCGCCCTCGACCCGTTCGATCCCACCGTCCTCTACTACGGCAGCCAGTTCGTCCACCGCAGCCCGGACCGCGGCGAGACGTGGGAGATCATCAGCCCGGACCTCACCACGAACGACCCGGAGAAGCAGAAGCAGCGGGAGTCGGGCGGGCTGACACTGGATGTCACGGCCGCGGAAAACCACACCACCATCATGACCATCGCGCCGAGCCCGGTGGAGCGCGGCGTGATCTGGGTGGGCACCGATGATGGCAACGTGCAGGTGACCCGGGATGGCGGCGCGAGCTGGAACAACGTGGTGGATCGGATCCGGGGCGTGCCGGAGGACACCTGGGTGCCCCATATCGAGGCCTCGAAGCACGTGGCCGGACGCGCGTACGTGGTGTTCGACGGTCATCGCACCGGAGACTGGAGCTCGTACATCTACCGGACGGACGACTACGGCCGGAGCTGGCGCGCCCTCTCCCCGGAGCAGGTGGACGGGTATGTCCACGTGATCGAGGAGGACCCGGTGGAGCCGAACCTGTTGTTCCTCGGCTCCGAGTTCGGCCTCTACTTCTCCCTCGATGGCGGGAGCCAGTGGAGGAAGTGGACCCACGGCGACTACCCGGCCGGAGCGCCTACGCGCGCCCTGGTCGTCCACCCGCGCGACCACGACCTCGCCATCGGGACCCATGGCCGCGGCGCGTGGATCATCGACGACATCCGTCCGCTGCGGGCGATGGCGGCGAATGCCCGCGTCACGGAAACGCCCGTCTACCTCTTCGACGTCCCCGCGGCCATCCAGCACGACCGCGGCATCACCGGCCCGTTCTACTTCCCCGGCGACACGAAGTATCAGGGCCCGAACCGACCCTACGGCGCGCTCATCAGCTACTGGGTCTCGCCGGACGCGGCCGCGGCCGTGGCGGATTCCGCCGCGCCAGCCCGCCCGACCGAGGGGCCGACCGGGTTCGCCGCCATGTTCGGCGGTGGGCCGGCCGCCAGCGGCCCCACCAAGATCGAGGTCCTGGACGCAGACACCGTTGTCCGGACCCTGAACGGCCCCGCGAAGGCGGGGGTGAACCGCATCGTGTGGGGGCTGGAGCGGAAGGGGCTGCCCGCCCCGGACGCCGACGAGGACGACGCGGAGCCCCGGGGCCCCGAGGTCTTCCCCGGCACGTACGCGGTACGCGTCACGGTGGGCGAGGCCACGGCGGAGGGCATGGTGGAGGTCCGGCCGGACCCCCGCCGGGAGAAGTCGCTGGCCGCCCTGCAGTCGAGCCTGGACGAGTACTGGCGCGGTCAGGAGAAGCTCGGCACGCTGCGGGCGGCGATCCGTCGTCTGGACGAGACCAGTGAGACGCTCGCCCTCTACGAGAAGCGGCTGAAGGACTGGAAGGGCGCCGACGAGGCGACCCGCGACTCGCTGGTGGAGAAGACGGGCGAGCTGAAGGCGCACGCGAACGAGCTCCTCGCCCTGCTGCGCATGCCGCCCACGAAGGGGATCGTGGATGACACCACCGTCATTTCGCGGCTCCAGGGCGCGGTGGGCGAGGCGGTGGGGACGCCGTACCGTCCATCCCCCGGGCGGGTGGCCCAGCTGGAATGGGAGCTCTCGGCGGCCGACACGCTGCTGGCCGACATCGAATCGTTCTACGACGAGAGCATTCCCGCCTACCGTGCGGCGCTGCGGGAAGCCGGGTTCGACCCGCTGGCGATGGACGAGTAGCCTCGGCAGGCGCGCGGAGCGGGTCAGAACCCGCCCCGGAGGAGCCGCTCCAGGCCGCGCACGGGGGTGAGCTCGCCGTCCACGATGGCGGCGAGCTCCTCTTCCTCGCGCCAGCGGGCCTCCAGCTCCCGCAGCTCCATCTGGAGGAGACGGCGCTCGTTCTCTTCGTTCAGGGCGATCTCCAGCGCAACGGCCTGGGTCCGGCGGTGTCGGTCGAGGAGGGCGTCGACCCGCAGACCGGTGGCCATGAGCTCCCGCGTCACCACGTCCGGGGCGCCCCGTTGCTCGATGTAGTCGGTGGCATCGCGCACGCGCTTCTCGGATGCGCCCCGGTAGTGTCCGTGGGTGACGACCCGTCGCAGGACATGGCGGGCGGCGGGCCCTTCGATTCGGAGCTCGCCCTCCCTGCCGCGCAGACGGCACTTCCGGCACCGGAGATGGAGCGCCAGGTCTTCCTCCGAATCCCGGGACAGGTGGAGCCGGCGAGCTCCCTTGAACGTGAGATCGCTGATCTCGGCGCCACAGCGGACGCACGTCGCCGCGCCGCGCCAGGCCGTGGAGCCGAAGCGCCGCCAGCGGAGCAGGTTGTTGATTCCGTCGCCGCCCAGCAGGAGATAGAACGCACCCCCTGTCGCTATCGACGCGCCGATCACAGCCGCCTGCTCCGTCCAGCCAAGGAGCCGGGCGCGCGTGCGGCGTCGCATCATGTCGCTGCCATAGCGCCACCACGCCTCCTCGGCGAGACGGGCGGGTCCGACCCGTACCAGCTCCACGCCCGGCGCCTGGACCAGTGAGATATTGTCGGTGCTCGCCAGGACGCGGCCGGTGTCCACCCGCGCCTTCTCCAGCTCCTCCAGCGCCTCCCAGCGGTCCTCGAAAGGAGCCAGGTTCCAGCGGTGGCAGGACGGGCAGACGGCCCAGAGCCGGCCCCGTGCGGGGTCGAAGGCGATGCGCTGACCCAGGGGGAAGTGCTCGATCGCCTGGTTCGGCGGGAGCACACCGTGGCAGAAGATGCAGCGACCCCTCATTCCGGCAGCCGGCACGTACGACCTCCATTCCCCGCGATGCGTCGATCACTCCGAGCGGTTGCTCAAGTGTAATGCCCGGGCCGCGGAAAGGGTTCAATGCCGATGCCCGCCAGGGCGGCGCGCGCAGGGCCGCGGGCGGGCGACTGGCACCGGCGTTGCAGAAGAGCGTCTCCGACAGCCTTGATAACTCAGCGCCCGAGGAGGCGCATGACCACATTACGACGACTCCCGCTTTTCGCGCTCCCCCTCATGCTCGGCGCATGCGCCGGAGGCGGGCTCGGTGGCCTTGGCGATATCCTGACGGGTGGCGGCCAGGGCGGCAGCCAGGCGCCGGCGACCATGACCGCGGAGGTGCAGGAGGTCCGGCAGCAGCAGCAGCAGATCATCGTGCGTACGCAGGACGGCCAGCAGGGCGCGGTCCTGTTCGATCAGAACACGCAGGTGGTCTATGAGAACCAGCAGTACGATGTGACCGCGCTGGAGTACGGTGATGTGGTGGAAATGCGCATCCAGCAGGTCCAGCAGGGCTACTACACGGACCTGATCCAGGTCGTGCAGTCCGTGCAGGAGCGGCGCGGCGAGACGACCGGCGGGACCACCGGCGGGACGCCCTCCGATGTGCATCAGGTCGAGGGCACCATCAACCAGATCGACCTGAGCCGCTGGATGTTCACCCTCGACATGACGCAGGGCGGCTCGCTCCCGGTTTATCTGCCCAGCACGGCCACCACCGCGCAGCGCGAACGGCTGCGCGACTACCGGTCGGGCGACTACGTGAGGGTGGAGGTCCGGGCGCTCAACGAGACCACCGCCGAGCTGGTCCGTTGGGATTGGCGCTGACCACGCCCTATATTCGGTCCCCATGGCCGAACACAACCACGACCCGCTGAAGGCCGCGGGCGACGCCGCCATGGCGACGCTCCACGCGGCCGCATCCATCCCCCGGGGCGTCGCGTGGACCGCGGCGTACAGCGCACGCCGGCTCCGCAAGAGCCTCGCGAGGGCCGGTGTGCCGCTCCCCCGGGTCCACACGTTCCGGCGCCGGTCTCCGGTGGGCGCGGCGCCCGGCACGCTCATCTCCCATCCCGACGCCGAGCCGCCGGTCCTCCGGGCGATCGGGTACGGCCCCGATACGCTGGAGGAGGTCGAGATCACCTCGCCCGCCGATCTGGCCGCGCTCCGCGGCCGATGGCCCACGCTCTGGATCGACGCGACGGGGGTGGGGGACGCCGAGGCGGTAGCGGCGATCGGCGAGGTATTCGGGCTCCACCGCCTGGCGCTCGAGGACGTCGTCAACGTGCACCAGCGGCCGAAGGTGGAGGAGTACCCGGAGTCGCTGTTCGCGGTCGCCCGGATGGCCACGCTCGGAGAACGGGTGGACACGGAGCAGGTGAGCCTGTTCCTGGGAGCGGACTGGGTGGTGACGTTCCAGGAGCGGGAGGGGGACGTATGGGAGCCGGTCCGTGAGCGGCTGCGGGCCGGCCGCGGTCGGATCCGGGCTGCCGGGTCCGATTACCTGTTCTACGCGATCCTGGACGCGGTCGTGGACGGCTACTACCCCGTGCTGGAGGAGTTCGGCGCGCGCCTCGAGTTTCTCGAAGAGGAAGTGATCGATGACCCCCGCGAGGAGCTGGTGGGGGTCATCCACGGCGCCCGCCGGGACGCACTCGCGCTGCGCCAGTCGGTATGGCCGATGCGGGAGGCCATGGGACAGCTGTATCGGGACGAGTTCGCGCTGGTGTCGCCCGAGACCCGGATCTACCTGCGCGACGCGTACGACCACGCGATCCAGGTGATCGACCTGCTGGAGAACTACCGCGAGATGGCGAGCGCGCTCCTCGACGTGTACCTGTCGAGCGTGAGCCATCGGATGAACGAGGTGATGAAGGTGCTGACGATCATCGCCACCATCTTCATCCCCCTGACCTTCATCGCCGGGATCTACGGGATGAACTTCGACCCCGCGGCGAGCCCGTGGAACATGCCCGAGCTCGCCTGGTACTGGGGCTACCCGGCGGTGTGGGCGGTCATGCTGGTGATCGCGGGCGGGCTCGTCTTGTTCTTCAAGCGCAAGGGGTGGTTCTGATGCGCACCTTCCTCGCACTCCTCGGGTTCCTGGCCGTCTGCTTCGCCGTGGCGGGCGTCGGTGGCTGGTTCACGTCCATGGGCATGCCCGAGTGGTTCATGCAGCTGGCCAAGCCCTCGTGGAACCCGCCTTCCTGGCTCTTCGGTCCCGTCTGGACAACACTCTACGCCATGATGGCCGTGGCCGCGTGGCTGGTCTGGAAGAACGCGGGCGCGGACGGAGCCAGCCTCGCCCTCGGGATGTTCTTCGTGCAGCTGGCGCTCAACCTGGCGTGGTCCGGCGTCTTCTTCGCGCTCCAGAGGCCCGGCTGGGCCCTGGTCGAGATCATCGCGCTGTGGGTCGCGATCCTCGCCACCACCATCCTGTTCTTCCGGCACTCCACCCTGGCCGGCGCCCTCATGGTGCCGTACCTGGCATGGGTGACCTTCGCAGGAGCCCTGAACGCCGCCATCGTTCGACTGAATTGACGCGACCGCGCTCCCTACGCAGTGAGGACGAATGACCCCAGCAGGACAACATCCGCATCAGCGAAAGCGCGCCCGCATCGCCGGCGTCGCGTCGATCACGCTCGCCCTCGGGGCGCTCGCCTGCGCGGACGGCGCCGCAACGGCGCGCGGCGGGGACGGCACGGATGGCGCCCCGACCGAGGCGGTTCCCGCACCCACCGCCGTGCAGAGCCCGGCGGGGCCGGACAGCGGCGAGCCGAACCTGGTGGCCAGCCCGGCGGGCGTGTACCTGAGCTGGCTGGAGGGGACCGACACGGCCTCGTACGCCCTTCGGTTCGCCCGCTGGGAAGGGGACGCCTGGGGTGAGCCGGGGCAGGTGATGGACCGGAACGACCTCTTCGTCAACTGGGCCGACTTCCCCGCGTTCACCGCCCTCGAGGACGGCACGTTGGCCGCCCACTGGCTCCAGAAGAGCGGCTCCAGCCCGTACGCCTATGATGTCCGGGTCGCCACTTCACGCGACGGCGGGGAGACGTGGAGCGAAGGCAGCGTCCCGCACCGTGACGGTGTTTCGGCAGAGCACGGGTTCGTTTCGCTCTATCCCCTGGGCGCGGAGATCGGCATGAGCTGGCTGGACGGTCGCGAGACCGTCGGAGGCGAGCCGATGACGCTTCGCTTCACCACCGTCTCTCCCGACGGCGAGCTGGGCCCCGAGGCGCTGCTGGACTCGAGCGTCTGCGACTGCTGCCAGACGGGCCTCGCCACCACCTCCAACGGTCCCATCGTGGTGTACCGCGACCGCACCGCCGAGGAGGTCCGTGACATCCACGTCGTGAGGCGGGTGGACGGCGAGTGGACCGCGCCAATGGCGGTCCACGAGGACGGCTGGGTGATCCCCGGCTGCCCGGTGAACGGCCCGTCCATCGATGCCCGCGACGACGACGTGGCCGTCGTCTGGTTCACGGGCGCGCCGCTGGACTCCACGGCCGGACGCGAGGAGATCCGCGCGGCCGGCTCGCAGGGTCGCGTGCTCGCCGCGTTCTCGCAGGATGCAGGCGCCACGTTCAGCGAGCCCGTGCGTGTCGACGAGGGCGGAGCCATGGGTCGCGTCGACCTGGTCCTGCTGGACTCGGGCACGGCGGTTGTGACATGGCTCGAGCGGGTGAATGGCGCCGCCGAGATCCGGGTGCGGCCCGTGAGCGCCGACGGCGCGGGGCCGCTTACACCCGTCACCGGCACGGCCGCCGAACGCGCCAGCGGTTTCCCCCGCATGGTCCACTCAGGGGACCGCGTCTTCTTCGCCTGGACCGAGGGCGGGGAGGAGCCGACCGTGCGTACGGCCACGGCGCGGCTGCCCGGCGGCACGGAAGGCGGCGAGTGATGCGGGTCCGGAGGATGATCCTGCTCACCATGCTGATCGGCTCGACCGCCTGCCGCGCGGACGATGGGGATGCCGCACGCGGGAGCGCGGCCACGGTGGGCGGCGGGACGGACGCCGGCGGTGCGGCCGTGGCGAACGAGATGGCGCCGTCATTCAGCGCGAAAGACCTGGGGGGCGCGGCGGTGTCGCTCGCCGACCTGGAAGGCGAGGTCGTGCTGCTGAACGTCTGGGCCACCTGGTGCACGCCCTGCCGTCAGGAGATCCCGGAGCTGCAGGCGCTCCACGAGGAGCACGGTGACGAGGGGCTGCACGTGGTGGGGGTCACGGTGGACAGCCGCAGCGCGGAGTCGCAGGTCCACGACTTCATCGAGCGGTTCGGGATGACCTACGAGGTCTGGTGGGATCCGGACCAGACGGCGGTCTCCACCTTCGGGGCCATGGGGGTCCCGCTGACGGTGCTCATCGATCGGGAGGGCCGCATCGCGTGGCGCCACCTGGGCGCCTTCCAGCGGGGGGATCCGGAGCTCATCCGGGCGGTGGAATCCAGCCTCGCGGCTACCGAATAGGCCAGCTCCCGGCCAGGACCTCCGGCGCCACCACGTGTCCGCCCTCGTAGCGGACTCGCTCCGGGACGATGCCCACCTCCCGCAGCCGAGCCTCGGTATCCGCGCCCCGCTGCAGACCCCACCGGTCACCGCTCCCCGAGACGAGCCGGACCTCGACACCCGCCAGCGCGTCGCGCACGTCGGCAGCTTCCACGTCCACCGCCAGGCCCCCGCCCCACAGCACGAGCTCCGCCGGCCGGATCCGACCGTACGTCACCCACCGCGACGCCGTCTCCGCTCCCTGCGAGAAGCCCAGCACCACCACCCTCCGATCGCCCGCGTCCAGCGGCGCGGCGTCCGGTGCCTCCGCCCCCGTCGCCGATCCCGCTCCCCCCACCAGCACTTCACCCGCCACCCGGTCCAGGTACTCCACGTAGTCCCGGATCTCATGCTCACGATCCGCCCGCGTCATCCACGTGGCGCCCACACGGGATTCCCCATCGTGCGGCCCCACCTCGGACTCGATGTAGAAACGCGAAAGCGCCTCGGGCGCCACCACGGCGCGGGTCTCGCCCGCGCCGGGCAGCGCCTGAAACGCTCCGATGAATCGCTCCGCGAGCTGTCGATACCCGTGGAGGAC
Source organism: uncultured Gemmatimonadales bacterium (assembly GCA_963783305.1). Taxonomy (GTDB): domain Bacteria; phylum Gemmatimonadota; class Gemmatimonadetes; order Longimicrobiales; family RSA9; genus JAWVYT01. The sequence continues at coordinate 42,289 of CAWAMW010000013.1, read as the reverse complement.
GAACCAGACCTCCCTGCTGCAGGAGGGGTCCCCGAGCACCCGATACCGCGCGGTTCGAGGCACCCGGATATGATGCTCCCGGCTAATGGTCGTGTCCCGCCGCCGACCGCCTGCCAAACTCCGCGTCCAGGAACATGAGGGCCGCCCGGTTGTCACCCGCCATCTCCAGCCGCTCCACCGCCGTGCCCGTGCTGTCCTCTTCCTCCACCTGCTCCGTGATGAACCACTGCAGCATGATCTGCGTCGGGTAGTCCTTCCCGTCCACCGCCGCCTCGTAGATCCGGTTGATCAGCCCCGTCACCTTCCGCTCGTGCTCCAGCGCCTTTCGGAAGCTCTCCGCGGGCGAGCCGAACTCCACCGGCGGCTTGTCGATCTGGTTCAGCTCGATCTGCGCACCCCGCTCCACCAGGAAGTCGAACAGCTTCATGGCGTGACCGTGCTCTTCCTTCGACTGCATCCGCATCCACTGCGCGAAGCCATCGTAATTCTGCGACTCGAACTGCGCCGCCATGGCCAGGTAGAGGTGGGAAGCGAAGAACTCGTGTGCGATCTGCTCATTGATGAGGTCGCGAACCTTCGGGTCCATGTCGTGGTTCCTTTCGTTGCTATCAATAATTGTTATTGACAAGCTACCGCGTCGCCCTACCGTCGTCAACCGGTTTCACGGCGGTAGGTGTGGGGGTAAGATACAGCGCTCACGGGCGGACGCGAGCGGAGCGGAGGCGGATGCTGGGAATCGTGGTGGTGATGGCGCTGGGTCTGGCGGCGGACACGGTGTATGACGGGGGTCGGGGTGACCTGCGTGTGGCTCCCCCGCGGCTGGAGTCGGCGGAGGTGCGAGTGGACGGGCACCTGGATGAGGAGGCGTGGGCGGAGGCGGCGGTGTTGAGCGGCTTCACGCAGTTTGCCCCGGCGGAGGGGATCGCGGCGAGCCAGCGTACGGACGTGCGGGTGTGGTACGGACCGGACGCGCTGTATTTCGGGGTGGAGGCGTTCGACCGGGAGCCGGGCGGGATACGTGCGACGCTGACGGAGCGGGATCGCAACGTCACGGATGACGACTGGGTGCGCGTGACGCTGGACACGTTCAACGACAACAGCCAGGGGTACGTGTTCTATGTGAACCCCCGGGGTGTGCAGGCGGACGGGCTGTGGGTGGAGGGCGCGGCGGCGGAGCACGGGCCACCCATTGATTTCAATCCGGACTTCCTGTGGGAGTCGGCCGCGCGGGTGACGGAGGCGGGGTGGGTGGCGGAGATCCGGGTCCCGTTCAGCAGTCTGAGGTTCCGCACGGCACCGGAGCAGGAGTGGGGGCTGAACGTAGCACGGGAGGTGCGGCGGGTGGAGTACGCATTGTCGTGGGCGCCGATCACGGCCAACGCGGCGAACCAGCTGGAGCTGAGCGGCCGTCTGGTCGGGCTGGAGGGGCTGCGCTCGGGTCGACTCCTTACGCTGAATCCGGTGGCCACGGGGAAGCGGACGGGGGAGGCGGAGGAGGGGGGAGAGCTGGTCCGGAGCGATCTGGAGCCGGCGCTGGGTCTGAACGCGCGGTACGGGATCACGCGGAACCTGGTGCTGGATGCAACGGTGAACCCGGACTTCTCGCAGGTGGAGGCGGACGCGGACCAGGTCGTGGTGAACGAGAGGTTCGCGCTCTTCTTCCCGGAGAAGCGGCCGTTCTTCCTGGAGGGCACGGAGGTCTTCAACACACCGCAGCGGCTGGTGTACACGCGGGCCATCGCGGACCCGATCGGGGGCGCCAAGCTGACGGGCAAGGTGGGGCGGCTGAAGCTGGGCTACCTGGGAGCGGTGGACGAGAGTCCGCGGACGTTCGGGAACGAAGACCGATCCGCGGCGTTCAACCTGCTCCGTCTGCGGCGGGACCTGGGCAGCGCCTCGACGTTGGGGCTCCTCTACACGGACCGCACGCTGCTGGACGGCGCCACGTACAACCGCGTGGGATCAGTGGACACGCGAGTGATCGTCGCCGGCCGCTACACGCTGACCGCGCAGCTCGCGGGCGCGTGGTCGCGGGAGGCCGGAGTGGAAGGCGCCGGTGCCGGGACGGAGTCGCTGTTCGGGCCGCTCTTCGCCGCGCAGGTCGCGCGCAGCGGCCGCGTGCTCTCGTGGAGCGCGAGCGTGGAGGACGTGCACCCGGACTTCCGGGCGCGCAGTGGGTTGATCCGGCGGATCGGCGATACGCAGCTGGGGGCGCGTGTGGGGCACACGTACCGGCGGGAGCCCGGAGCGTGGCTGGAGGACTGGACCCCGCAGCTGGAGGTGGGGGCGGTGTTCGACCACGAGAGCTTCTGGGCCGGCCGCGGCTATGAGGAAGCCGAGATCGAGCTCGGCCTCGATGTCAGCCTGCGCGGACCGAACGGCTTCGTGCTGTCGGTCAGCAACGGGTATTTCGCCTTCGATCCGGCGGACTATGACGGGTACGCCATCGGCAACTTCCGCGGCGGGTTCCAGCTGCCGCCCCCGCTGGAGGGGCTGAAAGGGGTCCAGCTGTTCGGCAGGGCCCGTCCGCTCCCCTGGCTCTCCATCAACGGCCGCAGCTCGTACGGCGAGGTGCCCATTTACGCGGAGGCGTCGAGGGGTCGGGAGCTCGTCCTGTCCCCCACGGTCAGTGTGCGGGTGCCGGCCGGGTTCTTCGCGGACCTCTCGTTCACCTACTCGTCGATCCACCGCTCGACAGGCGGGCGGTTCAGCGTAGCGCAGATCCCGCGAGCCCGGCTCCAGTACCAGCTGACGCGGGCGCTGTTCGTGCGCGGGATCGTGCAGTACAACCTGCAGGAACGGGACGCGCTGCGGACGGCTGCGGGAGCGCCGCTGGTGCTGCCCGGAGGCCCGAGCGAGGCGCTGGAATCGGGGGAGCTCCAGTACGACCTGCTGGCTTCCTACGAACCCTCGCCCGGCACCATCCTCTACGCGGGCTGGAGCCGGATCCGGGAGGGGCCGCGGACCTATCGGTTCGGTGATCTCACGCCGACCGCCGAGGGCCTGTTCCTCAAGGTCAGCTATCTCTTCCGACTCTAGGGCAGGGAGACCATGGACGAGATCGAGCGATTCGCGCTGGCGCGGTGGCGGCAGGATACGCCGGCCGCCATGGCCGGGCGGATCCATATGAACAACGCGGGGGCGGCCCTGATGCCGGAGCCGGTTTTCACGATGATCCGCGACCACCTGGACCGCGAGATGAGACGGGGCGGCTACGAGGCGGCCGATGACGCGCAGGTGCGGATCCACGAGAGCTACAGGGCCCTGGGCGAGTTCGTGGGGACCTCGGGTCGGAACATCGCGGTAGTGGAGAACGCCACCGTCGCGTTCAGTCAGGCGCTCTCGGCCTTCGACTTCGAGTCCGGCGATGTGGTGCTGACCACCCGGAACGACTACGCCTCGAACCAGCTCATGTACCTGTCGCTGGCGGAGCGGAGGGGAGTGGAGGTGATACGGGCGGAGGATCTGCCGGAGGGGGGCGTCGACCCGGAGAGCGTCCGCTCCCTGATCCGGAAGCGGCGTCCGAAGCTGGTGGCGCTCACCTGGATCCCGACCAGCTCGGGGCTGGTGCAGCCGGCGGTCGAGGTGGGCGCCGTGTGTCGCGAGGCGGGCGTTCCGTACCTGGTGGACGCCTGTCAGGCCGTGGGCCAGATGCCGGTGGACGTGACTGCGCTCCACTGCGACTTCCTCGCGGCGACCTCACGGAAGTTCCTGCGGGGCCCGCGGGGCCTCGGGTTCCTGTACGTCTCGGACAGGGCCCTGGAGGCGGGGCTGCGGCCGCTCTACATCGACATGCGCGGCGCCGACTGGGTGGACGCGGACCGATACCAGCTCCGCGACGACGCGCGTCGGTTCGAGAACTGGGAGTTCCCGTACGCGCTGGTGCTGGGGCTGGGGGAGGCGGTGTGGTACGCGAAGGAGGTGGGGCTGGAACGAGCCCGGGACCGTGCATGGGGGCTCGCCGCGGCGCTGCGGGAGTCGCTCTCCTCTCTCGATGGCATCCGTGTACTGGACCGGGGTCGGGAACTGTGCGCCATCGTGACGGTGGCCGTGGCGGGGCGCGACGTCGACGAGCTCGTGGCCGTGCTCCGCGAAGAGGGGATCAACACCAGCGCGATCCATCGGCCGTCGGCGGTGCTCGACCTGGACCAGAAGGGTGTCACGTCGGCGCTCAGGTTGTCCCCGCACTATTACAATACCCACGAAGAAGTGCGGTCGACGGTGGCGGCCCTCCACTCCCTGATCTAGCTCCGGTCGAACAGGGTATCGTCCAGGAACACGCTCTCGTAGTGGTCCAGCAGGTCGGCGGGGTCGTCGAACACCGCGGCGGCCCCCTCGAGATCGCCGGTGTCCCAGCCGCCACAGCGCACGGCGACGAGCGGTACGCGGGCCCGCCGCGCGGCCTCCACATCGTAGGGCGTATCGCCGAGCATGATCAGGGACCCCCGGGCCACATTGGCCTTGCCGATGGCCTCTTCGACAATGTCGGGAGAGGGCTTGGACTCGTCGGCATCATCGGCGGACGTGGCGGAGCGGACGAGGTCCAGCACGCCCGCCACCTCGAGGAGGCTCTCCAGATCGTCGGACGACGCGGACGACGCGACCACGATGTCGAATCCGTCATCGCGCAGCCGCTCCACCAGGCGCCGCACGCCGGGAAACGCCTTCAGCTCGGGGAGATAGCGGCGCCTGAAGAGGTCACCTCGGACGGCCGTGAGCTCCTTCCCCGCCTCGCTCTCCTTTTCCACCCCGGCCACGATCGGCAGGACGCGATCGCCACCCATCCCGATGAGGGGCCGGACCTGTTCGAACGTGATCTCGTAGCCCAGACGCTCTCCCGCCTCCGCCCACGCGCGCGCGTGAGCGTCGTTGCTGTCGATGAGGGTGCCATCCACGTCGAGGATCACGCCGCGGTCATGTGCCATGCTCACTCCAGGGTTCACGGGTCCGCCCGGTCCACCGGTCGCGTTCTTGCACGATCCAGTCCGTGCCATGACCGCCCCTGACCCCACCCCACCGACTCACAGCCGGGCGCCCCAGCTCGGCCGCGCCCGCGCGCTGGCGCGCCTCCTGGACCGCAGCTTCCGGGTACCCGGCACCACCATCCGGTTCGGCCTCGACCCGATCCTGGGGCTGCTGCCCGTCGGGGGCGATGTGGCCGCCGCGCTCGGCTCCGGGTACATCCTGTACGTGGCGTGGCGCACCGGCGCGCCCGCTTCGATGTTGCGGCGGATGCTGGTCAACGTGGCCGTGGACACGGTCGTGGGGAGCGTCCCGGTCGTGGGTGACCTGTTCGACGCCGGCTGGAAGGCGAACTCCCGCAACGTGGGGATGCTGGAGGAGTGGCTGGGGGAGACGCGCACGCGGTCGACGCCTTCCCCGGCGGTGCTGGTGGCGATCGTCGCGGTGCTGGCGCTGCTCGTGGGGGGCGTTGTCGCCCTGTTCTGGTGGCTCGCGACGTGGGTGTTCTGAGTCGGTCGGAAGCGGCCGGGTGGGGCGGCAGCGAAAGCATTCCGGATGCGAGGCGACCGCTTTGCGCGCGGCGTCGGCCCACCGGCGCTTTCCCGGCTAGGACCCGGCCGGGTCCCCGTTCCGTGAGCCGGTGTCTCCCCCGCGACCCTGCTGGGCGGCGGGGACCATGACGGTCTCCAGGTGCGAGTCCACGCGCTCGAGGGCGGAACCCGCTGCGAGCATCGACTCCGACGCGCTGCCGAGGCCGCGCGCGGCCGTCTCGAACAGGCTCTGGGCCGTGGCCAGCTCTTCCCGCAGGTGCTTGAGACCCTGAGTGAAGCGGCGCACCCCGTCCTCGGTGAGGAGCGCCGCATCCAGCTCTTCGGCCGACTCGCCCAGCCGCTCCAGCTGCTCGGATATGGTCTCGAAGGTCCGTCCAGCCTCGACCAGCTGCGCGCCCCCCGGGAGCTCCAGGTCACCCGGCCGAATTCGCTCCATCTGCTGGGAGAGCCTCTCGAACTGCTCCTCGAGTCGGCTCACCGGCTCCGGCTTCCGGGTCAGCTTCCTGACCTCCAGGAGGACCATGATGATCAGGATCCCCAGGAAGACCATGGAGAGGTCCGTGGCACTCAGCGCCATCTCGACTCCGTAGTTTGCGGTGCTCGCCGTGTATCGGCGTCCGAAGATACAGTTGGGGCGGCCACTTCGTCAGTCGCTCGACCTGTCGGCCGGCGGTGTGCCTTCGCCTCGAACCCTGGCCGACGGCTCCAGCCGCGCGCCGAGCGCCGGTCCAGCGACGTAGACCCAGCAGGCCATGCCATCGACCCGCGCTCCCACCCGACGGAACAGACCGGCCCTCACCGCCTCGTACCGGTCGAGGCGCGGCAGAAGGTCCGCCGGACAGCGCCAGATCTCACCCGGCACCGGGTCGCTGCCGCTCAGGAGGAGCGCCGGGAACTCGCCCATGTCGTAGAGCGTGCCTCGCACCGAAGCGGACGCGACCCGCTCGCAGCCCTCCATGAGCTGGGAGGCCGCGCCACCCGCGCCGAGTGTGCCGTACGTGAAGAGGTGGAACGTTGCTTCGGTCACCCGATACTCCTTGTGGCGGAGCCACTCTCGTGACGCCCGCGATCCATCGATGCGCTGCTGTCGAGGAACGCACCAAGGTAAGGGTGCGGCCGCGCCGCACCAAGGCCGCGCCGGCGTGCGCAGCCCACGCCGCTGCCCTCAGCCGCCATGCGGTGCCTTTCCGAGCTCCGATCGAAGCAGGGCGTAACACTCCAGGTCGAGATAGTCATCGCCCTTGCGAACGTGCTCGCGCAGGAGTCCCTCGTACCGCATGCCGAGCTTCCGGAGCACGCTCCCGGAGGCGGGGTTCCGCGGGAAGTGGGTCGCATGGATGCGGTGCAGGTCGAGCGCCGGGAACGCCCAGGCGATCACCGCCGAGGCGGCTTCCGTGGCGAACCCCCGGCCCCAGTACTCCCGCCCGATCCAGTAGCCGAGCTCGGCCCGTTGGTCCGCGTCCTCGATCGTGAGTCCCACCGCCCCCATGAGCTGACCGCTCCCGCGGTCCGTGACGGCGTAGGTCACGGCCGTCCGCCGATCCCATTGACCCGGATGGGACGCGATCCACGCCTCCGCGGCCTCCCTCTCGTAGGGGTGCGGGATGTTGATCGTGTTGTGCGCGATGTCGGGGTCGTTCGCCAGCGCGATCGTCGCGTCGACATCCGTCGCCCGGAACTCCCGGAGGACGAGGCGCTCCGTCTCCAGCCACGGCTGGCGGAACGCGCCGACCCCTCGGCTCACCGCTCCACCACCGTGCACTCCCGCTGGAGCCACTCCCAGAACGCCGCACAGCTGCCACCGAGCCGGTACTCCGCGGACACGGCCCAGGGGAACTGGAAGACGGTGGAATCGAGCGCCCCCAGCAGCGCCTCGCTCCCCGCGCTGCTGCCGGCGCCGGGGATCAGCCTCGGCAGCGAGTCGCTGAAGTCGATGATGACCCGGCCCGAGTCCACGTCCACCGACCGCAGCACTCCCCGGGTGTCGCGCGAGAACCAGGATTCGGCACCATCCCCTCGCGCCTGGGCCGACGGACCCGCCACCAGCGAGTGGAGGGCGGAGCTCAGGGAATCGCGCGCCGCCGCCGGAGCCGTTCGGGCGGGGGGCAGATCGTCCCCGCTCGGCGCTTCCCCGCAGCCGGCCACCAGCGCGGCGGAGAGCATCATGGTGAGCCGCAGCCCGCCCGGACCCCACCTGGCGCGCACTCCCACCCCTAGAGGACCAGCGAGGGGGGGATCGACCAGCGGAGCGTCCAGTGCCCCCCCTCTCCGTGGAGGCAGGTGACGCCACCGTGGGCGAACTCCACCAGTCCCGCCTCGGCGTCGCCGCTGAGGAGGAGCGACGCAAGGCGCGACAGGTGCGGCAGGTGTCCCACGATCAGCAAATCCCGATCGCTCTCGGCCAGGCGCGCCTGCCAGATCCCCGGGTCGTCGTTGGGATCGATGCCATCCACCTCTTCCGACTCCGCGTCGATCTTCGTGGCAATGATCTCCGCGGTCTCCGCCGCACGCAGCTTTCCACTGTGGAGTACGCGGGTCGCGCTGATGGCGCCGAACCGCATCATGAGCAGCATGACCGCCTCGACGTCCTTTCGGCCGGAATCCGTGAGCGGCCGCTCCGGGTTCTCATCCTTCGATTTCGCCTGCCCGTGCTGGACCAGATAGAGCAGCATGTCATCTCCCATTCGTTACGTGTGGACAGCGGCCATCGCCGTGCAGGACGGAGGCCACCGCGCTCAGCTCATGGCGCTCCAGAGCGCCCGCAGCCCCAGGACCAGCGCCACCAGCACCACGAGGACGGCGGCCGCGTTCATGACGCGTCCGTTCGTCCGCTCGCCCATCCAGCGGCGATCGTTCACCGCCAGGAGGAGGAACACGGCGATGGCCGGCAGCAGCACTCCGTTGGCGACCTGCGCGAACAGAATTGCCGGCACCGGGCGGACGCCGAGGCCGGCAAAGAGGATCCCGGCCCCCAGCACGACCATCCAGACGGCCCTGAGGCGGCGATCCTTCAGGTCGCGCGGCCAGCCGAGCGCCCCGGCGGTGGCGTAGGCGGCGGCGAGCGGCGCGGTGATGGCGGAGGTGAGGCCGGCCGCCAGGAGCCCGCCGGCGAAGAAGTAGCGGGCCCAGGGCCCGAGCAGCGGCTCGAGCTGGACGGCCATGTCGGCGGCATTGGCGATGTTCCCGCCCCCGCTGGCGGCCATGGCGGCGGACGTGGCCACGATCGCCATGCTCACCAGCGCGCCCACGAGGATGCTGATGCCGAGGTCGAGCCGGGCCGCCGTCAGATCCCCGGGACCGTCCCACCTCTCCCGCACGGCGGCGGCGTGCAGGAAGAGGTTGTAGGGAACGACGGTGGTGCCCACGAGCCCGGCGATGTAGAGCATGCCCGCGCCGCCGGGCACGGTGGGCACGAGGAGTCCACGGAGCAGCGGGGCGAGGGGTGGCCGAACGAAGACCGCGGTGGCCAGGAACGCGGCGGACATGAGAGCGACGAGCGCGATCAGCACCCGCTCGACCACCGGATAGCTCCCCGACCACAGGAGCAGCGCCGCCACTGACCCGGCGGCGATCGCCCACAGCCGCGGGGTTCCGCCCCACACCGCTTCGGCGCCGAGCGCCGCCCCGAGCAGGTTCCCCGTCTCGTACGCGGCGTTGCCGAAGCCGATGGCCGCAATGACGAGGGATACGGCCAGGAGTCGTGCGGTGGGGCGGGTGAACCTGCGCCGGACCGCCTCCCCGAGCCCCGCCCCGGTGACGAGTCCGAGCCGCGCGGCCATCTCCTGGAGCACCAGTGTAGCCAGGAGCGAGAACGTGAGAGCCCAGAGCAGGGTGTAGCCGTAGCCGGCACCGGCCAACGTAGCGGTGGTCACGGTACCCGGCCCGATGAACGCCGCGGCCACCACCGCGCCCGGGCCGATACGGAACCGGGCGCCGCGGCGGGAGGCCGGGTGGGAATCAGCGTCCGGCATCGTCGCCTCCCGGGTTTGTGGGGTCGTGGAAGTGGCTCAGTGCAGCGCCGTCACCTGTACGGGGTCGCCCTCCGGCGATCCCACCCGGAGCTCCATCGGCGGGTCGATCTCATGCCGGACGAACCCGAGCCCGAGCGCCCCTACATCGTTCTCCACCGCACTGGTCACCGTTCCCCGGGGCTTGTCGTTCCCCTCCTCGAAGAGCGGCGTGCCGGGCTCCGGGAGCGGGCCGGCGAACTCCAGCCGGCGCAGCTGTCGGTTGACGTGGCCCCGGTGCAGGATCCGGACGATCACTTCCTGCCCGGTGTAGCACCCTTTCGACTGGCTGATCGCCCGGTCCAGCAGGTCGGCCTCCAGCGGGATCACCTCTTCGGTCAGCTCCCGGCCCCATCGAGGCCGACCCGCCGCCACCCGCAGCGCCTCCAGCGCCTCCGGATCACCCGGCCGGCCGCCCGCCTCCAGCAGCGCGGCCACCAGAGCGTCCCGCTGCCCCGCCCCGACGAAGATATCCCATCCCGGCTCACCGGTCAGCAGCGTCCGCAGCCTGAACCCGCCCTCGATGGCCGCCGCGGCGTCCTCAGGCGGCTCCGCATTCGCATCAGCCGCGCCCACCACGCCAGTAGCCGGCGCCGCGGCCGCCACCACCGTGTCCGCGGCCCCGCCGTACACCCCCACCACCGCCCACTCCGCCGAGACGTCTTCGGCCCGCGCAAAGAGCGGCGGGACGAACTTCTTCAGGTGCGCCATGAGCCCCGGCAGCGCGTCGGGCGCGGTGTCGAGCAGGAGCGCGGGCTCCTCCGCGCCCGGCCGGATCACCCGGGCGTCCGCCACCATCCGGCCCTTGGGGGTGAGGAAGGCCGTGTACACCGCCCGGTCGGGCGCGGCAGCCTCCACATCCGCGGTGGCCAGGCCCTGGATCATCCGGACGGGATCCCGACCGGTGACGCTGAGCAGACCCCGGCTTCGCTCGATCACGAGCGGTCCCGTCATCGAGCGCCGCCCGAGAGATCCGCGATCAGCGAACGCACGCGCTGGGCGTCCGGCGCTTCCGGCGCCGCCCGCAGGTAGCGCTCGAGCTCCGTGACCGCCTCGGGCTTCCGCCCGATGCGGGCCAGAAGGAGCCCGCGGTCCCGCAGCTCCACCGGTGCGGCCGGCCGGATCATCAGGATCCTGTCCACCGCGGCCAGGGCACGATCGTCGTCCCGGGTGTTCAGGTAGATCCCCTTGAGGTTCGTCAGGACCCGGGCGAGGATATCGGAGCGGGACGCCGGCTGCAGGAACTCGTCGCGCATGCGGACCATGCCGCCGTACACACGGTCGAGGAGCGCCTGCCCCTCGTCCTCCCAGCGTACGCGCCCGCCATCGAAGGGGTCGATGAGCAGCCGCGCCACCTCACCCTCGTAGCGGACGAGGAAGTGGCCGGGGAAGTTGATGCCGCAGACCGGCAGGCCCACGCGCCACCCCACCTCCAGCATGACGATGCCGAGGGTAATGGGGATCCCCACTCGCCGGTCCAGGACGTCATTCAGGAACGAGTTCCGGGGATCGTAGTAGGCATCGTCGTTGCCTCGGAACCCTTCCTCGGTGAAGAGGACCCGTCCGAGCTCCTCCAGGACGACCACGGGCGCCGTCTCCCCGGACAGACGGTCGTGGACACGCTCCGCCAGGAGGTCCAGACGACGGAGGTAGGGCGCCGGCTTGAGCTGGGGATACTCGGTGGCGGCGATCAGCAGAGCGCCCGTCGCCAGATCGATCTCTGGCTCGGGCCGGGCCACCATCTCGGCGAGACGCGGGTCTGAGGCGGACGACATGGGGTCAAGCTAACGGGCCCGGGATGCCACGGGCAACGTGCCGAGCACGTCCCCGCGGCTCTCCAGCGGGTCAGGCAGCCCAGCGGTCGTCGCCGCTGTCCCCGAATGCCTTCCCATCAGGGCTCCCGCGGTCGCCTGAGCCGCCCCGCTCGTCGTCGCCGCTCCTCCCGCCGAACCCCTCCGGCAGACTGTCGGGACTCAGGTCGAGCGCCGCCGCCCGCTTGCAGTCGTGGCAGTAGAGGACCACGGTGTAGTCGTCCTCCGGCGGCGACGCGCGCACCACACCGTCCTCGATGCCGCCCGCGTCCAGGTACGCCACCACCTCGATGGTGCCGGGACCGCACGTGGGGCAGGGCACATCCGCCGGGTCGCTGAGGTAGTTCAGCGCCAGCGCCAGCCCTTCCGCGTTGGTGTATTCCGCGCCGCCCTCGTCTCTATCGTTGCCGTGCATTGTTGCCTCCTTTAAGGGCCCTCTACAGGGGCAACATCCGTTCCCCCACGACCGGCTCGCGCACCACTTCCGAGCCGCTCGACTGGACCGCCGGAGTCGCCGCCCGTACCATCCCCGCATGACTACTCACGACAGAGTCCGGCTCACGGCGCTGAGTCACGGCGCCGGTTGAGCGTGTAAGCTCGGCGCGTCCGAGCTGACGCACGTGCTGCGTCACATCCTCCCGGTGGACGATCCCGCGGTGCTGGTCGATGCGACCACCGCCGACGACGCCGCCGTGTACCGTCTCGACGAGGCTCGCGCTCTCGTGGTGACGGCGGACTTCTTCACGCCCATCGTGGACGACCCGTACGACTTCGGCCGGATCGCGGCCGCCAACGCGCTCTCCGATGTCTACGCCATGGGCGGGCGGCCCCTGTTCGCCCTGAACCTGGTGGGGTTCCCCCGGGACCTGTTGGGCGCGGGTGTGCTGGAGGAGATCCTGCGGGGCGGTGGCGACGTGGTGCGGGAAGCGGGGGCCGTCGTGCTGGGCGGGCATTCCATCGACGATCCCGAGCCCAAGTTCGGGCTGTGCGTGGTGGGGGAGGTGGCGCCGGACGAGGTGGTCCGGAACTCCACCGCGCGCGCCGGCGACGCACTGGTGCTGACGAAGCCCCTGGGGACCGGGATCATCACCACCGCGCTCAAGGCCAACCGGGCCTCGCCCGGGGTCCTGGCGGCGGCCGTGGAGAGCATGACCCGGCTCAACCGGGATGCCGCGGCGGCCATGCTGCGGCATGGCGCCCATGCGTGCACGGACGTATCCGGCTACGGGCTGCTGGGCCACCTGCGGGAGATGGCGGCAGCGAGCGGACTGGCCGCCACCATCGAGGCTTCCGCCGTCCCCCTCCTCCCCGGCGTCCGTCCCCTGGTCGATGCGGGTCACGTCCCCGGCGGCACCCAGCGGAATCTCCAGGACCTGGGCGACCGGGTTCACTGGCCCACCCTCGATGACACCACCCGCCACCTCCTGGCCGATGCCCAGACTTCGGGAGGGCTCCTCATCGCCCTGCCGCCGGAACGGGCGGAAGCGCTGGTGGCGGAGCTGCGGATGGAGAAAGCCCCTCCCCCAGCCGTAATCGGTACGCTGGAGGAGGGGCCGCCGGGGACGATCAGCCTGCGCTAGCACGGATGACCGGGGGCGAACGGTCGCTTCGCTCGCTGGTCGATCGCTTCGGCCTCCGGCCTCGCTGGTCGATCTCCGCTACGCTCCGCTTTTCTCCCACGTGTCGCCGCAGCAGCCAGAAGGGCGCAGCGCGGGCGATCGACCCCCCGCGCCAGCCGCCCTCCGCGCCCTCCACCAGCGATCAGCTGTCCGGGCCGAACGTCACCCTCAGCTCACCGGGCGTCGGGTCGAACAGCTGCTCGTCCCCCAGCGCGGGGAACAGCTCGATGAGCCGGACACGGCTGATCTGCGCGTTCCCTGTGAACGTGAGCCGCTCTTCGCCGGACATCCACGTGAGCTCGAGGATCTGGGGGAGGACGAACTGGCTCGCCTGCTGGGCCGTGGGGAACTCCAGGACCACTACCTCAGCCGTCGTGGTGACCGTGCCCGCCAGCTGAACCGTGCTTCCCGTCGCCGGGTCGCGGAAGAAGATCTGGAATCCGCCCTGTCGATCGATGTTCAGCGTCGGGGTCGTCCCTTCGGCCTCCATCGCCGCCAGCACGTTCACCGAATCCACCGCGCCCTGCGGATCGAAGCTCAGCCGCTCGAGCTCGTACAGCCCCTGGACTTCATCGAGCGTGATGGCCTGGGGGCCGGTGGGACCGTCATCGCCGCACGCCGCGACGCCGCCCATCAGCAGTACCACAGCCGCACTTCTAGTCAGACGTTTTATACCGTTCATAGCTCCTCCGTGGGTCATGAGAGTTCCCTACAAACGTTTACAGCGCAAAACGCTGACCAGCGGAAAAACGCCCGGCGACTCGAAGCCGCCGGGCGTTCTCCCACTTCATGTCCTGCCCGTGCTCACACGTGCAATGCGTGCCCCAGCGAAGCCAGCGCCGCCTCGGCAATGGCTTCGGACAGCGTGGGATGGGGGTGCATGGCCCGGTCCATCTCCTCGGCCGTGGTCTCGAGGTGCCGCCCGACGATGAACTCGCCGATCAGCTCGCTGGCGTGCGCGCCTACGATGTGGGCGCCCAGCACCTCTCCATACTTCTTGTCGCGGATGACCTTCACGTGGCCGTCCGTATCGCCGGCGGTGCGGGCCCGGCCGTTGGCGCTGAACGGGAAGGTCCCAACGTCGATGTCGTGGCCCGCCTCCCGGGCCTGCTCCTCCGTCATGCCGCAGGACGCGACCTCCGGGTGGCAGTACGTGACCGCCGGGATGTTGTCGTAATCCACGCCCGCGCGGTCGTCGCCGGACATGGCCTCGACCGCGGCGATCCCCTCGTGCGAGGCCTTGTGCGCCAGGAGGGGCGGACCGGCGCAGTCGCCGACGGCGTAGACCCCCTCCACGGACGTGCGCATGCGGCCGTCAATGGCGATGAAGCCGTTCTCCACCTTCACGCCCGCCTCCTCGAGACCGAGGTCATCGAGGATCGCGGCGCGCCCCACGGCCACCAGCACCCGCTCCACGTCCAGCTGCTCGGTTTTCCCGTTCTTCTTCTTCACCGACAGCTTCACCTTGGTCTTCATGACCTCGGCTCCCTCGAGACGCGCGCCCTCCATCAGATTGATCTTCCGCTTCTTGTACGCGCGCGCCACGGCCTTCGACGAGTCGGCGTCCTCGAGCGGGAGGATGCGGTCCAGCGCCTCGATGATCGTGACCTCCGAGCCGAAGGCGGCGAACACGTCGGCGAACTCCATCCCGATGGCCCCGGCCCCGATGATGGCGATGGACTTCGGCGCCGCCTCCGCGTAGACCGCATGATCGCTGCTCCATACGCGGTCTCCATCGATCTTGAGCATCGGCAGAGACTTGGGACGCGAGCCGGTGGCGATGATGATGTTCTTCGCCTCCAGCGTCGTGTCCTTTCCGCCTTCGGGCGCCTCATCGCCGTGGCCTGCGTTCTTGCCGGCGGACACCTTCACCGTGCCCTTGCCAGCCAGGCGACCCCACCCCTGGATGTGGTCGACGCCGTTCTTCTTGAACAGGTAGGCGGTCCCCTTGGCCCCCTGCGACGCCACCTCGGACGCGCGACGGGCCGCCACCCCGATGTCCAGATCGACCTTGCCGACCTTCACGCCGAAATCGCCCAGGTCGCCCACCTTCCTGGCGTACTTGGCGCTCTCCAGCATGGCCTTCGTGGGGATGCAGCCCCAGTTGTTGCACACGCCGCCGAGCTTCTGCGCCTCGACGCACGCCACCTTCATCCCCATCTGCGCGGCCTTGATCGCGGCCACATAGCCACCGGGTCCGCCGCCGATCACCACTACATCGTACTTGTCCGCCACACCCACCTCGCGGGTTTCTCGTTATCGCTCATGCCTCCGTACCAGACGCCCAAAGCTACGACGCCGGCGCCGGACGGGCCATTGCCGGGAGGGCGCGCAAGAGCCGAGCCCCCGACGCAGGTGTGAACGCCGAGGGAGGGCTCGGAGGCGGCGCACCCCGGGCAACCTCTCGCGGCGCGGCCCGGCATGGCCCATCATAGGGGAATGGAGCATCCACCCGCCCCCTCCGCCTCGGTGCTGATCCTCGGCGGAGCAGACACCGAGCGGCTCATGACCGCGGCCCTGCAGGCGCCCCACGCGCCGCTCGTCCGCCTCGACCTCATTGACGACCAGGCCGAGTTCGGTCGCGTACGCCGCACCGCGGACCTCGTCCTCGTGGACCGGGGCCGGATCCACGGACCGGAGACCGTCGCGGAGTGGCTCCACTCCGACATCCTCGATCCCACCGTACCGCTGCTCGTCTGCGCCCCCAGCCCCATCGCACCCGCCGAGTACCGGGACTGGCTGGCCGCCGGGGTATGGGACCTGGTCCGGCTCCCGGTCGACCCGGCGATGCTGGCCCTGCGGCTCAGGAACCTCCTGGGGAACCGGGGCGATGCCCAGCACGCCATGATGGCGCCGCACCACCCCTACCCGTGGCCAACCCTGCTGAGAGCGACAGCGGAGACCATGGCGCTGGGTCGGCGCCACGAGCGGCCGGTCTCCTGCGTCGCGCTGGCGGTGGAGCGGACCGGTGAAGGCGAGCCGCCACCGCGCCTCATGTACCGCCTCGGCGTATCGGTGCGGCAATGGACCCGGGACTCGGACCTGGTCGGGGTCACCCAGCAGGACGTCCTGGTGGTGGTCCTCCCGGATACGTCCGACGACTACGCGGCGGTGCTCGCGCCCCGCCTGCTCGCGGCGCTCGAGCGCTCCCTCAGGCGGGCCGGTACCGTGGCACGACTGCGATCGGCGTCTCGGAGCGCTCGGCTCGACGGCTCCGAAACCGCCAACGAGTTCCTCCTGGGAGCGATCCGCAAGGTGATCTGACTCGCGGGCTCGCCGTCATTCCACGGTAACGCTCTTCGCCAGGTTCCGCGGTCGATCCACATCGCAGCCCCGGAGCCGGGCGATGTGGTAGGCAAGGAGCTGAAGCGGGATGACCGTCAGGAGCGGCGTCAGCTCGGGCATCGTGTCGGGCACGCGGAGCTGGTGATGGGCCAGGCGGCTCAGGTCCCCGTTGCCCTCCGTCGAGATCACGACGATCCGTCCATTCCTCGCCCGCACCTCCTCCATCGTGGAGACGATCTTCTCGTAGACCGCGTCCCTGGGAGCGACGAATACGACCGGCATGTGCTCATCGATCAGCGCGATGGGACCGTGCTTCATCTCGGCCGCCGGCAGCCCCTCGGCGTGGATGTAGCTGATCTCCTTCAGCTTGAGCGCGCCCTCCATGGCCACGGGGTAGTTCACACCGCGGCCCAGGTAGAGGCAGTTGGTGGCGTTGGCGAAGGTCTTCGCGATCTCCTCCACTTCCGGCTCCAGCGCCAGCGTCTGCCGGATCAGCGCCGGGACCCGCAGCAGCTCCGCCCGGATCCGCGCCACCTGCTCCGCGGCCACCCCGCGCAGCTCCGCGAGGTGGAGCGTGAGCAGCACCAGCGCCGTGATCTGCGATGTGAACGCCTTGGTGGACGCCACACCGATCTCCGGACCCGCGTGCAGATAGATCCCGCCGTCCGACTCGCGGGCGATGCTGCTGCCCACGACATTCACGATTCCAACGACGCGACCGCCCGCGGCCTTTGCCGCCCGCAGCGCCTCCAGCGTATCCGCCGTCTCCCCGGACTGGGAGATGGCCACCACCAGGCTGTCGGCCAGCTCCAGCTGGGGCTGGTACCGATACTCCGACGCGTACTCCACCCGTACCGGGATCCCCAGGGTCTGCTCGATCAGGTATCGAGCGATCAGCCCGGAGTGCCATGAGGTCCCGCAGGCGAGGACCGTGACCCGTCGCAGTGCCGCGGCCTCCGCGCGGGAGAGGCCGAGGCCGTTCAGACGGACCGGGCCCTCCCCCCCGAGCCGTCCCCGCAGCGTGTTCATTACGGTGTCCGGCTGCTCGTGGATCTCCTTGTGCATGTAGTGCTCGTAGTCCCCGAGGGCGATGGACTCCGCCGTCCAGGAGATCTCCCGCTCGGAGCGGAGCTGGACGGTGTGACCGATGTCGCTGATCTGGTAGCCGCCAGCCGTCACCACCGCCAGGTCCCCGTCCTCCAGGTAGACCACCCGGCGAGTGTACTCCAGGATGGCCGAAGGATCGGACGCCACGAAGTGTTCTCCATCTCCGATGCCGATCAGGAGCGGCGAGCCTCTCCGGGCCGCCACGATCTTGCCGGGCTCCGCGCCCGACATCGCGGCCACCCCGAACGTCCCCGCCACCAGTCGCAGTGACTCGGCGAGCTTCTGCTCGAGCACGCTCCCCGGCATCTCCTCGATGAGGTGAGCCAGGACCTCCGTATCGGTCCCGGTACGGAACCGGTGGCCCGCGCGCTCGAGCATGCGCCGCAGGTCCTGCGCGTTCTCGATGATCCCATTGTGGACGATCGAGAAGCGGCGGTCGCAGCCCCTGTGCGGGTGGGCGTTCAGCCGGTTCGGTACTCCGTGGGTGGCCCAGCGGGTGTGACCGATCCCGGAGCTGCCGTGGACAGGGTGCCGCTCCACCACCCGGTCCAGCCCCTTCACCCGACCCTTCACCTTCCGGGTGATGATGCCCTTCCCGTTCTGCACGGCCACGCCCGCCGAGTCATACCCGCGATACTCCAGCCTCTTCAGGCCAGCCACGAGGACGCCGGTGGCCTGACGCTTCCCCACGTATCCCACGACTCCGCACATCGATGACTCCAGAGCTGATGACGCGTTGAGCACACGCAGCCGGAACGGCGGCGCGCGGACCGGGGAGAAGGATGTGGGGGGTCAAAAGCCAGGCCGTGAGGGACTCGGGTCGGGTAAATCACTTTACAGCAATGGTTTATCATGAGCAGGCGGCGGCGGCCGGCCGCGCTCAGCGCGGGTTCAGCGTGTTCAGCGTGTAGGACGCGCGCCACACCCTGTGGCAAAAGCCACGCTGTCTACGGCCGGCTCCGCGGGGGCTTCCCGTCCCTCCTGGCGCCGGGCGGCGGCGGCGGCGGGGCAGGAATACTTGCCCTTAGCATGGAAACTGCGTAACAATTCGACGAAATTACCTACTTATTGCTTCCGCAATGGCTGCGTTCGCCACGCCGGAAGTGGCCGTCATTGGAGGTCATCCCGAGTGGCTCGCGCACCTCTGGTACTGATCGTCAGCCAGCACGAGTGGGCTTCACGCTCCCTCGGCAGCGTGATTGCCCCGAAGGGGTATGCCGTCCTCAGGTCGTACACGGCCGAGCAGGCCATCGAGGCGGCGGCGCAGAACAATCCGGACGCCGTCTTCATCGACCTGGACCTGCCCCACCTGACCGGCACCGAGCTGGCCCGTCAGCTGATCGACCAGGAGGCGGTGTCGCGGTCGGCGCCGGTGCTGCTCCTGGCGACCGGTCACGTGACGCGGGAGCGGAAGCTCGAAGCGCTGGAAGCGGGGGTGTGGGACATCCTCTCGCTCCCTATCGACGCCGAAGAGCTGCTGCTCCGGATCGAGCGCTACATCCGGGGCAAGCTGGAGTCGGACCGCCTCCAGGATGACGCCCTCATCGACGCCCTCACGGGGCTGTACAGCTGGCACGGCATCAGCCGGCGGCTCGCCGAGGTTGCCGCCGCCGCATCCCGGTACGGCAGACCGCTCTCCTGTATCGTCGTCAACATCGGGGACGAAACCGGCGGCGGGCGGCGAGACGACGCCATTCCGGCCCAGATCACCGACGTGGCGCGGCAGCTCCGTTCGATGATCCGTACGAGCGACCTGCTGGCGCGGATCGGACCCAACGAGTTCGCTGTCGTCGCACCGGACACGCCGGGCCAGGGGGCGGAGATCCTGGCCACACGACTCCGGAAGTTGTCGAATGAGTCGGGCTCCGCGCCGCGCTTCCGTGCCGGCGTGTACGCCGTCGATGACTTCCACAGCAGAGAGCTGGATCCGTCCGAGTTCCTGACCCGCGCGACCCGAGCCAGTTACGAGAACATCGCCAACTGAGCCGTCCGTCGGGCTACCCTCGGTCTACAATCTGTGGCATCGGCGCAACGAATCGCTTGACTCCCGCCCCGCCCATCGCTATTTAGTTCAACTCTGTTCTCACCCATTCTCGGGAGAATGGGAGATCCCGTCACCCTCCCTGATGCGGCACTGGCCGCCGTGGGTGTCGTCGCAATCCGGAGCCCTGGCCCCTATGTCCTCGAAGAAGAGTCCGGCCGAGCCGAGCGATCCCGCTGAGTTGAGCGGGTTCGGCGCCCTGACGGAAGAGCAGATGGGCTCCATCCGGGTGCTGGTCGTCGATGACGAGGCGACGCTTCGCGAGAGCTGCCAGAACGTGCTGCGGATGAAGGGCTTCAACGTGACGGCGATCGGCCGCGGCGAGGAGGCCCTGCAGACCGTGCGGAAGCGGGAGTTCGACATCCTGCTCCTGGACCTGTACATGACGCAGGTGCCGGGGATGAAGCTGCTGCAGGCGGCGCTCGAGCGGCGCCCCGAGTCCATTGTCGTGATGATGACCGGGAACCCGAGCGTGGAGTCGAACATGAAGGCGCTGGAGGTCGGCGCGTGGGACTACCTGCCGAAGCCGTTCTCGGCCACCCACCTCGATGTCCTGATCGGCCGGGCGGGTCACGCGGTGATGCGGCAGCGGTCGGATGCACAGAGCCACCAGGCCAATGGCGCGGTGGTCTCTCCGGCGGGCGGCGACAGGATCACGGTGGTGGGGCGGTCGCCCGCGTTCCAGAAGGCGCTGGAGGTGGCGCGGAAGGTTGCTCGCAGCAACGCCTCGGTGTTCATCACCGGTGAGAGCGGGAGCGGGAAGGAGCTGATCGCGCAGTACATCCACCACAACAGCCGCCGGGAGGGGAAGCCCATGGTGGCGGTGAACTGCGCCGCGCTGCCCGAGCCGCTGCTGGAGTCGGAGATGTTCGGGCACTACGAGGGCGCGTTCACGGGCGCCATCCGTGACAAGGCGGGGCTCTTCGAGACGGCCAACGGCGGAACCATGTTCCTGGACGAGCTTACGGAGATGTCCCAGCGGATCCAGGCCAAGCTGCTGCGGGTCATCCAGGACGGCGCGGTCCGCCGGGTGGGCAGCAACAAGGTGGACGCGGTGGTGGACGTGCGCTTCATTGCGGCCACGAACCGGGACGCCTCCACGGCCGTGGAAGAGGGGGACCTCCGCTCCGACCTCTACTACCGGCTCCGGGTGGTGCCCATCCGGGTCCCGCCGCTCCGGGAGCGCCGCGAGGACATCGAGGTCCTGTCGAACCACTTCCTCCAGACCTACTGGAAGCGGGACAACGGACACGAGCCGATGCCGACGTTCACCAGGGGCGCCACGCAGGCCCTGCAGTCCTACGGCTGGCCCGGGAACGTCCGGGAGCTCCAGAACATCGTGGAGCACACGGTCGTCCTGACCGCTCCGGGCGCGGCGATCGAGGCCGAGGACATACCATTCGTGGGCGATGGCCAGGTGGGCGCCACGAACGGCTCCTCGCAGCTGTCACACATCGACAGCTCCGAAGCCTACCACGAGGCGCGGGACAGGGTGGTGGCCGAGTTCGAGCGCCGGTATGTCACCGACCTGGTGAACCGCGCCGGGGGCAACATGTCGGAAGCCGCCCGGATCGCGGGCGTCGACCGGACCACTCTGTACCGCCTGATCGAGAAGCACGACCTCGAGCGGGACACCATTCTTCGATCCCGATGAGCAGCCTTCAGGAACCGACCCCCGACCTGTGGGATCCGACGTCGACCGGTGACGCGGGGCGCGCGCGCGCCCAGGCCGCTTCGCGCGGCATCGATGAAGCCCTGGACGGGGCGGTCCGGCGCGTGCTGGCCGACCCGGAGGGCTGGCGGGGGTACGCGTTCGGCGCCGTCGAGGTGGAGGAGACGCTCGAGCGGCTCCTTCCTGCCCTCGGCCAGGGGCGGCAGGGTGAAGTGCAACGGGGTGCGCGCGCGGGTGATCTCGCGCTTCAGCGCCGACTGCTGGACCTGCTCCGCCGCGAGCTGCTCCAGGGCGCCGAGGGTGTCAACGACGGGGACCTGCTGACGGTCCTGAGTCGGATCGAGAGCATCCACGCGCGGTTGGAGCCGGAACAGCATCAGTCCACGGCCTCCGCCCTCCTGGGTGTCGACTCGCGGGACCTCGTGGTGGAGCTCGCGCACGACCTACGGTCACCGCTCACTTCCATCATGTTCCTGGCGGACACGCTCCGGAAGGGGCAGAGCGGTGAGATCAACGACATCCAGCGGCAGCAGGTGGGGATCATCTACAGCGCCTCCCTGAGTCTCGTGACGGTGGCCAGCGATCTCATCGACCTGGCGCGTGAGGGAGACTTCGTCTCGGACAGGTACGAGCCGGAGCCCTTCTCGCTCAAGGAGATGTTCGACAGCGTGCGAGCCATGGTCGCACCCATGGCTCACGAGAAGCGGCTGCACCTCCAGTTCTACGCCCCCGACCGTGACGTCCGCCTCGGGAGCACCACGCGCCTCAGCCGCGTCATCCTCAACCTCGCGGCCAACGCCCTCAAGTTCACCGAAACGGGGCGAGTCGAGACCGTGGCCGTCGAGCGGGGTCCCCACCGGGTCGAGTTCTCCGTCCGCGATACCGGTCGGGGCATGGACGAGAGGGACCTCGCGCTGCTCTTCGAGCCGTTCCACCGTGGCGAGAGCCAGACCGGCTTCCATTTCTCCGGGACCGGGCTCGGGCTTTCCATCTGCCGCCGCCTCGTGGAGGTGATGGGCGGAGAGCTCCAGGTGGAGTCACGGCCCGGGTACGGGACCCGCTTCTTCTTCGAGCTCGAGCTGCCGAGGGCGCCCAGGGAGTGACCTCCCAGCGGCACGGGGCCGGCCGCCGGGATACGAGCAGCTGGAAAAGGCCGCGGACGTGGGCACTCCTCGCCGCGGCGCTCCTCCCGATCGTGGGTCTCACCCTCCGCCTGCCACACGGCGGGCCCGGTGGCGGCGCCTCCACCCTCCCTTCCTGGTGCCTCGCGTGCGGATCCCGCGGTGCCGCGGACTTCCTGCTGAACATCGCCCTCTTCGTGCCCCTGGGCGCCGCGCTCCGGGCGGCCGGCGTACGGCCCCTGATCACCGGCCTCATCGGGCTCGCCCTCTCCGGAGGAATCGAGACCGCTCAGCTCTGGATGCCCGGTCGCTACACCTCGCTGGGCGATCTCCTGGCAAACGGACTCGGCGCCGCCATCGGGGCGGTGCTGCTGGGGACGGGGACGTTCTCCCTCCGCGCACCCCCTTCCGCCCGGCGTCAGATCGTGCTGACAGCTCTGGTCGCCACCGTCTGGATCGGCACCGCCCTGGCGTTCCGGCCGTCGCTGCCCGAGCGCGACTACTACGGTCAGTGGACGGCGCAGCTGGGCTACTACGGCAACTACGGCGGGCGCGTTCTGTCGGCGACGATCGGGGAGCAGCCCGCTCCGTCGCGGCGGCTGGGCTCGAGCGCGGCCGCGCGCCTGGGCCTCCTCGCAGGCGACACCGTCGCCGTCACCGTCGTGGCCGGCCCCCCTCCCCCCCGGCTCGCTCCCATCTTCAGCATCTACGACGATCAGCAGGAGGAAGTGCTGCTGATGGGGGCGGAAGGGAACGACCTGGTGCTGCGAGTCCGCCGGCGCGCCGCCGACCTGCGCTTCGAGGCGCCGGAGCGGCGCTGGAAGGGCGCGCTGGATGGGGTGAGCGCGGACGACACGGTGCGGCTGGCGGCCTGGCGACCGTCGGTCCACCGCCGCGCCGGCGGATCGACGCTCTGCCTCAGGGTCCAGGAGAAGGAGCGGTGCGCCGCGCCGGGAGTCGGTTCGGGCTGGGTGCTGCTGCTGGGGCCGGACGTCGTGCCACCACGCGCCGCCGCCGCCATGGACTCGCTATGGCTCGTGGCGCTGGTGGGACTGGCGCTGGGGTGGGCGCCGGGGCGGCGCGCGGCCGGAGCCGGACTGGCAGTCCTGGTGGTGGTGGCCGGGCTTACGGTCGCCCTGTAGCCGGCGAGCGACCGCACGAAAACGCCCCCCGTGCCCTCAAATGGGCACGGGGGGCGTCGAGAAGATTCGGCCCTATCCTCTACGCCTGATGGTCGCGCCGACGACGAGCGACGAAGCCGACTCCCATGATCCCGAACAGGAGCAGGAACGCACTGGCCGGCTCGGGCACCACGACCGTCGAGCCCGCGTAGAACGTGGCGTGGGACAGCCCCTGCGCCGTCCCGCCCGGGTTCGTGCTGGTACCGATGGTGTTGAAGCTCAGCGATGTCCAGCTGTCAGTGCCGGTGTCGAACTGGTAGAGGCTGAACCGGTTCGAGGCCTTCAGCGACAGGACGAACACCCCGGAGACCGGCGAATTGAAAAGGAGGTTCCCCGAGCTCGCCCCCGCACCGTACGCTACGAACGGGCCGAGCGCTGCACCGCTGCCATCGGTCTTGCCGAGCTGCGCCACGTTGAGTCCCCAGGTGGTCAGAATCCACCCCTCTACGTCCTGATTGCTGTCGTTGCCGCCGAAGGCACCGCCGCACGCCAAGTACGACACGGGGCCCGTCGAAGCCACGAAGGCATTGAAAGCGTTGCAGTCAGGCCCGTCCAGGGTCAACTGCGCCACTCCTTCCTGCGGGTACAGCAGGAGGATGCCGAGCAGGGCACCTCCCAAGATCAGTGACTGCTTCTTCATGGCCTTCTCTCCTCGAATGGGTCCAGACCGGCGGTTGAGCCGTGCTGGGCACTATCAGGTGCACGTTCCACACCCAACCCGATTTTCGGCTGGATGACGTAAAATGATGAGGAAACCTGCGTACAATGACCATTTTGGCGGCGCCGAGGCCTGCCTGGGTGTTCGACCCGCACCACGTGTTGTCGCACGGCTGCCACAGTCAGAACGCGGGGAACGCGCGCTGGCCGGAAGCGGCGCCTCCACTCCATCGCGGACCCGTTCTTTGCGGCGGTGAAGACGGGCGTTACGTTCCCCGCCATGACACCGCGGCGCCTGGCCCTTACCGGATACCTCCTTCTGCTGGCCTTCCTCACGCTCTGGCCGTCCGATCCTGGGGCGGTGGTGGAGCCCGGACTGTGCCTGCTGTGCGGAGATCGTGGACTGGCGGACGCGATCCTGAACGTGCTGCTCTTCCTCCCGCTGGGGCTCGCCCTTTCGCGCCGCGGCTGGCTCCTGGCGATCGTGGCCGGGCTGGCGGTGTCGGCGGGAATCGAGGCGCTGCAGCTGGTGATCCCCGGCCGGTATTCGACGCCGAGTGACGTGCTCTTCAACACACTGGGCGCGGCGGCGGGGGCTGGGCTGGGCCAAATCGCGCGGTACTGGGTCCACCCGTCGAGCTACCTGGGGGACCGGCTGGCGACGGTGGCGGCGATCCTGGTAGCGGCCACGCTCCCGCTGACGGCCTGGCTGTCGGAGCAGGAGCTGCCGGAGCCGCCCTATTTCGTGGAATGGGAGACGAGCCGGCCGGGTGTGGTCCCCTATCCGGGAACGGTGCTGATGGGCGCGGTTCAGCCGCTTTCGCTCACGCCGGGTCCGAGCGCCCGGGGTGTGGCGGTGAAGCGGCTGCTGGAAGAGGGGTCGCTGATGGGGGTGTTCGTGGCGGCGGGCGCGCCGCCGGAGCAGCTGGCTCCGTTGCTGGCGCTGTACGATGCGGGCGGCGGGCTGGTAGCGCTGCTGGGGGTGGACGGGACGGACCTGGTGTACCGGGAGCGAACGCGTGCGAGCCGACTGCGGCTGGACAACCCGGACCGGCGCGCGACGAACGCGCTGGACTCGGTGGCGGCGGGCGACACGCTGCAGCTGGCGACGGCGGAGTCGCGAGGGAAGCGCTGCTTCCTGGTGCGGAAGGAGATGACCTGCGGCTACGGCATCGCGGGCAACAGGGGGTGGCGCTTCCTGTATGCGCTGAATGGCGCGCGTCCGGAGGTCCACACGGCGGTGTCGGCGCTCTGGCTGCTGCTGCTGCTGGTGCCCGTCGGCTACTGGGCGCGCTGGCACCTGGCGCTGGGGCTGGCGGCGGCGATCGCGGGGTACGCCTGGATCGCCGCGCCCGCCGAAGTGGGGCTCCTGCCCGTGCCGCCCGTCGAGCTGGCGGGGGTGGCGGTGGGCGTGGTGCTGGGGATGCTCGCTCGGCGGGCCGTTCGGCGGGCGCTGCCTACTGGACCACCAGGTCGTCGTTCTGCCGAGGCTTGACCAACCAGCGTGTGCCGGTGGCGGCCGGCACCAGCAGACCCGTGACGTCGAGAGTGCTTCCGAGGATCGCGCCCCCGAACTGGGGCGAGAACAGGATCTGTGCGTCCAGCACCACATCGACGGGTCCGCTGCCGTCGTCCACCGTGAACACGAACTCGCCGGCCGTCGTCCGACTGGTATCCTGCACCACCGCATTCTCGACGTGGATCAGCTCGGCGTCGAGGGCGCCGGCGCCCGCCGCCGCGGCGGTGGCGGTGGCCACGGTATCCGGTGCGGGTGACTGGAAGCCGGCCTCCTGCCGACGCAGCAGGACCCGCGTCAGCACCGGCTGGTTCCGGAGGCTGGCGATGGTCCCCACCACCCGGATGCTGTCGCCGGCGGCGATGTTGGCGGGTGGCACCCGTATCGCGCGGATGGCGCCCGTGGCGTCACGCACGTGGACGGTGGAGTCGCCGAAGGTGCCCCAGCCATTGAGGGCGAGGCCCTCGATGATGAGGCGGGTGTCGACGGGCTCGTCGCGGGCCTCGTCGATGGGCAGCGTAGGCCACGAGAGCGGCCCGACCACCAGGTCGGAGTTCGATCTCGGCCTGACCTGCCAGCTCCCGCCCGCCGACGACGGGACCAGGATACCGGTCACGTCGAGGATGGTGCCGACGATCTCGTCGAAACTCAGCGAGAACTGGATCTGACCGTCCAGGACCACAGCCACGGGGCCGCTGCCGTCGTCGACCGTGAAAATGAACTCCCCCGCGGCGGTGCGGCTGGTGTCGGTCACGACGGCGCTGTCCAGGCGGACCAGGTCGGCATCCAGCGCGCCGTCATCGGCCGAAGCGGCCATGGCGGTGGTGATCTCGCGGGGCTCCGGCGACTGCACGCCCGTCCGGAGCAGGAAGATGAACCCGTCCTTGATCACGGGCTGACCCGTCTGGGCGCTGACCACGCCGAGGAGCCGCACGCTGTCACCGGGGATGACGTTGGTCTGGGCAACGCGCACCCCCTGGATGGCGCCGGTCGAGTCCCGGACGTGCAGCGACGCCTCGCCGTACGTGCCCCATCGGCTGAGCACCAGGCCTTCCACGAACAGGCGAGTGTCTATGGGCGCGCGCCGCGCGCTGTCGACTGGAACGGCCGGGTAGGTGAGCCCCACGGTGACCACGGAGCTGTCGTCGGCCTCCACGGTCACGCTCGATGAGTCGAGGGCCAGGAGCCGCAGCGTGTCGCCCACGGTGGTGCGATCCAGCACGACCTGGTAGTCCCCCACGAGGACATCGGTGATCCGGAACTCGCCGCCGGCCGTGGTGACGGCCGAATAGGCGGGCCCGCCGCCGGCGGCGGGCACCAGCTGGACCCGGACATCGCCGACGGGACCATCGCTGCCCTCGAGGGTGGCGTTGCCGTTGCGATCCAGCCACACCAGCCCCAGTACGGAGCCGGTGGCGTCGACGCTCAGTCCGTCATCGTCGCCGCTGCACGCCACCGCCAGGGTGACCAGGGTGACCAGGGCCAGAGACAGCGCTGCGATCCTGCTCATCTTAGAAAACCATCCTCAGGCTGATCCGGATGCGGGAGAGCTCGGACGACGGCTGTAGCGCCTCTCCGAACCGGGGATTGACCATCAGCGGGACCGTGACGTCCCCGGTGACCGGGTCCGTAACGATCGCGGCGTCGGGATCGAGATGGTAGAGGGCGGTGTCGACGAGCCCGGCGGCCGCTGCGCTCAACGCCAGCGCCTCCACGCGCAGCTCGGGGCGCACACCGCCGACCTCCAGGCGAACGCCGAGCCAGGCGTCGAGGAGGCTGCGGTCGTCGGTGCGGCAGCTGTTGCGCGGCGCGAAGCGACCTTCCTGCTCGCGCAGGCACGCGTGCTCCGCCATGACGTCGGCCATCCCCTCGATGTCGCCATCGATGAACGCCGGGTCGTTGCCGGCCACGCCATCGGCGTTCGCGTCGATGCCCCGGCCGAAGCCTGGAGTGAACGGGCGTCCCGAGGACCACCGCCAGGAGCCGCCCACCTGGACGGCCGGGGCGAACGGCAGCGTCAGCGCGGCGTTCGCCACCAACCGCTGGGGGATGTCGAAGTCGGAGGTCCCGGTGGCCCAGTCGTCGAGCTCGCCGTCCCCGCCGAACGGGATGAGCCCGTCCAGCGGCGCGCCACCGGCGGCTCCGACCCAGTCGTCCTCGGTGGCGGAGTACGTGTAGAAGGCCGACGCCTGGAGCGCGCCGAACCGCTTCTCGAGGCCCGCCGTCACACCCCAGTAGCTGGAGGAGGCGTTGCTCGCGAGGGCGGAGACGATGTCGAACTCGCCGAAGGCGCGGTTGGCGCCGGGCTCCGGGAAGAGCAGCCCCCCCTCGCGGGTGAGCCTGCCGAGGACCGGCCGACCGTACTGGTCGCTGAACGCCGCGTTGGCCGGCCGATTGAGGTCGGTGCGTCGCGGCAGGTGGTCGGTCTCCCGGATGACGGCGCCGAGGTGGAGCGCCGCGGTGGCTCCGATCGCCCGGCTCAGCCCCACGTTCGCCCGGGTCGTCACGGGCGCGGCGAAGTCCGGGGACACGATGGTGAGGCGCGGCCCCAGCGGCGTCGGCGACGTCGCCAGGTCGCCTATGGCCATGCTGGCCGCCACGCGGCCGTCGTAGCTCAGCGCCTCCGCCAGCAGCTCGGGCGCCACATCCCCGCGCTGCACGGACAGCCCGCCGCTGACCCGCCAGATCTGCTGCTCCTGCACGTCCCAGTCGAAGCCCAGCACCAGCCCGACATCGCCGGTGTAGTCGGGCAGGTCGGTGTTGTCGATCCCCGTCAGCTCCTGCCAGCGACGGTTGGCGACCAGGTCTCCGGCCGGCAGCGTCTCCACCTCATAGCTCAGCCCCGACGTGAGCCGGAGCCCCGGCGCCACGCGCCAGCTGTCCTGACCATAGACGAAGAGCTCGGCCACCGAAAAGCTCGCCGTGGCCGCACGGTCCAGCCCGCGGTACACGCCCGTCCGGCTCGCGAAGCCAGCGGCATCATCGAAGAGGTAGAGGCCGCGGCCGCCCGCCGTCTGTTCGTGACTGGTGAACCGGCCTCCGAGCCCCACCTTGAGCTGGTGAGAGCCGCTGCCGTAGAAGAGCGATCCCTCGGCCGAAAGCTCGGAGCGGTCGACCGACGCCGGGTACGCCGGGTCGCCCAGCTGCGCCCCCGTCGGCGCGAACAGCACCGCCCCTTCCCCGAGGCCGCTGTCCACCGTGGTGGCCGCGTCATAGCTCCGGCTGCTGCGGGTCAGCCCCGCCCGGAGCTGACCGTCCACCCGGTCGGTCAGCCGCGCGGTCGCCGACAGACCCGCCAGCAGGTCCTCCCCCTCCAGCGGCGCGGGCACGACCGCGCCCGGGAGCGAGCTCGAGGCGTGCGCGGCGTCGGACCGGCCGTAGAGGCCGAACACCTCCACCGCCCGCGCCCCGGACAGCTGCCAGCTGAAGCTCCCGCCGGCGTTCAGCCGCTCCGTGTCGCTCAGCGCCTCCTGGTCCAGCGACGCGACGTCGACTCCGGCCGCGGCCAGGCCCGCCGTCAGCTCATCGGAGCCCGCCGGCCAGAACCGCACCGGGACCGACCGGCGCTGCATCTCGGCGAAGAGCCAGCCGTGGGCGCTGTCGCCCACCATGGAGCCGCCCAGGAGAGCGCCGCCTCGCGTGATCGACGGCTCGCCCCCCGACCACAGCCCCTCCACCTCGCCGCCGAAGCCCGCGGGCGGGGTCCGGAGCGTCATCGACAGGAGCCCGCCCGCCGCGGATGGCCCCTCCATGGCCGCGCGCCCCGCCAGCAGCTCCGCGCCACCCACCACGCGCAGCGGCAGAAGCGCTGTCGCCATGGCGCTCGCCTCGAGATCGCCGCCGTATCGGGCCGGCGAGTACGGCACGCCGCCCACCACCAGGCCCATGAGCGATCCCGGCAGCCCCTCCACTTCCAGCGACGGGTCGCCCAGGGAGGAGAAGCGGAGCAGCTCGCCCAGGACCCCGTCCCGCGCCGGCAGCCCGCGGATCTCGCGCTCGCCGAAGTAGTGGGTGCGCCCCGCCCGCGCGCCCGCCGACAGCGCTCCCCCCTCGAACGGCACCCGCTCGGGCTCCGCCACGGCGCCCTCCACGCGTCCGAGGACCACGCGCACGTGCAGGCGACGGTCCGGCCGAACGGGAACCGGCGAGACCACCACCGGTCCGTACCCCAGCCGCTCCGCCAGCACCTCGTAGTTGCCCGGCGACAGCAGCGAGAAGAGGAATGCTCCCGACCGGTCGGTCTCCACCACCACCGGCACACCGCCATCCTGCCGGAGCAGCGTCACCTGCACGTCCGCCAGCGGCTCGCCCATCGCGGACTCCACCACACCCGCCAGCTCGCCACGGGTAAGGCTCTGGGCCGTGGCGGGCGAGCTCCATACCGCGGTGGCGGCCAGCACGGACAGCGTCGTCACCAGGACTGGGATTCGGTTCATCGAGGACCTGCGGATGTGGCGGTTGGATCGGCAGCGAACAGGGAAAGTTATTCGCCGCCGGCTCCGGGAACAACAGCGGAGGCATTCAACTCCCGCGCCAGCTCTTCGACGCAGCGGTCGATCCGGTCGTACACCTCCTCGAACACCGGCTCCTCCTGCCCCCATGGGTCCCGCACGGTGCGCTTCCGGATCGGCAGCGGGTCCAGGTCCCCCAGCAGCAGGACGTCACGGCGCGGACGGTTGGCCATGGCGGCCACAGACCGCTGCTGGTGCGGGTCCATCACCACCAGCACGTCCGCCGTCCGCAGCTCCCGCAGCTCCATCAGCCGCGACTCGTGCGACCCCATGTCGAGACCCCGTCGCGCGGCCACCGCCAGCGCTTCCGGGGGCGCCGGCCGCCCGGGCCCGACGAAGCCGGCCGAGCGCACCACAATGTTGCGGTCATGCAACAGATCGGGGCGTCGGAGCGCCGCTTCCGCGTACGGGCTCCGGCAGATGTTACCCTGGCAGATGACCAGGATCGAGGAGGGATTCCGCAGGGCGCGAAGCCGCCGGCGAGCGCGTGCGCCGCGGGCGGTATGGAGCGTGCGATCCAGTGCGTCCAGCAGCCATCGGGCTGTCCTTCGAAGCACGTGCACTGGCCAGGATCGGCGATCTCCCCCGTTCTGAGTGGTCATGCGCGGAAGAGACCCCAACCGGGCCGGGACGTCAATCCCCCGGACGCGGGATGGGGCAGACGGCCGGCCGAACCAAAGGGGAGACACCATGCGAACAGCCCAACCCGCCTCGACACCGACCCTCGTGCAGCACCGGCTGCGCGATCGACTCCAGACGCGCAACGACCTGCGAACGCGGCTCCAGCACCTGCTGTCCGCCGGTGGCGAGAGCGGCACGCGCACGGTGACGGAGGTGCTCCGCCTCCGGGGCGGGCGCACGGGGAGGGGCGGGTGATCCGACACCACTTCACGGTGGACGTCGAGGACTATTTCCAGGTGGTGGCGCTCGCGCCGTACATCCCCCGCGACAGCTGGGACGACATCCCGTCGAGGGTGGAAGCGCCGGTGGACCGGCTGCTGGAGCTGCTGGCGGAGCACCACGCGAACGGAACCTTCTTCGTCCTGGGCTGGATCGCGGAGCGGTTCCCGGAGCTGGTGCGACGCATCGTGGCGGCCGGCCACGAGGTCGCCTCCCACGGGCAGGCGCACCGGCGAGTCACGGAGCTCACACCCGAGCAGTTCCGGGAGAGCGTGCGGCGCAGCAAGGGCACGCTGGAGGACCTCACCGGTCAGCCCGTCATGGGCTACCGGGCCCCCAGCTACAGCATCACCCGCGGGATGGAATGGGCGCTGGAGATCCTGCGAGAGGAAGGCTACTACTACGACTCCTCCCTCTTCCCCGTCCGCCGCGGTGGCTACGGCTACGTCGGCGGCGAGCGCGGGCCCTACCACTTCGACCTGCCCGCGGGCCGGCTCATGGAGTTCCCGCCCTCCACGGCGCGGGTAGCGGGAATGACGCTGCCGGCGGCCGGCGGAGCGTACCTCCGCCTGCTGCCCTTCGGCCTCGTCCGCGAGGGGCTCCGGCAGGCGGAGCGCGCCGGCTACCCCGGCACCTTCTACATCCACCCGTGGGAGCTGGACCCCGAGCAGCCCCGCCTCGACGTCCCGCTGAAGACACGGATCCGTCACTATGGCGGACTGCGCAGGACCGAGCCGCGCATCAGGAAGCTGCTGCGGGAGTTCCGGTTCCAGTCCATAGCCGCTACAATGGGGATCCGCCAGACCGGTCGCGCCGCGCCCGGCTCCAACGACCCCACAGCCCTGCATGCTGAGAGTGCTTGAGAAGCAACGTCCGCTGACCCTCGACGTCCTGGGAATGGCCGACGCCGAGGAGTGGGACACGTACGTCCGCTCCCGCGCAGACGCCACCTTCTGCCACCTCCACGGTTGGCGCCCCATCATGGAGGAGCTCCTGGGCCACGAGTGCCGCTACGCCGCCGCACGCAACGAGGCCGGCGAGATCGTGGGCGTCCTCCCCCTGGTCCGCGTCCGGAGCCGCCTCTTCGGCGACTACCTCGTCAGCATGCCGTTCCTCAACTACGGCGGCCCCGTGGGCGACCCGGACGCCGTCGAGCTCCTGGTGGAGCACGCCATCGACCTGGCCGACGCCAATCAGGTGGACCTGCTGGAGCTGCGCTCCCGCTCGGAGCTCCCCGGCGACCTCACCACCACCGACCGCAAGGTCGCCGTCCTCCTCGACCTGCCCGACGACCCGGAAGTCCTCTGGAAGGACTTCAAGTCCAAGGTCCGCAGCCAGGTCCGCCGGCCCATGAAGGAGGACATGGAAGCCCGCATCGGCCTCGACGAGATCCGGCCGTTCTACGACATCTACTGCCGGAACATGCGGGACCTCGGCACGCCCGTCCTCCCCATGGCCTTCTTCCTCCGCTCGCTCCACCTCTTCGAGGACGACATCGTCTTCGCCGCCGTCTACCACCAGGGCACGCCCGTGGCCGCCGGCGCCGGCTTCGTCCACAACGACGAGTTCGAGATCACCTGGGCCTCCTCCCTCCGCGAGTACAACCGCCTCGCCCCCAACATGCTCCTCTACTGGAGCCTCATGGAGGAGATGAGCAAGCGCGGCCTGAAGACGTTCAACTTCGGACGCTGCACCCCCGGCGGCGGCACCCACCGCTTCAAGACCCAGTGGGGCGGCCGTGACGTCCCCCTCCCCTGGGGCCAGTGGTCCGCCGATGGCGTGGACGCCACCCCCAACCCCGACTCGCCCAAGTTCCGCCTGGCCACACAGGCCTGGCAGAAGCTGCCGCTGGCGGTGACGAACCGCCTGGGGCCGGCGCTCGCCCGGAAGATCCCCTAGCGGGGGAAACGAACCACAAACGAAACGCCCCGGCGGCAGGAGATCCTGCCGCCGGGGCGTTTCGTATCAGCCGGTGTCAACGGCTGCGACAGACGTCAGCCCAGCTCGTCCTTGCGACGACGGCGACCGACGAACGCCACACCGAACAGCCCCGTGCCCAGCAGCAGCATGGTGGCCGGCTCCGGCACTGGCGTGCCGCCCGTTACCCGGATGAAGTCGGTCTCGACCGCATCCACGCCCTGCGCGAACACCTCGAAGTCGTATTCCCCGACCTCCAGGCCCGTGATGGTCAGGTCGAACATACGGGACTCACCCGCACCCACGCCCGTACAGCCGAGCGGGTCCGTGCACGCGAACGCCAGGCTCAGACCCGTGCCGAGGAAGTTGGTGCCGAAGATGAGGTCGATCGATGACGTCGCCGCATCGATCTGGGCGGTGACCGCGTTCACGAAGTCCGCCCCGCTCAGGAGACTGAAGTTGTTCGTCAGCGACCCGCCGGCGCCGGCGACAATACCGCTGGCCTGGTTCGTGGAAGCACCATAACTCCCGTCGATCCCGTTACCCGCGGACCCGCTGTTGAACGCGATGACCTTTGCGTTCGCAGCCTGGAGCGCCGCGATGGCCTGGGCCGAGGTGGTGGTCTCCGTGTGCGATGGCGCGTCACCGAACCAGACGATCAACCGCTGCGCCTCGGCGCGCCAGGCAGCGGTGTTCGCCACCTGCTGCAGCGCGTAGAAGTTCGCCTCCGGTGTGTCACCACCACCGCCGGCGGTCCAGCTGTCGATCCCGGCCTGGACCGCCACCTTGCTGGCCGTCAGACCCGTGTCCTCCGAGTAGGCGGACGCCGGGGCGACTCCCTCGAACGGGTCACCCAGATACCGGCCCGCCCCGAAATGGTAGTCGCCAACCAGCGCGTTCATGATTGACGTAGCGCCACTCTGTGCCTCGGTGATGATGCCGCCCATGCTCCCCGTGTTGTCCGCCAGGAAGAACAGGTCGACCGTGGTGGCGCCGAACTCGCCCACCGTGATGGTCTTGTTGATCGTGACGCTCTCGCCCACACCGAGCGTTCCGCTGAACGTCGATGGGTCGATGGACTGGGCGCCCGCGCCAATGGTAAAGGCGGGGACCAGCGCGGCAGCCGCGGCCAGGCCTGCCAGTGATCGGAAGGTTCGTCGCATAGAGACTCCTCGTGTAACGGGATGACGGCCCGACCGCTCACTGCGAGCTATCCGACCGGGGGGATCACCGCCCAGGAAGTGCAACCGCCATTCCGTGCCCAGGAATGATTCTCGTTCTACTCCCCGCGGCGGAAAATGGCGACGCTTTCCGCCCGTTCCCTCCCGCCGCCGTTCCGTTGGATCGGTGCCACAGCCTGTGGAGCCAGCGACACGTACCGGTGCCGCCTCAGGAGTCGGTCCGCGCCTGCATGGCGGAGACGAGAGCCTCGATTCCGGCGGCCGAAACGTCGGCGGGGTAGCGCCCGCGCAACAGGGTGGAGATGGCGCCCAGCGGAGGCGCCTGCCGCTCCCCCCCGACGACGGCGGTGAGCAGCGCGTGGACCCTGTTTTCCACCTCATCCGCGTACTCGCTCTCGGGCTCCGCGGACACCGGGTAGAGCCCGAGCTGCCGCGCCATCGAGCGGATGCTCGCCCGCGCCGCGGCCGGGATCGGCTCCAGCGTCTCGTCCGACACCGCCCACCCCTCCCGCTCCGCCTCGCGCACCAGCAGCTCCCGCTGAACCAGGGGCTCGAGGATCTGGCGGTGGATCAGCGAGTCGGGAGCCCCGGCGACCTGGGAGCGGTACAGCGGCGTCCGGCTCCCCAGGAACTCGCGGACCTCCGCGGCCGTGATCTCTCCGTCGGTGTAGCGAACGAGCGCCCTCTGTCCGGCGAAAGTCGTCGTGTCCGCGGTGCCGCGGGCCAGCTCCCGGACGCGCTCGGCGGCGCCCTCCTGCACCCGCACCGCCGCGCGCTCCCGGAGCTCCGCCAGGTACGTCGACTCGGCCACCGCCACTCGCCGGCCCTCCACTCGCGCACGGAACGCCTCCGGCGTGGGCGTTCGCCGCTCCTCGACCCGCACCAGGTGCACCCCCGCTTCGGTGACGATCGGCTCGCTCACCCCGCCCGGCTCCAGCCCCGACACGGCTTCCGCCAGCCGCGCTGGGAGCTCGCCCGGAGCAACGAATCCAAGCTCCCCGCCACGCCCGGCCGTGCCGGGATCCTCGCTGTAGCGACGGGCCGCCGAGTCGAAGTCCTCGGCTCCCTCCACGATCTGACGTCGGAGGTCCCGCACCCCCTCCACCACGCTGTCGCGCTGCGCCGCCGTGGCACCCGGGGGCAGCGTCCGCAGGATATGGCTCACCCGGACCTCCGAGCCGGCCGCCTCCGCTTCGTACCGCCCCCGCAGCTCCACCTCGTCGATGGGCTCGGCGCCGCCGAGGACCGAGTCGCGCAGAGCCGTGATCATGGCCTGCTCCGCCTGCTGCCGCACCAGCGGCGCCACGTCCAGCTGCGACAGCGACGTGTCCTCCGCCACCGCGATCCCCAGCAGCACGTAGTCGATCCACAGGTCGGCCAGCGCCGTGGCCACCTCGGGACTGGCGGGGAGATCCGGGCCGGCGGCCAGGATCGCCGCGCCCTCCTCCACCGTGAGCTCCCGGTCCGCAGCCCGCGCCACGATCCCGGGATCGACGGCCGGAGCGGCGCATCCGGCCAGGGAAACGAGGAAGAGGAGCGGAATGGCCGTTCGTGACCGGATCATGGGCGTCTCGGGTTTGGGTGAGAGAGAGAGGCGGGAGCGCGGGCCTCCGCCACGACGGCCTGCAAGATCTGAGCTTCACCCCACGCCCGGCAGCCGTCTTCTGGCGCCCGCTCCACGTCCCGGGGTAGGTTGGTCCCCCATGCCGTCCCTACGACGCCTTCCGCCCGTCCACTCCCCCGTCGACGCCGCCGCCGCGCTCCGCGCCGTGCTCACCCGCAGCCCTCGGAATCCGACGCAGCAGCTCGAACGCCTGCTGGCGGAGCGGTTCAGCGCCGATCGTGTGATCCTCTGCGGCAGCGGCACCCAGGCGCTCCAGCTCGCACTCTCCCTCGCCCGCTCCGCATCGGGGCGCCACACCGCGGCGCTGCCCGCCTACACCTGCTACGATATTGTGACCGCGGCTGTGGGTGCGGAGGTTCGTCCCGCGTTCTACGACCTGGACCCCGACACCCTGCTCCCGGAGCCGGGGTCCCTCCACCGCGCCCTGGCCGCCGAGCCGGCCGCCATCGTAGCCGTCCACCACTTCGGGATCCCCACTCCCATAGCGCCTCTGCTGGCCGCCGCGCCGCCCGGCACCTGGGTGATCGAGGACGCCGCGCAGGCGCACGGCGGCTCCCTCGATGGCCGTCGCCTCGGCAGCCTCGCGCCGCTGAGCGTGCTCAGCTTCGGCCGCGGGAAGGGGTGGACCGGCGGCGCGGGCGGCGCGCTCCTGCTGCGCGGCGCGGCGGCCGACCTCCTGGCGCCGTCGGCCTCCGCGGGAGCTCGAGGACCCGGCGAGCGGCCTCGGCGCGCTGGCCCGGCTCGGAGCCCAGTGGCTCCTGGGTCGACCCGGCCTCTACGCCATTCCAGCGGCGCTGCCATGGCTCGGCCTCGGTCAGACGGTCTACCACCCGCCTTCACCCGCCCGGCGGATGCAGGAGAGCGCCGCGCGAGTCCTCCTCGCCTCCGACGCTTCCGCCGAGCGCGAGGCTCGTGTCCGCCGCGGCAACGCCGCACGGATCCGCACCGCGATCCAGGATCCCAGAGCGGCACGCCCCCTTCCCGGAACGGGGCCGGCCCGGCTACCTCCGGTTGCCTCTCCGGCTGCCGGGAACGCCGTCGGAGCCGCTCCTGGACGGGCGAGCGCGACGGCTCGGCATCCTGCCCAGCTACCCGCGGCCGCTGCCCGCACTCGAGGTCCTCGATGGCGTGGCCGTGGACACCGGCCCCACACCCGGCGCGGCCACCCTGGCCCGCGAGCTGTTCACGGCGCCCACGCACTCGCACTTGAACGAGCGGGACCTGGAGCGGATCGAAAGCGTGCTGCGGCGGCTGAGGTAAAGTCGGATCGGGTCGTGGAGGGCCCGCAACAATTGAGTGTTCACCAGCCCTATACGTTGTCACGTGCTGGGTCAGTAGCGGTATTCTGGCTCCTTCCCCCTTTCCGGATATGCCTCAGGCGAGAGAGTCGAGAAGGAAGGTCTCCGATCTTTCTCGCAGACCCGCCAGCCGCGCTTCGACGTCGGTCCAGTCAATCTCGGTGAACATCCGCCGTTCGACGTCTCGGACTGAGGCCACGTCCGCTTCCCGTCGAGACACGATGCGTTCCGACAAGCCCAGGGGTTCCAATATCGAGAAAAACCGGGAATTCTGTGCGGATGTGGGTCCGCCCTGCAGCAACGCCAGGAAAGGTCTGCGCATGATCAGCGCGAACAGAGTGCCATGGTACGAATTGGTCACCACGCACTCAGCCTTGTCGAATGCGTTCAGCCATTCCGTAGGCGACGGCGTGTAGACGTACTTCGATGGAAAGATCAGCTCCGACCCCTGGAGTGGCACGACCCTCAAGTCCATGCCGTTGTTCGCGGCAAATGCGCGCAGGGCCGTCCAGGGTACATCACGCCGCCGGAGCACGTTGACGAAATAGGCGAGCGCAAGAGGCTGCTCGAAGGGGAGATCATCTTCCTCGGCCCGGATGAGAGACCGGTAGTCATCGCGGTCCAGCAGCAGTGTCGGATCAACGGTCTGGACAGCGTCGGAGCGTCCCATTTCGGAACAGACGCGCAAGCCTTCGAGCTCGCGGACAGAGATGGCCTGTAATCGCTTTACTTCGGGTGCGGCGGTAGCGTACCATTCCGGGGATAGCGCCGTCCACGGTGCGCTCACGGCATACGCGACGCGTTTGACGGACTGTGGTCCAAAGGCGAGGAGGTTCAGAGGAGTCGGGTCCCGCCAGACCTGGTCGCTCCCTACGATGTACGCGTCGGCGTTCGGAGGGTTGTCCAGCAGCTCGTCGACGGTGTATTCCCTGTCCGTATGAGGTACGTGGGTCGCGAAAAAGGGAGCGAATCGCCTCGGATGGTTCCGGTCGAACTCCCTCTGCTTATCCCCCTTGGAGCGCCATCCTGTAATCCGCAAACCCCATCGGGCGAGCGCCCGCAATGAAGGCCAGAACCCCTCGGTGGGCGAGGGGGCAGAAGCTGAGGGATCGACCCTCGTCCGGATCCAGTACGTCTCATGGCCCCATTGCTTCAGGCGCACCTGGAGTGCGTAGTTCTGAAGTAATGAACCGTAGTTATCCCACAGCTTGAGCCAACCATACAGCGATACAATACCGATCTTCATCAGCTAGACCACGACGGTAAAGGATCGGAATTCCAGGGCTACGAAATGCCCGGACCGACGGCGCAACCTGCAGAAGGATGGTGTGGGCGGGCAAGCCGGCTGGCGACGGACGGATAGAGAACATGTCACGGCGCGGGTGGCCTCGGGCGCTTGGACATGGGACGCCCGGTCGAGCATGTGGTCTCGATCGGGGCGCTTAGTGGCGGTCCTGCAACACGGTGTGGCCGCCAGCCAACACCATGGAGCATGGTCAGGGGGTAAGGTTGCAGGGCACAGCCCGTGCACTTCGGTGGGTGTTCGCCCGCCCCTCAGGAGTATCTGCTCCTGACCGCGCCCGCCCGACGCAGGACGCCGCGACGGGCGACTCATGTACTGCCCCCCGGAGGATGTTATGAACCGCAAGACTCTCCTCACCCTTGCATTGTCCCTCACCGTGGGCGCCGCCTGCTCGGATGGCATCATGGCCCCCGACCAGGGGCTCCTCGGACCCGGCTCGAGCTCCATCGGCAGCAGCGCCCTCATCAGCAGCGACGGCGGTATGGTCGACCTGATTGCCGGTCAGAACATGGACGTCGGCTACGTAATAGTCTCCGGTCCCGTCGGCGGTGAGCTGACCATCACGTACGTGATCGACGAACCCGGCTGGTGCCTCATCGAGACCCATTTCGCGGTGGTCGACGACTTCGAAGACTTCCAGACCGAGGGGTACCTGAACAAGAAGGGCAACCCGAAGGTCGGACAGTTCCCCTACGGCGACGATGACATCGCCTGTCTGGCGGAGTGGTCCGAAACCGTCGCCGCCCCCATGGCGATGGACGGCGAGTGGCTGATCGCCGCCCACGCGGTCGTCGAAAGTGGCGGCGCCGGAAACGGCGACTTCGTTCTGTACGGTTTGAAGGATGGCGTTAACTCCGATGGCCTGACGGACGGCGACATCTACTCGTTCAACCCGGTCTCCGGCGTGGTGACCCTCCTGCAGAGTATTACAGACCCCTCAGGTGACCGATTCTCCCCCAACGGACTTGCGCTGCATGCCGCCAGCGATCGCCTCTACTTCAGCGTACAGGCCGGCTCCGGGACGGACATCTACTATTACGACCTCGGCGCGGGCGGCGCTCCCGTTTACGCCGGCAATCTGGCGCAAGCGCCCATCTACAACGCATCCATCATGGGCGACTCCTACTATTACGTCCGTAACATCAGCACTACACTCAGGAAGGCCACAATTAATGCCGACGGGACCATTGGGGCGAGCAGTGTAGCCTGCGAACTCACGAATGCTCCTTCTTCGATTCAATTTGGCGACATCGCTGTCAGCCCAGACGGGATTGTCTACGGCAGCGGGATGACCGCCGGTGTCACACAGTTCTTCGTGGTCGACCTGAGCGACTGCAGCGACACCTTCATCAACAAGTCCGCCGACTACAACTTCATGCTCCAGGTGGCCCTGGGGCCGGACGGCACACTATACGGGCAGCAGGCGCTGAGCGCCGGCGGTGATTCGCCTGGCACGTGGTGGATCATGGACCCGGCGAACGGCGACCTGCTCACGCAGCTGGCCGATCTCGACGTGTCGTTCACCGACATCTCCGCCGGCATGACCCTCCCTGGCGAGACCATGGAAGAAACCGCCTGGGGCGCCGGGATGGGGTTTGGCGCCGGCAGCTGGGCCATGTACTTCTCGTACGCGCCGGTGCCCTAGCAGGGACCGGCCTGCATAAGCCGGTCTAGCACAGGGAAGGGACGGCGAGTGGCCGTCCCTTCCCTGAGTTAGGGTCAAGCCGAAACCCGATTGTGTCCAACCCTGTGAAGCGAGCAGCCCTCTACTCCTTGCGCCGGGTGCGCAGGCGTGATCGTCGAGCTCTGTACTGGTGGCGGCCCCAGCGCTTCAGGAACGCCGGGGACGAGGTTGGGCCCTTTCTGTTCAGAACTCTGACGGGAGTGGAACCGATCT
This sequence comes from uncultured Gemmatimonadales bacterium, assembly GCA_963783305.1. Taxonomy (GTDB): domain Bacteria; phylum Gemmatimonadota; class Gemmatimonadetes; order Longimicrobiales; family RSA9; genus JAWVYT01. The sequence continues at coordinate 2,128 of CAWAMW010000013.1, read as the reverse complement.
ACAGGGAGCCGAACAGCAGGTCCTGGCGCACCGTGACCCTGTCGGCGGGAAGCATCCTGATGTACGCGCAGGAAAACAGCATCATATGGGGCAGCGGGATCATGAGCAGGTCCCACTACGTCTTTCGGCCTCAGGAGGTTCTGGCGGTTCGAGGCCCGCTTTCCCGGGGGCGGTTGCTTGAGCATGGGTATGAGTGCCCGGAAGTTTACGGCGACCCGGCACTTCTCCTGCCTCTTTTCGTCGCGAGGTCCTCAACTCGGCGCGGTATAGGCTTCGTCCCTCACTACAAGGACCTCCCGCACACCCGGCGGTGGTTCGGCCATTCAGAAGAAGTGAAAGTGATCGACATCACCGCGCCTCTCCCCGATGTACTGCGGGAGGTGGCCGGCTGCGATGCCATCGTCTCCAGTTCGCTGCACGGGGTCATCTTCGCCCACGCCTACGGAGTGCCCGCGGCAAGGGTGGGCACGATGAAGGACCCGGGAGGCGATGGTGTGAAGTATCTCGACTACTTCCAGAGCGTCGATCTGGAACACGAGGTGGGGGACGGCAATACGTCCGGCAGCGTCGCGGGGGCGGCTGTCCGGGCGCAGGTCCCTGGCCTGGGAGTTGTGCGGCGGTTGCAGCGTGGCCTGTTGGAAACCTGCCCGTTTCCCGCTGATCTCGCAGCACTGGAAGAGCGCTACCCTGATGTGACCCGGGTACTGCGCGAGGGGGTATAGCGTGCGAGACCCGGCCGCTCCCCCCCTGGTGACGGTGATCATCCCCGCCTATAACGCCGAGAATTACATTGCGGAGGCGCTGTCCAGTGTCCTAGACCAACGCGTCCGTGATCTGGAGGTGTTCCTAGTCGACGACGGCTCCACCGACCGCACGCCCGACATAGCGGACTCCTTCACGGATCCTCGTCTGCGAGTGATCCGCAAATGCAACGGGGGGGTCAGCTCCGCACGCAACGTGGGGCTGAGAAATGCCAGTGGCAGATACATCGCTTTTCTGGACGCGGACGACCGCTGGCGGCCGCAAATGCTCCAACGAACCGTCTCGGTGCTGGAGTCCCACGAGGAGGTGAGCATCGTCTTCACGAATTTCGTTCGATTCAGACAGGACGGCTCCCTCCTTCCGGAACAGTTCCTGTTCTACCGGGAATTGCCCGAGGTGCCGACCAGGCCCGCGGTTCCGGCCGGGGCGCGCATCGTGACGAGTCCCCCCTTCGATACGTTCGTCCGGTTCGGGGACATGCCGACATTCACACAGGCCATGGTATTCCGAGCGGACGCCATCGCCAATCTCTTCTTCGACGAAGAGCTGAAGCTGTGCGAGGACACGCACTTCTGTCTCCGCGCCTTCCAGCGCGGGACTGTCGCATTCACCCCCGAGGTGCTGGTCGAGGTCAGACGGCATGGGGCCAATGCCACGGCCAACTGGGTTCCATCAGCGGCGAGGCTCGCCGCACTCCAGAAAATCGGTACCTCTGGCCTCGGCCGGCGCAGCGCCCGCGCGCTGCGCCGGCGCATTGGTCGTGAATGGGTCAACCTAGGTCGATCACGGATAGCGGGGGGGACTTGCGGGGGGGATTTCAAGCCTATGAACGAGGATTTCGGCTCGGCTTCAGACGGGCCGCTCTTTTCCGCGCTGCGGTATCACCCTGGCAGATTCTAGGATCGGCGATAATGCGCTCAATCAGGTAGGCGCGCCGGAGCGAGCCGGTGTATCGAGTCTCTCAGCCCGCCCGGCCTGCTCCGTCAGACGGATCAGCCGGCCCTCGCGCATGAGATAGGCGATGTCGGCCGCTCTCCTGAGCGCCGGCTGGTGTGAGATCGAGAGGATCGTCACCTCCCCGGCCAGCTCCCGCAGCGTCTCCCGCATGGCGCGCTCGTTTCACGTCCAGGGCCGTGGTCACCTCATCCAGACGAGGAGCGATGGCCTGTGTACCAGACCCCGGGCGATGGCGATCCGCTGCCGCTGTCCGCCAGAGAACATTCCGCCCTTGTCACCGACCTCGGCGTCCATCCCTTCGGGCCGCTGGCTGACGAATCCCCCGCCCCCCAAGCCTGAGCGCCCGCTCCACGTCCTCTCTGGGAATGGCGTCGTCGCCGAGAGTCACGTTCCGTGCGATCGTGTCGTT
>CAWAMW010000012.1:0-154842 GCA_963783305.1 uncultured Gemmatimonadales bacterium | reverse complement strand
TGTGAACCCAGAACTAGGAAAGGCGAATCCCGACAACACCCCGATTAAGTGGCCCAGCTTGACGAGCGGGTAATCACTCCGTCCCTCCACGATCGCTGCGGTCCTACTCTCGCGCTTCTCCTCCAGCAGATCGAGGAGGCGCCGCTTGTTCTCGATGAGGGTGTCGATCCGGGTGGTTTCGCGGTCGAGGAAGGAGGCGATGGACTTTTGGACATCGAGCGGCGGGAAAGCGGCTCGGTACTCCTCCACAAATTCTTCGGAAACGCGTTTCTGTCCTCCGGCGCCGTACATGGAGGCCTCTCCCAGCTTCCGAAACCTGTCGCTGATAGTCAGATAGAACAGAAATCGCGCGTCCACCTCTTGGGGCCTCAGCACGTGGAGCTCGGTTGTGCCGAAGCCGATGCCCGATCGCAGGCCCTTGGCGAGTGCCCCTTTTCCGTTCTCGAAGCACGGCGTGATCTTCGCGACCACGACATCGCCATCTCGAAAGTACGTGTACCCGCTGGATATCTCGCCTAACGGCCTCTCCTGCGTCAGATCGAGCCCACCGTACTCGCCCACTGCCTCCATGGGGACAAAAGACACGGCCAGGTCTTTCGGAAGGCCTTTGACTTCCGCCTTCGTCGGGTTGCTCCGAACGGAATGTTTGAGCCTTAGCTCGCGCCAGCCATTATCAGCAGACTTCACACCCCCACCTCCCCAAGCATCCCGACGATCTCCTTTTCGATCTCCCGGATGTCCGCTTCGATCTCCTCGAGCGGCCGGGGCGGCTCGTAGACGTAGAAGTACCGGTTGAAGTTGATCTCGTAGCCGACGCGGCCGACCTCGCCGTCTTTGGCGTCGGTGTACGACTCGTCGATCCAGGCGTCGGGGACGTAGGGCATCACCTCGCGCGCGAAGTAGGCGCTCGACGTCCTCGTCCAGCGGCACGTTCTCGTAGTCGCGGAGTTCGGGGTCGGGCTCGGGGTTGCCCTTCTTGTCCCGGCAGATCTCGGCGTTCTCGTCGCGCTCGGAGAGCGCCGACGATCGCCTTCCGGAGCGGCGCCGTGAGCTTCACGTCCGCCTCCTTCGCGGCCGTCTTCAGCGCCTTCAGGAACTCCTCCCGGTCCGTGAAGAGCGTGTCGGGCAGGCGCGGAGCAGTCGCGGATCTCCTCCTGCTCTTCCGCCCCTCCTCGGCCTCCTCCCGCTTCTTCTCCGGGTCCCTCTTCCGGCTCTTGGCGAGGTTCTGGAACGCGCGCTCGTCGTCGAGACGAGCGATCCGCTCGCGGACGCCTGGAAGTTGAGCCGGAGCGGCCGCTCGACGCGGATCTTCCGGTAGCCGAAGTGCTCGGTCGGAAAGACCTTGCTCCGCTCGCCTCCTCCTCGTAAGCGCGGTACAGGTCGAGGATCCCCTCCCGGTGCTCTCGGTGATCTCGCGGCGCTTGTCGCCGAGGCTCTTCCGCATGGCGCCCAGAAGGCGGTCGCGTCGATGAGCTGGACCTTGCCGCGTCGCTCGGCCGGCTTCCGGTTGGTCAGGACCCAGACGTAGGTGGCGATGCCGGTGTTGTAGAAGAGCTGCTCGGGGAGCGCGATGATGGCTTCGAGCCAGTCGTTCTCGAGGATCCAGCGGCGGATCTCGCTCTCGCCGCTGCCGGCGTCGCCGGTGAAGAGGGGCGAGCCGTTCATGATGATGGCGATGCGGGAGCCGCCGTCCTCCGGCGGCTTCATGTGGGGGACCATGTGCTGGAGGAAGAGGAGCTGCCCGTCGCTGATCCGGGGCGTGCCGGCTCCGAACCGGCCGGCGGTGCCGCGCTCGGCCTCGGCCTCCACGGCGTCCTCGTCCCGCTTCCAGTCCTTGCCGTAAGGCGGGTTGGCGATCATGTAGTCGAACCGCGGCCGGCGTGGCGGTCGACGGCGAGGGTGCTGCCGAAGGCGATGTTGTCGGCGTCGGAGCCGTCGCCCTTCATGTAGAGGTCGGCCTTGCAGATGGCGAACGTCTCGGGGTTCACCTCCTGGCCGAAGAGGTGGACGTCGGCGTTGGGGTTGAGCCCCTCCGTTTCGGCGACCCCTGGATCACGTCCTTCGTGATGGTCAGCATGCCGCCCGTGCCGCAGCACGGATCGTAGACAGTGACGATGGGCCGCTCCCGCCCAGCTTCTCGTCCTCGCCTGCCACCAGCAGCCGGACCATGAGGTGGACGACGTCGCGGGGCGTGAAGTGCTCGCCGGGGTTCTCGTTCAGCGCCTCGTTGAACTTACGGATCAGCTCCTCGAAGATCGTCCCCATCATGGGGTTCGAGACCCGGTCCGGGTGCAGGTCGACCTGGTCGAACTGCTCCATGACCAGGAAGAGGAGCCCGGCGTCGTCGAGCTTTGTGATCGTGTTGTCGAAGTCGAACTTCTCGATCACCTCCCGCATGTTCGGGCTGAACGACTGGATGTAGGTGCGGAGGTTGTGGGCGATGTTCTGCGGGTCGTCCACCAGCCGCTCGAAGGTGTAGAGCGACGTGTTGTAGAAGGCGTAGCCGGAGGCCTTCCGGAGGAGGTCGTCCGGGTTGTCGAGCTTGCCTTTGAACTCGCTGTAGGTCCCGAGGACCTTCTCCTTCGTGGGCGCCAGGACCTGGTCGATGCGCCGGAGGACGGTCAGCGGGAGGATGACGTCCTGGTACTTGCCGCGCTTGAAGGTGTCGCGGATCAGGTCGGCGACCGACCAGATGAAGGCGGTAATTTGTGAGTGGTTCATGACTAGAACGGCTCCTCGACGTGAGCCGGCAGACCACCGCCCTCATGTTCAACCGCCAGGTCAAGCCTCTGCTTCGCGAGTGCGAGTCGCTTTGCGAAAACCTCAAACACCTCAAACCAGTACTTCTGATCACTCTCTTTGAAAAAGCCACTCCTATCACAATGAACAACGAGGGTTCCGAGCAGCGTATTCTAATGTGAGAGCACTGGATAGACAATCGACGACCGGATCCGCTTCTTCTGTTGTGGATACAGTTCCTGATAATCGGCAGCTTTCGCGTCAGTATCTTCAACGATGTGGGGACTAGGCCTCTGCTCTCGGTAAATGCGAGCCGTCACTGTGTTGTCGTAGATGTCGGGCTGCTCCGCTCGCAAGACCATACTCCTCGGTGCCCTGCCATCCCTGTTTGCGTAGGCGGGAATAGTTATCCTGCCATCGCGGTAGGACTTGGTCATAAACGTGACTTCGAAGTCGACCCTTTCAGCAGCTTCGGAGGCCTTTCCGTATCCTGCTTCAAACGTCTCGTAGGCTCTTTGGACTATCTCTTGAAAGACGCGAGGGCCAAGTCCCCATGCCTTTAGCACATCCTCCCTACTACCGGCCCAATCAACCTGCTTCGCCACGAGCCGGTCCACATGGGCATAGGCGTGTAGCTGGAAGGCAGTCTTCGCGTCTCTTTCCTCCCTGAGTCTATGCTGAACTGTAAGGAAATAGCGGGCGGCAAAAATGCCAGTGGTCATAAGAATTATGAAGACCGTCGCATGTACAGCCGTACTGCCGCCGGGCGCCTGTTCGCCGACCGTTTCCGAAATGCCCACCGTTAACAGAGCGGACCCGTAGAACGCGACTCCCGCGGCCAGGGAAGCCAAAAAGGTCCGGACTCCTAAGCTGCGGCTATCGTACCAGGCGACCAGACGAGTCATCACTATTTCCTCCTGATCGGGAAGTACCTTCTCAGAAAATTCTCCACCCGGGGCTGGGTGAGTGCTCCTCGCACCTCCTCGAAGCTTTCCACGTGAACCCTCAACAAAGACTTAGACAGTGTCGATAGACCTTGTGCTATATACGACGTCGGCAGTTCAGCCACTTCAATCAGAAGTGCAGGCTTTCCAAATGCTCTAGCCAGGCCAAATTCATAATGCGACCCTTGGCTCATTCCCAGCACGCCGATAAACAGATCCGCTTCTTTCACATATTGAGAGCAGAGGGAAGCGATCTCGGCTGGAGGCAACACTTTTCCCCCCCAGGCGTTCACGTCCCGATGGGGTAAGAAGGTATTCAGGCCATATGAGCGTGCAGCCTGTTCAATGCTCTCAACGAAGCTGCGATACCGGCCCGGTGGGAGAATCCCGTGAGGGGTCGTATCGAGCATTAGCCGATACGCGTCTTCGCTCGGCGGTGATATTGTCGCTTGGGCCGTGAACGGGGCGGCGATATACGCCGAAGGGAACGGTATCACGCGCCCTCCATACTTCACTCTGACTGCTCTGTGACTCAGCCGCCCCGTTGTAATCGGGCTTAGCAAAGGGGGAGACGATTTTGAAGGCTGCGGCTGGGAGAACAGATCTGACTGAACCACACCTTCCGAAGGTGATAGAAAGCTACTCAGTATTTCCGAGGCAACTTCCCTGATTTGCGTCGACTTCCGCACATTGACATCCTCGGTATCAAGCATCGCCAATGTCGGTCCAGAATATCTTTCCACCCAGTCGCGGTAGCGATCGAAAATCGCCTGCGCGTGGGACCGGCCGTAGGGCTTGTTTCTCCTCTGGTCCCGGCGCAGGGATTCTTCGAATGAACACGCGCAGTAGATAGTCAGGTCCGGTGGAGGCAGATCTTCGATGAAGTGCTTGGCCAAAGCTTCGTATACCTCGAACAAGCTCTCTTCAATATATCCCTCATCTGCCCAATAGCGGGCAAATATTCTTGCATCCTCGACTAGGCCACGGTCGAGGATAATCGGATCTCCGATTTCCATTGCAGCTTTTAGCTGCAGCGCCTTGTCAACAAGAAAGGTAACTTGAACAGCAAACGCCCACCGATCGGGATCCCTAAACAGCTGCTCAATGAGCGGTGCAGCGATAACGCTCTCTGGTAAGTATCGCCAACCAAGGTGTGCCGCCAAGTTCCGAGCGAGGGTGGTCTTCCCAACACCCATCGGACCGGCGATGACCACGAGCGGCGGCGTCTGCACTAGTCCGCCCCGTCGAAGCGGGGATAGATTTCAGCGCGGCGTCCACGAGGTGATGAGAACCGTGGCAATCCCTCGTCGGTCAACGTCCTGAGAAGTACCGGCATTATGCTGCTGTAGAAATCCGGATCTTTGGAAGCCTCTGCTCTTACCCGCACGTGGACTAACTCCCGCTTGGTCATCAGCCCAGATCCAGCACTGAAGACTGAATGGCTGCAGCCAGCCCCGAATGTTAGCAGCCCACTTCCCTCAATCCAAGCTTCAATTTCGTTCTCGGGCACCTGAAAGAGCGGCCGCACCAACTCGACTTCCCTATCCAGAGGCAGACGAAACGCCATCGTCGCCGCCCGTTCCCCTACCACCAACCCCTTGAGCCGGTCAACATCAATTGGGTGATTGTCAACGTGCAATCGGAATGTGGCAGGGTCATACCGTCCAATGCTAGAAGCGTAGGTATCAACGAAATAGTCCTTAAGAATCGTGGTTACAAAATCAGTGAGATGATGCCCAAGCGCGACGAACCTAGCCTTCTCAGCACGTGCCAGTCCTAGCAACAGCGACCTCTTCACACGAGTACAGCGCCCGCAGGGAACTTCCTTCTCAGCGAGCTTGTTCAACGCATTCAGGTTATCGATGACTGTGCTCGCTTCATGGCGCGTCAACTTCACTAAGGAATCCGGGTATGGCTCTGCCGTGAGGACTACGGGGTCAAATCCAGCCTCTTTCAGTTGAGCTGCTATTCCGTCGGCGTCGAAATGCGGATACCCCAAATCAACAATTGCCGGAATCACGGGCAAACGAAGGGACCTCAGCGCCCACAGCAAAGCGGTGCTGTCCTTGCCGCCTGACACTCCGACGACAGTTCGGGAGGGCTCGACTGCGAACTGCGCAATAGCCCCCTGGACGTATGTCTCAAGCTGTTTCGAAGTGATCACGCTATTGTGAAATGGCTGTGGTGAATAGGATTAAAGCCATCCGTACTTTGTGTCCCTTCCACCTAGACTCTCGGCAAGAGCCTGTGCAACGCAGTGAAGAGGCCTCACGGTACTTGGAGGGCGTGGCATCTATCACACTCTTGCCCATCACGCCACCGCCGCCGCAAACGCCTGATACAGATCCCCCGGCAGCCGATACTCCAGCTTCCACGTAATCGCCATCGGCTGCTCCGACTCGTGCCGGACGTACGTCGCCGGGCCGAGGAAGTGGAACGCCCGCTCGTCGGTGTTCAGCCGCGCGAACAGCAGGACGTGGCTGCCTCGCCTGGCGTGCTCCTGGTACCGTCGCCCCGTCTCGCTGTCCGCCCGGGTGACCGACTGGCTCTCCCAGTGGATGAGGTCGCGGCTGATGGCGTAGTCGCGGTACCGGGTCGTGGGGGAGAACGCGCCGCCGGTCTTGTCCAGGGTGAAGGCGAGGAGGTCGGCGGGGAGCTCCTCGACGTAGAGGACGCCGGTCTGCCACGGCATCACCCTCGCCCCCTCGCCTTTGCCGCACGCGGCGAGGATCTCGATGCGGGTGTAGCGGGCGTGGACGTGGAGCGGGACGTCGGGCAGGATCCCGAGGTCGGGCGTGAGGTGGCTCACCCGGCTTCCAGGACCTCGAACAGCTCGTCCAGCTCGCGACGGACCTGGGGGTGGGCCCAGAGCACGGCCGCGCCGTCGGCCAGGCTCATGTCCTTGCCGGCGACCTGGTCCAGGAGCTGGCCGAGGAGCATGCGGAGGAGACGGTCGTCGCGCTCGGAGACGCCCACGTCGGGCGGTGTGTCGCCCTGGAGCCAGCGACGCCAGGTCGCGAGCCGCTCGGGGTCGTCTACGTGGAGCAGGCGGCCGATGGCGCGGCGTAGGATCGTCTCGTGGTCGCCGGCGGGGGCGGTGTCCAGGCCGGCCCGCTCCCGGAGATCCGACCAGCCGTTGTGTTGCCGCGGTAGACCTCGTCGACGTCGAGGCCGGTGGCGTCCAGGTACTGGGCGAGCGTGACGTCGCCCTGTCTCGCGACCAGCTCCCTCAGCTCGTCCGCCCGCTGCGTGACGTTGTCCGGGAGCGCGTTCCGGATGCTGTCCAGGACCCGCTGGGACGACACCCGGTCCAGCTCCATGTGGCAGCCGGCGGGGAGGAACGGGAAGCCCTGCTCGACCTGTCGGATGACGTCGGTGCGGGTGCCGCCGAGGAGGGCGCGGAAGCGGCGGTCGTAGCGGAACTCCTTGCGGTGGTGGCCGACGAAGTCGAGGACGGTGCAGACGGCCTTGCCCGGCGCCTTCCGGAGCCCGCGGCCGAGCTGCTGGAGGAAGAGGAGCGGGCTCTCGGTGGGGCGGAGCATGAGGAGCGCGTCGGCGGTGGGGACGTCCACGCCCTCGTTGAAGAGGTCCACGCTGAAGACGACGTTGACGCCGCCCCGCTCCAGGTCCCGGAGCGCGCGCTTCCGCTCGTCGTCGTTCGTCTCGCCGGTGATGGCGACGGCGGGGACGCCGTGCTGGTTGAAGACGCGGGCCATGTAGCGGGCGTGGTCGACGCCCACGCAGAAGCCGAGGGCTCTGACGTCGGGCGGGTTGCCGAAGTGCTCGAGGAACTGCTTGAGGACCCGGTTCGCCCAGACGTCGTTCGCGGTGATGATGTTGGTGACGCCGTCGACGTCGTATCCCCTGCCCCGCGTGAACGGCACCTCCCGGAGGTCCAGGTCGTCGGCGATGCCGTAGTAGGCGAAGGGGGTGAGGCGGTGCTGGTCGATGGCGTCCCAGAGCCGGAGCTCGGCGGCGATCCGGTCGTCGAACCAGTGGAGGATCGGCGCGCCATCGCTCCGTTCCGGTGTGGCGGTCAGGCCGAGCAGCTGGCGGGGCTCGAGGTGCTTCAGCAGCCGGTCGTACGACTTCGCGGCGGCATGGTGGAATTCATCGACGATCACGACGTCGAAGTGGTCTGGCGCAATGAGGTCCACGCCGTTCCGGTCGAGCGACTGGATGGACGCGAACACGTGGTCGAACTCCGCCGGCTTCCGGCCCCCGACCCACTCCTCGCCGAAATTCGCGTCCCGGAGCGCGTGGGCGAACGTGGCCCGGCTCTGGGTCAGGATCTCCTCCCGGTGGGCGACGAAGAGCAGCCGCGCCCGCTCGCCCTTGTCCCGCAGCTCCTTCCGCAGCCGCTGGTAGTCCAGCGCGGCCATGACGGTCTTCCCCGTCCCGGTGGCGGCCACCAGCAGGTTCCGGTGGTGCCCGCGCTCCCGGGCCAGCGCGATCTGCTCCAGCAGCCGCTCCTGGAACGGGTACGGTCGGATCTCGGTGGGCGGGAGGATGACGCGGTCGCCGGGCGGCCGGTCGAGGTCGACGGCGTCGGCGAAGCGCGCGGGGTCGTATGGCTCGAAGTCGGCCTCCTCCCAGTAGCTCTCGAAGACCGCGGCCACCTTCTCGACGATGGACCGGTTGCGGGCGCCGGAGATCCGGACGTTCCACTCGAGGCCCGTCGCCTGGGCCCAGTGGGTGAGGTTGGACGAGCCGACGTAGGCGGTGGAGAAGCCGGAGTCGCGGTGGAAGAGCCAGGCCTTGGCGTGGAGGCGCGTGCTGGTGGTGTCGTAGGAGACCCGGACGTCGGCGCCGAGCTCCCGGAGCCAGTCCAGCGCGGCGCGCTCGGTGGAGCCGGTGTACGTAGTAGTCAGGACCCGGAGCGTGCCGCCGTCGTCCACGTGCTTCCGCAGCTTCTCCCGCAGCGGCCGGATCCCGGAGCGGCGGATGAACGCCATGATCAGGTCGATCCGGTCGGCCGACGCGATCTCCGCGGCGACCTGGTGGCCCACGGCGGGCTCGCCGGGGGCGTTGGTGAGGAGCGCGGAGTCCAGGAGCGGGATGAGCGGGCCTTCGACCTGCGCGGGCGTGCCGTCCGGGCGGAGGCGGTGCACGCCGCGGAGTACCTCGGCGGGGTCGCTCGGCCGCTGGTCGCTCAGCTCGGCGACGCTCGATCCCTCCACGACCCTGTCCACGAGCGACCTCGCCAGGGCTATCCCGGCTTCGGTCCGCTGGGATTCCGGGAGCATCTCGATGGCGCGCTCGACCACGGACGCGATGTGCCAGGCGATGCGGTCGGCGGCCTCGGCGGTGCGGAGGGCGTCGGTGCTTGCCTGGCGGTTCCGCGGGAGCGCCTCGAGACGGGTGGCGAGGGCCTCGGTGACGAGGGATTCGTAGAGGCCGTGCGGGAAGGAGGCCATTACGCGCATGCCTCGGGCTCATCGGGGCATTTTCGGCCTTCGTCTTTGCAGCAAACTTCTAAAGGCGTGACACGAAGGGCTCGAAGGGGCGAAGGTCTCGAAGAACCACAATTGGAGTAACAGCGTGAGGGGGCATGCGCGGTGACCTGCGGGATGACGGGACTGGAGGAATTACCAGAACCATCATTGGCGCGGCCATCGACATCCATCGGAAGTTTGGGCCGGGGCTCCTTGAAAAGACCTATGAGGTTTGTCTCGAGGCTGAGCTGCGGCACCGGGGGCTGAGCGTCCGGTGCCAGGTGCCGCTGCCGGTGATCCATCGGGACGTGCGGCTCGATTGCGGCTACCGGCTGGACATGCTCGTTGAAGAGTCGGTGGTGGTGGAGCTGAAGGCCGTAGACAGGCTGGCTCCCGTGCACGTTTCCCAGCTCATGACCTACCTGCGCCTCTCGGATCTGCGGGTCGGCCTGCTCTTCAATTTCAACGTAGAAGCCCTCGTAGCCGGCGGCTTCAAACGAATCCTGCTGGCAAGCTGAGTGCTGTTCTTCGAGACCTTCGCCCCTTCGAGCCCTTCGTGACAAGCCTTTGTGGCGGTTGCTCCCGCCCGGAACGCAGACGCGCACCGCGAAGCCAGTCGACCCCGGAATCCAGAGGTCCCATTCCGCTATGGCAACGCCACGCGAGGCGAGGCTATCTTGGGGCATGGATGCGGAGACGAAGGAATACATGGACGGCGTTCTCGCCGAAGTGCTGACCGCCATGCACGCCGGGTTCAGCCGCATGGAGAAGCGGTTCGACGGCGTTGAGGAACGGTTGGGTGCTGTCGAGCAACGGCTGGGCGCCATCGAGCAGCGGCTGGACGCCATCGAGCAGCGAATGGACGCACTCGAGCAGCGCATGGACGCACTCGAGCAGCGCATGGACGCACTCGAGCAGCGCATGGACGCGCTCGAAATCCGGTCCGCAGAGGGTTTCCAGTCCGTCGATGCCCGGTTCCGAACGATGGAGCTGCGGATGGAGCAGTTCGAGACGCGGGTCATGAACCGGCTGGATGCCATGGACGGTCGGATCGGCGAGGTCGACGGTCGAATCGACGGTTTGAACGCTCGGCTGAAGGGAATGGACCAGCGGCTCCAGGCCGTGGAAGAGAATCTCGCCGGTGTCCACGGGCGGCTGGACGAGCTCTCCAGTGACATGCGCCAGCGGTTCCGCGTCCTGAATGAGCGCGTGGGCGGCATCGAGCGGCGGCTGGTGGCGTAACGCACGATCAGCGGCTCTCCGCAGTGAAAGTGGACCCGCTCTCCGCTGCAGCTTCCAGCGCCGCCATCACCCACCCCCGCACCTCCGTCGGCGCCACCACCTCCGCGTCCGCCCCGTAACGCAGCACGTGTCGCACGATCCACCCCGGGTCCGCCACCGTGTGCGTCACCACCACGCTCCCGTCCTCCGCCACCTCGCCTTCCCCGCTCTCCATGATCCAGCGGGCGACGCGCGGGCTGTAGCGGACGGTGACCTCCAGCGCGTCATCGGCGCGGTATACGCGGCCGCCATCGAGCCAGTCGGCGGGGTCGAAATTGTCGGGGACGGTGAAGTCGTCGTCGGTGATGCGTGCCTCCAGGACCCGGTCCAGCCGGAACGCCCGGACCTCCCCCGACGCGTCATCGAGCCCCAGCACGTAGCTCCGCCCCTCCGCCCGCGCCACCACGTACGGCGCCACCGTGCGCGCCCCTGGCTCCCGGGCGCCCGCCTTGAGGTACGACAGCGCGACCTTCCGCCCCCGCCGCGCCGCGTCCTCCACCAGCGCCCGCACCGCGTCCCCCGCGTCCGGGTCCCCATCCGCGATGACCTGTCCCGTACACGCAGGAATGGACCGACTCACGCGACGAAGCAGGTCGGAGATCGCTGAACCGTCGTCCGCCGCGGACGCCCCGTGATCTGTGCACTGTGAACCGTGATCTGTGCACTGTGAACCGTGATCCGCCTTCAGCAGCCTCAGCCCCAGGTCCAGCGCCGCCGCCTCGCCGGCCGTGAGCCGGGGTGGGCGCTTGAGCTGACCCGTCGTCCACACGCGTACGCGGTCCTCCTCGAGCGTGACCTGGAGGTCGTTGATGGCGCCGCCGGGGAGGTAGAAGTCCCGGGTCGTCAGCGTCTCGAGGTCGCGGTCGAGCTGCGCGCGGTCGATGGCGAGGGCGTCGGCAAGCTCGACGTAGCGGATCCCGCCATCGCGGGCGGCCAGGGGGATGAGCTGGAGGAGTCGCTCGACCTGGTCCAGGGCGGTGTCAGGCATAGCACGACCCCGCTTCGGCGGCCAGTGTTGGGCCGAAGGCGGACGCGGAGCAGCCCGCAGCGACCTCGAATGCGCAGCGCGAACCGGCGAGGGGAACGGTCTGCTCGCCTTCATCGCCGCGGCAGCCGAGCTGATCGACGCGCCGGCTCTGCCGGAACCGGTGTCCCGGGATCCGGACGACGACAAGGTTCTCGCCTGCGCGCTGACCGGCGGGGCGGATGTCGTTATCACGGGGGATGACGACCTCCTTACCCTCGAGAGCCGGGAGGGAATACGAATCCTGTCCCCCCGTCAGTTCGTGGATCAGCACATCCGCACGACCTAGCTCAGGCTCCATACACCTCCAGAGTCCGCCTCGCCAGCTCCTTTTGCGCCTCTCGGAGCTCCGGCGGCGCGACCACGACGGCGTCGCCGGCGAACGACTGGAGCCAGCGGAGGAACGGGTCGGTCTGGCGCACGTCGAACCGGCGCACGACGGCGCCACCGTGCGCCTCCTCCACGGCGGTCCCCTGCCCGTTCCGGTCGGCCCAGAGCGACAGCGGGAACGCGAACCGCACATCGGTGACGACGGGGTCGTCCTCGCCCAGCTCCCACGCCTCCCGCGCGGCGTACTCCGACGCGTCGAAGGTGTCGGGGATCCGGTAGCTGTCGGGGTCGCCGGGCTTCAGCGTGCCGGTCTCGATGCGACTGACGCGGAACACGCGGAGGTCGCCCTCGCGGGTGGCGTCGCTGCCGATCAGGTACCAGTGGGCGCGCTGGAAGAGGAGGCCGTACGGCGCGACATCGCGGTCGGTGGCGGTGTCGCGGTGGATGCCGTGGTAGGTGAAGCGCACTCGGCGGCGGGCGGACAGGGCGTCCCGGAGGACGCGGGTGAGCTCCCGGACCTCGCCGGCCTCCGGGGAGTCGGCGTAGACCACGGGGTCGTCGCGGATCGCGGCGGGGTCGGCGTCGAAGGTCAGCTTGGACAGGGCGGTCCGGGCTTCCTGCGCCAGGGGGCTGCCGGGGAGATCACGTACGCGGCGCAAGCCATCGACGGCGGTCTGGAAGTCGTCGGTGTCGAGGTCCATCGGCTGGGAAAGGCCGGGAACGCCCGACGATTCTCCGCGCACGATCCGCAGGTACGGGAGGTAGAAGTCGCGGCCGGAGAGCTCGTAGCCGATGGCCAGCTCGGCGCCGTGGTCGATGGTGTACTCGCGGGTCTCCAGCGGGATGCCGGCGTCGCGAAGCTCCGACTTGTCGCGCTCGAACATCTTCTGGACGGTGGCCTTGTCCTTCGCGGAGCCGCTGTTCCACTTCTCGCGGTAGGCCGGCACGCCGTTCATCACCTGGTCCACGTCCACCGGGAAGCGGTGTCGCACCAGGAAGGCGATGAGGTCGAGCCAGCGTTGGCTTTTCGAGATGCGCACAGGGCGGCCTTCGGATGTGGTCATGGGGCGCACGTTGGCCCAACGGCGGGTCGCGCGGGTGTCCAAGGAGGTTGGGAGAGCGACCGGCCGGAGGGATAATGATGTACGGCGACGCGGTTCGCAATCGGGAAACGTCCCATTCTGCCATTCCAGCGCCCCACGCCCCGGTTCACGTTCCCAGAGGCGTGACACGAAGAGCACGAAGGGACGAAGGGGCGCGAAGTGACTGATTTCGTGAACGACGGGACGGGCGGGCTCACCCGAAGCATCATCGGTGGGGCCATCGAAGTGCATCGGTATCTCGGGCCGGGCATGCTCGAGAGCACGTATGAAGCGTGTTTCGATGCCGAGCTGCGCCGGCGCGGCCACAGGGTGAGCCGGCAGGTGCCGGTCCGCGTCCGGTATCTGGACGTGGACCTCGACTGCGGGTACCGAGTGGATCTTCTGGTCGAAAAGAAGGTGGTGGTAGAGCTGAAGGTCGTGCAGAAGATCGCTCCCGTGCACGTTTCCCAGCTGCTCTCGTACCTGCGCATGTCCGATCTGCGGGTAGGTCTGCTCTTCAATTTCAACGTGGATGCCCTGGTAAATGGCGGCTGGCGACGGGTCCTCCGCGACGGGTGAGCCGGTGGAGCTCTTTCGTGCCCTTCGCCCATTCGAGCCCTTCGTGTCACGTCTCTAAAACCC
This sequence comes from uncultured Gemmatimonadales bacterium, assembly GCA_963783305.1. Classification (GTDB taxonomy): domain Bacteria; phylum Gemmatimonadota; class Gemmatimonadetes; order Longimicrobiales; family RSA9; genus JAWVYT01. The sequence continues at coordinate 141,365 of CAWAMW010000012.1, read as the reverse complement.
TGGACGGCGATCACGACTCGCGCCTCCGCTCCCGCTCCGCCGCGCGGTCTTCCCTGACCCGCTCCATGGTGGCGCGCTTGCTCTGGGCGCTGCCGTAGGCGCGCTGGTACATCCACTTGGCGTCGGCGAGGGTGACCTGCTCGTCGTCGAACTTGCGGGCGAGGTCGTGGAGGTCGTCGATCTCGTCCTGGATCTGGGGGTCGTCGGGGGCGGAGGGGGCGAGCTTTTCGGCGATGTGGCGGAGCGTGCGGGCGCCCTGGTCGAAGGCGCCGCGGGCGCGGTCTTCGAGGGCGTCCTCGCGGGCGCGTGCGGCCTCGAGGAGGAGGGCCTCGCGGCGGACCTCGGGGTCCACGACAGCGGCCTTGCCGCGGGTCACAACCACGGGCAGCGTGATGGTCCGCTTCTCGATCCGCCCGCCGGGGAGGAGGACATATCCCTCGATGGTGAACGTGGCGACATCGATCTCGCCGGCGCCGTCGTCGTTGATGAGGAACTCGACGAGGAGCGAGCGGGGCTCGTGGGCGTAGAGGTCGCCGAGCTCGAGGACGAGCGCGCCATCGTCGGTCTGCTGGCGGGGGTAGCCGTGGAGGGCGGTGGCGTGCTCGACCGCGGCGCCGGCCACGAGGGTGACGGTGACGTTCTGGGCGGCCAGGGCCATGAGCCCTTCGATCTCGGCCTCGAACACGGCGGGCGCCTGGTCGGGGAGCTCGATGTAGTAGGTGCTGCCGCCGCCGGCCTCGGCGAGGGAGCGGAGGAGTCGCTCGTCGTAATCGACGCCGAACCCGATGGTGGTGGTGCTCACGCCCTTCGCGGCGGCGGAGGCCACCAGGTCGCGGAGCTGGCCGGGGTCGGTGATGCCGACATTGGCGAGGCCATCGGTAAGGAGGAGGACGCGGTTCACGCCGCCATCGGTGAGGTCGGCCGCGACCAGCTCGCGGCCGCGGAGCCAGCCCCCGGAGAGGTTGGTGGAGCCGCCGGTGTCGAGGTCGGCGACGCGGGCGAGGAGCTCCTGGCGGCGTGCGCCGGGTACGCGGGCGGCGTGGGTGCGGACCTCGTCATCGTAGGCGATGATGCTGACGAGATCGTCATCCGCGAGGCGTCGGACCAGCAGGCTCGCGGCCTCCTTGGCGCGCTCGAGCTTGCCGAGCCCCGCCATGGAGCCGGAGCGATCGAGGACCACGGCCAGGTTCAGAGGCGGGCGGTCGCCGGCGTCGGGGGCCTCGCCGTTGATCCGGAGGAGTGCGCGTACGACGTAGCCGCCATCGGCGACGGGTTCGTGGTCGAGTCTGATGCGTGTGTTCATGGGCAGCCTCCACGGTGTGCGGTCGGCCCTGCATGGGCGGACGAGGTGCATGGTACGGAGGGGGTCCGACAGTGGAGGAACGAAGACAACGAAATGAAACGTGGTTCGATCCGGTGGGGCGGGACCCCGGCGAGCATTTCGATCATACGTTCCTTCGCTCCTTCGTTGCTTCGATCCCGCCGTGCTGTTCTTCGTTCGCTTCGCTCGGTTCGAGCCCTTCGTGTCACGCCTTCGATGAGGCCGAGGCGACGCCGATCGCCGGGATGGGGTGGGGATAGCGGAAGCGCAACAACGGGCAGAACGGCAGAAACAGGGGAAACAGCAGGGAATCGAAGGAACGAAGACAACGAAGACAAACGAAGACAAAAAGAAAATGTCGGTCGATCCGGTGGGAGCAGGATCGCGGCGAGAATTACGTTCCTTCGTTCCTTCGTTCCTTCGTTCCTTCGTTCCTTCGATCCCGCTGTGCTGTTCTTCGCTCACTTCGCCTCGTTCGAGCTCTTCGTGTCACGCCTCTCTGACGCGCGCCTGTCTTTCAGCCGCGCCCGGTGATCCTCTTCGACGGGAGTACCGCCGAAGAGGACCGGGGCGGGGGCGAGCGCGCCGGCGATTACGCCGGACGCGAGGTACCGGTGGGTACTGAGGGACGCGTCCCAGAACGGTGAATTCGGGAGCGTTGCGACCCGGGTGAGAAAACCAGGAGCACGGCTCTGCGCCCCCAATCACCCTGGCGGTGACGGGGTCGAGCGCGCGCTGTGTCGTTGGTGGTCGGTGCCATACCGCTGTGTCGGCGCGTGGGTACACACGGACGCATGGCGGCGCCGCGATCTGGCGGCGTCTACAGCATCCTGGTGCGCGCGACTCGCACGTATGGCCGGGACCCGCCGCGTTGGGGGTTGGTGGGGTTCCGGGATACCAGGGAAAGATGGGGCGGCAGGCGGGGAAAGGCAATGCGGGAAAAAGAATCGAAACAACGAGCATTGAGCACGATCATCGATCCTGATCGCGCACGACCCGCCCCTCCCCTCCGCTACCCTCCCTGTCGAGCGTGCCGCGGTGCTGTCAGCGGCGGCTGCGCTGTCCGGCCACGTAATCGCGGAGCACACCGGCCTCTGTCTCGAGCTGTTCGAGGCGATGCTTGAGGAGGTCGCCCACGGAGAGCATGCCGGTCAGGCGGCCCTGGTCGCAGACGACGAGGTGGCGGAGTCGGTTGCGAGTCATGCGAGCCATGACCGCCTGGATGTCGTCGTCGAGGTCGCAGGTGGGGGCGGGCTTCTGCATGACGAGCTGGACGGCGATGTCGGTGGTGCCGCGGGGCTGGTCGTGGAGGGCGCGGGCGATATCGCGCTCGGCGATGAGGCCGACGGGCACGCGGTCGCGGCCAACGACGGGGAGTGCGCCGATCCCGTGGTCAATGAGGGCGGCAGTGGCGGTGGCGACGGTGTCGCTGGGGGCAATGCTTATGACGGCGGACTCGCCCGTCATGATGCTTCGGACCTGCATGGGGCCTCCGAGAGTCTGTAGTGTGTGTGTGACAACGGTTCCTGCAGGGCAAAATCCGGTCCGTGGGCGGGGCTCGAACGCGCGTGGAATCGGCCGCAGTGGAGCAGCGTGGGGCTCGCGGCGTGAGCAGGGTCCGGAACCGCTTTGACACGAAGACCACGAAGGAGTCGAAGAGCACGGAGCCGGACGGAGCCGGAAGGGGCCGGATTCGCGGCGGGTCCTGATCCCGCCGGTTTAAAACATGATCCGGATTCGATTTTTCCCGGTGGGCGGACGCGCGCTGGTGAATTCTTCGTGTCCTTCGTCCCTTCGATCCCTTCGTGTCAAGCTTGTGGCGCTGTTGTTGTTCGCCCATGAAACCGCGCGGCTCGTGCGCCGTAGGGCCGAGGGACAGACCGCTCACGTCCTCCCCCACCCTCCGAGGTCCCCATGGAGCTCCTCTTTCGCGATCTCCGGCTGGCGTTCCGCAAGCTCGTGCTCTCGCCCGCCCTGACGGCGGTGACGGTCCTGGCGCTGGCGCTGGGGCTGGGGCTGACGACGATGATGTTCAGCATCGTGTATGGCGCGTTCTGGCGGGGCCTGCCGTTCGAGGAGTCGGAGCGGCTGATGCACCTGGAGGAGAGCAACCTGCCGGCGGACGTGCCGAGCATGGAGGTGGGGATCCACGACTTCGAGGTGTGGCGTGCGGAGCAGGGGTCGTTCGAGGACCTGGCGGCGTTCTACACGGGGACGGTGAACGTGAGCGGGGAGGACCGTGCGGAGCGGTACGATGGGGCGTTCATCACGCCGGAGGCGTTCGGGATGCTGCGGGTGCGGCCGGAGCTGGGGCGAACCTTCCTGGAGAGCGAGCGGGGTCCGTCGTCGGAGCCGGTGATCGTGCTGGGGCACCACGTGTGGCAGGAGCGGTATGACGGCGACCCGGAGATCGTGGGGCGATCGCTGCGGGTGAACGGCCGCGAGGCGACGGTGGTGGGAGTGATGCCGGACGGGTTCCGGTTCCCGGTCACGCAGGACGTGTGGGTGCCTATGCCGCTGGACGCGGTATCGACGCCGCGCGGTGAGGGTCAGACGCTGGAGGTGATGGGTCGTCTGAAGCCGGGGGTGACGGTGGACCACGCGGCGGCGGACATGGTGGGCGTGGCGCGGCGGATCGCGCTGGAGCACCCGGCGACGAACGAGGGTGTGAGCGCGGTGGTGAAGCCGTACATCGAGGAGTACATGGGCGGCGAGGAGGAGAACGCGGTGAACACGATGCTGGGCGCCGCGTTGTTCGTGCTGCTGATCGCGTCGGCGAACGTGGCGAGCCTGCTGCTGGCGCGGGCGCTCCAGCGGACGCGAGAGATCGGGGTGCGGACGGCGCTGGGAGCGCGGCGTCGCGAGATCGTGTGGCAGTTCCTGCTGGAGGCGTTCGCGGTGGCGTTCATGGGGGCGATCGTGGGGCTCGGGATCGCGTGGGCGGGCGTGGAGTGGTTCAACCGGGCGATCGCGGACACGGGCGCGCCGTTCTGGATCGACATCCGGATCGATGGCGCGTCGCTGCTGTTCGCGCTGCTGGCGGTGATCGTGGCCACACTGGCGGCGGGCGGGCTCCCGGCGTGGCAGGCGGCGCGTGCGGACGTGGCGGAGATCCTGAAGGACCAGAGCCGGGGGTCGTCGGGGTTCAGGATCGGCCGGCTGAGCCGGGGGCTGGTGGTGTTCGAGGTGGCGCTGTCGTGCGCGCTGCTGGTGGGCGCCGGCGTGATGGTGCGGAGCGTGGTGCGGCTGAACAGCATTGAGTACCCGTACGCGGCGACGGACGTGCTCACCGCGCGGATCGGGCTGATGGAGGGCGACTACCCGGATGCCGCATCGCTGCACCAGTTCTACGAGGAGCTGGAGGGCCGGCTGAACGCGATCCCGGCGGTGGCGTCCGCAACGCTCTCGGGTCAGCTGCCGGGGTTCTGGGGCGGGTGGTCGGCGTTCTCGCCGGAGGGCGCGTCCTACGCGGAGGACCGGGACTACCCCATGGCGCACCGGATCCCCGTGGGCCCCCGGTTCTTCGACACGTACGAGGTCACGCCGGTGGCCGGTCGGGTGATCGAGGCGGGCGACCAGGCATCGGCGCTGGCCGTGGCGGTGGTGAACGAGAGTTTCGGCCGACGCTACCTGGAGGGCGACCCGGTGGGCCGTCGGATCCGGCTGGGCGCCTCCGAGACCGAGGAGCCCTGGCGGGTGGTGGTGGGCGTGGTGCCCGACCTGCACGCGGGCGGGATCCGGGGGGACAGTCCGGAAGCGATCTACATCCCGGCGGCGCAGGCGGAGAACCGGTTCATGTCCATTGGCGCGCGGGTGCGCGGCGGGGACGCGACGGCGATCGCTGCGGCCATGCGGGAAGCGGTGCAGTCGGTGGACGCGGATATACCGCTCTACTGGGTGGACACGCTGGCCGGCCGGATCGGCAGCAGCAACTGGCACATTGGTCTCTTCGGCTCGATCTTCGGCGCGCTCGGGCTCGTGGCGCTGTTCCTGGCGGCCATCGGGCTGTACGCGGTGATGGCGTTCGCGGTGGGCCAGCGGACGCGTGAGATCGGGGTGCGAATGGCGCTGGGCGCCCGCGCGTCGAACATCCTCCGGATGGTGCTCCGTCAGGGTCTCGTCCAGATCGGCCTCGGGCTGGCGCTGGGGCTCCTCATGGCGCTGGGGCTGGTGCAGCTCCTGAGCGACCTGCTCTTCGATGTCGACCCGCGGGATCCCATGGCGTTCGCCGCGACGATCCTGGTGCTGGCGGCGACCGGGGCGCTGGCATCGCTGATCCCGGCGCGCCGGGCCACGCGGGTCAGTGCGCTCGAGGCGCTCCGGGGGGAGTAGCGCGGGCTTCCTGGCTCGGTAGCGCGGGCTTCGTGGCGTGAGCGGGGCTCGGGAACAGCTTTGACACGAAGGGGAACGAAGGGGAACGAAGGTCACGAAGCCGGTATAGCAGCGTTCGCGGGGGGGCTCGGGCCGCCCCGTAGGAACCAAGGATCGGGGTTTGATTTCTTCCGGTGGGACGAGGCGCTCCGGTGGTCCCTTCGTGTTCTTCGTCGTTTCGAGCCCTTCGTGTCACGTCGTTGTCGTTCGTGGCTGTCCCCGCCGGCTTCGTGGCGTGAGCGGGGCTCGGGAACAGCTTTGACACGAAGGGGAACGAAGGGGAACGAAGGGCACGAAGTGGTATAGCAGCGTTCGCGGCGGGGGGCTCGGGCCGCCCCGTAGACACCAAGGATCAGGGTTTGATTTCTTCCGGTGGGACGAGGCGCTCCGGTGGTCCATTCGTGTTCTTCGTCGTTTCGAGCCCTTCGTGTCACGCCGTTGTCGTTCTTGGCTGTCCCCGCCGGCTTCGTGGCGTGAGCGGGGCTCGGGAAACGGGGCCGCCGAGGCCGCCGAGGGCGGGTCGGTCTCCGTCCCCCGGCGGCCTCTCCCCTGCTACAGCCCGCCGGTCAGCTCCATGGTGGCGCTGCCGCCGCCCATCTGGGCGGGGAGCTGCATGACGGCGCGAACCACGCGCCGGGTGTCGGCGTCGATCCAGAGGGTGGAGCGGTCGGCGGAGTCGGCGGCGCCGAACTCGACGACCCAGGCGTCGAAGGTGCCACCGGGCACGGTCACGCTCTCGCGGCCGGTGACCGCCACGCGGGTGGGGCTGGTGCTGCCCTGCATCAGGTTCAGCGTGTGGAGCGTGGTGCGGTAGCCCTCCGCGAGCGGCATGGCGCCAATGGCGAGATTGAGCGACGGCCCGTCGAAGACGGGCTCCTCGCTGTCCACGTCGACCTGCATCTGCTGGGGTCCGGCCTCGATGGAGCCGGTGACGCCCTCATCGTCGAAGTCGAGCATGATGACGGCGGGCCCCTGGTGGACGTGGCGGGCGATGGGCTGGAGGGTGGCCGCGTCGATCCAGGTGGAGTCCACGGCGCTTCCCATGGGCATCTGTGTGCTCTCCACGACGACCCACGCGTCGGTCCCCTCGTGGGCGCCGCTCTCGACGCTCCGCTCGGAGGTCATCTCTATGGTCTGGCCGCGCATGGACATGGCCACGGAGTACGTGAGGGTGCCGGGTGTGAGGAGGTCGGCGTCCACGGACATGGCAACACCGGCGTCGTCATCGCCGGGCTCGGCCAGGGTGACCGTGGCGGGGTCGACCATGAGGCCCTGGAGGTGGCGCCGGAGCTCGGGCGACATCTCTTCCTGGTACCGGCCGCGCAGGTGCTCGGCCAGGAACGCCTCGATCTCGGCGTTCATGGCCAGGCGGTTCATCTCGCCGGCGAAGCCGTGCCCCTCGTCGGGGGCGACCATGTACTCGACCTCGCGGCCGAGGTCGCGCATGGCGACGACGATCTGGTCGGACTCGGCCTTGTTCACCCGCGGGTCGTTGGCGCCCTGGATGACCAGGAGCGGGTCCTCGATCTCGGTGGCGGAGAACAGGGGCGACTGCGCCTCGAGCATGGCCTTCCCCTCCGGGTCCTCCCAGTCGCCCATGCGGTTGCGGAAGAGGGCGAGGGCGGGCTCCCAGTATGCGGGAACGGAGCGGATGAGGGTGAGGAGGTTGGACGGCCCGACGATGGATACGCCGCAGTGGTAGATCTCGGGGGTGAAGGCGAGGCCGGCGAGGGTGGCGTACCCGCCGTAGGACCCGCCCATGATGCAGACCTGGTCGGGATCGGCGATGCCCTCATCGATGAGCCACTGCACGCCATCGCTCAGGTCGTGCTGCATGCTGCCCGTGCCCCACTCCTTGTTGCCCAGGTTGAGCCAGCGCTTCCCGTAGCCGGTGGAGGCGCGGAAGTTGGGCTGGAGCACGACGTAGCCGCGGTTGGCGAGCCACTGGGCCATGCTGTTGTAGCCCCAGGTGTCGCGGGCCCAGGGTCCGCCGTGGGGCAGGATGATGGCCGGGAGGTTCGTGGGGGTGACGCCCTTCGGCACCGTGAGGTAGGCCGGGACCTCCTCACCGTCACGGGCGGGGTAGCGCACGGCCTGCATCTCGGCCAGGTCCTCGCTGGGCAGGTCGGGGCGCGGGCGGTAGAGCAGCTCTACGTCGCCGGTGCGGCGGTCGTAGAGGTACGTGGCGCCGGGGTCCACGTCGGAGGTGACGGTGACGATGACGCGCGACTCGTCCTCGGTGGACGAGCCCAGGTAGATGTCGCCGCGCGGGAGCTGCTGGCGGAGCCGCTCGTAGTCGCGGGCGAACGCGTCGTCCTTGGGATAGATACGGAGCCGGTCACCCACGTAATAGGTGGCGACCAGCTCGTCTGTGACATCGCTGAACTCGGCGCCGCCGAAGTCGGCCACGCCCTCGGGGTCGCTCTCGACGACCTCGAGCTCGCCGGTGGCCGGGTCGAACAGGACGAGGCGGGTGAGGTCCACGTCCTCGCCCTTGTTGGTGATCATGTAGACGCGCCGCCCGTCCGGGTGGAAGCGAACGGGCCCGCAGCTCTCCTCGAAGCCGCACTCGTAGACCTGGGTGAGTGTGCCATCGTCGTCGACGCGGAAGATCTGAGAGGCGCCCTGCTGGTCGATGCGGACGCCCAGACGGACGTGGCCCTCGAGGTCCGTCTGCCACCCGGCGATGCGGGCGTCGTTCTCCACCATCAGCTCGCGCTCACCCGAGTCGATGTCCACGCGGTAGACGTCGTGGAAGGCGGGGTCGCGGTCGTTCAGCCCCACCACGATCTCGCCGGGGGTGGACTCGGGGACGGCGATGATCATGGCCCGAACGCCCTCGTACGGCGTGAGGTCGCGGGCGGGCGGCACGCCGGTGGCCGTCTCAGGCGCGGCGGCGGGGTCCACGGCGTAGAGGTGGAAGTTCTCGTCGCCACCCTTGTCCTGGACGTAGAGGACGTAGCGGCTGTCCTCGGTCCAGAAGTAGCCGCTCACGGGGCGGGTGGTGTCGGCGGTGATGGGGCGCGCCGCGTCGAAGGGCTGGTCGATCCCCTTCACCCAGATATTCATGACGTCGCCGTACGGCTTCCGGAACGTGATCCAGCGGCCATCGGGCGAGATCTGGGCGCCAGCGATCTGGGGGTCGCCGAAGAAGGTCTCGCGGTCGATGAGCGGCGGGAGCTGGCTCAGGTAGGCGCGGTCGTCATCGGCGGTTGGGGCGGTCCGGGGCATGGGTGCGGGGGCTGGAGTGGGAGCCGGCGCGGGCCCGGAGCACGCGGCTGCGGTCGCGAGGAGAAGGGCCCAGGTCGCGTGGCGGATCATGGTGAAGCTCCTTTGCGGGGTGTTCACTATCGATTCACTGTCGATTTGCGAAAGCTCCGCCCAATGTGGGGAGTTCCGGAGTGTGGAGACAAGGCTCAGTCCGGCGCGCCCCGGGCGAGGCGGGCGCCGTGGCGCAGGCCCTCGATGAAATGGCGGGCGTTCACACCGAGGGTGCGGGTGCGGTAGCCGCCCTCCTGGACGACGAGGGTCGGCAGGCCGAGGGCGCCGATGGCCTCGCCGTTGGCGCGGAAGTCGGCGGCGCCGAGGGTCCAGGTGCCGGTGGGGTCGTTCCGGGCGGGGTCGAGGCCGAGGGGTACGACGAGGAAGCGAGGGTCGAAGCGCTCGACCTCGCGCAGCGCGCGCTCCAGCGCCCGGAGGTAGCCGGGGCCATCCAGTCGCTCCGGCAGGGCGATGTTGATATTGGCCCCGGCGCCCTCCCCCTCCCCCTTCTCGTCCTCGAACCCGCTGAAGTAGGGGTAGGCGAAGCGGGGGTGGCCGTGGAGCGAGAGGGTGAGGACATCGCCGCGTCGCCAGAAGATGTCCTGCTGTCCGTTGCCGTGGTGGTAATCGATATCGAGGATGGCGACGGTGCCGTGCCCCGCCAGGAGCTCCGTGGCGATGGCGGCGGTGTTCAGGTAGCAGAAGCCGCCGAACGAGCGGTGCTCGGCGTGGTGGCCGGGCGGTCGAACGAGGGCGTAGGCGAGCCAGGCGCCGGCGAGCACCTCATCGGCGGCGGTGAGGGCGCAGTCGACGGCGGCACGCGCGGCGAGCCAGGCGTTCCGGTTGAGGGGTGTGAAGGTGTCGATGCAGTAGTAGCCGGCGCGGGTCGCCAGGTCCTCGGGCGGGCGCGCCGCGTTACGGATCGGGAAGACGTAGGGGTAGACGGAGCGGTCGGGCGGCGTGGCCTCGCAGACCTTCCGGAGGTATCGGACGTACTCCGGGTCGTGGACGGCGAGGACGTGCCGGTCGGGGAACGTGCGGGGCTGGACCCGTCGGAACCAGCCGGTGGGCTCGAGCTCGCGCAGGATGGCGCCCACGCGGGCGGGCGCCTCCACGTAGCCGCGCTCGCGGACGTGGTGGATCTCGTGCCCCTCGTTGACGACCAGCGGGATCCGGGACGACGAGCCGGGCCCCGGCTCGCCGTTCGCCGCGGCCGACGCGGCGGCGTCCGCGGGCGGGACGGGCCGGAGCGGGAGCGGGTCCGCTTCCACGGACGCGACCACGGCGTCGATGTAGGCGGGCGGGCAGTAGTCGGGGTAGCGGCGCTCGAGGATCGCGCGGATGGCGCGCTGGACCAGGTCGCGGGATGGTGGGGCGCCGCCGAGCCCATCGAACACCAGGATGGGCGCGGGGTCGCCCTCGACCACGGGCGTGGCGTAGTCGGTGCCCTCGATGGGCAGCGCGCCCCAGGCGGCGTAGAACCGCAGCCGGGCGCGGTTCTCCCGGCGTTTCTCGGGGTCGGGCTCGAGCGCGGGGTCGTCGGAGAACGTCTCGAGGAAGAGCCCATCGCAGCCGAGTGCCAGGGCCTCCTCGCGGACCCGGGTGTAGAGCGCGCTGCCCACGCCACCCGTCTCGCCGCGGGCGGCGGCGACGAAGTCGAGGAACGCGATGCGGACGTCGGTGGCGTGCCGGAGCAGCGCGAACCCGCGCACCCGGCCGGCGGAGGTCTCGGCGACGAAGAGGATGGGGCGGAAGAGCGGGTCGGGGTGCCGGAGCTCTTCCGGCAGCGCGTCGATGAGCCGGGGCGAGAGGTCCGGAAACCGGCTCCGGAGTACGCCCTGGGTGGCCTCGACGGCCTCGCGGTCGTGGTCGCTTACGGTGTCGTAGACGCGGTGGATGCGGAGCATGAAGAAGGGTACACGGTTGGGGGGTCGGGGGGAACAGGGGGACAGGGCGACAGATCACAGATCACAGGTCACAGATCACAGGTCACGGGGACTGCGGCATGGGCTCTGCCTGCTTGTGGGGCGAGGAGGAACGCGAACGGGACCAGGAGGAGAAATGGGAAGAGGAACGGAGACGACGGAGCCGGTGGAGAAGGACCGCGGCGGTACATGACCCAGCGGGACGGGGCGCCCCGGCGGGGTCTGGACATCGAGACCGAGGGCACCGGCATCTCCCGGCCGCTGTCGGAGAACGTGAACCTGCTGGGCGCGCTGCTCGGTGCGGCGATCCGGCAGCGGGCGGGCGATGGCGTGTTCGAGCGGGTGGAGGAGCTCCGACTGCTGTGCAAGCGCGCGGCGGAGGAGGAGGACTCGTCGCTGCGGGACACGGCGGCGGCGCGGATCGCGGAGCTCGACAACGACGAGATCGCGTGGCTGCTGCGGTCGTACAGCGCGTTCTTCCACCTGGTGAACCAGGCGGAGAAGCGGGAGATCCTGCGGGTGAACCGGGAGCGGTCGATAGCGTCGGGCGCGGGCGGTCCTCCCCGCCCCGAGTCCATCGCGGATGCCGTGGGGCGGCTCGAGGCCGATGGGCGCAGCCTGGAGGAGGTGCTGGCGGCGGTGGCCCGGCTGGACATCCAGCCCACGCTCACGGCCCACCCCACCGAGGCGCGCCGGCGCACGCTGCTGCAGGTGCAGCGGCGGATCGCGGAGGGTCTGGCGGAGCTGCGGCGGCCGGACGCCACGCCGGGGGAGGCGGCGGATGCCGCGCGGCGGCTGGACGACCAGGTGACGCTGCTGCTGGCCACGTCGGAGATCCGGGCGGAGCGACCGACGGTGCGCGACGAGGTCGAGCAGGGTCTCTATTTCCTGGAGTCCACGATCTGGGAGACGGCCCCGCGCATCCACCGCGACCTCGAACGCGCGCTCGTGCGGGAGTACGGCGAAGCGGCGGATGGGGTGGACGTCCCGGTGTTCCTCCGCTGGCGATCGTGGATCGGGAGCGATCGGGACGGGAACCCGAACGTGACGCCGGAGGTGACGCGGTGGACGTTCGAGCGGCAGCGGAGCGCGGCCGTGGCGGGGCATCGCCGGGAGCTGGAGCGGCTGCGGTCCGAGCTCAGCATCTCGGAGCGGCTGGCGCCGGTGCCGGAGGCGCTGCGGGCGCGGCTGGAGGAGGGCGAGCCGGTGCCGGGCGAGGAGCGGTTCGCGGGGGAGCCGTACCGTCGGCTGGTGGTGCGGATGATCCACGGTCTGGACCGCGACCGGGGCGCCGAGTCACTGCTGAGCGACCTGGAGCTGATCCACCGATCACTGGAGGAGTCGGGATTCGGGTCCGTGGCGCGAGGCGGACAGCTGCAGCGGTGCCGGGTGCTGGCCCGAACGTTCGGACTCCACCTGGCCGCGCTGGACGTGCGGCAGCACAGCGCGGTGCACGAGGCGGCGGTGGCCGCGCTGCTGGCCGCCGCGGACGTGGAGGCGGACTACGGCGGGCTGGACGAGAACGCGCGCGTGGCGCTGCTGCGGCGGGAGCTGGAGAACCCGCGCCCGCTGCTGGCCCGCGGGGCGGAGGCGGGTGCGGCGGCCACGGACGCGCTGGAGACGTTCGCGGCGATCCGTGAGATCGCGGACGCGTCGCCGGAGGCCGTGGGCTCCTACATCGTCAGCATGACCCACAGCGTGAGTGACCTGCTGGAGCCCATGCTGCTGGCCAAGGAAGCGGGGCTCTGGCGAGTGCGGGACGGGCGCGTGGAGACCCCACTGGACTTCGTCCCGCTGTTCGAGACCATCGACGACCTGGACGACGCCGCCGACCGCATGGCCGCGCTCTTCGCCGACCCGGTCTACCGCCTCCAGCTGGAGGCACGCGGGGGCTTCCAGGAGATCATGCTGGGCTACTCCGACAGCAACAAGGATGGCGGCTACTGGATGGCCAACTGGGCGCTGCACCGGGCGCAGCGCTCGCTGGGCGCGGTGTGCCGTGAGCACGACGTGGACTTCCGGCTCTTCCACGGTCGCGGCGGGACCGTGGGTCGGGGCGGCGGGCGGGCGAACCAGGCGATCCTGGCCATGCCGAGGGCGGCGAACAACGGCCGGATCCGGCTTACCGAGCAGGGCGAGGTGATCTCGTTCCGGTACGCACTGCCGGGGATCGCGCACCGTCACGCGGAGCAGCTGGTGAGCGCCGTGCTGCTCGCGGCGGCGGACGACCCGGGGCGCGGCGCCGTACCGGAGGACCCCTTCCCCACCGAGGCCACCGCGGGGCTCATGGACGCCATCGCGGCTGCGTCGATGGAGGCGTACCGCGCGCTCATCGACCACCCGGACTTCTGGAGCTGGTACGTGGCCGCAACGCCCATCGAGCTGATCAGCCGACTGCCCATCGCGTCGCGTCCCGTCTCCCGGGGCTCCGCGTCGGAGGTGGACTTCGAGGGGCTGCGGGCGATCCCGTGGGTGTTCGCGTGGACGCAGGCGCGGGCGATCGTGCCGGGGTGGTACGGGGTGGGGGCGGCGCTGGGCGCCGCCCCGGGGGGCTCGCCTTCGGCTCGCGGGGCGCCGCCTGGCGGCGGCACCGGGGGGGCGCCTGGCGGCGCCGGAGCGGCGGAGGGTGCCGGGGCGGCCGATATGGGGTCGCTGTACCGGGAGTGGCCGTTCTTCAGGGCGGTGGTGGACAACGCGCAGCGGGAGATGGCGCGGGCGCGGCTGGAGATCGCGGAGCGGTATGCGGGGCTGGCGTCGGATACGGACGCGGGGGCGGAGGGCGGGTTCTTCGGCCGGATCGTCGCGGATTTCGAGGCGGGGCGTTCGGCGATCCTGGAGATCACGGGTCAGGAAGTGCTGCTGGAGGAGAGCCCTGTGATCCGGAAGTCGATTGCGCTCCGTAACCCGTATACGGACGTGCTGAACCTGCTACAGCTCGAGCTGCTGCGGCGCTATCGGGCGGCGGGAGCGGACGGGGAGGCCGTGCGCGAGCTCCTGTTTCTGAGCATCAATGGCGTCGCGGCGGCCATGCAGAGCACGGGGTGACATGGAGGATCGCGGGTCGTTGACCGTGGGCGGGGCCAGAGGCATCTCTGCGGGGCCCGATGCGCGGGGCGGCGGGGCGCTGACCTCCAGTGCACCCCCCTCCTCGCAGCGGTCCTCTCCGAGCGCAACTGACCTGGAGCCGGATTGATCATCAGAGACCGTATCGCAGGTCGCGTGATCGCTCTCGCGGCGACCTTCAGCCTGGCTCCGTTCCTGCTCATCGCCTGGGCGGTGCGGGACGTCCATCGGCGGGTACCGGAGGTCTGGGAGCGCTCGACGCAGGTCCTGGAGCTGACGCGGCGGCTGGACTACGTGGACGAGGCGCTGACGGGGTCGGCGCTGCTGGCGGTGAGCACCGGGGATCCCGCGTGGGAAGCGCGCTACGACGCGCTGGACCCGCTGCTCGTGGACATCCTGGCCTCGCTGCGGACGGTGACCCTGTGGCTGGATCGGCCGGGGCTCGCCGATTCCATCGTGGGCGTGGCGGACACGCTGGGGGCCATGGAGCACCGGGCGATGGCGATGGCGCGGGATGGGGAACGGGCGCGGGCGTGGTCGCTGCTCCGGGGTCGCGACTACGCGGCGGCGAAGCAGCGGTACCAGAACGAGCGCACGCTGCTGCTGGCCGACCTCTCCCGCTGGATGCGGGCGGAGGAAGAGCGGACAGAGGCGCAGATGGAGGTGATCTTCGGCCTGGTTTCGGCGGCGTTCCTGCTGCTGCTGCTCACGTGGAGCCTCCTGGCGTACCTGGTGCGCCGGCATATCCGCACGCGCGAGCAGGCGGAGCGCGAGCTGCGGGCGGCGGAGGAGCGGCTGCGGGCGATCGTGGACGTCGCGCCGGTGGCGATCATCCGCGTCGACAGGGACCGGGCCGTGGAGTACTGGAACCGGGCCGCTGAGCAGATTTTCGGCTGGTCGGCGGACGAGGTGCTGGGTCGGCCGTACCCGCTGGAGGCGGCGTCGGGGGAGCGCACGCCTGGAAAGCTGTTCGAGCGTGGCTTCGGCGGGGAGCTGCTGCAGGGGATCGACCTTCGGCGCGAGCGGAAGGACGGGCGGGTGGTGGACGTCCGGATGTGGAACGCGGCCGTGCGCGGCGCGGATGGCCAGATCCAGGGCCTGGTGGGCGTGTTCGCGGATGTGACGGAGCAGCGTGGGCTGGAGCGGCGGCTGCGGCAGGCGGCGAAGCTGGAGGCGATCGGTCAGCTTGCCGGGGGCATCGCCCACGACTTCAACAACGTGATGACGGCCGTACAGGGCCACGCGGACCTGCTGCTGGAGGCGGTCTCGGAGGGCGATCCCATGGCGCACGACATTCGCGAGATCCGTCGGAGCGCCGGTCGGGCGACGGAGCTCACGCGGCAGTTGCTGGCGTTCAGCCGGCGACAGGTGCTCCAGCCGCGCGTGCTGGAGCTGGGCGCCGTGGTGCGCGGTCTGGAGCCCATGCTGAAGCGGCTGCTGGGGGAGCGGATCCGGCTGGAGACCGCCGGGGACGCCGCCAGCGGGCTGGTGAAAGCGGACCCGACCCAGCTCGAGCAGGTCGTCGTAAACCTGGCGGTGAATGCCCGGGACGCCATGCCCGGCGGCGGTCTGCTCCGGATCGCCGTGGAGGGCGCCACAATGACGGCGGACGACGCGGCGTCCTTCGAGTACGAGGTGTTGCCCGGGCCGTACGTGCGCCTCCGCGTCTCGGACAGCGGGAGCGGGATGGACGAGTCGACGCGACAGCAGGTGTTCGAGCCCTTCTTCACGACCAAGCCGTCGGGACAGGGCACGGGTCTCGGCCTGTCCACGGTGTACGGGATCGTGAAGCAGAGCGGCGGCTACGTCTGGGTGCACTCGGGCCGCGGGGCGGGCACGGAGTTCGAGATCCTGCTCCCGCGTGTGGAGGCGGAGGATGGCAGCCCCCCCTCGCCGAACGCGGCCGCCGCGCCCCCGCCCCGCAGCGTGGCCGCGGGGGGAGAGACTCTCCTCCTGGTCGAAGACGATGATGCCGTCCGCGCCCTCGCCGCCCGCGTCCTGGACGGTCACGGCTACGCGGTGACCGCGGCGGCCAGCCCGGCCGAGGCGCTGGCGCGCATCGAGGCCGGCGACCTCCCCGCCCTGGACGTGCTTGTCACCGACGTGGTGCTGCCGGACATGGGTGGACAGGAGCTGGCCCGGCGAGTCGCGGAGCATTTCCCGGAGATCCCCACGCTCTTCGTGAGCGGATACACGGAGGACGAGGTGCTCAAACGCACCGTCGCGAGCGGCGCCAGCGCCTTCCTCGCGAAGCCCTTCTCGCCCCACGACCTCGCCCGGAGCGTGCGCGCGGTGCTGGACGCGCACGGGGATCGCCGTTAGCTTCGGGCACGCGTCCCCATATCGGGGGGCGCGTTCGTACGATCGAGAGAGCCTCGGCCGACGCCGGGGCTCTTTTTTCGTGCGTACCCATCCGGAGCCGGGTGGGCACATCCGAATCGAAGGAAACGAATGACGAAGCAGGAAGAGTTTGCTGGAATGATGCTGGACCCACGGCTGCTGGCGGCCGTGTCGGACCTGGGGTTCACCTCGCCGACGCCGGTGCAGCAGACAGCGATCCCGGCGGGCGTCGCGGGTCGGGACGTGCTGGGCTGCGCGGCGACGGGCAGCGGGAAGACGGCGGCGTTCATGCTGCCGATCCTCCAGCATCTACTGGGGCAGGAGCGGGGCCACACCCGTGCACTGGTGATCGTGCCAACGCGGGAGCTGGCGGCACAGGTGGAGGAGCACACGCGGGAGCTGGCGGCGCGCACCGACATCTCGGTGGCCGCCATCTACGGCGGCGTAGCCATGGGCCCGCAGGTGAGCGCGTTCAAGCGCGGTGTGGACGTGATGGTGGCCACGCCGGGCCGGCTGATGGACCACATGGGCCGTGCCCACGGCGGGCTCGAGGGGATCGATACGCTGGTCCTGGACGAGGCGGACCGCATGCTGGACATGGGGTTCCTGCCGGAGATCCGGAAGATCATCGCGCAGCTGCCACGCCGCGCGCGGCAGACCTTCTTCTTCTCCGCCACCATGCCGAACGCCATTGTCAAGCTGGCCGCGGAAATGCTGAAGGACCCCGCGCGGATCGACGTGGAGCGGAAGCAGGCACCGGCGGCGGGCGTGCTCCAGGCGTTCTACCCGGTGGTGCAGACGGGCAAGGTCCCGCTGCTGGTGGAGCTGCTCCGGCGCGGTGATGTGGGCAACGCCATCGTCTTCACCCGCACCAAGCACCGGGCGAACCGGGTGGCGCAGAAGCTGGAGCGCGAGGGTGTGGCCGTGGAGCGGATCCACGGCAACCGGAGCCAGAGCCAGCGGACGAAGGCCCTCGATGGCTTCAAGGCCGGTCGGTTCCGGGTCCTGGTCGCCACCGACATCCTGGCGCGTGGCATTGATGTGGAGGCGCTCGACCACGTGATCAACTTCGACGTTCCGGCGACGCCCGAGGACTACATCCACCGCGTGGGCCGCACCGGCCGCGCGGAGGAAACGGGCGACGCATACACGTTCGTCACCCCCGAGGACCGCAGCCTGGTCCAGGCCATCGAGCGGAAGGTGGGACGATCCATCGAGCGACGGACGCTCGACGGGTTCGATCCGGCCGCCAAAGCCGACGGCCCGCTGGAGGTCCCGCTCCAGGAGCGGCTGGCGAAGATGCGCGCGGAGCGGGCGGAGGGGCGCAAGCGCGCCGAGGCCAAGGCTCAGCGCAAGGCGCAGAACGGCGGTGGGAATGGCGCCGGCAACGGCAATGGGAATGGGAACGGCGGCGGGAGTCGCCGCGGCCGGAGCCAGCGGAGCGGCGGACGCGGGCGCTCATAACGAGCGAGTCCCGCCTGGCTGGACGCAAGAAGGCCACGAAGAGACTTCTCTTCGTGGCCTTCGGCCTATCCGGTGCTGCCATCCTTCATCCGGCCTGCCGCGGGCGGACCGGCCTCAGACGCTCATCGGGTGTGTGACCGTGAGCAGGAACGCGGCGCCCTCGGTGCTGGAGACGGCGTGGGGGACGGCGCTGTCAATGGCGAGCAGCGATCCCGGTCCAACGCGGTACGTCTCGTCGCCCGCCCGGAGCTCCACGGTGCCGCGGAGCGACTGGATGGTGATGGGACCCTGCGCCTCGTGGGCGGGGATGCCGCCGCCGGGCCCGAGCACGATGAGGGTGACGCGGAGCGGACCTTCCTTGAGGAGGGTCCGGCTGCTGCGGCCGTCGCGCTCGAGGGTATCGGGGTGGGTGGCCTTGTCTTCCTCATCATCGAGATCGAAGCGGAGGACATCAGCGCTGAGGACGCGGTCTAGGGGCATCGGTTCGGCTCCGTCTGGAGGTGTTGAGGTCGTGTACGGTCCGAGTGCAATTTGTATGCGCCCGGTTGTGAGGGCGAGAGGCGCCGGACATCTTGGACCGCGCGGTGCACGATGTCATTGGAAATCCGGCGGATGGGGTCATGATGCGACGAGGGACGGGAACGTGGAAAGGCTCGGGGTCGTCGAGGGCGGCAAGCAGCGGCTCGCTGCTGCCGGTTCTGACGGGGGTGCTGGCGCTGGTGGTGGCCTGCGGCGGGACCGCGGATGGAGGCGACCCCGTGGGGGAGGCGGTCGAGCGGAGTCGGGCCATTGCGGCGGGCGAGTGGTTGTACGGCCAGGATACCCTGCCGCCCGAGCAGGGCGGAAGCGAAGCCCGGATCGTGGACCGGTGTCGGGTGACGGTAGAGGGTGAGAGCGGAACGGAGGCGCGCACGCTGGACGCCGCCTGTGGCCTGATCTTCCTCGGCCTGGATGCGGGAGTGGACAGCGCGAGAGTGGAGCGTCTGACAGCGGCGCTGGACGTGGAGGTGGTGGAGCGGGGCGCCATCCCGGCATGGACGACGAAGCTGGGAGAGCCGGTGGAGTACCTGCTGGTCCGGGTGGAGCCGGGCCGGGAGGGGCGGACGCTGGAGCGGGCGCTGGACTCGGAGGGTGTGCGCTTCGTGGACGTGCGTGAGGTGGCGCGCCGGCGTCCCTGACGAGGGGCCGGATCTCGTTGTGGCTTCGTCCCGGCGGCACGGTAATGGCACGTCATGGAGCCAAACGTGAACAACCAGGAGGAGCGAAATGGACCCGGTCCCTTACGAGATCAAGAAAGACGACGTGGACGAGGTGCTGGACGCGTACGAGCCCACCGGCGGCGGCGACTGGCCGGAGGAGCGCCGTGAAGAGGCGCGGGCGTATGTGATGGAGAACGTGCTGGACCTGAACGAGACGGTGGGGTCGGCGGCGGAGGACCCGAGCGACTCACGGGGCGCGGCGGGCGACCGGATGGGCAAGGCGTCGGATCGTCCGGGTGAGCGGTCGCCGGCGCGGCGCGGGATGGCGCTCGCGGCCATCGAGGACCTTCTGATCCGCGACGGCTTCATCGACCTGGAGACCGGCGAGGATCGGGTCTTCCCCGCCACCTGAGGACGCCTCCGGCCCGGGCCCGCCCCGCCTCAGTCCACCGGGTGGAGCGGGTCCACGGCCGGGCCGGTCAGCACTTCCCCCTCCCCCGAGAACCGGGAGCCATGGCACGGGCAGTCCCAGCTCTGCATGGTGGAGTTCCAGTGGACGATACAGCCGAGGTGCGTGCATACGGCCGAGCGCCGATGGACGGTGCCCTGCTCGTCCCGATGGACGGCCACGGGGCGGGGACCGGTGCGGAGTATGGCGCCGTGCCCCCGGGGGACCTCGTCCTCGCTGCTCACCTCGCCGGGCTTCAGCCAGTCGACGAACCGGGAGCCGATCTTCACGGCGTCCACGACATAGTCGCGCGCGGCCGCGGGCGTGACCCGGCGCGGGTCGTAGAGCTCGCTCCAGGGATTCTCCCGTCCAAGGATGCCGTCTCCGATGACCAGAGCGCCAATGACGCCGTGGGTCAGCCCCTGGCCGCTGTCTCCGGTGACGACCCAGACGCGTGACTCCGTCTCCGCCTCACCGATGAAGCCCATGGAGTCCGCGGGCTCCAGCACCTGTCCGGACCAGCGGTAGGCGACCGTCGCCCACCGGGAACCGCGCCCGCGCCCACGCCTCGAGCGACGCGTGCCTCTGGTCGCCCTCGTCCCTCGTGCCGGTCTGATAGTCGCCTCCGCCCACGATCAGCAGCGGGCCCTCGGCGTCCTGTGACAGGCGGACGTAATGGTACGGGTCGGCCGTGTCCCAGTAGAGGCCATCGGAGAGCTCGCCCGTGAGGCGGAGCGTCACGATGAAGGTGCGGTAGGGCACCATCTTCATCGTGGTCAGGTAGTGCCCGGCCGGCGAGTTGGTCGCGAGCACCACGTGGTCGGCGGTGATGGTGGGGCCTTCCGCGTCGCCCGGCTCCGCCGCGGCGCCGTGGCCGGCGGTTCGGACCCGTCGCGGTCCACTGGAACGGCTGTCGTCGATCCCCACGGCCCGCGTATGCGAGAAAATGCGGCCGCCGCGTTGCTCCAGCGCCCGGGCGAGGCCCGCAACGAAGCGCAGGGGGTGGAAGCGTGCCTGATCGGGAAAACGGAGGCAGGGGCCCGTGTCGAAGCCCGCGATCGGCGCCCCCTCCAGGCGCTCACAGGCGAGGCCGGCGCGGTGCGCTGCGTGGAGCTCGCGGTCGAGCGTTTCCGGGTCGTCCTCCGGTCCGAGGAAGAGATAGCCGGGGACGCGGCGGAAATCGCAGTCGATGGACTCCTCGCGGCCCACCCGCTCGATCCAGTCGATGGCGGCCGCGTGGCTGGCCGCGGCGAGTCGGGCGCCGGTCTCGCCGTGCTCGTCCTCAATGGTGAAAAGGCGGTCGTCCTGCGCACTGGCCAGGTGGGCGGACGTGTGGTGCGTCTCGCCACCGGCGAGGTGGCTCTGGTCGATTACGACGACGCTCTTCCCCTCCCCGGCCAGCCGGTACGCGATGCTGATCCCGGCGATGCCGGCGCCGACCACGCAGACATTGCAGGTCAGGTCCTCGTGGAGGGGTGGGTACTCGGGGAGGTCTGCGGTCTCGGTCCAGAGCGGGTGGTGCATGGCGGCTCCTCGGGAACGTGTGGCTGCGCGTCGTCGAAGGGGTCGCGGCGTGCAGGATCCGCGCCCTGGAAGCGGTGGCGAGGCGGGGGCGAGGCGGGGGCGAGCCGGGGAGGTCAGGCCGCTTCGGGCGGATCCTGCTCCTCCAGATGCCGGTCCTGCTCCGCGTCGGTCGTGGCGTTGGCGGGCGTGGCTTCGCCGGTCTCCGCCGGCCAGACGAGCGACGCGACGATGGAGGCGGCCAGGACGACGGCGACCACCCCGAGGGAAATGCCCACGGGGATGGGGTAGACCTTTTCCATGAGCATCTTGGCGCCGACGAACACGAGGACCACGCTCAGGCCCAGTTGGAGGTACTGGAACTTGTGGATGACGCTGGCGAGCAGAAAATAGAGGGCCCGGAGTCCGAGGATGGCGAAGACGTTGGAGGTGTAGACGATGAACGCGTCGGTGGTGATGGCGAAGATGGCGGGGATGGAATCGAGGGCGAAGATGAGGTCCGTCGTCTCGATGAAGACGAGCACGACGAACAGCGGTGTGGCCATCAGCCTGGTGTTCCGGACGATCCCCGAACCGTCCTGCGCCCGCTCCTCTACCGTCTCCCGCACCAGGAACCGCTGGCCGTGATAGGTGCTGGTAATCGGAAGCAGCCGCCGCACCAGCCGGATCACGGGATTGGCTTCCGGCTCGATGTCCTGTGCCCGGTGGAACGCCATGCGGATCCCGGTGATGATCAGGAAGCCGCCGAAGATGTAGATGACCCAGTAGAACTGGTGGATCAGGTAGGCACCCGCCCCGATCATGGCGCCGCGCATGACCAGCGCGCCCAGGATCCCCCAGAAGAGGACGCGGTGCTGGTACTTCGCCGGCACGTTGAAGAAGGCGAAGACCATCACGAAGACGAAGATGTTGTCTACACTGAGGGCCTTCTCGATGAGGTAGCCGGTCAGGAACGCCAGCCCCTGCTCGGGGCCCATGAACCAGTAGATCCCGGCGTTGAAGATCAGGGCCAGTGCGATCCAGAAGATGGTCCAGCCGGCGGCCTCCCGGGTCCGGACCTCGTGGGCCTCGCGGTGAAAGACGAAGAGGTCCAGTGCCAGGAGCAGCAGGACCAGCACGTTGAAGCCAATCCAGAGAGTGAGACGCGACATCTAGAGGCGTGACATCCAATCCATTCGGGGTTCCGCGCTCCGTGAATGCGACAGTCGTGCCGGCGGCCGGGTCTCAGGCCTGGTCCGGGTCGGCTGCCTCGGGGGATCGCATGGCCATGGCGACTTTCGCCACCAGGCTGGCAGGCGTATACGGCTTCGGGAGGAACGCGATGGCGGACGCCTCGAGATCGATGTCGCCGAACTCATCCTGCGCATATCCGGATGTGAGGATCACCCGCAGGTCCGGGAAGATCTCGCGAAGGCGCATTGAGAGCGTGACGCCGCTCACGCCGGGCATGACGACATCGCTCAGGAGCAGGTCGAAGGGGCCGTCGTAGGACTCCATGAGCGCGAGCGCATCGGCACCGCTCCCGGCCTCCAGCACCGTATACCCCGACCGGCGCAGAGCCCGCACGGCCACGGCCCGGACGGCGGCCTCGTCCTCGACCACCAGAATGACGCCGGTACCCGACTCCTGCTCCCCGTCCGCGTTCGCGGCTGTCCCGATCTCCTGGATATCGCCTTCCGCCGCCGGGATCAGGATGGTGAACCGGCTGCCGCCACCGAGCTCCGACCGCACGTCGATGAACCCACCGGCGTCCCGGACAATGCCATAGACGGTGCTGAGGCCCAGGCCGGTGCCGCGGCCGGGCCCCTTCGTGGTGAAGAAGGGCTCGAAGACGTGCTCCACGACGGACTCGTCCATGCCGACCCCGTCGTCTTCGACGGTGAGCGACGCGTACCGACCCGGCGGCGGCCGATCGGGCAGCATGGCCGGGGTCTGCTCATCCTTCACTTCGAGCGCCTCCACGGACACCCGGATGCGGCCGCCCGCCTCCACGGCATCGCGGGCGTTCAGGACCAGGTTCATGATCACCTGTTCCACCTGCGACGGGTCCATCCGCACGGCGTGACGCTCATGGTCGATGACCGACTCCAGCTGGATTCGCTCCCCCAGAAGCCGATCGAGCATGGGCTCGATCGCCCGGACGACCCCGGCCAGGTCCATGATCCGCTCCTCCACCAGTGTCTGACGACCGAACGCCAGGAGCTGCCGGGTGAGACCCGCGCCACGGTCCGCGGCCTTTCGGATCTCCGCCATCTGCTCCGCCACACGCGGGTCGCCCGACTCCTCGCTCGCCAGGTCCGCATAGCCGCTCACAGCGGTGAGCAGGTTGTTGAAGTCGTGGGCGATCCCACCGGCCAGCCGCCCGACCGCCTCCATCTTCTGCACCTGCAGAAGCTGCTGATCCCGCTGGCGGAGCGCGTCCTCGTCCCGCCGGCGCTGGAGCGCCGCGGCGAAAATGGCGGCGGCGGCCTTGAGCGCATCGATCTCCGCGGTGGACCAGGTGCGGTCCGCGGTACGGTCCACGAGACGGAGGCAGCCCCACAGATCGGCGCCAACGAGGACCGGGAGGAGCGCGACCGTGCGGACCCCAATGCGCTCCAGAGCCGCACCCGCGGGGAGCGGCAGCGTGTCCCGTCGACCGTGCACCACGGCCCCTCGCTGAAGCGGCTCCCTCCATTTCAGATCCGCCGGCAGCGGCTGGAGCGGAGGGCCACCCACATCGGAGCGGCTCCCCTGGGCGATCCACCGGTACTGCAGGGTGTCGGCCAATCCCTGGGCCGGATCCCGCAGCTTCCAGACGTCCACGGACGAGACGCCGGTGGCGGTGCCGAGGGCGCCCAGCACATCGTCCATGGCTTCCGCCTCCGGGCCCCCGGCGAGGAACCGCTCGGCAGCTACGCTCATGGCCTCCAGGATCGCATCCTTCCGACGCAGCGACTCCTCGTTGTCCACCCGATCGGTGATGTCGGTGAAGGTGCTGTACACCTGGTACGGCTCCGCCTCACCCGGACGGAACTGCGGACGGGCATCAACGCTGATCCAGCGGGTCCGCTCCTCGTGGGGGTTGTACACGCCCATGATGACATCTTCGGCGGGCTGGCCTGTCCGCAGCGCACTCATGGCGGGCTGCTCGTCCCCGGGGAATGGGCTGCCGTCCCGACGTACGGCCCGCCAGCGCGGGTCCACGCTCTTGCGACCCACCATCTGGTCCACGGTGAGGCCGAGGATCCGCTCCGACGCCGGGTTCGCCGAGACGATCGTGCCGTCGGCGTTCTGGTACATCACTCCCTGCCCCGTCGTCTCGAAGAGGGTCCGGTAGCGCTCTTCCGTGCGACGCCGCTCCGTGATGTCCCGGGCGTTGACCACGATCCCGCCCACGGCCGGGTCGTCCAGGAGATTGCGAACGGCCAGCTCCAGCGTCCGCCACTCGTCGCCTACCCGCGCCCGGATCTCCATGCGGCGCGCCTCGCCCTCGGCGGCGCCCGTGTCCAACAGCAGGGCCCGGAGGGGCTCGAGGTGATCGGGGTGGACACGCTTGTACAGGTCCGGCCAGGGGCCCTGGGTCCTGCCCTCCTCGAATGCCTCGGGCTCGAGCGCCCGCACGCCGGCAAGGCTCATGTACTGCGGGACGAGGTCGCCGTCGAGGATGAAGATCGTGTCCGTGGAGTGCTCCGTAATGCCGCGGAAATACGCCTCCCGGTCCCGCAGCTCCTCCTCCACGCGGGCCAGCCCGAGCGCGTGGGCCACGGCGTCGGCGATCGCCTGGATCAGCGCCTGCTCCTCCGGGATGAACGGCGCGCCCTCCCCTTCCTCCAGCCCGGTCCGCACCACCTGGATGACCCCCGCATCCGCCGCGGCGCCCACCCGCACGAGGGCCTCGAGACACCAGGGTGTCTCCTCGAACCCGGGCGAGGACCAGGTGCGCTCGCGGATGCGGAGGCGCGCCGCCGTGGAGGCGGGGAACTGGAAGCCGTGCGGAATCGCCGCGACGACCTCATCGAAGACCGCGACAGGGGTCGGCGCGGCGGCGTGGAGGACGTGCAGGACGCGGTAGAGGCACTGCTGTTCCTTCACCCGCTCCGTAAGCTCGTCCGTGTGCCGCTGCAGCAGCCGCTCACGCTCCACGCCGGTGGTGACGTCTCGCGCGGTGACGATCACGCCCCGGACGGCGGGCACGTCGAGCAGGTTCCTCGCGTCGCCCACGAGGATCCGCCAGTCACCCGCCGCCGCACGTACCGGCAGCTGGAAGCTGACCCGTTCCCCGCCCTCCAGCAGCTCCTTCAGCAGGGCGCGCGCCTCGTCCTGATGCTCGGGCGCGACCAGCTCCAGGACGCTCTTTCCGACGCGCGATCCCGGATCGTAGCCGAGCACCGCGCGCTGCGATGGGCTGGCATAGCGCAGGAAGCCCTCCGGGTCCAGGACCGCCACGACGTCGGACACGTTCTCCACCAGCGCCCGGAACCACTCCTCGCTCTCCCGCTGTCGGCGGACGCCCTCGGCCCGGTCGAGGGCGTAGCGGAGCGAGCTGAGTAGCAGGTCGGGGGTCAGGTCGTCCTTGAGCAGGTAGTCGGCGGCTCCCCTGCGGACCGCTTCCCAGGCGAGCTCCGCGTCCTCGAGCCCGGCCAGCACGACGATCGGCAGACGCGGCGCGAGGGCCGCCACCCGGTCCAGCGTCTCGGTCCCCGCCGCGTCCGGCAGGGTGAGGTCGAGCACCACCAGGTCGAACTCGGGCTCCTCGCGCAGCCGGGCTTCGGCGCTCGCGAGGGTCTCGGCGCGGTGGAGCCGCACATCCAGCCCCGGCGCAGAGGCTACGTATTCTCGGATGATCTCGGCACCGTCCCGGTCATCCTCGACCAGCAACACCTGGATCGTCTGCCTGTTCAGGGGCGGCACCTGATCATCCCGTGTATGTAGTGACCCAACGGCCCTGCAGCAGGACGGCCGCGCCTCGGGGAGAGCTCGACAGAGTCAGTATCGGCCCGGGCTGGCGCGTACTTGAGGGGCCGCGCCATCGCCGCGAGCTCAGCCGTCCTCGGCGATGTCGTCGTCGCTCGGGGTCGGGGCGGCGCGCTGGTCTAGACGGCGCGCCGCCAGCCCGAGGAGGACCCCAGCGAGCAGCACGACACCGGCCACGACCACGAGCCAGTCTCTCCCGAGCGCCATACCCAGGAGGGCGAGGACGGCACCGAGGCTGAACGCGCTCATGCGAGCGCCGAGCCACCGGCCGGTGGTTTCGCCGCGTCGAACGAACATGCTACCGGGTGCGGTCCAGGAACTTGCGGACGCCCTCGAGGGTGTCGGGCGTGAGACGGGCGAGGGCGTTCACCTCGGCACCGCGGGCGATGGCCTCCTCGAAGGACAGGCCGTCCATGCCGTATAGGAGCCGCTTGATGAGCGCCAGCGCGGACGTAGAGTGCGCGGCCAGCTCAGACGCGTAGGCGGTCACGCTCGCGTCCCATTCGGTTTCCGGGATCACGCGGTTCACCAGTCCGAGCGCTGCCGCCTCACGGGCATCGAGCCGCTCGCCGCGGGCCACGAGCTCGAACGCCACCTTCTCGCCCACGGTGCGGCGGAGCAGCGCCATGACCATGGCGGGGACGAAGCCGAGCTTTACCTCCGGGTAGCCGAACACCGCGTCCTCGCGGGCCAGGACGAGGTCGCACGCCGTGGCCAGACCGGCTCCTCCCGCGAGCGCACTCCCATGCACAGCGCCGATGATGGTCCGGGAATGCCGCCGCATGAGGACCAGCAGCTCACCCAGTCCCTGCGCGTCCGCCAGGTTCGCCATGGGGTCGGCGTCCCCCGCCATCCGCTGCATCGCCTGCAGGTCCGCGCCCGCACAGAAGTCGGGGCCGTTCGCCCGCAGCAGGATGACCCGAACCTCGCCGTTCTCCGCGGCGTCCGCGAGGTGCGCCTTCAGATCGGAGATGGTGCCCTGATTCAGCGCGTTGCGTTTCCCCGGCCGGTTGAGCGTCAGGGTGAGGACCCCGCCTTCCAGCCCTGTCAGGACCGGCAAGTCCCGCTGGGAAGTTCCGCCCCCCGTCGCCACGGTCAAACGCCCGTTTCGGAAGGGATTTCGAGCTCCAGCCGCAGCATGGCGGTGGAGAACGTCTTCCCCTGCGCGTCCGTCATGAGCGACACCGTCCCACCACCGCCCAGTGCGTTGTGGAGCAGGAAGTTGAGCGCCCCCAGGTTGGGCAGCTCGAACCGTTCCACCTCCCCCTTGACCATGTCGCCGAAGTGCTCTTTCACACGTTCGGTCGTCAGGTGCTCCACGAGGAGGTCGTAGTGCGCCGGGTCGTATGCGATGACGCCGACGTTCACCGTGTCGCCCTTGTCACCCGACCGGGCGTGGGCGATCTCGTTCAGGCGGATCAGAGCCATGGGGTCCTGCCGGTTTGGGGGGTCTCGGACCGGCTGCGGTAGAGGGCGGTCACGCTTCGGTCACCTCCACCCGCAGATCCGCCTCGATGGCGGAGCGGTCGATGAGCGCTGGCCAGAACGCCATGATCTCCTGGACCCGGGGCCGGCCGCCGGCGAACCCGGTGACGGAAGGCGGGCCGGAGAGGATCAGGGGCGCGATTTCGCGGCTGAAGCGCTCGACGGCGTTGCGATCGTGGGAGCGCACGGCCACGCGGAGCTGGATCTCGGGGAGGTCGTCGGGCGGCGGCCCCGCCAGGTGACCGTGGGTGGAGTTCCAGCCCACGAGCTCGGTGAGGATCTCGTCGTACTCGAGCCCCAGCCGGTCCAGGCGCTCGCGGAGCACGCGGTCGGCCGCCCGGGCCTTCCTGACGGCGTCGGGCCAGGAATAGACCAGAGTGCCCACGGCCTTCCAGCCGGCGCGGTAGGCGATGGAGACCTTGAGCATGTCGGTGCGCGGCCGGCCCCTCACGCCGGTCACGCGCACACGGTTTTCGCCATCCGGCTCGAGCCGGATGGTGGTGAAATCCGCCACCACGTCGGGCGTGATGTACTCTGCCGGATCACCCATCTCGTAGAGCAGCTGCTCCTTCACCACGGCCGGGTTGATCCGGCCGCCCGTACCCTCGTGCTTCGTCACGACGAAGCTGCCGTCCGGATGGGCCTCGATCACGGGGTACCCGATCCCGGCCAGGTCGGGCATGGTGTCCCAGTCGATGAGGCAGTTCCCACCACTGGCCTGAGCGCCACACTCGTTGATGTGCCCGGCCACGACGCCCGCCGCCAGACGGTCCCACTGGTCGGGCGCCCAGCCGAACTCGTGGACCATGGGGCCGTACGTCAGGGCGGTGTCGGTGGAGCGGCCCGTGACCACGACCGTGGCACCCTTCTCCAGCGCCCGTACGATGGGCTCCGCGCCGATGTAGGCGTTGGCGGCGGCGACGCGGTCGAGCACATCGCTGAGCGGCGCGCCCGTCTCCATGTGCCGCAGCTCATGCCCCTCCTCCACCAACGATTCGAGCCGACCCAGCAGGTCGTCGCCCATGACCACACCGACGCGGGGTCGGCGCCCGTGCTTCGTCGCGGATTTGCGGGCCGCCTGGAGCAGCGCGTCCCTGCAGCCCTCGAGGTTGACCCCGCCGGCGTTGGTGACCACCCGGACGTTCTTTTCGATCAGGTCGGGGAAGAGCTCCTCCATCAACGGCACGAAGTCGCGCGCGTACCCCTGCTCCGGGTCGCGTGACTTCTGCTTCTGGAGGATGGACATGGTGACCTCCGCCAGGTAGTCGAGCATGAGGTAGTCCAGCGGTCCATTGCGGACCTGCTCGAGGGGGGCGTCCAGCCGGTCGCCCCAGAATCCCTGTCCGCTGCCGATCCGGATCACGCGATCCGTCATGTCAGTGCCCCCTTGGCTGTGCACGCGTCACCTCGCCCGGATTCCCCTTGGCCCGGAGCACCAGGTAACCCCCGAGACCGGCGACCGTAGAGGCCGCCAGCACGCCGACCTTGGCCAGCTCCAGCGTGACGCCGTCGAAGGCCAGCCCCGCGATGAAGAGCGACATCGTGAAGCCGATCCCCGCCAGCAGCCCGACCCCCACCAGGTGGAGCCCCCGGACCCCGGCCGGATAGCCGGCGATCCCCAGCTTTACGGCGGCCCACGCGAAGAGGCCGACGCCCACCGGCTTCCCGATGAGGAGGCCCAGCGCGATGCCCAGCACCACCGGGCTCCCCAGGCCGCTCACCACCTCCGGTGCCAGCGCCACACCCGCGTTGGCCAGCGCAAACAGCGGCATGATGCCGAACGCCACCCACGGCACGATGGCGTGCTCAATGCTCAGCAGCGGGGACTGAACGCCCTCTGCCGCCTCCTCGAGCCGCTCCAGCGCCGACTCCTGCTGCGGCGTCAGCGGCGCGGCCGGGTCCGGACGCAGCCCGTCCGCCTCGAACCGCTGGAGGTACGTCCTCGCGTCCGACACGAAGTCGTTCACGTTGATCCGCGTCTTGGCGGGAATGGTCACCGCCAGCAGCACACCGGCGATGGTCGCGTGCACGCCCGACTTCAGGAAGAAGAACCAGAGCAGGAGACCGAGCACCGCGTACACGGCCGGGCGCCGCACGCCGCCCCGGTTCGCGCCCAGGAGCACGATGAACGTGATCCCGCCGTACATCAGCATGCTCCAGTCGATGCCGGCGGAGTAGAAGAGCGCGATCACCAGCACGGCCCCCAGGTCGTCCACGATGGCGAGGGCCGCCAGGAAGATCTTGAGGCCGGTGGGCGCGCGGGTGCCCAGGAGCGCCAGGACGCCGAGGGCGAAGGCGATGTCCGTGGCCATCGGCGTCCCCCAGCCGCGCAGCTCCGGGGTGCCGGCGTTGAAGGCGACGTAGATGAGGGCCGGCACCAGCATCCCGCCGACTGCGGCCGCGATCGGGAACGCCGCCTGCTTGGGTGAGGCGAGCTCACCCACGAGGACCTCCCGCTTGATCTCCAGCCCCACCATGAAGAAGAACACGGCCATGAGGCCGTCGTTGATCCAGTAGTGAAGGGAGTAATCGAGAACGAGGGCGCCGCCGCCCACCACCACGTGCGTCTCCCACAGGTGGAAATAGCTCTCGGCCCAGGGGGAGTTCGCCCACAGCAGCGCGACGGCCGCGCACGCCAGCAGCACGATCCCGCTGGCCGCCTCCGCCTGGAAGAACTCCTGGAACGGCAGCATGAGCCGCCGCACGAGCGTATGTCGCGTGCGCCCGGGTCCGGGCCGCCCGGGCAGCCCGCCGCCATACTGGGGGCCGGGGCCGCCGGTGGGATCGTCCTGATCCGTCGTCATACCGCCTCCAACTCGCCGAATGGACCGATGTGAGCCCCGGGGTTGTGGAGCGCCGTGCGCAGTGCGAAGCCGAGGGCCGGCCGCACCTGCTGCGGGCGGAGCACTGCGTCCACGAAGCCCCGGGCCGCCGCTTGGCGGGCATCGAGCTCGTGCTCGTAGTCCGTCCGAACCGCATCCATCTTCCGCTGCAGCTCCGAGTCGGGCTTTGCGCCCTTCTTCTTCAGCTCGTCGAGCTGTGGCCCGAACAGAGCCACCACCGCGCTCTCCCCCTCCATGACACCCATCCTCCCTGTCGGCAGTGTGAAGATGAAATCGGGATCGAACCCCTGCCCGGCCATGGCGTAATAGCCCGCGCCGGAGGCGTGGTTCAGGGTGAGGACGATCTTCGGCACGCGAGCCGTGGCCATGGCCTCGACAAACCGCGCGCCCGCCCGGATGATCCCCGAATGCTCGGCGTCCGTCCCCACCATGAAGCCGCTCACGTCCTGCACGAACAGGACCGGCGTGCCATGCCGATTCATGGTGTCGATGAAATAGGCGGCTTTCTCCGCGCTGTCGGTGTAGAGGATCCCGCCGAACTTCGGCTGGCCGCCTCTGGGATCGGCGATCATGCCGCGCCGGTTCGCGAGAACGCCCACCGCCACACCGTCGATCCGGGCGGTGGCGCACAGCAGCTCGGGGGCGCGGTCCGCCTGGAACTCGTCGTAGCTGCCGCCATCGAGGAGCGCGCCCAGGAGCTTCTCCATCTCGTACGGCTGTCGATGGTCGTCCGGTATGAGGTCGTAGAGGCGCGCGGCGGGGATCGCCGGGTCCTCCGCCTCCGCGATGGCCGCGGCGGGCGGCGTGTAGGGCAGCTCCTCGATGAGCTGCCGGATCCGACCGATGCAGGCACGATCATCCGCCGAGCGGTAGTGCGCGACACCGGAGATGGCGTTGTGGGTCCACGCACCGCCCAGCTCCTCCGCCTCCACGGTGGCCCCGGTGGCGCCCTTCACCAGGTTCGGCCCGCCCAGCCCCATGAAGCTCGTCCCCTCCACCATGAGGATCACATCGGAGAGAGCGGGCAGGTAGGCACCCCCCGCGATGCACGGCCCCATCACCGCCGCGATCTGCGGGACCCGCAGGTAGCGCCGCATGATGGAGTTGTAGTAGAAGAGGCGCGCCGCGCCATACTGCCCGGGGAAGACCCCGCCCTGGTACGGCAGGTTCACGCCCGCGGAATCCACCAGGTAGATGATGGGGACGCGGCAGCGCATGGCGATCTCCTGCGCCCGGAGCATCTTGGTGATGGTCTCGGGCCACCAGGACCCCGCCTTGACCGTGGCGTCGTTGGCAATGACGACCACCGGCCGGCCGTGCACCGCGCCGAGCCCCGTCACCACGCCTGCCGCCGGCGCCTGGCCCTCGTAGCGGTCCCACGCCACCAGCATGCCGATCTCGTGGAACGGAGTACGGGGGTCCAGCAGGAGCGAGATCCGCTCCCGGGCGGTCAGCTTGCCGGCATCGTGCTGCCGCTTGATGCGCGCCTCGCCCCCACCCTGCCGGAGCCGCGCCTCCAGCTCGTCCAGCTCCGCGACCAGCCGCTCCAGCCGCTTCTCCTTCCGTTCCGTCCCCGCCGCCGCGCCGCTCAGACCTGGCCCGCCGTCCGCTGCTCCGCGAACCATTCGCGGATGTACTCGATGGGCTCGCTCGTGGGCGTGCCGGGACCGAACAGCTTCCCGACCCCCATCTCCTTCAGCGTCTCCATGTCCTCGTCCGGGATGATCCCACCACCCGTCAGGAGCACGTCATCCAGCCCTTCCGACCGGAGCTGCTCCAGCACCTTGGGGAAGAGCGTCATGTGCGCGCCCGACAGGATCGACAGCGCGACCACGTCCACGTCCTCCTGGACGGCCGCGTTCACCACCATCTCCGGGGTCTGATGGAGACCCGTGTAGATCACCTCGAACCCGGCATCCCGGAGCGCGCTGGCCATCACCTTCGCGCCCCGATCGTGGCCATCCAGCCCCGGCTTGGCCACCAGCACCCGTATCTTTCGCTCTGCCATTGCGGTCACTCCGTTCAGTACGCCTCGGGTCAGGAAAGTAAGGAGCCGAAGGGCCCGACCGCCACCCCGGCGACGCCCCGGCCGCCGCCCCGGCGACGCCCATCAGCGGCGGGCGATGACGATCACGCGCTCCGAGCGCGGCCGAAGCTCCTCGAGGTCCCAGTCGCCGTAGGTCGCTTCCAGCTCGAGCCCCGCCTCCCCCACCAGCCGCGCCACCTCGCCGCCGGTCCGCAGACGCAGCGAGTGCCGCTTCGTCCCGGCGCCCACGGGACCCCGCCAGCGCAGCACTTCGTGGCTCACCCGCCGGGCCTCGTCCAGGCGGCGCCGCACCCGCACGTCCGTTCCATCCTCCAGCGACCAGGCGTCGCGTTCCGCGTACCCCGCGATCGCGTCCTCACCGTTCATGCCCTCGATGAGGAGCCGCCCCCCCGGCCGGAGCACACGACGGGCCTCCCGGAGCGCGCTCAGCATCAGGTCGTCCTCGAGGAACAGGCCGAGGCTCGTGGCCAGGTTGAGCACCACATCGAAGACGCCGGCTGCGAACGGGAGCTGGAGCATGTCGGCGGCGACGAGACGTGGATCGCCGGCGACGCGAGCCCGACGGAGCAGCGCCACCGACAGATCGACTCCAACAACATCGTGGCCCGCGCCGCGCAGCAGCCGCAGGTGGCGGCCCCAGCCGCACGCCAGGTCCAGGATCCGGTCCTCCTGCGCCAGGCCCAGGAGCTCCCGGAGCGCGGCGGTCTCGATCCGCGCCTCGGACTCCGGGTGGAACGGTGCCAGGATGCGGTGATAGGCCTCGTCGAAGAAGTGGCGGTCGGCCGAGGTCGCTGTCACGGCGCGGCCCTCACTCGGGAGTGAGCGTTCCCAGCGCGAGTGCGGCCGGCAGGTCGCAGATCCCCGATATGCAGGTGGCGCCAGCGCGAGGGGACGCGGAGAGGTAGACCGGGCGGATCCCGGCGCCCCGGGCGCCCACCACGTCGATCTCCCAGCTGTCGCCCACGTACACGACCTCGCCGGCCTCGAGACCCAGCCGCTCCAGCGCCATGTCGAAAATGCGGCGATCCGGCTTCTCGATCCCCACGGCGCCCGAGTCCAGGATGAACTCGAACGCGTCGGCGAGGCCAGCGGCGTCCAGATAGCGGGCCACCCGGCCGTCGGCGTTCGAGATGACCGCCAGCCGGAGGCCGGCGTCCTCGAGGCCCTGGAGCATGGCCCGGGCGCAGGGCTCGGCACGAACCCAGAGCGCGGCATCGGCGTGCCGCTGCCGGATCTTGCGGCCGGCGTCTTCGAGCCGGGACTCGGGGAGGCCGAGGGCGGTGAGCAGGGTCACGAACCACGCGCGCACCCGGGTCTCGTCGGTGCCCGGCGAGTCGGACCGGAGGAGCTGGGCCACGGCGGCGTCCGCCCGGCGGCGAGCATCGTGGTACGCCGCCTCGTCGGACCGTACGCCCTCCTCGGCGAGAAGCTCGAGGAGGAAGCCATGGTCCGGGTGGATCAGGGTGCCGCCGGCGTCGAAGAGGACGGCACGGAGGGGCCGGCCCTCCGTCGTGTCGGGCGCGCTCAGAAGAACACCGGCTCCCGGAAGCTCCCGTACACCGACTCCAGCGCGTGCCGGATCTCGAAGAGCGTGCAGTAGGCCCGCACGCACTCGAGCATTGGCTCCACCACGTTCTCCTCGTCCTTCGCTGCCTGCCGCAGCCGCTCCAGGGCGGCCTCCACCCGCGCGTCGTCCCGCTCCTCGCGCAGCTTCGCCAGCCGCTCGTCCTGCGTGCGCGCGGCCTCCTCCCCGATCTTCAGGATCTCGATGTCGGCGTCCTCGTTGCCGCCCGTGAACTCGTTCAGCCCGACGACGATCCGCTCGCCGCTGTCGATCTCCCGCTGCTGCCGCTCGGCGCTGCTGGCGATCTCGCGCTGGAAGTAGCCCTGCTGGATCCCCGGCACCACCCCGCCCATGGCCTCGATCTCCTCGAAGATCGCCTCGGCCTCCGCCTCGAGCTCGTCCGTCAGACTCTCCACGTAATACGACCCGGCCAGCGGATCGATCGTGTTGGGGACCCCGGTCTCGAACGCCAGGATCTGCTGCGTCCGGAGCGCGATCCGCACGCTCTTCTCCGTGGGCAGCGCCAGCGTCTCGTCCATGGAGTTCGTGTGCAGCGACTGCGTTCCGCCGAGCGCCGCCGCCATGGCCTGGTAGGCCACCCGGACGATGTTGTTCTCCGGCTGCGGCGCCACCAGCGATACACCCGCCGTCTGCGCGTGCGTCCGAAGCCGCCAGCTCTGCTCATCCTTCGCGCCGAACTCCTCCTTCAGATGGCGCGCCCAGATGCGACGGGCCGCGCGGAACTTGGCGATCTCCTCGAAGAAGTCGTTGTGCACGTCGAAGAAGAAGCTGAGGCGCGGCGCGAACTCGTCCACGTCCAGCCCCCGGTCCACCCCCCGACGGACATACTCCAGACCGTTCCGGAGCGTGAACGCCAGCTCCTGCGCCGCCGTGCTCCCCGCCTCCCGGATGTGGTAGCCGCTGATGCTGATGGGGTTGTACTTCGGCGCGTGCTCGCTCGCCCACTCGAACATGTCCACGATCAGCTTCAGCGCCGGCTCCGGCGGGTAGATCCACGCGTGCTGCGCCTGGTACTCCTTCAGGATGTCGTTCTGCACGGTGCCGCGGAGCTTCTCCGCCGAAACACCCTGGTTCTCCGCCGCGACGACGTAGAAGCAGAACGCCATGATGGCGGGGCCGTTGATGGTCATGGAGACGGAGACCTTGTCCAGCGGGATCCCATCGAAGAGCGTTTCCATGTCGGCCAGCGAGCTGATCGCCACCCCGCACTTCCCCACCTCCCCCAGCGACCGCGGATGGTCGCTGTCGTAGCCCATGAGCGTCGGGAAATCGAAGGCCACGCTGAGCCCCGTCTGCCCCTGCTCCAGCAGGTAGTGGTAGCGCTGGTTCGTCTCCACCGCCGTGCCGAAGCCGGCGAACTGTCGCTTCGTCCACAGCCGCGTCCGGTACATCGTGGTGTACGGGCCGCGGGTAAATGGGTACTCGCCGGGGAACCCGAGCTTCTCGTCGTAGTCCCAGTCGGCGCCCAGATCCAGCGGCGTGTAGAGCGGCCGGATCTCCTTGCCCGAGATGGTGCTGAACGGGGCGTCCCGCTCGCCGACGGCCTCGTAATCCGACTCCCAGTCCCGAAGCCGCGATCGCAGCTGCTCCAGCTCCCGCTCCTTCGCCGCCAGTCGCTGCTCCAGCTCCGCGCGGTCTGCGCCCTTCGGTACGTCCTTCTCGACGGTGCCCATATCGGGTTTCGGGATTCGGGTTACAGTTCGGATCTACGACCCTGTGTTGGTTCTACGACCCTGTTGCGGCTACCCCTCAGGGTGATTCACGATCCGGGCCGGCGCCACTTCACCATTCGGAAGCCAGGACCGCTGCCGCAGCCACGTAGTCTGCTCGGACTCCCCGAGCTCACCCGCGCCGATGTCCCGGATCGCCATCACACCGGAGTGCTACGACCGTCCACCGTCCGCGTCGGCAGCCGCCGGCGGTGTCGGGATGGAGGCCGCCGCGGCGATCCGCTCGGCGACTTCGTACGGCGTCGTGTCGCCCGCGCTGAGCGCGTCCATGGACGTCTCCAGGATGCCGCGGCCGTCCGAGTCCTGCCAGGCCGCCGCCAGGAGCCGCTGCTGCACCGCGTCCCGGACCCGCTCCTCCAGCCGACTCCGACGACGACGCTCCAGCTCGCCGCTCTCCGCCAGCCACGTCGAGTGGGCGTCGAGGCGCTCGACCAGCTCCTCGATCCCCTCTCCCTTCTCCGCCGACGTGAGGAGGACCGGGATGCTCCACGATTCCGGACCCGCGGACTCGCCGGCGTCCTCCGCACTGCCTTCCCGCCGCTTCCGCGCCGACCGCTTCGACCGGGCCGTATCGGCGCGCCGGAGCTGGACCCCGTGGTGCGCCGGGATGTTGCGGAGCCCGTCGCCCAGACGCAGGTGGAGCATCATCTCCACCTCCTTGGCGAGCCGCGGCGCGCCGGGGCGATCGGCCTTGTTGATCACGAACAGGTCGGCGGCCTCCATCAGGCCCGCCTTCATGGTCTGGATCGCGTCGCCCGACTCGGGCACGAGCACGACGGCGGTGGTGTCCGCGGCCGCGGCGATGTCGAGCTCGCTCTGGCCCACGCCCACGGTCTCCACGATGACGACATCGAATCCGAACGCCGCCATGACATTGATCACCTCCCGCGTCGCCGCCGCGATCCCGCCCAGGGCGCCGCGTGTAGCCATGCTCCGGATGAACACACCCTCCCCCTGCGCCACCTCGTTCATCCGGATCCGGTCGCCCAGAAGCGCCCCGCCCGTGTACGGCGAGGTGGGGTCGACCGCGATGACGCCCACCGTCTCGCCCCGATCCCTGAACCGCTGGATCAGCGACGCGGTTATCGTGGACTTCCCCGCCCCCGGCGGCCCTGTCACGCCGATACGCCGCGCACCCACCATCTCCGGGTGCAGCTCGTGGAGCAGCGCCTGGAAGCCCTCCCGCTGGCTTTCCACGATGGAGATGACCCGCGCCAGAGCCGCGCGCTGGCCTGCGCGGAAGCGGCCGAGGAGGTCCGCGTGCGGTTCGGTGAGCTGTGTCGGTGCGTCGGTCATGCGCGGGAAAGTCGGAAAGCCGGGAGGTGGCCGCAAGTAAGAGTAGGAGGCAGGAGGCAGGAGGCAGGAGGCAGGAGGCAGGAGGCAGGAGGCAGGAGTAGGACTCCTACTCCTACTCCTACTCCTACTCCTACTCCTACTCCGTCCGATCCCACTATCGCCCTGCCCCACAGCGCGTCCAACCCTGCGATATGGTGACACGGAAGGTGGTTCTTGATCACGAGCGGCTAGAGGTCTACCGGTCCGCCCTGGACGTTGTCGATCTGGTGGACCGACTGGCGCCCGCGTTCACCGGAGTGCGGCGCCACCTCGGCTGGCAGATCCACAAGGCCGCGACATTGATCGTGCTGAACATCGCCGAAGGCAATGGCCGCTTTCGACCCCTGGATAAGGCGCAATTTTTCGTGATCGCCACGGGATCCGCGAATGAATGCGCCGCCGTCCTCGACATCGCCGATCGCCTCGGAGTCGGAGATTCCGAACTGCGAGCAGAGATCCGGGCCATGCTGGAATCGATCACCCGTATGTTGATCGGCCTGTCTCGATCCGTTCGAAGCCGAAGGAGGCAGGAGTAGGAGGCAGGAGTAGGAGGCAGGAGTAAGAGGCAGGAGTAGGAGGCAGGAGTAGAGGCAGGAGTTAGAGTCGGGGGTTGGGAGGAGAGCGTCATGCGGATGGCCGGAGTACCTACTCCTACTCCTACTCCTACTCCCCGTCGCTTCTCAGCGATTGCGGTCCGCTGCCGCCGGCGCCGCGCGCGTGTCGCATGGGGTTCTCGAGCAGGTGGGTGGGGATGATAAAGGCGAAGCCGAAGAGGAGGAGCGCGCCCACGAAGCCGCCGAGCAGCACCCACCACGCGGGAAAGGCCAGATAGACGACGGCGGTAATGAGCGCCATGGTGGCGGCAAAGAGCGACAGCTGGATGCGCCGGATCTGGAGCGAGAAGAACCGTTCGATGTGGATGACGTCCCGGGGGTGGACGCGAACGCGGAGCTCCTCGCGGTCGGCGCGGCGGATGAGGTCGCGAACGCCGGTGATGGCGCTCCGGGCGTCGTCCCAGATACTGCGGGCCACATTGCTGGCCTCGCGCGCGGTGGCGCGAAGCAGCTCGGAGCGCATGCGGCCGACCACGGTGCGGGCCACCTCCAGGCCGTTGAACGCGCTGTCGTAGCGGAACCCGATCCCCTCGAGGAGCGCCGCCGCGCGGAAGAAGTAGACGAGCTCGCGGGGGAGCATGAGCGGCCAGGTGTAGAAGGTGTCCATGATCTCGGCGACCATGTCCTGAACACGCTGCTGTCCGAGTTCCCGGGCGCGGTCGATGATGGACAGGATCTCCACGGCGGCGTCGCGGATCTCGGCCCGGGAGATGTCCGGGTCGATCATGCCGAGCTCGTACATGCCGTTGATGATGCCGTCCACATCCTCGCGGGCGGCGGCGAGGCCGATGCGGATGATGTGCTCGCGGGTGGCGGGTCGGAGCTGGACCACCATCCCCCAGTCGAGGAAAACGACGCGGCCCTGCCGGTCCACGAGGATGTTGCCGGGGTGGGGATCGGCGTGGAGGATGCCCTCGACGAGCAGCATCCGGACGTAGATCTCCGTCAGCGTCTCCATGAGGTCGCGGAACCGGAGCTCGCTGGCGGCGAACCGCGGACCCAGCGTGTCCACGCGGTCGCCATCGATCCACTCCATGACGAGGACCCGGCGTCGGACCATCCCCTCCACCGCCTCCGGCGCCACCACACGCGGGTCGTCGCCGAAGTGGGTCTGGAAGAGCGCCATGTGGCGCGCCTCCTCCCGGAAGTCCATCTCCACACGCACGCGAACGCTGAACTCCCGCACCACGTTCGTGAGCGCCTTCACGTGGTGGTTGCGGAAGAGCACGTTCAGGAAGAAGAGGATCCGGAACGAGATCTCCAGGTCGAGCTCGATCAGGCGCTCCACGCCGGGCCGAAGCACCTTGACCGCCACGTCCCGCCCCGCCAGCCGTGCCCGGTGGACCTGGCCGAGGCTCGCGGCGGCCACGGGCTCGCGATCGAACGACTCGAACAGCTCGCCGGCCGGCCGGCCCATCTCGTCGGCGATCACTCCCTCGATCTCATCGGGGGGATCGGCCGGGCACCGGTCCTGGAGACTGGAGATGGCACTCAGATACGGCTCGGGCAGGATGTCCGCCCGGGAGCCGAACACCTGCGCCAGCTTGATGAACGTGGGCCCGAGCTGCGCGATGGTGGCCGTCAGTCGCTCCGCCCGCCGCACGTGGCGGTCGTGTCCGATCCGCCGCGGCCGGCCGAAGAACAGGAACCGGCGGCGGTCACGGAGGAACGCGATGAGGAATGGCACCAGCCGCAGTGCGATCGTCAGACTGCGGCCCCAGCGCTTCATAGCAGGAGCAACGTCGCCAGGCCGAGGAGGAGCAGGAAGCCGGTGATGTCCGTGGTGGCCGTGACGAACACGGAGGACGCGACCGCGGGGTCGACGCCGATCCGCTCGAGGAGGACGGGGACGAACGCGCCGGCGAACGAGGCGACAATGAGGTTGCCCCACATGGCGATCATGACCACGACGCCCAGCATGAAGCCGGGCTGTGTGGTCTGGCTGCCCACACCGACCACGTTGAAGAGCACGTGAGCGGCTATGCCCACGATCAGCCCCAGCACGACCCCGTTCACCAGGCCCACCAGCAGCTCCTTCGCCGCCACTCGCCACCGGCGCGCGGCGTCCTCGCGGGTGATCGCCAGCCGGCGCACCGTCACCGCCAGCGACTGCGTGCCCGCGTTCCCTCCGAGCCCGGCGATCACGGGCATGATCCCCGCCAGCACGGCCATGGCGGCGATGGTGTCCTCGAACAGGAGCACCACGGCCGCGCCGAGCGATGCGGTGACGGTGTTCAGAACCAGCCACGGGAGCCGGCTCCGCACCGCCTCCGTCCACTCGCCCTGCACCTCCTCCTCGCCGCCGATACCCGCCAGGCGCAGGAGGTCCTCCGTCTGCTCCGCCTCGATCACGTCCATGACGTCATCGAACGTGATCCGGCCCACGAGCACGTTGTTGGGGCCTACCACCGGGACCGACGGCTCGTTGTAGCGGCTGATCAGCCGGCCGACTTCCTCCTGGTCCATGCTGACCGGGATCGTCACCACCGGCGGCTCCACCAGGTCCGTGATCTTCTGCGCCGGGTTCGCCAGCACGAGCTCCTGGATCCCCACCTGCCCCTGGAGCCGGCGCTTCAGGTCCACCACGAAGATGTTGTAGAAGTCGCCGCCAAGCTCCTGGGCCTGACGGCGCACTTCCTCGATGGCCTCGCCCGCGGTGAGGTGGATGGAGAGCGCCACCAGCTCGGTGGTCATGATCCCGCCGGCCGACTCTTCCGGATAGGCCAGCAGCTCGCGCAGCTCGCCGGCATCCACGGGCGTCAGCGTAGCCAGCACGCGCGCCTGGTCCTCGGGGTCCATTTCCCCGATGATGTCCGCCGCGTCATCGCTGCTGAGCTCGTCGAGCAGCGCGCCGATGCGGTCGGGGTCCATCGCCACGAGGATGTCCTCGGGGTGCTGGTGCGCCTCCATCTCCGCCAGCGTCTCGGAGGCCAGCTCGGCGGGCAGCAGGTCGAGGATCCGGACCTGGTCGGTCTCGTCCTCGAACTGCTCGATCAGGTCGGCGATGTCGCTGGGGTGCAGGTCCTCCAGCATGTGGTGGAGCGCGCGGTCGTCGCCGGATGCCAGCAGCGCCTCCACCCGCTCCAGCCGCCGCTGGAAATCGTCGAGCTCCTGGACCTCGGAACTGTTCATGCGCCCTCGCTGGACCCGGACCCCGCGGGGGCCGCGGGCTCCCTGTGATACCGACCCCTGGGCGGCACTGCGCCGGCGGAAAGGATGTAGGTGAACCCCTCCTCCACCGTCACCGGCAGACGGATCACCTCCGCCTCCGCCACGATGATCAGGAACCCGGTCACGGGGTTCGGGGCGGTGGGCAGGAAGATGGTGATGCCGTTCTCGACCCGGTCGTCCAGGGCCCGGGGGGCCCGACCGGTCTCGAAGCCCAGCGTCCACTGACCGCGCGCCGGGTACTGGAACAGGACCACCGACTTGAAGAAGCGCTTCTCCTCTCCGCCGAACACGCTCCCGACGATCCGGCGGGTGGCGCCGTAGAGCCGGCTCACCAGCGGGATCCGGTCGAGGTACCGGTTCCAGAAGGCCGCGATCTGACCTCCGAGCGTCTCCTCGGCCAACCACCCGACGCCAAGGAGCAGCGCCACGAGGAGCAGCAGCCCCAGACCGGGGATGGGGAAGCCGATGACGTTGTAGAGGAAGTTGCCGAGGATCCCATCGACGGTGCGGAAGAGCCAGTACAGGATGTAGAGCGTCACGCCCACGGGCGCGATGACGATGAGACCGGCAATCAGACGACGTCGAAGCAGCCGACCGAGGGGCGTCATTCCGACCCCACCGGCGACAGCGCCGCGAGGATCCGCTCCTGGTGGCGCCACATCTCGCTGTCCTCCCGCGCCTCCTCCGGGTGATCCCAGCCGAGGACATGCAGCGTCCCGTGGATCGCCAGCCGGGCCAGCTCCCGCGATACCGGCTCCCCCAGCTCGGCCGCCTGCGCCGCGGCCCGCTCCACCCCTACGTACACGTCGCCCATCAGGACCGCCCCCTTCTCGTGGAGCGCGAACGCCAGCACGTCCGTCGCCCCGTCCCGCCCCTTCCACTGGCGGTTCATGGCCCCCATGGCCGCGTCATCCAGGAGCGTTATCGACAGCTCCCCCTCCTCCACACCCCGGTCGGCCAGTGCGGCCCGGGCCGCCCGCTTTACCACCTCCACCCCCTCCACCCCCTCCACCCCCTCCATCCCGCCAGCGTCAGCCGGCGCCGGGCTGAAGCCTTCCGCCGGGCGTGTCACCTGGATATCCACCGCCATCACCCAGCCCCCACCGTCTTCTCCACCGCCTCCGCCGTGTCGGGGCTCTGGTCGGTGCCCGGCGTCGCGGGCCCGGCCGGCGGCGCGCCGCCGCGGGCGGGCGGATAGTCGATCCGCTGGTGGTACATGCCCGTGAGCACGCTGGCGAACTGCTCCTTGATCCGCGTCAGCTCGCCGAGTGTGAGCGGCGTCTCGTCCAGCTGACCGGCGTCCATCTTCCCGCGGACGATCCGGTCCACCAGCTCGCGGATCGACTCGGGCGTGGGGTCCGGCAACACGCGGGCGGCGGACTCCACGGAGTCGGCGAGCATGAGGATGGCCGTCTCGCGGCTCTGGGGGCGGGGACCCGGATAGCAGAAGTCCTTCGGGTCCAGTTCCGCGTCCGGGTCGGCCTCCCGTGCGCGGTCGTAGAAGAAGCTGATGGACTGCGTGCCGTGGTGCTCGGCCACGAACGCCTTGACGGAGTCCGGGAGCTTGGCGTCGTCAGCCATCCGGAGGCCTTCGATCACGTGGTTCCGGATCACCTGCGCCGACGTGGCCGGCTTCAGCTTGTCGTGGGGGTTCCGGCCGCTGGGCTGGTTCTCGATGAAGTAGTGCGGCCGCTCCATCTTCCCTACATCGTGGTAGTACACTCCCACACGGGTCAGGAGCGCATCGGCGTCGATGGCGCCGGCCGCCGCCTCCGCCAGGTTCGCCACGCTGATGGAGTGGGCATACGTCCCCGGCGCCTCCATGGACAGCCGGCGCAGCAGCGGGCGGTTGACGTCCGCGAGCTCCAGGAGCGTCTGGTCCGTCGTGATCTTGGTGAACCCCTCGAAGAGTGGGAGGAACCCCATGGCGGCGAAGGCGCTGGCCACGGCGGCCACGCCCCCCCACCCGCTCGCCACGGCCATCTCCATGGGAGACCACCCGCGGAGCAGTCCCAGTACGATGGCGACGATCACGTAGGCGCCCGTGATCAGGCCGATGAAGCCCCAGATCTGCGCCCGCCGCCGCACCACCCGAACCGTGAGCGAGGCCACCGCGCCCGCCGTTACCAGCGTGAGCAGCGCCGCGATCCCGAGGAACGGCGTCTGGCCGGTGAGCAGGATCGCCATGATGAGAGAGAGATTGAGCGCCAGGCGGCCGTCCCAGAGGATCGCCACGACGAGCGCCGGGAAGGCGATGGGGATCAGGGCGATGGGCAGGTCGTAGTTTCCGATGAGCGCCGCGGCGCCCGTGAGCGCCAGCACCAGCACCGCCAGGACGGTGATGTGGCGCAGGTTCCGGTACACATTGGGGCGATAGAAGTAGAGCAGCACGCCCAGCAGAGAGAAGATGATGATGTTGAACAGGAGCCCACCGATGGCGCGGCTTCCGCTCCGACCGCCCCCGGCCTGCCCGATCCGCTCCAGCTCCTGCTGGTACGCGCGGAACCGCTCCAGGTCCTGCTCCGTCACCGGCTCCCGCGCCGGGACGATCCGCTGGCCGCGCATGAACCGCGCCTTCACAGGGTCCACCGCCGCCCGGGCCAGCTCTCGCGCCACCTCCGTCGTCTGTCGGTCCGGCTGGATGCTCGGCACGTTGAACCGGACGAGGATCAGTCGCTGAAGCTGCTCGTACCCCGCGGGGGCATTCGAGGGGACATGGAGCCGCGAGCGATCGTACAGGTTCGTGAGCTGGAGCACCGAGTCGGCCGGGACCACACGATCCCCGTTCATCCCCACCAGCCGCAGCCGCCCCTGCCCGGCCTCCTCGAGCTCGCCCCGACGGGCGATCCCCCGGGGCAGCTCGTCCAGGACCACGTCCCGCACGGTTCCCCGCAGCATGGCCCGGCTCCGCGGCGCCAGCATGATGGAGATCTCATCCGTGGATGAGGGGAGCGCGTACGCACCCAGCAGGTCCCGCACCCGGAGCGCCGCCGCTCGCTCGCTCTCCGCCGCGCTCACCGCCGTGTCCACGCGCGCGAAGAACCGGTCGACGTCCGCCAGCATCGAGTCGATGGCGGTCGAGTCGTAGACGAAGATGGGGTTCACGCTCGCCGCCGCGTCCTGCTGCTCCCGCTCCAGCTCCGCCGGCCTCTTGTACACCGGGAACGGCACGTCCGCGACCACGTCCTCCTCCAGCACCCCGCCCCGCTCCACCGGCGGCGCGTCGGAGAGCGGGCTCACCGGGAACATGAAGCTCACCGAGCCCGCCATCACGAGGAGCAGGAGAACCCTCGCACCGTGATGGATGAAGCCCTCGGGCCAGCGCCCCTCCGGCTCCCGGTTCAGGGCCCCGAACAGCTGCCGGCGGTTCATGCCCGCGGCCGATCCTCCGCACCGACCGCCGCACCCTCGACCGCCTCACCGGCCGCCGCGTACGCGTCGATGATGTCCTTCACCAGACGGTGCCGCACCACATCCGCCGCCTGCAGGTAGGTGAAGTTGATCCCCTCGATCCCCTTCAGGATGTCCTCCACCTCGAGCAGGCCCGAGTCGCTCCGCCGCACCAGGTCGATCTGCGTCTTGTCCCCCGTGATCACCGTACGGCTGTTCAGCCCGAGACGCGTGAGGAACATCTTCATCTGCGCCGTGGTGGCGTTCTGCGCTTCG
Source organism: uncultured Gemmatimonadales bacterium (assembly GCA_963783305.1). Lineage (GTDB taxonomy): Bacteria > Gemmatimonadota > Gemmatimonadetes > Longimicrobiales > RSA9 > JAWVYT01. The sequence goes on along the minus strand of CAWAMW010000012.1, from coordinate 97,020 downwards.
TCCAGGATCACGAAGGCGTCCGACAGCGTCCGCCCCCGCATGTACGCCAGCGGAGCGATCTCGATCGTTCGGCTCTCGATATACCGCCGCACGCGATCGCTCGGGAGCATGTCGTCCAGCGCGTCGTAGAGCGGTCTGAGGTACGGGTCCACCTTCTCCTGGAGGTCTCCCGGGAGGAACCCCAGCGACTCCCCCGCCTCCACCGCCGGCCGCGCCAGGATGATCCGCTTCACCCGGTTCTTGAGCAGCGCGTCCACCGCCATGGCCACCGCCAGGTACGTCTTCCCCGTACCCGCCGGGCCGATCCCGATCACGATGTCGTTCTTCGCGATCGCCTCCAGGTAGGTCGCCTGCCCTTCCGAGCGCGGCTGGATCACCTTCCTGAGGCCCGGAAGGAGGATCCGCAGGTCATCACGCTTGAGCGCCCCGCCGTCCTCTCCGGCCTCCATTCGCTCGCCGTCCAGACTCTCCGCCTTCAGCGACTCCAGCCCCGCCTCGTCCGCCAGTCGGCGCACGTCCTCCACCCCGAACGGCGACTGCAGCCGCGCAAGGTCGATCAGCCGCTGCGCCACCGGGATCGCCCGTTCCACGTCCTCGATCTCCCCCGACAGGATGAGGTAGTCGCCCCTGAGAATGACCCGGCACCCCGTCTGGTGCGCCAGCTCCTGCAGGTGCGCGTCGTTCACCCCCGCCAGCAGGAGGTAGTCCGCCCCCTCCGAGGGAAGCCGATGCTGGATGATCGTCGATTCCTCAGTCATTCATCCCACCCCATACGAGTTGTTGAGTGGCGCGGGCGAAGAGCCCCCGCACCAGGGAAATCCCGCGCTCCAGGCCCCGCGCCGAAGGCGCCCCCCGCGAGCGTCAGCGAGCCCCCCCGCGACCGGGGGTCGCGCCTCCACGAGCGCCAGCGAGCCCCAGATGCAGCTCCCGCAGCTCCGAGTCCGAGACCTCCGCCGGCGCGCCTTCGAACAGCGCCCGCGCCGCCGTGGTCTTCGGGAACGCGATGACATCACGCAGACTCGGGACCCCCGTAAGCAGCATCACGAGCCGATCGAAGCCGAAGGCGAAGCCGCCATGGGGCGGAACCCCGTAGCGGAACGCATCGAGGAGAAAGCCGAACTTCGACTGCGTCTCCTCCTCGGTCATCCCGAGCGTGCGGAAGACCGCCCTCTGGAGCGCCGGGTCGTGGATCCGGATGGACCCGCTTGCCATCTCGTGACCGTTATACACCGCATCGTACGCTCGGGATCGGATGAAGGCGCCGTAGAGAGCTCGCGCCTCCGCGTTTCCCAGCGGCCCGCCCGCCGATTCGGCCGCCTCCAGCAGGAGCGCGGCGTCGTCGGGGTGCGGCATGGTGAACGGGTGGTGGGCGGCTACGAGGCGGTCGCCCTCCTCGTCCCAGTCGAACATGGGGAACTCCGTCACCCACGCCCACGCGTGACGCGATGGATCGCGGAGCCCCAGCGCGTCGCCCAGGTGGCGGCGGAGCGCGTCCAGAGCCCGCTCGGCGCCGTGGGTCTCCGCGGCGGAAGCCACGCCCCCGGCGGAGCCGGGCGAGCGCGGCCGCGTCCAGAACGACCCGATCACCGCCACGAACAGGTCGCCCGGCTCGATCCCCGTCGCCTCCTGGAATCGGTCGCCCAGGTCGCCATCCAGGAACTTGGCGAACTGTCCGCTCCAGCCGTCGTCCGTCCGTTTCACCCAGAGGCAGCCGGGCGAGCCCGCCGCCTGCGCGACGCCGTTCAGCGCGTCCAGGTCCTTCCGCGAGAGCGGGTCCGCGGCGCCCTTCGCCACGATCCCTCGGATCCGGTCGCCGCTCTCGCGGGTCCCGGTGAAGAGCCGGAACTCCGTCTCCCGGAGCACGTCGGTCACATCGACGAACTCCATGCCGAAGCGGAGGTCCGGCTTGTCGGTCCCGTATCGCTCCATGGCATCGGCGTACGTGAGCCGGGGCCACGTCTCGAGCTCCACACCGAGGATCTCGTTCCAGAGCGCCCCCATCGTTCCCTCGGCCGCCCTGAACACGTCCTCCTCCTCGACGAACGACATCTCGGCGTCGATCTGCGTGAACTCCGGCTGCCGGTCCGCCCGCAGGTCCTCATCGCGCAGGCAGCGGGCGATCTGGAAGTACCGGTCGAAGCCGCTCACCATGAGCAGCTGCTTGTAGATCTGGGGGCTCTGCGGCAGCGCGTAGAACTCGCCCGGATGCACCCGGCTCGGCACCAGGTAGTCCCGGGCTCCCTCCGGCGTGCGACGGGTGAGCATGGGCGTCTCCATCTCCCAGAACCCCTCTCCCGTGAGGTGCTGGCGCACCACCTGGGCCGCGTGATGGCGCACGCCCATGGCCCGCTGCAGCTGCTCCCGCCGCAGGTCCAGGTAGCGGTAACGGAGCCGCAGCTCTTCCGACGGCTGCTCCTCGCCCGGGACCTGGTAGACAGGGATCGGCGGGGTCTCCGCGTGGGTCAGCACCTTCAGCGACCGTACGTGGACCTCCACCGCGCCCGTGGCCAGATCGTCGTTCGCCTGACCCGCCGGGCGCGCCACCACCTCGCCCTCCACGGCGATCACCGACTCGGCGGACAGCCGCTGCCCGCGCTCCAGGCTCTCCGGGGGCGTCCAGTCCGGCCCCAGCGACAGCTGGATCAGCCCGGAGCGGTCGCGGAGATCGATGAACAGAACACCGCCAAGGTCGCGACGGCGGTGCACCCACCCCGCCAGTCGGACGGTCTCGCCGGTATCGGAGGCGCGCAAGGCGCCCGCGGCGGTGGTTCGGTACGCGGTCGGGAGTTCCTGGGGCATGCGTCGTCTAGTCCTTCTTGAGCAGGCGGTCGGCGAGGAGGAATGTGAGGATCGCCCCTGTCGCATCGGCCACCCAATCCATGATATCAGGATGCCGGGTAACGGTGGTGCCCTGGTGCAGTTCGTCGGCGGCCCCCGTGAGGATCACCATCACCAGCGCGATCCACGCCGCACGGGCACTGCCCTGCTTGCGACCCGCCCATGCGGCGAGTGCGCCGCCGATCCCGTACATCGCGAAATGCGCCACCTTGTCCGAGCCGGAGGGAAGCGGCGTGGATCTGATCTCCAGGGCACCGACCATGAGCACCGCCGCGGCCCAGAGACCGAGCGGGAAGAACGCCAGGAGCGATCGCTTCACGCGCGCTCGGCCTCGCGCAATACCTCCAGGAACGAACTGGAGTCGGGGGCCGCCTTCAGGCGATCGCGCGACTCCGGCTGCCGTACCAGTCGCGAGATCCGGCTCAGCGCCTTGATGTGCATCCCTGCGGCGCTCTCCGGTCCGATCAGCAGGAAGACGAGCTGCACCGGCTCGCCATCCAGCGCATCGAAGTCCACCGGCGCCGCCGTGACCCCCGCGGCGATCACCAGCTCCTGGCAGGTGTCGGTCTTCCCGTGCGGGAGCGCCACGCCGTGGCCAATCCCCGTGGAAAGCACCTCCTCCCGCTGCTGTACGACCCGGAGCGCCGCCTGCGGATCGGCCACGCACCCGTCTGCCGCCAGCACGTCCACGAGCTCGCGCAGGACCTCGTCCTTCGTGCCGCCCTCGAGGGGCACCTTCACCCGGATCGACTGCAGTATATCGGTCAGCAGGACCACCGTTTGCACCAGGGGGTTCAACTGGTTCAATGATCCGGGTAACTTAACGGCGCCCCATGACTGCGACAACTGAACGCCCCGACCTCATCGGCCTCGTCCCCGACCAGGCCCGGACGGCCCTGTCCGAGCATTTCCGGACCCGAGGCGTGGCCGGCTATCGCACGGGGCAGACGCTCGACCGCATCTACGACAAGGTCGCTCTCTCGTTCGACGAGATCACGGAGCTCTCCACGGACGAGCGCGCGGCCCTCGCGGAGTCCTTCCGGCTCACCGCCCCCGCCACCGAGCGGGTCGAGGTGTCCACCGACGGGACGGCGAAGCACCTCTGGCGCCTCGAAGATGGCGAGCTGGTGGAGAGCGTGCTGATCCCCAGTGGCGATCGCCTCACCCTCTGCATCTCGAGCCAGGCCGGCTGCGCCATGGCGTGCACCTTCTGCGCGACCGGGTGGTCCGGGTACCGCCGGAACCTCACCGCCGGCGAGATCGTCGCGCAGTACCGGGGGGCGCGCCGGTGGGCGGAGGAGAACGGGTACGGTGCGATCAGCAACATCGTCTACATGGGGATGGGCGAACCGCTCATGAACCGGGGCCCGGTCATGGACTCGCTGACGATCCTGAACCATGGCTACGACGTGGGAGCGCGTCGCATCACCGTTTCGACGGTGGGGATCGTGCCCGGGATGGACGAGCTGGCCGAGCGGCCGGAACAGTTCCGCCTGGCGCTCAGCCTCCACGCGCCTACGCACGCGCTCCGGCAGGAGATCGTGCCGGTGGAGAAGAAGTACCCGCTGGCGGACCTGCTGGAGAGCCTGCGCCGCTTCGATGCCGCCGGCGGTCGCCGGATCACCATCGAGTACATCATGATCGACGGGGTCAACGACGATCCCGCGCTGGCCGACACGCTGGCGGGGATCGCGGGTGAGTTCCACGCGCACGTGAATCTGATCCCATACAACCCGATCCCCGGCAACGACTGGCGCCCCTCTCCCGAGGACCGCATCCGGCAGTTCGCCGCCCGCCTCGATCTGCGGAGCGTGACCGCCACCGTCCGGACCCCGCGCGGCCGGGACATTGCCGCTGCGTGCGGTCAGCTGCGGGCCGACCACGAGATGAAGCCACCCAGACCGTTCGTGGAGCTGACCGCCCGCACCTAGACGGGCGGGTCACTGAAAGAGAGGCTGGGGGCGGGGAGCGAACGGTCGCTCGCGCTCCCTGTCGATCGCGCCGGCCTGCGGCCTCGCTGGTCGATCTCCGCTGCGCTCCGTGTTCTCCGGAATCCCCGCCGACAGGCGGAGCGGGAAGCGCATAGGAGCGTGCCCCTGTCCCGTCGACGCCGCGCGTAGCGCGGTCGCCTCGCGCGAAGCGCGGGCGATCGACCCTCGACCCGCCTCCCCCCGCTTTCTCCCGCAGCCCCGCTCGACTAGACGGCTCCCGTACCCCGCCAGCCGCGCAGCCGCTCGACGACCTGGTCGGGATGATCCACGTCCACGACCAGCCGAGCGTACTCCCGGTTCTCCAGCTCGATCACGACTGCGTTCCCGCCGCGGCCCACGTTCCAGAATGATTTCTCGCCGCCAGGGCATGGGGAGCGCGCCGGACATCGGTAATGGCGCCGCGCGGGATTCGGATCCGTGACTTGAGGGCGAACAGCTTACGCAGCCCGAGGACCCGGAGCTCGAGCTCGTCTCCATCGACGAGCAGCTCGGTCCAGCGGCTCACGTGAGCCTACTGGGAGCCGTGGCATACAGCTTCAGCGTCTCGTGGTCGCGGATGACCACCTGGCCGGCGGGCGCACCGCGTCGTTTGCTCACGTTCCGGGCTCGACACATGTGGACCTGGACCTTGCCGCCGGCAGCCCGCGCCTTCGAATGCCAGATCCCGAGCTGGGCGGCGGCCTCCACCACGCTCCGGGGCACCTCGCCCGTCTTCCCCTCCCTGGCGCGGATCACGACATGGCTGCCCGCGTACCCGGCCGCGTGGAGCCAGACATCGTCCGGGCGCGCTTCGCGGGTGGAAAGACGGTCGTTCTCGCGTGCGCTCCGACCCACCAGGATCTCGAACCCGTCCATCTCCACGACGTCCATGAGCTCAGCCACCTCCCGTCGGCTCTGCGGGAACGCTCCCGGCCGCACTGTCGATGGCTCCGCTGTCGACGGCTCCGCTGTCGCCGGGCACCATGTCGCGCAGGCGATCGAGCCAGAGCCGCTCGGGGGCCGGGGCCGCGGCGGGCGGCCAGTCCTCTCCCAGCACCACGGTCACCTCGAGCATGAGAGATGAGTCGATGGCCGTGGCCATGGAGTCGATTCTCAGCGCGGCGGCCACGGCCCGCGCATGCTCCAGCTCCCCGGTGCGGTCGATCACGCGCGAACGGGCGTGGTCGAAGCGAGCGGCGTTGCCGAAGAAAACGACATCGAAGCCGTGCCCGCGGAGCACGTGCGTGGCGTCACGGGCGAGTCCCATTTTGCCGGCGCCGTTCAGCACTTCGACACGCACCCGGGACGCGTCACCGAAGTCCGCCGCGGGCGCCGGCTGGCCGCCGTCGGTGGGCGACTCCTCGTTCCCCCACCCGGCCACGGCGGATGCGATGAACGCGCCCACGAGCCCCAGGGCGACGAACAGCCCGACGGCTACGAGGGTCCGGGAGCGGCTCATCGTCATCTCAGCCTTCCACCAGCGCGTTCCAGAACCTCACTGTCGGCTCCAGCAGCGGCCGTCCTTTCTTCAGTGAGCGGCGGATTCGGTCCGTAGCGACGTCGAGCAGCACGGCCTCCAGCTCGTCCGGCACCCGGTCCCGCTTCGCCGCCAGCGACTCCGACTCGTAGTCGCGACCCGGCTCGGTGTAGTCCGCCAGGTAGAGCGCGTTGCCGAGGGTGTCGAAATCCGGGTGCCCTAGCGTGTGCCACGAGATGGCGAGCACGAGCGGTTCGTCGTCCACTCCCTCCGTCCGCAGTCGCGCGGCCGCCGCGGGCCCGTGGAGCATCTTGCCGGGTTTGTCCCGGAGCGTGGGCCCCACCATGGGCCGAAGCTGGTCGAAGTCCGCGTCCCTCAACGCGTCGTGGAGGAGCCCCGCGGCACGCCAGCGAGCGCGGTCGTCGTCGCAGAGACGCGCCCGCTCCGCCCACTCGTCCATGAGGGCGGCCACGCGAGCCACGTGCTCCCGACGCTCGGGCGAGACCACCGCCCAGTCCGGGAGTCGGCCCTCGGCGGCCGCGGTGATCAGGGGGTGGAGCGGCGCCACTCCTACGCCGGGTCGATCCGGAGCTGGGCGCCCGACGTCTCGCGCTGCGGGTGCGGCCGGATCCGGTTGCGGTCGTCCACGAAGACGAGGAGCGGCTCGAAGCTCTCGAGCTCGACCTCGTCGTAGCTGGCGTAGCTCATGATGATGACCTTGTCGCCCGTCTGGACCAGACGGGCCGCCGCGCCGTTCAGAACGACGTCGCCCGCGCCCTCCACACCGGTGATCACGTACGTCTCGAAGCGCGCGCCATTCGAGATGTTCACGACGTGGACCTTCTCGTATTCCAGGATATCGGCCGCGGCCATCAGCACCGGATCCAGTGTAATGCTCCCCTCATAGGCGAGGTTGGCATCGGTCACCGTGGCCCGATGGATCTTGGATTTGCACATGCTCCGCCGCACGACCGCCTCCTCTATTCCTTCTGTCCCAGAATGACGTTGTCGATCAATCGCGTCGCTCCAACCCTGGCCGCCAGCGCCAGCACAGCGCCGTCGCGGGCCTCCGTCAGCGGCTCCAGCGAATCGGGGTCCACCAGCTCGATGTACTCCGGCTCCACCGCCGCGTCGCGCATGGTACCCCGCACCCGCGCCTTCAGCCGCTCCGGGTCCCGCACCTGATCTTCCTCGAACGCCGACCGCGCCCCGAACAGGCCCTCGGAGAGGCTCAGCGCCCGGGCCCGCTCGGCCTCCGACAGGTACACGTTGCGCGAGGACAGTGCCAGTCCGTCCGCCTCCCGAATGATCGGCGCCGCCTCTACCCGCACGGGCATGTCCAGATCCCGCACCATCCGGCGGATCAACGTCACCTGCTGATAGTCCTTGCGGCCAAAGACCGCCACGTCCGGCTGAACCATTCCAAAAAGCTTCGCCACGACCGTCAGCACCCCCTCGAAATGGCCGGGTCGGCTGAGGCCGCAGAGCCGCTCGGCCATGGGCCCCGGCACCACCCTGACCTGCGACGGTCCTGCCGGGTACACCTCGTCCGTGGAGGGTGCATACAGCACGTCTACACCGCGGCGTTCCGCAAGCTCCCTGTCGAGCTCCAGGTCCCGGGGGTAGGCCTCGAAGTCCTCGCCCGGTCCGAACTGGGTGGGATTCACGAAGATGGACATGACCACGAGCCGCCCTCGCTCCCGCGCGCGGTCCACCAGCGAGAGGTGGCCCTCGTGAAGCGCGCCCATGGTGGGCACCAGCACGACCCCATTGTCGCCGCCCGCCACCACGGTGCCCGCACGTCTCCGGGACTCCGCCACCTCTAGGCGGAGCTCCTCGACCGTCGTTACCGTCTTCACTCGTGACTGTGTTCCGGGCCCGGGTAGTCCCTCTCGCGCACCGCCTTCACGTACTCGGAGAGCCCCGCTCGCGTAGCGCCCGCGAGATCGGCGAACCGCCGCAGGAACCGCGGGTTGAAGGCGTCGTTCAGACCCAGCATATCGTACAGGACCAGGACCTGGCCGTCGCAATCCACGCCGGCACCGATTCCTATGGTAGGAACGCCGCTCGCGGCCGTGATCTCCGCCGCCAGCGGCGCCGGCAGCAGCTCCAGCACGATGGCGAACGCCCCGGCGTCCTCCAGGTTCTGAGCCTCCGCGCGGATTCGGTCGGCACCCTCACCATCCCGTCCCTGCACCCGGTAGCCGCCCAGGGCGTGAACCGACTGTGGCGTGAGTCCCACGTGTCCCATGACCGGGATCCCCGCGGAGACCAGTCGACGGACGTGCTCGCACGTCGTCACGCTCCCGCCCTCGACCTTCACCGCCTCGGCGCCCGTCTCGCTCAGGAGCCGACCCGCGTTCCGCACCGTTTCGTCCGGCGCCACGTGGAAGCTGAGGAAGGGCATGTCCACCACCAGGAGCGCATGCTCCACACCGCGGCGCACGGCCCGGGCGTGGTGGATCATGTGATCGAGCGTGACCGGGATGGTGGAATCGAAGCCGAGCACGACCTGCCCCAGCGAATCGCCCACCAGGATGATGTCCACGCCGGCCTCGTCCACGAGGCGCGCAAACAGGTAGTCGTACGCGGTGAGCACAACGATGCTCTCGCCGCGCTCCTTCATCTCCAGCAGGCTTCGGATCGTCGTCCGCCTGCGCTTCGAGCCCGTGCTCATGAGGCGGCTTTCCGCGTCTGAGGGTTTGATGCGACGAAGCTAGAGTTGGGCCCTCTACGTGTCAAACAGTTCACAGTTCACAGTTCACAGTTCACAGTTCACAGTTCACAGTTCACAGGGCACAGGGCACAGGGCACAGGGCACAGTCGCGGGTCTCCGGGGCGTGCGTTGCGCGCGGTCGGCGCAGCCGGCACCTTCGCGACATGCCCAAGCCGATACTCTACGACTCACTGCTGGTGCATTATCTCGCGCGCGAGCTCCACCAGCGGATGGCGGGACGAAGGCTCCGGGGGCTCCGGCTGGATTCGGACGCGCGCCGCCTCATCCTGGAGCTGGATGACGCGCGTCTGGTGTGGGAGCTGCACCCGACCCGCGGCTGGATCCGGACGATCGCCGCGGGCGCGGGCGCGGGCGCGGGCGAGAGCGAGGTGGATGGGGCGGAAGGGTGGGGTGGTCGACGGGTGCGGACACAGCGGCGGCCTCGCGTACGGGGCGTGAGCGCGCCGGCGGACGAGCGGCTGGTGGCGATCGACCTGGATGCGGGCGGGCCGGACCGCGCGTCGCGTCTGGTCGTGGAGCTGATGACGAACCAGTGGAACGTACTGGCCCTCGATCCGCGTGGCGTCATCCTCTCGGCGCTCTGGACCCGCGATGCAGGCGGCCGCGCCCTGCGGTCGGGCGCCCGCTATGCCCCGCCCTCGGGGATGGCGCCCCGGGAAGGCGTGGATGAGCCGGTCCCGTCCGACCGGTTCCATGAGCTCCTCGGGCTCGCGCCGGAGTCCGACCGCCGGGGCGTGCTCCTTCGCTCGCTCGCGTGGACCAGCTCCCTCAACGCGGCCACCATCCTGGCGCCGCTCCCCGACGACGTGGACGCCGCGTACAGCCGCTATCGCGCGCTGGCCGCTCGCCCCCCGGCCCACCCGGGCGTTCTGGCCGTGCGCGGCGGGCAGCCCTATCCGCTCCCGCTACCGGGCACGGAATCGCGACCCACGGACTCGCTGCTGACCGCGTTCGAGGAAGCCGGCCGGGACCAGGCGCCGTCGGGGATCGCGCCGGAGGTGAGAACCGCCCTGGAAGAGCGCCTGGAGCGGGTCGCGCGAAAGGCCCTATCCCTCGCCGAGGAGGCGGAGTCCGCGCCGGACCTGGCCGCCGGGTTCCGGGAGCGCGCCAACCTGCTCATGGCGCGGCTCCGCCAGGTGCCGAGAGGCGCGACGACGGTCGAGCTGCCGGACTTCGAGGGCGGCACGGTGCAGATCGAGCTGGACCCGACGCTGTCCGCCGTCGAGAACGCCGAGGCGATGTACGACCGGGCGCGGAAGCGGGAGCGGGCGGCGGCGCGGCTGCCCGCGCGGGCCCGTGAGGCCGCGGCGGAGCGCGACCAGCTGGAGTCCCTGCTGGAGTCCCTCGACAGCGGCACCGCCGATCCCGCTGAGGTGGCTCGCTGGGTCGCCGACGTGCGGCCGTCGGAGGGTCCGGGAAAGGACGGGGCCGAGCGCCTCCCCTACCGCACCTTCCGGAGCAGCGGCGGACTCGAGATCCGCGTCGGTCGGAGCGGCCGGGGGAACGACGAGCTTACCTTCCACCACTCGTCGCCCGACGACATCTGGCTTCACGCCCGCGACATGGCCGGCGCGCACGTGATCCTGCGCTGGGGCGACCGCCAGCAGAACCCGCCTCGACGCGACCTGCTGGAGGCGGCCGTCCTGGCGGCGGTGAACTCGAAGGGGCGGACCTCCGGCACGGTCCCCGTGGACTGGACCCGGCGGAAGCATGTCCGGAGCCCCCGGAACGCACCCCCAGGGACCGTGATCCCGGACCGCGTGGCCACGATCTTCGTGGAGCCGGACCCCGACGTGGAGGAGCGACTCGCGCGGTAACCCGCCGACGCCGAGAGTATCCGCCTACCGCGCCGCGTCCACCCCCGCGCGAAGGTCGCGGACGAAGGCTTCGGCCGCCTCCACACCGCCCTCCCGGATCACCTCGATGAGCGCGCTCCCCACGACCACGCCATCGGCCATGCCCGCCACTTCCCGGGCCTGCTCGGACGTGCCGATCCCGAAGCCCACCACCACAGGCACCGACGCGGCGTCCCGCAGCCGCCGGACCTCCGTGCTGAGCGCCTCCCGCACCTCGCTCCGGGCGCCGGTCACCCCGGTGCGCGAGATGTAGTACAGGAAGCCCTGTGCGCGCTCGGCGATCCGGCGGGCGCGCTCCGGCGGCGTCGTGGGAGCGATCAGGCGCACCAGCGCCAGGGGCGAACGTTCCAGCCGCGCCTCCAGGCCGGGATCGGCGCCGAGCGGAAGGTCGGTGAGCAGGACTCCGTCCGCCCCTGCGGCCACGGCGTCCGCAATGAAGGCGTCCAGACCGTGGCGGAAAACCGGGTTCAGATAGGTGAAGATCACCACGGGCGTCTCCCGATCGTGCTCGCGGAACTCACGGAGCGCGTCCAGCGTGGCCCGCAGGGAGCCACCGGCGTCGAGGGACGTCTGGGAGCTGCCCTGGATCACGGGGCCGTCGGCGAGCGGATCGCTGAAGGGAACGCCGAGCTCGATCACATCCGCGCCCGCCCGGACGAGCGCAGCCATCAGTGGCGCCGTGTCGGCCCCGGTCGGGAATCCGGCGGTGACGTAGGGAACCAGGAGTCGCCGCCCGGCCTCGGAGCGCTGCTCGAGTCGCCGGGCGAGCCGCTCCGCGGCGGGCGCGGCGTCAGAGGAAATAGGCGCCGACATCGATTCCATACTTGTCCGCTCTCGTGGTTTTGATGATGGTCCGCGGCGACTGGCCGCTCTCCAGGCCGTCGGCGCCAAGTTGTACGCTGAAGGGCTCGCTCAATGGGCGCCCCATGGCGTCGTATATGATCGTGACGATCGGCTGACTCATCCTGGAAGCGTCCGGGTTCGGCGCGCTTACGACAGCCATTTCGTGCGTATCCAGGATGACCAGCGTGCCCACGGGATAGATCCCCGTCGCATTGATGAGCGCCTTCACCAGGAGCGGGTCCAGGCCGCGGTCCGGATTGTCCCGCATCTCCTGGAGCGCATCCGTCGGCCGCAATGGCACCGCCTGGTAGGAGCGCTGGCTCGTGGCCGCATCGAAGCTGTCCGCCACGGCCACGATCCGGCTGAACAGCGTGGGATCCCGGGGCCGCTTGTTCTTCGGGTAGCCCGTCAGATCGGTCTTCATGTGGTGCTCGTACGCCATGAGCATGGCCCGGAACGGTGGCTCACTGAAGCCATGCATGTCGAACAGCGCCAGCAGCCCTTCCGTGGTGTGCTGCTGCATCTGCTGGAACTCTTCGTCCGTCAGCCCGCTGGTCTTGTTCGTGATCTCCGAATCGATCCGCATCTTCCCCAGGTCGTGGAAGAGCGCCCCGAGTCCCAGCTCGTACAGCTGCATCTTGTTCAGCCCCAGCTTCTGACCGAGCACCACACTGAAGATGCACACGTTCACACTGTGCGTGAACGTGTAGACGTCGTAGTCACGGAGCGCGGTCATCCCCATCATGGACGTCTCGTTGTTGAGCACCTGATCCACGATGGACTGGATCGCCCGCTTCACCCGCCGCGCGTTTACCGACTTGCCCAGGCGCACATCACCCAGGACGTTCTTGGCCACCTCCACGGTCTGGAAGTAGGCGCGCTTCGCCTGCTCCTTCGCCAGGTCGTTGTCCTGGTCGATCGCCGCCCGCTCGCGCTCCGGACCGACGTGGATATGGGTGACTGGCGTCGACTTGAGGCGGCTCGTGAACCCATCGAATGCCGGCTCCGCCGGCTGCTGCAGCAACAGCGACAGGAACGGCGGCCACTCCGATCGCTCGATGGCCCGATCGATCACGACCGTCCCCACTTCATGCTTCGCCAGCGAGTTGGAGATGAGAGAGAACGCGGCGTACGTGGAGAGGTCGAGGCGGATGCGGACGTCGTTGATGAAGATGAAGTCGCCCACGAGCCCCAGCTCGACCATGTCTTCCCGCTCGACCACGGTCGTGGCCGCGCGGTGAAGGTCCTGCAGCGCCTTCTGGACCGTCTGGTTCTCCAGCGGGAAGAGCTTGAGCGCCTGCAGCGCGGAGTAGAGGGTGCTCAGCAGCTTCTGTCCCTGCTTCTGGAGCGCCGCCGTGCTGTCCACGTACGTATGGGTGGTCATCGCGAACCCACCTCCTCCTTCAGCGCCCGCAGAACCGCGTTGCGCACGATCGAGTCTTCATCGGATTTGGCCCGGGCCAGCGCCTTCCGCGCCACAGGCGTGCCCGCCTGCCCCAGGGCCAGCGCCGCACACGCCCGTATCTCCGTTGGCGGTCGGCGGCCCAGGAATCCCCTGGCGTTCAAAAGCTCGCTCAATCGCTCCACGGCCGTGGTCCCGCCGATCGCACCGTAAGCCTCGAAGACCGCCATCTTCTCCGTGAGATCCGCGTCCCGAATCCGCTTCCCGTCGATGATGGACTCGAACACGCCCCGGGCGGAGGCGAAGCGCACCGCCCCCAGCGCTTTGGCCGCCGCGATCCGGACCTCACGGTCCTCATCGTCCAGGGCCGTGATCAGCGCCTGGAGCGCCGTCGTCATCCGGATGGCCACCAGCGCCTCGACGGAGGCCAGACGAACATCGCGGTCCGGATGCCGGAGCGCCCTGTCCAGCCCCTCCACCGCCTGGGACATCCCCATCCGACCCGCCACCCGGGCGGCGCCTCGCACCACGGCCGGCTCGTCGCTCGTGAGCAGCTCGCTCACCTGCTTCGGGTACCGTCCGGCCAGCCCATCGATGGCCGACGACAGCCGGCTTCGCACGCTGTCCGACTCCGACATCTCCGAAAACCGGATCAGCACGGGGAGCGCGTGCGCGTGGAGTCGTCCGAAGAAGAGGTTCACCTCGTCGGAGTCCGGCGCCACAGCTCCGTCCTCCACGGCCTGGACGAACTGCTCCAGGACCTCCGCATCGCTCAGCCGGGAGAAAAGCCGCTCGACCCGCTCGCGCAGCGCGTCCCCCAGCGCCCCTTCATCCCCCTGCGCCCGGTCGAGCTCCTCCAGGATCAGCCCCGCCCCGCGCATGTACCCGTGGCCCAGGAAGAGCGGGAGCAGCTGTTCCACGATCTCCAGGATCTGCGTCTGCCGCGCTTCACCCGGCTCCTCGAGGCGGTCGAACAGCGCGTTCAGCACGTCGCGCCGGACCTCCCGCTCCATCTCCACCTCGACCTCGGTGCGCAGCGCCGCCATCTCCCCAGGGTCGAGGAAGTACAGCGTCTCATCGAAATCGTCGCGGGAGAGCCCCGTCTTCGGCGCAGGCCCGCCCGCCGCCCCCGAGGCCTCTGACCCGTGCTCCTCCTCGCCCTCCTCGCCCTGCTCCGGCCGCAGCTCGAGCTTGAAGCTCGCGTCCAGCTCCGTAGGGTACGACAGCGCTCCTTCCGGGACCTGCGCTCCCTCCATCAACAGATCCACATACCCATACTGCAGCGCGGAGAAGTCCTCTTCCCACAGCACCGTGATCAGGTCGTCCGAGTCCTGGTCCTGCTTCATGGCGCGACTCACGGCGTCCAGGAAGGCGGCGACCTCGTCCTCGAAGCCCGGAAAGAACGTCAGGCTCCGAACGCCATCCTTGTAAAACGCGAAGGCGAGGTTGTCACGGCCCCGTCCGACGGCGAAGACGCTGTTGCGGTAGGCGAACCCTTCTTCCGTGACGGCCAGTGGGAGCTTGTCCGCCAGCTCCCATACCGAGGTGAACCCGTCGCGGAGGGCGCCACGGAATCGCTGGAAGACAGGGTTGTTGGACTGGTACATGTTGAAGGCACGCAGCGCTTTGGCCACGGTGGTCATGAGCTTCTCCACCTCGGCCACCGGCAGAGCCGGCACGTCACCGTCGAGTTCTTCCTCGTCCCGAGTATCCCTCACCCGATCGCCTCCTTCCTGACCACCTCTACCCCGGCTGATCCGCGACCTGCGCCACGTCCTTGTCGCCGCGACCACTCAGCGAGATCAACACCGGACCCCGGTCCCGCCACCGCGCGCCCGCCTCCAGTACATACGCCACCGCGTGAGCACTCTCCAGCGCCGGAATGATCCCCTCCAGACGAGCCAGCCGGTGGAAAGCGTCGAGCGCGGAGACGTCGTCCACCGCCACGTACTCGGCTCGCCCCGTGTCGTGCAGCCACGAGTGCTCCGGCCCCACACCGGGGTAGTCGAGCCCTGCTGAGATCGAGTGCGCGGGAGCCACCTGGCCGCCTTCGTCCTGGAGCAGATAGCTCAGCGACCCGTGCAGCACCCCGGGCGTGCCCGCACCGAGAGACGCGGAGTGACGGCCGGAATCCAGCCCCTCTCCCGCGGCCTCGACGCCGATCAGCTCGACCTGGGTGTCTGCGATGAACTCGTGGAAAATGCCGATGGCGTTGGAGCCACCTCCCACGCATGCCACGACGGCGGCCGGGAGCTGGCCGGTACGATCCAGTACCTGCTGACGCGCCTCGCGGCCGATAATGGCCTGAAAATCCCGCACCATACGGGGGTACGGGTCCGGACCCACCACCGACCCGATAATGTAATGCGTGTCCTCCACGTTCGTCACCCAGTCGCGGATCGCCTCGTTCGTGGCGTCCTTCAGCGTCCGGGTCCCCGATTCCACCGTCCGAACCTCCGCTCCCAGCATCTCCATGCGGACCACGTTCAGCGCCTGTCGCCGCGTGTCCTCCGCACCCATGTACACGATGCACTCCAGGCCGAACAGCGCGCACACCGTGGCCGTTGCGACGCCGTGCTGGCCCGCCCCCGTCTCCGCGATGATCCGCCGCTTCCCCATCCGCCGCGCCAGCAGCACCTGCCCCAGCGTGTTGTTGATCTTGTGCGCGCCCGTGTGGTTCAGGTCCTCCCGCTTCAGCCACACCTCGCACCCCGCTGCCTCCCCCAGACGACTCGCCCGGTACAGCGGCGTGGGCCGGCCCACGTAGTCACGCCAGAGCGACTCCAGCTCTTCCCGGAAGCTCTCGTCCCCGGCCACCGCGGCGTACGCCTCCGTCAACTCGTCCAGCGCGGCTATCAGCGTCTCGGGCACGTACCGCCCCCCGTACGCCCCGAATCGACCCTCGCCCTTCACGCCTGCTTCCATCCACCCACCACTCTTCTTCACGAATTCGTTTGTGTTCCCGCCTCGTCCCGCGACCGCGCCGCCTCTATGAACGATCGTACGAGCGCGCGGTCCTTGCGGCCCACCTCCAGCTCCACCCCGGAGCTCACATCCACCAGCTTCGGCCGGAACCGCTGCACCGCCTCCCCCACGTTCTCCGGCGTCAGCCCGCCTCCCACTCCGAGGGCCGTCCCCGGCGGCAGCGCGTCCAGAACCGCCGCCACCTCCTCCCACGGGAAGCGCGCTCCCACGCCGCCATGGCCCTGGGAACTCTGGCCCTCCACGAGGATCAGGTCCGCCGAACCGAATCGCTCCGCCGCCACCAGAAGGTCGCTCCCGCGCGCCGGCTTGACCACCTTCCAGACCTCGTAGCCACGCTCCGTCAGCGCGGCGGTCCGCTCCGGTCCCTCGCCGCCGTGCAGCTGGATCACGTCCAGCCCCAGGAACTCCGCTTCCCGCAGGATCGTCGATTCCCGGGCGTCCACGTAGACTCCCACCCTGCGGGCCCCCGCGGCCGCCGCGATGACGTCCCGCGCCACCTCCAGCGGCCGGGCTCGACGGCTGCCAGGTACACGGATCACGCCCACGTGCGTGGCCCCCGCCGCTACAGCATACGCCGCGTCGCCCGGATCGCACACCCCGCACACCTTCACGAAGAGGCTCGCGGCAGCGCTCATGACGTCGATCGCCCCCTCCGCGGCCGACCCACGAGCGCTTCCACCGCCGCCACCGGGTCATCCGCCCGGACCAGCGACTCCCCCACCAGAACGGCGTCCACACCCGCCGCTCCCATCCGATCCACGTCCGCAGCCGACTCGATCCCGCTCTCCCCCACCACCACCACGTCCGCGGGGATGCCCGGGGCCAGCCGCTCCCCCACCGCGAGATCCGTCTCGAACCGCTTCAGGTCACGGTTGTTGATCCCCACGATATCCGCCCCCACCGACAGCGCCCGCTCCAGCTCCGCCTCGTCGTGCGTCTCCACCAGCGCCGCCATCCCCAGCTCACGCGCCAGCGCCAGCAGCTCCCGCAGCCGGACATCCTCCAGGATCCGCACGATCAGCAGCACCGCGTCCGCGCCCATCGCACGCGACTCGTACACCTGCACCGGCTCCACCAGGAAGTCCTTCCGCAGCACCGGCACTTCCACCGCCCCCCGCACCGCCTCCAGGTCCTCCCGCGTACCGCCGAAGTTCGCTTCGTCCGTCAGCACGCTGATGGCCGACGCACCCCCGTACGCGTACGCCGAGGCCAGTCCAGCCGCGTTCAGGTCCCGCCGGATCCAACCCGCGGACGGCGACTTCCGCTTCACCTCCGCAATCAGCGCCACCCCTTTCGGGCCCCGCAGCGCACTCGCGAAATCGCGCGGCGCCGGCATCCCCTCCGCCTGCTTCCGCAACGCTCCCGCCCACGGCGCGAGCCGCCCCACTTCCGCCCTCTTCTCCCGTACGATCTCGTCCAGTATCCCCATTGCCCTTGCGTTTCGGTCGTTGTTCGGGTTATCCTTGGCTTCGGACTTTGTTCGGCGGCCGCTATGGCCGGACCACTACGGCGCTCGCCCCTCGGGAGGCCCAGAATGCTGTCACAGAAGAAGCCGCTCACCAAGAAGCAGAGGGAGATCCTCGACTTCGTCACGGATTTCGCGGACGACCACGGGTACGCGCCCAGCTTCGAGGAGATCGCGGACCGGTTCGGCTACACGTCCCTGGCCACGGTGCACGAACACCTCGAGAATCTGCGGACGAAGGGGTATATCCGAAAGGGCTACAACGAGAGCCGGTCCATCGAGGTGGTGCCGACCGAAATGCGGCTGACCGCGGTGCCGGTGCCGTTGATGGGCGATGTGGCGGCGGGGGAGCCGATCGAGGCCATCGCGGGGCAGGAGACGATCGCGGTTCCGGAGGAGATGCTGGGCCGCGGTGAGCATTACGTGCTGCGCGTGAACGGCAACTCCATGATCGAAGAGCAGATCCGCGACGGCGACTACCTGGTGGTGAAGCAGCGGGAGACGGCCGACAACGGAGAAATGGTGGTGGCGCTGGTGGACCAGGAGTCGGCCACGGTGAAGAAGTTCTATCGGGAGAAGGACGGCCAGGTCCGGCTCCAGCCAGCGAACGAAGCGATGCAGCCCATGTACTTCGGTGCGGACCGCGTGATGGTCCAGGGCATCGTGGTGGGCGTGATCCGGAGGTACGCATGAAGCGGAGTGACCGACCGTTCGTCGTGGGGCGGAGGACACGCAAGGGGACCACGGTCGTGCTCCTGAACGGGGCCGAGCAGCGGTCGGAGAAGCCGGTTCAGCCGATCCGCGGTCCGTGGACGCTCCGGGCGGTGGTTACGCCCCACCCGGCGCGTTAGGGGACCCATCAGAGCCGGGGGTTTGCCGCCCCGAATCGCAATTCGATGCCTTACCCCGTGACCCGCTGCGTAGCCGTCCGCAGCCGGTCCAGCGCCTCCAGCGCCGCACCCTCCGACAGCGCTGTTTCCGCACGCTCGACACCTTCTTCGAGCGAGTCCACGATCCCGCCCACGTACGCCGCGCCGGCGGCGTTCAGCGTCACGGCGGCCCGGGCCGCATCGCGCCGTTCGCCCCGGAACACCTCCAGAATGACGCGCGCGTTGTGGGGGGGCAGTCCGCCGGCGAGATCGGTGGCAGCGAGTCCCTTCCAGCCGAAGTCGGCGGGAGAGACGGTGCGCTGCCGGACCGTGTCCCCGTCCAGCTCGGCGATCCGAGTGGGGGCGAGGGGGCTGAGCTCGTCGAGACCGGGCTCGCCGTAGACGACGAGCGCCCGGAAATGGCCGAGCTCCCGGAGCGCCCGAGCCACGAGGTCGAGGAGGTCAGGGTCGGTTACGCCCACCACCTGGCGGCGCGCCCCGGCGGGGTTGGTCAAGGGACCCAGCAGGTTCATGATGGTGGGGATCCCCAGCTCACGGCGTACGGGAGCCACGTGGCGCATGGCGGGGTGGAGCAGAGGGGCGAACATGAAGACGATGCCCGCCCGGTCCAGGATCTCCGCCATGGCCTCGGGTGGCAGATCGATCGGGACCCCGAGCTCCTCGAGCACGTCGGCGCTCCCGCACTTCGAGGTAAAGGAGCGGTTGCCGTGCTTGGCGATACGAACGCCCATTCCGGCGGCGAGGAGGGCTGCGGCGGTGGAGATGTTGAACGTGGTGAGACTGCCCCCGCCCGTCCCGCAGGTGTCCACGAGGGAATCGGGGTCGGTGGCGGCCACGGGCACCATGGCTTCTCGCAGGGCGCGCACCCCGCCGGCCACTTCCGCCGGACCCTCACCCTTCGTGCGTAGCCCCACGAGCAGCCCGGCGATCTGGATCTGCGATGCCCGCCCGCCCATGACCGTCTCGAACGCCGCTCGCGCTTCGTCCGAAGACAGGTCCGCGCGCGTCGACAGCCTTCCGATCAGGTCCTTCAGCGAAGGCCCCGTCTCCTGCTCGTCCAATTCCGCCATGGTTACCGGGTTCGAGGGACTCGCAAGATCCCCGGTCACCGGCGGTGCTGTCAACGCCCTGCGTCTCCAGCCGGTCCAGTGGCTCCGTTGCTCGCGCGTGGGCGGAGCCATACCTTCGCCCGGTGCCCACGGAATCCCCGCGCCGGATCAGGTTGACGCTGCACTACGACGGCTCTGCGTTCCACGGCTGGCAGATCCAGCCGGGGGTGAGGACCGTCCAGGGGGAGCTGGACGCTGCCCTGTCACGGCTGGCGAATCGGACCGTCACGTCGATGGCGGCGGGACGAACCGACGCGGGGGTCCATGCTACGGGTCAGGTGGCGAGCGTGACCATGCCGGAGAAGTGGACGGCGGCGGCGCTCCACAGGTCGCTCAACGCCATCCTGCCGGCGGGCATCTGGGTCTCCGAGGCCGCGTCCGCGTCCTCGGACTTCCACGCCCGTTACAGCGCCACCGCGCGGGGCTACATTTACCGTGTCGGGACGCGGCCCTCTGCGCGGTCGCCGTTCCGGCGCGGCTGGTGCTGGCCGGTGGAGGAGCCCCTCGACCGGGCCGGCCTGGACCGGTCGGCCGCTGCGATCCTGGGGGAGCACCAGTTCCGGGGGTACGCCAAGAGCGGTCAGCCGGAGCGAGGCTACCGCTGCACCGTCCATGTGTCGCGCTGGACCGAGTGGTCGGGTGGGCTGGAGTACCGGGTCGTGGCGAACCGGTTCCTCCACCACATGGTCCGCTACCTGGTGGGCACCATGGTGGACGCGGCCCGCGGGCGCCGACCCGCCAGTGACATTGCGGGACTGCTGGACGAGACACGGCTGGACACACGCACATCGGATGCGCTGGAGACGTCCCCACCCGCCCCGGCGGAGGGGCTGTTCCTCGCGCGTGTCTATTACGATGACGAGCAACCGAACCCTAAGGGACCACGGAATGAAGATCTTCCTTGATACGGCCGACCTGAACGAGATCAAGCGGGCGGCGGACGCCGGCCTCATCGATGGCATCACGACCAACCCCTCCCTGCTTTCGAAGGCGGCCGGCGCGGACGGGGACCCGCGCGAGATCCTGAAGCAGATCTGCGCCGCGGTACCGGGCCCCATCAGCGCGGAGGTCGTGGCCACGGACTCCGAGACGATGGTCCGTGAGGGCAGGAAGCTGGCGAAGCTGGCCGACAACATCGTCGTGAAGGCACCCCTGACGGAGGACGGACTGGTGGCGTGCCGGCGGCTGCGCGCCGACGACATCCCGGTAAACGTCACCCTCTGCTTCTCGCCGACGCAGGCGCTGCTCGCCGCCAAGGCGAACGCGAGCTACATCTCGCCCTTCGTCGGCCGCCTCGACGACATTTCCCATGATGGCATGGACCTGATCCGCCAGATCCGTCTGATCTACGACAACTACGGCTTTGGCACCGAGATCCTGGCCGCGTCCATCCGGCACCCGCAGCACGTGGTGGAGTCGGCGCTCATGGGCGCCGACGTCGGGACCATGCCAGCCAAGGTCCTCTGGCAGCTCCTGGAGCACCCGCTCACCGACAAGGGTCTGGCCGGGTTCCTCGCCGACTGGGAGAAGCTGCCCGAGGATCGGCGAGTCATCTGATTCCGAGGAGACGCATGCGCGCTTTTTCTCTCCCCATCCTGGTGGCCGTGGCGCTGACCGGCGCGTGCGGCAACGATTCGCACACGGAGGATCCCGCCGCTGCGGCGCTCCGCGATGGCTCCGCCGCGGGCACGATGCTGGCCGCGAACGACATCGCCGCACAGGAGCCCGTCCCCCAGGGGTCCGTCGCGGCTTCGCGCCGGACCGCCATCGTGAAGGCCGCGGAGCGGGTCGCGCCCGCCGTGGTGAGCGTGAACGTCATCCGGCGCGAGACGGTGCAGCCGCGGTCGGTGTACGAGCAGTTCTTCCTGCCCCCCGGCTCGGAGCGCCGTGTCCAGGGGCTGGGCTCGGGGTTCATCATCCACGAGGACGGGCTGGTCCTCACTAACGAGCACGTGGTACGGGGCGCCACGGAGATCGTGGTGACGCTCCCCGATGGCCGTGATTTCGCCGCGGAGCTCGTGGGCACGGACGAGGTGAACGACCTGGCGCTGTTGCGCCTGGACACGGGCGGAGCACCGCTCGCGGTAGCGCCCCTCGGCTCGTCCGGTGACCTCCTCATCGGCGAGTGGGTCGTAGCCATTGGCAGCCCCTTCGGCTACCTCCTCTCCAATACGGAGCCCACCGTCACGGCGGGGGTAGTGAGCGGGATCGGCCGGAACATCATCCCCACCAGCGACGACACCCGCGGCTACTACCTGGGCATGATCCAGACGGACGCATCCATCAACCCGGGGAACTCCGGCGGGCCGCTGGTGAACGCGGAGGGCGAGGTGATCGGGGTGAACTCGTCGATCTTCACGCGCAGCGGCGGGAGCGAGGGTCTGGGTTTCGCCATCCCCATCGATCGGGCCCGCGGTGTGGTTCTCGACCTGATCGACGACGGTGCCGTGCGACGGCCGTGGACGGGGCTCGACCTGGAGCCGGCGAACCCCAATCGGTTCGGTCGGAGCCGGGTCGTGCGGATCTCCAACGTCGCTCCGGGCTCGCCCGCGGACCAGGCGGGGCTCGAAGCGGGCCAGATCGTCCACAGCGTGGGGCGCCATCGGGTCCGCACGCCGCTGGACTGGGAGGCTGCGCTGCTGGAGGTGCGGGTGGGCGAGACGATCCCGGTCGCCGTGGGCGATGAGGGGGAGCGCGTGGTGAGGGTCACGCCCCGCGATCTGCCGTCGCTGACGGCCGAGCGGGTCAGCGCCCTCGAGGAGTTCGAGCTCGTCACGCTGACGCCCAGCATCCGGTCCGAGCGGGGGCTGAGCAGCGAGCAGGGTGCGCTGATCGTGGGGGTTTCCGACAATGCGCGTCGCCAGCTGGGGCTCCGCCCCGGTGACCTCATCATCGGGATCAACCGGAGCCCCGTCCGCTCGGCCGAGGAGGCCGCGGAGTTCCTTCGCCTCCTCCAGGAGTACCCGGGCCGCGTCACCGCCCGGATGCTGGTGGAGCGGAGCGGCCGCGAATCGTACGTATCGTTCTATCTGTAGGGAGAGCTGTGGACAGAAAGCTGCTGGAGCGACTGGAGGCCGGGGGACCGGACACCGTGTACCGGAACCCGCTGATCGAGCGCTACGCCTCGACGGAGATGAGCCGCATCTTCTCACCAGCCTTCAAGTTCGGCACCTGGCGCCGGCTCTGGCTCGCGCTGGCCGAGGCCGAGCAGGAGCTGGGGCTCGAGATCCCGCCCGACGCCATCTCCCAGATGCGGGAGCGACTGGATGACATCGACCTCGACGCCGCCGCCCAGCACGAGCGCCGGCTCCGCCACGATGTCATGGCCCACGTGCACCACTTCGGCGACATCGCCCCGGCCGCCCGTCCCTTCATCCACCTGGGCGCCACCAGCGCGTACGTCACCGACAACACCGAGCTGATCCAGCAGCGGGAAGCTCTCCTGCTGGTCCGTCGCCGGCTGCTGGCCTGCATCGCCGCGCTGGCGTCCTTCGCCCGCGAGTACCGCGACCTGCCGACCCTGGGCTTCACCCACTTCCAGCCCGCGCAGCCCACCACCGTGGGGAAGCGCGCCGCGCTCTGGCTCCAGGACCTCGTCCTGGACCTGGATGAAGTGGACCACCGCCTCGAGTCGCTCCGGGCCCGCGGCATCCGCGGCGCCACCGGCACCCAGGCCTCCTTTCTGGACCTCTTCGACGGCGACCACGGCAAGGTCGACGAGCTCCAGCGCCGGATCGCCCGCGCCATGGGCTTCGACAAGGTGTACGGCGTCACCGGCCAGACCTACCCCCGGAAGGTGGACTACGCTGCGCTCGCCACGCTCGGCGGGATCGCCACGTCCACGTCCAAGTTCGCCCACGACATCCGGCTCCTGGCCCACCTGCGCGAGATCGAGGAGCCCTTCGAGGAGAAGCAGATCGGATCCTCCGCCATGCCGTACAAGCGGAACCCGATGCGGACCGAACGTATCAACGCCCTCACGCGGCACATCCTCGCACTCACCATGGATGCCGGCTTCACCGCCGCCACACAGTGGTTCGAGCGCACCCTCGACGACTCCGCCAATCGACGGATCGCCCTCGCCGAGGCCTACCTCACCACGGACGCCGTACTCCTTCTCACCCACAACGTCGCTGCCGGCCTCGTGGTGCGGCCGGGTGTGATCCGGCAGCGGCTGGAGCACGAGATGCCCTTCATGGCCACCGAGTCCATCCTCATGCACGCCGTGCGGCGCGGCGGCGACCGACAGGACCTCCACGAGCGGATCCGGCAGCACGCCGTGGCCGCCGCCGACCGCCTCAAGGACGAGGGCGGAGACAACGACCTGGTATCGCGGATCGCTGCCGATGACGCGTTCGGGATGACCGCGGAGGAGATCCAGGGCATCCTCGATCCCGCCGGCCACGTCGGACGCGCGCCCCAGCAGGTGGACAGCTACCTGGAGTCCATCGCGCCCGTCCTCGAGCAGGTCGAGGCGGGCGAAGCGCCCGAGCTGCGCGCGTGAGCGGCCGGCGCGAGGCGGGCGCGGGGGATCGAGAGTCCGGGTCGACAGGTCCCCGACCGGGCCCGCTCCGGCAGTCCTCCCTCCCCTTCCCCCTCCACGCCCGGGGCAAGGTGCGGGAGATGTACGATGTGGGGGAGGACCGGCTGCTGATGGTGGCGAGCGATCGGTTGAGCGCCTTCGATGTCGTCATGGCTCGCCCGATCCCCCGCAAGGGCGCGGTCCTTACGGCGGTCACCGTATGGTGGCTCGAACAGCTCGGCGAGCAGGTCGACCACCACCTCATCGCGGCGGACCCCGCCGACATCGTGGCCGCGGTACCCGGCCTTGCCGGGACCCGGAGCGAATGGGCCGGGCGCGCGCTGCTGGTGCGGAAGAGCGAGCCCGTCCCTGTGGAATGCGTCGTCCGTGGCTACCTGGCCGGATCGGCCTGGAAGGAGTACGCGGAGACCGGCACCCTCGCCGGTGAGCCGCTCCCCGCGGGCCTCGTGGAGTCGGACCGGCTGGACCCACCCGTGTTCTCGCCGGCCACGAAGGCCGTGACCGGTCACGACGAGAACATCCCCTTCCGCGAGATGTGCGACCGGATCGGCCGGGAGCTGGCCGATCGGCTGCGGGAGCGGAGCGTGGCAGTGTACGAGCGCGGCCGGAGCCTGGCCGCCGACCGCGGCATCCTGCTCGCCGACACGAAGTTCGAGTTCGGTCTCGTGGGCGGGCGGCCGATCCTCATCGACGAGGTGATGACCCCGGATTCCTCCCGCTTCTGGCCGGAGGAGAGCTACCGCAGGGGGCAGAGTCAGCCGTCGCTGGACAAGCAGCCCGTGCGGGACTACCTGGAGTCGCTCACCCGGCGCGGCGAATGGGACAAGCGCGCGCCGGCACCCGACCTCCCGGATGAGGTGGTCGAGGCGACCACGCGCCGCTACCTCGAGGTGCATCGCCGCCTCACCGGCCGGGAGCTCGCCCCTTGAGCGGACTCGGGATCGCTGGCGATGGCGTGGGATTGCTGACCGGCCTCGCCGTCCTCGCTCTCCTACTCTTCATCCTCGGAAGCTGGCTCGGACGCTGGCGGATCTGGATCATCGGGTACGCGACGGCCGTGCTCGCCCTCGCCCTCGCGTTCTTCTTTCGCGACCCCGCCCGTGCCGGCGACCGCGGACCCGACCTCTTCCTCGCCCCCGCCGACGGCCGCGTGGTGGAGGTCGAACGAATCGCCGACCCCGAATATCTCGGTCACGAGGCCATCCTCGTGGCCATCTACCTCGGTCTTCTGGATGTCCACGTCCAACGTTCGCCCGTGGCCGGGGTAGTGGACCTGGTGGACCACCGCCCGGGCGGGTTCGCACCCACCTGGAGCGAGCGTGCCGGTGACAACGAGGCCACCGCCATCGGCATCAATACCGGGCAGGCGCGTGTGCTGGTCCGGCAGGTGGCGGGCACCGTGGCGCGGCAGATCGTGACCTACGTGGAGGAGGGGGAGCTGGTGGAGCAGGGAGATCGCATCGGACTCATCCGCTTCAGCTCCCGAGTCGAAGCCTACCTCCCCGCCGATACACGGGTCCTGGTACGACCCGGCGACCGCGTACGGGCCGGCAGCACCGTGATCGCCCGCACCCCGACCCCCGCGACAGGAAGAACACCATGAGCCCGCGTCCGACGCTCCAGGGCGGCGTCATCATCATCCCCAGCGCGCTCACGCTGGGGAACCTCTTCTTCGGCCTGTGGGCCATCGTGGCGGCCGCACGGGGCGATTTCACCACCGCCGCCTGGCTCATCGTGCTCGCGGGCGTAGCCGATACCCTGGACGGGCGGGTCGCCCGGATCACGCAGACGGGGAGTCGCTTCGGCGCCGAGCTGGACTCGCTCGTCGACGCCATCAGCTTCGGCGTGGCGCCCGCCCTGATCATCTACCATCTGTTCCTCGCGGATGGCGGCTGGGAGTGGATCGCCGCGTTCGTCTACATGGCCGGGGCCGTGATCCGCCTGGCGCGCTTCAACGTGGAGCAGGCCGGGCACGCGAAAGTCGCCTTCCACGGCCTCCCCTCCCCCGCCTCGGGCATGGCACTCGCCACGTACTATCCGTTCAGCCAGACGGCGTTCTTCCAGACCTACCTGGCCGAGCTGCCCTGGCCGAGCATGATCATCGCGCTCATGCTCGGCCTCGCCATGCTCATGATGAGCCACGTCCTCTACCCCGTGGTTCCGAAGTTCGGGTTCCGCACCCTGAAGGGCATCCTCACGCTGACATGGTTCGTCGTGGTCGTGGTCGCATCCTTCACCATCCCCTCCCTCTTCTGGTTCCCGGTCCTCCTCACGTACGTCCTCTACGGAGTGCTGAAGGCGGTGGTCCTCGGCTTCTTCGAGCGACTCCCCGACCGGGACATGCTGCTGGACGATGAGGACCCCGACGACGCGGATGCCGAAGTACGCAACATCGACTACAATGAATTGTCTCCGCCCCGGCGCCTGTGGTGGCCCGGCGCCGGTCGGCGGCGCAGCGACTGAGAACCCGCACACCCCAGGAAGATGAAGCCATACCGAATCGAAGTGCGCATCACGCCCCGGGAGGGGCTTCTGGACCCCGAAGGCAAGGCCGTCGAGCACGCCCTCCACTCCCTGGAGTTCCAGGATGTGAAGGGTGTCCATGTCGGCCGGCTGGTGCGGCTCCGGCTCGAGGCCGCCGACGAGCAGGCCGCCCGCGCCCGCGCGGACGACATGTGCCGCAAGCTGCTGGCGAATCCCGTCACGGAGGACTACGCCATCGCGCTGGAGGCCGGCTGATGCGGGCTGCCGTCGTCACGTTCCCTGGATCCAACTGCGACTACGACTGCTACAAGGCCGTCCACGATGTCCTGGGTGAGACCGCCGAGTTCGTCTGGCATCGGGAGACGGAGCTGGGCGACCACGACCTGATCATCCTCCCCGGCGGCTTCAGCTACGGCGACTACCTGCGCGCCGGTGCCATCGCCCGATTCAGCCCGATCATGGACAGCGTCATCCGCGCGGCGAAAGACGGCGTGCCGGTGCTCGGGATCTGCAATGGCTTCCAGATCCTGTGCGAGGCCGGACTGCTGCCGGGGGCACTCGTCCGCAACCGCGACCTGAAGTTCCTGGGTCGGGACGCGCGAATCCGAGTGGAGCGGACCGACACCATCTACACTCGTCACTACGACGTCGGTCAGGTTCTGACCCTCCCGCTCGCCCACGGTGAGGGGAACTTCCAGGCCGACCGGACGACGCTGGACCGGCTGGAGGCGGACGATCAGGTCGTCTTCCGCTACGTGGACGCCAACGGCGAGCCGGGCGGCGCGGGCAACCCGAACGGGTCCGCGCGTGACATCGCCGGCATCATCAACCGCGAGGGGAACGTGATGGGCCTCATGCCGCACCCCGAGCGGGTCGTGGAAGGGATTCTCGGCGGCACCGATGGGCTCCCACTCTTCCACTCCATCCGCGACCATGTCCATGGCACGGACGGCCGCACGGGCTCCGGCCTGGCCGCGGCCGGCGAGGTGTCGGAATGAGCCACGCCACCCGCCCGCCGCTGGTACCCCATCCCAGGGACGTGGAGGTCACGCCCGCCCTGGTGGAAGAGCACGGCCTCAGCGCGGAGGAGTACGAGAAGATCACCGCCATCCTGGAGCGCGAGGCGAGCTACACCGAGCTCGGTCTGTTCAGCGCCCTCTGGAGCGAGCACTGCGGCTACAAGAACTCGAAACCGCTGCTCCGCCGCTTCCCCACCGAGGCGCCCTGGGTGCTCCAGGGCCCCGGCGAGAACGCCGGTGTCATCGACATCGGCGATGGCTGGGCCGTGGCGTTCAAGATCGAAAGCCACAACCACCCCTCCGCCGTCGAGCCCTACCAGGGCGCCGCCACCGGCGTGGGCGGGATCCTGCGCGATGTCTTCACCATGGGCGCCCGACCCATCGCGGTCCTCGACGCGCTCCGCTTCGGCCCCCTCTCCTCGCCCCGCGTACGCTACCTCTTCGCCGGCGTGGTGAAGGGCGTCGGCGACTATGGGAACTGTGTGGGGATCCCGAACATCGGGGGCGAAACGTGGTTCGACGACGCCTACGAGGGGAACCCGCTGGTGAACGCCATGGCCATCGGGCTCATGAGGACGGAGGAGCTGATCCGCGCCACCGCGTCGGGCCCCGGCAATCCGATCCTCGCCGTCGGCGCCCGGACGGGCCGGGACGGGATCCACGGCGCCACCTTCGCCAGCGAGGAGCTGAGCGAGGAGACCGAGGCCAGCCGCCCGCAGGTCCAGGTGGGTGACCCGTTCACGGAGAAGCTGCTGCTCGAGGCTTCCCTGGAGCTGATCCGGAGCGGCCACATCGTGGGCATCCAGGACATGGGCGCCGCGGGCCTCGCCTCCGCCTCCAGCGAGATGGCCGCCCGCGCCGGCACCGGGGTCGAGATCGATACCGCGAAGGTCCCCGTCCGCGAGGAAGGAATGACGCCGTACGAGATCCTGCTGAGCGAGAGCCAGGAACGGATGGTGGTGGTCGCGAAGGCCGGTCACGAGGAGGAGGTGATCCGCATCCTCGAGAAATGGGAGCTGGAGGCCGCCGTGATCGGCCAGGTCACCAGCGACGGGCGGTACCGAGTCATGGAGGGCGACCACGTCGTCGCTGATATCCCCGGCACCGCACTCGTCGAGTGCCCCACCTACACCCGGGAGGGCGTGGAGGCGGCGGAAGTGAAGCGCGCCCGGGAGTGGGACCCGGCCGAGATCGCCGAAGAGATGGCGAACGACTCCGACTCGGCGCTCCAGGCGCTGCGGTCGCTCCTCGGGTCGCCCAACATTGCGTCGAAGGCGTGGGTCCACGAGCAGTACGATTCGACCGTCCGCACCAACACCGTCCAGCCACCGGGCGGCGACGCGGGGGTGCTCCGGATCCGCGGCACGCAACGAGGCATCGCGGCTACCGTGGACTGTAATGCCCGTTACGTCTACCTCGACCCCCGGAAGGGCGGGAGCATCGCCGTCGCCGAGGCGGCCCGGAACCTGGTATGCGTCGGCGCCAGGCCTCGTGCCGTGACCGACAACCTGAACTTCGGGAATCCACACAAGCCCGAGGTGTATCACCAGATGAAGGAATCCACCGAGGGCATGGCCGAGGCCTGCCAGCGGCTCGAGACGCCGGTCACCGGCGGGAACGTCTCGCTCTACAACGAGAACCCCCGCGGCGCCATATTCCCCACACCGGTGGTCGGCATGGTGGGCGTGCTGGAGGACGTGTCGAAGAGCATCGGGGCGGGCTTCCGCGCGCCGGGGGACACGATAATCCTGCTCGGCCGGAACACCGCGGAGATCGGCGCCTCGGAGTACCTGAAGACCGTGCATGGGAGGACGGCGGGCGCGGTCCCGGATGTGGACCTCGCAGGTGAGAAGGCGCTGCATGAGGCGGTGCTCGCCATGGTGGACGCCGAGCTGCTGTCGAGCGCCCATGACTGCGCCGAAGGAGGCCTCGCCGTCTGTATCGCCGAATCCGCCATCGGCGCCCGGGGCGGTCCGCTCGGCGCGCGCGTCTCCATCGAGGACGAGATCCCGGTTCCAGCCCTCCTCTTCGGGGAAGCGCAGGGCCGGATCGTCGCCAGCTGCGATCCATCGGCGCAGGACCGCGTGCTGGCCCTCGCCCGAGAGCACGGCGTCCCGGCGGCACGGATCGGGACGGTCGGGGGAGCGGGCGACCCGCTCGCGCTGGAGCTCGTGGCCAGCGGTGTGAAGGTGGAGGCAGGGATCGGTGAGCTGGCGGAGACGCACGCCACGGCGATCCCGCGACTGATGGACGCGCCGCCGTCGGCGGGCGGGTGATGTACAGGAGTACTGAAGGAGTGGCGGTATGTGCGGGATCGTAGGAGTAACCGGAGTGGAGGACGCCGCCAAGCTGGCGTTCCTCGGGCTGTACGCCCTCCAGCACAGGGGCCAGGAGTCTTCCGGCATCTCGGCGGTGGACGAAACGGGGCAGACCCGGCTGAGCCGACGGGAGGGGCTGGTGGCCGAAGGGTTCGACGACCGGGCGCTCGACTCGCTCCCGGGTCGGATGGCGTTGGGGCACACCCGGTATTCCACGGCCGGGGGCGCGGGCCTGGTCAACGCGCAGCCCATCGTGGTGAACTACCGCGAGGGCGACCTGGGGCTGGTGCACAACGGCAACATCACGAACGCGCTCACGCTGCGCGAGGAGCTGGTCGAGGAGGGAGCGCTCTTCCAGGGTACTATCGACAGCGAGGTCATCGTCCATTCTCATCAGCCGGTCCCGCTCGCCCACCGTGGACGAGCAGATCTCCGAAGCGCTCTCGCGCCTCAAGGGCGCGTTCAGCGTGATCATCACCGTGGGCGACACCATGTACGCCGCCCGCGATCCCTGGGGCTACCGGCCCCTGATTCTGGGCAGGCTGCCGGACGGCGGCTGGATCGTGGCGAGCGAAAGCTGCGCCCTCGACCTGGTGGGAGCCAGCTACGAGCGCGACATCGAGCCCGGCGAGATGCTGCGCATCCGCGGCGACGACCTGCGATCGCTCAAGAACGTCTCACGGAACCACCGCACCGCCCCCTGCGTCTTCGAGCTGGTCTACTTCGCGCGGCCCGACTCCAAGATCTGGGGCCAAAGCGTCGATCGGGCTCGCCGTGCGTTCGGCCGCAGGCTCGCGGAGGAGCACCCGGCGGACGCGGACGTGGTCTTCAGTGTTCCCGACTCCTCGAACTCCGCGGCACTCGGGTTCGCTGAGCAGAGCGGTATCCCCTACGAGCTCGGCCTCATCCGGAACCACTACGTCGGCCGCACCTTCATTCACCCCACGCAGACCGGCCGCGACTTCCGCGTACGGATCAAGTACAACGCGGTTCGTGAGGTCCTGGCCGGCAAGCGGGTCGTGGTAGTCGATGACTCCCTCGTCCGCGGCACCACCAGCAGGGGTATCGTTCGATTGGTCCGGGAGGCGGGAGCCACGGAGGTGCATTTCCGCATCTCCAGCCCCCCCGTGCGTTTTCCCTGCTTCTACGGCATTGACATGCCCACGAAGGAGGAGCTGATCGGCTCACAGAAGACCGTCGAGGAGATCCGCCAGCACCTCGACGTGGACAGCCTCGGATACCTCTCGCTGGAGGGCATGATCACAGCCGCGTCCGACAGCGGCGATGGTGAGTTCTGCCATGCCTGCTTCTCCGGGGCCTACGACGCGCCGCTCGTGGACCTCGATCGCGGATTCTCCCCCGCCAGCAGCTGCTGAATCCGGACGAACGAATCGTGCAGGAGCGGATGCCGACTTTCGGATGCGCCCACGGGGTATAAGATTGCGCGGAGGCGGGACCGGACGCACACCGATCGATTGAAACGGAACGGACGATACATGAGCGAGCGTTGGGTCTATTTCTTCGGGAACGGCGAAGCGGAGGGCGGCCGCGAGCTGAAGGAGCTCCTGGGCGGCAAGGGGGCCAATCTGGCGGAGATGACCTCCATTGGGGTTCCGGTCCCCCCGGGATTCACGATCTCCACCCGTGCCTGCGTCGAGTACATGGAGCACGGCACGCTCCCGGACAGCCTCGTGACGGAAGTCAAAAGGGACATCCCGCGCCTCGAGGAAGCCGCGGGCAAGACCTTCGGCGCCACCGACTCCGTGCCGCTCCTGGTGAGCGTCCGCAGCGGCGCCGCCGTCTCCATGCCGGGGATGATGGACACCATCCTCAACCTGGGGCTCAATGACCACACGGTGAAGGCGCTGGCCGAGGCGGCGGACGAGCGCTTCGCCTACGATTCATACCGTCGCTTCATCCAGATGTACGGCGAGGTGGTCATGGGGATCGACCACACGGCCTTCGAGAGGAAGCTCACCGCCCTCCGAACCGAGCGCGGCGTGGATTCCGACACCAAGCTGACGGCCGACGACCTGCGCGGGCTCGTACGGCAGTACAAGGACCTGGTCGAGGAGCAGACCGGCGGCCCCTTCCCTTCCGATCCCGAAGAGCAGCTCTGGGGCGCCGTCAAGGCGGTATTCCGGTCCTGGGACAACGAGCGCGCCGTCGCCTTCCGCCGACACCACCGGATCCCCGACGACATGGGCACCGCCGTCACCGTCCAGACCATGGTCTACGGCAACATGGGCGACGACTCGGGAACGGGCGTGGCCTTCACGCGGAACCCGAGCACCGGAGAGCGCGTCGTGTTCGGCGAGTTCCTCCTGAACGCGCAGGGCGAGGACGTGGTATCGGGGATCCGGACCCCGCTCTCCATCTCCGAGATGGAGACCCTCATGCCGGAGGCCTACCGGGAGCTCTACGACATCCAGGAAAAGCTCGAGCACCATTATCTCGACATGCAGGACCTGGAGTTCACGGTGGAGCGCGGGCGGCTCTACCTCCTTCAGACCCGCACCGGCAAGCGTACGGCGGCGGCCGCGATCAAGATCGCCGTGGACATGGTGGATGACGGATTGATCCCCCGCGAGGAGGCGGTGCTGCGCCTGGATGCGGATCAGCTCGAGCAGCAGCTGCACCCTGGGCTCGACCCCGACGCCGAGACCCAGGAGCTGGCCACAGGGCTGCCGGCCTCTCCCGGCGCCGCCTCCGGCATCACGGTGTTCGACCCGGACGAAGCGGTGGAGCGGTCGCAGAAAGGGGAGGCCGTCATCCTGGTGCGCGAGGAGACGTCCCCTGACGACTTCACGGGAATGGCCGCAGCACGCGGAATCATCACCGCACGGGGGGGCATGACCTCCCACGCAGCCGTCGTCGCGCGCGGCATGGGCAAGCCCTGCATTGCGGGCGTGCGCGACCTGATGGTCCACGCCGCCGACGGCTTCTTCGACGCCGGCGGCCAGCAGGTGCGGCGTGGCGATTGGATCACCATTGATGGAGCCACGGGGCGCGTCCTGCTCGGGAAGGTGCCCACGGTGGAGCCCCAGCTGTCGGACGATTTCCGGCGCATCATGGCGTGGGCGGACAGCTTCCGGACCATGGGCGTCCGCACCAACGCCGACACGCCGGGCGACGCGGCGAAGGCCCGGGAGTTCGGCGCCGAGGGGATCGGCCTCTGCCGTACCGAGCACATGTTCTTCGGAGACGAGAGGATCCGGGCGGTCCGCGAGATGATTCTGGCCCGGAAGCCCGAGGACCGGGAGCACGCGCTCCGGAAGATCCTTCCCATGCAGCGGGAGGACTTCGAGGGGATCTTTCGCGCCATGGACGGCTTCCCGGTAACCATCCGGCTCCTCGACCCGCCGCTGCACGAGTTCCTCCCGCACGAGGAGGAGGAGATTCAGGAGCTGGCGGACGCGTCGGGGCGCGACGTCGATGAGATCCGGACGGAGGTGGCGCGCCACCGCGAGACGAACCCCATGCTCGGCAACCGGGGCGTTCGCCTGGGCATCTCGGTTCCCGAGGTTACGCGCATGCAGGCCCGGGCCATCTTCGAGGCCGCGGTACGGGTCGCGGCGGACGGCGTGGACGTGCTGCCGGAGATCATGGTCCCGCTGGTCAGCACCGTCGAGGAGCTGCGCGCCCAGGACAAGATCATCCGGGAGGTGGCGAAGGAGGTCTTCCAGGAGGCAGATCGCCAGGTCGAGTACCTCGTGGGTACCATGATCGAGCTGCCCCGGGCCGCCCTGACGGCCGATCGGATCGCGGAGACCGCCGAGTTTTTCTCCTTCGGCACCAACGACCTCACGCAGACCACGTTCGGCATCTCACGCGACGACGCCGGCTCCTTCATGCCGCTCTATATCGATCAGGAGATCCTGCCCAGCGATCCGTTCCAGGTGCTCGACCAGGAGGGCGTGGGGCAGCTGGTCTCCCTCGGCACCCGAAAGGGGCGCGCCACGAGACCCGACCTCAAGGTGGGAATCTGCGGTGAGCACGGCGGCGAGCCCAACTCGATCCGCTTCTTCCACGACACGGGACTCGATTACGTCTCCTGCTCGCCCTTCCGCGTCCCCGTGGCGCGGCTGGCGGCAGCGCAGGCCGCCCTGTACGATGGGGACACGAAATCGCGGGAGGCCCAGCGCCTCGAGACGGTCGGATAGAAGAAGCGGAGACGGTATGGTACGCGTAACACGGGAACGTCTGCACGGGTTGCCGAAGACAGACCTCCACGTCCACCTCGACGGGTCGGTCCGGCCGGTAACACTGATCGAGCTCGCCGACGAGCGTGGCACGACCCTCCCCACCCGGGATCCCGAGGCGCTCGCGGACTACATGCATGTCCAGGAAGCACGAGACCTCGTAGACTACCTCTCGCGCTTCGACATCACCCTCAGCGTCATGCAGGACGCCGAGTCGCTGGAGAGGATCGCGTTCGAGATGGCCGAAGACGCGGCCGCGGAGAACGTGCGCTACATGGAGGTCCGGTTCTCCCCCGTCCTCAACGTCCAGGGTGGCCTCACGCTCGAAGAGGCCGTCGCCGCTCCGCTCCGCGGCCTGCGCCGCGCCGAGGAGCAGTACGACATCCGGACCGGGATCATCATCTGCGGCATCAGGAACATGAGCCCACACACCTCCATGGACCTGGCCGACCTCACCGTCCAGTTCAAGAACGATGGGGTCCTCGCCTTCGACCTGGCGGGCGCGGAGTACAATAACCCCGCCAAGATGCACAGGGAGGCGTTCTACCGCGTGGGGAACGCCAACATCGCGGCCACGATTCACGCGGGTGAGGCGTACGGCCCGGAATCGATCCACCAGGCGCTGCACTACTGCAACGCCAACCGGATCGGCCACGGGACCCGGCTCTTCGAGGACCCGGACCTCATGGACTACGTGAACAATTTCCGGATCCCCATCGAGATCTGCATGACATCGAACGTCCAGACCCGGGCCGTGGAGAGCCTGGATGAGCACCCGGTCCGACTCTACTACGACGAGGGCCTCGTGGTGACCCTCAACACCGACAACCGCCTCATGAGCGCCACCACCGTGACGGAGGAGTACTGGCGCGCTCATCAGCACCTGGACTTCACCTGGGAGGAGCTCACCCGCATCTCCCTCTACGGATTCGAGAGCGCGTTCCTCCCGCACAAGGAGAAGCAGGCGCTGGTGGCGGAGATGTCCGAGCGCATCCGCGCCCTGTCCGCCAGGTACCGGGCGGAGGATGCCGACGCGGGAGCCACTCGCCTGGCGTAGCGCCCGCGCGGCGCCCCAGCGGCGGTTCGAACCCGCCACCTAGGAAGCCCCCGTCGCCGGAGCGACGGGGGCTTCTTCATCCACCGCAGCGAGGGTGTCGGTGGGCGAGCCGGAAACCTCCGCCCTGCGGTGATGAAGAGAGGGCCTCGCGTGGGGGATAGGGACGCCCTCCGGCGCGGACGTGAAAAGGCCCCCACCGCCATTGGCGGTGGGGGCCTTTTCAGCCCTGAGACCCTGCTGCGATTAGAAGTAGTACTTGAACCCGATCTGCGCCTGGAACTGGAGCAGGAGGTTGGAGCCGACGACACCCTCACGGCCGAAGCTGTCGGACACCGTGTAGGTGACCGCGTCATCAGCGAATCCGGCCGGCCTGAAGATGTTCCTCGATGAGCCGCTCACGCTCGTGAAACGACCCAGGCCGCACACGCCGCCGGTCGGGTCTTCCGCGAACTCGTCGTCGCTGCAGAAGATCTGGCTCAC
The DNA here is from genome assembly GCA_963783305.1 of uncultured Gemmatimonadales bacterium. Taxonomy (GTDB): domain Bacteria; phylum Gemmatimonadota; class Gemmatimonadetes; order Longimicrobiales; family RSA9; genus JAWVYT01. The sequence continues at coordinate 61,345 of CAWAMW010000012.1, read as the reverse complement.
ACCGTTCAGCACGTTGAACAGATCCACCTGCAGCTCAGCCCGCTGACCCTCGAGCGTCGGGAACTCCTTCGTCAGCCGCATGTCCAGCATGTTCGACCACGGCGTCCGACAGGTGTTGCGAGGCACGATCTGGCCCTCGTAGTCGCCGATGCAATCGTTGTCTGCCAGCAGATTCCGATACAGCTCCCGCTGGTCCTCCGACCCCGCCGGCAGCGGCAGCGCATCCGGCGAGAAGATGAACGGGCGGTCGTTGTACGACACGCCGTCACCGTTCAGGTCACCGCCCACTTCCGGCGTGAACGGACGGCCGCTCTGGACCCGCCAGATCCCGCTCACCTTGAAGCCGTACGGCAGCTCCGTCTGGCCGGAGAGAATGAACGTATGACGGCGCTCGAAGTCGCTGGTCCCCCACGACTTGTCATCATCGCCGATCCCGCCGATCTCGTTGGGGCCGTAAAGCCCCACGTTCGGGCTGGTGTAGCCCGCGTTGGCCGTGCAGCACGAGTAGGACGAGTTGTCCTGCGAGCGGGTGAGCGTGTACGACCCGCGCAACGTCGTGTTCTCCGCCAGCTTGTGGCTCAGCTCGAGCGTGCCCACCATCGACCGGGCGCGCCCGTCGTTGTAGTTGACGTACACATCGCCCAGATCCGTGTACAGTCGCGCCGATTCCGTATTGCCCCCCGAAGGGCTGAACGTCGCCCGCGGCGAGAACACGCGCCGGCCGCCCTCGCTCTCCAGCTGGAACTGCACACCCCGCAGGTTGAGGTTCCGCACCGTGTACAGCTTGGTGCTCTGCGAGAAGATCAGGTCGGTCGACAGGCGCGTCCGGTCGCCCAGCATCGTCTCGAACCCCGCGTTCGCCTTGAACGTCTCGGGATACTCGAAGTCCGGGTTCCACACCGCGTACGTGGGAACACCACTCAGCGACGACCCGCTCCGGCACGCGGTCGGATTGTCGTAGCCCTGATTCGACCAGTCGCCGTAGTTCAGCGGCGTGGGCGGCGCGTCCGGGTCGCCCTCGCTCACGGAGCCCGAGCAGTTCAGCGTGTAGACCGGCCGCTGACTCCCCTCCACGTTGCCCGCCAGCACGTACGGCACGCGGCCGAAGAAGTAGCCGGCGCCCGCGCGCACCACCGACCGACCGTCGCCATACACGTCGTAGGCGAGGTTGAGCCGGGGCGAGATGTTGTTGTTGTCCTGCGGCGCCGTACCCGTCGGGTAGCCGAAGGCGCGCTCCACGTCGATGACCCGCTCCGGGTCATCGCGGAAGTCCTGGCGGTCGTGCCGCAGACCGAGCGTGGCCGTGAGCTTCGGCGACACCTGCCACTCGTCCTGCACGTACACGCCGATCTCGCTGACCTGCACCTCGCTGTACGGCACCAGGTCCTCGCCCTGATTGACGTTGAAGACGTACGAGGACGGTGTGCCCGCGGCCAGCGCCTCCAGGTCGTCGAAGCAGAATACGCCCGCGCCCTGGCTGCCACGCCCGCACGGAGCGGTGAACGGCGGCAGGAACCAGTTTTCCGCCGTGGTCAGCAGGCCGTTGAAGCCCACTTTCAGGCTGTGGTCCCCGACAATGTGCGTAAAGTTGTCGATGAACTGCAGCTTCCGCTCGTTGAGGTTGTTGTGGAACGCCACAAACGTCCCGCCGTACCCGATGAGGTCGCCGTTCGACAGCCGCGTGATCAGCGCCGGCCGGAGCTCACTCCCCTGGCGCGGACGCTCCTCCGTGGCGTACTGGAAGCGAAACACGTTGAACGTGTTCGTGCCCAGGATCGACTGGAGCTCCGTAACGAACGAGTTCGACAGGTCCGAGAGGTTCTCCGATCGCGACGAGCCGTAGTAGTAGTCGTAGCCGGGCGAGAACTCGCGGTCGTTCTTGTAGTTCGCGTAGTTGTGCCGGACCGAGAGCCGGTGGTCCGGCGTGATGTTCCAGTCGATGCGGCCGAAGATCGACAGCACGTCGTTCGTCGTCTGGAACGGCTCGAAGCCCGAGGCCGGGTTCTGGATCCCGTACTGGTTCTCCAGGATCTGGAAGAAGTCCTCCACCTCCGCCGCGATGCCCGGCTCCGCGTCCTCGCCCGTCGTGTACTGCGCCACCGTGAGCGGCAGCTGCGGCTCGCGCCGGCGCTGACCGTCGAACGAGATCGAGAAGAACGCCTTGTCCTCCATGATCGGGCCGGAGAGCCGGCCGGCGAACTGGCCGACGCTGTACTCCTCCACCTGCTCGCCCGCCAGGAACCCCCGGCCGGTGAGCGCATCGCTGCGGTAGTTGCCGTACACGTTCCCGTGCAGCTCGTTCGTACCGCCCCGAGTCACCACGTTCACGATCCCGCCGGAGTAATTGCCGTACTCCACGTCGTACCCGTTCGTGATGACCTGGAACTCCTCGATGGACTCCAGCGAAAAGACGAACGGGATCCGCGATCCGCCCCGGTTCTCACCGAAGAAGGCGTTGTTCGCGTCCACGCCGTCGATCTGCAGGTTCGTCTGCGACGCGCGCTGACCCCCGATCGAGAACTGTCCCCCGGTCGTCTCGCCCGGGTCCGGCGCCACGAGTCCGCTCAGGTTGATGAAGTCGGTGAAGTCGCGACCCAGCGCCGGCAGCTCCTCGATCTGCTGCCGCGAGACCAGGTCCACCACGGAGGCATCCGAGACATCGATCCGCTCACGGTCCACCAGGACCCGGATCCCCTCGAGACCCACGGCCTCCTCCTCCAGGTTCACGTTCACCGTGGAGGTCTGGCCGATCGCCACCTGTACGCCCGGCACCTCGTCCGTGCGGTATCCGATCATCTCCGCCCGGACCGTGTAGCTCCCCGGCGGCAGCAGGTGGAGCATGTATCGACCGTTCTCGCCCGTCAGCGTGCTGCGGGTGAGGCCGGTGCCCTCGTTGACCGCGGTCAACGCCACGCCCTGCACCGGCTGCCCCGCCGGGCCGGCCACCGTGCCCCGGATCTGACCGTTGGTAGTGGCGTTCTGCGCCTGCAGCGCCATGGGCGCCAGCAGCAGCGCGGCCGCCGCAACGGCCATTCGTGCCAGCGACCTGGCCATATATCTGAAGTGCATCATTGAACCTTCCAGAGATGTACGAGCTCCATCACCCTTTACGGACATGCGACCTCCACGATGTCAGCCGGCGTGCGCGGGAAGATCTGCCCTTCCTGGCTGAACGTCCCCGTCACGCCCGTTATGTCGTAGCAGCTGCCCACCGTCATCAGCGCCTCGATCTCGGGAGTGCCGGCGCCCACCGCTTCCTCCAGACGGACGATCGTCGCGCCCTCACCCGTGTCGATCAGGGCGTTGCGATAGTGCATGCCGTCCGCGCCGAACTCACTCACCAGCTCGGCTCCCTCCACCTTCACCAGCCGACCCAGCAGTGGGTCCTTGCCATCCAGCCCCGCCTCCGAGATCTCGGCCGTCGTCACCAGCGTCGGCTGCGGGTCCGCCGCGTCCTCTTCCACCGCGTTCACCGTGATCCCCGTGATCTGGAAGTCGCCGCCGTACGCCGCGAGCGTCCCCGAGGCCTCGAGCCGGTCCCCTACCTCCAGGCCCAGGTCGTCCAGCGCGTAGTCGAACAGCCGCACGCCGCCCGACTCGTCCTCGATGTGGATGTACCCCGGCCGGATCATGCCTGACCCGGAGACCACGATCCCCGAGACCGTCACGTATTCGCCCAGCGGCTGCTCCTCGGCCACGGCGATCGTGACCAGGCAGCTCTGACGCGCGTCCACATCCTCGAACTGCGTCTCGTTGCGATAGACGGAAACCGGGATGGGGTTCCTACAGAAGGTTGCGAACTCGGGAGCCGTGCTCTCGTTCACGAAAAGCTCGTGCGTCCCCAGCGGCACGCCGGTCATGGAGAACCGGCCGTCGTCTCCCGTGACCGCCGTGCCCCCCGCGAGCACGTCCTCGGTCCCGCGCTGCCGCAGGACCAGCTGAACGCCCGGCAGCGCCTCGTCCCCCGCCGAGGGGTCGAACAGCCCATCCCGGTTCGCGTCGTAGAAGAGCAGGCCCTCCACCGAGCCCGTCCCCTCGATGGCCGTCGGGGGCGCCACGTCGTCATCGCACGCGGCCAGCACGCTCACGGCGGCCAGGGCCACCGCCCAACGCCGGACGCGACCACTCATCTGATCGTTCATATGCTTCATCACCACGCCTTGGGTTCGTGCCTCAGTTCGCCACCACATCGCCAGGTCCTCTCACCCAGATTCGGTAGCTGAAGGGATCGTAGCGGCTGTCGTAGTTGATCACGCCCGTCACGTCGTAAACCGCGCCCACCGTCCAGGCGTCCGCCTCCACGCCGGTCCGGCTGTCCACGTAGACGCCGAACTCCTCGCCGTTCGGGGCCCGCAGGCGCACGAGCTGGTTCCCGAAGGTGTTCCAGCTGGTATCGACCTCCAGCACGGTGGCGCCCTCCACCGTCACGAGCTGGTGGACCTGGTCACCGGACGCGATTTCCGCCGGCGTCACGACGGTCGGCGTCGGAGCGGCCCCGCTGCCGATCACCGCCAGGTACGTTACGCTCGTGAGCTGGCGCTCACCGAACCGGTCTTCCGTGGTGCCCGTCACGCGCACCACATCGCCCGGCTCCAGGCCAAGCGTGCGGACGTCTCCATCGCGGGCGTAGATCTGGATCCCGCCGGTCGCGTCCTGGATGAACAGCTCGTCCCCGAACGACGGCTGGGCGATCACCGTCCCCGCGATGGACACCTCTGTACCGGCCTCCGCGGCCTTCGCTTCGGCGATGCTGATCGGTTGGTCGCCCGGCACCACATCCTCGGTGCCCCGGACCTCGATCCGGTTGGCGTACGCGTATCGGCTGTCGAAGCCGACGACGCCCGTGACGTCGTACACGCCGCCCACCGTCCAGAGCGCGGCCTCCACGCCAGTCCGGCTGTCAGCATACACGCCGAACTCGTTGCCGGCGGCATTGGTCAGGGTGACGAACTGGTTGCCGTACTGCAGGACCTCCACCGCAGTTACCGTTGCGCCCTCCACCGACACCAGCTGGTGACCGACCGCGCCCGCGTTGATCGACTCGGCCGTGGTCGGCACCGGAGTGGGGGCGTCCCCGCTCCCCTGCACCATCAGCGCCGACACGTTCGTGATCTGGGGCTCACCGAACCGCAGGTCCACCTCGCCCACCACGATCACACGATCGCCCGGCACCAGGCCGAGATCCCGCACGTCCGCGGCCGCGGCATACACCTGGATCCCGGCGGTCTCGTCCTGAATGAACAGGTCATCCGAGAACGAGGGCTGCCACGCCACCGTCCCCTCCACCGCCACCACGACGCTGTCGTCGGCTTCGGCCAGCGCCCGCGCCTCGGCGATCGGGCTCAGCAGGTTGCCGGTGAACTCCACCGACGGTGTGGATACCGCGTCCGCTCCCACCGTCACCGTCATCGAGCTTCCGCCCTCCAGCTCCATGGTCGGGAACGGCGAGAATACCACCGTGTAGGTGCCGGGCCGCAGGCCGTCGAACTCGTAGGCGCCCCCGGGGCTCGTGGTCGTCTCGGCCACCGGCTCGCCCTCCGCCGACGCGCCGGCGTACACCGCCACCGGGATCCCCGGCGCCGGCGTGTCCCCCTCGTCGAACACACCGTTGGCGTTCTCGTCGCGGTACAGCACGCCGGCGATCCCGCCGGGGAAGCTCACGAACCGGAACTCCGTCTCGAGCGCCTGCTGGACCGTCTGCGCCACCACCACGGGTGTGGTGGGTCCTGCCAGCGTCGCGCCGGCCGGCACATCCCCATCATACGACAGCGAGTAGCTGCCCGGCTCCAGACCGTCGAACGTGGCCAGACCCTCCGCGCTTGTCGTGGCCGAGCGGCTGACCATTGGCCCAGAGCTGCCGGTGGGGCCCGTCAGCAGGATCGTCTCGCCGCCCAGGGGGGTGTCCCCCGTGTCGAACGTGCCGCTACCGTCCGCGTCCACGTATGCGCGCACGGTGAGAGAGGAGGGTCCGACATCGGGACCCGTGGTATCGCCATCACAGGCGGAGAGGGCGGGAAGTGCTGCAGCAATCAGCAGCAGACGCAAGATTCGCCGGGACATCGGGACTCCTAGAACGAGCTGGTTGTGGTAGCCTGACACCTTGGTGTTTCCGGCTGCCGGGCGCACGAGCCCACCGGCTTGCCGGGCCGAATTGTACTGGCTCCATTCGCCCACAGTCAAGCGCATGCGGATGGGTGCCGCGCCTCCACCAGTGGCGTTACACTGGGGGATCCGTATCGCTGCAGGTGCGGGGAACCAGGCGTTTGCGCATCGTAGAGGAGTAGCTGAATGGGACCGGCAAAATTCATGGCTGACTGGCGAACCGTCGCGCTGCTCATCGGCGTTGCGCTGGCCGGCTGCTCGGAGGGCTCCCCGAGCGAGCCGCCCACCCCACCGGCCATCTCCGTTACGGGGGTCGAGGAGGGCGGCGTGTACACGGAACCCGTGATGGTCTCGGTCGAGGTCGATCGGGGCAGCTACAGCGCCACCCTCGACGGCACCCCGTTCCTATCCGGCTCCACGGTGGCCGAGCTCGGCGATCACACCCTCATCGTGGAAGCGCGCGTCGGCGAGGCCGCCTCGTCCCGCACCGTCGGCTTTCGCATCGAGGTCCCCGAGGGCGGCGTTCTCATCGTGCGCATGTTCGACCTCGGCGACAACAGCGCGGGGGGCGGCGGCGACGCCATCCTTCTGACCGACTCGGCGGAGGGGTTCCAGCGCCACGTTCTCGTGGATGCGGGGCCCGCCGGCGTCGATGGTAGCGATCCCGACCACGTCGCCCAGCGACTGCAGGCGCTGGGGGTCGAAAGCCTGGAAGCGCTGGTGCTGACCCACGCCCACAGCGATCACTTCAACGGGATGCCGGCCGTGCTGGCGTCGCTGGATGTAGCGCGGTTCATCTACAACGGGCAGAGTCGCTACTACAGCGGCTACACAAGTGTCATCGATCAGGCGCACGCACGGGCGGACACCGTGATCGTGCCCGCCAACCTCCTGACCGTGCCGCTGAGCGGCGATGATGGAACCGTGATCACACTGCTGCCGCCCCTGGACAGCTACCTGAACGATCCGAACGCCGACGGCCACGAGCTGAACGAGGGCTCCCTCGGCGCCGCCGTGACACGGGACGCCTTCTCCATGTTCATGACGGGGGACGGGGAGCGTGAGGCGAACCGCCGCTGGCGCCAGGACTTCAGCGCCCTGACCGGGGAGGTGGACGTGCTGAAGGTGGGGCACCACGGGGCCAACAACGCCATCTTCGATGTGGGCTCGAGCGGCGCCTCTTCCTGGCTGGACCACACCGATCCCGAGGTCGCGCTCATCAGCGCCAACGGCGAGACCCACCCGCTCTACAACGCGCTGGCCAGGATCATGAGCCGGAGCAACACCCGCACGTACTGTACGAACGTCCACGGCGATATCGAGCTTCGGGTGGACGCGAACGGCACCATCAGGGTGACGACGGAGCGGAACCCGGAAGAGGACTGCCAGGCCGCAGGCTGAGGCGGGCTCCGCGCCGGCGGGGCGTCAGCTCGCCGGCGCCACCGCCTCTTCCTGCGACAGGAACTCCTCCGCCAGATCCACGTACTCAGTGGACCCGATGTAGACCGGGGTCCGCTGGTGCAGGCTCGTCGGCTCGATCTCCATGAGCCGGCGCTCGCCGTCCGTCGCCCGGCCCCCCGCCTGCTCCACGATCATGGCCATCGGCGATCCCTCGTAAAGGAGCCGGAGCTTCCCCTTGGGGCTCTCGGAGTCGGCCGGGTACATGAAGAGTCCGCCGTACAGGAGGGTCCGGTGCAGGTCCGCCACCATGGAGCCGATGTAGCGGCTGGAAAACGCGTCGCCGTTCCCGCCGTCCAGCGCCTTCAGGTGATCCACGAGACGCTTCTGCCCGCTGGACCAGCCGGCGTAGTAGCTCTCGTTCACGCTGTAGATCCGGCGGCCCGGCTTCGGGATGGTGATGTTGGGATGGCTCAGCAGGAACTCCCCGATGGACGGATCGAGCGTGAACCCGTGCACGCCGCTGCCGGTGGTATACACCAGCATGGTGGAGGAGCCGTAGAGGATGTAGCCGGCGGCCACCTGGTTCTCCCCCTTCTGCAGGCAGTCCTCCTCGCACCCCCGCGCCACTTCCGAGACCTTGTTGTGGACGGAGAAGATCGTGCCGATGGAGACGTTCGCGTCGATGTTCGACGATCCGTCCAGCGGGTCGTAGAGCAGCGAGTACTTCCCGGTGGGGAACTTCTGCGGGATATCCCGTACCGCCTCGTGCTCCTCCGACGCCATGCAGCAGAGCAGCCCCGTGTGGTCGAACGCGGCAAAGATGACATCATCGGCGAATTCGTCGAGCTTCTTGACCGCCTCGCCGTGCACGTTGGTGTCGCCGGTCATCCCCAGGATGTCCACCAGGCCCGCCTTGCTCACTTCCCGGGCGATGAGCTTCCCGGCGAGAGCCATGGTGTACAGGATGTCGCTCAGCGCGCCGGTGGCCTCAGGATGCAGTCGCTCCTGATCGATGATGTGCCTGCCAATGGTGATGACGGATCGTGAAGTCATTCCCCTTCTCCCGATTCGCTTCGCCCGCTCTCGGCTGCCCGAGCCTCGGCCTCGTACGCGTTATCCCGATATCCCTGCCGAATATGGGCAGCAATGTACCGGAAAGGAAAGGCGCGCGGCTGACGCTCCCACTGCGCGACGTGGGCCAGCTCGTGTCGCAGGAGCCGCTCGCTCGGTCTCACGGTGGGTCCCACCAGGATCACCCGACCCAGCGTGACGGCCGCGGCGGGGCCATCCATTCCCGCCAGCCAGCCCGCAACACGCGGAACCAGGCGCGCCCGGCGTACCTCCACCCCCTTCGGGAGAGACAGGGGCGTCTCCACTTTCGCGCCGCCCAGCAGGCGAGCGGCCGTACTGATCATGCCGATCATGCCACGACTCCCGTCAGCTTCCAGACCCCGGTCCGCTTCCCGACCCCGGTCCCGACACGCGCTCCGTCTCTACCCGCAGCACGCCATCGGCCCCCGCGCGCACCACCACGGTGCCGTGCCGATCCGTTCGGTACACTCGAACCCCCCGTTGCTGGAGTCGTGCCAGCACGTCGGCGTGCGGATGACCATAGCGATTCCCGCGCCCCGCGGATATGAGCGCGGTGCCCGCCCCGGTCGCCGTGAGCAGAGCGGGCGTGGTGGACGTGCTGCTCCCGTGATGCCCCACCTTCAGCACGTCTGCGTCCAGCCCCGTCCCGAGCCGCTCCACCAGTGCCACCTCGACGCGGGCCGGGGCGTCCCCAGTGAGCAGCGCCGCGAACTCGCCGTATGCGACCCGCAGCACCACGCTCGCGTCGTTGGCGTCCTCCACGTCCACGTCGCCGCCGCCCGGGAAGAGGAAGCTCAGGGTCATGCCATCGACCGTCAGCTCCATTCCTTGTCGCACCGCGACCCACGGCACCGACGCCGACCGGGCCTGATGCAGCAGCGCCAGGTACTGCGGCTTTCCCACCACCACCGCCGGTCCGCCCGCCCACCGAGGGCGCAGTGATCGCAGGACCGCCCCCGCGCCGCCGATGTGGTCGGCGTCGGCGTGCGTCACCACCAGCCCCTCGATCCGATGCGCGCCTCTCGCGCGCAGATACGGCACCACCCGTGTCTCGCCCGCGTCGTAGTCGTTTCGTGCGAGACCGGCGTCCACCACCACCCAGCGGCCGCCGGGCGAGCGGATCCCGATAGCGTCGCCCTGCCCGACGTCTATGAGGTGGATCTCCACGCGGTCCCCGGCGGCTCGCAGCGGCGCCACCATCAGGACCGCGGCCGCCGCCGATGCCCACACCACCCCCCGCACCGCGGGCCGCACGCTGCCCAGACGGCGCGATCCCGCATACCCGGCCGCCACGGCCGCCGTCAGCACGAAGGCGGACCCGGGCACCACCGCCACCGTCGCATACGGTAGCCCCGCGGCCACGGCCGCGGTGCGGTCCAGCATGTCCAGGAGCAGCTCTCCCCCACCGGCGAGGAACCGACCCGCGGGGAGCCACAGTGTGCCCGCCGCCAGCGCCAGCGCCAGCGCCGGCACGGCGGCGGTCAGCAGGGGGATCGCGATCAGGTTGGCCACCACCCCCACCGGCGCGACCCTTCCGAAGTGCCACGCCACGATCGGCGCGGTCGCCACCGTCGCAGCCACGCTGGTGGCAACGCCGTCCGCGAGCCATCGCCCCAACGGCCGGGCGCTCACCCTGCCCCCGATCGCTGCCTTCGCCAGAGGGGCGAGCCGGGCGAGGAGTGGGCGGCGCAGCGCCAGGATCCCCGCAACGCCGGCGAACGACAGCTGAAAGCCCGGCCGGGCGAGCGCGCCGGGATCGATGGCCAGGAGCGCCAACGCCGCGGCCGCGATGAGCGCCTCCGTCCGCGTGGGCCTCTGGAGCGCGCGGGCGGCGAGTACCAGTACGATCTGGAGCGCGGCCCGCGCGGCGGAATCGGGCGCTCCCAGCAGCGCCACGTACGCCACCGTCCCCGCCGCCGCGACGACGGGCGCCCTCACTCTCCCGATGCGTAATGCCCGCGCCGCCAGCAGCAGGATCCCCGCGACCAGGCCGACGTGAAGACCCGAGATCGCCAGGAGATGGCTGAGGCCCGCACGGGCATACCGGTCGCGCACCTCCCTGTCGAGCCCATCCCGCCGGGCCAGGAGCAGCGATGACACCAGTGCGGCGTGCCGCGGGAACACCGCTTCGATTCGCGCCAGCCCCGCCCCCCGGAGCACTGCGCCGGGCCGCCGCTTCACCCTTCCCGGCAACACGACCAGCGTGTCCAGGAGGAGAGTACCCGGGCGGGTCAAACCCGACCGGGACCCGGGCGGGCTCCACCAGCGCCCCCTCGCTCGCACGCGCAAACCCGCCTGTACTCCGCCCTCCCACCGCGCCGGCACCTCGGCCGCACACGCCAGCAGCGGCACCCCCCGCGCGCCCCGCGGCCCGCCGGCCACTCCCGCGCTGTCGATCCGGAGGCGCAGTCGATCGGTTCCCGCGGCCCCCGGCGCCCCCACCCGCCGCACCACCCCCACAACCTCCAGCGGCGTGTCGTCGGGGATCCAGCTGGCGCAGGAGCGCGAGGCGGCGGTGCGGGTCGCGGTGCCGAGCAGGCCGCCGGCCAGCAGCAGCACGACCAGAGTCGCCCGAGCACCCAGGAGCCAGAGCGCTGCCAGCCCGGCCATCGCGGCCATGATGCAAAGCGTCCCACCCCCGGTGGGGATGGGACGCTGCAGGCCCAGCGCGATGCCGGCTGCGAAAACCGCCACGGTCGTGACGAGCGGCGCCCGCACTCAGCCCGTCCTGCGGGCGGGGGCGAGCACCGACTCAGGCCACCCGGGCGCCCTCCGCGTTCCCGCTGGTCCGGCGGCCCATGAACGTGGCACCCGTCGTGTCCTCGAGCCGGACATGGGCGTAGGAGCCGACGAGCGACGGGTCGCCGGGGAACGCCACCACCTTGTTGCGCTCGGTCCGGCCCAGCATGTCTCCGGCGCTCTTCGCCACGCGCTCCACCAGGACTTCCTCCACCCGGCCCACCTCCGACCGGTTGATCTCCGCCTGGATCGAGCGGTGCACCGAGATGAGCCCCTCCAGCCGCCCCTGCCCCACCGCGTCCGGGACGAATTCCGCTTCCGGTAGCCGTGTCGCCGGCGTCCCATCGCGGGGCGAGTAGCGGTAGAGGTACGCGTCATCGAACCGCACCTCCCGCATGAGGTCCAGCGTCGCCTGGTATTCCGCCTCTGTCTCCCCCGGGAAGGCCACGATCACATCCGTCGACAGGGCCAGGTCCGGCACCGCCGAACGGAGCTCCTCGACGATCGCCATGAACCGCTCCACGGTGTAACGTCTCACCATCCGCTTCAGCACCCGGTCCGACCCCGACTGCACCGGGAGGTGCAGCTGACGGCAGACCGCCGGTTCCTCCGCCATGACGGCGATCAGCTCCGGACTCACGTCGTTGGGGTGCGGCGACGTGAACCTCACACGCCGGATTCCGTCCACCCGGGCCACGGCGCGAAGCAGACGCGGGAACGGCCAGTCCCCGTGCTGGTAGGAGTTCACCGTCTGCCCCAGCAGCGTCACCTCCGAAACGCCCGACGCGGCGATCCGCCGCACCTCGTCCAGCACCTGCTCCGGCGCCCGGTTCTTCTCCGAGCCCCGCACGTACGGCACGATGCAGTACGTACACCGGTAGTTGCAGCCTCGCTGGACGGGTACCCACGCGCTCACCTCCGCCGTGCGACGAACTTCCAGACCCTCGTAGTTCTCGTGCGGCTCGAAGCCGAGGACCGCCAGCCGCTTCGGATCCCCACCCTGCGCCGCCGCACTCGCCTGCTCCACCAGTTCGGACGAGAGCACCGGCAGCTCCGACCGCGACCCCGCACCGGTCTCCCCGGAGGCAGGGGATTTCTCCGCCGCGCCCACCACCACCGGTGCGCCCGGTCGCAGCGCCGCCAGGGTCTCGGGAAGCTTGCGATAGCCGTCCGGCCCCATCACCAGGTCCACGTAGGGCGCCCGCTCCAGCAGCTCTTCTCCCAGTCGCTGCGCCATGCAGCCCGTGACGCCGAGCACCAGCTCCGGGTTCGCCTTCTTCAGGCGGTTCAGCTCCCCCACACGGCCGAGCACGCGCTGCTCCGCGTGCTCACGGATCGCGCACGTGTTCACCAGGATCACGTCCGCCTCCTCCGGCGACCCCGCCACCGCGTACCCGCTGGACGCCAGTATCCCCGCCATCAGCTCGCCATCGCTGATGTTCATCTGGCAGCCGTACGTCTCGACGTATGCCTTGCGACGACGATGATCGCGCTCCGGGGGCATCACCATGTTGGATCGGGTCAATTTCCGAACACTGACAGCGAGAGCGAGAAGCGCCAGGCGCTTTCGGTAAGCTCGTCGGTGGTACCGTCGATGAGAGCGGTCCGCTCTCCCCGCTGCACCGTCAGGTCCGCCCGCACGAGCGGATTCTCTGGCGTGGCGCCGATACGCATGCCGACCCCGCCGCCGATGAACCATTCGGTCGGTAGCTCGTTGCTGAAGGTGAACGGCAGCTGCCGGTACTGGGCGCCCACGCGGATGGGGAAGCTCCGCACCGCGCGGCTCGCCGGGTTGTCCAGCTCCAGCCCGCCGCCCACCTCCCACGTGTCATGCCCGGCTGCGACAGCGCCGCCCTGCAGCGCCGTCCCCGGGACACCGCCCACGGAGCTCCACCCGCTCCACCGGCCGGAGACGGTCGCCAGCAGCCCCGGCGACAGGTACGCGCTCGCACCCGCCGCCGCCTGAAGTGGGAGGTCGTATTCCCGGCTCACGGCGGGTCCGGATGCCGAGTCGGCGCTCAGCGTGCCCGCCCACGTGAAGCTCGCTCCGACACGCAGCATCGGGGCGGGGTCCCAGCGCACCCCCACCTGGGCCATCGGGGCGAAGTACTTCACGGTACGGGTCTCCGAGAATCGCTCCAGCGGACCCAGAGAAGTGCTGTCGAACAGCCGCTGGAACTGGAGCCGCTGGTCGCCGGTGTACGCCCCTACGGCGCCTCCCAGCGCCAGCCGGGCCCCGATCGGCACCGCCGCCCCCAGCTGGAACTGCCCGATCCCGCCCACCGACCGCACGAAGTCCCGGAACGCCACCGTGGTTCCCCCGGCGTCCTGCACGCCCGTTCGTTCCACGCCCCACGACTGGTCGAGGTAGCCGCCGTACCCGGCGGTCAGGACCACGCCATTCATGGGGTAATACGCACGGATCAGCGGGAAACGGGTCGCGCCGAAGCTGGCGTCCTCGCCTCCAATGGCCGCGGTCTGCTCCACCGCCGTCACGGCCACCACGGCACCAGGCCGCAGCACACCCGCCGCGGACGCGGGATTCGTCAGCGGCGATGAGAGCCCCTTCAACCCGAGACCGAGGCCGCCCAGCGCCTCGGTGCGCGCATCCGTGGCCATCATGGGATAGCCGAGTCCACGGATCGATGTGAGCGACTGCCCCGTCGCCGGCATCGCCGGCAGGAGCCCCACCACCGCGGCCAGAGCCGCGAGTCGGATGTGTTGCGAAAGGATCACTGCGTCACTCCTGCGTCGGAACCGTCACCACGAGCCGCAGCTGTGGTGGGTTGTCGGACTCGATCGATGCGAAGGCTGCGTAGCCGAAGAGCGGCGCGACCTGCTCCAGCTGAGCGAGGAGCGCCAGCCACAGCACCGGGTCCCCGTCGCCGGGGGGATCCAGGTTCTGGCGTACGTACGCGGTGATGGGGATCGCCACCCGTCCTGGCTCTTCCGGGTCCGCCGTGAAGAGGTCGGGATCGATGCCCGTGGGAGTGCCCCCGATGACGGGGCTCAGCGCCGACCGCGTTACAGGGACGCCGGGCGCCCGCAGCACCGCTCGGCCTTCGATTCCGAGCGGCTTCTCGATCCGGCGAGCGAGAACCTGCACCGGCTCGAGGAGCAGCGCCGCCAGATTCACCTCCACCTTCGAAAGCGCGACCGGCTCGCACGTCCCGCTGCCCGGGGCGCACGGGATCATGATCTCGTCCATCGGCCGGAAGTTCAGCACCGTTCGCCAGACGGGGACTCCGCCTACGCGGATCTCCGACTGGGGCGCCGCGGAGGGCTCCGGTGTCGCCACGATCGCCCGGCTGTTGATGCTCCCCCCGGTGACGACGGTGTCCGCACCCTCGGGACGAACATCGAACGCGAACTGTACGGACTCCATCCGGATCCGAGCCCCCACCGTCGCCATCCGGATAAGACCGCCATTGAACGCGGACACGGAATCGCCCCAGACCGCGGCGGCCGCCGAGTCCAGCACGAGCCGGAGGGTATCCCCGCTCAGGCCGAGGCTCTTCCCCAGCAGCGCGTCGGTGCTCCCGCCCGGCTCCTGCCATGGCTCGCTCACGCCCGCGGTGTCGAAGCGCTCCTCCCACGTCACCGTGCTGGCGTCCCAGCTCTCGGTCACTTCCAGCAGCTCGAGGTCCACCGGGCCGGACGACTCCGACAGGCTGTCCACGATCACTGTGAGCGTTCCGCCCACGACCGTGAACGCGGTGTCGGTGACGGTCGCCCCGTCCTTCTGGTAGGTCACCTGCGTCGGACGCCGGATCCGGATGAGCGTGTGCGCGAAGAGCTCGTCCCCGAACGCGTTCGCCGCCAGCCCGAACGGCGCGAAGTTCAGGCTGCCGAGGCCGGTGTACGTGGTGTCCGCCTCCAGGAACGTCGCGGCGTCCAGCACCACCTCATACGTCCTGTATCCCACCCCGATCAGGTCGCCGCCGACCGCCGTCGGCACCTCATCGGTGCAGCCCGCCATACCCGCGCCCAGTGCCAGCACGAGGCCGTGGATCAGTGTCCGCCGCATTTATGCTCTCTCGCCTTCCGTCTCTTCCGTTCGCTCGACCCGGGGCAGCCGACTGCTGCCGACCGACACCAGGATCTCGTACCCGATCGTCTCCGCCTGCTGCGCTACCTCGTCCACCGTGATCCGCTCGGCGCCGTCGGCCCCGATGAGCGTCACGACGTCCCCCCGCTCCGCCTCCGGAACACCGTCCAGCCGCACCGTGATCAGATCCATGCTGATCCGCCCGATCATCGGCACCCTCCGACCCCGCACCAGCGCGTGGCCCCGGTTCCCGAGGATCCGCGGGATCCCGTCCGCGTACCCCGCCGACACCGTCCCCCACTTCTCCGGGCGATCCGCCACATACGTGGAACCGTACCCGACCGTGCTCCCCGCCGGCACGTCGCGCACGTGCGCCAGCCGCGAGCGCACGCTCACCACCGGCGCCGGCGTCGGCACTCCCGCCACGTCCGGCGCGGGGTTGCCGCCATACAGGAAAATGCCAGGGCGAACCGCGTCGGCTCCGTACTGCGGGAATCGGAGCGACCCGGCACTGTTTGCCACGTGTACCAGCAGCGTCTCCCGCGGCACGGGGAGTTGTACGAGGGTGCGATCGAAACGTTCCCACTGCACGCTCGCGCTGGCGGGGTCCGGCGCGTCCGCGCTGTGGAAATGCGTGAACACGCCCGTCCATCGCACCCACTCGCCGCATCGCTCGAGCACCCCCGCCGCCCAGCTCTCGCGCTCCCGCCAGTCGAAGCCGGTCCGGCCCATGCCCGTGTCCACGTCGACGTGGAAGTCCAGTCGGTCACCCACTCGCCGTGCCGCCGCCACCCACGCGTCCAGCCCGTCGAGCGACGAGATGGAAGCGGTCAGTCCCGCCCGGGCCGCCACGTGCACATCGGCCCCCGGCAGCGGCCCCGCCAGCAGCACGGGTCGCGTCACGCCGTAGGCCCGGAGCGATGCTCCCTCCACCGCCGTGGCCACGCCGTACCCCCACGGTCCCAGCGGCTCCAGGGCGCGCACGACCCGGGCGGCGCCCACTCCGTAGGCGTCCGCCTTCACCATCGGCACGATGACCGTGCCTGCGCCCACCGTCTGGCGCACCGTCTCGTAATTCGCGCGCAGGGCGTCGAGGTCCACCTCGATCCATGCGCGCGTGTCTATGATTGCCATAACCCGTAAAGATCGAATAGTATAGACGCCCCGTGAACGACAAGCAATCAGACGCCCTCGACCGCGTCATGGACCTGGTCCGGTTCCTCCGGGCTCACTGCCCCTGGGATGCCGCCCAGACGCATCGCTCCCTCATACCGTACCTCCTCGAGGAGGCCCACGAGACCGCCGAGGCCATCACCGCTGCCGATGATGACGCGCTCCGCTCCGAGCTCGGCGATCTCCTCCTGAACGTCGCCTTTCAGCTCGTACTTGGCGAGGAGCGCGCGGCATTCGACGCCGAGACGGTGGCAGACACCGTCGTCGAGAAGATGCGCCGTCGCCACCCCCACCTCTACGGGCTCGGTGACCAGGAGGACTGGGAGGCGCTGAAGGCAAAGGAGCGCAACCAGGACACGGGTGACACGCCCGGCAGTCTGCTGGAGGGGGTGCCCCGCGGTCTCGATCCCCTCAGCCGGGCCCACCGGATCCAGGACCGTGTCGCCGCCGTGGGCTTCGACTGGGACGATGCCACCGGCGCCTTCGCCAAGGTGGCCGAGGAGATGGAAGAAGTGCGGCTGGCCATGGACACGTTGCGGGGATGCGGGTCCGGATCTGGCGCGCAGGCGGCGGCGGAAGAGGAGCTCGAGGAGGAGCTCGGGGACCTGCTCTTCGCGGTCGTCAACCTGAGCCGGCTGGCCGGCGCCCACGCCCTGCTGGCGCTGAACGGCGCCAACGCCAAGTTCGCCCGCCGCTTCGAGGCGCTGGAGCGGCTGGCCCGGGAGCGCGGGATGGTGCTGGAGTCGTCGGGGCTGGACGCCATGGAAGCGCTCTGGCAGGAAGTGAAGCGGGAGGAACGGGAGAGCACCGGATGAGGCGTGGCCCGGGCGGGCGCGACCTCACCGAGGGATCCATCATCGGCGCCCTCTTCGCCCTCGCCATCCCCATCTCGCTGGCCAACGTCCTCCAGACCGTCTACCAGCTCACCGACACGTTCTGGCTGGGCCGGATCGGGGCGGAGGCCGTGGCCGCCGTCAGCCTCTCCTTCCCCGTCATCTTCGTCCTCATTTCCCTGGGCGGCGGGCTCAGCGTGGCCGGGGCCATCCTCGTGGCGCAGAACCGGGGGCGCGGCGATCAGGCGCAGGTGGACCACGTGGCAGGCCAGACGCTCCTGGCCATCATTTCCGTGTCCGTGGTGCTGAGCGTGGTGGGCTACTTCGGCGCAGGGAGCATCATGGCCCTCATGGGAGCAAGGGGGGCCGTGCTCCAGGGAGCCGTGGCCTACCTCGAGGTCTCCTTCCTCGGCCTCGCCTTCCTCTTCATCTACTTCGTCTACCAGTCCCTCATGCGCGGGGTCGGTGACGTGGTCACACCGTTCGTCGTCGTCCTGGTCACCGTCCTCCTCAACTTCGCGGCCGACCCGCTCTTCATCCTCGGCTGGGGACCGGTGCCCGCCATGGGCGTCGCCGGCGCCGCGGCCGCCACCGTCCTGACCCAGGGGATCGCCGCCATCATCGGGCTCGCGCTCCTCTTCTCCGGCAAGCAGGCCATACGACTCCGGGTCCGCGACCTCCTGGCCCCGGACTTCCCCCTCCTCGGCCGCATGCTCCGCCTGGGCGGACCCGCCGCCCTCGAACAGACGACCCGCGGCCTCGGCTTCGCGCTCATGGCCACCCTCGTCGCCGGGTACCCCACCGTCACCATCGCCGCTTACGGGATCGGCAGCCGGATTCTCAGCTTCTTCGTGATCCCCGCCCTCGGCCTCGCCATGGCCACCTCCACCCTCGTCGGACAGAACGTGGGTGCCGGCAAGGACGAGCGCGTCGATGCCACCGCCCGCCTCTCCCTCCTCGTCGCCTTCCTCGTCCTCGGCGCCGCCGGGGCCCTCGTCTTCCCCTTCGCCGAGCCCATCGTGGCCGCGTTCATCAAGGACGACGCCGCCGTCGTCGCCGAGGGCGCCCACTTCCTCCGCATCCTGGCCTGGTCGTTCGGGTTCCTCGGCTTCGCCATTACCATCGGCGGCGTGTTCCGCGGCGCGGGCAACACCATGCTCGCCCTGGTCATGACCGTCCTCAGCGTCTGGGTCTTCCTCTTCCCGGTCGCGTGGATCCTGTCGGTCCGCACTCCGCTGGGAGCGGCTGGCATCTGGTGGGCCCACCCGGCCTCGTACGTCCTCTCCGCGCTCGCCGGCGCCGCCTGGATGGCCTTCGGCCGCTGGAAGAAGCCCGCTCTCACCGGAGACCAGGCGCTCGCCGAGGAGGTGGCGGCAGAGGCCATCGTGGAGGAGGGGATCGGCTGAAGCCGGCCACCCTGCCCGCGAAGCAGCCACTCTGCGAGGCCAGAGGCCGAGCCACCCTGCCGCGAAGCGGCCACCCTGCGAGGCCGAAGGCCGAGCCACCCTGCCGCGAAGCGGCCACCCTGCGAGGCCGAAGGCCGAGCCACCCTGCGAGGCAACGCCGAGCCACCCTGCCGCGAAGCGGCCACCCTGCGAGGCCGCGAAGCGGCCTCGCCACCCTACGGATACAGCCGGTTGATCATCCTCGGGAACGGAATGAACTCACGGATGTGTCGCTTGCCGGTGATCCACGCCACGGTCCGCTCCAGGCCGAGGCCGAAGCCCGAGTGGGGGAACCCGCCGTACTTCCGGAGATCCAGGTACCACTCGTAGGGCTCACGCGGCAGCCCTTCCTCCCGGATCCGCTCCACCAGCTTGTGGTAGTCGTCCTCGCGCTGGCTCCCGCCGATGATCTCCCCGTACCCTTCCGGCGCCAGGAGGTCATCGCACAGCACCGTGCGCGGATCCTCCGGGTTCTCCTTCATGTAGAAGGCCTTCGCCTCCTTCGGGTAGTTGTAGACGAAGACCGGGCGGTCGTACTGGGCGCTGATCGCCGCCTCGTGCGGCGCCCCGAGGTCGTCGCCCCACTCGATCTCGTGACCCTCCTTCCGGAGGAACTCCACCGCCTCCGTGTAGCTCACTCGCGGGAACGGCGGCTTCACGTTCTCCAGCGCCTTCGGGTCCCGCTCCAGGACCGCCAGCTCCCCGGTGCAGTTTTCCACGGCGCGCTGCACCAGGTAGGAAACGAACTGCTCCTGGAGACGCATGTTGTCATCGGAGTCGGCGAACGCCACCTCCGGCTCCACCATCCAGAACTCCGTCAGGTGCCGCCGCGTCTTCGACTTCTCCGCCCGGAACGTGGGCCCGAAGCAGTACACCTTCCGGAACGCCGCCGCCGCCGCTTCCACGTACAGCTGGCCCGTCTGCGCGAGGTAGGCTTTCTCGCCGAAGTAGTCGGTCTCGAACAGGGTGCCCGCGCTCTCCCCGATGGCGCCCGAGAGGATGGGCGTGTCGATGCGGACGAAGCCGCGGTCGTAGAAGAAGTCGTGGATCCCCTTCTCCACCTCGTCGCGGATCCTGAGCCCGGCGCGCTGCTGCGCGCTCCGGAGCCACAGGTGGCGGTTGTCCAGCAGGAACTCGACGCCGTGCTCTTTCGGCTGGATCGGGTATTCCTCCACGGGCGCGGAAATGACCTCGAGGGCCGAGAGCGTCAGCTCGAAGCCGCCGGGCGCCCGGTCGTCCTGCTGGACGCCGCCGGTGATCCGCACCGTCGTCTCCTGCGTGAGCCCGGAGAAAACCTCCCACGTCTCGTCGCCCACCGCCTTCTTCAGCACCACGCACTGCACGACGCCCGTCCCGTCCCGTACCACGACGAAACCGACCTTGCCGTGCGACCGCGTGGTCTCCACCCACCCCGCGATGGTGACCTCCGCCCCCACGTGCTCCTTCAGGTCCCGCACCTCGACCATGCTCGACATCGCCTCTCACTGTTCCGCTCCAGAAGGACCGGCAAGATGCGCCGCCCGGGCGGCCGTCGTCAACGTGGGGCGTTGTCCGCGCCCCCGACATCTGGTAACGTCGACACGCTCGTGCACCCGATCCTTAGAAATCCGGAGACGCTCCATGATATCCGCCATCCGCCGGCCGCACCTCGCGGTCCTCCTCATTCCCGCCCTGGCCGGATGTGGCGTCTCCGCGCCCGCTGCGCCCGCTCCGGAAGACGGCCTCCGCGCCGCCGCCATGACCATCACCGCCGAGGACATCGGCCAGAAGATCGGCGTCCTCGCCCATGATTCCATGGCGGGACGCGACACCCCGAGCCCCGAGCTCGAGCAGGCCGCGACCTACCTGGCGAGCCAGCTCCGCACGGCCGGTATCGAGCCCGCCGGCGAGGATGGCACCTTCATCGATCGCTACGATCTCACGATCACCACGCTCGTGCCGGAGCAGACCACCGTTCACGTGGCCGGCACCGACACCGAGCCGGTCTATGGCGTGGACTACTTCATGGTCCCACCACCACAGCCCGTCGAAGCGCCGGTCCGGTACATGGGGATCGCCGGCGAGGCCACGGCTCCCTCCGCCGACGCCCGCGGCGCCGTGCTCGTCTACCAGCACCCGGGCACGGAGCTCAATCAGGAGTGGCAGCAGCGGCTGATGGCCTCGCTGCAGCCCGCCATGATGAGCGGCGCGGCCGGAGTGGTGATCATCATGGCGCCCGGGTTCCCCGCCGACGCCGTGGCCCAGCTCGCCCCCACCACCGCACAGCAGCAGGCGCCCATCGCGGTGGTCGGGATCACCCACGACGCCGGGAGCCGGCTCATCGCCGACCTCGGCCACGACCTCGCGTCGCTCCAGGCCGCCGGCGAGAGCGTGGCCCTCGGAGAGCGGCCGCTGGTCATCTCCGGGGAGCGGACCCAGGCGACTCAGCGGCCGCCGAACGTGGTCGGGATGCTCCGCGGCTCCGATCCGGCGCTCAGCGACACCTACATCGTCATCACGGCCCACTTCGACCACGTCGGCGTCGGGGCCCCGGATGAGACCGGCGACTCCATCTTCAACGGCGCCGATGACGACGCGTCCGGCACCGCCGCAGTGCTCGAGCTGGCGGAAGCGTTCGCGGCACTGGAGACGCCACCGGCGCGGTCGGTCGTCTTCCTGCTGGTGAGCGGCGAGGAGAAAGGGCTGCTGGGCTCGGCGGCGTGGGTCGAGAACCCCACCCTCGACCTGAGCGCGGTCGTGGCCAATATCAACATGGACATGGTCGGGCGGGATCCTCTTCCGGACACGCTGATCGGGATCGGCCAGGAGTACACCACCATCGAGGGAACCCTCCAGCAGATCCTGGCGGAGCACCCGGAGCTGGGCCTCACCGTCATCCTCGATCCGAAGCCGGAGGAAATGTACTTCTTCCGGAGCGACCAGCTGCCGTTCATCCAGCGCGGCATCCCGGCCGTCTTCTTCACCACCGGCGAGCACGACGACTACCACAAGCCGTCGGACGAGCCGGCGGCGATCGACACGGACAAGGCCGCGCGCGTCACCCGGCTGGCGTTCTACCTGGCGCGCTCCATTGCCAGCAGTGCTGCGGCGCCGGAGTGGACGGAGGAGGGCCGCGCCCGCGTCCGGGAGATGCTCGGCGGCGGCTGATCAGCCGATCTCGTACATCTTCGCCCGCTCACCGTGACGCTGCACCAGCTCGTCGCGGTAGCGGGCGTGCTCCGGCTGCCGTAGTTCCGGATCGGACTGCACGACTCGCCACGCCTCGTTCCGGGCGGTGAGGAGCAGCGCCTCATCGCGCTCCGGGTCGAAGAAGCGGAAGTCTGGAAGACCGTGCTGCTTGGCGCCGAAAAGATCGCCCATCCCGCGGAGCCTGAGGTCGGCCCGCGCGATCTCGAACCCGTCGTCGGTCTCCGTGAGGACCCGGAGCCGCTCCATGGAGTCGGGGCCGCCACCCGCGATCAGCACACAGAAGCTCTCCTCGGCGCCGCGGCCGATGCGGCCCCGGAGCTGGTGGAGCTGTGAGAGCCCGAACCGCTCGGCGTGCTCGATCACCATGACCGTGGCGTTCGGCACGTCGATGCCCACCTCGATGACCGTGGTGGAGACGAGCACCTGCGTCTCTCCCGTCACGAAGGATCGCATCACCGCGTCCTTCTCCTGCCCCGGCATCTGGCCGTGCATCAGCCCCACCCGCAGCTCCGGAAAGACCTCCGTCGACAGCTTTTCGTACTCGGCCGTGGCAGCCTTCAGGTCCACCTTTTCCGACTCCTCGACCAGCGGGTAGACCACGTACGCCTGCCGCCCCGCCACCGCCTGCTCGCGGATGAACTCCCACACCTTCGACGCGGTCCGATCGTCCCGGAGCGCCGTCCTCACCGGTTGGCGACCCGGCGGGCGCTCGTCCATGACGCTCACGTCCAGGTCGCCGTACAGCGTCAGCGCCAGCGAGCGCGGAATCGGCGTCGCGCTCATCACCAGCACGTCAGGCTCGGCGCCTCCCGACCCGCGCTCCGCCAGCGCCATGCGCTGCCGGACTCCGAAGCGATGCTGCTCGTCCACCACCACCAGACCCAGACGCCTGAACTCCACCCCCTCCTGGATCAGCGCGTGCGTCCCGATCACCAGCCGCGCGGCGCCGCTCGCCACCGCCGAGCGTGCGGCCGCACGCTCAGATCCACCCTGCCGCCCCACGAGCAGCACGACGTTCAGCCCCAGCCCCTCCACCATCTCCCGCACGTTCCGATCATGCTGCTCCGCCAGCAGCTCCGTCGGGGCCATCAACGCCGCCTGGTACCCGGACTCCGCCGCCAGCAGCATGGCCAGCACCGCCACGACCGTCTTCCCGGATCCCACATCGCCCTGGAGCAGCCGGTTCATCCGCCGCCCCGACGTCATGTCCCCGACGATCTCCCGGACGACTCGCTTCTGCGCCTCCGTCAGCTCATACGGTAGCGACTCGTGGAACGGCCGCAGGAGCTCGTTCGTGCGCTCGAACCGGATCCCCTCCCGCTCCGCCGTCGCCAGGTGGTGGGCACGCGCGTGGAGCAGCTGCACGAAGAACAGCTCCCCGTACGCCAGTCGCCGCCGCCCCTCCTCCGCCGCCGCGATCGATGGCGGCCGGTGAAGCGACTCCAGTGCCCGCCGGAGCTGCGGCACCCCTACGCGCTCCAGGTGCTCTGGTGGAAATGGCTCCTGGTCATCGAACAGCGGCAGCAAGCGGTCCAGGTTGGCATCCAGGATATTCCGGAGGATCCGCTGGGATAGCCCCTCGGTGGAGGGATAAAGGGGAAGCACTCGCCCCGCCTCGCCCGGAACATCGCCGGAGTCGAGCACCACGTGCTCCCTCGGCTGGACCTGCCGGCCGTGGAAGAAGCGCACGGGTCCGGTGACCAGCAGCCGGTCCCCCTTCTGGATGCTCCGGTCGAGAAACGGCTGCCCCGGCCATGAGCACTCGATCAGCCCGCTGGCGTCCCGGATCACCGCCTGGAAGATCCGCAGCCCCTTCCGCGTGGGCAGCACGCCCTTGCTCACCACCTCCCCGATGACGGTGGTGTCCATGCCCACCTCCAGCGACGAGATCGGCGCCACCGTGCTCGCGTCCTCGTAGCGACGCGGCACGTGCAGCACCAGGTCCCTCGACGACCGGATCCCCAACCGATCCAGCTGCTCCGCCCGTCGCGGTCCCACCCCCTTCAGGTACTGGGCGGGCCGATCGAGCAGAAACGCGTTACCAGTCACGGCGCACGCACCCCATCGCGGCCCCCCCCGCAGCAAAGAGGTGCGGCAAGAGGGCCCCCCGCGCGCGGAGCGCGCCCTCCCGCGAGCGAAGCGAGCGCCCCGCGCGCAAAGCGCGCCCTCCCGCCGGCCTCAGGCCGGCCCTACCCCTCCAGCACATCCCGGCTGAACTGCCTCGCGTCGAACGGCTCCAGGTCGTCCAGGCCCTCCCCTGTCCCCACCAGCTTCACCGGCAGATCCAGCTCCTCCTTCAGCGCCACGATCACACCGCCCTTCGCCGTGCTGTCCAGCTTGGCGAGCACGATCCCGGTGAGCTCCAGCGCGTCGTTGAACTGCTGCGCCTGGCGGAGCGCGTTCTGGCCCACGGTGGCATCGAGGACCAGCAGCGTCTCGTGCGGTCCGCCCTCCACCTTCCGGGCAATCACCCGGCCGACCTTCGACAGTTCCTGCATCAGGTCGCCCTGCGTATGCAGCCGGCCCGCGGTATCCACGATGAGCGTGTCGCAGCCACGCGCCCGCGCGGCATCGACGGCATCGAACGCGACGGAGGCCGGGTCGGCTCCCGGGTGCGCGCCCACGAACTCCGTCGCCGACCGCTCCGCCCAGATCCGCAGCTGGTCAATGGCGCCCGCCCGGAACGTGTCGCCGGCGGCCAGGAGGATCCGATCCCGCTCGCGCCCAAGCCGTCGAGCCAGCTTCCCGATGGTCGTGGTCTTCCCGACTCCGTTCACGCCCACCACCAGCACGACAGCCAGCTCACCCCGGGGCGGCAGGTGGAGCTCGGCCTCGGACTGGCCGGCGACGAGGATCCGGTGGATTTCGTCCTCCACAGCCCCCCGGAGCTCCGCCTCCGTCGCCACCTTCCCTGTCCGCGTCAGGTTCTCCACGTGGTCCACGAGCCGAAGCGTGGCCTTCACCCCGAAGTCATTCGCCAGCAGCAGCTCTTCCAGCCGCTCCAGCGAATCGTGGTCCAGCCCGCCCCGCATGACCACGCCCACATCCGTGAGCGCCACGTCCTTCACGCGCTGCCAGAGGCTCTTCCTTTCCTCACCCGTCCTGAACAGTCTTCCCTTGGCCACTCTACCTCGATTCCTTCCCCGTTTCATCGTCCCCGACAGCGCTCCCACCGCCTCTCCCCTCCACCCCACCTCCAACCTAACCCCTGCGAGGCCAAAGCCGAGCCACCCTGCGAGGCAAAGCCGAGCCACCCTGCGAGGCAAAGCCGAGCCACCCTGCGAGGCAAAGCCGAGCCACCCTGCGAGGCGTCAGCCGAGCCACCCTGCGAGGCGTCAGCCGAGCCACCCCCACAAAAACCAAGAGCGCCCCGGTAGGTCTACTACACCCGGGCGCTCCGGTCCATGGCCGATCGGGAAGAGCTGAAGTCTACTCCGCGAGAGCGCCGGTGATCGACACGTCCAGCGCCTGAAGCAGGGCCACCCGCTGCGCCGTGAGCGTCCGGAAGATCGGCATGTGCTCGGGCGGCACCGGCGGGGCGGCGGGGAGCCGCACCGTGCGCGGATTCACCGGCTTCCCGTGATGCCGCATCTCGTAATGCAGGTGGGGCGCGGTAGCCAGACCGGTGTCCCCGGAGTAGCCGATGACCTGACCCTGCTTCACCCGGGTCCCGCGACGGATCCCTGGAGCGAACCGGCTCAGGTGCGCGTAGCGCGTCTCGTACCCGTTTCCGTGGTTGATCCTGGCCAGGTTGCCATAGCCGCCATCCCATCCCGCCGCTGCGATCACGCCGTCCGCCGTGGACAGCACGGGCGCGCCGCGGCCGGTGCCGAAGTCGGTGCCCAGGTGCGGTCGTTCACGCTTCAGGATGGGGTGGTAGCGCCGCCAGTTGAAGTTCGAGGTGATCCGCGGGAAATCCACCGGATACCGGCGGAACGCCAGCTTCAGCGATTTCCCCTCCGCATTGTAGTAGTCGCCGCCGTCGCCGCGCGGGTCGAAGAAGACCGCCGGCAGAGTCCGGCTTTGCGTGACGATCTCGGCCACCAGCACCTTCGCAGCGCGCGAAGTTCCGTCCGGGCGCGCCTCCCGCTCATACACCACCCGGTACGTGTCCCCCGCGCGCATGTCGTGGGCGAAGTCGAGCTCCCACCCGTAGATATGCGCCAGCTGCCAGACCAGCGCCTCCTTCTCCTTCCGCGGCAGCTTGAGCCCGGGGTGGCCGATCACGGCCGAGTACAGGCTCCCACCGGCCCCGAGCATGCCCCCGATCGCCACCGTATCCACCACCGTCGGCGTGAGCATGATCTCCCCGTACCAGCCCACCGACCGCCGATGCATCCGCATTGTGCTGTCGGCGTTCAGGACCACGTCCACCGCCCGCGGCCGGCCATTGTTTGCCCATTGCCGGACCTGCACCGAAGTGTTCGGCAGGATTCGCCGGGGATCCACGAACTCCCGCAGCGACAGGACCAGTCCGCTCAAATCCGAGCCGGCCAGATGCGCTCTCTCGAACACCTCCGACAGACTCTCCCCACTGCGGAGCACGTGCGATTCGACCGCCTCCACCGGTGAGGCGTACACCGGATTCAGCGTCGGCGCGTTGCCCGCCGGGTCCAGGACGACGGTTGGCTGCTCGACCGCAAAACCCACGGCCAACAAAGCCAGCAGGCCGAGCAGCGCCACTCGGATTCGGATCTTCATCGATTTCTCTGGGACTCCGTCAGTCCATCTGTCGGCGAATGAATGTCGGTATGTCTAGGTCAGTGAGCTGGTTGCGCGCAAGGGGGCGCTCGGGCGGCCGGGGGAACGGCACCGCCTCCGCGTACTCCCGGTCGCCAGAGCCGCCGGCCTGCGCCGAGCGCATGCTCATGGACGGCGCGCTCTGGACCGACTCGCGACCGTACCCGCTCGCACGGCCGTTGCCGTTGCCGTTGCCGTGGGTCGGCGCACTGCCGTTCCCACCGCCGTTCCCTTTCGACCCGCTGAAGCCGCCGTAGCCGTTTCCGCCCGACGGGGCCGTGGCCATTGCGCGTTCCGGGCGAGCGAAGCTCGGCCGCAGCACGCCGTTCGAGCGAGGCATCATGGCTTCCTCATCGGTAATCAGGCCGGTGGCGATCACCGTCACGCGCACCTCCGACTCGCAATCCGGGGCATGCACAGCACCGAAAATGATCTCCGCTTCCTCGCCCGCCGCCTCCTGGATGATCGACGCAATCGTCGTCACCTCGTCGATCGTCAGGTCCATGCCCCCCGTGATGTTGATCAACACACCCTGTGCGCCCGAGATCGAGACGTTGTCGAGGAGCGGACTGGAGATGGCTTCCTGCGCCGCGTCTACCGCCCGGTTCTCCCCGTGCCCCTGACCGGTGCCCATGAGAGCCGGGCCCCGGCTCGCCATGACCGTCCGTACGTCGGCGAAATCAACGTTCACCTCGCCGGTCACGTGGATCAGATCGCTGATCCCACGCGTCGCATGGAGCAGGACCTCGTCGGCCTTCTTCAGCGCGTCCCGGAAGGACGTGCCCTTCCCCACCACGCTCAGCAGCCGCTCGTTCGGCACCACGATCACAGTATCGGCCGTCCGCCGGAGCTCCTGTAGCCCCTGCTCCGCCTGCCGCATCCGCTTGCGACCCTCGAACATGAACGGGCGCGTCACCACACCGATCGTGAGCGCGCCCATCTCCCGCGCCATCTCTGCGATGACCGGTGCCGCGCCCGTGCCGGTCCCACCGCCCATGCCGGCCGTGACGAACACCAGGTCCGCCCCCTCCATCGAGCGCCGTACCTCGTCCCGGCTCTCCTCGATCGCCTGCCGCCCGATCTCCGGACGCGCGCCCGCCCCGAGCCCCCGGGTGAGCTTCTTCCCGATCTGGATCTTGAGCTGCGATTTCGACTGCTTGAGCGCCTGCGCGTCCGTGTTCACGCTGATGAACTCGACGCCGTCCAGGTCCTCGTCGATCATGCGGTTCACGGCGTTCCCGCCACCTCCGCCGATCCCGACGACCTTCATCCGCGCGTTCTGCGCCGCCGCTTCCTCAAACTCGAAGATCATCATGGAAACCCTCCCTGGGTTGATGGAGTGCCGGCACCATCGCCGGGGACCCCGGTGCAAAATCCAATGTCATCCTGTCCATCCGGCCGCCCATCCTGCCGCGACCATCTATCGCCAGCCGGTCCGCTCCCCCCGGCACTGCTTCCGTCTTGTCCGCGGCCGAAGGCCGCCCTCCGCGAGCGCAGCGAGCCCCCCGGGGCCAAAGGCCACCCTCCGCGAGCGCAGCGAGCCTCCCACGGCCGAAGGCCGCCCTCAAAAGAACTCCCGCAGCCACTGCGCGACCTTGCCCAGCGTGCCCGGCGCTCCACCGCCCCCCGACAACCGCGTTTCGGCGCCGAAGAGCGCCAGCCCGGTGGCCGTGGCGAAGCGTGGCTTCCGCACTGCGTCCGCCAGCCCGCCGAGGTCCGTGCCCGGTGTGCCTACACGCGCCGCCATACCGAACACGTGGTGCGCTACATCCACCGCGCCCGTGAGCTCCGATCCGCCGCCCGTGAGCACCACTCCCGCGCCCAGCCCCTCGTACTCGCCCGCCCGCTCGAGCTCCGTCACCACCAGCTCCAGCACCTCGTCCAGGCGCTGCTCGATGATGTGCGCGATCAGCTCACGGGCGACCTCACGCCGGGAATCCGGGCTCGGGCCCGGCAGATCCACCGTCTCCCGCGGATCCACCATCTGCGCCGACGCCACGCCATAGCGCTCCTTCGCCCGCTCCGCCTCGGCGAACGGGATCGAGAGCCCCTTCACCAGGTCGTTCGTGATCGCCGCACCACCCCACGGGATCGCCGCCAGGTGCTGCGTCTTGCTTTCCCGGAACACCGCCAGCTCCGTCGTCCCGGCGCCCAGATCCACCATCGCGATGCCCACTTCCCGCTCATCCGGGGTCAGCACCGCCCGCGCAGTGGCCACCGGCTCATGGACGAACGCCTCCACCTTGTAGCCCGCGCGGCCCACGGCCTTCCTCAGGTTCGCCGCCGCCGGCGAGCTGCACGTAATGATGTAGACCTCCGCCTCCAGTCGAGTCCCGGCCATCCCCACGGGATCCCGGATGTCTCCCTGACCGTCCACCCGGTACTCCTGGGGCAGGACGTGGAGCACCTCCCGGTCACTCGGCACCACCACCGCCCGGGCCACCTCGTGCACCCGATCCACGTCGCCGGGCCCGATCTCACCGCCCCCCACCGCGACCACCCCCGTCGAGATGTTGGCGTCGATGTGGTTGCCGGCGATCCCGGCGAACACGCGGTCGGCCCGCACCCCCGCCATGAGCTCGGCCTCCTTCATGGCGCCCCGTACCGACTCCGTGGTCTCCTCCAGGTCCGTGACCACGTCCCGCCGGATCCCCCCGGACCGCGACTGCCCCACGCCCAGCACCCGATACGCCGGCGCGCGACCCTCCTCCACCGTCACCTCCAGGAGGACGGCGCAGGTCTTCGTGCTGCCGATATCCAGCCCTGCCACGACGAACGTGCTCATCATCGAATCACGATTTGTCTGGGAACGAAACAATCACCTGATCACGGAAGCGGACGTCGATCGTACGCGCCTTCCCCAACTCCCCACGGGCCGACAGGTCGGCCAGCGCCAGCTTCAGCTGCGTCAGCTCCAGCGGTGTGGCCGCCGCAGAGATCAGCGCCACCGGCGCTTCACCCCGAAACGTCAGTCTCAGGTCACCGGCAATCAGCTCTACCTGCGACAGCCGCTCAGCCACGTCCGGAAAGCCCGACAGCAGTGCGGCGATCGTCCTGACCGCGGCCGCCGAAGGACCGTCGGCCACGCGTCCGCCGTCCAGCCGCACTCCGGTGGCGATCGGCAGGTCCAGAGCGGCGCCCGCCGGATCCAGCTCCAGCAGTCGGCCCTGGGCGTCCACCGGCCGGAGCGTGCGCCCCGCCACGAGGGCCACCGGCTGCGATTCACGCACTTCGAGCAGCACCTTCGACGGGTAGATCCGCCGGATGCGGACCTCCTCCACCATCGACAGCGTGCGCACGCCCGCGCTCCAGGCGGCCGCGTTGTCGAAGATGCTCGACCCGGCGTCCAGCCCCGCCGCACGCACCACCGCATACGGCTCGAGGAAACGCGTTCCGACCACCTCCACCTGCTGCACCCGGAAGAGCTCCACCTCGCGGAGCGCGTCCGGGGCGTACACCCAGGCCACCCCCACCGTGACGAACGCCGACACGAATCCCAGGCGCCGGAGCCAGCGCTGCCGCGCCCGCGTCACTCGCCACCCCCCGCGAGCAGGGCCTTCAGCGCATGCGCCTGGGCGTCGATGTCCCCCGCACCCATGAGCAGACATACATCGCCAGGCTTCAGCCACTCCTCAAGCGCCTCCGCCAGCCCCTCGATCTGCTCCCGGTACACCACCGTCGCGCCCGCCTGCCGGGCGGCGCTCGACACCAGCTCTCCCGTCACGCCCTCGATCGGCGGCTCGCGCGCGGGGAACACGTCCGTCACCCACACCGCGTCGGCCGCGGCCAGCGTACGGCCGAACGCCCGCCAGTGGTCGCGCGTCCTGCTGTACAGGTGCGGCTGGAACGCGGCCACGATCCGCCGCCCCGGATACCGCTCCCGGGCCGCCGCAACCGTCACCTCCACCTCCGTGGGGTGATGGGCGTAATCGTCGACCACGGTGATCCCGCGGGCCTCACCCAGCACCTGGAACCGGCGCTCCACGCCCCGGAACTCACCCAGCGCCTCTCGCACGGCACCGATTTCCGCGCCGGCGTGCAGAGAGGCCGCCAGCGTGGCCAGCGCGTTCTGTACGTTGTGCCGACCGGGCACCGCCAGCCGGAACGCGCCCAGCGATTTGCCCTTTCGCACCACGTCGAAAGCGGTCCCCGCGGCCCCCGG
The DNA here is from genome assembly GCA_963783305.1 of uncultured Gemmatimonadales bacterium. GTDB lineage: Bacteria > Gemmatimonadota > Gemmatimonadetes > Longimicrobiales > RSA9 > JAWVYT01. Next base: position 30,421 of record CAWAMW010000012.1, on the reverse strand, counting down.
CTGCAGGTTCACCGCGCGCAGGTCCGCGTCCTCGCCCAGACCGTAGGTCAGCACCCGCTCCCGGGGCAGCCGGGCGGCGAGCTGCGCTGCGCCAGCGTCATCCAGACAGAGCGCGATCAGACCGTCCGCCGGGACGGGGTCGAGGAAGGCGACGAACGCGTCGTAGAGCGTATCCAGGTCGCCATAGATCTCCATGTGATCCGGCTCGAGCGTCGTGACGACCGCGATCTCGGGACGGAGCGAGAGGAACGATCGGTCGTACTCGTCGCCCTCCACCACGTAGAGGTCACTCCCCGCACGCAATCCACCCCGCCAGCTCGGCATGCGACCACCCACGAACGCCGTCGGGTCCAGACCGGCCGCCGCCAGCGTGGTTGCGATCATGCCGGTCGTGGTCGTCTTGCCGTGCGTGCCCGCCACGGCGATGACCCGCCCACGATTCACCAGCGCTCCCAGCGCAGCGCCGCGCTTCAGCACGGGGATGCCACGGCGTCTCGCTTCGACCAGCTCCTGGTGGTCCGCCCGGACCGCCGACGTCACCACCACGGCGCGCGCATTCTCCACGTGCGAGGCGTCATGACCACTCCGGACCTCCACGCCCGCGGCACCCAGAGCGGGCGGCGCCGACGACGCTTTCACGTCACACCCCGTGGCCTCGCCACCCGACCGCGCCACGTACTCCGCGAGCGCCGACATCCCCGCGCCGCAGATCCCCATGAAGTGGATGGGACCCTTCTGCGCGAGGGCCAGCAGGTCGAGTTCAGCCGCTTCCGCCGCGGAGAGATAGTCGCTCATGATCCCTCCACGATCCGCAGGAGGTCCCGGGCGATCTTCTTCGCCGCCTCCGGCCGTGCCCGATCTCGGGCGCGTGCCGCCATGGTCAGTCGCCGCTCCTCATCGCCCGCGAGCCCCACCAGCTCCGTCCAGAGGCGCTCGGGAGTGGCCTCCGCCTGGGGCAGCGACACCGCCGCCCCGAACCGGTCCAGCGCCCGCGCGTTGTGCGTCTGATGGTCGGCCGCGGCCGTCGGCAGCGGCACCAGGATCGACGGGATCCCCCACGCCAGCAGCTCGGCCGTGCCCATGGCCCCCGCCCGCGAGATGGCCACGTCCGTGGCTGCCAGCGCCGCCGGCATGTCGTTGATGTAGCCCACCGTATGCACCCAGCCGCCCACGTCCACCGGCGCGAGACGCTCCTGCACGCTCTCCAGCTGAGTGGGGCCCGTCGCCCACAGGATCTCCAGCGACGAGGGGCGCTGGGCCTGGCCCGCGGCGACCCGCTCCAGCGCGCCCGCCAGCGCCTCGTTCACCGCCCGCGCCCCCTGGCTCCCACCCACCACCAGCACCACCGTCGCACCCGCGGAGAGCCCGAACTGCTGCCGGGCTACCGCACGGTCCACGGGCTTCGGCGGCTGGATCGGATTCCCGTGCTCCACCACCTCCGTCCGCTTCCCCGGCCGCAGGTGCTCCTCGGCTTCCGGGAACCCCAGGTGCACCTGGTCGGCGAACCGGCTCAGCCAGCGCGTCGTGAGCCCCGGATAGGAGTTCTGCTCCTGGAGCGCGATCGGGACGCCCGTAAGAAGCGCCCACGCGCAGGCGGGACCGCTCGCGTAGCCGCCGGTGCCCACCACCAGCGCCGGGCGCTTCCGGACCGTGAGCGCGGCCAGGCCCCACCCGCTCGACATCATGGCGAACGGCAGCTTCCAGTTGCGCCACACCCGTTCGCGATGGAGCGGCAGCAGCGGCAGCAGCCGGTGCGGAACACCCTTCTCCGGAAGCACGCGCGCCTCGACCCCACGCCGCGCTCCCACGAACAGCGTCTCCACTTCCGGGCGCAGCTCGCGCATCGCCGCGGCGATGTTCAGCCCCGGATAGAGGTGTCCGCCGGTGCCGCCGCCGGCGAATATCACGGTCCTGCTCATGGAGTCCTCCCGCGCGCTCGGGCGAGCGCCTGATCCCGCCGCTCACTGATCCGGGCCACGCTGATGAGGATCCCCGCCGCGGCCAGGCACGTAATGAGGCTGGATCGGCCATACGAGATGAACGGGAGCGTGATCCCCGTCGGTGGGACCACGGCCAGGTTCACGGCCGTGTGCAGGAACGCCTGCACTACGATGAAGTTGGTCATCCCCACCGCCAGCAGGAAACCGAACAGGTCCGTGGCGCCACGGGCGATGCGATAGCCGATCAGGGCGAACGCAATGAAGAACACCGTCAACCCGGCCACGCCCAGGAACCCCCATTCCTCACCGATCATCGCGATGATGAAATCGTTGTGGGGCTCCGGCAGGAAGCCGAACTTCTGCTGGCCTCGGCCGAAGCCGCGGCCCAGCACACCACCGCTCCCCAGGGCAATCAGCGACTGGTTGATCTGGTAGCCGAGGTCGGCCACGTCCGCGTTCGGATCGAGGAACGCGGTGACGCGGTCCATCCGATACGCCACACGCGCCACCTGCGACCAGACGAACGGGAGAGCCAGCACCGCCAACGCGATGAAATGCCCCGGCCGGGCACCCCCCGCGTACGCCACCAGCGCCACCAGCAGGAGCATCAGCGCAGCGGTGGAGAGGTCCGGCTGGATCAGCACCAGCCCCGCTACGGCGCCCCAGACCAGCAGCAGGGGTAGCAGCCCCTCGCTCAGACTCCGGAGCTGGCCCTGCTTCTTCACCACGATCGAGGCGGTCCAGATCAGCAGCGCGAGCTTCGCCAGCTCCGACGGCTGCACCCCCACTGGCCCGATCAGCAGCCAACGACGAGCTCCGTTCGAGCGCGGCGCCAACGACTCGGTGCCGGGCAGCACCGTAAGCAGGAGCATGACGGCCGCCACGGCGAGAATCGGCCACGCCAGCACTCGGAGCCGCCGGTAGTCGAGCTGGGCTGCCACGATCAGCACGCCCAGCCCAATCACCGCCCCCGACATCTGCCGCAGGAGGAAGTAGTGAGGCGCGAGCCCCTGGCTCTGCGCCATTACGGCGCTCGCGCTGTACACCATCACCAGCCCCACCGAGACCAGAACGGTCGTCAGCAGCAGGACGGCTCCACCCTCCCATCCACTGCCGAGACGACTCGGATCCTGAACCGCCCGCTCCGTCGGATACGACGGGGATATGCGGGCGGTCGCGCCACTCCGGCCCCCGGCGATCCCGAGCTTAGCCACGAGGCACCTCCAACCGCCCCGCCGCCATCTCGTCCACCAGCGCCGTGAACTGGCGACCGCGGTCCTCATAGTCCCGGAACATGTCGAAGCTGGCGCAGGCCGGCGCCAGCAGGACCGCGTCCCCCGGCCGCGCCAGATCCCGCGCGCAGGACACTACCGTCCGGAACGCGCCGGCCTCGCAAACCACCCGCACCCCGTCGCCGAGCTCCGCCTCGATTTGCGCCGCCGCCTCCCCGAACGCCACCACCACCCGCACCCGCTCCCCGACCACGTCCGCCAGCGCGCCGTAGTCCTCCCCCTTCGCACGGCCACCCAGAAGCAGCACGGTCGGCCGCTCCATGCTCCGGATCGCCACCCGGGTCGAGGCCACGTTCGTCGCCTTGGAGTCGTTCACCCACAAGACCCCGTCAACCTCGCCCAGAGGTTCCAGGCGGTGCCGCATCGGGACGAACGTCCGCAGCCCCTGCCGGATGGCCTCCAGGTCCCCCGTGGCCGCGTACGCCGCCAGCGCGGCGGCCAGCGCGTTGGCGCGGTTGTGCTCCCCCAGAAGCTGGAGCTCCCCCGAGTCCACCAGGACATGGTCGTCGCCCTCCAGGCGCATCAGCAGCCGACCGTCCCGGTCCACCCACCCGCCCATCTCGTCCGCCGCGGGAGTGCTGGCCGTACGGAAGTAGAAGCGGCGCCCGGGTGCATTCCCAGCCAGCGCCAGCACATCGTCGTCCTCTGCGTTCAGTATCCAGCAGCTGTCGCGGTAAGCGTTGTCGAACAAATGTGCCTTGTCGCCGTAGTAGGCCTCCACGCTCTCGTACCGGTCGAGGTGATCGGGTGCCAGGTTCGTAACGACACCCACTCGGGGCGTGAAGCGCTCCACGCGCCCCAGCTGATACGAGCTGGCCTCCACCACCACCCAGTCGGGACGAGGGTCTCGAAGCGCGACCTCGCTCAGGGCGGTGCCAATGTTCCCCGCCGCCACCGCATCCATGCCCGTGGCTTTCAGCATATGGGCGGCCCACGCCGTGACCGTGGTCTTGCCGTTGGTGCCCGTCACGGCGATCACCGGAACATCCAGATGCGCGGCGGCGAACTCCAGCTCGCTCGTCCACGGCACGTCGGCCAGGCGCGGGTCTTTCAGGACGCCCGCGTTCGGCGGGATGCCCGGGCTCAGGACGATCAGGTCGCATTCGGCCAGCCGCTCCACGGTATGGCCGCCCGTCTCCGCCTCCCCGCCCAGCCGGCGGATCTCCGCGGCCGTCGCCCGCACCGGGTCTGAGTCCCCGGCATCGGACGCGAACACGGCGCTCCCCGAGGTGAGGGCGAGCTTCGCCGCCCCGCGGCCGCTCCGGCCGAGTCCGATCACACCCACGCGTCCAGGAGCGCTCATCGGATCTTCAGGGTGCTGAAGGCGGCGAGAGCACACAGGATGCCCAGGATCCAGAACCGGATGATGACCTTGCTCTCCGCCCAGCCGCGCTGCTCGAAATGGTGATGCAGCGGCGCCATGCGGAAGAGCCGGCGCCCGGTGCCGGTCCGCGCGAGCGTGTAGCGGAAGAATCCCACCTGCGTGATCACCGACACCGCCTCCAGGACGAAGACGCCACCCACCACGATCAGGAGGAACTCCATCTTGAGCAGGATGGCCACGGCCCCGATGGCGCCGCCGAGCGCGAGCGACCCGGTGTCTCCCATGAACACCTCGGCCGGGTGCGCGTTGAACCACATGAAGCCCAGCGCGGCGCCGGCCAGGGCCACGCAGAAAATCGCCAGCTCACCCGCGCCGGGGATGTAGCTGACACCCAGGTATGCCGACGTGTCCACGCGGCCGATCACGTACGCGAAGACCGCAAAGGTCGCCACGGCGATGGCCGAGAGACCCGACGCCAGGCCGTCCAGCCCGTCGCTCAGGTTCACCGCGTTCGAGCTCCCGGCCAGCACGATCATCACCCACGGAATGAACGCCCACCAGAGGAAATCCACGTGCCACTCGGCGAAGAAAGGCACCATGGTCCAGGTGGGCTCGTCCATGATCGGGAACAGCAGAAGCGCGAGGGCCACCAGGAACCCGATGAGCCCCTGCCCCACCAGCTTGTACTTGGCAACCAGACCCTCGGTGCGTTTCCGCACCACCTTCAGGTAGTCGTCGATGAACCCCAGCGCGCCGGTCCAGAGCAGCACGACGAGCGCGATGATCACGTTCGCGCTCGTCAGGTCCGCCCAGAGCAGCGTCGAGACCGTGGCGGCCACGATGATCAGCACGCCGCCCATCGTGGGCGTGCCCGCCTTCGCCAGGTGCTCCTGCGGCCCCAGCTCCCGCACGATCTGCCCGACGCGGAGCGTCCGCAGCCGCGCGATGATCCACGGTCCCAGCACGAAGGACACGAGGAGCGCCGTCGCCATCGCCCCGGCCGCCCTGAACGTGATGTAGCGGAACAGGTTGAAAACGATGTGATGGTCGGCCAGCGGTACCAGAAAGTGCTCGAGCATCTCAGCCGGCCTCCCCTGCGGATTCCCCGCCGAACCGTTCCTCGAGTGGAGGCAGGAGCCGCTCCAGCTCCATCCCCCGCGACCCCTTGAGCAGGACCACCTCGTCGCCGCTCAGTCGTTCCAGGAGCGGCTCCAGCGTGTCCATCGGATCCTCCGCAGCGATCACCCGGTTCCCGAGCTCCTCACCGAGCGGCGCAAACGCCGGAACGAACAGACCCGTCGCGACGATCAGGTCCACATTGGCGTCGGCGATCCGCCTCGCCAGATCCCGATGCAGCGCCTCGCTCCGCGCCCCCAGCTCCAGCATCGACCCCACTACCACCACACGTCCGCCACGCCGGGGCATGTGCACCAGGGTGTCCACGGCCGCATCCAGGCTGCCCGGGTTCGAGTTGTAGCAATCCGCGATCACCGTCAGCTCCCCGTGCCGGTGCGTTTCGCCACGCATGTTGGGCGGGGACATGGCTTCCAGCGCCGCCACCGCCGCGTCCGGGTCCACCTCCCATTCGAGCCCCACCGCAAGGGCGATCAGCGCGTTCCGGACGTGCGCCCGGCCCCCGAAAGGCAGACCCACGTCACGACCCTGCCAGCGGAACCGAACGCGACCGTCCGCGTCGATGCGGAGGTCTTCCGCACGCAGGCCGGCGTCGGCCCGATCGCTCCAGCCGGCGACCTGGACCCTCCGGGTCAGGGACCGGGCGCGCTCCGGCAAGGCCGCGGGCTCGTCCGCCACGATCGCCAGGCCGCCCGCCCGGATGCGGGAAAGGAGCGACGTCTTCTCCCGAAGCACCCCCTCGAGTGTGCCGATCCCCTCCAGGTGCCCCTCCGCCACCGCCGTAACCACACCCACCTCCGGCTCCACGATCTCCGCCAGGCGCGCGATCTCGCCCGGTACGTTCATGCCGATCTCCACCACCAGCGCCTCCGCATCGTCGGGCGCATCCAGCAGCGTAAGGGGCGCACCCACCAGGTTGTTGAGGTTCCCCGAGGTGGCGTGGGTGCGGTAGCGGGTCGAGAGTACCGCGCGGGTCATCTCCTTCGTGGTCGTCTTCCCATTGGTGCCCGTAATGGCCACCACCCTGCCGCCCACCGCGCGACGGCGGTAACGACCCAGACGACCGAGTGCGGTGAGGGTGTCCGGCACGCGGTAATAGCGGAGTGGCGGCGCGTCCTCGGGGATGCTGTCCACCACCGCACCGCGCGCGCCCTGTTCACGCGCCTGCTGGAGGAAGGCGTGACCGTCGAAGTTCTCGCCCCGAAGCGCCACGAAGAGAGATCCCTCCTCGAGCGCGCGGGTGTCGGTGCTCACGGACGCGTACTGCGACGCTTCGGATCCCTGACCGTTCCCACGCTCCTCCGGGATCGCCAGCTCCAGCGCATCCAGTACCTGCTGCTCCGTCCAGCGGCTCATCCTGCCGCCCCTTTCGCTTCCAGCCACTCCCGTACCACCTGACGCTCGTCGAACGCTCTCGTCTCCGTGCCTACCACCTGATAGGTCTCGTGTCCCTTGCCGGCGAGGAGCACCACGTCCCGGGGCTCCGCGAGATCCAGCGCGTACCGGATCGCCTCGTGTCGGTCCGTGACCCGCTCCACCACCGCCGCGGCCCCGTCCATCCCGGCCAGGATCTCGTCGATGATGGCGTCCGGGTCCTCGGTCCTCGGATTGTCCGACGTCACGACCGCCACATCGGCCAGCCGAGCCGCAACCTCTCCCATCAGCGGACGCTTGCCACGGTCACGGTCGCCGCCCGCGCCGAACACCACGATGAGCCGACCGGGGGTTACCGCCTTCAGCGCGCTGAGCACCCGCTCCAGCGCGTCCGGCGTGTGCGCGTAGTCGGTGACCACGCGACAGGGACGGTCCGCCACCTGCTCCAGTCGCCCCGGCACGTGCGGGGCGCGACCCAGCTCGTGGACCACCTCCTCAAGCTCGAGCCCGAGGGCGAGGCAGGCGGCGGCCGCGGTGAGAGCGTTCTGCACGTTGTACGCCCCCAGAAGAGGGAGGCGGACATCGGCTGCGCCACGCGGCGTCCGCATGACGAAAGAGGACCCCTCCACGGAGTGTGAGATTTCGCTCGCCACGATATCGGCACCGGCGGCGCCGGGCCCATCTTCGAGGGCGAAGCGGAGTGCATTCGGGGCCCGGCGCTCGAGTCCGTCCCACGCCGACTCATCGGCGTTGATCACGGCGGTCCCCCCCGGCCGCAGGAGCTCCACCAGCTCACGCTTGGTCGCCCGATAGCGCTCGAACGAGCCGTGGTAGTCCAGGTGGTCCCGCGTCAGGTTCGTGAACGCCGCCACGGAGAACCGGAGCGCGTGCACGCGAGACTGGTCCAGCGCGTGAGACGAGACTTCCATCGCCACAGCCTCCGTCCCGCGATCGGCGAATGCGCGCATGGTCTCGGCCATTCCCACCGCCCCGGGAGTCGTGAGATTCGCGGTGCCGGGAAGCGGTACGCCGTCCTCCGTGACGGCGCCCACGGTGCCCAGCGACGCCGTGCGCCAGCGCGCCGTCAACAGGTGACGGAGGATCCAGACGGTCGTGGTCTTCCCGTTCGTCCCCGTGACCCCCGCGAGGATCAGCGACTCCGAAGGCCGCCCCATGATTTCGTGGGCGGCCAACGCGGCAGCCGGTCGGCCGGCGGTGACGATCACCTGGGGAACCGCGTCCGTCACCGGGCGCTCCACCAGCACCGCTCGCACCCCCGCCTGGATGGCGGAGGCGACATACTCGTGGGCGTCCGCAGCGTGACCCGACCACGCGCAGAAGAGATCCCCCGGCGCCGCGGCACGGCTGTCGGCCGTTACGCCCGTCAGCTCCACGTCCTCCGCTGGCGCCTGGCGCACGAGCCCCTCCTGCGCCAGACACTCCACCACCCTGGAAAGGGCGATGCCGGTGGGGGCCCGCGGGCTCATCGGATCGCCTCCAGCGCCAGCTCCACCAGCGTCCCGGCGCCCACCCGTGATCCGGCAGACGGAGTGCTGCCCCGCACTCTGCCCGACCCATGGATCCCGACCGAGAGTCCCACCGCGTGAAGCGCGGCCGCCGCGTCCCGCACGCTCATGCCGGCCACGTCGGGTACCACCCGCTCCGCCTCCCCAGCCGCCTGCCCCGGCGCTCCCGACTCCAGCCGGAACAGGAACGGGCCCGGAGCCGGCGGCAGCCAGGGTCCCGCCTCCAATGCCGCCATGGGCCGGGGCGTCGGCGCCGGCATCGCCCGCGCCACGGCGCCACGGTCCAGAGGCGTGTTCCGGGCCGCCAGAGCCGCCGCGAGCGTGGCGCGCGTCACCGGCGCCGCGACGCTGCCCCCGTACTCGGATCCCCGGTCGAGCTTCACCAGGAAGACCAGCTGCGGGTCCCGCGCCGGGAAGAAGCCCGCAAAGGACGCGGTGTACGCGTCCGTGCGATAGACACCGCCCTCGAACATCCGCGCGGTGCCCGTCTTCCCCGCCACGCTGAACGCGCCCATCCCCGCACGCTTCCCCGTCCCCTCCTGGACCACGTCGGCCAGTGCGTCCGCGACGATACGGGCGGTTTCCGCGCCCACCGCGCGACGGATCACCCGGGGCTCACCGAGCGGCAGGCGCCGCCCCTCCGGCGTGCGCGCCTCCCGGACGACGTGCGGCTCCATGAGCAGGCCGTTGTTCGCCAGCGCGCCGTACGCCATCGTCATCTGCAGCGGCGTCACCGACAGCTCGTAGCCCATGGCCATGCTCGCCTGCGAGTAGGCGGACCAGCCCTCCGGTCGCGTCAACCGGCCCCCCGACTCCGAGGGGTAGCGGACGCCGGTGGGCGTGCCGAAACCGAACTCACGCAGCGCGCCGTACTGCTCCTCCCGCTGGAGCCGGCCCGAAAGCTTCACCATCCCGATGTTCGACGAGTACCGCAGCACCTCTCCGGCCGTCAGCCAGCCATACCCGTGCACGTCGCGGATCTCCCGGCGACCCTCTCGGTAGTAGCCGTTCTCGGCGAACACGGAGTCGGCGAGGGAGGCCCGATGCCGATCCAGCAGCGCGGCCATGATGAACGGCTTCATGGTCGACCCCGGCTCGTACGGGTCCGTTACGCCCCGCCAGTGCCGGCTGCCGTCCCGCCGGACACTCGCCGCGGCCAGAACCTCCCCCGTACGCGGGTCTGCGAAGATCAGGTCCCCGCCCTCCGCATCGTGCTCCGCCAGTGCCGACCGCAACGCCTCTTCCGCGATCTCCTGGAGCCCCAGGTCCAGCGTCAGATAGACGTCATGACCCGCTCGAGGCTCCTTCACCGGGATCAGCGCGCCCGGAATCGCGTCGCCATGGGCATCGCGCCGGATCACCGCGTACCCGTCCTCGCCCGACAGGAGTGAGTCCAGCTCCAGCTCGAGCCCGCTCAGCCCATGCCCCTCGAGCGAGGTAAGGCCCAGAACCTCCAGCCCCAGCTCCGCATGCGGATGGAATCGCTCCAGAAGGCGCTCGAGGTGCACTCCGTTCAGATGCTCGAGCGAGGCCTGCACCACCGGATCGAATCGACCGGCGATCACCACCCAGCGACGGCTTCGGTCCATCGCCCGCCGCACGCCGCTCCGATCCAGACGCAGCACCTCCCGGAGCGCTTCGGCTACGGCCTCGGGCTCGGCGATCTCTCGCGGGGCCGTGGCCACCCGGATCACCTCCCGCGTGGCCGCCAGCGGGATACCGTTCCGGTCGTAGATCGTCCCCCGCTCCGATGGCAGAGTGATCTGCTCCCGCTGCTGACGCGCGGCACGCCCCTCCCACGCCGCCGCCTGCAACACCTGCAGCTGGAAGCCCCGGCCCAGGAGGCCGAGGCCTCCCAGCAGAAGCGACGCCAGCAGCACGCGGCGACGACGGGCGTGGAGCGCGCCGTGCTGGGTCATCCCTCGCCCGCTCCCAGGGCGACAGCGCTCACAGCCACCCCCGGCGGCGGTTCGCTCAACGGCAGGATCACGATCTCGTCACCCGACGGCAGCCGCATTCCGAACCGGTCTCGAGCGGCCGCCGAGACCCGCGTTCGGCTCTCCAACAGCTCCACGCGCCGCGCCAGCGCCGCGCGCCGCGCTTCCTCCACCACCCGCTCGCGCCGCACGGACTCCAGCTCGCGCTGTACGGCCAGTGCCTGACTCTGCCGCCACACCACCAGCGTCAGAGAGCTCAGCAGCAGCGCGAACAGCAGCGCAGTCCGTATGACCGGTATCCGCCTCTTCATGCGTACTCCCTCCTCCATGCGCGCAGCCGGGCGCTGCGCGACCGCGGGTTCTGTTCGATCTCGTCCGCCGTCGGCCGAACCACCTTCCGCGTGAGCGTCTCGCCCAGACGCTCTCCACGGCAGTTGCACACCGGCAGGTCGGGGGGACACACACAGGCACGGCTCCACTCCCGGAACGCGTTCTTCACCCGCCGGTCCTCCAGCGAGTGATACGCAATCACCACAAGCACACCCCCCACCGCCAGCGCCTCCCGCAACGCCGGCAGCGCCCGGTCCAGCGACGCCAGCTCCTCGTTCACCTCGATCCGCAACGCCTGGAACACCCGCGCCTTGTCCTGCGGCGCCAGACGGTGCCGGTATACGTCCTCCAGCACCGCGACGAGATCATCGCTCGTCTCGAACGGCCGCTCCGTTCGCCGCTCCAGCACTCGACGCACGATCGGACGCGCCCGCTTCTCCTCTCCGTAGTCCCAGAGCACTCGCAGAAGCTCCGCCTCCTCATATCGGTTCAGGATGTCCGCCGCTGTCTTTCCGCCACCCGGTCCAGCCGCCATCCGCATGTCCAGCGGACTGCCCTCACGGAACGTGAATCCCCGCCGCGCCGCGTCGATCTGATGCGACGAAACGCCCAGGTCGAGCAATGCTCCCGCCAGCTCGACATCAAGGCGCTCCGCCACGTCCGCGAAATCCCCTTCCCGCGCCTCGAATCGCTCCCCGTATCCCGCCAGGCGCTCCCGGGCCTCCGCCCGCGCCTCCGGGTCACGGTCCACCGCAATCACGCGCGCTTCAGAACCGGACTCCAGGACCGCTTCACTGTGGCCCCCGCCCCCGAGCGTTCCGTCGAAGTACACACCACCTCGTCGGGGCTTCAGCAGACGGACGACCTCCTCCACCAGCACCGGGGTGTGATACCCGTCGCTCATCGACCGGGCCCACCGCGGTTCCCCTCTCTCACCCCCGCCTCCCCCGACTCACCGGAAGATCTGCGGGGCGTACCGCTCGAACTCCTCCTCCTTCCCCTCCACCGCCCCCTCGAAGTCCGCCGGGTTCCACAGGTCCACCCGATCGATCATCCCCACCATCAGCACCTGGCCTTCCAGCCGCGCCGCTTCCTGCAACTTCGATGGAACCAGAATCCGACCCTGCGAGTCCGGCGACACCTCCACAGCGCTCGCCAGCACGCCCATCACCCAGCGCCGCGCCTTCGGGTCGTTCCTCAGCAGGTTCCTCAGACGATCTTCCACCTCCCGCCACGCCCGCTCCGGATACAGCGCCAGCGCCGGATCCTCCACCTGGAGCAGCACGAATCGCTGATCCTCCGCATCACGACGGAAGGGGGCGGGTAGGCTGACCCGTCCCTTATCGTCCAGCGTATAGGTGTAGCTCCCGAGAAAGGTCGACACTGCGGCCGTCCCTGCGTCCTGCGAGGCTCGTATCCCCACTCCCTCCCACTTCTCCCCACTTATCTCCACCAAGCTAGGTTTCCGCCCCATTGAATGTCAAGACTCCTCCACGCGCGGCCACCCATTCCGCACCACACCGGCCCCATTCCCACCCCACCGCGGCCCCACTTGGCTTCTGGCACGGTCTGCGCAACGAGGCACACGTGCTGCCGTATAAGGCCGCTCAGCGCCATGAGACCCGCGCGGAGCGCGAGACCGAACCCCAGGGAGAGCCGTGCAGATCGCTGTGATCATCCGCCCGCGGGAGGGCATGGAGGGACTGGACGTGATACGCGAGGAGGTGGCCGTGCTGCGGCGGGAGGGTCACGAGGTATGGCCCCGCCTCACGTTCGAGGAGAGGGATGCCACGCGGTTCGCCCGCGCGGCCGGCGAGTCCGGGGCGGATCTCATCATCGCGGCCGGGGGCGATGGCACGGTCAACGAGGTTGTGAACGGCGCGCTCGAAGCGGGCTGGGCGGGCCGTCTCGGCATTGTGCCCACGGGGACGGCGAACGATTTCGCGATCGGGATGGAGATCCCCCGAACGATCCCGGAGGCGTTCCGGGTGGCGGCGGAGGGGACACCGAGGCCAGTGGACGTGGCGCGGCTGAACGAGCGTCACTTCGTAAACGTGTCGACGGGAGGGTTCGGCGCTACGGCCACGGAGGAGACGCCATCGGAAGCGAAGCGGCTCCTGGGCCCATGGGCGTACGTGATTACGGGGGTGAAGAAGTTCTCCGAGTTGCGTCCGTCGTTCGCCCGCTTCACGACGCCGGCTGGCGAAGCTTTCGAGGGGGAGGTAATGCTGTTCGCCGTGGGCAACGCAAAGCGTACGGGCGGGGGAAGCATGCTGACGCCCCGGGCGGAACTCGGCGATGGTCAGCTGGACGTGATGATCGTCCCGGCCATGCCGCGGATGGACTTCGTAGCGCTGCTGCCGGACCTGCGCGCGGGCACGCACCTGGACAACCCGCAGGTGCTGTACTTCCGGACGGAAGTGCTGGAGGTGGAGTCGGACGAGGACCTGTCAGTGAACGTGGACGGAGAGCCGATCCACGGCAACCGCTTCCGCTACTCCCTGCTGGACTCACCGTTGACGCTCATGGTGCCGTGACCTGACTGCGGGTTCGCGACGTGCCATAGAAAAAGCGCCGGCGGAGCCTCAGCTCCGCCGGCGCTTTCTGAGCGGCCCGCGATCGGTCCTACTGCCCGCGCTTGATCAGCGCTTCCTCGATCTGGATGAACCGCTGCGCGTTCTCGATCAGCTGCGGCACGTTGGCCGAGGCGTGGTACTTCTCGTACCCCTGGGCCGCGCGGAAGAGCTCGAGCGCGCGCTCGAAGAGCGGCTTCGCCCTCTGGGCCGACGCAGCCGTCATCGGCTCATGGGCGGACTTGGCCTGCTCGAACCGGATGTACCCGCGCCAGAAGTTGCGCGTCAGCCGATCCTGCTCCGTCTGTGCCAGCGGACCCGCCGCCTCGAGCAGGTCGTACGCCGGCTCCAGCCGCCCCTTCTGGAAGTTCTCCACGTAGGCGGTCCGGAACACGATGTTGAAGGCGTTCGACGGGTCGATCTCGCCCGACCCGACCCCCTCGACCAGCGACGCCACGGCCTGCTGCGCGTTCCCCATCTGCAGCTGGAGTGTCGCCCGGCGCTGCGTCAGACCCGCCGAGCCGCCGCCCATCTCCTGCGCCCGCTGCATAGCGGCCAGCGCCTCGCGCGCCCGCCCGGCCTCCTGGAGTGCACGCGAATAGGCATCCCACATTGCCGCGTTCTCCGGCGCCAGCTTGACCGCCCGCTCACCCAGCGACACGGCGTCATCGTACCGGCCAAGCTTGAACTCCGCGATGATCAGTCGCTCCAGGATCTGCGGCTCCGTCGAATCCGCCTGCACTTCGTACACCCGCTTGTAGGCGTCGGCGGCGGTCTCGTAGTATCGACGCACGGTCGAAGAGTCCACCGGGTTGCCGTGGGGATCGACCACCATTTCACCGCCGTTGAACACCGCCGCCTCCGCCTGTCCGGCGGCCTGCGCGGCGAAGTGCCCGATGTAGGTGGTGAGCGTCATGTCCTCGCCGGTCGTGTCCTGCGCCACCTGATCGGCACCCTCCTGCGCGATCAACAGCGCAGAGCCCGGGTCCCCCGCGTTGGCGATGTCCGTCGCGATCGTCAGTCGGACTCCCACGTCGCCGGGGTTCAGCTCCATGTAGCGGTCGAAGTACTCACGCGCCCGCACCGGCATGGTGGCCTCGGTGGCCACGATCCCCGCCAGCTTCAGCGCGTTCTCGTTGATCGGGTCGATATCGAGAAGCTTCTCCAGCGTCTCGAGCGCCGCCTCCGGCTGGTCCGTCTCCCGCTGGATGAACGCTTTCATGTAGAGCGCGTCCGCGGAGTTCGGGTTGATCTCCAGCGCGGTGTTGCAGTTCTCCAGAGCGCGGTCCCAGGAATCGCTCTCCATGTACTGCTGACAGAACACCGTGTGGCGGAGCTGGGTCTGCCAGCGATCGAACGTCTGGAGGATCGTCTGCGCCGCCTGCTTCGGGTCGCGTTCGCTCACCTTGAACTGCGGAACCGCGAACTCGCTGCCGTTGGAGGCGCCCACGAACTTCGCGTCCACCTGAACCTGACCGCCGCCCAGCGCCTGGTACTCGCCACAGAGCACGAGACCCCAGTTCTTGCGCATGGCCAGCTGACGGGCCTTGATGCACTCGTACAGCTCTTCATGGCTCAGCTTGAGTTCACGACGCGCGTCCTTCATGTCGCCGCTCGACACCGTCTGGTGCGTGTGCAGGTCACCGATCAGACCGCGCAGCTCCTTCGACACGTCCTGGCCGAAGTCGTCATCCGCGCCCTGCCGAGGTGCCAGGTCCGGCACCATGATCGTGATCCGCTCACCCGCACCCTCATCCTGCGCCGACGCCGGGCTCACACCCACGCCACTCAGCAGGAAAGCGAAGGTCAGCGCGACCCACATGCTCCGTCTCTCAACTAGTTGATTCATGTTCCAGGGTCTCCGCTCTGGAAGAAGCCACTCGCGACAGCCGGCCGCTCCGTTGTCGCCTCGAAAAGATGGTACCCCCGCACCGCGGTCAGGGTTCGACGCGTGAACGCCGTGAGGCCTGGGTCGTGCGGGAAACAGCCCATACTATTGCGGCCCTTCCCCGCCAGCAAGCCAACTGCCCCCTACGACCGGCCTCGTTCCCTGTTCGGCCCGGCGGAAATGCTCGGACCGTGGGGGATCGGTGGCCGTATTGCAAGAGCTGATCCCACACTCTCACGACCACCCGGTATCGGGTATCCAGGCTGTCGTACACGAGGCGCCGAGAGATGTTTCCGGAGCGTTCCCCTGCTCCGGCCGCCGAGCATGGAAAACGCCCCGGATCGTAGAGAGTCAGGGGCGTAGGCTGCGCCGGAACAATCGGCGGCCGGCCGGCGCGGCGGCGAGCCGGGTCAGGCGGTTTCAGGGTCGGTCGGCAGCGCGAACCCTCACCCCGCGAGGGGGTCGGGCACCGTCACCCGGTGAGGCGGGAGCGGGGCCGATCCTCGAGGAGCCGCTCCATGAAGCCGATCCGGTCGTCGATGTGATCCATGCGCGTATTCAGCTGCTCCAGCGCACCGGTGATCCGGACCAGCTGCGCCTGGTCGAGCGTCGGGTCGGGGGCAGTGCGCGCCATGCGCTCCTTGGCGAGCGCCTCGATGAGCAACCCCAGCTTCTTGGTCACGGGCCGCAGAATCATCACGCCGCCGATGACGATGAACAGGAATATGGGGATCAGTTCTTCCACGGTCGCATCCTCTTCTGTTGGAGTCGTAACCACCGTACGGTGCACGCGTGGGCCGGGTTTCAGGCAACCTTTCCCGAAGCCGCAGTGTCCAAGGTTATGGAGCCGTGAAACACTCGGGGCCGGTGCCCCGTAGGGTCCACCAGGAAGAAAGCTCCGAGAAGAGCCCTGCCATAGATCGAAAGGTGAAGTTCAGGCACATGGAAACGTTGAGGACGAAGGCAACGCTCCGGTTCGCAGCCCAGGCCACGGCCACTCTGGCGGCCTTCGTGGGCACGGTAGCGGCACTCATGATCCCGGTGATCTGGGGGATCTGAGCGGCACCGCAGCACGAGTAGCTCCGGCAGAGTTGCCGAACCGAGAAGCCCCGGCGCGACGCGCGCGGGGCTTTCGTTTTTTCGGGAAGGCCGGCCTTGCCTCAGCCCACCTGCTTTCGTCCGGTCCAGCGCATCCTCAGCGCCATGAGCGCCACGAATACCGCCGCAAAGATCAGCGGCTCGCGCGTATCCGCCTTCACGCGCCAGTAGTAGTGCACGATCCCGAGAACGGCGGCGGCGTAGACCACCTGGTGAAGCCGTGTCCAGCGCCGGCCGAGGCGGCGGATCCATCCTCGGGTCGAGGTGATTGCCAGCGGGAGGAGCAGGAGCCACGCCGCGAAGCCCACGGTGATGAACGGCCGCTCCACCACGTCCTCGGCGATGTAGCTCCACGCGAATAGCTGGTCCAGGCCCACGTAGAGCGCCAGGTGGACGGTCCCCCAGAAGAATGCGAAAAGCCCGAGCGGACGCCGGAGCCTGGCCAGCTCATTCAGCCCTGTGATCCGGCGGAGCGGGGTGATCAGGAGAGTGCCCAGGAGCAGCACGAGCGTCCACCACCCGGCGTGGTGCAGAACGCGCTCGATGGGGTTCGCCCCGAGGCCGTAGAGCCCGTCCTTGAGCCACCACGCCACCCGCATGAGCGGCAGCAGCCCGACAACCCAGACGAGCGCCTTCAGCAGGAGGATCCGGCGCGTCAGCGAGGCCACAGACTCCCCTTCCCCCCCGCCTCCCTGCCGGGGCGCCTCAGTACCACTTCGCCAGGTTCATCCCCTCGTACATGTGGGCGACCTGGTCTCCATACCCGTTGAAGATGCGTGTCGGCTGCTTGCGGAGCTCTCCGATGCGGCGCTCCCGGGCCTGGCTCCAGCGCGGGTGGTCGACCTTAGGATTGACGTTGGCGTAGAAGCCGTACTCCCTCGGCTGCATCTTCTGCCACGTGTTGACCGGCATGGCGTCGGTCAGCCGGATCCGGACGATCGACTTGATGCTCTTGAAGCCGTACTTCCACGGCACCACCAGTCGAAGCGGCGCGCCGTTCTGGTTCGGCAGGTCGCGGCCATAGAGGCCGGTGGCGAGCAGGGTGAGCGGGTGCATGGCCTCGTCGAGGCGGAGCCCTTCCACGTACGGCCAGTCCAGGATGGGCCGCTGCTGGCCCGGGAGCTCCGAAGGCCGATAGACGGTCGTGAACTCCACGAATCGCGCCGACGGGCGCGGTCGGGCTCGCTCCAGCACCCCCGCCAGCGGAACCCCCCGCCACGGGATCACCATCGACCAGGCCTCCACGCACCGCAGGCGATAGACCCGGTCCTCGATGGCGTGGGGCTTCAGGAAGTCGTCCAGGGCGTACTCACCCGGTCGGTCCACCAGCCCGCTCACCTCCACGGTCCAGGGCCGTGGATTGAACAGGTGGGCCCGCTCTGACGGGTCTTCCTTCCCCACTCCGAACTCGTAGAAGTTGTTGTAGGTGGTAACCAGATCATACGGAGTGGGCTCCTGCTGGACCGACTCCCCGTTGGCAGAGTCACACGCCGCGAGCACCGCCGTAGGCGCCGCGGCCGCCAGCACGAGCCCGCGGGCGCCCTTCTCCATGAACTGGCGCCGGTTCAGATAGTCCCTTTCCGGGGTGATCTCGGAGGAGGGAATGTCGCTCGGCCTGCCGATCAGCATGCATGGCTCCCGCGTGCAGGGTCATCCGCGTTTCGCTCGACTGCGCCGCCGCCCCCGATTACACCGCCGCGCGTGCGGGAGTTCAGAAGCGCACTCGTCACAGAACGCGTGTGCCCCCCGCTTGTCGCACGGTGTGCGAAGCGGCTAGTAGACGTAGACCAGCACACCGGCGTCGACCTTTCCGTACAGCCACTCGATGTCCTGATTGAACATGCGCACACAGCCGTGGCTGGCGTACTCGCCGATGGAGTCGACGTCCGGCGTGCCATGGATGAGGTAGCCGTCGCCCAGGATGAGCCGGTGGGTTCCGAGGATGTCGGGGATCCGGCGCTGGGGCGACCCGTACGGCGGGATGAAGATCATGTCGTCGAAGATGATTTCGCGACCCGGCTTGAACGCGAGCCAGTTGCCGAACTGATTGACGCGCCCCACGTCTCCGCCGCGCACCTCGATCACGGTGCCATCGGAGAGCTCGACCCGGCTGTCGTTCTTCAGCTGGTACGGCTCGAGGTCATCCTCCGCCGCCTTCTCGAAATAGTGCCAGTCCGGCGGTACCCACTGGGGCGCGGTCTCCTTGTCCTGGACGGACATGCGGCCGCTGGGCGTGCTGAAATCGTAGGACTTGCCCCGGTACCGGAAAATCGTGTCGCGTCCCACGGCCACCGGAGCGGTGAACAGAACGGAGTCGCCGTCCATGAGCCACAGCCGGCGCTCCTCCCGGGAGACGACGATCCTCTCCCCCTCCTCGGTGAGCGCGAGCATCCATGCGGCGCTGTCGCCCCGGGGTCCGGGGGGCGCATCGGCCGGGGTGGCCGGGGCGGCCGGGGTGGCCGGCGGATCCGGCTTCACAGGTCCCGACGTGGCGGCCGGCCACGGATCCCCACCCGCCTGTCCTGCCGAAGCGCACGCGGCGCTGAACAGCAGCGAGGCAATCACTACGGCATTGCCCATCGTCTTCACTCAGTCCTCCGGAATCATTCGTGTACATCGGAGCCGACGGCACCTTGCGTGCCCAGCGCGCCGGGCCGGCCCCTCGGGCCAGGGCTCGGCCAACGAGGTATGGCCTGCGCCGAAAGCTAAATACGGTTGCAGCGCATGACCATGGGGTGGCACAGGGAGTGCATTGGCCGGGCGCCGTCCGCGGCCGAGAGCGAATGGCCACTCGAACGATCGTGGCCGGCAGTCGTCCGGCCTGCTCCAATCGCCGGACCGCCCGCGGACCACGCTGCTCACAGAAACGGGAGACGACGACACCCATGGCCCACGCCACCCCAGACCGCATAACGGTACACGGTGCCGAGCTGGCCGATTCCAAGCGAGTCCTGACCCCTGACGCCCTGCGGTTCCTGCGCGATCTTCACGATCAATTCGAGCCGCGGCGTCGTGAACTGCTCCTCCAGCGGGAAGCCCGCGCGGGCCGGATCGAGCGGGGCGAGATGCCCGATTTCCTGGACGAGACGCGGGAGGTCCGGGAGACCGACTGGCGAGTGGCCGACACACCGCCGGACCTGCAGAAGCGGGTGGTGGAGATCACCGGCCCGGTGGAACGCAAGATGATGATCAATGCGCTCAACTCGGGCGCGGATGTCTTCATGGCGGATTTCGAGGACGCGCTGTCGCCCACGTGGGAGAACGTGGTGGCCGGTCAGGGCAACTGCCAGGATGCGGTGAGGGGCACCATCGAATTGACCACCGCCGAGGGGAAGGAGTACCGGCTGGAGGACGAAGTCGCGACGCTGCTGGTGCGCCCCAGGGGCTGGCACCTGACGGAGAAACACGTTGAGGTGGATGGTGACCCGATCTCGGCGAGCCTCTTCGATTTCGGCCTCTATTTCTTCCACAACGCCCGGGCGCTGCTGGAGCGCGGGAGCGGCCCCTATTTCTACCTGCCGAAGCTCGAGAACCACCAGGAGGCGCGGCTCTGGAACGACGTCTTCGTCTTCGCCCAGGACGAGGTGGGTGTGCCGCAGGGGTCGATCCGGGCCACGGTCCTGATCGAGAACATCCTGGTGGCGTTCGAGATGGACGAGGTCCTCTACGAGCTGCGCGATCACATGGCCGGCCTCAACGCCGGGCGCTGGGACTACATCTTCAGCGCCATCAAGAAGTTCCGCCACCGGAGCGATTTCGTGCTCCCGGACCGGGGCGAAGTGACGATGACTGTGCCGTTCATGCGGGCGTACACGGAGCTGCTGGTCAAAACCTGCCATCGGCGTGGGGCCCACGCGATGGGCGGGATGGCGGCGTTCATCCCGAGTCGGGACGAGGCGGTCAACGAGCGCGCGTTCGAGGCGGTGAAGCAGGACAAGGTGCGGGAGAGCCGCGACGGGTTCGATGGCACCTGGATCGCGCACCCCGGCCTGGAGTCGGTGGCCCGGGATGCGTTCGAGGAGGTCCTGGATGGACGCCCGAATCAGAAGGACCGACTGCGCGAGGACGTGGACATACCCGCCTCCGAGCTCCTCTCCCTCGACCAGACGCCGGGCGAGGTGACGGAGGCGGGCGTGCGACAGAACGTGTCCGTGGCGCTACAGTACCTCGACGCCTGGCTCGGCGGCTGGGGCGCGGCGGCCATCAACAACCTCATGGAGGACGCCGCCACCGCGGAGATCTCGCGATCGCAGCTCTGGCAGTGGCGCTTCAACGGCGTCGAGCTCGCCGACGGCCGCACCATGAGCGGCAGCCTGTACGAGCAGATCCGGACCGAGGAGCTGGACCGACTGCGGGCGGAGGATCGGGACAACGGTCACCTGGCCGAGGCGGCCGAGCTCCTGGACGACCTGGTATTGAACGACGATTTCGTGGGGTTCCTGACCCTTCCCGGCTACGACAAACTGGACTGAGAGAGACGAGCGAATCATGGAAGAGATGCGACACGAGAGTCACTGGGGCGAAGGCCGGGCGGAGCGGACGATCCCGCAGGCAGAGGACCGGGCGATCGCGAGCTTTGCCGAGCAGGTCAAGCAGCTGGAGGCGCGCTGGGCGACGGACCGCTACAAGGGCATAGAGCGTCCGTACGGCGCGGCCGAGGTGGTGCGCCTGCGTGGATCCATCCGCCAGGACTTCAGCGTGGCGCGACTGGGGGCCGAGCGGCTCTGGGAAATGATCCGCTTCGGCGCTGAGCCGGTGCGCACGTTCGGCGCCCTGACCGGCAATCAGGCGGTGCAGATGGTCCGGGCGGGGCTCCGCTCCATCTACCTCAGCGGGTGGCAGGTCGCGGGAGACATGAACCTCTCCCTGGAGACCTACCCCGACCAGAGCCTCTACCCGAGCAACAGCGGCCCCACCCTGGTCCAGCGCATCAACAACGCGTTGAAGCGCGCCGACCAGATCGAGTGGAGCGAGAACGAGGGGAAGGTCCAGACGCAGTGGATGGCGCCGATCGTCGCCGATGCGGAGGCCGGTTTCGGCGGCCCGCTCCATGCCCACGAGCTGGCCAAGAACTACATCGACGCGGGCGCCGCGGGGGTCCACTTCGAGGACCAGCTGGCGGCGGAGAAGAAGTGCGGCCACATGGGGGGCAAGGTCCTGGTGCCGACCTCGCAGTTCGAGCGCGTGCTCAGCGCCGCCCGCCTCGCCTCCGACGTGCTCGACGTACCCACCGTCCTGTTCGCGCGGACGGACGCCGAAGCCGCCACGCTGCTCACCAGCGACATCGATGAGCGGGACCACGAGTTCCTCACCGGCGAGCGCACGGCCGAGGGGTACTTCCGCGTCCGGCCGGGCCTCGAGGCCGGAATCGCCCGCGCCCTCGCCTACGCACCCTACGCGGACGTCCTCTGGTGTGAGACGAAGACGCCCGACCTGGACGAGGCCCGGCGCTTCGCCGAGGCCGTTCACGAGCAGTACCCCGACAAGATCCTGGCGTACAACAACTCGCCGTCGTTCAACTGGAAGCGTCACCTGGACGACGCCACCATCGCGAAATTCCAGCGGGAGCTCGGGGCGATGGGCTATCGCTACCAGTTCATCACGCTGGCGGGCTGGCACCTGCTCAACCTGGGCGCTTTCGAGCTGGCGCGTGAGTACGAGGCGCACGACATGACCGCCTATGTCCGGGTCCAGGAGCGGGAGTTCCAGCTCGAGGAGAAGGGGTACACGGCGGCCAAGCACCAGCGCGAGGTGGGCGGCAACTACTTCGACCTTGTGCTGAACACGCTGTCGCACGGCGAGGCGAGCACGGGCGCCATGGCGGGGTCGACGGAGGAGGAGCAGTTCACGACGTCGCAGTAGACGACGCGAACGAGGAACAGCCGGGATCGAAGGAACGAAGGAACGAAGAACCGAAGGAAGCGAATCGGGCGCCGGGTAGCTCATGGAGAGAGCGGGCAGGATCAGGGTTCGGACGGACGAGGGACGCTGCGGCGTCTGTGAGCAGCCGCACACCCTGGATATCAGCTACCGGTGCGTGGGGTGTGATGGCGAGGTCTGCGCCCTGTGTTACTTGGTGATCCGGGAGACATCCGAGGCGTGGTGTCCCGCGTGCGCGCCGGATCCGGAGGACTGACATGGCGCGCGCGATGTGGAAGGGCGTGATCCGGTTCGGCGGCGAGGAGGTCCCGGTCAAGCTGTACTCCGCGGTGGAGGACCGGACGGTGCGGTTCCGGCTGCTGCACGAGAAGACGGGCCGGCCGGTGAAGCAGCGCATGGTCAACCCCTCCACCGGCGACGTGGTGGATTACGGCGACGTCCAGCGGGGGTACCAGCTGGAGGAGGGCGTCTTCGTGGTCCTGGAGGACGAGGAGCTCGAGGAGCTGCAGCCGGAGAAGTCGCGGGACATCGAGGTGACGCGGTTCATGGACCCGTCGGTCATCACTCACGCCTGGTACGACCGTCCCTACCACCTGGGCCCCGATGGCGACGCGGAGGCGTACTACGCGCTGGTGGACGCGCTGAAGGCCGAGGGCAAGGAGGGGCTGGCCCGGTGGACCATGCGGAACAAGGAGTACATCGGCGCGCTCCGGGCCGAGGACGACTACCTCATGATGATCACGCTCCGGCACGCCGAGGAGGTCATCCCGGCGAGCGCGCTCCCGGCGCCGAAGGGGCGTGCGCCGGAGAAGCAGGAGCTGAAGATGGCCGAGCAGCTGGTGGCGGCGCTGGCCGACGACTTCGACCCCGAGGCGTACGAGGACGAGTACCGGGCCCGGGTCATGGAGCTGGTGGAGGCCAAGGCCGAGGGGAAGACCCTCGAGTTCCGCCAACCGGAGAAGAAGCGGGCGGCCGGCGACCTGGCGGCCAGCCTCGAGGCGAGCATCGCGGCGGCGAAGGAGCGGAAGAGTGCCTGAGGTCGACGAGCGCGCGGTCCGGGCCCGGTCCATGTGGTCGGGCACCATCAGCTTCGGGCTGGTCAGCATCCCCGTCCGGCTCTTCCCGGCCAACCGGCCGAGCGGCGTGTCGCTCCGGATGCTCGACGACGACGGCACTCCCCTGGCCCGCCGGTACTACGACCCCGAGACCGACAAGGAGGTCTCCCGGGACGACATCGTGCGGGGCTACGAGATCGAGAAGGACGAGTACGTGATCGTGACCGAGGGCGAGCTCGAGTCGCTGGAGCCGGAGAAGACCCGGGACATCGACCTGCGACGCTTCGTCCCCGCCGACCAGCTCGACCCCCGCTTCTTCGAGCGCGCCTACTTCCTCACCCCCGACGGCGAGTCCACCAAGGCCTACCGCCTCCTCGCCGCCGTCATGGAGGACACCGGCCGCGCCGGCATCGCCACCTTCGTCATGCGGACCAAGGAGTACCTCATCGCCATCCTGGCCGAGAACGGGATCCTCCGCGCCGAGACGCTCCGATTCCACGACGAGATCCGCAGCGTCGAGGGCATCGACCTCCCCGACCGCCCGAAGGTCCCCGCCGCGCGGAAGAAGGCCATGCGCAAGGCCATCGGCAAGCTCACCGAGGAGGAGCTGGACGAGGCCGAGCTCGCCGACGACTACGCCGACCGGCTCCGGAAGCTCGTGAAGTCGAAGCAGAAGCAGGGCGCCGTCCGCACCGCCCCGTCGGCCGCCGCGGGCGCCGACGACGAAGGGGGCGACATCATCGACCTCATGGACGTGCTGAAGCGGAGCCTCCAGGGGGGTGAGGCAGAGGCGCGGACGCCGAAGCGGAGTGGGGGGTCGGGCAAGAACCTCTCAGAGCTCACCAAGGCGGAGCTCTACGAGCGGGCGCAGGAGAAGGACATCAGCGGGCGGAGCTCGATGACGAAGGATGAGCTGGTGGCGGCGCTGAAGAGCGCGTAGGGGCGGGAGCCCCTCGCCCTGACCAGAATACGCAGAACACCTGCATCTCGGCCTCCCATTCCCCTCTGGTGGGACCCGCTTTCCCCGATCCTTGTTCCTGCGGACCCACCTGTCCCGGCAGGGCTCCGAGACATCAACGCAGGCTTCAGTAGCAAGCAAAGCGCCGACCGATCGCATGCGATCCGGCATCAGCCCCCGACAATTCCCACTCACACCTTGTCAGGGTCAATTTCACAGAGGTATACAGAACCGTCACCGCGATAGCCTGCCGTTAGACTTAGCATTCCACGCCTGCAATGCTGCAACGCTTGGCGCGAAGACCCGCGCTGGAATCCTCGTCGCGTCTCTGGTCCAGTCTACGAGACAGGGGTATGCGAATATAGCGAGCACCAGACCGCGTCGAAGTCTCGTCCCTCCCATGTGTTTGGATTTAGGCGGGAGCCGATCAAGAAGCTCTGCTTCAGTATGTGTTTTACTAAGAAATGCGAATCCGTCTATCGTAGACGCCATCCCATTAAATTCCCGGGAGGCATTCGCTGGATGCATCCAGATAATTGGTTTCCGCTCCGTCCCTTGCTCTCGGGGCCTCCCCTTGCTTAACCAACGAATCGGGAAACTCAGATAGAACGGGATGGAGAGACCGCGCTCAGGCTCGGGCCGCTGCCACTTCATCCAGAGCCTTTCTCGCACTGGAGTTCCCTGTTCCTGCGCCTGCTGCTGGGTTAGGCCGAGATGGCACTGTCCCGATTTGTGCAGACTCACCTTAACCGCACCAGCAACCTGACGCGCACCGACGTACACGTCCCCTTTACTGTTGTGGCTCCAGACCCGCCACACCGATGAGAACCCATACTCGGGCGAGCCTACTCCGATGCGAATAGCATCAACCGTATCTCAATCGCTGCTCCGTTTCATTGGATATCGGATAATGTTTGCAAACCCCCGCTGCATCTCACGTCAACGGCTCTTGTGGTGGCGGCAGTGAGCGAAGCGAACGCCGCCGGCAACATTTGTTATCGGAAGTGCGTCCGCCGTTCCGCCCCATACACCGCCGACTGGCTCATTGGGATCGGATGCACCGTTAGAACGTCGGCATCGGCAAGAGTCGGCCGTGCTGACCATGATCATGAAGCCGACGCACAATCAAGTCATCACCTTGCATATTTCTAGCGCCCGCCCCCGGGCAGCCTCAGGCGATATCGGAGTCGATCGCGGTCATGAATGTACGCGAAGATCGAACTCTTTACACATTTGCTGGACAACCTGGATCAACTGGGTCTTCCTTCGATCATCTAGAGACTCGAAGAGCTCCGTCATGGTATACGAAGCGATAGAAGCCCCCATTCCTATGCGCAGCAAGCATTGCTAGGTCGAAAGCCATACATAGCATTCGACGGTATGAAAAACCTTGGTCCTCAGCCGAACGCACGTCGCCCAGCCCACCTCTTAATATCGATGCCTCGAATTCTAGGTTGCCAGCTTTGTTGAGACTGATCGCCAGGATTGCGGACGCGTTGAGCACCTGCTCGACGATGTCGTGAAACTGCAGTCTGAGGACATTATCGAGGTGATTCCCACGACTGATCATCTCAGCGATGGAGTCGACCAGTTCATTCATGCGGCGGCGGACTGCAGCGATTTTGCGCTTCACCCCCCCAGCGCATCCAGTTGACCTAGCTCTACCTGGAGCCGGGCAAGTTCGCTTCGGCGTTCCCCAAGGCGCGTCTGTAGCGACCTCAGCTTCTCGAATGAGTCGGTCTCTCAAAGGACCTAAGAGCGTCGATCCTAGCTTCGTCGAGGTCCCTCGCCTGCCCAAGCAAGTCTTCCTTCTCACGCTCCAGCCTTTCCGCCTGTCCCCGGAACCGCTCAGCTCGATCCGCAGTCAGCGCCCGGTTGAATTCGATCAAGTCTTCATAGGAGCGCACGAGGGTCTCGGGCAAAGCCGCGTTGGCTTCCTCAAAAACCCGCTTTACCCGATCGAGATCAAAGTCATTCTGTGGTCGCGATGGCCTCTCGCAACTTAGCTGATTCGAATTCAATGGTGTAAAGGCGTTCGTTAATATCCCCAATACGCTGTTCGGTGTCCGCTACCAGCCCTTTGTTAATCCTGCGTTGATCTTCGAGTAGCTGAAGCGGCGAATCCTCTCTTCGGACGCCTCGATTTCCTGGGTGAGAATCTGAAAGGCCCCCCTCACCCGGTCCGCTTCTCCAACATTTAGCTTGAGCAGGTTGCGGAGGTTTTCAGCCGCGGTCTCAAGTTCCGCCAGCTCATCCTCTGTGTCGTATTTATCCTCTACCGGCCGCGGATCGAACCCGAGAAGGTGTGCCATAAACGGCTTCCAATCCTTGTGTCGGCCTTGGGCGAACTTCTTGAGCTGGAAGACGTCTGCGTAGTCCGACTGGCCTCTGAGGAGGTACTACTCCCTTCCGGTAATCCCATGGCGCCAAGTCGGTGAGGGCGAGGTAGTCGTCGAGTACCTTTCTGGCCTCTTGAAAGCTCGACGGCAGATGGGTCCACTCTGACTGCGGAAGTTGGACAAGTTCACCGGCTTCAGCGGGCCCATGGTAGATACGGATCCGGGAGTTTGCCGCGACTGAGCGCCGTACGGTGATCCGGGTGCCCTGATTGGTCTCAACCTCAAGAAAAAAGACAAACTCCGCGAACGTCTCTTGATGATCATACAAGAATAAGCCGCTTGACCAGCCCCGAAGGAGTAGAAAATCAATGATCTGAAGCAGAATCGATTTGCCGAGATTGTGCGAGTCCAGCGTCCGGTCTTCGGGCTCCTTGACATTCGCGAAAATCACATTCAGACCGTCGTGGAACTGGATTTCCGGAAAGACTTTTGGGAGGTTGGAGTAAAGGCGCCTGAGCTTCATTCGCTGCTCCGGCGTCGGACAATAGTGTCGCTCGTTGAATCGTAGTCGACGATCCCCATTAGAAAGACCAGTCGAGAGCGTTCTGGATATTGACCGAAGCCTTCGGCGGGATCTGTTTGGCTGATCGGCTCATGAACTCCTCAAGCTTCATGGGTCCAACGCTATCGAGGGTCTCAATCATGGTGGCCGCCACCCTCAGCACTCCCGTCTTGGGATCGAGGAACTTCGTCGGTCGGATCATACCTCACCCACATCACAATCCCAGTACATGAAGTGGAGGAACATCCAGACTAGGTCACCCTGCTTCTCAGCTCGGGCCAACTCAAGCGCGCGATCGTAGAGACTGGGGAAGACATGGTCGAATCGATCAAACTCATTTCGACGAGCAACGATTTTGGCGTTGAGTTCAGCTGAAAGGACCTCGTAGCGCCGAGCCAGCGGAGCGTTCTTTGGGTCGAGGAGGAATGTCCGAACCTGGTGAAAGTAAGGGGCATATCTACTCTCGATCATTGCGAAATGCTCGGAGAGGTCGTTCTTGCTGTTCTTCGCTTCGATTGCCGGGTCTTTGATGATGGAGGCTGGGTTTGGTACCGAGCCCACTTCTCCAAACGCCTCGATGATCTCCTTGAGGTCTTTTGACCCGAAACGGAGGGGGCCCAAGATCCGGTGCAGGCCCGCAAGTTCCGCAAGAAAGGGATGCCGATCGAGAAAGCCAGAGAGCGTCTCGCGTCCCATCAAGATGCACGTTGGGCACGGCCGTCTGGTCCCTCATGATCCGTTTGAGTTCCTCGTGACGAGAAGCCGTGAGAGCCCGGTTGGTGACTAGAAGATAGCAGTCGATACCATCCTCGTTTCGCAGCCGGGCGAGCTTGTACATCTTGCTCCTGCAGCTCGCTAGTCTTGTTGCCATAGAAGGCGCCGTCACTACAGCTAGCGGAACGGTCACTCGTGTGTTTCGCCTGGATCACCTATTCCCCCACCAAGGGCTGCTACTCGAGGGAAAGTTGTTCGCGACCCCCTGAAAACCGTCCATCCCGACCACCGTCAGGGCCGTCAGAAAACACCACGGTGCCTGTACCGAGGACCTTGCTTAAAGGTTCCCGACCAGTGCCTCAAAGTCCTGCCACGACCGTTGGTCCAGCCGCCAATCCCGTTTCAAAGAGGCTCCGTTGAGTGTGCGTCTGTGAACTCTTCCGAGGGGCTGCTGCCGAATGGCTACGTTACTGGGCTAACTTTAACTAATGCGGACTCGAGCCGCATCAGGTGATTGTTGGCGACCTGCTAATGGTATATGCGCGGTTCAGCCCTCCGAGGCCTCCCCAGCAGCTCGTGATCGTGCCAACAGCCCACGCACCGCAGAGGCCGCGAGATCCGAAGCGAATTCATTGAAAAGTCGAAGGGTCCGCTCTCGGCTGCCTTGGGATTGTGTCTTGCCGCGTCCCACATTAAGTAAAGCGACCTGCCGGGTGAGTTCTCGACCGTCTCTTTCCCCACGGATCCAGGTCAAGACCGTAATTGTCCCGGACCCATTGGGCTTGGCGTTCTCCTGCATTCCGGGCGGGATCTCCCGAGAGAACGCCTTCACAGAGTTCACGAAGATTCCGACAGTTCGCTCCAGATCTGTCAAGACACCAAACGTCACACCTCCCAGGACGCCCGCCTCGCGTCCGGCCTCGGTCAATGCCTCGATGAACTTGCCGGCGTCATGAGGCACCACGGTCGTAGGCCTTAGCACGTCAAGGAGCGCAAGTTCGACCAAATCGAACCGATCGAACGCATTGGCCAGACTCTCAAAGCGAAAGTGTTCTGCCCAGGCATACTGAAACGATCGCTCGAGCCGCTCCTCTCGATCAGCAATTCGCTCATCTCGACGCGTCCGCTCCGTCCGGATCTGCACTATCGACTGGACTCCGGCGAAGATCAGGAGGCCAACCGTCAACCACTCAACCGGCTCCATTACTCACGGATTAGCTCCTTTTCAACGCTTGGCCGAATTGCGCATAACGATTCTATGTTGGCCACCCGCCGCGCCGAAACCTCCAGTGCGCGACCGCCTTCGAGCCTTCACTGCCCTCACCAGCAGCCAGACGGCCGCGGCTGGTTCTCCGGAGCGGCCGCAGGGCGCCCAGGCGCAGGCGTTTGTTATGCGCCGGGTGCCTCCATCCATGCGCTACTCGCCTGCCAACTCCCCCTCATCTTCATGCGCCTGGCGCCACCTGGTGACCTCTTCCATCACCAGTTCGAAGACCTGATCCCAATCACTCGCCTTGGGCCCCTCCAAAGCTCGATTGGTCGAGTTTGTGAAGACGATCGTCGGATGACCATTCTGCTCTCAGCTTGGCCACGTTCTCCGGGGAGTCCTCAATGTAGAGATCCGCACCTACCGCAGCTTTGTCTGCCATGAAGCAGAGATCCCAGTACGGTATATCATTCGAATCCAACCACTCAATCGTTTGCCGAACGGCAATGTGGTGGAAGTACTTGATGAAAAGGCGGTGAGTGATGATACGAATGCGCACCCCTTCTTCGGAGAGCCGTCTCAACGCCATCGGTGCCCCCGGCATCGGCTGCAGTTTCCGAAAGAGATCCCGCTGCGTTACCGCAAAGCGATGCAGCCTCTGATAGCCCCCGGGGGCGTCATCGATGCCCCACTCCGGGAGTCCCCATGAGACTTCCTCCGGCAAGTCATCGAGACCAACTCCAAGCCAGTCAGCCGCAATCGGCCGAAGGCCTCCGTAGAAGTCCGCGCAGGTTCCGTCGAGATCCACTCCGAAGACGAAGGACTTCTTGCTCATCGACTACTCCTCTTAGCGAACAATGCTGTGGGGACCTGGCCCATAACGTTTCCAGGTTCGCGACCCGCCGCGCCACAACCTTAGGCGCTCGAGCACCTTTGAAACCACGACTTCCTCATCAGCTCGGAGACGCCGCGGCGGGTTCTCCGGAGCGGCCGCAGGCCGCGTAGCCGCCAACCGTTTGTTATGCGGGGTGCCAGGCCGAATGGCTCCTCTGGACCGGCTCAGCACGACCAGAATTCGTATTACACCCGTGGCAGATCATCCAACACCGATTTGGACCACCCACAAGTATCGCAGACGATCTTGTCGAAATGCGTGGCCGTGAGGACCGGAATACCGTCGTCCATTTCACCGTCCACCACGGTATCGACGTCCATGTACAGCTCTTGGGATCCGCACTTCGGGCACGCCCGGTACGGGAAACGCTCGTCTGCCTCGGGATCGTAGGTGTG